>NZ_JAFEVZ010000030.1 GCF_022802975.1 Flavobacterium pectinovorum
TTCAGGACAACACAGCGCCAACATGGACAACTGCAGCCACTTCTCTAAATGTGACTTTACAATGCAGTGATCTTTCAGGTTTGGCAACCGCTCAAGCTCAGGCTCCCGTAGCTACTGATAATTGTGGAGGAGCTGTAACCTATACCAAAATAAGTGGGAACTTTGCTCAGGGTTCTTGTGTAAACTCAGGAACTTACACCAACACCTGGGTAGCCAAAGATGTTTGTAACAACACTTCAACTACTTTCACTCAGGTAATTACCATTCAGGACAACACAGCGCCAATGTGGACAACTGCAACCACTTCTCTAAATGTGACTTTACAATGCAGTGATCTTTCCGGTTTGGCAACCGCTCAGGCTCAGGCTCCCGTAGCTACTGATAATTGTGGCGGAGCTGTAACCTACACCAAAATAAGCGGGAACTTTGCACAAGGCTCTTGTGTAAACTCTGGAACTTATACCAACACCTGGGAAGCCAAAGATGTTTGTAACAACACCTCAAGTGTTTTTACACAGGTAATTACCATTCAGGACAACACAGCACCAACATGGACAACTGCAGCCACTTCTCTAAATGTGACTTTACAATGCAATGATCTTTCAGGTTTGGCAACCGCTCAAGCTCAGGCTCCCGTAGCTACTGATAATTGTGGCGGAGCTGTAACCTACACCAAAATAAGCGGAAACTTTGCACAAGGCTCTTGTGTAAACTCTGGAACTTATACCAACACCTGGGAAGCCAAAGATGTTTGCAACAACACTTCAAGTATTTTCACACAAGTAATCACCATTCAGGACAACACAGCACCAACATGGACAACTGCAGCCACTTCTCTAAATGTGACTTTACAATGCAGTGATCTTTCAGGTTTGGCAACCGCTCAGGCTCAGGCTCCCGTAGCTACTGATAATTGTGGCGGAGCTGTAACCTACACCAAAATAAGCGGAAACTTTGCACAAGGCTCTTGCGTAAACTCTGGAACTTATACCAATACCTGGGAAGCCAAAGATGTTTGTAACAACACTTCAACTACTTTCACGCAGGTAATTACCATTCAGGACAACACAGCACCAACATGGACAACTGCTGCTAATGCTTTGAATGTAACTTTACAATGTAGCGATACTGCTGGTTTGGCAACCGCTCAGGCTCAGGCTCCTGTAGCAACTGATAATTGTGGCGGAATTGTAACCTACACCAAAATAAGCGGAACGTTACAAAGAGGAAATTGTGGAAGTACTGGATCTTACACCAACACTTGGGAAGCTAAAGATGTTTGTTTGAATACTTCAACAATATTTACACAAGTAATTACCATAGAAGACAATGCAGCTCCAACATGGATTACACAACCTGGAACTTTAAACGTTACTTTGCAATGCAGTGACACAGCAGGTTTAACAACCGCTCAAAATCAAGCTCCAATTGCAACTGCAAACTGTACAATAGTTACTTACACAAAAACTAGTGGTGAATTTGTAACATCCAAAGGTTGTTCAAATGCAGGAACTTATACCAATACCTGGATTGCAAAAGACGATTGCGGAAATCTTACAGATACTTTCACCCAAGTAATCACAATCGAAGATACCACTGCCCCAACATGGGCTACTGAAACGGCTTCTTTAAATGTGACTTTACAATGCAGCGACCTTTCTGGATTGGCAAACGCTCAGGCAATGTTCCCTGTAGCTTCCGATCTTTGCGATACCGATGTATCGAATATCCTAAAAGTTACCGGTCAGTTTATGGCTGCTGAGGGATGTGGAAATTCCGGAACTTACACCAACACCTGGACTGTAAAAGACGATTGTGGCAATACTTCTGATACTTTTACCCAAGTAATCACAATCGAAGATACCACAGCTCCGACTTGGGCTACTGAAAAAGCTTCCTTAAATGTGACTTTACAATGCAGCGACACTTCAGGATTAACAAACGCTCAGGCAATGTTCCCTATAGCTTCCGATCTTTGTGATACCGATGTATCGAATATCGTAAAAGTTACCGGTCAATTTATGGCTACTGAAGGTTGTGGAAATTCCGGAACTTATACCAACACCTGGACTGTAAAAGACGATTGTGGCAATACTTCTGATACTTTCACCCAAGTGATCACTATCGAAGATACCACTGCGCCAACATGGGCTACTGAAACCGCTTCTTTAAATGTAACTTTACAATGCAGCGATCTTACAGGATTGGAAAACGCTCAGGCAATGTTCCCTGTGGCTTCCGATCTTTGTGATACCGATGTATCCAATATCGTAAAAGTTACCGGTCAGTTTATGGCTGCTGAGGGATGCTCAAACGCAGGAACTTATACCAATACCTGGACTATTACCGACGATTGTGG
>NZ_JAFEVZ010000031.1 GCF_022802975.1 Flavobacterium pectinovorum
CAAATAGAACGGAGTGCGCCTCTCACACCACCGAGCGTACGGGTCACGTACTCGGCGGTTCGCAAAGTGATGGGTTAAGTTCGATGTAAACATCCATTAAAGATTGATAGCCTCTTTGTTTTAGGCGCTTCAAAGTAATAGTCGTATTCAAAATGGGACTTTGTGCAACTGCCCAACCGCCTTTTCTGGTTCTGCTCCAAGCATACGCATGATCTTTATTAACACCTAATCGTATGAGGTTTTTCCTCTTTCGTTCGGGTTTCTTCCAATCGTGCCAAATACAATACCGAAGTCGGTTTCTGAGCCAGCCGTCCAAATCACGCAGTTTGCCCATAATACTCGCTCCCCGAAAATAGTTTAACCATCCCCGTTGCACTTCCTTTATCTTGGCAATGCGCTGTTCAAATTTTGCTGGTGCGGTTTTGCGGGTAATGCCTTTAAGCCGTTCTTTGAGTTTTTTCCACGCTTTTTCTGCCACCACCAACTGGTAGTCATTCTTGCTTCCTTTTCTGTACGTTGGCACAAAACCGAATCCCAAAATTGTGAAGTTAACAGGACGTCTAATCCCGCTTTTCTCCGTGTTCACGGTCAGTTTGAGCTTCTTTTTCAGGAATTTGGAAATTGCCTGTGCTGTGGCTTTCGCCTGATTTTGGCTTTTACAGTACATACTAAAATCATCGGCATAGCGAACGAATTTCAATTTGAGCCTTGTCATTTCCTTGTCCAATTCGTGAAGCAGGATGTTTGACAGTAACGGACTTAATGGACTTCCTTGCGGAACGCCTTTTCTTCGTTTTTGCAGTTTGCCGTTGATTTGTATCGGCACTCGCAACCATTTTCGTATCAGGCGCATCGTGGTTGGGCATTTCACTTTTTGATACACCAAATTCAAAAGTAAACAATGATCGACCTGGTCAAAGAAGTTCTTTAGGTCAATCTCTACAATGTGGTTCAGTCCCTGATGAATGTATTCCCTCGCTTGCCCAACGGCTTGTCGGGTGTTTTTGCTGGGTCTGAATCCAAAACTGTTAGAACTAAATTCGGGTTCAAACAGCGGTGCAAGAACCTGCGATACGGCTTGTTGCAGCACTCGGTCGGTGGTGGTGGGAACGCCCAAAAGTCGGGTTTTGCCCTCGCCTTTGGGAATCTCCACGCCCAAAATGGCCTGTGGCTGGTAGCTTCCTTGCATGATAAGGTCGAGCAATTGGTCTTTCCGTTGGGGAAATAGCATTTTGAGTTGATTGGTATTTATACCATCAACCCCTGCGCTTCCTTTGTTGGAAATCACCTGCTCTAATGCTTTTTGCAGGTTGTAAGGATGTACTACCCTCTCAATCATTTTGTTGTTTAATTCGTTAAAACTGTTCCGCTTTTTCAGGGCTATAACTTGCGTTATTCCGATGAAAATTAAGAACCGCTTTGCGTTGGGTCCTTCCTTGATTGTGAGGCCTATGCGGTATCTATTCGCAACTCGTTTGCCACAAGTACTATGACTTCTGCTGACTTCTTTGCATAACCAACCCGTGGTTGCAAAGACCTCCCCTGGTAAGAGCTTTTTCCTTTGTCCAATTCCTGCTGCATCTACATCTAATAGGTTTGGTATACTTTGGACGTTACGTTGCTGTGCACGCTTATCCCCTATCAAATGCCTCTTATGCAGTTTCTGTTCGTCAGTACCGGAATTTGTCGTCTCGCTTCCTTCAGTTCCAACCTCACGATTGACAACCTTGCGACGTACTAATGATTCGAGGTTTCAATCCGCTCATAAGGGACTTACACCCTCTGGAAAAATAACACGCCATATCTTTGTTTTATAATCTGAAATTTGTATTTTTCAATTTTTATCAAAGACTACGGCGTGTGTCCTGCTCATGCAGGGCACACACA
>NZ_JAFEVZ010000032.1 GCF_022802975.1 Flavobacterium pectinovorum
TAGAGTGCACCCAAAAGTTTAGACGAATTTATAATTAAATTTGATAATAATGAGCTCGATATTGTATCGGGCTCATTCCTTTTAGATTTAGTTTTATTCTTTCATTGTTGTAATATTCTATATACTCTATGATTTGTTGTTTTAAGTGTTTTATGTCTTTAAATTTCATAAGGTAATATAGCTCTGACTTTAATATCCCAAAGAAATTCTCTATCACTGCATTATCAAGACAGTTTCCTTTTCTTGACATACTCTGTTTGATTCCTTTGTCTTTAAGCATTAATTGATATTGTTTCATTTGATATTGCCAGCCTTGATCTGAGTGTAATATCAAATTTGTATTATTTGGTATTTTCCTGAAAGACTTTTTAAGCATATTGCTTATCTGATTGAAATGAGGTCTCTCGGATAGTTCATAACTAATTATTTCTCCATTAAATAAATCTATAATTGGAGAGAGATATAATTTATTGCCAGAAACACTAAATTCTGTAATATCTGTGGCCCATTTTTCATTGGGTTTTAAAGCCTTAAAATTACGCTTCAATAAATTTGGAGCGATCTTTCCTTGTTCTCCTTTATATGATTTGTATTTCTTTATTCGGATTAAACTTTTTAGTCCTAAAATTTTCATCAATCGCAGTATTGTTTTATGATTAATTATAATTCCTTTTAGCCTAATTAAGAAAGTGATACGCCTGTAACCCAATCTGCCTTTATGATGATTGTAAATCTGCTTGATTAGTTCTTTTACATTATGATATTTATCTGTTAACTGATCTTTTTTTTCATAGTAATAATATGTACTTCTGACCATATTCATACAATTTAGCAAAAGGTCTAAATCATATTTATGCCTTAATTCCATTATGGTTTGAGCCTTTTGTTTTGATTGGCTTGTTCGGCTTGAACTAAGGCATTGAACTTTTTTAAGATTTCGTTCTCAGCTCGTAAATACTCCAATTCTTTTAAAAGTTCTTCCTCTCTAGTTAAAGGTTTATCTGTTTTGCGTTGCTTTCTTTTAAAATTCATAGCTTTCGGTCTGCCTTTTGGCTTTAGTTTTAAACCTGTTAAACCATCTTTTTCATATTGCCTCTGCCAAGTCAGTATTGTTGACCTTGCTGGAATATTGAAAAGTAAACAGGTTTTACCCAAAGATAAAGTCTTATTTTCAATAGTTTGCAATACTTTTAGCTTAAAATTTAGACTGTATTTTGTGTTTCTAACTTTTGGCAAAAGACCTTCATTACCAAATTTAAGATAAAAACTAATCCATTGCTTTAGACTAGTATTAGTTACGCCTCTATTAATGGCTACACTAGTTAAAGGTCGATGTTTTTTTAAAACTTCTTCTACACAGAGAAGCTTAAACTCATATGAATATTTGACTTTTCGTTCCATAAAAATGCCCCCAAATAGTGTCTAACTTTTTGGGGGCAGTTCA
>NZ_JAFEVZ010000033.1 GCF_022802975.1 Flavobacterium pectinovorum
GGATCAATGCAAAAACCTGTGGATTGATAAAATTTAGGCATAAATATTAGTTAACCTAAAAAGGAAAAACTCTACATTCCTTACGCCTCTGAACTGGGCTCTAAAAGCTTTTATTTTTGCATTGAAAGATTCTGCCGAAGCATTTGTACTTCTGTTATCAAAGTAATTTAATATTGCTTGATAATGATTGATTATTGTTCTGGATATTGTATTGAAAGAGTTAAATCCAGATTGATTTACCTTTTCATGCCATTTGGCCAATTTTGCAAAGCCAATAATTTTATCATTTTTTTTTTCAAAAATAGTACGTAGTTCCTGAGTCAGATTGTATGCTTTTAGGATATCTGGATACAATTCAAATAATAAATTAGCACGTTCTGTTTGACTAACAGACCATTTTGTTTTGGTTTTATATAAAAAATGACGGCTTCTTGCTAATAGCTGTTTAAGTGTATCTCCATTTACAAGTGTTTGAGATTCATATTTTTTATTGAACTTTTTAGCCTCTTCTATAGCTTCATTTTCCTGATCGATGGCTTTCCAGCGATATTTAATCCTGATTTCCTGCAAAGCTTCTGACGCAAGTTTCTGAAGATGAAAACGATCGATAACACGAACTGAGTTTGGAAAACATTTCTTGGCAATCAATCCCATATTAGCAGCCATATCAAGTGTGATTTCTTTGACAAGGTTTCGTTTTTTAAGCGGTATTTTTTCAATGACATCAATAACAGATGAAGCTTTAGTTCCTAATATCATTGCCACTATGGTTCCTTTTCTGCCTCTGCCGGATTTGTTTGTTAAAATAGTATATAACTCTCCATTAGAGAGGCAAGTTTCATCTATTGATAAACGTTTTCCAATGTTTTCAGGAAATAAAAGCCATTGTTTTGCATGTGATTTTTGATCCCAAATTTTAAAATCGCTTAAGAAATCTTTGTACTGATATTGCAGATTTCTGCCCTTGATGCCATAAAATGAAGCAATGGCATTGCAGTTATTTGGATTGGAATCTATTGATCTCTTTTAAAAAAGACGCAAACTCCTGAGTTACACGAGTTCCGTCTGCTACTAAATTCCAATCTCTGAAAACTACTTTTCCAGTATCTTCATTAAGCCATCTTCTGCGAGTGATGTGAAGATACACCTGATGTCCGCGAATAGGAAAATCCTGAACAGTTATCTGCTCAAAAAATCCTTTTGAGCTTAGTTTAGAACTTCGGTATTCTTTTGGAATAGAATTGATTTCTTTCAAGTACAAATGAAGAATCTCATCTCCTTTTTCATAAGAGGTAAGTTCAAAATAATCAACTATTATTTCAGGCAATAACAACTTGAGAAGCTCCGCAAAAGAATCCTGCATTTCTATATAATTTTAAAATACAAAAATCGATATTTTAATATTTCCCCACAACAATATGTATTGATCC
>NZ_JAFEVZ010000034.1 GCF_022802975.1 Flavobacterium pectinovorum
GAACAATTACCATTGCTCTTCAAACTGGAATAGAGTATAGCTTGAACGGAACAACTTATCAAATCTCAAATGTGTTTGCCGGACTTGCTCCAAATAACTATACATTATATGTTAGAAATACTCTGGATGGAACTTGCGCTGCTAATTCTGGAACGACAACTGTAAAAATCAACCCAGTACCAACTGCTCCGTCAATCCCAACAGCTTCAAGTGTTGTACAGCCTACTTGCGCCATTCCAACAGGAACAATTACCATTGCTCTTCAAACTGGAATAGAGTATAGCTTGAACGGAACAACTTATCAAATCTCAAATGTGTTTGCCGGACTTGCTCCAAATAACTATACATTATATGTTAGAAATACTCTGGACGGAACTTGCGCTGCTAATTCTGGAACGACAACTGTAAAAATCAACCCAGTACCAACTGCTCCGTCAATCCCAACAACTTCAAGTGTTGTACAGCCTACTTGTGCCATTCCAACAGGAACAATTACCATTGCTTCTCAAACCGGAATGGAATATAGTTTGAACGGAACAACTTATCAAACCTCAAATATATTTGCAGGACTTGCTCCAAATAACTATACATTATATATTAGAAATACTCTGGACGGAACTTGCGCTGCTAATTCCGGAACGACAACTGTAAAAATCAATACGGTACCAACTGCTCCATCAATCCCAACAACCTTAAATGTTGTACAGCCTACTTGCGCCATTCCAACAGGAACAATTACCATTGCTTCTCAAACCGGAATGGAATATAGTTTGAACGGAACAACTTATCAAACTTCAAATGCATTTGCCGGACTTGCTCCAAATAACTATACATTATATGTTAGAAATACTCTGGACGGAACTTGCGCTGCTAATTCCGGAACAACAACTGTAAAAATCAATCCAGTACCAACTGCTCCATCAATCCCAACAACCTTAAATGTTTTACAGCCTACTTGTGCCATTCAATCAGGAACAATTACCATTGCTCCCCAAACCGGAATGGAGTATAGTTTGAACGGAACGACTTATCAAATTTCAAATGTGTTTGCCGGACTTGCACCAAATAATTACACCCTGTATGTTCGAAATAACCTCGACGGAACTTGCGCCACTAATTCAGGAGCAACAACTGTAAAAATCAGTACGGTACCAACTGCTCCGTCAATCCCAACAACCTTAAATGTTGTACAGCCTACTTGCGCCATTCCAACAGGAACAATTACCATTGCTTCTCAAACCGGAATGGAATATAGCCTGAACGGAACAACTTATCAAACCTCAAATATATTTGCAGGACTTGCTCCAAATAA
>NZ_JAFEVZ010000035.1 GCF_022802975.1 Flavobacterium pectinovorum
GGAGTTCCTCCTGTAGCGGTAACGGTAACTTTTGAAGTAGCAACATTACAATTGGCATTTACCTGAGTAGCTGTAGCGGATAACGCTGCCGATGGCTCAGTAATGCTGATATTGGTTGATGCCGTACAATTAGTAGTATCGTCTGTGAAAACTACAGAGTAGCTGCCAACCGGCAAATTAGACAACGTAAACTCTGACGCTGTCTGTCCGCTAACTGCTGCTGCTGCGTTAACACTATAACTGTAAGATGAAGTAAACTGACTTACATTGTATCGAATAGATCCTGTTGAACCTCCATTACAATATACATCATTCAATTTAGTTCCAATAACCGAAATTGGACTAACAACTGGTACTGTATGAGAACCTGTAGCAAAACATCCGTTAGCATCCGTTACTTTGAAGCTATAGGTTACTCCACCAGCAAGTCCGCTAAAAACTCCTGTCGTATTGGAAGTTACAGAACCTGCTGGTGCTGTAATTTCATAGGTAATTGTTGGACCAACTCCTGTAGTTGCTGTTTTGGTAACCGTTACAGTACTAGTTGTGCTCAATGGAGCACAATAAATAGGCGTATGGGTAATATCTGAGATAACAGGCGGGTTTAATCTGTTGATCAAAACCGAATCTGTAAAACTACAGCCGTTATTGTCTCTTACTACATAGTCGATCGTTTGGTCTGTACCATTATCTGAAACCGTGAATGTTCTGATTCCTGTAAAGGCTCCCCCCTCAAAACTATAAGTATATGGTGCGGTTCCAGTTGTAGGTTCTACAACGGTAACTAAGGCACTCTGTTTGGCATTTGTACTGCTATTACAGCTAAAAGCACTTGCTGAAGCGGTTGTTGTCAAAGCTGATGGCTCGGTAATGGTAACATTAACGGAACCGGTACAGCCCTTACTGTCTTTTACATAAAAAGTATATGGCGTTGCTGAAGCTCCCAAGCCTGTAAAAGTAGCTGTAGTGCTAAAGCCGCTTGTAGCATTGTTACTGTAAGTATAGCCTCCTGATCCTCCTGATCCTGTTAAGGTAACTGAACCGTTTGGTGTGCCTGAATTACAGCTAACATTTACCTGGCTAGCACTTACCGATGGATTGGTAATAGCATTTACTGTCGCACTGGTAACTACTGTACATCCCGAAGTATTAGAATCCGTAACTCTAAAACTATACGTCCCAGACGATGCTGCCGTATAAACATTGCTTCCAATCGCTGTAAATGAAG
>NZ_JAFEVZ010000037.1 GCF_022802975.1 Flavobacterium pectinovorum
CTCAGGTAATTACCATTCAGGACAACACAGCACCAACATGGACAACTGCAGCCACTTCTCTAAATGTGACTTTACAATGCAGTGATCTTTCAGGTTTGGCAACCGCTCAAGCTCAGGCTCCCGTAGCAACTGATAATTGTGGCGGAATTGTAACCTACACCAAAATAAGCGGAAACTTCGCACAAGGCTCTTGCGTAAACTCTGGAACTTATACCAATACCTGGGAAGCCAAAGATGTTTGTAACAACACCTCAACTACTTTTACTCAGGTAATTACCATTCAGGACAACACAGCACCAACATGGACAACTGCAGCCACTTCTCTAAATGTGACTTTACAATGCAGTGATCTTTCAGGTTTGGCAACCGCTCAAGCTCAGGCTCCCGTAGCTACTGATAATTGTGGAGGAGCTGTAACCTACACCAAAATAAGCGGAAACTTTGCACAAGGCTCTTGTGTAAACTCTGGAACTTATACCAATACCTGGGAAGCCAAAGATGTTTGTAACAACACCTCAAGTGTTTTCACTCAGGTAATCACCATTCAGGACAACACAGCGCCAACATGGACAACTGCAGCCACTTCTCTAAATGTGACTTTACAATGCAGTGATCTTTCAGGTTTGGCAACCGCTCAAGCTCAGGCTCCCGTAGCTACTGATAATTGTGGCGGAGCTGTAACCTACACCAAAATAAGCGGAAACTTTACACAAGGCTCTTGTGTAAACTCTGGAACTTATACCAACACCTGGGAAGCCAAAGATGTTTGTAACAACACCTCAAGTGTTTTCACTCAGGTAATCACCATTCAGGACAACACAGCGCCAACATGGACAACTGCAGCCACTTCTCTAAATGTGACTTTACAATGCAGTGATCTTTCAGGTTTGGCAACCGCTCAAGCTCAGGCTCCCGTAGCTACTGATAATTGTGG
>NZ_JAFEVZ010000038.1 GCF_022802975.1 Flavobacterium pectinovorum
AATACTTTCTTCTATTGATGTAGATGCTGCCAATACTTTTACTTACACTTTGGTCGCTGGTGCAGGAAGTACTGATAATTCAGCTTTCACTATCAGCGGTGCAAACCTGCAAATTGTGGCAAGCCCGGATTTTGAAACTAAATCTTCTTATTCAATTAGAGTAAGAACGGCCGATCAAGGGGGACTTTCTTTTGAAAAAACGTTTACTATAAATGTAAATAACCTGAATGAAGTGCCAACTGACTTAGCGCTTTCGGCTACAGCTATTAACGAAAATGTAGCGGCCGGATCAACGGTAGGAATACTTTCTTCTATTGATGTAGATGCTGCCAATACTTTTACTTACACTTTGGTCGCTGGTGCAGGAAGTACTGATAATTCAGCTTTCACTATCAGCGGTGCAAACCTGCAAATTGTGGCAAGCCCGAATTTTGAAACTAAATCTTCTTATGCAATTCGAGTAAGAACGGCCGATCAAGGGGGACTTTCTTTTGAAAAAACGTTTACTATAAATGTAAATAACCTGAATGAAGTGCCAACTGACTTAGCGCTTTCGGCTACAGCTATTAACGAAAATGTGGCTGCAGGAACAACAGTAGGAGTGCTTTCTTCTATAGATGTAGATGCTGCAAATACTTTTACTTACACTTTGGTCGCTGGTGCAGGAAGTACTGATAATTCAGCTTTCACTATCAGCGGTGCAAACCTGCAAATTGTGGCAAGCCCGGATTTTGAAACTAAATCTTCTTATGCAATTCGAGTAAGAACGGCCGATCAAGGGGGACTTTCTTTTGAAAAAACCTTTACTATAAATGTAAATAACCTCAATGAAGTGCCAACTGACTTAGCGCTTTCGGCTACGGCTATTAACGAAAATGTAGCGGCCGGTTCAACGGTAGGAATACTTTCTTCTAT
>NZ_JAFEVZ010000039.1 GCF_022802975.1 Flavobacterium pectinovorum
TTTTTGCTTTAATGTGTCTATTCTCTTAGCGTTTGATTTACGCTGGATCTTTAATAAAATGCATTTTCTCTCCAAAGCAATATCTTCCAGCCCATAATCAGTATAGGCACTGTCACCATATAATGAAGCTTCTGCCGGTAATTTATCAATCATTTTTCCTAATGCTTTTGCATCCCCTGTTTTTCCTGGTGTAAAATGAAAAGCTACTGGAATTCCATCTTTTGTGGTGAGTAATTGCACTTTAACACCATAAAAATAATTTCGCATACTGGCGGTGTAACCTCTCCATTTTTTATCTTTAAGAATCTTACAGTTTGTAATCCTCATATTGTTGCAGACTGCAACAGGAAAAGAATCTATGATATAATGCAATTCACAACAAAGGTCTTTATAATACGAACTTACAATCTCAAACAGCTCATATAAAAGTTTACTTATTTTATGTAATCGCCTGTTGAATCTGCTTTTATCCAGCATATTGGGTATAAATCCATACTCCTTCATAAACTTTATGGCAGAGCAATGATTACCATAAAAACTCGTTGAAGATACAATCGCTGTCAAGATAATTTCGCTGTCAGAAACTTGCCTTCTTACATCTTCAACATGATTAATTCCTTGCAAAATATCATCTATTAAACAAAAAATTGATATAATTTTGTCTTTACAAAGCATTGGTGAGGTTTATTGGTTCGCAAAACAAATTTACTAAACCTCTGCTTTGTTTTTTTATGATATCCAAACTAGCAACTTGAATTA
>NZ_JAFEVZ010000003.1 GCF_022802975.1 Flavobacterium pectinovorum
TCGAATCTCACAATTCTATTACTCTTATTCTTTTGTTCTAACATCTCTGTTAAAACGGCTGTCAATTCAATATGTCTACGAACGTGTATTTCTTATTTTATTTACTTTGATTTGTTTCTCAAAGCGGGTGCAAAAGTAGAAAACTTATTTCTAACTGGCAAATGTTTTTTGAAGTTTTTTTTTGGAAAATTTTTCATTCCCTTTTCTTCAATTTATCTACCAACCTATCAATGAACTCTCCCTGTTTGCGGGGTGCAAATGTAAAAAGCATTTTCAAATCTCGCAAGCTTTTTCGAATCTTTTTTTTGAAAATTTCTTTTCGTTTGATTCTTATTACTTGCCAGTATTTCGATGAACGCCTTCGCTGTTGCGGGTGCAAAAGTACCACACTTATTCAGTTAAACAATACTTTTAAACCCCTTTTTTTATCCTTTTTTTGAATTATTTCTTAACTAACTGATAACTCCTTATTTACAAAACAACTTTTTTTGATACAATGTAAGGCTTTTCCTTATTTAGGTGCCCTTTTGATAGTTTTTAGCCTTTTTCACATCTTACTTTTGTCAAGTTTTTCTGTTTTGGGGCGCTTTGATGAACTTATATCAAATTATAAAAACCCTTTTTCTGCCCTTTTTACCTATTTATAACACAGCAAACATCCTAAAACTCTCTTCTTTCATCGTTTTATTCCTGAAATAATCTTCTATTTAACAAAATTTTCTTCTCAAAACGCAGACCATAGCCCCGATAGTAGTAAAAATCCTTTTGTACCGGGGTTCGGTACTAAAGATTGCAGCGAATAGCGGGAGTAAGCTTCTTATTAATATAATCAAATTCCAATATTAAATCCCTATGCAGGACAATTGACTTTTAAAACTTCGTTTAAATTTACACTTATATATTATAGTAGGCTTTTCTACTTTATATATGTATAAAAAATAAACCCGGCAAGTTTCTAAAAAACTGCCGGGCTCTCAATTACTCATATATGTTAGTTAATCAAAACGGATTGCTTTTACAGGAGAAATCTTTGTTATAATATAGGATGGAATTAATAATACAACGAAACAAATCGTAACAGTCATTAGATTCAATAAAACCACATAAACCCAATTTATATAAACTGGCGCCTGGTTGACATAATAGTTTTCAGGATTTAATCGAATAACCCCAAATTGCTGCTGAATTAACAATATCGAAATACCAATTAAGTTACCCCAAAACAGGCCTCGTATTATAAGATAGAAAGCGTTGTACAAAAATATTTTTCGAACAGCCCAATTGTTAGCGCCTAATGCTTTTAAAACTCCAATCATTTGTGTGCGCTCTAAAATAAGTACCAACAAGGCAACTACCATATTTATTGTTGCAACCAAAATCATGACAGCCAAAATAACGATAATATTGAAATCAAAAAGCTGAAGCCAATCGAATATATAACCGTACTTCTCAATTATCGTTTTTGTATCTAAACCAGAGGACGTTTGTTCGTAGATTTGATTACCTATCATTTTTATATTATCGAAATCTTTTACAAAAACTTCGAATGCGCCGACCTGATCAGGTGCCCATTTATTAATTCTTTGAATATGGCGAATATCACCTATAATATAAGTCGCATCAAAATTTTGAAAACCCGAATTAAAAATACCCGTAATTCTGAATCGGCGGCTATTAGGCATCTTCCCTTGTTCTTCTTTAATAAAAAAAGTATTAAAGCTATCGCCTATTTTTAAACCTAATCGATCTGCCAGAAATTTAGAAATTATAACATCTTCATTTAATAAATTAGAGAAATCCGGCAATTTTCCTTCCACCAAGTATTCTTTTATATTATTCCAGTCATAATCTGCTCCCACTCCTTTGAAAATAATTCCTTCAAAAGCATTTTCGGTTCTGATAATTCCAGCTTTGCTTGCGATTGCCTGAACATGACTTACTTCAGGGACCGATTTAAAATTAGGATAAAACTCTTGTTTTTTTGAAACCGGAATCAATGTTACTTCAGAATTATTATTATCATAATTCGAAATAATAATCTGTCCGTTGAAGGCTGAAACTTTGTCCCGAATTTTTTGCTGTAATCCAATTCCGGTTGCAACTGAAACCAACATCATAATAATACCAATAGCTATAGCCGAAATGGCAATTTTTATAATAGGTGCCGAAATACTGCTTTTATAATCTTTAGCAGTGATAAGTCTTTTAGCTATAAAATATTCCAGATTCAATTTACAGTTTTTATTAATTTATTAAGTCTCTTTATTTATCACAGTCAAAAATACATTTAAAAAAGTAAAAACGAATTGTAACGATAAACAATTACCAATTATTTAAGCTCTTATAATGGCATCTTTTTCTTCATCTCTTCCACAATATTATAAGCTGCGGGGCAAATTGTAACATTTTTCAAGGTAAGATCTGCTATTTGATGAAACTTTTTTCTATCAGTATGCGGAAACTCTCTACATGCTTTTGGACGAACATCATAAATCATGCAATAATTTTCATTATCCAAAAAAGTACAGGGAACACTTTTTAAAACATAATCCTTGTCTTCATCAATTCGAAGATACTGCTCAATGAACTGTTGTGGTTTTTGCCTGAAAGATTTGGATATTCTCTCAATATCTGCCAAAGTAAATAATGGCCCAGTAGTTTTACAACAATTGGCACATTGCAAACAATCTGTTCTTTTAAATTCTGCATCATGCAAATCCTGCATAACATAATCTAAATTCTTAGGTTGTTTTTTTTTCAGCTTATCAAAATACTTTTTGTTTTCGATATGCTTATCTTTGGCTAACTTATTTAAGTTGTTTAAAATTTGTTTCAAGTTTACTATTTAAATTGATTTGCAAAATTAAACAACTTTAAATTCGAATCCTTTAAACTTTGAACTAAATTGCAATGAAAGATCTTTTCGGAAAAGCCATGTTTGATTTTCAAACCAATAATTCACCAGAAGATATTATTACGGAGACTTCAATTTCTGAAGAAGATGAAATGAGTGTCGAATATCTATTTCGCTCCTATAATGAGATGCCAAAATTGGAGCAAAAGGCCTTACAATTAACTTTTGGAAAAACTTTAGATGTTGGTTGCGGAGCGGGAAGCCATAGTCTTTCACTACAAAAAGATCGCAATTTAGAAGTAACTTCAATTGATATTTCAGAAAAAGCAATTGAAACCTGCAAATTGAGAGGTCTAAAAAATGTCAAAGTTCAAAACATTTTAGATTTTGAAGGAGAAAAATTTGACACAATCCTTTTATTAATGAATGGTACCGGGATTTTTGGGAAACTACACAACTGTAACAAATATTTATCTAAACTAAAGTCTCTTTTAAAGAAAGACGGTCAAATTTTAATAGACAGTTCAGACATTATTTATATGTTTGATGAAGATGAAGATGGCGGAAAATGGATTCCGTCAGAAAATAATTATTATGGAGAACTTGTCTTTAATATATCTTATAAAGGAGTAAAAGAAGAACCTTTTGACTGGCTTTACTTAGATTACAATACCCTGCAAAATGCTGCGGTTGCAAATGGTTTAAAATGCGAACTTATTTTAGAAGGTGAACATTATGATTATTTAGCCAGACTAACTGTTTGAAAATTTATTCTGGAAATAATTACTAAAAAAAAAGAACCGCAAAACAAAAAGCTTCTCAAATGAGAAGCTTTTTGTTTATGGTATATTCAAGTATTTATGTGTTTGAAGCGAAACTCTCCATTTTGGATTACTCATTACATAATCAACAATCAAAGGAGTCATTTCTTCCTTTTTACTCCATTCCGGTTGCAGGAATAAAATTGCATTATCATTTACCAATTCTGCCTGCTCTTCGGCAAAAATAAAATCATGTTTGTTATGAATAATTACTTTTAACTCATCTGCATTATCATAAACAGTTTGAGTTGGTAATTTATTTTTTTTAGGCGAAAGGCAAATCCAATCCCAAGTACCCGAAAGAGGATAAGCTCCTGATGTTTCAATATGAACTTTTAAATTTTCATCTTTTAACCTCCCGGTAAGCAGACCCATATCCCAGGTTAGAGGTTCTCCACCAGTAATTACAACAGTGTCTGCATGAGCCGAAGCATTTTTTACAATTAAATCAACACTTGTTGGCGGGTGTAACTCAGCATTCCAGCTTTCTTTCACATCGCACCAGTGACATCCTACATCACAACCCCCAATTCTAATGAAGTAAGCAGCAGTTCCTGTGTGATACCCTTCACCCTGGATCGTATAAAACTCTTCCATCAAAGGTAACATTGCTCCTTTATTTACTTCTAATTGTATTTCTTTTGATAACATTATTTAATTTTAAAATGCAAAGATAGTCAATTAAATATGGAACAAAAAAAACCGACAGTTTATTGATTAACTGTCGGTTTAAAAATTTATTTAAAGTTTGAAATTATTTCAAAGCTTTTACAGATTGAGAAGCATAGCTATTTGCAGGATCTAAAACTAACGTTTTATTGAAATATTCTACTGCTTTTACTTTATCAGTATTGGCATAAGCCGCTCCAATTGCATTGTAAGATTCAATAATTTTTTTCACAGTAGCCGGTTTAGCCAATTCTTCAGCACCTTTAGCTGTAATTTTTGCAACGTATTCACTGTAATTTTTAATAATCAAATCATCTTTATCCAACAAGCTGTTTATTCTTGCTTTGTATATGTATGCTTCATCATAAGTTGGCGAAGCTGCTAAGATTTTATCAAAAGTAGCATCAGCGTTTTGTAGTGCAGCTACATCACGTGTTTCAGCAGTTTTACCAGCATTACCATAATAAACAGAAATACCATAATAAACTGCATCATCTAAATAATTTTTAGATTCTGTATTAGCGGCTCCAAGTTCAAAAATTGCGGCAGCCTGAGTATATTGTTTTTTACCAAACAACGCTTTTCCAAAATCAGCAAGTTCTTCAACAACCAAAGGTTCTAATTCAATTGCTTTTTTAATATCAGCAAGACCAGCATCAAAAGCAGCCTGATCTACTACACCCTCAGCATTAGTACCTTTTTTGATTTTAGACAACCCTAAATACAAATAATCTCTACCAATAACTTTGTTAGTAGATACTTTCATAAAATCTTCTAGAGATTTAATTGCTACATCAGCATTGCCATTTTCGTATGCAGCATATCCTAAATATCTAAAAATTCTTGGATTCACTTTATCCTCTGCAATCATTTTGTTCGCAACTTCTTCAAGTTTTTTATAATCTTTAACCAAGATTAAGAAATCAGCATGGCGCATTTTAGAATCTAAAGAATAATCCGTAAGGCTTAAATATTTCTCATAATTCGTAATTGCATTTTGCAAATTTACCTTTGCCGTAGAAGGTTTGTTTCTGGCCCATTTGTAATATGTTTCAGCCAACTCTCTGTAAACAGGACCATAATTAGGATTTAAAGCAATCACTTCGTTAAAAGATTTAATCGCTTCATCATAAGATTTGGCTCCTTTTAACAAAACCCCTAATTGCATTTTTGCTCTTAAAAGTGTTGGGTCAGCTGTAAAAGCATCACGATACGCTTTATAAGCATCATTTTGATTATTCGCCCCATAGTATGCGTCTCCAATTGCCAAAAGAGCAGTAGCGTTTTGTGGCTCAATGGCCAAAGCACGCTGCAAGATAGCAACAGCACTAGTATAGTCAGGATTTTCAGAATTGATGTATGCTCTTCCGATGTAGATAAATTCTTCTACATCTTTACGTTTCATGTCTTTTATTGCTAAACCAAAATTAGCCTGAGCAGCAGCTGTATTTTTCTGATCAAGATCAAGTTGTCCCAATCCAATATAATTTAAATTCTTGTTGTCAGATGCCTCTAATCCATTCAAATAATAGATTTTAGCAGAATCGACAACACTTTCATTCAAATATATATTCCCTAAAACAAAGTTAGCTTCACCATCAGAAGGCTTTGCTTTTATGATTGATTTCAGCAAAGACTTCGCTTTTTGAAATTGTTCTGCATCTATTGCTTTTTTAGCTTCTTTAATGTCTTGCGCTTTTACCACAGATGCTGAAGCAACTAAGGCAAGACTAAAAATTTTAAATTTATTCATCTTTATTGTAATTAATTTATTCTTTATCATTCATAATTTGACTTCTAATCTGTAATTTTCTTCCAGGAGTCCTAACCGGCATCAATCCGGATTTTAAAACAATGCGCTGTCCAATATCTCCTGCAATGAATGAAGCAAAGCCCATACCTAAACCTGAGTATCCCTGGCAATTTATGATATACAATTCACGTGCCAAAGGATATTTTTCTTCCGCTATATCATTTTGTGTTGGACTATAATATTCATTACTATCAAATCCTTTTACACTTAAAACATTTATATCATGAACAATATCCTGCATTTCCGGAGAAGGTTGTGATAACCAATTAACGCCTACTATTCCAATCATTCCATCATTTTCTGAAACAAATTTTATTACTTCTTCATTTGTTTTAAACGAAAAAACACCCTCAGCAGGAACATCCTTAACCTTAGCTAAATCTTTCATATAACGCACTGTACTTGAATTTGGGTTATCAAAGACTAATCCTTTTATTTTAGGATTTGGAATACCTTTCATAAAATCAACTACTGTTTTCAACGCAATCAAAGTGTCATTATTGCCTTTGCTTGAAATAAAAGCAATAGCATCAGTTGCAAACGGAGTAACTCTTGGGTTAATTTTCAATTTTATGAATTTGTCTTTTTCCTCCTGAGTTAAATCTCTTGCAGTTATAACAACTTTTGTTTTTCCATTTAGCAGATCATTAATTAATTCCGCTTCAGATTTAGTTTTAACTGAAACTTTAGCATCATAATAAGTACCCTCAAATACAGCAACCTGATCCTCTACAATTGGCTTAACAGTTTCATCAACTGTAATCTCTATAGATCCCTTCAAAATGGTTTCTTTGTTTGAATCGCTTTTACTTTTTTGGTTGCACATTGCAAACAAAAAAATAAAAATAATCAAACTAAAAAATTTAACATATTTTAACATATCTATTCTGAGTTAGAATTTATTAATCTTAAAAAACGTATTGCTGAATATACTATCAGTAAAATACCAAATGCATACCTGTACAAAGGATCCATGTTTAATGGTAATTTTTCCCAAAACATAATCATTAAACCAAGCACAAGATAAATCAAAAAAAACAATATTCCTAAAACGAGAAGAAATCGCTCTTTGAGCGATTTCTTCTGAATGTTATTAAGTAAATCCTTCAACATTATTCTGCAGATTGTATTGTAATAGGCAGAGAGTAAAGAACCCTTACTTTTTTACCGTTTTGTTCGCCAGGAGTCCATTTTGGGCACTTCTTAAGAACCCTTATAGCTTCTGCTCCAGTTCCGTAACCGATATCTCTTAAAACTTTAATATCTGTTAATGAACCATCTTTTTCAACAACGAACGTAACGTAAACTTTACCTTTTAAACCTTCTTCTTCCGGAGTTTTGTAATTGTTTCCTACGAATTTGTAGAATTTCTCCATTCCTCCAGGGAAATCTGGTTTTACCTCGATACCTGCTGTGTTATATACCTGGTTATCTTCCTGTACAATTTCAGCAACCGGGCCTTTACCTACCGGTTCATCCACAGTTAATACTGCATCCGGATCACCTTTGATCGTTTCAGAACCGATTTTCTTTTCCTTAAGATCCACAATCTTTGGTGGTTCTTCAGTAATCTCTTCTGTTTTGGCCACAACTGGCTTAACAAACTTCACCTGATCCACTTTTGGCGGTGGTGGCGGTGGTGGCGGTAAATTTGGCTTAACTTCCTCTTTTTTCTTAGGAGGTAATTTTACCGTAGTAATTTTAATATCGTTATCTACCACATCTTCATTAGAATCTGGCAAAAGACTGGCAATAAGAGGAGCCGCTACAGCTAAGCTAAAAACAATAGAACCAATGATAAGTGCTCTTACCGTTGTTTTAGTGTTTGATTTTCTTAACTCATATGCACCGTATATCTTATTACGTCCTTCGAATACGATATCAAGCCACTGATTTTTTATAATATCTAATTTCATATTTCTTAATTATTAGGTTATTGACAAAATAAAATTGCTTTTATTTTTTCTCTAACAATTCTTTTTCTTTTGGCAGAAAATCGTTAACAATTGCATAAGTTCCAACTCCTGTAATAGCCATTTCATCTAAAATATCTACTAAGTTTTTGTACTTAGATTTTTTACCGGGCTTGATGATTACAATAATCCCTTTTTCTTTGTCACCTGTAATCTCTACTACAGACTTTTTACGAGCCAGTAATTCTTTACGGATACCGCCTTTTCCATACTCGATATCTTTAGGTCCGGCAATAGGATTCTCTAACAATCCCATATAATACACAAGTTTATTATCCTCGCCCATCATAATGGTCATAGTACGTCTCTCATCGACCTTCATATCCTCTGTTTTTTTATTAGGATCGTCCTCTTTATCTGGCAAACCTAAACTCATCGATTGAGGTTTTGACAACGTCGTGGTCAACATAAAGAACGTGATCAATAAGAAAGCCAAATCTACCATCGCCGTTAAATCGACTTTCGAGTTTTGTTTTTTACTTCTTACTTTGCCACCTTTCCCGCCGCCACCGTCGCCGGTATTTAATTCAGCCATTTTAGTGTATATTTTTTAATTAAAAGTCTTTTCCTCTCATACCAGTAACTAGGTTAAAGGTATTGATTTTCTGGTCTTGTAAGATATCCATAATCTTTTTGATTTGTGGATAATCTTCTTTAGCATCACCTTTTATTGCAATCTGCAATTCTTTATCATCTAAGTCAATCGCAGCTCTTCTTGAAACCAAAAGCCATTCTTTTAACTGATTATTTAAAGAATCAATTGGAATACCCGGCTGATTAGCCTTACTTCTATCAGAAGCTTTCATATCAATGATTTGCTTTAAATTTGCAAGCGGCACACCAAAGTCATCCATTAGAGCAAATTTAGCTTTATCATCTTCTGAAAAAGCAACTCCTAATTTCGCGCCCATCCCTTCAAGAGTCTGCTTACGCAATTCTCTTCCTTTTAAGTCAAAAAACACTTTGCTTTTTCCATCTTTTCCTTTACCAATTGAAATAATAGCCAAATCAGAATCCGGCAATTTCGTTTGTACAGTAGACGATGGAGTATCAACAGGAAGTGCTTCCGGCACCTTGGCAGTAGCGGTCAAAATAAAGAACGTAAGCAAAAGGAACGCAACATCACACATGGCAGTCATATCTGTCGATGTTGACTTTTTTTTCATTTTTATTTTAGCCATTCTCTTTTTATTTTATTTTGATAATTAATTTTAATTATTACTATCAAAAATTAATTATTGTCTTAAGCTTCCTCTGAATTTTCTGTAAGTATTTACGATTGTAGTACCAGCCTCATCGATAGAGTAAGTTAAATCGTCAATTTTAGCAGTAAAGAAGTTGTAAGCAATGATCGCTAATACTGAAGTAGAGATACCTGTTGCAGTGTTGATAAGTGCCTCAGAAATACCTGTTGCAAGAGCAGCCTGATCTGGAGTTCCAGCAGAAGCTAACGCACCAAACGCTTTAATCATACCAGATACTGTTCCTAATAATCCTCCTAAAGTTCCTAATGATACTAAAGTAGAGATGATAGTCATGTTTTTCTCTAACATTGGCATTTCTAATGAAGTTGCCTCTTCGATTTCTTTGTGGATTACTTCTGAAGCTTCTTCACTGTTGAATCCTTCTTTTTTAACGTCTTGGTATTTAATCAAAGCAGATTTAATTGCATTTGCAACTGAACCTTGTTGTTTGTCACATGAAGCGATAGCAGCCTCGATGTTTCCTTCTTTGATGCTTCCTTGTACATTTTTCATAAATGCATCCAAATTAGCTTTACCAGCAGCTTTTGAGATAACGATAAATCTTTCAATAGAAAAAACAACAACCATTAAAAACATACCTAATAATATAGGTACAATGAAACCTCCTTTATATACCATTCCTAAAGTATTAATTGGATGACCTGTTTCAGGATTACCTCCTTCAAAGTTTGCAGGAGATCCCATAACGAATTTCCAGATTAACCAACCAACAAAAACACATGCTACAATAATGATTCCTGAAACCATTCCTCCTCCATTCGAAGTGCTTTCTTTTTTAACTTTAACGTTTGCCATTTTTTTTAATTTTAATAGTTTTAAATAATTTTTATTTTTAGTTATATTTAACTTGTAGGGTAGCAAATTTATACGTTTAGTTTAAATAAAAAAACTTTTTTTAATTTAATTGAAGGAAATTTAACTTGAATTTAAAAAAGATCTCATTAAATTGCTCAGATCATTTTTTTGATAAAACAAAAAAAAGGTTAATTTATGCAAAAATTACAACGTTTTAGTAAATATTCAAATATTCCTTTGTCATCTTCTTAAAATGTTGCGAAATTATTTTTTATGTTATTTTCAGTCAAAAAACGTGCTTTTCCTGTTAAAAAAAACCAATTAAAAGTATTAAAAAGCGAAGCAATACTCTTATAATCATCTAAATTACGAATAAAAATGAATAAAAAAGACAGTTTCATTGAGGATATAAACAACGGATACTCATCTAAAGGCGACAGCATTATTTTAGGAGGCGCCATTCTTGACGGGGAAGCAATAGCCGAAACACATGTAAAGGTTCCCTTAAAAACTTTAAATCGCCACGGGCTCATTGCAGGTGCGACCGGAACTGGTAAAACAAAAACAATTCAGGTTTTTTCTGAGCAGCTTTCAAATGCCGGAATTCCTGTTTTGATGATGGACATCAAAGGCGATTTTAGCGGGATTGCAAAAGAAGGAAAAGAAGAAAGTTTTATCACCGAGCGCCACGCTAAAATAAACATCCCTTACAATGTTGCTTCTTTCCCTGTTGAATTAATGTCATTGTCTAAGCAAAATGGCGTTCGCCTGCGTGCAACGGTTTCTGAATTTGGTCCGGTGTTATTTTCAAGGATTTTAGATCTTAATGATACGCAAGCCGGTGTGGTAGCTGTAATTTTTAAATATTGCGATGATAAAAAAATGCCTTTGTTAGATTTAAAAGACATCAAAAAAGTCATCAATTACATTACAGAAGAAGGCAAAGACGAAATTGAAGAAAATTACGGCAAAATCTCTACTTCAACTACAGGAACCATTTTAAGAAAAATCATCGAATTGGAACAGCAGGGAGGTGATTTGTTTTTTGGAGAATTATCTTTTGAAATTGATGATTTGATGCGAATTGATGAAAACGGAAAAGGATACGTGAACATCATTCGCCTAACGGATATTCAGGACAAACCAAAATTATTCTCGACTTTTATGCTAAGTCTACTTGCCGAAATCTATCAGCAGATGCCTGAAAAAGGAGATGCCGAGCAACCTGAATTAGTTATTTTTATTGACGAAGCACATTTAATTTTTAATGAAGCCAGTAAAGCCTTATTAGAACAAATTGAAACGATTGTAAAACTTATCCGTTCAAAAGGTGTAGGTGTTTATTTTGTAACCCAAAACCCAATGGATGTGCCAAGCGGTGTTTTGGCGCAATTAGGATTAAAAATCCAGCATGCATTGAGAGCTTTTACGGCAAACGACCGTCAGGCAATTAAAAAAACGGCCGATAATTATCCAACATCTGATTATTATAAAACGGATGAATTATTGACCAGTTTAGGGATTGGTGAAGCGTTAGTGACTGCTTTGAACGAAAAAGGTGTTCCAACGCCATTAGTTGCTACAATGATGCGTGCCCCTCAAAGCCGAATGGATATTTTAACGGCTGACGAAATTGAAGAAATAAACAGCAAATCGAAACTCGTTAAAAAATACAGTGAAGAAATTGACCGCGAAAGTGCCTATGAAATCCTGAACAAAAAAATTGAAGAAGCTGCACAAGTAGCCGCCGAACAAGAGGAACAAGCTCCCGCTAAATCTTCAAAAACAGGACCAAGCACTACAGAAGTAGTTACAAAATCTGTTCTTAAAGTAGTTACAAGTGCTACTTTTATAAGAGGTGTTTTTGGCGTTTTGACTAAAATTTTCAAAAAATAACAATATCAAAAATCAATTTCAATATCAAAAATCAATTTCAATTTCAATATCAACGTAAATCCAAATTGATTTTTGATATTGTAATTGACATTGATTTATTGCTCCAGTAACTCCAGTATCTTATTTTCGATTTCTGGTGTGTTCCAGATATTTTCAATATTATCGAGTTTTAAAATCTCTTCCATAATTGCGTTTTGAAAATCGCCAATCGCCAGAGCCTCCGTGTAAGGACGATCACTAAAAGTCACTCTACTATATAAAGGTATCCATTTATCAGGATGTTTTTCAGAGAATACTTTTTCTATTTTCTTTTGCAATAAGAATTTCTCATCGGCAGTTTTGGTACTCATTTCCATAAAATTGCGATACGAAAGTTCTGCAATTGCATCGGCATTTGGTTTACGTGAAATTTGATATTCAGAGAAAATCTTCTTCCAGTCGTTGCCATACTTTGCGATCATCTCGTTTAGTACCGTAATATCTTCAAAACCGGCATTCATTCCTTGTCCGTAAAACGGAACGATTGCATGACAAGCATCCCCAATTAATGCAATTTTATCTTCATAAGTCCATGGAAAACACTTCATCGTTACCAAAGTACTAGTTGGATTTTTAAAAAAGTCATTTGCCAGTTCCGGTATAACTTCAATAGAATCAGGAAAGTTTTTCGTAAAGAAATCTTCGACCATTTTTCGGTCAGTTAATGATTCAAAAGAATTCTGACCTTCAAAAGGCATGAATAAAGTACAGGTAAAACTTCCGTCAAGATTAGGAAGTGCAATAAGCATATATTCACCACGCGGCCAAATATGAAAAGAATTTTTATCCAGTTTATGCGAACCATCTGCATTTGCCGGAATATTCAATTCCTTGTAACCCATATTCAAAAATTCCTGCGAATAATTAAACATACTCTGACGCTGCATCCTGTGACGAATTCTTGAAAAAGCCCCATCAGCTCCAAAAACCATATCAAATTTTCTTTCTTCCCACTCGCCTCTTTCACTTTCTCCAATATGCAAAGTGGCATCACTCAAAGTAACATCCCAAACTTTCTGCTCAAAATGAAACTCGGCTCCGGCTTCTTCAGCAAGGTCAATCATTTTTCTGTTCAGTTTTCCTCTTGAAATCGAATAAATTGACTCTCCTTCCTGACCGTAATTCTGAAAATTAAGTTTATCAACCAAATGAATAGCACGTTTGTCCATCGGAATTGCTATTTCGCGTACCGAATCACCAACACCAACAGCATCCAGCGCTTTCCATCCTCGATTGGACATTGCCAGATTAATAGAACGACCCGAAAAATTTATTTTGCGAATATCAGGACTACGATCATAAACATGAACGGCATGACCTGCTTTTTTAAGATAAATTGCCAGCAGCGATCCTACAAGTCCGGAACCAACAACAGCAATTTTTAGTGAAGTTTGCATCAAGGGAAAAATCTAATATATTGGGTCGTAAAAATAAGTAATAATTATACATAAGCTTTAAAATAAAACAATTATTTGCCCCGAAAACCTAATATTTACGTGGGCATGACCCGCAAAAAAGCGGGTCGGGCTATCCGCTATATCTTTTATGCCGAACACCGGCACAAAAGGATATCGCTCCTATCCCTCATGCGACACTCATTTTCATAACAAAATCCTGTTTGTTATTGATTTATTAAAATCTACAGCCTATATTGAATTTTCTTCTTTTTATAAAAAATTTGACTGATATTGAAACTAAAAAGCAAATCAATCGTCTAACAATTTATGCATCCTTTAATTCAATTAAAAAATCTTAAACCAAATTCAACTCATTGAATATATAATTGCTATAAAGTTTCATTCATCAATCAAAAAAAGAACAGTTGTTTTTATTAATCAACTCCGATAATGTAGTTTTAAACCACATTATCGGAGTTTCATTTTATAAAATTCAGACATCCGTAATCGTTATCTTACGAACCCGAACACTACAAAAATGAATGAATATTTTTTATCTAAAAGTTCATTTTCAATTGAATTTTTACAACAAAAAAACTATTTTAGCATTGCCTGAAAACAACAATAAATCCCTAAATCAACCCAATTTACAGCTATATAAGCCGGAAATAATTTAAAAACACCTATGAAAAATTTTAAAAAACATTCCTTGTTAGTTTTATTGCTATTAATCTTTATTCCTTATACCGGTATTTGCCAACAACACAGAACAGCAGTACAAATGCCAACTCAGCAAAATACAATAATCGTAAATAAGATTATCGAAGCAGCCCGCTACAAAACTTATTTTGTTGATTATTGTTTAAATAAAATAAACGAAACTGCCAACAAAGAAAAATGGAATGAACAAAAAACCATGGAAATAACTGAAACTATCAATTTCAGAAATTTCAGAGATGCGGTTTATAATTTGTTTGCTTTTCATGACGAAATAGAGTTGGAAACACTGTTAAAAACATACCAAAAAGACAAAATTTATCAAACCACCAACATAATGACCAGCAATCAGGCACTTAATACAAATCTTGATATATATGCAAGGGATATTGTTAAGGGGAAATATATAATCGCTAAGTAAGGTTCTAAAAAGACAAAACAATAAAGGTTCAAAGGTTTTAAAACTAAATCCTTTGAACCTTTCTCAATAAAAGTGAAAGCTGAAACTATTTCTTTTCAGGTTTAAAAATCAATTTTGTCGAAGTTCTGATAATCTCCTCTTTATTCAATTTCATTTTTCTGAATTTTCCGGCGTTATACATTTCTGCCTGATCACTGTAATGTTTACTGAAAGGATTTCCTGACTGTCCTGTTGGCAGAATACTCCAGCTGTTTTCAATGTCTGAGAAATCTACAATTCTTCTGGTTGACGGACCTCCTTTTACGTAATACTTTCCTTCATTGTTAAAACCGAAAAATAAATTATTGATTACTTCATTTGAACCCGGCGAAGCAAAAGGTCCAACATTGAATAATCCGCGAAGTACCGCCACTTTCCCTAACGGATGTTCGTGTTCAACCGTATGAACTTTTCCCCATTTCCAGTCAGAAATTGTATTGCCTAATTGTTTTTGAAGATCTGAAATCGCTTCGTGAAATGATTTAGAAACAATATCTTTTCTCGTTTCCTTCACCTTTTTTGTTTTGATATTATCCCACCAAACTGAATTTTCATTTTTAACCTGATTGGCAATTACTTGTTTTCCAACAGAAATCCCTAAAAACAAATTAAAATTGTCTTCGCCCATTTCGTCTTCAAACGTGTTTTTTAAATAAAGATAAACCCATTTATTATAAATTGTTGGCGCTGCATCTTCCAGGTTATTAGTTCCTTTCCATGATTTTAAAACCTTTACCGCTTCTTTTTCTGACTCTGAAATGGCATTAACATCAACATTCGAAATTAGATTTTGAACCGTTTCAACCGCAATTTCAGATGTATTATCGAAAATCATCTTACTGATGGCTTCTTTATCCCAATCTGATTTTGCATCCATTAAACCCGAAATTCTTTTGGCACGGTCTTCCGGCAGATAATATCCCGGATATAAATAACCATCAATCGCTTCGGGCTGATTATTCGCCGAATATACATAACCCCATTCTGGGTTTTCAGCCGATGGATTTTTGGAGAAATCTAAATATTCTGTAATATCATCTTTTCCGGTTGCACCGTCTAAAATTAAATGGGTATTTACTCCTTTATTGTGTTTATACAATTTCCCGCTTGCCCACCAAGCTACATTTCCTTTTGCATCACCATACATTACGTTCAATCCCGGAGCGGCAATTAAACTAACTGCTTTTTTAAAATCGTCTCTGTTCTTTGCATGCGAAAGACCATAAGCCGCATCCAAAATCCGGATTGGTTCTCTTGTGTAAGTCCACGACATCGCAATTGATTTTTTGCGATCTAATCGCTCCAGTAAATCATTCATAATTGGCCCGTGTCGGCTTGATTTAATTGTTAAAACTACATCTGAAGTATCTTTTACTTTAATTGTTTTTTTTCTGATTTGATATTTACCAAAACCTGTTGGTGTTTCATATAGATTTGGATCTCCTTTCAAAGTCCTTTCCTGATAAAAGTCGATATCATCATTTTCAAACATCGTTAAACCATACGCATAATCGCGATTATGCGCCAATAACGGAAACGGTGTTCCTGCGAGATAACAACCGTATAATTCTTGTTTCGGAGTAACAATATGCGCCTCGTACCAAGTTGCAGGCTGCGAAAACCCAATATGCGGATCATTGGCAAAAATGACTTTTCCGCTTTTTGTTTTATGCGGACCGGCAACCCAACTGTTACTTCCTATAAATGGCGGAATTGGAGATTTATCCAACAACGCCGTAATCGATTTTGAAACAGCGGTATAATCTTCACTATTTTCTTTTGAACTTTTAATCTGCGTAGTATTAAACTCGCCTTCAATTCCTAAATCTTTCAAATATTCTGCACCATATTTATTGCGAATATCTGTCAATAAAGGATCTGTTTTTTGAGCCATTGCAAAACTAAAAGACATATACCCGAAGATATTGTAAACATCTTTTATCGTGAATTTTTCTTTTTTTACTCCAACCAAAGTAAATTCAATCGGTGTTACACCTTCTTCCAGGTATTGATTAATTCCGTCCAGATATGCCTGAGTTAATTTATAACTTTCACTGTTTTTATCCAATTTAGCAATGGCTTTCGCCGAAGCTTCTTCAATGCCAATTCCGGCAAAAAACTTGTCGTTTTTAAGCGCCACTGATCCGAAGATTTCTGATAATTTTCCGGGAGCAATTCTTCGAAGCAATTCCATTTGCCATAATCTTTCCTGCGCATGAACGTAACCTAAAGCGGTTATTGCATCTTTTTCTGAATTGGCATAAATATGAGGAACGCCATATTCATCAAAATATACTGTGGTTTCTTTTTGAAGATTTTTTAATTCAATTTCCCCTTCATACTTGGGTTTCAAATAAAAAATATAAACACATAAACCTATTCCAAGTACCACAATAAGCAGTACCAAAACCAGCAGGATTTTTTTAAATCTTCTCATATTTTGCAAAAGTATAAACCGTAATGTTTGTAAAATGATGTAACCCAAAAGAAGAATAATGTAATAATCCTCTTTATTTTAAGCCTAAATTTATGTATTTAAAATCAATCTTATAAATGTCAGTATATAAAAAAACAGCAATCGGTGTAATTTCTCTTTTTCTAATTCTGATTTTGGCAAATATCGGCCTGAATTACTGGATTAAAAAACAGCTTCCTATTATTATTCATGAGAAAAACAAAACGGTCTATAATATCAATTACGAAAAAATTGAAGTTTCTCTTTTTTCCCGAAATATCTATGCCGAAACCTTATTAGTAAGCCCGAAGAATCAGCCGAAAGACAGTAAAAACGGGCTTTTTTCTAAAATTGAATCTATTACAATCAAACATTTTAATATTTGGGATTTGGCTTTTCGCGACATTATTCAGGCTGAAAGCATTATTATCAATAAACCCAGAGTTATTTTATATAAAAAAGGCGAAAAATTACTGAATAACAGCCAAAGTATTAAAAGTCAAATTTTTGAACCGTTTCGCAAAATTGTCGCCGTTTCGAATATTTACTTAAATGACGGAACTGTAGATGTTATTTCTTTAGATACACAAAAACCTATTTTCAGCATTAAAAAAATCATTCTGAAATTAGAAGGAATTTTGCTAACCGATGCCACTTTAAAAGAAAAAATTCCGTTGCAATACAAAAGTTATGCTTTGGTTGTTGATAGCTTATTTTACAGACCAAGTGCTTTTTATCATATCAATATTGGAAAAATAAGTACTGAAAAGAACTTTTTAAAAATCAATAATTTCTCTAATCTTCCGCAATTTAACCGACCAGATTTTATCAAACGCCTAGATACAGAAAAAGATATTTATACACTGAAATTTGATTCGGCACAAATATCAAAAATGGACTGGGGCTTCAAGAATGATCGTTTTTTCTTCAAGGCAAATTCAATTGTAATCAATCATTTTGATGCCAATATATACCGTGGCAAAATGCCAAAAGACGATTTGAGCAAAAAATACCTGTACAATCATTTATTGCGAAATATAAAATTTCCGCTTCAAATTGATACGTTACAGGTTTTAAAATCGAAACTGGTTTATGAAGAAGAAATTGATTTTTCTAAAGGACCCGGAATTTTAAATTTTGATAAATTCAATTTACAGGCAACCAATCTTCAAAGTGGTTTTGGTTTAAAAAAAACAAACGATGTTAAGATTAAAGTAAATTGTATTTTCATGAAAACATCTCCTCTAAATGTTGATTGGAATTTTAATGTTTTGGATAAAAACGACGGTTTTCACATTCAGGGTATAATTTCAAATTTTGATGTTGCGGCAATGGGCAGATTCAGCAAACCTTATATGAACGCCTCATTTACCGGAGTTTTTAATAAATATCGTTTTGATTTTTATGGAAATGATGCTATTTCAAAAGGAAATGCTTCTTTGGATTATGATGCTCTTAAGGTAAAATTATACCAAAAGAAAAACCCTGAAAAAGAAGCTAAACTAAAATCGGCAATTGCTAATTTATTAGTCAAAAACGACTCAAAAGAAAAAGCTAAAACTACTGATGTAGAACTTGAACGTATTCAGGAAAAATCATTCTACAACTTTTTATGGAGAAGCATCGCCGAATCTTTGAAGAAGATTTTGATTTAGACTTCCAATTGTAAACCTGACAATTATCAGGTTTAGAGAAAATGTTTTTTTCAATCTTTGTTTTTATTTTAATCTGAAAACAAATGACAAAGAAACCTTTACATACTTTTCATATTCCGGTAATGGGGCTTGCTTATACGATTGACAGCCCTATTCGTGTGGCGCAATTCGGAATTTCGTCAGTAATTTCGATTGCCGATGATGATTTGATTGAAAAGATGCGTAATTTTTACAGTACTAAATTCAACCTTCCGTATGAAGAAATAACGCAAAAATTTCACGATTACAGAGCCGAACGTATTACTTCCTATTTAAATTTAGTTGATAAACTCGTAAAACAGAAATTCGAAAATTTTAAAGAAGAATTAGCCGAAAGTAAAACTGCCTTAGAAAACTTTATTTCGATGTTACCCAATACATCGGACATCAAAAAAGGTTTTCAAAATTTACTTGAAGACGGAATATCTTTTAAAGAAAACATTCAAAATTATGTCGAAACACATCTTTTCCCGGGAGAAATTGATGTAAACATCATGACGAAATTAGACAAAGATAATTTTGTTAAAAACCAGCAGCTTCCTGTTGAATTTAATGATGCACATGCCGCTTTAAGAGGTTTTGCGAACAGTAATATCGAATCTTCGGTTGTGCTTTCTGCAGGAATGAACCCGAGACTTTACAGTTATTTTGAAAACTTCAGTGATTTTTTTCCTAACGAAAACAATCAGCTCAGGAAAAAAATCACTTTAAAAGTCAGTGACTTTAGATCTGCGATGATTCAGGGGAATTTTTTAGCAAAAAAAGGCCTTTGGGTTTCTGAATACCGAATTGAATCCGGATTAAATTGTGGCGGACATGCTTTTGCTACTGACGGACTTTTATTAGGTACAATTCTGGAAGAATTCAAACAGAAAAAAGAGCAATTAATTCAGTCTTCTCATGAATTAATGATAAAAGCTCTGCAACAAAAAAATGTATATTTCCCTGATCTGCCTTTAGAATTAAAAATTACTGTTCAGGGAGGCGTTGGAACGGCAGAAGAACATGAGTTTTTACTGGATAATTACAATGTTGACTCTGTGGGCTGGGGATCGCCTTTTTTATTGGTTTCTGAAGCGACCTCTGTAGATCATGAAACCCGAAATTTATTGATAAATGCTAAAGACGAAGATTTATATTTAAGCCATATTTCACCATTGGGTGTTCCGTTTAATACTTTGCGCGGCACTTCAAATGAAATTTTAAAACAAAAACGAATTCAGGACAATAAGGCCGGAAGTTCCTGTCCAAAAAAATTCCTTGCGTTAAGTAAAGAATATGATTCACACGGAATTTGTACTGCTTCAAAAAAATATCAGGACATTAAACTGGAAGAACTGCAGGCCATAAAAAACACTATGTCACTAACTGCTTTTGAGAACGCCAAAACTAAAATTACAGAGAAATCCTGTTTGTGTGTTGGTTTAGCAAATGCCTCTTATTTAGAAAATGATATTAAAATAAAAGGGCAGGCTCAAGGGGTTGTTGTTTGTCCGGGCCCCAACATGGCCTATTTTGATCAGGAAGTTTCTTTAAAAGATATGTTACAGCATATTTACGGAAACAAATCGGTTTTGAGAGGTTCAAATCGTCCTAATATGTTCGTCAAAGAATTGAAGATGTACGTTGATTATCTTAAAAATGAAATTGAAAATATTAGTGAAGAAATGACAACTTCGCAGCTTAAAAAATGGAATACTTTTAAAGCCAATCTTTTTGATGGAATCGCTTATTATCAAAATTTATTAGACTCAACATTTTATTTTAAAAATGAAACTGCTCAAATAAAACAACAGCTTGATTTTTATAAAACAGCATTGGCTGCAATTAAAATCTAATGCTAAAATTGTTAAAAACTCAAAACCCCAAATTCAATTGAATTTGGGGTTTTGATATTTACAGAGATTTAAAAATCTATTATTCTTTCTTTTTACTTCCATCAATAATAGCTCCTGTTCCTGCTCCAACACCAGCTCCGGCCAAACCACCAATAATGGCTCCTTCTCCTTTTTTCTTACTGACAGCAGCTCCTGTTATTGCTCCAACTCCGGCACCAATTACCGCACCTTTTGCCGTAGAACTCCAGCCTTTCTTTTTAGCGGGAGCAGCTGTAGTTGTTCTATCTTGCTGATGTACGACCACCACTTTTTGTGCTTCTGCTTTAGCTCTTTCTTCCGCTTTTTCTTTTTCCTCCTGCAAATTAGCCATTTCAGTTTTCATTGAATCAATAACTCTTTGCTTATTAATTTCAACTTTCATTGAATCAATACTGGCTTGTTTTGCTTTATTTATGTCTTCTTTACTTTGATTTTGACAAGAAGTTATAAATATTGCTGCTAATAAAACAAATAAGGCTTTCATGGTTGTAGTTTTTAGAAATTATTATACTACAAAATACGGAATATACACCGTACCGATTATTACATGATTTTTGAAAAACGTTATAAGATTAGAATATTTTGTTTTGTTTCACACAGAATGGTTTAATCTCGTAAAGTCGCAAAGTTTTATTTGCCACAGCTTAAAAGATTTTAAATACGCTGGAAATTTTTCTCGCAGATTTTGCAGATTAAGCGAATTATTCTTTGATAAACTTTTCAAAAAACCTGCAGAATCTGAGTGAAAAAAATGTATCTTTTAATATCATTTTTGAGAAACGATACGATTAATTATTTCTTTAAATAAAACTTTTCGCCTTTTCGACTTTGCGAGATTATTCTTTTTACTTCCCTAAAATTCCTTTTTTCAGAATCTGTCCAAAATCGTACATATCTTCAAAAGAACAATATAAAGGAACCGGTGCTAAACGAATAACATTAGGTTCACGCCAGTCTGTAATAACTCCGTTTTTCATTAAATAATCAAATAGGCTTCTTCCTTCTCCGTGTAAAAAAACAGATAATTGACACGCTCTTTCTTCAGGGTTTGAAGGCGTAATAATTTCGAAAGTACTATCAACTTCCTTATCAATTTCATGCAGGATAAATTCTAAATAAGAGGTGATTTTATCTCTTTTTGCAATTAAAGCATCCATTCCAACCTCAGCAAACATTTCTACCGAAGCTAAATAGGGAGCCAAAGAAAGTACCGGTAAATTACTAATCTGCCAGCCTCCTGCTCCATTTACAGGATCAAAATTAGGTTCCATTTTAAAACGGCGCTCTTTGTTATGTCCCCACCAGCCTGCAAATCTTGGCAAATCTGAATTATGATGTTTTTGGTGTACAAAACAGCCGGAAGCATTACCCGGTCCTGAATTCATGTATTTGTAACTGCACCAGGCAGCAAAATCGACATTCCAGTCGTGAAGTTCTAATTTGATATTTCCGGCTGCGTGCGCCAAATCCCAACCTACTTTTGCACCTGCTTTTTGTCCTGCAGCTGTAATGGTTTTAATATCAAAAACTTGTCCTGTATAATAATTTACTCCTCCAATTAAGACCAAAGCCAGCTCATCACCCACTTCTTCAATTTTTTCCAGAACATCCTCCAAACGAATATTGTGTTCGCCCTCACGACGTTTGATTTCTACAATAGCATCTTCCGGTTTGTATCCATGAAAATCTACCTGACTCTGAAACATATACTGATCTGAAGGGAATGCTTTTTCTTCGCAGATAATTTTATAACGTTTCCCTTTTGGCTGATAAAAAGAAACCATCAGCAAATGAAGGTTTACGGTTAGCGTATTCATTACCGTAATTTCTGAAGGTAATGCTCCTACAATTTTACTCAAAGGTTCCGGGAATCTCTCCTGATAATCCCACCATGGTTTTTCAGCATAAAAATGACCTTCTACCGCAAGATCTGCCCAGTCCTTCATTATTTCATCAATATAGGCTTTGGTACGTTTTGGCTGTAATCCTAAAGAATTCCCCGTGAAATAAATAACACGTTTGTCATTTACTTTCGGAAAAATAAACTGATCCTGATAATGATTTAGAACGTCTTGTGAGTCGAGTTGTCTGGCGAATTCGCGTGTATTTTGAAAAGTCATTGTTTTTATTTTGTGCAGTAAAAATAACAAAAAATGGTCTAAAAGTTTGTTATTTTTTTGTTTCAGGTTTCAAGTTTCAGGTTTCAGGTTAGCTCAACGGTACGTTTAACTTGAAACCTGAAACTTGAAACTTACAAAAACCCTTTTAAACAAAAAACCCATCATCACTGACAGGTTTCTTAAATTTATGTTTTTCAGATTAGATGATTAACATCGCATCACCGTAAGAATAAAATTTGTATCCTTCTTTGATTGCTTCATCGTAAGCTTTTTTCATTAAATCATGTCCACAAAAAGCTGAAATCATCATTAATAATGTTGATTTTGGCGTGTGAAAATTGGTAATCATGCAATTTGCAATACTAAAATCGTGAGGAGGAAAAATGAATTTATTTGTCCATCCTTCGTAAGGATTTAATGTGCTTTGAGATGATACAGAACTTTCAATGGCACGCATTGAAGTAGTTCCTACAGCACAAATACGTTTTTTCTTGGCTTTTGCTTCGTTTACGATATCACAAGCTTGCTGATTAATAATCAATTCTTCAGAATCCATTTTGTGTTTCGACAAATCTTCAACCTCAACCGGATTAAAAGTTCCTAAACCAACATGAAGTGTTACTTCAGCAAAATTCACTCCTTTGATTTCCAGTTTTTTCAAAAGATGTTTTGAGAAGTGTAAACCTGCAGTTGGTGCCGCTACCGCTCCTTCTTCTTTTGCATAAATAGTCTGGTATCTTTCTGCATCTTCCGGAGTTACTTCACGGCTGATGTATTTTGGAATTGGAGTTTCTCCAAGTTCTGTCAATTTATTTCTGAATTCTTCGTAAGAACCATCATATAAAAAACGTAAAGTTCTACCACGAGAAGTAGTATTGTCAATTACCTCAGCCACTAAAGAATCGTCATCACCGAAATAAAGTTTGTTTCCGATACGAATTTTTCTTGCCGGATCAACCAAAACATCCCAAAGACGTTGTTCTGAGTTTAATTCTCTTAATAAGAACACTTCGATTCTTGCTCCTGTTTTTTCTTTATTTCCGTACAAACGTGCAGGGAAAACTTTTGTATTATTTAGAATTAAAACGTCTCCGTCATCAAAATAGTTGATTACGTCTTTAAACATTTTATGTTCGATAGTGTTCTTTTTTCGATCGATTACCATTAAACGAGACTCATCTCTGTTTTCTGCCGGGAATTCTGCTAAAAGTTCTTTTGGTAAATTGAAACTGAAGTGTGATAATTTCATATTTGAATTGTTGATTTTAAAATGTAACTTTTAGATTTTGTATCTAAAATTGTAAATCGTGTGCAAATATACGATTGTGAGACAGGCGTTGTCAAGTGTTTTGCTGTTTATTTTCAAAAGTCGTTGATTCAGTGGTGTTTCGACAACATCAAAAACGTTTTTTTCCACCATATAAGTGATATAAGTTCATTTAATTTGAATTTCTGAAAATTAGTGCGTGTTTTTATTTGGCTAAAGCCGAAAAAGTAATCATAAAAAAACCTCCAATTAAAAACTGGAGGTTATTCAAATTATGTCATTTTATTTAAATGAACTTGTATTTCTTATATGGTTTAAAACTTTACAGTTCTGAGATTTCGAAGTTTAATTCTTTTAAATCATTCCAGAAATCAGGATATGATTTTGAAACTACTTCGGCATTTTCGATGATGATTGGCACTTTTAAAGCTAAAGGAGCAAAAGCCATCGCCATACGGTGATCGTTATAAGTCGCAATTTTCACATTGTGATTAATCGTATCCGAAAGTCCTAAAGTTAAACTATCATTGGTTACCGAAATATTGGCTCCTAATTTTGTAAGTTCAATTCGAAGCGCTTCAAGTCGGTCTGTTTCTTTAATTTTTAAAGTATGAAGCCCTGTTAAATGACAGCCAATTCCTAAACCTAAACAAGTTACCACTATCGTTTGTGCAATATCAGGCGTATTATTCAGGTCAAAATTTACTGTTTCCAATTTAAAATCAGGCTGTTTCGTCAAAGTCATTTTATTTCCTTCGAAAGTCGTTTTGACACCCATTTTTTCATAAATAGAAACCAAAGCAGAATCTCCCTGTAAACTGTTTTCTTTATAACTGCTCAAAGTTATGGATGCAGCATCAGCCAAAGCAACCAAACTAAAAAAATAAGATGCCGAGCTCCAGTCAGATTCTACCACCATTTCTTTTGAAACAACAGCTTCTTTTGGATAAACTTTAATGACATTTCCTTCAAAACTGGTTTGAATATCCAAATCATTCAGTAAGGCCAAAGTCATTTTGATATACGGAATCGAAGTAATTTCGCCTTCTAAAGTTAACTCTAAACCATTCTCTAATTTTGAAGCAACCAATAAAAGAGCCGAAATATACTGACTGCTTACATTTGCAGCCAAACTTACTTTTGAAGCTGTAACTTTTTTTCCTTTGATTCTTATTGGTGGATAGCCTTCTTCTTTTTCATAAGAGATTTCAACCCCCAATTGCGCTAAAGCTTCTACTAAAATTTTTATCGGACGTTCCTGCATTCTGCTTGAACCTGTCATTACGACTTCGCGACCTTCATTTACTGCAAAATAAGCTGTTAAAAAACGCATCGCAGTTCCGGCATGATGAATATCTACAACCTCATCACTTCCAATCAAAGCTTTTTGCATTACCTCGCTGTCATCAGAGTTAGAAGTATTAGTCAATGTAATGTTTGGAAACAGTGCTTTTAACAGCAATAAACGATTGGTTTCGCTTTTTGATCCTGTAACCGCAATCTGACCTTGTAAATTTTTATGATTGGTTTGAAGTAATAAATTCATTTTTATAATTATAAGTTGTAGATTATGAATTATGAATGATTAAAAACGTAATTCAGACGCGCAATTTACCACTCCCCATTCATAATTCAAAATTCAAAACTCATAATTCAAAACTTATGAGTGATATTTCACAATTATTTCAATTTATCGTTGTTTTTGTGACGATCTTTATCTCTAACAGACTTTAAATCCATTTTTTTATCAAAAGCGGCCTGCAAATCAATACCGGTTTGATTGGCCAGACATAAAACTACAAAAACAACATCGGCCAATTCTTCGCCTAAATCTTTGTTTTTATCGCTTTCTTTTTCGGATTGCTCTCCGTACCTGCGAGCAATAATTCGGGCAACTTCACCTACTTCTTCTGTAAGCTGTGCCATATTTGTTAATTCGTTAAAATAACGAACACCGTGTTCTTTTATCCAGGTGTCAACCTCTAATTGTGCATTTTTTAAATCCATTTTTATACTTTTTTAAGAACAATTTTCTCATTTTGACTTTCTAGTATTTTCTGAAAAAATTCTTTTAACATGTCATACTCATCAACTGCAAAAATAGAACTGTTTATTTCTTTTCTTACCTGAATATGTATTTTATTTTCTTTAGAAAGCATATCCATCACATAAGATGCCTTTTCATTTTCTGTTGCAATTTTAATTGTTTTTGGAAGCGATTCAATGACATAACCATCTGGAATCTCATAAAAAATATTATAAATCTGTTGTTTCGGGTAACCAAAATAAATAGGCATTTGTCTTTCTTCCTGAATAAATGGATTTTTATTATCTGAAAAAAACAACAAAGGTTTTAAAAATATTTTTCCTTTAATTACATCATAAGGGCTATTTATGGTAAAACTGAAATCTTCGATAACTGGTTTTGATAAATCATCTTTTTTATTTTCAATCTTGTAATCCGAAATTTCGATTTTCTTCAAATCATTTTCTAATTTTTCCAGATAGACATCTTCACTTTTATTTGCATTTATTTCTCTAAAACCAAAAGCGGAATAATCCGATTTTTTAATTTTTAGTTTTCCTTCTATTTTCCCCAATTCAGGTTTAATTATCGCTGTTAAAGTATAATTGTCTTTTGATGGAGTTGTCGGAATCATTTCAATTTCTTCTGATGAGCTATCCTCTTTTATAAGTCTTCCTTTCCAGTTTAAAAGATTTAAAGGCAAAATATTTGGCGCAGTGAATTTATTTGTTGCGTCTAATAAAATCTTTTTCCCATCGATTTCGGCAGCGGCAATAACATAATTAAAAACGGTTCGGTTTGGGAACACCGGAATACCATTTTCAAGTGTGCTAACCAGAACCGGATTTGCATCAATACCAGCTGCTTTTAGCATTGAAATGAGTATAAAATTTATTTCAGCAACATTTCCGGTTTTTGCTGCATACGCTTTTTTAACCCCTTTCTCTATATAATATCCTTTTTCTTTGTTCCAGTTCATATAACCCTGAACAAATTTGAAAACGACCTCTAGACGTTCTTTGGGAGAATTTACATTTTGCAATATTCTTTTTAAGTCTTCTGAAAAATAATCTCTTTGTTTAATTTCTTTGCCAAAACGTTCATTTTCATAAATTGTACCGGCAACACCCTCCCAGGTTTTGGTATAATCTACAACTGGTTTATCCGGAAATCTTTTTCTTTCCAGCTCATTTTGTACAGCTCCTATATAATTCTCTATATTATCAACAAATATCTCTTTCTTGATTGCCGGAATATCTTTCGATGTATATAAACTGTTAATTTGCTTATAACCAATCGCGTAATAATCTCTACTATCTACAATTTCAGCTTTTGTTTCAATTTTATGATAACCTCTAAGTAATGATTTATAGATAAAAAACTCGGGGATTTCGGTCTTATATTCAAAAAAAATAACCGGAATATTGTATTGAAAATCAAAATCAGGCAACCTGACAATATTTTCTGATTTGAGTACATATTTAAATTCGATAACTGAACCCGCTTTTACATTTGGCAAAGTTATGGTCTCCTGATTCCAGTATTTATTTATTTTATTCTTAAAATGCCCTTCGCTGTCTAATTTTGTTTTTACAATTGTTCCGTTTTCAAGATTATAGGTTACGGCATTTGAAAATTTAACACTATCATCACCCAGATTTTCATATCCTACATAATAGGACACTTTTTGATTTGCCCAGCTTAAACCTTCAGTCTTGTAAATTTTTATTTTGAATTCATATACATTATTCGCTGTAAAACCTCTACCGCCAGCATACGTAAAAAAAGTTTTTCCTCTTTTAAATAAAATTGCAGCTGCAGCTGAAGTATCTTTTGGATTGACTTTTTCTTCTAATTCGGCAATTGTTACTTTTCCTAGCTCATAATTTTGAGCTTTGGTATTCATCGAAATAAGAATTAAAACTATTGAGATAATTATGGTACGCAATGTCATTTTTTAAATTTTCTTTAAAACAATTTTCTCGGTTTCTTTTGCGATCATTGCTTTGTAATATTCTTTCAGCATTTCATATTTTTCTGCAGGAACTATAGCGTCATTAATCTGATGTAATATTGATAGTTGAATCTGGCCTTCATTAACAACTGAAACAAATTTAAAAATCCCGAGATTATCCTGCATATTGACTCCTGAAGTTGCAGGAAAACTTTCTACTTCGAATCCGTCAGGAATCTGAATATTGATGGTATATCTTTCAGAAAATGGGAATCCGAAATCAACCGGATATTCTCTGTTTTCCTGTATAAAAGGATTACTGCTTTTAGCAAAAAAAAGCATCGGATTCAGATACATTTTTCCGGCAATAATTTCTACCAAATCTTTTCCTGCGAATGAAAATGTTTCTACAGCAGGTAATAAAGTTTCTTTTTCGTTTGTTCTGCTATAGTCGCTTATTTCAATAGTATTAGTGTTTTCACATTTTTCTAAATACTCATCTTGCTTTACGCCGTCAGAATCATTCCTAAATTTCACGGCATTATGATCGTACATTTGTTTTCTTGCCTTACCCGAAATCTGCCCATCCTGATTAATTACATAACTCATTGAAGTAATGCTTTCTGATAACTTTTTGGGTATTAAGTCAACTTCTTCAGAACTTCCGCTTTTTCGAATTAATCTTCCATGCCAGTTTATAGCTCTTAATGGCAAAACATTGGGCATTGAAAATTTATCGGTAGCATCTAATAATACATTCCCATTTGGGGTTTCTACTGCTGCAATCACATAATTAAAGGCTGCTAAATTAGGAAACAAAGCGATACCGTTTTCTCTGGTACTTACCAAAACCGGGTTTGCTGTCAAACCGGCATAACGTAACATTGCAGTAAGCATCAAATTGATTTCTGCTGTATTTCCTTTTTTTTGCTGATAAGCTTTACGAACCCCTTCATTGCAAGCATAACTATTGTAACCATTCCATTTTATGTTTGTTTGTACATAATTCAAAATAGCAGTTATCTTTTCATCCGAAGATTTTTTTTCGAGTATTATTTGTTTTAAATCATCTTCGAAATAGCTTGTCTTTTTTAGTTCCAAGCCAAATTTTTCCATCTCATAAATCGTTTTTGTAACGGAATTCCAATCTCCAGACAATGATTTGCTAAATATTCCCGGTACATTAATCCCTTCCATTTCAAATGAAACACCAGAGGTATAATTATTAATATTATTAACAAACGATTCTTCTTTCATGGCGGGCAGATTCTCTTCACTGTAAGTCGTTTCCATTGCAGTTGTGCCATACGTTTTAGCTGTTACAGATTTGACTTTTGGAACAAAAAAACCTTTAAAACTTTTTTTAAAAATAAATTTATCGGGAATAGTTGTTTTAAATTCTGAATAATTAACAGGTATGCTTTTTTGAAAACTCCAATCGCGTATATAAAGAGGCTCTCCATAAACTTTACAGTGAAATTCAATTATACTCCCTTCCCTGACATCCGGCATTACTATTTTTTTATTCCAATAGTATTGATTTGTTTTTTCAATAAACTCACCTTCCGGTTTTAAATTGGTTTTTACAATTTTACCTCCCACCAAATTATAGGTATAAGCATCGGTTATGATTACATTATACTCCTTTCCGGGTTGTACTCCAAGCTGAAAATTAGACCAGTAATATCCTTCTTTTTTATACACTTTTATTTTTACCTGCATAAAAGACTCACTGTATCCCTGATCATATATAATTACCTGACCTTTATTAAAAAGCATTGCCGCAGCAGCTGAAGAATCCCGCGGATGTACTTTTTCTTCTAACTCCGCAATAGTGACTTTACCTAACTCATAATTTTGAGCTTTGGTATTAATCGAAATTAGAATTAAAACTATTGAAATAATTATGGTGCGAAATGTCATTTTTTAAATCCTTTTTAAAACAATTTTCTCACTTTCCTTAGCAAGCATTGCTTTATAATAATCTTTGAGCATTTCGTATTGTTGTGTTGAAACAATAGCTTCATTAATTTGGTGCGAAATACTCATTTGAAGCATATTTTCGTTAGCCATAATATTAAATTTAAAAGAACCTAAGCCATCTTCCATGTTCATTGCGGCAGGTGTAGGCAGTGTTTCAACTGTATATCCATCAGGAATTTTAATGGTTATGCTATATTTATCCATAAAAGGAAAACCAAAATCTACAGGATATTCTCTGGTTTCCTGATTGAAAGGATTTTTTCTATTGGTAAAAAATAACATTGGAGATACGTAAATTTTATCGCCTATTCTTTCGCATAAATTTGAACCGGTAAAAGAGTAGGTTTCTGAAACCGGTAAAATGAGTTCCTTTTCATTTGTCCGGCTGTATTCACTTATTTCAATTTTGTTGTTATCATTTTCCAGTTTTTCCAAATAAGCTTCTTCTTTTTGCTCACTCATATTTCCCCTGATAATCATCGCATTATAATCAAAACATTGTCTCTTTGCTTTTCCGGTAATTTTACCATCAGTATCAATACTATAACTCATAAAAACAATATCACCGGATGCTTTTTTAGGCATTAATTCTACTTCATCAGAAGAACCATCTTTTCTAATCAATCTTCCTTGCCAATTTAAAGCTCTCATAGGCAAAACATTTGGCACAGAAAATCTGTCTGTTGCATCTAATAAAATATTACCCGTTTCTGTTTCAACAGCTGCTATGACATAGTTATAAGCCGTTCTGTTAGGGAACAATGAAATTCCGTTATCCCGTGTGCTTACTAAAACCGGATTTGCTGTTAAACCTGCATAGCGTAACATTGCCGTTAGCATTAAATTTATCTCTGCAACGTTTCCTGATTTTTCCTGATATGCCTTACGAACTCCTTTATCACACCAATAACTATAATATTTATTCCACTTGACATTTGATTTTACATGATTAAAAATAACTGCTATTTTTCCCTCGGGAGTTGTAATTTTGGCTAACAGTACTTTTAAATCATCTTCAAAATAACCTGTTTTATTTAACTCTGGTCCAAAATCATCGTATTCATAAATGGTTTTTGCAACTGAATTCCAATCTGTAGAAAGGGTTTTTACAGGACTGTTAGGATACTTAATCATCGAGAGCTCCTGCTCCAAACTTGAGGTATAATTATTTATATTATTAACAAAAGACTCCTCTTTCATGGCAGGTAAATGCTCTGCAATGTAAGTCGTTTCGGTTTCTAAATAATCTATTTTGTCCTGAGAAAATTCTGTTTTTGTTGTGCCTCCAAATCCTCCTACTGAATATCTTTCTTTAGAATTTATAAAGATTGACTTATTATTTTTTTCTGCAGTTACTTTAGGAAAAACATATCCTTTTTGTCTAATATTAAAAACATAATACTCAGGAATGTAAGTCACATATTCTGAATAGTTTACCGGAATACTGGTTTGAAAAGCCCAGTCTCTTATCATACCAATATTAGGAGATCTTACAGTATAACTAAATTCTAATACAGAGCCTTCTTTTACATTAGGCATCGTGATTTTTTTTCTCGATCTGTATTTATTCACCTCTTCATTAAAAATTCCATCACTTTTAAGCTTTGTCTTTTCAATTTTTCCGTTTACTAAATTAAAAGTACACACATCCGAAAAATCAACTTTTTCTCTTGAATCGTTGTTTCCAATATAATATCCTACACTTTGGTTTGCCCAGTCGTAACCTTCTTTTTTATAAATTTTGATACGTGTATCTACTTGTGTCACTAAAACAAAACCTTCTCCTTGATTATATTCAATATTGGCTTTTCCTATTTTATACAATATAGCAGCTGCTGCCGATGAATCTTTTGGATGTATTTTTTGTTCTAATTCTGCAACAGATACTTTTCCTGGTTTAAATTCCTGTGCCGTCGTTTTAGAAAAAATAACACACACGCATAAGAGACTGAAAAACTTAATAGATTTCATTTGGTTGATTTTGGTTGATTTGGTTATGATTAATTCTTGGTTAGTATAATTTTGGCATTATCATTTCTTGACACCTGCTCCATAAAAAGACGGTATTCATCGTATTCTTTATTGGAATATTTTCCTTTGTTTAAAAACATGGAGCGTTTATAAGTAAGCTTATTATTTTCCTTTTTGATGATTTCGGTTCTGTACTCTCCAAATTTTCCTTTTAATTCAAAATTTGAAGGCAAAAATTCAATCGAAAAACCCACAGGAAGATTAATCTCAATTTCATCAGTATCTAAATAACCACGCTGAATCTGAAAAGGATTTTTACGATTTCTGATGCGTTTAATATTGCTTTTATTTTGATTAAAAGCATCTACCGGAAAAATAATTTTATTGGCCGAAACCACACCATAATTCATAGCGCTTACCTGTACGTCTTCAGTAAAACGAATATTTTGCTTATCATTTGCAAAAGTTATTTTTCCTAATTTCAAATTATTGATGTTGCTCCAATATTCTTTATAATGTGTGTCTTTTTCTGTAGGCTGCAGCGTTTCAGTTCTGGACTTTGAACTGTATTGAGAACCTTCAGACACTATTGAAATGTGACCTGAAAGATTGCCGTTTTCATCAATACTATAACTCCCTTTATCTGTTTGGGTATTCCCTTTGTCTTCATATATTTTAGTCCTGACAATTACAGCTCCTTCTGGCTTTACAACCAATACATCTCTGTCATCAGTAAAAGTACCCTGATAACCAAACGGATCGTCCTGGCTTGTACATTCTAAAAACGTATAATTATCTCCATTTGGAACTGCCAATATCATATGATTTCCCTGCATCGACACAAAATCTGACTGAATATTAGACTTGTAGCGATCACCATATAAAATTGTATTATACGAAGGAACATCAACTGCCTGCAAAAGTGCCTTAGTATAATTAGACAATGCTTTACAGTCTCCATATCCTAAACGATCTACATCACTTGCCAGCATAGGTTTCCAACCGCCTATTCCAACCTGGATACTAACATATCTTGATTTCTTTTGAACAAAATCATAAACCAATTTTGCTTTTTTTATCGGATCTTTTTCATCACCTATAATTCCTTTGATTTTGATCTTTGTACTTTCGGGTAAATCAATCGTTCCGGTTAATATTTTATCCGAATACCATTTCCCAAAATCTATCCAGTTGGTCGCTTCTCCATCAACGCCTTCAAGATGAAAACGTTCTAATCCCATCATTATTCGCGGATAAAGATCACGTGAAGACGGACTAAGATCCTCTGCTTTCTGGGCTAAAATATTCATAGCCTCGTAACTTAGTCTGGTATCCGTATCAGCTGTTTTTTTAATTTTAAATTCTGAAAACTGAAACTCTTTCTTTTTAAAGCCAAGGTTGTTAGGAAAAGTAACATTTAACACACATTTTTCAACACTAACATAATAGCCGCCTAAAAAATACCATTGTGGTATAAAAGCGGTATTTGAAGTTTCTGTTTCGCTTGTATAAACAATTGTAAAAGGATATGAAACCGGTGTATAATCTAAATAAACCACACGATTATCCGAAAAAAGTGTACTTCCATCTACAGCACTCTGGTCTCTAAAATCCTTTTTTTTAATCTTTTTAATTTCGTTACCAAACGCATCGTAAACAATGGCTTCGATATTTTTTATTGAGGTTGTTTTATCGTAGTGCTGATAAGCATCAATATCACGTAGTCCTTTTTCATTAAAAACTGATACAACTCTTTGTTTTTTGATATTCATACTTCTTTGGGAAGCAATCGTAATATCCATTTGATCTAAACGAACAACTGCATTTGCATTTTCTTTAAGACTGTCGGCAATTATTGTAGTTGGATATTGGCTCTTTTGAGCAGTAGAGACAAGGAAAAATAAGAAAAAAAACAATACGGAAACCTGGTTTTTCATTAGTAAGTAATTTCTTCAAATATATATTATTTTTAGAAATGTTTAACAAACATTTATGAACATTTATTCCCTGTTTTTACTGTCAATCAAAATTGTTACAGGACCATCATTTAACAGACTGACTTTCATATCTGCACCAAAAATCCCGGTCTGCACTTTTTTATTGAACTCTTTTTCTAAAGACGTTACAAAATCCTCATACATCGGAATTGCGAATTCCGGTTTTGAAGCTTTTATGTATGAAGGTCGGTTTCCTTTTTTTGTAGAAGCATGAAGTGTAAACTGACTTACCACAATGATATCACCATCGACATCCTGAACGGAACAATTCATAACATCATTTTCGTCTCCAAAAATTCTCATTTTTATGATTTTACCAACCAGCCAGTCAATATCTTCCTGAGTGTCGATATCTTCAATTCCGACTAAAACCAATAAACCTTTTTGAATATCTGCCGTTTTTTGACCATCAACTGTTACTGAAGCTTCGGAAACTCTTTGGATAACTACTTTCATATTTTAGTCATAAAGTTTGAAAGTCATAAAGTTGAAAGTCTAAAAAATCTCACTTTAAGACTTTAAGACATTTGACTTTAGACTATTTTTGATTTCTCGTTTCGTCGCTAATTTTACGGTCTTCATCATAAGAATCGGTTCGGTAATTTTCCTCATCACCCTCCAGTATTTTAAGATAACTGTTGTAACGTGACCAGGCAATTTCATCTTTTTCCAAAGCGGCTTTTATGGCACAATGTGGTTCTTCTTTGTGCAGACAGTTGTTAAACTTGCATTGATCTTTTAATTTAAAGAACTCAGGAAAGTAACCGCTGATTTCTTCTTTTTCCATATCAACAATTCCGAAACCTTTGATTCCGGGAGTATCAATGATTTTTGCATTAAAAGACAAATCATACATTTCGGCAAAAGTAGTGGTATGCTGTCCTTGTTTGCTTGCTTCAGAAATTGTTTTGGTTTTAAGATGTAAAGATGGTTCCATCGCATTTACTAAAGTCGATTTCCCAACACCTGAATGTCCAGAGAACATACTTACTTTGCCAATCATCATTTCTTTTAACTCTTCAACACCTTTCATCTCTGTAGAAGAAACTCGAAGACATTTGTAACCAATTTGCTGATAAACATATTGCATATACAGCTGATCGTCAAAAGTTGCTTCGTCAAAAGTATCGATCTTATTAAAAACTAATATGGTTTCAATATTATAAGCTTCGGCAGTAACTAAAAAACGGTCTATAAAATTAAAAGTCGTTGGAGGATTATTAATCGTAATCAATAAAAAAACACGATCAATATTCGAAGCAATAATATGCATCTGATGCGAAAGGTTAACCGATTTACGAACGATATAATTTTTTCTTTCGTGAATATTAAAAATCGTTCCCGTTACAGCATCCGAAGTTTCATCTAATTCATAATCGACAATATCACCTACAGCAATAGGATTGGTACTTTTTATACCTTTTATTCTGAATTTCCCTTTCATACGGCATTCCACAAAATCTCCACTTTCAGATTTTACGGTGTACCAGCTTCCTGTAGACTTATATACGGTTCCTGTCATTCTTTAATTTTAGATATCAGATTTTAGATTTTAGAATATTTTTAGAATCTAAAAAATAAAAGGCAAAATTACGTTTTTAGAATTGAACAACGCAACTTCGCCTTTTAAATTTGAAATCTATCCTTCTATTTTATTCTTCTTTACCAGACAATTTCGGCAAGAATTTCATTTTCTTTTACTTTTCCTAACTGAATTGTTTTTAAAGTCCTTACTGTTTTTCCGGCTTTGGTCGTATAAATTTCAACCATAATTGTTGCGGGACCGTTTTCTGTCAATTCTGTTTCGCCAAAATAGTTGCTCTTGATTTGATATTTTCCTTTTACAGCATTTCGAATCAGATATTGTTCAGGACCATATCCCTGTGTAAAATCTTTTGAAAACTTAGCCCCTGCTTCAGTTGTGGTATGACCGTAATAACATTCTTCGCCTGTTGGTTCTATAACATGCAGATCTAAATCAACATCCATCAGGTTCCAGTTCATGATAATTCGAATATCAACCGACATTTTTTCAATATACTTTTTATCTAATTTGCCTGTTTTTAATCCTGAATGCTCTGTCATCAAACGGTTAATATCCATCAGAATAATATCTTCAACTCCTTCATATTGACCGCTCATTTCTCCATAATAATTCACTTCCAAAGCTTTAATTAATTGATCAAAAGCTTCCTGATAGTTGCCTGCATCTTCAAGAGCCAAAGCATAATCACGTAAACTTTGCGGTTCATGAGCTCTCCATTTTACAATTTGCTTTGCAGTGAACAAAGCATCATCAAAATCCTTCCATTGGCGTAAAGTATAGGTCAATGTTTTATAAAGCTGATGATTTTCTAATCCAAGATCGGCAATATTACTGATGACCTGCGATGCTTTTTTGACATCTCCCTGATTGTAAAAAAAGTGTGCCACATCAAAATAGAAACTTGGATTTTTTTCTTGTGATTTTCTCAATTCAAAATACAACTCATATTGTTTTTCTTTTGGTGCCGATGCCAAAGCTTTTAGATACAATCTGTCGGGATTCCAGTTTTTAGTTTCAGTCTGAGCGACATTAACAGCCCCATTTTTGGTAGTAACCACAATTACTCCATTTGATGCTCTGCTTCCGTAAATAGCCGTTGCAGAAGCATCTTTCAAAACATTCATTGAAGCAATATCATCTTTGTTAAGATCTTCCAGTTTTCCTTCGTAAACTACTCCATTTACCAGTATTAAAGGTTCTTTTGCACCCGTAACTGACGCATTTCCTCTTATTGTAACATTATTATTATTTGGCGTCTGCTCTACTTGTACTCCTGCAACTTTACCTGCCAGTGCCTGTGCTACATTATTCGAAAGTCCTGGTGCGACAGCTCTTTCCGGAACATACGATTCCGGTTTTAGGGCTGAATTACTTATTTCTATCGCTTCATTCCCTACTTTTTTCTCTTTTATTTCAGTTATTGTTGGTGCAACAAATTTAACCATATCAACTTTTGGAGCAGATGCAGGATTAGCTTGTGAATCTTCAACTATTGTTGATACAGTACTTGAGCCAACTGGTTCATCAACCGTCAAAACTGCATCTGCATCACCTTTAACCGTTCCGTATCCCATAACAACAACTTCTTGTAGTGCATTAGAGTTTTCTCTCAAATGTACCGTAACCAGATTGTTTCTCCCTACATTTATTTGGGTCGATTCAAAACCAATAAAACTAATATTAAGATCACTGTTCACTGGAGCCTGAATTGTAAAATTACCCTCAAAATCTGTGTTAACCCCTGTTCTTCCACCGTTTAAAGAAACAGCTGCTCCCGGTAATGGCGTGCCTGTTTGATCTAAAACAACACCCGAAACAAACCCTGCCGCAACATTTGTACTTCTTCTTAAAGTGTTACCTGAATTTTGTGAATTTTTAACTTTCGTTTTCACTACTTTTTTAGGAGCCGAATACCTGATGTTTTTTTTCCACCACCCGTTCAATTCATTAAAATAACTTTCTATACTTTCCCAGTTACTTTTTTGCTCAGCCAAGTTCGCAGCATGCTCCTGCTTTTTGATTCTGTCAAACTCCGTTCGCAATTCGGCAGGCGGCATAATATCGTACATAATATAATCCCGAATATCTTCTAAAACAATCAGCGAAGTATTTTTGGTTATAATACCGTATTTCTTACCTAAAAGTTCAATTTCTTCTGCGTTTTTAGCATATTGCAAATCAAGACTGGCTATTTTTTTCTGTGCCCAAAGTTTTTCAATATTGACATCGTTTGTAGTTTGAACCGAAGCGTCTAAAGTTATTTTTCTTTCTAAAACAGCTTCATTGTTATAACCAAACAAAAGCGTTATTTCATTTTTCGGGTTCAGTGAAATTCCGGAAAAACTAAAACCTCCCGAAACTGAAGTCCCTTCCAGCGGAAATAAATCCGTTACCGTAAAGTTTTCTTTTATTCCTAAAAATTTCAAATTATTGTTAACCAGTTTATCTAATGCATTTTCTACATTCAATTGATTCAGATTAATAAAATTTCCACGGGTTTGCATCGAAGCATAATTCAAAAAAGCAAAATCAGCAGAAACCGAAGATGTAATGGTGTAAATCGGCTTTTTAGTCTTTGGTAATATATTGCCACTCAAAGAAGATAAACCATCAGAGAAGAATAAATATTCCTCCTGATTTTCAAAACTGATTTGTGAATAACGTGTTCCTCCATCATATTTTGTGTTCTCCAAAATAGTTTTTAATTCGGACCAGTTTCCATTAGAAACTACAAATTCTTTTTGTTTTTCAAAAGTATAATTCAAAAAGTACAACGTCACTTTTGTATTTTTTAATTTTTGAAAATAAGCGTCCAGCAAATCCAGTTCTTTCTTCAAATCTCTGGTTTGGCAGCTCAACGAATTATCCCAAATCAAACCAATGGAAGCCGGAACTTTTTTAGCAGTTTTATTTCCTTCGATAAAAGTATTTCCGTAAAAATAATGCTGACCGCCTACGTTCTGCATCACAGCACCTGGAATATTTTGCTGAATCGGAATTTTAAAAAGCTTTTTTTCAGAAGGCTGATAATTTTCTTTTTTTATTGAAGCCTGAAAAGATTGATTCCATTGTGAAAAAACAATACTTTCTCCTGAATTTTCAGCCACACTAGGCGAAGCCGAAGCTCCCAAAACCGAAACACTGATCTCAAATTTATCCAGTTTTTTAGGATAGCGGCTCACCAATTGATAGGCCAGATTACTTTTATCAAAAGCAGAAAGTTCTTCTTCATAACCAATAATAACGATTCGTTCTCCGTTTGGCATTAAAGGATAAATTCTGGTTCTGAAATTATTTCCATCCACTTTTTCCAACAAACCAGGATCAACACGACGATGTTCTATGGCCTCAAAAACCTGCTTTCCTTTATTTTTATTTACCGGAACAGCTTCCCGCATTTTACCATTAATATCAATTGCATATCTGGAAACCGAAACATTTTCGGGTAACGGAAAAATAAGTTCTGCTTCCATTTGACGGGTTCCCGAATTAAAAAAATGCATTTCGGCTGTAGTATAGGCAATATTGCCCACCACTTTTACATTGACAAAAAGTTTGTTCATTCTCACTTTTTCAGCTTCATTACCCTTAACGGTTAATTCAGGACTTTGTGCAAAAGTTTTTGTTCCAATAAATAATAGAAAGAAAAGCAATACATTCAAATTCATTTGAAAAATGCCCGGCTTAGACAAACACATATTTAATTTCATGGCACGAAAGTTAAGGTTATATTGATATAGAGAACAAAAAAACAAAAAAGGTTGGGAAGAGATTATTTTTTTATTTTTCATGTCTTTACTTCAAATGTAGTTCACAAAAAAAAAGGTTGTAAAACGAATTTACAACCTTTTAAAAATTTTATTTTTCTAAGAACAATCTCCCCAGTTTATCTTGTTTTTTTCTCGAAGAGTACAAAATCAGTTCGCTTTCGTTTTTTCTGTAATAAACACCCGGTCTAAGTACTAATTCATTTTTAACAGCTTCTTCAGGATCTTTTCGTGTAATTGAACCACTTTCATCAAATATAAAAAGAGATGGAACGGCATTGTTATAGTTTCCTAATCCTTTGATTTTTTCTATATCTGTAATTCCTTTGTTTTTAACATTATCGTTAAAAATCACGTTCAGTTTCCCGTCTTTATACATCGGAATTGCACCTAAATATTCAGGACCTTTACCCAAATCTACCAAAGGTATCATCATAGATGCCCCAACAGAAAAACTTCCATTTCCGCCAATAAGCCCAAATGCCAATGACATTGTGGTTACTGTAGCTGCTTGTTCTTTTGGTAATACATTACTCCAATCTAAAGAACCGTCAGGTTTTAAAGACGTTACTATAATTTCATTTTTAGTGTATGTTACAGGCGTAAATGCCAAAGGCCCAATTCCTGAACTTCTGCCATAATAAACATATTGCAATTCTGAAAGAACAATTAGTCCTCCGTCATTTTTTTCTACTATCGTGGTAATCGTATAAAGAGGTTTTACATCTTTTCCGTTCTTAGCGCGACGCTCACCTATTAGTTTAACTTTTGTTGCATAGTCAAACTCATCAAATTTCACATCAGGACTTGTTGAACTTGCCAAATCTATTGTTGCATTGTAAATCCCTTTTAAGTCTTTATTTCCTTTACCATTGTCACGCACACTCGAATAAAAACCAACCAGTTTCAAAGTATGTTTTGCAGTCGAAATCATTTTACAATTAATAATTTCTTTACCTTTTATATTAATATCGACAATCTCTTTTTTATAAGCATTAGCCTTTATAAATTTATGAATTTGGAATTTCTCGATTTGCTCCTTCTTTTTTGAATCTCTGTAACTTTCGTTGATTACCAGGAAAACATCATTTTCAAAGTTCAATTCAAAATCTGAAATAGTAAACTCATAATCTTTTTTACTGTCATCAAACTTTACTTTTTCAGTATTAGTAAAAAGTACATTTAATTTGTCATCAAATAGTTTTACTTCATACTCAACAGCATCTTCTTTTTTGAACAAAGAGGTATGCATAACAAGCAATGAATTTTCGTCCTGAGAAAGTTTAAAATAAAAATCTCCTTTTTCAGATTTCTTGTCTACAACCGAATTAAATAATAAAATCGACTTATTACCTAAAACACCTGAATCTGAAATCTCTAAACCAACCAGATTAAAAGTTTTTGCCTTTTTATTATATACACTCCCAATTGCATATAACTTTTCGTTTAATAAAAATATTTCATCAAAATCAACTTCTTTATCATCCAGTTTAGGAATGATAATAGGATTTGAAGAAATTATTTTCATAGAATTAGATTCGAAAATCTTCAGAAAAAAATCATCTTTTCCTGCAAGTGCCAGTGCATAAATTTTATTATTTGCCTCACCTATAATTTTTATAATCTTTTGTTTGTCGTCTGGTAGTTCCTCACCATAAGTCATATTAAGATTTTCAATTTTGTTTTGGGCATTTAAGTTCATACAACATATCGCCAGTAATAAAAAAGCAAACGTAATTTTTTTCATGTATAGATTTTGGTTAAGTTAATTTTAATAAGATTTTGTGTGCAAAGAAAACAAAAAAATAGCCTCTCACAAATTGCAAGAGGCTATTTTATTTTAACAATTTTCTTATAACTAATTATCAGGCTATTTAGGCATTAAAAATTTTTTCCTGGTGACCAATACTTTCCTGGTGAATTGCTTTGAACATTTTCAAAACAAACTCTTCAGTAAGACCTTTTTTCTCACCTTCTAAAATCATTTTTCCTAAAATTTCGTTCCAACGGTTGTTTTGAAGAATCGCTACGTTTGCATCTTTTTTCACCTGACCAATTTCGTCAGCTACTTTCATACGTTTTCCTAATAATTCTAATAAGTTAGCATCCAAAACATCGATGTTAGCTCTTAATTTCGTCATTTTTGAACTGTACTCATCTGTAGTATCATCTGTTTTTCTGATCGTCAAATCTTTAATGATTTGTTTCAAAACTTCCGGAGTTACTTGTTGAGCAGCATCAGACCAGGCGTTATCCGGATCGAAGTGCGTTTCGATAATCATACCATCGTAGTTCAAATCTAAAGCCTCTTGCGTTACTTCAAAAATCATTTTACGATCTCCGGTAATGTGAGACGGATCGATGATTAATGGTAAATCAGGGAATTTATTTTGCAATTCGATAGCAATCTGCCATTCTGGAATGTTTCTGTATTTTGTTTTTTCGTAAGTAGAAAAACCTCTGTGAATAACTCCTAATTTCTCGATTCCAGCCATGTGTAAACGCTCAACACCACCTAACCATAAAGCTAAATCCGGGTTTACTGGGTTTTTAACCAAAACGATTTTATCAGTTCCTTTCAACGTATCAGCAATTTCCTGAACAGCAAAAGGGTTTGCAGTTGTACGCGCACCAACCCATAAAACGTCGATATCATGCTCTAAAGCTAATTTACAGTGAGCAGCAGTCGCAACCTCAGTACCCATCAATAAACCAGTTTCAGCTTTTGCTTTTTGCAACCATTTCAAACCAATTTCCCCAACACCTTCAAATCCTCCCGGACGCGTTCTTGGTTTCCAGATTCCCGCTCTGAATACACTCACTTTTGAATCTTTCAATTCATGAGCAATTTTCAAAACCTGATCTTCAGTTTCTGCACTACAAGGTCCAGCTATCACAAGTGGGTGATTTAAATTGAAATCTTCTAACCACTTTCTCATTTCTTTTTTATTTTCCATTTTATTATAGTTTTTACTTTTTAATTAATCCGTTTAATATCTCTTTTATTTTATTTGTGCTTTCCATTTCTTCAAAAATGGCATTGTAATTTTCGTCTTTCAACAAATCCCTAAACCGACTGAGATTTGAAATATATTCTTCTAATGTTTCCAGAACGTGCTCTTTATTTTGCTTAAAAATCGGTGTCCACATTGCGGGAGAACTTTTTGCCAAACGAACGGTACTTTCGAATCCACTTCCCGCCATGTCAAAAATATCCTGTTCGTCTTTTTCCTTATTCATTACCGTTTTCCCGAGCATAAAAGAACTAATGTGAGACAAATGCGAAACGTAAGCAATGTGTTTGTCGTGCGAAGTCGGATCCATATATCGAATCCTCATTCCAATTTCGCTGAAAAGCTTTAATGCCTTTTCCTGCAATTTAAAAGTGGTTTTTTCCACCTCACAAATAATGTTTGTTTTTCCTTTAAACAAACCTCTTATTGCCGCCGAAGGTCCTGAGAACTCCGTTCCCGCTATCGGATGTGTGGCAATAAAATTTCTTCTTTTTGGGTGACTGGCAACAACATCACAAATTGGTTTTTTAGTCGAACCTACTTCAAAAACAATGGTTTTATCTCCAACTGCATCCAGCACTTTAGGCAAAACCGTCAGCGCCACATCAACCGGAACCGAAACAATTACAAAATCGGCCTCAGCCAAATCTTCAAAGTTCCCTGCCTGATCGATAACGCCCAGATCAATCGCTTCCTGCAAATGATTTTCGTTCTTATCAATTCCAAAAATAGTAGCATCCGGATGTTTCTCTTTGATGTCCAGCACCATAGACCCGCCAATCAGCCCTATTCCTATTACGTATACTTTCATAATTCTTTTTATTAGAAGCTAATTCCTGCTATCCGCTTCAATCTTTTCTGCCGAACCCCGGCAAAAAAGGATTTCCACTTCTATCAGGGCTAGGGCTTCTCGTTTTTTCAAGACCTTTTACAAAGTCTGAAATCAAAAATCGTTAATCTTAAATCTAAAATCAATCTTTCTTTATGACTTTCGACTTAGAATCTATCAATCGCTTCTTGTACTTTTTCCTCTTTAACACATAACGAGAATCTGATATAACCTTCTCCGTTACTCCCAAAAATGGTTCCCGGAGTAATGAAAATATGTTTCTCATATAATATTTCGTCAATGAACTTCTCTGCTGATTCAATTCCTTCCGGAAGTTTCGCCCAAACAAAAAGCCCGACTCCTTCTTTGTAGACTTTACAGTTTAACTTTTCAGCTAATTTCTCCGTTAATTCTCTACGGCGTCTGTAAATTTTGTTTTGATCTTCGAACCACGATTTATCACATTTTAAAGCGGCGATTGCGCCTTTTTGAATCCCGTAGAACATGCCGCTGTCCATGTTGCTTTTTACTTTTAAGACTGCATCGATAATTTCAGGATTTCCTAAAACCATTCCTACTCTCCAGCCTGCCATGTTGAACGTTTTACTAAGTGAATTCAATTCTAAAGCCACATCCTTCGCACCTTCAACCTGTAATAAACTCATCGGATTATCATTCAAAACAAAACTATACGGATTGTCGTTGATCAGTAATATGTTGTGTTTTTTAGCAAAAGCAACCAATTTTTCAAATAACGCTAAACTTCCTCTCGCTCCTGTGGGCATGTGCGGATAACCCAGCCACATTATTTTTACTTTCGAAAGATCCAGTTTTTCCAAAGCTTCAAAATCCGGCTCCCAGGCATTAGCTTCTTTCAAATCATAATAAACCGGAACTGCTTCTACCAAATTGGTTACCGAAGTATAAGTTGGATAACCCGGATTCGGAATCAAAACATGATCGCCCGGATTTAAAAATGCAAGCGAAATATGCATAATTCCTTCTTTTGAACCCATCAATGGTAAAATCTCATTATTCGGATTCACTGCAACACCAAATTGATCCTGATAAAAATCTGCCATCGCCTGCCTCATTTCCGGTAATCCCTGATAGCTTTGATAACCATGTCCGTTTTCGTCCTGAATTGCCGCGGCTACCGCTTCAATTACTGCTTTTGACGGACTCAAATCAGGGCTTCCAATTCCCATATTGATGATTGATTTTCCTTCAGACATGAGTTGACGAACTTCTCTCAGTTTTGATGAGAAATAGTATTCTTCAACTGTATCTAATCGTTTTGCTGTTGTAATCATTTTTTTAAATTTTTGCTTTAGGCTTTAGGCCGTAAGCTTTATGCTCTTTTTATTTTTGACTTTATGACTTTCGACTTTCCAACTTTAAGACTGACTCAAAGGCTTCGTGTTTTTATATTCTCCCAACACCTTAAAATATTCTGCCATAATATTTAATAATGATTTGGCTTTTGAATAATCTTCGTAATTCTCGAATGTTACGTCTACGAAGAATGAATATTTCCATGGTGTTTCAATTTTTGGAAGCGACTGGATTTTTGTTAAATTCAGCTTGCAGTCGCTCATTACATTCAAAACTGCTGCTAAACTTCCTCTTTTATGATCCAGTTCAAATTTTACAGATGCTCTGTTGATTTCGCTTTCCGGCAAAAATGAATTTTGCTTTTTGATGATTACGAAACGTGTCATATTGTTTTTGATCGTTTGAATCGACGGCGCAAGAATATCTAAATCGTACATCTCAGCAGCTGTTTGACTTGCAATTGCTGCAATTCCGGTTAATTGATTTTGCTGAATTCTTCTTGCCGTTTCTGCTGTATCTTTATCCTCAACCAATTTGATATTTGGATATTGTTTTAAAAAATCCATACACTGCAAAAGTGCCATTGGGTGTGAATGAACTTCTCTGATATCTTCAATTTTCTGCCCTTTTAAAGCCATTAAATTCTGCTGAATATTCAAATAATGCTCTCCAATAATGTGTAAATTATTCTTGTCAATCAAAGCATAATTCGGGATAATTGGTCCTGCAATTGAGTTTTCAATCGCCATAACTGCCTGATTAGATTTTCCTGTAAGAAGGCTGTCAACCAATTCCTCAAAAGACAGACATTCATCAATATCCACACTTTCAGAAAAATACTCCTTCACAACCTGATGATGAAAAGAACCTTTGATACCTTGTATTGCAATCTTAGTTGTCATATAGTCAAAAAAAAATCCTGATTTTCATCAGGATTGTATATTATTTTTATTTGTCTTTTAATTTTCTCAAATAACCATAGCACAATCCTAACTTCTACTAAAGAAGAAATAAAAGTTGTTGCTAAAATAAAAACGGTTAGTTGCCATTTTGTTTGTGTTATTTTTTAAATTCTGTGCGAATGTATAAATTATTTTAACCTCACCAAAAAAAATAATGCATTTTATGAAACAAAAAAGGATTTCTTAACAAATTTAAGCGGTTTTGTATGATAATTTAATAAAACAGGCTTAAAATGGGATTTATACAATTGGTTTTGAGGGAGATTGTGTTATTTTTTTGTATGATTACTCAACATCGTCAATTTCGACGAAGAAAACCCAAGCTATAGCAAATAGGTAAAAATTAATTGAATAGAATTTTTTTAGCACCAATTACGGTAGACGGGTTTGAAACCCGTCTAAAACAATCCTGAAACCGGTTTATTCTTAATCCCGATTTTTGAATAATCAAAACTCATTTTTTGCTGTAATAAGGAAGCATAAACAGACCTGAAATCAATTTGGTGTTTTAAATCGCCATTATCCAAATCTGCTAAATTAGGATTATTACCTAAAATTGTTCCTTTATTATTTCCTCCTATGATGAACATTGGCGCTGCAGTTCCGTGATCGGTTCCGCTTCCGTTGTCTTTTACGCGTCTTCCAAATTCAGAAAAGACCACAATGGTTACGTTTTGAAGCAATTGCGCCTGTTTCAAATCATTATAAAAACTAAAAAGAGCATCATTGAGTTCAGTTAATTTTCGCTCGTGAATAGAAAGCTGGTTATCGTGCGTATCAAATCCGCCAAGCGAGGTGTAATATACTTTCGAATTCAGATTTCCTTTTACCAATCTGGCAATCCATTCCAGGTTTTTAGACAATCCGGTTTTAGGATAACTGACTTCTGTTTTAGACTGCTTCAAGGCATTCTGAATATCATCTGATCCTTCTACAACCGAATTGGCAATTTTTCGAACGAAATCCAATTGCGGATTATCGGATAGTTTTTCATTTTCCTTATTTGATTTTACCTTAAAACGATCCGGGTCTTTTACCGTTATTGTATTCGGTTCCAATCCTTTTAATGCCAAATTATCAATCGAATCCAGATTGATTCCGGCAGTTGGCTGATGGTCGTGACATTGCAGATCTAAATACCTTCCTAACCAGCCTTCATTGATATATTTATTAGAATCAGCAGCCGTCTGCCAAATTTCCTGACTGCGGAAATGAGAACGAACCGGTTCCGGATAACCGACATTCTGAACTACACTTAAATCTCCGTTTTGCTGCATTTGGGCAAAATCTTTCAATGCAGGATGAAATGCCATCCCTTTATTTTTACCTACAACTGTGTCTTTATTTAACGCAATTTTAGTTCTGAAATCATAATACAACGGATCATCATACGGAATAAACGTATTCAATCCGTCGTTTCCTCCATTGAGCTGAACAAAAACAAGACATTGCTCACCAATTACCAAATTACTTTGTTCACCAAATGCATGCAAAAAGCTTGGAAGCACCAGCATTCCACCGGTAAAAGTCCCTGTTAAGGTTAGAAAATTTCTTCTGTTCATAATGACAAACTTTAAATTAATTGATACTCAGGTAATTTGGTGATATAATTAAACAAACGAACAACTGCGTAATTGGCATTAGGATTTTTAGGATCAAAATCATATTTCAGTAAATTTTCCATGTCTTTTTGCGTCGAATCATTTACTTTAAATAATAACCTGTTGGATAATTCGGTAATGATAGTTTTATTATTTCCATCAGAATCATATTGTATTTTGACCTCTTTTTTCTCCAATTCTTTTTTCGGCTTCGGATTGTCTTCACTCATCCTATTATTGATTATTTTTTTTGAAAGACTCCGACCACTGCAAAGCAAATCCGAAGTATTATTTCGCTGCAGATATACTTGTGAAGTCAGCCATGAATTTCCTCCATCCCAGCCTTTCACATTGACCTGATTGTACAAATCCATTCCTTGCTGTTTTAGAAAAGCAACAATCATGGTTTCATCATAACCCTTCAATTGTAATTCATCAATAAGCTGAAAAATGTAAACCAACGGATCCTTAATTTTATTTCCCGAAACATCCTTGGCGTATTCTTCTGTAAAGATTTTAGTAAGCAATGGCTCAATTTCAAAATTTACTTTTCTGAAATAATCACCATAATACTTTACCGATTCCTCTGATGGGCTGTCATAAAGAAACCATTTCAGAATTTTTCGTGTAATGAAATACGGAATATTTTTTTGTTCAAAAATAATATCAACTAAATCATCCGCTTTCCAGTTTCCTGTTCTTCCAAAATAGGTTTTATTACTATTGTCTTCTGAATTTTTTCTGTAAACAGCACCTTCGTCACCATAATTTAATCCTGCCAGGGCTTTTGCACCGTTTTTAATATCCTCTTCGGTATAATTCCCGATTCCGATGGTGAATAATTCCAGTAATTCACGACTCAGGTTTTCGTTTATTTTGCCTTTTTTATTATCAACATTATCGAGGTATTTGACCATAGCATTCGACTTCACCATCTGTTTGGTCAGCTCCTTGAAATTTCCAAAAGCATTTTCCCGTAAAATCATGTTGTGCTGGTAAATCCAGTAATTGATTTTTACTTTTTGCGAAGTGGACACGAAATGATTGTGCCAGAAACAAACCATTTTTTCACGTAACGGAAATTCGTCTGTTTGCATTTTGGCAACCCACCATTTTTTTAATTCGGCTGTAATCAGGGTTTCTTTTCTCTGAATTTTATTTTTCTCTTCGGGATCGAGATTTTTTACGGACTGACGTAATTCTTTGTATTCAGCAATTGTTTTGGGACTGTCTTGTAAAAAAGCAGGAAATTGGGTATCAAATTTTGAATCATAAGATTTCTTTAGAAATTTTTCTAATCCTATTTTTTCAATTTTAGCAGCTTCTTTTCCTGAGAAGCCCAATCGTAACGACCAAAGATTGCTTTTTTTCATAAATTAAGAATTATTTAAGAATAAGACTTTGGATTTTTGAAAAGGTTTAATTGGAGTAGATTTTGAGATGTTAAGTTACTAAAGTTCTGGATTTTTAGTTAATTATAAACACAACTCAAATATTTATTATTTAAAGAAATTTAGTCTTTTTTAATGATTATAGATATCACCAAATTTTTCTTCTAAAAATATTGTCTTTTCTCAATCCCAAAAATGGTCTGTTATCTCCATTTGCTCTAAATACAATTAAATCGGTTACATCAGGAGTAACAAATTTTGGCATTTCTGGTTTAATTTGGTTAACAGGTATTTTTTCTGTTCCAAAACCATGTTTTTGAGCGACACTTATTTGATTCCAAGATAGATTACAAAGTTTTTTTAACCTTTCAATAAAATCAGCATAGAACTTGTAATCTTTATTTGGTGCTGTTTGTAAATGTTTAAAACAAAATACTGGATAATCTATTACAATATTATTATCTGTGGGAACCTTAATTTTATTTTCTTTAATACTTTTCTTTTTAATACGCCCCATCTACTCAATAATTTGAGTTTTAAAATATTCTCTTAATAAATCATAAGAAATTTCTCCTTGAGGGTTTTCATGAAAAACTTTCTTCCATGGCAACTCTGAATGTGTCAAATTCATCAACTTTATCGCAGAAAATTGACCGTATTCTGTCATTACTTCTTTGAATAGTTCTTCCTCTTCATAAGACAGTTCTACAATTTGTTCATCACCCTTTAAGGTGATTGCACCCGCACCAAAATCTTTAAAATAATAGTATGCATCCCTTACAACAGGGCCATATTGCCAAGCTTCAATTTCGTTATCAAACAATCTTTTATCAAACACAGCAATAAAAAAACCTTGCATGTAATATAGCATTTTTTGCAGCTTTAAGTTTGAAATAATCTCTCCTTGACTAGCATCAGTATTTGCAATAATTTTATTTGAAATTTCTAAAACTGAATAGCTCATAAAGTTTAATTTTCAACAAACTTAAACAATTATTTCAAAATAGAAATTTTTTGAAGGTTTTTTCATTCAAAAAAATTATCTCGTAAAAAAAAGCAGCTATCATGATAATAACTGCTTTCTATTAACTTCAGAATAAATCTTTTCTCTTTATTCTATCTTCTTTATTCTAAAAAATTAAGACCCACACATCTCACAATCTTCAGGACCAGCGGCTTGTGCTTTTAAGAGCATTGCTTTGTATTCCTCAATATTGATTTCTTCAGTTTCTGCAACTAAAGCTGGTGTTTCTTCTTTTTTATCATTGTTTAATGTGAATTTAATCGCATCAACTGCTGATTTTGTTCTCAGGTAATACATACCTGTTTTTAAACCTGACTGCCATGCGTAGAAGTGCATTGATGTAAGTTTAGAATAGTTGGCATCCTGCATGAACAAGTTCAGTGACTGAGACTGGTCAATGAAATATCCTCTTTGACGGGACATATCGATAATATCTTTCATCGACATTTCCCAAACCGTTTTGTATAATTCTTTCAAGTCTTGCGGAATCACATCAATATTTTGAACTGATCCGTTATGACGCATGATCTCCTGTTTCAATGTTTCGTTCCACAAACCTCTTTCAACTAAATCATGCAATAAATGTTTGTTTACTACGATGAATTCACCGGACAATACGCGACGTGTGTAAATGTTTGATGTATATGGTTCGAAAGCTTCGTTGTTTCCTAAAATTTGCGAAGTCGAAGCAGTTGGCATTGGCGCAACCAATAATGAATTACGAACTCCATGCTCTACTACTTCTTTTCTTAAAGATGCCCAGTCCCAACGACCAGATAATTCCTCATCTTTCATTCCCCACATGTTGTATTGGAATTCTCCTTTAGACATTGGAGAACCTTCAAATGTAGAATATGGCCCTTCTTCTTTCGCCATTTCCATAGAAGCGGTTACGGCTGCAAAATATAACGTTTCGAAAATTTCCTGGTTTAATTTTTTAGCTTCATCACTTGTAAACGGCATACGAAGCATGATAAAAGCATCTGCCAGACCTTGCACGCCCAATCCTACCGGACGGTGACGCATGTTAGAATTTTCAGCTTCTTTTACCGGATAGTAGTTTCTGTCGATTACTTTATTCAGGTTACGAGTTACACGTTTTGTAACATTGTAAAGTGCTTCGTGATCGAATTTTCCGTTTTCAATAAACATTGGTAATGAGATTGAAGCTAAATTACAAACCGCGATTTCATCTTTTGATGTGTACTCCATAATCTCAGTACACAAGTTTGAAGAACGAATTGTCCCTAAATTCTTGTGGTTCGATTTACGGTTTGCAGCATCTTTGTACAACATATATGGTGTTCCGGTCTCGATTTGAGATTCAAGGATTTTCTCCCATAATTCACGAGCTCGGATTGTTTTTCTTCCTTTTCCTCTAAATTCATAATCGGTATATAATGCTTCGAATTCTTCTCCGTAAACATCATATAATCCCGGACATTCATTTGGACACATTAAAGTCCAAGTTGTATCTTCCTGAACACGTTTCATGAATAAATCTGAAGTCCACATGGCGAAGAATAAATCTCTTGCACGCATTTCTTCTTTTCCTGTATTTTTCTTCAAATCAAGGAAATCAAAAATATCAGCATGCCAGGTTTCGATGTAAATTGCAAAACTACCTTTACGTTTTCCACCACCCTGATCTACGTAGCGAGCCGTATCGTTGAACACTCTCAACATAGGCACAATTCCATTTGAAGTTCCGTTTGTACCACGAATGTAAGATCCTGTCGCACGAACGTTATGAATAGAAAGACCAATTCCTCCGGCTGATTGCGAGATTTTAGCCGTTTGTTTTAAGGTATCGTAAATACCATCAATACTGTCATCCTGCATAGCCAAAAGGAAACAAGAAGACATTTGCGGTTTTGGAGTTCCTGCGTTGAACAACGTTGGTGTTGCGTGCGTGAAATATTTTTTAGACATTAAATCGTAAGTCTCAATTACCGATTTTAAATCATCTAAGTGAATACCCACCGAAACACGCATTAACATGTGCTGTGGACGTTCTACGATTTTTCCGTTTATTTTAAGAAGATACGAACGCTCTAAGGTTTTAAAACCAAAGTAGTCATAATTAAAATCTCGTGTATAAATGATATGAGAATCTAAGAAAGCTGCATTTTCCTGAATCACTTTAAACACGTCATCAGCAATTAATGGTGCATCCTGACCATTTCTTGGATTTACGTAGTGATACATATCTTTCATCGTTTCTGAAAACGATTTTTTAGTATTCGAATGTAGGTTTGAAATTGCCACACGAGCTGCCAATTGCGCATAATCAGGATGTGCAATAGTCATAGAAGCCGCAGTTTCTGCCGCAAGATTATCAAGTTCAGAGGTAGAAACCCCATCATACAATCCCTCAATAACACGCATGGCTACCTTAACAGGATCTACAAGCTCATTAAGCCCGTAACACAATTTTTTGATTCTTTCTGTAATCTTATCAAACATTACAGGCTCTTTATGGCCATCTCTTTTTACTACATACATAAGCTTACTTTTTTATAGTTATTGAAAAAATGAAAGACACCGGAAAATAAATTTTCCGGTACTTAAACATTGCGTGTTTTTAAATTATTATATTTTGCAAGAGATTATAAAATCTCCATGGTTATTCGTTTTCAATCTAAAACATAGATGAAAAAAAATCGTAAAAAATGCAACCGGATCTGCAATTTGGGAAAGAGATCCAATCTAAAAATTCTGTCTAGTATAGAAACTTTTGTTTCTTAAAATTATTGTGTTCTTAGTGTTTCGTGGTAGACACTAAAATGCAGTTTTTTATTCTAAAAATCTGCATCAAATGAAATTTTCTGAGCATCACTATCTGTGTTCATCACACCAGATTTTTGATACTCGGCAACACGTTTCTCAAAGAAATTGGTTTTTCCCTGAAGAGAAATCATATCCATGAAATCAAACGGATTCGCAGATCCATATACACGTTCGCAGCCTAATTCTACTAATAATCTGTCGGCAACAAATTCTAAGTATTGCGTCATTAAAGTTGCGTTCATACCAATTAAACTTACCGGAAGTGATTCTGTTACAAACTCTCTTTCGATATTTAAAGCATCAACAATGATTTCTTTGATTCTTTCTTTTGGCACTTTATTAACCAAATGATGATTATGCAAGTGAACCGCAAAGTCACAATGCACGCCTTCATCACGTGAAATCAATTCATTAGAAAATGTTAAACCTGGCATTAAACCACGTTTTTTCAACCAATAAATAGAACAAAAAGCTCCAGAGAAGAAAATACCTTCAACGGCAGCAAAAGCAATAAGTCTTTCAGCAAACGAATCAGATTCAATCCATTTTAAAGCCCATTCTGCTTTTTTACCAATTGCAGGAAAAACTTCCAAAGCATTAAATAATTCTGCTTTTTCCGCTTCGTCTTTCACGTAAGTATCAATTAATAAAGAATAAGTCTCACTGTGAATATTCTCCATCATGATTTGGAAACCATAAAAGAATTTTGCCTCAGCATACTGAACTTCGTTGACAAAATTCTCTGCAAGATTTTCATTTACGATTCCGTCAGAAGCAGCAAAAAATGCTAAAATGTGTTTAATAAAATATCTTTCATCATCACTTAATTTATTGTTCCAATCTGTCAAGTCCTGGTGCAAATCGATTTCTTCGGCAGTCCAAAAACTAGCTTCCATTTTCTTATACCATTCCCAAATATCATGATGTTTAATTGGAAAAATAACAAAACGATTCTTATTTTCTTGTAAAATTGGTTCAACTTGTGACATTGTATTTTTGTTTAATTTTTATAATGAATTTCCCCTTATTCAGAACGATTACAAAGATTGTCATTTATCGCCAAAAATAAAAGCCAAACTTATTCACAATCGAGGGTAGTTTTTAACAAAGGTTAAAAATTGAATCTTTTTTCAGACAATATTTAATTTATTGTAAATGAAACACTTAAACAACTCAATTACACCCTAAAGCCCTGTAAAATATAGACTTTTTATAATAAAAAGCAAATACTTTATGATTGTTTTAAAAAGTTTTTTTTGAGTTAAAATTTTTATTTTTTGAGGTAAAAAACACCTAAATAAAGTAGTAAAAGAGGGTGTGTATTTTACACTTTTTTATACTCTTCAGCCACCTTTTCCAGCTCCATATACCAGTCTTCGCCAAAACGACGAATCAAGGCTTCTTTGACAAATTTGTAAACCGGAACTTCCAACTCTTTCCCCAAAGAGCAGGCATCGTCGCAAATATCCCATTTATCATAATTCACTGCAGCAAATTCCGTAAAATCTTTTACACGGATTGGATACAAATGACATGAAACCGGTTTTTTCCAATCAACAATTCCCTGATTATAGGCCTGCTCAATTCCGCAAAGAGCGGTTTTGCCATCAAAAATTACGTAAGCACAATCTTTATTATCGATTAACGGCGTTTCAAGATCTCCGTCGGTTCCTTTTAACCATGTTCCTTGTGCTTCGATAGCCGCAATTCCTTCTTTTCGTAAAAAAGGTTTTACTTTAGGATATATATCTTCAAGAATTTTAGTTTCTGCTTCACTTAAAGGCGCACCGGCATCTCCGTCAACACAGCAGCCTCCTTTACAAGCTGACAAATTGCACACAAATTCTTTTTCAAGAATATCTTCTGAAATAATGGTTTTTCCTAATTGAAACATGATTGTAAAATACTGAATTTATAAAGTGCAAAGATAGTCAAAGAAAAGACATAAAAAATTTACCGCAGAGATTCGCAGAGGTTTACACCAAGCTTCACAAAGATTTATTCTTTATTTAATCCACTTAAAATAATTTTTCGTGACTCTTTGCGAAAAATCTTTGTAAAACTCTGTGGTAAAAACTACAATTGTTACAAATTTTTTATTTCAAACCACTAAAACATGTTTTTATAACAAAAATATATTCTGTCAAAAAATCACCCAACTTTATTAGTTACCTTTGCAAAAGTTTTTAAATCCTTAAAATCAAAGCAATATGTTAGAAATCGATTTTAAAGAAATCATCACGGTGAGCATGGTGCTTTTTGCCGTAATTGATATTGTAGGCTCAATTCCTATTATTGTGAATCTAAGAGCAAAAGTAGGACATATAGAATCAGAGAAGGCATCACTTGTTGCCGGAACGATTATGATCGTTTTTCTTTTTGTTGGGGAAGGATTGCTTAACCTTATTGGTATTGATGTACATTCATTTGCCGTGGCAGGTTCTTTTGTGTTATTCTTTCTGGCACTGGAAATGATCTTAGGAATCCATATTTACCGTGACGAAGAACCAGGATCAGCATCTATAGTTCCGTTAGCTTTTCCGTTAATTGCAGGAGCGGGAACCATGACCACTTTATTATCGTTGCGTTCTCAATTTCATACTATTAATATCATAATTGCTATTTTACTAAATATTATTCTGGTATATATCGTTTTAAAGTCTTCAAAAAAAATCGAAAATTTATTAGGAGAGAACGGGCTTGGCGTGGTTCGCAAGACATTTGGAGTAATTCTCTTAGCAATAGCTGTTAAATTATTCGCAGCTAATGTTAAAGGTTTGTTTGTCTAAAGGATATTTTTTTAAATTTGCTTCATAAAATTCTAAAATACAGCTCAAAAAGCTCTGCTTTATTATTTTAGACAAACAAACAGCTTATGAAAATCTTTACTTCCATCTTAGTGGTTTTGGCATTAGCCTTAATCGTTTTTAATATTACACAACTTGACTTTCAAAATCCTTTTCAGGGAGATAGCGCAGTAGCTTTAATTGGAATTGCCGCTTCGTTTTGTGCTGTTTTGATTCTTTTAATCTTTAGAATTTCAAAAAGTATCGAAGAAAAAACAAACGGAAGATAATATGTTTGACGTTTTAATTGTTGGCGGAGGCGTCTCAGGCATGTCATGTGCGCTGGTTTTAGGATCTGCCAAAAACAAAGCTTTTGTAACCGATAAAAAAATCGGAATTTTTACTCACCAGAAAAATTCTTCATTACAGGAAGCTATTTTCTACAATGCTTATGGAATCACGCCAGGCAAATTAGGCTCTGAATTATTATTCGAAAGCACTCAGGATTTAGCCCAAACCTATCCGCATATTTCTCAGATTCCAAATGAAAAAGTAATTAAAATTGAAGGTTTTTATCCTAAATTTAAAGTAATTACAAACAAAAACTCTTATCAGGCAAAAAACATTGTTATCGGAATTGGCTCTGCCAATACTTTTGACATAGAAGGTTTAATGGAATATGTTGAGCCACATAAAAAAGCTTTACCTGAAAAACAGCGCATCCAGCTTAAAAATGACGACCATAAAGTAGCTGACGGCATTTATGTTATTGGTACTTTAGCAGGCTGGAGAAGCCAGTTGGCTATTGCTGCAGGAAGCGGTGCTGCTGTTGCAACCGATATTTTGACTTTATGGAACAATGGTGTGCAGACTCATGCACATGATAGTATTCGATAAATCTTAGAAAATCATTAAACCATATAAGCAATATAAGTTCATGTATGCTTTGCGTATAGATTAGATGATTATATCACTTATATTGTTCTGATTTGCTTCTTATTTACTTAATGGAAACAATTTCAGTAACCTTGATATGTTTTTCATCTTCGCTTTTCCAGATTTCGCCTTTCACCGAAACTTCGTCACCAATTTTCAACTGTTTGTAGTTTTCAGGTCCGCCCACATTTACAATACTGATTGTAGCAAAATATAGTTCCTTTGCATCAGTAGTAATTTTAGCCGTATAGCCGTCTTTTCCTGATTCTATCGAATCTACTTTTCCTGTAACTGTATTATTTTCTTTCATGGTTGCACATGAAATTATAAAAGTCACTAAAACGAATAGAAAGCTTATTTTTAGTATATTTTTCATGTTTTGTTCTTTATTATTTATTGTAGAGCGATACAGCTTCCTGCTATTACTTTTAAACTTTCATCAAATTGTTTCCAGACCCTGATATAACGAAAAGTACCGCTTATCGGATTATTATCAAATGCTCCTTTTAAAGAAACGGTCACAGCAACCACAGCAGTATCATCAATTATATTGATAATTTGATCTGAAGCCTCCAGTAAATCAATTTTCATTTTACCTGAGCGATACGAATTCAAATCAAATTCTTTGGTAATAGTATTTCCATTCGGTAAATTGAACAGCAAATCGTCATGCAGCACCTTTTCCAAAACCGAAACATCTGCTTTTTTAATAGCTGTCAGAAGTTCGATTTCAGCATTTACAACAATTTCTGTTTTCATTATAAAAAAATTAAATGATTATTTTTTTGGATTCAGAACCTTTTTAATCATGGCATCTTCTTTCAGAATGACATCGTAATAATACAATTCGCCATATAATTGTCGGGCAAATTCTGCTGTAATGTATCGATTAACCAAATCTTTAGTTTTATCTAACTTAAGATCCAGACCGGTGAGAAAAATGTAGTTTTTAAATTTTTTAAAATAAACATCAGACTTTTTCATTCTTGTTAAAAACTCATTAAAATGAAGTCCTGCAAATGCATTTCTGTTTTTATCCAATTCTTCAAAAACAAAATGTCCCACGATTCCGGTTTGCATCAAATACGCTACATTTTCATTACCGTGTTCAGCCTCCATTGGCACAAAAACATCCGGTACTATTCCGCCTCCGCCGTATACAATTTTGCCTTTCGGAGTTTTAAATTTTAAAGAATCAGCGACTTTTATACTGTCTTTAGCATATAATTCGCCTGTTTTAATTCTAGCTTCAGACTCTTTAAAATATTCATCGTTTCCTTTGGTATAGGGCTTTTGAATTGATCTTCCGGTTGGCGTATAATATCTCGCTACTGTTAATCGAACGGCCGATCCGTCATTAAAATCCATTTCACGCTGTACCAATCCTTTCCCAAAAGAACGGCGGCCAACGATTGTTCCGCGGTCATTATCCTGAATTGCACCTGCCAGAATTTCACTTGCCGAAGCACTGTTTTCATTAATCAAAACGGTTACTTTTCCGGTTTCAAAACTTCCGCTTTTTGTGGCGTATGTTTTTTCTGTAGTCCCATTTTTGTTTTTGGTAAACACGATAAGCTGTTTGTCTTTCAAAAACTCATCGGCAATAGCCACAGCTTCTTCCATATAACCCCCTCCGTTATCACGAACGTCAATTACCAAAGACTGAATTCCCTTTTGTTTCAATCTTGTCAAACCAGACTTAAACTCATCATAGGTTGTTTCTGCAAAACGATTTATTTTGATGTAACCGGTTTTATTATCAAGTAATAAAGATGCATCTACGCTTTTTAGCGGAATAACATCTCTTTTAATTTTAAACTTCAGTTTCTTTTGTTCCGATTTTCTAAAAACTGTCAATTCTATTTCAGAGCCTTTAATCCCTTTTAGTTTAGAAAATAAACTATCAGAAGGTAATTTTCTACCAAACAATTTTGTTTTTCCGGCATATAAAATTCGATCCCCTGATTTTATTCCGGCTTTTGCCGAAGGTCCGTTTTCAACTGGCTTGATAATCGCAACAGAATCTTTATACATGTAAAAATTAATTCCAACCCCAACAAAATCACCTTTCATACTTTCGGCAACTTCGGCTTGTTCACTTGGCGGAATATAAATTGAATGCGGATCTAATTTGGACAAAATATTATCTACTGTCAGATTGACAATCGAATCCGTATTAACACTGTCAACATACTCATTATTGATAAAATCTATCAGTTTGTTCAGCTTGGTTTTGGAGTAATTTTTAGCCAAAAGCGTGTCCTCCACAGGAGCACTCATGAGGCTTCCGAGAACAGTTCCAAGAGCAAAAGCTGCTCCGATAATAATTGGCAAATATTTTAAATTGAATTTCATTGTTCTTCTAAAACAGGAATATGCTCTACCTCTACACCAGCTTTTAATAAAAACTGAATCCCGGAATCATCACGATATCCATCTTGATACACCACTCTTTTTATTCCTGACTGATGTATTAACTTACTGCATTCTTTGCAGGGTGAAAGTGTAATGTATAAGGTCGCCCCTTCGCACGATTGTGTTGATCTGGCTACTTTTAAAATTGCATTTGCCTCAGCATGCAAAACATCCCAACGGGTTAACCCTTCTTCATCTTCGCAGCAATTTTCAAATCCGGTTGGTGTTCCATTGTAACCATCAGAAATAATCATTCTGTCTTTTACAATTATAGCTCCTACCTTCTTTCGCTTGCAATACGACAGCAAACCCCATTCTTTGGCAATTCGTAAATATGCTCTGTCGTACTTATTTAATTTTTTTATATCCATTAATTTATCTGTTCCAAATCGGGCTTTCTACAATCATCGGAATTACAACTCCTATGATAAAAGCCGACATTACAAGTGCCCAGTCGCGTTTAGAAAAACGAAATACTGTCTGCACAATGTATGATATTACCAAAACCACAAAAACTACTATCAACTGCGCTGCTTCAATTCCGAGAGCAAATTCCAATAAAGGTACTAATTTTGAAGACGCTGTACCACCTAAAATGGTTTTAAAATAATTTGAGAATCCAAGTCCGTGTATTATTCCAAAAAACAAAGTCACAAAAAAGATCAGATTAAGACTTTCATTTTTAGCTGCTTTTCCGGCTGTAAAAAGATGAAAAACTGCTGTTACTAAAATTGTAATCGGAATTAAGAACTCTACCAAATTTGCTTTTACAGCTATGATCCCAAAAACAGAGAGCAATAAAGCCAATGTGTGACCAACTGTAAAAACAGTTACCAATAACAAAATACGTTTCCAGTCCTTAAAAGCGTACGGAATTGTCAGGGCTATTAAAAACAATACGTGGTCATAAGCATGAATATCTAAAACATGCTTTAAACCTATCTGAAAATAAATCCAAAATTCTGACATGAGGTTACTTATATTAATTGATTTGGGGCTGTAAACTTACGATTTATTTTGAAAAATTAAATAAAGCCCATATTAAAACAACGGATAATAATAAGTTAAATTTTATGAGAACTTTAAAATTAATAATTTAAAATAAAAATTATCTTTGTGGCATAAAAACACTATAATTATGTCATTTTCAGATTTATTTGATAGCGAATTCAAACAAAGAAACAAAGGTCACTTTTCAGCTATTGTTCGTGTAGCATTAGCAGACGGAATTGTACTTCCTGAAGAAAAAAGTTTCTTGGATAAACTAGCTTCACGTTTAGAAATTTCAGAAACTGAGTATGAAGAAATTCTTGAAGACCCTTTAAAATATCCTATCAACCCACCTTATTTACATGTTCAGCGTTTAGAGCGTTTATATGATTTGACCAGAATGGTACATGTTGACCATCATCTTGAAGACCAACAGGAAGTAATGTTGAGAAAACTGGGTATTGCTTTAGGATTTACACCAAGCAACGTAAATTATATCATTGCAAAAGCATTATCATTAGTTGACAAAAAAGTTGATGCCGATACTTTTGTTTATGAAATGCAGCACATGCATAAATAATATTCGGCTTTTCTTTTTATAGTAAAACTGAGATTAAATTATAAAACCCGACAAATTTAAAATTTGTCGGGTTTCTTTTTATCACTTAAATTCATATAGATCAGGCCAAATAACTTAAAGTCCTTCAGCCATAAATTCCTCTGCTTTTTCTACCATATCATAGTTTCCACAGAAAAAAGGAACACGTTCGTGCAATTCAGTTGGCTGAATTTCCATGATTCTTCCAAAACCGTCAGTTGCTTTTCCTCCTGCTTGTTCTGCAATAAATGCCATCGGGTTGCATTCGTATAATAAACGTAATTTTCCTTTTGGCGCTTTTGAACTGGTTGGATATAAATAAATTCCTCCTTTAATCATATTTCGATGAAAATCTGAGACTAAACTTCCAATGTATCTTGAAGTATATGGTCTGTCTTCTTCTTCACGCTGACAATATTTAATGTAATTTTTTACTCCTTGCGGAAAATGCACATAATTTCCCTCATTCACAGAATAAATATGGCCGCTTTCCGGAAACTTCATATTTGGATGTGACAGATAGAAGGTTCCAATTGCAGGATTTAACGTAAAGCCATTAACACCATGACCTGTCGTATAAACCAACATGGTCGATGTTCCGTAAATTACATAACCCGCCGCAACCTGATTGATTCCCGGCTGTAAAAAATCCTCGCTAGTTACCGGAGTTCCGATAGGCGTAATTCTTCTAAAAACAGAAAAAATAGTTCCAAGAGAACCATTTACATCAATATTAGAAGATCCGTCTAGAGGATCCATCAAGATCACGTACTTATTATTATTACTGTTGTCGCTCCCCTTGACAGTAATAAATTCGTCGTTTTCTTCAGAAGCAATACCACAGACAATCTCACGGTTTATTAACGTCTGGATAAATACTTCGTTTGCATAAACATCTAATTTTTGCTGTTCTTCTCCCTGAATATTCTGTTCGCCTACAGCGCCAATTATATCCACTAATCCAGCCTTGTTTACTTTATAGTTTACGACTTTTGCCGCCAAACGTATAGAGTTGATAATCCGGGACAATTCCCCAGATGAGTACTGAAATGCTTTTTGGTTCTCAATAATAAACTCTCCCAGTGTTTTATTGCGTTCTTCCATTGCTATATCGTTGTAATTTTGTTTATAAGTCACAAATATCGCTTTTTTTGTGAGAATGATTCAAAAATTATTTTGTTAGTTTGCTACTATTGTATATTTGCTAATTAAATATGAAAAGTATCTAATAAAAAAATACTTAATTAGCCAATAACAGATTAAAAATATGAATTTATGAATATTAGAAAAGGAAAACCTGAAGACATGGAAGCCGTTTTAGGGCTAATTCAGGAGCTTGCGATATTCGAAAAAGAGCCTGATGCGGTTTTAGTTACCGTTGATGATTTAATACGTGATGGTTTTGGTGAAAAACCACTGTTTCATGTTTTTGTTGCCGAGGTTAAAAAGCAGATTGTCGGTATAGCATTGTACTATTATCGTTATTCTACCTGGAAAGGAAAAACAATTCATCTTGAAGATCTAATTGTAAAGGAAGAAATGCGTGGTTCAGGTTTGGGATCTGCTCTTTATTCTGAAATCATAAAACAAGGAAAAAAAGATAATGTTCGAAGAATTGAATGGAATGTTCTCGACTGGAACACACCTGCAGTAAATTTCTACGAGAACTCTGGCGCAAAAGTTCTTGAAGAATGGAGAGTAGTTCAAATGGATGAAGCAGGAATTAATTCGTACCTGGAAAAAATAAATTAATTGTAAAAAAACAAGACAGATTATTAAGGAGTAAACATCTGTCTAATATTAAATTTTAAAAAACTGATAGAGACGCACTTCAGTGCGTCTCAACAATACAAATTAAAGATGAGAGTATTTAAATTTGGTGGTGCATCGGTAAAAGATGCTGAAGGAATTAAAAACGTATATGACGTTTTACAGAAAGTGGGTTATGAAGATGTAATTTTAGTCGTTTCGGCTATGGGGAAAACCACAAATGCATTAGAAGTCGTTATTAAAAATTATTTTGACAAATCAGCAGAGTTAAGTTCATCTGTACAAGAGATAAAAAAATATCATAATCAAATATTACTCGATTTATTTGAGGATGAAAAACATGCCGTTTTTACAGCTGTTAATGAGCAGTTTTCAGAATTAGAATATTTCCTGGCACATAATAAATCTCCTAACTACAATTTTGTTTACGATCAGATTGTGAGTTTTGGTGAATTAATTTCGACCAATATCCTAAGTCATTTTATGAATTTCATGGGCATCCAGACACAATGGTTAGATGTTCGTAACTTCATTAAAACCAATGCAAATTACAGAGATGCAGAAGTGGACTGGGAAACTACTCAGCAAAACATCAGCAAAAATGTACCTCGCAAAATATTAAACATTACACAAGGTTTTTTAGGTGCAGATGAAAACAACTTCACTACCACTTTAGGCCGAGAAGGTTCTGACTACACTGCCGGAATTTTTGCTTATTGCCTAAATGCAGAAAGTGTAACGATCTGGAAAGACGTACCGGGGGTTATGAACGCAGATCCGCGTTATTTTGAAAATGCGAGTTTGTTAAACCAGATTTCATACCGTGAAGCTATTGAACTTGCTTTTTACGGCGCAACCGTTATTCACCCGAAAACTTTGCAGCCCTTACAGAAAAAAGAGATCCCTTTATACGTAAAATCGTTTGTTAATCCGTTATTAAAAGGAACCTGCGTTTCTAAAGGAGTCGATTTAGAACCTTATCTGCCTTGTTTTATTGTAAAAAGAGAGCAGCTTTTGATTTCGCTTTCGTCTATTGACTTCTCTTTCATCATGGAAGAAAATATCAGTGAAATTTTTGGATTGTTTCATCAGTTTAAACTAAAAGTAAACTTAATTCAGAACTCCGCAATCAGTTTCTCTGTTTGCGTAGAAGATAAATTTGGAAACTTCAATGAACTGAATGCCATACTTTCGAAAAAATTCAAAGTTGATTATAACGAAAATGTAACATTGTACACGATTCGTCATTTTAACGAGCAGGCTGCAGAAACTGTTGTAGAAAACAAAGAAGTTTTACTAAAACAAGTAAGCCGCGAAACTATGCAGATTGTTACTAAAGAATTAAAACAATAGTTCATAAAAAAGGTAATTATTCAATTCAAATTATAGAGAAAGGTTTCACTAATACGGTGAAACCTTTTTTTGTTTTCTTAATCGTTTTATTTGCCAAAAAAAGCTAAATTTACTATAGTACAACAAGTTAAATCATAGTTTATAAATCATGAATTATAACGAACCTTCAGAAGAAACCAAAAACCAATGGGAAAACGACCCCAATAACTGGATTTGGGGAATGTTTTATTACAATCCTAAAGACAAAAGATCTTATTTTCCTAAAAGGATAAATGAATTTGGATGGCATGCGAATTATGCAAATCCTAGTTTCATCATAATTATTGCATTATTGGTTTTGATAATTTTGGCTTTTATCAAATATGGCAAATAACTCCACACTATTACCCTCTCACTCACGAACAAAAACCAAAACATCCTACACAACTTTTCCCAATTATAAATACTACTTTTGACTTTTTAGAGTTAGAGTATTTATGCTGAAAAAATTACTGTTTTTATTGCTTTTAATTTGTTATTCCGGGCTTTGGGCTCAGGAAACAGATTTGCTCTATAAAACCAAAAAGGTAAAAATTACCCGTGATACGATTCATCTTGAAAATGTGGGCATTAATTCGGGCTTTTTTCAGCTTTTAAATTCTAAGAACGAACCAATTGATTCTACTTTTTATAAAATCGATTTTCAAAAAGGAAAACTTCTTTTAAACGAAAAAATCACTTCAGATTCAGATACTCTAACAGTCAATTATTTAAAATACCCTGATTTTTTAACCAAAGAATATAGTCTCTACAAATCAGGTCAGGTTGTAAGCAATGATTTGGGTTCTGAAAAATTATATAAAATAGACAACAGCAATGCTAAAAAAACTACTCCGTTTGATGGACTGAATACATCCGGAAGCATCACTCGCGGCGTTACCATTGGAAACAATCAAAATACAGTTTTAAACTCCAATTTAGACCTTCAGATTACCGGAAAAATTTCAGATAAGGTCAGCCTGCGGGCATCGCTTCAGGACAATAACATTCCGCTGCAGGAAGGCGGTTATTCGCAAAAACTGGATCAGTTTGACAATATCTTTATGGAATTATTCAGCGATGACTGGAACATAAGGGCCGGAGATGTTTTTTTAGAAAACAGAAAAACACAATTTTTAAGTTTCAACAAAAAAGTTCAGGGACTTTCGGCCAGTTTTGATTTTGGAGAAGAAGACAATAAAACCAATGTCTTTGCATCCGTGGCTTTCGCCAAAGGACAATATGCCAAAAGTACCTTTACGGGACAAGAAGGAAATCAGGGGCCTTATAAATTAAAAGGTCAAAATGGTGAATTGTATGTTTTAGTAATTTCCGGATCTGAACGTGTTTATGTAAATGGTGTTTTGCTAAAAAGAGGTGAAAACAATGATTATGTAATTGATTATAACGCCGGAGAAATTGTCTTTACCTCGCTTTTCACGATTACTTCTGAGATGCGAATAAACGTTGAATACCAGTATTCTGACCGTAATTACAACCGAATGCTCACCTATGCCGGTGCTTCTCATGAAAACAAAAGCTGGAGTTTTTCCGGTTATTTATATTCAGAAAATGATTTAAAAAACCAGCCTTTACAACAAAATCTTTCTCCGGAACAAGTTGAAGTTTTAAGTCAGGCAGGAGATGACACAACCTTAATGACTGCACCGTCTGCTTACGAAGACACCTATTCTGAAAAGAAAATTTTATACAAAAAAACAATTGACAATACGGTTGAAATTTATCAGCACTCCACCAACCCTGACGATGTTTTGTATAATGTAAAATTTAGCCTTGTGGGAGCCAATTCAGGAAATTATATAATTCAGAATGCAACTTCTGTGGAACGAATTTATGAATATGTTGCGCCAATAAACGGAATTCTTCAGGGAAATTACGAGCCTATTGTACAGCTGGTAGCGCCAATGAAGCTTCAGATCGCAACTTTTTTAGGAAAGTACAATCCTAACGAAAAAACGCTGGTTGATTTTGAAATTGGAATCAGTAACAATGATCAGAATTTATTTTCGGATATTGATGACGGAAACAATAATGGAATTGCCTTAAAATTAAATACTAAAAAACGTCTTTTTACGAAAGACTGGACTTTGGATGGTTATGCCAATTATCAGTTTGTAGACGAAGATTTTAAATCGGTTGAACGTTTGTACAACATCGAGTTTAATCGTGACTGGAATTTAAACACAACTCTTTTGGGCAATCAGAGTTTATTGATTGCCGGTTTAAATTTTGATTTGTTTTCGAAGAAAAAAACTTCCAATATTGGCTTGTTCACGTATCAGTTTGAAAAGTTGGATTTTACCGAAAGTTATTCGGGAAACAGGCATACTTCAACAGCTTTTTTCAAATTAAAAAAATGGACTATCGAAAATCAGGGCAGTTTTTTAAAATCAGATGCCACTGCTTCAACTTCAAGATTCATTAGAAATCTTACCAAAACCAAATATCATTTTGGAAAAAACTGGGTTGGAGGCAATATTCAGCTTGAAGACAATCAGGAAAAAGACAAGGCTGCCAATCAATTTACGGGAATTAGTCAGCGTTTTTCAGAATATGGCGTTTTTGCCGGACGTGGTGACAGCACCAAAGTTTTTGTAGAACTGGGTTATTTACGTCGAAAAAACGACAGTTTACAGAACGGATTATTGCAGCATGTGAGCAATTCGCAAACCTATTTTTTAAAATCGAAACTAATTCAGAACAAAAAAACAGATTTGGCTGTTTATGCCAGTTATAGAAATTTAGACTTTACAGACGCCAACCGAAAAAGCGAACCTTCACTAAATTCAAGAATTTTATATAACGATCGTTTTTTTAATCAGTTTTTTCAAATCGGAACCGTTTACGAAACCAGTTCGGGACAAATTGCGCGTCAGGAATACAATTACTTAGAAGTTCCGGCTGGCCAGGGAGTATATGCGTGGAATGACTACAACAATAACGGCATCAAGGAACTGGATGAATTTGAAATTGCCCCTTTTCCGGATCAGGCGAAGTTTATTCGTATCTTTTTACCCAACCAGGTGTATGATAAAACCAATCAGAATAAATTTTCACAATCCCTTATCATAAATCCGCTGCAATGGCAGAATGAAAAAGGTTTCAAAAAAATAGTTTCTTATTTTTATAACCAGACCTCATTTATTCTGGACAGAAAAGTAAAAAGCGATGGTGCTAATTTTGAATTGAATCCGTTTACCTCATCTGAGAAAAATATCCTAGGATTAAATTCCAGTTTCAGAAACAGTTTGTTCTATAACCGGGGCAAGCAAAAGCATTCTGTAACGTATTCCTACCTGATTAATAACGGAAAAAATCGTCTTTCTATTGGTTCACAATCGGTAAAAAACTATTCGCATCAATTACAATATACGCACTTATATCAAAAAAGCTGGCTATTGAATTTGTTTGCCAAAACAATTCAGACTTCATTAACTTCTGAAGATTTCACAGCAAAAAACTATGATCTGACCGGTTATCAGATGGCTCCTAAAATCAGTTATTTATTTTCAAAAAATACCAGTCTGGATTTCTTTTACGAATTACAAAAGAAGGAAAACCAGATTGGGGATTTTGAAACCTTAACCCAAAACCGACTGGGAACTTCGTTTTCGTATGCAGGAGATAAAAAAGTAACTGTGAACGGAGAATTCTCTTTTTATGAAAACAAATTTGTGGGAGACGAATTCTCTTCAGTAGGATTTCAAATGCTTGAAGGGCTTCAGGCTGGCCAAAATTTAGTCTGGAAATTACTTTTGCAGAAAAATATCACGCAGTTTTTAGATGTAAACTTAAATTATCAGGGGCGTAAGAGCGAAACAGGTGTAACTGTACATACAGGAAATATTCAGTTAAGAGCTTATTTTTAACAAATTACAAATCGTAATGATAAATTGATTATTTTTAATTGGAATTTTAACCTCTAAAAACTATGAAAAAATTATTATTGCTTTGTTTGATGATTGTTTCATCAAGTAATTTTTACGCACAGGAAACAACAAAAACAACGAAAGCCAAAACCGAAACCGCAGCTCAAAAGAAAAAAGCTGCTGATAAAGCAAAAGCAGAAGCCGATAAAGCTAAAGAAGCTTCCGGTAAAGCAAAAGAAGCGTCTACAAAAGCTAAAAAAGAATCGGCAAATGCTAAAAGCGCAGCCGATAAAGAAACCGCAAAAGCTAAAAAAGAAGCTGTAACTGCAAAAAATACAGCAAACAAAGAAGCTGCAAAAGCTAAAACCGAAGCTGACAAGGCTAAAAAATCTGCTTCAAAAACTTCGAAAACAAGCACCAAGACTTTAAAAGAAACCAGCGAAAAAGCTCCAAAAGTAGCCGATAAAGTTACCGGAGAATATAATGGCAAAAAAGTCTATACCGGTCCAAAAGGAGGAAGATATTACATCAATAAAAACGGAAACAAAACCTATATTCAGGATTAAAAACTTTCTGTCTGACCAAATGAGTCCGGATTTCCATCGAGAAGTCCGGGCTTTTTTAGTTTATCTATTTAAAGGGAGTCATCCATGGTTAAGGCAGAGACTTTTAATTGCATAAAGACTTCGACTCCGCTCAGCCCGACACTCTTTATTTGAGCCATTGGATTGAATTAATTTGGTTCTTCGCCATAATTAATGAAAAATCAATTTTCGGCAGCTACGAAATTCGCTAAATCTGCTAAATCTGCGGGATAAATTTTAAATTACTTCCCGCATATTTAGCAGATTTAGCAGATTTTTTTATGTTTCACTAAGAAATTGTCTTTTTTGAAATCCACTGTTTTAGGCGAAGAGCCATTAATTTTTCATTGAGTTTTGGATTTGACATTGATATTGACATTGAAATTGAAATTGATTTTTGAACTTGAATTCCAGAGTTAATAATTTAGTAATATATTCGAAATAACAAAAAAGGAGTATTTCTGTATCTTCGTTTGAAAAATCGCCCATATGAGCATTGAATATACTGCCAATAAAACTATTTTAATAACTCCTTTAAACTGGGGATTAGGACACGCAACCCGATGTATCCCGATAATTAAAGCTTTACAGGAAAACAATTACATCCCCATAATCGCTTCGGATGGCGTTGCATTGGCATTATTACAAAAAGAATTTCCGTACATACAGACCTTAGAATTACCTTCTTATCATATTGAATATGCTAAAAACGGCAAAAACTTCAAATGGAAACTGATTAAAAGCTTGCCTAAAATGATTACTGCTATTTTGGATGAGAAAAAAATGGTGAACTCCTGGATCAGAAAATACGATATTGACGGTATCATTTCAGATAACAGACTTGGCGTTTTCAGTAAAAAAGTGCCTTCGGTATTTATTACACATCAATTGAATGTGATGACAGGAAACACCACAAAGTTTACGAGTAAATGTCATCAGTTTTTTATAAAGAAATACAATGAATGCTGGATTCCTGATACTGATGAAAATCCAAATTTAACCGGAGAACTTGGTCATTTAAAAAACAGTAAACTAAACCTGAAATACATTGGTCCTTTGAGCAGAATGCGTAAAAAAGAGACTCCGAAACAATATGATTTAATGATTATTTTATCCGGCCCGGAACCTCAGCGTACTTTGCTTGAAGAAAAATTGCAGACAGAAATCTCACGATACAGAGGTGAGGTTGTTTTTGTAAAAGGTATTGTCGAAAAAACACAAACCAAGCAGCAGCTCAAAAATGTTACCTATTACAATTTCATGAATACCAAACAGCTGGAACAGACTTTTAATGAAAGTGATTTGGTTTTGTGCCGATCAGGATACACTACGGTTATGGATTTGGCAAAGCTGGGCAAAAAAGCCTTTTTTATCCCTACACCCGGACAATACGAACAGGAATATCTGGCGATAAAACTACAGGACGAAAACTTAGTACCTTATGCAACGCAAAACGACTTTACGATTGAAGATCTTTCAAAAGTAAAATCGTTTAAAGGATTGACCCAATTTGAAAATAATATCGATTGGGATTCGTTATTTACTGTTTTTGAGAAATAAATTAGAAATTAAACTGCGCTTGTAATCTCAGTAAATTTCCCTGCTGTCTGTTAACCGGAATAGCACTGTCTACAAAAGTTCTGTCGGCAATAACATATTCTGCTGTCAGTTCGAATGCTTTGATTGGTTGCCATTCAACACCAAACTGGTAGTCTCTTACTACGTAGCTTCTGGCATCTTTTTCATATTTTTTTCCTCCATCATAATATTGAAATTTAGCAAAAGGATAAAGGTGCTGTTTCTTAATATCCCATTTATAATTCAGTAAAACATAACCACCGTTTAAATCTGTTACATCAACATGTTTGGTTACCGTATTATAACGCGGTCCTGTACCAAAATTATACTCTGTCTGGATTCCGAAAGGTCTTGGATATAAAACAAAAGTTGCTCCTATTCGCTGATCCTTTATATATTGCGGATCATTCACCGTAACTCCTGATGAAATTTCTCCGGTAAAAGCCCATTTTCCGGTATAAGCCTGAATACCCGGTTCGATGATCTGACTTCCAATAACAAAAGGATAAGTGACTCTTGCTACTACATTTAAATCTCTGTTTCCGTCGATTTTGTTTGCTATTTGCCCGTTGTAAGCTCCAAAAGCAAAGACTCCGAAATCGCCTGAACCTTTGTAACCGTCTTTTACCAACATCTCAAAACGTTTTCTGATTTCTGCCGGTGCCCAATAAAAAAACACTCCTAAATCACGTTCATTTGATATTGCACTATTTATACCGTCAGCACGATCCAAAGTCAGACGCTGTGAGCTGGACTGCATGTTTTCGAAACCGTACGGAATTTTACTTTGTCCCACTCTAACTCGATATTCTCTTTTTTTATCAAAAGAAACATCAAAATACAAATCACGAATCTGAACAAAATTATTCATTCCTGAAGCAGGTGAACTGGCAAAATCCGGCTGGAAATAGAAAAACACATTTGGATGAACCTGACCTGAAAACACTAAACGGGCACGGCGAATAAAAAGTCCGTTGTTTGCTTTTGCATCCGGAGCTGTTGAAGTTGTTCCCCAGGATTTATCACATTGATCGCAGGAAACTTTGTCATTTGTAGAGAACAGACCGTTGTATCGTATTTGTGCATAACCTCTTAGTGAGATTCTATCGTACCAGTGTTCTTCGACACCGCCACCCGATTTAGTCTCAGGAAGTTTTGCTTTGTTGATAGAATCTAAAATACGCATCACTTCGTTTTTTACATCCTGCTTATTTAATTCCTGCGCATTTACCCCGCAGCTAAGCAGTACTAAAACTGCCAATATTAATCTTTTTATCATTTTTTCTAATGCCCTTAATTTCAGGATGCAAAGATGTAACCACCTGTGTTAAGAAATCATTAACCAGATGTTATTATAATAAAAATTTAATGTTACCGACTAAATCCGCATGTTGATTTATTGTTAAAACCCTTGTTTTACGGGTTTTACAAAAGCTGCAATTACAATTATTTAACCTAGGCTTTTGTCATTTTATTGGCTTTTTCAAGCGTAAAAGAAAATTCAGAACCAATTCCGAACTCACTTTCTACATAAACTTTCTCTTTGTGCGCTTCAATAATATGTTTTACAATGGCCAAACCTAAACCGGAACCACCTTCAGATCGGGTTCCGCTTTTGTCAACCCTGTAAAAACGTTCAAAAAGACGTGGAATATTCTGCTTTTCGACACCTTCTCCATTATCACTAATACGAATTAAGACTTTTTTCTTGGTCAGATTAACAACCCCCACTTCGGTTAAACCACCTTCTTTTCCGTATTTAACAGAGTTTACAATCAAATTTTCCAAAACCTGTTGTATTCTGTCCTGATCTCCTTTTACCACTAAAGACTGTATATTCTTGCTTTCGAATGCTAATTTGATTTTCTTTTTATCAGCTTTCATTTCCAATAAATCAAAAACATTCCGAATCAATTCAACGATATCAAATTCGATAATATTCAAATCCAGGTCACCCGACTCTAATTTGGTAATCATATCCAAATCTTCAACAATGTAAATGAGTCGTTCTACACCTTTTTCAGCACGTTTCAGGTATTTCTTTCGAATGTTTTTATCTTCCATTGCACCGTCCAGTAAAGTTGAAACATACCCCTGAACTGTAAATAATGGTGTTTTGAGTTCGTGCGAAACATTTCCTAAAAATTCTCTTCGGTATTGCTCTCTGATTTCAAGCATTTCGATTTCGAGTTTTTTATCTGTAGCAAATTTTTTCACCTCCCGCGAAAGCGTTTCCATATCCGTTGTAATGGGCTGATTGATCAAAGGTGTTGATTCGAGTAAAGAAACCTCATCGTAGATTTTTTTAACTCTTCGGTAAATAAATCGTTCGACACGATATTGCAGCACCAAAAAAGAGAAGATATAAATCGAAATAATAAAAACTACTCCAAACCCAAATTGATATTTTAATTGATTTTTGTAGAATATATTCATCAGCAACAGCACAAATCCTGTTGCGAACAAACTTATATAAAGTGCCGACTTTATAGCAAACTTATAGGTTTTTTTGAAATTGATTTTCATGCAAATTTTAAAATAATAAACAATTAAGGGAATATTTTTTCACCATATAAGTAATATAAGTTCATTTTAAAAAGTAAAGCTTATTTCTATGTTTGATGAAAATTTAAAAAAGCCAATCTTTTTCAAATTTTTAAAACTTTGAGAAAGATTGACTCCTGTAACAAAAGTACGAATACTAAAATTTAAATGAACTTACATCATCTATATGGTTCATTTTTTTGAATGTTTTTAAACTTCGAATTTATAACCAACTCCTTTTATAGTTTTAAAAAGATCTTCGCCAATTTTTTCGCGTAATTTTCGAATATGAACATCAATCGTTCTTCCGCCAACAACCACTTCATTCCCCCAGACCTTATCTAATATTTCGTCTCTTTTAAATACTTTTCCCGGTTTTGAAGCTAACAGGTAAAACAATTCGAATTCTTTTCTTGGCAATGAAATTTCAACATTTTCTTTGATGATTTTATACTCTTCACGATTAATTTCGATTCCGCCAACGTTTAAAGTATCACTAACTACTTCCTGTTCTTTTAACCTTCGTAACAAAGCCTTTACTTTGCTTACCAGTAATTTTGGCTTTATTGGTTTTGTAATATAGTCATCTGCACCAGCATCAAACCCGGCAACTTGAGAATAATCTTCGCTTCTTGCTGTTAAAAATGTTATAATAACGTTATTTAATTCAGGGATTTTTCTGATGTGTTCACAAGCTTCCATGCCGTCCATTTCGGCCATCATCACATCCATAATAATAAGTTCCGGTAATTCTTTCTGAGCTTTTGCAATAGCTTCTTTTCCGTTAGAAGCCGTTACAATCTGATAGCCTTCCTGGGCAAGGTTATAGCCAACAATTTCTAAGATATCCGGTTCATCATCAACTAATAAAATCTTTGTTTGTGTTTTTTTCATAAAATAGCAAAAATTGAGTTTTCTCATCAAATTTTCTTCTTAATAAATCTGATGGTTTTTAATTGCGATGGTAAATATAATAATAAATAAACCGTCAAAAATTGCTGTTAACGGTAATTTAATCTGGTAACAATTTGATAATCTACAAGACACAAAAACATAACAAGTGCCTAACATGAACTTTACAGTGAGTATATTTCTTTGCACAAAAATAAATCAAACACAACACTGAAATGAAATTCAATTTAAGATTTCTAATTATTGCATTATTTATCTGTACGATTTCGGTCGCACAAAACAAAGGTACGATTTCTGGAGTTTTAACCGACAAAGAAACTAATAATGAAGCACTTCCTTTTGCAAATATTTTAATTAAAGGAACCAACATTAGTGCCAACACTGACATTGACGGAAAATATTCTTTATCCGTAAATCCTGGAAATTATACTGTTATTTTTAGTTTCGTAGGATATGAATCTGTAGAAAAGCCTGTTACTGTAAAGGCCAACGAAACAGTTACTGTTAATCAGGTATTATCTGCAGGAGGTTATACACTGAAAGATGTAGTTGTAAAATCATCAACCGTAAACAGACAAAAAGAATCTGCTTTACTTTTAGAGCAAAAAAATGCAGTTGATATAAAACAAACTATCGGAGCACAGGAATTATCTCGTAAAGGAGTGGGAGATGTAGCTGCTGCTGTTGTAAAAACAGCCGGTGTTTCTAAACAAGAAGGTAACAACAATATTTTCGTTAGAGGATTAGGAGACCGTTACAACTCAACTTCTATGAATGGATTACCAATTCCTTCTAACGATCCTGAGCGAAAAAATATTGCTTTAGATATTTTCTCAACAGATATTGTTGAATATATTTCAATAGACAAAGTTTACAGTTCAAGAATTTATGGCGATTTTGCGGGCGGAAATGTAGATATTATTTCTAAAGACTATCGTGGAGATGGCATGCTTGAAATTTCATTAGGATCAAAAGCAAATACAAATGCTTTAGGACAAGCTAACAACTTTATGTTACAGCAGGGACCAAATAAATCTGGTTTTGTCTCTTACGGTGTTCCTAACGATCCACTCTCAGGATTTAATTTTGAAAACAGTTTAAATCCAGTTAAAGAAGCACCATTTGCCGGAGAATTTGGAATTAAAGCCGGTAAAACATTCCGCATTGGTGAGGAAGGAAAAATTGCGCTTTTTGGTACTGCAAGTTTCAATAGTGGATATGAATTCAGAGAAGGCTTAACAAGATCTGTTAGTGCTCAGGCAGCTGAACAAAAATCATACTTACAACAAAAATATAGCTATAATACCAATACTACAGGTATGTTTAATGCTAACTATCGTATAAATAGTAATCATAAAATTGGCTACAATTTATTATATGTAAATTCTTCTGACCAAGTTAGAGATACTTATTTAGGCAGCGATCGTGATTATGATAATGCTGATGCTGACTTATACATTCAAAGAGGGACATTTACTCAAAATTCAGTTTTTATCAATCAGTTATTAGGGAATCATAAACTAACTGATAAAATTGATTTTAATTGGGGAGCTTCTTACAACACTGTTGAAGGAAACATGCCTGATAGAATTCAAAATATGTTATTTCATTACAGAGACAATGATTATTACTCTCTTGCTCAAGCAACTATAACAGACAATCAGAGATATTTTCAAAATCTAAAAGAAGATGAAATTGCCGCTAATATGGCTTTTACCTATAAATTAGGAGATTCAAAAAATGGGGATTCAAAAGGTAAAATTGTCGCTGGTTATAATGGTAAATTCAAAAAACGTGATTTTGAAGCCATACAATTTAACTTCCGAATAACAGAAGCAGGTTTACAAGAAAGACTTGACCCTAATAATTTAGATGCCTTTTTCAATCAGCAAAATTATGCTAATGGCACATTCTCAATAAGTTCATTTGCAGGAATGACACCACAAACTTATAGTGGAAATCAGGATATTCATGCAGGATTTGCAAACTTAGAATATAAATTAACAGATAAATTAAGCTCGGTTTTTGGAATCAGATACGAAAATATTACACAGACTGTAGAATGGAGAACGCAGTTTGACGCAGGAGGAGGAATTAATACATTTGAAAGAAATGAGTTTTTACCAAGTTTAGTATTAAAATATGAATTGAATGAAAAACAAAATCTTCGTTTAGCTGCCAGTAAAACTTATACTTTACCGCAATTTAAAGAACGTGCGTTGTTTGTGTATGAAGATGTTATGGAATCTAAAATTGGTAACCCTTATTTATACCCTTCTCAAAATTACAATTTGGATATCAAATGGGAAATGTTCCCAAAAAGTGAAGAATTATTTTCTGTTACTGCTTTTGGTAAATATATCTTAGACCCAATCAACGAAGTTATAATAGCCTCTGCCTCAAATGACATTTCATGGGTAAACATTGGAGATACAGGATATGCTTACGGAATTGAATTGGAAGCAAGAAAAAACATCTTTGACCTTGATGAAAACCTGACAAACAAACTTTCTTTTGGATTCAATGCTTCTTTAATGAAAACTCATCAGGATATTGATAGACAGAAAGTAATTGATGAGACTGACTTAAACATCAACCTTACAGACAGCAGTTCAGGATTTACCGGTGCTTCAGACATGATTTTAAATACAGACTTGTCCTATGCCAAAAACTGGAAAAATGACGCTGGCATCATAGCAACATTATCATACAACCACTATTCTGATAAACTTTATGCAATTGGAAGTCAGGAAAAAGGAAACTTGGTTGATAAAGCTATGGGATCATTAGATTTTGTTTTTAAAACAAAGCTAAATAAAAAACTGGGCATTGATTTGGGAGCCAGAAACATCTTAAATCCAGAATTCAAAAGAGTTCAGGAAAATGCAGGCGGTGACGTACTGGTATTAAACTACAAAAAAGGAGTTACTTTCGGATTGGGCATGAACTATCAATTCTAATAAACATTAAAGAAACATTGTATTAGCATTTGCTTGATGTTTCTTTAAAATATACATAACAAACACATAATAACGACTTAACATTTATTAAGGCTTAAGTTTTAATCTTTGCATAACACAAACAAATAAAAAAGTAATGAAAAAAACAATTTCAACAATTTTCGGTTTAGCGGCTATATCGCTTGCAACTTTGACAACATCTTGTTCTAGTGATGACAACAAAACAGAGGGGCCAAAATCAGATTTCGTAGTAGTTAGAGAAAATCTTCAAGGAGAAATTAAAAGTGGAGAAGTTATTTTAGAATCAGGAACTTATAAACTTACTGGGAAATTAATCGTTAGTAATACTGCTAAGTTAACTATTAAGCCGGGTGTTACCATTCAGGCTACAACAGTAGCAAAAGATAAATTAGAAGAAGTACGTTACATTGCAGTTGCTCAGGGAGGACAAATTGATGTTCAGGGAACTGCTTCAAGTCCGGTAATTATGACTTCTGAATTACAGGAGCCTGGTGCTTGGGGAGGATTGGTATTATGCGGAAAGGCTCGTATCAACAAAGGAACAACTGCTCAGGCTGAAGTTTCTAATTTAACTTACGGTGGTACAGAAGACGGTGATAGCTCTGGATCAATCAAATATTTAAGAATTGAATATCCTGGTTTTTCTTACAGTAACACTAAAGAATTTAATGGTCTTTCATTTTTCGGAGTAGGAAAAGGAACAACTATTGATTATGTTCAGGTTTATGAAAGTTCAGATGACGGATTCGAATGGTTTGGTGGAACTGTAGATGCTAAACACTTAGTAGTTTCTAACAAAGGAGATTTATTAGGTGATGATTTATTCGACTGGACTGAAGGATGGATTGGTAATGGAGAAAACTGGTACGGAATCAAAACAAATGCCGGAAACAGAGGTATCGAAGCTGATAATAATTCTGACAATCACAAAGCTACCCCAATCTCTTTCCCAAATCTTAAAAACATTACTTTAATCGGCACAACAACTTCAATACAAGGAGAAGCTCAAGGAGTAAAATTAAGAGTAGGAACAAAAGGTAAATTGGATAACGTTGTTTTAAAAGGTTGGGCTACTGGTTTTGACGTTCAACACGACGAAAGCATTTCATATGTTGGAACTGACTTATTAGCTACTAACGTTAAATTCGAAGATGTAGGAGTTAAAGCAAAAGGTACTGCTACAGCTGTTGGTGGATCTACTGATGTAACTAAATTATTCACAGAAAAAGCAGATGCAACTGGAGCAGGAAACGGATCAGGAGTTCCTAATTGGGCTGCTGGATGGACAAAAGGTCTATAATATCCTAAGACATAAATTGTTAAAAACATCCTAAATATTTAGGATGTTTTTTTTTGGTGTAATTTTTGAAAACTTTTTTTGTATATTTACATAACCAAAATAATGCGATGGCAAAAAATTACTTTTATATTACTTTCTTACTGGCTTTTTTCTTTACTGTAAGCATCTCAGCGCAAGACAGTAAATCAACGCCTAAAACTCAGGGAACTCCTATAGAGGGACTAAGCCTGTACCCTAACCCGGTGGTAAATGGAAAAGTATTTATTACTTCAAAAAATGATCTGGAAAAGGAAATTATAATCTTTGATGTTTTAGGAAAAAAAGTACTTCAGGCACATTTGACCACAAAAGAACTAAACATTCCTGATTTGACTCCCGGAGTCTACATCATCAAAATAAGTGAACAAGGCAATACGGCTACTCGAAAATTGATTGTTCGATAAAACATAAAAATACAAATAGAGCTCCAATGATTTGGAGCTTTTTTATGGGCTTTACATCCTACAATTATTCATATCTTTGCACAAAAAAGTTTTGATTACAGCCAACGATATATTCACCATTTCGAGTCAGAAACAATTTGAAAAAATAGCACTTAAGGTGTTTCGTTTTCAGCATGAGAACAACAAAGTATATCGTGATTTCTGTGATTTTTTAAAAGTAAATCCACAACAGGTAAAATCACTGAAACAAATTCCGTTTTTACCCATTCAGTTTTTCAAAAGTCATGAAGTAGTTTCTAATTCTGATTTTCCACAGGTTACATTTACCAGCAGCGGCACTACCGGGATGGTTACAAGCCGGCATCTTGTTACCGATGTTTCCCTTTACGAAGAAAGTTACCGAAAAGGTTTTTCCCAATTCTACGGCAATATCGAAGATTACGTGGTTTTAGCCCTTTTGCCGTCTTATCTTGAACGCGATGGGTCTTCATTAATTCACATGGTCGAAGACTTAATAAAACAATCCAATCAGCCTGAAAGCGGCTTTTATTTGCACAATCACAATGACTTAATTAAAAAACTTACTGAACTTGACGAATCCGGACAGAATGTGATTTTAATTGGCGTTACGTATGCTTTATTGGATTTGATTGAAAAACACCAATTCAGCCTTCAAAATACCATTATTATGGAAACTGGCGGAATGAAAGGCAAACGCAAAGAAATGATTCGCGAAGAATTACACGAAATTTTATGTAAAGGTTTTGGTGTTTCTTCAATTCATTCAGAATACGGCATGACCGAACTTTTGGCGCAGGCTTATTCGTTAGGCGAAGGAGTTTTTGAATGTCCATCCTGGATGCATGTTCTAATGCGTGATCCGGAAGACGCACTCACTTACGTAAAAGACGGAAAAACAGGCGGAATAAACGTTATTGATTTAGCTAATATTAATTCCTGTTCCTTTATCGCTACGCAGGATTTAGGCAAAAAAAATCCCAACAACTCTTTTGAGGTATTGGGACGTTTTGATAATTCTGATATACGTGGCTGTAATTTGATGGTGCTTTAAACATTTCTGTACATTGAGCACATATTTATCTGTAAGAAATAATTTAATAACAGATAATTAATACAGAAAAAACACTACACAAAAATTGTAAGATTATTTTTAAAGCAATTTAAAACATAGAAAATTATGAAAAAAATACTTTATTAGTACTTATCATTTTTAGCGTAAAAGTATGGTCACAAAGTTCTCCTTACAGATTTCACACTCTTCAAGTTCTAGGATCCAATATAGAATTAGCTATTTCAGCTGAATGTGCTTACAGAGTTGATCCTATACCAACAATAGACGTAAATTTAAGACAAAACTTCAAATTAGAAGTAGGTAAAATTTATAAATCTGATTTAATATTAGATTCAACATCCGGGCCAAAATATTACAAGGTCATTTATGCTGCTGATTATGGTCTTGACAGGGGTTCCGATGTAGATGAGCCAGCCGATTTTGGCAGTCCAATTGATGACTTCTGTAATTCACTATCATGGAAATATATAAGACCAGTTTTATTAGGTTCAACATTACAGGAAGCACAAAATAATTTTTGCTCTAACTCAACAGTTAATAGTAACAGAGAAAAAGTAAATATAAAAACAACACAACCTCTAACTAAAGGACACGTATATTTAATGGATTTTGGACTGGGTGCAAATTATTATTTAATTGACTGGTCAAATGTGGAAGCTGGCGACAGTGAGTATCAATTAGACACTACAAATAGTAATTCTATTTTCTCTTTTGTTTCATCTGGAGATTCATTCAATTGCCAAAAACCAGATTTAGAATCCAAAATTTCTCTAGCTAATTATAATGATTCATATCGAGGAACAATAAACACCCTACAATATTCTATATTTCGAAAAGGTCCAAAGATTCTAAACTCGCACACTTCAATTAAAATTTATCTTTCTAGAAGCAAAAACTTTGTAGATGGTGCTAACGATATAATGATAAATAGCTCAACCTTGTCAAGTGAAAGTATAAATCAATATGATTATCCCAGAGGTATAGGCTATCAAATTAAATTTTCCATCCCTAACAGTATAAGTAATGGTAGATATTATTTGACCATAAAGACAAGCAATTTGGAAGATTTTAATCCCCATAATGATATAACATCGACAGTATCTTCATTTGTCGTTAAAGATGGCACACCAACTAATCCAACTAATCCAACTAATCCAACAGGTAAACCAGATTTAACTATCGATCCCAAAAGCACAATTATTTATAGTCAATGTTTCTCAGATTGTAATTCTATATTAAGTGATTTAGAAAACAAAAGACACCTAATAAATAATCAAACCGGCAATATAAACTTCCAGCAAATAGGAGTCAAAAATTTAGGAAACAGTACATCATCCCAAGCAAAAATTGAGTTTTACCTATCCCGAGATGGAATTCTTGATTCATCTGATATAAAATCTAATCCTGGAAGCATTACAATAAACGCAATTAATCCTGGAGGAATACATATGACATCGGCTTTTATACTTCCATCTTATTTTAACAATAACAATGGCACAACATACACTGGAAATTGGAATATTCTTATTTCAGTTGACGACACTAAAACTAATACCGAATCAAATGAAAATAACAATGTAACTTCCATACCTGTAACTTTCTATAACCCTTTTGGAAAAATAGTGCAATCAGATTTAGAAGTTGAAGAGGTTACACAACCTTATTTAATAGATGTCTATAATTTTGATGGTCAGAAAGTTTTAACCAAAGAAGTTAACTCTAAAGACGAAGAAAACAAATCATTAGATTCGTTAAAAAGCGGTATTTATATGATTAAATCTAAAAATGAAACCCGAAAAGTTATTAAATAAAAATATTCACTAAAACGAAAAAGCATCTGTCAAAACGGATGCTTTTTTCATTTATAACTTGAATGTGAATCAAACCACTCTAATCACAAAATAATTTTTCTTCCCACTTTGCAACAACACAAACTGATTATTAATCAAATCATTTGCAGTCAACACAAAATCTTCTTTGATTTTTTCTCTGTTTACCGAAATTGAATTCGCCGTTAAAGCACGTCTGGCCTCTCCATTTGATTTAAAGAAACCTGTTTTTTCGTTTAAAACTGTAATGATCTCCAAACCGTTTTCTAAATCTGCTTTTGCGATTTCTGCCTGAGGAACACCGTCAAAAACTTCTAAGAAAGTTTTTTCGTCCAATTTTTTTAAATCTTCAGCAGTTGAATTTCCGAACAAAATATTTGAAGCCTGAATCGCTTTTTCCAGTTCTTCTTTACTGTGAACAAAAATCGTGATTTCTTCAGCTAGCTTCTTTTGCAAAACTCTTAAATGCGGAGCCGCCTGATGTTCTGCAATTAGGGCTTCGATTATTTCTTTATCTAAAAAAGTAAAAATCTTAATATATTTCTCAGCATCAGCATCTGTAGCGTTTACCCAAAACTGGTAAAATTTGTAAACCGAAGTTTTATCCGCATCCAGCCACACATTTCCTCCTTCAGACTTCCCGAATTTTGAGCCGTCTGCTTTTGTAATTAAAGGCGTTGTTAAAGCAAAAGCTTTTGCATTCTCTCCTCCCATTCTGCGCACTAATTCCGTCCCTGTGGTAATATTTCCCCACTGGTCAGAACCTCCCATTTGCAAAAGGCAGTTGTTGTTTTTATATAAATGATAAAAATCGTACCCCTGAATTAATTGGTAAGTGAACTCCGTAAAAGACATTCCTTCCCCTTCTCCGTTAATTCTCTTTTTAACAGAATCCTTTGCCATCATGTAATTTACCGTAATACGTTTTCCAACTTCACGGGCAAAATCAATAAACGAAAATTCTTTCATCCAGTCATAGTTGTTTACCATGATTGGACCGTTTGGTTCTTTTGAATTAAAATCTAAAAAACGTGACAAAACACTTTTGATTCCGGCAACGTTTTTAGCCAAAGTTTCTTCGTTAAGCAAATTTCTTTCATCAGATTTTCCGGAAGGATCACCAATCATTCCGGTCGCACCACCCACCAAAGCGACAGGCTGATGACCAAAATTCTTTAAATGAACCAATAATATAATCTGAACCATACTGCCAATATGAAGTGAATCTGCCGTTGGATCAAAACCAATATATGCCGCCGTTACTTCTTTTAGCAATTGTTCTTCCGTTCCTGGCATGCTGTCATGATATAACCCGCGCCACTTTAATTCTTCAACTAGATTCTTCATTTTTTAAATAATTTGTGCAAATGTAATCAATGTCAATGGCAATTTCAAAAAGCAATGACAATATCAATAACAAAAAGCAATTTCAATGACAATACATAAAAACTTTGAACCTCTGAAAATTTGAGCCTCTGAAACTCAAAAAAAACCTTTGCAACTTTGAACCTCTGAATCTTTGAACCTTTCGAGCAAAAACTTATCTTTACAAAATGGTATTAGTAACAGGAGGAACTGGCTTAGTTGGCGCACATTTATTGCTTCATTTAATTGAAAATGGAGAAAATGTCCGGGCTATTTACCGAAGTCAAAATAACATTCAAAAAACAAAATCAGTTTTTGAATTGTATAAAAAAGGGGATTTATTCGAAAAAATCAATTGGCTTGAAGCCGATATTTTAGACGTTCCTTCTTTGGAAATTGCTTTTATCGATATAGAATACGTTTATCATTGTGCCGCACTAATATCTTTTGACCCAAAACATGAAGATATACTTCGAAAAACCAATATTGAAGGAACAGCCAATATGGTTAATTTTTCTTTAGCCAAAGAAGTAAAGAAATTCTGTTTTGTAAGCTCTATTGCCGCTTTGGGAGATTTGGCACCTCACGAAACTTACATCACAGAAGAAACCGACTGGAATCCGGAAAAACCACATAGTGATTACGCTATTTCTAAATATGGTGCCGAAATGGAAGTATGGCGAGGCGTTCAGGAAGGATTAGATGTGATTATTATAAATCCGGGAGTTATTCTGGCGCCTGTTTCAACAACAAAAATTTTCGAACAGGGAAGCAATGAATTGTACAAAAAAGTAGCCAAAGGGCTCTCCTTCTACACACTTGGAAACACCGGATTTGTTACCATAACTGATGTAACCAAAATTGCTTTTGAGTTAATGAAAAGTGATATAAAAAACGAGCGTTTTACGCTAATTTCAGATAATATTGTTTTCAGGGATATTCTAAATACAATTGCCGATGTTTTGAAAGTAAAGAGACCAAACATTCACGCAGCACCACTATTCATGCATTTTCTTTGGATTGCTGATGGAATATTTTCGACTTTATTTTTTCAAAAAAGAAGTCTCACTAAAGCAACTGCCAAAGCTTCCTATTCTAAAAATCTATATTCAAATGAAAAAATAAAAACCGCTCTGAGAACGGTTTTTTTAGATGTGCATCAATACATAAGCAATGTATCAAAATTATAATCCTTTGTGTTAAAGTCGTTTTGTTCTTTTTATAGAATCGAGTACCACTTTTTTTACCACTTTTTTATTTTTCACAGAATCTTTTGCCGTTTCTTTTAGCTTTTTCTTTTTGGCTTCAGCAGCCTTTTTGGCTTCGGCAGCTTTCTTAATCTTAGCCGCCTTTTTTTCTTCAGCTTTCAGCTTTATTTCTATACTCTTTTTTTCTTTATCTAACCTTGCATTTATTTCGTCAAACATCTCTTTGTAGCCATCATAATCAGCCGCATAATAAATATTGCTTTGAGAAAATTGCAAACTGTCAACTTTGTATTTTTTAAAAACAAACTTCGCAGGATTCGATTCAACTGAATCCAACGATAAGGGCTGTTGGTATTTTATAGCATCCAAAAGAGATAAATCGTATATAATATCAATCATTTTTTCTTTCTCAATAAGCTTGGCGGGTTCTTTAACCAACTCTTTTTTACAGCTTACAGAAAGAAACAAAACCAATAGTATAAATACAAAATTCTTCATTGCAGTTTATCTGTTAAATAATAATCGTTTTCCGGCACGAACATCTTTTACCTTAAAGTTGTTATAAACCATTTCGCCATTTACAAAAGTATGCGTAATTCTGGATTTAAAAGTAAAGTTTTCAAACGGAGACCAGCCACATTTGTACAAAATATTCTCTGGTTTCACACTCCATGGCAAACTTGGATTTACAATAACCAAATCGGCATAATAACCTACTTTTATGAATCCTCTTTTTTCAATTTTAAAAATCTTAGCAGGATTATGACACATTTTTTCAACGATTTTCTCTACCGTGATTTTTCCCTGATGATACGCTTCAAACATTGCAATAACAGCATGCTGCACTAAAGGGCCACCAGAAGGTGCCTGTAAATAAGATTGTAATTTTTCTTCTTTTGTATGTGGTGCGTGATCGGTTGCAATAACATCAATACGTCCGTCATTTAAAGCTTTCCAAAGTTCTTTTCTGTCATCAGCCGTTTTTACAGCCGGATTCCATTTGATGAAATTTCCTTTTGTTTTGTAATCTTCATCGGTAAACCAAAGGTGATGCACACAAACCTCAGCCGTGATTTTTTTCTCTTCCAACGGAATTTTATTCGTAAACAACTCCATTTCTTTCGCGGTTGAAAGATGAAAAATATGCAAACGTGCTCCGGTTTTTTTCGCCAGCGCCACTGCTTTTGAAGAGGAGATATAACAAGCCTCAGCACTACGGATTAGATTATGAGCCGTTACCGGAACATCATCACCATATTTTTCTTTGAACTCTGCCAAATTATTCTGAATCGTAGTTTCATCTTCGCAATGAACTGCGATTAACATTGGTGTGCTCGAAAATATTTTTTCTAAGGTTGCCTCGTTATCTACCAGCATATTTCCTGTTGAAGAACCCAGAAAAATCTTGATCCCGGCAACATTTTTAGGATTTGTTTTTAAAACTTCTTCCAGATTATCATTGGTTGCCCCCATCATAAACGAATAATTCGCAAATGATTTTACTTCAGCAATCTGATATTTATCTTCTAAAATTTCCTGTGTAACGGCATTTGGAACCGTATTGGGCTGTTCGATAAAAGAAGTAATTCCTCCGGCAACAGCGGCTCTTGACTCAGATTCAATATCTCCTTTATGTGTCAGTCCAGGCTCTCTAAAATGCACCTGATCGTCAATTGCACCCGGAATCAGATAATTTCCTTCGGCGTCTATTACTTTACAATTGGATGATTTTAGGCTGATGCTGTCAGCAACTTCAACAATTAAGTCGTTTTCTATTAAAACATCACCTTCAAAAATTGATCCTTCGTTTACAATTTTAGCATTTTTGATTAAAATCCTGTTCATCGCCGTTCGTTTATAGTGTATTGAATAATTTTTTTAATCGAAGAGAAATAACTCCAAGTATCGCTTCTTTAATAATAGCGTTACTCATTTTTGAGACTCCTTTGGTACGGTCAGTAAAAATAATCGGAACTTCTGTTATTTCAAACTTAGCACAATAAGTTCTATACTTCATTTCGATTTGAAAAGCATAACCCACAAATTTGATTTTATCGAGGTTTATCTTTTCCAGAACCTCTCTTTTATAACAGACAAAACCTGCTGTTGCATCGTGAATTTTCATTCCGGTAATAAACTTTACATAAACCGAAGCAAAATAAGACATTAATACCCGGCTAAGAGGCCAGTTTACTACGTTGACTCCCGTAACATAACGAGACCCTATAGCTAAAGCAGCTCCTCCAAAATGACAGGCATCATACAATTTTTCAAGATCATTCGGATTGTGTGAAAAATCAGCATCCATTTCAAAAATGAAATCATATTTGCGTTCCAAAGCCCATTTAAATCCATGAACATAAGCTGTTCCAAGGCCCGATTTTTTGGCTCTTTTTTCAAGAAACAGCCTTCCCTGAAATTCTTCCTGAAGCGCAACTACTTTATTTGCAGTACGATCCGGAGAATTATCATCAATAATTAAAAGATGAAAAGATTTATGTTGCGAAAGTACAGCACGTACTATACTTTCTATGTTTTCAATTTCGTTATAGGTAGGAATTATGACAATACTATCATTCATTTTTTCTGCGTAATTTCACCGCAAAAGTAAACTTTTTATAGCATTTGGTTCATAATAAATCCATAATAAAAGTATTGACACAAAAAATTACTAATTTTGTATCGTTATGATTGAACAGCTTCATCCCAGAATTATAGAAAACAAAGATTGGGCGACACTTTTGTTTGTGTTGGCTTTTGCCGTTGTCGCCATTACTAAATCAGCTTATGAAAATAGATTTAGTGAGTTTACAAAACTTATTTTCTCAGATAAATACGTTAAAATTTACCGTGATGTTTCGCACCTAAAAAGCAGTTTTACAGTTGCCTTGTTTTTTGTGCAAATTGTTTCTTATTCGTTTTTCATACAGTTGACAATGCATATTTTTGGACATGCCGCCAAAACCGACTGGATGCTTTTTTTACAAATTGTTACATTTTTGACCTACTTTATATTAGCAAAGTATTTAATCGAGAAAATTATTGGAACTTCTTTCAATATTAATGACTTTGTAGATCTTTTTAACTTACAAAAGGCAACCTACAGAACCTATATTGGCCTGTTAATACTTCCAATTAATGCAGTTTTGTTTTATCATAACGATGTTCCTAAAAGCATTCCGCTAGCAATAATAGGCGTTTCAGCATGTATAAGTATGTTTTCCTACTTTATTTCAATTAAAACTTATCAAAATACAATAATCAATAAATTATTTTATTTTATTTTATATCTTTGCGCTCTTGAAATAGCCCCTTATTATTTCCTGTATTATTGGATTACAAAAGAGGTGGCTTGGTAAATGTTTATAATATGAAAGTGAAAACAATTTTGGTGTCACAGCCTGAACCTAAAGTGGAAAACTCCCCTTACTTTGAGCTCCAACAGAAACACAAAATAAAAATTGATTTCAGACCTTTTATTCATGTGGAGGGAGTTAATGCAAAAGAGATCCGATTACAAAAAATCGATCTTAACCATTACACTGCAATTATTTTAACGAGTCGAAATGCGGTTGATCATTTTTTCAGGGTAGCTGATGAAATGCGTTACAAAGTACCTGAAGGGTTAAAATATTTTTGTCAGTCTGAAGCAGTTGCTTTTTACCTGCAAAAATATGTAGTGTACAGAAAACGTAAAATCTATGTTGGAGCAAAAGATTTTGCAGATTTATCGCCACTTATCAAAAAGTACAAAGACGAAAAATTCCTGTTACCGGCATCTGACCAATTAAATGCTGATGCTCCTATAACATTAAACGGTTTAAAAGTTGACTGGGCACAAGCTATTTTTTACAGAACAGTAATGAGCGATTTGTCTGACTTGGCCGATGTTTATTATGACGTTTTGGCTTTTTTCAGCCCAACCGGAATAAAATCATTGTTTAAAAACTTCCCTGATTTTAAGCAAAACAATACCAGAATTGCGGTATTTGGAAGCACAACTCAAAAAGAAGCTCTGGATCACGGTTTAAGAATCGATATTCTTGCCCCAACTCCTGAAACTCCTTCTATGACAATGGCTTTAGAAAAATACATCGCCGAAGCAAACAAAGGAAAATAAATCCTAAAATATACAATCTTAAAAATTCCAAATTCCAATTTAACACTTGGTATTTGGAATTTTTCTTTTGATACTATCCTGTCTATCTCCTTGGAATTTGGAATTTAAAAAATATTGACATTTCCTTTTCTATTGCAATTTAACTACATTTGATTTCTATTCTAAACCAAACTACTGGAATTCGTTTCAAATATCAAGCTATGAAAATCAACTCGCTCTTAATCGAAATTGACGGTATCGACAAAGAAATTCTTCGCTATCTTATGGACGATGCCCGAAAACCTATTCTTCAAATTGCTAATAAAATTGGCATTTCGGGAGCTGCGATTCATCAGCGGTTGAAAAAACTGGAAACTTCGGGTGTAATTTCAGGATCTAAATTCACCGTTAACCCAAAGGTTTTAGGATATAATACGATGGCGTTTATTGGTGTTTACCTTGACAAAGCCTCCCGAAATTCTGAAGCCGTAAAAGATTTAAAAAAGATTCCGGAGGTTCTGGAGTGCCATTATACTACCGGAAACTGGTCGGTTTTGATTAAAATTATCTGTCGCGACAACGAACATTTGATGCAGCTTTTAAATACCAAAATCCAGGCAATTGAGGGCGTTTCAAGAACGGAGACCTTTATTTCGCTGGATCAGCAGATTGACAGGCAAATTCAGCTGTAAAATTAGATAATATGTCAATTTGATAATTTACTTAATTAGAAAATTCGGCAATTTTGATAATTAGATAATTTTAAAAACTACATCAAATAACAAACCCGACACAGATTTTAAAATCCTGTCGGGTTTTGTAATAAATTATCTAATTGACAAATTATCTAAATTGTCACATTAAAAATTAGTTCCTCCTGCTTCCTGAGTAAATCGAAATGTAATACAACAAAGTTGCAATTGAGCCAAGTGCTGCTACTACATAAGTTCTTGCTGCCCATTTCAACGAATCTTCTGCACCTGCATATTCAGCCGGATTAAGCATATTTTTATTTTTCAGCCAAGCCAAAGCACGATTACTTGCATCGTATTCTACCGGTAAGGTAATGATTGTAAATAATGTTGTCGCCGCAAAAATCACGATACCCACTAACAGTAATTGCGGAAAAGTTCTAATCATCAGAATTCCTGCCAACAAAATCCATTGCACATAATTAGATGCCACACTAACAATCGGAACTAATGCAGAACGCATTGTCAGCCATTCATAACCAATTGCGTGCTGCACGGCATGACCACATTCGTGTGCTGCAACAGCTGCCGCAGCAGCGTTCCTGTGATTGTAAACTGCTTCACTTAAATTAACTGTTTTGTCTGCAGGATTGTAATGATCTGTCAATTGTCCCGGAGTCGAAATTACGCGAACATCACGAATACCATTATCAGCCAGCATTTTTTCAGCGATTTCCCTTCCGCTCATTCCGTTTTGTAATTGCAGTTTCGAATATAATTCGAATTTACTTTTTAGTCTCGAACTTACCAGCCAGCTGAACAGCATGATAAGTCCTGCGAGAATTAAATATCCACTTCCCATATTTATGTTTTTTAATTTATTGTTTAGAATCTGTTTTAAAATATTCTACAATTTACGAACCAAATTTTAAAAATGCCAATTTGACATCATTTTTAAATGCCAATTTTGAAAAATTCTAATTTTCGGATGATGGATTTAACCGTAATATCTGCAAAGATTTACGCAAAGTTCACTAGTTTCTTTTTCTCACAAAGTCGCAAAGTGTTTTTCGCAATAACAAACTACGCGGTGTTTCATGAAGACTTTTTTAGATCATGATTTAAACTCCTTTTTGTCAGTCTGAGCGGAGTCGAAGACCTTCATAAACCTGAGTTCGATTATTCAAAAAAAACACCTTATATTACTTATCCTGCAAGGTTTTATTAACCTTGTAGCTATCAATACTAATGACCGAATACCTACAAGGTCTCGAAAAAGACCTTGCAGAAATATTAATCAACATCATTAATTTGTAAATAATTTTGTATTGGATTAATCGAACTCAGGTTCATAAACTAAAAGCCCTTCGACTCCGCTCAGGATGCCAAATAAGGCGTAAAAAAAATCCCAAACCCCAACAAAAGTTGGAATTTGGAATTTAAAAAGTTTGGAATTTATTTTTACCCTACAAGGTTGATAATTTTTCCAGGAACGATAATCACTTTATTTGGCGTTCTTCCGTCTAATTGTTTTTGCGTTCTTTCATCTTTCATAATGATTTCTTCTATTTGTTCCTTAGTTAAATCCAAAGGCAATTCGATGGTGAAACGCATTTTTCCGTTAAAAGAAACCGGATATTCTTTATTCGTCTCCACTAAATGGCTTGCCTCAAAAATTGGGAACGCCACTTCAGAAATTGAAGTCGTATATCCTAACTGCGACCATAATTCCTCAGCAATATGCGGTGCATAAGGCGAAACCAAAATGGCTAACGGCTCTAAAATCGCTCTTGAATGACAATTTTGAGAAGACAATTCATTTACACAAATCATAAATTGAGAAACCGAAGTATTGAAAGAGAAACTCTCAATATCCTCTGCTACTTTTTTGATGGTTTTATGTAAAGATTTCAAGTTGTCTTTTGTTGGTTCGTCGTTGTTTACGATTAAACCATTATCATCAAAATACAATCTCCATAATTTTTTCAGGAACCCAAAAACTCCCGAAATTCCGGCAGTATTCCACGGTTTTGCCTGCTCTAATGGCCCTAAGAACATTTCGTACAAACGTAAGGTATCTGCGCCGTACTCTTCACAAATATCATCCGGCGTTACTACATTGTATTTTGATTTCGACATTTTTTCGACTTCTCGGCCAACGATGTATTTTCCGTTTTCTTCTGTAACAAAAACTGCATCGGCATAATCTTCTCTCCAAGCTTTGAATTTTACTATATCTAATTCATCAGAAGAATTCACCATTGAAACATCAGCATGAATTGGATTCATTGAAAACGAGAATTCATAACCTGAATCTTCATCTCCGCTTATATCATTATAAAGATTGACATCAATATCCTTAATTAAATCATATAATTCACTTTTCTTGATATACTTATGATTTTTATTTCTTTCATAAATATTCTTCGAAATAAAAAAAACTGAATCCGTATCTCTATTTTTATTAAAATTTAACCTATAAACAAAAGCACTAGTTCCCAAAATCATTCCCTGATTAATCAGTTTTTTGAATGGCTCTTCGGTTGGAGCAAAACCTTTGTCTTTTAAGAATTTGTTCCAGAAACGAGAATACAATAAGTGACCTGTTGCGTGTTCACTTCCTCCAATATATAAATCTACACTTTCCCAATACGCCAAAGCTTCCTTGCTAGCAAATTCGTTTTCATTGTGCGCATCCATATAACGCATCCAATACCATGAACTTCCCGCCCAGCCTGGCATTGTGTTTAATTCTAAAGGGAAAATTGTTACGTTGTCAACTAAATCGGTATCAACAACTTTATTTTGATTGGTATCCCAAGCCCAAACCGCTGCGTTTCCTAAAGGTGGCAAACCATCTTCCGTTGGTAAATATTTTTCTACTTCCGGCAAAATAATTGGCAAATGCTGTGCGTCGATCATTTTTGGCAATCCGTTTACATAATATACCGGGAAAGGTTCACCCCAATAACGCTGACGAGAGAAAACAGCATCACGCAAACGGTAATTTGTTTTTCCGGTTCCCTGCCCGATTTCTTCTAATTTTTCGATGGCTTTTTTAGTAGCCTCTTTATAATTCAATCCGTTTAAGAAATCAGAATTGGCGATTTCCACATTGTCTTTTGATCCGTAAGCGGCTTCAGAAATATCAACATTAGCGAAGATATTTTTGATTTCCTGCATTCCGTTCTGACCTTTAAAGAAATTAGCAAAAGCGTAATCTCTTTCATCTCCGCAAGGAACTGCCATTACAGCACCGGTTCCGTAACCCGCCAAAACATAATCACCAATCCAAACCGGAATGGCTTCTTTTGTAAATGGATGTTCCGCATACGCTCCGGTAAACACTCCAGAAATCGTTTTTACATCAGCCATACGCTCTCGCTCAGAACGTTTTGCCGTTTTTTCGATATACGCTTCAACAGCCGCTTTTTGTTCCGGAGTGGTTATTTTAGCCACCAAATCATGTTCCGGTGCCAAAGTCATAAAAGTAACACCGAAGATGGTGTCGGGACGAGTTGTAAAAACTTCGATAAAATCAGTTTCAGGTTTCACGTTTAAAGTTTCATCACTTTGCGTATCAACTTGAAACTTGAAACTTGAAACTTGAAACTTAACTAAAGCTCCAACCGATTTCCCAATCCAGTTTCTTTGAGACTCTTTTATGGACTCACTCCAATCGATATCATTTAGCCCCTGAAGCAGGCGTTCGGCATAAGCAGAAATTCGCATACTCCATTGTGTCATTTTTTTTCTTATAACAGGATAGCCTCCACGCTCCGAAACGCCGTTTACAATTTCGTCATTTGCCAAGACAGTTCCTAAGCCCGGACACCAGTTTACTTCGGTTTCTGCCAAATACGTTAATCGGTATTGCAAAAGGATTTTTTCCTGCTCGTCTTTTGAGAATGAGTTCCATTCGCTTGACGAAAAAGCAATAATATTATCATCAGAAACGGCATTTACATTGGCATTTCCTTCTTTTTCGAAAATAGAAACCAAAGTCGAAATGTCTTCGGCTTTGTCTGAATTTTTATTGTACCAGGAATTGAATAACTGAATAAAAATCCACTGGGTATGTTTGTAATAATCCGGATTTGAAGTACGAACTTCACGTGCCCAGTCAAATGAGAATCCAATTTTATCTAATTGTTTTCTGTATCCTGCAATTTGTTTTCCTTCTTTATCCACTCCACCGTCAATATTTACGCGTGTTGTGTCTTCCGGACGCTGTCCTGTCTGAATCGCATATTGTTCTGCCGGCAATCCGAAACTGTCGTAACCCATTGGATGCAAAACATTGAAACCCTGGTGTCTTTTGAAACGAGAATACACATCTGAAGCGATGTAACCCAGCGGATGCCCAACGTGTAATCCTGCTCCTGATGGATAAGGAAACATGTCTAACACATAATGCTTGGGTTTTTCAGAGTTGTTTTTTGCTGCAAAAGTTTGATTTTCTGCCCAATATTTTTGCCATTTGGCGTCAATTTCGTTTGGATTGTATTTCATTCCTTGTTTATATTTTTATTTTAAATGGAGTCATGCTTTCGCTTCCTCAAGTCATTTCTAAGTTACTAAGGTTCTAAGTTGCAAAGATACTAAGGCTTTCCTCTCTTTGTCACTGGATTATAAGTTGGCAAATTTACATTTATTACAGATTGTACCAAAGCTATTTCACTGACAAACAAAGAAAATAACAAAATACGTATTTATAATTACGTGAAAATACGTATTTTTGTATTTTAATACTTAGAAATTATATTCAGTCGACAGAATATTTTCACCAAAAAAGAATTATTTTTGATTAGCATTTAAAAATTTCAAAATGGCTGACAGTAAAAAATACAATGTTGAAGTTCGGGTTTGGATTGAAGAAACCGAAGGTGCTTTTCTTGGTATTGGAAAAATCTGGCTGCTTGAAAATATTCGCAAAACAGGTTCCATTACCAATGCTGCCAAAGAAATGAAAATGGCCTATCGCCAAGCCTGGCAATTGGTTGAAGAAATGAACCAGCGTGCCGAAAGTCCTTTGGTCGAAAAACTCCTTGGCGGAAAAGGCGGCGGCGGTGCCAAATTAACCGAAGCCGGAGAAAGAGCTATTCAGGTTTTTTATGAAGTTGAAAAACGAATTAAGGACTTTGCCCAAAGAGAAACGCAGAATTTGAAATTTTAGCCCCATTATTCCCTTTAAAAAAATAAATGGAGTAAAACCATTAATTATATTTTTCAGTATTCATTTTAAAACATACTGATTTTTATTAAAAAATTTAAATACAATTAACCTGTTGGGTGTAAATTAGTTTTTGATACACGTCACTTCGAGTGCGGAGCGTATCGAGAAGTTTTGTTCCGTTTCTCTGCACAAAAAACACTCGAACTGACGTTTTTAATAATTATACCTCAACGGGTTACAATTAATATTTAGTATCAGGCTGAGCGGTGTCGAAAGCCTTTTACACTAAAAGCCTTCGACTCCGCTCAGGATAACAATTATTTACAAAAAGTAAGTTTAAAACAATTTCACAATCGATTAAAAAAATCAAATAGCCAAAACCAATTCCTTAACAACCATCAGTATGTCTTTTTAAACACACTGAAATCCAAATCAAATTATGAAAATACAACTGTACCTATTACTCTTTTTTATAAGTTTTAAAAGTTTTTCTCAAACGGAGAATTCCAAAACAAATCAGGACAGTATCAAAAAAGAAGTTCTGAATGAAATTGTCATTACGGCCTCCCGGCGTTCAGAAAACCTGATGCGTTCTCCTATAACTATTGAGCAATTAAAATCGGCGGAAGCCAAAAATATGGGATCGCCAAGTATTTACGAAGCGCTCGAAAATGTAAAAGGAGTACAGATTATAACGCCGAGTTTAGGTTTTAAAGTGATCAATACGAAAGGTTTTGCCAATTCAACAAACGTGAGATTTGCACAATTGGTAGACGGAATCGATAATCAGGCTCCGCATCTGGGTACTCCAATTGCCAATGCGTTGGGTGCAAACGACCTTGATATTGATAAAATTGAAATTATTCCCGGAACCGCTGCCGCTTTATACGGAATGAATGCCATAAACGGTCTGGCCAATATCCAGACTAAAAATCCTTTTGAATATGAAGGTATCAGCATTCAGCAATTAACAGGCGTTAATCATGTTGGAAACATCGACCGGTTTTCTCCAAAAGTATATTCGCAGTTTAATTTAAGATTTGCCAAAGTCCTCAGCCCTAAATTTGCCTTTAAAATAAATGCTTCCACAACGGGAGGAACAGATTGGATTGCCGATGACCGAACCGATCTGGCACCAAATGTAAATGCTTCTACCAATTTATACGGTCACGAAAATCCGGCTTATGACGAAGTGAACGGTTATGGAAATGAATCGGCAAACAGAAGAACGCTGAATTTAAACGGTAAAAACTATGTTGTTGCCAGAACCGGTTATAGAGAAACTGAAATTTCAGATTATGATATCAAAAATTATAAGGCAGATGTTGGGTTTTATTTCCGTCCGAAAAAAGGAAATGAACTTTCTGTAACCTACAAAACAGCCCTTATCAATACGATTTACCAGCGTTCGAACCGATTTCGATTAGATGATTACACCCTAAATCAATTTGCTGTTGATTATCATACGCCAATTTTTCAGGTTAAAGGATATTTAACGACCGAGAATACCGGAAACTCTTATAATATTCGTTCACTGGCAGAAAACATGGATCGAGCCTACAAATCAGATAACAAATGGTTTACTGATTACACCACGGCTTACAAAAATGCGATTACGAACGGAGCAGCTGTATCCGATGCTCATAAAATGGCCAGAACCTCTTCTGACCAAGGTCGTTTTGAACCGGGAACTCAAGCTTATGAAACTAAGAAAAATGAATTAACCAACATTAATAATTGGGATATTGGGGCAGCACTGCGAGTAAAATCGTCTTTGGTTCATGCAGAAGGTTTATTTAACTGGGACAAAGCTTTTTCAACTTTCTTCGAAAAAATCGATGCTAAATTATTAAGCGGTTTCGATTACAGAAACTACATTATTGTTCCGGATGGAAACTATTTTATCAATCCTGAAAACGATTCTGAGAATTTAACCTATCAAAAAACGGGTGGATTTACCCAATTGAACAAAGGTTTCTTTTCTGATAAATTACGTTTGGGAGCCACTATCAGAATGGATAAATCCGATTATTTTGATGCCAAGTTTACACCTCAGTTTACAGCTGTTTATTCTCCGAAAGAAACAATCAATTTCAGGGTATCCTATCAAAACGGATATCGTTTTCCGAGTATTTTTGAAGGATTTTCTAATGTGAATTCGGGAGGTGTAAAACGTGTTGGCGGTTTACGAATTATGTCTGACGGTATTTTCGAAAATTCGTACACCAAAGCTTCCATTGATAAATTTCAGGCGCAGGTCAACAGCGATGTTAACACAGCAGGTTTAACTCAGGCTCAGGCTATTGAAAAGAATAAAAATACGATTCAAAAAAATCCGTACACCTATTTAGAACCTGAATTTGTAAAATCATTTGAAGTTGGTTTTAAAGGAATAGCATTAAACCGAAGCCTTTTCATTGATGCCGATTTCTATTATAACTCGTATAAAAATTTCATCGCTCAGGTTGAAGCCAGTATTCCCAACACTACGGATCCTGCTCTTATTCCGACATCGTTATATTCCAGAACAACCCAAAACAGATATCGTTTATGGACGAATTCTAAAAGTAAAATTTACAATTACGGAGGAAGTTTAGGTGTAAGATACCGAATTGATGAAACCTTTACGGCCTTAACCAACCTAACCTACACCAAACTTGACCGAACAGATGACAAAGATGGTCTTGAAGACGGCTTTAACACTCCGGAATTTAATGTAAACGGAACTTTAATCGCCAATAATATCCTGCAAAATCTTGGTGCGAGTGTAACGGCTCGTTATCAAAACAATTACGATTATGTTTCTTTTTTAGTTAGCGGAGAAGTTCCTGCCTATTGGACAATGGATGCACAGGTAAATTACAATTTCAAAAAACCGGGAATTACAGCTAAAATTGGCGGGACTAATATTTTAAACAAAGCCTATACTTCAATTCTTGGCGGCTCGTCAATTGGCGGATTGTATTATTTGTCATTAATATGGGAAGTGAGAAAAATCTAAACACATGATTTTCATCCTGTCTCCTGTAAAAAAGACAATTAATCAACTATCCGTATTCATTCTGATACATCCTAACTAATCAAATTCAAATTATGAAATTAAAACTTATACCTTTTTTGCTTCTCCCGCTGCTTGGATTCAGTCAGCAGCACAATCAGACACCGATTGATTCTATAAAAAAATCCAATTTTCAACTTTAACTAATTAAAAATAATTTTATATGAAAACACAAAATTACATGCTCATTCTACTGATTGCAATTACATGCTCAATGTGCAATACTTCTAAAAAAGAAGAAACCACTTCGACTGAAAAAATTTCGCAAACCAACAATGACAAACATCAAATACTTTCATCAGCTGACAGTTTAAAAATGGTCAATCACCATATTGAAGTCAAAGGCGAAATTGAATTTCCACTTCGATTAACTGTTGATTCATTAAAAAAGATGAAAATAGTAACAATTGATAATTTCAAAGTAGTTTGTCAAAGCGGAGAAGTAAAAAAAGACGACAAAATTTGCAAAGGAGTTCTTTTGAAAGATATTTTAGAGAAAGCAAAAATTAAACAAAACGGTCATAAAGACCGAAATTTTTATATCGTAGCCAGAGCTTCAGATGATTATAAAGCTACCTTTTCGTGGGCAGAAATTTTCAATAATCCAAACGGCGAAAACACGTATATTTTATTTGAAGAAAACGGAAAACCGATTAAAAACGGCGAAATGATTTTAATCTGTAAAAACGATATTAAAACCGGGCCTCGTCATGTTTACTGGCTAAAGAGCATTGAAGTTTACAAAGTAAAATAGTTTTCTTGATGGTTTATCTGCAAAGTTCACAAAGCTTTGTATTTAAAAAACTTCACGAACTTTACGTTACTATTTCTTAGCCACAGATTAAAGGATTTAAACAGATTTTTGAAATCATTTTAATCGCTTAATCTGTGGCTATTTACTTTTAACTTTGCAAACCTTTCGAAAACCTTAGCGCACTTTGCGGTTAAATTAACTTTACTATTCAATATCAAATAGTACTTTTATAGTATAAAAGTTCGTTATTAACTTCAAATAAAGAAATTGTTTATTATTTTTACCACATAATTTAAGCAAACTATGAGTTCTAACTTTGATAAATTTCAAAAGCGCAGGTTAATTTCCTCTTATTTTTCGGTTGTATTAAGTGTATTTCTGGTGTTATTTCTTTTGGGAGTATTAGGATTATTCATCATTAATTCTAAAAAACTGGCCAATGATTTTAAAGAAAAAATCGCTATGACGGTATTCTTTAAAAACGAAGCAACTGACAGTGTTACCAAAGCATTTGACACCGAATTAAAAAGAGCTCGTTTTGCAAAATCATACGTTTACGTTACCAAAGAAAAAGCCGCTAAAGAACATACCGATATTATCGGAGAAGACTTCCTTACGTTTTTGGGAGAAAACCCTTTATTGAATTCTTACGATATTCATTTAAAAGCAGATTATGTTGAAAGAGACAGCATTGTTAAAATTGAAAGTAATCTGCGTAAAAACACCATGATCGAAGATATTGTTTATGACAAACAATTGGTAAATTTAGTAAACGACAATATCAAAAAAGTAAGTATGTGGATTTTGATTATCAGCGGTTTCCTTGCGGTCATTGCGGTTTTATTAATCAACAGTTCCTTACGTTTGTCTATCCATTCTAACCGATTTATCATCAAGACCATGCAGATGGTAGGGGCTACAAAAGCCTTCATTCGTAAACCGTTTGTAATGCGCAGTGTAAAACTTGGAATGTTAGGTGCCGGATTGGCAATAGTTGCACTGATCGCACTTTTACTTTATGTAGAAAACAACTTCCCGGGATTAGGAATCATGGAAGACAAAGCTTTAATTGGTTTGGTATTATTAGCCGTTTTCGGATTAGGAGTTTTGATTACCTGGGTAAGCACACACTTTGCAACACAGCGTTTCCTGAATTTAAGAACCGATGATCTTTATTAATTTTAGATTTTAAAACAAAAACCCTTCGACTCCGCTCAGGGTGACAAAATATACAGATGAAAAACAATATTAAAGAAGAACAGCAATTTCAGCCACAAAAACAGGAATTCCTTTTTGAAGGCATTAACTACAAAATTCTTTTAATCGGAATTGGCGTTATCGTATTGGGCTTTATTTTAATGTCTGGTGGAGGAAGTGACAATCCGAATGTTTTTAATGAAGAAATTTTTAGTTTTAGACGTATCAGACTGGCTCCAACAGCTGTTTTAATTGGTTTTGGAATTACAATTTATTCTATCTTCAAAAAAACTAAATAGACATTTTTAGACTTCTTAGATTAATCTCTTCAAAAGTCTAATATCTTAAGAAGTCTAACGATCTAAAAATCTAATTAAATGAATATATTACAAGCAATTCTTATTGCAATAGTCGAAGGACTCACAGAATACCTGCCTGTTTCTTCTACAGCACACATGATTTTTACAAGTTCCTTTTTTGGAATACAGGAAGACGATTTTGTAAAATTATTTCAGGTTTCCATTCAGTTTGGAGCTATTTTGGCCGTTGTAGTTTTATATTGGAAGAAGTTTTTTGATTTTAGTAAAATCAACTTCTACATCAAATTAGCCTGTGCTGTTATTCCGGCTTTGATTTTAGGAAAATTATTTGATGATAAAATCGATGCTATTTTAGGAAACCCTATCCCAATCGCGATTGTTTTGATTTTAGGCGGAATCGTTTTGCTTTTTATAGACAAGCAATTCAAAAATCCAACTATTGTTAACGAAGAAGATATCACCATCAAAAAAGCCGTAACCATTGGTTTTTGGCAATGTTTAGCGATGATGCCCGGAACAAGCCGTTCTGCAGCTTCAATAATTGGAGGAATGCAACAAGGATTAGACAGACAGACAGCTGCTGAATTTTCGTTTTTCTTAGCGGTTCCAACAATGCTCGCAGTTACAACCTATTCGTTGTTATTAAAAACTTATGAAGTTTCTCAATTGAAAGGTTACGAATTATTGACACAATCACCAGAGAATCTGAAATTATTTTTGATTGGAAATGTAATTGCCTTTATAGTAGCCATTATTGCGATAAAATCTTTCATCGGAATCATAAAAAAATACGGTTTTAAGCCATGGGGATATTACAGAATTATCGCTGGAATTCTTTTATTGACTTATTTCTCATTAAATAAATAATTTTGAAAACTCCCGAAGAATATTTAGACGGACAAGTTTTACTGATAGACAAACCTTTAAAATGGAGTTCGTTTCAGGCAGTCAACAAATTAAAATACCTTTTAATTAATAAAGTCGGGCTTCCAAAAAAGTTTAAAATTGGACATGCCGGGACTTTAGATCCTTTGGCAACCGGATTATTATTAATCTGTACCGGAAAATTTACCAAAAGAATTTCTGAACTTCAGGGTCAGGCAAAAGAATACACCGGAACATTTTATATTGGAGCCACTACTCCATCGTATGATCTGGAAACAGAAATTAACGAAACGTTTTCAACTTCTCATATTGATGAAACTTTGATTCACGAAACCGTAAAACAGTTTTTAGGCGAAATCGATCAAAAACCACCTATTTTTTCAGCCATCAAAAAAGATGGTGTTCGCTTATACGAGCACGCTCGTGCGGGAGAAACTGTAGAAATTACAAGTAGAAAAACAACCATTCACGAATTTGAAATTACCCGAATTGCATTACCCGAAATTGATTTTAGAGTGGTTTGCAGCAAAGGAACTTATATTCGTTCGCTAGCTTTTGATTTTGGAAAAGCTATGGACTCAGGTTCGCATTTAACAGTTTTACGCCGTACCAAAATTGGTAATTATGATGTACAAAATGCAATTGATATTACTTTGTTTGAGGAAAGCCTGAATTTGAATAAATAAAAAAAGCACATTACAAAACAAGACAGTAGTAATGTGCCTGTACCAGCCTCGCAGAAAATAATGTTATTTCATACTTGAGGAATTAATAATGAGATATATTTTTTCCTCCAAATAGAAATCTTGAAAAAAAATCGTAAAATCTTTCGAATAACTTTTTCATAACAGTGTATTTTTAATTATTAAACAAACACCAATAAAAAGAGTAAATCAGAAAATAAATAATAGAAGTGGGATTGCCTTACTAAGGTACAAAATTTTAAATTACAAAAAATAATTTTAACGTATTTTTACTACTAAAAATCTTGTTTTCAACTCATTAACGAAACAACAACGCTTTTTAACGATATATCAATATAAAAATCATAATCGATTGTACTGTATATTCTCCAAAATTTGTACTAATTCCTCCTGAACCGAAATTCCTTTATCTGCCAAATACCATAATTGCAAATCGGTTTTGATTTTTTCATCAACAACACCAAAATCTCTTTTATAATTTGCCATCAATTCTGCAGCACCTTTTGGTCTTGGTCCCCAATGAGTTCTTACAATTCCGGCTTCTTTACAAATCACAATAACTTTTGGAATTGCTCTTCCGCCGTTTGTTAAATATTGACTCATTAATTCATCATTTTCATCACGAAGTACAATTCTGAGGTCAATTTTTTTATCTGATGCCAATGCCATTTTATTTAATATTGGAAGTATTTGGGCAGCATCTCCACACCAGCCTTCAGAAATTACCAGCCAAATATAATGGTTCTCTAAATTTTGCAGTTTCGAAATTACATCTTCAGAAATTTTGATGGTTTTCTCCAGCCGATTCATTCTCGCTTCATTCAAACGGGAATAATGAGTCAAACTTTCAGATTGTTCATCACCTGTTGATTTTCCTTCTGATAATAAATCGGTAACTAATTTTCGATATTCAGTATAAGAATGACTATTGAATAATGCTCTGGCTACAATACTTTTCATGTTTATTTCGTTTTGATACCATAAAATTACTCTTTTTAAAAAGATGCACGAATGACTTTTATCACATTTCAATGAAATAAATCCTGAAAATCAGTTGAAATTTAATTTAGAAAAGAAATAATTAATTTTTTAAAACACTATTTTAAAAAAACAGAATATGTCTATATTTGCACAAACAAACGCAACACACATGAAATATAAAAGAATTCTTCTAAAACTTAGTGGCGAGGCCTTAATGGGAGACTTACAGTACGGAATTGACCCAAAAAGATTAGCCGAATATGCAGATGAAATTAAGCAAATTCACAATAAAGGAGTAGAAATTGCTATTGTTATTGGAGGAGGAAATATTTTTAGAGGAGTTGCCGGGGCAAGTTCAGGTATGGACAGAGTACAAGGCGATTACATGGGAATGCTTGCTACTGTTATAAACGGAATGGCTTTGCAGGGTGCTCTTGAAGACAAAGGAATGAAAACCCGCTTGCAGACTGCTTTGAAAATGGAATCTATTGCAGAACCTTATATTAAAAGAAGAGCTGACCGTCATCTTGAAAAAGGAAGAATTGTAATTTTTGGAGCCGGAACCGGAAACCCTTATTTTACTACTGATACAGCTGCCGTTTTAAGAGGAATCGAAATCAATGCTGACGTTATCCTAAAAGGAACCCGTGTAGATGGTGTTTACGATTGTGATCCTGAAAAAAATGCTTCGGCAGTAAAATTTGATTTTATTTCGTTTGATGATGTCATCAAAAAAGGATTGAACGTAATGGATACAACTGCCTTTACTTTAAGCCAGGAAAACAAATTACCAATCGTTGTTTTCGATATGAACAAAATTGGTAACTTATTAAAAATTTGCGACGGAGAAAACATCGGGACTGTAGTAAATATTTAGACCACATAGATTGTTAGAATTTTAGACTAATTTAGATTTTTCTTAATTCTAATAATCTTAAAAATACAATTAGTCAGTAAATTATAAAGAATCTGTTTTTATAATCTACTCATCTAAAAAAATCTAAAAATCTAAAAAAATGACTGAAGAAATAGATTTCATATTAGAAAGTACTGAAGAATCAATGAATGGTACGATTGCGCATTTAGAAAAAGAATTTCTAAATATTCGTGCAGGAAAAGCTTCTCCGGCCATGCTTGGAGGTGTTTTTGTTGATTATTATGGTGCTGCTACACCTCTTTCTCAGGTATCTAAAATTAGTGTGCCTGATGCAAGAACAATTACTTTGCAGCCTTTCGAAAAAAACATGTTATCCGTAATCGAAAAAGCAATTTTAATTGCCAATATTGGTTTCAATCCAATGAATAATGGTGATGTAATTATTATCAGCGTTCCGCCTTTGACAGAAGAGCGCCGTAGAGATTTAGCAAAACAAGCCAAATCTGAGGCCGAAGATGCTAAAATTGGTATCCGTAACTCACGTAAAGATGCTAATACCGATATTAAAAAATTAGAAAAAGAAGGAACATCTGAAGACATTTGCAAATCTGCCGAAGAAGAAGTTCAGAACTTAACAAATAGTTACATCAAAAAAATAGATGAATTATTGGCTGTTAAAGAGGCTGAAATCATGAAAGTGTAACTTATTTGACATAAAATTAAGAATCCGTTTGGTTAAAATTATACCAGACGGATTTTTTTATTATTATTTTTGCATACCAAAATTCATTTCCTTTGGTTTCAAAACCATAACACGCTGTATGAAACTATTCTGTTTATTTACTTTGTTTTTTACGCTTACTTTACAGGCGCAATTTCAAATAAACGGAATTGTAAACGACAAAAAAAACAAACCACTGCCGTTTGCTACAATTATAACTTCAGACAATAATAACACTATTACTGATGTTGATGGGAAATTCACCCTTTCGCCAAGGGTAAAAATTACTTCTTTTACGGTTTCTTACATTGGCTTTCAAACTAAAATTATTACCGTTGCAGACAATAAAAAGTTTTATTCAATTTCGCTTCAGCAGACAACTGACAATCTCAAAGAAGTTGTCATTTCAAATGAAAATCCTGCATTAACTATTTTAAGAAAGGTTATTGCCAATAAAAACAATAACAATCCTCAAAAAAAATTAAACAGTTTTGAGTATAAAACATATAACAAACTGATTGTAACAGCTAATCCGGATTCCATTAAAGGCAGGATTGACTCGTCTGCATCATACAAGGATTTAAAGAAAAAAAGAATCAATATTGATTCTTCCGACTATAAATTTAAAGAGATTATAAGCAAGCAGCACTTATTTCAAACTGAGAAAGTATCACAATATCAATTCGGGAACAAAAAACTCAAAGAGACCATTCTGGGAACAAAAATGGCCGGTTTTAAACAACCGATCTACGAAATTATTGCTTTTAATTTACAGTCTATTTCTATTTATGATTCGAAGTACGAACTTTTTGAAACCAAATACAACAACCCTGTTTCTAATGATGCCTTAAAAGATTACAATTATAAATTATTGGATACCGTTGTTATTAAAGGCCGAAATACTTTTATGATTTATTTTAAAAATAAGGAAAGAAAAAGAGCATCGGGTTTAGAAGGTGTTTTATATATAGATCAGGAAAATTATGCCATTGCAAAGGCTATAATGCGTATAAAAGGCTTACTTGATATTAGCGGAATTCATGAATTTGAATATGTTCCCGAAGAAAAAATATGGTTTCCGGGCAATACTTCTTTCAAAATTGTAAAAGGAAAAAATGATGATGATATTAATTTTTTAGGAGGAACGATTCAGTTTGACGGAGATGCTGAAGATGCTTTTACTACCCGAAAAAAGAGCGCCTCAGATTTTACTTATTTACTTTCAGAAAGCAATAATTTCGACATTCATTATAACACAACCGTTCCAATAAAAGATCCGTCGCTTTATATCGAAATTCAGGAAGATGCCAATAAAAAAACCGATACATTCTGGAACAAATATCGCAAGGATACTTTAGACTTAAAAGGCCAGAAAACCTATTTGTTACTCGATAGTATTTCAGTAAAAAAGAGAATTGAGAATCGTTTACGCTTTGGAAGAAAAATCATAAATGGTTATATCCCGCTTGGCCCGGTAGATTTTGATTTAAAAAAGCTCATTAGTTATAATAATTATGAAGGTTTTAGACTGGGTCTTGGAGGTATTACAAACGATGCTTTTTCTAAAAATTTCAGAATTGAAGGATATTCAGCATACGGCACAAAAGATGGAAACTTTAAATATAGTTTAGGTTCCGGTGTGCAAATTGGAAAAACGACCAACACCTGGTTAAATGCTTCTTACACCGAAGATGTTCGGGAAATTGCGAGTACCTTTTTTGCTGTTGACAAACGTGTGTTTAAAATCTATGATCCCCGCCCAATCAATATCAGTACTTTTTATAAATATATTAGTTGGAAAGCCAATCTTCAGTCAAAAATAATTCCGAAGACAGAAGGTATTTTTGAATTATCCCGTACTTATGTCGAACCTAAATTTGATTATCTGTTTAATGTAGACGGAAAATTGTACTCAAGTTATATTATGACGACTGCTATGGTCTCTCTCGTTTGGGCACCATTTAGTGATTTCATGCAGACGCCAACCGGCAGAACAGAATCTGACAAACGGTTCCCAAGGTTTACTTTTCAATACACACAATCTTTACCGAATGTATTGGAAAATGATTTTAATTTTGGCAAAATAGATTTTAAAACCGAGTACGAAAAGAAATATTTAGACGGTCAAAAAACCAGTCTTTTATTGCAGGGAGGCTACGCTATGGGCGATGTACCAATAACCCATTTATACAACACCATGCCTAATAACCTCAACAAGGAAACTATCATTCAGCGTATTACTTTTTCAGGAAGAAACAGTTTTGAAACGATGTTTTTTAATGAATTTTTCTCCAGCGAATATCTTTTTTTTCAGATAAAACATGGTTTCAACAGAGTGAAAATTCTCAAAAAAGTTCGCCCTTCACTAGTATTGGTTACCAGAATGGCCTGGGGAAATATGGAAAAACCGGAACAGCATGTTGGACCAACGTACAAAACCCTCGACAAAGGTTTCTTTGAATCCGGAATTGAGTTAAACAAAATCTATAAAGGCTTTGGTTTAGGAGGATTTTACCGTTACGGCCCTAATCAATTGGCTAAATTCGAAGATAATATCGCGGTTAAGATTTCTTATGTATTGGATTTAGGATTGTAAAAGATTTAAATCTCAATCATTTTTAAATTCCAAATTCCAAGTCTAATATGTCATCCGAGGAAAGAGGACACGAGATAGCAAACTGGCGAAACAATCTCGATTGTCGGTTTTTATTACGAATAATGGATTGAGATCCATCTCTACAATATAAACTATTCTCCGGGACATCCATAATAAAAATTCCAAATTCCAATTTTATAGGATTGGAATTTGGAATTTAAATATTGAAATTTAAAAAACTATGGTTTCAAAATCAAAACCGAAGGCGTGTTATTCAGCCAAATACTTTGAGATTCGATTAATTTTTTCCAGCTGTCTAAACTTATAATCATTAAATCCTGAGTTTCTAAAAACTCCTTTTTAATCGTTCTTTCCTGCATAATCATAATATGGTTTGGTGCAATCTGTTCAATCGAACGAATATTTTCCTGCATGTTTCGGGTACTTTTTACCTCTCCACTGGCATCCAGAACTGTAATTTGCGAACCATTATTGTTGATTAACTTTCTTGCATAATCAATCAGGAAAGAATCTTCTTCACTAAAAATAGGCATAAAAATCCGATCGACTTCTTCCAGATCTTTATCAATAAAAATTCCGACCGGCATTTTTGTTTTGGCAATGATATGACGTGTTCTTTCATCAAAAGGAGAGTTTTCGAACAAACCTTCTTTTCCTGTAAACTTATCAATCAAACGATCCGGGTTAACAATTCTGGTCGTAAAACCAAGAATTTTCCCAAGTAAAGTTCCATCAAAAATAGATTGTCCAAGACCTACAAGCAGTAAATCATATTCGCCCTGATTGGCAGTGTCTATAATATCAGTATCAATATCATTTGTTACTTTAAAAACACTTACCATATTTTGATTCAAGCGCTCTGATTCTTCGATAACCGGCATTAGCATTTTTCGCTCATGGTCTTTGACATCAAAAGAATGAATTTCGGTACTTAATGACAAATGCATTGCTGTTACAATCGAATTATCAGATTGTTTTTTAACTAAACTATGGGCAATCTGAAGCAATTTCTTTCCTTTTTCGGGGGTTGCAAACGAAAGCAGGATTTTGTACTTGCTTTTATTGCCAATTTCCTGTGGAACTACCGTTGGTTTATCCTTAAAAATATAGCCTATAAAATCCAGTGCGGGACCTGTCATAAAAGTGGTAACCAAAGCCATAATGACCATCATGGTAAAAATCTCAGTTGATAAAACACCCAGATCATATCCAATATTTAAAACGACCAATTCCATCAATCCCCGTGTGTTCATTAAGGCACCAATCGCTAAACTGTCTTTCCAGTTTTGCCCTACAAATTTGGCAGCCAAAGCACTTCCAAAGAATTTACCAACAACTGCAACTGCAATAATTACAGCGGTAACTTTCCATAAATACGGATCATTAAGCAACCCAATCTGAGTACGTAAACCTGTAAACACGAAAAATAAAGGCAATAAGACAATGATAGAAACATCTTCGACTTTTTCGATAAAAATATTTCTGAATTTATTGTTCTCCGGCATAATAGCTCCTGCTAAAAACGCACCAAATAAAGCGTGGATTCCGATTAATTCTGAAGCGTAAGAAGAAAATAAAAGTGTTATAAAAAAAATAGCAACTACCGGTTTGTTCAGACTTTCTCGGGTTGAATTTAAATCTCCAACACGTTTCAGGAACGGACGAACTATTTTCAGCATTACGATAACGTACAAAATCGCCAGCCCAATAACATATAAAGCGCTCGTAAACGAACCTGCTTTTACAATTGCAATTACAACCGCCAGAATACACCAGGCCGTAATATCATCGGCAGCTGCGCAAGTTATGGCAATGGTTCCGAGCTTTGTTTTTTGCATGCCGCGTTCCTGAACGATTCTTGCCAAAACCGGGAAAGCCGTTATACTCATAGCGATTCCCATGAACAATCCGAAAGAGGAAAATTCTACTCCTTCAGGCGCAAAAGCCCCATAAATAAAATAAGCTAAACTTAATCCTAAAGCAAACGGAATCACAATACTGGCATGACTGATTACCACAGATTCGTGCGCTTTATTTTTAAGTACTTTCAAATCCAGTTCCATACCAATCACAAACATAAAAAGTATCAAACCTATCTGACTTAAAAATTGCAGATTCCCTAAAGACTCTGTTGGAAATAAAGCAGCTGAAAACTCCGGAAAATACATCCCGACTAAAGATGGCCCCAAAACAATTCCGGCAATCATTTCGCCAATTACAGAAGGCTGACCAATTTTTCTGAAAACCCATCCAAACAAACGTGCGGCCAAAATAATGGTTACGATCTGAGCCAGTAAAATAGCCAGGGGATGCTGAAGGTTTTCAATCATAGAATGTAAAAAGTCATTCCAATGATTGCTTTCTATTTTTTTATGAATGATTCCACGTCCTGCTTCAAGTGAAGCCCCTTTAGAAATTACCCAATATATCAAAGCAGTAAAACCTCCAATGACAGTAACGTAGAATAAAGAATTTTTAATATTATTCATAATCCGTATTTTAAATTATGGGGCAAATATCAGCACTGAAAAGATAGTGAAAAAGTAAATTTACAGCTAATTTACAATGTATGTAACAAGTCGGAAAAACTTTGTAATAAGTTAGATTTTGACCTTTTTTAAAAAATCGGAACGATAGGTTTCACTTAAAATTAAGGTAGTATTTTTATTATTTTCTTCAAGATGATGCAATACAATTTCGTTATGATTGAAGAATTTTATCGCTTTTACCGCCACAATTTCTTTTTTATTGATTCGGCAAAAATCAGTTTCAGGCAGTTCATTTAAAAGTATATCAAATTTAACATTTTTTAAATTCAGAGAACTTCCATCTGTCAAAAGAACCGTTTTATCGCGGCTGTCACTTATAGCGGTTTTGACATACTGAATCTGATTGAAATACAACAAGGTTTTTCCTCTATCTGTATTTAACTGGATAAACTTTTTAGCTGTTTCAGGCTTACTAAATCGCTCAAAAGCTTTTGAGATTGCTTTTTGCAAACGTTCTAACTTTACCGGTTTTGTGATATAATCTACCGCATCAATATTAAAAGCATCGGCAGCATAATCTTTATAAGCCGTACAAAAAATCACGAGTTTATCCTGGATCATTTCTGCCAGATGCAAACCGTCAATTCCGGGCATTTCGATATCTGATATTAATAAATCAAATTCGAGGTCCGAAATTTCGGCCAATAGTTTTTCAGGATTATTAAAAGTTTTTACGATTTCTACTTCGGGAATTTGTTCACAAAGCATTTTCAGGTACGTTAATCCGGGTAACTCATCGTCCAGAAGCAAGCATTTCAGTTTTGTATCCAAGTAAATCTATTTTTAGATGAGCAATATAAATATCGTTTTCTGTAAACCTGTCGAGTTTGAAGTTGTTTTTGTAAATAATTCTTAAGCGGTGCTCTAAAGTTGTATTTCCTAAACCGCTTCGTTCCTTTTTTAGTACTTTTTTATCCGAAATTTTGTTGGAAACCGTCATAAAAAAAGCATTGTCTTTAAACTCAAAAACTACCGAAATAAAGGCATCAGCACTTTGCAGGTCTGCATGTTTAAACGCATTTTCAATTAAATCAATTGAAATTAACGGTGCCAGTAAAGGCTGTTCGTATAATTTATCTTCTTTATTGATATTGGTTTTGATCTTCAGCTCAAAAAGCGGACTGATTTTAATTTTATTAATTTCGATCAGGTTCAGTGCAAAATCAATTTCTTCTTTGGCGGTAACAAATTTCTTTTTGCTTTCGTACAAAATATAATCCAGCACATTGGCCAGTTTGTCCAAAGCAAAATAAGTCTGATAAGCGTGCGACTGAATGGAGTTGAGAATATTCTTAAACAAATGCGGATTCAGTTTAGACTCTAAAGTTTCCAGCTGCAGATCGTTTACTTTTCTTTCAAGAGCGTAAAAGCTTTCTTCGGCATCTTCCTTAGCTTTTTTAGATTGCATTAATTGATACACCATAAAACCAATGATGACAATCAGCAATAAAATTATGGCTAAAAAAATAAAAGTGATCGTGTTGCTTTCCTGCATTTTAATTTATTCTTTACTATAGCTTAAATATTTTTTTTAATGGCTGGAAACGAATTTTAATCCAATAATCGAAGCAATCAGGGTTGAAAGAAAAAATATCCTCCAGAAAGTTGCCGGTTCTTTAAAGATCAATATTCCAACTAAAACAGTTCCAACAGCTCCAATTCCTGTCCAGACAGCATAAGCGGTTCCTATTGGCAATACTTGTGTGGCTTTATAAAGCAGAATCATACTGATCGAAAGACAGACAAAAAAACCAGCCATCCAATAGGTCGATACGATTCCGGTTGTTTCTTTGGCCTTGCCTAAACACGATGCAAAACCTACTTCAAAAAGCCCCGCAATAATCAATAAAATCCAATTCATTTTTTTATTCCTTTAAAATTGTACTGCAAAGATGAGAAAAGCCGGCATACAAATCACACCAAATTATTAAATTATCAAAACATTATGTATGTTAATTAATGTTAACAAATCGCAAAAACAATTGCCTTACTTAATGATTTTTAACACTTTTAATTACATTTGCATCCATTTTACAAATTTTATGAAAAACTCAGCACAAGTAGGTTTTTGGGAAAAAATTGCCCGAATCATACTTAAAAACAGAATTACGATATTGACAATTGTGGCGGCAATCACAATTTTTCTTGCTCTTCAATGGAAAAACCTTTCTATGACCTACACCGAAGCCAACCTGCTTCCAAAAGATCATATCGCCAATAAAGAGTATCAAAAATTCTTAGATAAATTTGGAGAAGAAGGAAACCTTGTTGTAATTGGTTTTAAAGACCCAAACTTTTTTACTCCTAAAAATTATGCTGCCTGGAACGAATTGATGACTGGCTTAAAAAAATCTAAAGAAGTTGATTTGGTGGTTTCTTTAAATGACTTAAAAAAGCTTGAAAAAGATACTGTCAATGAAAAATTTGTTCTTTCACCGTTTATCGATCAGAGCAAAACACTGGATGCAGCCTATTTAAAAAAAGTTCAGTACGATTTGTTCCATAATTTACCTTTTTACGAAGGATTATTATTCAACAAAGAAAGCGGAAGTGTCCGGTCTGCTATTTATATCAACAAAAAACTGGTAAATACCGCCGAAAGAAAGACATTTATCCTCGAAAATCTGGTTCCGAAAATCAACAAATTCGAAAAAACAACCGGCGTTGACTTAAAAGTTTCAGGAATGCCATACATCAGGACGATCAATGCAAACGACATGAAAGGCGAAATTGGTCTTTTTATTGGTGCCGCTTTAGGAGTTGTTTCTTTAATTTTCTTTTTCTTTTTCCGTTCGTTCAGAGCTACTTTTATTTCGATTTGTATTTTGATTGTTGGCGTAATGTGGTCATTTGGAACGCTGGGATTATTAGGATACAAAATCACAATTCTAACCGCTATTATTCCGCCGCTGATTATCGTTATCGGAATCACGAATTGTATTTTCCTGATCAATAAATACCAGCAGGAAATTAAATTACACAATAATCAGGCAAAAGCCCTGCAGCGTATTATTTCAAAAATCGGACATGCGACTTTAATGACTAATCTTACTGCTGCGATTGGTTTTGCAACATTGATGATTACCGGTAACGAATTGCTTTTTGAATTTGGATTGGTCACTTCTATAAATGTTCTTTCTGTTTATATACTGACCCTTTTTATTGTTCCAATAGTGTACAGTTTTCTTCCTTTACCGAAAGAAAAACATTTATATCACCTGAGTAAAACTTATATTTCGACTTTATTGAATGTGGTTGAAAATACAGTTAAAAACAAACGAAGAATCGTTTATATCATTTATGCTTTACTTTTCATTATCAGTATAAATGGCGTTAGACAAATGAAAGTTTCAGGAAGTTTGATTAGTGAAATGCCCAAAACTGCTTCTTTCTTTAAAGACATTTTATTCTACGAAAAAGAGTTCAACGGCGTAATGCCATTAGAAATCATGATTGACACCAAAAAGAAAAAAGGTGTCATGAAAGCATCGACCATTCGAAAAATGGATGAATTGCAGAACACGATTGCCGAAATGCCGGAATTGGCAAAACCGGTTTCGGTTGTAAATCTGGTTAAATACTCCAAACAGGCTTTTTACAACGGAAATCCTGAATATTATCAGCTGCCAACTTCGCAGGAGCAGACATTTATTTTGAGCTATGCCAAAAATGCCACAAAAAACAGCAAGGATAATTTAATGAAAGCTTACGTTGATTCGACAGGTCAATACGCCCGAATCACTACTTTCATGAAAGATATTGGCACTGATGAAATGGCAAAAGTAGAAGGGAAATTACACCAAAAAATTGATGAAATTTTCCCGAAAGAGCGATTTGAAGTTACTGTAACCGGCAAAGCACTGGTTTTTCAGAAAGGTACTTCGTATTTGGCCCACAATTTAATCGAATCATTATTTTTTGCTATTTTGACCATTGCACTACTTATTTTGTACCTATTCCGATCTTTTAAAATGGTAATGGCATCATTAATAACAAACATTTTACCACTGTGTATTACATCAGGAATAATGGGGTATCTTGACATTCCACTGAAACCTTCTACGATATTGGTATTTAGTATTGCTTTTGGAATTTCGGTAGATAATGCCATTCAGTTTATGGCAAAGTATAGACATGATCTGCTTCAAAGTGGCGGAAAAGTTAAAAAGTCGGTTTTTAGTGCTTTAAGGGAAACCGGTATCAGTACCTTTTATACCTCTGTTATATTAATTTTAGGTTTTGGTACTTTTACATTATCCAGCTTTAGCGGAACCATTGCATTGGGAGGATTAATTTCTTGTACTTTAATTTTTGCCATGTTTGCCAACTTAGTTGTTTTGCCTTCGCTTGTTTTGACTTTTGAAAAGAAAAAAACGAAGAAAGAAGATTTGGAAAATTTACAAAATGAATAGTTTTTTAAAAATAACCCGTTAGTATTTGTAAACCATAATACATTCAAAAACTACAACTTTTTCTGGTTGTAGTTTTTTTTTGTCCAAAGTTTAACAAATTGACTGTATTATAGGCTTTTTGGACTCAAAAATTAAATTTTACGCAAACGGTTGTTAAAAAAACATTTGATTTAACAATAGTACACAACCTACTGATTATTAATGATTAAAATTCATTTAATAAATCAAAAAAATATATATTTTTGTTTAAACAACCGATTGTCAAAAAATCGATTATTGTTAACTATCAACCTTTAAAAAACAAAACCATGATTAAAAAACTACTTTTTCTATTTTTAACAGCAGGCGGTATTTCATCTGCACTGACTGCTCAAAACTTAGTTGCAAACGGAAATTTTGAAGCCGGAACCGGAGACGTTTTTACAAATTGGACTAAAACCAACGGATCAGGAAACCTAACTGCAGAAACGGCAACAGTCCACGGAGGTGTAAGATCGCTCAAAGCAATTTCTACAGGAGCTAATGAATACAGTGTACAAATTCAAACTGATGATATTGCAACCGTAATTGGACACAATTATGAAGTAAGTATGTGGATAAAAGGAACTGCAGGAGGAAATACAGTTCGTTTTTCAACTTCGGGTGGAACTGCTGTTTACGGAAATGCCTTTACAGTTACTACAGGATGGCAAGTGTGTATTTTGAGTTTTACCGCTACAGCAACAGCAACTAAAATAAGTTTAGATCTTGGAAAAGGAACCGATACTTTTTACATAGATGATGTCGCTTTATATGATATAACTACTGCACCAACTTTAGATTTTATTCTAAATGGTAATCTTGAAGCCGGAACGGGAGATACTTTTACCAACTGGTCAAAATACAATGGAGCTGCTAATTTAACTGCAGAAACGGTAGAAGTTCATGGTGGATCAAGAGCTCTTAAAGCTATATCTGCGGGTGCAAACGAATATAACGTGCAATTGGTTAGCGACGCAATGAACCTGGTTGTAGGCAGAAATTATACAGCAAGCATGTGGATTAAAGCGTCTGTAGCAGGAAGTACCGTAAGATTTTCAACTACAGCAGCCAGTGCGAACTATGGCCCAAATACTACAATAGGCACAGCATGGCAAAAAATAACGTATACTTTTGCTGCAAAAAGTCCTTCAACACAACTTAATCTTGATTTAGGAAAAAGCACTACTACATTTTATATTGACGACATTACTTTTATTGGAGCCAACGTTACTCTTGCTAATGAAAAATTTGAAAACGAAACTAATAAAGTGGTATTTTATCCAAATCCGGTTCAGGACAACCTGAATATCAGTTCTGAATCAAATGTAAAATCTTTAATTATTAGCGACAGTACCGGAAGAACAGTTAAAACCATTAAAGATGCCCAAAACATTCAGTCTGTAGATGTTTCTGGTTTAAGCAATGGCTTGTATATTTTATCAACTGATAACAACCAGACATTTAAGTTTATAAAGAACTAAAAAAATAATCAATCCTATTTCAAAAAGCTGCAACCGTAAAAGTTGTGGCTTTTTTATTATTCTGTAAAAGCAAAAAGAGCTAATTTATATGTAAACAAAAGGACTTTTATCCCTGAAGCCCTAGCCCTGATAGAAGCGATATCCTTTTTCTTGCTCCTTTAGCAAGAAAAAGATATAGCGGATAGCAGGAAACAGCTTCAAAAATTAATTATTATCGATTATATTTGCAATTCGATATAAAAACACTGATCTTATATTAATCTAAAATCAGCAATCTAAAATCTAAAATTAAAATGAAACACACAAAGGTTAAAGACTTATTAAACAGTACGACGACGCTACAGGAAGTGAATGCAAAAGGATGGGTGAGAACTTTTAGAAATAATCAGTTCATCGCGCTTAATGACGGTTCTACAATTAATAATATACAATGTGTTGTTGATTTTGAAAATACGCCGGAAGAAACTTTAAAAAGAATCACGACTGGAGCTGCAGTTTCTGTAATTGGAACTTTGGTAGAGAGTAAAGGTGCAGGTCAGAAATACGAAATTCAAGTAAACAAACTTGAAATTCTTGGAGATTCTGATGCGGAGAAATTCCCAATGCAGCCTAAAAAACACTCTTTAGAATTTTTACGTGAAAACGCTCACTTGCGCGTACGTACAAATGCTTTTGGGGCAATTATGCGTGTTCGTTCAGTATTATCATTTGCAGTTCACAACTATTTTCAGCAAAAAGGTTTTGTGTATGTAAACACGCCAATTATTACCGGAGCTGATGCGGAAGGTGCCGGAGAAATGTTTCAGGTAACTTCTTTACCGTTAGACAATCTTCCAAAAAATGAAGAAGGAAACATTGATTTCAAAAAAGATTTCTTCGGAAAACATACGAACTTAACGGTTTCCGGACAATTAGAAGGGGAAACTTTTGCAATGGCTTTGGGACAGATTTATACTTTTGGACCAACGTTTAGAGCAGAAAACTCAAATACTTCCCGCCACCTGGCAGAATTCTGGATGATTGAGCCGGAAGTTGCTTTCAATGATTTGGATGACAACATGGATTTGGCTGAAGATTTTATTCAGTACGTAATTAAATATGCTTTAGACAATTGTGGAGACGATTTGAAATTCTTAGAAGGAAGACTTTTAGAAGAAGAAAAATCAAAACCTCAGGCAGACAGAAGCGAAATGGCTTTGTTGGAGAAACTGAATTTCGTTTTAGAAAACAATTTCAAAAGAGTTTCTTACACGGAAGCAATTGACATTTTAAGAGATTCTACTCCAAATAAAAAGAAGAAATTTCAATATATCATCAACGAATGGGGCGCTGATTTACAGTCAGAACACGAGCGTTACTTAGTTGAAAAACATTTTAAATGTCCTGTAATTTTATTTGATTACCCGGCAAACATTAAAGCGTTTTATATGCGTCTGAACGACAACACAGAACCAGGAAGAGAAACGGTTCGTGCCATGGATATCCTTTTCCCCGGAATTGGAGAAATCGTGGGTGGTTCTGAAAGAGAAGAGCGTTACGATGTTTTGGTGGAGAAGATGAAAGCTTTAGAAATCGACGAAGAAGAGTTATACTGGTATTTAGACACCAGAAGATTTGGTTCTGCAACACACGCAGGTTTCGGTTTAGGATTTGAACGTTTGGTATTGTTTGTTACAGGAATGACAAACATCAGAGACGTAATTCCTTTCCCAAGAACTCCTGGAAGTGCGGAGTTCTAAGAAGTTTAAAAAAGTTTCAGGTTTCAAGTTTCAGGTTGTTGGAACTTGAACTAAGATTATAAAATTTGTTTTCAAGTTTCAGGTTTTAAGTTTATCCGTTCAGTTGGAAAACTTGAAACTTGAAACTTGAAACTTTTAACAAAAACAAATGCTAAAGCAATTTTTAAATTTAAAATTATCCCAGAAATTATCTCCACAGCAAATTCAGCTGATGAAGTTAATTCAATTGCCTACGCAAGCTTTTGAACAGCGTTTATTAGAAGAAATGAACGAAAATCCGGCGCTTGAAGCTGGAAAAGAAGACGAATACGAAGCGGACGAATTTGCCAATGAAGACTACGACGATTATGATGATGCAGAATCGGACAGAATTGAAGCAGACGACATTAATATCGACGAATACTTAAGCGACGACGATACCCCTGATTACAAAACTCAGGTTAACAATTATAGTGAAGACGAAGAACGTGAAACGCCTTTTGCTTCGCCAATTAGTTTTCATCAGGATTTAATCAATCAACTGAATACTTTTATTTTAAACGATGAAGAGCGCGAAATCGCTGAATTTCTTGTTGGAAGTATTGATGATATGGGCTACATCCGCAGAAGTGTTCCGGATATTGTAGATGACATGGCTTTTACTCAGGGAATTTATACTGATGAAGCTATTGTCGAAAAAATGTTGCATGTCATTCACGAACTCGAACCTTCGGGAGTTGGAGCACGTGACTTACAGGAATGTTTATTGTTGCAATTGAAGCATAAAACGCCAACGGAATATGTTGATTTGGCAATCGATATTATCGAAAATCAGTTTGATGCTTTTACTAAGAAACATTACGACAAACTGCTTCAGAAATACAGCGTTTCGAATGAACAGCTTAAAAAAGCCATTCACGAAATTGAAAGACTAAACCCAAAACCGGGTGGCTCTTTTACAGGAAACAACAAAGTAACAGAAAACATAGTTCCCGATTTTGCGATTAGAATTATCGATGGCGAATTAGAATTAACTTTAAATGGACGTAATGCTCCATCTCTGCACGTTTCTAAAGATTATCAGGAAATGATGCAGACCTACAAGGATTCTCGTGATAAATCGACTGCACAAAAAGATGCGGTGCAGTTTATCAAACAAAAACTGGATTCTGCTAAATGGTTTATCGATGCGATCAGACAGCGTCAGGAAACGCTTTTTGTAACGATGAATGCAATTATGCACTATCAGGAAGAATTTTTCTTAGATGGCGACGAAACTAAACTAAAACCCATGATCTTAAAAGACATTGCAGATTTGGTTGGTTTGGATATTTCGACAATCTCACGAGTAGCCAACAGCAAATATGTTGAAACACCATACGGGACAAAACTGATTAAGGAATTCTTCTCTGAAGCCATGAAAAACGATCAGGGAGAAGATGTTTCGACTTTGGAAATCAAAAAGATTTTGAAGAATACGATTGAAGAAGAAGACAAAAAGAAACCGCTTCCGGATGATCAATTGGCAGAAATCTTGAAAGAAAAAGGCTATCCAATTGCGAGAAGAACCATTGCAAAATACCGTGAACAGCTTGATATTCCGGTTGCAAGAATGAGAAAGAAGATTTAGATTTTCTTCTAACCATATAAGAAATATAAGTTCATTTAAATAGCAAACCCGACAGAATTTAAAATCTGCCGGGTTTATTTTTTTCTATTCTGACGATTAACCCGATTAATTTCATAACGAAGCAAGAAATTCGGAAGGAGTCATTGCTGGAATTTCAGAATTTTTAAAATCTTTTTTATTCCGGGTTAAGATAATTTCCGATTTATGATGAACTGCACTAAAATATTGAACTGCATCTTCAAAGTCATTAAAATTCGAGATTAAACTTTTATCAATGACAATCTCATCAATATTTGAAACGTCACATATAATTCTAAACTTTTTTAAAGCTTCTAAAACTAATTTCTCCTCTATATTCCTTGAAACTACATAAACTGTATTTATAAAAGACAAAGAAGAAGCAGCCAGTTTGATTTTTTTGTTTTCAGCTAATGTAGCGATTATGGCGATCTCATTATAAAAAGGCTCTCTTCTATCAATTAAATCAATCAACACATTTGTATCTAAAAAAACATTCATACTATTTGTATTTTTCCGTCAAATATTCTTTGCGTGCTTTTTTATAATCAAAATCTTCAGGGACGCTGCCATTTCCCATAGTAAAGCTTTTTACAAATGAACTAATTTCGAGTTCTTCAGCATTACCTATATCTTCGATTTTTGTTATGGTTTTCAAATAATTTTCGACCAAAAACGACAAACTATGTTTATGTTCTGCAGCATAAATTTTCGCTTTCTCGATTACATCTTTATCCAGTTTCAATGTTAATTTCGCATCCATTATTCAGACATTTACTTTGTACGTACAAAAGTAAAAAAAATATCCGTACAAAACTAAACCCGACAGGTTTTAAAAACCTGTCGGGTTTAATTCTAATATCAACAACCACTATTTTATTTATACTGATCCGGAAATAGCTTCACATCAAATAAAAAGGCTTTCTTCTTATCGCTATAATGGTAAATCAACGTATAATCATTGTCTCTAAAAACCTGAAGTCCAGAATTTGCTTTGGCAGTACTAATCAGGCTTTTTTCAATTTCTGCTTTTATAACATTTATCTCCGCAGTTTCTTTTGCGACATTCAATAAAGTTAAATTGTATTGAACAATTCTTTCTTCATGCAAACTTACACTGTCCAAACGAATTCCTTCCTGAATAGTCAACGGGCAATTTTTATTGTACTTTTCGACTAATTCTGTTATTTCTGTATGTACCTCGTCTGCTTTTTCAGAAAGAAAAAATTGAAAAAAAACTACAAAAGCAACCGCAATTCCAATTAACACTAATAATAAAATATTCTGTTTTCTCATTCTGCAGTTTACGGATTAATTGAAATTTATTTTTCCTGAATTTTCTTCATAGCATTAAAATACGCTGCACGGCTAAGAGGCTCATATTCTTCTGTTTCTCCCAACATTACCAATTTATCATTATCCGTTTTTCTAAAACTGTAATTGGCAAGGTTTCCGGTTCTGGTACAAACTGCGTGAACTTTGGTTACATACTCTGCAGTTGCCATAAGTCCAGGCATAGGACCAAAAGGGTTTCCTTTAAAATCCATATCTAATCCGGCCACAATTACCCGAATTCCCTGATTCGCAAGATCATTACAAACGGTAATAATTTCATCATCAAAAAACTGAGCTTCGTCAATACCAATAACATCGCAGCCCTGTGCTAAAATTGCAATATTTGCCGCAGCAGGAACAGGCGTTGAGCGAATTTCGTTAGCATCGTGTGATACCACCATTTCGTCATGATAGCGGGTATCAATAGCAGGTTTGAAAATTTCGACTTTTTGTTTGGCGAATTGGGCGCGCTTGAGCCTGCGGATTAACTCCTCGGTTTTACCCGAAAACATTGATCCACAAATAACTTCAATCCAACCAAATTGTTCTTTGTGATTTACTGTATTTTCGAGAAACATTTTGTATTTTTCTACCTTTAAAAATGAATAGTTTTTATTACTTTGTACTGGTAATAAATTGACGTGAAAAATTGTCATTTTACACTTTTTCAAAAGTAGAGAATTTTTATCAAATTGAAGATTCGCTTGCGTTTATTAACAGAAAATAAATATCCGGCGAATTTCTTTCGCAAATTAAAAAGACATTCAAAACATACTAAAATACCCTATTCACTATAATTTCAATAGTTATGAAAAAAAAACTGGAAGCCGATTTAATCAGCATTGCACATCGAATTTTAAAACTTAAAAACAAATCCGATATCAATCAATTGTATCTGGAAACACAGAAATTATATGAAAAATTAGCAGTTTTAAAATTTATTGATGAAAATTTCGACGAGGTAAAACCCACTATCGGATACGGCGAAATAGAGTCACAGATTGAAACTATTTTTGAAAAAGAAGAAAATCTTCCTGTAGCAATTAAGACTGAAGAAACACTTCCGGTTACCGTTGAAGAAACTGCAATTGAGGCAGAAGCTATTCCTGAACCTGAAATTATTGAAGAAACTCCGGCGGAAATCGTTACTGAAATTCCGGAAATAATTGCTGAAAAGCAGGAAATCGTAGTGGATATTCCTGTAGAAGTAGTCGAGGAGATTGCTGCAAAAATTGAAGAACCTCTTTTTGAAATCCAAAAAGAAACTGAAACGGCTGAAGAACTTTCTTTTAAAACCGTAAGCGATTTAAAACCAATTCCGGATTTTAAACCTGCATTTGAATTAGAAACAGAAGAAATAAAAACAGAAACTCCTGCAAAATCAAATGCTGTTCACATTTCATTTGAAGATATTCTGGGGGTTAATTATGCTGATGCGCAATTTGTAAAAGTAGACAGTTTCGAAAATGTTGCCCCTGCACCAACGCCATCAATAAATGAATTTAAAGAAAAACCAGAAACTATTGAAACTGTAATTGCAGAACCGGAAAAACCTAAAACAGTTCCTTTAAACGAAAAATTAGCCCGAGGTTTTCACATTGATCTGAATGACCGAATTGCCTTTACCAAAAATCTTTTCGGAAATAATACGGAAGATTACAGTCGTGTTTTGAATCAGCTATTGACATTCGACAGTTTTAATGAAGCAAAAGAATTCATAGAAACTATGGTAAAACCGGATTATAACGACTGGGAAGGAAAAGACGATTATGCCGAGCGTTTTCTTGAAGCAATAGAGAAAAAATTCTCATAAAAAAACAAAACACAGATTGCACGAATTACCACGAATTTTTTCTTTTTAAAATTTTCAAAAGCACTTATAATCTGTGTCAATTTGTGCAATCTGTGTTTAAATATTTAAATTATTATGTCTAAATTATATATCGTTCCAACGCCAATCGGCAATCTTGAAGACATGACTTTCAGAGCCATTCGGGTTTTGAAAGAAGTCGATCTGATTTTGGCCGAAGACACCCGAACGAGCGGTAAACTCTTAAAGCATTTTGAAATTGGCACGCACATGCACAGCCATCACATGCACAACGAGCACAAAACCACTGAAAATTTAATTGCCCGTTTGAAAGCCGGCGAAACCATCGCTTTGATTTCAGATGCGGGAACCCCCGCAATTTCAGATCCGGGTTTTTTATTGACTCGTGCCTGTGTTGAAAATAAAATTGAAGTGGAATGCCTTCCAGGCGCTACGGCTTTTGTTCCCGCTTTAGTAAACAGCGGACTTCCAAATGACCGTTTTATTTTTGAAGGCTTTCTTCCAGAAAAAAAGGGACGCCAGACCCGATTCTTGGCTTTGTCCGAAGAAACCCGAACGATGATTTTGTATGTTTCGCCACATAAATTAGTCAAAACTTTAGCTGAATTTATCCAGTATTTTGGAGAAGAAAGACAAGTTTGTGTTTCAAGAGAATTATCAAAACTACACGAAGAAAATGTACGCGGAACTGCAAAAGAAGTTCTGGCACATTTTGAAAAAACAGCTCCACGAGGCGAAATTGTAGTGGTCGTTGCCGGAAAAACAATCATAAAAGAACCTAAGAAAAGTAAGTTTTCTAAGGATGAAGAAGAATAAATAATTATTTCAGCCACCGATTAAAATGATTATCACAGATTAACAAAAGGTTCAACACGACTCGAGCGATAGCGAACAGACGAAGCAAATTCGTGGCAAAAAAAATAAAAAATCATTATAATCATTTTAATCTGTGGCAAAAAAAACAACCATCAATATGAGCATTCAAACCTTTTTAGAAAAAGTAAAACAAACTCCAACACAAATCACATTCCCGGAAACTATTGCAGTAATCGAGGAAAACTACAACTTTACTCCAACTGCTTTTCAAAACGGAACTCAACATAATGCTGCGGGCGAAAATTCAGGTTCCTGCAAATTATTTTCTTTCGCAAAATTGCAAAACTTAAACAAAGAAGAAACTTTAGCCTGTTTTGGCGCTTTTTATTTTGAAGAAGTTTTAGGTGATCCAAATGGAACAAACCACCAAAACATTAGAAATTTCATCAATTTAGGCTGGAACGGAATTCAGTTTGAAGGAAATGCTCTGGAGTTGAAATAATTTTAGATTTCAGAATCTACAATATGAACGTCTAAAACTTAGCCAATCTTGAAAACGAATATCTTACCACAAATTGCACAAATTTTCACAAATTGAATTAGCGGAAATTTGTGTAATTTGTGATTAAAAAAATCCATAAAATAATTTTAATCAGTGGTAAAACAAAAAAATTACCAGTTAAAATTAAACGTTTTACAGAATAAAAAATCTACAATCAATCAACAATGCGCTGGACCTTAAAACCAAAACCTTCTGAAGATAAGATCAAACATTTGGCACAGGCCTTAAATGTAGAAGATTTTGTAGCAACGCTATTGATTCAGCGTGGAATTGAAACTTTTGAAGAGGCGAAGAATTTCTTTCGACCTTCATTAGAACATCTTCACGATCCGTATCTGATGAAAGACATGGACAAAGCCGTTTCCCGAATTGAACTGGCGATTGAAAATCAGGAGAATATTCTGGTTTTTGGCGATTATGATGTTGACGGAACAACTGCTGTTTCTTTGGTTTCCTCGTATTTAAAATCGCATTATCCCAATATTGCGACTTATATTCCGGACCGTTATGACGAAGGTTACGGAATTTCTTTTAAAGGAATTGACTTTGCAGACGACAACGGATTTTCTTTAATTATCGCTTTGGACTGCGGTATCAAATCAATCGATCACATTGCCTACGCGAAAGCAAAAAACATTGACTTTATAGTCTGTGATCACCACCGTCCCGGAGAATTTCTCCCGGATGCTGTTGCTGTTTTAGACCCAAAAAGAGAAGACTGCTCCTACCCTTACGATGAATTATGCGGCTGTGGAGTTGGTTTTAAACTGATTCAGGCTTTGGGTCAACACCGAAATGAAACTATAGAAGATCTGGTTCCGTATCTGGATTTGGTGGCTACCGCAATTGCTGCGGATATTGTTCCGATTACCGGAGAAAACCGTGTTCTGGCTTATTTTGGACTAAAGGTAATTAACAGCGACCCACGCCCTGGAATTAAAGCTTTAGTGCATCAGGTTAAAAAGAAAACTTTAGATATTACCGATGTTGTTTTTATCATTTCTCCCCGAATTAATGCTGCGGGAAGAATCAAACACGGCAATCATGCTGTCGAATTGTTAACCGAATTTGATTTTGAACAGGCACAGCAATTTGCTTCAGAAATTGAACAATACAATGCAGACCGAAAAGATTTAGACAAAAAAATCACTAAAGAAGCTTTTCAGCAAATTATAGAAAATAACGAAGAAGAACGTTTTTCGACCGTTGTTTTTCAGGAAGACTGGCACAAAGGCGTAATCGGAATTGTAGCTTCAAGATTAATTGAAACCTACTATCGTCCTACCTTGGTATTTACCAAAAGCGGTGATAAATATGCTGCTTCGGCCAGATCTGTAAAAGGTTTCGATGTTTACAATGCATTAGACACCTGTTCAGCACATCTGGAGCAATTTGGAGGACACATGTACGCCGCCGGAATGACTTTGAAGGCAGAAAATTATCCGGCTTTTAAAGCCGCTTTTGAAAAATGTGTCGAAGAAACTATTCATCCCGAAATGCGGACTCCGGAAATCGAAATTGATGCCGAAATTGATTTTGCCGATATAACTCCAAAACTCATTCGGATTTTAAAACAATTTGAACCTTTTGGCCCACAAAACATGACTCCGGTTTTTATGTCTTCGAATATAAAAGATACAGGTTACGGAAAAACTTTGGGTGCAGATGATGAACATCTAAGACTGTTTGTAAAACAAAATAATTCGGACGGAATTGCCGCAATAGGTTTTGGACTTGGCGAAAAAATAAAAATCACACAAAATCAACAACCTTTTCAATTAGCGTATTCGCTTTCTGAAAACGAGTGGAATGACAAAATTTCTACTCAATTGATGTTAAAAGACATTAGAAAAAATGAATAATAAAGAGAAAAAAAACGACCCGTATCAGGCGTTACGCTATAGAGAATTTAATGTGTTTTTATTATTACGCTTTGCCATGGTATTTGCCTGGTCCATGCAGTTTATTGTAATTGAATGGGAAGTTTACAGTTTAACTAAAAACCCGCTTTCGTTAGGATTAATTGGGCTGATGGAAGTAATTCCGGCTGTTTCGATGGCCTTATTTGCCGGACACATGGTTGATCAAAGAGAAAAAAAAGGCTTACTGGTAAAATGCATCCTCGGATTCTCCGTAATTAGTTTCGGACTTTTTTTACTAACCTGGCCAAAAGTCGTAGGCGGATTACCTGCTCATACTATTTTATATTCAATTTATGCTTTAGTATTTTTTGGAGGATTGGTTCGTGCTTTCCTCGGCCCAACCATTTTCTCGCTTTTGTCTCTAATCGTACCTAAAAAAGCCTATCCAAATGCTGCTACCTGGAGCAGTTCTGTCTGGCAGATCGGAGCCGTTTTGGGGCCGGCAGTAGCAGGATTCTCAATCAATTTTATTGGAGTTCACTGGTCTATGTGTACTGTTTTTGGATGTTCCGTTTTTGCCTTAATCGCTTTATCGCAAATTAGCAAAAAACCTATTCTGAATCCTAAAATTGGTGAACCGGTAATGGACAGCCTCAAGGAAGGAATCAAATTTGTATTCAACAATAAAACCATCTTAGGAGTACTCTCTTTAGATATGGTTGCGGTTCTCTTTGGCGGCGCCGTAGCTTTATTACCTATTTTTGCACAGGACATTCTAAAAGTAGGCCCCGAAGGTTTTGGTATTTTAAGGGCTGCTCCTGCTATTGGCGCTTTTATAACGATGCTGATTTCGGCTTATGTTCCTTTGTACAAAAAGGCAGGAATGAAACTTTTAATAGCCATTTTTGTTTTTGGTTTGTGTATTATTCTTTTCGGAATTTCGACTATTTTCTGGTTGTCAGTTGCGGCTTTATTTTTAAGCGGAGTTGCTGACGGAATTTCAGTAGTAATTCGCCAGACTATTCTACAGCTTAAAACTCCCGATCATATGCGCGGGCGCGTTTCTGCCGTCAACTCAATGTTTGTTGGTTCTTCTAATGAATTAGGTGCTTTTGAAAGCGGATTAACGGCCAAATTAATGGGAACTGTAACTTCTGTCGTTTTTGGAGGAAGTATGACCCTGTTAACCGTTTTAGGCTTCGGAGCGGCTTCTCCAACTTTTAGAAATTTAGATCTTCAAAAAGATATGGAAGATCATCAGAATATTGAATAGTAAAACCTTTTTAAACCATATAAGTGATATAAGTTCATTTAAAAAGAATTTCGAAATAAACTAAAAAAACTTATATCACTTATATGGTAAAGATTTTTTTCACAATTTTATGATTTTTTTATTTAGAATTAATATAAATAATATTTATATTTGTTGAAATAAAGGATTTATAATGAAAGATATTGAACAGATATACCATAACACTTTTGGAGTTTCCTTTTACTGGAAAAAGGAAAACAAAACGATATTAGATAAAATACAATTGGTTTTCAGGGAAACCGGGTTTTATCTTTCTATTGCCGAATTGAATCAGTTTTGTGATTTGATTGAAGACAGCCTTATCGAAAATACTTGTTGTGAATCCTGTCAGTTAAAAAACAGCTGTCATAAATTTTTACTCAAAACGCCTTTATCACAAGTAGATTTAGCTGTTTCGATGAAAGAAATAAAATCCATAAAGGATTTGATTGAAGGAACTTTGTTTCGATTAGATCTGGATGAATATGTTTATGGTGCAGGCAGGAATTAGTTTTCAAACTTTTTGAGTTCAAACGTTTCACCGTCAAAAACACCGTAGGTAAAATAACCAATCCAGTCGCCCAGATTTACATATTTTGAATCTTCTCCAACAGGAATAATCATAGGTAAATGACGGTGACCGAAGATGAAATAATTATAATGTTTGGTTTCGAGTTTACGTTTGGCATACAAAACCAGCCATTCGTTTTCTTCACCCAAAAATTTCACATCTTCATCACCAGAAATGAGTTTGTTTTTTACGGATAAGTATTGTGCTAAACCTACACCAACATCAGGATGTAACCAACGGAAAAGCCATTTTGAAAACGGATTTGTAAATACCTTTTTCATTCTTTTATAACCTTTATCTCCGGGACCTTTTCCGTCACCGTGACCCAGTAAAAAAGTTTTTCCGTTAAAAGTAAACTCTTTATTATAATGATAAACCGGAATATTCAATTCGGTTTCAAAGTAATCGTTCATCCACAAATCGTGGTTTCCTACGAAAAAATAAATTGGAATTCCGCTATCGCGAAGTTCTGCCAGTTTACCTAAAACACGAACGAAGCCTTTTGGCACAACGGTTTTATATTCGAACCAAAAATCGAATAAATCACCTAATAAAAAAATAGCTTCGGCATCTTCTTTTACCTCATCAAGCCAGGCTACAAATTTCTTTTCACGAGGCAAACTCAATTCCGGAGTTGGAGCTCCAAAATGCTGATCAGAAGCAAAATATATTTTTTTCATTTATTATTTTATTGTGAGATGTGATTTGTGAGATGTAAAATGTAAATATTTGCTTTTCACATTTTACTGAGAACATTTTACTTTTTACAGATTATCACTAGCAAACCATTCTGCAAATGAAGAATCTGTTTCCTGAAGTTTTAGGGAGAAAAGTTTAATTCCTGAAGGTAATCTTGCTACGATTCTGTCTGCAAAATCAACTACCATATTTTCGCTGGTTGGCTGATAATCGACCAAAATTACGTGATGCCCACGATTTTTTAATTCGTTTGCCAATTCGATATGCGGAGTAGTTTCATTAAAAACGGTTGCATGATCAAACTGATCGACGATTTCTTCTTTTACAATTTTCTTTAGATCCGAAAAATCAATCACCATTCCGAATTTTACATTTGACCGATCCGTAATTGGTGAACCAATAACGGTTACCGATAATTTGTAACTGTGTCCGTGAACGTTTTTGCATTTTCCGTCGTAACCATATAAAGCGTGTCCGGTTTCGAAACTAAATTGTTTTGTAATTCTGATATTACTCATTGGTTATTTTTTTTGCAAATTTAAGAAATACAAGCGAGAAATAGTCTTGTTTAACGAAAAGGTCTTGTTTAACGAATTAGCCCTGATGGGAGCGGCATCCTTTTTCTCGCTTCTTTAGCGAGGAAAAGATATAGCGGACAGCAGGAACAGCTCCTGAAAAAACTATTTCTTAAATTGCAATAAAGCTCTTTTTGTAAAATCTGACAAAACCAGTTTGCCTGAAATTGCTGCACGTTCAAAAAGCAGTGATTCCCATTGTTCTGTATCGGCCCAAATAATTTTCTTCATTTCGAATAAAGCTTCAGGATTGTATGAGCTAAGTTTTTGAGCCATTTTTTGAACTTCGATATCCAACTCCTCTGTGTTATGAAGTGCTGCAAAAAGTCCGTTTTGCAAAGCCCAGCTTGCGGGTTTCCATTCGTGTGCTGCCAAAGTCATTTGGGTCGTCGCTGTTTTACCAATTTTACGGGAAACGGCAGGCTCGATCACAAAGGGGCCGATACCGATGGCTAATTCCGAAAGCTTTACAGCACTGTCTGGTGTTGCCAAAACGTAATCACAGGCGGCAATAATACCTACGCCGCCGCCAACAGCTTTTCCCTGAACACGGCCAATAATAAGTTTGGTGCAGTTTCGCATTGCGTTTAACAAATGGGCAAAACCGGAAAAAAATTCGGTTCCCTGCTCTTCATTTTCTATCTGTAAAAGTTCATCAAAGGAAGCGCCTGAACAAAACACTTTCGAACCTTCGCTTTGAAGGACAATTACAGAAATGGTTTCGTTTCTGCTCAGCAAATTAATTTCGGCTGTCAAACGATCCAATAATTGCCTCGGAAAAGAATTACTTGCCGGATGTCCAAATTGTACTGTAGCAACAGCATTTTGAAAAGTAGTCAGTAAAGATCCGCTTTGATTTTCTAAACTCATAAAAATAGTTTTGAACGTAAAGTTACGGTTTTGAAAAATATTTTACCTGAAACTCTCTTAAATTTGTTTTTTGAAAATTAATTGACTTTATTTGCTGTCGCTATGAGGGATTAGCTCATTTGGCTAGAGCGTCCCGATGCAATCGGGAAGGTAATGGTTCGATTCTAATAAAACTCCAAATATGAAAAGGGGGATTAGCTCATTTGGCTAGAGCGCTTGCCTGGCAGGCAAGAGGTGATCGGTTCGAATCCGATATTCTCCACAAAACCCAAACACTGTTTGGGTTTTTTCATTTATATACTTTATGTACTACACTTATATCATCTATTCAAAGACGATTAACAAATACTATATTGGTTCTTGCCAAGATATTGAACATCGTTTACAAGATCATTTGAACAGTAGAAGCAAATACACAAAAATAACGAAGGACTGGGAATTAAAATATTTTGAAACTTTTTTAACCCGAAGCGAAGCCTGCCAAAGAGAATTACAAATAAAAAAATGAAAAGCAGAAAATATATAGAAAAACTAATAGAAACAAAAGGCTAAAGCATCCCGATGCATCGGGAAGGTGACCGGTTCGAATCCGGTATTCTCCACAAAAAAACCGTATTATTTGATTGTAATACGGTTTTTTATTATTTAGAACTTACCAATCTTCTTTAACTGTTTTTTTTGCAGTGAACAATTCTGTTAGAAATGGATTCATTGTTTCTGTAATATTAAACCAAAATAATGAACCTCTAATTGTTCCATCATTTTTTAACCACTCTTTTTCTATTGGATAATCTGAAGAACTTATCGTTTTTGTTTCTCCGGAGTTTACACGTACTTCCGAATCATAGAATCTTATATTATAAACCGAAGCGCGATATCTTCCTGTCTTTTTTTCAATTTTAAAATCAGCCGTGTATTCTTTCAGCCAGTTAGAATTTTCAATGCCTTTTTTAATACTTCCAGTCGAATCGGTTTTAAATTCAAGCCTTGGATTATTCTTCAGATCAGATATACTCAATGGCTCATCAAAAACTTTTTTCCAGGTAATTATATTGTACTCTACATTAAAATTTTTATTCTGAGCTATTGCTGTGGTACAAAACAAGCAGAAAAGTAAAATGTTTTTCATATTTTATTTTTTTTAGAGGTCTCAATTTTTTAACATAATATAATCACAGCAAATCAATTATTAAGCCAAATCAAAACCAACACCCTAAATAAAATAAGAAAATACAGATTTAATCCGTTGGGTAAAATTAAAAATAAGCGTCAGACTGAGTACATTCGTCTTCGCTCAGGACAAACTTAACCAAGGTCCTTTTGCACTCAAAAGCCTTCGACTCCGCTCAGGATGACATCAATTCCTTAAGTTATAAATGATGTTTTACTCCCGATTTTATACTTTTATAATCAAATCATTTTTTTAATCAATTTCACCCAACGAGTACATTTAGACATTCAATACTAAAAAACTATCGTTCGCCTGCATTATCAAAATCCGGTTCGTCTTCCTCCGCTTTTTTAAAGTCATTATTTAAAAAATCCGTTAATTTCTTTTTCTCTTTTTGATTTTTTTTAATCATAAACAAAATCAGTGCAATTAACACAATTGCTACAACACCTATTACTATCCAATTGATTTCCATAATTTTAATTTTAAACTAAAAATAACGCTTTTAAAACTTCAGCATATTATCTAAAGGTTAAACCTCATCTTTGTGTTAAACTGTTTTTACAGCCTTTTATATCTGATCAATTATAATTAAATTGCTGTCAAAGCTTAAAAAAATACGAATTGTCATGGATTCTGATAAATTTATTTTCTGCCTTGAAGGCGTCTCTGATATAGAAAATAACACTGCTACCGAAGTCGTTAAAAGCCTTGAAAAACTGGCTTTTAATCAGGGCATTTCGAGTATTTATAAAACTTGTGACACCATAGAAGGTCTCGAAGAAAGTCTGAATACTTTATTGTATGACGATCATAATTTTAAAGATTACGAAATCATTTATCTCGTGATGAAAGGTGAAGCCAACAATATTTGCCTTCATGACTACTATTACAGTTTAGAAGAAATTGCCGAGCTTTTTGAAGGGAAAATGAAAGGAAAAATTCTGCATTTTGCCAATTCAAAAATACTGGATTTAAACGAAGAAGAAGCGCAGTATTTTCTGGACATTACCGGAGCAAGAGCTATTTCCGGATACGGAACGGTTTCTAATAAATTTACCAGTACCGGTTCTGTCGACAAAGCCTTTTTTAAATTATGCCAGGAAGAAGACGATCTGATTGAAATTGTAGAAACACTCTACGAAAAGCATTACGACCTTTGCAAACTCCTTGATTTTAGATTGTATTATTGAATATTTTAGAGTTTAATTCACATACAATTGTAAGATTAATTTCGCTAAAAAATAATTTTATTAACTAAAGTAATTTATATTTGTATATCAACTGAACGAAATGGAAATACAAATTACTGAAAATGCTGAGAAATCATATTTTGAAATAATAAGCAAATACTCGGAAAACAAGGCTTCTTCATTTGCAAAAAAAACCATTTCTGTATTAGACATCATTAAACTAAACAGCCACATAGGACATAAACACAAAAAAACTTTTTACCTGAAATTTTTATTGACTGAAGATGTCTATGTTTTTTATAAAATAGAGCCCGCTATAATTTACATCGTATTATTTTGGGACAACAAAAGAAACCCTATAAACTTAGATGTTATACTTGATTCTTAATTTTTCTTTAAAATCCGTGTAGTCAATTGTTTTTCCTGCTTTAATATCTTCCTCACTTTTCTGTAATTGCTGAACCAACATTTCTTCGGGATAAAGCAAAGCAGTGATCAATTTTACTTCTTGGGAAGTAAACGTTTTCAACCTCAATTTTCTATAATAAGTCGCATGTTTCAAACCTAATTTTTGCATAAAAAATTCGGCTTTATAATATGACTTATTAATTAATTCCGGCAAACTATTTACGTAGTTCTCATAATTTTCAACTATTTCTATCATAATATGATATTTATTGTTTCATAAATTATACAAATATAATATTAAAATTCAATACTTTATTTTAAACGCAATTGAAATCCCACAAAAAAGCCCTCATTTACGAGAGCTTTCAATTATATTGTTTCAAATTCAAACTTAAGCCTGATCGTCAGTAGCAGCATCCGGAGCGTTGGTTTTTACTGATGCAATTCCGTTGTCTCTGGCTGCGGTGCTTTCGTACATTTCGCTTGCGCCAATGATTTGACCGTTTGATGCTTTCAAATTAAAATACGGCTTTCCGTTTGAGGATTCTTTTTTGTCAAATTTTGAATCGTCCTGCGAATTGGTTTTTACAGATTCTATTCCATTTAAACAAGCTGCTTTGCTTGAATATCCCTCACTTGTCAAAATGGTCTGGCCATTTCCGGCTTTTAAATTAAATTGAAATTCTCCGTTGGCTCTTTTGGTAATTACAAATTTTCCCATGCTGTTTTTTGGTTTAAATTATAAGTTAGAAATAATTTTATTCTGCACCACCTATTGGGTCTAATTAGTTTTTGATGATAATTTTTCGTCAGTTCGAGTGATCCCGATTTTTCATCGAGATTGTATTGAGAACAGAAAAATTAGTATTAGAAACGGTTCTCGATACTTTTTTTGTTCCGTTTCTCTACACAAAAAAAACTCGAACTGACGTTTTTAATAATTACACCCAACGAGTTCAGTATTATATAAAAATACAAAACTTAGAAACACGATTTTATGGTTAACCGTAAATTGTCAATTTAATAAAACTATTTCAGCAAAAATCCTAAACGAATCGAACCGTAAAAATACCCCTTATTGGTATTTGTATCGGGATCTTTTAGTTCTCTCCCACGATACATAAACGAATATGATATATTAAAATTATTACGTCGGTACTTTAAGCCTGCTTCAGCATTAAAACGCAAGGGTTCCAGCTCAAAAGTCACGGGACTGGTATCATTAAACATACTGCCCTGAATTGTGGCATCATAAAATTGGTAATTCAAACTTGGCATTGCATAAAAGTAAAACTCACGGATATTTAACTGTGGTTCAAAACTTACTGAAGCATCATGTAAATTAGAATCATAAACCGGTAGTAGCTTTTTAAATCCAAACCGGGCTAAAAATCCTGTAGAAACTCCTGTAAAAATAGTTCCGAGATTGGCTTCCGACTGAAAATGCACGTCAATAAAATCATGATGTTTTGTTGGGAATAATTTCTTCGAATACATCACATGAGCCTGTATGGCAAATGCATTATGAAGCTGATTTTCCCAGCCATACACTTTTTTATACCCAATAATATGATGAAAACTCTCCTGTGTTTCCTCTCCAAAAGCATTCGGTCCCATGTAACCCAACTGAAAATCAGTTTTTAAAACCGATTCGCTTTGGTAAAAAAAGCTTCGTCCTGCTTCTGCAAAAAGATATCCTGTAAAAGGGCGGTCGTTTATGGTAACGGCTGCTTCATTAATAAATCTGGGATTGTAAATATATTGCCCGATTCTGAATTCGGTAATTTTTTTATTGATCTTTTCATTGTTATTTTTAGTTAAAAATCGATAAAAAAGTTCCATCCCGTTGGTATAATACATATCGTTTTTAGACGAAGTGTACAAATCGTTATCTGTTATAAAACCTATCTCGGTTGTTTTTCCCTGTCCAAAAGTTAAGGTTGTAATTAATATCAGGAATGCAAAAAAGCTTTTTTTACTTTCCATCGTAATTGATTTTTCCAACCGCACGCATTTCACGAACAATTCTTTCTTTTCGTCTATTAATGTAACTCGAAGATCCTGTAGCTTTAAATTTCCTTGGATTTGGCAAAATAGCTGCAATACCGGCTGCCTGCATTGGGGTTAAACTCGAAGCATCACGTCGGTACCAATGTTCTGTTGCGGCATAAGCACCGTAAACGCCATCGCCCATTTCGATACTGTTCAGATAAACTTCCATGATACGTTCTTTACCCCAGATAATTTCAATCAGAACAGTAAAATAAGCTTCAAGACCTTTACGGAAATAGCTTTTTCCCTGCCACAAAAAAACGTTTTTGGCTGTCTGCTGCGAAATCGTACTTCCGCCACGAATTCTGCGTCCGCGCTCGTTGCTTTTATATGCTTTTTGAAGTGCCTTGAAATCGAATCCGTTATGATATAAAAAAGTTCCGTCTTCACTGGCAATGACTGCTTTTTGAAGATTTTTTGAAATTTTTTCGATAGGCTCCCAGTCATGATCAAAATAAACTTCTTTTCCTGCCATTTTATTTTCGATGGCACGAATTACCATAAGCGGTGTAAACGGTACCGGTACATATTTAAAGATCACAACTGATGCTATTGAAATTCCGAAAAACCATAAAGCAGCTTTAATAAAAAACCATTTTATTTTTTCTCCCCAAGAGCGGTTTGACTTCTTTGAAGATGATTTTGATTTACCTGCTGTTGGTTTTTTGGGTGCTGCCATTATATTAAATTCTGTTTATCAATTGCACCACCCAAACTAGAGCTTACAATTATTTTTTTATCACTTTAAAAATCTCTTTCTTTTCTTCACTTTTTAAAACAATCAAATATAAACCAGCTGAAAATTGTTTAAAATCGACCGATATTTTTGAATCTGAATATTTATTCTCAAAAAGCAATTGTCCGTTTACATCATAAACTTCTAAATTCGAAATTATTGAATTACTTTCTATATTTAAAATATTTTCTACCGGATTTGGATAATATTTAAAGTCTGTCATTATATTCTTATCTACTGACAAACTTTCGACTGTTTTAGCAAAGCTAAGATTATCTAAATAGGCATTATCCCCTAAATAAGATTTTCCGATATGCTGCAGCGAAATTCTAATTTCTGAACCTACATACGGAGTTAAGTCAAATAAATATTTTTCAAAATTGTCTCCACTATTTTTTACGGGTTTTATTATCTCACCTAAAACGTTTCCGTTTACAACAACCCTAAACATTGATTCGGCATTACTGTTAACAAAAGTCTGTTTTAAGACAAAACTCATAAATAAAGAGGTTGCCTTTTTGGCATCTACTTTTGTGTTAACTTTTGTAATGCTTCTTTGATTTAATTCCCAAACCGAAACTGGATTTTCTGCTATTTTCCCGGAAACAGATTTACTTGAAGCAGTTACCCACTCATCAGAACTGCTGCTTCCTTTCATCACAACAATTTTATTATTGATGGATTGGCTATCAGATTCAACATCGATATAAGAATTTGTAGTTTCTTCTAAAATTACATCATCTGAAATTTCATTTTGAAAATCATAGACAGTTAATACTTTATTTCCATCAACAGCTGCTTTATACCCTTCCTTTAATTCAAATTTATCTGCCACTAAATTAGGAGCACCGGAGTTTGAAAAATTCATCAAAAAACTGTAATCACCAGAAATCATAGGAGTAAAGTAATAAGACAGATCAGTATAATTATATTCTGTAAGTCTTCCGGAACCCGATGTTGATATATTTGTCTCCATATTATAGTCGTTCTGCCCCCTACCCACAGAAAGACCTACTCCCTGCGTTCTGTACTCGTAACTATTTCTGGCTTTCAAACTAAATTTATATGTTGTGCCGGCAGTCATAAAAAACATTGGCGTCATCAATTCTGTACGATGACTCCCTCTTATATGCAAATAACTTGTATCATCATATCCGGTACGTATATAATCTGGGCCATAACTATAATAATTATCTGAAACAGCAGTCTTTTCTAATGTCAAATCTCCATACAAAAGCTTAAAGCAGTCCGGCAGTACATTTGCCCCATAATTTCCTAAATTGCTAAAATTTTCTATCCACGGCAGCGATTTGCTTTTGCAGGTAGTTTCAATTTTCTTTGGCCCCACCACAATCGAATTTCCAGAATCACAAACTGTTTTTAAATAAAACTGATAGGAGGTTCCTTCTTCTAAATTAGAAATCTTAATTTCATTTGTATTGACAACAACAATTTTACCAGTTCCCGGAACAAAACCTGTCTGGCCATATTCTATCTCGACCTTTTCTGAAGTTTTATTTTTAGAAGTCCAGTTTATTTGCAATGATTCACTATTTATATTTGAAAACACAACATCTACAGGATCCTTGCATGACAGAGTCTGATCATAATAAATATCGTCAATTAAAACCCGATTGGTTCCTTGAAATTCTAAATTCTCGGCTACAAATCGAAAAGCGATTTGTTTATTGGCTCCTTTGTATTCAGAAAAGTCAACGTTTATCTCTTTTCCGTATACAGGGAGATTTCGTAATTCTTCTAATGAAATATATTGATACGGTTCAAAAGTACTTATATCAATAGGGTTCTTAATAGTTCCAATAATCAAGTTAGCAAATTTCAAATCGGCAGCAGTTATTTGCTGATTAAGCCAAAATTTAATTTTTTTATTTTGATCAAAATCATCTAAATAAGGCGATACCAAAAGTGCAGTATCCTCATTGTTTTGAAGATAAAAGACATTTGGTCCGCTATTTATATTTGGCAAGTAATATTCGTAAAGCTGCGTATCAAGAAAACTATTTTTAGTCCAGCAAAAATTAGGAATTTCATTAGACAGCGGATATTGATCAAAATTCTCAATAAACGGCGCTTTTTCTGTGCATCCAATTTTAAAAGTATAACGATCTGACCATTCACTTACTATTGCTTTTTCGCAATATGCCCGCACCCGATAGTCGTAGATTCCTTGCGCTAAACCTGTCAAATTATAAGGGTTAGTATTTACATTGACAAGAGTTCCCTGACCATCTGCAAAACCTTTTGGTCCATATTCTATATCCCAGCTTTCTGATGCTTTTTTTGTATTATTATCTCTCCAGTCTAAAGAAGCACTATCAGATCCTGATTGTCTGGCACCTAATAGTCCTGATCTTGGGCATTCATTTTGAACATATTCAAAATCATCAATATAAAAGTAATCTAATCGCTGATTTTTGGAACTATGCTTGAAACCAACAAACTTATCTGTTCCGTAATAATCTGAAAACTCTACTTCATATTTGATCCACTTATCAGTATTTCCGACAGGAACAGTTAAAACCTTATAGGTCGTAAACGTATTATAATCTCTAGGATCAGCTAATGTCCCGATGGTAACTTCTATTGGTCCCTTTGAAATTCCTGCTCTTGTTTTTAACCAAAAAACAATTTTTTTATAGTGATCAAGATCTTTCAGCCTTGGTGAAACCAATACAACACGATCAGCATCCTCACCTGTACCAGCCGGAAAAGGATCATCTGTTTGGTTGGTTACACAAATAGATTTTGTACCACTGTGTATCAAAGTTCCCGCACTCCCCTTTATTTCAGAAATGTAACGATTTTTATTGTACCATCTTTGATTAAAGTAAGGTACTATTCTGGTCCAACACCCTGTTTTTTCAAAAGAAACATTTTCAAAACCATCAGTGTAACCTGCCGTAAAACCTTCACAGTTTGTTCTAAAATATCCCCGATCTGACCATCCGCTATAATTACTTCCGCATTTAGAACGCACATAAAAGTCATAATCAGTTCCCCCTAATATCGATTCTGTAATTTTAAAAGGATAACCCGTTGCCGTGACAATTGTTCCTTTTCCATGCTCAAAACCTTTTGGTCCATATTCGATCTGCCATTCTGAGGCTGGTTTGTAATTGTCCCATTTTACTGTTGCGAAATCATATCCAAAATCAACTGTCACTGGATTCAGAGGTTCATTACAAGAAGGTGCTTTCTCATATATAAAATCATCAATATTAAATTGTGATTTGCCTTCATTATTATACCTAATTGCAATGTAATGATGATTATTGCTTTTTATATAATTATCTAAATAAACGGTATGCTCTTTCCATTCTGAAGATTTGTTATCATTTTGAAGTTCATTCATTTCTGAAGGCAAAATCGACTTTAAGGCTACAAATGTTGAGGCATCTTTAGGGTCAGACATGGTTCCAATTGTAAGACTTGTACGGTTATATGTTTCCTCTCCGCTATAAGTTATCAGGCTAAATTTTATTCTTTTATCAGCATCTAAGTCTGCAATATAAGGCGTTATAAGGTAAGCTTTATTTACATTTAAAGTCCCTACAAAATCGGACATTCTGATACTTGCCTCACCTGTTTTAGCTATTAGTTTTGGCGTTTCTCCCAGATTTTCCATGCTAGATCTTACTAAGCAATTATTTTCAATTGTACTCCAGCAGGGATCAACATATTTTGCACCTTCAAACGAGGTACTGTAATATCCCGAAATTACTGTACAAGGAGTTTTAAAACTAATCGTTTTTGTCCAGTTAGAATATAAATCATCAACACAATGAGCCCTTACTTTAATTTCGTAATCTGTATTCCCAATTAAATTTGTTAAAGTGTAAGAACTGCCCTGAAACTTTACAATTTCGGTCGTACGCCGAACAACATTGGTTAAACTAACTTCATAATCATTTTGATTTTGAGAATCAAAATTTATCTGAGCCGAATTCTGTTCTACATTTGTCAGCGAAAAATTAGTCAGATCATAACAATTAGCAGCTGTTTCGTAGCTAAAATCATCAATACTTATATTCGTATTGGCACCATAATATTTTCTTTTAAATAAAAATACAATATACTGATCAGTACCCTTATAATTATTAAAATAAACCGTTTTCTGATTCCAGCCATAGCCCTGTGTAGTTTCTGGACGTGAAAGCAAATGAAAAGTACTTAGATCATTTGGGTTTGTCATTGTTCCTACAAGCAATTCGCTGTCAGTGCCATAGCCATAAGTCCAAAATTTTATTTTCCTGTCGGTTGCCAAGTCATTGAATTTTGGAGATACTAAAGCTATTTCAGAACCAGTAGCATAACTATAATTTGTCATGCTCATTGAAAATCCTGGTTTATTATTTTCACTATGATTGTCCTGACTCTGATAGATTCCTGCAGTGCTGGAAGAATTTTTATAAATTAATCCCCTCCATTCTAATTTTGTTTCACTTTGAGTATCAAAATTTGTAGTATATCCTACCGAAAAAACTTTATCACTTGTTGGGAAAATTGTTTTTACCGAGGACCAATCTGTCCACACAAGATTGTTGTTGGTTAAATACCTTTGTCTGACTCTAAAATCATAGCCATATAAAGGATTTACGGTAAATCTGTAAAAGTGAATCCCTGAAACGCTTCTAACGGTGCCTTGTCCGGATTTAAAACCAATTGGACCGTATTCAAATTGCCATTCATAAGTTGACATAAAGTCATAATCATTAAATGTAACCTCAACATCTCCGGTATAAGAAACGGTAACACTAAAACTAGGTTCGGCAATTTTGGTTTCGGCAATTGGATTTGCTCGTAAAAAAAGTAGGTTAAAAATAGAAAAAAGAACAACAAGTGTAGTTTTTTGCATGTTTGGGATTGTTTTTAGTTAGTGGCTTAGTTTAAACGTGTTATATTAAATCTGCTAATTCTGTTCCTATCAAACTTCCTATTGCTACTCCCATTCCACCCAAACGCACTCCGCAAAAGACATTTTCGGACAACTGCGTAACGATTGGATTCTTGCTGTTTCCAATACCCATTATACCGCTCCACCAATGTTCAATTTGAAAATTTTGATGTGGCAAAATTACATTAATAAGTAAATTCTGCAATTTATTTTGAACAATTTTCGTCTGACCAAATTCTGTTGTGTTTTCAGCTTCAAAATCCAGATTTCTACCGCCTCCTAATAAAATTCTATTTCCGATATTTCTAAAATAATAATAACCACGATCAAGATGAAAAGTTCCTTTAATATCCAAACCTTCAATTGGTTTTGTTATTAAAACCTGTGCTCTCGCAGGTTTTACAGCTCCATTTGTCAAAGATTCTGCAAAACCGTTGGTTGCAAAAAGTAATTTTTTAGAACTAAAACTAAAATCATTCAGCACCACTTCAACATGGTTACCGGCATCCGTATAAGAAGTTACAGTTTGCTGATTCAGAATTAGAATATTAGCTGCAACAGCCTGTTTGAGCAATTCCTGCATCAAGTTTCCGGTATCAATCTGTGCTTCAAACGGATTAAAGACCAAATATTCGTGAATATTTTGAAATCCAAAACGATCAATTTCTTTTGCAAAAACATCTGCTTTAAAAATTGGTTTTAAAACTTCATTTATAAAAGGAATTTTAGAAATACACTCATTAAACCCGGATTCATCCTCTTTCAAAAATAATTCATAGCCTCCATAGGGCCTAAAATCCATTATATCATCCCCAAGTCTTTTTCGAAGCTGCTGCAAACCCTGCCAGCGCTTTTCTATCAGTTCGACAACATCTTCTTCGGTATGCGTTTTTAAGTCTTCCATAATTTCAGAAATACTTCCAAAACAGGCAAAACCGGCATTTTTTGTACTAGCGCCCTGTGGCAGCATTCCTTTTTCTAATACGAGAATTTTTGCAGTTGGAAATCTTTCGCGCAAACGTAATGCAGTATGAAGCCCTACAATTCCGCTCCCGACTATGGTGTACTCTACATTTGTAAACCAGTTTTTCAATTCCCAATAACTTAGTTCCATTTTTGTCCTAAAATAAATTCCAATCCCTTAAATTCCAATTTCCAATTTAGGAAATAAATTTGAAACAAAAATTTCAACCCTTGATTAAATTCAATTTTTAATTTCTAAAAAATTATCAAAAAACAATTCGTGAATTCGTGGCGAATAAAATTTAAAGGCAACATTTTTGGAATTTGGAATTTCATACTTGGAATTTTAACAATAAATTGGAATTTGAAATTTAACTAATCTGAGCTTAAATGTTGTAATTTTAGCACTGCAAAAAATAGAATTTTATTATGAAAAAAGTATTATTTATAACCTTAATAATGATGAGTTTAAATGCTATAGGACAAAATGTAATGTCGCAGGAATTGTTATGGAAATTAGGAAGAGTGACTCCACTTGGAATTTCAAAAGACGCAAAAAATATTGTTTTTAAGGTTTCTACCCCTTCTGTGGAGGAAAACAAATCGCATTCTAAATTTTATATTATTCCTTTAAATGGAGGAAATACAACTGAAATTAAAGATACTAAAGACATTTTAGCCGATAAAAACATTTCGCCTGACGGAAAATATTTGGTTTATAATGAAGAAGTAAAAATTGACAAAGTTTTAGGAAAAGATTTTTATCCAAATCTTGAAAAATCGGATGTACAAATTTATGATGGTCTGGATTATCGCCACTGGGATACCTGGAACGAGGGAAAATTTAATCATGTTTTTTATAAGGAAAATAAAGACGATGCAAAAGGAATTGACATTTTAAAAGGTGAAAATTTTGACAGTCCTCAAAAACCTTTTGGAGGCGACGAAGATTATATCTGGTCTCCGGACAGCAAAAACATTTTGTATGTGTGTAAGAAAAAAGCAGGAACCGAATATGCTATTTCAACAAACACGAATATTTACGAGTACAATTTAGAGACTCAAAAAACAATAAACAGAACTGAGGATAATTTGGGTTATGATATGGCTCCGCAATTTTCTCCAACAGGAAATTTATCATGGCTGCAAATGAAACGCGATGGTTACGAAACTGATAAAAATGATATAATTGTTGAGTTTAAAGGAATCAAACAAAATTTAACCGCAAACTGGGACGGAACTGTAGATAGTTTCATCTGGAGCAAGGATGGTAAAAATGTTTATTTTACAGCTCCTGTGGACGGTACAAAACAGCTTTTTATTGTCAATTTTCCGGGAGTTACCCGAATTGCAATTACGGTTCGTCAATTGACAAATGGTGATTTTGACGTTAATGATTTAGTTGGCTTAGCTGGCGATGACATTATTGTAACACGATCTGATATGAATCATGCTTCGGAAATTTATTCTTTTAATTTGAAGAAAAACACCTGGAAACAATTATCAAATATCAATACAGAAACATACAAATCACTAACATTAAGCAAAACCGAAAAGCGTTACGTGACTACTACTGACGGCAAAAAAATGCTGGTTTGGGTAATTCTGCCTCCAAATTTTGATGCTTCAAAAAAATATCCAACATTATTGTTTTGTCAGGGAGGACCGCAAAGTGCATTAACACAATCGTATTCTTTCCGTTGGAATTTCTCTTTGATGGCTGCTAAAGGTTATGTGGTGGTTGCTCCAAATCGTCGTGGAATGCCGGGTCATGGTGTAGAATGGAATGAGCAGATCAGTAAAGACTGGGGAGGTCAGGTGATGGATGATTACCTCTCTGCAATTGATGATGTTGCCAAAGAAAACTACGTTGACAAAAACCGTTTAGGATGTGTGGGAGCCAGCTACGGAGGATATTCGGTATTTTATCTGGCCGGAATTCATAAAAACCGTTTTAAGACTTTTATCGCTCATGACGGTGTTTTTAATACACAGAGTATGTTTGGAACTACCGAAGAAGTTTTCTTCAATAACTGGGATTTTGGCGGAGCTTACTGGGAAAAAGACAATGCTGTAGCGCAAAAAGCATACACAACTTTTAACCCGGCAACTTTGGTTGGAAACTGGAACAAACCCATTTTAATTGTTCAGGGCGGAAAAGATTTTCGTGTACCAATCGGACAAAGTCAGGAAGCGTTTCAGGCAGCACAGTTAAGAGGTATCAAGAGCCGTTTGCTATATTTTCCTGATGAAAATCACTGGGTTTTAAAACCGCAAAATGCACAGGTTTGGCAAAACGAATTTTTTAAATGGCTGAACGAAACCCTTTAATTAAAATACAAAATACTATTAGCCACAGATTAAGGTCTGTGGTTATTTTTTTAAAGAAAGTTTGGCTTTTTAAAACAGAAAATATTGAATAAATTGCAGTAGTAATCATTTCAAAAAACAAATCCCTTACGATCATTTATGGAAAGCAAAAGAAGCTATATGCCCATTAAAGTACTTTTCGGTTACCTTGCCCTGGTTGCATTAGTCGTAATTGTGGGATGGTTTTTATATTCTGAAAATGCGATTTACAACAAACTAGAAGATAAAATAGCTTTTGAAAAAACAAAAATATTAAAAGTCAGCAAACTTTTTTCTAACGTATATAAAACAGAAAGTTTAGCCCGAAAAACAATTCAGAACAACTCTGAAAAAGACTTTAAAAGTTATTTGACTGAAACCGATTCTTTGCGATCCCGAATCGACACGCTCAAACAAATTGTAACTACAGACTACCAAAAGGTTTTGTTAGACAGTGTTACTTATTTATTATCTGAAAAAACAGATAACATCAGACAATTAAAAACGATAAAAAACAAAGCCGAAGATGAAGTTTCTGTAAACACAGCTATTGATGAAATTACCAAAATGGAGTTTAAACTCCGAAAACTGGAACTTGAGGATTTTACCAGGAGCCCGAATGATTTAGGAAGTTATCAGCGAAATGTACTGCAAAAATACGTTGATTACCTCAACCAGAATATTCCGGATGACAGCACCAATACGCTTACCAAACAAGCTTCTGATTCTATTTTGGCCAATTCAAAAAAACTGCTGAGCGATGTAAAACAAAAAGCCGAAAAGAAAAAAGAATCTTTAAATTTTGAAGAAAACAAACTGCTTAAAAATGAAATTGCCATTTCTGAACAACTCCGAAAAGTACTTCGGATAATTGAGAGGGAAATCATCATTAATTCGATAAAAAACAATTCATTAAAAGAGAAATCACTTAAAAAAGTAAATGAAATTGTTACAGCTTCGGCCATTATTGGTTTACTGTTAACAGTCGTCTTCTCGATTATAATTGTAAGCGATTATTCGAAATCGCAATTGTATAAAAAACAGTTGGAAATTGCCAATTTTAAAACCAAAAATCTGCTTAAAAGCCGCGAGCAGCTTATTTCAACAGTGAGTCATGATTTAAAAACTCCGTTGAGCACCATTGTTGGGTATTCAGAACTTTTGGGCAATTCTGATGTGAATACGAAACAATCTTATTTTATCAAAAACATAAAGAATTCCTCAGAATATATTACCCAGCTGGTTCAGGATTTATTGGATTTCTCTCAAATTGAGGCGGGAAAAATTACGATTGAAAAAGTTCCCTTTTCATTATCTGAAATCATTGATGAAGTTGCTAAAAGTATTCAGACCGTTTACAAACAAAAAAACATTGACCTGATTATTAATATTGATGAAAAACTGAACTCAAAAATTGTTGGAGATCCGTTTCGCTTAAAACAAATTTTGAGCAACATAATCGGAAATGCCTATAAATTTACAGAACAGGGTTTTATAAGAATCAGTGCTTATATTGTCGAAGAGAATGACTTTTTTGCCATTAATATTGAAGATTCGGGTATTGGAATCGAAAAGAAAAACCAGAAACTTGTATTTGAAGAATTTGCCCAGGCCAATGAAAACATCGAAAAACAATACGGCGGAACTGGTTTAGGATTGGCCATCTGTCAAAAAATCATTTCGATTTTAGGCGGAAAATTAAACCTCGAAAGCACTTTTGGAGAAGGAAGTACTTTTAAAATCAAACTTCCGCTGTTATTCGATACAAGTGCAATTTTACCTGACAGAGGGCAACAAGAAATTATTTTGAACTCTGAAAAATTGACTTTTATTGTTCTGGATGACGATATTAATTTACTGAATTTAACCACAACTGTTTTAAAACAGCAAAAGCATCAGGTCTTATCATTTACTCATGCAGCCCAAGCATTAGAAACCATTCGAAATACTGATTTTGATTTTATTATTACAGACATTCAAATGCCTAAAATTGATGGTTTTTTGTTTGTTAAAAAATTAAAAAATGAAACCAATTCATTTTTTAATAATCAACCCATTATTGCTATAACAGGACGAACAGATTTAGATTTTTCTACTTATACAAATGCCGGTTTTTCAACAGTCATAAACAAACCCTATTCTCCAAAAATTTTGCTTGAAACCATTCAAAAAGTCCTGAACAAAACCATAACTCATGAAGATAATATTATCAAAACGGAAGAGCAGGTTTCTTCAAAAAATTATTCTTTAGAAACTTTAAAAGAGTTTTTGGGCAATGATGCTGAATCAGCAAAAGAGTTCATCAGATCATTTATAGAAAATACAAAACTAAATTTAAAGGCTTTAGAAAATGCTGTTCAGGAAAGAAACATTGCCGAAATAAATTCACTTGCACATCGTATTGCTCCAATGTTCAGGCAAATTCAGTCAGATGAAATTGGAACAATACTGAAAAAATTAGAACAAAATGATTTAGAAAATTCGAATTTAGAATCTCTTTATAGTGCTTTAAAATCTAAAATTGATTTACTTTTTGACACTTTAAAAAGAGAAATCCTTTAATCAATATTGTATTGTTTCAATTTGTTATAAAGTGTTTTTCTGGTAATTTTTAACAACTTTGCCGCTTCAGATTTATTATTTTGGGTTCTCGATAAAGCGTGAATAATCGTTTCTTTTTCATTTTCGGATAAAGAAAAACTGCCTGAACTACCAGTCTTTTCAGTCTGAAAAAATTCTATAGGTAAAACATCACTTTCGATAAAGTCTCCCTGAGATAAAAGTGTGGCTCGTTTGATACAATTTTGAAGTTCCCGCAAATTTCCGGGCCAATTGTATTTTTGAAAAATAGCTACTACTTCCGGCGAGAATCCAATAATGTCCTTATTTAACTGATGGTTTGCTTTTTCTAAAAAGTAATCTGCAAAAACCATTAAATCCTCTCCTCTTTCTGTTAATGAAGGTGATTGAATAGAGAACTCATTGATTCGGTGATACAAATCTTCTCTAAAATCTCCGTTTCTTACTGCACCTCGTAAATCTTCATTTGTTGCCGTAATAATCCGAATATCAACATCGATTTCTTTATTACTTCCAACCGGTTTTATTTTTCGCTCCTGAAGTGCTCTTAGTAACTGAATCTGATTTTCGTAAGAAAGATTTCCTATTTCATCCAAAAAAATAGTTCCGCCATTTGCTGCTTCAAAATACCCTGTTTTATCGCTTATGGCTCCTGTAAAAGATCCTTTTAAATGTCCGAAAAATTCACTGGCTGCCAATTCTTTAGGAATCGCACCACAGTCAACAGCGATAAAATTATTGTTTTTTCGATGGCTTTGCTGATGAATACTTTTGGCAATAATTTCTTTTCCGGTGCCGCTTTCGCCAATAATCAGAACAGACATATCGGTAGGACTGACCAGTTTGATATGCTCTAATAATTTTTTGGAAGCAACAGAAATTCCTTTTACAAACTCATTTTCGGAAGAAGCCTCCTTCGCTGGAATTCTTTTTTCTTTTACTGTCTCTTTTTCAGCCGGAGCTGTCTGCAATGCGTTTGTAATAACCAATAAAACTTCATCAGGATTAAATGGCTTCGAGATATAATCTGAAGCTCCGTTTTTTATTGCTTTTACGGCAGTATTTACATCTGAGTAACCCGTCATGAGTATCACAGGGATTTCAGGATGCGAAGTTTTAAATTCAGTCATTAAAACAATACCGTCAGCATCAGGCAAACGAAGGTCTGTCAAAATCAAATCAAAAGATTCTTTTTTGATATATACTCGGGCTTCCGCTGCTGAGAAAGCAATAGTTACATCGAATGCTTTTTTTACCAGAAACTTTTCTAATAATTTGCAAAATGAAATATCGTCTTCTATTAATAATATCTTCGGCATGTTCTTTTTGGGACTTTTTTGCTAAAATACCACTATTTAAAGTAGAATTTCACAAATTTATGCAAAAAAAAGAGACTGCTAAAAGCAATCTCTTTTCACCAAAAACATAAATCTAATTCACCTAATTATATCTTCAACCAGTTTCCATTGACATCTGAATAAACAGTAGCCTTTTGGTCTCCAACTGCTATATCTAATTTGTATTCTTTTTTCTCGTTTACAAATGCTTTCTCAAGCTTTACTCCCGGATATGCGGTTTCTAATGCTTTTTTTACAGCATCCGGAACTTCATCCGTTTTAACTTCTTTATACTCTGATTGAAAATTTACAGACGTTTTTACAGGGTCAACATTACTACTTGTAGTTGCGTAAATTGACAAACTTCCTAAAACAATAGCTGCTGATAAGATTAACTTTTTCATAATGCTGATTTTTAAAATTATTTTTTAATAATATTTCCTGAAGCATCTGTAAAAACAGTATACTTTTTATCTCCACTTGAAATTTCCAGTTTGTACTCGTTTTTTGCGTTTTTGTACACTTTTTCAAGTTTAGTATTTGGAAAAGATTTTTCGACTGTAGCTTTTACAGCTGCCGGAACTGCATCTGAAGCAACTTCGGTATATTCATCCTGAACAACAATCGAATTAACAGTTGAAGCTGTTCCTGCCGGAATAGCTGCCTGAACCGATAACCCTCCCAGAATAATTGCTGCAGATAAGATTAGCTTTTTCATAATTAGTGGTTTTATTTGAGTTATTTTTTAAGGATATTTCCTTTGTCATCGGTATAAACAGTAGACTTTTCACCTCTTACTGTTATCTCGATTTTATACTCTTTTTTATCGTTTACGAATGCCTTATCGAGTTTCACACCCGGATAAGCATTATCTAAACCCGTTTTAACGGCAGCAGGTACTGCGTCAACTTCTTTGTATTCGTCCTGAATTATTGATTTGACAACTGTATTTCCTGAACTTATGGCAGCTGCCTGAATTGACAAGCCTCCTAAAAGGATAGCTGCTGAAAAGATTAACTTTTTCATGATAAATTGTTTTAAAGATTACCTCAAAATTATTTTTTAATCCAGGTTCCGTCAGCATTAGCAAACAGATTACCTACTTTGTCACCAACAGTAACATCTAATTTGTATTCTGATTTTGCATTTTTATATGCTTTTGAAAGTATAACATCCGGATATGCTTTTTTAAGTGCATCTATAATTGCTGTTGGAACTTCTTCTAATTTAACTTCGGTATATTCATCCTGAATAGAAATTGTTTTTACAATAGTATTTGATACTGAAGAAGTTGATGCAAATGAAGTTAAACCTCCCAAAACGATTGCGGCTGATAAAAATAAATTTTTCATAATGTGTATATTTTAATTATTAATAGTTGTTTTACACATTAGACAAAGAAATTATTATGCCGTAACCAAAACCACAAAGACAAAACCACTTAAGACACTGTATTTAAAGCAATTAAACAAATGTAAGCGTTTTTAAAAATAATAACAAGTGTATAATTTGTAAAAAAAGTGGGTAAAAAGTACACACAAAAGTGTTTCTGTAGTATTTATAAAATCAGTTCTTCAGAGTGCATTTTCAAAAAAACTAATAAATCTGTTAATAACCATCAAGACTTAATCTTGAATAATGATTAAAAACTAAAAAAAATCTGGAGTTAAGATAAGTTTCGTTTGCCATATAAAACCTACTTATTAACCAAGTATTTGATAAACAAAAAATTACCACATACATTAAAATCAGAAATAACACGTTATGAATAGAATAATAACACAAAAACACTCCTTAAAATCTTTTTTTAACATAATTACAAACAATTCTCAATAATTATCTCGTCAATATTAAAATGTTAAAATTAAATTGTAATTTTGCACCAAATTTTAAAATTGTAATATAAAATGAAAAAAATTATACTATTACTTGTTTTACTAGTAACAGTTGTAACAGTTAATGCTCAAACAAGCACTGACGAAAGTTTAACTGATGGCAATTTCAACAAATGGTCTATTGAATTAGCAGGTGGATTTAACAAACCACAAAACCCAATGAAATATTACACATCACCAATAAGCCCGTTTGTTGTTGATTTAGGAGTACGATACATGCTCAATAATAAATTTGGTTTGAAAGCTGATTTTGGTTACAACAGTTTTCAGGAAGAAAAAAACTCAACTCCTTTTGACACAAAATATTACAGATTTGACATTCAGGGTGTAGCCAATTTAGGGCGAATCATGAATTTTGAGACCTGGACAAAAACAATTGGTTTATTAGGACACACAGGTTTTGGCGCTGCCTATTTTGAAGACAAAAACTCTTCATTAAACGACAAAATGATTAATTTCGTCATTGGTGTAACCGGTCAGGTAAAACTATCTGACAGATTAGCTTTGACTGCAGACTTTTCAACTATTATGAATGCTCTTCAAAGTCACACATACGATGCAGCTGCACTAAATCCGGAGAAAGGTTTTAATGGAGCTTTATTTAATGGTACTATCGGTTTAACCGTGTACCTTGGCAAAAACCAAAAACACGCTGACTGGGTTACTATTATTAATAACGATATGCTTGTTCAAAGAGAAAGAATTGACGCTCTTGAAAAAATGTTAATCGATAGTGATAAAGATGGTGTAGCTGATTATTTAGATTTAGAGCCTAATACTATTGCCGGACTTATGGTAGACTCTAAAGGAAGAGCTGTTGATTTAAACAATAATGGCATCCCTGATGAATTAGAGAGTTACTTAACTAAAACTTACCCTAAAAATTCTAATGGTGATGAGGCAATAAGCGATAAAGAATCAATTACAAAATTAGTAAACGGAGGTTATGTTGCTGCTTATTTCGACTTCAACAAGTCTACACCAACAGATTCTTCTACGGATGGAATTAATTTTGTATTAAACTATTTAAGAAACAACCCTTCTGCAACTGTTGAAGTTACAGGCTATGCTGATGAGATTGGTAACACTTCATACAACGAAAAGTTAGCAAATGAAAGAGCAAACAATGTAAAAAACATTTTAACTAAGGCTAAGATTTCTTCTGAAAGAGTAACAGTTACCAGTGGTGGTATAGATGCTTCTGTAGACAAGGATTCTGCTTTAGCAAGAAAATTAGCAAGAAGAGTTACTTTTAAAATAAAAAACTAACGTAGTTTACATTTTATAAAATTCTAAAAATCAAAAGCTGTATCTTCATGATACAGCTTTTTTTTATTCAAATTAAACCTGTAAAATAAATCTCCTTTAAAAATCCCTACTAAAAGAGATAAGCCTCAAAAACAGCTTTAAAAAGCTTTTAATTCCCGATCAATAAGTATTTTGCAGCAAGTATCATCCGGCTTTCCGTTACAATCTTATGTTCGAACTCCGAGCCATAAGATTTTTTTACTTCTCACGAGCGAAGCGAGCTGGCATAGCAATCGGGGCTAAATGGGACCATTTTGCTTTTTTAACATCATTAGTAAAAATAATAATCCAATGTTAAACTACAGCCAACGGTTGAAACCGTGGAAGATAATTATAATCGAGTTCAGGTTTATAACAAACATGCAAAATGCAACATCAAGAAAACAAAAAAAATTGAAATTTTCTGGCAAATTATTCCGTTTCCGCTATCTAAAAATTAGATTAAATAATCGGCATTTTTTAGTTAAATCAAGACATAAAAAAACCTCATTTTTCAATGAGGTTTTTCAGAACATTTATTCAGGACTATTCATTTTGAAAGTGTCCATGAAAGCAGTTGTATAATCTCCTGCTATGTATTTTGGATCATCCATTAATTGTCTGTGGAAAGGTATTGTAGTTTTCACACCTTCAATTACAAATTCGTCAAGAGCTCTTCGCATTTTGCTGATAGCTTCTTCACGGGATTGCGCTGTTGTAATTAACTTTGCAATCATTGAATCGTAATTTGGCGGAATGCTATAACCAGAGTAAACGTGAGTATCTAAACGAACTCCGTGGCCTCCCGGCATATGAAGCGTAGTAATTTTTCCCGGTGACGGACGAAAATCATTATAAGGATCTTCAGCATTAATACGACATTCTATAGCATGTAATTCAGGTAAATAATTTTTTCCTGAGATCGGTATTCCGGCAGCTACCATAATCTGTTCACGGATCAAATCATAATCAATTACCTGTTCAGTAATTGGGTGCTCTACCTGAATACGGGTATTCATTTCCATGAAGTAGAAATTCCTGTGTTTATCCACTAAAAATTCTACTGTTCCCGCTCCTTCATATTTAATAAATTCAGCCGCTTTTACCGCAGCTTCACCCATTTTAGCACGTAATTCATCTGTCATGAAAGGCGAAGGTGTTTCTTCAGTCAGTTTTTGGTGACGACGCTGAACTGAACAATCTCTTTCAGAAAGGTGACAGGCTTTTCCGTAAGAATCTCCAACCACCTGAATTTCGATATGACGTGGTTCTTCAATAAGTTTCTCCATGTACATTCCGTCATTTCCAAAAGCAGCAGCAGCTTCCTGACGAGCGCTTTCCCACGCTTTTAAAAGCTCTTCTTCTTTCCAGATTGCACGCATTCCTTTTCCACCACCACCGGCAGTAGCTTTCATCATAACCGGATAACCAATTTCTTTAGCTACTTTTAGTGCATGCTCATAAGATTCTAATAATCCGTCTGAACCTGGTACGCAAGGTACTCCTGCTGCTTTCATTGTAGCTTTTGCAGAAGCTTTATCTCCCATTCGGTCGATCATTTCCGGAGCTGCACCAATAAATTTGATTCCGTGCTCCTGGCAAATTTTAGAGAATTTAGCATTCTCAGAAAGAAATCCGTATCCCGGATGTATTGCATCTGCATTTGTAATTTCTGCAGCGGCAATAATATTTGACATTTTTAAATACGATAAGTTACTTGGAGGAGGTCCAATACAAACCGCTTCATCAGCAAACTTAACGTGTAAGCTTTCTGCATCGGCTGTAGAGTAAACTGCTACAGTTTTAATTCCCATTTCCTTGCATGTACGAATTACACGTAGTGCAATTTCTCCTCTATTCGCAATTAATATTTTTTTAAACATCTTATTTTAATTAGATAATTAGACAATTTGATAATTAGATAATTTTAGATGATTAACAAAATTTTCTTTCGAACCATTCTAAAATCTAAAATCTAAAATCTAAATTTATTTATGATGGATCAACTAAAAATAAAGGTTGGTCAAATTCTACAGGAGACATATCGTCAACAAGAATTTTTACAATTTTACCTGAAACTTCTGATTCGATTTCGTTGAATAATTTCATTGCTTCAATTACACAAAGAACATCACCTTTAGCTATTGTGCTTCCTACTTCAGTGAAAACCGGTTTATCTGGAGATGGTTTTCTGTAGAATGTTCCAATAATTGGAGATTTTATAGTAATGAATTTAGAATTTTCAACAGGAGCAGCTGCTTCACTATTTACATTTACAACTACCGGTGCAGTTTGCTGAGGAGCAACTGCTTGCGGCAATGCAGCCTGAGCTGGTAATTGCTGTACATAAGTAGCTTCAGTTACATTTGTTTCTAAAGTTGTTCTAATTGTGATTTTTACATCATCCATTTCTAACTTTACCTCTGCAACTCCCGAATTTGCTACAAATTTGATTAGGTTTTGAATTTCTTTTAAATCCATAATGGTTTGTTTTTAGTTTTAATTTATTTCTTATCGTAAGCCCATTTTAAGTAAATAGATCCCCAAGTGAATCCACCTCCGAAAGCGGCAAAAATAACATTGTCTCCTTTTTTGAACTTGTGTTCAAAGTCGGCTAATACTAATGGCAAAGTTCCAGAAGTTGTATTACCATATCTTTCGATATTTACAAGCACTTTAGACTCATCTAAGTCTAATCTGCCGGCAGTAGCATCAATAATACGTCTGTTTGCCTGATGTGGCACTAACCAGCTTACCTCTTCTTTTGTCAAATTATTTCTTTGCAAAATTAATTCGCTTGCATCAGCCATATTAGTAACAGCATATTTAAATACTGTTTTACCATCCTGCATAATATTATGCTGTCTGTTTTTAACGGTTTCCTCAGAAGCCGGAATTAAGGAACCTCCTGCCGGAATTTTAAGAAAATCGCGTCCTACACCATCGCTTCGTAAATACTCATCCTGTAAACCTAAGCCTTCATAATTTGGCTCGAACAAAACCGCTCCGGCTCCATCACCAAAAATAATACAGGTAGATCTGTCTGTATAATCTACAATTGATGACATTTTATCAGCACCAATTAATAATACTTTTTTATAACGTCCTGATTGCACATAAGCTGCTGCAGTAGACATCCCGTATAAAAAACTCGAACAGGCAGCTTGTAAGTCGTAAGCAAATGCATTAGTAGCTCCAATTTCTGTAGCAACATGCACACCCGTCGCAGCCACCATCATATCCGGTGTCGCTGTTGCCATTATCACCATATCAATTTCCAATGGATCAATATTGGCTTTTGCTATTAAATCCTGCGCTGCTTTTATGGCAAGATAGGAAGTTCCTTTATCAGCATCTTTAAGAATTCTTCTTTCTTTTATTCCGGTACGGGTAGTAATCCATTCATCATTGGTATCGACCATTGTTTCTAGTACTTTGTTAGAAAGTACAAAGTCAGGAACGTATCCTCCAACAGCGGTAATTGCGGCTGTGATTGTATTCATTATATTCTATTATTTCCTCTCAAATACGGCGTATTTGAAAAATTTTTAAAAGACTTGAAAATTACAAAAAAAAATCTAAACGTATTGTCGTAAATTTCTTTAAAAAAGAAAGTTATAACAAACAAAAAAAACTCTCACATAGTGAGAGTTCTCATATCATTTACAAAAACGTATTAAGCAACCGCTTCAGATTTATCGATAACAACTTGCCCTCTGTAATACATTTTACCTTCATGCCAGTAAGCTCTGTGGTATAAATGTGCTTCTCCAGTAATTGGACATGTAGCGATTTGAGCTACAGTAGCTTTATAATGTGTTCTTCTCTTATCTCTTCTTGTTTTCGAGATTTTTCTCTTAGGATGTGCCATTTTACTATATTATTTATCCGTTAATAGTTTTTTTAATTTGTCCCAACGCGGGTCAATATCTTCTTCTTGTTTACTCTCTTCTTTTTGTTCTTTAACTGTTAACTCATTTAGTTTTGCCAGGGCTTCCGTTTGCAAAGTTCCATCTTTTACACCGGGATGAATTCTTTTTTGCGGAATTGACAATGCAATCATTTCATAAATGTATTGCGCTACATCCAATTCAAATTCACCATGAGGCAAGATTAACAATTCTTCATTGTCATTATTAAACTCATCTCCAAAACGAACAATAAGTTTCATCTTTCCTTTTATAGGCAAATCAAAATCTTCACTGGTCAGATCACAAGGCACATTAACCGTTCCTTTATGTTTGAAATCCAACTCCAGCATATTGCTTTTCTTATCTAAAACTAAACTGACTTTGATATCCGAATTTTGAAACTCATCATAATCAAAGTCCTCAAAGAACTTCTTACTTATTTGATACTCAAAATGGTGTTTCCCTAGCTTTAATCCCACGAAAGGAATTAAAAATTCTTTTGTTTTGCTCATTTCAACATCAATTTGTACAATTAGGCTCTAAAACTCAGATACCTGAATTGGGGTGCAAAGATATAAAATTATTATAAAACTAATAATCTTATTCACCTTTTTTTGTTTATAACTGTTTTTCTTTTATTTTAAGAGGTTTTGCGCTAATCTCTTCATATTGATTACGCGAACGAAAAATATCAATTGCAAGATAAACAGCTTCCTTAAACGAATTATAATCCGCCATATCTTTACCGGCAATATCATAAGCAGTACCGTGATCCGGCGAGGTTCTGATTCTGTTTAGGCCCGCTGAATAATTTACTCCTTTTCCGAATGACAATGTTTTAAAAGGAATCAATCCCTGATCGTGATAGGTCGCCACAACGGCATCATATTTTTCATACTGACCACTACCAAAAAAGCCATCTGCCGGAAATGGCCCAAAAACCATAGTACCCTTTTCGAATATTTTCTTTAAAGCAGGTTTTAACACCAAATCATCTTCTTTTCCTATAACACCTCCATCACCTGCGTGCGGATTTAAACTTAACACAGCAATTTTAGGCTTTACAATACTAAAATCCTGAATTAGTGACTTTCTGATGGCTTCAATTTTTCTCGTAATTAGCTCTTCTGTTAAATGAGAAGAAACTTCATTTAAAGGAACATGGTCTGTCAGCAAACCTACTCTTAAATCATCATGAACCATCATCATTAAGGCATTACCTTCCAACTCCTGATCCAGATAATCTGTATGTCCCGGAAATTTAAAATCTTCTGATTGGATATTGTATTTATTTATTGGAGCTGTAACCAAAACATCAATATCCCCGTCTTTTAAAGCTTTTGTAGCAGCCACAAACGATTTTATAGCGTACTCCCCTATTTTTTCATCGTTTGTCCCTAAATTTATATCAACACTTTCTCTCCAAAGATTAAAAACATTCAGTTTACCAGGCACAACCTGATCTAACTTATCAACTCCATGAAACTGAACTGTAGAAGTAAAGCTTTTTTTAACGAAAGAAAGTATTTTGGCATTGGCAAAAATAACCGGCGTACACAGTTCCAACATTCGAGAATCTTCGAATGTTTTTAATATAACTTCGCTTCCAATACCGTTTAAATCTCCAATCGAAATCCCAACAATTATATTTTCTGCTTTTTTATTCATGAGCTCCAATTATTTATTACTAATTTTGATGTGCAAATTTAGTAAATAAAACCAACAATGTTCACAGGAATTATAGAAACCTTAGGAAGGATTCACGAAATACAAAAAGACCAAAATAATCTTCACATTACGGTCGATTCATCTATCACAAACGAATTAAAAATCGACCAAAGCGTATCCCATAATGGAATCTGCCTTACGGTTGTTGCTATAAATGACACTTTTTACACCGTAACAGCAATTGAGGAAACCATTTTAAAAACCAATATTGGAGACTGGAAAACCGGCGATATCGTTAATTTGGAAAGAGGAATGAAACTTGGCGACCGCCTTGACGGGCATATTGTACAAGGTCATGTAGACCAAACAGGAACCTGTATAAAAATAGAAGAAGCAAACGGAAGCTGGAATTACACTTTTGAATACGACAAAAATTTAAACAATATTACCATCGAAAAAGGCTCAATAACCGTAAATGGAGTTAGTTTAACAGTAGTAAATTCTAAAACAAACGAATTTAGTGTCTCTATAATACCTTATACTTTCGAGAACACGAATTTCAAAAATTTCGAAGTTGGAACTAAGATAAACTTAGAATTTGATGTAGTAGGAAAATACATTTCCAGACTCTACCCCATCAACAAATAAAAACAAAAACCTTCAAATAAAACAAAAGCTTCAGTTTATACTGAAGCTTTTGTTTTTAGTTTATGATTATATATTACATATATCCCTAATAAAATCGCAGCCAATATCAGAACCAGCAAACCAGCACCATCAATTGGCGCAGGAGGATTTGGTGGGCCAGCCATCACCACAGCACCTTTAGCCGTAGTAGCTGGTGGATCTGGTGGAGTTTCGGTCGCAAAAACGCTTAACACACCAAATAATACAAAAAAAACAGTCGCAATTTTATTTATTATTTTCATAAAAAACGAAATAATTTGAATCTTAACTTACCTTAAATTTGATTTAGAGATTTTAACGAAAGCGTGGTTCTTTCACAAAAAATCTGAAGCAAATATATTGCTTTTTATTTTAAAATAACTATGACATAAAAAAAGCTTCATAAAAAAATTATGAAGCTTTTTCTTTGTGGTCCCACCTGGGCTCGAACCAGGGACCACCTGATTATGAGTCAGGTGCTCTAACCAGCTGAGCTATAGGACCGGTTAAGAGTTTGCAATATTACTACTATTTTTTATTCGTTCCAAATATTTTGCACTATCATTTATACTTAAATTAAATATTAACAATTATTAATCAAAATCAAATTGATTATCAAGGAATTATTACAACATTAAAATTACCTTATTTCCTGACAAAGCTCAACCAAAACACTATTTGTGTTTTTAGGATGCAAAAAAACAACTAATTTATTATCCGCTCCTTTCTTAGGAATATCATTTATTAACACAAAACCTTCTTTTTTTAATCGTTCAATTTCTGCAAAAATATCATCGACATCAAAAGCAATGTGATGAATCCCTTCACCTTTTTTCTCCAGAAACTTTGCAATTGGACTTTCGGGATTCGTTGCCATTAAAAGCTCAATTTTATTTGTTCCGGTTTGAAAAAAAGAAGTCATGACACTTTCTGTTTCTACTATTTCTGTTTTGTAGGACGGAACGCCCAATAATTTTTCAAACAAAATATTAGCATCATCCATATTCTTAACTGCAATTCCTATATGTTCAATTTTATTTATCATAACATTATAGTTTATTGATTGACGAAAGTATTGAAATAACCACATTCTGCAATTACATCCTGATAGTATCTGGTGTCTGAATAATCCTTTTGCAGTGTTTTAAATCCGTTCCAGGCAATAAAATTAATTTTGTCATCCTGGATTTCCCAATAACTGTTTACATTATTATATTTATTGTTATAGTATTGATTACGCTCGCATTTTGACATTAAATATATACATTTTGCTTTTTGCTCTTTGGTTGTCGCCGCTTCAAATGCTTTTTGATAGTACATTTTTGACAAGTCACAATTGGTTATCATTTTTTTCATCGAATCTCTAAACGAATACGGACTTGATCCGTAACCTACAATCGTAATTTCATAAAAAGTTCGTCCGTTTCCAAAATGTGTAATGTTGTAAAATGCATTTCCAAGCAATAAACTATTCGTATAAACATCCTCTTTTTGAGCCAGCTTCTCCTGCATTGTTTTTATCGTATTCAAGAAATCAAGATAACTGTATTTCTTTTTTTGATAAGCCACATGATCGCAGTCATGACAATCTTTAATATTTCCGTTAAACGGATTTCCTAAAAAATTCTGATACTGAACCGAGTCAGCCTGCTGCATATACCCAATTGCTTCTGAAATTTTATTTTTAAAAGTTGCCTGAACTGCCTGAAAATTATTAATATCTTTTAGCTTCAAACTATAAATTCCTGCCCCAATTTTTTCAATTTCGGTTTTATTGGGTCTGGATAAAAATATTTTTATATCCATCAGGTTTTTTTCATTATCATAAAAAGCATTTCCGTCGTTCCAATAGCTGTAACGCGATTCCCCGAATATTTCTGCCATAACCGGATCTGCTTTTGCTTTATAAAGTGCCGACAAATAACTCTTACTCCATGAAACTGCATTTTGATAACGAAACTCCTGTCCTTTATAAGTCTTTGGAAGTTCATTATAAAGCCAATTCAAATCTGCCAGAATCGTTTTTTCGTTTTTATCCGTCAGTTGATCTATTTTATTCAGATTATTAACAAAACGCAGCAAGCGTAACTGCATTGCTGCCAATTCTGTTTTCGGAAGCGTTTTTACAGCCTTGTCAAAGCTTTTATCAGCATTTACATAATCTCCTTTTAAAGTCTGAAGATAACCCAAAGACAAATCCCATAAATAAGGTCTTTCTGTATTACCTGCTGCTGCAATTTTTTCGACTAAAGCATAAGCTGTTTTATCAATTTTAGGCTGATTTTCTGTTTTATTTTCTGCGACCGTCTGATTTTTCATTGGCACATTTTCTCCAGCATTCTGCTGAAAAGAATTATTGATTGCCTGCTCCTGTTTATTTACCAGTCTTGTCGCCAGATAATTCAGATGTTCACTTTTAGCATCTAATTCATAAATCTTTTCAATCGCTTCTTTTTCGTCTTTATAATAACCGTGAATTGCCCAAAGAGCAGCTTTTTCTTTATTATTTTTTGCCATTGCCAATGATTTATTCCAGTCTGCATCATTTTTTGGATGAAAACTGTAAGCCGTTACGATTCGAAGTTCCGGACATTTATCAAAAACCTGAGCATATAGATAATTTGAAACTGCATATTTTTTCTGCTTGTAATTGATTCCCGCCACATACGAAAGAGCTCGGTAATAGAGTATATTTTTAGGTACCGAATTTTCTGTTTTGTTAAAAAACTCAATCGCCTTTTTCTTGTCATTGCTATAAAAACGGGCTTTCATGGTCAGAAACCAATATCTGTTTTTCAAAAATGAATCTGAAGTCGTGTTATAAACATTTTCGATAGACTGAATCATTTTCTGATCGTTAAAAGTCCTGGCTACGACAGGATCATAACTCCAATAATCTTCACCAATAGATACGGTTTCTATTTTTTGTGCCAAATACAAAAACTCAATAAAGCTTTTCACCTTATCATCTTTAAGACTCATTTTTTTAGCCCACTTTACAGAAGCCGCATTGTCTTTTTTGTTTTTATAATACACATGAAGCTGTGCAACTTCTTCTTTATTTTTTATTGTATTTTTTTGATCCGAATAATAACGTGGTTTATCATCCCCAATTAAAAAATAATTCACGGTTGCAACATCTGCTTTCCCTTTAAGATAAGTTGCCCAATCTGATTTTATGTTTTCATTGAAACGGGAATTATGCTCGGTGTCAAAACCAATTGCATAAAAGACATCTCCGGCTAAAAAAAGCGGCGAATAGGATTTGTCTGCAAAAGTTTCGGGTGTAAAATTCGAATTGTAACCAAAATAATCCCAGTCGTCTCCGCCTCCACAAGCATAAATTACTCCATATATAAGAAGCAAAGAAGTGCTAGAAGCAAGAAATAACTTGCTTAAAAATATTCTTTTCATAGTTTTTTATATTGAATTGGTCTAAATCGTAAAAAATAATTTCGTTTGGTTTTTGAGGGCTATTGTCATTCAGATCTTCCGCCATTTCGATTAAATCATCAGAGGAAACAGCTTCTATCTTCAGCACATCATTTTCTTCATAAAATGTGCCGTTTTTGTAATTAGCATGTTTAACTCTGAAAAAAAAAGAGCTTATCTGTTCAAAATTTTTATCATCTTTAAGTTCAGAAACATTCAGTTTTGACCTTAATCCAATTACTTTTTGGTTCCTGACATGAACTCCCCAGGAATAAATTGGCAAGGCGAAATCGAGATGCAAAGGATACTTCTTTAAACTTTTCAGATAACGTTCGGCAACTTTTTTATCATAAACAGAGTTTGAAGAATCTGCAGCAATAGTTCCCATATTGTAATACATCAAAACACCCGAATCGACATTTGGAATTTTAGTCTTCTTAAAATATTTTACCTGATGTAGTCTTATCGTTGCTGAAATTTTCTTTCCGGAAAGCTTTTTAAACTTTTCAATAAACTTCAGATAATTGTCTTTACTTGAAAGCGTCCAGTCGCAATCAATCTGAATTTCTTTACAATCCATTTTATTTTCAAAATTGATTTCATTTACTAAACCAATCGTTTTTTGAGCTAACTCTTCAATATCAATATTTTGCCTCAGCAACACTTTATTTTTGATAAAAACCACAGGAACTACCTCAAAATCACTCATTGTTTCCTGAAAACGAATTGGTGTTAAAGGAATCGGATTTGTATCTTTTGGATGTAAATCAATATCGAAATAACGTATGTAAATTTTACGAACATTATTCTCCTGGAGTATTTCTTTTTCTTTTTCTGATAATTTAAAAATGGTTTTCCAGTAATAAAAAGAGACAATCGGTTTTGTATTTTCATTACACGAAATCAATAAAGAGAAGAACAATACCAAAAAGAAAATCTTTTTCAAAACCTGTAAATTAAATTGAAACCAAATGTAAGAAATTATATCCCGTTTGAAAATTGCCTGATATAACTTTTCATCAAATTAAAAAACAACTTCCTTTAAAGCTTTCAAAACCTAATAAAACGATAAAAAATTTCAATTAAAGCAAATATAATTGTTATTTTGTGCAATTAAATCAAGAATCGTTATGTTGAAAAACAGCTTAAAATATTTTACTTTTTTATTGGTATTATTAATGGTGAGTTGCGCAAAGCGCGGCAGCATAACGGGAGGTTTAAAGGATACACTTGCCCCTATTTTAAAGTCAAGTTCTCCTAAAAATTTCACTACGGATTTTAAGGCTAATGAAATCATTTTAACATTTGATGAATATGTAAAGCTAAAAAACGCAAATAAACAGCTGATTATTTCTCCACCTTTAAAAAATCCGCCTATTATTACCCCTACCAATGCCAGTAAATTTATCAGCATAAAAATTTTAGACACTTTACAGCCCAACACAACATACAGTCTTAATTTTGGACAAAGTATTACCGATAATAATGAAGGAAACCCATATAATCAGTTCAAATATGTTTTCTCGACAGGTACATACATCGATTCTCTTGCTCTAAACGGAAGAATCAAAGATTCTTATGACAAAACTGCCGATAATTTTGTAACAGTAATGCTGTATGAGATTAATGATAAATTTAAAGATTCTGTCATTTACAAAGAAAATCCCCGCTATATTACCAATACTTTAGACAGCTTAACGACTTTTAAATTAGAAAATCTAAAAGCCGGAAAGTATCTTTTGGTCGCTTTAAAAGACAAAGGAAACAACAATAAATACAACTCAAAAGAGGATAAAATTGGGTTTTTAAAACAACCTATTACCATACCAAATGACACCATTTTTGAATTGGAATTATTTAAGGAAAAACTTCCTTTAAAAACTTTCAAACCTATTCAGGCTTCCGGAAACCGACTATTGCTTCCGTATGAAGGCAAACAGAATTTTAACAAGAATTCGAAACCTAAAATTGTACTTAAAAACAATACTGAAGTTCTGGAAACCATTATAACACAATTTCCAAAAAAAGACTCTTTGCAAGTTTGGTATCAACCAATAAAAGCGGATTCATTAACAATGGAAGTCAGCAAAGAAAATTATGAAAAGAAGTTTAATTTTAAGATCAAAAACCAGAAAAAAGACTCGCTGAATATTACCGCAGTACAAAACGGAATTATTCATTTCAGAGATCGGTTTACACTTGAAACTGCAACACCTCTTGTTAAATTTGACAAGTCGAAAATAAAATTAGTCAACAAAGATTCTGTTGCGGTTGATTATGCAACTGAATATGATGAATTTGAACGAAAGCTGTATATTGATTTTCAAAAAGAGCCTGCCCAAAAATATAATTTTACGTTTTTACCCGGTGCATTGACAGATTTTTACGAAAAAACAAATGACACTTTATCATACAAATTGAATACACGTGAAATTGAAGAATACGGAAATCTTACGCTGAATTTACAAAATGTAAAACGCTTTCCAATTATCATTGAATTAACCAATAAAAAAGGAGATGTTGTGCTTACAGCAGACTATTCTAACTCCAAAACCAATTTTGATTTTAAACTTTTAGAACCAGCCGTATATTCTGTCCGGGTTATTTATGATGACAACCAGAACAAAATGTATGATCCCGGAAGCTATTTAGAGAAAAGATACGCTGAAGAAGTATTTTATTATCAGGAAGAAATTGATTTACATGCAAATTGGGATAAAATTGAATCTATAGATTTAAGTATTCCTTTCGACCCTGCATTAGAAAAAAAGAAGGAACAAGATAAATTAAACGCAGAAAAAAAGAGAAAGAAAACCGCTTTTTAATTCTGAATTTCAAACACATCTTTATCACTTAGGAAATCCATTTTTTTTCGGGTTTCCAGCATGATATTTTTATCTAAACCCACTATAAAAACGCCTTCATTTTCCTGCGGTTCCAGAATTGGATTTCCAAGAAAATCAATAACCTGCGAATGACCATTGTATTGATGATGATTCGCATCAAAACCTGTTCTGTTGACTCCAATTGTATAACTAAGGTTTTCAACCGCACGGGCTTTCAGCAGAATATCCCAGGCATTTATGCGTACTTTTGGCCAGTTGGCAACATACAAAAGAAGGTCGTAATTTTCGACATTACGGGCAAATACCGGAAATCGTAAATCGTAACAAACCTGCAGGCAAATCTTCCAGCCTAAATATTCAACGATTTGTTTTTTATTTCCGGCTGTATATACTTTGTCTTCTCCCGCAAGGGTAAACAAATGCCTTTTATCATAAAATTGAATTTCTCCAGTCGGAAAAACAAATAGCATTCGGTTATAAAACTGATTGTTTTCCTGAATAATCAAACTTCCTGCAATGGCACTTTTTTTTTCTTTGGCTAAAGCCTGCATCCAAAGAACCGTTTCTCCCTGCATTGTTTCTGCAACATCTTTAGGATTCATGGTAAATCCTGTCGAAAACATTTCCGGAAGCACAATCAAATCAACAGAAGCTTTTATTTCGCTTATTTTAGCTTCAAAATCAAATATATTACCTTTTGGGCTTTCCCAAACAAGATCGGATTGAATCAGGGCGATTTTCATTATGTTTATTTTTTATATAAAGATAAAAAAAACGCATTCAAGATAATTAATGAATGCGCTTTAAGAAAACTATTTTTGACACAAACCAGCTTCAGTCTTTCAACTTCGATTTTTAAATTAGTAATAGTAATAATTCATTGTTGTTGTATTAGATGCAGCTGTGCTTCCCGCATAATAATACTTTTCTACGGCTTTTATAATGTTCTTATTTTTATCATAAGTGTTTTCAAACTGAACTGTTGCCGTGAGTTTATCAGAATAAGAATCATATACATTTATCTTTTTTAAATTATTGACAGATACCTGACTTCCATAGGTGTATCTAAATGCATCCGGTTTTATTCCTGATAAATAATTATTCCCTTCGTCATGCTCTATTTTATAATATTCATCAAAGAAACCCATCCCTGGTGCTTCATAACGAATTAAATTCCCATTAGAGTATTCAAATAACTCCTCATTACTGACATCTGAGACATCAGAACATACTGCATCTTCATCTCCGGTAATCGGAATATAATGTTTTATAGATGTCAGGCCAGAATTCGAATAGGTCTGACTAATCCTATCGATTGAATTAGTTACATAATCCGATTCCTTTTCTTTTCGATCGATACAAATATTAGTAATCAGTCCATTGGTATATTCCAGTGAATTCAATTGTTCTATTACATCAGAAGGATTGGATATATAATATTCTTTTAAATTCCAGCTAATCATTTTATTAGTAGAATCATAATTATATGTTGATTGGTAAAATTTTGCCTGATCTTTTACAGTTATCTTAGAAATGTTTCCAGAACTGTTATACTCATAATCAGTTGTTTTGATTACCACACCGTTTTGAATTTCTTCAATTTTTTTTATTCTGTTAGAAGAGGATGGGTTTTGAGAATCATCTGATTCTGAATCACTGGAACAAGCGATTACAAAAGAAGTCAACAATAATAGTAGTAGTTTGTTTTTCATATCTGTTTAATTGATTTTACAATGCTTTTTATTTAGTGAAAGCATTTTTTTTCAAATATAAACAAAATATTAATATTATTTATACTACAAAAAAAACGCCCCGAATATCGGGACGTTTATATATTATTCATAGTCAATATGACAGATTGAATTATCCTTTTAAACTTGCTGATAAATACTCACGGTTCATACGTGCGATATTTTCAAGAGAAATTCCTTTAGGGCATTCTACTTCACAAGCTCCGGTGTTGGTACAGTTACCAAAACCTTCTAAATCCATTTGGTGAACCATGTTTAGTACACGCTCAGTTGCCTCAACTTTACCTTGTGGAAGCAAAGCATATTGAGATACTTTTGCACCCACGAACAACATTGCTGATGAGTTTTTACAAGTTGCAACACAAGCTCCACAACCAATACACGCAGCAGCATCAAATGATTTATCTGCATCGCTTTTGTTAACTGGAATTGTATTGGCATCAATTGTATTTCCTGAAGTATTTACCGAAATAAATCCTCCTGCATGCTGAATTCTGTCGAATGAACTTCTGTCAACCACTAAATCTTTAATCACAGGGAAAGCTTTTGCTCTGAATGGCTCGATAAAAATTGTATCACCATCTTTAAACATACGCATGTGTAACTGACAAGTTGTAACACCTCTGTCCGGCCCGTGCGCTTCACCGTTGATGAATAAAGAACACATTCCGCAGATTCCCTCACGACAATCGTGATCAAATGCCACAGGTTCTTCTCCTTTATTGATTAATTGTTCGTTAAGAACGTCAAGCATTTCAAGGAAAGACATATCCGGTTCGATTCCGTCGATTGGGTAATCAACAATTCCCCCTTTATCTTGGGCGTTTTTCTGACGCCATATTTTTAATGTAAGTTTCATACCTTTTTCGTTTGAAAGTCATAAAGTCGAAAGTCGAAAGTCGCTTGGCACATTTTGCCTTTTGACTTTAAGACTTTGGGCTTTCGACCAAATTCTTATTTATAACTTCTTTGAACTAATTTAATGTTTTCGTAATTAAGAGGTTCTTTGTGTAATACAGCATCGCTTGGTTTTCCTTTGTATTCCCAGGCTGCAACGTATGCAAAGTTATCATCATCACGAAGTGCTTCTCCTTCTTCTGTCTGGTACTCCTCACGGAAGTGACCTCCACAAGATTCATTACGGTGTAAAGCATCTTTTGCGAACAATTCTCCCAATTCAAGGAAATCGGCAACACGGGTTGCTTTTTCTAATTCCTGATTAAATTCGTTAGCGCTTCCGGGAACTTTTACATCTCTGTAAAACTCTTCACGTAAAGCAGCGATTTCAACGATAGCTTCGTTTAATCCTTTTTCATTACGAGCCATACCTACTTTATCCCACATGATTTTTCCTAATTTCTTGTGGAAATAATCTACAGAATGCGTTCCGTTATTATTGATAAATTTGTCAATTTGATCTTTAACCGCTTTTTCAGCCTCTACAAATTCAGGTAAATCTGTAGAAATTTCTCCCATTTTAATATCCGGAGCTAAATAATCTCCGATAGTATATGGCAACACGAAATATCCGTCAGCTAATCCCTGCATCAAAGCAGAAGCTCCAAGTCTGTTTGCTCCGTGATCAGAAAAGTTAGATTCTCCAATTGAGAAACATCCCGGAATTGTAGTCATTAAGTTATAATCAACCCATGTTCCACCCATTGTATAGTGAACCGCAGGATAAATCATCATTGGCGTAACATAAGGATTCTCATCAACGATTTTCAAGTACATTTGGAATAAGTTTCCGTATTTACTTTTTACGATATCAGTTCCTAACTTAGTCACTAATGTTTTATCATTAGCATCTAAACCTTTTACATAAGCAGCTTCTTTTCCGTAACGTTCGATAGCGGCAGCAAAATCTAAGTAAACCGCTTCTCCTGTTTTGTTAACTCCAAAACCGGCATCACATCTTTCTTTTGCCGCACGGGACGCAACGTCACGAGGCACTAAGTTACCAAAAGCAGGGTATCTTCTTTCTAAGAAATAATCTCTTTCTTCTTCAGATAAATCAGTTGCTTTTTTCTTTCCTTCACGAATTGCCTGAGCATCTTCTAATTTTGCAGGAACCCAAATACGACCGTCATTACGTAACGATTCAGACATCAAAGTCAGTTTTGACTGGTGATCTCCTGAAACCGGAATACAAGTTGGGTGAATTTGTGTGTAACAAGGATTTGCGAAAAACGCTCCTTTTTTATGTATTTTCCAGGCTGCTGTTGCGTTACTTCCCATAGCATTTGTTGAAAGGAAAAATACGTTTCCGTATCCTCCTGAACCAACAACTACAGCGTGAGCAGAATGTCTTTCTATTTCTCCTGTGATTAAGTTACGAGCGATAATACCTCTCGCTTTTCCGTCAACGATTACTAAATCAAGCATTTCGTGACGATTGTACATTTTTACTTTTCCACGGCCAATCTGACGGTTCATTGCAGAATAAGCTCCTAACAATAACTGCTGTCCTGTTTGTCCCTGTGCATAAAAAGTACGGGAAACCAAAGTTCCTCCGAAAGAACGGTTATCTAACAATCCACCATATTCACGAGCCAATGGCACTCCTTGAGCCACACACTGGTCAATAATATTAGCAGAAACCTCTGCCAAACGATGAACGTTTGCTTCACGGGCACGGTAGTCACCACCTTTTACAGTATCGTAGAACAATCTGTAAACCGAGTCGCCATCCCCTTTATAATTTTTTGCTGCATTGATACCTCCCTGAGCCGCAATAGAGTGCGCACGTCTTGGTGAATCCTGAAAGCAAAATGCTTTTACGTTATATCCTAACTCAGCCAAAGTAGCTGCTGCAGAACCTCCAGCCAAACCTGTACCAACAATGATAATATCTAAATTACGTTTGTTAGCAGGGTTTACTAAATTAATATGATCTTTATAATTTGTCCATTTGTCCGCTATAGGACCATTTGGAATTTTTGAATCTAATGCCATTATAATTGATATTAATTATTGAAATGATGAAATAAAGCGATAATTACGAAAAGTGCCGGAACTACAACTGAGAACCAGTACCCCACTTTTGCTAAAAATCTTGAGTATTTGTTGTGCATCCCTACAGACTGAAGAGAAGATGCAAACCCATGCCATAAGTGAAATCCTAAAAGGATAAAAGACACACAGTATAAACCTGTACGAATTGGGTCATGAAATTTATGAACTAACTCTCCATAATACCTTGTAGCGTCTGGTGCTGTACCTGCTATGTATTTATACGTAACTTCAGGAAACCAGAAATCATAAAAATGCAGTCCTAAGAATGCTAAAATAACCAATCCGGAAATAATCATATTTCTGGAACTCCATGATGCGTTTGCAGCCCCGTTATAATTTGCATAAGCAATAGGTCTTGCTGCTCTGTTTTGAAGAGTCAGTACAAATCCCATTACGAAATGAAAAATTACTCCGATTGCCAAAATTGGTTGCATTACAAATTGTATTAGCGGATTGTAACCCATAAAGTGTGAAGCCTCGTTAAAAACGTCTTCACTAATAATAGAAATGAAGTTTAAGGTAACATGCAGCGCTAAAAACGTGATTAAGAATATTCCCGAAAGAGCCATAGCCACTTTCTTTAAGATGGAAGCATTCAATAGTGCAGATTGTGCCATAAGTGTTTAAGTAGTTTGTTTTAAAAAATTAAGCAAAAATAAACCAAATAGACATCAACTACAACCATTTCGCTGTTATTTATAATGATTTTAAAAAAGACTACGTATAAGTACTTTTACGTATAAAAAAAACAGATTACTCATTATTTTATTATAAAAATTTTGAAATGTATAATTAAGTCGATTTATTTCAGAAAATATACACCTCGCAAAAAAATAACAAAAGTTTACTAAATTATTATTTTACTCCAACTTTTGATTTGTTTTCTACAAAAGTGCCATTAACAGGAAATTTTATATTCCTAAAAAATTGTCATTCCATTCTAATAACTTTACCTTTACCGCCTTCAAAAAAACCAAGAATGAAAACAGGAATTGATGCTATTTCTTTTGATGTAGCCAACATACATTTACCCATAAAAACATTGGCGACTGCCAGAAATATTGAACCGGAAAAATTAGAAAAAGGTCTTGGCTTACTGAAAATGACTTTCCCGGACGTTCATCAGGATGCTGTTGTTTTTGGAGCAAATGCTTTAACCAAACTTATTATTGACAATAAAATCAACCTGAACGAAATAAGCAGAATCTATGTTGGTACTGAAAGTGGTGTCGACAGTTCAAAACCAATTGCGTCTTATCTGATTAATTTAATGGAGCAAAAATTTGGCGAAGATGTTTTGGCAGAATGTGACGTGGTTGATTTTACATTCGCCTGTATTGGCGGAGTTGACGCTTTACAAAACTGTCTTGATTTTGTAAAATTGAATCCAACTAAAAAAGCAATTGTAGTTACAACTGATTTTGCCAAATACGATTTAAATTCGGGTGGAGAATATACGCAGGGTGCCGGAGCTGTTGCCATGCTGATTACCGCAGATCCAAAAATTATTGCTTTTGATAATAATTGGGCAACCAGCACAAAAGGGGTTTTTGATTTCTTTAAACCGTACAGAACGATTTCTAAAGAAGCAATTACACAAAATACAAATAACGACTCCTGGTTTGACAATTTAGAAGCCGAAATCGAAATCCATAAAGATCAGCCGGTTTTTGATGGTCAGTATTCAAACCAATGTTACATGGATCGTACGCGGAATGCTTACTTTTCATTCAAAAAATTAAAAAATACTACCGAAACTTTATACAATACCTGGCACAGTATCGTAATGCATTTACCTTATTCTTTCCAGGGAAGAAGAATGTTGTCTGAAATCTACGCTTTAGACAGTGCCGAGAAAATTATTGCTGATGATATTGCGCCTGCTGATTATCAGACTAAAATTAAAGAAGTAGCAAAATCTGATGATTACAGAACTTTTGTTACCGAAAAATTACAGCCTGCTGAATTGGCTTCTTCTTTAATTGGAAATCTTTACACCGGATCTATCTTCATGGGATTATTGTCAACTCTGGCTCATTTTAATGATACTAACAAAGAAGTTGCAGGGACTAAATTCGGCTTCTTAGCGTACGGAAGCGGATCAAAATCAAAAGTTTTTGAAGGCACAATTCAACCAGAATGGAAATCTGCTTTAGTGAATGTGAACCTTTTTAAAAACTTAACAGAAAGCACAGAAATTGATTTCAACACTTATGAAAGCCTTCACAAAAAAGAACAAAAACAAAGCGTTCGAACTCCCAAAAACGAATGGGTTTTAGACCGAATCGAAAAAGAGATTCCATCTTTAATTGGTGCGAGATATTATAAATGGATAGATTAATTAAATTCCAAATTTCTTAAATCCCAAATTTCAATAGAAAACCGAAGCAGGATTGCTTCGGTTTTCTGTTTACCTAAAACGCACAATCTTGTCATTCTGAGAAACAAAGAATCTTTGCAAGAAACTCGTCAAAGATTGTCGATTTTGATTGTGGGATTCCTAACGAAGATTCTTCGTTCCTCAGAATATGTAAAAAACCTTTCTCAAAATTTAAAACTTTGAGAAAGGCAAAATGATTTAAAGTATTAAGAATTTTCTAATTATCCCAATTGACAAATTTTCTAATTAAATTTAGTCCTTCTTATGCTGTTCGGTATAATTTTGATTGCCTTTAATTCTGGTATCTTCGGTGTGCATTCCGTTTGCCATTCCTAACATGAAGGCAGTTAGGATTACGATAATTTTTCTTTTGAGCCAATGAAAAAGTGGTTTAGATGGCACTAAACTTTTTTTAGGATTGTGTTTATACATTGTAAAATGATAAATGATTAGACATTATGAATCATCTTATGCTGTGAATAGCATAATTGCTAAGGAAAAAATTCCTTAAGCGATGTATAAACTTTTTTTGAAATCGGCTGAAGTAAGGCGCTCGTTTATAAAAACAGATTGCTTTATAAATGAAACAATATCTTGATGAAGATTGTTGCAAACCCGCAAAAGAATGTTTGTCTGAAGACTGAAAACTTCTTTAAATTGAAGACAACTTAAAAGTATTGGAAATGAAGTTTTTCCAAATGATTTTAAACGATTAAAAACGTATAACCGAATATTCTTTAAATCAATTTCTTTTCCTGAAGTGACATAAGAAGACTGATAATATTCGGGCGTATTAGATTTTGAATATAAAGCACCATCGCCCACAATCACGGCCAAAGCCAGAAACAGGGAAATCAGGTATTTTAAATGTTTTTTCAAATCTAATTTATTTTTAAAGTAACTTATTATTAGGCGATATCAATCAACCCAATTATTTTATTGCCCAAACTCTTTTTTCATTTGTTCCACCGAAGAACCAAACTTTGGGTCTCCAATTAAATACGTATCACTTTCAGCCAGCCAGCTTTTAAAATTTGCTACATCTTTTTTCAAAAAAAATGCATGCAAAATATTATATGCATTTTCAGGATTATATGTTTTATCCTGGCATTCCTTGAAAACCTTTAGGCACACAACCCTGGCATTGTCTAAATTACCATTTTTAATTTCGGCATAAATTAACTCTTTATTGGTATAAGCATCAAGCGGATTAAGTTCTAAAGCTTTTTGTAAAACAGTAATCGCATCCTGATAACGTCCGAGGCAGTTATAAGAATAGGCCAATTCTACACGAAGTCCTTTTAAATCCGGATCAATTTTATTCGCTTTTTCTAAATACTCAAGTGCTTTTTCGCATTCATTCCAGCCATTATATAGGAAACCCCATCTAAAAAGCCGTGTGATTGAATTCTCATTATGCTTATAAATTTTAAGCCAGTCCGGAACTTTATCCACATATAACTCCTTAAGTTTTGATTCGGGAATAAGCGCTACCAAATTATTATTTGGCTGCAACCTATATTTCATGGAATTTGTTTTTACTTTTTTTTCGGTAATGAATTTACCCTTTTCATCTATTTTAAAAGTGTCTCCATACTCCAAAGTCAGACCTGCAGTCTCATCAATGTATATAAAACCGAAATTATAAACCCCTGTACTGTCTGCTGGAAATGCTACCCATTTATCTTCGCATTGTACATATTTTTTGTCAAATTGAAGCTGACTTTGTGCTGATAAATTGAATGTCAGAACTAAAAACAGAAAGGTAAAAATCTTATTCATATTAATTTACAGGGTTTATGATGATAGTCGTTAGAAATTCAAATATATCAATTTCATTATAAATCACTACTATCATTCTTACAAATAAGCAAGGTCAGTCCTAAAGAAAAAATAGCACAACTCAGCAACATTAAAATTCCGTTTTTTAATATAAAAAATGAAACGCCTACCAACGGCGCTCCCAAAATTACCATTAAAGCTTTTATTGTATGCGTTTTGATAAAATTTGCAGCATGTACCGCCAACCCTACAAAAAGCAACGATGGCCCCACAATTACAAACGGAAACAGAATCGAAGGCGTATTACTGATATGCTCACTCAATGCAGCTTTTGCGACCTCATTGTCACCATAGCTCCACATGATAAAATCGATCGTACAAAGTCCAATATGCGCCACAACTCCTAAAGCCGTGATAAAAGAAGCAACCGAATTTAATCTGTTTTTTGGAAACACATTATTGAATGACAACAGCAAACAAGCCCCAATTAAATTAAACCAATGTGCAAAATCGACCGGTTTTTTGAAATACTCAAAAGCGGCACTGTTTGAAAACATAATGTAACTCAGAACAAAAAAGAACAAGCCAATTAGGCAAATGGTTTTTGGTTTCATAGATTTTGGTTTATTGTAAAGACTTGTGAAATTGGGGTTTGTTACAGTATAGAAGTTTCATCTTACCTTTTTATTAATTTAAAACTGCAAATAATCAGGCTCAGGATTAAGCTAACAGTCAAAACTTCAAAACTGGTAAATCCGTAAAATAGCAATTCATATTTATCAGGCATCTTCCCATTTTCAATAAATGCAATTTGAGTATATTCTTTTTGATTAAAGTAAGATGGATAAAAAACTTCATATATTCTAAAAACTCCATGAAGCAGAACTAACAATATTGTTGTTACAAAAAAAATAGTGACTAAACGTTTTGTCATAGAATTATCTGTTTTATATAGGTTCATTTACAAATTACCATAAATAACAATGCAATCCGCATAAGCTAATTTATCGTTTAGCCAGTTTATTAATTTTAGTAGAAATGCTTTTTCTTTTTCATCATCAGTTTCCAAATCATCTATTTTTTCTACAATTAATCTGCAGGTTTTATTATCAAAGAAGTTGTATCCAATTTTATCAAACTCATTTTCGACTATATTGTTCCAGGGATTTTTTATTGGAAATACAGACTGAAATACACCTATAACAATACCAAAATCATCTATTGGAATAAAAACGTCATTTCTTTTATTTGTTTTATAAAATTTTCCTTCTTCATTTTGAGGCCATAAAATGAATCCTATTTTTGAATCCGGATTATTTCCTGTTGAAATTACAACTGGCTTCTGATTAATTCTTTCAATGGCTTTACTTACATCGAAATTACAGATTTGATATTCTTTTCTTGCTGTTTCTTCATCGCATTCCGTCTTTTGACAAATTTCGATGATATTCTCGTTATGAAAATCCATTTCCGAAAGCGCAACATCTTCCTTATTCTTTTTAAGAAGCTGTATCGCTTTATCTAAAGGAATTAAAATTTTGGTTCTTAGTATTTTAATATTTTCGGTGTTCATAATTATTCACACATTTTCGAAAGTTCGACACTTCCGTCGAATATTTTTTTTAATCCTTCTAAATCTACTGTCCATTCTATTGTTATAAATTTCGTACAGTCATTTTTCAGGTCATCAGTCCAGTCAATTAAAATGGCCGCACCTTCTTCTTTAATTTGATCTTTAACAAATTCATATGTTTTAGCAAAATATGCAGCTCCTTCTCCTCTCAGATCAAATGATACATTTTTTGTTTTTGAAAAAACTGCACATAACGAAAGTCGTTTTCTCTCACTGGTATCAAGATTTTTTATTTTGTCTTTTTTAGTAAAAGTGTCTATTTCAAAAATTCTCGATACTACTGAATTCCTTGTGTCAGCATTTCTTTTTAAATACCTGCCCACACTTATTGGGTTGAACATTCCCTTCAGTCTTGATTCTTTAATGGGTTTTGCAAAAGTCAACGGCTTTATTACGTTTACATTTTCATGTTCCTTTGTCCCAGCAAAAATAGTGACCAATTGCGATTTTATATCCTCGAAACAACTACTATTTTCCATGAAAATAATAACCAATTCACCCTCTCGAAGTTCAAAAGGAGGTATAAAATAGTGATCGGTTCTTATTCCTTTGCTCTCAATTAGCAGTTCTTTCATTTTTATAAAATCAAAATCATGACAATATACAAAATCACACTGTTAAATACATTTGCAATTGTGAACAATAAATTTTCTCATAAAACCAAAATTCGCGTGAGGGATTACTTCACATTATTTTATTTTAATTGGAGTTCAGTGAATTTCATTTGAGGCGCTATCTCCCGATTTAGAAAAACAAGGTTTTTTAACCGTAGTTTTTGTTAATCGGGAATAAAGCCGAAAGCCCGGCCCTTGGGACACGCCCAAAAGATTAAAAGTTCTCTTCAATCAAATATATGTCCATTACATTTGTAATTCTTTATCTACAAAAACTACCTTATAATCCAAAAAAGGTTTTAGATTTGGATTTAAATTAATAGCCTTTATATCTATGAGCCTTTACAGAAAAAACCTGTATTTTGTGTGCATTTCATTGTTGCTGACAGTATGTTACATTTTGTATGGTTATTTTTTTAGAAATTTTATCACGCAGCCTGACTTTCCAAAAGAATATCTGACCTATAAAAACCTTGAAAACAAGCCTGCATCAAACCACTTTGAGATTATAAAATTACCGGACGACCTTTTAAACCTCAGTAACTTCTACTTTTCGCCAATATCTGAAACGGTGGTTATACAGTCTAACAAAAATGGTTTTTCTTATGATCACGACCCGCTTAGATTGTATTATAAATTCAACATTCAGGGAAAACTAATTGACAGCCTGATTGTAAATAGTTCTGATTACTATAAAGTCCGTGAAAAATATTTAATTTCTGAAGACAATTATATCTCGTGGATTATTGACAATGACAGCACCCGCCATAAATACACCGAATTAAATCCAAAAGCAGACTGGGATACTGATCGCACATTTGAGGAGTTTGAAAGATTGTCGAAAAAAGCGAGTTCTGTTTATTACTTCAAATCGGTTTTTACAAAATACAATGGCGACACGGAAGCGTTTTTTGATAAAGCTATTTTTTTGATAAACCAAAAATGGTATGCGCTTTATGGCAAAAAAATCTATGTTTACCCGGAAGCCGAAGAACAAAATGAGGAACAAAAAACAATTCTCCCTGTTTACACACACAAGCTAAGCCAGCATGGTGCTAATTTATTGCAAGTGGATGCCTATTACAATCTGATTATAAAAAACGATACTTTAAAAATAAAACGCGAAGTTTGGAGTGACCGGTCAGATTTGGTTTATTACTGCTCGCCTGCAAATCCTGAGTTCTGCATAATTGAAGGTACTAATTTCATCATTAAACCTAAAAAGTAATCGATTATGAAAGTTCAAAATCCGGTACTGAAAAGTTTATTTTGTGCCACAGCAGCTACCCTTACGTTTTTCATAATCACTTCATCTGTAAGTGAGTCTTTCAATCAGACAATGGGCATAATCATTGGGGTTCCGATTACTTTTATTGGTACGTTTGTCTATTGCTTTTTACTCATTTTTCTGGAACAGGTAAAAGTTATTGCTCCAAACTTTGTATGCCGTTTCTCTGTGCCTTTTTCATTTTGCTGTATTGCTTCTGTTTTTTATTGCATTTTAAATAATATAGAGATTGTAGATCATTTTCAACAGTTTTCTTTTACAGCATACTGGCTGGAACTTAGCACTCCTTTTTTAGTATTTTTTATAACTCATATAACTATTGCGGGAGTATTTACTGTCAAATAGCAGATTCCAAACAAATAATAAAACTTTAAGAAATCAATTTTACGTTGATTGCTTAAAATATGTAATTTTGAAATTCGAAGTTCAAAAACTAAGTTATTATGAAATATCATCAAATAAACAGCAATCTTTTTGTAAAAAACCGCAGAAAGTTCATGGCTGAAATGAAACCAAACAGCGTTGCTGTTTTCAATTCAAACGACATTTACCCGATTAGTGCCGACAGTACTTTGCCTTTTGCACAGCACAGGGATATTTTTTATCTGAGCGGTGTGGATCAGGAAGAAAGTATTTTGCTTTTATTTCCGGATGCGCCTTATGAAAACCAAAAGGAGATTCTTTTTCTGAAAGAAACGAATGATCATATTGCAGTTTGGGAAGGTGAAAAACTAAGTAAAGAACGTGCTTTTCAGGTTTCGGGAATCAGAACGGTTTACTGGCTGCAGGATTTTCATAAGATTTTGAACGAAATGATGACGTATGCCGATACAATGTACATCAATACCAACGAACATTATCGTGCAGCTGTTGAAACAGAAACCCGCGAAGCCCGTTTTGTAAAATGGTGGAAAGAAAAATATCCTGCACATAATGTGGCGAAAAGCAACCCGATTTTGCAGCGTATTCGTTCTGTAAAAGAAAGCGAAGAAATCGATTTGATTCAGCACGCCTGTGATATTACCGAGAAAGGATTCCGTAGATTGTTGTCATTTGTGAAACCAAATGTTACCGAATACGAAATCGAAGCCGAACTGGCGCACGAATTCATTCGTAACCGCTCAAAAGGTTTTGCCTATACGCCGATTATTGCTTCGGGAAACAATGCCAACGTTTTACATTATATCGAAAACAACCAGCAATGTAAAGACGGGGATTTGATTTTACTGGATGTTGCGGCAGAATATGCGAATTATTCAAGCGATATGACCAGAACGATTCCGGTATCGGGGCGTTTTTCTGATCGTCAAAAAGCGGTTTACAATGCTGTTTTAAGAGTGAAAAACGAAGCCACAAAAATGCTGACTCCGGGAACGCTTTGGAAACAATACCATGTTGAAGTGGGTAAAATTATTACTTCTGAATTATTAGGTTTAGGCTTGATTGACAAAGCTGATGTTCAGAACGAAAATCCGGACTGGCCTGCCTATAAAAAATATTTCATGCACGGAACGTCTCACCACATGGGACTTGACACGCACGATTACGGTTTGCTTCATGAGCCAATGAAAGCCAATATGGTTTTTACGGTTGAACCTGGAATTTACATTCCGGCAGAGAAATTCGGAATTCGTCTGGAGGACAATGTTGTCGTTCAAGAAAAGGGAGAGCCTTTTAACCTGATGCGTAATATTCCGGTTGAAGTCGATGAGATTGAAACTTTGATGAATGCATAAATAAACAAAGCCCTTAATACTTTATATATTAAGGGCTTTTAAATTTTATAAATCGTTATTATCCGATTTTAGCTATTTGTATATCTAATTGAAATTTGCCGTCAGCTGCGTTTTCGTTAATCAGTTCAAAAAGCTCTAAAGCTCTTCTTGCATTTTTCTCCTCTTCTCTTTGCTCAGCCACGTACCACATCATAAAATCTTCTGTAGCATAATCATTTTCTGCTCTGCATTTTGCGATTACTTTGTTTACAGCCTGAGTAACTGCAATTTCATTTTGCAAAGCAATTTCAAATACTTCTCTGAAAGAAGCAAATTCCTGCTGTACTTCGGGAACCGATGGCGTAATTGCAATCCCTCCCATATCTGTAATATATTTGAAAACTTTTAGAAAGTGTTCTCTTTCTTCTTCAGCCTGCTTATAAAAATATGATGCTGTATTAGCAAAACCATTTCTATCAAGCCATGCAGCCATAGCTAAATATTTGTTTGAAGCGTCACTTTCTAATTTTGCCTGTAAATTCAATATATTTTCTACACCTTCAACTAATGAAGTGCTTGTTCTTAGTAAATCTTTCATAACCTTTAATTTTTATAATGTAAAATTACACAAATTAAAGAAAGCAGCCCTAAAAGCCTGAAAATTTGGATTTAATCTAAGTAAGATTCTAAATAAGCTCTACATTGACAATATTACAAAGCATAGAATGTAAATTGAGGGTAAATTTAGTTCCGTTTAATAATTCACGAAGCTGTACTATTTCGCAGATGGTAAGATTTCTGGAAAAGTTTCTTTTAGTAGTTTCAATCAACTGCGCATCAGCATGATCGGACAAATCATAAAGCATATCTAAAATATCGACACTATTGACCTTTCTTTGAAAAATCAAAAAATCATGAATTTTATAGCTTGACACTGTATCAATAAAATTGACAATGATAGTATTGGTCAAATCACACTGATAGGTGTACCCTTTTTCGGTTTCAAATAATACTTTGGTGGTCAAATCACTAACTAATGCCATTCTGATATAAATTTATAACGATGCAAAAATATATAATTTACACCAAATAAACACGTAATTAAGACTAATTTAAAATAACAAAAGCTGTTAATGTTTTTAAAATACCCTAAGAACAGAGAAAACTGTAACATTCTAAAGCATCATTCGACTTATTTTGAAACTAAACAATTAGAAATTATGCAGGCACACGAAATAGATTATCAGATTTTTGGAGAAGAAATGCAGTATGTTGAAATAGAACTGGATCCACAGGAAATTGTAATTGCCGAGGCCGGAAGCTTTATGATGATGGAAAACAATATCCAAATGGAAACCATATTTGGCGATGGTTCACAACAACAGGGATCGGGTTTATTTGGCAAACTTTTAAATGCCGGAAAAAGAGTTCTTACGGGCGAAAGCTTGTTTATGACCGCATTTTTAAATCAGGGGCATACCAAAAGTAAAGTTTCATTTGCATCGCCCTATCCGGGAAAAATCCTTCCGATTGATTTAACCGAATTTCAGGGTAAATTTATCTGTCAAAAAAGTTCTTTTTTATGCGCTGCCAAAGGCGTTTCTGTCGGGATAGAATTCTCTCAGAAATTAGGCCGCGGCTTATTTGGCGGTGAAGGTTTTATCATGCAGAAAATTGAAGGCGATGGTATGGCATTCGTACATTCAGGAGGAACAATGGCTAAGAAAGTTTTGGCTCATGGTGAAGTCCTGAAAGTCGACACGGGATGTATTATTGGTTTTACCAAAGATGTAGATTATGATATAGAATTTATTGGCGGGATTAAAAATTCAATTTTTGGTGGTGAAGGTTTATTTTATGCCACTTTAAAAGGTCCGGGAACAGTTTACATACAATCATTGCCTTTCTCCAGATTAGCCGACCGCATCATTGCATCAGCACCAAAAGCTGGTGGAAACAGCCGTGACGAAGGAAGCCTGTTAGGCGGATTAGGAAATCTCCTGGATGGTGATAACCGGTTTTAATTTAAAATGGCTTTGAGAAACATCAGTCTTTTTATAAATTTACAAAAAAATGAAAAAATGAAAAACCTATTTTCTCTTTTAATGTTACTTGCATGTTTGATTAGTTTTGGTCAAAACACGGAAGAAAACATACCACTTTTTAAAACCAAAATCAAAGCCGCTGTTACCATAAATGACACTATCAATCTGGATAACTTCAAAGAATTGGCCATCATTCCAGGTGGCCATTTTAAAAAAGAACTTGAAAAAATAAACTATTTTTCTACGATAATGACCGAGGCTGAATTAAATAAAGAAATTAAAAAAGCTGGATTAGATCCATCAAAATACAATCTCAAAACCAGAGAAGGTGCAAAAAACATTTTTACGGATTATAAAAAATTTATTCTCGTATTTCAAGCTCTTTCAAATACAGATAAAAACATTCATCAAATCATTATAATTGATCCTAGAAGCGGAGAAAAAGTATTTGAAGTGGAAGGAAGATCAAAAACTAATGTGATAGGTATCTCTGCAGGAACTAAATATTTACCACAAGACATGAACAATGCAATGTTAAATGAACTTGTAAATTACATTAGAGCAAATTCTAAAACCTATCGGTAACAAATAATCCGCGGTCTTGTATACACACAAACAGAAATGGCTTTCAGTACAACGAAAGCTTTTTCTGTTTATGACAAAGCGTGATTGTCATAAAAAAATCTATTGCATAATATACCAAATTACATCCGAAAAACTTAAACTTCTTATATGCTTATCGTTTCTTATCTTTGCATACCATTCTAAAATTCGATTTTGAAAACTCTTCTATATAAAAACACTAAAATATCTTATACTGATTCAGGCGAAGGAACTTCAATTGTTCTACTCCACGGCTTTCTGGAAAACAAAAAAATGTGGAAAGACTATATTACTTTATTCTCTCAAAACTATCGCGTAATCACAATCGATTTATTAGGCCACGGCGAGTCTGAATGTTTGGGCTATATTCACGAAATGGAAGACAATGCTAAAGTTGTCAATGAAATTTTAGAACATTTAAAAATTGAAAAAGCCACAATTCTCGGCCATTCCATGGGTGGTTATGTTGCTCTGGCTTTCGCCGAATTATTTCCTGGAAAGCTACAAAAACTGGTTTTACTCAATTCTACTTCAAAAGAAGACAATGCAGAGAAAAAACTGAATAGAACACGTGCCATTAAAGCGGTTAAACAAAACTATATCAACTTTGTTAGTTTAGCGATTGCTAATTTATTCAGCGAAAATAACCGGGTACGTCTTGCTAACGAAATTGAAAAAGTAAAAACAGAAGCCTTAAAAACACCCTTACAGGGAATTGTAGCTTCTCTCGAAGGCATGAAAATAAGAAAAGACAGAGAAAATATTCTGAAACAGAATCTTTTCCCGGTTTTATTGATTTTAGGAAAAAAAGACCCGGTTTTAAATTACTGCGAAAGTATTTCTCAAATTGAAAATACAACTGCAAAACTTGTTTCTTTTGAAGACGGACACATGAGCCAGATTGAGAATAAAGAAGATTTGAAAAAAGTTCTCTCAGATTTTTTCAGAGATTAGAAATTATTCAAAAACAAAAAAAAGGCCGATCATTAATTTGAAACGGCCTTTCTTCATTATCAGGGGCAAAATCTTAATCCTTTTAATTTTGACATCCAGTGTCAAGTTTCTAAAAATAATCTTTTTTTAGACGTGCCAAAGATATTCGAATAAATATAACTTTTAAACGAATACCTGTTAAAAAAACAACCAGAAATGAGCTTTTGAAACATTTTTATTTATAACACATCAATTCTTTATTTAAAAAATAAACTGTATAAAAATTCAAATAAAAAATTCATATCTTATTAAAAAACAAGCAGATAAATTAATAAAATAAAATTAACAAATTATTAATTACGATAATATAAAAGCAAATGAATTATAAAATGGCTGTGGCTGACAAATAACCTTTCTCAACAAGTTCTTCTTTTTTATTGATATTGTGCACTTTACCATCTTTAATCAAAACTAACCGGGTAGAAATTTTGATTACATTTTGATAATTATGATCAGTAATGATTATTCCTTTTCTCTTTGCATTTACTTTTATTAATTCGTTCACAACATCAATCATAATTGGTGGCAATCCATTGTAAGGTTCATCTAACAAAACAAATTTTGAGGAGTTGTATAGCACTATTTTGATTTCTAAGTAGCGAAGTTCACCACTTGACAGTTGATTTATTTTTTTATTTAAAATAGATTTAATGAATTCATCCTCACAAAAAATTTTAATTTCATTAGCATCAATTGAGAGAGAAATAGCTTTTTTAACAGACAAATAATTTGGAATAAACTGATCCTGATGAAGATAACTAATTTCATCAAACAAATCCGTTGCTTTATTTTTTGAAATTTCATTAATGCGAATACATTTATTGGGAGCTGTAACAAGTCCAACCATGATTTTCAGCAAGGTAGATTTACCCGAACCGTTTCTCCCTAACAAACCAACAATTTCAGATGTTTCGCATTTCATATAGATATCAAAAAGTATCACCCTTTCATCAAACTTCTTCTGAATTCCATCAACTTCTAAAATATGCTTTTTCAAAATAATTTCTTTATTAAAAAAATCATGAAACCTATTAAAACCGCTATGAGAAATGTAAAAATATAACTGAATACCCAAAGCTGAATTTTAGAAACTCCGTTATTTGAATAAAACAGGTAATCACTTTTTCGATAGAATTCTTTGAAACTGATACTCATCAAAAAACCAAAACTCAAAAACATTATAAAAAAACAATCAAACCCTCCCAACAAGACAGCAATAGAACATACTGCCAAATTGATTGTTAATGTGGTTTTAAAAAATTCGAATATGTTTAACAGCTTTCTAATATTAATTTATTTTTTCTTCAAAAGGAATATTAGCATCAAAAATCTCATTTAATAATAGTACAATTTCACCCAGGTAATTATTTAAAGTTTCATTGGTAACAGTACTATTCAATTCTTTATCTTCCTTAAATCCAAACGGCAAAAAGCCAGACTTCAAATTTTTAAACGAAATGATTCCTGCTTCAACAGGAAATTCACCTGCTTCTTTTTCAAACATAAAAGCATAAGCCAATACCTGAATGATTTTGTCGTTTTTAGACTCCTGAGTCAATCCGCTCCAAGATTTCAAGACTACATTTGTCTTTTCAACTTTTCCTGTCTTATAGTCGATGATACGTATTATTCCGTTGCGCAACTCAATTCTGTCAACATTTCCTTTGATTAAAACAGGAAAAGGCAATTTAGGATGATTTAGCTCCCGTTCAAAAGTTTTTTCTAAAGCAATAATTTTAATCGCATCACCATTTTTAATAGATTCCAATTCCATTTTTAAAAAATTAGAAACATTTCGTTTTGCAACTTCAAAAGCAAGAAGATTACGTCCTTTCTTGATTTCCCCTTCTTTATAAACCAGTTTAAACTGCCTCAAAACTTCATCATCTAATAGTTTAAAACAATTTAAAATATCGGATTCTGAAATAAATTCTCCTACAAAAGGATCATATAATGCCTTTAATGTTTCATGAATTATGGTTCCAAGCGTGTTCAAAGCAATATTTTCTTCGACTTCTTCTACTTCCCGAATGCGGAGAATTTTTTGAAAATAAAAATCAATCGGATTCCGAATATAACTTGTGAGAGCAGAAGGCGAAAACCCAGTTGCAGCAATTTCTTTCAAACGCGCCATAACTGCATCCGATTTTGCAACCATGATTGGCTTATAAGCCGTTGCAGGTAAAACCGGATTGTAAATATCAAAAGTTAAATTATGCTTAGGCTGCTTTTCGACCTCTAATTGGGTGATAAAACGACTGCGTTCTCCAGCATCCAATCCGTCGTTTTCAGTATTATAAATCAGATAAATATTTTTGGCTCTTTGCAACAGGTGATAAAAATGATAGGTATAAATTGCATCTTTTTCTTTAAAAGTCGGCAGACCAAGTTCCTTTTTCACATCATACGGAATAAAAGAATTTTGCGATTTTCCGGCCGGGAATTTGCCTTCATTCATCGAAGTAACAATTACAGTATCAAAATCCAGGACACGACTTTCTAAAACTCCCATAATTTGCAGACCGTTTAAAGGCTCCCCTTCAAACGAAACTTCTGCAACCTCTATCACTTGTTTATAAATCGCATACAAAGTCTGAATATTATCTATATGAGCATGCTGCGAATAATAATTGATTAGCTTATTGATAAATTTAAAAATGGAGAAAACAAAAGTTTTTGCAATTTTCTCCTCCTCGCTATCATTGCTGAAATTTTCTTTTATCAAAAGTAAAAGCGCCGAAATACTTTCGAGCACAGCCAAAGATCCATTTTCCCATTTTTGAAACAGCAGACTAAATAAATCAGACGGATTCAAATTGAGTTCGTTTAATCTGGCATAGGTAATAAAAGTATAATTATTTTCTTTTATAATTTTAACCAATTGACTGGTTTTAGCAAAAGGCTCAATCAGTGGATGCGTCAGGACATCAAGTACATCTTTATAATAAAAAACATAACTAGCTCCATTTCTGGAAAGCGCATTTGTATGCATTTTAAATAATTTCGCAATTAAAATTTGTGACGGATTGTTTTTAGCAGAATAACCCATGGTAATATTCAATGCCCCCACAGAATCCGGCAAAGAATACAAAACAGGCATCAATAAGTTTTCTTCACCTAATACAATTGCCACTTTATCAAGTGAAGAGACTGGATTATCCTTAATTATATTCTCAATAATACTACCGGAGAGTTTTGCCTGACCAATGGTTTTTGGAGTTCCGATAACCTGAATATTTTTTGACTGAGAAAAATCATCCACAATCCACTCAAAAGGATTCATCTTATAGTGTTTCCAATTTTCTTTAAACCTCCGAACAAAAAGACCTGCATCGTGATAAGGATCATTTAGAAAAGTTTGGTCTATATCCCAATAAATTTTTGCCTGATCAAGTGCCAAAAGATGCTGTACTATCTTTTCTTCAGCTGCATTTAAAGCATTAAAACCTGCAAAAACATACCTTCTCTTTTCAATAGTATTCGAAAAATGATTTAAATTATTTACAGCTTCACGATAAATAAGACCCTGATATCCAATTGACTTATTCAGTAAATGTTCATATAGGGAATTATAATACAATGGCAGTAGTTTCCAAAAATCGATATAATTCTCTAATAATTTTGTTTTGTTTTCAACTTCTATTCCCCACTTCTTAATATCTTCAATATCTTTTAAATACGACAAAACATGTACTGGTTCCAGAAGATATCGATCAATTTCATTAAAATCCTGAAGAAGTGTTTTTGCCCAATTGGCAAATAATTCGAATGACTGTTGCTGTTGCTTTTCTGTAATGGAAAGATAAACTTCATAAAATTCAAATAATAACTCAATTGAATCAACAGAACGTACAGAAGCAACTTCTTGCACAAAATCCTCAATTGAAATAATATCAGGAGAAAGAATCGTTTGGTTTGTTTGCCTCCTTAAAGCTTCGATTAAAAAAACCTTAGCCCTTTTATTAGGAAGCACAATAGTAATTTCAAATAGTCTTTCAGAATAATCCTGAATAATAGTAGCTGCAATTTTTTCTAAAAAAGAAGTATTTATCATTTGATAAAAATAAAAAAAGCCATTCAATTAAGAATGGCTTTTTAAAATTATTTAGAAAAGTAAATTATAGTTTACCTTCATATTTAGAACCAATGTGTTTGATTTCAGTTCTTCTGTTTTGAGCTTTACCTGCAGCAGTTTTGTTACTTGCAACTGGTTGAGACTCACCAAAACCTTTAGATACTAAGTTATCAGCACTAACTCCTCTTTCTACTAAAGCATTAAGAACAGCAGCTGCTCTGTCTTCAGAAAGTTTTTGATTCAATTTATCAGATCCATCGCTATCTGTGTGACCTTCAACACTGAATTTTGCGTTTGGATAGTTTTTAAGGATTTCTTTAATCGCATCTAATCTAGCCGGAGTTTCTTTATCTCCTGTTTTGAAAGTAGCTTTACCTGAGTTAAAGTAAACTGCTCTTGCCTGAACTTTAAGTTCTTCTAAAGCCTCAGTAGTTACTTCTGGACAACCTCTGTTACTAGCAGGACCAGCTACAGTAGGACAATCATCATCTTTATCAGCAACACCGTCTTTGTCAGCATCTAAGAAAGGACAACCACCATTTTCTCTTGGACCAGCAACAGTTGGACATTTATCATCTTTATCAGCAATTCCGTCTCCGTCAGCATCTGGACATCCTTTTAAAGCAGCTAAACCAGCAACATCTGGACAAGCATCATCTTTATCAGCAATTCCGTCTCCATCTGTATCAGGACATCCGTTTAATGCAGCTAAACCAAATACATCTGGACAAGCATCACTAGCGTCAACAATTCCGTCTCCGTCAGTATCAGGACAACCATTGAATTGTTTCAAACCAGCAACATCCGGACAAGCATCATCTTTATCGTAGATTCCGTCTCCGTCAGTATCTTTACCTCCGAATTTGAAAACTAAACCAGCAGTATGCTGGAAGTGAGATGGAGCATCTGGCTCACCGTTTGTATCTCTGTCTCCACCAACAGCCCATTTGTATCTTGAAGCAAGTTCAAGACCAATTGCATCTGTAAACCAGAAAGTCAAACCAAGACCTGGGTTAACAGTTCCAAAACTACTATCTCCAAAGAAAGTATAACCTCCACCAACAGATAACGAAGGATCAATTATTTTAGATTTAATTAATTCCTGAAAACTATACTTGATAGTAGCATCAATTCCGTAATACATTAAATCTCCCGGATTAACAACTACATTACCTCTTGAATCTGCACCTGCATTTAATGGATCAAAAACAACATATTTATCAATTTTGTTTACAGAACCCTGTAAACCAACAGAAAATCCGCTCCCTACATATTTAGACACACCAATGTAAGATAGAGAAGGAAGAATATTCCAGTTATCTTTCACAGCAAATGGCTGAGAAAAATGCTGATCAAAGAAACCACTTCCTGAACCAGAACTTGTTCTAGTATCAACGGCATTAACTCCAAAAGAGATAGCCCATGGATTATTACTGTCCTGTGCATGAGTATTTAAACCCATTGCCATTAATACAGCAACAAAAAGTTTGTTAAGATGTTTCATACTTATTTTTTTTAATTACAATTTAGTTAATTACAGACAAAAGTAACACCTAATTTTTTAAATACAAAATGTTATGTTAAAAAAAACCTACAAAAATTACATTAAGATGGTAATTATATAACTTTTAACATTTGTCCAACACTCACAAAAGCATTGATTGCTCTGTCTAAATGTTCTTTCGAATGCGCCGCCGACAACTGAACTCTAATTCTCGCTTTTTCCTTAGGAACAACAGGGAAAAAAAATCCAATCACATAAATCCCATGTTTTAGAAGCTCATTAGCCATAGTTTGAGATAATTTTGCATCATACAGCATTACAGGTACAATGGCAGAATCTCCATCTATGATATCAAAACCTGCTTTTTTCATCCCTTCTTTAAAATAATTAGTATTCCATTCTAATTTATCTCTCAAAGAAGTATCTTTTTCTAAAAGTTCAAAAACTTTAATCGAAGCACCAACAATTGCAGGCGCTAAAGAATTTGAAAACAAATAAGGCCGTGAACGCTGACGCAGCAATTCAATTATTTCTTTTTTAGCAGTCGTATATCCTCCCATTGCACCGCCAAGGGCTTTGCCAAGTGTTCCGGTTATAATATCAACCCTGCCCATAACTCCTTTTGCCTCGAGCGTACCTTTTCCTGTTGCCCCAATAAATCCCGCCGCATGGCATTCATCAACCATAACCAAAGCATCATATTTATCTGCCAAATCACAAATTTTATCCAAAGGAGCTACAAGCCCGTCCATAGAAAAAACACCGTCTGTAACAATTAACTTAAAACGCGCACCTGCTTCATTAGCCTTAATTAATTGCTGTTCTAAATCTTCCATGTTACTATTTTCGTAACGATAACGAGCAGCTTTACACAAACGAACGCCATCAATAATCGATGCATGATTCAAACTATCTGAAATTATAGCATCATTTTCTCCTAATAAAGGCTCAAAAACTCCGCCATTAGCATCAAATGCCGCAGCATACAGAATGGTATCTTCAGTACCATAAAAATCTGCTATCTTTTTTTCTAATGTTTTATGAATATCCTGTGTACCGCAAATGAAACGAACTGACGACATTCCGAAACCATGTGTATCCATAGCATCTTTTGCTGCCTGAACAACTTCTGGATGCGAAGAAAGTCCCAGATAATTATTAGCACAAAAATTTAAAACTTTTTCTCCTGTAGAAATAGTAATTTCAGCATCCTGGGCAGACGTTATGATACGTTCTTTTTTAAAAATCCCGTTTTCTTCAATTGTCTGCAGCTCACTTTGCAGATACTCTTTAATTTTTCCGTACATCTTTATGTTTTTAAAACGTTAAAAATTAATACATTAGCAAAAATTAAGCTACGTAAATTCTTTAACATCTGATTAATTTTATCACAAATTTACCACATCGATTTCGGTTCCTACATACACCAAAGCCCTTTTTAACACTTTGTATCCTAAATCTTCAACAGCATTTTGATATTCCTGAATTTGATGTAAATATTTAGGATTTCTGGCTCCGGTTTTATAATCCAACAAATAAGCTCCCCTATCTTTAGTTAACACAATTCTGTCAGGCTTCAACGTTTTTCCTTGCTTTTGAACAATTGTCTGCTCATTTAAAACCGCATTTTGCCCATCAAAACAAACACTTATTTCAGGATGATTTACAATTTCCTGCAATGTTTTTGTAACAACCTCTTTTTGATTATACGTTATCAATCCATTTTCGATTGCTTTTGTAATCGCCAAATCAATATCTGATTTATCTTTTATGAAAGCCAAAATTTCATGCACAATATTACCGTATGAAATTGCCTCCTGCTGATGCGTCCCCCACATTAAAGCTTCACGTTGAGCAATTTTAATATTTTTTGAATTTAAGATTTCAGCAACCATCGGAATTGTTTTTACAGAATCCAATACTTCACCCTGCGGAGAAAGTTTCACCGGATTTCCAAATTCATATTCCAGCTTATCCGATTCATAAACACCTTTATTCATTAAATATTTAATAAAAAAAGAAGCCATGTTAGCAGGAAATTCTCCGTCTTTTCTTTCTTTTAACGATTGAGAAATAACATACAACTGCTCTTCAGCCCGGGTTAACGCCACATACAAAACATTAACATTATCGAGCAATTCTTCTTGTTTTTTTAAATTAAAAACTGCCGAAGCACTTTCTCCAAAACCCTCTACAGCACTGCTATTGTCAATCAAAGCTTTCGGAACTCCCAAATCAGCTTCTTCTGTATCAAGCCATAATTTATCTTTTGGCTTTCTATTGTAATCTTCCTCTGCAAAAGGCATGATCACCACAGGAAACTCAAGACCTTTTGACTTATGAATGGTCATAATCCTGACTGCATTTTTCCCTTCCGGAGACGGAATACTGAACTTCTCTCCATTTTTATCCCAATAACTTAAAAAATCAGCTATTCCGGCCTGATTTCGAATATCGCGTTCCAGAACAATATCAAGAAAATATTGCACATAGGCATTCCCCTCAGAAGGAAGAATAAATTTAGATATGATAATTTCTACAGCTTCATAAAGTGATTTTTTTCGGATGTTTTCAAATGAAAGCGAAACATCAAAAGTCAAAAGCCATTTTTCAAAATCATTCTCAAGCTTCTGATGCATTCCTTCTGCAATAAAATCATGAACCGGCATTTTAATCTCTTTGGTATTTCCTAAAAAATGCAGGAAATTTGCTTTTGCTTCCAAATCAATACTATTATTGAGGTATTTCAGTAAATGAACAATAAGCCTGACTTCGGTAGCATTTTGAATCATCAAGGTTTCTGAAGACAAAAGCGGAATCTCTTGTTCTGTCAAATAATTTGCAATCGCAATTCCCTGACCACGCTTTCGAGTTAGAACAACAATATCTTTGTATTCAAAACCTTCTCTAAGAACCTTCTGAATTGTATTTAAGGTTGCCTGAACGTATAAATCCGATTTTTCTATCGCTTCTTCGTCATCAGCTGAATCATTTTTTTCAATTACAGGAAGAAAAGAAATATTTACATAACCGCCTTTTTTCGAATTTGCATTCTGAAAACTATGATTTTCATACAGATCTTTATAATCTTCATTTGAAAACTCAGTCGAAATTAATTTAAAAAAAGCATTATTAAAATCAATTACTTCACTATAACTTCTGTAATTTGTATCTAAATGTTTGATTAATTTATCCGGATTATTAAACGGATTTACATCTTTACTTAATTCGATAAACTGCTCTGCTTTACCACCACGCCAACGATAAATAGATTGTTTAGGATCGCCAACAATCATCAAAGTTCCTTTATTGCCAAAATCATCCTGGCCGGAAAGTGCATTATCGATAAGCGGAATTAAATTTTGCCACTGCATTTCAGAAGTATCCTGAAATTCATCAATAAAAAAATGACGGTATCGCTCGCCTAAACGCTCATAAATAAATGGCGCCGGCTGATTCTGAATTTCACGATGGATAATTGCATTGAATTCTGAAATCGATAAAACATTTTGTTCCGATTGAATTTTAGCCAATTCATTACTAACCGTATTCAATAAAGAAAGTGGTGTTATGTTTTTTAGAAACGCTTTATAAAAATCTCTTTTTTCGAAGTTTTTATAAACCTTTCCCAGCGTCTGAAGTAATTCCGGAATTATATTTTCAATTAAAGCCCTGTCTTTTGCTGTTTTATTGATGGCAATATCATCAAATTCATGAAAAGTTTTATTTCTCGGATTGAATTTCCCATCACGAATACTTTCTAAATGATTTGGGAATGTTCCTCTTGAAAACGACTTTAAATCGATTCCGTTTTTATCAATCAAAGAAAGTGTTTCTACTGCAAGCTGTTCGTTTTCTGACTCTAATTCCTTACACAAAACCAGCATTTTCTTTTTAACAACAACAAATTCTTCGATTGTTTTATCGTTAAAATGAAGTATTTCATTCCGATTATTTTCATTTAAAACCAACCTTCCTGTCTCCAGAATTTCACGCGAAACATCCCAACTTTTGTCATCGTCGGTTTTTTCCATGGTAAAATCGATCAGCAATTTTGTTAAAGTCTCGTCCTGACCTGCCTGTGCAATAATCGCATCAACAGCTTCAACCAATAAATTTTCGGTATCCAAAGTTACCTCGAAAGTCATGGGCAGATTTAAATCATGTGCAAATGCCCGAATTACTTTATGCGTGAATTTATCAATAGTAGAAATATCAAAAGCAGCATAATTATGAATAAGGTGCTTAATAATATTTTGAGATTTGGTTTTGATTTTAATTACAGTGAGCCCTGTTTCCCGAGACAAATCCTCCATCAAATCAACAGCTTTTGCTGAAGGATTATCTTTGGCAAACTCAGACAAACTTCCCACAATACGGCTTTTCATTTCATGAACCGCTTTGTTTGTAAAAGTTATTGCCAGAATATTTCGATAGGCATCGTTTTTGGGCGAAGAAAGAATAATCTTGAGATACTCCTTAACCAAAGTATAAGTCTTTCCTGAACCAGCTGAAGCATCATAAATTGAAAAAGAAGGACTTTGCATAAGTTTGATTTTTGTATGGTAAAAATAACACAATAAATATCAAATCCCAATGAAGAGAAAAACCCAAATAAAAAATTCCAAATTCCAACACTATCGGTTTTCACCTACACGTTATTGGAATTTGGAATTTAATTTTTTTGTTTTTTTTAAAATTTTATGTCGTTTTTGGAAATGCTCTTTTATTAAAAACAAGTAAAATTCCAACACCTGTAGAAATCGCCACATCAGCAACATTAAAAATAGCATTAAAAAACTCAAATCGTTTTCCTCCAAAAAACGGTATCCATGCTGGCAAATCTCCTTTCCAGATAGGAAAATAAAACATATCAACTACTAAACCATGAAACCAGGTTCCGTAAGGTTCCGGAGAAAAAGGAGTCGCTAAATTATTATAACTGTCATCAAAAATAACTCCGTAAAAAACAGAATCCAGAATATTCCCTGCAGCTCCCGCAAAAATAAGTGCAATTGCGACAACCAAATAAGAAGAAGCATTCTTTTTTACAGAATCATAAAGCCAATACCCTATTCCAAAAACGGCAAATATCCTAAATACTGTCAAAATTAACTTTCCATATTCACCAGGTATTTTAGTACCCCATGCCATTCCTTCATTTTCTATAAAATGAATTTTAAACCAGCTGAAGACAGGATATTCATCACCAAGTATAAAATTAGTTTTTACATAAATTTTAGAAATTTGATCAACAAGTAAAATTAGAAATATAAGGAGATAAGCTTTTCGTAATGACATTTTATATTTTTTTGATGAGCAAAAGTAACAATTAAATCAAAAAAAACGCCCCTAATGGAGCGTTAATTCTTTTGTAATTTAGGTTGATTATCTCTGCAAGTTTTTAGCTTCGATACTCATTGTTGCATGAGGAACGATTTTAAGCCTTTCTTTACTGATTAATTTACCAGTTACTTTGCAGATACCGTATGTTTTATTTTCAACACGGAAAAGTGCATTTTTTAAATCGCGAATAAACTTCTCCTGCCTGATAGCCAACTGAGAGTTTGCTTCTTTAGACATTGTTTCACTTCCTTCTTCAAAGGCTTTAAAAGTTGGAGATGTATCGTCAGTTCCGTTATTTAAATCATTCATATAGGCACTTTTGATCAAATCAAGATCTTCTTGTGCTTTTTTAATTTTTGCCTGTATAATTTCTTTGAACTCTGCTAAATCAGCGTCTGAGTATCTTGTAATTTCATCTATCATGGTATATTATTTTGAAATTAATATCATTGTTTTAATATCATCAAACTCAATTTCTGTGCCGTTTTCTAAAGCGTCAACAAAAACCAAATTATCTGTTAGTGTTTCAGACTTAATATAGTCTTCATTTTTTGAAACTGCCTCTTCTAAAAGACCATCTCTTTTTATTTGAACTTTAATTTTATCAGTAACTTCAAATCCTGAATCTTTACGGATATTCTGAATTCTGTTTACTAATTCTCTCGCGATACCTTCATTTTTTAATTCTTCGGAAATTGTGATATCAAGCGCAACTGTAATTCCGTTTGAATTTGCGACCAACCATCCTTCGATATCCTGCGATGTTATTTCGACATCTTCTAATGATAAAGTTACATTATTTCCAGTAATAACAATATCCAACGTTCCCTGCTTATCTAACTGATTAATTTGTTCTGCAGAAAATCCTTGTATCTCTTTAGAAATCAACCCCATATCTTTTCCAAAACGTGGGCCAAGAGCCTTGAAATTAGGTTTAATCTGCTTCACCAAAATACCAGATGCATCGTCTAAAAGTTCAATTTCTTTTACGTTTACTTCGGCTTTTACCAAGTCAGAAATAGCTTCGATTTCAGCACGCTGATTCTCGTCAAGTACCGGAATCATTACCTTTTGCAGAGGCTGACGTACTTTTATTTTTTCTTTTGCTCGAAGCGATAACACCAAAGATGAGATCGTCTGCGCCTTCTGCATTTTGCTTTCCAACGTTTTATTAACAAAGTTTTCGACAAATTTTGGGAATTGAGCCAAGTGAACACTGGCAAAATCCTCGGTTCCTGTCGAAGCTGTCAAATCTCTGTATAATTTATCCATAAAAAAAGGAGCGACCGGAGCACTTAATTTGCTTATCGTTAATAAGCAAGTATAAAGCGTTTGGTAAGCTGCAATTTTATCTTTGGCATATTCACCTTTCCAAAAACGACGACGGCATAAACGAACATACCAGTTACTTAAGTTTTCCTGAACGAAGTCAGAAATGGCTCTTGTTGCTTTTGTTGGTTCGTAATCTTCATAACATTCATCTACAAATTTGATTAATGAATGTAATTCAGAAATGATCCATTGATCGATTTCCGGTCTTTCGTTTAACGGAATTTCTGCTTCAGCATATTTAAATCCATCAATGTTCGCATATAATGAAAAGAACGAATACGTATTGTAAAGAGTTCCAAAGAACTTACGACGCACCTCAGCAATTCCTTCGATATCAAATTTCAGGTTATCCCAAGGATTTGCATTTGAAATCATGTACCAGCGTGTGGCATCCGGACCGTATTCTGCAATGGTTTCAAAAGGATCTGTTGCGTTCCCCAGACGTTTAGACATTTTTTGTCCGTTTTTATCCAAAACCAAACCGTTTGAAACTACGTTTTTATACGCTACTTTATCAAAAACCAAAGTTCCGATTGCGTGCAAGGTATAAAACCATCCGCGAGTTTGGTCTACTCCTTCGGCAATAAAATTCGCAGGGAAATCTTTATTTTCATCAATTTTATCTTTGTTTTCAAAAGGATAATGCCATTGTGCATAAGGCATTGCTCCAGAATCGAACCAAACGTCAATTAGATCACTTTCACGTTTCATTGGTTTCCCTGAAGCCGAAACTAAAGTAATTTGATCCACTACATTTTTGTGCAAATCAATTAAATCATAATTGGATTCAGACATGTTTCCGATTTCAAAACCTTTAAACGGATTTTCTTTTTGAAAACCAGCTTCGATAGCTTTTTCGATCGCATTGTATAATTCTTCAACAGAACCAATGAGAACTTCTTCTTTTTTGTCTTCAGTTCTCCAAATTGGCAACGGAATTCCCCAATATCTAGAACGAGATAAGTTCCAGTCGTTGGCATTTTTAAGCCAGTTTCCAAAACGTCCTTCACCAGTAGATTTAGGTTTCCAATTGATAGTTTCGTTCAGGTCGAACATTCTATCTTTTACATCGGTTACTTTGATGAACCATGAATCTAGGGGATAATATAATAACGGCTCGTCAGTTCTCCAACTGTGTGGGTAACTGTGCACGTATTTTTCAACTTTAAAAGCTTTATTTTCTTCTTTTAAACGAATTGCGATTTCAACATCTACCGATTTCTCCGGAGCTTGTCCTGCATCATAATATTCGTTTTTAACGTATTTACCAGCTAAATCACCTAAATGAGAAGTGAATTTCCCTTGTAAATCAACCAATGGCACTGCATTTCCTTCTTCATCTAAAACCAACATTGGCGGAACTTCCGGTTTTGCTTCTTTTGCTACTTTAGCATCATCTGCACCAAAAGTCGGTGCTGTATGCACAATTCCTGTTCCGTCTTCAGTAGTAACGAAATCACCTGCGATTACTCTAAACGCGTTTTCAGCATTTTCATAAGGCAATACGTAAGGCAACAATTGCTCGTAACGGATTTCTACTAAATCGGCTCCTTTTGCTTCGGTTAAGATTTTGTATGGCAATTTTTTGTCGCCGTTTTTCACATTGTCAAAATCAGCGTCATCTTCACTTAAGAAAAATCCCTTTCCAAATTGTTTTCCAACTAAGTTTTTAGCCAAAACAACATTGATTGGCTCAAAAGTATATTGATTGAAAGTTTTTACTAAAACATAATCGATTTTTGGTCCAACTGTCAAAGCGGTATTCGACGGAAGCGTCCAAGGAGTAGTCGTCCAAGCTAAAATGTGAATATCTCCAAAACCTTGTAAAAAGCTTGGCAATGTTTCTGGTAAAGTCTTGAATTGCGCTACAATTGTAGTATCTGTAACATCACGATAAGCTCCAGGCTGATTTACTTCATGAGAAGATAATCCTGTTCCTGCTTTTGGAGAATATGGCTGAATCGTGTATCCTTTGTACAACAAACCTTTATCGTAGATTTGTTTCAAAAGCCACCAAACCGATTCCATGTATTTTGGTTTATAAGTTACATATGGATCTTCCATATCTACCCAATACCCCATTTTTTCGGTCAAATCATTCCATACGTCAGTATAACGCATCACGGTTTTTTTACACGCTTCGTTATATTCTTCGATCGAAATTGTTTTGCCAATATCTTCTTTTGTAATTCCTAATTCTTTCTCAGTACCCAATTCTACAGGCAAACCGTGTGTATCCCATCCGGCTTTTCTTTTAACCTGAAAACCTTTTTGAGTTTTATATCTGCAAAAAATATCTTTAATCGCACGTGCCATTACGTGATGAATTCCCGGTAATCCGTTTGCTGAAGGCGGGCCTTCAAAAAATACGTAAGGCTCAGCACCTTCGCGAGTGGTTACACTCTTTTCAAATATATTTTCTTTCTTCCAAAAATCAAGAACTTCAGACGCTACCGTTGGCAAGTCAAGTCCTTTGTATTCAGTAAATTTTGTACTCATTTTATCCTTTTCTTAAACGAGGTGCGAAAGTAAGGAATTTTGAATTATTGTCCATCAATTTCTTGAAATTTCACACTTTTATCGAGAGATAATAGATCAAAAACAAAAAGAATTGATTACTTTCTGGTACTAATCTCAAAAATATGAGTTAATAAGCAGAAAGCAATCAATTCTATGTTATCCTTTTTTAAAGAAATTTATAGCACTATTTAAATCCTCCGAAATATACTTCTTTCATGAAAATACGATTTCCAAAAACAGGGTTTACTTCCACTTTTTCCCTTACTTCCTGATACAAAGTCTCGCCATTAAAATCTTCAATTTCATAATTAATTTTATGTGGGATTTTTCCAGAATTCAGAGTTGCAACAGGACGATAATCCCCAAAAAGTTTTCTCTCGAAAAAGCTCTTATTTCCGTTATCAAATTCTGTTTTTTCTGTTGAAACTATATTGAAATTTTCTTTATCTATAAAAACATGATAATCCGTTTTTGGAATTGTTCTGTTTCCTGTACTTAGTGTTTTTTCAAAGTAATTTAAATGATAACATAATCTTCCTTCATACATTTCATCTTCCAAAACTTCAAAATTATTCCATAAGTCGAGTCTTAAATCGGTAAGAAAATTTACTAAGTCCGCATTTTTAGATAAATTATTATGATCGTAAGAAGTAAGTTTTGCCCATTTTGCATTTACACCGCTTTCACGGTCATCATGACTCCAGGCTTCTGCTCCGTTCAATATTTCATAATAGCTTTCAGGCATTTTTTTTCTAAGAAGATAATTAGAATTTGTTGCCCATTTTTCTTCTGTCTGAGGCACTTTATTTCCTTCGATAGTAAGTTTAGAAAAAAGATGTGCTTTTTCAATTTTTTTCAAAGCATCGCTTCCTCCCAGATTGGCAACCACTTTTGATAACAAATTAGCATTAAGCTGATACGGAATAGAATCCAACAGATTGTGCCTTTGAATTTTGGCTTTTTCCAGTTTTGCTTCACGGTTCGTTTTTTCAGTTTCCCATTCCGCATCCTGCTGTTCTATTTTTTCAAAAAAAGCTAATCTTTTTTCTTCTTTTTCTTCTGCTATTTTAAGACCTAATTTCTGAAGATCAGCAAAACGTGTGGTGTGTCTTCTTATTTTCTTATCGGCAAAATAGCCTTTATTTACCTTTTTTATGATTGAAGATCCTCTGGAATCCTGTTTATCATTCTCAACCAGCAAATTAGCATATATTAATGCTTTTTCTTTGTTTTCAAGTAAAAAATAGGTCTCTGCCAAATTGTTTGTTACGATGAACCGAATGTTTTCATTTAAAGGCAAAGGCGGGTATTTGACCAACAAACTTTCCAGATATTGTAAATGTGGTATCAGCAATTTCTCATCTAAACCTTTTTCAAGAGTAACTTTCTCCATCTGAGAAGTGATTTCGTTTTCAAATGCCAGCATTTGATTGTATTCAGAATGCCCTTTTGAGGTTACAAATTCAAACTTTATTTTAGATTCCCCTTTAGTATATTGTAATTTATAATTAAGATAGTTTTGTATTGCTTCAACAGACCTGTAAATCACGGTGTCCAAACCTAATTCTTCAACAGTGTAATTTCCATTTTTCTCTGCCTCGGCAATTTTTTTATTATTTGTTACTATTGCATCTCTGAGTTTATCTTTTTGGGAGCTAATACCAATTGTATACGATTCCACACTATTAAAATCCTCGGACAACAGAAGTTTATCAGCACATTTCGCCTCCATTTTTATCTTTACACTATAATTAGAAAATGCTTGAAATTCCCACGCATTATTCTTTTTATTAAATGTACTGTCGATTGTTGTTGCTTTATATTGTGGCAATTCAATAGTTAAATAAATTCTAAGCTTTCCGTTTGCCGGATCTTTTATAAAACCTTCTATATTAAAATATCTTTTCTTCAATATAGGCTCTTCTTGTATAAAACGCTTATCCATTTGATAAAAAGTGGTTTGCGTTAATGCATTATCAAGAACCGGAAACTCTGAGTAATTAATTACAGGTATATAAAATTTCTTTTTTTTTGAACTTATTTTTTCTTGTGCCTGAATTACACCTATTACAAGCAAAGCGATTAAGAGTACTATTTTTTTCATAAGCAAAAAAAAAGCCATCACAAATAAATTCTGATGGCTTTGAGTAGTTATAATTTTATTTTTTATTAAAAATCTGAATAGATTTATCTGAAACATAAAAAATATTTTGTGTAGCAGGATCAATTTCGTATTGTGGCTGATTGTTATTAAATGTTATTTTATCAAGCTCAATTCCATCAATTTTTCTGACTTTTACAAGCATTTTTTCTCCTGACTCTGCTTTTGCAAAAATATATGAGTAATCTCTATTTTGCTTCATTGCATTAAAACGAGAATTAAATTTAGCTGCTACTAATGCCAAAGCTTCAGCTCCTGCTTCATAACCTTTGGCTTGTGCCAAATTTGTTTTATTCTCTTTTTGTAATGTTAACGATCCCTGTAAGTTTCCTTGAGCATCACGAAATTCCATTGTTATTTCACTTCCTTTCAAAGTGCTTCCTACAGCCGCAGCACCTAAAGCAAAACTACCTACCATTGAAGCTCCTTTTAGAAGACGTCTGGTAGATTCTCCCGGTTGGGTATAATTAAGGTGATATTTAATTGTTCCATCCATATTTACTCCCATAACCTCAACCGGTCCTGAAAGTACAACTCCCCAAGGAAATAGTTCGATACTGTTTAATTCTTTTTCCTTTTTGATATTTACTTTAGCAAAAGGTTCTGGCTTATCGCTGATACTTGGATCAAATTTGTACAATTTCTCATCATTATATACTAAGTAAGAATTTGTAGCCTCATCAAAAGTTGGCAAAACAGGACGATCTTTTTCAAACTTAATATTACGTTTCCAAAGTTTTACACCTGTTTTATAGTCAACCATGTTTCCATAAGTTCCTGTAAGGTACATTACTTTTTCACCAACTTTTCCTAAATAATAAATTGGATCTTCTTTGTCATCAGAGATTTCTATGAATTTTTTCCAAAGTTTTTCTCCGTCTTTATTGATTAGCATCATTTCATTTTCTGCAACATATAAGAAATCCTGATCAATAGGAATTACTCTTTTCAATCCGTCTCCTCTTGCATCTTTTTTCCAGATTTTCTCTCCGGTTTTTAAATCATAAAAATTAAAACCGCTAAAATGAGCAATTAATAACTTTGTTCCCCAATCTTCAAGATAAACGACACGTTTTGTTTTAATAGATTCTTTCCATATACTTTTTCCGTCATCTGTACTTAAAACATTTAAGTATTGTTTACTTGCAAACATCCCTTTGCTGTTTACTACAACTATATTTTTATCATTCTGGGTCAAAAAGAATTTTGAATAATCTTCTTCGGCTTTCCAGTTTAGTTTACCTGAATTTCTGTCAAAAGAATATAATTTTCCGTATAATAAATAATAAATTACTGAACCATTTATCTTCGCAATATTAGTATTCGCAGACTCTTTTAATGAGAAGCTAAATAATGATTTGGCTTTGTCAACTGTAGTGTTCCATTTTAACTCACCTGTTTTCATGTCTAATAAAGCAATAGCCATATCTCCGTCTTTTTTCAACGTAAGCAAATACTCATCTGTTTCAGGAATAAAATCTGATTGAGTTACCCAAAAAGATTCTTTAGAAGAATTATAAACCACTTTACCGGTCTCAGTATTTATAATGATATATTTACTGTTGATATAAGCTTCAACATAAGGACTTCCTCCTACACTTGTTAAAGCACTTTTGTCTTTAAAAATTTTCCCAAAATCAGGATCGCTTAAGATATCTCCTGCTGAAGTCGCTCCAAAATCATCTTTGGTCAAAGTCCAAACGACCTTTTTAGTTTCCGGATTCAGGCCTTTTATAGTCCCTCCTTCTTTAAACACAACAATTCCAGTAATTTCGTTTTGCACTAAATCCTGAACAGCATTCTCTGTCGTAACAATTTCATCATATTTCCTTTGGGAAACTGCAGAAATCGAAATCGCCAGAAGTAAAATAATCGAAAAAGTAATTTTCTTCATAGTAGATTTTTAAAATTAATGAATAGGTATGTGGCAATTATTATGATTAAAATAAATCGTTTGCGAATATATAACAAATTAAATTTTAATTACGAAAATATTTCTTTCAAAACCTCAAGTGATTTAGGTTTTTTAAAACCATCTAAATGGAGGCTGTAATAATCAATCAAAAATTTTAACAGCAGCTGTCTTTCTATTACATGAAAGATTTTCTGATCATTATCAAATTTTAAACCGAGTAGTTTTTTAAACAGATTTGTTTCGTGCTCTGTCAGGGAATTTGATCCTTTAAAAAGTGTAAAAACACCGTCATTCATTTCAAAATAAGGCAAATCAAAATCCGAAATATCAGGATAAAACCCCAGATATTTTGTTACTTCCAGCATTAAAATTAAATGAAAATTAGAAATTTCATCGTGATGGTCGAGCCATGTCAATGCCGTTTCTAAAAACACAAATAGTGATTCGTTTTTTTCTTCTTCCTGAATTGAATAATGCAAAATTTCCGAAAGAAACATAACCATTGTACTTTTTACAAGATCAGTATGAATGCTTTGAAAAGGAACTGCTGTTTTGATTTCTTTGAAGTTTTCTAAAGTACCTTTATTTTTATGAACCGCCTCTATTTCGAGAATAGACAGAGGCTGAAAATAAGCAATTTTCTGACTGGCTTTCCGATTGGAAAAAGCATCACGAACAAAATAAGATTTTAGGCCGCCTGAAAGTGTAAAACATTTTACAATAAGGCTTTTTTCCTGAAATTTTAAAGCCGAAATAACGATTGCTTTGGTTTTGACTAACATTGAGCCATAATTACATTGACATTACTCTTTTTATATCTATCTAAAAACCTTTTTTCAATAAAAAACCATGAAAACACCGCAAAGAAAAACGTTAAAACAATTACAGTAATCGCCATTAGAATAGGGTTATATTTTTCAAACAAATCATAATGTCTAAACAATTGAATTATTGGAAAATGATAAATATAAAGCCCGTATGTAAAATCTCCATATTTACCAAAATTATCGAAACAAGGAATACTGTAAGCAACTATAATAACAGTAGTTCCAAATGCTGCCGGGTATAAAAAATCTATTTGAAAGTTAGAAAAATAAGACACCGTTAACAATCCAATTGATAGTATTAAGGCTGTTTTTTTATATCTTAAAATAAAATCGAAATTTAAAAACAAAAAAATTCCAGTGATAAAATACGACAAATACCCTGGCAATTGTTTAGCCAATAAAGGCTTATTAAGATAAAAATCCATCACAAACCAATATAAAATTGACAAAATATAAAGAGCTAAAAGTATCGAAATAGCTTTCTTAGTTTTTCTTATTAAGTAAAAAATAAAGGGCAAAACAACATAAAAACCTTCTTCAACTTTTAGAGTCCACAATGCCCCATTAACAGCACACATAAGATTATTTTCAAAAACACCAGGAAGACAAGGGGTCATAAAATTTAGAAAAATTAAATTCCATCCTAAATACTTATATACACCCGGATCAGAAAAATATTGAATAAAACTATACCTGCTGGAGAAGACCAAGAAAAATGCCGCAAAAAAAACAACTACAACATAAGCCGGTAAAATTCTCTTTACTCTTTTAACAAAATACTCTTTTAATGAAGGAGTTGTAGTAAAACTTTTTGATACTAAAAACCCACTAATAATAAAAAACCCTTTAACGGCAATACTGGAATTTGAAAAATGAGACAAAAAAGCAAGCGATTTACTCTGAGAAAGCTCACACAAATGTGCTAAAAGAATATCAAAGGCGAAAAAAAACCTTAAAAAATCAAAACAATTATTTCTATTCATTCTTCTTTAAATTATTATTGGATTTTAAAATCCAAGTAATGATTTATCTGATTATCATCACTTTTTTAACTTTTGTTTCGCTTCCATCCTGTGCTGAAACAAAAACCATATATACGCCAGATGCAACTTTATATTTTCCAAAAGCAGTAGTATCCCACTCTATAGTACCTCCCTGAGAAATAGTTTCGTAAACCAGATTGCCTTCAATATCTGTAATTTTGATATTTGCCTTATCAATTAATCCTGTAATTTTTACAGTTCCTGAATAAGCTGGACGAACCGGATTAGGATAAATATGTACATTACTTAGATTTTCATTCGCTTCAGTAGCTGATCCTTTAAAAGAAATCATTCCTTTAGTCGTTGCAATAAAAACCTCTCCTGTTTTACTGTTGATTTTTATGTCGTTTATAACATTAACCGGCAAAGGCGAATTGTTTATTGTAAAATGATATTTTGTTTCCTGACCATTAGACGACACCATAAAAACACCCGAATCTGCTGTTCCTATCCATTTATTATTAGACCCATCTACTGCTATTGCAGTTATCGATTGTTCATATAATAATTCTTGTGCCAATCCGTCTTCCATTATTATTATAGGTCTTGTGGTTAATTGATTTTCAGTCTGAAAATTATTTACATTCGATAAAACCCTTAATCCTTTTGTTGTTCCAATCCACAATTGATTATTAGCATCTATTGACAAAACTCTTGTATCTCTTGTTGGCAGGTTTCCTGAATCTGTACCGGAACTTATTTTTTTAAATGTATTTGTGCTTTCATTAAAACCTACCACTCCTTCGGTATTCATTGAAATCCATTTCGTTCCGTTTTTATCAATAGTCAAATCGGTATAACTGGCATCTACAGGTCTTGTTAAAATAGTTTTCATTGAAACACTTTGCCACTGGCCATTAGTTCTCAACGCTTTTAAACCGTTTTCAATCATATTATTCGTTAACCAAAGATTTCCAGATTTATCAAAAGCTGTTCCATTGGTACGGACATCTATATAATTTGGCCCTTCAAAAGTTAGTGTTTCCAAACCGCTGTTTTTCTCATTGTACAAAACGGAAGGCTTATCGTTTTCAATTTTTAGTAATCCGGAAAAATTAGAACTTGCATATACCTGATTTTCATCATTTGGATTGATAAGAACGTTTACAATTGATTTTGCACCAAATACCTCTTCATAAGGAATATTAAGCCATTTTTTTTCTTTTAATTTACTAACACCATAACTATCCAGCGGATATGGATTCATTGTAGAATTATAATCTCCATAAACAGCCCAAAGAACATTTGGAGTAACATCCAGTGCAAAAATATTATTTCTTAGAGGGCCATCCGGCATCGTATTCACAAACGCTGTCGAAACTGAAAGTGACGAACTAAACAAACCGTTTTCTTTGGTTCCGATATTAATGATATCTCCCACCGAAGTTGTGCATGTAAAAATCAAACTCTCATTCAAAACCTGAGTATTAACAATCTGGCGGCTCAAAATCATTTGATTATTATAAATATATACGGTACTGGGTGTTGTAATAAATAAATTATGATTAACTGCACGCATATCAGCAGAATGCTGTGGAAGCTGTAAAAAACCAATAAAAACATTCGAATTATAACGATGAATATAACCTCCTGAATTAATTGCAATTAGCTCTGAATCTAAAGTTTCTACGCTCGACCAGTCACCGGAATTCACAACAGACCATTGATTATAATCTACTAAATTTGCATTAGCACTGTTCGCTCTTCTAATTCCGTTTGAAGTTGCGGCATAAATAAAACCGTTAAAAAAGGTCGTTTGCTTTACACTAATTTCGGCTCCTGCATCACCAATAAAATAAGTATCCCCAAATTGCGAAGTATTTAAGTTAAACTGTACAATTCCAAAATCGCACGAGACATAAATCAATCCGTTATATTCTATAAAATGATTGATTTTTTTTATCCCTGAAGGCAATTGCTTACTAATGATGTCTACCACTTTCAACATACTTCCGTCTTTTTCATTTATGACAATCATCAAACCGTTTTCATAACCCACTAACGTTTTTTTAGAAACTTCGCTATAATACATTGCTGATATTGTCTGCCCGGAAAGCCCATCAATAGTTGTAGTTGATTTTATAGCGTTTGTAACCGGGTCTCTAGAAAACAAAGCATTTTCTGAAGCAGCAATAACAGCTGTTCCGGTTACAGAAACGTCTTTAATTTCATTATATGAAAAATAGCCTGCCCACAACAAATTACTCTGTGAATAACCGTTCTGCAGAGTTATTAAAAACAATATATATATAAAAACTTTTTTCATTATTTAGAAGATTCAGATTCACAAATATAATACAAACGAAAGTATTTGATTTTTGTTCTGTTTTAAATTAATATTTAAAAACAGATCAGGAATTTCAGTAAACTAAAAATGCCTTCGATTCGATCCTGATTAAAAGTCGAATGAAGGCATTCTATAAATTCTAAATAAAATTACACTACACCCTGAGCAAGCATAGCATCGGCAACTTTAACAAATCCGGCAATATTGGCACCTTTTACATAGTTAACATAACCATCTTTTTCAGCACCATATTTTTTACATTGGTTGTGAATTCCAACCATAATATCCTTTAATCTCAAATCTACTTCTTCACTTGTCCAGTTCAGACGAATAGAGTTTTGCGTCATTTCTAATCCGGAAGCCGCAACTCCTCCTGCATTCGCCGCTTTTCCGGGAGCAAAAAGCACTTTGTTGTCTAAGAAAAGTTTAATTGCATCTAATGTAGAAGGCATATTTGCCGCTTCTGTCACACACAAAACTCCGTTATCAATAAGTTTTTGAGCATCTTCGCCATTCAATTCGTTTTGAGTAGCACATGGAATTGCAATATCAACTTTTACTTCCCATGGACTTTTGCCTTTATGAAAAACAGCATTTGGATATTTCTCTAAATATCTTTCGGCTCTGTTATCACCCGTTGCTCTCATTTCAAGCATGTGGTCGATTTTTTCTCCAAAAATCCCTTCTTCATCATAAATATAACCGTCAGGACCGGAAAGTGTAACTACTTTTCCTCCAAGTTCATTTATTTTTAAAGCAACTCCCCAAGCGACGTTTCCAAACCCTGAAATTGCAACTCTTTTGCCTTTTATTTCATGCCCAATCGTACGAAGCATCTGATCTGTAAAATAAACCACACCATAACCTGTAGCTTCCGGTCTTATTAATGAGCCTCCGTAAGCCAGTCCTTTACCTGTTAAAACTCCTGTAAATTCATTTCTGATTCTTTTATACTGCCCAAACAAATAGCCAATTTCTCTGGCACCAACACCAATATCTCCGGCAGGAACATCAAGATCCGGGCCTATATGACGGCATAATTCGGTCATGAATGATTGGCAAAAACGCATGATTTCACCATCCGATTTTCCTTCGGGATCAAAATCAGAACCTCCTTTTCCTCCTCCCATTGGCAGTGTGGTCAGACTATTTTTAAAAACCTGTTCGAATGCCAAAAATTTCAGAACAGAAAGATTTACTGTATGATGAAACCTGATTCCGCCTTTGTAAGGACCAATAGCAGAGTTCATCTGAATTCTAAAACCTCTGTTTACAATGATTTCTCCTTTATCATCTACCCACGGAACTCTAAAAATTATAGACCTTTCCGGTTCGGCTATTCTAAGAAGTAAGTTTTTTCCATCATATTTTTTTTGTTCAGCAATAAACGGAATTACTGTTTCTGCGAACTCTCTAACGGCCTGAAGAAATTCAGGTTCATTTGGATTTTTTGACTCTACAAGAGCCATAAACTCATTTATTTTTTGTTTCATCATTTTGAAATAAATTATGCTTACAAATCATTTATTTGTACCAATTAAATAAGAAAACATCATCAAGAAAACGTTTTCGTTATTCCTAACAAAGGTAAAGTAAAATCATAATTCAAAATTAATTTTTATAACAAATTTAAAAGAATTATATATTTTTCAAACAAATTTAAAATTCGCATTTACAACGATTATATTCCAATCTAAACCCAATATTATGAGTAGCTTTTTAAGTGTTTCATTACTTATTTTTTAATTGGATAATTAATTATTTCAAAGTCAGTTATGTTTTTATATATTTGCCTATGATTTGAAAGCCGATAAACTCATGTTCAAGCAAATAGTCTTAACTTTTTTTACAGTATTTGGTATTACCACGATATCAAATGCTCAATTAGCTCACGAAATTGGATTTATATTTGGTCCAGTAGCATTTCAGTCCGATTATGGACAGAGGCATGATAAATCTACCAACGTTGGAAATACCGGATTTGGAATCGGTGCTGTGCATTGGCTAAATTTTTCATCTGCCAGAAATAACAATGAATATTTCAATGAGCATTTTAAAATTCGCTCTGAAATTTCGTTTAGCTTCACCAATTTTGAACATTTTGGTCGTTGGGTCGAAGGAAAACCATCAGTTACTAAGGAAAAACTTAAAGCTATGAGTGGAAAAACGTCATTAATAAATGTCGGAACCCAGCTAAATTATTCTCCTTTTACAACAATTCATGAATTTGAAAGATATCCAGGCAGTTTCTATCCTTATTTAAGTATAGGAGCTATGGCCAGTTACTACAGTACTCATGCTGATTCATCACTTGGCCCTTTGGGGATTCCTGCTACCACTCCTGATAAATATTTAACCCCATCAGAAGGTAATCAGTATGGATTTTCAACAGAAAGCGGTGTTACATTTTCGGTACTTTTAGGAGTTGGCGTGCAATATAAATTAGATCCGATGAATGATTTACTTTTTGAAGTGCGTTATCAGGGATTTGATTCAGATTGGATTGACGGACTGAATCCGAATAGAACTTTTTACAAAGAAAACAAAGCAAAAGATTCTCAAGTATGGTTCAATTTTGGCTATTCACATTATCTAGAATTTTAAAAACCAAAATATAGAACAAACCCCAACTCGAAAGAATTGGGGTTTTGTTTTTTATAATAAAGCCTGTTTTAAATCGGCAATTAAATCTTCTGCATCTTCAATACCTACACTCAAACGAACCAAGTCGTCTGTAATTCCAACTTCGGCTCTTTTATCTGCCGGAATAGAGGCATGTGTCATCAAAGCCGGGTGGTTGGCTAATGATTCTACACCGCCTAATGATTCTGCCAATGTAAATACTTTCAGTTTTTCTAAAAATAAAACAGAATCTTCTTTTTTACCTGAAACGAATGTAAAAGATACCATTCCGCCAAAAGCCTTCATTTGTTTCTTAGCAATTTCATGAAACGGGTGATTTGGTAACCCGGGATAATAAACTGTTTTAATTTTAGGATGGTTACTTAAAAACGCTACCACTTTCTCTCCGTTTTCACAATGCCTTTGCACTCTTAACGAAAGTGTTTTTATTCCTCTTAAAACCAAAAAACTATCCATTGGCCCCAATGTTGCGCCGGTTGCAAACTGCTGAAAGTGTAATTGTTCTCCTAAAGCTTCATCTTTTACAATTAAAGCTCCGGCAATAACGTCTGAGTGCCCTCCTAAATATTTTGTTGCCGAATGCATCACGATATCCGCTCCTAAATCAAGTGGTTTTTGCAAGTAAGGAGTCGCAAAAGTATTGTCTACCGCCAACCATATTTTATTTTCTTTTGTGATTTTGGCAATTTCTTCAATATCGGCCAGTTTCATTAAAGGGTTTGTAGGCGTTTCTACCCAGATCAATTTCGTATTTTCATTAATTAATGATTTCAATTTTGCAATATCCGTCATATCAACAAAATGAAATTTAATCCCGGAATCCTTATAAACTCTTGAAAACATTCTATAAGTTCCACCGTACAAATCGTCCATGGCAATTACTTCATCACCGGCTTTAAAAGATCTTAAGATACAATCTGTAGCTGCTAAACCTGACGAAAAAGCCAATCCTCTGGTACCGTTTTCGATACTTGCCAATGCATTTTCTAAGGCTGTGCGGGTTGGATTCGATGCGCGGCTATACTCATAATCACCTAATGGCTTTCCCGGACTGGTCTGAACAAAAGTTGATGTTTGATAAACCGGAGGCATTACAGCTCCCGTACTAGGGTCATGATGCTGGCCGCCATGTATTACTTTTGTATTGAATTTCATATAGTTACAAATTTTTATTACTTAATTCTTTCACAAATTTACCTTTAAATTTATTCAAATCCTGACACAACTCATTACCTTTGTATATAATTAACACTTTTTAAGATGAAACACTTCTCTCTTCTTCTGGTGGTCCTTATATTACTTTCAGGTTGCACTAAAACTTTATCAATTGAAAACGAGTTTTTTGAAAAAGAATCAAAAATACCGTGCAAAAAAAACTGCCCTAAAATTACAATTGATGTACCGGTAGCTAAAAATATTCCTGTTGTTGCAGACAGTATCAACAAAAAAATACTCAGTGTTTTAAAAGATATTGTCTATTTGGGAGAAAAACCTTCTGAAGTAAAAAATTACAATACCCTTGCAGATTCTTTTATTGCTTCCTATGATGAAATGTATAAAAAATTCCCCACCGAAACTTTTGGCTGGGAAGCTAAAGTAAAAGGAAATGTCGAATACCAATCAGATCAGATTTTAAACATTAAACTAGATCATTACACATTTACAGGAGGAGCTCACGGTTATCAGGGATTCCGTTCTTTATTATTTGACCCTGCAACCGGAAAAACTATTTTTAATGATGATTTATTTAAAGATGAAAAAGAATTCCAGGCTTTTGCCGAAAAAGAGTTCCGAAACAAATATCAAATTCCGGCCAAAGCCAATATCAATTCTACCGGACTAATGTTCGAAAATGACCAATTTCAATTGCCTCAGAATATATTTTATACAGAAGAAGGACTGCTTTTGTATTACAATTCCTACGAAGCGGCTTCGTATGCCGATGGTCCAAAAGAGATTTTATTTCCGTATGAACAGGTAAGTAAATATTTGAAACTTCTATAATTCTTAAATATAAATTGATTTAGATACACTGCTGTGTATCTCTACAGAAAATCATTGAACGTCATATTTCATCTTTCGCAAAACCCGCAGTGACTCTTTAAAAGACAAATATGCCTGCCCAAAGGGTTTTAAAAGCAATTTAGCATCAATCAGTTTTTGTTTTGCCTCATCAAAACCATTCAGATAACAAATCATGAAAGTAGATGGCAGATTTTCTAAATCTTTCAATTCCCGTTCAGACAAAGCAATTCCTTTTTGCAATTTTTGAAGTAAAGCAATATTCGAATTGTAAATATGAAATAACATTCGCCTGTTAAATTCAGGAGGCTGAAAAAGCATTTGGCGGTCGATTTTATAATATCCGTTATCAAAAAAACGTATGGTTTGTTTTTCTAACGGATAATAACTGGTTTTATCGTTTAATCCTAACGGAACATATTCTGTTATGGTAAAACTGTCATCATCAAAAACAATTGTAACCACATCCTGAGCCGAATAGAAAAGTTTAATCTGCTCATTTATCAACTCAATATCTACGCGGGAAAGAAAGGTTTTATCTCTTGACTTTTTAGGCACACCGGCCCAGCAAATCACAAACAATTCTTTAAAAACACGATATTTTGGCGACATATCTTTATGCCTGAAATTCATAAAATCGAATACGCCGTCAAGTGTGTACTGAATACTGTTTCGGGAACTGTTTTCAATTCCGATAACTGTTTCCGTATTCTGATAATTTTTTTCAACTTCGCCTTCTACAGGAACTGAATTACTGCCGCGCCTGACAAAAACACTATTGGCCGGAATAGTATGAATTCCTTTTTTAAAAAAGGAAATCTGGCTTTTAGGCTTAATGGTCACTAAGCCGATTACTTTATCTTTTGGAAGATTTGGAAAAGGCACATTTTCGTACTGAATTTTAGGCGGATTTTCTAAAAAAGCATTGACAAGATTTTGGATTCGGCTGTCATCAAAAAAATCATCGCCCACAATTTCGTTATCATGATCTTCAACACCCACAACGATATAAGAATTATTTGCCGGATTTGAATTTGACAAGGCACAAATATGTTTCAAAAACTTTCCTTTCCCTTCTCTTGAATGCAAATTCAACTGCCTTTTTTTGTCATAAAAACTGCTCTCGTCATTATGAGCGAGCAGATTTTTTATTAAAAGGCGCTTGTTGATCATACTATGATTTATTTTGCCACGAATTTCACTAATTCGCACTAATTTAATTTATTAAATCTTAAAATTAAAAAAAAGACGCACTACTGTGCGTCTTTGCCCTAATTATCTTAAAGATTCTTCTTAACAATTGTTGACGAAGCCTGTGCTGTACACATGACAATCAAATCGGCTATATTAACATGGTACGGTCTTGAAACCACAAAGTGAATGATATCAGCTATATCTTCTGCCTTTAAAGGATCAAAACCTTTGTAAACATTTGAGGCTCTTTCTGTGTCTCCTTTAAAACGCACTTCACTGAATTCTGTTTCAACCAAACCGGGATGAATTCCGCTAACTTTGATTTTATACGGATTCAAATCGATTCTCATTCCCTGCGTAATGGCATCCACAGCATGTTTTGACCCACAGTACACATTTCCGTTAGGATAAACTTCTTTACCAGCCGTTGAACCAATGTTGATAATATGTCCTGATTCTCTTTTAGTCATTTGCGGAATAATCGCTTTCGAAACATATAAAAGTCCTTTTACATTAATATCGATCATCGCATCCCAATCGTCAACATCACCATTCTGAATTGGGTCTAATCCGTGTGCATTTCCTGCATTATTAATTAAAACGTCAATTTCAGAAAAATATTCCGGTAAGGAATTTATACTTTCAAAAACAGCTTTTTTATCCCTTACATCAAAGACCAGAGAATGTACTTCAGTATATTCTGAAAGTTCTTCTTCGAGTTCAGTCAGTCTTTCCTTTCTTCTTCCGCAAATAATAATTTTATAATGATTTCGGGCAAATATTTGTGCCGTTGCTTTTCCTATTCCGCTTGTTGCCCCAGTAATTAAAACTGTTTTTTTCATTCTTTTTTTAATCTTTCAATTATTAAATTTTTCAATCCTTTTAAGGAACATCATCACCCATACTTTCTGTCCAAATCGCAAACCAATCTTCTTTATCTAATTCTAATTCAACAGCTTTCATAAGAAACTGAATTCTGGCTACATTGACAGTTCCTGCTATTGGAATAACTCCTGCGGGATGTTTTAAAATCCAGGCCAGTAAAAGTGTATCCGAACCCAAACTATATTTTTCAACTAAAACTGAAAGCAATTTTTTTAAACGACGTGTTTTTTTAGTGTCTTCTCTAAAAACTGTTCCAAGCGGATTCCATGACAACGGACGAATTTCGTGAGTCTGCATATAATCCAGGCTTCCATCGATCATAGGTTCATAATGTGTTGCGGAAAATTGTACCTGATTATAACTAACCGCTGTTTTCTGACGGATTAATTCGGTTTGCGAACTGGTAAAATTCGAAAGTCCAAAATCAATAATTTTCCCTTCTGATTTTAATTTCTCAACCGCTTCAGCAATTTCATCAGCCTGCATTAACGGACTAGGACGATGCAATAAAAAAACATCAATATAATCTGTTTTTAATTTCCTGAGTGATTCTTCAACTGACCAGATGATATAATCTTTAGAATAATCATAATGCTTGATTTTATTTTGGCGATTTTCAGCAATCATCTGTATTCCGCATTTGGTAATTAATTGTATTTTTTCGCGTGAGATTTTGCTGTTATGAAATGCTTTTCCAAAATCGGCTTCTGTGGTATAAGAACCATAAATATCGGCATGATCAAAAGTCGTAATTTTGTTTTCGACACAAAGCTGTATCGTACTTTCCATTTCTTTTTTTGAAAGATTTTTATCCCAAACCCCCCAATTCATAGTGCCTGAAATTACAGGTGATAATAAAGTTTTGCCCATGTTTTATTGTATTATTTTCAATGATTATTATCTGTTCATAAAGCATAATCATCAAAGTTCTTAAAAATATAAAAATAGAATCACAATTCGTCCTTAAAATTAGTCGGTTGGTCGAAGTTTTAACCATTTTTTAACATCTTACTTCTCAAAAAATATTCAATTTGCACTCTCAAAAGTTAGGCATAAAAATCAAGGTTTTAAAAATATTTATATGGAAGAAAATACAACGACTTTAGACATTAGAGCGATAAATGAAAAAATTGAAAGAGAAAGTGCTTTTATAGACCTTCTTACAATGGAAATGAACAAAGTTATTGTGGGCCAGAAACATATGGTCGAGCGTTTATTAATCGGGCTTTTAGGACAAGGGCATATTTTACTGGAAGGAGTTCCGGGATTAGCCAAAACTTTAGCCATAAATACATTGTCTCAGGCAGTACAAGGTTCTTTCAGCCGTATCCAGTTTACTCCGGATTTGTTACCTGCTGATGTTATCGGAACGATGATTTACAACATTAAAGCAAACGAATTCTCTATTAAAAAAGGACCGATTTTTGCCAACTTCGTACTTGCCGATGAGATTAACCGTGCTCCGGCAAAAGTTCAGTCTGCACTTTTGGAGGCAATGCAGGAAAAACAAGTTACTATTGGCGATACGACTTTTAAATTAGACCGTCCGTTTTTAGTACTGGCCACTCAAAACCCGGTTGAGCAGGAAGGAACCTACCAGCTTCCTGAAGCTCAGGTCGATCGTTTTATGCTGAAAACCGTAATAGACTACCCAAAAATTGATGAAGAGCGTTTTGTAATTCGTCAGAACTTAAAAGGAAGTTACGAAAAAGTAAACGCTGTAGTTTCTGTAGAACAAATTTTACGCGCTCAGGAGGCTGTTCGTGAAGTTTACATGGATGAAAAAATTGAAAAATATATACTTGATATCATTTTTGCTACACGTTATCCTGAAAAATATAAATTAGCCGACTTAAAACCGCTTATTAGTTTTGGAGCATCTCCTCGTGGAAGTATCAATCTTGCCAATGCTGCAAAATGTTATGCTTTCATCAAACGCCGCGGATATGTAATCCCGGAAGATGTTCGTGCAGTTGTACATGATGTGCTACGCCACAGAGTTGGAATAACGTATGAAGCTGAAGCCGAAAACATTACTTCTGTAGACATTATCAACAAAATCGTAAACGAGATTGAAGTACCTTAAAAATTTGTTTAATGTTTCAAGTTTCAGGTTTGCTTTACAACAACCTGAAACTTGAAACTTTTAAACTTTAAACAAATAAAATGGATACAAAAGAGCTTTTAAAAAAAGTACGGAAAATAGAAATCAAAACCAAAAGACTGAGTAATCATATCTTTTCGGGAGAGTACCATTCTTCATTTAAAGGGCGCGGAATGACTTTTAGCGAAGTGCGTCAATACCAGTATGGCGATGATATTCGTAACATCGACTGGAATGTAACCGCACGCTATAACGAAGCCCACGTAAAAGTTTTTGAAGAAGAACGCGAACTAACCATGGTTTTAATGGTTGATATTTCGGGCTCTGAAGGTTTTGGATCAAAAAGTCAGTTTAAAAAAGACATCGTAACAGAGATTGCTGCAACGATGGCTTTTTCGGCGACACAAAACAATGATAAAATTGGATTGATCTTATTTTCTGATACTGTAGAATTGTACATTCCGCCCAAAAAAGGTCGTTCGCACGTTTTGAGAATCATTCGTGAATTGATCGAATTTGAACCAAAAAGTCAAAAAACAGATGTTGGAGCTGCCTTGAAATTTTTATCCGGAACACAGAAAAAGAAAGCAATCGTATTTATGATTTCAGATTTCATGTCGGAGAATTACGAGCATACGCTTAAAATCGCCTCTAAAAAACATGACATTACAGGTGTTCGCGTATATGATATTCGTGAAGAAAAAATTCCAAATTTAGGAATGGTAACGATGCTGGATGCTGAAACCGGAAAAATTCAGTTAGTTGATACCGGTTCCAAAAAAGTCAGAATGAATTACGAAAAACATTATCACGACAGGGTTAATTATTTCAAAGAAGTTTTTAGTAAATCTGGAGCAGGAGTTGTAAATACAAGAGTTGACGAAAATTACGTAACAAAATTACTGGGCTATTTTAAATCGAGATAAAGAATTTTGATTGTTGATTAACGATTTTTGATTTCAGATTTAAATAAAACATTAGATTATTATGACTAAACAAGAATTAGAAGACAGATTAATCGATTTTGCTGCAACTATAATAATCGTAGCTAGTAATTTTGAGAAAAATTATGCAGGAAATCATCTATCAGGTAAAATAATTCGTTCGGGTACTTCACCAGCTTTAAATCATGGAGAAGCTCAAAGTGCTGAGAGCAAAAAAGATTTTATTCATAAAATGGGCATTTGCTTAAAAGAATTAAGAGAAACTTTTGTTTAAAAATAATTGGAAAAGCAAATTTAACAACGGATTTAAAAAATCTATCAAAAGCAAAAATAGAAGTCAATGAATTAATTTCAATCTTTGTTTCAAGTATAAAAACATCAAAAAATAATTCATAAATAATGAAGGATTAAAATTGAAAGAAAAACATCTAAAATGTTTTCAAAATCTGAAATCAAAAATCGTTAATCTTCAATCGTTAATCAATAATCTTCAATCATTAACCATAATGAAATTAAAATTTTACATATTTTTATTTTTACTTACTTCGGCCGTTTTTGCTCAACAAAAACAAGTCGAAACCAGTATTGATACTACAAAAAATAAAATTGGTGCCGAGTTCAAATTAACGCTTAAAACTGTAGTGAACTCAAAATTTAAAGTTGTTTTTCCCCAACTAAAAAACATTGGAGCCTTAGAAGTTATTCAGTCCTATCCAATTGATACGGTTAAAAAAGACGATACTTACGAACTTATCAAAAGATATGGATTAACACAATTTGATTCCGGAAGATACACGATTCCAAGTATCAAAATTTTGATTGACAAAAAACCCTACTTAACCGATTCTATTCGTGTTGAAGTTGCCAACATAGCAGTTGATACTTTACAGAAGAAAATGTACGACATCAAAGACATCTCTACTGTTGAAAACGGAATCGGAGATTGGTGGAAATACCTGTTGGGCCTTTTATTAATCTTAGGAATTGGTGTCTTTGCATACTGGTTCATTAAAAAACGTCAACAGAAAAAAATTGAAGAAGAGGTTTACAAAACTCCAATTGAAAAAGCGACAAGTTTATTAAATAATCTGGAGAAAAAAGAACTTTGGCAAAAAGGTGAAGTAAAAGAATATTACAGTGAACTGACTGATATTGCCAGAAATTATATCGAAGAGGCAATTCAGATTCCGGCTATGGAAAGCACAACTTCAGAATTAATTCAGGGCCTTAAAACCGCTTCTGCCAAAAAGAAAATGAGCCTGACTCCTGAAACTGTTGAAAATCTGGAACGTGTTTTAAGACAAGCCGATTTGGTGAAATTTGCAAAGTCAAAACCATTAGAATTTGAAATTACAGAAGACCGAAATAAAATTCAAAAAGCAATTTTAACGCTTGATAATGCTATTCCGACAGAAGTTCCTGTCGAAGAAGCTGACCAATTACTCAATGAAGCACAAAAACAAAAACAAATTAAGCTTCAATTAAAGAAAAAAAGAAACAAACGTATTGCAATTGCGGCTTCAATAGTCGTGTTTTTAGTTACTGCAACTACTACATATTTTATTGTCACTAAAGGCTTTAATTTCGTAAAAGACAATATCATTGGCCATCCAACCAAAGAATTACTGGAAGGAGAATGGGTAAAAAGCGACTATGGCAATCCGGGCGTACTGATTGAAACTCCAAAAGTTTTAAGACGACTTGATACTGAAAAAGCATTGCCAAAAGAAGCCATGGCACTGATAAAAGAAATGCAGCTTTTTGGTTATGGAAGCTTGCTGGATAACTTTTATATCACGGTTTCTACAGCAAAATTTAAAGCCCAGACAGAAATTGATTTATCAAAAGCACTGGAAGGTAATTTGAAAATTATCGAAACTCAGGGGGGCAGAAATATGATTGTTAAACAAGAAGATTTTGAAACCAAAGAAGGAATTACAGGTATAAAAGGTTACGGAACATTCACTCTTATTAACGACACCCTGAAATCGAGCACTAAAATTTACTACGAAGTCCTGATGTTTAAACAAGAAGGCGGATTACAGCAAATTGCTATATTCCATGAAGAAGGAGATACCTATGCTAATGCTATTTCGGATCGAATTTTAAATTCTGTTGAACTTAAAAGAGCGAGCAACTAATGGAAAAAATAACTTTTTTAAACCCGGAATTTTTTTGGCTGTTTATATTGATCCCAATAGCAATTGGATGGTTTTTCTGGAAACGCAACCAGCAATCGGCAACCTTAAAAATGAGTTCAACACAAGGCTTTAAAGGTTCTGAGTCTCTTTTAACAAAACTAAAACCTTGTTTGTATGTTTTCAGAATTATTGCTTTGTGCTCTTTAATCATGGCGCTGGCAAGACCAAGAACAGTTGACATCAGCAATGAAACTAAAACTACTAAAGGAATTGATATTGTAATGGCAATGGACGTTTCAGGAAGTATGCTGGCCAAAGATTTAAAACCAAACCGTATGGAGGCTTTAAAAAGAGTAGCTGCTGATTTTGTTAATGAAAGACCAAACGACAGAATTGGATTGGTTTTATACGCTTCTGAAGCATATACCAAAACACCTGTTACAAGTGATAAAGCTATTATTCTGGAAGCTATCAAAGAAATTAAATACGATAATGTATTACAGGACGGTACCGGAATTGGTATGGGTCTGGCAACTGCCGTAAACAGACTTAAAGACAGTAAAGCAAAAAGCAGGGTTATTATTCTGCTTACTGATGGTGTTAATAATGCCGGATTTATCGAACCCGAAACAGCTTCTGACATTGCGAAACAATACGGAATAAAAGTATATACCATAGGAATTGGAACTAACGGAATGGCTGAATTTCCTTATGCATACGCTCCAAATGGCGGATTTTTATTCAAAATGCAAAAAGTAGAGATTGACGAACAGTTACTGAAAAGCATCGCCAGAAAAACGGATGGAACTTATTTTAGAGCCACCAGTAATGATAAATTGGCCGAGATATACAAGGCAATCAATAAATTAGAAACCACTGAAATTCAGGAATTGAAATTCTACGATTATGACGAAAAATACCGATTTTTTGTATTACTCGCAGGAATTTTATTGTTGCTTGAAGTTGGCTTAAGAAATACTGTTTACAGAAGCTTCATTTGATTTTTCAAATCAAAAAAATTCCAATTTTGAAATTCCAAATAACAAACTGGAACTTCGAAAAGGAGATTTAAAAAGTAGAAACAACAAAATATTGGAATTTAAAGATTAAAATTTCAGACAACAACAAAGATTGGAATTTGAAATTTGTCCCGACACTTCGGGATTGGAATTTAAAAATTATATGGAATTAGACGAAAAAAAATATTTATATCTATTATTTCTCATCCCCATTGTGGTATGTGTTTTTCTTTTTAATATGTATTGGAAAAGAAAAAAACAACGTGAATTTGGCGATTTGGAAATGGTAAAAAAACTAAGCCCTGAACGTTCTGTTTTTAAACCTGTTTTAAAACTAGTATTATTTCTTTTGGCATTGGCCTGTTTGATTATCGGTTTGGTTAATCCAAAAATTGGAACCAAAATGGAAACCGTAAAACGTGAAGGAATTGATATTGTTTTTGCAGTAGACGTTTCAAAAAGTATGCTGGCAGAAGATGTAGCACCAAGTCGTTTAGAAAAAAGCAAGCAATTAGTATCGCAAATTATCAATAATTTAGGAAGTGACAGAATTGGTATTGTAGCCTACGCTGGAAGCGCATTCCCGGTTTTACCGATTACTACAGATTACAGTGTAGCCAAAATGTTCCTGCAAAGCATGAATCCGGGAATGGTTTCATCACAAGGCACATCGTTGGATGAAGCAATCAGATTGTCCTCTACTTATTTTGATGAAAAAAGTAAAACCAGCAAACTGCTGATCCTGATTTCTGATGGAGAAGATCATTCTGAAGGTGCATCTGTTGCTGCAGAAGAAGCTAATAAAATTGGAATGAAAATCATCACCATTGGTATTGGAACTGAAAAAGGAGGAACAATTCCATTAAAAGAAAATGGTGTAGTCAAAAGCTATCAACAAGATAACAACGGCGAAACAGTCATTACAAAATTAAATCAGGAAGGATTAAAAGCAATTGCAAAAGCTACCAAAGGAGGATATGTGTATGGCGGAAGCACAAAAGAAGTACTGGAATATGTAAAAAACGCATTGAATAACATTCAGAAAACAGAGTTTGAAGCTACACAAATGGCCGAATTTCAGTCTCAATTTCAATGGTTTTTAGGTTTTGCCTTTTTACTATTATTCCTGGACATCTTTCTATTGGAAAGAAAAACAAACTGGATAAACGAGTTGAATTTATTTAACGAAAAGAAATAATTGTTCTGAAAAAGTCCGGAACAAAAAAATAAAAAACAGAATGAAAAATTTACTTCTTTATATTTTACTAACCTTTTCTTTGGCGATTACCGCTCAGGAAAAAGACAAAACATTGCCGGAGGCCAATGAAGAATATAAACAGAATAAATTGGTTGATGCTGAAGCAAATTACAGAATTTCACAATCAAAATTTCCTAATAAAGCTGCAGCTTCTTACAATTTAGGAAATACTATTTACAAACAGAATCAAGCATCAGAGGCAAAGTCTGCTTATGCAAAAGCGATCAAATATGCCAAAACCAGAGCTGAAAAACACAAAGCGTACCATAACCTAGGAAATGTTTTTATGAAAGAGAAAGACTACTCTCAGGCTGTAGAAGCTTATAAAAATGCCTTGCGTAATGACCCTGCCGATGATGAATCACGTTACAATTATGCTTTAGCCAAACAAAAGTTAAAAGAAAATCCGCCTAAAAACGACAAAAATAAGGACAAGGAGAAAAAGAACGATAAAAAAGACGACCAGAAAAAGGACGGCGACAATAAGGATAAAGATAAAAAAGACGGCAAAGACGATCAAAAGAAAGACGACAAAGGCGATAAGGACAAGGATAAAAAAGACGGTAAAAACGATCCGAAAAAAGATGATAAATCAAACAATAACGGAGAACCAAAACCAATGCCGGGCGGAATTTCAAAAGATCGTGTGCAGAATTTATTAGATGCGGTTAACAATGAAGAAAAGAAAATCCAGGATAAAGTAAATGCCCAAAAAATAAAAGGAAATCCTCGAAAAGCAGAAAAAGACTGGTAAAATACTTTTCTTTAAAACAATATGTAACCATGAGCGAAGTTGAAAACTCATAACATAAATAGGCTTCGACTCCGCTCAGCCTGACAAAAAAATATAATAATCATTACTAAATTGTTAAAACAAACAATTAAAAAAATTAAATGAAAAGATATTTAATTCTATTACTATTCACTTTTCAGGGGCTTATGGCTCAGGTTCAATTTGAAGCCAGAGTAAGCAAGAATACGCTTGGAGTTAACGAAAGACTCCGAATTGACTTTATCATGAATGTTGACGGGGATAATTTTGAGCAGCCATCATTTGACGGTTTCAGAATTGTAGGCGGACCAAGCCAGCAAATAAGTCAATCCTGGGTAAATGGAAGAAGTTCGTTTCAGAAAATTTATTCTTATTTTTTGTTACCTAATCAAAAAGGAACATTTACTATCAAGCAGGCCGCAATTGAGTACAATGGTCAGGTTTACAAAACTACACCTATAAAAATAACTGTAACCAATGCTGTTGCCCAGGAAAGAGATCCTAATTCGCCTCAACAACAAGGGCAAGGAAACGGAAATGAAACTCTGAATCTTGTAGCAGAAATTTCAAAAACAAATCCGTATATAAATGAGCCTATTACAGTAGTTTATAAATTATATTTCTACAATATTAATGTTACAGGTTTTAAGGAACTGGCAAAACCAAAATACAAAGACTTTTGGAATCAGAACATTGACATTAAACAATTACAGATTGAAGAAGGAATATATAAAGGTGAACGCTGTTATTTTGTAGTTCTTAAAAAAACAATTTTATATCCCCAAAAATCAGGAAAACTTACTATTGAGCCGCTTTCTTTAGACATAGGAGTTCAGGTACCAAGAGGTCGGGATATGTTTGGCAGAATAGTGTTTGATGACGGAAACAAAACAGTTTCTGCCGGTGCCAAAACAATTAATGTAAAAGCACTTCCGGAAGCAAACAAACCAATAGGTTTTACAGGGGCTGTTGGTAAATTTGATTTTAAAGTCATTCCATCCAAAACTTCCTTAAAAAATGGAGAAAGTCTTGATTTGATCGTTAGTGCCACCGGTACAGGAAACATGAAATTATTCACTTTACCTAAACCAGTTGTACCAAATGCATTAGAAATGTATGATCCCGTTCATGACGAAAAAGTAAGTACATCTCTTGCGGGAATGTCCGGAAAAATTTCGGACAAGTACACGATTATACCGCAATACAAAGGAAAATATGCTATAAAACCAATGGAATTCTCGTATTTTGACCTGAATTCAGGCAGTTATAAAACCATAACTTCCCCAGAAATAATGATTGATGTTCTGGATGGCCCAATGCAGGCCGAAGCCGTTACATCAAACACATCGAAAAATGTGATTACGAAATCAGAACAATTTAAATACATCAAGCCAAAAACGATTTTGGTTTCGACTGCAAAAGATGATTTTTACGGGTCTGATTTTTATTATAGCTTGTTACTATTGCCTTTCGTGATTTTACCGATTATTGTGATTGCTAAGAAGAAAAAAGAGGCAATTGACAGTGATGTTACCGGTAACCGAATTAAAATGAATAATAAACTGGCGAAGAAATATTTATCTGAAGCTAAAAAACAACTTAACAATAAAGAGCCGTTTTATATTGCACTGGAAAAAGCAATGCATAATTTCCTGAAAGCCAAATTACATATTGAAACTTCAGAAATGAGCAAAGACAATATCCGCGAATTGTTATTATCCAGAAATGCTAATACAGAAACGGTTCAAAGCTTTATTATTTTGACCGAAAACTGCGAGTTTGCACGTTATGCCCCGGCATCGAGTGCATCAATTCAGCAGGATTATGACAAAGCTGTTTTGATTATATCAGAATTAGAAAAACAAATTGTTTAATTGAATAAATTATAATCATTTGTCAAATCGAGCGGAGTCGAGATTACCATTTGAGAGTTTCGACTCCGCTCAACTTGACAAAATGAAAATCATACCAAATGAAAAATATAGTATATCTCTTTTTATTAATCACACAGGTTTTCTTTGCTCAGGGCAGCTTTGAAAAAGGAAATACTTTATATCAAAAGGGACAATATAAAGAGGCAGCTCAGGTTTATGAAAATATTGTCAAAGAAGACAAACAACACTCTGCTGAATTGTATTTTAACTTAGGAAATTGCTACTACAAGCTTAATAAAGTTGCACTTTCTATTTATAATTATGAAAAAGCCCTTGTGCTGAAACCACATGATGCCGAAACCTTAAACAACCTTAAATTTGCCAAAAAACTAACTATTGACGAAATTAAAGAAGTTCCAAAGGTTGGTTTTGCAAAACTCATTCAGAATTTTACAGGCATCTTTAATTACAATACCTGGGCGTGGATTTCGGTAGGAATTGCATTTGCTTTTTTACTGAGTTTTATTGGATATTATTTTTCGCAGCTTACACTTTCAAAAAGAATCTATTTTATAGGAATGTTTATTTTATTGTTTGCTTTATTATTAAGTGTCTCAGCAGGCATAACTGAAAAAGATCACTATAATAATGATCGTCCGGCAATTGTTTTTGCTGAAATGACCGAAGTACGAAGTGAACCCCAAAAAGCAGGATCGAGTATTTTCCTTTTACATGAAGGTGCAAAAGTTTACGTAAAAGAAACCTTAGAAAACTGGAAAAAAATAGAATTAACTGATGGAACAGAAGGCTGGATTGATGCTTCTGCTATCAGGGAAGTTAAATAATAATCTTTCATAAAAAAAAAGGTCCGTTTCTAATTAGAAACGGACCTTTTTTTTATGTGATTAAATGCTCTAATCTAAAGATTCTGTTAGCTTTTTGAAAACAGTCTTAGCATTTTTCCCTTCATACAATACAGCATAAACTGCATCAATAATAGGCGTTTTGGCTCCATAACCCTGATTTAATTTATAAGCACTTTTAGTCGCATAATAGCCTTCGGCAACCATACTCATCTCCATCATGGCACTTTTTACGGTGTAGCCTTTTCCAATCATGTTTCCAAACATTCTGTTTCTTGAAAATACAGAATATCCTGTTACCAATAAATCCCCTAAATAAGCAGAATCATTAATGTTTCGTTTCATTTTATGAACCTTCTTGATAAATTTTCGCATTTCGCGGATTCCGTTACTCATCATCACCGACTGAAAATTATCTCCATAACCCAATCCATGCGCAATTCCGGCAGCAATGGCATAAATATTTTTTAGCATTGCTGCATATTCAGTTCCGATAATATCGTCTGAGATTTTTGCTTTGATATAATTACTTGATAAAGATTTGGCAACCGTACAGGCTTTGTCCGGATCTCCACACGCAATGGTTAAATAGGAAAGTCTTTCTAAAGCTACTTCCTCTGCGTGACAAGGACCTGTAATAACGCCAATATTATAGTATGGAATATCGTATTGAATATGAAAATGCTCACCAACAATTAAACTGGTTTCCGGAACAATTCCTTTAATCGCCGAAAAGATAATTTTATTCTCAAAAGAAGCAGTTAACTGCTCTAATTCTGCACTTAAAAAAGCCGATGGAATAGCAAAAATCAAATAATCTGCATATTCAATTGCTTCGTTTATATTGTTTGTCAATTTAAGTTTTGTAGTATCAAATTCAACTGAACTTAAATAATTTGGATTATGCTTGTATTTTTGAATATGCTCTATCGCCGCATCATTTCGCATATACCACGAAATTTCAGGAAGATTTACACATAACATTTTTGCAATAGCAGTTGCCCAGCTTCCTCCTCCAATTACTGCAAATTTTAAATTTTGGCTCATTATTTTAATAATTTAAAGCAAAAGTACTTAATAATGCAGTAATAACACAAAATGTAGTTTAAGAATTTTAAAAAAGACCTTTAAATACAATGGTTTTGAGAGATTTTAAAAAAAATAAAAATATTTTTATTTTATCGCAATAAAAATCAAAACATTACGTTGTAACTTATTATAAATTAGATTTTTAAATGAATTTAGTAAAACTTGAGTTAGTTAGTTTTGTTTTAGTATTTTAAAAAGGCGCTCTTAATATTTTAAGAACGCCTTTTTTTTAATTCAAAATTCCCAAATTTAAGCTCCAAATAACAATTTCTATTTCTTGATATTAAATAGATATTTCAACTTCAAACAAAAATTCCAAATTCCAATAATTTAGGTTACTGTTGGAATTTGGAATTTAAAAAAACTTGAAATTTTATTTTTTAGTAACTCATTTCAACAATAGATTTTACTTTGTCCAGAGTTACTAACTGATTCTCTCCTAAACCTTTCCAACCTCTTTCATCAAAACGATTTACTATAAAATCTGCTGTTTTGTCATAATCGTTTGTGTATTGAGAAAGCTTAGTATCCATTCCCATCGTATGGAAAAATTCAACTGTTTTGTTGATCGCTTCTTTAGCTACTTCTTCATCAGAACCGGTTAAATTAAAGATTCTTCTTCCGTATTGCGCCAATTTTCCTTTTTTAGTATCAAACATAACCTTGTATAAACTTGGTCCAATAATCGCCAAAGTTCTGGCATGATCGATTCCGTATAAAGCAGTTAGTTCGTGACCAATCATGTGTGTTGCCCAGTCAGAAGGTACCCCTTTTTGGATTAATCCGTTTAATGCCATCGTACAGCTCCACATAAAATTAGAAGCCAAAGTATAATCCGTTGGATTTTGAACCACGCCCGGACCAACTTCAATTAAGGTCTGCAAAATTCCTTCGGCAATTCTGTCTTGTAAAAAAGCATCAGTAGGATATGTTAAATATTGTTCCATTACGTGCGTGTAAGCATCTACAACACCATTTTCCAGTTGTCTTTTTGGTAAAGAAGCAATTACTGTAGGATCACAGATTGAAAATTGAGGAAACAAAGCACTTCCTCCGGAAGATAATTTTTCCTGAGTTGCTTCAATCGTCACCACATATCCTGAATTCATTTCACTTCCCGTTGCCGGAAGTGTCAGAACCGTTCCAAAAGGCATTGCATTTTCTTTAATTAAAATTCTCTTTTGAAGAATATCAATCGGGTCACCTTCAAAATTAACTGCAGCCGAAATAAATTTCACCCCATCAATAACAGATCCCCCACCAACTGCCAGAATAAAATCAATTTTCTCGTGTTTTATGACTTCTACCGCTTTCATTAAAGTTTCGAAATGTGGATTGGGCTCAATTCCGCCAAATTCAACTATATCAAAACCTTTTAAGTTATTGATAACCTGTTCGTGAATTCCGTTTTTAAAAATGCTTCCGCCGCCGTATGCCAAAAGGATTTTAGCATTTTTTGGAATTAAAGTCGAAAGTTTTTCTATTTGTCCTTTTCCGAAGATTAAATTCGTCGGATTATATAATTCAAAGTTGAGCATGATTTTTTTAAGTTTCAGAGATGCTAAGGTTCTGAGGTTCTAAGTTTTTTCTTAGGACGTGATTTCGGAATCTTGGCATCTTAATTAATTTTTATTTATAAAGAAAAAAAGACTGAGTTTTTAAGTTCTCAAGAGAAAACCTCAGAACCTTAACAACTTAGCACCTTTTGTTTAAAATTATGTTGTTAAGAACTAAATTGCCAAAACCTTAGAACCTCAGCAACTTAGTACCTTAGCAACTTTTATTTCAATTCCTGTAACAATTTCCCCGCCACCAATTTCGATGAAGCCGGATTTTGTCCTGTAATCAAAAGTCCGTCTGCAACTGCATAAGGCTGCCAGTTTGGACCTTTAGAAAAAATTCCTCCGTTTGCAGATAAGGCGTCTTCTAATAAAAACGGCACCACTTTCGTTAAACCAACCGCTTCTTCTTCGGCATTGGTAAATCCTGTTATTTTTTTACCTTTTACCAAATACTCTCCTTTTACTTTTACGTTTTTCAAAACGGCAGGAGCATGACAAACAAAAGCTACCGGCTTTTTGTTATTATAAAAAGCCTCAATTAAAGCTACTGAACTTTTATCTTCTACCAAATCCCAAAGCGGGCCGTGACCTCCCGGATAAAATACGGCATCGTAATCTTTTTGGTTAATGGTGGATAGTTTCAAAGTGTTTTTTAATTTTTCCTGTAAAACTTTATCAGCATCGAAACGTTTTGTGTCTTCGGTTGCTGAAGCCGGATCAGCACTTTTTGGATCAATTGGCGGCTGACCTCCAAGCGGCGAAGCAATCGTGATTTCGACACCCTGATCTAATAATTCATAATAAGGTGCGGCAAATTCTTCTGACCAGAATCCGGTTTTTTCACCTGTGTTGCCCAGCTTATCATTACTGGTCACAACAAATAATACTTTTTTCATCCCTTTTTTATTTGATTTTTGAGCCACAGCTGAAATGCTTGTAGCGGTAAATGCAACTATTGCGAGTAATGCTATTTTTTTCATAATTTTAAATTTTTAACAAATTTACGACTTAAGTGATATCAGTAAAAATAAAATAAACTATGTTTGTTATAAATAATTTTATATCATGGTCAATCTAGAATGGTACAGAACGTTTAAGGCGGTTTATAAAAATGGCAATTTTTCAGTAGCTGCAAAGGAATTATTTATGAGTCAGCCTGCGGTAAGTCAGCAGATTTCTATGCTCGAAGCTCATGTTGGAAATAAATTATTTATTCGAAAGTCAAAAGGCGTAGAACCAACAGAATACGCTAAGTTACTGAATAACTTAATAATAGACGCACTTGACCGTCTTGAAAATGTAGAAAATACTTTTAGGGCGAAAGCTGAAGATGCAACCAGATTAATTTCTGTGGGTATTTCAAAACATCTTTTTAGCAGTATTGGAAACGGCTTAATTTCAAAGTTTGATTTAATCGATTTTACATTTACTGATGATGACACTCTTTTTTCATTAGTAGATTCTAAAAAACTGGATTTTGCCATTGTTTCAAAAAAATTCGACACATTTGATACTATTCAGGAAGTCGTTGCAAAGATTAAATTGGTAATGGTTGGACCAATGAGCTTAGATACTACAGAATTTCGTCAGAAGCTTAAATCAGATCATTTTATTGAAGCCGAACAATGGCTCAACGAACAAAAATGGTATTCGCATGATGCCAGAATTCCACATATAAAATTATTTTGGCTTCACGCATTCCACAAAAAAAGGCCTTCAATGGTTCCTAATTATATCATCCCATCAGAATATGAAATGCTGGAGATGCTTTCTAAAAATTCCGGCATTGCCGTAACCTGGAATTGTAATGCGAGGAAATTTATTCAACAAAACAAATTACAATTGGTCTGGAATAGTTTTCACGTTCCTGAAGAATATGTTTATTTATTGGCCGCAAAAAACAATAATTTGAAGAGCTTTTTTGATATTATTGCCAATGAAGTAAGAATAGCCATGTCATCTTAAAAACACTATACTACTTAAAAACATCAAAAGAAAGAAATAATGTAAAAGGTTGTTTAAACTTTATTTATGGTATGCTTATTTCTTATAAAAATTATTGTGATCGATATATTCCCAAACCTTAGGAGGTAATAAAGGCTGAATATTTTTACCTGTCTTAATGTTTTTTCGAATAAAAGTAGACGAGATTTCTACAACCGGCGCATCAATAATATGAACTTTTGGATGTGATTTTAATGCGGTATTTTCCGGTTCATCTGAAATTCTGGGATAAACAAAAATATCATGATTGTTTAAAATCACTTCGTAGTTTTTCCATTTGTGAAGTGTTTTTAAATTATCCTCACCCATAATCAATGAAAATTCATGGTTTGGATATTTATCATGCAAATGCGCCAGCGTGTTCACGGTGTAATTCGGCTGAAGCAATTTAAACTCAATATCCGAAGGTTTTATTTTCGGGAAATCCTCCGTTGCCAGATATACCATCTGCAAACGATGATGGTCATCGAGCAAAGTAGCTTTCTTTTTTAAAGGATTATGTGGCGTAACGACCATCCAAACCTGATCTAAACCGGCAAATTCAGCCATGTGATTGGCGATAATCAAATGACCAATGTGAATGGGATTGTATGTTCCAAAATAGAGGCCTATTTTCATGTACTTAGTAACTAGTGATTAGTAAAAAGTAATTAGTTTTTTAACGTCTTTGAAAAAGCATTAATCATTTTAGATTCTTCTTCAATTTGACTTAAAATTTCTTTATATAAAGTTTGATTGGTTATAAAACCAAGCTCATTAGAGATTATCAATTGTGTTTCAATTTCGAACAGTGAACCTCTGGAAATATCTAAAAAATGACTAAAGGATTTATCCGTATTTCTACCATAACCTTCTGCAATATTTGAAGGAATAGAAACCGCAGCTCTTTTTAACTGACTTGTTAAAGCATATAATTCTTCCTGAGGAAATGACTTAACTAACTGATAAACCAAACACACAATTTTAATTCCTTTTTGCCAAATCAATAAATCTTTATATGATTTTATTTCACCCATTTTTCAAACTAATTACTAGTTACTTTTTACTAATCACTAATTTATTTAGAAACAAAATCCTTCACCAACTGATGTGCTTCTTCCAAAGCTACAGCCAAATCATAGTTTTTAATAATCACATCAAACTGAGGGGCAGTTGCCAATTCTACAGAAGCTTTTGCAATTCGCATATTAATTTTATCCTCGCTTTCTGTAGAGCGTTCTTTAAGTCTTCGTTTTAATTCGTCAACACTTGGCGGTTTTACAAAAACAGCTAAAGTCTGTTCCGGAAATTTATGTTTGATACGCAATCCGCCGGCAACGTCAATGTCAAAAATCACATTTTTACCTAAAGCCCAGATTCTTTCAATTTCTGATTTTAAAGTACCGTAAAAGTTGTCCCGATACACTTCTTCCCATTCCAGGAAATCTTCGGCTTTGATGTGTTTTTTGAATTCTTCCAGCGAAATAAAATAATAATCTTTTCCGTTGATTTCTTCTCCGCGTGGGTCGCGTGAAGCCGCTGAGATTGAAAATTCTAAATTTAAATCTTCCTGTTTAAGTAAATGCCTTACTATAGTTGTTTTTCCCGATCCTGAAGGTGCCGAAAAAACAATTAATTTTCCTTTATTCATTATTGTATGCTTTAGGCTCTAAGCGATATGCTTTAAGCTTTTATTCATTTCATTTTTTTAGCCTATAGCTTACAGCTTAAAGCCTACTGCCTTTTTACAACACATTCAAAACCTGTTCTTTAATCTTTTCCAGTTCGTCTTTCATCATTACCACCAGTTTCTGCATTTGAGCATGATTCGATTTTGAACCCATTGTATTGATTTCACGGCCCATTTCCTGAGTAATAAAACCAAGCTTTCTACCATTAGCTTCAGTGCCTTTTATCGTTTCAAGAAAATAATCCAAATGATTGGTCAGGCGAACTTTTTCTTCAGTGATGTCTAATTTCTCCAGATAATAAATCAATTCCTGCTCAAAACGGTTTTCATCAACATTTACCTGCAATTCAGAAATTGCGGTCTGCAAACGGTCTTTTATAGCCTGAATACGTTCAGGATCCAATGCCAAAGCATCGTTCATATACTGACGGATATTACCAATACGAAGGTTGAATTCTCTTTCTAGCGATTCTCCTTCGTCTTTTCTGAAATTCAAAATATTTTGTAAAGCCTCATCAATGATAACCTGAATCTGTTCCCAGTCATTTTCGTCAATTTCCTCACGTTCTGTTTTTAGAACATCCGGCATACGAACCGCCATTTTCATCAGTTCGGTTTCATCAGCAGCGGGATAAACTTCCTTTAACTGGGCAATATAATTTTTTACAACCGGAACATTTACTTTTGTAGAAGTCTGCTCAGAAGTGCTTTCGATGTAAATGGCAAAATCAACTTTCCCTCTTTCCAGTCTGGTCGAAATCAAAGTACGCAAACCCAATTCCATTTCGCGGTAAAGCGATGGCATCCTGACGTTCAGATCCAAACCTTTACTATTTAAAGATTTTACTTCTACAGTAATTTTTTTCGTTGGCAATTGCAAAGAACTTTTACCAAAACCCGTCATCGATTGTATCATATAATTGAGTATAAAGGCGCAAAGATACTAAAAAACTTTCAGTGAAGCTTTCCAGTTTCATGGCATCTAAGTTTTAAATTCTTTGGGCGTTGCCTAAAGGCCGGGCTATTCATACCTATATTATCAAGTTAAGGAATTGCATTCGTCACTTCGAGTGATTTTTAATAATAATGCGATAGCTTTATTATTAAAAATTGTATCGAGAAGCTTTTTGGCACTAAGGTTCTCGATACATTTTGTTTTAAAAAAAACTATCGTATTTTTTAAAACAAAACACTCGAACTGACGAGATAATATGTTACTTTTCTTCTAAAGCTTTCATGACCTGCAGAATATTCTGTTGGCTGTTACCAATGTAAATTTTACCGTCAATAATAAAAACCGGACGGCTTATAAAAGTATAATGTTCCAGGATATATTTTTTGAAATCTGCCTCAGTCAAGGCTTTGTTTTTTAAATCCATTGATTTATACAATTGTGCTTTTTTGCTGAATAACGCTTCATAACTTCCCGAAAGTTTATACATTTCGTCCAGTTCGACTTCAGTAATTGGGTCTTGTTTGATGTCGTGAAAAACCAGATTATGATTTGCAGGAAGACTTTTAATTATTTTTCGACACGTATCACAAGAAGCTAAGTAATATATTTTGTTCATAATTTTAGTTTATTTTGAATACAAAGTAAATTCATAGAGACTTAAAATTATCTAATTTTATTAAAAAAATAAATTAATTATGAATTCAGTTTTCGAAGTACAAAAAACAAGCAGAGAAATTCTTCTGAAAGTTTTAGACCACCACTCCTTAGAGCAGTTAAATAAAATCCCCGAAGGGTTTAAAAATAACCTGATTTGGAATATTGCCCATTGTATCGCTGCTCAACAGGCTTTGGTATATAAATTATCAGGTCTTCCTTCTATCGTTTCTGACGAATTTATTGCTAAATACAGAAAAGGCACCAAACCTGAAGGCGATGTTTCGCAGCACGAAGTCGATGAAATCAGAAAATTGCTTTCAGAAACATTGTATCAGGCAGAAAAAGACTTTGCTGATAAAATTTTTATAAACTATACTGAATATACAACAAGTATGGGTTTTACACTTCGAAATATAGAAGATGCATTATCTTTCAACAATTACCACGAAGGCAACCACACCGGAATTATAATGAGTCTCCGAAAGTTTGTTTAGAACTTTCGGATTTTTTATTTTTCAACAGTTTCAATTGTAACAGTCATTGCACCAGCGCCTTTATTTTTGGCAATATCCATAAAAGCTCTTTTAGACAAATCAATCTCTCTTGTTTTAACAAATGGACCTCTGTCTGTAATTTCAACAATAACAAATTTCCCATTGGCTTCGTTTGTAACTTTTACTTTGGTTCCGAAAGGTAATTTTTTGTGGGCAGCAGTATATTTATTATTATTAAAACGTCCTCCGCTTGCCGTTTTTTTTCCGTTAAAACGATCGTGGTAATAAGAAGCGTGAGCCGATTTTTTGTAAAGTTTCAATTTTAAGCCTTCAACACTAAAAACAGAATCGTTTAAAGGCATTATTTTTAATTTATCTGTTTTTAAGGTATCCTGAGAAACCTTGGCTTCAACAGATTTACTCTGACTCATAACGTAGGTAAAGCAACTAAATAAAGTTACTGAAAGAATAGAGAGTAAAATATTTTTTTTATTCCTCATAATTTATTTTTTTTCAGACTTGGGGAGTTTGTACAAATAATATGCCGAGATAAAAAAAGCCCCGTAACAGGGCTCATTTTGGTTTTTTTAGAACCATAAGTTCCATGGAATCCTGCTTAAAATAAGCAATAATCCTAATCCGTAAAAAATAGCGAATGTTTTAAATTTTGCTTCGCTATTGATTAGTTTTTTATGTTTTGACCATCCTATTGTAATTAAAACAATAGCTATTATATTGATTAATGGGTGTTCTAATGAAGTTAATCGAAGTGCAGCATTAGACATTTGACCAAAGGCGTCTTTTCCTAACGGAGATACAAAATAAAGAATCAATCCGATCAACAATTGTGTATGCGTTCCGATTAAAGCGAATAGGGCAATTTTTCGATCTTTAGCAGTAAAATCTTTTTTTGAAGTGAATCCAAGAATGGCATTTGCAACTGCAATTACTAAAAGTAATAATGCCAGATAAGCCCAGCCAGAGTGGAATTTTTGAAGAAAATGGTACATAGATTAATATTTTGTTTTAAACAAATATAACAAAAAAGGTTATAAAAAAACCCTGACTTCAATTGAAATCAGGGTTTTTTTTATGCGTTCTAAATAACTAGTTAAACGTATAACGAATACCAGTTTGCATTTGCCATCTTGATGAATTAACACCTACATCATCTGCCTGATCAATTGTTTTAGCAGTAGCTGGGTTATAATTAAAAGATGGTGTAGTTGCACCTGGCACATTAACTTGCGTAAGTAATGCAACCTGATCAAATGTTGCAAAATATCTTTTACCCCAATCTTTATTTAAAAGGTTGGTGAAGTTAAAAATATCGGCTGTTAATTCGATAGTATGTTTCTTTTTACCAATAGTAAGTGTAAATTCCTGAGCAAATTTTAAATCGACAACATGAGAGGTTTTCAAACGATCTCCGTTACGTTCTGCATAATTTCCTTTTCTGCCTCTTAAGTACTCATTACCTTCAATAAAAGCACTTAACGCATCCCATTGTTCCTGTGGTGACATAGGATTTGCCGGAGTAGTAACTAAATTAATATCCGTTTGTTTGGCTGGAACATAAATTAATGCTGAATTTGAAAAAGTATCCTGTAATAAACGACCATTATCATTATAAACATAGCTTATTGGTGTTCCTTGTGCACCTTCATAGAATACTCCAAGTCTTGATTTAGTAAAGTTATTCCATTTAAAAGTTGCATTACCATTAGCAATAACTCTTCTTCCCGGATCAAAATCAGATCTTGAAAGACCTAAATAATTAGCTCCATTAACTGATTCAGTATTATTCCATTGTGAACTGTTTTGTGAAGAAGTAGCATCCATAATGGTAGTTGATTTACCATAAGAATAAGTTCCTGAAATGTTTCCGTCAATAAAATCAGATCTGAAGTTTTTAGTTAATGTAAAAGCAAGATTGTATGATTTTCCTTCACTTGTATTTGAACCTAAATAAACCCCTAAATAAGCAGGGTCAGGTCTGCTGTTTCCATTGTAATATGGCCTTGGATCTGCTCCTTGCCAATTACCTTGCACAGAACGGATATTCAAATTCTCATATTTAACAGCACTGATATTATCATTATAAGTAATCTCAGGTGTAAAAACAAAACCAAACGGTAATTTTTGATCTACAGCAAAACTTGCTTTAAATACTTGAGGAAGTTTAAAATCTTTGGCGAATAAATCAATATTTCCACCTTTACCTCCTGTACCCGGTCTAGCATACGATGCAGGTAACTGATCGATCTGACTACCTACACTTGGATTTGGATTAAAAGTTGGCATACCAGTAGGACTTGTTATAGAAACCGCTCCGTTAGTAAGACCGTTGTTATTATAAGTTCCTCCTGGCCATACCAATGGTAATCTTGAAGTAAATATCCCCACACCACCTCTAAATTGAGTAGAATGTTTTCCGTTTAAGTCGTAATTAAACCCTAGACGTGGTGCCACGTGTGCTGAAGTTTTAATAGCTTGTCCTACTTTTGCACCTTGCAAGTTTTTACCTGCGGCTTCTAAAATTGCTATAGTCCTGTTATTAAAATCATCATTTACAGGTCCGTCTTCCCATACCGGAATGTCAACTCTGATTCCATAAGAAAGTTTGAAATTATTCGTTATTTTCATCTCATTCTGAACATAAAATCCAAATTGTTTTGTTCCAAATTCAGCAGCTCCTTGTGAGTTATCTCCTTCACCTCCGATTAAAGAGTAATTCATTTGAAACCTGTTTGGTTTTGCATCGTCTAGAAAATGCTGAAAAGTACTAAATCTGTAAGATCCAAAATTATTATTAAAGAAAACATTTTTCGATTGTGAAAACTCATTATGAGTACCAATTGTTATTTTATTAATACCTGAATTGATTTCAAAATTATCAGTAATAGTCAATGTTTTTTGAGTCAGGAAATTTGCTGTTGATGAACCGTCAGCACCAAAAAAAATACTTTGATTATTAGATCCATCTTGAATCTGAACAGTTGGAAATGGACTACCAAACACACCTCTGTCGTCAAGAACGTCAGTATAGGCAACTACTAAATTATTAGAAAATTTATTTCCAAATCTTGAGTTTAACTCTAAAGCTGTTGAATTAGTTGTAGAATTAAACAATTGACTTCCGTTAATAAAATTTATCGCAGTAGCAGATGATCTGTTTGGAGCAAAATTCTCCGCTTTAACATAACTGTGCTTCAAAGATAATTTATGGTTATCATTGATATTCCAGTCTATTTTAGCAATTAACTTATCACTTACAAGAGTTCTTGTGTTGTTATTAAAAGAACCCGGATTATATCCATATCCTTCCAATTTAGTCAACAACTCTCCTAATCTGTTCGCAGACAAACCTGTATAAGTTGACAAGTTAAAAGGCTGTGGTGTTTCGTTATCCTGACGCTCGTAATTTATAAAATAAAATAATTTATCCTGAATTATAGCACCTCCCGCACGAACACCATAAGTTTGCGCAGAAAAATCAGCTAATTTTTGTCTTCCCTCTGTTCCTGCTAATGAAGGAGGCGTTTTTCCTGCTAAAGACTCATTTCTGTTAAAATAATAAGCAGATCCTTCAAAATTATTAGTTCCTGAACGGGTAATAGCACTAATTGCTCCACCAGCAAAACCTGAAAGCTTCACATCATAAGGGGCAACACTAACCTGAAATTGCTCGATTGCATCAACAGAAATAGGGCTAACTCCTGTTTGCCCTCCATTTGTACCGTTTGAAGCCAATCCAAATACATCATTACTTACAGCTCCATCAATATAAATTGCATTGAATCTGTTGTTTTGCCCTCCAATTGACAATACATCGTCATTTCTTAATTGAGCTGAAGGCGTTAATCTTGCAAAATCTGAAATATTTCTTGACAAAGATGGCAAGGCTTTAATTTTATCAGAATTGATTACAGTCTGAGCTCCTGTTCTTTGCGAATTGAAAGTATTATCTCTTGTTGCTGTTACCACAACTTCCTGCAATTCATTAGATTCTTCTTGCAGAACAACTTTAAAATCTTTTGAATCTCCTAATTGAAGATACACTCCATTGTCTTCAAAAGGTTTGAATCCAATAAAAGTAATAACAATCTTGTAAGGACCACCAACTCTCATGTTTGAGATACTGAAACTACCAGTATAATCTGTTGATGCAGTGTAACGGGTACCCGATGGTGTGTGTACCGCAAGGATAGATGCTCCAGGTAAAGATTGGGAATCTTTATCATAAACATTACCCCTAATAGAAGAGGTGGTGTTACCTTGCGCATAAATATCTCCTGCATAAATAAATGCTAAAAGCATTAAGAGAAACTTTGACAATTTTTTCATCTGTTTTTGTTATTTGTTTTTGGCAAAATTATAACAAATTAATCAGATAATGTTATCGAAATGTTAAGAAAAGCAAGTTTTACGCATACTGTTGAGCATTAAAATGATTTTATCTATAAATGATAAATAAAATATAATTTTTTAATTTAATATATATTTTTTTTATTAAAATCATAATAATAATTCCGCATCAGCTCCATACAGAAGCAATAATAATCGGGTTTTGTAAGAATTTTTAAGAATTTGTAACAAAAAAACGCCATAATTTTCAAAAATCATGGCGTTTCAATTTTTAACAATATGAAAGATATTATTTTTTGCTTAAGAAATGATTAAGCAAAAATGAAGTTGAACTATCGTGCGTTTTTACTGTCTTTGTATTGATTTCTTCCAAAATAGAATTTGCCAGTTGTTTACCTAATTCTACTCCCCATTGGTCAAAACTAAAAATATTCCAAATTACTCCCTGAACAAAAATCTTGTGTTCGTATAAAGCAATCAAAGAACCCAGGCTTTTAGGAGTCAGTTTTTCAATCAGGATTGTATTGGTTGGTTTGTTACCTGTAAAAACTTTAAAAGGCAATAAGTAAGCTGCTTTTTCTTCCGAAAGACCCTGTTTGTCAAACTCAGCCTGAACCTGTGCAGCCGTTTTTCCATTTAATAAAGCTTCTGTCTGAGCAAAAAAGTTAGACATCAATTTATCATGATGATCTTCGTTTCCGTATAATGGTTTTATGAATCCAATGAAATCTGTCGGAATCAATTTTGTTCCCTGGTGAATTAATTGAAAAAAGGCGTGTTGCGAATTTGTCCCAGGTTCTCCCCAAATGATGGTTCCGGTTTGGTAATTAACTGGTTTTCCGTCACGTCCAACACTTTTTCCGTTACTTTCCATGGTTGCCTGCTGCAGGTATGGAGCTAATTTTTGTAAATATTGCGTGTATGGAATCAAAGCTTCACTTTCGGCTCCATAAAAATTATTATACCAAACACTTAATAAAGCTAAAATTACCGGAATATTTTGATCAAATTCTGCCAATTTGAAATGTTCGTCCATTTCGTTGGCGCCTTTCAATAAATCATTATAATTATCAAAACCAATGGCTAAAGCAATACTCAAACCAACAGCACTCCATAAAGAGAATCTTCCTCCAACCCAGTCCCACATCGGAAAAACATTATCAGGGTTAATTCCGAACTCGGTTACTTTTTGAATATTAGTAGAAACTGCCACAAAATGTTTGGCTATGTCTTCCTGAGAAGCCGATTTCAAAAACCATTCTTTTATAGTTTCAGAATTTGAAAGTGTTTCCTGAGTTGTAAATGTTTTAGAAACAATTAAAAATAATGTGGTTTCAGGATTTAATTTTTTAATCACTTCATTAACGTGGTCTCCGTCAACATTCGAAACGAAATGTACATTCAAGTGATTTTTATAAAACTGCAAGGCTTCCACAGCCATTACCGGACCAAGATCAGAACCTCCAATACCAATATTTACAATATCCGTAAACGCTTTTCCGGTATATCCTTTTCTCTCTCCCGAAATTACTTCGTTTGTAAAGCTTTTAATTTTATTTTTTACTTCGTAAACTTCCGGAATTACATTTTCTCCGTCTACTTTTATAACGGCAGATTCCGGTGCACGTAAAGCAGTATGTAAAACCGCTCTGTTTTCTGTCTGATTGATGATTTCTCCTCCGAAATATTGAGCAATAGCACTTTTTAATTCAATTGAATTTGCCAGTTCTAACAAAAGCGAAATGGTTTCCTCACTGATATTATTTTTAGAATAATCTACTAAAAAGTCATTCCATTGCAAATTGAATTTTTCTACACGTGCATTATCTTTTTCAAACAATTCCTGTATTGTAGTTTGCTGAATTGCACTAAAGTGGTTTTGAAGATTTTTCCACGCTTCAGTCCCGGTTGGGTTTGTTGTGTTTAAAGCCATTTTTATAAAATTGTAGTTTTTTTTAGAAACACAAAAATACTGAAATTAGTTTTTAATAACTGAGGGCTTTGCAATTATATAACAATTAGTTACGAAAACGTTTTATGTTTTTATTGGTTCAATAATTATAAAACATATTCTGCTATAATATTATTCTAAAATTTTTATCTGTACCCAGCAAAACTACCGTAAGAATGCACATTATTAAAGAATTATAAAAATGACTATATTCTTTATGAGCCATATGAGTAGTAAATGCACCAACTGCAAATGGGAATAAGAATACTATTCCGGCATTTTTATATTGTGGCTTAAATATTCCAATCACAATGAGTATTACCCCTAATAATTCTAAAACTCCAATTGAAATCGTCCAGATTTTATTAAACCCCAAAGAATTCATACTTTGCATCATGGATTTTTTTTGAAATACTTTAAAAAGCGATGCATAACCAAATACATACAGGTAATAAGCATAACTTAACCAGTGAATAACCATTTTAATTGTTTCCATTTTTATATATTTTTATTACCGCAAATATCTTTATTAAGTAACAATAATAGGTACACATACATAATTGTATGGTACTAACAAAATAGTACGTATGAATATTAGAAAAGAAAACTCCACCAATAACATAAATGAAATCTACTGGAAGGAAAACTGCGGGATAGGTTTTACATTATCATTAATTGGAGGCAGATGGAAAATTAACATCCTGTCCTATCTTCTAAATGAAGAAAAACTAAGATATAGTGAATTAAAAAACAGGCTGATTGGTATTTCGGAACGCATGTTAATTTTAAAACTCAAGGAATTAGAACAAGATAAACTGATAAACAGAATTGTACATCCTGAAGTACCTCCAAAAGTGGAATACGAACTGACGGAACTTGGTCAGTCCTTTAGAGAGATATTAATTTTAATGGATAAATGGGGCGAAAAAAATTTGAAGAAGTAATTAAAAAAGGCAAAAAAATCTCCATTTACCAAATCTTCCACCACGGCTTTTTATTAATTTCTATTATCTTTTTATCCTTGTTGATTTCAATCCTTTTTGGTTCTTCCAATTTTATAGTTGCATCATCAAAAAACAGTTCGCCATGATCATTCATTCCGATTGGTGATTTTATCCTTTCTTTCCAGTTTTCAGTTTGTAATTCCAAAATTAAAGGAGCATTGATTTTGGAACTAAATTTTTGTCTGGCTTTGTCCGTTATTTCTTCTTCGATATTAGAAGTTGAATTTTTAAAAAGTGAAAGTGAATTATCGGGAATATGAAGTAAAAAAACCTGTGTTTTAGTATTGATTTTTTGAATATCCAAAACTTTAAAAAATGTAATCTCATCCAAAAGAAAATGCCCGATTTTAGCTGAATCAGGATTGAATTTAGACAAATCTTTTGCATTAGCACTTGCGATTAAATATCTAAAATTCCCTGACAGGCCACCGCCAATAGAAGTCATATCAGTAAAGCCTTTTTCTTTGATTATTTGTCCAACTTTGTATTTTTCAATTAAGTTGTCAGCCAAATCAGTATCCCGGTAAAATAGTTTTAAATCTGAAAAAGTCTCATCAAGAGTTTCTTTAATGCGTTTGTTTTTCATGTTTCTACTATTTTTTAGAAATACTACAGATTCCCAATACTATCCAGTTCTCTTTTTAAAGGCTCAATTTCTTTAAAGAAACGCTCTTTGTAATTACCCGTAAGTGATTCTCCGGTTGGCAAATTAAGTCGGAGTGCATCTACCTGAATGCCATTTTTCCAGAATCTGTAACAAACATGAGGACCGGAAGCTAATCCTGTACTTCCAACAAGTCCTATGGTTTGTCCTTGTGTGACACGCTGCCCACGACGAACCAAAATTTTAGACATGTGCAGATATTGAGTAGAATAAGTCCCGTTGTGTTTCACTTTTACAAAATTTCCGTTTCCGGCAGTGTAACCTGTTTGTTCAACTACTCCGGAAGCTGTTGTCGAAATAGGAGTTCCTCTTGGAGCTGCATAATCTGTTCCTTTGTGAGCTTTCCATCTGTGCTGCACCGGATGAAACCTGTTCATGGTGAATCTTGAAGTGATTCTACTGAATTTTATTGGCGTTTTTAAGAAGAAATTTTTCAGTGTTTTTCCTTCATCATCATAATATTCAATTTTTCCGGAAAGGGTATCTTTTTCAAACGGAAAAGCGTAAACGATTTTTCCTTTGTATTCAAAAAAGGCAGCCTGAAGATCTTCTACACCGTCGTAAGTTTTACCATTGATGAAACGTTCGGTAAAAATTAATCCGTAACGATCTCCTTTTTTAAGTTTAAAGAAATCAATCGACCATGAAAATACTTTTGTAATTCGGCTGGCAAGGGCAGCTTCGACACTATTATTTCCTAATGTTTCAGATAACGAACTTTTTAAAACTCCGCCTATTATTTTTCTTTTTAATGTAACCGGTTTTACTTTTTTGTAAGCAGTCGCAACACTATCCCTAAAATCTACAACGTAATACGTAAGTGCATCAGGCTGATAAATAAAAACCTGCAATTTATTGGTTTTATTTTTTGACCGAAGAATAGTATAAGGTTTATTGTAACGAATGGTTCTTACATTAAAAGAATCTTTTACCTGTTCAACAATATCATAAACCTGCTTTTCTCCAATATTTTGACTTTGAATAATTGATCCGAAAGAATCTCCTTTTTTTATAGTATCCTGAACAACATTATAATCATTGTAATTAAATCCAAATTCTACCTTTTTAGCTTTTGGTTTACTAATTTTAGTTTCAACTTTCTCTTCTGATTTATTACACGAAATTATTGAAAATAAGACAATTATAATTACGAATACTTTTTTCAAACTTTTATTTTTTTTAGAAAACTAAGCTGTTTGCTCATTTCCCCAATTGGACAATTCTTCTTCGGTCCACAATTTAGGAAAAAAGATGCGTCTTTGGTATTTTGGATGCATATATTTTTGCCAGTCGCTTCCACCGGTTGCTTCTCCGTTTCCTTTTCCGCTTTCTAAAATATATTTTATGGCTGTATTTAAATGCTGCATTACCCAGGTTATGTTTACGGTATGATCATAATGACGCATCGCCAGAATCAACTCCGGATTATGCTGATCCTCTTCGGGTAACTGAGTAAATTTTTGCCAGATATTTTTAGTTTTAAACTCTGACATTTGACGTAAAAACTGTCCTTTATATTTCTTTTCGAATTCATTCAGCAAAAAGGATTTTTCACCTGTTTGATAGTCCTTACCAGCGGCCTGCCAATATAAATGTTCGAAAGAAGTTTCCAGATCGGTGTTTTCATCAAAATTTGCTTTGTATCTTCTGTCTGTCAAGTTGATAACATCTGTTGAAGCAAATTCAATCATTCTGTACTGAGCACTTTGAAAACCACTTGCAGGTGTCAGTGTATTTCTAAACTTCATGTATTGTTCTACTTCCATTCCGTTTTCCATGATGCTGAATGAATTGGTCAGCATGTCGAAGTAACGCGTAATTCGTGAAAGTCTTTCACTAAAAAAATCAACCTGAATATTTTCTGTATCAGCAATCTGGTCAATTTCCCACAGGATCATTTTAAAAATTAATTCGTTAACCTGATGATACATAATAAAAACCATTTCATCAGGAAGCGTAGTACGTTGAATTTGTAGATTTAAAAGCGCATCCGTTTGGATATAATCCCAATACGTAATTGGTTTAGACCAAAGCAACCCTTCAAGCTGAACATCTGTTTTTTGATTTATAGCTTTAAATTTAAGATCAATTTCTTTGAGGATTGATTCAGAATTATCTGTGGTATTCATTATTTTTTTACTTTAAATGGATATTTTAATCCTTTATATTCGTCAATATCTGCCTTAAGCGAACCAACTGCCAACTCCGCTTTTATCCGAACCGGAACTTTATTATTATCATCTGTTATCCAGAGCGTTACACTTTCTTTTTCTTTAAAAACGCGGCCTGTTTGTACCATAGGCTTAAAAACCATGGTTTCAACGGTGCCAAATTTAGTTGTAATATCCTGACGACCTATATATTTTAACTTAAATTTTGTGATCTCGTCATCAAAAAACATATCGATTGTAATGGCTTCACCCGATTTTAATTTATCGATATTAGGATGGTTTCGCAAATAATAAAAAGACGAAATTATATCCTGCACCTCTTCAGTAACTACAATCGTTTTTTCAGTTTTTCGTTTATAATCTTTTACTAAAACCCTGTTTTGTGACTGATTAAAAAAACCTTCCTGATTTTTGGTATAACCCCCTTCATTTATTTTTCGGATATAACGATATGGCTGGCCTGTTTCCCTATCAAAATAGCTTTCGTATAAATCTTCTACTTTAAAGAAAAATTTTGACATACCGGTGGTATAACCCTTACCTACTGCATGAAAAACTTTTTTATTATTTACTGTAGCGTCTTTAACCTCAAGAGTGGCATAACCTGCATTTACTATTCCGTAATGTATTCTGAATTTAAAATATTCTCCCACATCAAAAGCATCTTCTTTATAGGTATCAAAGCTTAGTGTAGTGAGAATTAATATGAATAGAGTTAGTTTTTTCATAATAAGACATTTACTGTTTATTGGCTATAAACGCAAATTTTATTCCAAATATACCAAAACAAAAAAACTCAGTCAAAGAATGACTGAGTTTTTATGCTATTAACTAACCAAAAAACTATAAATTATGAAAATTTATATCAAACAAGAAGGAAACCACCCCTTCCTGATTTGCGAGTGCAAAGATAGATACAAAGTTTAAATAATAAATAGAAAAAGGCGAGTTTAACAAAACATTTACACAAAAATCATCAATTTACAGAGGTTTTTTTTACAATATGCAAAATTTTTACGATTTTATAAAGTTCCTCTTAATTCCTGCTCTCTCTCAATCGACTCAAAAAGCGCTTTAAAGTTACCTGCACCGAATCCTTTTGCCCCCATTCTTTGTATAATTTCAAAAAAAAGCGTTGGTCTGTCCTGAACCGGCTTCGTAAATATCTGCAAAAGGTAACCATCTTCGTCAGCATCTACCATGATGGCGAGCTTTTCAATTTCATTTAGATCTTCTTTCATCATCCCCATGTGAACACCTAATCTTTCCGGAATTGCTTCATAATAAGTATGAGGCGGCGCTGATAAAAATTCGACACCACGAGTTCTTAGCTGCGATACGGTTTTAATAATATCATCTGTCGCAATGGCGATATGCTGTATTCCCGGCCCACCATAAAAATCTAAATATTCCTCGATTTGAGATTTTTTCTTTCCTTCTGCAGGTTCGTTAATCGGGAATTTGATTCTTCCGTTGCCATTTGACATCACTTTACTCATCAAAGCCGAATATTCAGTGGTAATTTGTTTATCATCAAATGATAGGAAATTCACAAATCCCATTACATCTTCATAGAATTTTACCCAAGTATTCATTTCGTTCCAGCCCACATTACCAACCATGTGATCGATATATTTTAAACCTGTTGGCTCCGGGTTATAGTCTGATTTCCATTCTTTATAACCTGGCAAGAAAACGCCATTGTAGTTTTTTCTTTCTACAAAAATATGAACGGTTTCTCCGTATGTGTAAATTCCGGAACGCACTACCTGACCAAATTCATCTTCCTCAACCGTTGGCTCCATAAAAGAACGTGCCCCGCGTTTGATAGTTTCTTCGTACGATTTTGTAGCATCTTCGACCCAAAGTGCCGCGACTTTTACTCCGTCACCGTGTTTTTGAAGATGTGCATGAATTGGCGAATCCTGTGTTAAAGGCGTTGTTAAAACAATTCTGATTTTATCCTGCTTCAAAACATAAGATGCCCTGTCTTTTACTCCGGTTTCTAATCCTGCATAAGCCAATGACTGATATCCAAAAGCAGTTTTATAATAATGTGCTGACTGTTTTGCGTTCCCCACATAAAATTCTACATAATCTGTTCCTAATAACGGAAGGAAATCCTGTGCTCCTTCAAAAATTTTTTCTAATCCGTATTCTACTGATTTTACTTCTTTCATAATGAGATAATTTGAAAATGAGAAAATGAGATAATTCCTTAATTGAACTTAATTAGATTTAATTTTCTAATTGGCACATTGACTAATTACCTAACTCCTCTTAGATGTTGATATTATTTTATTTAAAATTTTTAAAATTTCCGATAATTGATTTAGCAGTTCTTTGCAATTGGGATAATCATTATGCGCATCGCATAAAAACAACCAATATTCAGTTTCGTCTGCTTCTTTAATTGCAATTTTTAGTTTATGAATAAAATCTGCTTTGCTTTCAGCGTTTTGTGATTCTTTTGAGTTTGCTCCAATTGATGTTCCACTTTTTAACAACTGATTTGCAATTACAAATTTCTTTTGATCCTGAAGTTCCGTTGTATAGTCAATTATATTTAATGCGAAATTGAAAGTTTTTATTAAAAGAGCGTTGTCTTTATATTTTTCGTTGAAAGTCATTTTTGTTAATTAGATAATTTGTAAATGTGTCAATGAGATAATTTATTTGTAAGTTTAAAGTTACAATATTTTTAATTATCTAATTTCCAAATTGTCACATTTTCTAATTATCTAATTGACACATTAACTAATTATTCACACCAGGATTTGTAATACTGCCCATCATCAAGCCCCATTGCTTCTTCCGTAACCATAAGCGGCCTGAAAGTATCCACCATAACAGCTAATTCCTGAGTTTCTTTATGACCAATACTTCGCTCCATAGCTCCCGGTGCCGGACCGTGCGGAATTCCTTTTGGATGTAAAGTAATATGACCCTGCTCAATATTATTACGGCTCATAAAATCGCCATCTACATAATATAGTACTTCGTCAGAATCTATATTACTGTGATTGTAGGGTGCCGGAATGGCTTTTGGGTGATAATCGTAAAGTCTTGGGCAGAAAGAACAAACGACAAAAGTGGCCGTTTCGAAAGTTTGGTGTACCGGCGGCGGTTGGTGAACACGCCCCGTTATAGGTTCAAAGTTGTGAATCGAAAATCCGTATGGGAAATTATAGCCATCCCAACCCACAACGTCAAACGGATGTGTGGCATAAACCACTTCGTGAATCATACCTTCCTTTTTGATTTTAATTAAAAAATCACCTTTTTCATCGTGTGTTTCCAATTCGTTTGGCAAAATAAAATCACGTTCGCAAAATGGAGCATGTTCTAAATGCTGACCTGATTGGTTTTTATAACGCTTTGGAGTGTAGAAAGGAGAATAGGATTCTACATAAAACAATCGGTTTTCTTCTGTTTGCTTCGCCTGTTCGCTATCGCTCGAGTCGAATTCGATTTGGTAAATAATTCCTCTTGGAATAATCAGATAATCTCCATATTCGAAAGGAATGTTTCCAAGCATTGTACGCAGTTTCCCTTTTCCTTTATGAATGAAAAGCATTTCGTCGGCATCGGCATTTTTATAGAAATAATTTCGAAGTGATTGTTTTGGAGCAGCCAGACCAATAATACAATCTTTATTGACCAGCATTGCTTTTCTACTGTCCAAAAAATCGTTTTCAGGTTTTAATTCAAAACCTTTAAAAAGAAGTGACTTTATATTTTTCCCGATTGCAATTTTGGGTTCAACCGAATACGAATTTAAAATTTCTTTAACCTGCGTAGGTCTGTGTACGTGATAGGATAATGATGAATGTCCGTGAAAACCTTCGGTTCCGAACAATTGCTCATAATAAAAACCTCCGTTTGGTTTTTCGAATTGGGTGTGTCTCTTTTGTGGAAAGTTTCCGAGTTTGTGATATAATGGCATGGCTTTTCAATTAGATAATTTGTAAATTAGATAATTCGAAAAATTTGAATTGTGTGAACAGACAATCAGCTCAATTTATAATTGACTAATTATCTCAATTCGGCCGTTTCACTCAGGATTTCTCTTGATTAGGAATTGAAGATACTCTAATAAACCTGTCCATTTTGTTTTCATTACAACAAATATCGTAATTTTTATTGAGTTAAATTACAAATTAAAATAAAAATCCAATATTAAACCAGGTATAACCTTTTGGATTTTCCGGAGACCATGAATACTTTACTTCTATGGGACCAATAATCGTTTCTAAACCATAACCTACCGCATACCCTGAATATTTAGGCATATCAATCCAATCTACGGTGCTAAAAAGATCATCACCAAGATTGGCGTAATTAGCAGAAAAATTAAGGTGATTTTTTCTAAATATTTCATAATCGAAAGTTATACCGGCTTTTATATAACTGTCTCCGGCAATACTCAGGAAATCATAACCATAAAAATAATTGAAATTATTTACTTTATTATAACCATATCCTCCCAGAATATAATCAAAAAAAGGAACACTGTCACTTCCAAATGCAAATCCTGCATCTGACTGGAATTTTATGGTTGCTTTGTTAAAAACCGTTCTGGCAATTCCAATCTCAGCTTTTGCGGTAGAAAAAGGATTGAACTGATGTGTATAATTAGAGGATGCCAAATAGGTCTGAATATCCCCTGAAAAATACCATCCTGTTCTTGGAAAACTTTTATTATCGTAAGAATCATATTTTAAATATCCGAAAACACTCAAATAATTACTCTCATCAATTGTTGAAGCGGTCTCTAATGTTGGCGATTTTATTTTCAAAAACTTATGTTCCAGACCACCTCCCATAAGGAATTTTTGCACAAAAATGGTTTGAAAATAGGCCTGATTAGTAATATCCATAAAGTCAACATTAATCAAATTATCTTCATTTACACCAGATTTGTCGTTAATCGTCTGTGTTATATTCCTGTTAAACTGATTCAGTTTAGAGTTGAAACCAAAACTGATATTAAAACCGTTTTCGACATAATAATTAAAATCGTACCTGAAATTATCACCCAGTATAATGTCCAGAGAAGTATTATCGTTTTTTAAAAATGTTTTTCTGTGGGTCAGGTTTAATAAAACAGCACTTTTGTAAAGTCCGTCATAATGCAGTCCAAGTTTTAAATAAGTATGCGTTGGATTCTCTTTCAACACCAGATTCAAATTATCTTTATTACCAGTTGGCTCAAGCGAATAGGAAATAGCACTAAAATTGTGTGTGGCATCTATATTATTTATTCCCACACGAAGGTCTTCATAAGTTATCGTGCTTCCTGGTTTAAATCTAAGTTTACTTGTTATGTATTCTTTGGTATAATCCTCCAGTTTAGTATTGTTTATTTTTTTTATTTCAAGCGTATCCGAAGCTATTTTTAATTTTGGCTTTTTATAAAGATTTTGTTCGTCTGCCAAAGCTTTTATTTTTTCGTAAACCTCGAAAGCGGCATCTTCACCCCTTCTGATTATTTCTCCGCCTTTATCAAATGAAATAACGCCAAAATCACGAATATCGGGCTTTATATAAACATCAGTATCTGCTCTTTTTCCTTTCATTTTTTCGATAGACTGCAGGTTTGTAATCTGCACCAGAATCCTGGTAGCATTTTTTAGCCCTTTACGACTCAGTAAATCATCCTGTACATCAACTCCAATGATAATATCAGCTCCTAAATCACGAACTTCTTTAATGGGGTAATTATTAACAACTCCTCCGTCGACCAATAATTTTCCGTCTACTTCAACGGGTGAAAATAAGGACGGAAAAGCAGCACTGGCAACCATAGCCTGTGCCAGATTTCCTTTGTTCAGTAATACCTCCTGACCGGTTTCTATATCAGTCCCGATACATAAAAAAGGTGTTGGCAATTGATTAAAATCACGAACGTGGCGTACATTTCTGGTCAGGCTGCTCAATAAATTATAATTGTACATTCCTTTTGAAAGCGCTTCCGGAATTCCAACTCTTAAATTACTAAAAGGCAAGACAATCGCATATAGTTCATCATTTCGTTTACCGTAGAAATTTTTGGAAGCTCTTGGAATATAATCATTAATTAATTCGTCAAAATTTGTTCTTTTAAAAATGGAATCAATTTGTGCTGCGTTATATCCTGTTGCATAAAGCCCCCCGATTACAGCTCCCATACTCGTACCACCAATATAATCGACTTTTATCCCAGCTTCTTCAAGTACTTTTAAAACTCCGATATGAGCAAACCCTTTGGCCCCTCCGCCACTTAAAACCAAACCAATTTTTGGTCTTTTGATACTGTCTTGTTTATTTTCCTGCGAAAAAGATTTTTCCTGACTGAATAATAAAAGTATCAAAAGAGCCGTCTGTACGCCCCAGATGGAAATGGAAAACTGCGAGAGACGAAAAGCTATTTTTTCGTGTAAAAAAAGAGCGACCATAGAAGCTCCTTTTTTTACATTAGAAAAAAAGCTTTTTGACCGAGTATTTGAAATGGACAGCTGGATTAGGCGCATAAAAAAACGTACTAATTGTTTTTGTAAAAGTCGACAATTTTTTTGGCTTTTGACACCCCTATTACATCAGAAATTTCTTTTTCTGTAGCCAATTTCAATCTTTTAACACTTTTAAAATGTTGGATTAACGCCAGCATGGTTTTTTCGCCAATGCCCGGAATACTTTCTACAGACGAATTAAGAGCCGCCTTACTACGCTTGTCACGGTGAAAAGTGATCCCAAAGCGGTGGGCTTCGTTTCGCAATTGCTGGATAACCTTAAGCGTTTCTGACTTTTTATCGAGATACAACGGAATCGAATCGCCGGGATAAAACAGTTCTTCAAGGCGTTTCGCAATTCCGATAATGGCAATTTTACCGCGCAATCCTAATTCATCAATACTTTTCAGGGCTGCCGATAATTGCCCTTTTCCACCATCAATAATAATCAATTGCGGAAGCGGTTCGTTTTCGTCCAGTAATCGTTTGTAACGGCGGTATACGATTTCGGTCATTGAAGCAAAATCATCAGGCCCCACGACGGTTTTTACATTAAAATGACGGTAATCTTTCTTGCTTGGCTTCCCGTCTTTAAAAACCACGCAGGCCGCCACAGGGTTCGTTCCCTGAATATTAGAGTTATCAAAACATTCGATATGGCGCGGCTCTGCAGGCAAACGCAAATCTTTCTGCATTTGTGCCATAATTCGGTTTACATGTCTGTCCGGATCTACAATTTGCAGTTGTTTCAATTGTTCAATTCGATAGAATTTGGCATTTCGAATCGATAAATCTAAAATCTGCTTTTTGTCTCCAAGCTGCGGAACGGTTATTTTAATGTTTTCGCCCAAATTCAGTTCAAAAGGAACAATAATCTCTTTTGATAATAACTGAAAACGTTCACGTAATTCTACAATCGCTAATTCTAATAATTCTTCATCACTTTCATCCAGCTTTTTCTTCATTTCTAAAGTATGTGAACGAATGATCGAACCATGCGAAATCTGCAAAAAGTTGACATAAGCTGCACTTTCATCAGACACAATCGAGAAAACATCAATGTTGGTAATCTTCGGATTAATGATGGTAGATCTGGATTGATAATTTTCTAAAACTTCAATTTTTTCTTTGATTTTCTGCGCTTCTTCAAATTGTAAATGCTGCGCATAAGTGTTCATCAATTTCCTGAAATCCTTTAAACTTTCTTTAAAATTCCCTTTGAGGATTTCACGAATGGCATTAACTTGTCTTTGATATTCTTCCAAAGGTTCTAAGCCTTCACAAGGCCCTTTGCAATTGCCGATATGATATTCCAGACAAACCTTGAATTTTCCCGAATTGATATTGGATTCACTCAAATCATAATTACAGGTTCTCAAAGGATACAATTCTTTGATTAAATCCAGAATCGTATAAACCATTTTGAAATTGGTGTACGGACCAAAATATTCAGAACCGTCTTTTATCATTCTTCGGGTCAAAAATATTCTCGAAAAAGGTTCTTTTTTAATGCAGATCCAAGGGTAACTTTTATCATCCCGAAGCAGCACATTATAACGAGGCTGCAGGGTTTTGATTAGGTTGTTTTCTAACAAAAGTGCATCGGTTTCAGTAGGGACAACAATATGCCTTATGGTAATGATTTTTTTTACCAGTACATTGGTCTTGGCCGTATCGTGAATTTTATTAAAATAAGAAGAAACCCTTTTTTTTAGGTTTTTGGCTTTCCCAACATATAAAATTTTTCCGTCTTTATCGTAATACTGATACACACCTGGATTATCCGGCAGGGTTTGAATTTGAAGTTCTAATGACGGTTTTTGCATTATATTTATTTCTGAAGATATGAAAGAGTCTTGTCAAAAATCATTCCGATTCGCATTGGAAAGCTTAACACTGAAATCTTTTCAAATTTACGAAATCAAAAGAATAATTTCTATATTTAGCTTTTATAATTCGACATGAAAAACAATGCCCCAATGGTTCTTTTTGGCGAATCGATTTTGCCCGGAGAAAACAAAACGATCAACGTAGAAATCGCCAGATTACACACTACAACCAAACTTAATATCCCGATTATTGTTCGAAGGTCTAAAATTGATGGCCCGGTAGTTTTATTTTCAGCCGGAATTCATGGCGATGAAATTAATGGAGTCGAAATTGTACGCCAGATTATCAGCAAAAAAATAAACCGCCCCACAAGAGGAACCATCATCTGCATTCCGATTATCAATATTTATGGTTTTGTCAATAAATCAAGGGAATTTCCTGACGGACGTGACCTGAACCGTGTTTTTCCGGGAAGCAAAAAAGGATCACTGGCAAGCCGATTTGCTTTTCATATTGCAAGCCAGGTTTTACCTATTATTGATTATGCCGTCGATTTTCATGCCGGAGGTGCAAGCCGCTTTAATGCTCCACAAATTCGAATTACAGAGAACAATCCCGAATTAAAACTTCTGGCAGATGTTTTTAATGCTCCGTTTACCTTGTATTCGAAAAACATCAATGGTTCTTTTAGAAATACTTCTGAAAAAGCCAATATCAAAATGTTGCTTTTTGAAGGCGGAAAATCATTAGACATTAATGATCCCGTTGCCAATGAAGGTATAAAAGGCACCAAACGTCTGCTTCATTATTTAAATATGCTCGACCCGAAACATGTTGTTGAAAAAGCTGATTTTCCTTCTATTTATATTAAAAATTCAGTCTGGCTGAGGGCAAAACAATCCGGGTTATTACACGATTATAATATGGTAAGCCGATTTGTCACGAAAGGCACTATTTTAGCCATTATTACAGACCCTTTTGGTAAATTTGAGCAAAAAGTAAAAGCTCCGCATGACGGTTTTGTCATCAATGCCAATCATTCACCAATCGTTTATGAAGGCGATGCTATTTACCATATCTCTAAAAATATTGACAACAATGCCGACGACTAAAAAAGAGCTGCGATTGCATTATAAAAACCTCCGAAAGGTACTTTCTCAGGAAGATATTGAAGAAAAAAGTCTTGAAATAAGTAATTTACTAATTGGACTGCCTATTTGGGACAAAACATATTACCATGTTTTTCTTCCTATTGAAGAGCAAAAAGAAGTAAATACAGAGTTTATTCTGCATCTGCTTTCCGGAAAGGACAAAGAAATCGTGATTTCAAAAAGTGATTTTGAGACCCGGATTATGACTCATTTTTTATTGACGGACAATACCAAAATCAAGAAAAACGAATACAATATTCCGGAACCTGTAAATGGTTTGCCTGTTCCTTCTCAAACTATTGAAGTCGTTTTTGTACCACTTCTGGCTTTTGATATTTTTGGAAATCGTATTGGCTACGGAAAAGGGTTTTATGATAAATTTTTAGCTGAATGTAAACCGGAAACCATCAAAATCGGGCTTTCGTTTTTTGAAGCTGTAGCGCAGATTGATGATGTTTTTGAATCGGATATAAAACTTGATTATTGTGTGACGCCTGAGAAGGTTTATAGGTTTTGAAACTAACACCACTGACGTCACTTCGAGTGTTTTTGGCTCTAAGATTTCTTTTGAAAATAAGTTTTATTAGCCAAAAATGTATCGAGAAGTCTTCGTTTCATAAGGGTTCTCGATACATTTTTTGTTCCGTTTCTCTACTCAAAAAACACTCGAACTGACGACTTCACAATTACAATCAGCGGTTTTTTTAAAATTATTTCACCATAATCCCTTCAACAAACAAAATCGGCACTTCTTCAGTATTATTTTCGTTGATTAAATTGGATTTGAAGATGAATTTCTTGTCGTACAATGTGTTTCCGATAAAGAAAGTTACCATGAATTCGTTGTTTAAAACCAAAAGACTTTTTTCGATCATTTCGATTTTTACAACAGAAACCGCTGGAACCTCAACAAACGCATGACGTAAAATAGACGTTTTTTTCATTTCGCCATCAATTGTCCCAAATGCTTTTGAAACCACCATCACACTGTCTAAATTGAAGTCGCTGTCGTTTACCAGATAAGCGTACCACACTTTTTCCATAAAATCGTCGCTCCATTCCTGAACGGCGGCTAAGAATACGTTTTCAACTTCGGGGATTGTTATGTCTTTTTTCATTTTTTCGTGAACTGTAAAATGTAAAAAGTGATTAGGAAGCAGAACTTCTAACTAATCACTTTTTACTTATAACTTTTTTTTTAAATATTTGCTTTGAATTGCTCTAAGAAGCGAACATCATTTTCGTAAAACATACGGATATCACCTATTTGGTATAAAAGCATTGCAATACGCTCTACTCCCATTCCGAAAGCAAAACCGTTAAATTCATCTGGATTGATATCGCAGTTTTTAAGAACGTTTGGATCAACCATTCCGCAGCCTCCAATTTCCAGCCAGCCGGTTCCTTTTGTGATACGGTAATCGGTTTCGGTTTTTAAACCCCAGTAAATATCAATTTCAGCACTTGGTTCTGTAAACGGAAAGTATGACGGACGAAGACGAATCTTCGATTTTCCGAACATTTCTTTAGTAAAATAAAGCAAGGTCTGTTTCAAATCTGCAAAAGAAACATCTTTGTCAATGTACAACCCTTCTACCTGATGGAAAATACAGTGTGAGCGAGACGAAATTGCTTCGTTACGAAAAACACGTCCCGGAGAAATGGTACGGATTGGCGGTTTGTGATTTTCCATATAACGTACCTGAACAGATGATGTATGCGTACGCAACAGCACATCAGGATTGGTCTGAATGAAAAAGGTATCCTGCATATCACGCGCCGGATGGTATTCCGGTAAATTTAATGCTGTAAAATTATGCCAGTCGTCTTCGATTTCCGGACCTTCGGAAACGTTGAAACCGATGTTGGCAAAAATATCTATAATTTGATTTTTAACAATCGAAATAGGATGACGTGAACCAATGATTACAGGCTCAGGCGAACGCGTTAAGTCTCCAAAAAAGCCTTTTACTTCTTCCTTGCTTTCCAGCTCTTCCTGAATAGCTTTTACCTTTTCTTCTGCAGCAGTTTTTAAAGTATTCATTACTAAACCAAAATCTTTTTTCTGGTCGTTTGGAATATTTTTAAACTCATTAAAAAGTTCTCTTACCAAACCTTTAGTGCCTAAATATTTAACACGGAACTTCTCTAAAGATTCTTTATTTTTATCATTAAAGGCTTTAGCTTCCTCTATATGTTCTTTTATCTTGTCTATCATTTCCATTCTACAATTGAGGGTACAAATTTAAGGAAAAAAGTCAGATATTAGGTGTGAGAAGTCAGAAGTATTTCTAAAGTTCTGTTATATTTTCAGACCAAAATCCAAATCTTCTCTCTAATATCTGTTTTTTAATCAATAAGTTCTCTTTCTAAAAAATAATTCACAATCGCTTCTTTCATCAAAACAGTTTGCTCACCGGCCTTTAACGACGGTAATTCTTCTTTTACTTTATAATGCGGCCAGCCTTCTTCGTCAAAATATTCGAATTCGTAAAAGCCGTAAGGTTCCAGCAATCGGCAAATAGCAATATGCATGAGATTGAGTTTTTCATCTTTTTTAAATTCGCGATGTACTTTCCCGAGTTCCTGAACTCCTATTAGATAAATTATGGAATCCAAGTCTAAGTCTTCACCCTGCGAAAACTGATTGGACAATATATTAACGAGCTTTTCCCAACGCTCTTTTAGTTGTGTATCTCTGGACATTATGATTTGTGATTTGTGATTTTAGACTGCATATTTCAGATTATTTCAAATCTAATTCTGTTTTAAACTCTAAAATTATTGCTGCAAAGATACGGAGTTGAAATTTGAGAACATATCCCTGATAAATTCTTTTATATTTGCGCCTCATTAAAATAACGTTAATTATGAGTTTTTTCGATATGCTTTTAGGGGCACTTTTGGCCTTCAGTTTATACAAGGGCATCAAAAATGGTCTTTTTGTAGAAGTTGCTTCTTTTATTTCTTTACTGTTAGGAATTTATATAGCCATTAAATTCTCTTCTTTTCTAAAAAACATTATTGTAAAATATGTTTCATGGAATCCGAATACGGTTCAGGTTACAGCTTTTATCCTGACTTTTATTTTAGTGGTAATAGGCGTTTATTTCTTAGCCAAAATTTTAACCGGAATAGCTGATTTTGCTTATTTGGGATGGATCAACAAATTGGGTGGAGGCTTTTTCAGAGTTTTGAAAACCGTTTTGATCGTAAGTATTTTTATTTCACTGTTTGAAAAAATAAACTTCAACCAGACTTTTGCTAAAAAACAAACTTTAGATCATTATATTTTTTATAATCCGATTAAAAAAATAGCGGCTTTTGTATATCCTTCGATTGAAAAAGGATATGAAAAATTGAAAAAAGCCAATGCTGAAAAGTCTGCAGAAAAAGAATAGTGCTATAAATACCATTGTCATCCTGAACCGGAGTCAAGGCTTTTTAAATATTAATGAGCTTCGACTCCGCTCAGCCTGACACATCATTAATCCTTACTTTTATTAACCCTGATTAGGCGCCTGAGGAAATAAATTTTTCAGAATAATCAGCATCATTCCAATGACATTCACTGAAGAAGTAGTCAGTAAAGTTATCAGTACATTTTCTGAAAGATTCAGTTCCAACAGATTGTGATTGAAATATAAAATGGAGATAACAGCTGCCAGCCAAAGGAAAATAATAAATGAGAAGATATAAGTAAGATATCTTCTTAGCATTGTATCTTCTAAAAACCTTCCCACTTTTGCATTTCCCAGTCTATCTTCCAGAATTTGGTTTTGAATGCGGGCATTATCAATATCAACAGGTCTGACTGCAGCAGTATTTTCAATAGAAATATTGCTTAAATTGAGTAAAGACATCTTAAGTAGAAATTGGTTTTAAATTATTGTAATGCTCAAAAATATCATCATCAGAAATAACAGCATTCGAATCCTTACGATATACTTTTTGCCACGGTGTTCCTTCAATATGGGTCAGAGCACTTAAATATATCCCGTCAAATCTTCCATAAACGTCCCATATTTTATCTAAAAACTTTTCATCTTCATTTGTGATTTTTTCGTTTTTAGTAGCATTCGGAATTTTTTCAGTGATTTTTTCTTTCTTATACTGTTTGATACTATAATACAATGAAGGGAAAACAGGCCCAAAATCCCAGGCAATCGGGTTTTCATCAATCAACCTTTCTTTTTTATCTGTCAGGGCCAAATACCAGCCATACGCAATATACGTTAGCTTGATTATTTTCATAGGGGTAAGATTTCCTGTTTTGGAATATTTATCTATAAAATAATTCGCAACTGTTGTTGGATTGTAAGACATAATTATAAAAATATATTTTCAAAGTTAATTAAAATTAGGTTGCTTTACAATTATGGGTTCTATTGTTTTGTTAATCAGAAGAGTTATTAAAACAGAATAGAGATACCTAAGTTAGTTATCTCTATTTTATATTACCAGTCTATCCCTATTTTCTGCCCTTTTTTCAATGTGATGTCTTGTTTTTTATCACCGCTTATTAAAGTTGTTTTTCCTCCATTTTTAGAAGAAACTGAAATTTTCGTTAGTACTTTATTACCCCATTCCATTTCAATTTCGAATCCGCCACGTGCACAGATTCCTTTTACAGAACCGTTTTCCCACGCATCAGGTAAAGCCGGCAATAATCTGATTTCGTTTTCGTCAGACTGAACCAGCATTTCTGCAACGGCTGCTGCTCCGCCAAAATTACCGTCAATTTGAAAGGGCGGATGCGCATCGAATAAATTTGGATACGTTCCTCCTCCTCTTCTTGGTTTTTCGGTTTTTTTTCCGTCAGGATCTACGTAACGAAGTAATTCACGGTACATTTTATAGGCTCGGTTTCCGTCCCATAGTCTTGCCCAGAGATTGATTCTCCAGCCTTTTGACCATCCTGTGGTTTCGTCTCCTTTTATTTCCAGCGTTTTTTTTGATGCTTCAGCCAAATCCGGAGTTTTTAAAGGCGTAATATGATTGCCCGGAAACAATCCGAATAATTGTGACTGATGGCGGTGTTTTGGATCTTTATCTTCCCAATCAAAATACCATTCCTGCAAATTGCCTTTTTTACCAATTTGATACGGATGCAAGTTGGCTAAATCCGCTTCTAGATTTTTCACAAAATCGGCATCTACATTTAAAATCTTAGCGGCTTTAATTGTTTTATCGAAACATTCCCGAATCATCGCCAAATCTGCTGTTCCTCCATACATCGTAGCTCCCACAAAACCATCTGCCAGTTTATATTGATTTTCGGGCGAAGTTGATGGGGCTGTAATCAAATTTCCATTTTTATCTTGCATCAACCATTCCATACAAAATTCGGCCGCACCCTTCATCAGCGGATACCCTTCATTTTTTAAATAATTTTGATCTTGCGTAAAAGTATAATGCTCCCAAATATGAGTACTCAGCCATGCTCCTGCCATTGGCCAGCAAGCCCACATCGGATCTTCTTTTCCAAACTGCCCAACAGGATTCGTCATCGCCCAAATGTCTGAGTTATGCCCTGCCGCCCAGCCTTTATCCACTCCATAAAAAGTCTGAGCCGTAACTTTTCCGGTTACCGAAAGATTTTTTATAAAACTTAAAAGCGGTAAATGCATTTCTGAAAGATTGGTATTTTCGGCCAGCCAGTAATTTTCTTCCAAATTGATATTCATGGTATAATTACTGCTCCAGGGCGGATTTAAATGCGGGTTCCAAAGTCCTTGTAAATTTGCAGGAACACCCAAAGTTCTTGAAGCGCTGATTAACAAATAACGCCCAAAATTGAAATATAAAATTTCAAGATTTTTATCTTCTTTTCCATCTGCATAGCGCAATAAACGTTCGTCTGTTGGTAAATCCGGTGCAGTGGTTTTGCCCAAATTTAAAGTTACCCGATTGTAGAATTTCTGGTAATCGGCAATATGTGAACTTTTTAATTTATCGAATGGTTTCGCGAACGCTTTTTTGAGTTTTTCTGATGCAATTGTTTTATCGTTTACACCTTCTGTAGCGGGATTTTTGTCGAAACCATTAAAGCTTGTGGCAATTGAAACGTAAATCACAGCTTCAGTTGCATCCTTCACGCCTAAGGCCGAATTTGAACTTGTGATTGTTCCGTCCGTATTTTTGATTCGCATAAGCGTTGTGAATCGTGTTCCTCTTTCTTTTATTTCAAGATATTTTAGAAGAACGTTATAACCTGCATGTTCATTTATAGGTGCCCTTCCGTTTAGTGACAAAACATTGTTGTTTACCTCAACATTTGATTTTAACAGACTGCTCAAATTAATATCAAAATTTAAAGCTCCTTTTTGGCTGCTGGTCAATTTTATAATCATGATTTGATCCGGTGCTGAAACAAAATATTCTCTTTTAAATTTTACACCGTCAATTTCATAAGTTACTTTTGAAATTGCATTCGAAATATCCAATTCTCTATGATAGTTGACTGCTTTTCCTTTATTGGAATTTGTAATTTCTATTGTTCCTAAAGGCGCATATTTCTCTGAGTTTTTTCCCTGAACTTTTTTATTCAGTTCCTCAGCCAGTTTGTAGTTTTCGTTTTGAAGCGCTTCCCGAATTGCCGGAAGATTTTTATAGGCCTCAGAGTTCATATTGGAATTTACGGGTTCACCTGACCAAAGCGTAATGTCGTTCAGATAAATTTTGTCTGAATTCACTCCTCCAAAAACGGTTGCCCCCATTTTTCCGTTTCCTAAAACGAGGCTTTCTTCAAAATACTCAGCAGGCTGATTGTACCCTAAAACATGACTGGATTGTGCCGTAATGTTTGTGATGTAAAATGTGAGAAGTAAGATGAAAAATATTTTTTTTATGAGTTTTAAATTCATTTATAAGAGTTTTGATTTGAATTATTCAAATATATTGTGCTTTCAGAAGGATTGGATGTTGCAATATAATATGTTTCTGCGGTAATTTACAGTTCAATTCTACCTGTTCCTGAAAACACAGTTGCTGCGTGAGGGATAGAAGCAAACTACCAAAGTAGTGCGGATAGCCCGACCGTACCGAGACAAGAAGGCGTATTTACACAAAGTATATTTGCCTTCTTGTCTCGGTATGGTCACGCCCAAATTATCCGGGTAAAGGTTTGTATGTGAAGTTCCTGAACGTTACCGAACCTTCACCAACCGCTGAAAGACCTAACTTAAGGCTCATAAAGCCACTTAGCGCATTATGATTGAATGAGCTTACCTCCGCAGAGTTTTCGATTTTTAGCCAATCCTTTCCATCGATGCTGTAAAACATATTTACTGTCTGTTCCTTTTTTTCCAGACGTAAAAACAAATGTGTTTTATTGACTCCTTTTATAGTAGGAAACTGCCAAACTCTAAGAATTGCCATGATATTTTCTTTATCGAAAGCGATTCCGGTAAATATTTTAGGATCATAAAAAAGAACCAATCCAGCCGATGCATTACCTTCTATTTCAACTTCTACATCAGTCGTGTATGAATGATCTGATGGCGTGCATAACAAGGGTGAACTTTGACCGATACCCGTTCCTTTTCCTTTGATTTTTATTCCGTTTGCAGAAAATGTGGCTCTTCGGGAATCATATTCATCAAAAAATTGCCATTGCGAATTGAGTTTAGTCCCTGTAAAAGTATCCGAAAGTGTGAAATTACTTTTTATGGATTGCCCTGCCGGTTTTTTAATTTGGTCCTCGGTTTTAATACCTTCTTTCATTTTGTACCAGCCGTCTTTTGTCCATTCTACAGGCTGCAGTAATGTCTGGCGTCCCATGTTGTAATAACCGTTTTCGTAGCCGTGAAAAACCATCCACCAGTTTCCTTTAACATCATCAATTAATGTGGCGTGCCCTTTTGACCACCATTTTTCGGAAGCGCTGTTTGTCCTTATAATTGGATTGTGAGGTGAATTTTCCCAAGGCCCCAAAGGCGATTTTGACCTTGCCGAAATTACCATGTGGCTTGTTGCTGGTCCGGCAGTTCCTCCTTCGGCAGTGGTTAAATAATAGTAGTCACCTCTTTTGAAAATTTTTGGCCCTTCCATACAAAAACATTCAATAGACCATTCAGAAGGGATTTTCCAGCCATCATAAACCTGTTTGCTTTCTCCTGAAACTGCTAAACCGTCTTTTGAAAGCGGAACATAACTTCCGTTACTGAAATACAGGTAACGGTTTCCTTTTTCATCTGTAAAATGTCCGGGATCGATATTTCCAATTTTCAAATCTACAGGATCACTCCAGGGACCGTTTATCGAATCTGCCCAAACGACATAATTGGTTTCATTTGCGGGAAAATAGATGTAAAATTTGTTGTCTAATTTTACTAAATCCGGTGCCCAGACTGAACCAACACTTTTTTTGAGTGCATGCGTAACAGGCTCCCAGTTAATCAAATCTTTTGAGGTCCAGATTAACAATCCGGGATAATAATTGAACGAGGAGTGCACAATATAATAATCTTCGCCATCCCTGATTATGGACGGATCAGGGTAATCGCCTGAGAAAATTGGGTTTTGATAAAACCCTTCTTTTACATTTTGTTTTTGCTGCTGTGCATTAAGTACCAGCGAGATAAAACTTATAAATATAAAAATTACTTTTTTCATGATTCTATTTTTATTTGCTTATACTATACTTTTCATTTGCCGTAATCATTTCCCAATTGTCAGTTCTAAAAGGCGATGCGGGAAGTTTTTCTTTATTGAAAAGATTGATTTCTGTATCGTCATCTGCCCATCCGTAACGAACGGCAACCGGATTTGAAACCTGATCGGCGGAAACGATAATTTTGTTGTCTTTGATTATTGCTTTCGCAGAATAAAAAACCTTATCAGCACCAGCGATTTCGAATCCTTTTAACGTTGTGTTATTTGGTGTTGATAATCCACTTCCAATATTGTTGAAAGTCAAAATGATTTGATTTTCTTTTATTTTCTGAGATTTATACGTTGGCCCGCTAAAAATTTGTTTTTTGCCGTACACACTATTTAAGGCAATGGCTGCCAAACGAAGTCCAACGTCTTGCTTGTTGGTTGGGTGAATGTCTTTTGCGTTGCCAATATCTGTAGTTACGGCCATTCCGGTATTGGGTACTTTTAAAGTTTCGAATTGTGCTTCACGAAGTTCTGCCCAACGGCTTCCTTTTTTACTATTGCCTCCAAATTCATCGAAAGTGGACAACTGAACGAAATAGAAAGGAAAATTACCCTGGTTAAATTTTGTCCTCCAGTCCTGAATCAGCAACGGAAATGCTATTTTGTACTGATTCGCTCTCCAGACATTGGCTTCTCCCTGATACCACAAAACACCCTGAATCGCAAACGGAACCAGCGGATTTACCATTGCATTGTACAATAATGACGGATAACTGTTTGGCGAAACGGATATTTTTACCTGAACGACATTAAATTTCCAAAGTCCTTCGAGTGCTAGGTTATGGTTTTTAAACTCAATTTTTAAATCGGAAGGATCACCATAAATTCCGCCACCGCCACTGTAATCTGTAATTCTGACTGCGATTACGTTTCTTCCTTCTTTTAAAATATTTGCCGGAATTTTATAAATTCTTTTCTTATCCCAAAGATTATTGGTTCCTATTTCGACTCCGTTTACATAAGTTTTGTCTTCATCATCAACTTTTGCCAGATGCAAAATGGCTTCGCTTTTGGCTTGTTCAGCAGTTAAAATAATCGTTTTACGCATCCAGACAATTCCGTCAATATTCCCTATTTGCTGATTTTCCCAAAGTGAGGGAACTTTTATTTCGGGCCAGTTTTTATCATTAAATTCAAATGTTTTAAACTGGTCTTCGTTAGCCAGTGTTACATCAAAACCCTGAATTTTCCTGATGTTTTCTAAAAGTGATTTTTTATAATTTTCGAAAATTTCATCCATATCTACAGTTGGAACTTCGGCAATCATAGTTTTAAACTCATCACTTTTTTCAAATGCCTGATGACTTGTCCAGGTTTCTACATTAGTTCCGCCCCATGATGTGTTAATAATTCCGATTGGGATTTTTAATTCGGCATATAGTTTTTTCGCAAAAAAGAAACCTGCCGCTGTAAAATCACGAATGTTTTCTTTGTTGGAAGCAGCCCATTTTCCCGCTTTTAAATCTTCTTTTGGCGTTCCGCTTAAATCCTGTGCCACACCAAACTGACGGATCATCGGATAATCAGCCTGATTCTTTTGAGTTTCAAAATCAGGCAATTTATACATCTGAAATTCCATGTTGGATTGTCCGCTGCAGATCCATACTTCGCCCACCAAAACATCTTTGATACTAATTTTGTTTTTTCCGATAATCGATAATTCGAAAGGACCTCCGGCTTTTTCGGGAGCTAATTTTACCATCCATTTTCCGTTTTTATCTGCCAGAATGGTTTTAGTTTGTTTGTTAAAATGAATGGTAACTTTTTCATTGGCATCAGCCCAGCCCCAAACCGGAATTTCCTTATTGCGCTGCAACACCATTCCGTCAGAAAACAATAACGGCATTTTGACATTAGCACGAGATAAAGCACTTATTATCAAAAAAATAAAAACAATATGTTTTTTCATTTCATTTTAATTTAAACATTAAAAACATATAAGTGATATAAGTTTTTTTAAGTTCTTATTTTGATTTAACTTAATTTTACTTATACCACTTATATGATTTAATAAGCATTATAATTACAGTAATCCTTCTTTTAAAGCATTTAAAGCCTGAGTATCAAAAACGGTATTATCGCTTCTTTTGAAAATTCCGAAACCATCATTTGCAAGGCTTCCTTCATCCCAATAAAATGGTAATAAACCATTTGCTTTTGCTTGTTTGACAACTGTTTTTAAATAATAGGCTCTTGAATTTAAATGTAATGTCAAGGCATCACCTGTTAAAGTTGTTCTGCGGATGGCGCCAAACTCACCCAATAAAACCGGTATTCCTTTATCTACAAACTGAGTTTTCATCAATTTGAAGTTTTTTTCCAAATCTGCTTCTTCGCCATAAGTTGCATTTCTTCCGGTATCTGTTGTAGAGTGGAAGCCTGTTCCCCAATAATAGAACATTTTCCCCCAGGATTCATCTTTGGTTAAACCTCCAAAATTCCACGGAGAATAATAATGAACCTCAACCATCATACGACTCGTTGCTGTATCTGTAGGTAAAGTAGTCATCAATCTATTGGTTTTTTCTATATCGGTTACAGGACCTTGAATCACCAGGGTGCGATAAGCATTTTTGCCTCCTGTAGAACGCACAGCATCAATAAAAGTTTGATGATACGAATTTAGAACCGCCATTTGTACAGCATCTTCAGCAGCCGGTTCATTGGTACCTGCAAAGAGTAAATGTTCGTCAAAACCTCTTAAATGCGTGGCTATCTGTTCCCAAAACGCTTTTTGTTTAGCATTGTTTTCTACTTTCTTGGCTTCGGTAATATTATTTTCCAGCCAACCACCGTCCCAGTGAATGTTAACTACAACATACATATCATTGTCTACACAATACTGTACGACTTCTTTTACTCTGTTAAGCCAATCGGTTTTAATTTTAGCTGTTGCAGAATTTTCTAAATACTGATTCCAGGAGCATGGAATTCGAATCGCATTAAACCCATTTGCTTTTACAGCATCAATTAATGCTTTTGAAACTTTTGGATTTCCCCAAGCCGTTTCTGAACCTGTTGCTTCAAGAGTATTTCCAATATTCCAGCCCAGTTTTATTTTAGCAGCCAGTTGTACTGCAGTATTGCTCATGCCTGTGGCATCTGCCGCAATTGGATTAGTATTATAACTCGGATATAAACTTGCCTTTCCTGTTTGAGTAACCGTTATTTTTACCGAAGCTACATCGCTGGAGCTAATCGTAACAGCTGCAGTTCTTGTTACAGAACTGGTGTTTTCTAAAACTGAAATCGTAACTGTTGTTCTGCCCGACACACCTGTTCCGGGAGTAAATTTTATCCAGGTTGCATCTGATGCACTTACTGACCAAGCCGTAGTGTTTGTTGTCACAATTACATTTGCACTATTGGCTTTACTGTCAAGATCAACTTTATTAACATCGACAGTAAGTGTTTTTACAATAGGATCTGTCCCTTTTTCTGGAGTTTCCTTGTCTGAACTGCATGCCCAGATACTTATACAGGATAAACACAATAAGGCGCTTAATAAGTATCCTTTTATTATTTGTTTCATTTTATTTGGTTGTTATAGTTAATAAAGTGGTTTTTGCTGTTATTTTAAAAATCATAAAGTTTTAATTCAGTAAAATATATTTATCGGATATATATTACTACTTCTTTTTGGATATCTCTTGAAGAATTTCCAAGTTTCAGTGTGTATTTTCCCGGCTCCAGTGTCCATTTTTTTGAAGCTGCATCATAATAGGTCAATTCATGAACATCAAGTAAAATATTTATTGTATTTGTACCACCCGCTTTTACCTCTGTTTTTTGGAAACCTTTTAATTCCTGCGCAGCACGCTGAACTTTTGAGTCAGGTTTAGACACATACAATTGTACCACTTCTTTTCCATCCACTTTTCCAGTGTTTTTAACATCAACAGAAACCATAATCTTATCTATTAAGTTATAAGAAGTTTTATCTGTTTTTGCATTATCCAAAGCAAAAGTGGTATATGATAATCCGTATCCAAAAGGGTATGAAGGTTCTATTTTTTTAGTATCAAACCAGCGATACCCTACCAAAATCCCTTCTTTGTATTTAACTACTTTATCCCCTGGAAAACTCTTGGTTGCATGAGCCGGCGAATCCATTAATTTTTTAGGCATTGTCCAAGGTAATTTTCCGGATGGATTTACTTTCCCTAACAACACATCTGCCAAAGCGTTTCCTCCCTCAGAACCATTAAACCAGCTCCAAACTAAGGCATTTGTTTTTTTGCTGATTTCTTCTATTTCAAAAGGAGCTCCGGCAACCATAACCACAATGGTATTTGGATTAACCTCTAAAACTTTTTTGATTAATTCTTCCTGTCCAAATGGCAGCTTTAAATCTCTGCGGTCTGAAGCTTCTGTTTCGTAATCACGATTTGAACCTGCAAAAACTACGGCTACATCTGAATTTTTAGCAGCGTCTATTGCCTCTTGTAATTTTGCAGGATCTAACTGATCTATTGTTACCGGACCTGTTGAAGTGATGTTTCCTAAGTTTCCTTTATTTTTTTCTTCGTAACGTTCTAAATATCCTTCGGCATAATTAATTTTTACAGATGATGGCAGTCTGTTTTGTAAACCTTCCAATGGAGTAATTTCTCTTTTGGTTTTTACTCCTGCACCAAATCCGCCCAAAGCATTTTTCTTCTTTGCATTGTTTCCGATTACAGCAATTGATTTAACTCCTTCCAATTTTAATGGCAATGCATTTTTTTCATTCTTTAATAATACTATTGCCTCTGCTGCAATATTATAAGCATCCTGATAATGTGCTTCGGTTGCTATGCTTCCCTTTGCACGCTCTCCGCCTCCCATTGCTTTTACCTGAAATAAGGTTTGTAAAATACGTTTTACATGCAGGTTAATTTCTGTTTCTGAAACTTCTCCTGATTTTACTGCAGCAATTAATTTATCGGCAAGGAAAAATTCGTTGAATGGTTTTGGCGTACCCATTTCAATATCCAAACCATTTTTTAGAGATTTAGCTGTTGAATGTACCGCAGCCCAGTCTGAAACTACAATTCCTTTGAATCCAAAGTCATCACGAAGGACTTTATTGAGCATATAATCATTCTCACACAAATATTCTCCTCTGAATTTATTGTAGGCCCCCATTACACTGTAAGCTCTGGCTTCGTTAACAGATGCTTTAAAAGCCGGAAGATAGATTTCGCGTAGCGTACGTTCATCAATTTGTACATCTACAAAATCACGATTCGTCTCCTGATTATTAGCCGCAAAGTGCTTAACACAAGCCATAACATCTTTGTCTTGTAAACCAACAATTAAAGGAACCGCAATTTTTTTATTCAAAAACGGATCTTCAGACATGTATTCATACGTTCTTCCGCCAAGTGGTGTCCTTACGATATTGATTGCCGGCGAAAGTAACATGTCTTTGTCTCTGGCACGTAATTCTTCTCCTAAACTAGCTCCAAATACATACGCCATATCATCGTTCCAGGTTGCAGCCAAAGCACCTCCTGCCGGATAATAGGTCGCAAAATCATTAGTCCATCCGGCCGGAGCCCAATTGTCACGGGAAATTTCTTCACGAACTCCCAATGGACCATCAGCCATTTTTAATTCCGGAATTCCTAAACGTTTTACACCTGCATTAGCAAACATACTGTTCCCGTGAAGCATTCCTATTTTTTCCTCAAGTGTCATTTGCGAAATTAACTGATCTATTTCGGCATCATGATCATTTTTCATATCTTTCCCCAGGTATGTATTTTGTGCCACTTTTGATTTGTTTTCCTGAGCATTACTATCTATCAGCCCAAAAACTGAAACTGCTACAGCAAGATATTTGATTGTATTTTTCATTACCTGATTTTTTTTAATTATATATAAATTAATTATTTTTTATAAGATTTAACAAAACAACATCATTCTCATTCACGTTAATTTTTTTGCTAAAAGTTCCAGTAGCATCTATCGTTATTTTTTCTATTGCAATTGGCGAACCGTTATTTTTCTGTTTAATTATTTTTACCTGTTCAAGACTTAACTGACTAGGTTTACCCATTGCCAGATAATCTGCAAAAGCATCATTTGATTTATATCCGACTTTATAGATTTCTAAAATATATTTTCCTTTTTGAAGACCGGAAACCTCAATTTCTACTTTTCCTTTTTCTTTTGAAGGCAAATCCTTTACATAATAGGTTTGGTTCCAGACTTTGTCACCCGGATGTGTATTGGTAAAATCCCAGAATAAAAGCTGAACATCTCCTTTTGCATTTTTAGCTGCCCATGAAGCTTTATCCGTATTTTGAAGTTCTGTTTCGCCTAATTTGTTTAGAAAATAATACGAGAAATAGGCCGGTTTTTTAATGCCCTGCGTATTCAATAATCCGAAACCTCCGTGAAAAGGAGTGAATCTTGGACCTGCTTCTTCAAAAATATCCGTGAAAACCCAATATGACATTGAGTTTGCCGCATTGCCAACCTGTTTTAATTTCTGTAAAATATAGGCTGCCGAATGATAACTGTCGTGAATTGGGTCAGCTGGTGTGTAAGATGAACTCCACTCTGTATAATGCAATTCAAGATTTGGTTTAACCGAATTGGTAATCTGCTTACGCGAATTGATAACGTCACCGCTAATACTGTTTTGGTCAGGACTCAAAACAGTACCTGAAGTTCCGAATTCATCTAAATATCCCTGATTTACGCCATAAGTATGTGTCGAAATAAAATCTAACGGAACATTATTTTTAGCTGCAAATTCAATGGTTTCCGGAACCCATCCGGCGCCGGCTGTTGCTGGTCCGCCCACTTTAAAATCCTTATTTACAGCTTTTATACCTCGTGCTGCATATTCGTATAATTTAAAATATTCTGCTTGTGTCCCTGTCCAGAAACCGGGAGTCAAATTCGGTTCGTTCCAAACTTCAAAATACCATGTTTTGACTTCTTCTACTCCGTAGCGTTCAGTAAAATGTTGCGTTAAGTTCCGAATCAAATCTTCCCATTTTTTATAATCTTTTGGAGGTGTTACATTTCCTTTCCACCAGAAAATCGTTTCACTTCCACTTGCCAGTGCGTTAGGCATAAAACCTAATTCAACAAAAGGTTTCATTTTCAGGCTCACAATAAAATCAAACAAAACATCTACATACTGATAGTTGTATTCTGGATTTCCCTTAGAATCTTCACGATAAACCGCCATATCATCAGACAATAAACCATGAAATCGGATATATTTAAAATCGCATTCTTTTTTTGCCATTGCCAATTGTTGCTGCCAATCTCCACGTAATCCTTCATTTGCTCTTCCGGCACCAATACATTCTTTGAACATGGTGTTTATTTTTCCCGAAGATTTGTTGAAATCTACTTTTATGGTTCGGTCTTGTCCAAACAAATTGATTGAACTAATTAAAACTATTATTATTAAAAGTTTTTTCATCTTGAAATGGTTTTAATTCTAAATGTTAGACGCACTGCTGTGCGTCTCTACCGTATCTATACAGGTTTGACTTTTTACATCTAACATTTAACTTCTAACTCAATTACAATTTCTTAAATCTCACTGCACCTCCTCCAGCTCCTCCTAAATTTAATTTTAACGAGTCCGAAGATTTTACTATTTTCTTTGAAATGGCTACTGCTTCCGGATTGTGTTTTTGATCTGTTCCTTCGGCATCTACATAAATCTGTGCTTCGTAAGTTACATTTGGATCTAAAAATGATAACGAAACCTCAACTTTTCTTGGGTTTTCATTGGTTAAAGTTCCTAAATACCAGTCGGCACTGTTTCTGTCTTTTCTTGCAGTTGTAATGTATTCACCAATTTTTCCTTCTACGATTTTGGTATCTTCCCAATCTGTCGGAACGTCTTTTAGGAATTGCAAAGCTGGTTTTCCTTCGTAATTTTCAGGAAGATCGGCAAGCATTTGAATTGGAGAATAAAGTACTACATACAATGCCAATTGCTGCCCAACAGTTCCCTGAATTCTTTTTCCCGGATATCCTTGTTTTACCTCAACATCGAAAATTCCGGGTGTAAAATCCATTGGTCCGGAAAGTAATCTTGTAAACGGAATAATGCTTAAATGGTTTGGCGGATTTCCTTCGCTCCAGGCATTGTATTCCTGTCCTCTTGCCGCTTCTCTCGAAACCATGTTTGGAAAAGTTCTGCGTTCTCCGGTATCTTTTATTGATTCATGGTATAAAACCGCTAAATCGTATTGTGCTGCTTTTTCTAAAATGTATCTGAAATAATTCACTCCAAATTGTCCGAAGTGCATTTGTTTCATATTCAGTTTAGAACCCACGTGACCAATTTTTACTGTATGGATCCCTAATTTTTTGTACAAAGCAAAACCTTCGTCAACTTCTTTTAAATAGTTAATTAAGTTCGAACCTGTTTCATGATATCCGATTAATTCGATGTTCTTCTTCTTTCCATATTCAACTACTTTTTCTAAATCGAAATTATCTGCGCTTTTGGTGAAACTGAACATGTGCATACGGTTTTCGTACCAGCCCGGTGTCCAGCCTTTGTTCCAGCCTTCGATTAATAAATGATTGAAGCCTTCTTTTGCTGTAAAATCAATGTATTCTTCGGCGTGTTTTGTGGTTGCACCTTGTTTGTCGCTTTCCCAGAACGTATATTTCCCAATGTGCATTCCCCACCAGATTCCTAAATATTTATAAGGTTTGAAATAACTGTTTGTGTTTTTTAATTTGTTTGGTTCATTCAGGTTTAAAACCAAATAAGACGTAATCAATTCTCCCGGATTTTCTCCAATCTGAATGGTTCTCCAGGATGAAGTAAACGAATCTTTTACACGAACTTTTATTCCGTCAGGCCAAGGCACTAAATCTGATTTTAGTTCTGTCCCTTTATTATTTACCAAAGTCATACTGGCAAAATCAATTAGGTTTGCTTCGTGAAAACTTAAAGCCAAACCACTTTTACTTTCGATTGTAAGCGGTGTCAAAACGGTATCCAGTTTACTAACCGGTGCTGCTTCAAACAAATATTCGTCGCGGTTTTCTCTGTTTGCCGGAATCCACCATGCTTTTCCGTCTTCTTTCAGGTTGAAAGTGGTTTTTTCATCCGTGATAAAAATACTGTCTTTTACATTTTGCTTTGGATACACATATCTAAAAGCTACTCCGTCATCAAAAGCACGAAACTGAATTTGCAGTTTTCTTTTGTTTCCTGTTTTTTGTTGTAAATCGACTACCAATTGATTGTAGTGATTTCTTATATTTTTCTTTTCTCCCCAAACCTGTTCCCAGGTTTCATCAAAAGTGGAGGTTTTTGCCCCTTTAATTTCAAAGTTTGAACTCAGGTCTTCATTTCCTTTCAATACAAATCCCAAATCTGACGGTGTAATAACTTCGGTTTTTCCGTGAGAAACGGCATACTTAGGAGCATTTTTTACTAATTCGAATTTGATTTTATTCTGTCCGTTTGGCGATGCCAGTTCATAAGAATTTTTATTTTTTTGACTGTAACCCAAACTAACTGAAAGCAGTAAAGCGGGAAGGAAAAGATGTTTTTTCATGGTATTTTTTTTATTCTTTATAAATAAATCGGGTGACGTGGATTTCACCCGATTTAAAAAACTCAACTCAAACAAAACCTATTTTAGCCACTCGGTTTTAAAAGTGGTTTTTCCGGTTAAGGCATTTGGCGCTACCTCAACAGCATTTCCTTTTTTAGTAACTGTAATTTCCTGAACAGCATCTGTATCCGGTAAAAATATTTTGGCTTTCGCCGAAGTAGTTTTATCACTTGCGAATACTTTTAGGGTTAATTTGCTCCAGTCCATATCTTTTGTAGATTGTGCCAAAGCAATATGTGGAATCGCAGCACCGTCTCTTACCAAAACTACAATTGGTACTTCGCCTGCTTTGATTTTATGCCATCCACCTTCGTAAACTTTTTTGGTTTGGTAATCAATCCATGTTCCTGCCGGAAGATAAACATCTCTCTCTGTTACTTCTTCAAAAAGCGGTGCTACCAACATGCTTGATCCAAATAAATATTCATTGTCAACCAGCCATGCTCCCGGATCATTTGGATATTCTACAAACAAGGCACGCATCATTGGCAATCCTTTTTGAGAACTTTCTTTTGCCTGAGCGTAGATGTATGGCATTAATTCGTAACGCATATTATCGGCTTTTCTAAATCCTTCCAGAAAATCTTTGCTGTACAACCAAGGTTCGCGCGGAGGTTCGCCATGACTTCTTACGTGTGAAGTGAACATTCCGAAAGGTGCCCATCTCCTATATAAATTCTCCGGTGATTTTGTTGCAAATCCTCCCACATCATGACTCCAAAAACTAAAACCCGAAAGACCTAATGAAAGTCCGCCTCGTAATTCTGCAGACATTGCCCCGTTTGTAGTTTCGGCATCGCCACCCCAATGCAATGGGTAACGCTGCGATCCTGCCCAGGTACTTCTTGCCCAGATTAAGGTATATCCTTTTTCTTTCTGTGTAATTTCGGCAACCGCTTTATTGTATCTTAACGGATATAAATTGTGCTCGTAAAAACCTGTTCTGCCCGAATGGTAAATTCCGTCCGGCGGAGCGGCTTCTCCAAAATCAACTTTAAATACAGAAACGCCTTCATCAAATAATTTTTTCAATTTTCCCTGATACCAGGAAATGGTTTCTGGGTTTGAGAAATCCAAAACAGCGTCTTCATACGGAAGATTGCCTTTACGGTCTTTTACTGCCAGATTTTTGTCCATGATTTCATTGAACAACGTATTTTTTGGTGTGAAATAAGGCAATTGCCATAAACACACATGAAAACCATCATCTTTTAAATCAGACATCATTTTGGTAGCATCCGGAAAACGGGATTTTGCAAACTCGTAATTATTTCTCCAGTCTACATCAAACCAGCCTGTATCAAAGTGAATTACATCGGTTGGAATTTTATATTTACGTAAATCTTTGGCAACTTCACGTCCTTCTTTTTCTGAGAAATACGTAATTCGGCTCATCCAGAAACCAAACGACCAAAGTGGCGGCATGGCAGCTTTTCCGGTCAAATCAGTATATTGATCTAAAATATCTTTTGGCTCTCCGATAAAGAAAAACAAATCGGCTTCGTCGTCACCAATATACATTTCGTTGGCGCTGGCAAAATACTTCCCAAAGTCAACTGTAATTGGTGTTGAATGGTGCATGAAAACGCCGTAACCACGACTGCTCATGTAAAACGGAATCGGTTTGTACATGGTTTCATTCTGGATTCCGTTAGCATCATCCGTCCATAAAACTACTTTTTGACCACGTTTGTTGAATTGTGTAAAAGATTCTCCACAGCCAAATATTTTTTCGTCCGGTTCTAAGCTGAACGCCGCTCCCATACTTCTGGAATAATCGCTGTTTCTGCGAACATACGAAAACGGAAGTGTCGGTGTATAAGTATTTTTAAAATCAGTATCGTGAAGTGTGCTTGTTAGCAATTTTCCCTTTTCATCGTAGATTTTAACATGCCACGGTTTTGTCAAAATTTCAACTTTTCCGTGTTTGCTAGTGTAGCTGTGACCGCCTTCGATTTTAGCATATTTCCATAATTCGGGATGATTTGGTGCAACACCGTCAACCAGCATCAGAGATTCTTTTTGCGGGTGAAACTGTGGCCCTGATGTGGTTTTGATTCTTATTGTTCTGTCTGAAACAAACTGAATTTCGAATGGCAATACCGGTGAAACCTCATATTCTGTTGTGGGGAATTCATTTGGTTTCTCTGCATCAGGTTTCATCATCATGTTGTTGAAAGCCTGACGCGTTTTGTAATTGTATCGCAAATATTTTATAGTTCCTTTTCCTGTTGCAGGATCAAAAGAAGCCAGTTCATCAGCAAAATAAAAGGTATTCAGATAATTCTGAAAATCTTTGCTGATATCGATTGGTGCATTCAGCACATCTGCGTTTTGGATCTGGGCTGATGCTTTTGGCGTCAGAACACATCCGAACATGAAAGCCGAAAACAGTGCGGTTAATTGTGAGTTTTTCATTGGTTAATAATCTAGATGTTAGTTTTCCTGCGAGGTTTTCAAAACCTCGTAGGTTTATATTTTTATTATCTTTACTAATTAATACCTACAAGGTTTTGAAAACCTTGCAGGAGCTTGACTTATTATTCTGTTGTAATTACAATTGTAGCCTGCTTTAAGCCATTCGCTTTAGCAGTCAATTCTAATCTGCCAGACTGATCTCCAGACTGAACGATTACCAGACATTTTCCGGCCAGAGCGGTATGTTTTGATCCTTTATAAGATTCGTGACTTACCGGATCGCCGCTGCAAACACCTATAATTTTTCCGTTTCCTTTTAATGAAAAGCTGATTTCGTTATTAGCATTTGGAGCCAAAGTTCCATTAGCATCTAAAATGTCTGCGGTTACAAATGACAAATCATTTTTGTCTGCTTTGATGGTGCTTCTGTCAGCAGTTAATTTTAATTGCGAAGGATTTCCGGCTGTTTTAATTTCTTTTTCTAAAACTGTTTTTCCGCCTTTACGGGAAACTGCTTTTAAAGTTCCTGCTTCGAAAGGAATTCGCCACATTACGTGCAAATCGTCTCCTTTTTTACTTCTTTTTCCAACTGATTTTCCGTTTACAAAAAGTTCTGCCTCATCTGCATTGTTGTAGTAGGCCCAAACGTCAACCATCTGTCCGGGTTTCCAGTTCCAATGCGGAAAAACATGAAGAACATCTTTGTTTGTCCATTCACTTTGGTACATATAATACACGTCTTTCGGGAAACCGGCCAAATCTACAATTCCGAAATACGAACTTACCGATGGCCATTCGTACGGCGTTGGTTCTCCGATATAATCGAAACCAGTCCAAACGTACATTCCGGCTAAGAAATCATGTTTTTTAATGATTTTCCAGGTTGCTTCGTGCGTTGAACCCCAAGGTGTCTGCACCTGATCGTAAGCTGAAACGGTATTGCCCGGATTTCCTTCATTAAATTTGATATCCCATCGTACCGGCCATTTTTTGATCGTATCAGAAACCGCATCATAATAGCCTCTTGTCTGTAAACCTGAGGTCGTTTCGGTTGCAATAAAAGGTGCATTAGGAAAGTTTTTTTGATGGTGTTCAAATGTCTGATGCGCATAATTGTATCCTATTAAATCTAAAATACCGGATGCTGCTATTTTATTAAACTGAACATTTTTTTTCTCGAATTGTAAAGTCACTTCATAAATATTCATATTCACCGGAGGATTCATTCCGGCAGTGAGCGGTCTTGTTTTATCGTATTGGCGTGTGATTGCCGCTAATTCTTTTGCAATTTCAACTCCGGTTTCACTCCATTGTTCCGGAATTTCATTTCCGATACTCCATATAAAAATACTGGCGTGATTACGGTCACGTAACAACTGATCAATTAAATCCTGCTTGTGCCATTTGTCCCAGTCATTTCCATAATCGTATTTGGTTTTGGTTTGTTTCCACATATCGAAAGCTTCATCCATGACAATGAAACCCATTTTATCACAAAGCTCTAAAAGTTCTGACGCAGGCGGATTGTGTGAAGTCCTGATTCCGTTTACACCCATTTCTTTCAGGATTTCTAACTGACGCTCAATAGCCCGTGTGTTGATTGCTGATCCTAATGGACCTAAATCGTGATGCATACAAACACCTTTTATTTTAAACTGTTTTCCATTCAAAATAAAACCTTTATTCAAATCAAATTTAAAATCTCTGATCCCGAAAGTGGTTTTGTATTGATCTATGATTTTGTCGTCAAGCGAAATTTCGGTAACTGCTGTGTACAATTCCGGATTTTCATCTGACCATAAAATAGGGTTTTCAACTTCTTTCGATTGTTTCAGAGTTTGCTTTCCGTTGGCATTGATTGTTATATTTTGAGTAACCGAAGTTACTTTGGTGTCTTCTTTAAAAATAGTAGTCGTTACGGTTGCTTTTTTACTTTCAGCATATTGATTTTTAATTGTAGTTTCAATATTTACCGAAGCTTTTTCAGCCATAACTTTTGGGGTTGTAATGTAAGTTCCCCATTGTCCCACATGTAGTTTATCTGTAGTTTCAATCCAGACATTTCTAAAAATTCCTGAACCTGAATACCAGCGTGAATTGGGTTGTTTTGAATTGTCAACCTTAACAATTAGTTCGTTGTTTTTTTCACCGTAATTTAAATACGGCGACATGTTATATTGAAAGCCAATATATCCGTTTGGACGTTTTCCTAAATAATGTCCGTTTATCCATACTTCGCTGTTTCTGTAAACGCCGTCAAAAGTAATTGAAGTTATTTTTGTACTGTCTTCTGCAGCGACTTTAAATGTTTTTTTGTACCAGCCTAAACCTCCGTTAAGCGATCCTCCGCCATAACCTGCAGGGCTTTTTTCGTCAAATTTTCCTTCGATACTCCAATCATGAGGAACATCTAAAGTTGTCCATTTTGTCGAAACTCCAATGGTATCTTTATCAATAATACTGTCATTAAGATGAAAGCTCCAATCTGAATTAAAAGAAACTTTTCGGTTTTCAAAATCAGTATTTTTCTTATTGCAGCTAAAAATTGTAATAAGTCCAAAAATAGTAAGAGTTTTTAAAATTTTAGAATGTTTCATCTTGCTTATAATGATTAGTATAAAATAAATTTACCGATAATTGTTTCAATTAATTACTGGAGGGGTAAATTATTATTTTTGATCCATGTATTGTTGTATTTTTTAATCTTAAACCGATTTGATTTTGTCAAAAAAATAGTAAGACATCTCTAAACACGTTCTTTTTAAAATTAAAACAGTAAACAGATTGCATTTAGAGATGACTTAATTATTTAAAAAAGTGGTTTAAATTATCAATTAGTTAGCACAAAGTGAAAAACCATATATTCACTCTTGTTTGGATCTCTTTTTCCAAACCAGATATCAGTTACAACATTACCAGTGTTTGCTGTTTTAACAATTTTCCATTGGTTTTCTGCTGTTGTAGAAACTGTTGCCCAGGAACTTCCAATTGGAAATGATGGTGAAATACCGCTAAACTTAATAATGTTAGTGCCAGTTTCTGTAGAATAGGTACCTGATTTTTCTACACCATTGCTATCGATAGTTGTTACCTTACCATCGTTAGAAAAACTTATTTTGTTTTTAACAACCGTAGCCTGATCAGCCGAAACGTATCCTGGCCAGCCTGCGGCTTCGTAATCAGTAACGGAATACCAATTGTTTAAAAATGCGCCATTTAAATCTGTCCAATTGAAAGGGGTGTCTTTGCTTAATGCCCATGTTTTAGTGGTGGTGGTGGTAGTTGATAATAAGTCATCTACTGTACCTCCGTTTAAATCAATAAATGGATTTGGATCTGCAACAACTGCCGGTACCCAATTATCACTATACTCTTTTGATATAAAATTAAAAACCAGTGTCGCTGCCCCATCACAACTTCCTTTTCTTAAAACACCTACTTGTAGTGTATTTTCTGTTAGTGACATAATTTTCATTGATCGCCAATTATCTACACAGTTTTCATTTTCATTAGTATGCAAAATGGTAGCGTTAGAAGTTGTTAAGGTTTTTGCATCAACATCTAAAAAGTAAGATCCTGATTCCTGACCATAACCTGGCATCATTTTATGATCTGTTGTTAAAAATGGGCCATTTTTTAAACTGAATGTCATGCTTCCGTAATCGCCTTGAGCAGCAATCCATGTGTTTCCTTTCCATTCCGGACTCCAATTCCAGCAATCTGCACCATAACAGCCGTTATCACCACCTTCTAACCATCCGTTATTGCTACCGTAAAAATACATAGGCCCCATAAAATATTTCGAAACCCCATTGGCATCTAAATCTAAAAGCCATGTTTTAGAGTTTCCAACACCTCCGGAAAGTAAATTCCAAAGAGGATCATTTACATAATTTAGATTGTCCTGAGTAACTGTAATTGTAACAGGATCTAACTCAACGATACCACCTCCTGTAACTGCTGTGATTTTAATGGTATAATTTCCTTTAAAAGCATATTTAACAGTTTCTGTAGCTTTATTTGATTTTCCGGTAACGTAATCCCAGGTTAGTACAACTCCTTTGGTTTTATTAGTTAATATTACTGTATTTCCTCCCGGATCTACTGTAAAATCCTGTTTAATTTCATAATCAATATCCGACTTATCAGTCACAGCATCTAATGAATACGTGTCTGGTGAACAAGATGACATTAGGAGTACTAGCGTCAAAAATGTTGTAATTACTATTTTAATATTTTTCATTTTCTTTAGTTTTTAGTTAAAATTACCAGCCGGCATTTTGTTTTAAAACATTCCCTGACAAAGTGATCTGCGTATTAGGAATTTGCTGTAATCCTTTTGTTTCCTGAATTTTAGCAGCCGTAATTGTTTTTGTTCCGGCAACTCCACCGCTTAACAATGTCGTAGTTTCAGCGATAGTCGAAGAAGCTGTTCCAATTCCCTGACGCAATAAATCCCAATATCTAACACCTTCAAGAGCAAATTCCAAACGTCTTTCTTTCATGATATTGTCCTGATTTACTGGTATTGATGCAAAATTTGTTTTGTAAGCCCTTCTTCTCACATCATCAAAATATGCCTGGGCATTTCCGCTTCCTAATTCAGCTGCCATTAATAAAACGTCTGAGTATCTTAATACTACATAATCCTGAAACTGGCTGATATCCCAAAACTGACTGCCTAAAACAAGCGGAAGATCTTTACCGTCTTTGTCTACCATTGGCGAATATTTTTTGTTGTAATAACCTGTATATTCTCTTTGGCTGTTTATTTTATCAAAAGCGATATCTTCTTCTTCGATTCCGATTACGGTTGCTACGCGTCTTGTATCATTCGCATTATAAGCATCCCATAATTTTGAATTTACGGTAACTCCCCATCCACGACCATAAGGGTAAGACGAAAACTCTCTCATTCCGAACATTACCATCCAATGGTTACCATCTGTGTTTCCGTTATAATCACTGGTGTAAGTGTATTTTATAGAAAAAACAAACTCTTTATTACTCTCACCTGCATATTGATCAACAGAAGCCGCCGGCCATAAATTAGCAAAATTATCAACCAAACCGTGACCACTTGATGCAATAACATCTTCTAAATGTGCTAAAGCCTGTGCTTTTGTTACAACTCCTGCTAAATCAGTTTTTCCATAATATCCTGTATAATACAAGTACACACGGCCTAACAAAGATTTTGCAGCCCATTTGGTAATTCTTCCACCCGGTACAGAATTATAGGCAGCTGTAGGCAAATTGTCTGATGCAAATACTAAATCTTCTGCGATTACTTTATAAACCTCTTCAGGGGCTGCCTGAGGGATATTATCTGTGGAAGGAGCCGTTAATAAAGGGATATTTCCCCACAAACGTACCATTTCAAAATACACGTAAGCCCTGATAAATTTAGTTTCAGATTCGTAAGCATTTCGTAAAGCTGTATCTCCTTTCCAATCAATCTGATCCATTTTTAACAAGAAAAGATTACAGCGATAAATTGCTCTGTAATAGGCAATCCAATTATTATTAAACAGATCTACATCTGAAGGAGAACGACTCTTATCAAATTCATCTATTAATGCATAATTGTACCCATCAGATGCGCCGGTTCCGCCAAAACAATCATCAGACATTATTTCGCTTACTACAGGAATACCTGGCCCCGAAGCTCCGGTAGCCACCTGTAATCCATCATAACAACCTACTAATGCGGCATAAGCATCCTCTGTAGTTTTGTAAAAATTTGTATCAGTTTGATTTACCAAAGGCTCTGTTTCTAACTCACAAGAACCCAGAGACAATAAACTCAAACAGAAAATATATAAATATGTATTTTTCATTATCTTATTTATTAAAGTTTAACATTTAATCCCAACATATAGGTTCTAGGTCTTGGATAGTATCCTACGTCTACACCTGATGCAAATTTTTGGTCATCATCTGAAGAACCAAATCCAATTTCAGGATCCATACCGTCATATTTTGTAAAAGTGTAAAGATTTAATACAGAAAAGTAAATTCTGAACTGGCTTGCAAAAAATGATTTAGATTTATTCATTTTTGCTAAATCAAATCCCAGCGTAACGGTATTAATTCTTAAAAAATCACCATCCTGAACATATAAATCTGAAAACTGTGTGAAGTTTCTATTATCTTCGGTCACTCTTGGCATTGAGTTCGAAGAACCTTCACCATGCCAACGGCTTAATATTCTGGAAGTATAATTCCCGAAAGCTCCTGATTGATTTCTGTACGATTGTACGATCTGATTTCCTGCAACACCATTTGCCATTAATGCAAAATCAAAAGCCTTGTAATTTGCAGATAAGCTAAACCCATAAGTAAAATCAGGATTAGGATTTCCGACACTGGTTTTATCAAAAGCGTCAATTTTATCATCACCGTTTGTATTTACGTAGATAATATCTCCGGGAGCTGCACCTGGTTGTAATACTATACCGTTAGCCGATTTATAATTATCAATTTGTTGCTGATTCTGAAAAACGCCTCCAGTTTTGTAACCCCAGAAATAACCCAATGGAAATCCGTTTTCTGCTCTGTAAAACTCACCGGCATTGTCATAAAGTTCATTACTTAATCCGTGAATAATACCATCATTAGTAGGTATCTTACCAACTGTATTTTTATTATAAGCACCATTTGCGCTCACACTATAATTAAAATCGCCAATTTTATTCTGATAATTAAGGCTAAGCTCAACCCCTTTATTAACAATATCCCCTCCATTAATATAAGGTGGTATTTCAGCACCCGCAGTTGCTAACATTGGAGCTAAAATTAACCAGTCTTTGTTTGTTTTTTTATAAACATCAAATGTTACACTCAAAGCATTATTTAAAAATCTGGCATCCAGACCAAGGTTAATCTGCTCTGAAGTTTCCCATTTTAAAGCAGGATTTCCAAATCTATATGGATATGTTCCTGGCGTAAGTACACCCTCGGTATTTCCAAAAATATAATTTGTAGTCTTAGATTTCATTATGCCTAAATACTGGAATGATCTAATACTCTGATTACCAACCTGACCCCAACTCGCTCTTACTTTAAGGAAATTAATAGCTTGTGAATCTTTTAAAAATGCTTCATTTGAGGCAACCCACCCCGCAGATGCTGAAGGGAAATAACCCCATTGGTTTCCGGGAGCAAATTTTGATGAACCATCTGCCCTAAGTGTAGCATTGAAGAAATAAGTTTCTTTAAAGTTATAGTTTGCTCTTCCAAAATAAGACATCAATATGTTTTCTTCTTTTTGTCCCTTAATAGTGATTTTTGCCCCGTCTTTATTGGTTGTATTGTCAATCCAGGCATTTTCTAAATCATTAAAAACAGAATCTGCATTATTAACTTCTACCGAAGTTCCTGCATAATTAATATAGGATGTTCCTGCCATGGCTTCAAAATGATGATTTTCGGCTACATTGAATTTATATCCTAATAAATTATCCCAGGTGATGCTTCTGTTTTTACTCATGTTTTGATTCACTGTATCAAAATTATTGTTTGCATAAGTAGACAAGTGATATACAGGCTTATAAGAATGCCCCTCAGAAACGTAATAATCAAGTCCTAAAGTTGTTTTAAACGTAAGGTTTTTTATGGGTTCAACCTGTAAATAAACATTCCCTAACAACTTTTGATTGTTACTTTCGTTTTGATTGTTGTAATCCATCATAGCATACGGATTTGCTACACCTGCCAGCCATAGTTCACTATTATTTGTAGTGTCATAATAATTACCGTCGGCATCATACATTGACAATAATGGAGTAGTCTGGAATGCGCTTCTTAATGAATTGTTATATTGGTTTCCTACACCAATACCGTTTTTATCAACATAAGCAAAACTTAGATTTTGCCCTAAAGTCAGAACATCCTTGTACAATTTATGCTCTGAGTTGAATCTGAAATTGTAACGCTCATAGTTGGATAAATCTTTACCACCAACAACTCCTTCCTGTCCCAGATAAGACAAAGAGGTAGAATAAACCGAAGTTTCAGATCCGCCTGAAGCACCAAATGAAAAGTTTTTGGTAGCGGCATTATCCGTCAGCATTTTATCCATCCAGTTAGTACCTTTTCCTAAGGCAGCTATCTGGTCATTCGTAAAATAAGGATTTTTACCAGAGTTTACCGCAGCTTCATTTAAAATAACAGCATATTCATTAGCATTAAGCAAATCAACTTTTCTGACAACTGACTGTACTCCGTAATACTGATCAAAAGTAATTTTTCCCGGAGAACCTCGTTTTCCTTTTTTGGTTGTTACCAAAACAACTCCATTTGCAGCCTGTGACCCATAAATGGCAGATGAAGCTGCATCTTTTAAAACTGAAATCGATTCGATATCTGAATTATTCAAATAAGTAATATCACCGGTAAGAATACCATCTACCACATACAACGGGTTACTGCCACCTGTAGTCCCTAAACCTCTGATAACCACATTTATTTTTTCTCCCGGCTGTCCTGAAGTAGATGTAATTTGAAGTCCCGCTGCCTGTCCCTGAAGCCCCTGAAGTGCGTTGATCGTATTGGTTTTAGCAAGGTTTTCACCGGAAACCTGTGTAATAGCAGTCATTACAGCTGTTCTTTTTTGTGTACCATAACCAATAACTACGACCTCTTTAAGGTCAGCTGCTTCAGTTTGTAAGATTACATTTATTGATTTTTGAGTTCCTACAGTTATACGCTGGGTTTTAAATCCCATAAAACTGATTGCAATAACATCACCTGTTTTTGCTTCTAACCTGAAATTTCCATCAAAATCTGTTGATGTTCCTTTTTTAGTTCCTTCAACTGCTACAGTAGCACCGGGAATTCCCATACCGTCGTCTGCTGATTTTACATTTCCACTTACAAATTGGGATTGCTCCTGTGCAAAACCCGACTGCATCGTAAATACGCTAAGCAACAGCACCAGGCAAAACTGGAGCATTGTTGGTTTAATACAGTAATTGCTTTTCATAATAATTAATAATTTGGTTAAAGTTTGTTGTTAGTTGATTTTAATCTAATTAATACGCATTCGAAATAATTTGTTTTTATATTTTTTGTTTGCCACAAGTGCCGAAGTTCTCCCTTTGCGCGTATTTACCAGATCTCTTTACAAAGAATCCTCTTTTTGAAATTTAACACCATTTCACTACGCCAAATAGTCTATAAAAGTTTTTTAAGAATTTATAATTAATTCTCTGGTCAAAATTTAGATGTGTTTTTTAAAGTTTTCAAATCAATCATCAGCAGCTTTCTCAATTAATTTCTGTAAAAGCATTTCTGAGTTTTCAATTACCTTATTTTGCTTTTCAAATAACTTATAGTCAAAACACATTTATCTTATGGTTATTTTGACTACAAGTGTAGTGCAATTTTTCTATATTAACAAAAAATTAGCTTTATTTTTTTGTAATTCAAATAATATCAATATTATTTTTATTAATTAAACATATTATATCAGAATTAATAATTAAAAATTACCAATAAATCATCATTTCATTCATTAAATTGATAATGATTTAAAACACTTATTCGAATTCAACATAGTTTTTATCAAAATTTTCAACATTATAATGACAAATTGAAAAATATGTCACTTTTTAAGCATATAGTATTATTTTTATTTATTTAATTTGTCAAAATTTTAACAACATGGTTGATAATTTAGATGATGACATTATCGTAAAAAATGACTCTTCAGTAATGAATGCCATTACGATTGACTGTGTGATATTTGGTTTTGACAAAGGAAGTTTAGAAGTACTTTTAATTCAGCACGCAGAAGGAATTAGCAAAGGAAAATGGGGACTTCCGGGAGGCTGGATCAATAAAAAAGAAAGTACTGATGCTGCTGCTCACCGATTATTAAATGAATTAACAGCATTAGATCATATTTATCTGGAGCAATTAAAAGCATTTGGAAATCCGGATCGTTTTCCACTCAGACGTGTCATCACGATTGGTTATTATGCCTTAATCAAAAGGGAAGATTATAATATTCAGGCGGGTTTTACGGCATCTGATGCCAAATGGTACAAGATTAATGAAATTCCGGATTTAATTTACGACCATAATGAAATACTGACTTATAGCCTGAAACACTTACGTGACAGAGTTCGTCAGGCGCCAATTGGATTTAATCTCTTGCCTGAAAAGTTTACACTGTTGCAATTAATGCATTTGTACGAGGAAATTTTAGGAATCGAAATGGATAAATCTAACTTTAGACGAAAAATTCTTCACATGAAACTACTCGTTGCATTGGATGAAAAACAACAGGATGTATCGCACAGAGCAGCCAAATTATACAAATTTGATTCGGAAATTTATACAAAACTTACCGAAAAAGGATTTAATTTTGAATTTTAAACCAGCCTTATAAAAGCAAAAAATGGCATTTTTACACTCTAAAAAAACTTCAAAAACAGATAGCACAGCAACTTCTGAAATTCAAAAACCGGTAATTGACGGACTCACAATCGACTGTGTTATATTTGGCTTTAACAAAGGAAATCTTGAAGTGCTTCTGGCGCATCATGCCGAAGGAGAAAGTATTGGAAAATGGGGGCTTCTTGGAGGCTGGCTGCAAAAAGAAGAAAGCTCTGACGAAGCAGCACAGCGAATTTTGTATGAACTTACAAGTCTTGACAACATCTATCTGGAACAGCTAAAGGCCTTTACTGACCCAAATCGTGTGGCCGGAAGAAGAGTTGTTACTATTGGCTACTATACTTTGGTAAACCGTGAAGATTACAATGTAAAAGCCGGTCTGACCTTGATGGAAGCGACCTGGCATAAAATAAACGAACTGCCCGATTTGATTTTTGACCATAAAGAAATCCTGCAATTTAGCTTAATGCAACTTCGTAACAGAGTTAAACAAGCCCCAATTGGATTCAATCTTTTGCCCGAAAAATTCACCCTATTACAACTCATGCATCTGTACGAAGAAATATTAGGAATTGAATTGGACAAATCGAATTTCCGCAGAAAAATCCTGCACATGAAATTACTTGTGGCCTTAGATGAAAAACAACAAGACGTATCACACAGAGCCGCAAAATTGTACAAATTTGATTCAGAAATCTATAAAAAACTGACTGAAAAAGGTTTTAATTTTGAGTTTTAAAACTTCTTTTAAATTACAGCCTTCAACAATACGTCAACTTCATTCCAGAATCCAAAACTTTGCGCTATCTTTGCGCCTTAATATTATGCGCTAAAGCAATTGCTGCAGTGCAATTTATATCCGAAAAAGACTAAAACTCAATTAGAGAATTGATATATTAAAATGAAGAAGATACGTAACTTTTGCATTATTGCACACATTGACCACGGTAAAAGTACACTGGCAGACCGATTATTGGGCGCTACACAAACCGTTACAGCTCGTGAAGAAAAAGCACAATTGCTTGACAACATGGATCTGGAACGCGAACGCGGAATCACCATTAAAAGTCACGCCATCCAGATGGAATACACTTACAAAGGAGAAGAATATATTTTAAATCTAATTGACACTCCCGGTCACGTTGACTTTTCATACGAAGTTTCCCGTTCAATCGCTGCCTGCGAAGGCGCACTTTTGATTGTGGATGCTGCGCAAAGTATTCAGGCACAGACAATTTCAAACTTATATTTGGCTTTAGAAAATGATCTGGAAATTATTCCGGTTTTAAATAAAGTAGACTTACCAAGTGCTAATCCTGAAGAAGTTAGTGATGATATTATCGATTTATTAGGATGTAAATTAGAAGATATTATTCATGCTTCGGGAAAAACAGGTTTTGGTGTTGAAAATATTTTAGCAGCCATTATCGAAAAAATTCCGGCTCCAAAAGGAAATCCCGAAGAACCATTACAAGCTTTGATTTTTGACTCGGTTTACAATCCGTTTCGTGGGATTGAAGTTATCTTCAGAGTTGTTAATGGTGAAATCAAAAAAGGGCAAAAAATTAAATTCATGGCGACGGACAATGAATATTTTGCTGACGAAATTGGAACCCTGAAATTGAATCAGGTTCCTAAAACTGTTGTTTCTGCCGGAGATGTTGGGTATTTGATTTCAGGAATTAAAGAAGCCCGTGAAGTAAAAGTGGGTGATACCATTACGGATGCAAAAGTGCCGACAACCAATATGATTACCGGTTTTGAGGATGTAAAACCAATGGTATTTGCCGGAATTTACCCGGTTGACACAGAAGATTATGAAGATTTACGTTCGTCGATGGAGAAATTACAATTGAATGACGCTTCATTAGTTTTTGCTCCGGAAAGTTCTGCGGCCTTAGGTTTTGGTTTCCGTTGTGGATTCTTAGGAATGCTTCACATGGAAATTATCCAGGAACGTTTAGAGCGTGAATTCGACATGACTGTTATCACAACAGTACCAAACGTTTCCTATTTGGCTTACACCAAAAAACATCCGGAAACTGCATTAGTAGTAAACAATCCTTCAGACCTTCCGGAGCCTTCAAAACTGGACAGAGTTGAAGAACCTTATATTAAAGCCACTATCATTACAAAAGCTGACTTTGTTGGAAACGTAATGAGTTTGTGTATCGAAAAGCGTGGTTTAATTACCAACCAAACGTATTTGACAACAGAACGTGTTGAATTAAATTTCGACATGCCTTTGGCCGAAATTGTATTCGATTTTTACGATCGTTTAAAAACGGTTTCTAAAGGGTATGCTTCTTTTGATTATTCTCCAATCGGAATGAGAACTTCAAAATTGGTAAAACTGGACGTTCTTTTGAATGCCCAAACCGTTGATGCACTTTCTGCCTTGATTCACGAAGATAACGCGTACAACATCGGTAAAAAAATGACCGAGAAATTACGTGAGTTGATTCCAAGACAACAATTCGACATTCCGATTCAGGCTGCGATTGGTGCTAAAATTATCGCTCGTGAAACGATTAAAGCACTTCGTAAAGACGTTACCGCAAAATGTTACGGTGGAGATATTTCTCGTAAGCGTAAACTTTTGGAGAAACAGAAAAAAGGTAAAAAACGTATGAGACAGGTTGGAAATGTTGAGATTCCGCAAGAGGCGTTTATGGCTGTTTTGAAGCTTAACGACTAGTATTTTAGAAGAAAGAACAAAGAATATAGACTAACCCAATGACGTAAAAAGTTGTTGGGTTTTTTGTTTTTATCGATGCAGATGGCGAAATACCTTTTAGAAAATACAATTCCTTAATAACCAATTATCACCAAAAAATCATGGAGACGCACTGAAGTATATCTAAGCAAATTATGTCGACAACAGCAAAACCAAAAAATAAAGAAAAAAATATGGATTCAAATTCCGAATAGGACAATTTCTTAACCGGTAAATCTGTCCTAATTTGGAACAAATCTCTTATTTATTCTAACACAGAACCTTTGTATCTTTGAACCTCAGAACCTTTGTATCTTTAAAAAATGGACGAAACCCCAAAACGATTTGACCGAATTGTCGCCATCCTGATTCAATTACAATCCAAAAAAATTGTAAAAGCACAGGAACTGGCAGATCGTTTTGAATGCAGTTTGCGAACTATTTACAGAGATATTCGAACTTTGGAAGCTTCGGGAGTTCCTATTTACAGTGAAGCCGGAGTGGGTTATGCTTTAATGGATGGCTACAGATTGCCTCCGGTAATGTTCACTCGAGAAGAAGTCAGTAGTTTTATAGCCGCTGAAAAACTGATGCAGAAATTTACTGATCCGTCTCTAGGAACCCATTATGCATCTGCGATGTACAAACTGAAATCAGTTTTGAGAAGTAACGATAAAGATTACCTTTCGAATATTGAATCGCGAGTGGTAATGCAAACTGCCGAACCTCTATTTAATGACAATTCTCCCAACACTTTAGCAGTTCTTTTTGAAGGAATTGCCGAGAAAAAACAAATACTTCTAACGTACAAAACGTATGAAAGAGACGAAACCACGCAACGAAATTTAGAACCTGTGGGCGTTTTTCACGACAATAACAATTGGTATTTTCTGGGATACTGTCATTTACGAAAAGATTACCGACAGTTTAGGACTGACCGAATTCAGGGCATTAAAAAAACGGAACTTGATTTTACCATCGAACACGATTCACTGGAAACGTATTTGACTAAAACAGAAACTTGTCCAACTACAAAAGTTCGTATCTTAATTGATAAAAAAATTGCAAGATATCTGTCAACGGAAAGAAAATATCACGGTTTTATCTCTGAAAAAGAAATAGACGGAAAAATAGAAATGACGTTTATGTGCCGGGATATCAACAGTGGTTTTCCAAGATGGTTTTTAATGTTTGGAGATCACGCCACAATTCTGGAACCGGAAAGTTTAAAAAAACGAACTCTGGAATTACTGGAAATCAACAGACAAAGACTTTTATAAAAAAACTCCCAAAAACTCAGGAGTTTTATTATTGTAACTCGTTGGGTAAAATTAAACAATTGTCAGGCTGAGTCCATTCGTCTTCGCTCAGGATGACATCATCTATTAAATTATAAATGATATTTACTCACAATTTATTCTTTTACCCAACAACAGGTTATTTCAGGATTTATCTTTCCCAGAAAAACGGCGGCTCAATATTTAACGCTCTTAAATACACATACGCCTGACCACGATGATGCACTTCATTATCAATAAAATACAAGATATTCTGAATGATTGGAAATTCGTATTGCCCAAAAAGGTTAAAAGTTTCGCTAAAATCTTCCATCGATAATTGTTCCCAGCATTTGTTAATTTCTGCTGTCGCTTCGTCCCATTTTTCAAGATATTGCGCTTTAAAAATCAGTTTTTCAGCTCCTTCCGTATAAGGCTGGCTTTCACGGTTTACGATTGCTTTTAATGCCGGAGCAGCAATAGCCAGAAGCTCATCGACTAATTTTGCAAAAGGTCTCATTCCGCCAATCGAAAATTCGAAGAAATCTTTTTCCGGAAAAAGTTCGATCAAACGACGTGTTAATGCTCTGTGCCCCTGCCAGTGTTTCAATAAATCTTCTGAAGTAATTACCTGTGCTTCTAATGTTTTCATGATTTTAAAGTTTTAATTTGTTGATACTTCAAAAGTAAAATGAACCGGTGACAACAGTTTGTCAGCAGGAATAAAAAAATAAACATTTTTTTTATTCCTGCTGTAGAGATGTACAGTTATACATCTACACAACGCAAACCCAATTTATTTAAATCAAGGATAAATCGTGTTTATTAAACCTTCAGCAGGGATGGCAGTTACAATGACGCCACTCTTGCCTCTTCATATTATTGGTTTCAGGTTTTTGATACACTAAACAGAACATCTCAGCTTTTCAGAGCTCATTTTAGCATGAAACGATCATACTTTGGGCGTGCCACCATCCCGATAAGTGGGCAAACTTGCTTTACGTTTATTCGCCCACTTACCGGGTTGCTGTCAGGCTGTCCGCGTTACTTCGGTAACCTGCTCCCATCCTTCACGCGGGCACAAGAACGTTTTTGTAAGTTTGAGATTATTATTTTTTATATTTGAAGAAAGAAATAGACCTTCACAAAACTATCCGGTTTTGGGAGTATATGTGAAAGTTTGTTTCGCATATATACAAGTTACTGGCAAGCGCACAACTCTACGGTAAAATAAAAACTATGAATAAATCAGAGCAAGAATTAGAAAAGCAAGAATCTGAAATTAGAAAAAACTTAGCTTATGTTTTTATACCAATCGCCATAATTCTTGTAATAATATTTATATACCAAAACAATTCATTAGACTACAAAAGAGAAAAATATTTGGAAAGTAAAAAAACAGAATTCAACGGAAAAATAACTGCTAAAAGAGAAGATGGAGATTATACTAGAGCTCCAAGATTTATGATTTTGAATGACTATAATAAGGTTCAAATTCCAAACGAAATTTATTACCAAATAAATGTTGGCGATTCAGTTTATAAAGAAAGAGGAAAAGATTCTACATATTATTACTTAAAAAACGGAAAAGTACTGATAGAAGACTGTAACAAATACATTAGAGAAGATTACCTAAAATTGAAAAGTAAAAAACAATGAATAGATGCTAGCGCGAGCGTCCCGCTCGTGCACGCACAGTGAATCAAACAATATCAAACACATAAGCCATTATTTTAAAAAAAAGTATTTCATACATTAGTTCAAAATTATATTAATGAGCAGAAAATATAAATTTGGTGACAAGACCGGAGCTTATTTTATCAGTTTTGCAACTGTCTATTGGATAGATGTTTTTACCAGAGATGAGTATTTTGGAAATATCATTGAATCATTAGATTACTGTCGCAAAAACAAAGGAATGGAAATTTACGGATATTGTATTATGCCAAGCCATGTCCATTTAATTTTTAGATCAGAAAATGGAGACCCTTCGGGAATAATACGGGACTTTAAAGGATTTACATCTAAAAAAATGCTTCAAACAATTGAAGAAAACCCACAAGAAAGCAGAAAAGAATGGATGCTTTGGATGTTTGAAAAAGCAGGAAAGAAAAACAGCAACGTAAAATTTAGACAATTTTGGCAGCAAAACAACAATCCAATCGAAATTTGGTCATTGAAAGTTTTTGAGCAAAAATTAAATTACATTCATAATAACCCAATTGAAACAGGCTTTGTAACTAATCCAATAGATTGGAAATATAGTTCAGCCAGAAATTATGGTGCTAATGATCAGACCATTTTAGAAATCGACATTAATTGATTCTGATTGTGTGCACGAGCGGGACGCTCGCGCTAGCAGAGGACAAACTTGGAACAAAAAACATAAAAAAATGAAAAGAATATTATTTATCTGTATGATTTTCCAATTCCAAATTTCATTCGGACAAAATGTTAGTATAGAGGTTTCTGATCATTATCGTGAGCTTGATGGAAAAGCTTATGCAACATATCAATTTGTTAGTTCAAGTTACAGTAGTTCAAGACCAAGTTTAGTCATTTTAACAAATAAAGATTTGTCTTTCGAGCTTTCAACGAAATTATCAATTTTATATAAAGTAAAACAGGAATATACAGATGTTTGGATATTAGGGATAACTAATTTTAATCAAAAAAATGTTTCAGAAGTCGACAAGAAAATAATAGATAAATTTTACCAACAAATAATAAAATATCGCGCTGACAATAATTTGCCATTAGAAACGCTTGAAAGATTAGCAACAGACAAGATTATTATTGAAAAGAAAGAGGAAATATGTCTATACCTGATGTGTAAAAACAAAATATAAAAGGCTAGCGCTAGCAGAGGACAATGATCAGACCATTTTAGAAATCGACATTAATTGATTCAGATTGTGTGCACGAGCGGGACGCTCGCACTAGCAGAGGCATCACTATAAAATACTGACTACAAAAACAATATTCTAATTTATTCAAACAAATGTTATTTAGAGAAGCAAAAATAGAAGATATCAAACAGATTCAAATTGTTAGAAATTCTGTGAAAGAAAACACCTTATCAAATCCCAATTTGGTAAGTGATAAAGATTGTGAAGCGTTTCTGTTTGATCGTGGGAAGGGTTGGGTTTGCGAAATTGAAAATCAAATAGTTGGATTTGCAATTGTCGATTTAAAAGAAAACAATATTTGGGCTCTTTTTCTCAAACCTGAATTTGAAGGCAAACGAATAGCTGCAAAACTTCAAAGTATTATGCTTGACTGGTATTTCTCAAACGGAAAAGACTATGTTTGGTTAGGAACTTCACCAAATACAAGGGCAGAAAAATTTTATTTAAAGTCAGGCTGGACAAAAAACGGAATGCATGGAACCAAAGAAATAAAATTTGAAATGACAAAAGATTCCTGGAAAAATATAAAACTTCGCTGACAATTATCCCCTGCTAGTGCGTCCTACCATAATGGAAAGTAAACAATTAATAAATTAACTACTAAAACGTTACAATCTATATAAATACTATGAAAATCATTGATAACAAACAAATCTGGAAAGGATTTTTCACATACTTACATGGCTATGAAATTATTGATACGTATGTAAGAGTAGCTTTTCAAATGGATTTGACTTTTGATGGTAATTCATTTACAGGAACATCAACTGATTCAGAATCTGAAAATATTTTCACAGAACCCATAATGGTAAAAGGATTTATTGAAAACGACATAATTAGCTTTGTCATAAACTATCCTTATCACTATTACAAAGACGAAGATGGAAATATTAAGTTAGATAAAAACGCACAACATCCTACCATAGAATATTTTGGTTATTATGAGAAAAGTGAGAAAAAATATTCGGGAACCTGGGAAATGATAATTTTTGAAGAGAAAATTTCTAAAGATGAATATATAGAAGAAGTAGCAAATGGAGAGTTTGAAATTTACAGAGACAAATAAAAACTATAAAATTTTCTCACTCTAAAAAAGTTTCACTTATCCACAAATAATCCTAAAACAGATTCATAGCTATTTTTAGATATCACCAAAAAAGCAAAATGTATCTCAATAGCCCCGATTACTTCACTTAACATTTTAATTTTTAATCGGAGTTCAGTGAACTTCGTTTGAAACGAAAAGCGGAACCATTCTCAACAAAAAACCAGATGTTTCTGCTTCAAATCAATAATTGAACTTCGTTTAGTAATTCACCCCTCAACTTTGTACCTTTGCCCCTCACAAACTTTGGAACTTAAAAAAATGATCGAAGATAAAAATCCGCAACGTACCAGTATAGCGCAATTAGGTGAATTTGGCCTTATTGAGCATTTAACCAAAAATTTTGATGTAAAGCAAGAGTCTACCTTAAAAAGCATTGGCGATGATGCTGCAGTTCTTGATTTTAAGGATAAAAAAGTAGTCATTTCAACCGATTTACTGATTGAAGGTGTACATTTTGATCTGGCTTACATGCCATTGAAACATTTAGGATACAAATCGGTAGTGGTAAATGTATCTGACATTTGCGCCATGAATGCCAAACCAACGCAAATAACGGTTTCTGTAGCCGTTTCTAACCGTTTTCCACTGGAAGCCCTAGAAGAGTTATTTGAAGGAATTACACACGCTGCAAATGAGTATAAAGTAGATGTTATTGGTGGAGACACCACCTCATCTCAAAAAGGCTTAATCATCAGCATCACGGCAATTGGTGAAGCGGATGCAGATGAAATCGTGTACAGAAACGGAGCAAAACAAACTGATTTACTGGTTGTAACCGGAGATATTGGTGCCGCTTACATGGGATTGCAGGTTTTGGAACGCGAAAAACAGGTGTTTCAGGTAAACCCAAATAATCAGCCTGATTTGGATCTTTACACCTATTTAATTGAACGTCAGCTAAAACCTGAAGCCAGAAAAGATGTCCGTACCTTATTGCATGCGCTTGAAATAAAACCAACTTCGATGATCGATATTTCAGACGGATTATCCTCTGAGATTATTCATTTATGCAAACAGTCAAAAGTGGGTTGTAATCTATATGAAGATAAATTGCCGTTGGATCCTCAGTTTATTTCGACCTGCGAAGAGTTTAATATTGACAGCACAACGGTTGCCATTAACGGCGGAGAAGATTATGAGCTGTTATTTACAATTGACATTAATGACTTCGATAAAATAAAAGGAAATCCAAACTTTTCTATAATTGGACATATGGCCGATGAAAGTGAAGGAATCCATTTAGTAACCCGGGCCAATACTAAAATAGCCTTAAAAGCAAGAGGCTGGGATGCCCTGAGTGAAGAAATTTAAAAAAACCAAATAAAAAATTCCAAATTCCAATAACATCTCATTGGAATTTGGAATTTTTTATTTTTGGAATTTATTTTTAAAAAAGGTTTTTGCTTTTCGCTTCCTTTACCAGGTCTTCATCTGAGCCTGTTTTTATTTTAAGCAGTTCTTTAAGGCTTTTTTTTCGTCTTCCAATTGCATTTATCGAAATTGGAATATAGTGTGGCATTTCTTCCTCAGAAGTTCCTTTAGACAAATGAAATAAAATCTGCTTGTCGAATTCATCAATTTCAATTGAATTATGAGGAGACTGATTCAGCATTTTCTGAACTGACTGACTGTAGTATTTATCACTTTTCATTACTTTATCAAAAGCAAAAAGCAATTCATCAAATGTCAGATCATTTTTAATAATCAACCCGTTTGGCTGTATGGTTCGGATAATGGTTTTAATTTTCAGCAATTCGGTGTACATCGTCAGCAAGATAATTTTGCAGTGAGGCATATATTCCAAAAGTAGTTTTGCTATATCTTCTCCTGAAAAAATTTCTTTTTCATCATAAGCAGGCATACTAATGTCTAAAAAAGCAATATCAAAAGCTGCGGTTTCAGGATCTGTAATAATTTCATAGGCAGATTTACAATCTTTAGCCTGAGAAATCAAAAACTCATGGCTATCAGGATTATAACGTGTTATAGCATTTTTATAACCTTCAATAATAAACGGATGGTCGTCTACAATTAATATTTTGCTTGTTTGTTTAAGCGATGGTGGTAAATCAGCTTTCATTATTAATTTTATTTATTTTTTGATCTATCGGTATCTTTACTAAAATAGTAGTTCCTTCATCCCTTGCCGAATTTATTTCGACACTCCCGTTACATTCTGCGGTTCTGTAAACAATATTTTGCAACCCAATCCCTTTTTTTGTTTTATGAGTATTAAATCCTATTCCGTCGTCAGATATTAATAAAACTAAATAATTAATCTCACTTTTAAACACAATCTTAATTGTTTCTGCCTGAGCATATTTATTACCATTCTGAAGGGCTTCCTGAATAATCCTGTACAGATTAATTTTTACCACATTGCTTACCAAATCCCATTTGATATTAGAATCAATATTATAAATCAATTTTGTATTGAATGTATTGGTTTGATTTAGAAATAGCTTTTCTAAAATCGCAACAAAATTATTAATCAATCCGGATTTTTCTTTGTTCAAATCATGCGAAATTTCCCGAATATCCTGTTCAATCTCTTTCAATTCAAGCAGGTATTTTTTTCTTTTATCATTAGCAGTTTCTTCGTCCAGCTTATCAAGACTGTCTAAACTGATTCTTACTCCAAACATTCTGCCTAAAACGCCATCGTGGAGTTCCTGAGCAACTTTTTTCTTTTCTCTGATTCGCATTGTTTCTATTGCATTTTGCTGCGAAATCATCAAATTATAAATATCCTCGTTTGCAATTTGCTGTTGTTGTCTAAAAAGCAATTCTCTGTTCCTTGCCTGCTGCGTTTTATAAATATAAAAAAACAAAGCTATCAGTAAAAAGAAACTAAAAACGTAAACCAAAGTTCTGTTCTGTATTTCTAAACTCGAATTTTCGTTTTTTATTTCATTGGTTTCATATTCTATTCGGGTAAATTTATCTCCCATTTTACGTTCAGCCTTTTGCAAACTGTCGTTGATGCGAATATAATCTTCTGAAAATTTTGAAGCTTTTTTTGGATGAATTAAAGACAATTGCTTTAAAGCGACCAGTACATTACGAAAGTTTTTGGTACGTTTTGAAACCAAAAGTGCCTGATTTGAATAATGCAAAGCTTTTGCAGTATCTTTTACCGAAGCATAATATTCAGACAAATGCATTTTACTGGCCGTTATTCCGGCTGTTAATTGCAGACTGTCCCTTATTTTAAGTGCCTTGTAAAATAAATTTGGAAGCTGTTTTGTTTCATTCAGTTTAAATTGTGAGTAGGCCAAATTATCCAATAAAATAGCATACAACTCAGGTTTTTGATTAAACAGGTTTTTCTGCTTCAATCCTTCCTGAAAATAATAATTGGCTTTTTTGTAATCATCAAGATTCTGATATACAAATCCTATATTATTTAATGAAGTTGCTTTTGACTGGAACTCGACAGGAATAATTTTATCATCTATGCTTGCAATGGCCTTATTATGAAATTCAATAGCTTTGTCATACTCCCCCAATTCATTATATAAAATGCCCAGCAGGTTATAAGCTTCGTATAAAATATCGTTATTGTTTTTTCCTTTAATAACTCTTAGAGCATTAAAAATAGCTTTTTCACTACCATAAAAATCACCTTCGTTATACTGCAACAATGCTTTACTAAGTCTGGTTTTTGCTAAATTATAAAAATCATTGTTTGCTAAATATAATTTTTCAGCCTTATAATAAAAAGCAAAGGCACTGTCTGAAGAAGTTTGAGAACTGTAATAATCTCCCAAATAAATATAAGCTTTAGACATTGAAACCGAATCCTTTGCATTTTGGGCTTTTTCTAAAACAATTTTAACCGTTTTATTATAATTATTCCAATCTCTCATATTAAAATAACGGTTGGCTACTTTAAAAAGATTGACCCTTTTGATCGAATCATCGGGCTGGCTCATAATTACTTCAAAAGCTTTTTGATTGTATTTTTGTTTTATCTCTACCGGCAATTTGTATTCGTTAGCCAGTGACAAGTACAAATCCAGGCTATCTCTCGATTTATCGGATATACGAGTGCCTTCATTTTGCTTTGTACAACCAATGAAAAATATAAGTAATATCAGGTAGTTTTTTTTCAATTTTGTCTTAAAAGTTTACTCAAAAGTACAAAACTATACATTAGACATAAAGAAAAAGACCGTCTAATTAGACGGTCTTTTCTATATTAAAATGGATTACAGCTAATTAATCCACTTTTCTGCTTTGTCCTGCTGACTGATTCCCGTCAATGCTTACTTTTTGATTTGATAAATCAGAACCCATCATGTCTACTTTTCTGCTTTGTCCTGCTGACTGATTTCCATCAATACCAATTGTTGTATTGTTTATTAAAGTATCATTTGTATTTGCTGTAGTATTAAAAGAAGTTAATACCATTACTAATGAGAATAATCCTGTTGTTAAAGCTAATTTTTTCATGATTGTTGGGTTTTATATTGTTATACTTTTTTACTTTTTTTGATTCCGTTTCGTTCGGAATTCTTTTGTAAAACTAAACAGTTAACCGCAACAATTGCTTTAAAAAAAGGCGTTTATGGTCAATGCTACCCATTCATGAGTGAATGAGTATCAAATCAGGGCAGATGGTTTATTTTAAGTTTCTATATAATTTTCATTGGCAAATTCACTAATTATAAAATCAACATTTGCTTTATAAGACTTGGAAAACGGGAGCTTTATTGTCGTTTTTTTAATATAACATAAAGAGTTACCTGTATGTATCCTCGAAATATAATTTCGATTTACAATATAACTGTTATGTATTCTTATAAATGGATTTGACAAAACGGTTTCAAAATGTTTCAGCGTTTTAAAAGCGGTAATCATCTCCCCGTTTTTCAGATGTATATCGGTCGAATTATTGTCGGCCTGAAAATAACATATTTCACTAGAATCGATGTAACGGTGATCTCCGTAAGATTTAACACATAAAATAAAGGATTTTCGATTTTTATTGATTTGTATTTCCTCTGAATTTAATTTTTCTTTATGTTTTAAATTTTGAACTAAAAGCACCTCATCCTCGTTACTTGCTTTATTTAATTTATGAATCAATTTTAAAAAATCTATTGAATCCAAAGGTTTAAGAAAATAGTCGCTTACCTCATACTGAATACAATCAAACGCAAGATCTTTGCTTTTTGTTGTTATAATAATTTTGGGCAACTCTTTCAAATACATCAACAATCCATTAATTAAATTCAAAGAAAGACCACTGTTCTTATCTTTGGGATCAATTTCTAAAAAAATCAAATTCGGAATGTGTTTTAAAACCAAATTTAATCCGTCGCTATAATTATCCGCAGAGGCTATAAAATTCAGCTCTGAAAACTCCTTTGCAATTGTTCGTATTCTTTCAACAGATTGCGGATCATCATCTAAAATAATGTAGGTATAATTCATTTTTGTGATTAATTTTTGGGGTTAATCTATTAATTTTGAGGTATTTTCTTTAAAAAACATCTAAAGTTATAAAAAATATTGTAATACATAACTTTCATAATCAAAAAACAGTTCAACAGAAAACATAAAAAAAACCCAAATTCAAAAAAGAATTTGGGTTTTAATATTCTGAAAATTAATATTTTACATTTTCATCAACCAGTTTTTCATTGAAACTTCGTTTTCGATAATTGATTTTAAATCGGCTATAGCAACGCGATCCTGTTTCATAGTATCTCTATGACGAATTGTTACTGTCTGATCTTCGATAGTCTGATGATCTACCGTAATACAAAATGGAGTACCAAGGGCATCCTGTCTTCTGTAACGACGTCCTACAGCATCTTTTTCATCATAAGCAACATTGAAATCCCATTTTAAATCTTCGATGATTTTTTTAGAGATATCCGGCAATCCGTCTTTTTTAACCAATGGTAACACGGCAGCTTTTGTTGGCGCTAAAACAGCCGGCAATTTCAGCACTGTTCTTGATGATCCGTCTTCTAAAACCTCTTCCTGCAACGATGTTGCAAAAACAGCCAAAAACATACGATCCAACCCTACAGAGGTCTCTACAACATACGGAACATAATTTTCATTCAGTTCTGGATCAAAATATTGTAATTTTCTACCCGAATATTGCTCGTGTGCTTTTAAGTCAAAATCAGTACGAGAGTGAATCCCTTCTAATTCTTTAAATCCGAATGGGAAGTTAAATTCGATATCTGCAGCAGCATTTGCATAGTGTGCTAATTTTTCATGATCGTGAAAACGGTAATTTTCTTTTCCTAAACCTAAAGACAAATGCCAGTTTAAACGAGTTTGTTTCCAGTGTTCGTACCATTGCATTTCTTCACCCGGACGTACAAAAAACTGCATTTCCATTTGTTCGAATTCACGCATACGGAAAATGAATTGTCTTGCCACAATTTCATTTCTAAATGCTTTTCCGGTTTGAGCAATTCCAAAAGGAACTTTCATACGCCCTGATTTCTGAACATTTAAAAAGTTTACAAAAATACCCTGAGCTGTTTCCGGACGTAAATACAAGTCCATTGCAGAATCTGCAGAAGCACCCAGTTTTGTCCCGAACATCAAATTAAACTGCTTAACATCTGTCCAGTTTCTTGAACCGGTTTCAGGATCGGCAATTTCTAATTCTTCAATTAAGGCTTTTACATCCTGAAGGTCTTCACTCATTCCTTTTGCAAGTCTTTCCAGAATTTCTTTTTTCTTAGAAAGATATTCTACAACGCGGGCATTGGTAGTAATGAATTCTTCTTCATTGAAAGCATCACCAAAACGGGTTCTTGCTTTTTCAATTTCTTTTTGAGCCTTTTGATTTAACTTTTCAGCATAATCTTCAACTAAAGTATCTGCTCTGTATCTTTTTTTAGAATCTTTATTATCAATTAACGGATCATTAAAAGCATCAACGTGGCCTGAAGCTTTCCAGGTTGTTGGGTGCATTAATATTGCAGCATCTAATCCTACAATATTCTCATTCATCTGAACCATTGATTTCCACCAATATTCACGGATATTCTTTTTTAACTCGACACCATTTTGTGCATAATCATACACTGCACTCAGTCCGTCGTATACTTCGCTTGACGGAAAAATAAATCCGTACTCTTTTGCGTGCGAAACCACATTCTTAAATATATCTTCTTGTTTTGCCATAGTGGTGCAAAAATATAAAAAGTGAATTTAAAAAAAAGAAAAATAGTTGAAGATTGCCCCTTGATTATTAAAATTTTAGAAATAAATCTCCCAAATTCCTATTTCAGAATAGAAAATGATATTTTTTTCTATAAATCAAAACCGCAAATACCTCTATTTTCTATATGAGCTTCTATTTCTTAATCAGCTTAAAAGTTTCTGATTTACCTTGATAGTTAATAATGAGGATATAGAAGCCTGCCGGTAACCCTAAAACTTCTATTGTTTTATCATTGGAAATTCCATTACGCAATTTTTGAGATTGCGCATTAAATATTTCATAAGTGAAATTAGAGAATGGATAATTAAAAACCTCAACTGTATTTTCTGCCGGATTAGGTGAAATATAAGGCAGGTCTTTTGGTGCTATACTGACCCTTTTCTTTTGATCTGCATTACATGCTTTTTTAATAAAGCTTTCCAGTTCTTTGTTATAATATTTTTTTTCATAACCCAAACTCCTTGCTTTTTGAAAATAATCACAGGCTTTTTGAGATTGTCCTAAATCGTCATAAATTATTCCAAGATATTTATTTGCTACAGAGTTTTTATCATTAATTTTCAAAGCTTCATTTAAATCTGCAATTCCTAAGTCGGTTTTCCCTAATTTATGATACGCAAGCCCTCTTATGGTTCGCAGGTCACTTTCTGCAGTTCCATAACCATTTTCATACAGATTCGCTTCGTTTTGAAAAGCAATATTAATATTTTCTACTACTTTATCATATTGTTCCAATTCTAAATATGTATAACCCAAAACCCAGTGTGCAAAATTATGATTTGGAAATCTGCGCTCCACTTCGTTCAAATAATAAATTGCCAATCTGTAATCCTGGGCTTCTGTAGCCAGATAAGCACCCAGATTAAAATAATGTCTTGTTTCTTCCGGATCAGTCTGAATTGCCTTTAATTTATAATCAACACTAAGATTATCATTCTCAAATCTGCCATAAATAGTAGAAAGCCTGCTGTAAATTTCAGCTAAATCCTGATTTAATCTGGGGAATTTTGTTAGCGCACCCGGACTTGCTTTAATATTTTCTAACTGCGATTTAAATCCTAAAAAATCAAATTCTGCCAGCACATTGTCCTCAAGATATATCCGGCTTGCTGCCCTGCCATAACGCAATCCATAATTATCAGGATCCGCTTTTAACAATTCGTTGTTCTTGGTAATTATAGCATAGTTTTCTTCGACTTTCGCTTTATTTTTAAGATTGTCCTCTTTAAAAAAATCAGTTCTTTTTATCAAAACCCCCTTTTTAAACAGCCAGGTCGTTTTTAACTTTCCTTCGCTCGAAAACTTTTGGCAAAGACCATTTATCAAATTATTTTTATCAAAATAAAATCTTTCGTCCAGTCCTCCAACAATATGATAGGTTTTAATACTATCGAGCATTTGGTCTTCTCCCATATAAAATTCTCTTGCTACGAGTCCGTTTTTAAAAAACGTTTTACTTACAATTCCACTCTTTTGAGCTGTAATTTGATTTTCAAAAACTAAAAAAATAATTAATGCTAAAATTATACTGGTACCTTGTCTGCTATTTTTCATCTAAAGAAGATTGATTCAATGTTTTGGTTTTTTTTGTAAAATTATTTTGATTAAATTTAACATTTTGATTATATTTATTCAAAAGGCAATAGTATTTTATCTCCATCATGAGGCTCTCTTAAAAGACATTATTCCTTTTTTTAAAACTAAATAATTCAACTGTGCTTAATTATCTTATCGATCTCTTTTTCCCTAAAGTTTGTGCTGGCTGCCATTCGCTTTTGATGACCAATGAAACCGTTTTATGCACCAATTGCCGTCATGAAATACCTCTTACCCAATATCATTTGGATGATAAAAATGAAGCGGTTAAGAAATTTTACGGAAAAATTGAAATTGAACATGCATCGGCCTTTTTGTATTTCAACAAAAAAGGAATCGTTCAGGAACTTATTCATAATTTGAAATACAAAGGCTATGAAGAGATTGGAACCGTTTTGGGAGACTGGTATGTTGAAGATTTAAAAAACATCAAACTCAAAACGCCTTTTGATGTTGTAGTTCCTGTTCCGTTACACCAAAAAAAGTTTAAGGAACGCGGCTATAATCAGGTAACTACTTTTGGGAATGCTTTAGCCAAAGGATTAAATATTGATTACGATACTGCTGTTTTGTACCGGAAGAAATATTCTAAAACACAATCCAAAAAAAATCTTTTAAGCAGATCAGAAGGAATAGAAAATGTATTTGATGTACATTTTTCAGAAAAAAATCACAACAAACATTTTTTACTTATTGACGATGTTCTTACCACAGGCGCAACACTTGAAGCCTGCTCCCGTTCCTTACTTAAAATTCCGGGAGCCAAAATCAGTATTGTTTGTATGGCAATGGCGCATTCGTAATTTTAGTTTACAAGTATCTTTTTAACGATTCTTTGATCACCATTTGTTATCGTTACAAAATACAATCCCGGTGTTGTGTTTTGCATTTGAATATTCTGATAAAAATAAGGGGATTTATCAAACGTTTTGTTATAAACTTTTTCTCCTAAAACATTATGCACTGTTACTTCTACAACTTTAGTTGAATCGCAATCGAACTGAACTGTAAAATTTCCTTTATTCGGGTTAGGATGCAGCACAAAATCTATTTTTTCAAATTCAGAATTATCAAGTGTAAATGTTTTAGTGCAAATATTTACTGATGCCGAATTTATAGTACCAAAACGTCCTGAAACGGCATCACGAACTTTAAACGTCCATGTTCCCTGAGGATTCTGTCCATTAAAAACACTTAATGATTCAACCGGCAAAACTAGCTGAGTTGTTGTTTTAGAACAATCAAGAGCAACTCCCGAATCATCGTATCCAAGTATTAGATTTGAATTAGCAGCACTACACTCTTTATCAAATAATTTCACAATTGTTCCCTGCGGATTTACTATTTGAATTTCTAAATCTGAAAACCTTTCATGTGTTACGTTTATTAACACATTTACATCAGAAACTATTGCTGTTGAAGCAGGAACAGTTATCGTTTTTGATGTAAAATCTGATCCAAAAGGAATGCTAAAAGAAGCATTTGCAAAACTATAAGAAGTACAGCTTGTTGCTGATGTGTATCCTATAGCAAAAGGATTTGCATTTAAAGCATAATAAATATTAGCTATTGGCTCAATTAAAATCCTGCAATTTGTAGCAGTAATATCTGAAGGCACTGTAATAGTCTCTGAACCATCATTTGGCGTGTTAGATACCAGCGTTATTGGAAAAGTCAAACCTCCATCTACAGATAATTTAATATTTACATTCGTCGAACCTGCCAATGTATTCGTATTATTTACATTCCATGTTATAGGTTGAAAAGAGCCTTTTTGCCAGCCAATATCAGTTGTATTTTGTGAAGTTACTGCAAATGGCCCCACAGTAGGATTTACTGTAACAACCATATTATCTGTAAATGTCTGAGGAGTGTCTAAAGCCGAATTGTCTCTTCCGGTTAAGGAAAAATTTAAATTTCTTCCTACAGATGAAAGAGACTCCCAGGTTGTCGTTAATTTATTTTGCAGTACGTTATTCAAACTTGGCATATAACGAATAGCTGAGCTGGTTGGCGGCAGAGAACGAAACATTGGTCCGTCAGGTTTTGCAGGATAAGCAATACTTTTACTTCCGGTTGTTGCTGTTGTTGCGCTGTCATTTTGTTCCCAGCAATACGTAAGCGTATCGCCATCCGGATCAGACCCGGTTCCTGTTAAAATAAATGGGGTGTTAAACGGAATGATATAATCTAAACCTGCGCTTATAACCGGAGGGTTATTATTAACTACAGGCGTACTTACCGGACATGTTTTATTGGCAAGGTTGCTCTGAATTTGCAATATACTCGCATAAGCAAAGTAATCATCCGAATTATTTTGAACGTTATAATTTGTCAATCCTGCATACCCCATAATAGTAGAACCGCTTCCGGGTTCTACATTTGTTCCGGCTGATTCTAATGTATGAGAATAAGTATGGGTAGCTCCTAACTGATGCCCCATTTCGTGAGCTACATAATCAATATCAAAAGTATCTCCCTGAGGAATACCATCAGACGGTGAAGTAAAAGCACTTCCTTTTGCTGCCTCATCTGTGGCTGAAACAGGATTATCACATACACAACCTATACAGCCTGCATCTCCTCCTCCTCCGGAACCTCCAAATAAGTGTCCAATATCATATCCACTGTTTCCAATAACGGTTGTCAAAGTTTGCTGAACTTCTAAATTCCATGCTCCATTAGCACCTTGTTGTGCATTAGAATAAGGATCCGTTGAATTAATAAAAATAACATCTTCATTATTAGCTATTATAACCAATTTTACAGCCAAATCTCTATTAAACAAACCATTAACCCTTGTCATCGTGGCATTCATCCCTTCTAATGCCCCAGCTTTTGTTCCTCCAAAAAAAGCAGCATACTCCCATGTACATGACAATGCCAACCGAAGTGTTTTGAAGGTTTTGGTATTAGATGTTGTTTTTGCTGTTTTACCTGTAGTTTTTTGAGCATTATCATCTTTTGTTTTACAAATCAACGATTTTGAAGTGTCTTTGTTTTTTGATGTAAACAACACATACTCTGATTTATTTTCCGGATTTTGTTCTATAAACTCAGATGCTTTGTCTGAACGGAGTACCATTGTCTGAACTCCAATTGGCGCAACGCTAAAATGTATTTTTGCAGTTTTATCATCCAGACCGGTTCCTTCATACGCTCTGATTTCGGGATATTTTGCCTGTAATTCCGGTTCAAAATTAGAAGATTCCCAAACCATAAACCGTTCTAAAACGCCCTCAGCATTTGGAATGGTAATTTCAGACGTTGCAATTTTTGAGGTTTTACCCGAAGCTGTAACCTTCTGAATTAAAAGATTTTTATTTAGTTTATAATATAACTTATCCTGGTCTTGGTTACTCCCTGTTTTTTTTGCTGAAACCGAATTCACTTTCTCCCAAAGAACATTTGTCTGAGCATGAGCTGCAATGCAACAAAAAATAAAAAGCAGAATAAGTAGTTGTTTTTTCATAATCTAGAGGTTATTTAGAATCAAAATTAAAGTAATTAAGTTAAATTCTTCTCTATTATCGACAGATATTTGTTTTACACCGACGAATTACTCCTTTTTCACAAAAACTAAACAAATCAAATTAAAAAATCAATTCAGGTTACTATCAGATTTCAAATAGATAGTATAAATTTGCAGCATCTTAAATAATTTGTTTTGAAGCTCTTTCATTCTATTAACGATTTCCACTCGACCAAGAAAACAATTTTAACTCTTGGCACTTTTGATGGCGTACATATTGGCCATAAAAAAATTCTGGAAAGAATCACTCAAAACACTGAAAACGGAAAATATGAAAGTCTGGTACTTACTTTTTTTCCACACCCCAGAATGGTGCTTCAGGAAAAATCAGAGATAAAACTTTTAAACACTATACCGGAAAAATCTAAACTTCTGGAAGCAACCGGCATTGAAAACCTTGTCATTCATCCGTTTAACGAAAGCTTTTCAAGATTAACCGCTGAAGAATTTGTACATACTATTTTAGTCGATCAGTTTCATATTCATAAAATAATTATTGGTCACGATCATCGTTTTGGAAGAAACAGAACGGCCAATATTGATAATTTAATTGCTTTTGGAGCTGAATATGGTTTTGAGGTTGAGCAAATTTCGGCTCAGGAAATCCAGGATGTTTCAGTAAGTTCAACCAAAATCAGGAAAGCGCTGCAGGATGGCAATATGGCTTTGGCCAATGAATATCTGGGTTATAACTATTTTTTAACCGGCGAAGTGGTAAAAGGAAAACAATTAGGGAGAACGATAGGTTTTCCTACTGCCAATATACAGATTGAGGAAGATTACAAACTGATCCCGAAAAACGGTGTTTATGTTGTAAAGACTTTTGTCGGTCAAAAAGAACTTTTCGGAATGATGAATATCGGCTTTAACCCAACTGTAAACGGTCAACAGCAAACTATCGAAGTGAATCTTTTTGACTTCGAAGCTGATATTTACGGAGAAAAACTCGAAATTTCGTTATTAAAATACCTTCGCGAAGAACAAAAATTCAGCTCAGTTGATTTATTGAAAGAGCAATTAAATCTGGACAAAAAGGCTGCTCTGGAATTTGTGAGTCAATTGTAAAAAACTCAAAACCAATACTTTTCGTTATTTTTAAATCATCGTATTTATTTTTTTAGTAAATTTAATATACTTTACTGAATACCAAATATTTACTATTAACCTCTTTAAAAATAACCATCATGAAATTACCAAAAGAAATTGTCAACGGATCTCTAATATTCCTTGGCATCGGCATTTATTTTTTATTGATGAATGTATTAGGTTTAGCCGATTTGTTCTATTTACGAACTCTAAATGTATTTTTTATCTTTTACGGAGTTAACAGGACTATGCAAATGAACCTTCACGAAGGAGAAACTAATTTTGTATCCAACGCTGTTTCGGCAATGGCCACTTCTGTAGTCGGCGTATCTATGAGCGTTTTCGGATTATTGGTTTACAGTTACGCCAGAGGAGGTGATGCTTATGTTCAGTCATTATCAGAAACTTTTATGTTTGGAGGAAATCCTTCGGTCCCAACATATTGCATTTGTTTGTTGTTTGAAGGGCTTGCTTCTTCTGTTATTGTCACGCTAATGATGATGTTATATTGGAACAACAAATATATCGCTGATTAAATTTTCAGACAAAAAACATTATTTAAGCTCTCTAAAATCATAAAAAACTATAATTCTATGATTTTAGAGTGTTTCTTTTTTGAAAATAAATGCCAAATATTCATTTACAGCAATCAACATTGGTTGATTAGAACAATTTAACTACTTTTGAAGCATCAAAAACAATGTAGCAATGAGCATTAAAAAACACAACTGGACCAAAGACGAAATAATCGCCATATATAACAAACCTATAATGGATTTGCTTTACGAAGCAGCAACCATTCACAGACAAAATCATGATCCAAATGTAGTTCAGGTATCTACTTTATTATCAATTAAAACCGGAGGCTGTCCTGAAGATTGCGGTTATTGCCCACAGGCTGCACGTTACAACACAGGTGTTGAAGGAAATGATTTAATGAGTGTAAGTCAGGTAAAAGCTCAGGCTTTGCGTGCAAAATCAAGCGGATCATCCCGTGTTTGTATGGGAGCAGCCTGGAGAAACGTAAAAGACGGTGAAGAATTTGATCAGGTTTTAGAAATGGTTCGTACCATCAACAAACTGGATATGGAAGTTTGCTGTACTTTGGGTATGATTACCGAAAATCAGGCACAGCGTCTGGCTGAAGCCGGTTTGTATGCGTACAACCACAACTTAGATACTTCTGAGGATTATTATAAAGATGTTATTTCGACACGTGCTTTTGAAGACCGTTTAGAAACTATCGAAAATGTTCGTAAAACCAACGTTACGGTTTGCAGCGGCGGAATTATCGGAATGGGAGAAAGTATCGAAGACAGAGCCGGAATGCTGGTTGCACTTTCGACATTAAATCCACAACCGGAATCTGTGCCAATCAATGCTTTGGTAGCTGTTGAAGGAACTCCGATGGAAGATGAAAAACCGGTTGAGATCTGGGAAATGATTCGTATGGTAGCCACTACCAGAATCGTAATGCCGGATACTCAGGTACGTTTATCTGCCGGAAGAACCAATATGAGCCGTGAAGGACAAGCAATGTGCTTTTTTGCCGGTGCAAATTCTATTTTTGCAGGAGACAAATTGCTTACCACACCAAATCCTGATGTACACGAAGACATGAAAATGTTCGAAATGTTAGGATTGAATCCGCAAAAACCTTTTACAAAAGTATCACAGCCTAAAACGGTTGAAGCAGCAGATTCTCAATTTGCTCCGTTGGGTGAAAAACCAAAATGGTCAAGACCCGGACATACTATCGAAAGAAATCTTGAAGCTTCAGGAAAATTAAAAGTTTAAGTTTTTTCTCAACACATAAATAAAAAATGCTTTTGACTCATAATTTGTCAAAAGCATTTTTTTTTAATCATTTGAAATCGTTTCTTTTAACTTATCTCCTAGTTTTTCAAATTCTCTAACTGTATTTCCGGAACTTAATTCTTTGTCAACATACATTTTTAAACTGCCTTTTTTAAAAGTGACGCTATAGACAATTTCATCTGCATCCATTTTTTTCCAAATCAAAACTTCTCCTTTAGAAATCAGGTATTTTTCGTCCAGATGATCCATTAGTATTCTTTTTACTTTATCATTTTTATCGAAATCAAAAGAGGCTTTAAAACCATAAGATGAATCTGAATTCTGAACCGAAACTGATGAACTCGAACTTGTAGTTTTTGTTTCTGATTTCTTGATTTTTGGAGGATTTGGCACTGCCGGTCTGCTTTGGCAATTCGCTAAAAAACTAATAGCCGTAAAAATAAACACTATAATAATTTTCATAATCATCTGATTTAATTGTTAATCTTAAATTCAAAACCCAATCCTCTTACGCTCGAAATACTTATTGTTGAATCTTCTTTAAAATATTTCCGTAATCTGCTGATAAAAACATCCATACTTCTGCCTGAAAAGAAATCTTCGTTGCCCCAGATTTCTCTTAAAATTTCTTCTCTTTTAATGAGTTTATTTCGATTTGCATGTAAAAAAACAATCAATTGTGCTTCTTTTTCAGTAATCCGGTGTGTGATTGTCTCGTGTTTGAGTAAGTAGTTTTCATAATCAAAAATGTAACTACCAATTGTGAAATTCTGTTCTAAAACTTTTTCTTCAATTTTTTGAGAACGTTTTAAAATATTACCTATTCTTAGAATTAATTCTTCAACTTCAAAAGGCTTTACTATATAATCATCTGCACCCAATTTCAACCCTTTGATTTTGTCTTGCTGTAGTGATTTTGCAGTTAAAAAAACAAACGGAGTTTCCGGAAACTGGTCTACTATCTTTTCTGCTAAAGTAAAACCATCCATTTGCGGCATCATTACATCCAAAATGCAAATATCAGGTTTCGTAACGGGAAGAGATTCTAAAGCTTCTTTACCGTTCTTTTTCCAGGATACTTTAAATCCTGAAAACTCCAGATATTGTTTTAAAACTGAAGCATAATCAAAATCATCTTCTACTAATAAAATATGTTTCATCATAACGGAATTGATATTAAAAATAGAGCACCTTTATTTTCTTCACTGGTTACTTTTATGTCTCCACGATATGCTTCAACCAATTGTTTTACATAAAACAATCCCAAACCGAGACCTTTGGTATCATGAAGATTTCCTTTTTCTACTCTGTAAAACTTATCAAAAATAGTAACGTGTTCTTTTGGCGAAATTCCTTTCCCGTCATCTTTTATACTGAGTAAAAATGTATTATCCATGCAGTTCAATTCAATATTTATTTGCGTAGCACCATATTTCACGGCATTATCCAAAAGATTAATCAAAATTGTATGGAGATGAAAGCGGTCTATTTTTAAAGTGATCATTTCTTTGATCTGCTGGCATGAGATTAAAACCTCAGGGTTAGAAAATCTGAAATCTTCTATTATTTCTTTAATTTCGTTACAACCTATTTCGATGGAAGAATTTGTATCGGCGACAGGATTAACTGAAACATTCGCAACTTGCTGAAACAATTTCTGAAGCCTGCTGTTCTGTCTTTCCAATAACGATAAAGTCGTTTTATATTCTTCATTCGACATTTGATCTTCCTTTCGCTGTAATGTTTTTATTGCGATATCCATTGTTGCCAAAGGGGTTTGAAATTCATGTGTAATGTTGTTTACAAAATCTGTTTTTATATCTGCAATTCGTTTTTGGTTAATTAAATTTTTAATGGAGAGATAATACAGATACACTACAAAAAACATTAACACCACAGAAAACAATAACAACCCTGCCATTTGACCCAAAATCGTTTTTTGCCAGCTTGCAAAACTGTAATATTGTTCTGTTTTCAGCGATAGCGTATATTTACTCTTTACAGAACCCGGATTATCAGATTCTGATTCATTAGTATTTTGCCACTTTCCGGTCGAAGAAGAAATTTCATTAGTACTTTTTACTTTATTATCAAAAATCAACAGTTTGCCATTGTAAACCGAATCCGTTTTATTATTGTTTATAATGACCAGAGATGTTAAATAATCGCTGTAACCAATTTCAAAATCTCCCGGTTTTTTAGACTTCTCCATATACCTTTTCATAGCATCGGAAAGGGAATCCTGATTTTTTTGAATGAGCCTTACATATTCTTTTTTTGCTATTTTTTTATAAACATATCCTTCAGCCAGTTTACCGGTTTGCTCCATCCAGCTGTCTTTTATGGCATCAAACTCAGAATGGTCTTCCAGCTCGGTTATTTGCTTTCTAATTTTGGTATTTACTTCCCTTTCGGTCAATTTATAAGTATTGTATATAAAATAGCCCTGAATAGCCGCCAGAGCGATTACCGTAAAAACACATGCCCCGATTAAATACGCAATTTTCTTTTTGTTTTGCATCATATACACGATTAACTAAAACAAATTTACCTTAATAATTTATTTCGGCTTTCAATAAAAACCCGATTAACCCTTTATTAACCCAATCTGAAAATGAATTGTCATAAAGTACGCCCTATCAGTTTACAAATCCAGATACTAACTACTTTTTATCAAAACCCTTTAACCCTTCATTAACCCTCCATTAACCCAATACACGCATGAGGTTTCAGAGATTTGCATCAGACAAAATCATCAAATCATGAAACAGTATCTTTTTTTATTTTTAGTATTTCCATTTTTAGGAATTGGACAGCACAAAATTTCAGGAACAATTTTGGACTCTAAAAAAGTTCCTGTTGAATTTGCTACGATTACTTTATTAAAACAACAGGATTCAATATTTTATAAAAGCACTCAAACAGAGGAAAGAGGTTTTTTTGAAATAATAGACGTTGATAAAGAAAAGTATATTTTAAAAATCAGTTCTTATGGATATTCTGAAAAATACCTGAATATTGATGTACAGTCGGACCTTCAACTCTCCTCAATTTTACTGGAACAGAATCCTGAAATACTAAATGATGTTACTATCACGACATCAAAACCAATTCTAAAAAGAAAAATTGACCGAATAGAATTTACTGTAGAAAACTCTTCCCTTTCTACTAATAATGCCTGGGAAATCCTGGGTAAAACACCCGGAGTGACTACCATGAGCAGCGGCAATCTGACTGTTCGCGGAAGCAATAGTATTCTGGTTACTATTAATGACAAAAAAGTTTATCTAACAGGTAATGAATTAAAGCAATTTCTAGAAAACACAAACGGAGAAGATGTCAAATCAATCGAAGTTATTACAAACCCGCCAGCTAAATATGAGGCACAAGGGGCAATCGTTTTAAATATCAGGCTGAAAAAAAATGTAAAATTAGGTTATAAAGGAACTATGAGCGGTTCTTACACACAATCTATTTATGCAAAAGGAAATATCTCTACAAGCCATATTTACAAAGGAGAAAAACTTTCACTGTCGGGGCGTTATACTTTTGGATCGGGCACTTATGTTAGAGAAGGAGTCGATTTCATTCATTATTTGGACAATTCAGGTGAAACCAATTCGATTTGGGAAAGCATCATGAGAAGAAAAAACAAATCGGCATCACAAAATTCATTTCGTCTGGATTCAGAATATGAAATAAACAGTTCAAATACAATATCTTTTGGCGTCACTGGTTCTATGACTCCAAATGTTCATGGTTTTTATAATGTGCCCACTTATATTTATGATCGTAACAGAAATCTGGATTCTCTGTATGTTACCCAAAACAACCGAAAAAAAACATCCCGAAATAATGATTACAATTTTTCTTATGATCATAAATTTAAGGAGAAAGAAAAACTTTCTTTTTCTTCAGATTATACGCATTACTACTATAATGAAAATCAGGATATTTTCTCTTCATTTTCATTACCCGACAGTCCTCCTTACCGACAAACTCGATTTGTAAGCGACAATACGCAAAAAATTCAGCTTTTTTCAGCACAATCAGATTATGCGAATGAAGACAACGGAATTGAGATGGGAATGAAATTTGGAAAAGTAAAAGCAGACAGCCAGCTTATTTTTAAAGATGAAATTAATGGCGAATTAATTGAAAATACAGCCAGAACTAACCAGTTTTTATATGATGAAATCATTTTTGCAGGTTACGCAAGCTATAACAAAGAAATAGAAAAATGGACGCTGAAAGCCGGATTAAGAGGAGAATATACTCAGCTAAAAGGCAATTCGGTTACGGTAACTGAAATAAACCAACAAAAATATTTTAAACTTTTCCCCACTTTTTATGCGCTTTATAAAGCCAATGAGAAACATCAAATTGGATTTTCATACGGAAAACGAATCAGCCGTCCGCAATACAGCTGGCTGAATCCGTTTAGGTCTTACTACAATGCGTATTCCTATTTTGTCGGAGATCCAAAATTACAGCCCACCATCATTCATAACCTGGATTTGACTTATACTTTAAAAGACAAATACAATTTTGATTTGTATTACAGGCATGAAAAAAATCCATCAATGGAAATCTCGTATCAGGATTATGAAACGACTACGGTTGTCTATCATCTCACCAACATTGAAAAAAATACTGCTTTGGGATTAGAATTCAATGCGAATCTGGTTTTCTTTGACTGGTGGGAATCCGGAATTCAAACCGGCATCAATTATACTCAGGATACTTTTTTGGGAGTTGATGAAAAATTGTACCAAAACAAACGTTTGCAGTACAACGGAAGCACCAATAACCGATTTACATTCAACAAGAAAAAAGATTTTACTGCCGAAGCCAATTTTTATTACAACTCCCGATCTGTTCAGGGCACTTTTACTATTAGCCAATCTACGAGTTTAGACTTTGCATTTCGAAAAAAGGTATTTCATGACAAATGGGAACTTTTTGCGATTTTTTCAGATGTTTATTGCGGAGAAAAACAAACGGTTACCACTAAATATGCAAATCAGTATAATTATTTTACCGATTACAGCGATACCCGGAATTTTAAAATCGGTTTTAAATACAACTTCGGAAATCAAAAATTAAAGGAAAAAAACAGAACACAAACTGAAGAACAAAAAAGAATTTAGAGTAGAATTATTTATTCGATTATTTAAACATGCCACTTCAATCGAATTAAAAATTTAGTCAAAAGAGTTCTTTTATTTCGATAAATATTTTTAAATTGCTTGTTACACAGAGTTATAAGCAATTTTTTTATTTTAACAGATGAAGTTAAACCAAATCGAAAGGGTAAAAAAAATCTCAAAGTCTGAGTTTATTTCCCAATATGTAAAAAATCAAATTCCGGTTGTTATTGAAGAACTTACCGAAGACTGGCCTGCTTACCATAAATGGAAATTATCCTATATTAATGAAATTGCCGGTGACCTTATCGTTCCTTTATACGATGACAGGCCTGTAAATCATGAAGATGGCTTTAATGAAGCCCATACTAAAATGAAAATGAGTGATTACATTACTCTTTTAGAATCCAAACCAACCAATTACCGCATCTTTCTTTATAATTTAATGAAAGAAGTTCCTCTTTTGAAAGATGATTTTTTATGGCCTGACATTGGTTTAAAGTTGGTCAAACAAATGCCGATGCTGTTTTTTGGCGGAGAAAATTCAAAAGTCTTCATGCATTTTGACATTGATTATTCGAATATCCTGCATTTTCATTTTCATGGAGAAAAACAGTGTATGATTTTTGCTCCCGACCAGTCAAAATACATGTACAAAGTTCCGCATGCCTTAATTTCGAGAGAAGACATTGATTTTGACAATCCTGATTATGAAAAATTTCCTGCCCTCAAAAATGCCGAAGGTTATATTACCAATTTAAAGCATGGTGAAATGCTTTATATGCCCGAAGGTTACTGGCATTATATGAAGTATTTGACACCCGGATTTTCTATGAGTTTACGCTCATTCCCTAAAAATATTACCAATTTATCAAAAGCAGCTTATAATGTTTTTATCATGCGCCATTTTGATATTTTGATGCGAAAATTCAAAGGTCAAAAATGGATTGATTATAAAAATGAAAAGGCCATTGAAAATACGCATCAAAATTTAATGCTTTAAATTTTAATAACCCATTCGATAAACAAAACATCATTTACAGTTTAAGGAATTCATGTCATCCTGACACTAATTTTAATTTTACTCAGGGTTTAAAAAATTATTTTTTTGACGTCCAGTGAATTTTCTGTTTTAACTTTAAACACCAGAACCTGATTCTTTGACTTCAGACTAGAGATTACTATTGTATTTTGATTGCTATTTTGTTCTAAAACCAATTTACCGGTAAGGTCATATATTTGAACTTTTTGGATTAACGATTCTTCAGATTCTATAATAATTTGCTCTTTCTTTTTGTAGACCCAAATTCTATTTCTTTCTGGCTGAATTTGAGCAAGGTTCAAATTTTTATTGGTAAACTTTAAAACAAAACGGTTATTAAAAACTCCTTTTTCAGTTGAAAAACGATAAGATCCATTCTTTAAATCATGCAGAATCATTTTATTTTTATCTTCAAGATAAACCGATTGACTGGTAAATTTTTCATCTAAATGATCTATACTTATGCTGAAATTCCCATCAATTTGAGTTTTGTATCCTAAAACAACTTCATCTGAGTCCTCAAAAGGAAATTCCCTGCCTTGTATCGTCCAGTTTTTTTCTTCATTAAAACTATAAAAATCAATGTCCTTATTTCCATCAAATGATTCTCCGTCAAAAGCTGCATCATAACCATTAGTAGCTCCTTCAATATAACCTATTAAAAGCTGTTTAAATGCATTTTCTTCATTGGTAAGATTAAGCCAGATTCTGCTTTTTGGGACTATTTCCTTTCTTTTGTTCGTTTTGGCCGGCTTAAAAAAAGATGAATTCTCTTCTGTAATTCGCATCTTATCATCAAACTTTACTTCTCCTGCCGTTATGCTCTGAACAAAAAAAGATTGTGCTGAAGCAATTTTTCCGTCTGGTAAAGTTTCATTTTCACCCGAAGCCAGGGCAGCCCTTGTTCCTACACCTCCCAATAAATTGTAAACGGCATAATCAGCTGAAGCATATTTATTTGCAAAGGGTGTATTATGAGTCCAGAAATAAAGTGTTCCTTTGATAACATCTGAATTGTCTCTTAAAAATACATCAGCATCAAGAGCTGAAGGATATGGATTGCCTATTAAATTATAACTGCCTGTACGGCCAATAATTGCTGTAATTTTTCCGTTAACAGGGATTCCTTTAAAAATGGCTTCGTATTTTTCAGGAATCGTTGTTGAAAATTCTTGTGGTCCGCGAATAATGTACCCTTTCCCTAAACTCATAATTGTAGAAGGGATTTGTTCTTTCCAATAATTTACATCAGGATCAAAAGAGAAAAATTTATCTGACAATGTATTTGGAGAAACATCTTTCAATTTATGATTTTCAACAGGAGAAGACCAATAAGTATAATCAAATTTTCGGATAGGAGTTGTTTTTCGCTTAAGATGAATGATTCCGGTATTGATCATTTCATCATCTGATTGATACAAAGAGGCAGCATCTTCTAAAACCAAAATTCCGGCACCTGTATAATTGAAACTCAATCCCAACGTTTTTCCACTTGAAATTGTGACGGTCTTTGTAGAATTGATACTACAGCAACAAGCATTTGCCGAAGCTGAAAACAAATAATCTTCTTCAAAAGTCAGTTCTTTTCCGCCTGACGGAAAACCATTTGACCAATTTGTTCCATTCCATCTTGAACTGTTATTGCATAATTTTAAACGGGCAATCCTGTGTTTGGTAACTCCTGAAACCGAATTAAAATTGCCTCCAATAATGAGTTTATAATCTGCCGTAAATCCCATCGTAAATAACGTACTATTAAGACTTACTGAAAATGAAGAGTCAAAAATACCATTTGAAGACAAACGCAATAAACGTAAAGATGCTGTCCCGTTATAATTTCCTGAAAATGCACCTCCAATCAAAATTCTGTCATCGGGCTGTACCAAAATACTTCGAACATCGCCTTTGCTAAAACCGGTTCCTGAGTTAAAGGTGGCATCTAATGTTCCGTCTGAATTGAGCCGTAAGATTCGTTTTTTTGAAATGCCATTATAATTTAAGAAAGAACCGCCTACAATAATTTTTCCGTCAGACTGCAAATCAAGTGCATATACGTTTTTATCGAATCCGGTACCAACAGAAAAACTACTGTCTATACTTCCGTCAGTATTCAGCCGTATTAATCTGGAATATCCTATCCCGTTAAACGTATCAAATCTTCCACCTAAGATCATTTTTCCATCAGGCTGTACTATCATCACATCAATAGTTCCGTTTGCACCTGTAGCTGCATTAAAACTAATATCAATTGTACCATCCTGCATAAGCCGAACGATACGGCCAACAGTAACACCATTATATTTTGTAAAATTACCTGCTGCCACTATTTTTTGGTCTGACTGAATAGCTACAGAAAATACCTGACCGTTGAAACCGCTTCCGGAAACAAAACTGTTATCTAAACTTCCATCAGGTAAAATTCGGGCAATACGATTACAAACTGTATTATTATAACCGGTAAAACTGCCTCCTATAATTATTTTATCATCTACTTGTTTTGCCGCTGTTTTTATAGCATTATTTGCTCCTGAATGAGCCAAATTAAAAGTATTATCCAAATCGCCATTGGGTAAAATACAGGCAATTTTAGAAGAATAAACGCCATTAAACTTAGAAAAATTACCAAAAACCATTGTTCTGTTATCTGGTAATGGCAATACTTTTAAAACCGAATTATCAAAACCAACTCCAGCTGACAGATAACTAATATCATGTGTTCCATTGAGATCAATTTTAGCCAGTTTTCCCTGATTTTGAGAATCAAAAACCGAAAAAGAACCGGCAATGTACCAATCTCCGGCAGCTGAATTTGCTAAACTATACACAGATGCAGAACCGGGACCTTCTCCCATATCAAAATCAGGTTTAATTGTTCCGTCGGGATTTAAAAACACCAATCTGTTTACATCCGCTCCGTTATACAAATCTGTAAAAGAACCACCTGCCATAATGTTTCCTGAACCATCTATTTTTATAACATTTACAGTCCCGTTATTAAAACCTGCTCCTGATAAGAAACCGGAATCAATTGTTCCGTCAGGATTTAATCGAATGATTCTGCCTGCAGCAATTCCGTTATAAGCTGTAAATTCTCCACCCGGAATAATTTTCCCATCCGGTTGCAAAACCATTGCATGAATTTCTTCATTAAAAGCCGTTCCTGCATTAAAAGCGTTATCTAAACTTCCGTCAGAATTTAAACGAATTATTCGATTGACATCGGTACCGTTAAATTTTATAAAATTACCTGCTATAATGATTTTACCGTCTGGCTGAATTTGAACACAATTTATATTTGCAGGAGCACCGGAACCGGTAAAAAAACCGGTATCTAAATTTCCATCAGATAAGATTCGGGCAATCCTGTTTACAGTAATACCATTATACTTTGTAAAACTTCCAACAATTATAATTTTACCGTCAGATTGCTCCACAATCTGATTTACGATTCCTGAACCTGCCGCTATTGAAGTATTAAAAGCAGTATCATGTGATCCGTCGCTGTTTAAGCGAATTAATCTGCCTGTGGGAATCCCGTTAAAACTGGTAAAATTGCCTCCAATAATGATTTTACCGTCTGGCTGAGTATAAGACGAATATACTTTTCCGTTAAAACCAGAACCTGTATCGAAATCTTCATCTACAGTTCCGTCAGTTTTGAGTCTGGTTAAATATGAAAGTGGTTTTCCGTTGAAACTCAAAAATTCTCCGCCAACAATTAAGTTACCATCGGTTTGCATCGACAAGGTTCTGACTGCATTATTAAAACCATCGCCATTAAGACCGTCATCATAGGTATTAAAAGTTGTGTCTAATTTTCCCTGTTGGGCATTATTATGTAGAGATAAAAGACTAAAAATAAGCACAAATAAGAAGTAGGGTTTTGATTTCAAAATAATAAGAGTTTGGGTTTTGATTCTGTTTTTCTTATTTTTTATAAGAATTTACATGCAATTTATAATTATACCTAAACTGCTCCAATACCCAGATTTAGTGATTTTTACATCATGCTTTAAAATTTTACCATAGAACCTGAGTTCGATTAATCCAATACAAAATTATTTACAAATTAATTGTATTGATTAATTTTCCTGCAAGGTCTAGAAAAAAGACCTTGCAGGTATTTAAATTAAAAGCAAACCTACAAGGTTTTGGAAACCTTACAGGATAAGCCATACAAGTTGCTTTTTTTTGAATAATCGATCAGGTATAGAGATTCGCAAAATCTTGTCACTATCAGCCCAATGTCATTAAGTTAAGGGACATTATCGTCAGTTCGAGTGTTTTGTTTAAAAAATGCGATAGCTTTTTTTAAAACAAAATGTATCGAGAACCTTAGTATTAAAAAACTTCTCGATACAATTTTTAATAATAAAGCTATTGCATTATTATTAAAAATCACTACCTATGACGTTTTTGTTTAACTAGGGCTTCGACTCCGCTCAGCCTGACAAAACAAACGTCATCTTATATTGCTTTTTTTGTAAAAAAATTAAACCTCGAAGTGACGACTGAAAATTTCTTAACTTAATGACATTGACTATCAGCCGGAACGAAATGCTTTTAAACCCTAAATTCCTATGGATTAGAAAAAAAATCCGATAACTTTCGCTATCGGATTTTTGACTTATGGTTTTGGTGTTTTATTTAAAAATTACTTTTCTGGTGGTTTCGTATCCATTGTCCAAAACTACTTTTACCAGTAAAATCTGTTGAGCAAATGGAAGATGCTCAATAATCAATTCGAGATTGTTTACCTTATCTTTCGTGTACAAATGTTTTCCCGAAAGATCATAAATAAACACTTTGTCAATGTTTTCTACTGTCGAATTTACCGTAATGGTTTTCTTTTGAATCATAACCGAAACTGAATCATCTGTCGTTTCAAAATCTCCGGTTCCCAATGTTTTATCGGTATAACGCAATACAAATCGGCTATTGAAGGTGCCTTTTTTTGTGGTAAAAGTATAATTTCTGGCCGTCAATTCGGTTATCGTACCGGTTTGCTTGTCTTCAAGGTATATCCTCTGAGTCGCTAATTTTCCATCGGCCTCGTCAATTGCAATGGTAAAATCTCCGGCAATGGTTGAACGATAACCCAAAGGCACCAAATCGGCATCATTAAATGGTAAAGCACGTGCCTGAATAGTCAGGTTGTCAGCACCATTAACACTATAAAAATCAATATAACTGTTACCATCAAAACTAAAACCATCAAAACTTTTGTCATAACCATTGGTTGCTCCTTCAATATAACCTATTAAAGTTTGTTTAAAAGCACCTCCTGTATTGGTCATATTAAGCCACAAACGGTTTTTCTCAAATCCTGCCGATTTTGATGTTTTTGCAGGTTTAAAAAATTGCGAATTACGGATTCCCCCACGACGCATGATGTTGGTAAACACAACATAACCTGAGCCACCTTCTGCACTGGTAAAAAATGATTGTCCTGCAGCTATATAACCTGTTGGTTTTTTACCGTTATCAGCTCCGTCTGGAATTCCATCATTGTTAAGGTCAACATTATTATTATTTGGGTCACTTAGGGCAGATGCAACACCTCCTGTAAGGTTGTAACTAGCATAATCGTCTGAGACATACGCCAATTTAGAATTCACCATCTTGATAGCCGTATTATGAGTCCAGAAATAAACTGTTCCTCCTAAAATAGGATCATTATGAGCATTCTTTAAAAAAGCGTCTGCGAACATTGCTGATGGATACGGATTACCAATCAGATAATATTTATCTTTTTCAAAATACTGACTACTGGTAATGTCTCCATTATTAGGTTTCCCGATAAATTCGAGTTGCTGAACATAACTAGCGGTAGTCCAATAATCTTTATTATTTGGATAGGTAGAATTTGGCTTAGGCACTCGAATGATATAGCCAATTCCAGGCTGCATTACACTGGCACTTAACTCTTCTTTCCAGACATCGCCTGTAAAAGATAAATACTTATCCCAAAGTGTATTAGGTGATAAATTGTATAAGGTTTGACCCTCAACCGGAGAAGACCAATACGTAAAATCAAAATTCTTCATTGCCTGAGAATTACGCTTATAGGTAATTGACCCAACGTTATTGTTTACATCATTAATTTGAACCAAACTCGCATTATTTTCAAATGTTAAAGAACCATTTACCGTTACTTCATTTGTAATCGTTAAGGTAATACCGGATGGTACTGTTGCCACAACACCACTATTAATTGTTAAAGCACAGGCCACTAAATCTGATGTAAATGGTGAAATTGGACTTACTGCTTCTATGATAACATTCATTGAATCATCAGGCGGAACTCCTTTACTCCAGCTGCTTCCGTTCCAGGCATTCGAATTATCTAAAATAGTTACTGTAGCTGTTGCCACCGAAGGACATCCGTTGGGATTGGTTACCGTAAAAGTATAGTTACCCGCTGCTAAACCTGTAATCGTTCTAATTGTTGTATTAGGAACCGTATTATCATAACTTGCTGCAGCATGCCCTGTCTGGTTTATTGTCCAGTCTCCAATTGGCAGATCTCCTAATACTACGCTTCCTGTATTGGCAGTACAACTAATGTGGGTTATAGCCCCAATCGTTGGGGTTGTTGGCCTTGGATTTACCAATATCGTATAATTTATTGCTGTACCCGGACATCCATTAGCGGTTGGCGTAATAACATACGTAACGGTTCCCTGAACAGTTTCTGTTGTAGAAATGGCCTGATTTGGAATATCTCCTGAACCACTTGTCGTAAACCCTGAAACTCCCGACGTGGCACTAGCTGTCCATCCATAAGTAGTTCCTGAAACTCCCGAAGTAGGAGTAAAAGCAGTAGAACTTCCACCTGAACAAATCGTTTGGGTTAAGGTTGTATTGGTTACAGTTGCTCTTGGATTTACCAATATGGTATAATTAACTGCTGTACCCGGACATCCATTAGCAGTTGGTGTAATAACATAGGTAACGGTTCCCTGAGTCGTTCCTGTTGTAGAAATGATCTGAGTTGGAATATCTCCTGAACCACTTGCCGTAAATCCTGAAACTCCTGACGTAGCACTTGCTGTCCATCCATAAGTAGTTCCTGAAACTCCCGAAGTAGGAGTAAAAGCAGTAGAATTTCCGCCTGAGCAAATGGTTTGGGTTAAGGTTGTATTGGTAATGGTTGGTCTTGAATTAATAACAAATGCTGTAGGTGTACGACACCCTGTATTTGAAGAACATGCTGCATAAAAAATATAAGTTCCGGGAGTGGCAGTATTCGGCAAACCAGAACCAGTCACACCAACCGGATTAAAGGGAGTTCCGGAACCTAATAATGTGCCATCAGCAGCAGCTGTATACCAATTTACAGATCCTGGAACAGTATAAGTAATTGTAATTCGCATATAATCTACACTAAGATTTCTATCATCATTTGTACCACTTCTTGCAGAAAGAGCAAATCCAAAACCAGAATCTTTTATATCTGACACATCCCAAGTAGTGCCCCATAAGTCATTTGTACCTCCAAAATTAACTATACTAAAACTATTATCATTCCATTCCGCTCCTGAAGATTTGTCATCACCAACAATTGCTCCTGCTTTTATAAGTCTTATAGAATTATCGAATATATCATCATCATCTGCTATCCTTCTAATTCTTGCTGATATTCCTCTTATTGTAGCATTATTTGGTATGCTGCTAAAATCATAATTTGTTGCTGTCAAATAATTAGTTACAGCATTATTGGTCGTAATAAACAAAGTAGCGTAAGGAGCTCCCGCAGCAGTAATATTACCTGGATCAGCCCAAATTCGACCAGAAGTCCTACTTATTTGCCCACCAGTCCTTGCCTCTTGAGCTCCTGTCGATACTGCGCTTCCAGCGGCACAAGTTGTCGAAGAACCCAAAGTCCCTGAACCGTTTGCACAAATAGTCACTCCGGTAGTTGTTGGCCCTGCAGACGCCACCGTAATAGCATTTGAAGTTACCGGATTCACTGTCAAACAAGAATTTGCATTCGAAGTCATTTCACAAGTCACGACATCATTATTTAATAATAAAGTACTACTTGAAAAAGTTGTTGAGTTGCCTCCAACATTTACTCCGTTTAATTTCCATTGATAAACCGGAGTGGTCCCCTGATTGGTTGCAGTAGCAGTAAAAGTTACATTTGTTCCGGCACAAACTGTCCCGGATGGTGAGTTAGAAATACTTACTGTAGGCGTTAAATTAGCATTAATTGTAAGCGTGATGGCTTTATTTGCTGTACATCCATTAGCACTGGAAACCGTCATTGTTCCTGTATAAGTTCCTGATGCAGTACCAGCAGGAATTATTATCCCTGTTACCGTTCCTCCTCCTCCAGCAAAAGAAAATGGAGTAGATACCTGATCTGCAATACCAGTCCAATCAATACTATAACTTGTTGGCGACTGGGTAGTACCTGTATAAGCCATTGTTGTCGTTTGAACACTTGCACTCTGACAAACTGCTGCAACTACCGCAGTTGAGGCAGCTGTAGTTATTGTTGGAATAGGGTTTATTGTTATTACAGCTGAGGTTCTTGTTGGACTTACACAACCTGTAGTCGTATTTCTTGATTGAGCATAATAAGTCGTCGATGACAAAACTGTTGTAGTGGCAAGAGCACTTCCCCCACTCGATGCCGTATACCAATCCACTACACTGCCAGTTGTTGGCGCAGTAGCTACTAACGAAGCTACTGTTGCCCCTGAACAAAAACTTTGGGCTGATGTAGTTGGCGCTGTTGGTAATGCGTTTATAGTCACTACAACCGATCTTCTTGTTGCACTCACACAACCTGTAGTCGTATTTCTTGATTGGGCGTGATAAGTCCCCGATGACAAAGTTGTTGTAGCTGCAAGAGCAGTTCCTCCACTCGCTGCTGTGTACCAATCCACTACACTGCCACTTGTTGGCGCAGTAGCTACCAACGAAGCAACTGTTGCCCCTGAACAAAAACTTTGGGCTGATGCTGTTGGTACTGTTGGCAATGCGTTAATAGACACACTATTAGTCATTGTTGTCGTACAAGTTGTAGCTCCTGCTGTAGCTACTACCGTATAAACCCCTACTGTATTTTGACTTCCAAAAGAAATAGGAGCTCCCGTACCTGCAACCGAACCTCCAACAGCTGTAGTACCGCCACGATATAACTGATAATTAACCCCCAACTGTGAATTAGCCAAACCAATTGTTGTTGGGCTATTACAAGTATCTACACCTGTAATAGTATAAGCGGTAGGACTAGAAGCAATAACCGAAATATTATCAAGAATCCAGTCGTCTGCCCCAGATGTATCCCTACAATTTCCAGTTTCAGGAGTAGTTTTACTCGGGGTTCTAGCTGCAAACTCAAGCAATGCGCTAGTTCCACCTGTCCATGAGGGAATTGTCATTGTGATTCTCACAACACCTAAAGAAGCTGCTGGTAAACCTCCCGACTTTACTGAAGTGGTCTGATTAAGTGTACCGTTAGCTCCTACAAGTATAGTGAAATTTGCTGGGCCAAAAGTTGCACCATTGAAAGTTTGAACATCATTTTGTGTAATAATAGTATTACTTACTGGGTTTGTAATGGTCATATAGGTAACTCCACCAACTTTTACATCAAGCATAGCGGTTGTACCACATGCAAATCTATCTGCATTTTGTCCGGTTAAATCAAACGAAACTGTTAATGAATTTCCAAGTAGTCCCGTTAAATTTTGATTAAGCCTTCCTGTTGCGAGCGAAGTAGTCCCAATTCCATCAGCCTCAAGATAAATTTTACCAGCAGCATATAGCTCTTCATAATACCATCCTGTAGTAGCTCCTGTTAAAAGCCCCCAATTAGTTGTAACCGAGGCAAGATTAGGAAAATCACCACCTCTAACAACATTACATGACTGTCCATACCCAATTTGAAATACAAAAAAGGCAAAACAAAGCCATTTAGCATTATTACTAAATAATTTTGATGTTATAAATGTTGGGGTATTTTGTTGTTGTTTTGAAAAAAACAAACAAATAAGAATTAGTAGTTTTTTAATCATATTTGGGAGGAGTTAAATTTAAAAAGCAACTTATTTTTTTAATAAATAAATGGCAATTTTTATTAGTCACCCAAAATAAATTCGCATTGAATCTATTACTGATTGATGTTCTGAAAATCAAAACATAAAGAATTAAAAAACAAAAAACTAAATTAATTTGGGGCTAATTTATAGAACAAAAATAACAGTTCTGAATTGCTTTTTTAACAAAATTTAAAGTATTCGATGAAAAACAAAAAAACACGACAAAAGGACTTTTTTTTTGATTTTTTTTAAAAAATTAAAAAAAAATCTTACATTAAAAATCACCTAATAATGATTTAAAATTATTTTTGATAACCCGTTGTGTGAAATTGATTAAAAAAATTGGTTTGATTATAAAAAGTATAAAATCGGAAATAAAACATCATTTATAACTTAAGGAATTGATGTCATCCTGAACGGAATCGAAATTTTTTGAATACGAAAGGGCTTCGGCTAGGTTTATCCTGAGCAAAGCCGAACGGACTCAGCCTGACACTTATTTTTCATTTCACCCAACACGGGTTATTGCTATTAATTTAATCCATTTTAACCGCAATGATTAATAGTTACAATCAAAAAAAAATCCGATAACTTTCGCTATCGGATTTATAAATTATGGTTTTGGTGTTTTATTTAAAAATTACTTTTCTGGTGGTTTCGTATCCATTGTCCAAAACTACTTTTACCAGTAAAATCTGTTGAGCAAATGGAAGATGCTCAATAATCAATTCAGGATTGTTTACCTTATCTTTCGTGTACAAATGTTTTCCTGAAAGATCATAAATAAACACTTTGTCAATGTTTTCTACTGTCGAATTTACCGTAACGGTTTTCTTTTGAATCATAACCGAAACTGAATCATCTGTCGTTTCAAAATCTCCGGTTCCCAATGTTTTATCGGTATAACGCAATACAAATCGGTTATTGAAGGTTCCTGCCTTTGTGGTAAAATTATGGTTTTTGGCTGTCAATTCGGTTATGGTTCCGGTTTGCTTGTCTTCAAGGTAAACTCTCTGAGTGGCTAATTTTCCATCGGCCTCGTCAATTGCAATGGTAAAATCTCCGGCAATGGTTGAACGATAACCCAAAGGCACCAAATCGGCATCATTAAATGGTAAAGCACGTGCCTGAATAGTCAGGTTGTCAGCACCATTAACACTATAAAAATCAATATAACTGTTACCATCAAAACTAAAACCATCAAAACTTTTGTCATAACCATTGGTTGCTCCTTCAATATAACCTATTAAAGTTTGTTTAAAAGCACCTCCTGTATTCGTTAAATTTAACCACAAACGGTTTTTCTCAAATCCTGCCGATTTTGATGTTTTTGCAGGTTTAAAAAATTGCGAATTGTAGGTTCCGCCATAACGCATCCTGTTGGTAAACTCAACATACCCAGAACCACCATCTGCACTGGCAAAAAACGATTGTCCTGCCCCTATATAACCTGTTGGTTTTTTACCGTTATCAGCTCCGTCTGGAATTCCATCATTGTCAAGGTCAACATTATTATTATTTGGATCACTTGGGGCAGATGCAACGCCTCCGGCCAGGTTATAACTCGCATAATCATCTGAGACATAAGACAATTTAGAATTTACCATCTTGATAGCCGTATTATGGGTCCAGAAATAGATTGTACCTCCTAAGATACCATCATTATGAGTATTCTCTTCTAAAAAAGCATCAGCCCACATAGCTGATGGATACGGATTACCAATCAGATAATATTTATCTTTTTCAAAATACTGGCTGCTGGTAATGTGTCCATTATTAGGTTTCCCGATAAATTCGAGTTGCTGTACATAACTAGCAGTAGTCCAATAATCTTTATTATTTGGATATCTCGTGTTTGGCTTAGGCACTCGAATGATATAGCCAATTCCAGGCTGCATTACACTGGCACCTAACTCTTCTTTCCAGACATCTCCCGTAAAAGACAAATACTTATCCCAAAGTGTATTAGGTGATAAATTGTATAAGGTTTGCCCCTCAACCGGAGAAGACCAATACGTAAAATCAAAATTCTTCATTGCCTGAGAATTACGTTTATAGGTAATTGACCCAACGTTATTGTTTACATCATTAATTTGAACCAAACTCGCATTATTTTCAAATGTTAAAGAACCATTAACCGTTACTTCATTTGTAACAGTCAATGTTATTCCGGATGGTACTATTGCCACAACATCACTATTAATTGTTAAAGCACAGGCTACTAAATCTGATGTAAATGGTGAAATTGGACTTACTGCTTCTATGATAACATTCATTGAATCATCAGGCGGAACTCCTTTACTCCAGCTGCTTCCGTTCCAGGCATTCGAATTATCTAAAATAGTTACTGTAGCTCCCGCTGAAGGGCAACCGTTAGCATTAGTCACTGCAAAAGTATAAGTTCCTGCTGCTAAACCTGTGACTGTTCTGGTTGATGTACTACCCGTATAACTTGTTGCAGCATGACCTGTTTGATTAATAGTCCAATTTCCACTTGGTAAATTTTCTAAAACTACACTTCCTGTATTGCTTGAACAATTTACATGGGTTGTCGTACCAATAGTAGGTTCCGTTGGAGTAGGATTTACAGTTAAACTTACTGAACCCGAAAGAGCCGTAGGACACCCTCCAGCCTGATAAGCAACACGAACCAAATTATAACTATATGTACCTGCACTTGCAGATGCCAAAACATCCAAGAAAGCACTTCCCGCTATATCTACACTTGTTTCTGTCCCTCCATTAATATTATAAGTAACTGTAATACCCTCAGGATGTGGATTGTTAAATCTTACACTTCGCGCAGTACCTTCGCATACCGTTGCTGTACCACTCAAACTAAATGTAGCGGTTGGAGCGGTACGTACCGTTATGGTTGCTGCAGAACTGTAGGCCACAGAACATGTTCCATTTTGCACAACAGCTCTATAGGAAGTTGTAGAAGTTAGATTCTCAACCAGTAACGAAGTTGTAATATTAGCTATTGGAGTTCCCGCAGTAGCAAAATTATCCAATGAAGACTCCCAACCTGTAACGCTTCCTGTATGACCACTCAATGTTAATGTAGCACTATTTGTACCCGGACAAACTACTGTGCTTCCTGCAACACTACCACCTGCTGAAATTGAGCTTACCAACATTGTCACTGAGTTTGATGTAGCAGGACTTCCTGTCAAACACGGACTTGCGTTTGATGTCATCACAACGGTAACAATATCATTATTCGCTAAAGTTGTAGTTGTAAAGGTTGAAACAGAAGAATTTGTTCCTACATTACTTCCATTAACTCTCCATTGATACGTAGGTGCTGTTCCCTGATTTGTAGGTGTAGCGGTAAAAGTGACCGAAGTTCCTGAACATATTGCTCCTGTTGGAGAAGCTGCTATAGAAACACTTGCTGGTAAGTTAGGATTTACCGTTACTGCAACCGGAGTTCTTGACGAACTTACACAACCTGTAGTAATGTTTCTGGATTCAGCATAATAAGTTGTCGATGATAAGGCTGCCCCTGATGATAAAGCAGTTCCTCCTGATGTGGCTGCATACCAATCTACAACATTTCCTGACGCACTAGCTACCAATGAAGCAACTGTCGCACTTCCGCAAAAACTTTGTGCAGATGCTGTTGGTGCTGTTGGCAAGGCATTTACAGTAAAACTATCTGTACTAGTTGCCGTACCTCCTGCTGTTGTAACTCTCACAACTCCAGTTGTCCCGGATCCAATTACAGCAGATATTTGTGTTGGTGAATTTATGGCAAATGAAGCGACATTGGTACCTCCTATTGTTACAGCAGTAGCGCCTGTAAAATTTGTTCCATTTATTATTAATGTTCCTCCAGAACAGCCACTTGTAGCCCCTAAAGTAGTTATGGTTGGAATAAATACACTTGGCAAACTCATCGCCGACATCGCAAATCGAATTCCACCATTGTTTGGATTAATAGTAGAAGTTACAGCATTATCCGTTGTATTTGAAGTGGGTAAACTACGGGTTGCCACTTGATTTGTCCAGGCAACAGTATTACTATTGCTATTAAAAGCTCCGGAATTTAAATCCCTACTGGTCCAATTACTATTTATTGTATAACTGGGTGTTGTCCCATCCACTCTATTGTATATACTAGAAACATAGACTGCCTGTTCGTTTACATTAACTGCCATTGCAGCACTTAAACTAGCAGTACTACCATTCCCGAGGCCGTCTCCTGTTGTATAAGTCGCTGGTGATTGGTTAACTCCTGCATAAACAGCATACCAAACCATCATATTTGCCAGTGCCGAATTTTGTATTGTACCACCGGTAACATTAAAAGGACGAGAAGTACCATTCATAACAGCATTGTCTTTTAAATAATACAGCCAAGTGTGCATACGTCCATTTGTTTCACCATTCCCTGTCGCTTTAGTTAAAGTAACTCCTCCATAAGTAATTGTAGGATCAGCCTGAGGGCTACTACCTCCAGCATCTGTAAATGTTGTTGTAACGGCGACCACTAAAATACGATTAGAACCGGCAGCAATAGAAAAACTTAAGCCTGTGTACGTTGATGTAGCGTTGGTATTATAAGCCCTGGTCCAGGCGGTTGGCTGCGTTATTTGTCCAAAAGAAAAATTTACACAGAGAAAAAAAACAAAACAAACCCATTTAGCATTATTATCAAATAATTTTAGGGGTATAAATTTTTTGGGGTTTTGTTGTTTTTGTTGTTTTTTTAAAAAAAACAAACGAACGAGAGTTACTAGTTTTTTAATCATGTTGGGGGAGGGTTAAATTAAAAAAGACAACTTATTTTTTTATAAATAAATTGCAATTTTATTAGTCACCCAAAATAAATTCGTATTGAATCCATTAAAAATTTTATGCCCTGAAAATCAAAACATAAAGAATTAAAAAACTAAATCAATTTGGGGCTAATTTATAAAACAAAAATAAAAGTTCTAAACGGCATTTTTAACCAAAACTAAATAATTCAATAAAAATCAAAAAACATACTATGAAGTGCACTTATTTTAAAAAATTAAAAACAATTACAAATAAAAACTTATATTTTTATCATAAAACAATTGCCTAAAAAATATATCAAACATATTTTTTAGGCAATTTATACTCCAAAAACAAAATTCATCTTCAAATAGTTACAAAAAAATCCGATAACTTTCGCTATCGGATTTTTTGAGTTACTGCCTTATTTTATTTAAGCAAAGTTTTTTTAGTAATGGATTCTCCGTTTTCCAAAAATACTTTTACCAGTAAAACTTCTCGGGTAGAAGGCAAGTCATGAATTATCAACTGCCTGTCTCTAATGTTTTCTTTGTTTGATAATTGTTTGCCTGAAATGTCATAAACCATGATTTTATCAATATTCTCTCCACTTGAATTTATTGAAACTATTTGATCCTTAACTCCAATTGATACTGCATCTTTTATAGTTTTAAATTCATCGACAGCTAATGATTTATTTGTATATCTTAATGCAAATCTATTGTTAAAAACACCTACTGCCGTGGTAAAAGTATAGCTGTTTTCTTTTAAATCATGAAGGACATTAGTTAGCTTGTCTTCCAGATAAACAGCCTGATTAGTGAGCATTCCATCAACCTCGTCTATCGAAATAGTAAATTCGCCCGATATAATTGTACGATATCCTAAAGGCACGACGTCAGAATCTTTAAAAGGCAAAGCACGACCCTGTATCACCAGATTACTGCCCTGGTTTATACTGTAAAAGTCTAAAAAGGGATTTGCGTTCAAAGATATTCCGTCATAATCGCTGTCATATCCATTGGTAGCTCCTTCAATATAACCAATTAACAATTGCTTAAAAGCTCCTCCTGTATTTGTCATATTAAGCCAAATACGATGTTTTTCCAAAAAACTGGGTTTCGATGTTTTTGATGGATTAAAAAATTGAATGTTTTTTTCAGAGACCCCAACTACGTCATTAAAAGCATTAGTTGTCGATTGTGCAAACGAGCATATAGAAATCATAAATATGCTCCCAGTAATAAAAGTCTTTTTCATCTCAATTTGGTATTAAATAAATAGTAATTTGGGTTTAACAAAAAAGGAAATAATTAAAAATTCCTTGTCCTATGTATCAATGAACACCATTAAGGTAATAATTTTTCATTCAAAAATAATCGTTAAACAGCAAAAAAAACAGTTAAAATACAGCATTAGTCCTTTTCTTACTCCTTTTACACATGTAATTAATTGAAAGTCTTACCGATATAAAACAAGTAAGTTGAATTATAAAATTGAATGTATCCTTAACTTTCAAAAACCAATGTTCTCCCTGAGCAAAATGAAAGGTTTCCCTCTATAAAAAAAGCTTCAAATCTTAGCAGATAAGCCTCTTTTTTACTTAGCAAGCACCGTTTCGAGCGTATGATTCCTGTACTATCTTGAAGTCGTTACAATCTTTTTAGTTATTACATGATTGTTTGCTAAAACTATTTTGACTAATAAAACCTCGTTTTTAAATTTGAGATTACTGATACTTACTTCTGAAGATAAAATTTCAGCATCACTATAAACTAACTTTCCTGAAATATCATGAATAAACACTTTAGTAATATTTTCTACAGAAGATTTAAGTCTCAAACTTCTGTTATCCATCCAGGCTACAACATTATTATCCTGCTCAAACTCATCAACAGCTAATGTTTTATCAGTATAACGCAATACGAATCTGCTGTTAAAAACTCCTTTTGCAGTAGTGAAAGTATAATCATTTTGAGTTAAATCATGAATTGTCTGAGTTAGTTTATCTTCAAGATAAACAGCCTGATTACTAAGCATACCGTCTGCTTGATCTATCGAAATTGTAAAATTTCCTGCTATAATGGTACGATAACCTAAAGGCACTGTGTCAGCATCATTAAAAGGGAGTGCGCGTCCCTGGATAACAAGGTTGCTGCCCTGATTAATGCTGTAAAAATCGATGTAAGCATTTCCATCAAAAGATATTCCGTCAAAATCACTATCATAGTCATTGGTCGCTCCTTCGATGTACCCAATTAATAATTGTTTAAAAGCACCACCCGTATTAGTCATATTAAGCCATATACGATGTTTTTCCAACAAATTTGACTTTGCTGTTTTTGCAGGTTTATAAAAACGATCATTTTCTCCGTGAACTCTCATTTCGTTATTAAACATAACTCTTCCGTCTCCACTGGCTAACGCAAAGAAAGACTGACCAGAAGCAATATTACCTGATGGTATCGTTCCGCCGGAAGCAGCAGCTAAAGTAGAAGTTCCTCCAACTCCATTGTAACTTGCATAATCACTCGAAGAATATGCATTCTGCCCTCCTATCATTTTTATAGGAGTATTATGAGTCCAGAAATAAATTGTACCGTCTAAAATTGGGTTGTTATTAGAATTATCATACAAAAAAGCATCAGCACTAAGGGCAGAAGGGTACGGATTACCAATCAAATAAAAATTCCCGGCTGTTATCGATTGCCCATCAATATTTCCATTATTAGGAACTCCAATAAATTCCACTTTCTGCGAATAAGGAAATTCTACAACCTCTCCATTAGGCCATGTACCTCCTTTTGGGGTTCTGATAATATATCCAATTCCCCGCTCCATAACCGAGGCACCAAGTTCTTCACGCCAGACTGTCCCGGTATAAGAAAGATATTTGTCCCAAAGTGTATTAGGCGATAATCCAACTAAGGTCTGTCCCGTTACCGGCGAGGACCAATAGGTAAAATCGTAGTTTTTCATTGGGGTTGAAGTTCTTTTGTAAATAATATTACCTGAATTGATGGCACCGTCATTATTTTGTACCAGACTGGCATTATTTTTAAAAGTTAATGTTCCTCCATTATTTACAACTGCATTTTGAATGGTTAATGTATCATCACTATTTATGACAACATCAATTCCGAGACTTACCAAACAGGAACAGCCGCTTATATCTCCTAATCCTTCACCTGTTGAAGTATAATTTGACTGAAAGATTAAATTTTGATTAATCGTAGGAGTTCCGTGTGACCAGCCTCCAACAACATTATAGGTATTGGTAACAAGACTATTAACAACAACATTTGCAGAAGAAGCTGATGTACAACTTCCTGTATATTCAACTGTAAAAGTGTAATTTCCCGGAGCAAGATTCGTAATTGGATAAGAGGTACCTGTATCAGAATAAGTTGCAGATGCTGTACCTGACTGATGTATTGTCCATGTAACTGAGGCTGGTAATCCGCTTAGAGTTACACTTCCTGTTGGTGTGACACATAAGGGTTCTGTCACGGTTCCGGGTATTGGCGCAGTAGGTTTAGGAACAATCGTTAGTTGTATTGCCCGGGTTACCGAACAATTGACACTCGAGATAGTCATTGTACCCGTATAAGTATTTGCAGCTACACCTGCAGGTATGGAAATGGTATTTAAATTTCCAAGACCTGAAGAAAAAGCAAACAAAGTAGTTCCCTGATCTGTTAATCCGGCAAGATTTGCAGTACCATCCCAATCAATACTATAACTTACAGGGGTATTTGTTGTAGCTGTATATGGCAAAGTGGCCGTTTGGATTCCTGTGCTAAAACAAATATTATTAAGTGTTCCGCTTGTTGCAATGGTGGGTAAAGGATTTACCGTTACAGTTGTCGTCGCAGTTGCCTGACTACAAGCACCGTTTTTTACATTTGCTCGAAACTGCGTCGTTTGAGTCAAAACACCAGGCGAAAGATCTGTTGTAGTGTTAGAAACTGCAGTCCAGGAAGAAAATGGACTTACTGCATACTCCCAACCTAAAATTGTCCCGGTATGTCCTGTCAAAGTCAATGAAGCACTTGTGCCTCCGCTACAAATTGCAGCAGGTGTATTTATTGTACCCGGAACACTTGCAGAGTAGACATTAACGGTTACAGTTCTATTTGTACTTATAACATTAGTACAAGATTCTGAGGTAAGATTGGTAACTGTTATTGTACTTGAACCCGCAACGCTTAACCCAACTGCTGTAAAAGTTGCTGTTCCGGTTCCTCCGGTAACTGACATTGTAGCTGTTAATCCCACAGCATTGGGACTACTTCGATCATAGGTTACTATATAATGTCCATTTGGTAAAGATGCTCCACCTGTTAGCCTAACTGATGTAGTTGTTCCTATAACTGTACAAACGTCATCTGCTGTAACTGGCGAAGTAAGTGCATAAGTAGGACAAGTATAATTAACTTTTATCTGACCGTTACCTCCGTTACCGCCTTTTAAGTTATTACTCAACAGTCCTAATGCTCCTCCACCTCCACCTCCCGGCGCGTTCCCGGAATTTCCCCCGGCAGCTAAGCCTACAGTCATTCCATTACCTCCTTTTCCACCCCCGGTTACTGCAGCCCCGCCTTCAATAACCAAAAGAGTTGCAAAAGCATCATTACCATTAACACCTGTACCTGAACCTGGCCCGGCACTACTTCCGCCTCCGCCAGAAGACAACAATGGTAATAATGTACCTACAATACCTCCGGCTAACCCTTTTCCGCCGGCAAAACTCCCAATACCGGATGAAGTCCCTCCGACTCCTCCGGCACCATTTGCCGAGTTTCCGTTTTTACCTCCTTTTCCTCCATTTGCCACTACTGTTGAAAAAAATGTGTTTTCACCATCTGGTCCATCACCACCGTTGGCTCCAACTCCACCACGTCCAACTGTATAATCCAACACTGTAGCAGGAGTAACTACTAATGTCGCAGATTTGCTATACGCACCGCCACCGCCACCGCCACCGCCAAAAAGAGAAAGCACGGATGTTGTATGAACACCACCACCGGCACCACCTCCTCCCCAGCATTCGACATTTAACGAGGTTACACCTGCGGGAACTTTAAATGTACCACTGCCCAAAGTCGTAAAGGTATGAGGTGGCTGAGCCCAAATAGAAGAAAAAACAAAAAACAGCAGAAATAGTAATTTTAGTCTCATAATAACAGAGTTTAAAGATTAAAAAATCAATTAATTCTTCGTAAGATTTATGAGTGGTATTGAAAAAATGAAAGCTGTCAGAGTATTGAGATTTGTCTGAAGTAAGCACTTTTTCTCAAAAAATTATATTATACTAAACAACTGAAGTTAAGGCGTTTAAAAAAGTAGTATTTCAAATGTAAGAAAATAAAAACATATTTTGCATTAATCTTGTTATTTTTTAGTGTTTTATTTACCAATTCCATAATTACAATCCTTTTTTAAATTTTACATTTGTCTTAATACAAACATTTATTTTTACGTAAACCGAATTATGACCATCAAAGAAGCACTACAAAAACTCGAACATTTTTGTGCCTATCAGGAACGTTGTCATGATGAAGTAGTGACAAAATTATACTCCTTAAAAATGTCACCGGACGAAATAGACATTATTATTGTCAAACTCATTGAAGATAATTTTTTAAACGAAACCCGTTTTGCCTGCAGCTTTGCCCGAGGCAAACATCGAATTAAACATTGGGGAAAAATCAGAATTGTAAATGAACTCAATATCAGACACATTTCGACAGCAAACATTAATCTGGCTTTAAAAGAAATCACACCCGATGAATACGAGACAACATTTGATCTGCTTTCCCAAAGGTGCTGGGAAAATTCAACAGAACGGAATCCTTTAAAAAAAAGAAAGAAATTTTGTAATTATATGCTGAGAAGAGGTTATGAAAGCAATTTAGTTTATGATAAAGTCAAGGAACTGGAATTATCGTAATAAGAGCTTTACCATAACATTTTTTATCTCAGAACCCCTTGGGTGAAATTAAAATATGTATCAGGCTGAGTCCATTCGGCTTTGCTCAGGATAAATTTAGCCGAAGCCCTTTCGTTTTCAAAAGCCTTCGACTCCGCTCAGGATGACACTCATTTTTAATTTCACCCAACGGGTTAAGCCTTTTTTATTGGTCTAATAATCGAATTCAGATTTTCATGACCTACTTTAGTTCAAAAAAAAATCCGATAACTTTCGCTATCGGATTTTTGAATTATGGTTTTGGTGTTTTATTTAAAAATTACTTTTCTGGTTGTTTCGTATCCATTGTCCAAAACAACTTTTACCAGTAAAACCTGTTGTGCAAATGGCAGATTCTCAATAATCAATTCAAGATTGTTTACCTTATCTTTCGTGTACAAATGTTTTCCTGAAAGATCATAAATAAACACTTTGTCAATGTTTTCTACTGTCGAATTTACCGTAATGGTTTTCTTTTGAATCATAACCGAAACGGCATTCTCAGTCGTTTCAAAATCTCCGGTACCTAATGTTTTATTAGTATAACGCAATACAAATCGGTTATTAAAGGTTCCTGCCTTTGTGGTAAAAGTATGGTTTTTGGCTGTCAATTCGGTTATAGTACCGGTTTGCTTGTCTTCAAGGTAAACTCTCTGAGTCGCTAATTTTCCATCGGCCTCGTCAATTGCAATGGTAAAATCTCCGGCAATGGTCGAACGATAACCCAAAGGCACCAAATCGGCATCATTAAATGGCAAAGCACGTGCCTGAATAGTCAGGTTGTCAGCACCATTAACACTATAAAAATCAATATAACTGTTACCATCAAAAGTCAGTCCGTCAAAACTTCTGTCATAATTGTTTGTAGCACCTTCAACGTAACCAATCAGCGTTTGTTTAAAAGCACCTCCTGTATTGGTTAGATTTAACCACAAACGGTTTTTCTCAAATCCTGCCGATTTTGATGTTTTTGCAGGTTTAAAAAATTGCGAATTATAGGTTCCGCCATAACGCATCCTGTTGGTAAATTCAACATAACCTGAACCCTCTTCTGCACTGGTAAAAAACGATTGTCCTGCTCCTATATAACCTGTTGGTTTTTTACCGTTATCAACTCCGTCTGGAATTCCATCATTATTTACGTCAGCGTTATGATTTGGGTCACTTGGAGCAGATGCAACACCTCCTGTAAGGTTGTAACTCGCATAATCATCTGATACATAAGACAATTTAGAATTCACCATCTTAATGGCTGTATTATGGGTCCAGAAATAAATTGTTCCTCCTAAAATACCATCATTATGAGCATTCCCTTTTAAAAAAGCATCAGCCCACATAGCCGATGGATACGGATTACCAATCAGATAAAATTTACCTTTCTCAAAATACTGGCTGCTGGTAATGTCTCCATTATTAGGTTTTCCGATAAATTCGAGTTGCTGAACATAACTAGCGGTAGTCCAATAATCTTTATTATTTGGATATCTCGTGTTTGGTTTAGGCACACGAATGATATAACCAATTCCCGGCTGCATCACACTGGCGCCCAACTCTTCTTTCCAGACATCGCCCGTAAAAGACAAATACTTATCCCAAAGCGTATTAGGTGATAAATTATATAAGGTTTGCCCCTCAACCGGAGATGACCAATACGTAAAATCATAATTCTTCATTGCCTGAGAAGTACGCTTATAGGTAATAGGTCCCGAGTTACTATTTACAGTAGTATTAATATCCTGAATTAAACTGGCGTTGTTTTCAAATGTTAAAGAACCATTAACCGTTACTTCATTTGTAATCGTTAAGGTAATACCGGATGTTACTGTTGCTACAACACCGCTGTCAATTATTAATGAACAGGCAGATAAATCTGCGGCAAAAGTATAGGTAGGCGATGAAATTCTAACACTTTGCGTTCCGTTAGGAGTACCATTAGTCCAGGATCCATTCTTCCAGGTAGTAAAATTATCTGAAATAGTTACTGTAGCTGCCCCGGAAGGACATCCGTTGGTATTGGTTACGATAAAGGTATAATTACCCGCTGCCAAACCTGTGATTGTTCTGGTTGATGTACTACCACCATAAGTTGTTGCAGCATGCCCTGTTTGATTAATGGTCCAATTTCCACTCGGCAAACCTTCTAAAACAACACTTCCTGTAGTCGTTGTACAGCTAATATTTGTTATTGTACCAACTGTGGGTGTTGGTAAATAATCATATACTGTTACAGTTGCAGAACCTGACAAACTAGTAACACAACCTGTTATTGTCTGATAAACAGCACTAACCAAATTATACTTAAATGTTCCAGGGGTTCCTGTTGGAACACTAACTGTTGCTGTATTATTTGCACCCACATCTATTGTTAAATCTGAACCTCCGTTAATATTATAAGTAACTGTTATTGGATTATCTCCAGAATTTGAGAAAGTAATAGTAGGCGAAGCTGCGTTTTTACAAACATTTGTTGTTCCACCTATTGTAGCTTTAGGAACATCGAGTGTTTTTATTTGAACATAACCAGAATTTACACTTGTTCCACAACTGTTATAGGCTCTTAATCGATAATAATAAGTCGTTTTCTTGTCTAATCCTGTAACAGTATAAGAACTTACAAGTCCAATATTCAAATTATCATACGCAGGAAGGATAGCCGAAAAATTATCAACTCTCGATACGTCTAAATAATACCCTGTTGCATTAGCAGCTGCAGTCCAATTGGCAACAAAACTAGAACAGGTAGCATTTGCCCCAGCAGCAATTGTTGGAGTCCCCGGAAGCGGATTTACTGTCATCGTCACTGAATTTGATGTAGCAGGACTTCCTGTCAAACAAGGACTTGCGTTTGATGTCATCACAACGGTAACAACATCATTATTCACTAAAGTTGTAGTTGTAAAGGTTGAAACAGAAGAATTTGTTCCTACATTACTTCCATTAACTCTCCATTGATACGTAGGTGCATTTCCCGGATTTGTAGGTGTAGCGGTAAAAGTTACCGAAGTTCCTGAACATATCGCTCCTGTTGGAGAAACTGCTATAGTAACACTTGCTGGTAAATTAGGATTTATAGTTACTGCAACCGGAGTTCTTGACGAACTTACACAGCCTGTAGTAATGTTTCTGGATTCAGCATAATAAGTTGTCGATGATAAGACTGCCCCTGATGATAAAGCAGTTCCTCCTGATGTGGCTGCATACCAATCTACAACATTTCCTGATGCACTAGCTACCAATGAAGCAACTGTAGCACTTCCGCAAAAACTTTGTGCAGATGCTGATGGTGCTGTTGGTAAAGTGTTTACCGTTACTGCAACCGAAGTTCTTGACGAACTTACACAGCCTGTAGTGTTTCTGGATTGCGCATAATAAGTTGTCGAAGAAAGTGCCGTACTTGAAGCAAGAGCACTACCTCCTGTTAAAGTGGCATACCAATCTACAACACTTCCTGAAGGCGCACTAGCTACCAATGAAGCAACTGTCGCACTCCCGCAAAAACTTTGTGGAGATGCTGTTGGAGTCCCCGGAAGCGGATTTACTGTCATCGTGACTGAATTTGATGTAGCAGGACTTCCTGTCAAACACGGACTTGCGTTTGATGTCATCACAACGGTAACAATATCATTATTGGCTAAAGCTGTAGTTGTAAAGGTTGAAACAGAAGAATTTGTTCCTACATTACTTCCATTAACTCTCCATTGATACGTAGGTGCATTTCCCGGATTTGTAGGTGTAGCGGTAAAAGTTACCGAAGTTCCTGAACATATCGCTCCTGTTGGAGAAACTGCTATAGTAACACTTGCTGGTAAATTAGGATTTATAGTTACTGCAACCGGAGTTCTTGACGAACTTACACAGCCTGTAGTAATGTTTCTGGATTCAGCATAATAAGTTGTCGATGATAAGGCTGCCCCTGATGATAAAGCAGTTCCTCCTGATGTGGCTGCATACCAATCTACAACACTTCCTGGAGGCGCACTAGCTACCAATGAAGCAACTGTAGCACTTCCGCAAAAACTTTGTGCAGATGCTGATGGTGCTGTTGGTAAAGTGTTTACCGTTACTAATTGAGATGCACAAGCAGTCGTATTACAACCACTATATCTCACATAATAAGTGGTATTAGTTGTTGGCGAAACCGTTATACTATTTCCAGTCCCTGCCGATGTACCTCCACAAGAAACTGTAAACCATTGTACTGTTGCTCCTGTTCCTAATGTCCCCCCTGTTACTGTAAGTGTAGTTGATCCTCCATTACAAATAGCAGTAGTTCCAGATATTCCTGTTGGAGCAGTTGAAAGCGTACCGGCAGTAACTGTAACTGCCCAAATATTAGTAGAATTAGTAAAAGTCGTATTACAAGTCGCATCTTTGGCCTGACGTCTATAATAAGTAGTTTGCGTTAAAGTTTGCGTAGGTTTGTAAGTTGCTGTATTATTACTAACCGTTGTTACACCAGTCGCAAAAGTATTATCTGTACTGTATTGCCATTGATAAGTAATACTATTATCACCTCCACTTGCAGCCGTAGTGCTACCTATAGTTGCTGCTGGAATTGTATTACTACAAATTGTCTCTCCAGTATTACTTATAGTTCCTGCAGTAAAAGCTGATCTAACTGTAACTGTATTCGTTGCGCCTACTCCTGAACAACCCCCAGAATAATTTACAGTAACAGTTTTAGATCCTGCTGTTAACCATTTTAAAGTAACGGAATTAGTACTAACACCACCACTCGTAATGGTATAATCACTTCCTAATGTTCCCGGAATCACCCAACTATAACCAGTTTTTCCTGATTGTGTTGTATAAGTAACATCTGTATTAGAACAAACTGGAGATGATGGAAAAGTTGTAAAACTAGCCCCAACTGTAACCGCTAAAGATTTAAAAGCACTATGACAACCTCCTGGAGCATTGGATACAGCTTCAACCGAAACATTACCACTTCCTGAACCGATTGTTACAGTAATAGAATTTGTATTCCCGCCTCCAGTTATTGACCAACCCGAAGGTAATGTCCAATTATAATAATCTGCTCCTGCAACTGCGGTAGTACTATAGACTTGACCTGTTGTTCCAGGACACTGGTTAACATTACCTGAAACCGATATGGGGTTAGCAATCCCAATTGTAGTAAAAGATTGCACATCTGAATATTGTCCATCTCCACATCCTTTATTATTACTACGAATTCTATAAAAATACTGAGTACCTGGTGTTAATCCCGTAACACGATATTCAATAACATTACCGACATTTAAATATTGGTATCCTGGAACATAAGCTCCTGTAAAAGTACTAGATGTTGCTACATCTAAAAAATAGTTATTTATATGACTGTCATTATTCCATTGAACAACTGAAGTAGTACAAACTGGATAATCAGAATAAACTCTGGTAATCTGTGGTTTAACAGGCGAGATCATTGTAAAGCTGTTTGACACATTATTAGAGTTAATCGCATTACTACATGATCCAGAAGCTAAATTTGTTACGGATATAGTAGTTCCAGGGTTACCAGGATTAGTTAAACCTGTAGCAGTGAATGTTCCTGTCCCTGCAGTAGTAACCGTCATACTTGCTGTTAAATTTATAGCCCATGGATCATTTCGAAAATATGTTACAGTATAATTCCCAACTGGCAATCCCGCTGGTGTACTATTAACTGTTATTAAAGCTGTAGCAGAAGTTACACATTGATTAGCCCCTACAGTTACCCCTGTCAAACTAAAAGTAGTACAATTAGCATTATACCCGCCACTAGCCATTGTATCTGAAAATTTAGGATTCCCAGTACAGGAAGAAATTTTTGTTGAGCCAATCTTAATCTCTTGATTAGCATCACAACCATTAACTGTAGTCAATCCACCTGTGCTCACTTGTAATTCAGCATTTGAATTCAAAACCAAAGAAGCTTTCTGTTCAAAAAGAATTGTTGCGGTAGGTGATAATCCAGGAGTAACAACCAATTTACTAGTACTTATCGAAAAAACAGTACCTTGATTAGTACCTATTCCGGTCAAAGTTAATTTACCACTAATCGTAACTGTACCCATCGTTTGAGTAGTAATACCAGCTGTTCCAATACTTATTGTATGATTTGCCTGAATTAAAACAGCACCAGTACCCGCATTCTGCCCAGGATAAGTTGATGCTCCAACCCAACTTGTGCCGTTATAGTATTGCCAGCTTCCAGTATTAGTCCAAGGCCCATTACCTAAAGAACGATAATCTCCTGTAGTTTGTCCAAAAACTGTGCTTCCAAACAAAAAAACTGTAAAAAATAGAACGGTTGTCAAAACCCTGGATCTAAGTAAAGTTTTTTTCATAATAAATATTATTAATTTAAAAGAATATTTTAAAAACTAATTTTTTGAGTATTTTGATATTACTCTTGAATTTTAAAAACATCAAAATCTGTTTTTCTTTTTTAGATTTTGCATCTATTTCTACCTACGTAAAAACACGCTTCGGGGTTTTATTTTTTTTAGCTATTTTACCCTTGAAATATGTACCAAAATTACTGTGTAAAATCAGGTTTTTTATGAATTTTCAGACCTTTTAGATGAAAGACATTATTAGCCGATGAGCGACCTCTTTTGGAATTAAAAAATTAATTTTACGAAGTTTTTACTTACAATAAAAAAGGAGTTTTTAATTCTTTAAAATAAGTATAATACTACAATTTATAAATCAAAACAGCTAACTTTTAACCACTTAGCCTGTTTTTGTAAAAAAAGAGCCAAAAAAAGCTATATTTATTCAAAAGACACTTCAAACTTTTTAGATAAAAGCTTTAGTTTTTTTTAACTTCTCAACCTTTTCCTTTTGAAAAACACCTTTGTATCTTTGGTTTTTTATAGTAATCAGCTGAAAATTTACAACCTTAAAAACACAGCATCCTAGAAACTAAAAGCACAATGAAATACACTACCCTCCCAAATACAGATCTAAAAGTGAGCAAAATCTGCCTGGGCACTATGACTTTTGGCGAACAAAACTCAGAAACAGATGGTCACCAGCAAATGGATTATGCACTTGAAAAAGGCGTGAACTTTTTTGATACTGCCGAAATGTATTCGGTTCCTGCCCGCGAAGAAACCTATGGAAGCACAGAGAAAATTATTGGAACCTGGTTCAAAAAAACCGGGAACCGCGATAAGGTAATTTTGGCTTCAAAAATTGCTGGACCAAATCCGAATTTTACTTACATGCGCGAAAAGGGCGATTTCTCGCCTGCGAGTGTCAAATATGCTTTAGAAAACAGTTTAAAACGTCTGCAGACAGATTACATTGATTTGTATCAGTTACATTGGCCGGAACGCAAAACGAATAATTTTGGACAAAGGGCTTTTAATGGTTATGAAGATGCCTGGGAAGATAATTTCAGGGAAGTCCTTGAAACTTTTGACGGCTTGATTAAGGAAGGCAAAATAAAACATCTTGGCGTTTCAAACGAAAATGCGTGGGGAATGATGCGTTTTCTTGAAGAAAGCAAATACCAAAATTTACCAAGAATCAAAACGGTTCAAAATCCGTATAATTTACTAAACCGTCTTTTTGAAGTAGGTTCTTCAGAAGTTTCTATTCATGAAAATGTGGGATTACTGGCTTATTCGCCTCTGGCTTTTGGAGTATTAACCGGTAAATTTTTAACCGGAGAGCCGCTTCCTAATGCCAGAATCAATCTTTTTCCGCAATACAAACGCTATAATAGTGACGAAAGCAGACAGGCAACCCGTTTGTATCAGGAAATTGCCCAAAAACACGGCCTGACTTTAACCGAACTGGCTCTGGGTTTTGTATTACAGCAGCCCTTCGTAACCAGTGCTATTATTGGAGCTACCACAATGGAGCAATTAAAAGAAAATATTGCCACAATCGACATCACACTTTCAAAGGAAATCTTATCCGAAATTGAAAAAGTTCAGACAATTATTCCGGACCCGGCTCCTTAAATTTGAATTCTACAAAAAACAGAATCCCGACAACTTCAAAGTTATCGGGATTTTTATTATAAATCAAACTCATCACTTATAGATAAAGAATCAACCGGAACCGCAGTAGAATCAGGCACTTTAATACGAATTAAAGAACGTGCATTTCCGGAAATGTAAACCGGTAATTGCCCAAGCGTATCTTCAGGAACTAAAAGACCTCTGCGGAACATTAAGTTTTTTAAGAATTTTTGATTCTGTAATGCGTAATCTTTCAGGTTTCCTTCATCATTGAACTGATACATGAATTTTCGAGGCTTCGGAATAATCGTAGCCAGATACAAACATTCATCAACACTTAAATCTGAAGGGCTTTTCTGGAAATAAAAATGACTTGCTTCTCCAATTCCATATACATTTGGTCCCCATTCAATAATGTTAAAATACACTTCCAGCATTCTTTCTTTGCTTGCAATTCGGTTATTTTCCAGAATATAAACCAATAAAATTTCTTCCAGCTTTCGCGAAAGTGTCTTTTCACGAGTCAAAAAGACGTTTTTGATCAATTGCATGCTGATGGTACTGGCACCACGTGAAAATTTTTTGGTTCGGATATTTTTTAGAATGGACTGTTTAAAAGCTTCATTGATAAATCCGCGATGCGAAAAGAAAGACGGATCTTCAGTTGTTAAAACGCATTTTCTCAAATAAGGCGAAATCTGATCGAGAGGTGTGTAGTTCGGATTAGCATTTCCCACCAAAACCGGACGTTGCTGTACGTTCTGAATAATGGCACGATACACAAATTCGCCGTTAAGTTTATTAAGATTGGCTTCTCCGTATTTGGTAATTCTCAGGTTTTCCTTATTCAGTTTACTGTCAAAAACCAATGTATTGGGCTTGTTTTTATTAAATTTAAAATCCAGTTTATAATCAAAATTTCCGGTCGCTTCCATTCCCTGAAAATGGGTAAACAATCCGTCAGGCAATGAAACTATAAAATCCTGCGCCTTCATTTTTGGAATATCAACTTTCAAAGTATAAACCGTATCCGATTCCGTATTATACGAAACATACGGTTTCACTTTTATTTTGTTCAGCTGCATCGTTGAAGTGCTGTCAATCGAAATAAAATCAGCGCCTAATAAAAAGCGATAATCAAATCGTGCATTTTTTATTACAACGTCTTTGCTGGCAATCTTGGGGTGATTGATTTTTAAATTGGAAATAGAAGTATAACCGTCGATATGTAATTCGCTTCCGTCTTTATCAATATTGGCAACGTTTAAACGAATCGAATCAAAACTTGCTTTTAAGTTATAACGCTCATCCAAATATGGAACTTTAATTGCTCCCGTATCGAGATTAAAAAATCGAATATCAGCCTTTTTATTCCTTGGATCGGCAAAACCTTTTATATTCCATCGCTGATCAAAATTCTTGCTTTGAACATGCAAATTCGTTGTAAGCTGTTTGTTGTCTAAAACCAGCTTATTAATGGCAATAGAAGCTTTTTTGCCATTGTCATCAATCCTAAAATTCAGGTTTTCCAGTTTCATATCGGTCGGAACCAGATTCAGTAATTTAGAAATAATACGATAGGCATAATCAGCATATTTTCGTTTTTCATTTGATTTTTCCTCAGTATCATCCTTTTTCAAAAAAGCATCAAAATTCCTGATTTTCCCTTTTTTAACCAGTTGAATATAGCCGTCATTGATTTTTAAAGTTCCAAGCTGGACATCACCAATCAGCAGATTACTCAGACTAATAGTAGTTTCTATTTTTTTAATATTGAAAAGAGTGTCGGCGTTTTTTGGGACCAAAACAATATCCGTTAATTTAATCCCTGAAAGACCATCAAAAGAAGCTTCTTTTATTGAGAAATCACTATTGTAATCCACCGCCATTTTGTGGGTTACTTTTGCAATAGCCTGTTTTAAAAGCGAGTTCCGAAAAGAGTAAAGTGCGATGCAGATCAAAATGAATACTACAGCAAGTATTTTAATCGCTTTGAATATTTTTTGTTTAGGAAAATTCATAAGTAAGTTTTATAAAAATCAACCAAACAGAATACTCGCCACATCTTCAATTTTCGCCACGAGTTCAATTTTGATTCCTGTATTTTTTAAGGCAATTTTATTATATTTTGACACAAAGATAGTATTGAAACCTAATTTTTCAGCTTCCTGAATACGCTGATCTACACGATTTACGGGACGAATTTCTCCTGAAAGACCAACTTCTCCCGCAAAACAAAAACCTTTTGTAACCGGAATATCTTCGTTCGATGATAAAATTGCGGCTACAACAGCTAAGTCAATCGCCGGATCATATACAGAAATTCCACCGGTAACATTCAGAAAAACGTCTTTTGCACCTAAACGAAATCCGGCTCTTTTTTCTAAAACCGCCAGAATCATGTTGAGTCTTTTGGCATTATAACCTGTGGTACTTCGTTGCGGTGTTCCGTAAACCGCTGTGCTTACTAATGATTGTATTTCTATCATTAACGGACGCATGCCTTCCATAGTGGTGGCAATCGCAGTTCCTGACATTTCTTCATCTTTGTGCGAAATCAATATTTCGGATGGATTGCTTACTTCCCGCAACCCGCTTCCTAACATTTCATAAATTCCAAGTTCTGCAGTTGAACCAAAACGGTTTTTTAAAGAACGTAAAATTCGGTAAACATGGTTTCGGTCGCCTTCAAACTGCAAAACGGTATCGACCATGTGCTCGAGGATTTTCGGCCCTGCGATGTTTCCATCTTTGGTAATATGTCCAATTAAGATAACCGGAATATTGGTTTCTTTAGCAAATTTTATCAGTTCAGCGGTAGTTTCCCTAATCTGAGAAATACTCCCTGCAGTTGATTCAATATAATCGGTATGCAAAGTCTGAATCGAATCGATTATTACAATTTCAGGCTGAATGGCTTCAATTTGCTTGAAAATGTTTTGTGTTTTGGTTTCCGTTAGAATGTAACAATTGTCGCTGTCCGGCGTGATTCTTTCGGCACGCATTTTTATTTGTTTCTGACTTTCTTCACCCGAAACATATAAGGTTTTATAAGGTAATTTTAATGAAATCTGCAGCAAAAGGGTACTTTTACCAATGCCGGGTTCACCTCCTAAAAGTGTTAAAGATCCGGGAACAATTCCGCCACCCAAAACACGGTTCAATTCTCCATCAGTAGTATCCATTCGAATTTCCTGAGCCGAATCAATTTCATTAATTTTTAATGGCCGCGGTGCTTTACCCGTTGGAGTAGGTTCGCTTTTCCAGGCCACTTTTTCCTGCTTCTGAATAATTTCTTCGGCAATCGTATTCCATTCTTTACAGGCATTGCACTGCCCTTGCCATTTGGCATATTGAGTTCCGCAATTTTGGCAAAAGAAGGAAGTTTTAACTTTAGACATTATTTTGTTTTTTTTGCAAGCGTATTCATTTCATCAATTTTCTCATACATCATATCTTTTGTCAACTCACCAATTGGCTGCATTTGTGACGCATTTTGATATCTTTTTGATGCTCTTTTCGGGTCTCCTCTTTTTTCATACATCAAACCTAATTCATATTCTCCCAACATCGCCAGTGGATAATCAACATTGGCAATCTGAGCCATCTTTTCTAATTCATCGTAGGCATTGTTTTTCAGAATAAGGTTTTCAATAACTTTAAAATCATTTATCCTAACCTGAATATCAACCCCTAAAACCGTTGACATGGTATTATACTTATTTTCTAAATAATCTGCATAACCCGATTGAAGGACAGCGATTTTATCTTTGAATTCGGCAGAATTAATTGGTTTGTAAACTTCAAAAATATGATACAAAGCATTCGGAATCGAATATAAAACTTCTGAATAATGCGTTGAATTTTTAAACACATCATATTTAAGGTTTACCAAAGGATTATTTGCAATTTTAATATTGCTGGCCAGCTTTTCTACAGGTTCTTTTATTTTATTAATATCACCATCTGCCGCAGACAAATAATAAAAAAATGGTTCTTTTACTTTAGCAAATTTTTCCGGAATACGAATTTCCATTTTTGGTGCCAGCTCAGGACTTAAACAAATATATCCGTTAAAAAGAGGAATATCTTTGTATAAAAAGAAATTTATAAAACTGGCCGTGATATCATGTCCTGCAATAATTTTAAAAGGAGCTGTACGATATTGTTTTTCAATATAAGGAACCAATTCAGCACCAATAAATTCGAAAAATTCTGCTCCTTTTTCAAAAGGCACTCCTTGATTTTGATCGATAGTAGAATCGTCATAACGTTCTCCATCATGGTTCTGATGAATTCCGATAATAATCATTTCCGGCAAATCATCCCAATAAACACCATAACTTAAAGCTCCTGAAAAAGGATCAAATAAATAATCGCCATCAAGCAAATACAAAACCGGATATTTTTTAGACGGGCTGGTTTCATAAGAAGCCGGAAGTCCAATAGTTATTCTTCTGTCTTCACCAAGTTTTTCGGATTTAAGAGTGTCGAATTTTTTTTGTGAAAAAACAGTAAAAGAGAATAATAAAACAAAAAACAAATAAACTTTTTTCATGATTGGGGAAAATTAAAAAGTATTAAAATTAAGGAGCCAATATAATACTTTATTTGCTTTTTTGTTAAGGAGCGCTTTTAAAAATCAAAGAAATTTAAGACAAAAGAAATCTCGTTTGTGCAAAATAAATTTGACAAATAATGAAGAAAATTAAAACAAAGAAAAAATTAAGTTAGCGAATTATCATTTTCATTAGGGAAAACAATCCACGGTTTGAAGGTTTTTGCTTCTTCAAATTCCAGCGTTGCATAAGAAATGATAATAATGATATCGTCTTTTTGAACTTTTCTGGCTGCGGGACCATTCAGCGTGATTTCTCCTGAATTCCTCTCACCTTTAATAGCATAAGTTTCAAAACGTTCTCCGTTATTGATATTTACAATAGATACTTTTTCGCCTTCAATAATATTTGAAGCGTCCAGTAAAGTTTCATCGATCGTGATACTGCCAATATAATTTAAATCAGCTCCGGTTACTTTAACACGATGAATTTTTGATTTTATAACTTGAATTTGCATGTTGCAAAGGTAAATTAATTTAATGAAATGGTATCAATCAGCCTTATAGAATTAACAAATACCGCTATAAATGCACGGTATTTTTTATCATTAATTTTATGGTCTATGGGTAATAATGTCGATTCGTCAGCAATTACAAAATATTCGAGGTCAAATCTTTCATTCTCTTTAAAAGAATTTTCCACAAATTCAATAGTTTCCTGAGGACTTTTTGTCTTGAAAACTTCTTTTGCTTCGGTTAAGGTTTTATAAATAATCGCAGCTTCTTTTCGTTCCTCAGCAGTTAATCGTTCATTTCTGGAACTCATAGCCAATTGGTTTTCTTCTCTAAAAATAGGACAGCCTACCACATGAACCGGTAAGTTATTCTTTTCGGCCAGTTTTTTTACAATCTGCAATTGCTGAAAATCTTTCTCACCAAAATAAGCATTCGTTGGCTCTACAACTTCAAACAAACGTTTTACTATTGTTCCGACACCGTTAAAATGCCCGGGTCTGAACTTTCCTTCCATTTGGTTTTCCAATCCGTCAAAATCAAATGATTGCGAGCTTGTATTTCCCTCATAAATATCATCTACAGAAGGAGCATACAAAATTATTTTATCGCTTAAACCCCTCATTTTTTTCACATCTTCTTCAAGTGTACGAGGATATTTTTCGAGATCTTCAGGATTATTAAATTGTGTAGGATTTACAAAAATACTCACTACAGTATCATCATTTTCTTTAAGCGAACGTTGCATTAATGCTAAATGTCCCTGATGTAAAGCACCCATAGTTGGCACAAAACCTATCGTTGAATTTGTAGTTTTGATAGTTTTTAAATATCCTTTCAGGGCAGCTTTACCGTAGAAAATATGCATGGCGGTATTATTAAAATTTAGTGCAAACATAATATATTAGTTATAAACTGCATAAATTTTTGTAATTTTGCAACGTTTTTATTACCAAAAATTAAGTAAAATACTATTATGAAAGATAAGAGGATATTATATGTATCATCTGAAGTCGTGCCTTATTTGGCTGAAAATGAGGTTTCATTAATGTCTTATGACGTGCCGAAAATGATCAATGACCAGGGTGGTCAGATAAGAATTTTCATGCCAAGATATGGAAACATTAACGAAAGAAGACACCAATTACACGAAGTAATCAGACTTTCAGGGATGAATTTGGTAGTGAATGACTTAGATATGCCCCTGATTATCAAAGTAGCATCTATTCCGAAAGAACGAATTCAGGTCTACTTTATTGATAACGATGAATATTTTAAAAGAAAAGCAACTTTTGCTGATGAGGAAGGTGTTTTATACCCTGACAATGACGAAAGAGCTATCTTTTTTGCAAAAGGCGTTGTTGAAACCGTAAAAAAACTAAACTGGGTTCCGGATATCATTCATGTTCATGGATGGCTTGCTGCTATGCTGCCAATTTACATGAAACATTATTATAAAAATGAAGCTTTATTTTCTGAAACTAAAATTGTAACCTCAGTTTACGGACAATCTTTTGATGAAAATCTGGATTTAGAAATGATCAACAAAGTAAAATTTGATGGTGTCCCGCACGAAAATATTGCTGATTTAGAAACCCCAAACTACGAAAACATTCTAAAAGCAAGCATTTTACACTCAGACGCTGTAATAATTGCATCAGAAAATGTATCGCCAAGTTTAACAAAATTTATAGAATCTTCAGGAAAACCTTTTTTACCTTTCGCCACGAAAGATGCATTCGCAGAAGCGTACACAAATTTCTACAAAAGTATGGGGCTTTAAATTTTAACATTATTATTAAATATGTATAATACTTCTTTTTTTAAGAAAATTCTTTTAATAGCAACAGTTGCTGTTTTTTATTCCTGTGATAAAGAGTTCAATGCCATTGGTGATGATTTAATTGGAGACAATCATTTTGATCTGGAAGCAGAAGACTATACTGTTACAACTTACAATCAAAAAGTAACTCCTGTTGTCTCAAATAATTTACCGGTTAATGCGTTAGGTATATACAACAACCCTGTTTTTGGTACTACAACCGCAAATTTCAACACTCAGGTTACCTTAGAATCCTATGCTCCTACATTGGGAGTAGAAGTGGCTATTGACAGTGTGACTTTAAACATCCCTTATTTTAGTACTGCTAAATCTATTAATGAAAAAGGAGTAACAACTTATGAATTGAACTCTATTTATGGCCCTGAAGAGGGAAAAATAAAATTAAGTGTTTACGAATCGGGTATTTTACTAAACAATTATAATGCTAACAATTATGATATTAGCAGGTTCTATAACACAGACGGAAATAGTCTTTTCGAAACACAGGCAACTACCAACCCTAACGTATTTGGAACAAGGCTAAATGATCAAACTACCAAAATAGTAAAAGACGATGCTGGAAATCCGACAACTATTGAAAATGACACTTCTGAAAACGACGAATTCATTTTTAGCCCAAAAGAAATAAAGGAAACAACCCCGGCGACAACAACAACTGCTCAAGTTATTAAAAGAATCAAGCCTGAAATGCGTCTGCATTTAAATAAAGACTTTTTTAAAGCCAAAATATTTGATGCTCCTGCAAGCAAATTAGCAAGTGACGAAGTATTTAAAAACTATTTTAAAGGATTGTATTTTAAAGTAGAAAAGTCTGCTAAAAGCGAATACACAAGAATGGCTATGATGAATTTTAATGGCGGAAAAATAACCATTTTTTATAAATCTAAAGCTACAGCAGAAGCAACAACCGTTGATTCAAAAACATTGGTTATAAATTTAACCGGGCCCTCAACTAATCCCTTAAACACTGTTAGTCTTTTAGAAGAAGGCACTACCGATTACACAAACGGCACTGCAGAGGATGATGACACACCAGACGAAAAATTATATTTAAAAGGAGGCCAGGGGTCTATGGCGGTAATCAAACTTTTTGATGAAACCGACTTGGGAAGCTACAATGATAAAGGAGAATGGATAACCAAACCAAACAGTGTATCGGATGAATTAGACGAAATAAGAAACAATGTTACCTTTAAAAAATGGCTGGCTAATGAAGCTAATTTAGTATTTACAATTGATTCTCAAAAAATGGCCGGTGCGCCCGAACCTGACAGAATCTATCTGTATGACTTAGACAACAACATGGTACTTACTGATTACACCGCTGATCGTACTACAGCTCTTAATGGTGATGCTAAAAAAAGCAAAGCTGTTTTCAATGGTATGATTAATATAGATGCAACAAGCAAAAGAGGTACTACTTACAAAATAAGAATCACAAATCATATTCGAAATCTCATCAAAAATGCTGATGTTAAAAACGTTAAATTAGGTTTAGTAGTTACCGAAGACATTAACACCATCATATCAAACAAATTAGACAAAACCAAAATCAATTATAAAAGTTTAATCACAGAAGTTCCGGCAGCATCAATAATGAGTCCTTTAGGCACGGTGCTATTTGGGGGGAATATTCCTCAAGGTAATTCAAATTATGACAAAAGAGTTAAACTTAAAATCTACTACACGAAACCAAATTAAAAGATAATATATGTGTGGAATTGTTGGATATATAGGACACAGAGAGGCCTATCCTATTGTTATAAAAGGATTGAAGCGTCTTGAATACAGAGGATACGATAGTGCCGGCGTAATGTTATACGATCAGGAGAACATCAAAGTTTGTAAAACAAAAGGGAAAGTTTCGGATCTTGAAGAAAAAGCAAAAGCTGATTTCACAACAAACGGATCTATCGGAATTGGTCACACACGCTGGGCAACTCATGGAGTCCCTAACGATGTCAATTCCCATCCACACCTTTCAAATTCAGGGGAATTAGTCATTATCCATAATGGAATTATTGAAAACTACGCCCCACTTAAAGAAGAATTAATCAAGAGAGGTTACAGTTTCACATCGGATACAGATACTGAAGTTTTAGTTAATCTGATTGAAGAGGTACAGAAAAAAGAAAACATTAAACTTGGAAAAGCTGTTCAAATTGCTTTAAATCAGGTAATAGGTGCATACGCCATTGCGGTTTTTGACAAAAAAAATCCTGATGAAATTGTAGCGGCAAGATTAGGAAGCCCATTAGCCATTGGAGTTGGAGAAAATGAATTTTTCATTGCCTCTGATGCTTCTCCTTTTATTGAATACACATCAAACGCTATTTACCTGGAAGATGGGGAAATGGCAAATATCAGATTGCACAAACCTCTTAAAGTAAGAAAAATAAAAGACGACTCGTTAGTTGACCCTTACATTCAGGAACTTCAGATGAATCTGGAGCAAATCGAAAAAGGAGGCTACGATCATTTCATGCTAAAAGAGATTTATGAGCAGCCAAGCGTTATCAAAGACACCTACAGAGGAAGACTTCATGCAAATGAAGGAATAGTTCAGATGGCCGGTGTTGAAGATAATATTGAAAAATTCCTGAATGCCAACAGAATTCTAATTGTTGCCTGCGGAACTTCATGGCACGCAGGTTTAGTGGCCGAATATATCTTTGAAGAATTTACCCGCATTCCTGTTGAAGTAGAATACGCCTCTGAATTTAGATACCGAAATCCAATCATCAATAAAAATGATGTTGTTATCGCTATTTCTCAATCTGGAGAAACTGCTGATACCATGGCCGCTATTAAATTAGCAAAAGAAAACGGCGCATTTGTGTTTGGCGTATGTAACGTTGTTGGATCATCCATTTCCAGAGAAAGTCACGCTGGTGCTTACACACACGCAGGACCCGAAATTGGAGTAGCTTCAACAAAAGCATTCACCACTCAGATTACTGTTTTAACCATGATCGCTTTAAGATTAGGAAAAGCTAAAGGAACCTTAACAAACACAGACTTCCATACCTTTTTACAAGAACTGGAAATAATCCCTGAAAAAGTAGCAGAAGCATTAGAAACAAACGAAAGAGCTAAAGAAATTGCCGCAGCTTTTAAAGATGCTCCAAACTGTTTATACTTAGGGCGTGGTTATAATTTCCCTGTAGCTCTTGAAGGCGCTCTTAAACTTAAAGAAATATCCTATATTCATGCAGAAGGATACCCTGCTGCCGAAATGAAACATGGACCAATTGCCTTAATTGACGAACAAATGCCAGTTATTGTTATTGCTCCTAAACAAGGTCATTATGATAAAATTGTAAGCAACATTCAGGAGATAAAATCCAGAAGCGGTAAAATCATAGCAGTAGTTACTAAAGGTGACACTCAGGTAAGAGAATTGGCCGATTATGTAATCGAAATTCCTGAAACATCAGATGCATTATCACCATTAATTACTACCATTCCATTACAACTTTTATCCTATCACATTGCGGTTATGAGAGGCTGTAATGTCGATCAGCCACGTAACCTTGCAAAGTCAGTTACTGTAGAGTAATTTTTAAAACATACACATTATTTAAAGCGGGATTTATATCCCGCTTTTTTTATTTACAAACTTTTTTATTCTTAATTGAATTTTTAAGATAAATGCAATTTTTTTCTTAAAATTATTATGTATGCATACTAATTACGGTTTTAAGCTTTTATTTCTTGATTTAAATCCAATAAATACACATACCAAATACTCAAAATAACAGACTTATTTATGATAAATATTAATTTTTTTTAACGTTTTTTTATTAATATTAAAATTATTTGTATTTTGGCTATACGAACTAACAAAAAAACTAACCAATGAGAGCCTATTTACTAATTATGTTGTTTATCAGCGGACTATCCTTTTCACAGAGCACAGTTACCGGCACTGTTACAGACAACAACAAACAATCAATTCCCGGAGCCAACATTAATGTAGTTGGAAGTTCAAGTGGAGCATCTACAGACTTTGATGGCACTTTTAAATTGAGTACTACTTCAAAACCACCTTTTACAATTAAAGTATCAGCTGTAGGATTCGAAACTAAAACAATCAACATTACATCAGCAAATCAAAATGTTAGTGTAATTTTAAAAGAAGAAGAAACCAAGCTTGACGAAATAGTGGTTTCGGCATCCCGTACACCGGAACGTGTATTAGAATCGCCGGTAACTATTGAAAGAATGGGAATTAAGGATATTAAAAAAACGGCTTCACCATCATTTTACGATGGTTTAGAAAATTTAAAAGAGGTACAAATGAATACCAGCAGTATGTCTTTTAAATCAATTAACACAAGGGGGTTTGCAACCGTAGCCAATACTCGTTTCCTCCAATTAGTTGACGGAATGGACAATTCATCTCCTTTATTAAATTTCGTTTTAGGAAATATGATTGGAGTATCCGAAATTGATGTTCAGAGCGTTGAATTACTTCCAGGAGCTTCATCTGCACTATACGGAGCTAATGCTTTTAACGGAATTTTATTCATGAACAGCAAAAGCCCATTTACCAGCCAGGGAGTTTCGACTTACTTTAAATACGGAACAACTTCACAAGATGCCGCCGGAACGAATAATTATTACGATTTAGGAATACGCTTTGCACATGCTTTCAATAAATATTTTGCTGCTAAAGCAAACTTCACATATATGGAAGCTACAGATTGGTATGCAACTGATTACAATGACAAAACAATTGCCGGAATCGACAGAACAAACCCAAACTATGACGGTATAAATGTCTACGGAGACGAAGCGACTACAAACATTAAAGGTGTAGGCGAAAGATTAGTGGCACTAGGAAGAATACCTGCAGGAGCAGTTAACTTACTTCCAAATAGTAATGTAAGCAGAACAGGATATAATGAAATTGACCTCACAAATAATAAAGCAGGAAACACTAAAATTGACTTTTCTTTACATGGAAGACCATTCGGAGATGAAAGGCTGGAAATTATCTGGCAAAGTAAATTTGGCTTTGGAAACGCTGTTTATCAGGGAGCCAACAGATATTACCTGAATGATTTTTTTATGCAGCAGCATAAACTGGAATTTAAAGGAAAGAACTTTTTCTTAAGAGGATACATGACTACAGAAGATGGCGGACATTCTTACGACATGGTTTTTACAGGAATCAATGTAAACAGAAAATGGAAAGATGACAACACCTGGTTTGGACAATATGCAGGCGCATACATACAGGGAACTTTAGGCGGTATGACTCCGCAACAGGCTCATGCTGCAGCAAGAACAACAGCCGACACCGGACGTTTTCTGCCTGGAACACCAGAATTTCAAAATGCCTTCAATCAGGTAATCAATGACGAAAGTGTTCTTTCAGGATCTAAACTGGTAGACAACTCCAAAATTTACCATTCTGATGCAAATTATAATTTTAAAGATCTTATCAAATTTGCCGAAATTCAGGTAGGTGGATCTTATAGATTATACGAATTAAATTCTCACGGAAGAATTTACACAGATGCAGACGGACCAATTAACTATAACGAATATGGTGTTTATACGCAGTTAACAAAAAGATTCCTTGACGACAGATTAAAATTCACAGGTTCTATTCGTTATGATAAATCCAAAAACTTTGACGGAAACTACTCTCCAAGATTATCTCTTGTATATTCAGGTGGCGAAAAGAAAAACCACAACTTCAGAGCATCTTTTCAAACCGGTTTCAGAAATCCTACCACACAGGATCAATACATAGGTTTTAATATTGGTAGAGCCGTATTAATCGGTTCAGCCCCAGACAACCTAACAAGATTTAGCGAGACTTTTACCCTAAGCGCAGAAGGCCAAAGTTACAGTGGAGGAAATACAACAAAAAACATGACAGGAGTTGATGCTTATAACAACTCCTATCTTGCAAGTTCAGTTGAAGCTTTTAGCGCATTAGCAGGAACCAATCCAAATGCTGCAGCTGAATTATTAAAGAAGACAAGAGCTAATTTTGTAAAACCGGAACAGGTAAAAGCTTTTGAATTAGGATACCGTTCGGTTTATGAAGATATTTCAATAGATCTTAATGGGTACTATAACATTTATAACGATTTTATTGGCAACCTTAATGTAGTTTCAACATATTATGGAACAGCTCAGGATAATCCAAACTTACCAGTACCCAATGTTCCTGTTACTGATTTAGGAGCTCAATCAATACGAGCCCTTCAAAATGGAGAATACAGAGCATATCAGATATACACAAATTCAAATGTAGAAATTCATTCATTAGGATTTGGAGCAGGGCTCTCAAAAAAAATAATCGCAGATTTTGAATTAGGATTAAACTATAACTATGCCCAATTTGATTTTGACCAATCAAAAGACCCTAGCTTTGAAGCAGGTTTTAATACCCCAAAACATAGATTTAAAGCTTCTATCGGAAACGAAAAATTATTCAAAAATTTCGGTTTCAATGTCAGCGCAAGATGGAATAGCGAATATGAGTGGCAATCGACTTTTGCAGACGGAACAATTGAATCTGCAACAGTAATTGATGCACAAATTAATTATGCCATGCCAAAATTAAAATCTACTTTCAAATTAGGTGCATCAAATATTGGAGGAAAAGAATATACACAGGTTATTGGAGCAGGATTAATCGGACAACAATACTTTGCTTCCTGGACCATTAACCCATAATTTAAAATTTACAAAATCAACACATTATTTACCTGCTGACAATTTTTAGCAGGCAATAATTTAAAATATAAGAATTATGATAAAAAATTTCAAATGGCTGCTATTGGTTTCCTTAACCTTTGCAGCCTGCAACAGCGATGACGATACCCTAAAAGACAATAACTCATCTGACGGATTGCCATTAACTCCCGGAACAGCTGATTTCTCAAAATACGTAGCACTGGGAGATTCCTTTGCAGCCGGTTTTAGCGACAATGCCCTTTTTATTAAAGGTCAGGAAGGAGCATATCCAAATATTCTTGCGCAACAATTTACTACAGTAGGAGGAGGCACTTTTACAACTCCTTTTACAAATGATAATATCGGCGGATTGTTATTAGGAGGAAATGTAATCAGCGGACCACGTTTATATTTCAACACTGTCACAAGTACTCCTGTCTCTGTAGAAGGCACGCCAACAACCGAAGTTACAACACACCTATCCGGAACGTTCACAAACTTAGGAGTACCCGGAGCAAAAAGCTTTCATTTGCTAGCACCCGGCTACGGTAATCCTGCAGGTGTAGCAACAGGAACAGCAAATCCATATTTTGCTCGTTTTGCTTCAAGCGCAACTACAACCGTTTTGGCCGATGCATTAAGTCAAAACCCTACTTTCTTTTCTTTGTGGATAGGCGGAAATGACGAGTTAGGCTATGCAACCGCCGGAGGAGATCCAACTGTAAATCCCCTGACACCAGCAGCAACCTTTGATACTGCGTACAAAACATTAATCACTCAGCTTACCACCGGAGGCAGAAAAGGTGTTGTCGCCAATTTACCTGTCATAACAACACTACCCTACTTTTATGTAATCAAATACAACCAGCTAACCCAGGAAAATTTAACTATAGGAGGCAATAATCTGGTAAATACGCTTAATGCTCAATTATACACCCCTCTTCATAACGCATTAGTTTTTTTAGGTCAGGGTGACAGAATAAAACTCTTATCAACAACCGGAAATAATCCAATGTTGATGGTAGATGAAAACTTAACTGATTTGTCAGCAAGCTTAAAAGCTGTCTTAATGGGCGGAGGAGTAGATGCAACAACTGCTACAGTCTTAGGTCAGGTTTTCGGAAAAGCAAGACAAACTTTACCAACAGACTTAATTTGTTTAAGTGCTTCTGCCAGAATCGGAAAAACTCCAACAGTAGCAAATGATGGAATTGCCTCACCTACTCCTACTTTAGGACAATTAGGAATCACTTTCCCTTTACCGGATCGATATGTTTTACTACCTAGTGAAGTCGCTGAGATTGAAGTCGCTACTACTGCTTACAATTTAACAATTAAAACAGCAGCAGAGACTAACAATTTAGCAATAGTTGATGCTAAATCAATAATGGAGCAATTAGGAAAAAGAGAAGGAATCGTTTCCGACAATTACACTCTGACATCAACATTTGTAACCGGAGGAATGTTTTCTCTAGACGGAGTTCACCCATCACCAAGAGGATACGCCTTAATTGCTAATAAATTTATTGAGGCGATAAACTTAAAATACAGCTCTAACATAAAACCAGTTAACTTAGGGAATTATCAAATCCTATACCCTAAAACACTATAATAAAGCCAATTTTTTTTAATAAGAAAGCCGCTCATTTTTAAAATGAAGCGGCTTTTTTCACATCACTAAAAATTACTGTTTTAAATATTTGAACATCCTCTTTTGAGAGTATAACAAAAAACTAAGTATTTTTTACAAAAAAAATATTGATTTTATATTTTAAAAAATTATCTTTGCGCTCTGAAAAAAGAGGTATTTTCGATAAACCTAAATAGCTATTTAATAAACACATAAGTAATGTCAAAAGTAATAGGAAAAGTTGCTCAAATCATTGGACCAGTAGTTGATGTAGTTTTCAACGGTAAGGATGTTGAACTTCCAAAAATTTATGATTCACTAGAAGTCACTAAAAAAGACGGAACTTTATTAGTTCTAGAAGTACAATCTCACATTGGAGAAAACACTGTTCGTACAATCTCTATGGACTCTACAGACGGTTTGTCTAGAGGATATGAAGTAGTTGGAACAGGTAATCCAATCCAAATGCCAATCGGTCCAGATGTATATGGACGTTTATTTAATGTTGTTGGAGATGCCATCGATGGTTTAGGTGAATTGCCTAAAACTGGAGAAAACGGTCTGCCAATTCACAGACAAGCTCCTAAATTTGAAGATTTATCAACTTCATCTGAAGTTTTATTTACAGGTATCAAAGTAATCGATTTGATCGAGCCTTATGCAAAAGGAGGTAAAATTGGATTGTTTGGTGGTGCCGGTGTTGGTAAAACAGTATTAATTCAGGAGTTGATCAACAATATCGCAAAAGGTCACGGTGGACTTTCAGTATTCGCAGGAGTAGGTGAAAGAACACGTGAAGGAAATGACTTACTTCGTGAGATGTTAGAGTCAGGAATTATAAAATACGGTGATGATTTCATGCACTCTATGGAAAATGGAGGATGGGATTTATCTAAAGTAGATATGCCAGGAATGAGAGAGTCTAAAGCTACTTTCGTTTTCGGACAAATGAATGAGCCACCTGGAGCTCGTGCACGTGTGGCACTTTCAGGATTATCTATCGCTGAGTATTTCCGTGATGGAGCTGGATCTGACCAAGGTAAAGATGTATTGTTCTTCGTTGACAATATCTTCCGTTTTACACAAGCAGGTTCTGAGGTATCAGCACTTTTAGGACGTATGCCTTCTGCAGTAGGTTACCAGCCAACATTGGCAACCGAGATGGGTGCAATGCAAGAGCGTATTACCTCTACAAACAAAGGTTCTATTACATCTGTACAGGCGGTTTACGTTCCTGCGGATGACTTAACTGACCCGGCGCCGGCTACAACTTTCGCTCACTTAGATGCAACAACTGTATTGTCTCGTAAAATTGCTGAGTTAGGTATTTATCCAGCGGTTGACCCGTTAGATTCTACTTCAAGAATTTTAACTCCTCAAATTTTAGGAAATGAGCACTATGACTGTGCACAAAGAGTAAAAGAAATTCTTCAAAAATACAAACAACTTCAGGATATCATCGCGATCTTAGGTATGGAAGAGTTATCTGAAGAAGATAAACTTTCTGTATCAAGAGCACGTCGTGTACAACGTTTCTTGTCTCAGCCATTCCACGTAGCAGAGCAATTTACAGGTATCCCGGGAGTTTTAGTAGATATTAAAGATACTATCAAAGGTTTCAACATGATTATCGACGGTGAATTAGATCACCTTCCGGAAGCTGCTTTCAACTTGAAAGGTTCTATTCAGGATGCGATCGAAGCAGGAGAGAAAATGTTAGCTGAAGCATAAAAATAAAGTTAAACGTTAGAAATTAGAAGTAAAATATTTTTTGCTTCTAACTTTTAACAAATAACTTCTAACTCAAAAAAGATGACTTTAGAAATAGTATCACCAGAAGCAAAATTATTTTCAGGAGAAGTAACTTCGGTTACATTGCCTGGAGTTGACGGAAGCTTTCAAATATTGAATCACCACGCTCCTATTGTTTCTATTTTAGAAAAAGGAACTATTAAAATTGTAGCTTCAAGTTTCAATTTTCCTAAAGAAGTAGCAGGTAAATTCACGAAAGTAAATGACCAGACTTATACTTTAAATATTGTGTCAGGTACTATCGAAATGAAAGATAATAAAATAATTGTTTTAGCAGACTAAGACAATTTCAGAATAAGTAAAAAAGCCAAACAAATGTTTGGCTTTTTTTATATCTTAAAAATTCCTGCAATGCATTACAATAAACTTATCCAAAACCTCTCATTTTGAATCAGTAAAACAATTATTCATCCTTTACAAACTCCATAATATCTCCAGGCTGACATTCTAGTATCTCACAAATCAACTCTAAAGTCGAAAACCGAATTGCCTTTGCTTTTCCTGTTTTTAAAATAGAAAGGTTGGCAGTCGTAATACCAATTCGTTCTGCCAGTTCATTTGAACGCATTTTTCTCTTGGCAAGCATTACATCTAGATTTACAATGATTGGCATAATTATATTGTTAAGTCATTTTCATTCTGAAGATCATAGCCGTAATTTAGTAATTTGGCCAAAACAAGACAACACAACCCCAAAAAAAGCACTTCAAGATTATATTCAGGAATAGTAGTAAGATTCATAAAATTAAATTTTGAACCCTCAATCGATGGTATGTGGTGGTTATAAATAATACCGGATACATATTTCATTGTAATCACACTTGCCATAAGATTAACAAGTTGATACGCTATTAATGAATAACCAATATTTTTAATTCTTTGATTCAATAAGTCGTTAAACGCAAAATCATCTCTTAGTTGTTTAAACAAACGCATAAACTGAAAGGTAACAAACAATATTAAAATTAACGACAAATAATTTTTCAATATCAAAACTGATTTAAAAAAATAATCCTGAGGATTAAGAGTAAGCTTAACTTCAGCGTTATAATCTTTAACTACCGGATTAATCGTTTCTTTTTTAATCCCAAAATCCGTATCATTATAAATCTCAAAACTGTTTATCTGATAGGTTTTTACATATCCCGTATCTTTTTTAACATCATTAAAAAGTTCATTTGCTTCCTTATTTTTTGATTTCAGAACTATTCCTTTATTAAGCTTACCTTTATAACTAATTAAAGTATCCGGAATATTCAATTGAATTTGAGCCATTACCGGATACCCTTTCGAATGATGCGTAGAGGAATTAAAATTTCTGAAAGTGCCATCTGGTATAAATTCAAAGCAAAGGGTAACCAGGAGAACAAGCTGACAGAGGCGAAAACTTAATCTCGACATAATATAAAGAACGGTTAATAATCTGGAATTGTTTTTCATAATTGATACGTTTATGTTTGATGCAAATATATAAAAATTATCGAAAAACAATAATTCATAATCATTAAACAATACAATTAAACTTATTTTAAAATTTCATTTTACCAAAACCGAATCTCTCTCCTTTGATTTTGTGAAATTAGCCCCAGATTCCTGTCAATTTTCTAACTTTGCTTTTATGAAATTACCTGAAAACCTAAATCAGAAACTTGAGAATCGCAAGCTGAATAATTCACTTAGAAAACTTCCTGTATTTAATAATCTGGTCGATTTCTCGTCTAATGATTATATTGGTTTTTCAAAATCAGAATCTATTTTCAAACACACGCATGCTTATTTACTGGAAAATGAGATTTTTCAGAATGGCGCAACAGGATCACGCTTAATTTCAGGCAACCATTCTCTGTATCAAGTTGCAGAAACATTCATTACCGAATTTCATGAGTCAGAATCAGCTTTAATTTTTAATTCGGGCTATGATGCCAATGTTGGTTTTTTTAGCGCTGTACCGCAACGAAATGATGTTATTTTGTACGATGAATTAAGTCATGCTTCAATTCGGGACGGAATTACGATGTCGAATGCCAAATCATATAAATTTAAGCACAACGATTTTGAAGATTTAGAAAGGTTGATTTTACGTTTTCGAGAAACCAATGTCACCCTGAGCGAAGTCGAAGGGCTAACAAATATTTACCTTGTTACTGAAACCGTTTTTTCTATGGATGGTGACAATCCTAATCTGGAAGAACTGGTAACACTTACAGAAAAATACAATTGTTATTTGATTGTTGATGAAGCCCACACTTTGGGCGTTTTTGGCGATAAAGGAGAAGGACTCATTCAATATCTTCAACTGCACCATCGAATTTTTGCCCGAATAATGACTTTCGGAAAAGGATTAGGCTGCCATGGAGCTGTCATTTTAGGAAACACCGATCTTAAAGAATACCTGGTAAACTTTGCCCGAAGTTTTATTTATACAACAGGACTATCGCCTCATTCTGTGGCGACAATTTTGATAGCCTATCAACAATTAGAAATTGAAAAAGAAACGATTGAAAAATTACGACAAAACATTGTGTTTTTTAATCAGCAGAAAAATTTATTAGGCTTAAAACCCATGTTTGTCCGAAGCAAATCAGCCATTCAATCAGCCATTATTCCCGGCAATGAAAACGCAAAGAGACTTGCACAGCAATTACAGGACAAAGGTTTTGATGTAAAACCGATACTTTCACCTACGGTTCCGGAAGGTCAGGAACGTTTGCGTTTTTGCATTCACAGTTATAATTCACAAGAAGAGATTTCTCTGGTTTTAGAATTACTGAGAGACTTCGTCTTTTAATTTTGATTATTCAACAGGGATACACAAAAATAACCTACAAGAATCACAAAGTTTTTTAGCGAATCTCTGTGTATTTTCTTTGTATATCACTGTGAAATTATATTTTTTTCCCTCTCTCATCCGCCGTATTTATTCACTTTTTAAAAAAAAGTTTATTTTTTTTGTAACGTTTTGAATGTTTAGTCACTTACGAGTCGTAATCAAATAAATCTAAATATTATGAAAACCAAAACCACTACAGTAATCGAAAAAATATTCAATTCTGCATTCATCACTTTAAGCTCTTTAGGGCTTTCCTATTCTTTAATAAACAACTTTATTTTAGACAAACCAAACAAAGATATGCTTCTCATTATGATCTGCTTATTTTTTGCATCCATTGCTTCATGGCAAAGAAAAAAATAAAACAAATAGTAAAAGCGAGTTTCAATCATCATCAAGTCATCATCAACTTAATCAAACATCAATCATGAAAAATTCAATTAAATCAATAATCGCAGTAATCGCATTAGTTTTTAGCACATCGGCTCAAGCGCAAACAAAATCTCCAAAACTAGAAAATTCTCTTTTATGGGAAGTTTCAGGAAACGGATTAGCAAAACCATCTTATTTATACGGAACTGTTCATATGATTTGCGGATCGGATTATTTTCTTTCCGAAAAAACAAAAAAAGCATTTGAAACATCAAACAAATTGGTTTTAGAAGTAAATCTTGCCGATCCAAAAGAATTAACCGACATGCAAAAAATGGCGATGGGAACAGAACCATTAAGCAAAAAATTAACGCCAACGCAACTCGCCGATTTAGACAAAATTTTGAAAACAACAACAGGAATGAGTGTTCAGCAAGTAGACAGCTATAGCTTAATGACCGTAATGAGTTTAATTTCAATGAAAACTTTTGGTTGTGAAGATTTAAAGTTTTACGAAATGAATTTTATTGAAATGGCAAAAGCCCGAAATATAGAAACCGCTAGCTTAGAAACAATTAAATCGCAATTAAAAAGCGTTGAAAATGCTTATTCTGATGAAGAGATGATCGCTTCTTTGGCAGAGTATAATACAAACGAAACAAGTAAATTAGTGGCAAATTACAAAAGTGAAAATTTAGATGAATTGTTTAAAGGAATCACCAATGAAAAATACATGAATACTAAGGCAAAAAAATACATGCTGGACAATCGAAATGAAGACTGGGTAAAACAATTGCCTGAACTAATGAAAAAAGAAAGTTTATTTGTAGCGGTTGGTGCAGGACATTTAGGAGGAGAATTGGGATTAATTAATTTATTGAAAAAAGCAGGATATAAAGTAAAACCAATAACGAAATAATATCGTTTTGAAAGAAAAAGAACAAGAATTTTTAACCCGAATCGAAAAGCACAAGGGAATCCTATACAAAGTTTCTAAGATGTACATGGACAATCCTGATGATCAGCAGGATCTTTTTCAGGAGATTGTCTGTCAGCTTTGGAAATCGTATGAAACTTTTAGAAACGAAAGTCAATTTTCGACCTGGATGTATCGGGTAGCGGTAAATACAGCGATTGTTTTTTTGAGAAAAGAAAAACGAAAAGTTGATAAATACGAAATAGCCTCAGAAAACATTAAAGATGACGAAGGTGATTCACATATCAAAGAAAGCCAGCTGGATCATTTTTATATAGCCGTTCAGAAACTTGAAAAAATTGACAAGGCGATTATTTTCTATCAGTTAGAAGGATTCTCTCATAAAGAAATTGGCGAGAATCTTGGAATCTCCGAAGGTAACGCCAGAGTAAAATTAAACAGAGCAAAAGAAAAATTAAAAGAAATTATAAAAAATCAAGGATATGGATTTTAACGATATACAAAACGCATGGAATAACGAAAAGACGGAGAATATCGTTCTTCCGGATAATTTAGAAAAAATTCAGTCGGTGAATACGCCATTGGATAAAATTAAAAAAAATTTAAAAAAAGAACTGATTATCCAAATAGTTTCAATTGTTCTAGTAGGGGTAATTCCGTTATGTATTGATCTGAAATATAGTTTTTTACTTGCGTATTATTTACTGTATGCAGTATCAATAATAATCTCAATATTTTTTATAATAAGATTGAATATATATTATAAAAACTTTACAGACATCGCAACCACAACGAAAGATAATTTATACGAAATATACTATAATATCAGATTGTTTATTGAGGCTTATAAATCTTTCACCTATGCTTTGTTTCCTTTTGGACTGTTTTATATGTTTTTAATCCCATTAGGTAAAAAATCAGGCAAACTGTTAAATCTTATTTTAAATACAAATCAGGAAAGTGCAGCAGTAATCTTTATATTGATAATCTTTGTATTTATGATTTTGATGTGGTTTATGACCGAAGGACATACAAAATTATTTTACGGAAAATATGCTAAAGAAATCAAAAAAGTAATCGACGAATTAAAAGAAGAATAAAACACAGGCCCATCGTAATGATGGGTTTGTTGTTTTTATTGGTATTTTTGCATAAATCATTACGAAGAGACCCACAAAGTAAGCGCAAAGATTCACAAAGAAGAAAATTATTTTTTTTTGTGAATCTCTGTGTTTTTCTCTTTGTGAATCTCAGTGAAACAAAATACCTATGAAACTATTTATTACAGGAATTTCTACAGATGTAGGCAAAACAATTGCTTCTTCCATTATTGTCGAAGCTTTAGAAGCAGATTACTGGAAACCAATTCAGGCAGGCGATCTTGACAATTCAGATACTCATAAAGTAAAATCCCGAATTTCAAATTCTAAATCTAAATTCCATTCAAACTCATATCAATTAAACACGCCGGCCAGTCCGCATCTGGCAGCTGAAATTGACGAAATCTCAATTGATTTGAAAGAAATTCGGGAGCCAAAAACTGAAAATCATCTGGTAATTGAAGGTGCCGGCGGTATTTTTGTTCCTTTAAACGAAAGAGACACCATCGTTGATTTAATTCAGCCCGACTATAAAATCATTGTGGTTTCAAGACATTATCTGGGAAGCATCAATCATACATTATTAACGATTGAAGCCATACAAAACAGAGGTTTTCAAGTACATGGAATTATCTTTAGCGGAAGCGAAAACAAATCGACTGAAAGCCTGATTCTGAACAAAACCGGAATAAAACACATCGGAAGAATTGATGAAGAACCGTATTTTGACCAAGATGTAATTCGGGAATACGCCGATTTGTTTCGGGAAAACCTTCTTGGGTTGTGAGAGTTTAGAGGCAAGAGTCAAGAAGAAAGAGAATTTAACTAACTAATTTATCTGTAAAAATAGAGTAAAGAAGCAAGAGAATAGAGGTGGTAATTGAGGGTAAGCAAACAGACTTTCTTATCTTTGCGTAAATTATAGCGTCTTTCTTCTTTCATCTTGACTCTATAAACCTATTCTCTAAAAAATGACTTTAACAGAAAAAGACAGCCAATATCTCTGGCATCCTTATACTCAGCATAAAACTTCTCAAACACCAATTGCTATTTCGAGAGGCGAAGGCGCTTTACTTTGGGACGAAAACAATAAAGAATATATTGACGCCATCGCTTCCTGGTGGGTGAATCCGTTTGGACACAGTAATAAATTTATTGCAGATGCGATTTATAAACAGCTCACAACACTCGAACACGTTTTGTTTGGCGGTTTTACACATGAACCGGCTATAAAAGTAGCCGAAAAACTGATGGAAATTTTGCCGAAAAATCAGCAAAAAATCTTCTTCTCGGATAATGGTTCTACCGCTGTCGAAGTTGCTATTAAAGTTGCTTTGCAATATTTCTTCAATAAAGGAGAAAAACGAACCACCATAATTGCTTTTGAAAATGCTTTTCACGGAGACACTTTTGCTGCGATGGCAGCAAGCGGAATCTCTTTCTACACTCAGGCTTTTCAGGGAATGTTTATCGATGTTGTCCGGATTCCGGTTCCGGTGAAAGGTCAGGAACAAACTAGTTTTGAGGCGCTGGAAAATGTAATTCAGCATCATAATTGTGCCGGATTTATTTTTGAACCTTTGGTACAGGGAGCAGCAGGAATGGTTATGTACGAACCTGAGGCGCTGGACAAACTTATTTCAATTTGTAAAGAAAACAAAGTTTTAACCATCGCCGATGAAGTCATGACAGGTTTTGGCAAAACCGGAAAAACCTTTGCAATGGATTATGTTGATGCAGATCCTGATATGATGTGCCTTTCAAAAGCTTTAACAGGAGGAACAATCCCGATGGCGATTACAACTTTTACACAGGAGATTTTTGACGCTTTTTATGATGATGACATTAACAAAGCATTATTTCACGGACATACTTTTACCGCCAATCCAACAGGTTGTGCAGCGGCTTTGGCCAGTATCGATTTACTGCAAACCGATGAAATGCAGTCCAATATTGAAAGAATCAATAAAAATCATTTAGAGTTCCAAAAGAAAATTGAAAGCCATCCAAAAGTAATTACAGCCAGAACATTAGGGGTTATTTTTGCGGTCGAAATTAAATCAGATTCAGAGGAAAGTTATTATGGTTCTATGCGTACCAAATTATATAATTTCTTTATTGAAAATGGTGTTGTTTTACGTCCGGTTGGAAACATCGTTTATATTTTACCTCCTTACATTATGAGAGACGAACAGCTTCAAAAGGTATATAAAACCATTGAAGAAGCGATAGAGATGGTTTAATTTTTTTTAAACCTAAGTTATATAAGTTCATTTAACTTTGCCTCGCATACCTGACTGTCACCCTGAGCGGAGTCGAAGGCTTATGAAAACAAAGACTTCGACTACGCTCAGCCGGACATTGAATTATATATAAGTAAAGCAAAACACTTAACCTTAAATGAACTTCAATTTCTTATATAGTTTAATTTTTGTTTAAAACACTGCGAACTTTGCGTAAACTTTTGCGAACTTTGCGGTTAAATAAAAAAAATTGAATACAAATAAAATCTCCATAACCGCTTTTTCTTCCATTTCTCCGTTAGGAAATAATGCTGAAGAAGTCTGGAAAAAATACCTTAACGATCAGCATTGTTTTTCGCAGCAATTCTTAGATCAGCAGGAAACTTCTGTAGCAGCACTTGAAGCTGAATCTAAACAAATTATTGCTGAAGTCCGTGAATCAGATCCTAAGTATAAATTTTTGGACGATTCTGTTTTGTTTGCTTTGGCAGCTTCGCGAAAAGCGGTTAAACAGGCAGGATGGAATTCTGATGATGTATTCGGAATTAACATAGGATCTTCAAGAGGTGCAACCGATTTATTCGAAAAACATTACAAAGAATACATCGATACCGGAAAAGCGCAGACCCTCGCCTCTCCTACCACCACTTTAGGAAATATCTCTTCCTGGATTGCTCACGATTTACAAAGTACAGGTCCTGAAATTTCACATTCTATTACCTGTTCTACTGCGCTTCATGCGATTTTAAATGGTGTTGCATGGCTCAAATCAGGAATGGCTGATAAATTTTTAGTTGGCGGAAGTGAAGCTCCTTTAACCGATTTTACGATTGCTCAAATGAGAGCTTTAAAAATATATTCACGCATTAATCAAACACAGGAAGCATGGCCCAATCTGGCTTTTGACTTTGAAAAAACGCAAAACACCATGATTTTAGGTGAAGCTGCCGGCGTTTGCTGTCTGGAAGCCGGTGAAGCAGAAAATGCAATTGCTTACATAACAGGTGTTGGTTATGCAACTGAAATTTTAGAACACAATATTTCGATTTCTGCAGAAGCGGACTGCTTTCAGAAATCGATGAAAATGGCTTTAAAAGAAACCGATTTAAAAGATATAGACGTAATTGTCATGCATGCTCCCGGAACCATAAAAGGTGATTTAACGGAACTGCGCGCGATCGAAAAAGTCTTCGGAGAAAATTTACCATTGTTGACTACCAACAAATGGAAAATCGGCCACACTTTTGGAGCCTCAGGAATTTTGAGTTTAGAATTGGCACTTTTGATGATTCAGCACAATCAATTTATCAACGTTCCGTTTGCTGAAGCACAAAATCAGACGAAAACTATCAAAAAAGTACTCATTAATGCAGTAGGTTTTGGTGGAAATGCTGTGAGTGTTTTGATTGAAAAAGCATAATATGAATCGTTCCTACGGAACTTAATTTCTAATGCCTTTTTATATCAACGGATTAAAATCCGTCGCTACAATATAATACAAGCCCACGGCTTTTTATTAAGTCCTAATTTATACCAGAATATTTTTGACCTAATTAATTACAATATCATAATCCGTTTGATGTAATTAGTTTTTGATGATAACTTTTCGTCAGTTCGGGTGATTTTCGGTAGAAAATTCAACTGGTGTTTTTAATAATTGCACCCAACGGGTAATATCTTAATATAAAAGTTCCAGAGGAACGATTTATTTTATAGCAACGGATTTTAATCCGTTGAAAATATACGATACTATATTTAAGAAGTTCCGCAGGAACGATTCCTATAAAATTGATTTTAAAGAATATCAATAAAAAAGGCTCAAAGTTTAAAACTCTGAGCCTTTTGAATTTTATAAATTCAGCTTAGTTGATACTGTTTAGCATATCAGCGATTTCATCTAGTCTTGGTGTTAAAATGATTTCGATTCGACGGTTTTTAGCTTTTCCTTCAGGAGTTGCATTGCTTGCTAAAGGAGAAAATTCGCTACGACCGGCAGCTGTTAGTTTTTGTTTGTTAATTTTAGCATTTTCGCTTAAAATAGCCACAATTGCAGTCGCTCTTTTTGTCGATAAATCCCAGTTGTTGGCTATTGGACCAGAACCTGCGTATGGATCATCATCTGTATGGCCTTCGATTAAAACAGAAAGATCCGGATTGTCTCCCAATACTTTTCCTAACTCTACAACCGCTTTTCTACCTTCAGAACCCACTGCATAGCTTCCTGAATTAAAAAGCAATTTGTTTTCCATAGAAACGTACACTTTTCCGTTTTTCTGCTCAACTGTCAAACCTTTTCCTTCGAAACCGTTTAAAGCTTTAGATAAGGTTTCTTTTAGCTTTCTCATTGCCTCTTCTTTTGCTGCAATCATTGCTTCTAATTCATTTAAACGGCTTGCGGTTTTATCCAAACGAGCCTGTTCTTCAGCTAATTTTTTTGATTTAGCTTCTAATTCTGCCAGCAAATCACGGTTTTTGTTCATGTTTTTCTCCAATGCATCGTTGCTGTTTTTTTCAAGCGCATTGTATGAATCCTGCAAAACTTTGAATTTATTTTGTGCAGCGGCCAGATCAGCTTTTTGTTTGGCAAGATCATCTTTAGCGCTGTTTAAATCTTTGGTTAATTTATCACGTTCTAATTCTAATTGGTTTTTTGCAGTTTTTAGATCTGCGTTTTCATCAGCAATCGAACGATTTTCTTTTTTTAAATCTGAATATTTTGTTTCCAAATCGTTGTATATTTTTTTAGAAACACAAGACGTTGAAAGTGCTAAAACCAGCAATCCCAGTGAGGCTTTTTTAATCATTTTATGGTATTTTATAATTAGGTTAATATTCTTTTTTACCGTGAAGCCCTAGCCCTGATTGAAACGGAAATCCTTTTTGTTTTTTCTTTAAAAACAAAAAGATTGCAGTGGAAAGCAGGAAATAGCTCCTTATTATTAGTCTGCTAAATAAATCTGTTATTCACTTTAAAGCCTTTGACTCCGCTCAGGATGACAATTGTTTTTGACTTAGAACCGGGCTTTGTCTAACAATAACAATACCAAAATTACTCGATTTCGACCAAAACCGGACAATGATCTGAATGTACGGCATCCGGGAGAATAACAGCACGCTTCAATCTGTGCTCCAATGGTTCGCTTACCAAATTGTAATCGATACGCCAGCCTTTGTTATTTCCTCTTGCTCCGGCACGATAGCTCCACCACGTGTAATGATGCGGATCTTTGTTGAAATGGCGAAAACTATCAATAAAACCTGTTTTCATAAAGCCATCTAACCAGGCACGTTCCTGAGGCAAAAATCCTGAAACGGTTTTGTTGCGAACCGGATCGTGAATATCGATTGCTTCGTGGCAAATATTGTAATCGCCACAAATGATGATATTTGGAATGGTTGCTCTTAATTCATTTATGTAGTTTTGAAAATCATCCATAAACATGAATTTATGGTCTAATCTTTCGATATTGGTTCCCGATGGAAGATAGAGACTCATTACAGAAACATCATCAAAATCGACACGCAGGTTTCGCCCCTCGAAATCCATGTGATGAATTCCGGTTCCGTAAACCACTTTTTGGGGTTCAATTTTCGACAAAATAGCTACACCGCTATATCCTTTTTTGGTTGCCGGATAATAATATTGGTACGGATAGCCCGCTGCAGTAATATCTTCTGTCGGAATCTGATCCTGAGTTGCCTTAATTTCCTGAAGACAAATAACATCCGGATTAGCCTGCTGAAGCCAATTAATAAATCCTTTTGAAATAGCTGCGCGTATTCCGTTTACATTATAAGAAATAATTTTCATGCGATTTTTTTAGATATCCAAAAGTAATAAAAATGCGGAAAGTTTGCATAACAAACGCTAAAAGTAGAGTTTTTTGTTATCTTTGTTCGCTGTTCTAATAAATTAAAAAAGTACATGGGTTTAGTTACCGCGAAAGAAGTTGCAAAGGCAATAAATGTTGATAAGTACGGAGTTTTTGGTACTTTTTCAGGCTGGATTCTCATGAAGGTTCTTAAGATTTCTACTCTTAATAAAATTTACGATCACAATAAACATTTAGAAGATGTTCCTTTTTTAAACGGAATTTTGGATGAGATGGAAATCAAATTCGAAATCCCGGAAGAAGATTTGAAACGTCTGCCTAAAGATGGTGCTTACATCACCATATCCAATCATCCGCTTGGAGGAATTGACGGTATTTTACTTTTGAAATTAATGCTTGAAAGAGAGCCAAATTTCAAGATTATTGCGAATTTCTTACTACACAGAATCGTTCCGCTTAAGAAATATATTATGCCGGTTAATCCTTTTGAAAATCATAAGGATGCTAAATCAAGCGTGGTTGGAATTAAAGAAACGCTGCGTCATTTAAGTGACGGAAAACCTTTGGGAATTTTTCCTGCCGGTGAAGTTTCGACCTACAAAGACGGTAAATTAGTTGTTGATAAACCGTGGGAAGAAGGTGCTATAAAACTGATCAGAAAAGCAAAAGTTCCGGTTGTACCGATTTATTTTCACGCTAAAAACAGTAAATTATTCTATTGGCTTTCTAAAATTGATGATACGTTACGTACAGCAAAATTACCATCTGAACTGCTTACACAAAAAGACCGTGTGATTAAGGTTCGTATTGGGAAACCAATTTCGGTGAACGAACAAAACGAAATCGAATCATTTGAAGAGTATTCAGAATTCTTAAGAAAGAAGACCTATATGCTGGCCAATCCTTTTGAAAAGGACAGCAAATTATTGGATCCGGCCAATTTAAAAATCCCTAAAGCCCCTAAAAAAATCGTTACTCCTGCCAACGAATCAAAAATGATTGATGAAGTTCAGGCATTGAGAAACAGTGATTGCCGATTATTACAAAGTAAAAATTACGAAGTCTTTTTTGCAAGGGCAAAATCCATTCCGAATATTTTACATGAAATTGGTCGCTTACGTGAAATTACTTTTCGTGAAGTTGGCGAAGGAACCAACGAATCTATTGACTTAGACCAATTTGACCAGTATTACCACCACATGTTTTTATGGGATGAGGATACTAAAAAAATTGCCGGTGCGTACCGTATGGGATTAGGTGCTGAAATTTATCCAAAATACGGATTAGAAGGCTTTTATCTGAATGATCTTTTTAGGTTTGAGCCTGAACTGCACGATATGATGCACAAATCAATCGAAATGGGTCGTGCTTTTATCATTAAAGAATATCAGCAAAAACCTATGCCATTGTTCTTATTATGGAAAGGAATTATCCATACGACATTGCGTTATCCTGAGCACAAGTATTTACTGGGCGGCGTAAGCATCAGCAACCAATTCTCTGACTTCTCAAAATCATTGATGATTGAGTTTATGAAGTCGAACTATTACGATCCTTATATTGCACAATATATCCATCCGAAAAAGGCTTATAAAGTAAAACTGAAAGATGCTGATAAAGATTTTATCTTCGACGAAGCCGAATCAGATTTAAATAAATTCGACAAAATAATTGACGAACTGGAACCTGGAAATTTACGTTTGCCTGTTTTAATTAAAAAATACATCAAACAAAACGCACGTGTTGTTGCTTTTAATGTCGATCCGTTGTTCAATAACGCCGTAGACGGTTTAATGTACATCAGAATCGCAGATATTCCTGAAAGCACTATGAAACCGGTTATTGAAGAGTTTCAGATAGAACTGGAACGCAAATTAGCGGAGAAAGAAGACAATTAATTAAAATTGATATAAAAAGAAAAAGGCTTTTCAAAAATGAAAAGCCTTTTTCTTATGTTTTAAAGCCAAGGTTTTCTACCTACCTGATAAGTTTGATAGAATTCTTCATCTGTTTTTACAAGATAAATAATTCCTTCTATAAGTCCTATTAGCCCTCCAAGTCCACAAACAAGGTTAAGCAATATCTGAATTATTCCTTCTTTGGTATAGCCTAAATAAAACTTGTGAATTCCTAAATAACCTACTAAAATACCCAAAATGCCTGCAACAACTTTTTTGTTTTCTTCTCTTCGAACCGGAGGATTATTCCAGTGTTCCGTTGGTCTTGTAGTTTCCATGTTATAATTCTTTATAATTATGCTTCAACACTTCCAATTTCGTTGATTTCATCAAAATCATTTTTAGGATCAGGTCCGTAAGCATTTGTACCTTGCTCACCATCTGTACAAGCTAATACTAATAACCAAATAGCACCTATAATAGGAATTAAAATAATCAACATAAACCAACCGCTTTTACCCACATCATGTAAACGTCTTACACCTACAGCCAAACTAGGTAATATAACTAATAAACTATATAAACTACTTATTATTCCTGTCTCAGCAATTCCAAATGTTGTTCCGATAGTCTTATCAATTATCGTTAAAATGATCGATATAATCCCACTTGCTAATGCAAAATACCAATATTCACTTCTTCTTGCACGACCATTAAAATTTACATAGTTTTCAAAAACCACTTTTTTGTACCATTCAATCATAATTAATAAAATTTAGTTCGTTAATTTCTACTCTTTTTAGGATTTTCGGCTCCTCCTTAAATTTAAAATTTTGTTAAATTTAACAACAATATTAAAAAAAAATAACTTCAAAAACTAATTATGTAAACTAATTTTACAGAAAAAACCTGTTATTAAAACCCAAAACCAAATCGATAATTATTTTGAATACAAAGCCTTTATTTTATCTACAATAACCTGAGCCAGACGTTCATGGCTTTCAAATGTCCAGCCTGCAATATGGGGGGTCAGAATTACTTTTTTACCATCAAGCAGATACTGAAAAGCTTCCGGAGTATTTTTTTCCTGAAAAAGCGTTTCGAAAGAAAGTTTCTCATATTCCAACACATCCAGACCAGCTCCTAAAACCTTTCCGGACTTCATGGCTTCTACTAAATCTGCCGTAACAATGTTTTTACCACGGGAAGTATTTATAATCCAAAATGGCTTTGCAAATGCATTAATAAAATTCAAGTCGATCATTTTGTCGGTTTCAGGCGTCCAGGGAATATGCAGACTTAAAACATCTGTTTTTTGATGTAATTCCTGTAATGAAACCTGTTTTGCGTTTTCATCACCTACATTATCTGCAATATCATAACACAAAACGGCAACATCAAAACCTCTTAGTTTTTTGGCAAAAGCTTTTCCCATATTTCCATAGCCAATAATTCCAACCGTTTTACCATCTAGTTCATATCCGCGATTGCTTTCCCTATTCCATTCTCCTAAACGAATTTCACTATCAGCCTGATTCAGTTTATTAAAAAGGGACAAAATCATACCCAGAGTATGTTCTGCAACAGCGTTGCAATTACCTTCCGGAGCCGCAATTAGATTGATATCTTTATCCAGAGCGTAATCACAATCAATACTCTCAAGACCCGCACCAACTCTGGCAATAAACTGAAGATTGACTGCTTTATCTAAAAATGTTTTGTCTATTTTAAAACGGCTTCGAATTACGATTCCGTTATAATCCTGAATTTTGGCTTCGATTTCTTCTTTTGAAGAGGTAAAATCGGCATGGTTTTCAAAACCCGCTTCTTCTAATTGTTTCCAAAGAATAGGATTATTGCTGTCGATATGTAGAATTTTTATGCTCATTATTATTTTTTAAATTAGATAAAACAAAAATACAGTTTATTCTTTATTTCTGAATCCGGAATATTTTAAACTGATGCACACAAATTTTTTATTGGCCTAATTTTTTTAACTTTGAAAATACACCATTGAAAACATTTTCATTATCATCTTTATCCGTATAACTTTTCTCAAATGAAATTAACCAAAACTTTTAAAGCCTTTTTTGAAAACGAAAAATCAGGAGGCCTGTTATTGCTTTTTGTTACTATTCTTTCCCTTACTCTGGCCAATTCATCTTTTCAGGTACCCTATATTGCTTTATGGGAAAAAGATTTGGGTGGACACTCCGTTACACATTGGATTAATGATGGTTTAATGACAATTTTCTTTTTATTGATTGGATTAGAACTGGAACGTGAAATTTATCATGGCGAATTATCCAACATCAAAAATGCTTCTTTGCCTATTATTGCTGCCTTAGGCGGAATGCTGGTTCCTGCAGCCCTCTTTTTAGCTCTAAATTACGGAACTGCTACTCAAAACGGTGCCGGAATACCGATGGCAACCGATATTGCATTTGCTATTGGAATTTTATCTCTTTTGGGCAATAAAGTACCAATATCACTAAAAGTCTTCCTGACTGCATTGGCCGTTATTGATGATTTAGGCGCTATAATTGTCATTGCGGTTTTTTATACTTCTTCAATTGCCTTTGTAAATCTTGCTATTGCTATGGGAATTTGGGGTCTTTTATTTGTTTTGAACCGAATGAAAATTCATAACCTGATTCCGTATTTGATTGGTGGTGTTACCATGTGGTATTTCATGCTAAATTCCGGTGTTCATGCCACTATTACGGGAGTTATATTAGCATTTGTGATTCCGTTTGGTGATGGCGGCGAAAAATCAACTTCGTATAAGCTGCAACACTTTTTGCACAAACCAGTTGCCTTTTTTATTTTACCATTATTCGCCATTGCAAATACCTGTATTACCATTGAATCTGACTGGCATGAAGGCCTGAACCATCCAAACACACTCGGAATTATTTTAGGATTGGTCGTAGGGAAACCTTTAGGTATTTTACTTTTTTCTTTTATTGGAGTAAACGCCGGTTTTTGTGCTTTACCAAAAAAATTAAAATGGCCTCATCTGTTAGGTGCGGGAATGCTGGGCGGAATTGGTTTTACGATGTCCATTTTTATTACCATTTTAGCTTTTAAAGATTCTGAAATCATTCTTTTTTCTAAAATTGCCATTCTGATTGCTTCTGTGCTTTCCGGAATTTTCGGATTTGTTTATTTGAAATACATTTTAGAGAAGAAAAACGTTTAAATTCCAATGTAGAAATTCCAAATTCCAATTATTCCACAATATTATCATCCTCTGAATAAGGAGAAATAACATGCTAAACTCCTATTCCTAAAGCCAATCTTTGCCGAATTATTAGTGCTATTTCTCCTTAAGTAGAAATAACATATAGGTCTAAAAACAAAAATTCCAAATCCCAACATGAAAATTGGAATTTGGAATTTTAAATATTGTAATTTCTTATTTCAATAATCCTTTAATCTGTTTCAAAGAAGTTTTGATTCCTTTTATTAATGAAGAGCTGAAACCATTGTGTTCCATTTCGTTAAGACCTGCAATTGTACATCCCTGAGGTGTTGTTACACGGTCAATTAATTGCTCCGGGTGTACTTTTTCTTCTAATAGCATTTTTGCAGCTCCTTTTGCAGTTTGTGCAGCAATTGCCAAAGCGGTTTCAGAATCAAATCCGATTTCGATTCCGGCCTGCATAGAAGCACGAATATATCTTAAAGCATAAGCGGTTCCACAAGCACCTAAAACAGTTGCAGCGTCCATTAGTTTTTCGTCAATAACCGGAGCAGTTCCTAAATCCTGAAACAAATCTACAATTAGCAAAGCCTTCTCTCTGTCTTTTTCAGGAAAAGAAATACAAGTAGCCGATTCGCCAAATTGTGCGGCAATGTTAGGCATGATTCTCACTACCGGGAATTCATTATTTGTTTTGGATTGCAGCATTTCCAAAGACAAGCCACTTACTGCTGAGGCAATAGTTTTTCCCTGAATAACAGGTAAAATCTCTGCCAGAACAGTATCTACCTGATACGGTTTTATAGTCAGAATTACCACATCGGCTTCCTGAATATTGTGTTTGTTATCAGATGAAACGGTAATTCCTAATTCAGTTAAATACTGAATACTCGCAGTGTTTCTTCTGGTAACGGTAATCTGGTTATTTTTTGAAAATTTTGCAATCCCCACGGCAACAGAAACCCCTAGATTTCCTCCCCCTATAATATGTACTCTCATGCTTAATTTATTGCTGATTAATAGCGTGTTTTTCAAGCCCCAAATTACACAGATTTTAAAGATCTTAAATCACTGCAATCTATTAATTTGTTGCAAAACTTAAAAACCAAGAATCAATTTGGCTACCCCAAAATAGAGCATAATTCCAAAGACGTCATTGGTTGTGGTGATAAATGGTCCCGTAGCAATTGCAGGGTCAATTTTATTTTTATGTAAAAAAAGCGGTACTAAAGTCCCTAAAGTTGCAGCGAATAAAATGACTACAATCATCGAAATTGAAATTGCCAGTCCCACTAAATACTGCTGATACATAATCGAATGATAGCCCAGCAAAAGCAATGAAATAATACTTCCTGATATCATCGAAACGGTAATTTCTTTAGTAAAATAACCACGGCTGAATTCTTTTAAAGTTCCGTTTGCCAGTCCCTGAACTACAATCGCTGATGCCTGAACACCAATGTTTCCGGCAGTTGCCGAAAGCAAAGGCACAAAAATAATTAAGGTTGAATAGGTTTGAAACGTATCTTCATTTCCTTTTAAAACAAAAGACGCCACAATTTCGATTACCATACCAATCAAAAGCCAGGGCAAACGTGCTTTTGTCAACTCTAAAACACTGTCATTCGATTCAACGTCCTGCGTAATACCCGCAGCCAGCTGGTAATCTTTATCGGCTTCGTCCTTGATTACGTCTACGATATCATCGATTGTAATTCTTCCCACCAAACGTCCCAGCTCATCTACAACCGGAATGGCTTCCAAATCGTATTTTTGCATGATACGGGCTACTTCAACATCTTCGGTATCTACGTTTACAAAATTCAGTTTTCGAATATAAACATCGCCTATTTGGGTTTTGGTTGAAGAAGTCAATAAATCTTTAAGTGATAGTCTTCCTTTTAACCGGTTTTCATCATCGACTACATAAATTGAATGTACTCTGGAAACATTTTCGGCCTGAATACGCATTTCTTTCACGCAGGTCAATACATTCCAGTTTTCATTGACTTTTACAAGCTCTTTCCCCATCAGACCACCGGCAGAATTTTCGTCGTAGCGCAACAAATCGACAATGTCTTTTGCGTGCTCAACGTCAATCAATTCCGAGATTACTTCTGCTTTAATTTCCTGTGAAAGTTCGGCTATAATATCTGCCGCATCATTCGTTTCAAGCTCATCAAGCTCTTCGGCAATTTCTTTTGGTGAAAGTCGGCTTAAGATATTCTCACGCAGATCATCTTCTAATTCAAGAAGAATCTCAGCGGTTTTATCACTATCTAAAACCTTAAAAATGTAGGTTGCATCGTCAAAATCCAGTTCATCAAGGATTTCGGCAATATCTGCGTGGTGCAAATCGTTAAGTAAAACTTCAAGTTCATTGTCGTTTTTATGAACAATATGCTCTTCTAATTGCTGGATTAATTCTTTGCTAACTTTGAACTCCATCGGCTTCTATTTTTTGAGTCAGTTCAATAAATTCATCTACACTAAGTTGCTCAGGACGTTTATCAAAGATAGTGTCTAATCGCAACTCATCAGTTAAATTTAATGTTTTCAAACTGTTACGTAATGTTTTTCGTCTTTGCTGAAAAGCCGTTTTCACTACTGTGAAAAACAACTTTTCACCACACGGAAGGCTATAATCTTCCTTTCGGGTCATTTTCATCACACCCGATTTGACCTTGGGCGGAGGAATAAAAACATTTTCGTCTACAGTAAACAAATACTCAGTATCATAGAAAGCCTGTGCCAGAACGGACAGTATTCCGTAAGTTTTAGATCCTTTTTTCTCGCAGATTCGCTCTGCAACTTCCTTTTGAAACATCCCGGAAAATTCCGGAATCTGATCTCTGAATTCTAATGTTCTAAAAACAATCTGAGTAGAAATGTTATAAGGGAAATTACCAATAATAGCGAACTGCTTATTTTCGTAAACTTGATTTATGTTGTATTTCAGGAAGTCTTCTGAAATAATTTTGTCTTTTAATTTTGGATAGTTGGCATCCAGATACGCAACAGACTCATTATCAATCTCGATTACTCGTGTTGTTACCTCTTTGTCAAGTAAATATTTAGTAAGCACACCCATCCCCGGTCCTATTTCTAAAACCTCATCGTATCCCTTTAAACTCAAAGTATCGGCAATTGCTTTTGCAATACTTTCATCTTTAAGGAAGTGCTGTCCTAAATGTTTTTTGGCTTTTACTTTTTCCATTTTCTTTTCTTGTTTTGCCGCGAGGGCGCAAAAGTATTCTTTTTGCAGCGAAGACTCAAAGGCTCAAAGCTTTATTTTTTATTTATTTCTCGAAGTTGTTGAACGTCTAGCAAGTCTTTTCCCTATTTGCTTTGATTTTACTTGTAATCAGGTCTTCTAAAGACAAAACATTCCATTTTAGAAACGTTTTATCATTTACAGTGGTTTCTTCACTATCGTTATACGCTTCCTCAAAACTTTTATTTACTGAAAACTTAGTTATCAGTTCCAAATCTAAATCAACTGGGGAAAATTTTACAGATATATTTTGCTCCTGCTGTTTTACATTTTCAGGAAAATCATCAATTTCACATCCCATTTCATTAAAAACCAATACCAGTTTTTTAAAATTATCTTCTGTAGTATCAATCCAGAAATCAACATCAGCTGAATGTCTCTGATATCCATGAAAATTAACCGCTCCGCCGCCAACCATTAGCATTCTAACACCGTGCTTATTAGCCAAAGCAATAAATTCATCTATATTTTGATCCCAAAGTTTTGACACCTTTATTTCGGTTTTATAATAATTACAAAATTATCTTTATTCTTTTCTATTCTATTCTTCACAGGAAATTGACTTATTCGTTCACTTAGTCTCAAAAAGCTATAAAATCGTTCTGCTTTTGAAAGTTTTAAAAATTCTTCCTGCTGCTGTTTATTACTTTCATCCTTTGTTTGAAATCGAATTTCCATAATAGCCTTTTTAAAATTGAAACTTAAACTAATGTTCCGAAATAACCTCTAACTCTGTTCTGAAAGAAAGCATTTTATCTGCAAACAATTCTAAAGCCTCCTGACGAAACTTAGGCGCATCTTCCAGATAATATTTTTCTAAGGTTGCTTTACTGTCTGTTGTATATTGAACTGAATAGGTAATTCCTCCCATTTCTTCTTCAATTAAAACTTTTACAATTCGTGCAGATGAAAATTTTTGGGTTGCTAAAATTTCAGGTATATGTTTTTCCTGCATCCATTGTAGCCATTGGTCATGAACACTTTCGTGTATATTGGTGGTAACGTTGTATATTATCATTTTTTCTAAAGGTTCTGAGATTCTGAGTTGCTAAGATTCTGAGTTTTTTCTCAAAACTTAAAACAGATCGTCATTTTATTAATTCATTTTTTGGAATTTGGAATTTATAAATTGGAATTTTATAAATTCTTGTCTCCTCTTAATTCCCGGTATTTTTTCCTGGCATCAACAAAGTAAATACTGTCCTGATGGTTAAAAATTACCTTTTCATACAAAGGTTTTGCCTTTTCTGTATCTTTTAGTGCATCGTTGTAAATTTCTGCCGAAAAAAACAAAGCTTCGTCTACATAAATTCCGTCGCTATGATGGTCAATCACTTGCTGGTACTGACTTAAAGCCGAATTATAATCTTTCAGGCTTTCATAGATTTTACCTAAACGCAACATTGTTACAGCTTCAATTTCCTGCCCTTTGAAAGACTTCAGAATGTTTTGAAATTGTGTAATAGCTTCCTGCTTTCTATTCTGATAAAGTAGAAAATCACCTTTTGCAAACTGTTTCAAAGCAGTTTGTGTCGAATCGGCAACGGTGTTGTCATTAATCAGTAAAAAATATTCCAGAGCATCATTGGCGATCAATTGTGTGTTTGCCGACTTTAATTCTTTGAATTGTTTTAAAGCCCATTCAAAATCAGTTTTAAAATAACTTGTTTTGGCCGCTTTTAAACTCGCTTCATGCGACATCACATCATTCTTTAAATCCAATTGAATTTGCGAATAATAAATCAGTGCCTGATTGAATTTTTCTTCCAAAAGCAAAATGTCACCCAATTCCATTTTGGCATCAGCTTTCTGATATTCATTTAAATTAAGTTCTAAAGCCTTTTTTACAACGGTCTTGCCTTCTTCTGTCTTTTTTAAATTAAAAGCCAGAAAATGCGCCTGAATTATTTGCAAAGATAAGGTAAAAGGAGTCACGCCATAGGTTGTAAGCAAATGTTCTAACTCTGTAGTGATTGCCGGGTAATCTGTTTCAGATGCTTTATCAATTTTAATCTGCATCAAACTTGCATTCGTCCTAATCAGCAAATCCTGATCTTTCGTATTCAGCAGAATGAAGTTTAAAATTTCAGAAGCGGTTTCCGTATCGTCTTCATTCAGTGCAAACTGACTTAAATTAACAATACTAATCAAGGATTCAGGTTCCCGTTTGTAAATCGCTTTTTCCTGAATAAAAGCTTTCCCGAATTCTTTTTGCTGAACATAAAACCAACTCAGGTAATGATTCCAGAACACATCCTGATCTTTTTGTGTTTTTAAGATTAAAGCTTTACGCATGGCATCCTTAAAAGCAGTATTATCCGTTTCTCCATTCATAAAACGCGATAATTGCGTCTGAATTAAATTTGAATTCTGTGGATTTTGAAAGGATTCTGTCAATAAAAGGTCAATCATCAAATCGGTTTTGCCTAACTGTCCGTACAACATTCCTATCTGGAAATTAAAATTGTAATTCGGCTGAATCTGCATTGCCGTTTGATAAGCCTTTAATGCATATTCCAGTAATACTTTTTTCTCAAAAGAATTTGCAATTCCGTAAACATCATTCGGATTGGCTTTGATTTTTTCGACTGCCTGATCGTAGTAACTTTTAGCTTTCGATTCGTTTTTCTGCAATTGAAAATTATATCCCAATTCGACTAAAAAAACACCTTGTTTGTAACGGTTATAACGATCCTGAATGGCTTTTTCAGCATTAGTAAACTGCTGCAGCTGCTGATAACAGTCAACGGTTCTTAAAAAATATTGGGTATTGGATGGCACACTTTTTAAAAGCTCTTCGTAACTGATTTTTGCTTTCTCGAAATCGCCTTTATCATAATAATATTGAGCAAGCTGCTCGTTTTGAGAAAAGGCGAAAGAAGACCACAACAAAACGATATAGATACAGATGTTTTTCATATTTCAGTTTTTAATGTGTGGTTTAACAATTAAAAAAACCTAACAGGTTTTAAAACCTGTTAGGTTTGACTATAAAAATTAATCTATAATATCAAATCCGCAGTAAGAGCGTAAAACCTCAGGGATTACAATTCCTTCCGGCGTTTGGTAGTTTTCTAAAATTCCGGCCAAAACTCTTGGCAAAGCCAATGAACTTCCGTTAAGTGTATGAGCCAATTGGTTTTTTCCGTCTTTGTCTTTGAAACGCAATTTCAAGCGGTTTGCCTGAAATGTTTCAAAGTTTGAAACAGAACTGATCTCTAGCCAGCGATCCTGAGCTGTAGAAAACACTTCAAAATCATACGTCAAAGCAGCGGTGAAACCCATATCACCACCACACAAACGTAAGATTCTGTATGGTAATTTCAATTCCTGCAAAATATTTTTTACGTGTTCCACCATTCTGTCAAGGGCTTCATAAGATTTATCAGGATGTTCAACACGTACAATTTCTACTTTATCAAATTGGTGTAAACGGTTTAATCCTCGTACGTGCGCTCCGTATGAACCTGCTTCACGACGGAAACAAGGCGTATAAGCGGTATGCAACACCGGAAGATCACTTTCGTTTAAGATCACATCACGAAATAAATTCGTAACCGGAACCTCAGCAGTCGGAATCAAATATAAATCGTCAATAGTCGAGTGGTACATTTGTCCTTCTTTATCCGGCAATTGTCCTGTTCCATAACCTGAAGCTTCGTTTACCAAATGCGGCACCTGTACTTCGTTGTAACCGGCAGCTGTATTTTTATCTAAAAAATAGTTAATTAAAGCACGCTGTAAACGGGCTCCTTTTCCTTTATAAACCGGAAAACCTGCACCGGTAATTTTTACACCCAATTCAAAATCGATGATATCGTATTTTTTTACCAGTTCCCAGTGAGGCTGTGCGCCTTCGTGTAAAACCGGAATATCACCTTCTTCAAAAATATTTAAATTTTCTTCAGGTGTTTTTCCTTCCGGAACGATATCTGCCGGAAGATTCGGTAATGTGTATAATTTATTGGTCAGTTCAGCAGCCAAAGCTTCTGCTTTTTCGCCTAATTCTTTGCTTTTTTCTTTTAATGAAACCGTTTTTTCTTTTAAGATTGCTGCTTTAGCTTTCTCGCCTGCTTTCATTAATTCGCCTATGTCTTTGGACAATTTATTAGATTCAGATAAAGTGTTGTCTAATTCTACCTGAGCTGCACGACGGTTTTCGTCTAATTGCACCACTTCTTCCACAACGCTTTTAGCATCGATATTTCGTTTTGCTAAAGCCTTGATTACTTTCTCCTGATTCTCTCTAATAAATGCGATTTGTAACATAGCTTGGTTTTTATAACTATTGTATTTTTTATAACGGAAGCAAATTTAAGGAAATGTTTCCTAAGATTACGACAAAGTTTTAGGGGAAAATGTGTTCAGAAGATGGTTTCGCAAAATTGCACGAAGGTTTAGCAGAGAGATTCTCAAAGTTTTTTTGCCAGAAAAGTTAAATTAGTCTCACAAAAGGCGATAAAAATCCCAAAAGTGCTTTTTATTTTTGCGTCGCTTTAAACTGATCACAGCGCTTTTTTACACTTTTATACTCCGTACTATCTATTTTTTCAGTTTTAAAATCTATTTTTTTTAACTCAGATTTCAATTTTTCAATATCACTGTTTTCATAAACATCGATTTTTCTGCTTTTGCTGATTCCTTCATTTTCATTTTTGAAATAAGTGATTTTTTCTATTAATACGGCATAAGGATCTTCCTTTTTTCGTTCAGCTTTATAAATCAAAATATCCTTGCCGTTCACTATTTCTGCAAACAATAAATTTTCATTTTCATAATAACTAAAATCAAGATCCATAAATTTCTCGTACTTGTATTTTACATCAATTTTAGTTTCGTGATTCGTTTTGTATCTTTTAACTTTTACTTCTCCCTCACTATCTTTTTTCTCAAACTCAACATCTAATTTGCCTTCAGCATTTACTCGTTTTATACTTTTTTCTACATTTTCTGTCCAGTCAGACTGAACGAAAAGAAACATCGAAATCATTACTAAGTATTTCATCTTATCAGTTTTAAAAAAATCTTAATTATAATCGAGAAACCTGTATCGGTCATCTTTTTTAAATGCATAAGCCTGACCGTTGTATTTTATTCTTTCGGATTCTTTTTTTACTTTGATACTGGATTTTTCTGCTGAACCCGTTTCCTCATCTGCCTCTACCGCAACTTCATACGAAAAGTTTTTTGAAACGATTAAATCCAGAAAACCATTTGTTTTTGTATCCGAAAGAATCATCCCGGTTTCTAATGTTTCCAATTCAAAAGAACTTCTGCCATTTGAATCTCCTTGCGTTTTCCGGATTGGATATTCGTATAAAAGCTTCTTAATTTTATGGTTTACCAATGCAAGAATCGTAAATTTTTGCTGCGAATATAAACTTACCCGACTTCCTGAAGCTTCCTCGGTATAAAACGCAACTCCCGTTGTATTCTCGTTTAACTGAATTAAATTTTTAAGAATATAGCTTTTCGAAAAATGCATCCCTTCATTTTCATTGTAGCTCAAATTAAAATCGGCTTGCTGAGCAATTATTTTACCATCTGCTTTATTAGCAAAAAGGTATTTTCTTTCAAAATAATCTCCTAAATCATCTTCTTCGGCATTTCCTTTTTCCGGCTCATCTGTTTTAACTAAATGTGTAATCACAAAAAAGGCAATCTCATCATTATAGCTGATAAAACTGGTTTCACTGATTTTAATATCTGAATATTGAATCGCCAGACTGGCTGCAACTTTTGACAATAAATTCAAATCCAGTTCTTTTGATTCTTCAAATTCATCATTATTTTTAAAAATCAGTTTCTCAACATCCTTTTTTTCTACAACATTACTTTCAGCGTTTTGTTGGGTTATCAAGTCTGGATTTTGTGAATTTACAAAAGCTGTTTCCTTTTCGGTTTTTCCGCAAGAGCTTAAAATAGACAGAATCCCAAATAGTAATAGGTAATTTTTCATGAATGATTTTTATTTGAAGACAATTCAAATATATCATTTTCTTACAAACCTTATTAAAAAATTAAAAGACTAACAAATAAAACACTAGAACTATTTACGTTCCAACAACAATTCTTTTAACTCAGCGGTCTTTAAAAAAGCAGCAAGACGTCCGGACAACAAGAGCATTTCTCTCTCTTCGGGGGTTATTTTTAGTTTTGTTTCAACATGAGAAGCAAATTCATAAAGAATCAAAACATTGGCTGCTGTTAGTTCGTTAAACTTACTACGGGCTAATGTGGGCAGGATTATTTCGCCGTCTTTGTCACGTGTAAAACTGAGTTCGCCAAACTGTTCTATTAAATCGTGTTTTAATTTGTTATGAAACTTTAACCAATTATCGTAATCATCATCGGTATTTTTGAGTTCGGTAACGATTTTTTCATACGCTTCATCTTTTTTTAATTTGTGTAAATGATCACGCAAAGTAGTAAAACCAATAACCTGATAATTAGAAACTGGTATTTTATATCTTTCAAATGCGTTTTCAACATCCCTTTCAAAAGTCATATACCGAGTCTGAACGGTGTACAATGAAGCCGTTTCAAGCAATGAAATCAGTTTGATTTTTTCGTCATTTATATAAGGTTCCTTTTTACCCTGCCCCAGACAATCAATAAAAAGTGCTTTTTTATTTTTATTATCTACTTTAAAATCATTGTGAAGCAGTTCCATTAAAGTTTTATACCCCATATTATCTGAAGCACCGCCGTCAATAATACACAATATTTTATCCTGTCCCTTAATTCCGAATTTTGTTTTTGGAAGTACTCCCGGAAAAGCAGAACTCGCCGTTATGCCATAAGTAAGCGGAAAATCATAACCGTTGTTTACCTGATTTTCGTCTAAACAAATCGAAGCTTTATTGGGAGCCAGAGACGAATTTATATTCAGTCCCCTGATGACATGTGGCATAAATGCAACTCGCTCTCCATTATTATATGCAGTTCCGTTGGCAATCATCATAGGTAAATGAGGAATTTGGCTGCTGCCTTTGGGAACAAAAAAATCAGACAAAAGCATTTGAGTCTTGCATTTATCAGGATTATCAGGATTGGTGCTGTCATATTGCAAAACCTCCAGATCCAATTGCTGGGTCATAGATATTTTATCTCCTTTTTCATTTTTACTATTATTCAGAAGTGATAAAATACTAGCCGATTTATTTACATAATCTTTATAAGCATCGGCTTTAGAAAAGTAAAAATTATTAAAGGACTGATGATTTTGGTAAAGCTTATTTTTCAGAATTGTTAAATAATAACCCGCCGAATAACAGCCTCCTGAAACCGTTGAGAAATAATCGATTTCATTTAAAAAATTACGATGAGAATTGTTTCCTTCAATTTCTTCTAAACCCAACAACACGCCCATGCTAAAAAACTGAGCCCTGGAACCTCCGCCGGAAATTGCAACTCCCAAAGCTATATTGGGATTTTGAAGCTTTTTATCACGTTCCTGAACCGATTTATATTCATTTAAAGAAACCGTCGGAATCGAATTGTAGTTAATCTCTGAAAAAAGACTGATTTTATTTTGAGAAAATCCTAATTGAAAACTTAAAGAGCACAAAATCAGGAAAGCCTTGCAATATCTGTAATTCATTTTACTTTATTTAGAAACTAATTCACTGAAAGCGAAGTTACAAGAAAGTTGAATACGATAAAACAAGGCTGACCGATAAAAATAAAAAAGTTTAATTAACCGTTACGGTTTTTGTTTTAGACTGGCTACAGCTGCTGCTTCCTTTTTTAATAGTAATATCAGCTTTTACGGTATAACTTCCGGCAGTAGCATAGGTATGCGAAACAGTACTTCCTTTAACGGTTTGCACAGCACTGCCATCACCAAAAGTCCATTTTACAGACGAAACGGTATACTCACCTGTGTATTCTATTTCGTAATCAATTTTCTTTGCATTTGTAACATCTGTCGTATGATTCAATTGAAGAAGTATTGACTCTCCCACACAATCAACTGCTTTTTCTAAATCATCCCCACAGGAAAAACTAATTAACGCAACAAAAACACTGAATAAAACAATAACTTTACTTTTCATAATTTTAATTTTTATAATCATACTTAATCCCTTACGCTAATTTATATTAAAATTTTGACGAAATCCGGTCATTCCCTTAAGAATTTAACGATAAAATAATCTAAAAAACTAAACACGCTTAATCTCATGCCCAACGAATTCCTCAACAACCGAAAAAATATCGTCTACCAAAAACACTTCAAAATCGGGATGGCTTTTTAAAAAGTTAGCATTGAGCTCCACCAGATTTTCATCCAGCTCAAAAAAGGTATCATTATTTAGTAAATCCCTTGTTGGATTGACTCCTTCAAACTTTCCGTTTAAAAATTTACCAATCTTTACACTACTCAGTAATTTAACTCTTTTGGCCTGAGCCTGAAACAACTCCAAATGTTTTTCGGCACCAATTAGGGCAAGACCTTCTTCAATAAGTTCGTTCAGCTCTTTATTCCAACGGGAATCATATACAAATTTTGCAAAATTCCCTTCGGTATATTTTGAAGTATAATAATCCAGGTAATAACTCAACAACGCGTCTTCGTGAATAAATTCATCATCGACACCTTCTTCACGCATTAAATTGATTACCGAAATATTCGAATTAATTACATCCTGCGGATTTTCACTGTTCATAGCCGTTTCTGAAACTATTATTCTTCCAAATTCTTCCATTTTGTCTTTTGTTTTTGGGATTGTTTACATGACCTCTCCGTCATTATTCTTTTTTTCATTCATTTTTGTAACCAAAGCTTTCAAACGCAAGGCACGTTCTTTTTTCTCCTCCTGAAATTTAGCTTTTTTCCGGTTTAGCAATTTGGTATGCAACGCCTTGTTTTTGGTGTTTTTTTCGGGTCCTTTAGCCATAATGCAATTTTTTGCAAATTTCGGAGAAATAATGATACGATTGGTAATATTTTTTTGGGCGTTTCCCTCCGGGCCGGGCTATCCGCTGCTATCTCAATATCATTAAGTTAAGAGATTTTTGATTTCAGATCTGGTTTGACTAAATATTAGATTGTTGATTTTAGGAGGTTTTTACATCTGAAATCAAAAATCGTTAATCAAAAATCAGCAATAATTTTATCATTTAATCCTTAACTTAATGACATTGCCTCCTATCCCTAATGCAGCCTGGCTTACATCAGAAATATTATTTTTGTGAGATTATTTTGAGATAAAAAAGAGTATTTTTAGCACAAAAAAACCTCAACATGAAAAAAATACTATTACTCCTCACCTTTCTATTCGTTTTAAACGCCTACTCACAACAAAAAAGACTCTGGGCAAAATCGGTCATCAATCAAAAAGCACCGAAACTGACTGTAGAAAAATGGCTTTCGGACAAACCTGAAACTAAAGGAAAATTTGTGCTGATTGATTTTTGGGCAACCTGGTGCGGCCCCTGCAAAAGAGCTATCCCGGAATTAAACCATTTTAAAACAGAATTCGAAAATGAGTTAATCGTTATTGGTATCAGCGATGAAACAAAAGAAGTCGTAAATACTCTGACAGCTCCTAAAATAGAATATTTCAGTGCGATAGATACCGGAAGAACAATGTATAATGCACTGGAAGTTCAGGGAATTCCACACTGCCTCTTGATTGATCCGGATGGAATTGTCCGTTGGGAAGGTTTTCCAACACTAACCGGTTTTGAGCTAACCTCAGAAGTAATCAAAGACATTATTACAAAGTATAAAAAATGAAACCAACTTTCTTCCCAACCCAGGAAAAATTCAGAGCATGGTTAGAAAATAATTACCAAACAGAAACAGAATTGTTAGTTGGTTTTTATAGAGTGAGCACTAAAAAACCGTGTATGTCGTGGTCAGAATCTGTAGATCAGGCGCTTTGTTTTGGCTGGATTGACGGCATTCGAAAATCTATTGACGAAGAAAGTTATACCATTCGGTTTACACCTAGAAAAAAATCGAGCATTTGGAGTGCCATCAATATTAAAAAAGTCGAACAGCTCACAAAGGCCGGATTGATGAAAGAAGCCGGACTGAAAGCTTTCGAATTTAGATCTGAAGAAAGATCCGGAATTTATTCGCATGAAAAAGAAGCTTATATCCTTAGTATCGATTTAGAAAAACAATTTAAAGCCAATACAATTGCCTGGGAATATTTTGATAAACAGGCACCATCCTACAAAAAAGTTATGATTCACTGGATTATGAGTGCAAAATTGGAAAAAACAAGGATTTCAAGACTTGAAAAAGCAATAAGTACAAGTGCTGAACAAAAACGAATGTTATAAAAAAAACTTAATAATTCTAACTTTGATTAAAACTTAAGCAGTAACTTTAATTCATTCAAAAAATAAAAAATGAACGAAAGAAGCACCTTAGAATATTATGTTTTAGACGTATTCTCAAACGAAAGTTATAAAGGAAATCCGCTATCTGTTGTTTTTACTACAGGATATTTACCTCTGGAAACCTATCAGGATATTTCTAAAGAATTTGGATACTCTGAAACTTCTTTTGTTTATTATTCAAAAGATCAAAAAGCATTAAATGTCCGTTCCTTTACCCCAACCGGAATCGAAATTGACGGTGCCGGACATAATTTACTGGGTGCAGTGTGTGGAGCTTTGCTCAAAAAAATGCCCCTCTTTGACGAACAGTCTGAAAACAAAAAATTTGTAATCATGAAAAACGCTCCGATTTCCTTAACGGTAAGTTACGATTCAGTTACACAATATCCGATTGTACAAATGCATCAAAAAGCAGCAGTTATCAAAGAGGAAATTCCAACATATAAAATTGCAGTGGCGTTAGGCTTAAAAATTGAAGATTTAGATGTAAATTCCTTTGTTCCTACCATTGTAAAAACCGAAGTTGCCCATACAATGGTTCCTGTCAAAAACAGTCAGATTTTAAACAGCATCGTTCCTGACCACAAGCTTTTGATTGAAATTTCTAAACAATACAAATCTGAAGGCTTTTATTGTTTTACCATTTCAAACCAAAACACAGATAACATCGCCGAAACCAGATTCTTCAATCCTGTAATCGGAATTTATGAAGACCCGGCCACAGGAACAGCGGCAGGCCCTTTAATTGGTTTTTTAACCCAGAAGAAATTTACCAAACCTAACACCGAATATAAAATTCTGCAGGGAGTCAAATTAAACCAGCCTTCGCTGATTGAAGTGATGCATCGGGAAAATGATATTTTGGTTGGTGGATCTTCAATTATTACAATGAAAGGGGAACTTTATGTATAAAAAAAAACGGCATTTAAAATTGCCGTTTTTATGTTTAGAAAAAATTTCTTAATTCGTTTTCATAGGCGGTAAATCAAACGCCACAGAATCATGTTCAAAGTTATTGCGGTGCCCGCCATCGCAAAATGGTTTGTTTGCAGATAACCCGCAACGGCAAAGACCTAACGCTGCACGCCCCTGAAGTCCATAAACTGTTCCTTCCGGATCCATGATTTCAAAATCACCTTCAATTTTGATTGATCCGTTTTTATTGATGATTAGTTTTGTCTTGCTCATAAAATTTGTTTTTGCTGTTTTTTTGGATAGCAAAGATTGCGAAATATATTTTGAAGATTTTACTTGTCGTGTTAGTTTAAACTGTTTCTATTTTAAATGGTGAATTCCGCAAAGAATTTTCGCAGAGAGCCGCTAAGGTTTCTCATTATATGTCAATTTCGACGAAGAACACTCGAGCGATAGCGAACAAACTATATCTTTATCATTGGTTTTAAATTAACATCTAAGCTTTTCCGAGATTAAAAGAGCAAAAAACTTAGCGAATCTCTGTACTTTTTCTTCGTGCAACTCTGTGAAATTACAGGCGAATCTCCGTGCAATAACAAAATCTCAATTCTATTGCTTATTTTTGCACTCAATAAATTTGAAAGATGATACAGAATCCAAAAAGATATACTATTACTGCAGCCTTGCCTTACACCAACGGACCAATCCACATTGGGCATTTGGCGGGGGTTTACGTGCCTGCAGATATCTATTCGAGATACCTGCGTTTGCAGGGAAAAGATGTTGCATTTATTTGCGGAAGCGATGAACACGGCGTTGCCATTTCGATGAAAGCCAAAAAAGAAGGAGTTACACCACAAGAAGTTATTGATAAATATGACGGAATTATCAGAAAATCATTTGTTGATTTTGGAATTTCGTTTGATAATTATTCCAGAACTTCAGCTAAGATTCATCATGATACGGCTCAGGAATTCTTTAAAAAACTATATGAAAACGGTGATTTTATAGAAGAAGTTACAGAGCAATTGTACGATGCAAAAGCAGACCAGTTTCTAGCAGATCGTTTTGTGGTAGGAACCTGCCCAAAATGTGACAATCCGGAAGCTTACGGCGATCAGTGCGAAAAATGCGGATCGACTTTGAATGCTACCGATTTGATTAATCCCAAATCGACGATTACCGGAGAAACTCCAATTTTAAAATCTACAAAACACTGGTTTTTACCTTTAGACAGATATTCTGACTTTTTAACCAAATGGATTTTAGAAGGTCACAAAAATGACTGGAAATCTAATGTGTACGGACAAGTAAAATCGTGGATCGACGGAGGATTGGAACCTCGTGCGGTAACGCGTGACCTGGATTGGGGAATTGATGTTCCGGTTGAAGGTGCCGAAGGAAAAAAATTATATGTTTGGTTTGATGCGCCTATCGGGTACATTTCATCAACAAAAGAATGGGCTTTACGTGAAGGAAAAGACTGGGAACCGTATTGGAAAAATGAAGATACAAAACTGGTTCACTTTATCGGGAAAGACAATATCGTTTTTCACTGTATCATTTTCCCGGCAATGCTTAAAGCCGAAGGAAGTTATATTTTACCGGACAACGTGCCTGCAAATGAGTTTTTGAATCTGGAAGGAAACAAACTTTCGACTTCAAAAAACTGGGCAGTTTGGTTACACGAATATTTAGAAGAATTTCCGGAGAAACAAGATGTTTTGCGTTATGCCTTAACTTCAAACGCACCGGAAACTAAGGATAATGATTTTACCTGGAAAGATTTTCAGGCGAGAAACAACAATGAATTGGTTGCGATTTTTGGAAATTTTATCAATCGTGTGGTGGTTTTGACCAACAAATATTACGATGGATATATTCCAACTCCAAATGAATTATCTGAAGTGGATGAAAACACTTTAGCTGAATTAAAAGCCTACCCGGCTGTGATTTCAAGTTCGGTGGAGCGTTACAGATTCCGTGAAGCTTTAGGCGAATTGATGAATGTTGCCCGTTTAGGGAACAAATATCTGGCAGACGAAGAGCCATGGAAAGTAATGAAAGATAATCCGGAGCGCGTAAAAACCCAAATGTATGTAGCACTTCAAATTGCGGCTGCGTTGAGCGTTTTGGCTGAACCGTTTTTACCTTTTACTGCAGCTAAATTGTCAGGAATCCTTAAAAATGAAGGTAAACTGAAATGGAATGATGTTGCGGAAAATTCAGAATTGATTCCAAATGGACATCAGATTGGAGAAGCTGAATTATTATTCGCAAAAATCGAAGACGAAGAAATACAAAAACAAATAGATAAATTGGAAGCTACAAAAACTGCTAATCTTGCCGAAAGCAAACAGCCTGAACCACAAAAAGATTTAATTCAGTTTGAGGATTTTGCCAAAATGGACATTCGTGTAGGAACTATTCTTGAGGCTGAAAAAATGCCAAAAGCAAATAAACTTTTAGTTCTAAAAGTGGATACCGGAATCGATGTTCGTACGATTGTTTCCGGAATTGCAGAGAGTTTTTCACCTGAAGAAATTATAGGGAAACGTGTTTCTGTATTAGCCAATTTAGCGCCAAGAGCTTTACGTGGTGTTGAAAGTCAGGGAATGATTTTAATGACAACCAATGCTGAAGGAAAACTGGTTTTTATCAATCCAGATGCTGATGCTCCGAATGGTGAAACGGTAAACTAAAGTTTTATAATACTATAAAATGGCGTGAATCGATTAAAACTTTTAATTGATTCACGCTTTTCTTTTAATTTCAATTTTAAATATAATTTTATTTCTAAAAAAGTAAGATATTCGCCAAAACTAATACACTGAAATAATGCTAAAAAAAATATTTCTTGCCTCCCTATTTTTAAATGGTTTTCTATCTTTTTCACAGGAAATTGTAAGTACAACACCTGTTGAATTAAAAAAGAATCGTGATGTTTTTCAGACATTAAACGAAGATAAAAAAGAAGTTACTTTATTTATTAGTGATAAAATAAAGGTAAAAGCTATTCGTCTAAACGAAAAAATGGGAATTATGGATAGCCTTTCTGCAGAAAGACCCATTGCCAAAACGTACACTAACATGATTGGTTATAACCTTAATAATGACAATACAAGATTATTTTGGTCTTCTAATGATTATGAAGAAATTTTTACCCAATTGTTTGATTTGAATAACCGTAAAATTGAAACCAAACAATATTCTCTTGTTTTAAAAGAAGAAAAAGTGCTGCAAAAATTTAGCGGCAATCAAAACTTTTACATCTTATCTGTTCTCAAAAAAGGCAACAATCTTAAACTTCACATTTTTGATAAAGAAGGAGTTCATACAGAAAAATTAATAGATTTTAACAGATTTAAATTTTTAAAATCTGACAATACAAGAACAGATTTCTATGGTGTTTTAAAAGAAAACCTGCTTCCTTTTGAAGCTCCTTTCTCTATGCAAAACATCAATACTAAAAACCCAACTTCATTAACAGAAAGTGCAAAAAAGAGAAAATGTTATTTTAACAATAAACAAATTACCATAACAATTGATACAAATGTAGACTACACACAAGTTTTTACAATTGATTTAGAAACCTTTATTACTACAGAAAAAATAGTACGACAACGTTCTATATCTGGTGATCGTTTTTATTTAAGTTCTAACTCGTTTTATTTTGAGAATAAATTATATCAGGTAAAAACGTCTATGGATCAATTTTATTTTTCGATAAAAGATTTGGATAGCAAACTAATAAAAGAATACGATGCAAGTTCAGAGAAACAAATCGATTTTAAAAATTCTGAAATGTCACTCGAAGGCAGTGATTTTGGAGGTAAAAGAACTTTAACAAACAGTTCTCAGTTTATTCGTAAAATAAATAATTTGAATTTGGGTATTTCGTGTTATCACATTGGACAAAACACTTTAATAGCATTTGGAGGTGTTTCTTCAGAGCAGCAGTCTACCGGTCAAATAGCAATGAGCCAATTTGGACTTATTGGAGCTTTAGTCGCAGTTGCTGTATATAATCCTTCTATGGAAAGTTTTAACTCTTACTCCAACAGAAAAGTGGTTAAACTAGAGGGTTTATTTGATGATGAAGGAAATCATATTAAAGGAGAATTACAGCCTTTGGCATTTGATAAAATAAGAACCTTTTTTGACAAAAATAATGATGTATCTTCTCAAACACTATTCAAAATGGGCGATTTTTATAATTTGGGTTATTACGATAATAAAACAAAAGAATATATTATTAGAAAATTTGCTGATTAATAAAATGAAACTCACCAAACCAAGGTTAGCCTTAATCTGCGGGATACTTTGTATTTCGATTTTTCCGATATTGGTAAAACTGAAATTAACACCTGGATTAATTTCTGCCTTTTACCGTATGTTTTTTGCCGTCATTTTGCTTTTGCCTTATGTAATTATTACAAAAAACTTTAAACTGCCAAAGACGAAGTTTCTGCTTTTAGCGGCACTTTGCGGTGTTTTATTTTCTTCGGATGTTGCGGTTTGGAATATTGCTATTCAGGATTCGAGTGCTACTCAGGCTTCTTTATTAACGAATTTATCACCGGTTTGGGTAGGAATTGGTTCTTTTTTATTCCTGAAGTCAAAACCGGCAACAAACTTCTGGATCGGAACAATTGTTTCTTTATTCGGAATGGTAACTTTGGTTGGATTTAGTTTCTTTTTGGAACTAAACTTTAATCAGGCGTTTCTGTTTGCCGTTTTATCCGGAATCCTATATTCGATTTATCTTTTGGTCAGCAAAAATGTACTTTCAGATGTTGACGTTTTATCTTTTATGACCATTAGTTTAATTGCTTCGAGTATTTATTTAGGAATTCTTTGTTATTGTTTAAATGAGTCTTTTACCGGTTTTTCAGACACAGGCTGGTTTGTATTGGTGCTTCAGGCAGTAATTTGTCAATTGTGCGCTTGGCTTTCGGTTAGTTATGCTACACAACACATGCGTGCCACAAGGGTTTCATTAAGTTTACTAAGTCAGGCTGTAATTACTGCTGTTTTAGCCTGGATGTTATTGGAAGAACAAATCACTTTACAAATGATTTTTGGCGGCATCATTTTACTTTTCGGCATTAGGATTACGTTTTACGATAAGACTATTTCTTTGAAAAAGGTTTAACGCAGATTCGACAGATTGAGCAGATTTTTTAAAATTATTTTAATTTGTTCTAAAAAATTAGAAGACATTCGTGTAATTTGTAGCAAAAAAACCTGAAACAAAGAAAACTTCAAACTTGAAACAAAATATACCATGTTACATAAAAATAAAATCCCTGCTTTAAAAGTAATCGCATTTGATGCTGATGATACTTTGTTTGTTAACGAACCTTACTTTCAGGAAACCGAACATAAATTTTGTGCCCTGATGGAAGATTATCTTTCGCATCAGGGAATTTCGCAGGAACTGTTTAAAATCGAAATCGAGAATTTGCCTTTGTACGGTTACGGAATCAAAGGATACATATTATCGATGATTGAAGCTGCGATGAATATTTCGAACAACACCATTCCGATTGAAGTCATTGAAAAAATCATTCAATACGGAAAAGAATTACTTGAAAAACCCATCGAACTTTTAGAGGGTGTTGAAGAAACTTTACAAGCCCTTCACGGAAAATACAAACTGGTTGTTGCTACAAAAGGCGATCTAAAAGACCAGCACAGCAAACTACATCGCTCTGGTTTGGGTCATTATTTTCACCACATCGAAGTCATGTCAGACAAACAGGAAATTGATTATCAAAAATTACTGGGTCGTTTAGACATTCAGGCGCATGAATTTTTAATGATCGGGAATTCTTTAAAATCAGATGTGTTGCCGGTTTTGGGAATTGGCGGGTATGCCGTTCACATTCCGTTTCACACCACCTGGGAACATGAAAAAATCAATCATAAAGTTGAACACGAGCATTTTAGTGCGTTTGAAAAAATAACAGATGTTGTCCATAATTTATTATAATGAAAACCCTTTTAGATTTAGAAAACTGGAACAGAAAAGAGCATTTTGAACATTTCTGCAAAATGGAAGAACCTTTTTTTGGTGCTACCGTAGAAATTGATTGTACAAAAGCCTATCAAACCGCTAAAAACCTAAACACTTCTTTTTTTATTTTTTACCTGCATAAAACTTTGGTTGCGGTAAATTCAATTGAGAATTTTAAATACCGGATTTCAGAAGGCAGAATTTACATCAATGATCGCATAGATGCGTCGGCAACCATTGGTCGTGAAGATGGTACTTTTGGATTTTCATTCATCGAATACAATACAGATTTCAAAATTTTTGAAAGTAACGCTCTCACAGAAATTGAACGCATCCAGAAAACATCGGGACTTTTTACAAGATCGTTTGATGATGATAACCTGATTCATTTTTCGGCGATTCCGTGGATAAATTTCACTTCGCTTTCACACGCACGAAGTTTTTCTTATTCGGACAGCTGCCCTAAAATTTCTTTCGGAAAAATGATTACCTTAGAAAACGGTAAAAAAACAATGGCAATGTCAGTACATGTGCACCACGGATTGATGGATGGTTTGCATGTTGGAAAATTTGCTGATCTTTTTCAGGAGTTAATGAACCATTAGAAACAAACTGAAAAACAAATATTTGGAATGATTTTTGGGCTCAAAAATATATGAAAAAACTACTACTTCTTTTGTGTGTCTTTTATAATACTGTCATGCTAAGTCAGACGGTATTAAACTCCTTTTCATTAAACCTGAACCGACCTTCAGAAAATAGTCAGATACTAAATACTGAAGACGTAAAAACCAACGATATTTATGTTTTTGCAGCAGATGATAAATACGTCAACATCTTAAAATACAACAAATCTCTTTTTCTTAAGAATCAATTTACAGATTCTATAAAAATGGCAGAAAACAGGTCTTTAATTGGCCATAGTATCAGCGATGACGGAAATCCGCTCCTTTATTGGGCAACAAATAATTTAAGAAACATCCGAATTATTAAATATTATCTGGAAACAAAAACATTCAGGGCTCTAAACTTTGATTTGCCTCCAACCACAGAATATATTGTAACCACTTATCAAAAAAACAATAATTTTTATATGCTGTGCAAAGAAAGAAATAAACAGCATCTTTTACTTTATGAGTTTAATAATGGAAAGGCCGAAGCGAAAATGTTTGATTTATCGGCAATTCCATTTCAAAATGATAAAGGGCAAAATTTAGCTTTCAATATCGTTATTCAGTATTATCCAATTGAAAAAATGGATTCTGATAATTTTAATACCTTAGATAAAACGATTAAAAAAACCAAAATGTTCGTATTAGACGATCATATTATTTTAACATTCGATTACAGTTTAAAAAAGACTCAGGTTGTAGATTTAAATACGCTTACTACAGAAGTCCTGGAGATGAATTTTAATCAGCCTGTCTCTAAAACACCTTCAAAAACTTCAAATTCTTTTCTTTACGAGAACAAATTATTTCAAATCAAGGCAGGTAAAGAACACCTATTATTTGACATCAAAGCTTTTGATTCAGGCAAAACACTTAAAAGTTTGACTGTTTCAAAAAAAGATACCCTTAATTTTAAAAATTCGCCTTTTCTTTTACAGATAAACGATAAAAAACCTCAGGAAATAAAAACCACGGACAAGTTTTTAAAACAGCTTTCGATACTAAACGCCGGAGTAACTGTTGCTAAAAACAACAAAAATGTCCTTGTCTCAGTTGGCGGATTTGCAGAATATCAGTTTTCCGGTTATGACTATATACAAAGTAATTTGCTGGCAGACTTTTTTGATAATGACTTTGGCGGTTACTCAGAATACCAGAATAAAATGGCATATTTTGACACTATGCTCAATTCAGATTTAGAATTTGTAAACAACCAACAGTCAGAACCTTTGGCTATTGATAATGTTTTTTATTATATAAGCATCAATAAAAATATTACACTGCAAAATATTCTTAAACTAAAAGATTACTACATTTTAAGCTATTATGATGTGAATACAAAACAATACATCATGCGGAAATTTACAGACGGTTTTTATTACGAAGAAAAAAATCCGATTATCAATAAAGCTTCTCTTTCAAAACCATATCGTTTTGAAAACCTTAAACTCATTGAGAATTAATCCAAATGACTCCTATGTTTTCGGAGATTCAAAAAATGGTTTGAATTATTTTTTTTAACTTTACAAAAAAGACACACATTATGCTATCAAAAAATATTGAAACGGCTTTAAACAAGCAAATTCGCATAGAAGCAGAATCTTCACAAACGTATCTTTCAATGGCTTGCTGGGCTGAAGTACACGGATTAGAAGGAATCGCTCAGTTTATGTACACACAGTCAGACGAAGAGCGTGCACACATGCTTAAATTGGTAAAATATGTAAATGAACGTGGCGGACATGCTCAGATTACAGATCTAAAAGCTCCAAGAATATCATATTCTACTTTTAAAGAAATGTTTGAGGAACTTTACAACCATGAACTTTTTGTTTCACAATCGATTAACGAATTGGTCCACATTACTTTTGAAGAGAAGGATTATGCAACACATAATTTCTTACAATGGTATGTTTCTGAACAAATCGAAGAAGAAGCTACAGCTAAATCTATTCTGGACAAAATCAACTTAATTGGTGAAGATAAAGGCGGACTTTACCTGTTCGATCGTGATATTCAGCAGTTAACAGTTACAAGCTCAATTGCTATTAATCCAAAATAAAAAAGTTAAAGTTTATTTAGAATATATAAAAATAATATTTTCTGTTTATATTTGTCACTGTTTTTAATACAGAGGAAAATTGAGCAAGAAAGAAAAAGACAAGGACAAAAAAAAGGATAAAAAGAAAAAGAAAAACAAAGATATCCTTGATAAAATTAAGAAGATTGAAAACTGTAAATCTTCTTGCTGTGAGAAATACAAAAAAAGTGAAAAGAAACGCTGCTCACGCTGTCCGATGTTTGATTTATTCAAAAAGACTGCTTAACAATATATACAAAAACCCACCAGATTTTTCCGGTGGGTTTTTTAGTTTTAAATTGCGGTCAACTTCTGATTTTAAAGACTCAAATTTATATGAAAAACCAAATCATAATTCCCCAATCTGCTCTTGATTTTTTGCAGCAGCTTAAAGAGAACAATAACAAACCCTGGTTCGAAGCGCATAAACAGGAATATCTAATCGAGTTAAACCATATTGAAACCTTTGCAGAGGCACTGCTTCACGAACTTTCCAAAACAGATGTTCTGGAAACCCGTTCAGGCAAAAAAAGCGTGTACCGGATTTATCGTGATATCCGTTTTTCTAAAGACAAGACTCCGTTTAAAACATTTTGGGGAGGCAGCTATACACGTGCAACTGCCGCAAGACGCGGCGGTTATTATTTTCATCTGGAAAAAGGAAACAGTTTTTTTGCAGGCGGCTTTTGGGGCCCCAATGCAGCAGATTTAAAACGCATCCGAACAGAATTTGATCATGATTCGGAATCATTTCAAAGAATACTAAATTCGAAAACTTTTAAAAATACTTTTGGGACTTTACAGGGCGAACAGCTCAAAACAGCACCAAAAGGTTTTGATATCAGCCATAAAGCCATAGATTTGTTACGCTTTAAACAGTTTTTGATTATTAAGCATTTTAGTGATGATGAGGTTTTGAGTCCGCAATTTTTAGGACAGGCTTTGGAAACCATGCAGAATATGAGACCCTTTTTTGACTACATGAGTGAAATACTGACTACTGATATTAATGGCGCATCGGTATTATAATTTTATATTTTATAACCTGCTAGCTGAATTCAAAAAGCTGTCAGGCTGAGCGGAGTCGAAGCCCTTTACAATTAAAAGCATTTGAAGAAGTTAATCCTAAGCAAAGTCGAGAGGACTTAAGGATGATATTATTTGTTTTAATGGATTATTTACTATGAAAAATACAAAACCCGACAGGTTTAAAAACCTGTCGGGTTTAAGTAACAAATAAAAATCTTACTTACTAAGCAGTAAAATTTCGTTTACAACAACTTCTGTAACATAGCGTTTCTCCCCGTTTTTATCATCGTAACTTCTGTGGGTCAGTTTTCCTTCTACAGCGATTTCTTTACCTTTTACGACATACTTTTCGATGATTTCGGCCGTTTTGCCCCAGGCAGTAACACGATGCCATTCGGTTTGCTCTACTTTTTCACCCTTGTCATTGGTGTATTTTTCGTTGGTAGCAATACTTAAATGCGCTAATTTTTTTCCGCTGTCTAATGTTTTGATTTCAGGGTCATTACCTACGTTACCGATTAATTGTACTTTGTTTTTCATGGCGTATACTATTTTTAAGGATTATATAAAATTGAATTCGTTCGTCAAATTCAACAGTGCAAAGATGTCACGGGTTTCAAAAATTAGTCGGTAGCAAACTATTTACTTTCGGTTGTAACTGTTTGTAACCGTTTGTAAATGGAAAAATTTTGCTATATTTGAGAGAAATACACCACAATGCAGACACAAATAAACAAGGTAGAATTACGGAATTTAGAATTTGACGACTATAAACAGTTAAAAAATTCAATGGTGGAATCTTATCCCGAAATGGCCAATTCCTATTGGAAATCCGATGATATTCAAAAACTCCTTTCTATATTTCCTGAAGGTCAGTTGGTTATTCTGGTAGACGGCATAGTCGTAGGATCTGCATTATCCCTGATTGTAGATGAAAAACTGGTCGATAAAAGACACAACTACAAACAAATTATTGGCGATTATACCTTTTCTACTCACAATACTAATGGAGAAATTTTATACGGAATAGACGTTTTTATTCATCCCAATTATCGGGGACTGCGTTTAGGAAGACGTTTGTACGATGCCCGAAAAGAATTATGCGAACAATTAAACCTAAAAGCAATTGTTTTTGCAGGCCGGATTCCGAATTATGCGCAGCATTCTAAAAAACTGACTCCAAAAAACTATATAGATAAAGTAAAACACAAAGAGCTGCACGATCCCGTGCTTTCATTTCAGCTAAGTAACGACTTTCACGTTTTGCGAATTATCAAAAACTATCTGGAAGGAGATGAAGAATCTAAGGAATTTGCCGTTCTTCTGGAATGGAACAATGTCTATTATGACGAAAGTCCCAAACTGATTAATCTCGAAAAAAGTGTTATTCGTCTGGGGCTTGTACAATGGCAAATGCGTCAATTGAATAATCTGGAAGAATTTTTTGAGCAGGCTGAATTTTTTATAGATGTGGTTTCCGGTTACGGAAGTGATTTTGCCCTTTTCCCGGAACTTTTCATTGCACCTTTGATGGCTGATTACAACCATTTATCAGAAGCAGAAGCGATTCGGGAACTCGCACGTTATTCTGACCCTATCAGGAAACGTTTTCAGGAGTTTGCCATTTCGTACAACATCAATATTATTACCGGAAGTATGCCTTATCTGGAAAACGGTAATTTATATAATGTTGGTTTTTTATGCAAAAGAGACGGAACCTCAGAAATGTACACCAAAATTCACATTACGCCAAATGAAGTGGTACACTGGGGAATGAAAGGCGGCTCCGAATTTAAAACTTTTGATACCGATTGCGGCAAAATCGGAATCCTGATTTGTTACGATGTCGAATTTCCCGAACTCCCAAGATTGCTCGCAGATGAGGGAATGAACATCCTTTTTGTACCTTTTTTAACCGATACACAAAATGGTTATACCCGTGTAAAACATTGTTCACAGGCACGTGCTATCGAAAATGAATGTTATGTCGCCATTGCCGGCTGTGTCGGAAATCTTCCGAAAGTGAATAATATGGATATTCAATATGCACAGGCTTCCGTTTTCACGCCTTCGGATTTTGCTTTTCCGAGCAACGGTATCAAAGCCGAAGCCACTCCAAACACCGAAATGACACTGATCGTTGATGTTGATTTGAATTTACTAAAAGAATTGCATGAACACGGAAGCGTGCATACGCTAAAGGATAGGAGGACAGATTTGTATGAGATTAGAAAGATAAATCCTTGATAGAATAAATTAATTGAAAGGCTTACGTCACTTCGAGTGTTTTTGGCTTCTGGATTTGTCTTTGAAAAACAAAATTTAATTAGCCAAAAATGTATCGAGAAGTTATCGTTTACATAAGAGTTCTCGATATAATTTTATAAAAATGCTATCGCTATTTTATAAAATCACTCGAACTGACGAAGAAATTTAAAAAACCAATAAAACCCTCTTAGCCCTGATAGAGCCGGTATCCTCGTAACGTAGTGGAGAGATAAAGGCGAAAGCAGGAACCCATGTTAACTGATACAAAACCATGATTCGCTTAAAATAAAAACCAAATTGTCTATTCAAATTAAGACAGATCTATGAAAACATGCCTCGAATGCTCCGAAAAAATTGTAGGCCGGGAAGATAAAAAATTTTGCTCAGACAGCTGCCGCAATGCCTACAACAATAAAATAAATAAAGACAGTACCAATTTTATGCGCAATGTAAACAACAAGCTGCGTAAAAATTACCGTATTTTGTCTGAATTAAACACCGAAGGAAAATCAAAAGCAACACGTGATAAAATGCTCAATAAAGGTTTTGATTTTGAATTTTTTACCAATATTTTGCAGACCAAAACAGGAAACACCTATTATTTCCTTTACGATCAGGGATATCGGTCTTTGGACAATGATTATTTTATGCTTGTAAAAAAAGAAATTTAGTATACATTCGCATTATGAAAAAAAAACCTACTTCAATTCTTGCTTTTTTAGGAGTCTTAGGAATTCTGGCCATCATATTTGCCTCTATGATGCCCCAGTACATTTCTAAAGATGAAGAAGCCCTTGCCGAATTTTCAACAGAACGAGCATTAAATCAGGTTCAGATTATAGCCCAAAAACCCCATTTTGTCGGTTCAACAAATCATGAATTGGTTGCCAATTACCTTATACTTGAATTAAACAGAATAGGTTTAGAAACCAGCCTTCAGGAAGGTTTTACCCTGAATGATAAAGGGCTTTTGGTAAAATCTAAAAATATTCTGGCACGCATAAAAGGAACGGATAGTTCAAAAGCGCTTTTATTGCTTTCGCATTACGACAGTGCACCGCATTCTTTTTCTAAAGGAGCAAGTGATGATGCTTCTGGAGTTGCGACAATCCTTGAAGGTGTAAGGGCTTTTTTATACGCCAACGAAAAACACAAAAACGATATTATTATTCTTTTCTCTGATGCAGAAGAATTAGGTTTGAACGGCGCTGCCCTGTTTGTGAATCAGCATCCGTGGGCCAAAGAGGTTGGTCTGGTTTTGAATTTTGAAGCTAGAGGTTCTTCCGGCCCAAGTTATATGCTGATGGAAACCAACAAAGGAAACCAGGCGCTTGTAAAGGAATTTTCGAATGCAAAAGCAAAATATCCGGTTTCGAACTCGCTGATGTACAGCATTTACAAAATGCTGCCAAATGACACCGATCTGACTGTTTTTAGAGAACAGGGAAATATTCAGGGATTTAATTTTGCTTTTATCGACGGGCATTATAACTACCACACCCAGCAAGACGACTTTCAGCATTTAAACAAAACAACATTGACACATCAGGGATCTTATTTGATGCCGCTCTTAAAATACTTTTCTAATATTGATTTAAACTCTACTCAAACTACAGAAGACAATGTTTATTTTAGTGTTCCGTTCGGATTCTTTATAAATTATCCTTTTTCATGGGTTTTTCCAATGAGTCTTATTGCTTTAGGATTATTGGTTTTCTTTATTTTCGTTGGAAAAGTAAAACATCTCATTTCGTTCAGAGAAATTTTTAAAGGATTTGTTCCTTTATTGGGTTCTATCATAATTGCAGGATTAGTTACTTTCTTAGGCTGGAAAATTATTCTTCAAATTTATCCTCAATATTCAGATTTACTTAATGGTTTTACCTATAACGGACATGCCTACATTGGGGCTTTTGTAATCCTTAGTATCGCTATTTGTTTTGCTTTTTACCATCATTTTTCGGAAGAAAAAATTACGATGAATCATTTCGTAGCTCCGTTATTACTTTGGATAATTATCAATATCATTTTAGCCAATCAATTAACGGGTGCGGGCTTCCTGATTATCCCGGTTTATTTCGGAATACTTTTATTTGGAATTTTTGTCTTTACGCATCATTATAGTGTTGGATTAAATTTGTTATTCAGTATTCCTGCCCTTGCAATTGTCGCTCCTTTTATCATTATGTTTCCAATTGGTTTAGGTTTAAAAATCCTTTACGGAAGCGCCATTCTTACTGTTTTACTTTTTGGATTGCTTCTTCCGTTGTTTGGATCATTTGTTAGAAAAGGTGCCTGGACCATGTTTTTCTTTATTATATCGATCAGCTTTTTTGTTTATGCAGGCTATCATTCCGATTATGAGCCCGGAAAAGCTAAATCAAACAGTTTGTTATACGTCTACAACGCCGACACAGATTCTGCTGTCTGGACAACTTATGATACCAATCTCGACGACTGGACCAAATCATACCTTGAAAATATGAATCAAAAAGCGGTTGGATTAAACGGCCTTCCGATTGCGAGCAAATACAATACGGCTTTTAGCTATAGCGCCATTGCACCTAAAATAGAAGTTCCTAAACCCACTATTTCGTTTGTTAGGGACAGCGTTATAGGAAGCAAAAGATATCTGAAAATAAAAATTACGCCAAACCGTAAAGTCAATCGTTATGATATCTATGCAAATCCAAAAATGACGTTTTATAACTTTAAAGCCAATGGCGTTTCAACTTCGGGACAAAAAGGAAATCTCTTAAAACGAAATGACAGTAAAATTTTATGCTACTATGTTGTGGGTAATGAACCTCTTGTAATGGAATTCATTATTAATAAATCGACTGTTTTTGATATGGATCTGATCGAAAGTTCATTCGATTTAATGACTAATCCGTTATTTAACATCAAACCAAGAAGCAACTGGATGATGCCAACACCTTTTGTTTTGAATGATGCTGTTTTGATTCAGCAGAAAATTAAAAGGTATGCAGCACCGGTAAAACCTGTAGAAACTATTCCGGTAACGGATAGTACAACAGTTAAAACAGACAGTCTTACACCTATAATGAAAATTAAAAAGGAAGTTATAAATCAATAATCATTTAAACCGTATTTAATGAAAAAAGTATTTTGGGTTTTTGTAATTTCTATAAGTTTTCATAACGGATTTTCTCAGACGATTGAAGAAAAAATAGCAACACTGGCATGTGATTGCCTAAATAAAAAAGTTGAAATAACAGAAGAAATCTACACAAATTGCTTAGGTTCTTCTATGGCAGATGCCGTTTTGAATGACAAAGATCCCAAAGTAAGAGAATCAATAAATACGGTTGAAGGAATTAAATCTCTTTTAGAAAAATCGGATGCTGTTTTAAGCAAAAGCTGCGGTAAAATTACCACCAAAGCAGTAATAAGTAAGCCAAGCCCTTTTTATACTAATTCAAAAAATGAACTGGCGCAAAATTCTTATATTATTGCTAAAGACTTTATGCGTGACCAAAAATACGTACTGGCTATTGAAGCTTTTCAAATGGCACTAAAAAAAGATCCAAAATTTGTTTTGGCGCTGGATGATATTGCCATGTGTTACAGACAATTGAAGGATTATGACAATGCGATCAAATATTATAAAAAATCACTCGAAATTTATCCTGAAGGTGATTTTGCTTTAGTAAACATTGGCGTTGTATATAGTTTAAAAACAGATTACAAAACAGCCATTACTTATTATGAAAAACTCATAAAGTTTGATCCTAATAATGCAGAAGGCTTTTTTGGCGCAGGAAAAAATTATCTTGCCCTCAATGAGGATGAAAAAGCTTTAGATAATATTTTTAAAGCACATCGAATTTACACCGTTGAAAAATCCGATTACATAAAAGATACAGAACAAATTATTGGTGCTATTTATCAGAAATTGAAAAGCGAAAAGAAAGAAAATTTATTCAAAAAAGTTGCTGAGCAAAACGATATCAAAATAGAATAAATTAAATAATTTAGAAAAAATTCAAAGGCAGACTAAGACAGTTCTGCCTTTTTTTATATCTAACAAGCACACTCAATTTTCAATCCGTCTTTAACAACTTTTGTACCTTCGGTTGCATAGCCTCCATTTTTCCACCATTCCAGTCCGCCGATTAATTCTTTTGCCTTAAATCCCAGTTTTGTCATATTTAAAGCTCCTTTAGTTGATGCATTACAACCAATTCCGGAACAATAGGTAACATACAAAACATCTTTATCCAAATCCCGTGTGGTTTCTAAATTCATTTCACGATGTGGAATATTAAGTGCGTTTAGTATATGCTCTTCGTCATAACCAAAAGCTCTTCGGGCATCGATTACAACTATTTTTTCTCCATTGTTCAGGGCTTCAAATAAATCTGACGGATCCATTTCAAAAGCCAGCCTGTTTTCATAATGTTTAATTTGTGCTTCCATAATTTATGTTTTTAAAGTTTTTTGTTTTTCAAAATTAGGATGGTTTTACCTCTCATAAAAACGAAAAGAATTCATGCAGAGCATTACTTTTTTTCATACAAAAACCAATCTAAAATTTTGTTACTTTGTATATTAATTCACTAAAAAATGGAAATACGCCACTTAAAATTGATAAAAGCAATTGTCGAAGAAGGAAGCATTACCAAAGCAATCGACAAACTTCACCTGACACAATCGGCTTTGAGTCATCAGCTCAAGGAAGCAGAATATCAATTAGGGACAGCCATTTTTTTACGAACCAATAAAAAACTGGTTTTGACGAAAGCAGGCGAAAAAATCTATGAAATCGCCAATGAAATCCTGAACAAACTCTCAGAAACCGAAAGTCAAATCAAACAAATGGTTTTTGGAGAACATGGCGAAATCCGAATCAGTACCGAATGTTTTTCGAGTTATCACTGGCTTCCATCGGTTTTGAAGCAGTTTCATCTTTTGTATCCCAATGTGGAGCTGAAAATTGTGATCGAAGCGACCCATATTCCGCTGCAGAAACTTTTAGACAATACCATTGATATTGCCATTATAAGTGATCCGGTTAAAGACAATACTATAAAATACACCGAACTGTTTCAGGACGAGGTTATGATGGTCGTTTCTGAAAATCATGCCTGGGCAGACAAAAAATATGTCGTTGCAGAAGATTTCATTAATGAACATCTTATTATCCATTCGCTTCCTATGGAAACCGTTACGATTCATCAGTTTCTTTTGGCTCCTGCCAAAGTGAGTCCGAAGAAAATAACTCCCATGCCTTTAACAGAAGCTTCCCTGGAAATGGTAAAGGCTGATATGGGCGTCATGTCAATGGCAAAATGGGCCGTTCAGCCGCATTTAAAATCCAGCCCGATCAAAGCGATTAAAGTTGGAAAAAATGGCTTGAAGAGAAAACACTTTATTGCTACACGTTCGAATGAAAATTATCCGGACTATTTCAATCATTTTATCAACTTTCTACAAACCGAAATCAATCTTCAATGGAATATTCAATAAGAAACTGCGAAATAGCCGATTTACCCAAATTGATCATTTTATGTCAAAAACATGCCGAATTTGAGCAAGCTGATTATGATCCGGAAGGAAAAGAAGAAGGCTTAAAAAAAGAATTATTTAATGAGAGTCCAAAATTATTTTGCTTAGTTGTAGCTGTTGAGACAGAAATTGTAGGATATGTAACGTATACTTTTTCTTACTCGACCTGGAGTGCCGGCGATTACATTTACATGGATTGCCTGTTTTTGGAAGAAGGTGCCAGAAATTCTGGAATTGGAGAAGTCTTAATCAATGCATTAAAAGAAATCGGAATTGAGAAAAACTGCGTGAACATGCAGTGGCGAACTCCTCAGTTTAACGAAAGGGCTATAAAATTCTACCACAGAATTGGTGCAAAAGCAAAAGATAAAGTTTGTTTTACATTAACTTTGTAAATTGTTTAACCTTGTAATTTTTTTTTTCACGCAGATTTAAAAGGATTTAAACAAATTTTCGCAGATTATTTTAAAACCAATCTGCCGAATCTGCGAGAGAAAAAAGCTTTTCTTTTCTGAATCTTAAAAAATGACAAAAATAAGCATATTAGGCTGTGGCTGGTTAGGGCTCCCACTGGCAAAAAGACTAATTGAAAAAGGAAATTCAGTAAATGGATCTACAACTTCAGAAAACAAACTTCCTATTTTAAAAGACACGGGGATAAATCCGTTTTTGGTTACGCTTGAAAGCGAAAGTATCTCTGAAAGCATCATTGATTTTTTAGCGGAAAGCGAAATCTTAATTATTGATATTCCGCCAAAACTTAGAGCTGTTAATCCGGATTCTGAAAAGAAAGTTTTTGTAGAGAAAATCCAAAATCTGATTCCGTTTATAGAGAAATCTTCCGTTAAAAAAGTGTTTTTTGTGAGTTCAACATCTGTCTATGGTGATGAAAATGATTTGATTACGGAAGAAACAATTCCAAATCCGGAAACAGAAAGCGGTAAACAACTGCTTTTGGCCGAAAAGATTCTTCAAAAAAATCAAAACTTCGAAACTACAATTTTACGTTTCGGCGGATTAATTGGAGAAAATCGTCATCCTGTGACTTCCTTGTCAGGAAAAGAAAACTTAGCGAATGCAGATGCTCCCGTAAATCTGATTCATCAAAACGATTGCATCAGCATCATTGAAGAAATCATAAACCAATCTAAATGGAATGACGTTTTTAATGCTGTTGCGCCATTTCATCCAACAAGAGAGGAGTATTATACGCAAAAAGCAAAAGAGCAAAACCTGATTTTGCCGAAGTTTAGTGCTGAAAAATCAAATATCAGAAAGGTTATTTCAAGTGATAAAATTGAAACCGTTTTGACTTATAAATTTAAATTGGCCGTTTACTAAAACATATACGTACATTTAACTTTTCTCAAAACAGGTGTCATCCTGAGCGGAGTCGAAGGCTTATGAAAACAAAAGGCTTCAACTAAATTTATCCTGAGCGAAGACGAATGGACTCAGCCAGACATTGAATTTTATATAAGTAAGCAAAACACTTAAATAACTTATATGGTTCAAAAAATATTTGCGAACTTTGCGAAACCCTTGGGCCTTTGCGGTTAAAACCAAAATTTATGGAAACAGTTTATATCAATTCACCTCTCGGAATCACCAAAATCATTGGAGATGAAAATGGTATTACTGTAATCTCCGTTTCTGACGTTGGTACAAACGAAGTTTCAGAAACTATTCCCGAAGTTTTACAGGAGGCCGTTTTTCAGCTCAATGAATATTTTGAAGGTAAAAGAACCTATTTCGATTTAAAACTTAATCCACAAGGAACCGAATTTCAGCAGAAAGTCTGGAAAGCCTTACTGGAAATTCCGTATGGAAAAACAGTAACTTATATGGATCAGACTAAAAAGCTTGGAGACGTAAAAGCGATTCGGGCTGTAGCATCGGCAAATGGTAAAAATCCGCTTTGGATTGTAGTGCCATGCCATCGCGTTATCGGAACAAATGGATCCTTAACGGGATACGCAGGCGGATTATCACGTAAAAAATGGCTTTTGGAGCACGAAAGTCCTTCTGCACAACAAACTTTATTTTAAAACACAAATTCCACAGATTTTCACAAATTAATTTATAGCTTTATATTTACAAAATGGTAGATTTGGTGTACTGTTTTACCAAAAAATCGGTGTTAATTACTGTAATCCGTGTTTAAACAAAAAATGATTGAAAAAATAAACCTCAACAACATTTTATTTCTTGATATAGAAACCGTTCCCGAAGAAGAAAACTTCAATTCGCTTGATGCGGAAATGCAGTCACTTTGGGATTTGAAAACGCAATATCAACGAAAAGACGAGTTTACTCCCGAAGAATTCTATGATCGTGCCGGAATCTGGGCAGAGTTCGGAAAGATAATTTGTATTTCTGTTGGGTATTTTACAATCAAAGGAGATATCCGGAATTTTAGGGTTACTTCGTTCTTCGGAGAAGAGAAAAAGATTTTGAAAGACTTTAATAATCTTCTGAACAATCATTTCAATCAGCCACAGCATCTTTTGTGCGGACACAATGCTAAAGAATTCGACATTCCGTTTCTCGCACGCCGAATGATTATCAATCAAATTGCCATTCCGGACAAACTGAATTTATTCGGCAAAAAGCCATGGGAAATTCCACACCTGGATACGTTGGAATTATGGAAGTTTGGTGATTACAAACATTTTACTTCTTTAAAATTACTGACTAAAATTCTCGGAGTTCCTTCTCCAAAAGGTGATATCGACGGAAGTCAGGTCGCACATGTGTTTTATGTGGAGAAAGATATTGACCGAATTGTGACCTATTGTGAAAAAGATACCATTGCCGTAGCACAGATTTTTCTTCGTTTGCGAAGAGAAGATTTATTGATTGATGAGGAAATTATTCATGTTTAATGCAATTTTATGAAAACAAAAATTCTATTCTATTTCTTATTCTTGATTGGATGTATTTCAATTTTTCTTCCATTTGATAAAGATCATCTTATTCATTGTGATTTCATAACTACGGCGAAGCAGAAACAAGAACTGACAGTTTCATTTATTGCGATTTTCGAAAATGTATCATTTGATAGTTTACATTTTAAAAATATAATGGAAGTAATTTTGGCTGTTCTTTTAATAGCACCATTTATTTTTTCAGCGGTTTTATTCTTTTATAAAAAATACACATTACTTTTAATTTTTAACGTGATTCCTTTAATATTCCTTATTACAATTGGATTATTGCGCTGGTTTGAAGATTTGCAAATAGGGTATTATCTTTTACTTTTACAGCAAATGACTTTATTCTATTTGATAATAAAAATAGATAATTATCAAAAGAAAAAACTCGTCCATCAAGTTTAATTTTCTTCAAAATGACACATCACGAAATTTCAAATCATCGTTTGGTTGCTCAAAAACTTGATAAAACAAGTCATAATGCACCTGAAGAAATTGTCAAACATCTTGGTGCCATGCAGGCTCAGGATTACACAATGGCGAAATGGGCGATTGGCTCCCGCTGTGATGCGACTGAAAAAGAAATAGAGGAAGCCATTAATTCCGGAAAAATAATCCGGACTCATATTTTGCGGCCAACCTGGCATTTGGTTTCTGCAGAAGATATTTACTGGATGCTCGATGTCTCAGGACCACAAGTGAAACGCATTATTCTTGCCGAAACGAAAAAATATGGCTGTGATGAAAAAGAGTTTGACAAGATCAACTCAGCAATAGAAAAGATACTGGCCGGAAACAATCATTTAACCCGGGAAGAAATCATAGAGGAACTTAATGTCAAAAAGTTTTCCGGCGATTATAAATTAAGTCCTGTTCTGATTATGATGTATGCAGAATTAGATGGTTTAGTGTGCAATGGCAAAATGAAAGGCAAAAAAATGACGTATGCCTTACTGGAAGAACGAGTTCCTAAACCAAAAACCAAATTAACCAAAGAAGAAGCTTTGGCTAAACTTGCACAACGTTATTTTGAAAGCCGTGGTCCGGCAACAGTCGCAGATTTTTCACACTGGTCCGGTTTTTCTGCAACAATTTGCAAATCTGCAATTAATGCAGTTTCATTGCAATTGAATAATTTTATTATTGATAATCAGCAATATTGGTTCGGAAAAGATTCTCATAATTCAGATAATTTCAGCGAAAGCGTACTTTTTTTGGCAGCCTTTGATGAGTATTTAATTTCATATAAAAACCGCCAATCTTCTATTTTATTAGAGCATCAGCCGAAAGCTTTTACCAAAAACGGCATTTTTAAACCAACAATTTTAGAAAACGGAAAAGTAATCGGAACCTGGAAAAGAACTATCAAAAAAGATCATGTCAAAATCGAAACCGACTTTTTCCACCAAACTGAAATGGGTAAAAAGCAAATTCTATTTGAAGGAATTAAATCTTTTGAAAACTATCTGGAAACTAAAATTTTGATTGAATAAAATTCATAATGATTGAATTAACTTATTTGTCTTAACTGCAAAACCAACTTTTGTAATACTCTTTTACAATTAATAGCATTGTTAAGATTTGACTCTTTAAGGATGGTTTTGTTATATTTGAATTAAAATAGTAAAGATTTTAATTATATTATATCCCAACAAACTACAAAAATAAATAATAATGAAAAAATCAATAATTGCATTTTTATTCCTCTTAACTAATATCTACACTATGACCGCTCAGGAAGATCCTTATTTATGGCTAGAAGAAGTTGACGGAAAAAAAGCATTGGATTTTGTTGAAAAAGAAAACAAAGCCACATTAGACGTTCTTACTAATCAAAGTGAATATCAAGATATCTACACTAAAAGTCTGGCTGTTTTAAACGATACAGATAAGATTGCTTACCCAGGAGTTTTTGGGAATTATATTTATAATTTTTGGCAAGATAGCGAGCATGTCAGAGGAATTTGGCGCAGAACAACCAAGAAAAGTTATTACACTAAAAATCCTGTCTGGGAAACACTTTTAGACATTGATGCTTTGAGCAAACAAGATAATGTTAAATTGGTTTTTAAAGGGGCACAAGGTTTGTATCCAAAATATGACCGCTTCTTAGTAAGCCTTTCTTATGGTGGTGGTGATGCTGTTGAAGTTAAAGAATTCGATGCAGTTACCAAGAAATTTATTCCAAATGGATTTTCAATTCCAGAATCTAAAAATAGTGTCAGTTACTTCGATGCAAATACTTTAATTGTCGGAACCGATTTTGGCGAAGGAAGCATGACCTCTTCTGGTTATCCAAGAATTGTTAAATTATGGAAAAGAGGGACCAAATTATCTGAAGCAAAAACAATATTTGAGGGAGACGTTTCCGATGTTTCGGATAATGGATACTTAATTCGGGATGGTGAAAAGAGTTATCTTTTTATTGGAAAAGGAGAAACATTTTACACCTCAAAATCTTTTGTAATGGTTAACGATAAATTGATAAAACTGGATATTCCTGATGATGCTAATTTTAGTGCAATATTAAATAATCAGGCAATAATCAATTTAAAATCAGATTGGACTGTTAATGGTAAAACCTACAGACAAGGTTCTGCTATCAGTCTCAATTTTACTTCATTGTTAAAAGGGCAGAAAGACTTACAGCTTATTTATGAACCGGATGCTTACAGTAGCATTGCGGAAATTTCAAGCACCAAAAACTTTTTATTAATCAACATTTTAAACAATGTAAAAAGTGAGCTTTATTCCTATTCTTACACAGATGGTAAATGGAATAGTGCCAAAACCAATGCTCCTGAATTTGGAACAATCGAAATCGTAGCAACAGATGAATTTGGTGATGATTATTATTTTAATTATCAAAATTTCCTCACTCCTACTTCTTTATTTAGTGCTAATGCAAAAAACAATACAGTTCAAAAAGTAAAATCCCTTTCGGCATATTTTGATGGCAGCAAGTACAAAGTGGAACAATTTAAAATGAAATCAAAAGATGGTGAAATGATTCCATATTTTGTGATTGCGGGAAAAAATATTAAATATGACGGAAATAATCCAACTCTACTAAATGCTTATGGTGGATTTGAAGTTTCAGAACAACCTTTTTATTCTGGTGTTATCGGACAAGCCTGGTTAGACAAAGGGGGCGTTTTTGTATTAGCAAACATACGAGGTGGTGGAGAATTTGGACCAAAATGGCATCAGGCAGGATTGAAAGAAAAAAGGCAAAATATTTACAATGATTTTCATGGAATTGCCGAAGATTTAATCGCAAAAAAAATTACATCCAGTAAGCATTTAGGCATTATGGGAGGCAGTAATGGTGGATTACTTATGGGAGTTGCATTTACCCAGCGTCCTGATTTATACAATGCAGTTGTATGTCAGGTTCCGTTGTTAGATATGAAACGTTATAACAAATTATTAGCCGGGGCAAGCTGGATGGGTGAATATGGAGATCCTGATACTAGTGATTGGGATTTTATTAAAAAATATTCCCCTTATCAAAACGTAAATAAAGATACCAAATATCCGGAAGTGTTTTTTATGACTTCTACCAGAGATGATCGTGTTCATCCTGGTCATGCAAGAAAAATGGCTGCTAAAATGATTGATATGGGTGATAAAATTTACTATTACGAAAATACTGAAGGCGGACATGGCGGCTCTTCAACCAACGAGCAAAGAGCTAAATTTTATGCTTTATATTATTCCTATTTATGGAAAAAATTAAAAGTATAATGCATTAACGAATAGAAAACATTTACCGCAGATTAGCAGATTATTTAATTTAAAATCTACAAATCTGCGGTTTATTATTTTCTTTTAAAATAATTACATTTACAAAAAATTACAATTATGGTATTAAGCAGATTTTGGTTAACGATTTTTATTTCTTCGATTGTGTTTATTGTGGTAAGTTTATTTACAGCCAATACATATACTATTGATTCTGTTTTGAACGGAAAGAAAGATGACCCCATTTTGGTTTCAGAAAAATACGTTGAACAACTTCCCGCTTTCATCAAAGACAGCATAAAAAATGCTCCGGAGAAGACCATGATTGTCAATCGTGACACGCTAAATTCCGACACGACTTATGTTTACAAAAACAAAACCGTAAAAATCTACAGCGGTCTTCAAAAATCGGACGGTTTATTGCCAACCTGTAAAAGTACTCTGGTTGATTTAATTCTGCCATTGATTGCTTATCTGGCATTCTTCTGCGGATTAATGGAGCTTTTAATTGTTTCCGGAGCTTCCGGAAATTTAGCTAAAGTACTTAGTCCCGTTTTTGTAAAAGTATTTCCAAGTATTCCTAAAAACCATCCTTCGATATCCTACATGACGTTAAACTTTGCTGCGAATTTCTTAGGATTAGATTCGGCTGCAACACCATTCGGACTAAAAGCCATGGAAAGTTTACAGGAAATAAACCCCGAAAAAGACAAAGCCAGTGATGCACAGATTATGTTTATGTGTCTTCACGCTTCGGGTTTAACTTTAATTGCAACTTCAATTATCGGTTATCGTGCCGCTGCAAATGCAAGTAATCCTGCCGATGTGATGCTGCCTTGTATCATTACTTCATTCATCGGAACGATTGCCGCTTTCCTGATTGTGGGAGTAAAACAAAAAATCAATTTTAAAAGTGCTTCATTATTAATTGGTTTAATGACTTTAATTGCTGCAATTATTGGTTTATTGATGTACGTGAATCATTTAGATTTAATCGGAAAAAACTATTTCACTTCTAACCTTTCCGGATTAATATTAGTAGCGATAATTGCATTTACCCTGATTTTTTCTTTCATCCATGAAAAAAAATTCAAAGATGCCGAAACTACTGTTTTTGACACATTTGTAGTGGGAGCCAACAACGGTGTTAAGACCGGGGTTACTATTTTTCCTTATGTTTTAGGAATGCTGGTTGCTATTTCATTATTCAGAAACAGCGGTTTGTTCGAAATCATCAGCGATGCCATTGGATTTATCTTTTCGAATATGGGAGTGAGCAAAGAAATCACGAATGCGCTGCCGGTTGCTATGCTTCGCCCTTTTAGTTCTGCAGGATCAAGAGGATTTTTGATAGATTCAATGAATACTTTTGGTGCCGATTCGTTAACGGCAAGACTAAGCAGTATTTTCCAGTGCAGCGCCGAAAGTACGTTTTATGTAATTGCAGTTTACTTTGGTTCGGTAAATATTAAAAATACCCGTTATGCTTTGGGTACCATGCTTTTGGTAGATTTGATTTGTGTGATCACGGCTATTTTTGTGGCGACCTGGTTTTTTTAATTAAACATTAATCAACATAATCGAAATTTAAACGGAATAAATTCCGGCCCTACAATATACAACCGAGCCGATGGCTCTTGCTTTTGGGTTTTAAAATTCCGTAGGAATGAATATGTATTGTAGCTACGGATTTTAATCCGTTGGTAACATAACGAATATCGTTTAAGTTCCGTAGGAACGGGGCATATAAAATATTCGCAAACTTTATAAATTTCAATGAGTTTCATAACCAACAATAAACTTCACAAACACGTATAATTCAAATTCTTTCTTAGGTAAATAATTTTTAACTTTGTCAAAAACAAAGAAATGATTGATTTTATATACCAGGATCCTTATCCTATTTTAAAAGACGAAACACAATACCGCAAAATTACTTCAGATTTTGTACAACTTGAAAAATTTGGAGACAAAGAAGTTCTTCTCGTTGACCCAAAAGGATTAGAATTATTAGCTGAAGAAGCTTTAACAGATGTTTCGTTTATGTTGAGAACGACACATTTGCAAAAACTTCGTAACATTCTTGACGATCCTGAAGCGACTGACAATGATCGTTTTGTGGCTTACAATTTACTGCAAAATGCATCGGTTGCTGCCGAAGGGCAATTACCAAGCTGCCAGGATACCGGAACAGCAATCGTTATGGCAAAGAAAGGCGAAAGCATTTTTACCGGCGTTGATGATGCCGAATGGTTAAGCAAAGGAATTTTCAATACCTACCAAAAACGCAATTTAAGATATTCGCAGATTGTACCAATTTCGATGTTTGAAGAGAAAAACTCGGGTTCGAATCTTCCGGCACAAATTGATATTTATGCCAAAAAAGGAACTTCGTACGAGTTCTTGTTTATGGCAAAAGGCGGTGGATCTGCCAACAAAACTTATTTATACCAACAAACAAAATCATTATTAAACGATAAATCTTTGGATGCTTTCATTCGTGCAAAAATCAAAGACTTAGGAACTTCTGCCTGCCCGCCTTATCATTTGGCTTTAGTGATTGGCGGAACTTCTGCTGAAGCTACTTTAGCTACAGTTAAAAAAGCATCGGCAGGATATTTTGACAATTTACCAACATCAGGAAACATGTCCGGTCAGGCGTTTCGTGATTTAGAGTGGGAAGAGCGTGTTCAGAAGATTTGTCAGGAAAGTGAAATTGGGGCTCAGTTTGGAGGGAAATATTTTACACATGACGTTCGCGTTATTCGTTTGCCTCGTCACGCAGCTTCTTGTCCCGTTGGATTGGGAGTTTCCTGTTCTGCAGACCGAAATATCAAAGGAAAAATCACAAAAGACGGAATCTTCCTTGAGCAGTTAGAAGTAAATCCGAAACAGTTTTTACCGGAAACAGCTCCACATTTAGAAGCTCCTGTTGAAATTGACTTAGATCAGCCAATGGCGGATATTTTAGCTAAACTATCGCAATACCCAATCAAAACGCGTTTAAAACTAAACGGAACTGTTATTGTGGCACGTGATATCGCCCACGCAAAAATTAAAGAATTATTAGACGCCGGAAAACCAATGCCGGAATACTTTAAAAACCACCCGGTTTATTACGCTGGACCTGCAAAAACTCCGGAAGGAATGGCTTCTGGAAGTTTTGGGCCAACAACTGCCGGTCGTATGGACGTTTATGTGAATGAATTTCAAAAACATGGCGGAAGTATGGTGATGCTGGCTAAAGGAAACCGTACCAAACAAGTGACTGATGCCTGCAACAAATACGGCGGATTCTATTTGGGTTCAATCGGAGGACCGGCCGCTATTTTGGCTCAGGACAATATTTTAAAAGTAGAAGTGGTTGATTTTGAAGAATTAGGAATGGAAGCGGTTCGAAAAATCACTGTAAAAGATTTCCCTGCCTTTATTATTACGGATGATAAAGGAAATGATTTCTTTGAGAATTTGTAAACTGAGGGACTAAGTTGCTAAGCTACTGAGTTACTAAGTTTTTTTTAAAATAAAAACCGCCTGATTGGGCGGTTTTGTTGTCTTCTTCAGAATATTTATTTTAGACAAATCTCAAAATCTAAATCTTTAGAAATAGATTTTCAATTGGTGTGAATATATCATTTTCATCTTCAAAACTTGTAATCCATTTATCTTTTAATAAACAGAAATATTTCTCTCCTAATAAATCATTTTCTTCAAAACCACCCCAATTTTGACCAGTTAGAACAACTAAAAAAGCTTTTGCATTCTTAAACTCTTTATTTAATTTTTTTTCTCTTTTATTAAAATCAATTTCCCATTTGTGTCTATTCCAACCTAATTGTGTTTTACACTCTATAATTGCAATAACCTCATTATCTTTCCAAATTGAAATATCTGGTCGTATTGAACCTCGTTTTGCAACAATTTGTTTTTCAGATATTGCTTGTAAATCAGGATTGGTTTTTGACAAATAAATCTTCATATAAAACAATAATTGCTCTGTAAAAAAATCTGCTCCATTTGTAATATATCTCTTTTCCAAAAATTCTTTATTATCATATTGGCTTCTATAATATTGTTTCATTCGATTTAACAACAAATTACTATATTCTCGGGTTTCAATATTTATTTCAGAATTCAGATGATATTCAAATGATTTTTTTAAAGTTATGTGTAAATTTTTTAATGTGTTTAGATAATCATTTTCAATATCCATTGATGTATTTTTTAAATCTTGAAATTTTCTCGTTAATACTTTTTCTAAAACCTCATCTCTGGAATTTCCCCCTCAATTATCAAATCAGCTTCGGTTGAAGCGATGATGTGATCCACAGAAACTCCTGGCGCTCGTTCTAAGAGCTTAAAACCTTTTTTAGTCACTTCGAGAACTGCAAGCTCAGTTACAACCTTTTTAACGCATCCTACACCCGTTAACGGCAAAGTACATTTTTTTAAAATTTTTGATTCTCCTGCTTTGTTAACGTGCATCATGGCAACGATGATATTTTCGGCGGAAGCCACCAAATCCATAGCACCTCCCATTCCTTTTACCATTTTGCCCGGAATTTTCCAATTGGCAATATCACCATTTTCAGAAACCTCCATCGCACCCAGAATGGTCAAATCAACTTTCTGGCTTCGAATCATTCCGAAACTAAAAGCAGAGTCAAAAAAGCTTGCTCCCGGAAGCGTAGTAATAGTCTGTTTTCCTGCATTGATAATATCGGCATCTTCTTCTCCGGCGAAAGGAAAAGGCCCCATTCCGAGAACACCATTCTCACTTTGAAATTCTACAGAAATATCATCTCTTACGTAATTCGCCACCAAAGTCGGAATCCCGATACCAAGATTGACGAAATATCTGTCTTTTACTTCCTTTGCAATTCGTTTTGCTATATCTTCTTTACTTAACATAAAATCAATGTGTCAATTTTTAATGTGCCAATTCGAAAATTTGATAATTAGATAATGCTCTACTTACGTTCAACATTAATTATCTAATTGACAAATTATCTCAATTAAATTTAATGTGCCAATTAGTCAATTTGATAATTTTAAAACATACGTAAAGAATTATCCAATTGACAAATTATCTCATTATCTAATTACCTCTCTGTCTTACTGTGCGTTGTTCGATTCTCTTCTCAAACTTTTCTCCCTGAAAAATACGCTGTACCATAATTCCCGGAATATGAATCTGGTTTGGATCTAAAGTTCCTACCGGAACCAGTTCTTCAACCTCGGCAATGGTTATTTTTGCTGCTCCCGCCATACAGGCGTTAAAATTTCTGGCTGTTCCTTTGAAGATAAGGTTTCCGGCCTCATCACCTTTCCATGCTTTTACAATGGCAAAATCAGCTCTAAAAGCTTCTTCCATAATGTGCATTTTACCATTGAACTCACGGACTTCTTTTCCTTTGGCTACTTCAGTCCCGTAGCCCGCCGGTGTAAAAAATGCTGGAATTCCGGCTTGTGCTGCACGACAGCGTTCTGCCAAAGTTCCTTGCGGAGTGAGTTCAACTTCCAATTCTCCCGAAAGCATCTGGCGTTCGAACTCGGCATTTTCACCAACATAGGAAGAAATCATTTTTTTGATTTGTCTTTTTTGCAGAAGCAATCCCAAACCAAAATCATCAACTCCTGCATTATTTGAAATACAGGTTAAATCTGATATTTGGGTTTTTACTAAGGCTGCAATCGTATTTTCAGGAATTCCACACAGACCAAATCCGCCAAACATAATGGTCATTCCGGATTCAATGCCTGTTATAGCTTCCTGAACATTGTTTACTTTTTTTGTAATCATAACAAACTGTCTTTATCACTGGGTAATTTTGATAAAAATAAGATTTTTTGATTAAATTATAACGATTTCGTAAAATAAAATAGGATTCAACTCCGCTCAGCCTGACATTTAATGTTTTTATTTCATCCACTCATGTAAATATCAAAAAAAAATCCTTTTGTATTCATCTAAATTAAAGATGGCAACAAAAGGATATTTTCATATTCAAAAAGCTAAAACTATAGTTCGAACTCGTCTGTATTTTGTTCTGTCTGAGTAGTATCTTTTACAACAGCCGCAGGTCTGGTATAGCAATCTACTTTTATAGAAAGATTTGCCGGACGTTCAAAATCTGATTTTGAAACCTGTAAAGTTGGATCGGCATAACATTTTTTCATAAAATAACCCCAAACCGGTAAAGCAGCTGTTGCTCCCTGACCGTAAGTAAGGCTCTTGAAACGTGCTGAACGGTCTTCGCAACCTACCCAAACTCCTGTTACTAAGTTAGGCACCATTCCCATAAACCAACCATCCGATTGATTTTGAGTTGTTCCGGTTTTTCCTGCAATAGGATTTGTAAACATATACGGATAACCTGTCCAACGGTTGTCTCCGCTACCTCCGCCCTGTGTACGCAAACGTGCACCCGAACCGGTTTCTGTAACTCCCTGAAGCAATTTGATTACCGCAAAAGCAATATCTTTATTTAAAACATCATGCGATTCCGGAATTGGTTCGTAAATAACCTCTCCGCTTTTGTTTTCAATTTTACTTAAAAACTGTGGCTTTACATATACACCCTGATTAGCAAATGTACTGTATGCCGCCACCATATCTTCAACGGTAATATCAACAGCTCCTAATGCTATTGAAGGCTGTACCGGGATTTCTGTTTTAACACCTAATTTTTTTGTCAGTTCTACAACTGCTTCAGGACCTGTTCTGTCAATTAATTTTGCTGAAACGGTATTAATAGAATTTGCAAGACCTTGTTTTAAAGTTACCATTCCGCGGTAACTGTTGTTTGAGTTTCTTGGTTCCCAGTCTTCAGTTACATGGTGACGTCCTTTGCGAATCATAAAAGGTCCGTCAAGGATTGAATCACAAGGAGACATATTCAATTGTTCAATAGCGGTTGCATAAACAAAAGGCTTAAAAGTAGAACCAACCTGTCTTGCTCCCTGTCCTACGTGATCGTATTGAAAGTACTTATAATTGATTCCGCCAACCCAGGCTTTAATTGCCCCTGTTTGAGGCTCCATCGCCATTAAACCGGATTGTAAAAAGTGTTTGTAATAGCGAATTGAATCCATTGGTGTCATCGTAGTATCACGCTCTCCTTTCCAGGTAAATATTCGCATTTGTGTTTTTACTTTGAAGGAAGCAATAATATCATCTTCGCTTTTGTCCATTTCTTTCATCTGAGCCCAACGAACAGAATTCTTCATAGCCTGCATCATGATTCTGTCTGTTTCAGCCTGCGTAATATTTACGAAAGGAGCATTTTTATTGGTTTTCATTTCAATAAAAAATTGCTGTTGCAGGTTTTTCATGTGTTCTGAAACCGCTTCTTCAGCATAAGCCTGCATTCTTGAATCGATCGTTGTGTATATTTTCAAACCGTCTTTGTAAATATCATAATCAGATCCATCAGGTTTTTTATTTTCAGCTACCCATTTTTTCATGTAATCGCGAAGATATTCTCTGAAATAAGTTGCTGTTCCTTCACGATGGCTCTCTAATTTGAATTTTAAAGTAATTGGCAGCGCCTGAAATTTTTCTTTTTGAGATTCTGTAATCATTTTGGCTTTTGCCATTTGAGAAAGCACCACATTACGACGATTTTTTACTCCCTGCGGATTCCGAACCGGATTATACAATCCTGAGTTTTTGAACATTCCGACTAAAATAGCCGATTCATCAACCGTTAAGTCTTTCGGTTCTTTAGAAAAATAAGTTTGTGCCGCAGAACTTACTCCAACAGAATAATTTCCAAAATCATAAACGTTGCAGTACATCGCCAGAATTTCATTTTTGGTATATTGTCTTTCCAGACGAATCGCGATAATCCATTCTTTTATTTTTTGCACAATTCTGAAAGGCAAAAATTTAGACCCTTCACCGTGAAATAATTGTTTTGCTAATTGCTGTGTTAAAGTACTGGCTCCACCATTTGTTCCTAATGTAAAAACAGCTCTTAAAGTTCCTCGTCCGTCAATTCCTGAATGTTCATAAAAACGTGCATCTTCGGTAGCAACCAGAGCTTCAACCAGGTTTTTTGGCAAATCAGAATATTTAAGCTGTGATCTGTTTGTTTTAAAATATTTACCAATCACTACGCCATCAGAAGAAATAATTTCGGTAGCTAAATTAGAATCCGGATTTTCTAAGTCTTCAAAAGAAGGCATTGAACCAAAAAGCCCCCAGGAAGCAAATAAAAAGAAGGCCAAAATACCTAACATTCCATAAGCAAAAACTCTCCAGAATTTTTTTTGATAGTATTTAATATCTTTTACTGTATTTGTTTGATTGTTTTTCTTAGCAGCCATAACTATTTCTAATCTTTTTGTTCTATTCTAAAACCTACGTCTGTGATACCTTCTAACTCCTGAACTCCGGGAATTTTTCCTGATTGCCTTACAGCTTGCTTGATGTGAACTTTGTATTTACCTCTAAACTTCACATTTTCTTTCAAGTACAGTTTACTTTCTTTAATATCCGAAAAGCCATTACCTAAAAGCGTCCCGTCCGGATTTGCCATTTGATATTCAAGTGTATCCACCTTTGTAAATCCGTTTGGCATTTCTATAGCTACAATTAAAAATAAATTATTGAACGGATAATTATTGTTATCCCTCAAATTTACAAATAAATTGTATCGTTTTGTGGAGTCTAAAACTGGCAAATCGAAGGTTACAATACTGTCTTTGTGCCAGGCACTTCCAACAGATTTGTACTCATCAAATACTCTTTTTTTATCACATGAAAAAAGGAGTATAGCTGCCAAAAGAAGAATTCCGCTATTTTTTATTCTCATTTTTAGTAATAATTATAGGTTTTCTTGGTTCAGCTGGTTTAGTATCATTCGATTTGGGCTTATTCGAATGATTTGGTTTTTTATTATTATTTGGTTTGTTCTGGTTATTTTGATTGTTCGGATTAGCTTGTTTGTTCTGCTGATTTGGATTTCCTCCGGAAGGTTTATTATTACCTGATGGCTTTGGATTATTATTGTGGTTTTTATCCTGCTGCGGCTTTACTTGAGTCACAGCACCTGCAGTTTCAGCATTTTTGCGTTTTCTGTTTGGTTTTTTCTTCTTTTTAGGCTGATCAAAACGTGTTAAACTTTCCTGCCCCATTGCATTATTGAAGTCTTTTTCAGGTTCTGCAATTACTTCGATAGCGAAATCTTCCAGTGAAGAAACTTTGTTTTTCTGTTTATTCTCTGCAATAATTTCTTTTACCTGATCGATTTTCAAAACGTGCCAGTTTGCAAAATTATTCGTGTAAGCAAACCACATTAATCCTTTAAAAATATCCTGTTTTTGACAGATTGCATCTCCTTTTTCGGTCACTAATTTAGTATCGTAATCCGGGAAGTCTTTCAAGGCATCCATGTACGTATCTAACTCGTAGTTCAGACAACATTTTAATTTTCCGCATTGCCCGGCTAATTTTTGCGGATTCAACGAAAGTTGCTGGTAACGCGCTGCTGAAGTATTTACACTTCTAAAATCGGTTAACCAGGTCGAACAGCAAAGTTCTCGGCCACAAGAACCTATTCCGCCCAAACGAGCCGCTTCCTGGCGGAAACCCACTTGTTTCATTTCGACTCTTGTACTGAATTCTTTAGCAAAATCCTTAATCAGCATTCTAAAATCGACACGATCGTTTGCTGTGTAGTAAAACGTTGCTTTTGATCCGTCACCCTGAAATTCGATATCCGAAATTTTCATTTCCAGCTTATGCTGAATCGCCAGTTCTCGTGCACGAACTTTCATTGGTTCTTCACGCTCACGCGCTACAGACCAGATATCTATGTCTTTTTGAGAGGCTTTTCTATAAATTTTTGGGACTTCGTTACTATCAGGATTTACTCCTTTTTTCTTCATTTGAATTTTTACCAATTCACCTGTCAAAGTAACAATTCCGATATCATGTCCTGGTGATGCAACAGTTGCTACAATATCACCAATACTTAAAGTTAATTTCTCTGAATTTCTAAAAAATTCCTTGCGTCCGTTTTTAAAACGAACCTCAACACAATCAAAAATCGCCTCTCCATTAGACGGACTCATGTTCGAAAGCCAGTCAAAAACCGTCAATTTATTGCAGCTGTCGGTGCCGCAAGTCCCATTATTTTTACAACCTTTTGGTGCGCCGCCATCTGAGGTTGAACAACTTGTACATGCCATAATTATATATGTAGTGTTGCAAAAGTGCAACTTAAGTTCATAAACGTTTGATCGGTAAAGATAGTATTTTTTTTAGTTTGCATTTTATGGATTAAAACTAAAGACTTGTTAAATAAAAAAACCTATTCTGTTTTACACAAAATAGGTTTTTTGAAATTAGTTTTTAGAATAGAATATTACCCTAAAATCTTGTATATTTTATCAGACAATCTGATTCTGAACGGAACTTCAAAAGTAACTTTATCACCAATCACAGCAATTTCAGTTTCAATACCGTTGACAATGATTTTATCTAAAACCAATTCCTGATCTCCAGTTGTAGGACCAGAAATAAGTATTTTATCACCACTGTTTAATTCGTTATTTTCAACCGTAAATTGCCCAACCTGTGCTTTTACATAATAATGTTCGGCTTTTCCAAGAAGTACTTTTTTTACTTTTACTTTCTGGCGAATATCAGCTGGTTTATCTGCAGCTCCTAATGCAACATTGGGTAAATCTCCAGAATGTTTAAATTTTAAATTTTCTGATTTCCCTTTTCTGAAAACTTTGTTTCCAACTTCTTTTCCGGCTCTCATCCTTACCTGATCAACCAAAGGCATGTGAATAATATCCAGACATTCTGCAGAACAACAGTTTTCCATTGCTGCTTTACAATCATCACATTGAATAAATAACAAATGACAGCCATCATTCTCACAATTGGTGTGGTTATCGCAAGGTTTTCCACATTGGTGACATTGCGAAATGATATCTTCTGTAATTCTTTCGCCAAGACGATTATCGAATACGAAATTTTTCCCGATGAATTTGCTTTCTAAACCTTCTTCTTTAAGTTGTTTAGCATAATTGATTATTCCGCCTTCTAACTGAAAAACATTTTTAAATCCCTGATGTTTAAAGTAAGCACTGGCTTTTTCGCATCGAATTCCTCCGGTACAATACATTACCAGATTTTTATCTTCTTTATGATTCTGAAGCTGTTCGTTGATAATTGGTAAACTTTCTCTAAAAGTCTCAACATCTGGAGTAATAGCATTTTTAAAATGTCCTACTTCGCTTTCGTAATGATTTCTAAAATCGACTACAATCGTATTTGGATCATCCAGGATTTCGTTAAATTCCCTGGCTTTTAAGTGTACACCAATATTGGTTACATCAAAAGTATCATCATTTAAGCCGTCGGCTACAATTTTATCGCGGACTTTAATTGTCAGTTTTAAAAACGAATGATCATCATGCTCTACCGCTTCATTCAAACGAATACCTTTCATGAAATCATAAACTTCCAAAGTTGCTCTAAAAGCTTCCAGATTTTCTTCGGGAATACTCATTTGAGCATTTATTCCTTCAGTGGCAACGTAAATACGGCCTAAGGCATCGAGGGTATTCCAGGCTATAAATAAATCGTCACGAAATTTTTTGGGATCTTGAATTTTGGCATACGCATAGAAAGACAACGTGAGTCGTTGTTTACCGGCATCATCGATCATGATGGCTCTTTCTTCTGCGCTTAAGGTGTTATACAGTTGCATGCTATAAACAGTTTAAGTTTAGAAATTATTTTTTGAAAGGTGCAAAGTTAGGAAAAAAGGTTCTAAGTGGCAAAGCTTCTAAGGTTCTAAGTTTTTTTACTTTTATCCATAAAAAAAGCACCCGAAGGTGCTTTTCAAAATCTTTGTCGCTTTGTTACTTTGAAGCTCTGTCCCTAAAACCTTAGAGACTTAGTGTCTCAGCAACTTAGAAGCTTAAGAATTAACAAAACTCATTAAAAGCATCCTGTAAATTCTCAGCAATCATTTCAGCAGGACGCCCTTCGATATGGTGACGCTCTAACATGTGAACCAATTCTCCATTTTTGAACAAAGCCATAGATGGCGAAGATGGAGGAAAAGGAAACATGTGCTGTCTTGCAGCATCAACCGCTTCTTTGTCAACACCTGCAAAAACAGTGATTAAATGATCCGGTTTTTTTGCTCCCTGCAAACTCATTTTTGCTCCCGGACGTGCATTTCTAGCAGCACAACCGCAAACAGAATTTACAACTACTAATGTGGTACCTTCAGCGTTGATAGCATTATCTACAGCTTCTGCACTATGTAAATCTTGAAAACCAGCAGCTGTTAATTCAGCCTCCATTGGTTTTACCATTTCTTGTGGATACATATTTTTATTTTTTAAATTTTACTTTTGAATTGCAAAGTTACAAAGTTTCCCCGCAACTACTTAATTTGAAGTATAAAGTTTTGTTATAGTTCGATTGATTCTTAGAGGATTTTGTTTTAACAGACAGATTCATTTTTCCAGATTTTCTAAAAAATGCTTAAAATCCTTCGGATATAAATAATTCGGATATTGTAAGATAATTTCGTTTTTCTCATTCAAAACACATAAAACCGGATAAACTATCTGATTATTCGTGGTCCCTAATTGCAATGCCAGTTCATGAATTCCAACGTTATTGCCTGTTGGCTGATATTTAAATATGTGATTATTAAACTTTATATCGCTTTTTTCTTCTGCATTAAAATCAACAAAATAAAAACCGGAATTCAATTTTTGAATTATTTCCTGATTTTTAAAAGTCGTACTTTTCATCCGTTGGCAAAACTGACACCAATCTGTATGAATAAAAACGATGACCTTTCGTTTTTGAATCTGCTGTAGACTATCAATTGCTTCAAATGATCTGTTTTGAAGCTGACCGAATCCTGCGGAGGTGATTCCTAAAAAAAAGAGAATTATAACTAGCTTTTTCATTTGTTAGTTTTTTTTAAATCCGATGTCAACCTGAACGAAGTCGAAGGCTAGTAAATTGGAAAGGGCTTCGACTCCACTCAGCCTGACAAATGTTTTCCAGACATCTGCATTTATCTGAAAGTATATCGCAATCCAAAAAAACCGCGAATAGTCTGGTTTTGTCCGTAAACATAAGTGGTATCAAAAGTCAAACCATACGGATTATCGGGAGTTACCAATACTTTTCCGGCTGAGTCATATTGCACATTTTTATCAAATGGATCATTTGCTCTCGAAATCAAAAACGGATTATTCTGTTTTGGTCTGAAATTTAAAAGATTCTTGATGCCTCCGTAAACTTCAAAATTCTTCCATCCTGAATAGGTAAATTGAATATTCTGAATGCTGTACCAGGGTGATTTTGGACTTCTGGGATCGTATTCACTTAGCAAAGGCAAATCCATCGGACTATAAACATTTCCGGTATAATCTATTGACAAATTCCAAGGCTGGATTTTATATGAAACACTCCAGGTTCCGGTGAAATTCTCAGTTAAATAAGGCCGCTGTGAAATTCCGTTTTCGACATTTTTATTGTCTAAAACCGTTGCCCCCACAATAAATTTTAATCCTGACGGAAAATTAAGATCCACATTAGTACTGATTCCCTGACTTATGGCGTATCCATCAATATTATTGTAAATGATTTTGTTTGGGTCACTTTCGTAGTCTGAAATGATTTTATTACTAAAACGAGTGTAAAAAGCAGTGGTTTCAATTCCCATAAAAGTTCCATTTCCGAAATTAATTTTCTGAATGTAATTCAAATTGACATTTACAGATTGCTCCGGTTTCAAATCATTCCGGATCACAACATCCCTGGAACCTGTAAGTGCAGCATGATCTTCAGTAAATAAGTTCACAACACGAAATCCTGTCCCGGCATTTAATCTAAAGATCGTGTTTTCATTTGCCTTGAAACGGTAAGCGAATCTAGGGGTAAAAATTGAACCGTGAATCGAGTTATAATCGTAACGAGCTCCCAGCAAAACATGGCTTTTTGGAGAAATTGCAATTTCATCCTGAACAAAAATTCCGGGTAACCAGGTACTTTCGGCTTCTTTGGTTGCCGGTGTATTATCATCGTAATAAGTGTATCGGCTTGCAATTCCGGCAAGGAAATCATTACGTCCCATTTTTTTATCCCAGGTGAGTTGCAAAAATCCAATTTTCTGATTGGCGATATACGATGTCGTTCCGTAACGGCTGTCCTGATAATGTATGTTTCCGGAGAACGAAAGCATTAGTTTTTCTTCAAACGGCAATTGATAACTTCCTATTAATTCGCCTCGCTTGGTATAAATACTTTCTCCATAGATTTCGTCGCCACCTCGGTATTTCTTCTCCCAGCGCACATCTCCGCCCCAGCGATCTTCATACATTCCGCGTGCTGCAAGGGTAAAAAGGCGATTATGATTACGCTTAAAGCTCCATTTATTAAAAACCGAAATTCGTTCAGAAAGTGTAACATCAGTAAAATTATCGTGGTCTTTATCGATGACCTGATCGTAATTGAAGTAATTCACACCTAAAATTGAAGTCGCTTTTTTTCCGGCATTAAGCTTCATTCCTAAATCGAGATTACTTTCAAAATAAGAAGTTGTAAAATAATCTGCTGAAAAGACCGGAGCATTCGTTGGATTTTTAGTAATAATGTTGATTAATCCGCCAACTGCCTCACTTCCATACAAAGAAGATGCCGGGCCTTTTACGATTTCAATTCGTTCTACCAGTGAATTCGGAATTCCTGATAATCCGTAAACTGTCGAAAGACTACTCACAATGGGCATTCCGTCAATTAGAACCAAGGTGTACGGACCTTCTAAACCATTGATGTGAATATCTCCTGTGTTACAAACGCCGCAATTGAGCTGAGGGCGTACACCATTGATGTTTTGAAGCGCATCATAAATACTAGGCGTTGGATTTTTCTTAAAGAAAACCGGCGAATAAACCTCAACCGGAACAGTACTTTCCAAACGTTTTACAGGTTTTAAAGTCCCTGAAACTACTACTTCATTCAGTTCGTTTTTGTCTTCCTTTAATTCAAAATCAAGATTCAAATCCTGATTTTCTAAAAGGAATATTTTTTGGGTTTGAGGTTCGAATCCCTCCATGGTCACATGTATTCTATAAGTTCCTTTTGGAATATTTTCGAGTTTATAAAATCCTAACGAATCTGTTTGTGTTTTAAAGTTTGTATTTAATAAACTAATATTTGTTTCCTGTCCGACAGGAATTAATGCCTGTACTTTTCCGGAAATACTTTGCGAGTATAGACTTGTAGTTAAAATTATTAATATTGTTGAAAATAAATATTTCATCCTTATAAAATTAAATTTAGACAAAACTAAAAATTAAATTTGATAAACAATTATTCTAAAACAAAAAAAATCAAACGGATTAAATTCAATATGTTACATTTTCAATTTTTAAGGTCTAAAGCATTATTGTTTAATCTCGCAAAGACGCGAAGGCGCAAAGCTTTTTTGCACCTAATTTTATATAACCTGGCGTCTTTGCGAGCAATTTTCACCTGCTTATTTAAAATTCTCGTCAATAAGTTCTTTGTTGATTGCTGCTCCCGCAAAAGATCCGGATGAAACCGCCAAAGCCACAGAACGCATTTGAGTCGTAGCGTCTCCACTTGCATAAATACCAAAAACAGTTGTCTTCTGCATAAAATCGACTTTTACCAATCCTTGTTCACTGAGTTCACAGCCTAAAACTTTTGGTAACGGACAATGCTGCTCTAATGGTGGTCTTGCATAAACGGCTTTTACATCCATCTTTTCTCCTTTTTTAAAAACAATATTCGAAATATATCCGGCATTATGTTCGAAAGAATCCAATTCTCCTTCCAAAATCAAAATGCCATGATTTTTAAGAATTTGTGTTTGTTCCGAAGTTAATTCTGATTTCCCATTGGTACACAACCGAAGATCTTTTGTCCAGTTCGAAATCAATTTTACATATTCAAAACCCATTTCTCCATTGGCAACAATAGCCGTCTTTTCGTTTTTAACTTCATAGCCGTGACAGTACGGACAATGTAAAACCGATATTCCCCAACATGCTGCAAAACCTTTTATATCCGGAAGTAAATCTTTAACTCCGGTGGCGAATAATAACTTTTTAGAAGTAAAAAGTGCTCCGGATTCTGTTTTAATTTCGAAACCATTTTGTGTTTTAACAGCATCAATGGCTAGCCCGTTGTAAAACTGAACTGTCTTGTAAAAGTCGACTTGTAATTTGGCTTTCGCCGAAATAGCAGTCGGTGTTTCTCCGTCATGCGTAATAAAATTATGAGAATGTGGTGTTTGTCTGTTACAAGGCAAACCGCTGTCAATAACCAAAACCTGACGCAAAGAACGCCCTAAACTCATTGCGGCAGACAATCCGCTGTAACTGCCTCCAATAATAATCACTTCAAAATTCTTTTGCTTCATACTGCCAATTTTTAATGATGTTGTTTTTTGTGTAATCTGTAATTCAATAAATGTCCGATAATCATTCCGATTCCACCGAAATAAATTAAATCGATATGAATTTCAAATAGTATTTCACCCAAAATACTGATCCAGATCAGACTCATTGAAACAACCAGAATTGAGGATACGAAAAGAGATGTTTTTTTTATAATTTTGAAAATAGCAAAAACGCCAATTGAAGCAAACAGCAAATCAATTACCGGATTATGATTTAGTCCTAAAGGAAGAATCGTTAAAAGTGGAAAAATCAAACAATGCACCAAACAAATAGCTGCAGTTGATACTCCTAAAATATCGTAAAAAGATGTTGTAATTTTCTTCATTTCATGTACATTTGCTTTAATGCAATTATGTTGCAAATATACACATAAAAAACTAATTGCAACATTGTTGCGATATTATTTTTATTACGAAAAAAATGAAAACAGCAAGAAATACTACAGCAAAGACAGCCGTTTTAGAGATTTTTGGCAAATCAAAAATTGCACTGTCTCATACAGAAATTTACAAACAAATTGAAGATGTCTGTGACCGTGTTACCGTTTACAGGATCTTAGACCGCCTCGTTAATGATGATATCGTTCATAAAATTGTTGATCTTGACGGAACAGTAAAATATGCAAAATGTCATCATCATGCACAGCGGGTTCATATTCACAACCACGCCCATTTCAGTTGTGAAAAATGCCTTGAAATAACCTGTCTAGAAAATGTAAAACCAAGTTATATTATGCCTCATAATTATAAAGTAAATAATATAAATTTTACATTATCAGGATTATGTCCAAATTGTTTAAATTCTAACATTTAATATTTAGGCTAGTCTAAAAATATTGTTCTGCAAATATAATTTTCTATATATTTGTTAAAACAATACTTTAAAATGACTAAATCTTTAGAAGAAGTAAACCAATCGGTTGCTACAGAACATAAAAAAACCGGATTCCGAAAAATATTAGCCTTTTTAGGTCCCGCCTATTTGGTAAGTGTTGGCTATATGGATCCCGGCAACTGGGCAACAGATATTGCAGGAGGAAGCCAGTTTGGATACACTTTAGTATGGGTTTTGTTAATGAGCAACTTAATGGCATTGCTTTTACAAAGTTTAAGTGCACGACTTGGAATTGTTACACAGCGCGATCTTGCACAAGCTTCGAGAGAAACGTATTCCAAATACATCAACTATATTCTCTATTTTCTGGCTGAGATCGCTATTGCGGCCTGTGATCTGGCAGAAGTTCTCGGAATGGCGATTGGGTTGAATCTTCTATTTGGAATTCCGCTTTTTGAAGGTGTTTTGATTACTGTTTTGGATACATTTCTTCTTTTATTCCTCATCAACAAAGGAATTCGTAAAATGGAAGCTTTTATAATTGTATTAGTCGCTATTATTGGTTTTTCATTCATTTTTGAAATGATCTTTGCCGAACCTGAAATTCATAAAATCATCGGCGGACTTGTTCCTTCTATTCCAAATTCAGCCGCTTTATACATCGCCATCGGAATTATTGGTGCAACGGTAATGCCTCATAATCTTTACCTGCATTCTTCTTTGGTACAAACCAGAAAATTTGACAGAACGCCTGCAGGAATCAAACAAGCTTTAAAATACAACCTCATCGATTCGACAATTGCTTTAAATCTTGCTTTTTTTGTAAATGCTGCCATCTTAATTCTTGCTGCAGCCACTTTTCACAAAAACGGAATGTTTGAGGTAGCCGAAATTCAGGATGCTCATCAGTTTTTAGAACCTTTATTAGGAACCAAATGGGCTCCGATACTTTTTGCTGTAGCACTTATCGCGGCAGGTCAAAGTTCAACCGTTACCGGAACGCTTGCCGGACAAATTGTAATGGAAGGTTATCTGCACCTGCGTATTCAGCCTTGGGTACGCCGAATTATCACTCGTTTGATTGCAATTGTTCCTGCCTTAGTCGTAATTTATATTTACGGAGAAGACGTTACAGGAAAACTGCTTATCCTTAGTCAGGTTATCTTAAGCTTACAGTTAGGTTTCGCCATTATTCCGCTGATTCACTTTGTGAGTGATAAATCCAAAATGAATGGGTTTCATATCTCTAAAACCACTCAGGTTGTTTCATGGCTCATTGCTACTATTATTGTTTCATTGAACGCAAAATTGGTTTACGACGAAATCTCTTCGTGGCTTGAAAGTTCAAATAACCCAACTCTCCTTTGGCTTACTGTAGTTCCGCTTGCTTTTGCATTTCTGGGCTTATTGCTATTTATCGTTTTTAAACCTTTTATTGCTAAAGCCAAATCAAAAACAATAAACCATTCACCACACAATCTAAAATTGAAGTTTACACCAAAAGAAAGCCATTCATTACAAAATATTGCCATTTCTGTAGATTTCTCCAATGCTGATGAAGCTGCATTGAATAAAGCTTTTGAATTAGGCGGAATGAATGCCCAATACACACTTATACATATTGTAGAAACGGTTGGTGCTTTGATGTATGGCGTTCATGTACACGATCATGAAACTACAATTGACGAAAAATTATTACTAGAGTACAAAAAAATGCTTTCTGATAAAGGATTCAAAATCGAAACTGAATTAGGTTTTGGAAAACCAAACTCAGTAATTCCGAAAATCATCAACGAAGGCAATTTTGATATTCTGGTTATGGGAACCCACGGCCATACTGGGCTAAAAGATATTTTATTTGGTACAACCGTAGACAAATTGAGACATAAAATTTCAATACCTTTGCTGATTGTTAAATAAAGGTACTGAGGTACTGAGGTCCAAAGGTTTTTTAAAACTTTAAAACAAAACCTTAGAACCTCAGTCCCTTAGAACCTTAGAACCTCAAAAAGAATGACTTTTTCAGAAGAAAACTACCTAAAAGCGATATATCACCTGACTGCTTCCCTTGAAACTGAAGTCAGTACAAACGCTATTGCTGAAATGATGGAAACAAAAGCCTCATCGGTTACGGATATGCTTAAAAAGCTATCTGAGAAAGATTTGGTGAATTATAAAAAGTATCAAGGGGTTTCATTAACCGAAAATGGAAAACTGGCAGCCAAAATGATTGTTAGAAAACATCGTTTGTGGGAAGTTTTTTTAGTAGAAAAACTAAATTTCAGCTGGGATGAAGTTCACGATATTGCAGAGCAGCTGGAACACATCAAATCTGAACAATTGATTAACCGTTTGGATGATTTTCTTGGAAACCCAACAGAAGACCCGCACGGAGACCCGATTCCGGATGCGAATGGACGAATAATCAAAATTGAAAAGTACTTACTTTCAGAATTAAGCGAAAACCAAACTGGTGTCTGTGTAGGCGTAAAAGACACTTCATCAGAATTCTTAAAATATCTTGATAAACAAGGAATTGCTTTAGGTTCTAAAATCGAGTTTTTATCTAAGGAATCTTTCGATTTATCTTTAAAAATAAAGATTGATAACAGAGAATTATCTATTTCGAATAAAATTGCTTCTAACTTATTTGTAAAACTGGTTTAGAAGGATATTTCACGGAGATTCACGAAGAAGCTACGCAGAGATGCGCTAAGATTTTATTCTTTTGTCAGACTGAGCGAAGTCGAAGTCCGTCAAAGTTACTCAGAAATCGGGACTTCGACTTCGCTCAGTCTGACAAATCGGGTATCAAATAAAAAACTAATCTTTAAACCATCCCTTTCTCAATCATCTCCAGCATTACCGGCGAAGCATTTTTAAATGTCGGCGGCTGTTCGATAATACTTCCGGCGTTCTTTTTATTTACTTTGAAAGTAACGTCGTTATCTGTAGTAAACAAAAGTGCGGTTAGAAATGGTTTCTTGATATAAGAACCTAAAACCAACAACGCTTCATCTAAAGTATGAATGCTCTCAATTTCTTCTGTTTTGTAACGAGTTGTTAATGAAATCGAAAATGTATCATCTTCATTCAGAACTAATCTGAAATAAATGTTTTTGATCTCGGTATCGCCCATGGTTTTAGCCAAAGTTAATTTTGCGAAAGTGCCGCTTTGAATGCTTTCTTTAACTCGTTCACAAAAAAGGGCAAATATTGGTTCGTACATTTTTTTTAAGGTGCTAAGGTTCTGAGTTTTTATCTTACGAATCTCTGTATTATTATTATTTAACCTCAAAGGTCGCAAAGATTTACGCAAAGAACACAAAGAATTTAAAAAACTTGGCTCCGGATAGCTATCGGGATTGCGTAGTTCCTAGCGAACTTTGCGGTTAAGAAAATTATTTCCCTGTAAACTCCGCTTTACGTTTTTCTAAAAAAGCTGTTGTACCTTCTTTAAAATCCAAAGTTCCAAAACATTTTCCGAATGATTTTATTTCGGTTTCAAAACCATCTTTTCCATCTTTATAATTGGTATTGATGGCTTTTATCGCTTTACCAATGGCATAAGGTGCATTTTTAATAATCTTTTGAGCAATTACTGTTGTAAAAGATAAAAGTTCAGCCTGAGACACCACATGATTTACCAACCCATATTGTTTCGCTTCTTCGGCTGAAATCATACCTGCTGTCGTAATCATTTCCATGGCACGACCCTTCCCTATTAATTGTGGCAAGCGCTGTGTTCCTCCGTAACCCGGAATCAATCCTAAAGAAACTTCCGGCAAACCCATTTTGGCATTATCTGAAGCCACTCTAAAATGACAAGCCATTGCCAGTTCTAATCCGCCGCCCAATGCAAAACCATTTACGGCAGCGATTACGGGCTTCTTTAAATTTTCGATATAATCAAATAATGATTCTTGTCCTTCAGCAGCCAATTGTGCTCCTTCGACAATCGTAAAATTGGCAAACTCAGAAATATCAGCTCCGGCTACAAAAGCTTTTTCACCGCTTCCTGTGATTACAATTACACGAACGTCATCATTTTTACCCAATAATTTTACTGCTTTACTCAAATCGCTGATAGTCGCTTTGTTTAAAGCATTTAGTTTTGCAGGTCTGTTAATAGTTACGGTTGCGATTTTTTCTTCAATCGAGATTAAAAGATTTTCGTAGTTCATGACGCTGTTTTTTATGAGTTGGTGATAGGTAAAGAAACTCTGAATGTGGTTCCTTTTCCGTAAGTTGACTCAAAGGTAATTGTTCCTTTGTAATTTTCGATGATGTTTTTTATAATTCCGAGACCAAGCCCCATTCCGCTGGTTTTAGTAGTGAATTTAGGTTCGAAAATTCGACCGCTATCCTGTTTTTGGATTCCGATTCCGTTGTCTTTTACCGCAATTTCAACATTATTATTTCGTCTTTTTACAGTAACCACAATCGATTTTTGAAACTGACTTTCCGGAATCGCCTGCGTTGCATTTTTTACCAGATTGGTAATCACACGAATCAATTGCGTACGATCCATTTTAGAAATAATTTCTTCTTCGTCACTTTCGAAAACAATATAATCTTCATTGAAAATATCCAGTGCTAATTCTACAACCTCAACAACATTTAAGGTTTCATTTTGCTGTGCCGGCATCGAGGCAAAGTTCGAAAACGCCGAAGCTACCGCAGTCATGGTATCAATTTGCTGAATTAAGGTTTCAGAGTAATCGTTCATTTTCTGTTTTACATCTGGCGCAGAAGGGTCAAACTTTCGTTGAAAACTCTGTACCGTCAAACGCATTGGTGTAAGCGGATTTTTGATTTCATGTGCGACTTGTTTTGCCATTTCGCGCCACGCTTCTTCACGCTCGCTTTGTGCCAGTTTTATGGCACTCGTTTCCAGTTTATCCACCATTCCGTTATACGCTTTTATAAGGAAATTAACTTCCTTACTGTTGGCTTCCAAAACAATTTTTTCGTTTTTCTGATCCAGATTCGTTTCTTCTAATCTATCTGAAATAGTTTTAAGTGATTTTGTAATATAAGTCGAAAGGAAATATGCCAAAGCAAACGCCACAAGCAACATAAAAGAATAAACCTGACTTAAACGAATCAGAAAAGTATTCAATTCGTTATCATAATAACCATCGTCTTCTAAATACGGAAGATTTAAAATTCCGAGTGGTTTGAATTTTTCGTCTTTTATTAAACTGTATGAAGAGCGATTTTTAACTCCGTCAATATTTTTAATATCTACAAAACGTTTTTCGATGGAAGAACGAACCAATTTCAGAATATATTCAGGAATTGGCGGCGGTGCTTTATCTACGGCAAAAGATTCCTTTGATGATTTAAGCAGTTTGCCATCAAGGCTGTAAATATTGATTTCGATCTTATGAATTTGGGCTAATTCATGGATTTTATCTTTGAAGATTAAATCTAAGTTCTGGGTTTTTAACGGATAAGTTGTCGTTGCTAAAACGTAATTAATGTGTTCCTTTACTGCATTTTCTTTTCGTTCTAAACGTTCCTGATGGTATTCTTTGGCTTCATTTTTAAACTGAATAATCGAAATCGAAGCCAATAAAAAAGATGCCACTACAATCAATACAATCATCGACAGGAAAATCCTGATACGAAGGGACAGCATTGACATTTTGAAGTTGTTCAGCATTATTTTTGTTTTATTTGTTTCAGGTTTCACGTTTCAGGTTACGTTGCATTTGTCAACTTGAAACCTGAAACCTGAAACTAAAAAAACTATTTTTTTTCTCTAATTCGTTTATAAAATTTAAAGCCTAACATAAGTAAAACAGAGAATAAAATGATTCCGACTACGCCGAAGATCCAGTTGAAGGCACTTTTTAAAACTACTAAAAAAACAATAGCAAATAGTATAATAGTGGCGCCTTCATTCCATAAACGCATATAATTGCTGGAATATTTCACCTCATTATTTTGTAATTGTTTAAAAATCTGATGGCATTTTAAATGATACAGATACAATAGAAAAACGAAACCTAATTTAATGTGCATCCAGGGCATTTTGAGCCACGCATTTCCTAAATCCGTGAAAAACAGCATCCAAAAAGCAAAAATACTGGCTAAAATTGCTGATGGCCATGTGATTATGTACCAAAGGCGGTAACTCATTATTTTGAATTGCGCCTGCAAAATTTCTTTTTCGGGAGATGGTTTATCATTTGCTTCTATTTGATATACAAACAAACGCACTATATTAAACAAACCTACAAACCAGGTTAATACAAAGATAATATGCAGTGATTTTAAGTAATTATAATATTCCATTGTTATTTTGTTTCAGGTTTCAGGTTTCAGGTTTCAGGTTAATCAACTTTGAGAAAAACTTGAAACTTTAAACCTGAAACAAATTTTACTTAGCCCAATCGTTAATCCAATTCGAAACCGTCTCACACCATTCATCATCATCATTCAAACACGGAATCGCCAGGAACTCTTCTCCTCCATTTGCTTCAAAATCTTCTTTGGCACGCATGGCGATTTCTTCCAGAGTTTCTAAACAATCTGAAACGAATGCCGGTGTTACAACTGCTAATTTCTTGATTCCTTTTGCCGGCATGTTATCAATTTCAACATCCGTATAAGGTTCTAACCATTTATCGCCTGCCAGACGAGATTGGAAAGTCAGACTATATTTATCTTCCGAAAGCCCTAATAATTTGATGACTTGTTTTGTCGTTTCATAACATTGGTGACGGTAACAAAATTCATGCGCCGGAGATGGCGTGTTACAACAAGAACCGTCGATTTTACAATGCGATTTTGTTACATCAGTTTTACGGATATGGCGCTCCGGGATTCCGTGATACGAAAACAATAAATGATCGTAATCAAACCCAGCTAAATGTTTCTGAATAGAATCTGCTAAGTTTTTGATGTAATCGGGTTTGTTGTAAAATGCCGGAACATCTGTAAATTTCATGTGAGGGAATTTCTTCTTGCGAATTTCTTCGGCTTTAACCAAAATAGTCAAAGTAGAAGCCATCGCATATTGCGGATATAACGGAAAAAGCATTACATCGGTAACTCCTTTATCACTCAATTCCTGAAGTCCTTTTTCGATCGTCATACTTCCGTAACGCATTGCCAGGCAAACCGGGACATTTACTAAAGGCTGTACTTTTTGCTGCATTCTTTCAGACAACACAACTAATGGAGAACCTTCTTCCCACCAGATTTTCGCGTAAGCGTGTGCAGATTCTTCCGGTCTTTTTCTTAAAATAATGCCGCGAACCAATAATGCTCTTAATAAATACGGAACATCGATTACATATTTATCCATTAAAAATTCGTCTAAATACGGTTTTACATCTTTTGGAGTTGGACTTTCCGGAGAACCTAAGTTTACTAATAATACGCCTTTCATATTTTTTGCTTTAGGCTTTAAGCACTAGGCTTTAAGCTTTTTATTTGTTTTTAAAAATTTCATCAAAAGTAGCACTTGCTATTTTTTCGAAATATGATAATTATTACTTTTTTATTATGGTGTTATTTTTAAAATTGATGCTTTAATCCATTAGTTTTTTTAGCTCTTCGGCTTCCGGCAATAACCCTTTATATTCATTTGGTAATTCATTTGCTGTTTTATATGTTGAAACCCCCATCGCTTTATTAACATCCCGAAATGAAAATTCTACAACCTTGTTATTTTTCTCTTTGCAAAGAATAATACCGATCGAAGGATTCTCGTGAGGCAATTTTACCATTTCATCTAAGGCCGAGAGATAAAAATTCATTTTTCCTAAATATTCTGGAATGAATTTTCCTTTTTTTAAATCAAAAGCGACCAAACATTGCATTTTTCGATTATAAAAAAGCAGATCCACAAAATATTCTATATCATCTAAAATGAAGCGGTATTGATTAGCAATAAATGCAAAATCAGTTCCTAATGAAAGTAAAAACTTCTTAATATTGCGAACAATTTCATGCTCAATTAATCTTTCATTTTCCTCTTCTGGATCTTCTATATTAATAAAATCCAATAGATATTCGTCTTTAAAAGCCATTAAAGCTTTAGCTCTTAAATCATCCTGCGTAATTGCTTTGGTAAAATTATTAGGCAACGTTCCTTGTTGCTTAAATAAATTTGATTTTAAATGGTGTCTCAAGGTTGTTACACTCCAAAACTCTAAAGCTGTTTTCCGAATATAAAAAAGATGCTCTTCAATTGTTTTGGTTTTTGATAAAATCTCAAAATGATGTGTAAATCCAACTTTTTGAAAATAGATTTCCATTTCGTTCGTTAGCGACGAACTAATTGCAATAAGTTTATTTTCAATATCTTGATTTTCTTCTAATTCGTTCGTCGCTAACGAACGAATTGTAAAATTATCTTTCCATGTTTCATAGAAAGCTTTCATTTTCTTAATATTTGATGCCGAAAAACCTCTTAACCCTGGCAATTCATTCTGTAAATCCTTCGATAAAATTTCGAGAACTTTAGCACCCCATTTTTCTTGACTCGTTTTTTCTGAAATTAATTTTCCAACTCCAAAGTACAAACCAAGCATTTCTCTGTTTGCCAAAATTGCAACACGATATCTGCTGCCTAAAATAGCTGATTTTAATTGTTTTATCGTTTCCGAATGAGTTTTTCCAATTATCATATTAATGTTCTCTAATCTTTTCAATTACACATTCGCATTAATTGACATCAAATATTTTTTTGGAGTCGTAGCAAACTTTTTCTTGAACGCCGCAATAAAATGACTTCCTGTGCTGTAACCAATTTTCAGTCCCACTTCGTTTACATTATAAGAACCGCTATCCAGTAACTTTCGGGCAAAATCCATTTTGTAATCAAAAAGAAAACCGTAAACCGTGTCGCCATAAATTTGTTTGAAACCCATTTTCAGTTTCTTCAAATTCAAACCAATTTCATCTGCTAGTTCCTGCAAACCCGGAGGTTCAGCCATATTAGCGATGATAATTTCTTTGGCTTTTCGGATTTTCAAAACATTATCCTCATCAATCAAAAACGGACATTGTTCTGCGTTGGGATCTTCGGTTCTGTTAAAGTACAAACTCAGTAATTCATATCCTTTTCCTTTATAATAAAGGTTTTTTATGGATGGATGAAGGTTGTAATGAAACAACTGGCTCAGTACAATTGCCATCGATGGACTTATATTTCCTTCGTTATAATACTTTTTGTCCTTATTATCAGGACTCAAAAAGGTAATATAATCGGCTTCGGCAGAAAATAATGCGTGAAATTTTTTGATGGAAACAATTACCGAAATCACCCATGAGTTGGGAGTGAGTTCTAAATTAAGCGGTAATTCTTTCTGCGGATTATACAAAAGAAGCGATTTTTCTTCTTTTAATTCTAAAGCATAATTACCCTGATTGAACAAGAATTTGGCGTTTCCTTTTAATCCAAAATGAAACTGTATCAGACCATTGCCTATTTCACGCTGTGCAAAAAAAGGTTCCGAAGTATCGTTTTGAAACCTGATTAGCGTAAAGTCATCTTCGATTTTTATTTCTTCCTCCATTTTTTGATTTACTGTATTCAAGTTACAATGTCATTTTTGATGAAACGATAATTTGGGTTTTCAAAATTAAATCTTTTTAATGGGTTTATCGTTTACTTGCTTCTAAATTTATAATTTCTTTATTCTTCGAAATTTTTCGCTTCTTTTCTATTCTAATTTCCTTCAATCAATTATTGAGTTCAAATTTAGTTTAAAAAAAACTAAATTACTGATATTCATTTAATTATAACTTAAAGAATCATCAATTATTTCTTGCTTTTATTTATAACTGTTCTAAATTGTTGCTTTATTGTTGCTTAACAAAACCAATTGTAAAAACCGCACGTAAATGATTCTTAAAAACTACATCAATAATTAAATAAAACTTTTATGAAAATTAACAAAACAATAAAAAAAGGACTATGGGCGGTACTGATAACCGTGGTGTTATTTTTCGGCATTTTAATATTCCACATCATCACTGCAAAGCCCGCTATTTACGAAACTCCAAATTTACAGGTAAGCAGGATTGATTTTAAAGAAAATATAGATTCTGCTTCTGGCAAAAAGATTTGTGCAGATTTGAGATCTATTAAAGGATTAACTTCTGATTCTATAATTGTAAAAAGAAATGTAGTGGTGTATTTCCACAACAATAAAATCACTAATTCTAAAAAAGTATTTAACGAATTAATGAGTAAAGGACAATATGATGCACAACGCTACATTTTGCCAGCAAATTTGGCAAGCAAAGAAGTTTGTCCTGTAGACCAGAATAGCTTTAGCTATAAATTGTCTCAAAAAATAAATCGTTTTTTTAATTAACCCTTAAATATTTTATTATGAAAAATTTTTCTAAAATTACACTTAGCGTATTACTTGTTGCGTCGGCAACTTTAACTTCCTGTAATAATGATGATGATAACACACCAGTTGAAAAACCAACAATCTATGCAAGATTAGGAGGTACAACTATGGTTTCTGATCCTGATAATTCCGGACAAATGATTGAAAAAGGACGTTTGAGTTTCCGTAAAGTAGTAAACTCTGCTATTGGATTAATTGTTGCAGATATTCAGTCGAATGCTTCAGGCAATTTACAGGCACACTTTGCTCCTCTTTTAGCAGAAACTGGTAATACACAATCTACCAGTATTGCAAGGTTATCAGACAATTTAACAGATTTCTTCTCCTTTAATACCGGAGGTACAAATGCTGTAAACACCTATTCAGGATTAAATATGGTAGCTGCACATGATCCTGCGAAAAACCCGCGTATGGGAACAAAATCCAGCAATGCAGATTACACAAAATTTGAAGGTTATGTTGGAGCTGCTGCCAATGCAAATGGTGTTGCTTCGAACACAGAACTTTACACTGATATTGTTGTAGTTTTGGAGTCATTAAGAACTCCTATTGTTCAGAAATAATTAATTTCCTCTAAAAAACCCTGCCCTGACAAGGTAGGGTTTTATTTAATGAAGCTGTTTTTATATCTAAATTTTCTATCATCATGAATAGTGAATAATATGTAATACAGAAACATTCATCCGAACTCATAGCGATATTTTTTCGCACAATATTTAAAACAAAAGCCAGACTGTTATTTAGAATAAATATACATAACAGGTTGTCGAATCCTTGATATCATTATACATTCTATTTAGAACAGCTAAAATGAATCAATTTATTCCATAGCGATATAAAAAGTACCTCTAGCGTTGTTTTTATAAATTAGTTAGTAATAATTTTGTTGCACTTTTTAACGAAAGTATAATATGGAAAATTTTAATATGTCCAGAACTACCACTTTTTACGCTTTAGGTTTAAGTTATAAAAAAGCAGATGCTACTATTAGAGGGAAATTTAGTTTAGATACTAAAGCACAATCTGATTTACTGGCTCAGGCTAAAGCCGAAGGAATAGAATCATTAATTGTCACGTCTACCTGCAACAGAACTGAAATTTATGGTTTTGCCAATCATCCTTATGAATTAATCAAATTGCTTTGCGATAACAGTAACGGTTCCGTTGAGGAATTTCGCGAAGTTGCCTACATCTACAAAAATCAGGAAGCCGTAAACCACATGTTTCGCGTAGGAACTGGTTTAGACAGTCAGATTTTGGGTGATTTTGAAATCATCAGCCAGATTAAGATTGCATTTAATTTAAGCAAATCAGAAGGTTTAATTAATACTTATATAGATCGCTTGGTCAACTCAGTTATTCAGGCAAGCAAAAAAGTTAAAACAGATACAGAAATTTCTTCCGGTGCAACATCCGTTTCGTTTGCATCGGTTCAATATATTATTAAAAATGTAGAAGACATTGGAAATAAAAATATTCTACTGTTCGGAACCGGAAAAATAGGCCGAAATACCTGTGAAAATTTAGTAAAACATACTAAAAACGGACACATTACGCTTATCAACAGAACCAAAAACAAAGCTGAAATACTGGCCGGAAAACTAAATGTAATCGTAAAAGATTACGCTAACTTGCAGGAAGAACTACAGCAAGCTGATGTTTTGGTGGTGGCTACAGGAGCCAAAAACCCAACTATTGACAAAACATTACTGAATTTAAAGAAACCTTTGTTGATTCTGGATTTATCCATTCCAAGAAATGTAAATCCTGATGTGGAACAAATACCGGGCGTAACTTTAATACACTTAGATTATCTGTCCCAGATGACAGACGATACCCTTGAAAGAAGAAAACAGCATATTCCCGCTGCCGAAGCGATAATCGAGGATATGAAATTAGAATTGAATACCTGGATGAATGGCCGAAAATATGCGCCAACTATTCATGCACTTAAGGCGAAACTAAACGATATGGTTGCGGGAGAACTGGCTTTTCATAAAAAGAAAATGCTGAATTTTGATGAAGAACAGGCTGAATTAATCAGTTCCCGAATTATTCAAAAAATCACCAGTCAGTTTGCCAGTCACTTAAAAGACGAAAACACTTCTATTGACGAAAGTATTGAGTTTATTGAAAAAGTGTTTCAGATAGGACAGCTTGCACCGAATAATATTCCTTCAGCAGTTGAAGAAAAATATAAAATCAACCTCTCATAATAGTTAAACAGAATGTTCCTTACTTTTAAGGATCCAAAAAAATATGGCTCAAAAAGTTATTAGAATAGGAACCCGAGATAGTGAGCTCGCACTTTGGCAGGCTCATACCGTCGAAAAAAAATTAAATGATTTAGGTTATAAAACAACAATTGTTGCCGTAAAATCTCAGGGAGATATTATTCTCGACAAACCACTCTACGAACTCGGTATTACCGGAATCTTTACTAAAACTTTAGACATTGCCATGATCAATGGCGATATTGATATTGCGGTACATTCTATGAAAGATGTTCCAACGGCTTTGCCAAAAGGAATTGTTCAGGCCGCAGTTTTGGAAAGAGCTAATGTTCTGGATATTTTAGTTCATAAAGGAAATCCTGATTTTACCAATCCAAGTACCATTGCAACCGGAAGTCTGCGTCGCCAGGCACAATGGTTCAACAAATATCCAAATCATACGGTTGTTGATTTGCGCGGAAACGTAAATACGCGTATGCAGAAACTTCAGGATAACGACTGGGACGGAGCTGTTTTTGCAGCTGCAGGTTTGGAACGTATCAATTTAAAACCAGAAAATGTTATCAATCTCGATTGGATGATTCCGGCGCCGGCACAAGGAGCTATGCTGGTTGTGGCAATGGAAAATGATAATTATACGCTTGATGCACTTTCACAGTTAAATCATATTGAAACTGAAATCTGCACACATATCGAACGCCAGTTTTTGAGAACGCTTGAAGGCGGATGTACAGCACCAATTGGAGCTTTGGTTACTTATAATGAAGACGAAGATACGCTGCATTTTCAGGGCGTTTTGTTATCTATTGACGGAAAACAAAAACTGGAAATCGATAAAACAGTTGCTATTTCAGAGTGGAAAAAATTAGGTTTCAACTCAGCTCAGGAGATTTTGAATAATGGCGGAACGGAATTAATGCAGAAAATCAAAGAATCACTGAAAAAATAATGGAAAAATCAGTTCAAATAGTATCTACTAAAATAGTATCGCTTCTTCATAAGCAGGAATTGATGAAATATGGTATTGAAGTAATCGAAGCCGATTTCATCAAAACCGAAAACAAACCTTTCGAATTAAAAGACCTCAACGAAAGCCTGATTTTTACAAGTCAGAATGCCGTTCATAGCGTTTTATCTCATCCAAAAGCGGAAGAACTGAAAAAGAAAAACGTGTATTGCGTTGGTCTTAAAACTAAAACCTTACTAACAGATAACGGATTCAACGTTATTGCCTATACAGGTTACGCTTCAGATCTGGCAGAAATTATCACTTTAATTTATTCTAGTGAAAGCTATACTTTTTTCAGTGGAAATCTTAGAAGAGATACTTTGCCCGAAGCTTTAAAAGAAAACGGAATTAAATTCAATGAAATTCAGGTTTACGACACAACATTGCAGCCGCAGAAAATAAAAGCAAATCCGGAAGCGATTTTATTTTTTAGTCCGTCCGGAGTTAAGAGTTATCTGAAAGACAATAAAATTCAAAAACAAATCTGTTTCTGCATTGGAGAAACCACCGCAGAAGCATTAGCAAAAATCACAAAAAATATCATCATCGCAGATCAGCCTACAATGGAGGATGTGATCGAAGATGTAATTAATGAATATAAGTAACGAACAAGATTTCCTGCAAGGTTTCCAAAACCTTGTAGGTATCTATATTAATCAACAATAACACCTACAAGGTTTTGGAAACCTTGCAGGATAAAGAAATAAGAGATGTTAAAAAACGACCTATTTTTAAAAGCATTAAAAGGAGAAACAGTTCAACGTCCGCCGGTATGGATGATGCGTCAGGCAGGAAGATATTTGCCGGAATTCAGAGCTCTACGTGATAAATATGATTTTTTTACACGTTGCGAAACTCCGGAATTAGCTGCAGAAATCACAGTTCAGCCTATACGCAGAATTGCTCCCGATGCTGCCATTTTGTTCTCAGATATTTTGGTTGTACCGCGCGCAATGGGAATCCACGTAGAATTAAAAGACAATTTAGGTCCTATTATACCGGATCCGATTCGTACCATGGAACAGGTAAATCAGGTTTTTGTTCCGGATGTAAATGAAACTTTAGGTTATGTTTTTGATGCTATTAAACTGACTAAGGAAATGCTGAACGACGAAGTTCCGCTTATTGGTTTCGCAGGTTCACCGTGGACAATTTTCTGTTATGCGGTTGAAGGAAAAGGGTCTAAAAGTTTCGATACTGCAAAAGGATTCTGTTTTTCAAACCCTGTTGCAGCACACACTTTATTACAAAAAATCACAGATACCACTATTTTATACTTAAAAGAAAAAGTAAAAGCGGGTGTTAATGCGGTTCAGATTTTTGATTCCTGGGGCGGAATGCTTTCTCCGGTTGACTATCAGGAGTTTTCATGGAAATACATCAATCAGATTGTTGAAGCATTGGCTGAGGTTACTCCGGTAATTGTTTTCGGAAAAGGATGCTGGTTTGCTCTTGGCGAAATGGGCAAAAGTAAAGCTTCTGCCTTAGGAGTTGACTGGACATGTTCTGCCAGAAATGCACGTTACTTATCTGGTGGAAATGTTACTTTACAAGGAAACTTCGATCCATCAAGATTACTTTCTCCAATTCCAACTATCAAGAAAATGGTTCACGAAATGATTGACGAATTCGGAAAAGATAAATATATCGTAAATTTAGGTCACGGAATTTTACCAAATATCCCTGTAGATCACGCAAAAGCGTTTATTGATGCGGTGAAGGAATACGGGCAATAATTTTCATTTGACTTCCTGCAAAGTTTCCAAAACCTTGTAGGTTTAAAAGTTGTTTTTATATTTACAGTAAAAACTTACAGTATTTTAAAAATGAAACTCCAACCATTGCAGAAAGATTGTTACTATCATATTTATAATCGAGGAATAAACGGAGCAAGCATTTTTGAAAATGACACTAACAAACTTTATTTTTTAAAGCAATTAGCTAAATATTCTGAAGACAAAATATCTATTTTCGCTTATTGCCTAATGAATAATCATTTTCATTTAGTGATTCGACTTAATTCAGAAGAAAAAGAAGTTACACAAGCGTTTTCCAATTTGTTTAATTCATATGCAAAAGCATTCAATAAACAGATTAACAGAACTGGAAGTTTATTTGAGAAACATTTTAAGAGAATAAAACTAAAAGACGAAACTTATCTGAAACAATTAATTGTTTATGTTCATTTGAATCCGAAACATCATTTTGATTTAGATTTCAAAAGTTTCAAATTTTCATCCTATCAGGCATATTTATCTGATAAAAAAAACCAAAATAGAAAGGGATGAAACCATAAATTTATTTGGCGGTTTAGAGAATTTTATCTTTTCTCATAATCAAAAGAATGATTTTTTAAACGAAACTTATACTTTTGAGTAATCTGGTTTCACCCTGCAAGGTATCTAAGCCTTTTAGGTCTAATTAAATAAGATAGAATTAAATAAGATACCTACAAGGTTTTGGAAACCTTGCAGGAAAACGAACAGAAAATCATGCTCAACAAAGGTTTAAGAGACGAAGAAAAAATCAGAATTGATAACGTTCTCAAAACGTTACGAACTCTTGTTTATGTCCCTCAGCCTTTGGATCACTCTGCAAAAACAGAAATTGAAAATCAACTGAAAGAATTCGCATTAAACATTGAAACTTTAGTCAATTATTCCAATGAAGATTTAATCAGTTTATTAAATCGCCTTCACTTTGACTGGGAACAATTAGAACAATTTGGAGATATTTTAATACAATTTTCTAAAGCTGAAAATTACAATTTCGAAAGTAAAGCTTTAGCTGTTTATCAATATATTCAGGCAGAAAGCAAGGTTTTTTCCTTTGGGATAAATGCTAAAATTGCTTCGGCGAAAGCCAAAAAACAATAATAATGAAAGATAAATTTTACGCCTACATACAACAATTACAAGATCAAATCTGCGCCGGTTTAGAGGCTGTTGACGGAACTACGAAATTCCGTGAAGACCTTTGGAAACGTCCGGAAGGCGGTGGCGGAAGAACACGTGTTATTGAAAACGGTACTGTTTTTGAAAAAGGCGGTGTAAACATTTCAGCCGTTCACGGAAAACTTCCGGAAACCATGCAAAAGATGTTTAACGTTGGCGAAGCTGATTTTTTTGCCTGCGGATTGAGTTTGGTGATTCACCCAAAAAATCCAATGGTTCCGACGGTTCATGCGAACTGGCGTTATTTTGAAATGTATGATACTTCGACTCCGCTCAGTACAGGTTCGCCTAAAATAATCCAGCAATGGTTTGGCGGCGGGCAGGATTTAACCCCTTATTATTTGTTTGAAGAAGATGCCAAACACTTTCATAAAACCTGTAAAACGGCTTGCGACAAACACAATCCGGAGTTTTATCCGAAATACAAAAAACAATGCGACTCCTATTTTTGGAATGCACACCGAAACGAAGCCCGTGGTCTTGGTGGTTTATTCTTTGATTATTGTAAAGCAAATGAAACTATGTCTATGGAAAACTGGTACAATTTCGTAACTGAAGTTGGAAATAGTTTCCTTGAAGCTTATGTTCCAATTGTAGAAAAAAGAAAAAACCTTTCTTATACTCCCGAAAACAGAAACTGGCAGGAAATTCGCCGTGGCCGTTATGTGGAGTTTAATTTGGTTCACGACAAAGGGACATTATTCGGTTTAAAAACCAATGGAAGAATTGAAAGTATTTTAATGAGCCTTCCTCCTCATGTGCAATGGGTTTACGATCATCATCCGGAAGCTGGAAGCGAAGAAGACAAACTAATAAAAGTATTGGAAAATCCTGTAGACTGGATTTAATCACTTCGGAACAAAACATAAAAAAAGCCCTAAAACATCAATTTTAGGGCTTTTGTATTTTAGATTATTTACTTTTTACTTAGTTCGTCAACTAAATCTAATGTCTGTAAAATGATATTTTTATCTGCTTTTAGCGAATTTAATTTTAACTCGAATTTCAGTTTGTTATCAATCAGTTTCTTTCCTGAATACAACGTGACATCGCTGAATTGTTGCGCCAGGCGGTTCAGGCTTTTAATTTCAGATGCTTTGGCTTCTCCAGAATTAGAATAAGCAGTTACTATTTTATCAATACTTACTTTAGCCGAAACATAATTTTGCTTCAGCTCTTTTTTGACTTCTTTCGAAAATGAATTATCCTTTGGAAAAATATTATCAATGCTGTTTCCAATAATTACCACATCTTTATCCTTAAAAATAAATAAACCTCCGTAATCCTGAGTTCCTTTTATTTCGTAATAATTTCCTTTTTGAACCAATCCGTTTTTACGAACTCCTAATTGAATCAATTTATCAGCAAAAGTGGGATGTGTCGAAGTAAAAATTACTGAAAACTGCGGTATTGCTTTTTTTATCGTTTTTACAACTTCTTTCGATTCATAATTTTCATCGTATTCAAAAGTTTTTGTGGTAACCTCTCTTTCGGTAACATCATAAAGAAACATGCTTAAATCGCCATCAAAAAGAGTGGCTGTGGCTTCTTCATCAATAATTGTCGAAATAAGATCGGTTACCACACCAATATCTTCTTTCAAAATATAAGGATTACTGAAAACCTCTGCACTTAAAGTCGGAAAACTTTTCAGCATTTCCTTTGTATTAAAATGATAGGTCATATAACCAAGCGGTTTTTGAGCAGGAAAATAATTAAAGATGTTTTTGTTGACTTTTCGGTTACTAATTTTACCCACAATGTCAGCAATTGGTTTCGAATATTCTACAATTTCTTCAATCCGCGCATTATCATTGTCAAAATAAAAATCGACATTAATTCCTTTAACAAAATTACCTAAGTTCTTTTGGCTTGGTAAAAACTTATTATACGACGTAAACTTTAACAAAGTCATATAAGCGGAATTAAAACCAGACATTGCAGATCCATAATCCATCCAGCAGGAAATATCAGCATTTTCATGAACCTTATCTGAGGTCGGAACTGTAAAACCATTTTCGAAAAGCAATTTTATAAACCTGTTTTGGCTAATGCCCTGAATACTGTCAAAAGCGGTTTGCTCTTTTTGAAAATTAGCATAATAATTATCCGAATAATCAGCATAAGCTGTGTCTACAACTGGTTCCTCAGGAGCTTCTACAATAACTGCAGAAGAATCACTAACAACAGCAACACTATCTATTGCTGTTGTTACTGCATAATCATTATAAGAATATTTTTTAGTTAGTCCAAAAATTACCAAATGACTGTCATTCCAGGCTACGGTTGTTTTTTTATCTCCGGAATTATATACTGAATACTGACCAAAATCTTCAATCATTGCTTTTGAAGACGAAGTGTTTTCCTTATCTTTTTGAACTAAAAAGTTCTTAATATCACCTCTGCTTTTTATTGGAATTGTAACCTGATAATACGGTATACTGTCTGAGTAATTACCATGAACTGTTATTTTCTGATCTAATTTTATAAGATCCGCATATTGATTCACGTCCAGTTTCATCTTTCCTTCTTTTGCATTTTTTAAAAGAGAATGATTTAAAACCTCAGCAACACTTACTTTTTTAGAAAGCTGACTGCCGTTAAACTGAATGAAATAATCCTGCTTTTTAGAAAGTGTTTGATTGTAAGCCAAACCGAATGTAAACAGAATTAAAAATGTGAAAAATTGTTTCATTGTAGATATATTTGAAAGTATTTATTAAATGATTATGGATTTAGCTGAATATTATTATTCATTAATGATGATTTTTTAAGCACGCTGTACATGCTCTGCTTCAAAAAAACGGTCTTTTTGTTTGGAGAAACTTTGCAATTGGCATTACTTGTTGCTGCTACGTCACGATCAAAAGTGTAAATAGATATAATGCTGGCTTTTTCCAGATCTTCCTTTTTCTTTTCATCTTTCAGGAGATTTTCAGGAATTGGATAAGAGGCAATTCTTTCAAAACTCCTGGAGTCAGCCGTAAAATGAATCTGATTTTTTTGCTTGTTTAAAACATTTACGACTTCGTTCAGTGCTTTCAGGTTTTTATAATCTAATTTGATGATAAAAACATACCGGTCAAAATCGGTTTTGGTTGATACATCCGAAATTCCTTCCATTTTTGAAACTTTCGATTTAAAATCATTCAGTTTTTGGGTAATTTCCTGTTCGTTCGGAATTTTCACGCCATCAACCTCTTCCAGCCAGATTGCCGATTTAGTCTTTAACCATGATTTTGAAAAGTCAACCATCAACGTGTATTCGCCGCTTTGGTCGTCATGATGTTTGATTCTTTCCGTTATCTCAAAACAGCTTGTTAAAAGTAAACAGCAGCATAATACAAATATTTTCTTCATTTGGGAGATTTAAAATTGAAACACATTCCATAAGAAGATTCTTAACAGAAGTTTAAAAAAGCGATACGAATTTAGATAATATTAACGAATTCCTCCTCATTCCTGACTCTTTATTTCCTCGTTTTTTCAGTAACTTTGCGGCACTTATTTTAATTTTACTTTAATAATGAATATGAACTCTTTACAGAGAAATATTCCTTTTAAATTTTATAAAAAAACACTCTATGTTCCCATTACAAAGAAACCGCCGTTTAAGAACCAATGAATCTATTCGTTCTTTAGTTCGCGAAACCAGTTTAAGTCCACAGGATTTTATGCTTCCGATGTTTGTGGCAGAAGGAAAAGATGTAAAAGTCGCCATTCCGTCTATGCCCGGAATTTATCGTCACTCTTTAGACAATACGATCAAAGAAGTAAAAGAAGCCTGGGATTTAGGAATCAAAGCGGTGAATATTTATGTAAAAGTAAGCGACAGCCTTAAAGACAATAAAGGTGTTGAAGCCTGGAATAAAGATGGCTTAATGCAGCAAACGATTCGTGCTATTAAGGATGCAGTTCCTGAAATGATTGTAATGCCGGATGTGGCTTTAGACCCTTATTCCATTTACGGACATGACGGAATTATTGAAAACGGACAATTAATAAACGATGCTACGGTTGACGCGTTAACGCGAATGAGCCTAAGTCACGCAGAAGCCGGAGCCGATTTTGTAGCACCAAGCGACATGATGGACGGAAGAGTTTTGGCTATCCGAAAAGCTTTAGAAGAAAATGGTCACCATAACGTGGGGATTATGAGTTACAGCGCCAAATATGCTTCAGCATTTTACGGACCATTTCGAGATGCATTGGATTCTGCTCCGGTAGATTCTCAAAATATACCAAAAGACAAGAAGACTTATCAGATGGATTATGCCAACCGAATTGAAGGAATTCGTGAAGCATTATTGGATGTTGAAGAGGGCGCAGACATCGTAATGGTAAAACCGGGAATGGCGTATCTGGACATTGTTCGCGAGGTAAAAAATGCCGTTCATGTACCGGTTGCGGTTTATCAGGTATCTGGTGAGTACGCTATGGTAAAGGCCGCAGCAGAAAAAGGGTGGCTGGATCACGACAAAATCATGATAGAGCAACTTTATTGCATTAAGCGTGCAGGAGCGAATATTATCTCAACTTATTTTGCTAAAGAAGCTGCTGTAATTTTAAATAAATAAGAATGAAAAAACTATTATTTTTAGCGGCCGTTTTAACTTTTATTTCCTGCAAAAAAGAAAGCCAGGAGTCATTTGGAAAACCAACAGAAAACACAACGGAAACTTTTACTGAAGGAGAATCTGCGCAAATTAAAACTCCGGAAGATTTAGGAAAAGAAATTTTTGAAGGAAAAGGAAATTGCATTTCCTGCCATCAGGTGGATCAAAAAATAATCGGCCCTAGCATTCAGGAAATCGCCAAAATATACAAAGACAAAAAAGGAGACATGGTTACTTTCCTGAAAGGAAATGGAGAACCAATTGTAGACCCGAGCCAGTTTGCTGTGATGAAAACCAATTTTCCTGTAACGCAGGCAATGTCTGATGAAGAATTAAAAGGATTGGAAACTTATATTTACAGTCATTTGAAATAATTACAAACAAAAACGGCGCTGAGATTCAGCGCCGTTTTCATATACATTATTCTCTTACCAGATTTTAACTCTCTTCTCTGGTTCAACATACATTTTGTCTCCTTTTTTAATATCAAAAGCATCATAAAAAGCATCAACATTCTGAATTGGAACATAAGCTCTGTACATTCCCGGAGAATGCGGATCTGTTTTTACCTGACTTTTTATAGCCTCATCTCTTGATTTTGTTCTCCAAACAGTTGCCCATGAAATAAAGAAACGCTGTTCAGGTGTAAAACCGTCAATTAATCCCGGATTTCCATTTGCTTTCAAATACAATTGCAAACCATCATAGGCAGCATTGATTCCACCTAAATCACCGATATTTTCTCCTAAAGTGAATTTACCGTCTACATGAATTCCCGGTAAAGGTTCTAATGCACTGTATTGATCTGCCAAGGCACCGCCAAGAGCTGTAAATTGTTTTAAATCATCAGCTGTCCACCAGTCAACAAGATTTCCATCTGCATTGAAACGTGCTCCCGAATCATCAAATCCGTGTGAGATTTCATGACCGATAACAGCTCCAATTCCACCGTAATTTACAGCTTCGTCAGCCTGATAATTATAAAACGGAGGCTGTAAAATAGCCGCTGGGAATACAATTTCATTATAAGACGGATTAAAATAAGCGTTTACCGTTTGTGGCGACATTCCCCACTCTGTTTTGTCAACAGGTTTTCCAAGTTTCGCAAGGTTTTGTGAGTACGACCATTTTGCTAAGTTTTTCATATTATCAAAATAAGTTCCGCCCTCAACAACATTTTTAAGTTCTAATTTCGAATAGTCTTTCCACTTATCAGGATAGCCAATTTTAACTGTCAATTTCTTAAGTTTTTCAATTGCTTTTACTTTTGTAGCTTCAGACATCCATGGTAAGGCATTAATTCTGTTTTCATACGCCAACATCACATTTGCAATCATGTTCTTGGCTTTTTCTTTGGCTTCAGCCGGGAATAATTTCTCTACATACAATTTCCCTAAAGCTTCTCCGGTAGCACCATTAATTACCTGCAAAGCAACTTCTTCACGCGGACGCTGTTTTAAAGCACCGGTTAATGTTTTTCCGTAAAAATCAAAATTTGCATTTTCAATATCGGTACTCAACGTTGAAGCTGCTTTGTTTAAAGCAAACCATTTTAGATATTCTTTCCATGCCTCAACTTTCTTTTCGGTAAAAGTTTTTTCTAGAGCAATCATATAACGAGGCTGCGCTATATTCACGGTATCCAGTTTTGCCATACCTATTCCCGCAAAATATTTATCCCATTGAATTGATGGTGTGCTTTTTTTCAAATCAGCAACAGCTGTTGGATTGTATTGTTTTCTACGGTCTCTGCGTTCAACACGATCCAATCTTGGTGCAGACATTTCAATTTCTAAAGCCAGGATTTGTTTGGCACTTTCTTTGGCTTTAGCCGGAGATTCACCAATAAACTGAAGCATTCGGGCAACGTGAATCTCATATTTTTCACGTTTTTCTTTTGAATCTTTGTCATCAGAATTGTAATAATCTTTATCAGACAATCCTAAACCACCTGGGTTTAAGGTAACCGAATTTTTATTACTGTTTTTGGCATCAGCTCCCACATAAATCCCAAAGAAACCGGCTCCTCCCTGAGACTGCATTTCGATTAGGTAATTTTGTAAATCGGCTACATTTTTAATAGCATCGATTTTCTTCAAATAAGGCTTAAGCGGTGTAATGCCTCTTTTATTCCTCCCAACAGTATCTAAGATGGTATTGAATAACGCAATGGCTTTACCCTGATCTGTGTTTGATTTATACTTTGGATTTTTCGAAGCTTCTTTTAAGATTGCTAATGAATTATCATCTGTTTTCTGACGCAATTCATTAAAACTTCCCCATGCATTTCGATCACCCGGAATTTCAGTTTTATCCAGCCAGGTTCCATTTACATATTGGAAGAAATCTTCTTTTGGGCTAATCTCTTTTTTCATGAAAGAAACATTAATCCCGGGTTCTTTTGGTGTTGTGTTTTGTGCTTCTGCCGCTGCAAACGAAAGCATTGCAGAAAAAGCATAAAAAACAGGTGTAGTAAGCACTTTTTTCATTTATATTTAACTTTTTAGAGTTTATGCAAACGTATTGCTAAAATTTGATTCGCTATGTTAAAAATTTACCTAATAATTTACTAATCATTATTTTTTAATTAAATCAGGTCTCTTTTTTTATTAGTTGTTAAAAAAAAGTATAACTAAACATTTTAAAAAGCCCTTTTTGTATTTTTACGCCAAATTTTTTTTATGAAATCGCTTCTTTACAAATACAGAAAGTTCTTTATTGTTTTAATTGTATTTTCGGCTATCACTATAACTTTATTCTACTTTGCTTTAAAACCTCAAAAAACATTGCCTATTTATAATCCGGCGGATGTAAATCAGGAATTGGTTGACAGTACCGTTCAGTATAAAAGTAAATACCATACGATCGCTGATTTTTCATTTGTAAACCAAAATGGTGACACAATAACTCAGAAGAATTACGAAGGAAAAATTTATGTTGCCGATTTCTTCTTTACAACCTGTGGATCCATCTGCCCAAAAATGACGACCAATCTGGCTGATGTTCAGAAAGCGATTTTAAATAATCCGAAAGTAATGCTGCTTTCTCACACCGTTTTTCCTGAAACTGACAGTATTCCGGTTTTAAAAGCTTATGCTATAAAACATGGAGTGGTTGACAGCAAATGGAATCTGGTTACCGGCGATAAAAAAGAGATTTATACGATGGCCAGAAAATCTTATCTGGCAGTAAAATTAGGAAGGCCGGACCAGCTTTATGATATGGTGCATACAGAGAATTTTGTTTTAGTGGATCAAAAACGTCGTGTCCGTGGATTTTATGACGGAACTGACAAAGAAGATATAAAACGTCTTTTAGAAGACATTGATTTTCTTTGTAAAGAATGAAACCATAGTTCTACATAAAATTAATGGTTAATTCAAAGTGGAAATTTTAAATAACACCTCTTTCGTACTTTTAAAAACCAATGTCATCCTGAGCGGAGTCGAAGGCTTGTAACAAAACGGGCTTCGACTTAAGTTTATCCTTAGCGAAGTCGAATGGACTCAGCTTGACACCTGCTTTAAATTGCAACATTCGACTAAAAAACCCTTATTTTTAGAAACATTTAGCATTTGTATAAGTGTTAAATACCTTTAAATAAAGAATAATTGCCTATTTTTGCAATCTAAATTCAATCTAAATAAGCTTGCAAAACACTATCCACACCCTAAAAAAAGGCGAGAAAGCCATTATCAAAGATTTTGATATCGATTTGATTCCTTTAAAATTATTAGAGATGGGTTGTTTGCCGGGCAGCTTGGTCGAATTACTTCAAATTGCTCCTTTTGGAGACCCCTTATATTTAGACATTAATGGCTCACATGTGGCCATCCGCATTGAAACGGCTCGTGAAATTGAAGTTGAACTTATCCAAAACAATTTATAATGAGCGTTCAAAATATCAATGTTGCCCTTATCGGGAATCCAAACACAGGAAAGACTTCCGTTTTTAATCAGCTTACGGGTTTAAATCAACAGGTGGGGAATTATCCCGGAATTACGGTTGAGAAAAAAATGGGTTTCTGCAAACTTCCTCACAACATCAAAGCTAACATTCTGGATTTACCGGGAACGTACAGTCTGAATGCCAGTTCAATGGACGAAAGCGTGGTGATTGAACTTTTGCTGAACAAAAACGATAAGTTATATCCGGATGTTGCAGTAGTCGTAACAGATGTTGAAAACCTGAAACGAAATTTACTGATTTACACTCAGATAAAAGATCTTGAAATTCCAACAATCTTAGTCATCAATATGTCGGATCGTATGGAACGTAAAGGAATAACTCTGGATATTCCGTATTTAGAAGAAAAACTGAAAACCAAAATTGCATTAGTGAGTTCCCGAAAAGGTTTAGGAATTGATGCATTAAAAGAACTAATTGTTTCCTATAAAACAGTTCCGCATGAACCTTGTTTAAATGCTTCAGTTATTGATAATGAGTATTTTGAAAAATTACAGCATGCTTTTCCGAATCAGTTATTATACAAATTGTGGCTGGTTATTACTCAGGATGTAAATTTTTCGAATTTGGATAGAAATGAAGTTCGAAACACTTTCACAAAATCACATTCAGAATTAAAACGTCTTCAGCAAAAAGAAACCATCAAACGTTATCAGTTTATAAATGATGTTTTGAAAGAAGGTTTAAAAGTCGATCCTTCGATAGCAAAAGACATCAGGGCAAAACTAGATCGTGTATTAACCCATAAAGTGTGGGGTTATGCGATTTTCTTTGCGATTTTATTCCTAATATTCCAATCGATATTTAGCTGGTCAACAATCCCGATGGATTTTATTGACAGCACATTTGCTTCTTTAAGCAGTTGGGTTGCCGAAGAACTGCCAAGCGGTATTTTAACCGATTTGCTTTCACAGGGAATTATTCCGGGAATTGGCGGAGTTATTATTTTCATACCGCAAATTGCTTTCCTATTCTTGTTCATTTCAATTTTAGAAGAAAGTGGTTATATGAGCCGTGTTGTATTTCTGATGGACAAAATAATGCGCCGATTCGGCCTTTCCGGAAAAAGTGTCGTGCCTTTGATTTCAGGAACAGCCTGTGCTATTCCGGCAATTATGGCTACCCGAAATATTGAAAACTGGAAAGAACGTCTGATTACCATTTTGGTTACTCCTTTTACCACTTGTTCAGCAAGATTACCGGTTTATGCGATTATCATTTCACTGGTAATTCCAAGTAAGCGTGTTTTCGGCGTTTTGAATGTTCAGGGATTAACCCTAATGGCACTTTATGTTTTAGGCTTTTTTGCAGCTATTCTATCCGCCTATATTTTAAATAAAGTTCTAAAACTGGAATCCAAAACGTATTTCGTTGTCGAAATGCCAGGTTATAAATTACCCCTTTTTAAAAACGTTGGAATCAATGTTGTGGAAAAAACCAAAGCTTTCATTGTTGGTGCCGGTAAAATCATTCTTGCCATATCTATTATTTTATGGTTTTTAGCCTCATACGGCCCCGGAAAAGATTTTAACGAAGCTGAAGCTATTGTAAAAGAAAGATTTGCAAACACAACGTTAGACAAAACTCAGTTTGAAAACGAAGTGGCTTCTCAAAAATTAGAGAATTCCTATATCGGATTAATGGGACACGCCATTGAACCGGCGATTGAACCTTTGGGCTACGACTGGAAAATTGGAATTGCCTTAATTAGTTCGTTTGCGGCTCGTGAGGTTTTCGTTGGAACTCTTGCCACCATTTACAGTGTTGGTGACAGTGAGAACGAAGCTACCATAAAAAGCAAAATGCAGGCAGAAGTTCATTCTGATACAGGAGAAAAAGTCTTTAATTTTGCCACCGGAATTTCGTTATTGCTTTTTTATGCCTTCGCTATGCAATGTGCAAGTACATTGGCTATCACAAAAAAAGAAACAAACTCGTGGAAATGGCCGGCCATGCAATTGGGCTTTATGAGTGCATTAGCCTATTTAACCGCCTTAATTGCCTATCAAATATTAAAATAATAAGTCATGATTCAGGAAATTATTGCTTTTGCCATATTAGGTTTTGCAGTTGCTTTTTTGATTAAAAAATATTTTTTTAAATCAAAGAAGAAAAAGGACTGTGGCGACGGGAATTGCGGCTGCAGTTAATTTTTATTAAACAGAGTTACTCAAATAAAAAGCACAAAGATTCGCAAAGTTATTTAAAATTCCTTTGCGAATCTTTGTGCTTATTTAGTGAATCTTTGCGAAATAAAACTTACTTAATTCCCTCCCACTCAGCATAAAACTGTGCCAGGAAACTTTCCATAAAACGGTGCCTTTCCTCAGCAAGTTGTCTTCCGGTTTGGGTATTCATTTTGTCTTTTAAAAGCAAAAGCTTTTCGTAAAAATGATTTATCGTGGGCGCATTATTCTTTTTGTACTCTTCTTTAGTCATGTTAGTTACCGGCGTAATTTCAGGATTGTGCAAAGCCCTGTTTTTAAATCCGCCATAATTGAAAGCTCTTGCTACGCCAATTGCCCCAATGGCATCCAGACGATCTGCATCCTGAACGATATCCAGTTCAACAGAAGAAAACTTCTTCTCGAAATTTCCGCCTTTATACGAGATGTTTTCAATGATTTTGACAACATGCTGAATAATGTCCTCAGAAACATTTTCAGACTCTAAAAACAAACGTGCTGTTCTGGGCCCAATGGTTTCGTCACCATTATGAAATTTACTGTCGGCAATATCATGAAGCAAGGCTCCTAATTGAACTACTGTTAAATCGCAATCGCTGCTTCCGGCAATCAATAACGCATTTTTATAAACTCTCTCGATATGAAACCAATCGTGTCCACCTTCAGCATCGTTTAATTTTTCTTTTACAAAAGCTATTGTTTTGTTTATCAAATCAGAATTATTCATATTATTTTATTGCCTATTAGTATGCTTTACTATTTTAATACTGTTATTTAAATTATCAGATTTACTTTAGAATTTAAAGTATTTTTAAAAAAAATGGAGATCTAAAATATTAAAAAATGTTGATTGTCAAAGATTTAAAAACCTCAACAATCAACATCTGTTTAGTCTGTTTTAAAAAACGCAATAAAGTTGCATTTGTAAAAATCTACAATCTAAATTCTGAAATCTAAAATTATTTACAATCTCGCCGGCTCTACCCATTTAAAAATATGAGACTCTTTTGGAATCACGATTCTCTCTGATATTTTCGCCATACGAGCCGGTAATTTCATCAAATAATCACGGGCTTTTTCTGCCTCATCTGTTAAGTTAGAAATCTTATCAATCTCCCACTTATCAATTAATTTTTGCATGATGTCAACATAATCGTTAGCAGTATAAACTCCAATACGCTGTGCAGAATCTGAAAACTGTTCGAAAGCTGTACTGATCTTTTGACCAGACTCTCTTAAGAAGTGTGCCGGCATAACGATTTTTTGTTTCATCATGTATTGAAACGCCAGCATCATTTCACTTGGATCAACCTGAAAAATTCTCGTTACAAATTCGCTATACGCATGATGATGACGCATTTCGTCACCTGCAATCATTTTACACATTTTAGACAACTTATTATCACCAAATTTTTTAGCCATCTGAGCTACTCTATTGTGCGAAACATACGTTGCTAATTCCTGAAAACTGGTATATACAAAATTCTTGTACGGATCAGATCCCGTTCCGATATCAAAGCCGTCGTTGATTAAATGCTGTGTTGTTATTTCGATTTCACGCATGTTTACACGACCGGACAAATACAAATATTTATTTAGTAAATCTCCGTGACGGTTTTCTTCACCTGTCCATTGACGGATCCATTTTGACCAGCCATTTCCACCGTTTTCGACCTGATTTACTCCTTCAACATCCATCAGCCAGGATTCGTAAGTTGGTAAAGCTTCTTCAGTAATCGTATCACCTACTAAAGTTACCCAGAAATCGTATGGTAATTCTTTGGCAATTTCACGTAGTTCTCTAACCTCCTCAAAGAAGTTATCTCCTTCAGAATTAGGCAGAAAATCTGACGGCTGCCAAATCTTTTCTACTGGAATTAAATACTGATCTACGAAGCTATCCACGTTTTTTTCCAAAAACTGCATCACTTCTAATCTAATGTTTTTTATAGACATTACTTATTTAAGATTGGGATTTTTGTTTCAATTTTTTTCTGAAATCAAAAATCTATTTATACTCGTTTACTCCTTCAACAACTGCCTTCTCGGTCAATTTCATTAACTCGGCAAAATCATAATCCTTAACGGCCATTGCTTTATGCGCGGTAAAGGTAAGATGATTTCCTAAACCAACAGGGAAAAAACCATATTTTACCATTTTCCATGAATTGTTGATGCTCACTGGCACAACATAAGCTGAAGGTGCATATTTACAAAGGATTTTTAATCCGCTTTGAGCAAATTCTTTCGGTTTTCCTGTTTTGCTTCTGGTTCCTTCAGGAAAAATCACAGCAGATCTGGTGTTTTTTTCAATATATTCAGACAAGCCTTTGATTACCGGAATCGCTTGTTTAGGGTCTTTTCGGTCAATTAGCACTGAACCTCCGTGCCGTAAATTATAAGACACACTCGGGATACCGCTGCCTAACTCCTTCTTACTTACAAATTTACAATGAAAACGTCTAAAGTACCAAATCATTGCGACGATATCATACATACTTTGGTGATTCGACACAAAAATCAAAGGAACTCCCGTGGGAATTGTCTCTCTATTTTCGATTGTATAGGTTGTTCCCACAAGATTTGTACATCTTAAAAGGAAAAAGTTCAAATAATCAACACTAACTTTATGAGCCTGATAACCAAAAACATTTAGGCAAATCCATTGTATTGGGTGAAAAACCAGCAAACACAATCCAAAACATAAATAATAAATTACGGAGATTGGATATGAAATTATTTTTTGCATGCTTAAAAAAATTAAAGGCCAAAAGTAATAAATAAATTTTTAGCGGTATAAAAATTGAAAACAATAACCGTTTTTATGGTTTAATTGTACCTTTGTCCTTTAAAATTGCAAATTTTTTCTGAATTAATGAACTTTACTTATCCTAAAAATGAACGCTTAAAGAGCAAAACCACAATTGGATTACTGTTTTCTGAGGGAAAATCGGTTTCTAAATATCCGTTGCGTTTGGTTTACTGTCTGGCGGATGAAAATTCAGAAGAAAAAATTAAAATGGGAGTTTCAGTTTCTAAAAAGTATTTCAAAAAAGCCGTAGATCGTAATTATTTCAAAAGAGTTTTAAGAGAAACCTATCGACTGAACAAACATTTACTTTGGAATAATGTGCAGCAGCCCTATTCTGTGATGTTTTTTTATCAGACAAAAGACAAATTATCTTACGAAGAAATCAATACCAAAACGATTCAGTTGTTTGAGAAATTTCTTCAGCAAATAAATAAAACTACCGATTCTGAAAACAAAACAGAATTATAAAATCCTTTGTAATCAATTCTTTTCAATATATGATATTGAGAATCGCATCAACGAATCGTCTTAATTGATGATTAATTCTTATTTTAGTACTTTATAATTTAAAGACAATTTACAAATATGACTCCTTATTTTAAAAAGAAGTTCGTTATACCAGCCGTTGCTGCAGGATTTTTATTTATTGGAACCAGTTTCAAAGATGATTTCTTTGAAATAGCCAAACAGATAGAAATTTTTACAACCCTATTCAAAGCAGTCAATACCAATTATGTCGATGAAACCAATCCGGGTGATTTGATGGATAAAGGGATTAAAAGCATGCTGGGAAGCTTGGATCCTTACACCGTTTACTTTAACGAACAGGATGTTGTAAATTTTAAAATCAATAATACCGGAGAATATACCGGAATTGGTGCCATGATAGCCCGTAAAAAAGACCGCCTGATTGTTCGTGAACCTTATAAAAATTATCCGGCGGATAAAGCAGGATTGAAAGCCGGCGACGAAATTATTCAGATTGGAGATGTTTTGATAGCTGATTTTAAGGATGATGCCTCACAATTATTAAAAGGAACAAAAAACACTAAGATCAAAATAAAATACCTTCGTCAGGATAAAACCTATACTACTGATTTAGTTTTGGATGAAGTTGATATCAAATCGGTTCCATTTTATGGAAAAATTGATGATAAAACCGGGTATATCGTTTTGGCACATTTTAGCCGAAAGGCTGCTGTCGAAGTCAAAGATGCCCTTGAAAAACTTAAAACTCAAGGAGCGACACAGATTGTTTTGGATTTAAGAGGAAATCCGGGCGGTTTATTAAACGAAGCGATTGACATTTGTAATCTGTTCGTTCCAAAAAATGAAGTAATTGTAACTACAAAATCGCGAATTGAAAAACACAATAACACCTATAAAACTACTAAAGAACCTATAGATACTCAGATTCCGCTGGCTATTTTGGTAAACGGAAAAAGTGCTTCTGCATCAGAAATTGTTTCAGGGGCTTTGCAGGATTTGGATCGTGCCGTGGTTTTAGGGAGCCGTAGTTTTGGAAAAGGTTTGGTACAACGCACAGTCGAATTAACCTATGGAACACAACTAAAGGTGACTATTTCACGTTACTATACCCCTTCGGGACGCTGTATTCAGGCATTAGATTATTCCCATAAAGACAAAAACGGAGTAGCCCAAAAAACCGATTCTAAAAATTTTAATGCTTTTAAAACCCGAAAAGGCAGAACGGTTTATGATGGCGGTGGTGTTTTACCGGATATTGAATTGGATGAAGCCAAAATGAGTCCGATTACAAATGCGTTATTAAAAAATGACGGAATTTTTGATTATGCGACAACTTACTATTATAAAAATCCAAATTTAGGAGATAAAATTCCTGTACTTACTGATACAGATTACACTGCTTTCAAACAATATTTAAAAGCCAATAAATTCACATTTGATACAGAAACAGAGATTGCACTGAAAAACACTTTGGCAGCAGCCAAAAACGAACATATAGACGAAGCAATTGTACTTGAATATAAGCAGCTATTAACTGCACTTGAAAAAAGTGAAACCACTTTATTAGACAAAAACCAAAAAGAAATTAGAAACCTGATTCTGGAAGAACTCATCAAAAGATACCAATATCAGGAAGGGTTATATCAATATTACATTAAAAACAATTCAGAAATTAAAAAAGCCGTAACCGTCTTAAACAATCAAACTGAGTATAAAACGATTTTAAAAATGTAAAAAATGAAACTTTGTAGCTCCTTATTTCTGTTATTTATTTACAATTTATCGGCGCAGCAAAACCCCATCGAAACCATTTATTTTGATTTTGACAAATACATCCTAAGCAGTCAGCAAATCAAAATCGTTACTGATTTTGCAAAAAAAATTGACACCACAAAAATAGAATCAGTACAAATTTACGGGTATTGTGATGACCGCGGAACAGATGAGTACAATTACCGCTTATCAAAAGATCGTGTCAATACCGTACAACAACTATTGGTTTCAACTGGCTTTAACAAAAGTAAAATAATCATTCTTGAAGGGAAAGGGCGTATAATAATCAGGAGCGATACCGTTGAAAATTTACACGAAACACGTACCAAAAACCGCAGGGTCGATTTGATTGCCGTTAAAAAAAACAGCTACGGAAAAGGAATCCGTAATTCATTACAAGGAGAGTTAAAAGTTGGGGATAAAGTTTTTCTGGAAAATATTTTGTTTGATATTGGAAGTTCAAAACTAACAACAGTTTCCAAAAAAGAATTGGATAAAATAGCCATCATATTGCAGAATAAAAAATCCATCCAATTTGAAATCAGAGGGCACGTTTGCTGCACTCCTGAAGTTTATACCGACGGAATTGACAACGAAACCAATGAAAGAAGGCTTTCCTGGAATCGTGCCAAAACAGTGTTTTTCTATTTGTCATCAAAAAAAATATCCAAAAGCCGTATGGCCTACCAGGGCTGCGGAAACAAATATCCACTTAAAAAAGGGGATGATTTAGACAGAAGGGTAGAGTTTTTGATAACCAGAATTTAATTTAACTGCATCTCTATATGCGGAATATCATCTTCTAAGTACATTTCGCTGGTTTGAACAAATCCGTGACTTTCGTAGAATTTCTTAAGGTATAACTGTGCTCCAATTGTAATTTTATCTTTTCCAAAATGAGACTTTATAGCAGCAATGGCTTCTCTCATTAAATCATGCCCCCATTTTCTGTCACGATAATTAGCATCTACTGCAACTCTGCCAATTGAGGCATTATCAAAACTAATCCCGGCATCAAACAAACGTACATAAGCAACGATTTTAGAGTCATATTCACCAATTAGGTGCAACCCTTTCTTGTCTTTACCGTCAATATCCAAATAAACGCAATTTTGCTCCACTACAAAGATCTCACTTCTTAGTTTCAGCAAATCATATAACTCATGAACTGTTAAAGCCTCAAAAGGCTTTATTTTCCATTTTATTTCCATTCTATTCTTAAATTCTTAGCCTGTTTATTTTTTAATGACTTTCACTGATTTTATAATAGCTTCTAATTCCAACATTAAATCACGTTCCTGGTTTGATGGCGAGTAACAAAATCCTTCAATTACCAGAATTCGGTTATAGGCTTCATCTACAATAGCATAATTAATAAAAGGTCCTGTCATAAAATCGTTTTTTAATTCCCACGTTCCTTTAGTCTCAAAAGTTTTCTTACCGTTTAAGCTTGTAATCGAGAAATAAGGTGCATAGTCTTCGCCTGTAATCATTTGAGTCCCCGGTTCCCGTCCTTTGATATAATGCCCAACCGAATCACGCATTCGAACAATGTTACCAACAACATTCTGGCTTTTCGTTAGTCTGTTTAATGGAATCTGATAAATCAGCAGACTTGTGTTACCGCTAATAATTTCCTTTTTAAGCCAGATGAAGTTTCTTTTATGCAGCATGTATTCATATCCTTTTGGGATTTGCAAATCGATATGGAATTTGTTTTTGATAATGGCAGGATTCAAAAGTGATTTGCTGTTATCCAGCTGCAGTTTTTTAATTTCTGTCTGACGAATTGCCTTAATAATTTCAGGCGAATTCATTTCGATACTGCAAATTATATCTTCAATTGATTTTCCGTAAATTCGAAAAGTATTGTGTGGTAAAGTTTTAATATTGGTTTTAACCTCAAATTTGTCTGTAGCAGATTTTTTTACCACAATAATACTTCGACTATCGGTTACAAAACCTTCAAGCAGTTTGGCCGGATATTGGTTGATTGTAAACAAAGGTTCTTCTTGTGTAAGACCCAAAACCGGTGAAGCAAATTTATTTCGAATGCTGTCACCTACTTCGCCATACCACAACTGGTCGTCAATAATTATAGAAATAGTATTGGTTTTTCCGGGCTTTTGCTCGGTATTATTTTCGTTTTTCTGAAAACAGGATGTCAGCAAAACAGAAAACAGCAGAAACAAAAAATGGGTTTTATTCATTTTTATAATTTTAAAGAATAAAACCCAAATTTAGGTAAGATATTTTTATTATCCGTTTATTTTAAGCTTCATTCCCGGTTTTATATCCTCATCTTTAATTCCGTTCCATTTTTTAATGTCTGAAATGGTCACGCCTGGATATTTTTTTGAAATACTATATAATGAATCTCCTTTTTTAACATAATAGTCTTCTCCAATAGTTTTTGCAGAAGCTGCTTTTTTCTTGAATGAATCAACAGAATTAGATGCTACAGCTGTTGGTTCAACAATAGTATTTTCTTTTTTAGAAACAACTAAGGTTTTACCTAATGCCAGATTATTTGATGTCAGGCTGTTCCATTCTTTTAATTCTGCTAATGTTATGCCGAATTTTTTAGCAATATTACCCAGATTGTCACCGGTTTTTACAACGTATTCTACCTCAACTTCATTTTTGTCTGATACTTCGGCAGAAGCTATTGCAGATTCTGTTGGCTTTTTAATTATTTCCTGAGAAGTTTTTGAAACTAATTCCTTAGGTTTTAATTTTAATGACCTGCCTAATACCAATGCATTGCTATTAAGGTTGTTCCATTCTTTAATATCTGTAACAGAAACATCATATTTTTTAGCAATAGAACTTAAATTATCCCCTTTTTGAACGATATAGGATTCGAGATCTAAAGGTTCAGGAACTTTTATTTGTTTTGCTTTTTCTTTAGGAGTTACTTTCTGTGCAAGACGAGTAGGCATTTTATAAATACCGGAATCATATTTTGCGTAAGCATAAATTTTATCCTCATTGTTTACAAAAGTGGCGATTTTGTCTTTTGGCAAGCGTAAAAAATGTTGTTCATCCTGATAAAAAGGCACAACTTTTAACTTGTATGAAGGATTTAGAAGTTCAATTTGCGATTGAGGCATGTCCAGCAAATCAGCAATTTGTTTAAATGACATTTGACTTTTAATACAAATTGTATCTGTTTCAAAGTTTTTTACAACAGCCCTTTCAGGATTAATTCCGTGTTCTTTATGGTATTCAAAAAGATACATGGTGGCTAAAAAAGCGGGGACATATCCTTGTGTTTCTCTTGGAAGATGATTTCGGATATCCCAGTATTTTGTTTTTCCGCCGGAACGACGAATTGCTTTGGTGACATTTCCGGGACCTGAGTTATATGAAGCCAATACGAGTTCCCAATCACCAAAAATACTGAACATTTTGGTCATGTATTCAGATGCTGCTGCGGTTGCTTTAAGCGGATCGCTGCGTTCATCAATATAGGAATCAATTTTAAGATCGTATTGTTTTCCTGTGCCGTACATGAACTGCCAAAGTCCTGTGGCGCCCATTCTAGAAACTGCTTTAGGATTTAAAGCAGATTCTACAACGGCTAAATATTTAATTTCTAAAGGAACATTTTGTTTGGCAAAAGCATCCTCAAAAATTGGGAAATAATATTCTGACAAAGCCATTAACCGTGAAAATGATTTTTTACGATTTTTAAGAAATGACTTTATTATGTTCTCTAATCCCTGATTGTATTCTATTTCAAAAGGCGACTTTTCATTCATTGCCTGAAGACGCTGTTTTAGCAATTCAGTAGGCAGTTCCTGATCTACAGTCACATCTTTATTGATTGTCTGTATATCCTTAGTTAAATCCTCATAAATATCAAGACTTGTCAATTCATTCATCCAAAGGCTGTCTACACGAATAGCCAAATCATTTTTTACAAACGAATTTTTTACTGAATCTAAGTACGAAATCTTTACTTCCGGCTTAATTTCAATATCTGATTTTGCTACATCTTGTGCAAAAACAGTTATAGAAAACAAAACAGAAAGAGCTAAGGAAATTTTTCTTATAATCATACAACATTTATTTAAAATTCTATAATTCAAACAATTACAGAAGTGGTATTTTTACAAACTTAAGCAGAATAAGCGTAAAAAACGTTAAAAAAAATGTTAATTGTTATATTTTTAATCTAAAATAGCTGCAATACCAGGTAAAACTCTTCCTTCTAACATCTCAAGCATTGCTCCGCCACCGGTAGATACATAACTCACTTTGTCTTCAAAACCAAATTGTTTTACAGCTGCTACAGAGTCACCTCCTCCAACAAGTGAGAACGCTCCATTTGCAGTAGCTTCAGCAATATAATCACCTAAAGCGATAGTTCCTTTTGAAAACGTTTCCATTTCAAAAACACCAAGAGGACCATTCCATAAAATCGTTTTAGATTCTAAAATTACTTTTTTGAAGTTTTCCAAAGATTTAGGACCTGCATCCAAACCTTGCCATCCATCAGGAATTGCAGTTACATCTACAACCTGTGTATTTGCAGTGTTAGAAAAGTCATCAGCAGCAATTACATCCACCGGAATGTGAATCTGAACTCCTTTTTCTTTTGCTAATCTTAAAATTTCAAGAGCTAATTCCTGTTTGTCATCTTCGCAGATAGACTCACCAATTTTTCCTCCTTGCGCTTTAACGAAAGTAAAGGTCATACCTCCACCAATAATCATGTGATCTACTTTATCCAAAATATTTTCGATAACGGTGATTTTAGAAGAAACTTTAGAACCTCCTAAAACGGCAACTACAGGTTTTTCGCTGTTATTCAATACTTTATTTAAGCTTTCGATTTCTTTTGCTAATAAGGTTCCGAAACATTTTTCAGTTGGGAAAAATTGTGCAATAATAGTTGTAGAAGCATGTGCTCTGTGAGCTGTTCCAAAAGCATCATTTACATAAATATCTCCAAGTGACGCTAATTCTTTTGCGAAAGCAACATCTCCTGCCTCTTCTTCAGCATGAAAACGAAGATTTTCCAACAATAAAACTTCTCCCGGTTTTAAGTTTTTAGCAGCAGTCTGAGCCGGTTCACCAATACAGTTTTCAGCAAACTGAACAGTCACTCCTAAAATTTCAGAAGCTGTTTTTAAAATATGTTTCAATGAATATTTTTCTTCAGCCCCTTTTGGTCTTCCCAAGTGTGACATCAAAATTACGCTTCCGCCCTGAGCCAGAATTGCATCAATAGTTGGTTTTGCAGCTTCAATACGTGTAGCATCTGTTACATTGAAATTTTCATCCAATGGCACATTAAAATCAACACGGATAATTGCTTTTTTATTTTTAAAATCGAAATCGTTTAGAGTTTTCATTTGATAATTATTTTATGGTTTTTTTGAAAGAAAAACAAATATAGAACTTTTAAGGTTCTTATAAATTCGGATAAACCAAAAAACCGATAATTTAAAGAACGAAATCGTTATAATTTCACAAATAAATTTCATTATTAAATATTAAACACAAATTTAGATGACGAAAAACTGACATAACTTCAAAAAAAAGCCTTCTTTATCAACTATCAGGATAAAAAAGGCGAAAACAATAGTGGTATTTGTTTTTCGAAATACTATTAATCTTCCTTTTGAATGTAACAGACAGATAAACGTGGCTGTACAGGGAACATGATTGTTTCGTATGCGTTTGTATTTTCAGTGTTTTTAGAAACGACATAATTGCCCTCTATAATTCCGAAATAACTTAACAACGGAGAATAAAATGTAATGCCTATTTTATGTTTCGACTGATCTGTGATATCCGTATTTACAATATCAAGCTGGTAATTGATGAACGGGAAATATTGATTGCCCAACACATCTGAAACCCTGTGAAAATCACCTTTTAATTGTTTGACGTATCCATCAGCAGCAATTCCGACCAAAAAATGCAATTGAACTGCTTTTTCATTTTCAGATAATAATTCCCTAAACGTATTTTTAGGATTTTCTGTCGAATTAAATTGCTGGCTCTGCATTTGATATTCCCTGAAAGTATCTTCAAAAACATATTTGTCCCAGATTATGGTTGAAGAATTATCGATAATAATACGATAGGCCAGTCTTATTTTTGATATTTTCATAAGCTTTTATTCAACAATTCATTTTAAGGCAACTTCAAAAACTAATAAAACAGCATTTTCAGACAATGCTTCCCATTCTATTACTTCTGCTTTCTTTAAACTCAAACCATCCTTAGCTTCCAGAAGTCGGTCTTCAACTTCAAAAGCACCGTTAACTACAAATACGAAAACACCATTATTAGGATTTCTTAAAGTATAAAAACCTTCTTTTCTTCCATCATAAACACCAATAAAACAAAGTGTTTCTTCAATTTCAATCAATCGAATTAACTTATTTCTGATAGCCAAATCAATTTCCGATTTCTGAAAATGATTTTTAAAACAAGAGGCTTCTGTTTGGAAATGAATAGTAAGAAAACTCACATTTTCATTTTCGTACGGATTAAAAATTTCCACAGTCATTTCGTCATCTGCAGCAATTACCCGAATTTGCTCAACTCTTAAAAACTCAGCATTACCAAGATTGTCCTTGTACTCTATTCCGCCAAATAAGGGTAAAATAATCACATTCGTCTTTGCTTTTACAACTCTGGAAATACAATGCTGGGGAGCCAATATTTCTTCGTTTAAAATCTGTAACGAGCCAAACGGTATTCTGGACAAATCCTGATACCGGTCAAAATTAAAAGTAGCAAAACAGTTGTATTTTTCTGACTTGAAAACACCTCTGGTTTCTGACTTATAAATCTGCGCTGGAATTTGCTTAATCATTTTGAAAATATATTATTTACTGAACTTTAACTTGCCACATTAATGGTATGTTTGAGTACAAAACCTTCGGCGACACTGCCTGTAACTGTTGCCAATTCGTTTGCAACAGAATCTGAAAACACAGTATCCGAAGCATTATACGTATAACCCGACAAACCTTTTGTATAGCCATTGGCTGTTGATCCGTTTACTAAAGTCACTGCACTGCCTGAACCTTCTGGAAAAGCAATTTGTGTAACCAGTAATGAAGTTCCGCTTGCGTTGTATATATGAACATGTATATGCGTTGCCCTGCCAGAATACCAACCCGGAAATATAGAGGTAAAAGTTACTAACCCATTATCATCTGTAGTTTGCCTTCCTCTTAAAAAATGTACAGAAGTATAATTTACAGATTGCATGCCTGTACCTCCATACTCAGAATAATAACCATCTTTGTCACAATGCCAGATATCGACAATAGCACCTTTTAAAGCGGCACAGCTTGCTTTTGTGTTTTTTATGGTAATATTAATCGTAAAACCTACACCGGTTCTGTCCATGACAATATTTGATTTTACCAGAGAAGATGGTGAAATGGTCGGAAATGGACCCGCAGTTTCAGACGGAGTTACAGAACAAGTCCCTGAAGAACCTGAGTCTGACCCTGTATCTGTGGCCGTGTCAGTATCGGTTGACGTTTCTGAAGAATCGTCATCTTTGCTACAAGCGTTCAGAATTGGAATAGCCAAAGTACCTATTCCTACTAAACCTAAACCTTTTAAAAAATCTTTTCTTTCCATAATTTCTTGGTTTTAATGTTTTATCAATTAAATGATTAACAGTAATTCTCAAGTAAAATTATTCGAAATTATAGTGTTGGAAAAAGTTTGAGGTAATCAACAATAATTATGAGGTAAACAAAGGAAAAAAATGAATTTGTAGTAAATTTATTTCAGATTTAAGAAGGTTTATTTTTGATTCAAAAGTTCAAAAAAAGCAGTTTCATAACTTGTACTAATTGGTATTTCAGCCTGATCGATATGAATAATTTTATTTCTGATTTTTTCTATTTTAAAAATCGGAATAATAAACGAGCGATGAACACGAACAAATTCGGTTTCAGGTAGTTTTTGAAGTATGGCTTTTAGAGTCATTCTCGCCACAACCGTTTTTTGGTTTTGAATGTGAATTTTGAGATAATCATCTAAACCTTCGATGTATAAAATATCCGAAAAAAGGATTTTTATCAGGCTATAATCGGCACGGATAAAAAGATGCTGCTGTTCTAAGTTCTGATTTTGCGTTTTCCATTGCTGAAGCGCTTTTTCAACGGCTTGCTGAAAACGGGAAAACGAAATGGGTTTTAAAAGATAATCTGTAGCACTTAATGTAAAACCTTCTACCGCATATTCTGAATAAGCCGTTGTAAAAATTACCATTGTTTTGTGGGGCAATTTTTTATAGAAGTCTAATCCTGAAATGGATGGCATATTAATATCCAAAAACAACAAATCGACCGGATATTTTTTAAGATATTTAAATGCTTCATCAGATTTCGTAAACGTTTTTTGCAGATCGACATACTCGATTTCTGCACATAAGCTTTGCAGAATTTCTAATGCCAAAGGTTCGTCATCTAATGCTATTGCTTTTATCATCCTACTTCGATGGTTAGATTAACAATGTATTTGTCATGAGTATCTTCAATTTTTAACTGATGTTTATTTGGATATAATAACGTTAGTCTTTCAATTGTATTTTGCAGCCCGATCCCTGTTTCTGATTGAATAGAAAATGTTTTTTTATTAGAAACCATCAATATTAATTCTTTTTCATGGATATCAATATAAATACAAATTTCGGAGGTTTGATCCGGATTAACACCATGTTTGAAAGCGTTTTCAATAAATGAAATCAAAATGAGCGGTGTAATTGCTTTACCAAAAGGAGTTCCTTTAAGCTGATAATCGACATTTACAGTATTTCCGAGACGTGTTTTTTGCAGCGAAATAAAATTACTGATGTAATTGATTTCTTTTCCCAGATCGATTACTTCATCATTAGCATTCGTGATGATATACCGCATTAATTCAGACAACTGTATCACGGCATCAGGAGTTTTGTCATCTTTTTTTAAAGCCAGGGCATAAATACTATTTAGCGTATTAAACAAAAAATGCGGATTAATCTGCGCCTTTAGAAAAGCCAGTTCTGACTTCATTTTTTCTTTCTCTACATTTTGCAATCGGCCGGAAATAGCAAACAATAAACTTGAAATTACTCCAAGCAAATAGACCAAAGCTGTATGTCCGTATTGAGTTGGAGGTCCGCCCATAGTATCAAAAGATATTGGTCCCGGGGGCATGTTTCTAAAATTCGGAGGAGGTTTCATTCCGTCTTTAAAAGGTTCCGGATGATTTAAAAAAGGTTTTGGATGGTTTCTAAAATCAAGAAAATTATGATCCGGGTGATCCAGAAATCCAGAAATCCAAAGAAAAAATAAAAGAAAACAAGCAATCATTATAAAATATAATAATTGCTTGCTTTGAAAATAATATCGTGGAATTAAATAATAGTAGTTAAAGTAAAAGAAACACAATAAACTAAAATAGATAAAAAAATAAATTCGGTCGTGTACGTTAGAGTACAAATCAGGCCATGCAAATATTGTTTTGGCCGATGTAAATGCATAAGGCAAAAATAAAAAAGCCAGGCATATACACAAATGCAGGGCATAAAACGAAAGCTTTGTTTTCATAAATCCGATAGATTTATTCAAATTTAATGATCCTGATGGTTTCTATCAAATTATTGAGGTAAAACCAGCGAATTCTGCGATTCGTTTTGATAATTGCTAAAAAGGCTTTAAAACAATTTTGTTCTAAAGCCTTTATAACAAATTCATTAATAATGAACCGGACTATCCGTACAAGGACAACTGCTTAACGCCTGAAGGAAATCGAATCCAAGAGTTACAACATGCGTTCCTGAATTGTAGTAGCCTAAATCATTAAACATTATCTGATAGGAATATCCAAAATAAATTTTAGACTTCATAAAACCAGCCATTGGACCAACCGACAAAGGTTTTGCAAACTGATCGTTCAGCATACGATATGAAACTCCTACCCAATAGTATTCTTCGTAACGGTTGTAACGTCTGTATTTAAAATTAAAATCAGTCGCTGAACGTTTATCATTAGCAAAATACTGGTAAAATACTGATGGTTCATATTCTATACGGCTGTTCTCTCCATCACTGAATGTAAAACCTGAAAATATTTGATAATTGGACAGCAAATCAGGTTCGCCGGCTCTCTCAACATCAATCTTTTTCTTTAAAACGTTATTGGCATTAAAACTGAAAAAAAAGTTTTTATTACGATATAAAGCACTGATATCAAAGTTATTGTTTGCTGTTGCACGATTACCATTAATACCTTGATCTCCATCCATGTATTTTTTACTATCAAGATCTATCTTGAAAGTGTTAATGTTATAAGAGATTCCAAAAGATAAATACTGTTTAGAATAATAATCTAAAATAATGTGATGTGCAAACGAAACCTTAGCACCAGTTTGTTTCGTATCTCCATTACTATCGTTGTAAAGAGAAATACCAACTCCTGATCGATCCAAAAGTCTAAAATCTACATAAGCAGATTGATTTTCGGGTGCATCTTTAATACCAACCCACTGAGTCAATCCGTTAACCCTGATTCTAACATTATCACCAATACCGGCATAGGCGGGTGAAAGCACAAAAGGGTTGTCTGCCAAATACTGCGTAAATACCGGTAGGTTTAACTCTTGGCTGTAACCTGATGTTACAGCCATGAGTACTAAGGATACTATTAATTTTTTCATTGTAATAATTTTTTTAGACAACATCATAGGGGCTATTATTTTGTTATCTGTATAAAGTGAAATGTCCAACAAACTCTCTATCATCTTTCTTGTCATTTAGTTTAAGAACATACCAGTAATCACCTGTTGGTAACTCCTCGCCATTGTATTTACCATCCCATGTTTGTCCATAACGATATTTTGCAATCGCACGACCGTATCTGTCGAAAATCGAGAATTCAAGATTGTTGTAAATATTGGTACAACCAGGACCCCACTCATCAAACTGACCGTCACCATTTGGTGTAAAGATATCCGGGATACAAACATCAAAATAAATCATAGGCACGATTAATTCAAATGTACAACCATTTTGATCTCTAACTATTACTTTATAATCTGCGGTTTTGTAGATTTTGTATTTGTTAGAAGGTGTAAAATCCTCACCATTGAAACTATACTCATAAGCTGGTGATCCACCTGAAGCTGTAACCGAAATTATATTCATTTCCGGTTGTCCTGCAGATAATGCCAGAGTTAACGGAGCAATAGCTTTAATATCAAAATTAGTGTCTACAGTACATCCGTTAGTGTGTCTTACTGTTACTGTGTGTGTACCATGAGCAAGATTTGTAAAGATTTTATCATCCACGAATGTTCCTCCGTCAAGACTATAATCAATTTGAGTATGGTCGTCATAACCCGGATCAATTGTAACCCTGTTTGCGTTTGCATTATTCACACAATCATAAGTTACCACATTGGTTGGGTTAAGTTCAACAGCTTCGTCCATAGCAACCGGAAGTTCATAATCACAACCATTGGCATCTAAGATATAAACTGTATGATTACCTCCTGATAAGTTTTCAAAAGTATGTTCTACTCCTGTAACACTGTCATAAGTACCATCAATAAGAGTGAAAGGACCTTTTCTCACATCAAGACTATAGCTATATGGAGCATTAGCACCTTTTATTACTATACTAAACTGACCGTTTTTCTCTCCTTTACATTGTTCTGGCAACGTTGTATCAGGAATAACAGCTGAATATAAAGGTGTTGGCTCATTAATCGTGAACGTGATTGGATGGTTACAACCTGTCGCTTCATCAAAAACATTTACCTCGTAATCTCCATGTTCTAAATTAGAGAAAACATTTGCATCTTGATACCTATTAGAGTCAGGAGAAATTGAATATTTAACTTTTCCTGATCCTCCAGTTGTTGTAATAACAACTTTTCCATCTTTGCTTCCATAACAAGTTATGTCTGTTTTAAAAGGTGTACTTGCAAAAGCATCAGTTGGTTCAGTAATTGTAATAACAGCTGAGTCATCTGAACAATCATCTCCACTAACAACGTGAACTATATAGTTTCCTGCAGCTAAATGTTCAAAATTACCATCTGCTTTTGGTCCCTGAACGACTGTAGTTGTTCCACTAATTAATAAAGTGTAACGATAATCACCTAAACTACCTGTAGCTGACGCTACAATTACACCTGTTGCATCACCTTTACAGTTGATAACAGCATTTTGAACGTCTACATTAATATCAAGTTCTGGAAGTTCCGGAACATTAATATGTGTAGCAATACTAATACATCCATTATCATCTTTAACATAATACTTATGTTCCCCGGGAAGTACATTGAAAGTTGCCGGAATTGCAGCCGTAAATGTTCCTGATATAGTTGCAAAATTAGCATCTGTACTATAAGTATAAGGTCCTGTTCCTCCTGTTGCGCTCAACGTTAAAGTATCCTGAGTTAAACAAGTAGCGTTACGAGAACGAGCTAATAATGGTGTTACAATAGTTGGTTCTGCAATTGTTATTTCAGCAGAAGTACGACTACAAGTAAATCCATCAGTAACTGTAATACTATAAGTTCCTGCTCCTAATCCTGAGAAGCTTGGTGAAACTTGCGGACCTGAAGAAATTATTTCCGTAGGTGATATTATTCTATTCAAAGTATAACTATAATTTATACCATCTCCACCTGTTACATTAGTTGCTGTGATTGTAGCACTAGTATCTCCATAACATGGTACGATAGTCATATCCGGAACAGCAGTTACTGTAATTTGTTCAGGAATATCTAATGGTACATTAACACTTACAATACAACCTTTTGTATCTCTAACACGGATTGTGTATAATTCAGCAGTTAAATTTGTATAATTACGAGTGTCAGACCAAACTGAAACTACTCCTGTACGGTTTTCTAACTGGAACTCATATCCATCTGACCATCCGCCAGTTGCTGATACAGAAATACTTCCGTCATTATTACCCGGAATACAAGTAATAGCAGTATGTGTTTCTGAAATCCTCAATGCTGCATCAGGCTGTCCAATTGTGAATGTAGTAGTCACTGTACAGAATGGACGACCACTTAATATAGCAGAAACTTTATAATCTCCAGCCGTTAAACCTGATAGGTTTAGTGGTCCTGCTGTTGTAGAAGTTCCTGAACTCGGTACCGGTCCTGATACTGTATAAGTAAAGGCACCTGCTTCATCCGGATTAGCTATATTATCAATTAAGGTAATTGTAACCGCTCCTTCATTCGAACCATAACAAACTACATCGCTATTTTTCACTGCTTTTAGATCGAAAGTATTTGGTTCATTAACATAATGAGCTTTTTGAATACTACATCCAGTTGCCGGATTTAGTGCTGTAATAATATATTGTCCAACTCCTAAACCTGTAAAGTTACCAGTTGAATTAGAAGGGAATGTAGTTACACTACTCACATCTGTTAAAGTATATTGAATACCTGCTATCGCTGTTCCGGAAGCATCAACAGCAGTAGCTGTGATCTCTTCAGAATTAGTACATGTAATGGCTGTTTTAACCACATTTATTTTATCTAAAGCAAGATATTGATCAATTGGTATAAGAGTAGCATAAGTACCCATACAACCATTACTGTCATAAACATTTACAGTATAACTTCCACCTGATAAGTCATATTCAGTATAGGTGTTTGAAGTACCTTTTTGAACCGGAATCGGATTGCCTGCTTTAATAAATTCATAAACCGTATAAGTTCCTGAACCACCTGATACTCCAGTTAAAGGATCAACAGTAATTGTTGCAAAGTTAGATATATTGCCTGTAGTACAAACAAATTGTGAAACAGCAACATTATTTACAACTACCTGACCTGGTTCTATAACCTGAATTCTTTCAGTTGCTGTACATCCTCTTTCAGATCTTACTACTACAGTATAATTTCCAACTGTTAATCCAGTGAATACAGGTGAATCTTGTGGAGTACCTCCATTCAGACTATACGTATATTTTGGATTATCATTTATACCTGCTGCCGGAGTATCCATAGTTGCGGTAATTGTACCGTTATTTCCTCCGTAACAAGTAATTGGTGTGGCACTTAAAGCAAATCCTGTAATTTCAGTAGCCTTTTTTAAATTAATTGTTACAAATACTTCACATAAAGTAGTCGTATCATGCACACCTATAATATGAGATCCTGAAGAAACTCCTGTTAAAGGTGTTGCTGCACCAAAAGTACCACCGTCAATATTATAAATATAGTTTCCTGAGCCACCTGTTGTTGCCACAGCTACAACACCGTCATCATCTGTACAAGAAGGAGAAGCCGTAACTGTTGGTGTAAGGATTAATGGTTCTCTAATAGTAACCTGAGTAACAGCTGAAGAACAACCATTAGCATCTTTTACCGTTACATTATAGGTACCTGGAGCATTAACAGTTATAACATTGTTTGAATCAAAACTCACACCATCAACACTATATAATAATGCAGTGTTGAATCCGCTTGCTGTAACAGTAATATTATAAGTGCCTAATGCACTTGGACATTCTGTCGCTACTGCGTTGGCAATCGTTGGGTTTACATCCACACGTATCAACTGAGTGTTGGTAGCAGGACAATTATTGCTGTCTACTACATATACAATCCAGTTTACATCTGCACCGTTGTTTGTATCTACAATTAACTGGTTACTTGTAGAATAACTAGTTGGTGCCGAATCAGTAGCTCTTGCTACAGCATATCTGTAAGAACCTGTTCCTCCGGTAGCTGTAATAGTAATCGTAGCGTTATCATCGTTACAATTGATGTTTGTTGCAATTGAAGTTGAAATTAAGGCAACAGCTGGTTCAGAAATTGTGAAATTCACTTGATCTGAACAGCCAGAAACATTATCTGTAATTGTGAAAACATAATTACCCTGAGGTAAATTAGTATAACTAAATACATCACCGTTGTGGATCATTGTTCCTGCATTTGGAGACAATGAAGGAGTATAACTTCCTGCTGTAATGTAATTTGCTATTGTTAAATTCACAGCACCTGTGCTATCTCCTTTACAATATACATCATTTAATATTTGAGATGTAACTGATATTTTATCAGCTTCTTCAACTATAATTCTTTTAGTTGTACTACAACCATTATTGTCAGTTACTTTAATAACGTAAGTGTCAGCAACCAAATTATCAAAATGATCTGTACCGCTTGGAGCAGTCACAGCTGAAGCAGGCCAAATAATTTCGTATGTAAATGGTGCTGCACCTCCTGCTACTGCATTTACAGTTACTGTTGCTACATTTCCTGTAGTATTACAATAAATCGCTGTAGCTGATAAATCCATATCTGTTGGTGGTAAATATGGTGCAACAGCAGTTATACCAGTTGTACGGCAACCATTAGCATCAAGAACTACATAATTAATAGTTTGTGCAGTATTTACAGTAAATGAATCTGAAGTCTGGAAAGTACTTCCTCCATTAAAACTATAACTATATAACCCTGTACCTCCACTTGCATTAATTGTCACAATTGCGTCTTTAGCTGCATTTGTATTGTCACAGCCAAATGGTGTTACAGCTGCTGTAGCCAATAAGGCGGATGGCTCATTAATCGTTACTCCAACTGGCAATGAAACACATCCTTTAGAATCTGTAACCACAACCGAATACGATCCTGCTCTTAAGTCTGTATAAATTC
>NZ_JAFEVZ010000040.1 GCF_022802975.1 Flavobacterium pectinovorum
GTCGTCCAGCGCCAGATGCGTGCTGCCCTTCTTGAAGCTGTCGCGCACGTCCGGAGCCCAGCGTGCGGCCAGCTCCTTGAGCGTCGAGACGTCGAGGTTGCGGTAGTGGAAGTAGCTTTCCAGCGCCTTCATGTGGGTATAAAGGAAGCGACGGTCCTGGCAGATGCTGTTGCCGCAGATCGGCGATTTGCCCTTCGGCACCCACTTTTCCAGGAAGGCGATGGTCTCAGCTTCTGCCTCAGCCATGCTGATGCGGCTTTCACGTACACGCTGGGTCAGGCCGGAATTGCCGTGGGTGCGGGTGTTCCATTCGTCCATGCGCGCGAGCACTTCGTCGCTGTGATGGATGGCGATCACCGGGCCTTCGGCCAATGTATTCAGCTCACTGTCGGTGACGATGGTGGCCATTTCGATGATGACATCGTTGTCCGGGTCCAGACCGGTCATTTCCAGGTCGATCCAGATCAGGTTCTGCGGGTTTTGCATATTCGGGCTCCTAGGCAATGCTGCGCAGTTTAGCCTAGGCCGGTGGCCGGGCGTGCTAAACTCGCGGCCGTTTTACCTAATCGCTGCATTCTTCAGACGGAACACCCATGGCCAAACGCCAACTCAATCGTCGTCAAAACTGGCGCATCGAAAAGATTCAGGGCGAGCGCGCCGCACGCGCCGCCAAACGCGAGTCCTCGGCGGTCGAGGCCCTCGAGGGCGGCGACCTTGGCCCTGAGC
>NZ_JAFEVZ010000041.1 GCF_022802975.1 Flavobacterium pectinovorum
GGGCACCAACTACGAGCAGTGGGTTCGCGCCAACGTGCCGGGTGCTGACGTGCGCACCTACGATGATGATCCGACCAAGTTCGCCGACCTCAACAACGGTCGTACCGATGCCATCCTGATCGACCGTCTGGCTGCCCTCGAATACGCCAAGAAAGCCCCGAAAACCGTGGCTGCCGGCGAGGCCTTCTCGCGTCAGGAATCCGGTATCGCCCTGCGCAAAGGCGAGCCTGAACTGCTGGCTGCGGTGAACAAGGCGCTCGACGAACTGCGTGCTGACGGCACTCTCGAGAAACTGTCGAAGAAATACTTCAACGCAGACGTCACTAAATAATGGAAGAGGCTTTCCAACTCGCGCTGGATTCCGCGCCCTTTCTGTTGAAGGGCGCGTACTACACGGTAGTCCTCAGCCTCGGCGGGATGTTCTTCGGTCTGCTGCTGGGCTTCGGCCTCGCGCTGATGCGCCTGTCGCGCTTCAAATCGGTCAGTTGGCTGGCCCGCATCTACGTGTCGTTCTTTCGCGGCACGCCGTTGCTGGTGCAGCTGTTCGTGATCTATTACGGCTTGCCGCAACTGGGCATGGAGCTTGATCCGCTGCCGGCAGCACTGATCGGTTTCTCGCTGAACATGGCCGCCTACGCCTGTGAAATCCTCCGTGCCGCGATCGGTTCGATCGAACGCGGTCAGTGGGAAGCTGCCGCGAGTATCGGCATGACCCGCGCGC
>NZ_JAFEVZ010000042.1 GCF_022802975.1 Flavobacterium pectinovorum
CAAGCGGCCTGAGCGTCTGGCTCGACGGTCTGGGCGCCGGTGGCGGCACGCCGTTGCTCGCGGCACTGGAGCAGGCGCAGCAATGGCTGACGGTTAGACGCAAGCGCTTTCCCGCCGAACAGCAACGCTGCCTGATCGTGACCGATGGTCGCGTGAAAGAACTGTCGGCGTTGCCAGTGCTGGCGTGCCCCGGATTGCTGATCGACATCGAGCGCGGGCCGATTCGACTGGGCCGGGCGAAGGATCTGGCGACCGCGCTGCAAGCGCAGTATCAGCATATCGATGAGCTGGATTTGCGCTGAAATCCGCCGCACCGCTCGCACCCTGTGGGAGCGAGCCTGCTCGCGAAGAGGCCGGAACCTTCAGCATCGAAATCGACTGACCCACCTATACTCAAACCAGCACCTCCCCAAGCCAAAGGACACCGCCACCGTGAACCCGCGCGCGCTGGTCGTTGCCGCACTGTTTCTGCTGGCCGGCTGCGCCTCTTCGGCCCGGGCGCCGGTGAGTGCGCCGCAGGCGGTGGTGGTGTCGGCGCAAACCTGGCAGCAGATCGACCGCGAGATCCTCAGCGCATCGCAACAGGCCACCGAGCAGGTCAAGCTGTTCGCCCGTGGCTCGATGGAACATTGGCGCACTCGGGTCTATCAGCAAACTGAAGAAAATTTCATCCCCTGGTTCAGCAGCTACTGGACCC
>NZ_JAFEVZ010000004.1 GCF_022802975.1 Flavobacterium pectinovorum
GCTCATAAGGGACTTACACCCTCTGGAAAAATAACACGCCATATCTTTGTTTTATAATCTGAAATTTGTATTTTTCAATTTTTATCAAAGACTACGGCGTGTGTCCTGCTCATGCAGGGCACACACACACGCTACAAGCAAGCTGGGTATTTGGCTTAATTTAAAGATGGTTTTGTGTTTGGTATAATTTGGCAAATCCGAAGAATGGTCTTAATTTAGTCCCAAACCCGCTGTAGTGCCAAAACGTTATATGAAACCCTAAAAACATCCAACTCAATGAGAAAATATATTTTTTTAGTAGCAATCTTTTTTCTTTTTTTAGAAAATAGCCTTTCTCAAGAAACAGATATACAAACCAAACGGCAGAGCGATTCAATTTATACCAACGCCATTAAAGCCAGAGGTGTAAAGATTATTCCGATTAGGAATAAAAAATATAAGGTCTGGACTAAAAAATCAGGAACCGGAAAAATAAAGTTATTTCTATTGCATGGTGGTCCGGGAACATCACCTGAATATTTTGAAAATTTTCCTTCAAAATTAGGTAAAAATTACACTATTTATTTTTATTCCCAATTAGGGAGTTATTTTTCTGATATTCCTAAAGACAGTACACTTTATATGGTTGAAAGCTTTGTGAATGACATTGAAGAAGTTCGTCAATCATTAGATTTAGAGCAGTTCTATATTTTAGGGCATTCTTGGGGAAATCAACTTGCCCAAGCATATGCAGTTAAATATCCTGAATACTTGAAAGGATTATTACTCTGTAACAATATCAATGAAAAATATGAAGTTATCGTTGAGCACCAAACTCAATTGTATGCCAATATTTTAGAAGATATCCCTGAGTATGCAAAGTATGCCGATTCACTTAGGTTTGGCTTCAGCGGTAAATTCTCAGATTTTAGTAGTCCTGACGCTTTGGGGTTTCAAATCCGACAAAAGGCTTGGCCGATTATGCTGGAGAAACATTATGCGAGGCTTGTCGGTCAAATGCCCAAAGCATTGCGTCTATCAAAGGAGCATTCTACAGGAAGGCTAATGTCGGAACTTGGATTCATGCAAAGGATTGATTCAATAGATTTTAATAAATATCTAATTGATATAAAAACACCGACTTTATTTATTGGCGGAAAATATGATTTTATACCCTCCTCCTATTATGTAAAAATGCGTGATCGGATGGTAAACAATCAAAATGTAGATATTTATATCTGTCCCAATGGAAGTCACTTCACTATGTGGGATGATCAAGATAATTTTTTTCAGGCAGTAGATAAATTCATATTGAAAATTGAAAAAAGTAATCCTAAATAATTGGGCTTCATATAACAGCCGGTAAGACGAAATCGCTGAAAATCTGGTAGGTTGAAGTTTTATTTTCACGAAGAAATATTATCTTGGCAGAGAATACTCAGTCCGCTGGTATCGCGAATTCGCTTACCAGCAACACGTTACCAGTTATGTTTATGAGAAACGAAAGATATAAAGGAAAAAATGTTATTTGGGAAAGTAAAACTAAACAGGTTTTTATTATTCTCGTCAGCTTTCTTTTCACTTTCATTGCTTTGTGGATTAGAGATACTGACAAACTTCAATTTTGGCTTTCAATCTTTTTGTTTGGTTTCGGAGGAATATTTATGTTGGTTAGATTTTTAAATCCAAAAAATATTTTCGTTACGCCAAAATCGAAAATCGGAAAAGAAATATTAGCAGAACGAACTGAACTTCACCAAAATGATAACGGAATTTTTGAATATCATAAAAATGGATTCATTATAACTACAGAAAATGAAACTTATAATTATGAATGGAACGAGATAAAAACTGTTTATGGTTACAAAATAGATTTATTAGCTTATGACGAAATTTGTATTGATGTTTTTACTATTGACCAAAAGAAATTCACAATAACAGAATCTACAGGCGGTTGGTTTCAATTCATAAGCAGATTAAGTGAAAATATTAAATCAATTGAAATTGATTGGTATTTGAAAATTGCTAACCCTCCGTTTGAAAAAAATCTGACTTTGTTATACGACAAACAAAACCGAACAATCGAACAAATAAGAACCGAAAACGTAACTGCATAAAAACACAACTGGTAATCGAGTAGACGGCTCCGTCTCAAATAGAACGGAGTGCGCCTCTCACACCACCGAGCGTACGGGTCACGTACTCGGCGGTTCGCAAAGTGATGGGTTAAGTTCGATGTAAACATCCATTAAAGATTGATAGCCTCTTTGTTTTAGGCGTTTCAGGGTAATGGTGGTATTCAAAATCGGACTCTGTGCAATTGCCCACCCGCCTTTCCTCGTTCGACTAAAAGCATAGGCATGGGCTTGGTCAACCCCCAGTCGTATGAGATTCTTTCTCTTTCGTTCGGGTTTCTTCCAATCGTGCCAAATACAGTAACGAAGTCGGTTTCTGAGCCAGCCGTCCAAATCACGCAGTTTGCCCATAATACTCGCTCCCCGAAAATAGTTTAACCATCCCCGTTGCACTTCCTTTATCTTGGCAATGCGCTGCTCAAATTTTGCTGGTGCGGTTTTGCGGGTAATACCTTTAAGCCGTTCTTTGAGTTTTTTCCACGCTTTTTCTTCACGAAAAAGCTATATCTTTGGCAGAGAGAACTCAGCCCGCTTTGATCGACAACGTCGTGAAGCGGCCTAACGTTATGCCTCAGTTTAGAAAACCGAAACACTGAAAAATAAATAAAACGATAGAATTATGGCTTTAATTAATTGTAAAGAATGCAATGCTAAAATTAGTGATAATGCAAAAAGTTGTCCTAATTGCGGTAATCCAAATTTGAAGCAAGAGAAAAGTAACAGATTTACTCTTATTTTATTTGGAATTATTGTGACAATATTTATGCTCTTTATTATGTTCGGAGGGAATAACATGTCCCATGAAAATATTGAATTAGTAACAGCGGTTGATACGTCAGCAGTTGCATATGCCCCAAAATTAACAGCAGAAGGACGAAAAGAGAATATTGAAAAAATAAGAAATATGTTTTTAGATACGGGCATAGATGTAAAAGTCAGTGTTTATGGAAAAAACAATGAAACATTAGAATTAGAATATGCTCTTTTTAATGATGTATGGTATCGAAAATTTGAAACTTCAGGAATGTTTGACAACTTTCATAAGTTGGGTTTCAAAAAAATTATTTTAAATGATAATTATGATTACAAAACTTCTGTTACATATTAAACTAAACTGAAAATTGGAATAAATAGAAAACCGAAGGCATAACAGCGGTTTCGCTCGATAGCTCATTTTATCTTTCTTGGAAAATACTCAGTTCACTCCTATTTCGCCTTTCTTATACTTTTTTTTGCTAAATTGCCGCTATGGTGCAAAGCTGTAAAACATTAGCAGCAAGTGTGCCGAACCGACACAGCAGATATCAACAGACGATAAAATAAGCTAATGAGTCAAATTTTACGACAACAAATAGAAAAAACAATTCAAATCAACGACACCGAATTTGACTATGTTTTGTCACATTTTACAAACAAAAAATTCAAAAAGCATCAGTTTGTAATTCAAGAAGGACAATTAGTTGAAAATGATTTTTTTATTTTAGGCGGTTGCTTAAAATCATACTTTACAGACAAAAACGGCAAGGAACATATTTTGGCGTTTGGCATGCAAGACTGGTGGATTACGGACTATGAAGCCTACTACAATCAATCAAAAGCAACTATAAATATTGACTGCATTGAGGACAGCGAATTACTTTGCTTATCATTTGAAAACAGAGAAAAACTTTGTGCAGCGCTTCATAAGATAGAGCACTTTTTTAGAAAGAAAACCAATAAACGGAATGTTGCTTTACAAAAACGAATACTTTCTCTATTGAGCAACAACGCCAAAGAAAAATACGACCAATTACTACAATTATATCCACAGCTTTTCCAAAAAGTTCCCAAACAACTTATTGCTTCTTATTTAGGTGTTACAAGGGAAACACTCAGCAGACTTAACTCTCCCTCGAAATAATGTGAGGTACATCACTAAAAAGTTGTGATGTATGTCCTTTTTCTTCCTTTGGGTTCAATTGAACTTTGTGCCATAAATTTTAAACAAAAATAAAATGGCAAAATTTCAAATTCAACAGGCAAGCAGTACCGTAAACTGGACTGGCAAAAAAATTTTAGGGTTACATACAGGAAGCATCAATATCGCTAATGGCTCTATTGAAATTACAGACAATACCGTTACAGGCGGAGAAATTGTAATAGATATGACCTCTATTACCATTACAGATATCGCTGATAAAAACACACACGATGAATTTTTAGGGCACCTCCAAAATGATGATTTCTTTTCGGTAGATAAATTTAAAACGGCTCAACTCACCATTACCGGTTCGAGCAAAATCGAAACCAATAAATTTAAAATTGACGGAAACCTCCATATCAAAGACATTACACACCCGGTTAGTTTTATCGCGACAGTAGAAGTATTTACAGATTTTCTACATTCTTTGGGCGAAATTGTAATTGACAGAACCTTGTACAATATTCGTTACGGTTCGGGGAAATTTATTGACAACCTGGGCGATAAACTAATTTATGATGATTTTGTGTTGCAATTCAAACTTGTGGGACAAATATAAATCCAAACGAATAGGAAAAGGCGAAGTGCTGTAAAAAAATTGTTTTGGCAGATGCTTTTCAGGCACTTCGCTTTTATCTTTTGCCAATCAGTCAAACATTTAATACCCAAAAGACAATGTGGAATAAAACAAAATTTACGAAACTGTTAGGAATAGATTATCCAATAGTTCAGGGTCCATTTGGTGGTGGGCTATCCTCTGTAAAATTGACAAGCACTGTATCAAACGCAGGTGGATTAGGTTCGTTTGGCGGTCAGCCACTTTCTTCAAAAGAAATTATTGAAACCTGTAATGAAATAAGAAAATTTACAAACAAACCTTTCAATATCAATTTGTGGGTTAACGACAGAGATGACCATTTAGCAACTTTTGACGAAAATAATTACGAAAAACTTACAGCATTATTTAAACCTTATTTTAATGCGTTAGGTTTGCCAATACCTGAAAGACCCACTTATCCTGGAGCTAATTTTGAAAAACAAATTGAAGCCATTTATGAAGCAAAACCGGCAGTATTTAGTTTCGTTTACGGGATTCCTTCCTCAGATATTTTAGAAAATTGCAGAAGGCTCGGTATTAAAACAGTGGGTGCCGCAACTACAGTAGATGAAGCTATTGCTTTGGAAAATGCAGGAGTTGATGCAATAGTTGCAACAGGATTTGAAGCAGGCGGACATCGGGTTTCATTTTTAAGGCCGGCAGAAGATTCATTAATGGGAATATTTTCACTTATCCCACAAGTAGCAGACAATGTAAAAATTCCCATAATAGCGGCTGGAGGCATTGCAGATGCAAGAGGTATAAAAGCTGCATTGACATTAGGGGCTGATGCTGTTCAAATGGGGACTGCTTTTTTGGCAACATCAGAGTCCAATGCTTCCCAAGACCATAAAGACAAATTATTTACAGAAGACGCTAAGTACACAACCCTAACAAAAGTATTTACCGGACGGCTATCAAGAGGAATCAGAAACAGACTTACCGAAGAATTAAAAAATCACGAAGACTTATTTGCACCTTATCCTTTACAAAGTAAATTTATGGGTTTGCTAAAAGCCTATCCAGCAACCGAAAACTCAAACCCTGACTTCAAATCCTATTGGGCAGGACAATCTGCTTCGTTACTAAAACATCGGGACGCAAAAATATTAATAGAAACATTGGTAAACGAAATGAATAAAAAATAACATACAAGACAGAAGAAACGCCAGTATCTCATTAAATTTCATTAAGTTAATAGATTTCAGATTGCTTCGCCAATTCGCTTTTTAGGCTCGTGTGAAGATTAACGTTTTTTGATTTCAGATTTGATGGCGCCAAATGTTTGACTGTCGATTTTGCGAGGTTTTTTTATATCAGCAATCAAAAATCGTTAATCAAAATCAGCAATCATTCTATCATTTAATCCTTAACTTAATGACATTGGGCGAGCACCAGATGGGTGAAACATCATTTTAACAAAGAATTGATGTCATCCTGAGCGAAGCCGAAGTGGCTCAGCCTGACACTTATTTTTAATTTCACCCAACGGGTTAAGAGAATACAAAAGTGCCTTATGAAATTTATGTTCCTAATTAATGTTAAAGTTCAGCCTGTTTCATGGAAATAAATTCAAAAACAGAAAAATTTTTACTTTAAAAATTCTACTTTACCCGTTTTCATATTATATACAGCTCCACAGATAATTATTTCACCTTTTTTTTCCATTTCTTTTAAAATTGGGCTTCTCTTTCTAATCTCATCTATTGAATGGTAAACATTTGCATCACAGACCTCTTCTACAAACTGCTCGTTTTCAGCAATGGCTTCTCCTTTGAAATCTTTTTTAGCTACCGCTACAGCAGGCTGTATTTTATCGAGTAATGTTGTAATGTTTCCCAGTTTTACATTTTTAATAGCAGATTTAACTGCACCGCAATATTCATGACCTAGTACAAGTACCACTTTTGCTCCTGATACTTTACAAGAATATTCCAGACTTCCCAATATATCGTCATTAACAATATTACCCGCCACTCTGGCAACAAATAAATTACCAATGCCGCTATGAAATACATCTTCAACCGGAACGCGGGAATCCAAACAGGATAATACAACTGCTTTTGGGAACTGGCCTAAAGAAGCATTTCTAACACGCTCGGTAGTATTTCGAATGGTTAGATTATCTTCCACGAAATCTTTATTTCCTTCTTGTAACCGTTTAATCACATCAATTGGTTTTAATTTTGCCTGTTCTGCTGCTGTAAGAGGCTCAGTTACCAGAATGTGATCTTTTCTTATTGATACCGTATTTACAGTATCATTTTGCACTTGTACATGAGATGACAGCTTTTCTTCCCTACAGGAAACCATCATAGCAATAGAAATAATAAAAGTTACTTTTTTCATCATAATAAATAAGTGGTTAATTAATATTGAACTTATCAAATCATTTATCTGGCATATTTAATTATCTGATTTCTTCAGTATAAATATAAAAGAAAATAACATTTGAAATTAAAAACTTATTTAGAAGAAATGACCCGTCTGACCCAACCATTCTCGCTTTCAAGTTTTAGACCTGGTATTTAATCCAGAACCGTTAAATTTCATAACTTAGATTTCTTTTTAAACCGATTTGCCATGACTAAGAAATCTATAGCCCGAAACTTTCTAAAGCTAGCTGCTACAGGGCATTCTCATGAAGCATTTGAGCTGTATGCCTGCAAAAATTTCAAACATCATAATGCTTATTTTAAAGGAGATGCTGACACTCTAATGCTGGCTATGAAAGAATCTGCGAGAACCAACCCTAATAAGATTTTACAAATTCATCATGTTTTAAGAGACGGGAATTTAGTTGCAGTTCATTCACATGTGAAACAAAATTCAACGGATTCAGGTATCGCTGTTGTTCATATTTTTAGGTTTGAATTGAACAAAATAGTCGAACTTTGGGATTTAGGACAACCAATTCCCCAAAAAAGCATCAATGAAAATGGAATGTTTTAAATTAAATTAACCCGTTGGGTGAAATGATTTGATTATAAAAAGTATAAAAATCGGGAGTGAAACATCATTTATAACTTAAGGAATTGATGTCATCCTGAGCGGAGTCGAAGGCTTTTGAACACGAAAGTGCTTCGACTAAGTTTATCCTGAGCGAAGCCGAACGGACTCAGCCTGACACTCATTTTTAATTTCACTCAACGGGTTAAATTAATAGAAAGTATTAACTATCATTAGTGATTTTCAGTAAAACAATTAACAATGGCAAAGAATAAAACAACCCAAACAGAATACAGTGTTGCCGATTTCATCAATACTGTTGAAGATGAGCAAAAAAGAAATGACGCATTTGACCTCATACAATTAATGCAAAATCAAACCGGTTTCGAACCTAAAATGTGGGGGCCAAGTATTATTGGCTTTGGAAATTATCATTATAAATACGAAAGCGGACATGAAGGCGATGCGCCATTGGTTGGTTTTTCGCCCAGAAAAGATGCGATTTCACTTTATCTGTCTTCTTCTTTTGAAAATAAAGAAGAACTGCTTGTTAAATTTGGCAAACACAAAGCCGGAAAAGGCTGTATTTACATCAAAAAACTGGCAGATATCAATAATGAGATTCTGAAACAAATGATTTCAGAATCAGTAAAAGAATTGCAAAAATTATATCCTTCTAACTAAATAATCATGGTTCTCACACTCCTAATCCTTTCACTGGCAATCCTTTTTTATTTTTTATTTCATCCCAGATTTGGAAAAAAACCTTCAGGGGAAAGACTGGCTTTAATACAAAAATCACCTCAATACAAAAACGGAAAATTCGAAAATGAAAGTTTTACTCCGGAACTTGCAGAAGGTTATGGTTATTATGATGTTTTAACCGAATTTTTATTTAAGAAGGTTGACCGAAAAATTCCAACTGATGTTATTCCTTCAGTAAAAACAAATTTAAAGGAACTTCCTTTGCATCAGGATGTTTTAGTCTGGTTTGGTCATTCTTCTTATTATTTTCAGCTTGAAGGGAAACGTTTTTTAATTGATCCTGTTTTCAGCGGTAATGCCTCCCCTATTTATGGAACCACGAAAGCCTTTAAAGGAACCGATATTTACACCTATGATGATATTCCTGAAATTGATTATTTACTGATAACACATGACCACTATGATCATTTAGATTATAAAACGATAATGGAACTGAAACCAAAAATAAAAAAAGTTATCACAGCACTTGGCGTAGGTTCACATTTTGAATTTTGGGGCTTTCCGGCAGAAAATATTATCGAAAAAGACTGGCATGAAAAAGTAGCATTAGATCAAAATCTAACACTTTATACTGCTCCATCGAGACATTTTTCAGGCAGAAGCATCAAGCGCTGCAATACACTCTGGACTTCTTTTATTATAGAAACCAAAGATTTCAAAATGTATTTGGGCGGAGACAGCGGTTACGATACTCACTTTGCCGCAATTGGTGATAAATTTGGCCCTTTTGACATGGTGCTTATTGATAATGGCCAATATAATCCGGCATGGAAATACATTCACAATTTGCCCGAAGATGTAATAAGAGCGATGAAAGACTTAAAAGCAAAAAGAGTCTTTCCTGTACATAATTCAAAATTTCCATTATCTCTTCATTCCTGGGATGAGCCATTGATAAAGGTAAGCGAATTAAATGCCTGCTCAGAAAATCCGATTCCGTTGATTACACCTATGATTGGAGAGATTGTCGAATTGAAAAATGACAAACAGGAATTTAAACAATGGTGGAAAGGATTGAAATAGTAATTTTGTGAGATGTGAGATGTGAGATGTGAGATGTGAGATGTGAAACGTCCTGTTTTTATTTCTACCTTTTGGGAGAAATCACAGCAGAAGCTCCGCAGCGTATGTCTCCAATATTTGTAGATTAGCGTACGTGATTTACTTGGTTTATTCACTATCACCCGACTCACCTTCGTCAGAAATGACAAGACTGAACATAAATCTGAACTAAAATAATGAAACTAAAAATTACTTTTTTCGTCCTTACTATTCTCACTTCATTTCATGTATTTTCTCAAAATACCTACGTCTTTTTAGGCTCTTATAACAAAGATAAAACTGCCGAATCAATTCAGGTTTACCAGTTGGATACCGTAAACGGAAATCTGAGTAAAATAACCGGGGTGAAAAATATCATTAATCCGTCTTATTTAACTGTTTCTCCAAACGGAAAATACGTCTATGCCTGTACCGATACCAAAACACCAAACGCAGGAAGCGTAAGCAGTTTTGAATTTAGTCCTGAAAATAAAGCATTGACTTTTTTGAATAAACAGGCAAGCGGAGGCGAAAATCCGGTTTATATTACCATTCATAAAAATGGAAAATGGATTGCTAACGCTAATTATAATGAAGGAAGTGTATCGGTTTTTCCTGTTTTAGAAAATGGAACAATTGATTCTATAGCCCAAAATTTTAAATATACTGACGGAAGTACTCACAAAGAAAGACAAACCCGTTCTCATGTTCATTCGGCAGTATTTTCTCCTAACTTTGATTATCTTTTTTTGCCTGATTTAGGTGCTGATAAAATCAGATGTTATCGTTTTGATACAAAACAAAAAAAGCCTTTAATTGAAGCCGAATTTCCATTTACAAAAACCGATTTAGAAGCCGGACCAAGACATTTTACTTTTCATCCCAATCAAAAAATTGGATATTGCATCGAGGAAATGGCTGGTTACATAAGCGTTTATCAATACAAAAACGGAAGCTTAAAAAAGATGCAGCGTATCAGTACACATCCTGAAACTGTAACTGAAGGTTTTGCCAGTTCAGATATTCATATTTCTCCGGACGGAAAATTTTTATATGCTTCAAACAGAGGAAAAGAGAATAATATTGCTATTTTTTCAATTAACAAAAAAGGACTTTTAAAGCCTGTAGGCTATCAGTCTGCTTTAGGCGATCATCCCAGAGTTTTTGCTCTTGACGAGACCGGTAATTTTTTAATTACTACAAATGTAAATTCAGGAAATGTAGTCGTTTTTAAAAGAGATAAAAAAAGCGGATTGCTTACAAAAGCGGGTAATGAAATCTTAATGGAAAATGTTTCGTGTGTTCAGATTAAACGGATTTGATTTTTTATTGCCCTCAGATTTAAAGTGATTTTTTATCATTACAACTAATCTTTTTCAAAAAAACTAAAAACTAAAAAATGAATAAACCTCAATTCGATTTACAGCCGGAAACTTTAGAAAACGAAATCACAAAATTAATTCCGTTACAAGAAAAACATTTTGAAGCATTATTTGAAGCTGCTTCCGACCCGCTAATTTGGGAACAGAATCCTGCAAAAGACCGATATCAAAGAGACGTTTTTAAAGCATTTTTTGAAATCATAATGACAAAACATCCATTCCTGATCCTCGATAAACAAACCGACGAAATAATGGGAACGACCAGTTTTTATGATTACAATCCTGAAAAATCAAATATTGCAATTGGCTACACTTTTATTACAAGAAAATATTGGGGCGGTCCTTATAATAAATCAAATAAAAAGTTATTGATCGATTATGCTTTTCAGCATGTTGATTCGGTGCTTTTTCACGTTGGAGCAGAAAACTTTCGTTCTCAAAAAGCCGTTTTAAAACTTGGTGCAGAAAAAATCAATGATATACTGTTTCAGATTAAAGGAGTCGATGTACCTTATTTTGAATATGAACTTCGTAAATTGTAAATTGTGAATTGTGAATTGTGAATTGTGAAATGTGAAATGTGAAATGTTAGATGTTAGAATAGTCTTTTGACATCTAACATTTCACATCTAACATCTAAAACTATTAAAAAATTAATGAAAAGAATAACAGTCTTTTGCGGATCCAGTTTTGGTACCGAAGAAATTTACAACGAACAGGCCGTTTTACTGGGTAAAACGTTAGCCGGACAAAATATAGAATTGGTTTATGGCGGAGCCAATGTAGGCCTGATGGGTGCCGTAGCAGATGGCGTCTTAAATAACGGCGGAAAAGTAATTGGTGTTTTACCTAATTTTTTAAGATCAAAAGAAATTGCACATCAGGGATTAACCGAGCTTATTATGGTGGAAAGCATGCACGAAAGAAAAACCAAAATGAATGATTTATGTGATGGTGTTATTGCGCTTCCGGGTGGTTTTGGTACTCTTGAGGAACTTTTTGAAATGCTAACCTGGGCGCAGTTGGGACTACATAAAAAACCAATCGCTATCTTAAACATCAATGGTTTTTATGATTCGTTGATCGCATTTACTGAAGTCATGGTTAACAAGGGACTTTTAAAAGACGTAAATCAACAAATGCTTATCGTAAGTGATAACATTGATGATTTACTAAATAAAATGAATAATTATAAAGCTCCAACCGTTGGAAAATGGATTGAGAAACAGGAACTCTAATCTTTTTTTGACAACCTGATTTTATGTATTTAACATAATTTACCGAATAACTTTCTTATCTTGTAAATCAAAAAAACTGAAATCCGCTATCAAAAAATGAAACATTTAAAAGTCCATTCTCTTTTATTCGCCCTTATTTTAACTGTAAATTTTACAAACGCTCAGGATACTGATACCGGAAACTGGTTTATTTATTTTGGAAATCAGGCCATCAGTAAAAAATGGAACTGGCATAACGAAGTACAATACCGTAATTATAATTTTGCCGGTGATACGCAGCAATTATTGCTAAGAACAGGAATTGGATACAATCTTACTGAAAACAATAACAATATTTTATTAGGTTACGGTTTTATCAATTCACAAAATTATATTGCCGGAACAGATGATAAAGCAGATAACAACGAACACCGCATTTTTCAGCAGTTTATAACACGACAGAATTTTGGAAGATTTTATCTGCAGCACCGTTATCGTGTCGAAGAACGCTTTTTGAAAGATGATTTTCAAATGCGTTTTCGTTATTTCTTAGCTTTAAATGTTCCTTTAAACAAGCCGAAAATGGAAGACAATACTTTTTATATTTCAGCTTATAATGAAATTTTTATAAATGCAGAGTCGCCTGCTTTTGACCGTGACCGCCTATATGGCGCATTAGGGTATGTAATCAATAAAAATTTCAGGGTTGAAGCCGGTTTTATGAGACAAATTCAGGAAAAAACAGGCCGAAACCAATTTCAGATTGTAGTTTACAATAACATTCCTTTTGGCAGTAGTAAATAACCTTTGAAAATCTGTAAATATGGCAACCGTGAATCATAATTTTGCAAAAGCCGAAATGCTGATTAGAAAACCAGTTTCAGAAGTTTTTCAGGCTTTTATAAATCCGGAAATTACACGCCAATTTTGGTTTACCAAGGGTTCCGGAAATTTAGAACAAGGTAAATCAACAGTATGGACCTGGGAAATGTATGGTTTTTCTCTTACTGTTTTTACCCAAATAATTGAAGAAGACAAACGAATTGTTATTAAATGGGGAAATAGCGGAGAAGAAACTATTGTAGAATGGATTTTTACCCCTTTGAATGAAAAAGAAACTTTTGTAAGCATTACCAATTCTAATTTTATGGGCGATGCTGATAAAATACTTTCTGAGGTTCGAAATTCTACTGAAGGTTTTACACTGGTTTTAGCCGGAGCCAAGGCTTTTTTAGAACATCAGATTCAGCTGAATTTAGTGTTAGACAGATTCCCTAAAGGTTTGAGTTAATCATCTAAAAATAACTATCATGGCAACGATTCCGATTTCAAAACCCACTACTATTGCTCAATATATAGGCGGTTTTCCAAATGATATACAGGAAATTTTAGAAAAAATCAGAATGACGATTCATGAGGCAGCTCCCGATGCCAAAGAAAAAATCAGTTATTCCATGCCTGCTTTTGAGCAAAACGGAATCCTTGTTTATTCTGCCGCTTTTAAAAATCATATTGGTCTCTATGCACTGCCAAGCGGTCATGAAGCCTTTAAGGAAGCACTTTCTAAATACAAATCAGGCAAAGGCTCCGTACAATTTCCGTTAAATCAGCCCATACCGCTTGATTTAATTACCAAAATTGTAAAATTCAGAGTTAATGAAAATCTTGAAAAAGTAAAAAATAAATAATCAAATATGAATTTATCTGAACATTATAATGCGCTTTTCAAAAAATCATCTGAACTGATTTTATCCGAAAACTATACTATCGATTCCAAAATTAGTGATGATTCGGATAAACGCTTCGGACTTACTTTACTGGTTCGCCCCAACAATGAAATTAAGGCTAATATTCAGTCATTCCTTAAAGAATTAAAGAAAACAGAACCCAATCAGTACTATTATCCCAATTCGGATATTCATATTACCATCATGTCTATTATTTCTTGTTACGAAGGTTTTTCACTGGATAAATTTAATATGTCTGAGTATGTTGAAATCATTGAAAAAAGTCTGGTCGATGTAAATGAAATCGAGATTGATTACCAAGGCATTACTTTATCTCCTTCGGCTGTAATGATCCAGGGTTTTCCATCTGATAATTCATTGAATGTTTTACGTGACAAGCTTCGTGATAATTTTAAAAATTCTTCCTTAACTCAGAGTATTGACAGCCGTTACAGCATCGTGACAGCCCATTCTACTGTGATGCGTTTTCAGAAAAAATTAGAAAATCCAAAGAAACTAATAGAAGTCATTGAAAAATTCAGAACCCATAATTTTGGGAAATTTACGGCTGAAAAAATCGAACTAGTTTTTAATGACTGGTATCAGCGTGAAAGAAAAACTACCACTCTGTGTGATCTTTATTTGAAGTTTTTTTAGTTTTTTATCCCTTCTTCAAGATATTCCCCAAACCTCTACCAATTTGTTCAATCGCTTCAAGACCTTTTGTTAATGGTGTTGCACTAAAGTCTTCGTAAGCATCCATAGAAGTTGCTTTATTTTCATCTTGTGGATAAACGAGCATTAAGTTATTATCATTGAATGATTTTTCGAATTTCTGAGGCAATTTGTCAAAAATAGACTGGTAAGAAACAGACCCTTTTCTTGATAAATTAAACACGATCAAATCGGTTGTTTTTATTTCGTCTGAAATGGTTTCAAAATCATCCCACTCTAAAATGCCTTTAAACCCTAATTTTGCATTTAACCTCAAGTTATTAGCTATTTGCTGTATGGCCTGATGCGTTTTATATTCTGCATAAATCATAATAGGAATACTTAACTCTTGTGATAATCTGCATATTTTCTGCAATAAAAGATGAAAGCCAACTCCTCTTTCAGAAAAAGGCGGACAAATAAAAACCAATCTTTTCTCTTCAATAAATGTTTTTTGAAATCTGCAGATGAACAAAGTTTTATCTACGTTATTGATGATTGAGTCTACATTGTCTCCAAAAATTTTATCCAGAAAACCGGTTTTTCTTGGCCAGCCAATAATCACAATGTCTGACATGATTTCTTTGGAAGTTCTCGCAATTCCACTAGCCGGATTGTGGTCAATTCTGGCAATGGTATTGATTTTCACTTCTGAAGCAGATCCCTGAATCACAAACTTATCAACTGCTTTTTTGTATTTTAGGATATTAATTTCGGCTTGGTCATTATTAGGAACAATTGTCAATAATGTTACCGGATTTGATGATTTCTTATCTTTTATCAAAAGTGCAAAATCCAATAAACTAGATGTAGCTGATGTTTTTGCTAACGGAATCAAAATGTGTTCGTCTAAAATCTGATCTTTACCGGCATCTTCAGAAGAAACTTCTTCCTCGCAGATTGCAATCTTTTTAGCTGCTTTTTCAGTGGCAAAAGAAGCTACAATACAGGTAATCAATATTAAAATAATCGTTCCGTTTAATATGTTTTCATCGAGGATTTTGGCTTTAAATCCAACCAAAATTACGGCCAGTGTTGCGGCAGCATGTGCGCTGCTTAATCCAAAAATTAATTGTCTTTCGGTTTTGGTATATTTAAAAACAACCTGGGTAAAAAATGCCGCAATCCATTTTCCAAAAATAGCTACAACACTTAAGGTTCCCGCGACAATAAGGGCTGTTGGTCCGCTTAAAATTACACTAACATCAACCAGCATTCCTACAGAAATCAGGAAAAACGGAATGAATAAAGCATTGCCAATAAACTCAATTCTGTTCATTAAAGCTGATGAATGGGGAATTAAAGGATTTAAAGCCAAACCTGCCACAAAAGCACCAATAATAGGCTCTACTCCTGCTACTTCGGCTAAGAATGCGGCAAAGAAAACCACAGAAAGTACAAAAATGTAATGGGCGTGTTTTTCACTTTCCAGTTTTTTAAAGAACCATTTTGCGATTCTCGGAATAACCAAAAACATAATAGCAGAGAAAATGGCCAGCGAAACGCCTAATTTTATCCAGAAAGCCTGATTGAGGTTTCCCTGACTGCTTCCCATAATCACCGCCAGAATAATCAAAACGGCTGTGTCTGTCAAAATTGTTCCGCCTACCGTTATAGCAACTGCCTGATTTTTTGCAATTCCTAATTTGCTTACAATCGGGTACGCCACCAAAGTATGTGTTGCAAACATACTTGCCGTTAAAAAACTGGCATTAAAATCATATTGTAACAAATAAAAACAGACCGGAAATCCTATTGTTAATGGGAGGATAAAAGTAAAAAAACCAAATAACAGACTTTTATTTCGATTGGCCTTAAACTCATTCATATCAAGTTCTAAACCCGCAATAAACATAATGTAGAGCAATCCAATAGTTGAAAACAAATCTACAGCAGAATTTTTAGCCAAAATATTAAGCCCGTGAGGGCCAATTATAACACCGGAAATAATCAAACCTATAATTCCGGGAATATTAATTTTTTTGAGTAAGATGGGACATAATAAAATTATGAAAAGTATCAACGAAAAAATTAATACGGGATTGGTAAGCGGTAGTTCAAATTCTTGTATAAAATGCCTGAAAAATTCTATCATAGTGTAATTTTAGCTGCTGGATATTTTCATTAATTTCTTCAAAAACTTTTTTCAGAATTCAAATCAAATACTCAAAATTGCCATTTATTTCAATTATTAAAAAACTGAAAAAAGTTTCGTTTTTTGAAAATAGTCTCTTTACAAAAATACCTAAAAAAAGGCCGAACTTTTTATTAAAGTCCTATATTAAGTAATTAATTTTATTTCCTTGACGAATTATTATTATTTAATATATTTTTTAACAAAACCGCAATATTAACAAATAGAAACAAAACTTCTTTGCATTTTCAATTATCTTTGTTTAAATAAAAAATTGAACAATGGAAGAATGTATCTCTGTTTTTGATATGCTTAAAATTGGTGTTGGTCCATCGAGTTCTCATACGCTGGGACCCTGGAGGGCGGCTGAACGTTTTTTAAAAGAACTGAGAGACCAGTCTATTTTAGAGCAGATAACCAGAGTTAAAGTAGACCTGTACGGATCACTTTCGTTAACAGGTAAAGGCCACGCCACTGACTTGGCCGTTATGCTGGGCCTGAGCGGTCAGGATCCTGAATACATACCGATTGAAAATATTTCGGGAATTATCAAAACGATTGAAACCCAAAATGAAGTAGTTTTAGGCAATCAGATTACGATTCCGTTTTATTTTCTTCAGGACATTGTTTTCAACAAAGACTTCCTCCCCTTTCATGCCAACGGATTAAAATTTACGGCTTACAAAACCGATAATTCTGAATACGAATCTACTTTTTATTCTATCGGAGGCGGTTTTGTTGTGAAAGAAGAGCGAACGAATGCCAAAAATAATATTGTCATAAAATGTGCTTTTCCATTTCCGGTTCAAAATGCTGTTGAACTATTAAATTATACCATTTCAGAAAACAAATCGATTTCAGAAATTGTTTATGAGAACGAAAAATCGATGCGCCCTGAAGCCGAAATTCATTCGGAGTTAATGCGTATCTGGCATACTATGCTTGAGTGCATGTATATTGGCTGCCATTCTGAAGGGATTTTACCGGGAGGACTCAATGTTCGCCGAAGAGCTTTTGATATGCATCAAAATTTAATTGGCTTATCTAATTATCATGACCCACAATCGTGGTTGGAAGAAATTAGAAAAACTGAGGTTAAATTTCGTCAGATCTTAAAATGGGTAAGCTGTTTTGCACTTGCCGTAAATGAGGTAAACGCCTCATTAGGACGTGTCGTTACTGCACCAACAAACGGCAGTGCAGGTGTAATTCCGGCCGTTTTAATGTATTATTTGGTTATTGAAAATCATGATGCAGGCGAAAAAGAAATCAAACAATTTTTGATGGTTGCCGGAGAAATTGGAAGCATTTTCAAGAAAGGATCTACAATTTCTGCCGCAATGGGGGGCTGTCAGGCTGAGATTGGTGTTTCGTCGTCGATGGCTGCAGCGGCACTTTGCGAATTAATGGGCGGATCTCCTGCTCAGGTTTTAATGGCTGCCGAAATTGCTATGGAACATCACTTAGGGTTAACCTGTGATCCCATTGGAGGTTTAGTTCAGATTCCGTGTATTGAAAGAAATACAATGGGCGCCATAAAAGCCATAAACGCTGCCGAGCTTGCTCTTGAGACCGATTCTAAAAATGCTAAAGTTCCGTTAGACAAAGTTATCAATACGATGTGGCAGACGGCAAAAGATATGAATTCAAAATACAAAGAAACATCTGAAGGCGGTTTGGCAATTGCGGTAAATATGGCCGATTGTTAGTATAATATTGCTTAATTTTGCAGAAAAAAATTTGTTTTAAAGAAAATCAACTTTAAAACCATTCAAAAAAACTAAAAAAAGTATCAATGTCAGTAGCAAAAAAAGATTATAAAAGAATCACTACAAAGTCGTTAATCGAAATGAAAAGTCATGGAGAAAAAATCTCTATGCTAACGGCTTATGATTATACGATGGCAAAAATTGTTGATACAGCCGGAGTCGATGTAATTTTAGTAGGAGATTCTGCTTCCAATGTAATGGCCGGTCATGAAACAACGTTACCTATTACTTTAGATCAAATGATTTACCATGCTTCCTCTGTAGTAAGAGCAGTGGAAAGAGGTTTGGTAGTAGTTGATTTGCCTTTTGGAAGTTACCAGTCTGACCCAAAAGAGGCTTTGCGTTCTGCCATCAGAATTATGAAAGAAAGCGGCGGACATGCGGTGAAGCTTGAAGGCGGAAAAGAAATTAAAGAATCTATCAAAAAAATATTAAACGCAGGAATCCCGGTTATGGGACATTTGGGTTTAACACCGCAATCTATCTATAAATTTGGAACTTACACCGTTCGTGCCAAAGAAGATGAGGAAGCTGAAAAGTTAATCGAAGATGCTAAAATGCTTGAAAAAGTAGGCTGTTTTGCCGTGGTACTTGAAAAAATACCCGCAGATTTAGCCGAAAAAGTAGCTAAAAGCATTTCAATTCCTGTTATCGGAATCGGAGCCGGAGGCGGTGTTGACGGACAGGTTTTGGTTATTCATGATATGCTTGGAATGAATAATGAATTCAGTCCGCGTTTTTTACGCCGTTATTTAAATCTTTATCAGGAAATGACTTCTGCAATTGGACAATATGTGACGGATGTAAAATCGAGTGATTTTCCTAATGACAAGGAACAATATTAATGTTTTTTAAAAGACGCTAAGGTTCTAAGTTACTGAGATTCTAAGTTTTTTTTTTTAGGAGCAAAGGTTCAAAGCAGCAAAGGTTCTTTTAAAAATTTACAAAAAATAATTGCCTCCAGCTAAAGCTCAATGTCATTACGTTAAGAGATTTTAGATTGAGGATTAACGATTTTTGATTTCAGATTTGGTTTCGCTAAATATTAGGTTGTTAATTTTAGAAGGTTTTTACATCTGAAATCAAAAATCGTTAATCAAAAATCAGCAATCATTTTATCATTTTATCCTTAACTTAATGACATTGAGCTAAAGCTGGAGATTCAATTTTAAGCTTGTTAAAGGGCTTTATCCAAACTTATTTCAATTTCAATCTAAATTCTCAAATTCCCCATACGCCTAAAATGAAAATAGTTTCTAATAAAGAAAATTTACAAATTCTACATGAAGACAACCATATCATAGTGGTCAATAAACGCGTTGGCGATATTGTACAAGGTGATAAAACCGGAGATAAGCCTTTGTCTGAGATTGTAAAAGAATACATTAAAGACAAATACAATAAACCCGGGGATGTTTTTTTGGGAGTAATTCATCGTCTGGATCGACCTACTACCGGAATCGTTGTTTTTGCCAGAACCAGTAAAGCCTTGTCACGAATGAATGAATTATTCAGTAATCGTGAAACTAAAAAAACGTATTGGGCAGTTGTCAAGAATAAACCTCAGGAAGCTACTGCCAAATTGGTTCATTATTTAAAAAGGAACGAAAAAAACAATACTTCAAAAGCACATCTAAAAGAAGTTCCGGACAGCAAAATTGCCAGTTTAGATTATACTGTTTTTAAAGAACTTCAAAATTATGTGGCTTTGGAAATCAATTTGCATACAGGCCGCCATCATCAAATTCGGGCGCAGTTATCGGCAATTGGTTCTCCGATAAAAGGAGATTTGAAATATGGGGCTGACCGAAGCAATCCCGACGGAGGTATTCATCTGCATGCCCGAAAATTAGTTTTTATTCACCCTGTTTCCAAAGAAAACATTATTGTAACAGCTCCAACACCAGATGAAACCATTTGGAATGCACTATGATTTTATGATTTAATTGTTAAATTTTCAATTTATAACAAGTAAATTGCATAGTCAAAAATGTAAGCTGCTGTAAAAATGGACTATAAAAATGATATAAAGTATCGAAAAGAAACGCTAAAAAAATTACTTTTTAATATTCAGAAAAGTGAGGACTTAATTGTAAAAGCCTTATTTGATGACTTTAAAAAACCTGAATTTGAAGCTGTTTTAACAGAAACTAATTATGTTATTTCAGAACTAAAAAACACAATCAAAAATATTGATAAGTGGGCAAAACGGGAACGTGTTTTTCCTTCTCTTTTAAATTTTCCTTCTACCGATTATATTTATAAAGAACCCTACGGAGACGTTTTGGTAATTGCTCCCTGGAATTATCCTTTTCAACTGGCTTTATGTCCTTTAATCTCTGCCGTTGCTGCCGGAAATAAAGTGGTTTTAAAACCGTCAGAACTCACCCCGAATACGTCTGCCATTATTGCCAAAATAATTGAAAAATCGTTTCACATTAATCATGTGGAGGTTGTTCAGGGCGGTATTGAAGTCTCTGATAAGTTACTGGCAAAACGCTGGGACTATATTTTCTTTACCGGAAGCGTTCCGGTTGGCAAAATTGTAGCCAAGGCGGCTGCAGAACACCTCACGCCTGTTACTTTAGAACTGGGTGGTAAAAATCCGTGTATTATTGACGAAACCGCCAATTTAAAACTGGCTGCAAAACGTATTGTCTGGGGAAAATTTATCAATGCCGGACAAACCTGTATAGCTCCGGATTATATTTTGGTTCAAAAAAACATGAAAATCAATTTTATCACTTTTCTGATTGACGAAATCATTCAGGCTTATGGTAAAAAACCAAAAGATTCTCCAGACTATGCCCGTATTATCAATAGCAAAAACTGGGTGCGCTTAACAGGCATGATTGCTCCCGAAAAAGTGATTTTTGGAGGAGAATCCGATTCAACTGATTTTTACATTGCTCCTACACTTCTTGATGAGCCTGAATTAGAAAGTCCGGTAATGAATGAAGAGATTTTTGGACCTCTTTTACCTATTCTGGTTTATGAATCTGAACATGATATTGATGCTGTTATCCGTAAATATGAAAAACCACTGGCCTTTTATGTTTTCAGTGACAATGATTCTTTTGCTAAAAAAATGATTTCACGTTACTCTTTTGGAGGTGGCTGCATCAACGATACCATTTCTCATTTTTCGAATAAGCGACTGCCTTTTGGAGGTGTAGGCCATAGCGGAATGGGGGCTTATCACGGAAAATTGAGTTTTGCTGTTTTTTCACACCATAAGTCTGTTGTAAAAAAAGCCAACTGGCTCGATCTCCCTATGCGTTATGCTCCTTACAAAGATAAGCTAAACGCCATTAAAAGAGTATTAGACTGGCTGTAAGCAAACTAAACTGATCTTCTTACAATTTACTTTATTATGAAATGAAATTGATTAAAAATACTATATTTACGTTTGAATAGTTAACTTAAACATTAAAAGTATAAAACATTTCTACTAAATATGAAGTCGATACTTAATCAAATTGAAGACATCAAAACAAACGGTTATTCCTTAGATTTTTCTGATGTTTTTAATCACGCTTTTGAAAATTATAAAAAGATAGCCCTTTATGCAGGGCTTATTTTATTGGTCATTTCCATACTTTGTTTTTTCCTTGGCGGCGGAATATTAATTTCTTTATATGGAGCTGAACACTTCAATAAACAATTTTTTGAAAGTTTACAGAACAAACAACCGGACGGGGCTACTTTACTGATTTACACACTTGTAATAACGTTTGTAACCGCCTTTATAACTCCTTTTACAGCAGGTTTTTTAAAAATGGCAGACAGTGCGGACAAAGACGAAGCCTTTAATTTTTCGACTGTTTTTACTTATTACAAAGCTCCATATTTTTCACGCCTTTTTATTACCTCCTTATTGATTGGCTTAATCAGCGGACTTATTACTGTGGTTTTCAATTTCATTGGAATTACTGTTATTGATACCCTGTTTGCGGTGCTTATTTCATTGTTTACATCCCTGACTGTTCCGCTTATTGTTTTTGGAAATTTAAACAGTACAGCTGCTATAAAATCAAGTATCACTATTGTCAGCAAACAACCTCTTGTTATAGCCCTTTTATTTATAGTTGCAGGCATTGGTTCTGTTATTGGTTTTATTGGCTGCTGTATAGGTGTCGTATTTACAATTCCAATTACTTATTCTGTAAAATATGCTATATACAGTGCTATTTTTGAAATTGAAAATCCAGATTCAATTGATTCAATTGGCCAGTCGGATCCGGAATAAATAAGCTCTTTTTAAACAAAATCAATACCCAAATTCTATGGTATTCAACTGTAGTTTTTTTAATTTTTCGGTTTCAGGGCTTACCATTTTTGGCAGTGCCCTTAAATCGTTCCGGGTCAATTGTTTTGTTTTTAAATCCAATCTTATTTTTTACAACAGTCCAAAATTAATTGTACTGGGCTTATGCCTGTGTCTCTTTATTGGATTATTTCTACATCAGTTTTCTAAAATCAAAACCAAAATTGGCTCTTTTATAGAAAAAAACAAAGAAAAAGAAATTTCACCCAAAGAGTACCAACTCCATCTTTTGTTCTTTGCAATTTCTATTATTGTAATTGAAATCATTAATGAAATTTTCAAAATAAGACCCCAAAGTCTTTTATATCTTAATTTGTCCATTGGTTTTTCAATACTCTTATTTTACTTTTTAACGCTTAGAGTTTCCTATTTAAGAAATAAAATTTCTGTCGTTTTTATTTCACTATTTTTATTATTTATAGTCTACATTGCCCGCAACATCATCATTCATCCTAATGATATTGTTCCTGTTATTTCCTTTTTAATTACCTTTTATTTTTCCTACAGTGTTCTGAGGCCTATAAAAATTTATTGGTCCTTTGTTGCCGGAGCATTTATTTTTCACATCATCACGCTGGCTTTTGATTTTATTCCGACAAAATCCTCCGTTTTACTTATTACCTTTTGTCTGGTTATTTTTGTTATTAATCAGGTAAAATATGCTATTTTTTTAAACACGCGTGACAGTTTCAGGTTTACCAATGAAATTGTACATAAAGGAAGTTCCCTTACGGTTGCCTCCAATAAAAAAGGCGAACTTATTTTTTGCAGTGAATCCATCACAGAGATACTGGGCTATACCACCGATGAAGTTATGGGACTTGGTTTTTGGAACCTTACTGAAGATTCTGATTTTATTGGTGACCGGTTTTTAGACAGCTATCAGGATAATATTTTGTACACCCGAAAGCTAAAATGTAAAAATGGCGAATACAAATATATACAATGGAAAGACAAACGTTTTTCTGAGGATTTGTTCATTGGAATCGGACAGGATATTACAGAGCAAATTAAAATAACAGACCAGTATAAAAACCTAATCCAGACTGCGGCCGACATTATTTTTGAAATTGACACCGAAGGCAATTTTACGTTTATCAATGAATTTGCTTTTTCTGTTTTAGAATACAATGAAAATGAAGTCATCACGCAAAACTATGCTAACTTTATTCACCCTGATTATCGGAAAAAAGTTGCCGATTTTTATAAAAACCTTGAAGAAAAGGATTTTAATCACGACACTATTGAATTTCCAATTTTAAAGAGAAAAGGCGATGCTATATGGATTTCCCAAAAGGTGATTATCCGTAAAAACGATTTAGGGCAAACTATAGGTTTTGCAGGTATTGCCAGGGACATTACCGAACTAAAAAACAATGAGAACGAAAAAAGAATCAGGCTTGAAAAAATTGAATCTTATACCAATTCTACCAAAAAATTATCGACAACCGATTTTAGCCATTACAGAAGCCTAAACAGCGTAATTGATTTTATCATTAAAGAGGCGGCTGTTTCAAAAGCAAACAGAATCAGTTTCTGGAAATATTTTAATGATACTATTATCTGCAAAAACCTTTACAGCGAAGACCAATCTGATTTGTATTATAAAAACATCCTTGACAAAGCCTCCTTTCCTATTTATTTTGAAACCTTACATAACAAGACGGTCATAAACGCCAGTGATGTATTTAACAAACTGGAAACCTCAGAGTTTCAAAAAGACTACTTTATCAAAAACCGAATCCTGTCAATGCTTGATGTGCCTATTTTTTTTAATGGTAAACTGGCAGGGGTAGTCTGTTTTGAGAGTACTGATAAAAAAAGGCACTGGGATAATGAAGATATTAATTATGCCCGAACAATCGCAGATGTTATCTCGCTTGCCCTTTCATCACAAATGCGTTTGAAAGCAGAACGAAAGCTCGAATTTAAAAGTCAATTATTATCTGCTTTAGCTCTTTGTACCGAGAAATTTTTATTGAGTAAGACTACTGAGGAAATGTTTCAGGAGACCTATAATATTATTGGGAAAGTCGCCAATGCAGACCATATCTATTATTACGAAAAAGATTTTGACACCAATACCATCAGCCAAAAGTATAAATGGTCCAGAGAAAAAAACGCTGATGAAAACATTATTCTTCAAAACTTTACAGAAACCGATCTGAAAGAAATAATTGAAAAGGCACAAAACAAGAAAATCCTAAATACACTTACCCGACAGCTAGAAGACGACAGCTTTTTTAAAAATTTACTTCTTACCCACAACATTAAATCGATATTAATCCTGCCTTTGTATGTGCACGATGTTTTTAGCGGATTTATTGGTTTTGACGACTGCCTTAAGGAACACAAATGGTCTGAAGAAGAAATTTACATTTTTCAAACCCTTGCCAATAACATTTCATCTGCTTTGGAAAGAAACCGTAACCAAACTAAAATTATCGAAAGCGAGGAGAAATTTAAATTAATTGCCGATAATATTCCCGGTACGGTTTATCTTTCTAAATTTGATGCTTTTTCTACCAAAATATTCCTGAATGATCAAATTTTTAATCTTACCGGCTATTCAAAATCCGAATTTCTTGAGACCCACCTTTCTTTTTTGTCCCTCATTCATCCTGATGACAAGGAAGAAGTTCTTGAGAATCAAATTGAAAATTTACAAAAGGGAAAAGCCCTGCACAATACTTACAGAATTAAACGAAAAACGGGTGAGTATATCTGGATTGAAGAATTTGGGGATGTTATTAAAAAGGGAGACGAGATTGAATTTGTTGGCGGCATCTATTTTGATATTACCAATAAAAAGCAAACTGAAGATGCTATAAAAGCAAAACAACTTGCCGAGGCTGCGAATAAATCAAAGTCTGATTTTTTAGCCAATATGTCGCATGAGATCCGAACGCCACTTAACGGTATTATTGGTTTTACCGATTTGCTGATGAAAACTGACCTTGAAGAAATTCAGGAAAAATACATGACTACGATTAACCAGTCGGCACATTCTTTATTGGAAATTATCAATGACATTCTTGATTTTTCTAAAATTGAAGCAGGAAAATTAGACTTGTTTATTGACTTGTACGATATCAATAAAATCGTTGGCCAGGTATTTGACCTGATTGTCTATGAGTCTAATTTAAAAAAGCTGCAGCTTGAACTCCATATAGCTCCTGACGTACCTCAATACATCTGGACAGATATTGTAAGGCTGAAGCAAATTTTAATTAACTTATTGTCTAATGCGGTAAAATTTACGGATAAGGGTTCTATAAGTGTGCATGTTTCTGTTTTAGAGAAAAAAGAAGACGCTATCTGCATCTTGCGCTTTTCTGTAATTGATACCGGTATCGGTATTTTAAAACAAAACAAAAAGAAAATCTTTAACGCGTTTTCACAAGAGGACAGCTCTACGACCCGAAAATTTGGGGGAACCGGTTTGGGGCTTACCATCTCTAACCAATTGCTTGCCCTGATGGAAAGCCGTTTGCAGCTTAAAAGCAAAATAAACGAAGGAAGCACTTTTTATTTTGATCTGGCCCTTAAAACCAGTGATCAAAATACCAGCGAAAGGTACAAAACTGATTTCAATACGTTTAACACTAAAGCTGCTCAAATATCTAATACTCCTAATGCCACCAAATTTACTTTTATGATTGTTGAAGACAACAAAGTAAACATGCTGCTTTTAAAAACCATTATCAAAAACCTCTACTGCAATGCTTCGATCCTTGAGTGCAAAAATGGTTATGAAGCCTTAAAAGTATTTGAAAAAATTACCCCTGACCTTATTTTTATGGACATTCAAATGCCTATTATGAATGGATATGAAACTACAGCGGCGATACGAAATTCTGCAAAAGGAAAACTGATTCCGATTATTGCCGTGACGGCAGGTACAGAAAAGGAAGAACGCAATAAATGCATCGCTTCCGGAATGAACGATTATATCCCGAAACCGATCATGAAAGGTTCTGTTGAAGAGAACCTGATAAAATGGCTGAAATAATTCCTTACTTTTATTCGTGATTTGTTTAAAAAAAAATATAAATTCGTGTTCAGCAAATCTCCAATTAACTTAAATACATCAGCTTATGAAATGGTTAGGCAGAAGAGAAAGTGATAATGTTGAAGACCGACGTTCTGTACCGGGCGGCAAAGCCATTGTTGGCGGCGGTATTATCGGGATTATTATTTTACTGGTCAATGTTTTTGGAGGAGAAAATGCCCGGCTCATTACCCCTATACTGGAGCAGCTGCAAGGCGGACAGCCTCAAACAGAAAACGCTCCCCCCCTGAGTGCCGAAGATGAAAAAATGGGGCGTTTTGTTAAGGTTCTCCTGGCAGACAATGAGGATATCTGGGGAAAACTCTTTGCTGAGAACGGCATGTCGTATCAAAACCCAAAATTAGTACTGTTTCGAGGGGCTGTACAAACAGCCTGTGGCGGGGCTTCCTCGGCATCCGGTCCTTTTTATTGCCCGGGTGACCAAAAAGTGTACATGGATCTTGATTTTTTTGAGGAGCTTAAAACCAAGTTTGGTGCTAAAGGCGGTGATTTTGCCGTTGCTTATGTTATTGCCCACGAAATAGGCCATCATGTACAAACCCTAATGGGTACCTCGGCTAAAATGCGTGAAGCCCAGGAAGGGAAAAGTGAAGCCGAAGCCAATAAACTATCTGTTGCCTTGGAACTACAAGCGGATTTTTATGCCGGTGTGTGGGCTCATTATAATAAAGAACATCTTGATGCCGGAGACATTGAGGAGGCCTTAAGTGCAGCCCATGCTGTTGGGGATGATGCCATACAAAGCAAAATGCAGGGACATGTAGTGCCGGATTCTTTTACCCATGGTACTTCTGAACAACGAATGTACTGGTTTAAAAAAGGATTTAACAGTGGCGATATCCGTCAGGGCAATACATTTGACGAAATACGATAATATTGAAACCAACCATAATTAACCAGTAAAGCATGACTTTAAACAGTCATGCTTTTTTTATATCTAACAACAATGGATCCAACTATCCTTGCTATTATATGAACTAGTTATTAATGGCACTGGAAATTTCACAGCCTTTAAGCTGTTTATTTTATCCAATTATACAACGCACTACATCTTCTATTTTAAGACCAGTATATTCGCAAAATTCCTGAATTGAAATTAGTTGATGATCTTCTTTGTTAAGATGTTTTTTAATCTTCAACAAATACAATCTTGCCTGCGCATATTCTTTTCCCATAATGCATTGTACATCTTTAGGATATATACATACCCTTGTACCTTTTGTTATCACTTTTTTACTATTATATTTTCATACATTTTACGCACTCACCATGCTTTATCCATGCTTTATCCATACAGTATCTATATGCAAAGCATTTATTAGCTAGATTTTGATTTCTTTCTACAAAATTAAAATTATTAAAGATTAATCTTACATATTAAAATATACGATTATATATGTTTTTGTTTGGTTTTTAAATACATCCGTTTGAAATCTGAATTATATAACTGAATCTTTGTCAAAATCATTGGAGATTTAGTTGCAACGATTCGAGATGTATTTGGATAATGAATTAAGTTTTAACATTTAAAAATTAAATATTATGGCAAAACAAAAAGGCATAATTAAATTGAAAGGTACTATAGGAGATATCACTTTCTATAAGTCAAAGGACGGTTATATCGCCAGAGAAAAAGGAGGAATTGATGCCAGTAGAATAGCAACAGACCCTGCTTTTCAAAGAACCCGTGAAAATGGCTCTGAATTTGGTCGTGCAGGTAAAGCAGGTAAAATTTTAAGGATGGCGTTACGATCTGTATTAATAAACTCATCAGACAGTAAGATGGTCAGCAGACTTACGACACAATTTATAAAAGTTATTCAAGCAGATGTAACCAGTGTTAGAGGACTTCGAAATGTTATTGATGGAGAAGCTGAATTACTTTCGGGATTTGAGTTTAATACACAAGGAAAATTAGGTACTATTTTATTTGCCCCTTTTACTGCGACCATAAATCGTGTTTCAGGTGAATTAACTATTAGTTTAAATCCATTTATTCCAATCAATATGATAGCGGCTCCAAGCGGTACAACGCATTATCAAATTATCTCAGCAGGAGCAGAAATTGATTTTGAAAACGAAACTTTCGTTGGTAATAACTCAGAAACAGCTATTTTACCTTGGGATTCAGTAGAGACTGCAGCTATTAATCAAATCAATCCAGTAACAGCTGCCAGTACAAAACCCTTGTTTTTGGCTTTAGGTATTGTCTTTTTCCAACAAATTAACGGGCAAAATTATTCTTTAAAAAATGGAGCCAGTAATCCGTTAGCGTTGGTTCAAGTAAGCGGGTTATAAAATGGTTTTGATATTATCAAGAACTTATTTTCCCAAAGGAACAAATGGTAAACTGGAATGCAATGGTAAATTGATTTGCAATACAATTGAATTGCCATGGAAAGATAATAAACTAAAAGTTTCCTGCATTCCTGAGGGAGAATATTTTATCCAGAAACGATACAGCAAAAAATTTGGATGGCATTTAGAAGTGATGCAGGTTTCGAACCGAAGTTTAATTCTATTCCATCCAGCCAATTATGCCCTTCGAGAACTGCAAGGCTGTATTGCTCCGGTAACAAAACTATCGGGATCCGGCATAGGGCATATGTCAAGAGAAGCCTTTATTAGGCTGAAGAATTTAGTTTATCCCATTTTGAATCAAAATCAAAATGTATTATTAATTATACAATCTTAAAATTATGAATATAGTAAAAAGAGCAAAAGCTCCTACCTCGAAATTTTTCAAAACATTACGTACAGTCGGTTTGTCAATTGCTACCATTGGAGGCACCATTATCAGTGCTCCAATTACACTGCCATTGGGTGTAATTTCTATTGGTGGCTACCTGATTGTTGCTGGCGGTATTTTATCTGCCGTGAGTCAAATAACTACTGTTAATGAGTAACAAAATGACAGTCAGCAACTCCACTTTATCCACAACAGCTAGTGGTACATTTTTAAGTATTCTTCCTAATTTAAATTCAGAAGATGTCTTTAAAACTGTTTTATTAGCCATCATTGGTGCAGTAGTTAGTTTTACTTTATCTTTTATATTTCGAATTTTTACAAAGAAGTACAGAAAATAGTTTAAACCAGTTGAATGTAAAAGCCCATTCCAAATGGAATGGGCTTTTTTAAATCACTTTTTTGCAGTTAAAGAAACAATATGCACCTGACTCCCTTTAAATGAATTGAAAGATGGCTCGTAGTTAATGTATCCTAAACTGTGCAAATTTTTCAGACATTTATGATAAGTTGCCCTTGATCCTATTTTACTAATCCGCATTACCTCATCACGAGAAATACTTATGGGATTTTTAAAAAGATTAGAATTCCAAAATTGGAATAATACCATGTATAGGCTAATATGTGTTGGATTTAATGTTTTATCATCTGAAATTTTTTCAAAAAATCCTGATAAGTGTTTACTGTAATTCATTTTGCAATTTACTATTTGAAAACTTATTCGTTTTAGTTAAAGTTGTTATTTGAAATTATTTATTTTGGAGAAATTCTATCCGATCGATATTCCGAAGGAGAAATTGCCATATGTTTTTTAAAAAAAGTACAAAAGGCGGAGATATTACTAAACTGCAGCTTTTGTGAGATGCCTGTTATTGATACCTCATTCTCTCTAAGCATTTTTTTAGCTTCTACAATTATTATTTCTGCTATTAATGCTTTTATTGTCCTGCCTGTTTTTTGTTTGACAATTTTATTAAGATAACCCGGAGTAACACATAAAGATTCAGCATAAAAATTAACCGTATGCTCTTTTATTCCCTTATTTGATAACAGCAACAGGAAATGTAGTATTAAACTATCTCTATTAGAAAAACCTAAATTATTCTCATTCTCATATTTACTACATACGATTGCCAGTTCATAAAAAAAGAAATCAACTCCTACTTTCATCAATCCACTTTTAATTCCATTATTCTCACTTTCATTTTTTAAGATACAGATAAGCCTGCTCATAAGTGACAGGACTAAGAAATCTGTTTCATTAAGTGAAATCTTGTGCATATTTCTTTTCATGAAAAGATATAATAATCCAATAATTTCCTTTTTAATAAAATTTTTAAAGGCAAAATTGGAAGTGAAAGAAATTATAAATATTTCTAACTTTCTACTACTTCCCATCTGAACGCAAATCGAGTTTTCGGGAATCATTATTATGTCACTTGCTATTAGATTTAAAATTATTTCCTGAACCTCTATTTTAAAATTACCTGATTTTATCAGTAAAATTGAAAATCTATGCGTTACAAAAGACGTGTCCAGCGTATTTATTTTATACTTCCTGATCTGATTGATATCAAAACCAAAAGATGAAGCTTCTTTATCTTCTCTATTAATAAAATCTTGTATCATTGATTAGAAATTAATATCTGAAAATATTTCAAACCTAGTTAGGCTATGTAGAAAGATGCTAAAGTCAGCCCTCAATTTTACTATTATTAAAGCTATAATCCTGAAGGCTGAAATAGTTTTTTTTTATAAAACCTGTTAAAATCTAACGCAAAGAAATCAGGTTATTTATCAGTACAATAAACGTTACAATAGAAACTTCTCTTTGCTGTACAAATGCTTGTTTCTTTTTATTTGTCATTGCTTTTTCCCAATCCCTGTCCTTACGTCCTGATTCTTTACTCACCAGAAGTTGCGAGATAGAGACAAGAGATAATACCACTTTTTTATCTTCTTCATTTAATATCTCATTTTGAATCACTTCCAATTCATAAGTACTTATATCGTTAGAGAAATTTGTTTGTTTATCAGCCGATGTTTCCAATAAAAGACTTGTTAATTCCAGCAGGCTCTCCTGCACAGCAAAACTAATATTCTGTTTCTGTATCATTTGCTCTAAATTTCCTTTTGGATCTTTTAATATATCTGGAACTATTGTATTTACAGCCCGTACATTATCATTTACCAACTGCTTTTGAATGATAGCTTCTATAGCTTTAATTTGTAATGTTAATTCTTCTACTGTTTCAGGAAAACCATCTTTGTTTCTATATGAATTAATGATTTCATAATATTTTTTTGCCTGTGTATCAGATATATTCCTACCATTTTGTACAACAAAATCGCTATTTTCTTTCCGACTTTTAGCGTCTGAATTTTGAATTACAGTATCTGTAGTACAAGAGACTATACACAATAAGTAAACAATAGTACATAATATGTTTTTTTTCATGATTAATGTGATTTGAATGTCAATGAGAATTTCTTCTCAGTTCATTTCACCCAGGTTAGCAGAACTTTTGTTTCGCACTATGCTTAACTTCTTTTGCTTTGAATTCAACGCAAATCTATTTTTTAACACTATTTCCCGCAACTGTAAGTGTTCTTGTTTTCCGTATTTACTATATTGATTTCACGGAAATCCATACTCTTTTTTTTGTAAAAATTTACTCATAATACTAAGATTTGATTACATTTGAATATAGCATCTACGCCACAATCTTCAACGCCCTATGAATCTAAATTACTTACTCCTGCTTTTATTGTGGGTATCTTTTCCCCTATCTGCACAGCATCATTCGCAAACAGTTCCCGATTCCTTAAAAAATAAAGATTATGATTATTTAGATGACAGAATTTATCATTTTAGAAAAGACAGTTCTAAAGCGGCAATTTATTTGTACACTTATCTTGATAAAGCTAAACATGAAAAAAATTTGAATGAACTTGTTAATGCCTATCAAAACATACTACATCAATCTCCTGATAAATTGCGAATTGTATATGCAGATTCTATGATTTATACTTCAAAAAAAAGTCATGACAATGCTTTAATAGGTTCTGCGTACTTATCAAAAGGTATGCTTTATTATGTATTTAAAAACCACCATAATGCTTTAGATTACTATATCTTAGCAAATAACTACATATCGAAAACAAAAAACCAATACCTCATCTATAAAGTAAAATATCAAATTGCTCAGATCAAATATTATTTAGGATTTTATGATGAAGCACTTTCCTTGTTTAAACAATGTTTGGATTATTACAAACGTCGGGGGCATGAAGATGAAATACGACCTTATCTTAATTCTATCCATTCACTAGGAGCATGTTACAATAGAACTGGAAATTATGGTTTATGTTCTCAAACCAATACATTAGGATTAATAGAAGGCAAGAGATTACAAAATCAAGAAATAGATTGCTATTTTTTTCATTCTGAAGGTATCAATCAATATTTTAAAAATAACTACAGTCTTGCAATACAAAAAATTTCACGGTCTTTATCCGGAATAGCACAAAATGAAGATTTTGCAAATGAATCTGTAGGTCGATTTTATATTGGTAAAAGCTATATGGCATTACATCTGCACGAAAAAGCATTACCCTATTTTTTACAAGTAGATGCAACCTTTAATAAAAAAAGATATTTACGAACCGATCAAAGAGAAGTTTATGAACTTCTTATTAACTATTATAAAAACAAAAATGATTTAAAAAAGCAATTGTATTTTATCAACCAATTACTCAAAGCAGATAAGCTGCTTACTTCAACCTACAGCTATTTGATCCGTAAAATTCATAAAGAATATGATACTAAAGAATTAATAACTGAAAGAAAATATATAAAAGAGCAACTTTCAAAACGCAAAACATACGACACTATTTTATTAATTATCAGCACAATGCTATTATTAAGCCTGCTATTTCTTATATATCGCCATTACAGCAATCAAAAGATTTATCAGAAAAAATATCAAGAATTGATGCTTGAATTACAGAACGGAAATAAAGACAAAATAAAAAAGGATAAGCCGAGCCTATTAGGAATTAATATAGAATCTGTTGCCAACGTACTTAAGCAATTGGAAAAATTTGAGCGTGATAAAAAATTTTTAGAAAAAGAACTCACCCTTGTTAAACTTTCAGCTGCCTTTAACTCGAATACGAAGTATTTGTCTCAAATTATTTATCATTATCGTGAAAAGGGTTTTGTTGAGTATATCAATGATTTGAAAGTTGATTATTTAATTTCACTATTAAAAACTGACAGAAAAATCCGAAACTACACCAACAAGGCTTTAGCAGAAGAAGCAGGCTTTACCACAACTCAGCGTTTTGTCAATGCCTTTTATTCCAGAACCGGAATGCCTACCTCCTATTTTATAGAGAAAATAAAAAAGACTGATTCATAATATTTTTAGAATCTCAGACTAATTAAATACATCAAATTAATGTAATGGTATTATTCAGATTATTGTTTTAAATATAATTCAAAACAATGTTTTTTCTTTTTATTTGACTTTATTTGCTGGAACAGATTGCAAATCTGCACGATCAGGATTTCTACACCCCCAACTAAACTTTAGCTATTATACGATGTCTTTTATAATTTTTTCAATACGTGTTCAATATTAATTTTTAGTTGAGTTTCAAAAGTATTCCAATCTTTATAAACTCTTACTGATGCTTCTTTAACTGTTATGTCGTGAATTCTTCTTAGATTTATTACAATTAATGATAGACTATTATTAATGGATTGGGTTGTTTTGAATTCCAGAAAGTTAGGAATTTTATAAGTATCAATAAATCCTCTCTTGATATTATGTTTCAACTCATTAATGTTATCATTCCAAAATTTATAGTTTTTTTTATCAGCATCAGTATATTCATCTTTTGAGTTTTTCATTTTCCACAAATTGTAATCATCGACACATTTATCAAACACTTCTCTATTAATAATAGCAAAGTCTAAATCACTTTTTTCAGAAAATTCTCTACCGTAATTTTGGGGATCAATAGCAAATCCTGTTTTTGCACTGCCAACTAAAACTATCTGAGTTTTGTGAAGCGTAAATCTATCGGCAATGTATTGAGTTATTTGTTCATATACTATCGGCTTTTTCTTAAATGCGTAACAAAAGTTGCTTATGATTAATAAGTTGAGTAAAGATTTTTTTTCTTTTTCTCTTAAACCAAAATAATTGTCTTTTAAAAAATTAGATTTTTCAATTTGTTCAAGAGGTTTGTCGCACTCTTTTGAGGTTTGAAGATAATCAATAATATTAACCATTGTTGTTATGTTGTTTTATAATATATTTAGTTCTTATATTTATTTGTATACTCCTTTTTGGTGATTCAGATTTTGGTTCAGGATATTTTAAACGAGATATTATAGAAGCACATACATAATCGCTAAGTATGCTATTTAAACTTAAATTAAAGGTATCTAATGTCATCTCTAGCCCTTGCTTTTCAGTTCCATAATATGCTAATTTTAGATATAATAATGCAATTTCTTTTTTAGATAAAATTCTCTTTAATTGAGTAGCTAAAATAATTTCTTTTAATTTTCTTTTAAAAGTTCTTTTATATTGATCAGTAAGAACTCGTACTAATTGTTGCTCAATTGTACTTGCTCCTTCTTTTTTTGAATAAAATAATCTATTTCTTATTGCTCTAGTAATAGCTATTATATCAAACCCAGGATGACTATAAAACCTTCTATCTTCTCCAATAATTAAGAATTCTATTAGTTTATCTAGGTTAGGTAAATTAGAATATTTGTTAATGTTACCTCTTTCGTTACTTACAATGTGTTTTATTTTCACAAAGTCTGATTCTATTTCTCTAAGTATCAATTTGACGTGAGTTCTGTTAATATATCGTACAACGTTTGCGACTATACGAAGTATCTTCTCTACGTCGCTTCACAAATAATAGCTAAAATAGCCAAATTTTTTAATTTGTACTGTTTTATCAAAAAAAACGGAATGCATTTCGCATAGCCGGTGTTTGGGTAGATACTGATTATTTACAATCTCAGTAATGAAGTTGCATAGACTACTCTTATCTTTTTTTTGACACAATCTAAATCAATAAAACCAAATTGTAAAAAACAGTTTAAAGTCTCCGACTTTAAACTGTTTTTAATTTACATGACATTAAAAAAATTGTGCAAAGTCAAAGACATTTACGTAGCGTTAGAATGGAACACTTCGGAGAGTTTTTTTTTTAGTAGTTCCAATAAGTTTCTGGTGATGATGCTGTTGAATTCATTTCTCCATTAACTAGCATTTTCAAAAGTTTAAATGAATGTTGATATCTGTCTTTCACATCTTTAATTCCTAAAGATATGTTCCATCCAGAGTCATTAACCGTTGTTTCAAAATCTTCTTGATTCTTAAATTCTAACATGTTTGTTTCAGAAAGTATTTTCATGGCTCTTTTTCTCATCTCATGTAGATTAGAACCAGTTAAATAATTATCTATTGCATCTATTTTTTTAATAATCACATTAATCAATTCAATTAAAATTGCTTTTCTTTCATCTGTTTTAATAAACTCATTAAGCCTCATTGACATTCCGCCATAAATCATCGGTAATGATTCCAATGCTAACTCATTTTTGTATTCATTAATCCATTCTATTGAATCAAGATTTTGTATTTCAATTTCATTTATCAAACAAAGTTGCATGGCTTCGACAAAACCATCTTTTGCCCAATATCCTATATCTTCAATTTTTATAAAACTACTCGCCATATTTTTGGTTTAAACTTTCGGCCAACTTATTTTATATACGTTACAAAGTAGTGCCAATCTACCCCAAATTGGGTGTATATAAGAATGTTTGTTTCGTGTTATATATCTTCAAAAATAACCAAAAAAGATTACAAAGCATCAAAGAATATTTAGTTACCTCTACTCCTTCTCAATAAAGAATGGAACACTTCGGGGAGCTGGTTTTTTTTATTCTTTGTAACAATTTAACTTTAGATTTTCTTGATTGATTTCTAAGGAAAAATTTCCAACACTATTAATTAATTTTTCAATTTCTTTCAAATCTTGTAAAGTATTTTTGTTTCGATTAACAATTTCGGGAAAAATAATAAACTCAATTTCTTTAAATGTTAACCAACCACCAAGTGAATTGCAACCTTCAAAACCATTTTGCCAATAGTCAAAACCAAATGTAGTGTCTTCGTCTAAGTATAATTCACCAATTTGGTCGTTTTGAACTTTTTTAAATTCGACTTTTAAAATCAGACTAGTATTTTGAACGAACTTGTCAATAAGTTTTACCCACTTTGAGTTTGACATCATATGTTGAGAGAATTTTGAAATAGATTTTTCAACTTCTCTTTCTATTTGGTTATCATGTCTTTTAGTTTTATTCGTTCTCATAAAATTACTGGTAACGTTTTGCAGATTTGCGATGTGCGGGATTTTTACCACTGAACTTTATGCGGAGCACTGAACTTTCGGCTACCACTAAACTGTCTGCGGAGCACGAAACCCCGCCTATTGCAAATGTGCTGTTATAAGCTGGGTTTTCTATACGGTCAAGTTTATTTCGCATTTTTCACAAGTTCTTTTGTCGTGTCAGCCATTGATTTTATTGTGTCCAATGCAGTTGTAGATTTAATTTTGTCGCCACTAACAGGTTTGTCGTCAATTGGTGTTTTGTAAATTCCCAAAACAGCTTCCATTATTAATTTGTCTTTATTTTCAGGGCTTGTTAGTCGTCCAGCATAAGCGTCAATTGTCAATGCAACCGCGGATTTAAAAGCATACTCTTCTTGGAAGTTTCTTTCTTTCCGATACTGGTTAATTGCAAAGAACAATAAGAAAATTGCAGGAATTGATTTTAATGAATTAACAGCAAATGCTTGCCACCAAAGATTTATGTCTGTAATGTCACGCTGATAATAGAATAAAAAGAAAATCCAAACTATTGTCGCAACTGCCATAACAGGAACTGCCCAACGCCAAAAAATTACAGGCTTTTCCAATTCGTCCTTTCTGAACTTGAATGTTTTGAAAAGATTAGCCCCGACTTCTTGTCCAATTAGATTTTGTAGATATACAATTCGCTCTTCAAAAAATTCTCTTTTACCTTCCACAAATTTCAGATGCTCAGCGTTGTCAGCTATCTGTTTCTTAAACTCGTCAATTTGTCCAAGAATAGTTTTTATGTTTGAAGTTAGGTCAGTATTTGTTTTGTTGTATAAAGCTTCAAGGTCTAAAAGCTTTTTGTCTGCTTGAACTTTAGTTGTTTCTTGTTGTTCAACAATGGTTGTCAGCCTTGTTGATTGTTCAGTGCTTTTAGTGAGTAAGTCGTTGATTTGATTTGACTGTGTAGTGCTTGTTGTAAGACTTGCGGTAATTGAAGCCAACTCGTCTGTTTTTTGACTAATTAAAGTTTGAATTTCTTTTTTGTTTGTTTCAAGTTCTGCGTTTAAGGTTTGAACTTCTTTAAGTTTGTTTTCAATGTTGATTTCTAAAAGTCCAAGTTTTTCAGATAGTTTGCTTATGTTATTGGTCGTATGCTCAGATTGTCTTTTTGAAGATTTATTGTAAAAGCCATTTTCGACTTGATAACTTATAAGCCAGAATAAAATGTTTTCTGCTGCTGCAAAATTGTCCCCGTTTAAGTTTGCAAAATATCCTTGAATTTGTCCGTCAACATTTGCTTGTCCAAGTTGAACATTTGTAAATGTAAAAGGTAAAATAATGTAATTATCTCTGTCTTGAAGCTCGGATATAAATTGTCCAAATACCCGTTTTGATAAATGCAAAAACTCTTGTAATGATAATTGAGTTATCACAATATTTTCAAGGTCTGTCCTGTCAGGATAAACTCGTTTGATTACAGTTTCAAAGTCAAAACTTTCAATTTGTTGAGCTTGTCCAATTACTGTCTGTGCTTGTTGTTGGTTCATTGCTGTGTCGGTTTTTTAGCCTTGCTTATAACTTATTTATATGCGCTACAAAGTAGTGCCAATCTACCCGAAATTGGGTGTATATCCGAATGTTTGTTACGTTTATATACTTTCAAAAATAACCAAAAAAGATTACAAAGCATCAAATAATATTTAGCTACCTCTTACTCTTCTCAATAAAATAATTGCATAAGCAGTTAGTTATTTAAAGTCGTGAGACTTTCAGTAGTTTTGAATTTACAAGAGCATAACAAATTAAGGCAAAGTCGGAGACATTTGTAGCGTTAGAATGGAACACTTCGGAGAGCGAGGGGGAGATGTTTTTATTTCAGTTTTTGCTTTATTCGTTCTTTAAACATTGTTTCTCTGTTTGTTATAAATTCTTCAAAGTTGTCAAAACTTAAGTCAATGTTTTCAGGAACTAATAGTGTGTTTCTAATGTCTTTATTGTGTTGTTCTTGTTCTTCTATCCAAGACTTTAACTGTTTGTCATTTTTCGATTTATTTTGTTCCTCTGATAATATTGCAAGGTTCAAAACCGTATTGTAATAATTTTCATAGAATTCTCTTTGTTCATCACTTTTTAATGTCTTGTAATTTTCTGCATTGAATTTAGATTTAGGATGAAGATGGTCAATGTTGGGATTTTTAAATTCAAAGTTAAATTTCGGGAACAACAAAGAGAGAATATAGAAACTGTCTAAATTGTCGTATGAAGTTCTTAAAATACTATTCAATTTATCATCGTCAATATTGAAACTTCTGTTTGTTCCTTTAAATGCCTCTTTAATTTCTTGAAGTGGGAAATTATTGATTTTATTTTCAGAAATTGTCTTTTTAAGTTTCACTAAAAATCCATCAGAACTTCCACCAAACAATTTGTTTAGTAATGAAATGTGTAAGAAGTTTTTAATTAATTCTTTATTGTCTTTATGCTTATTGTCCTTGTTTATGTCTTTGTAGTAATCTGTTACATACAAATAGTAAATTATAGGAATTGCAGAGTTTTTTGCTCGTAATGAATGATTGTTAAACGACAATAATTTGATTAGCTCAAAACTTGCTTTAATGCACAAAGTTATTTTACTCCATTCAGTTTTAATATTTGCTATTGTTTCAGCTCCGAAGTTTTTGAGTGCAAAACGAATATCGTTTGATATTAATACCAAACAAGTTTTAAGCACAAAATCTTGGTCTATTTCAAAACCAAATTCCCTAACTTCTCTAACCACTTCGTCTAACTCTTCTCTTGCTCCTTTAGTTGATTGCCCCATTTCCCATGATGCTGTAATAATTGACATAAGTAAATCTGCAAATGAGAGTTTTGTTCCACCTGAATTTGTTCGTATAAATTCATACAGAATTTTGTCAAAATCTTGTTCTTGTTCTAAAAAATAATTGATAATTGTTTTTTCATTTATTAACTTATAAAGTTTCAAAAGTGTTTCTCCTGGGAAACCTGCAAAGTCAAGTTGTTCTTTTGCAAGAAATGTGATAATACTGTGTTCACTTTTGTGTTCTAAAATATTCCCAACTTCATACCAATAGCAAGGAACTATTTCTTGGTTTCCACTTTCGTCAATTATTGATTTGGTTTTTTGTTCGCTTTCTTTTTTGTGTTCATTATGAACTAAAAACCTAAAATCATAATTTTTTTTCTGTTCATCATTTGTTATTGGGTTTAGTAAATCTAAATACAATTTTCTTGTTGGGAAACTAGTTTCGTCTTTGTAGTAATTTTTCTTTCTGTAAACATATTGCCTGTAAGCATAACTGCCTTTAAGTCCAATGTAGAGGCTGTTTAGTCGTTGTTGTCCGTCAATAACTGCATCAAAATTTTTATAACCTTTTGTTTTCCTTTCTTCGTTATTTCCACCTTTGTATTCTACATATTTTTTCAGGAAGTCATAAAAGCGGAATTGATTTTTAATATCATTACTATTGACTTGCCAAAACATAAATGTATTGATTGGATAGTCTTGCATAATAGAGTCGAATAGCAATTCAATTTGTTCTGTATTCCAAACAAATCTTCTTTGTATTGATGGAAGTAAAAAATCTCCTGCGTCAATTTTGTCAATTGCACTTTTAATTGTTATCGCTTTTTCTAATTCGTTTGCCATTCCTGATGCTAAATTTTGTCGGTTGATTGTCGTTGTCGGGGTGTCTTAAAATATCGTCTAACTTATTTACATACGCTACAAAGTAGCGCAAATCTGCCCTAAATTGGGTGTAAATACAAATGTTTGTTACATTTATATACTTTCAAAAATAACCAAAAAAGATTACAAAGCATCAAAGAATATTTGGTTGCCTCTATCCTATTCAATAAAACCAAATTGCATAAAACAGTTATTTAAAGTCGGGAGACTTTAAGAGGTTTTGAATTTACAAAAACATTAAAAGAAATGTGCAAAGCCGGAAATGTTTGCCACAGCTTTACATTAAGTAAACTTCGATGAGCTAGAGATATGTGCCTATAATAAAAAGATTATTTCTTCTTTTTATTCTTTTTCTTTCTTCTGAACATTTTACTAAATGGTATTTTTGGAAGTACCTTTTCGAAAAAATCAGTCATAAGTGGTATTCTATCTTTTTCTACATTATTCAAGATAATACTCATTACAAGAATGAAAACTAAAATAGCAATTACTAATAATACAAGTGCATTCATAATAGATTCATTATATATAAATATTTTTTCCATTTTAAAAAAGTTATTTTTTTATTTGCCATCAAGGTTTTAAACATTAAAACAGGACGCCTTTCAAAAATTTCTAATGATTGCAAGGTATTTATTGGCCTCAAAATAAAATAGGACACAAAAAATCATTCTATCAAAACACTCGTTTGAAAAGGTTTTGCAAAGTAAAGAATAGTATTTTGGATGCGGTGTGACATCAAAATGATAGAAGATTTACATTTTTAAATAAAAAACTAAAATATATTTCAGAAGAGTACGGATCTTTTGCGTATAACAAAAAAACCTCGCCACTGCTGACAAGGTTTTCTTTTATTTGGTATTTTGTTTTGGAATATTTTACTTCACGAATCAATCAAATCTCGCTTAGTCTTGCTCAAAAAATCACTTCAAAATTTTAAAATAAACTTTTTTGGAATTGGGCTTAAACAGCCTCGTATTTTTTAGTTTTTCTGGGGATTTTTTTTGGACTTTTTCGACCTTTTTTTTATTTATATACCCTTTATAATAGTAAAATTCCTTTTGGTGGATTCTCTTTGGAATGTGCATAGTGTGTCTCCCCTAAACTGGCTGCCCAATTTAAGTTCTCACACACTTTCAAGGTTAAAGTTAACTTCCTTCCGGAGCCATCCTCCCCATCACGTGTCTGAAGTAGTCGATTAATGCTCTTCAGATTGGTATCAACTCCCAGGTTATTATCAACCTTCTATACATACTACTCATACCTTAGTGCCATAGCTCTGCTGTGTATAGTCCCCTTGCGGTAGCAGATTTAAATACAAATGCCGAAGTGTCTAACCAACCCATTTGAATCGAGTTATTTTGCTTAAACAAAGTAACACTACAAAGATAAAATCGTAAATTTTAATCTTTGTAGAACTCATTAGGAACTTATAAACCAAGTTATAAACATAAGCATCGATAAATTACACAACCGTTATTTAAAGTCCGTAGACTTTCAGGAGTTTTGAATTTATAAGAGCCTAAACAAATTACAAAGTCGGAGACATTTGTAGACACTTCGGGCAGATGGGGGGAGTTGCGCAACAGCTACGTGTGTTGCGGGTAGTTCTTAATCTTCTATTATTTGATATTCTAATATATTTTTTCCTTCGTAAACTGTTAAATATATTTGAGTTGGTATATTGTCAATTTCTTTATATAATTCTCGTGAATAATATTTTGGGTATTTAATATTTAATATTTGTCCTTCAAAAGTGAGGTGCAGTGAAATATTATTTTCGTATTCTTTGAAATTTTCGGAATGCTTTATCTCGTTTATTATTCTTTCAATTTCAGATTTTGATATTTCAATTACTGTTTTTTGATTTCTTTCGGGCATTCCTGAAACAGTGTTTTTCTTAATTTCAAAATTAGTATTAAATTCAATGTCAATCTGTTTTAAGTCTTTTTTTACATCTTCTTTTGAGATAGTTAATTCGTCAATATTGTTTATGAAAAAAATTGATAAAATACAGACTAATGCAATTGAAGAAATTACAATTCCAACTTTTGATTTTTTCTTTTTGGAATATATAAATAACCACAGAAATAAAAAAAGGAAAACGATTAGTAGAAATAATCCAATTAATAATCCAACACCCATTTTATCTTAATTTTTTTGTTTTTCGCTCTTTTGGGCCCGCATTACTGCCAACTTATTTATATGCAATACAAAGTAGCACCAATCTACCCGAAATTGGGTGTATATATGAATGTTTGTTACGGTTATATACTTTCAAAAATAACCAAAAAAGATTACAAAGCATCAAAGAATATTTAGTTACCTCTACCCTTCTCAATAAAGTAATTGCATAAGCAATAAGTTATTTAAAGTCGGGAGACTTTAAGAGATTTTGAATTAAAAAGAACATAAACAAATTACGCAAAATCGGAGACATTTGCCAGCGTTAGAATGGAACACTTTGGAGAGCGGGAGCAGCAGTATTTTATTTAATTCTTTTATAGAAGATTGTAGTTACAATTTTGTCTTTAGTTTGTTCAACTACAAATTCTGTATGATTTAGTTTAATTATTTTCCCAAACTGATTTTTTTCTTGCTCATCATCGTAATGATATATAATATTTTCTACTAATTCCCATTTGCCAGTTTGTTCTTTATATAATGAATTTTCAGGATTGAAATGAACTATAGTATGGTCATTTTTATAAGTAAACGTTTGACCATAAAATGCAGATGCACCAATTTCAGAACCAACATTATTTTTTATTTTAATAATTTTCCACTTTCCAATTAGATTCGTTTCAGAAAATTGTTGAATAGTAAATGATAATAAAATTAATGCTGAAAGATATAAAGTAATTTTTTTCATGTTGCTGAGTTAATATTGCTGCTAACTTATTTATATGCGTAACAAAGTAGCGTCAATCTACCCGAAATTGGGTGTATATACGAATGTTTGTTGCATTTATATACCTTCAAAAATAACTAAAAAAATATTACAAAGCATCAAAGAATGTTTAGTTAACTCTACCCTTCTCAATAAAGTAATTGCATAAGCAGTTAGTTATTTAAAGTCTGGAGACTTTCAGGAGTTTTGATTTTACAAGAACATTAAAAAAAATACGCAAAGTCAGAGACATTTGCCTTTAGAATGGAACACTTCGGAGAGCAGGGTCCAAAATGAATGTGATAATCAATTCTGTCTAAAATGACTTTATTTATACACTCGACAGAAACTTTTTTTTGTTTAATTGGTCTTCCAAATAATGCAATGTTTGGAATTATTTGATTTTCAATAATATTCTTGTATTGTGGAAATCTCCTTATTGACATTCCATAAATTGTTTCTGTTGGGTATGATCCAGTTCTTAATGAATAAAATATGATGGATAAACAATTCCGTCATATCCTGCTTTATTTGCTGCTTTAGCAATTTCTCGTGAGATTTCATAAGAATGACTTTCCGCATAAAATAGAAATTGAACTGAAATGTCTAAGCTTTCAAATTCTGTGCAATCTTCTTCCAAGATAACAGCCAAATTTAACAATTTTAAATTTGTTTTAGGAACCAAAGCACTCACAAATAAGCGGTCGATAGCAGTAGCTCGACATTCATGAATGCAAACTTCTAAATCTGGAGAAGCATATAGAATTGGTAATCTATAAGAGTCTAAACGACCATTGCCTGATTTTGGTGGACTGTCATATTCAGAATGATTTTCAGGATCTTTTGGATTTTTGCGTAATCGGTAAAATTTTGCTTTATCAGTTAAAATTAGTGATGGATATTCTTGGATTATCCTTTGTATAATTTCTTTTCGATACTTTTTGGTTTGTAATTTTTTTAATGGTTCAATATGACCAATCATCCATAATCTTGGACCATAATCAAAGAAGCCAACATTAATATATTTTTCAATTAAAACGACATCACTTTTTAGTGGTTCCTTAAAGTTAATACTTGTTTTCTGATACTCATTAAATTGAATTAATGGTGCTTCACCATATTCAACTTTCCATGATGTACCTTTTACAAAAAAACGATATGCTAAATCACTTAACAGTTTAGCAGTCAATTTTGAGCCATTTTTTTTATTACAATTTCTACATGGTTTCTTATTAAGTATACCAATTTGTCGAGAGTCCATTCTCAAACCTTCATCCTTAAAGCATTCCGAACAGATTAGATGTTTTTGCAATTTAGTATCTTAATTATTGGTTTAAAATATCACAAGCGTTCTGGGACTATAGCGGGGGACATTTGCGTAGCATTAGAATGACACACTTCGAAGAGCGGGGGTGCCTTGGGAACTGAGCTAAGTTTTATATACTAACGAGCAATGGTACGCCAAGAAATTATTTTTTATAGTATTTAATTCTTCGTAAGAACTCATACTATAATTTTTTGGAAAAGCATGAGGTCGTAGTAGAAACGCTTGAAAATATAACAGTCCATAACTTGAAGAAATCCTTTGTACAACATCATGATTAAAAGAACTATTTGTCACAACTAAATCATCTATTTCCTTTATTCGTTTCCTAAGTCCATACATATTGGATACATCTAAATATAAATTGCTCAAAGTAATTTCATTTTCGCTAAGCGAATTTGAAATTCTATGTAAAATCAACGAGTCACTCTTCAAATTGTCAAAATTAATATCTTTTACTTTTTTAACTTTCAATCTATCTATATCCTCAAAAATTAATTTCAGTTTTTCAATTCCTAATGCAAAGCTTGAAGTTAAATTAATTTGATCTAGCGCAAAATTAGTTTTACTTAATGAATACCCCTTGTATGCATACCATCCGGCAATACCTGATATTATTAAAGCACACAAAGCTATCCAATCTGATGTTGATATAATTTGTTGCATTTCTTCCACGATTTTATCTTTTTAATTGTTAATAATTTTCCACTCCATAGCAAGTTTGAGACTAAACTAAGCCCGTTCTTCGAATTAGCTAAACATCGAAAATCCGCTGTAGTTTTTAGTGGCTATCATCTTTTTCGTCCTCTAATATTATTTTGTAGAAAATAATTGTAAATAAAAATGTATTCACAATTACAAATGAAAATATCCCTATGTTTATTGTTGTTGCTATTTTTAATAAAGTCAAACTTTTAATTTCAATTAGTTTTATTGTAAATGCTAGAATTAATGAATATATGCAATTTATAATTGAAGTTAAAACGGTTAATTTATTAAGTAAAATTAATCTTTTGAAACTTCCATGACTTTTCATTTTGGTTATTGTGGAGCTATTACTTTGGATTATTAAAGTTAGAACAGCTAATAAAAAACCAAAAAGTGTAGTTGTTATTGAAATTATTTTGTCTAAAAAATCTGCACTTTTTATAAATTCCAATTTTTCCCAATTCTCGAAAGAGAAGTACATAATAATAACAGCTGAAATATATCCAGAAAGTGTTTCTATCCAATATCCAATTGTTTTATCCATATTTAGTTATCCAAAAATAGCATCTAAATCGTTTAAGCATCCTTTATGTAAACTCACTATTGCATCAGTTCTTTGTTTTTCTAATAAATCATTATTTTCTCTTGGTTCGTCTAACGCTATTTCTCTAATGTATCTGTCCGCAATTAAATCAATTTTTTGCAACTTTTCAATATCATTTTCATAACCTGTTACGATTACTTTCTGAATATTCTCTGCTGACCTTCCTTGAAGTAAAGAACCTACTTCATTTAAAACATCTCTAACAGTTTTTGTCATTAAACCTTTTGTTGTTTTTTTTGCTTCGACTTCAAATTTTGCAAAAACTCGTGATGAATTAAATTTATTTGCAGATTCACAAACTTCATAAATTGCGCCATTTTTATGTTTAAATTCCGATATCATTTTGTCTGGATTTGCAATTTGAATTTCAACTGACTTATGAAAGTTCATATTTACAATTCGATTATATTCATCTGATGTTAGAACTACTTCTAACTTTATTTTAAACTTTTTAAATAGAGTAGTGTCCTTTAAAGCGGAATATATAAAACTTATAAAGTGGTCAAGATAACAACCAAATTTATTAACTTCATACATTAAAATATTTCTTTTTTTATCAAATAGAAATACATTTCCGTAGGCCAATCCTTCGTCAACGTTTAAACCAAGTTTAGATAATGTTTTTGCTTTTTTACTTTTTTTTGGCGGTAAATTATTATTACGACTGGTCTCAATAATACCAACTAAATAATCTTCATTGTTTGCGAAAACTTTAAGTTCTAAATCTTTTCCTTTTAAATATACTTCTTTATTTAGCACTTCTTTGGAAGTTAAAACTTCATCAAGTTTTATGTCAGTTATTTTGTCATCTAATGTTTTTAAAACGACTTTATAGAATTCAATTTTCTTTTTTCTTACTGCCATTATTTATGTGGTTTATTTATATTTTTTTTGATTATGATGGTCGCTGCCATTAACTTCAAAGTAGCGCCAATCTACCCTAAATTGGGGGTATATACGAATATTTGTTACGTTTATATGCATTCAAAAATAATCAAAAAAAGATTACAAAGCATCAAAAAATATTTAGTTACCTCTACCCTTCTCAATAAAGAATGGAACACTTCGGAGAGCGGAGATATTTAAATAATAGACAGAAATCCTGACATTTGGTCTCTTGTTAAAGCACCGTCAACAAAGTATTTTACGCTACCATACTTTTTGTCTTTAATTTCATAACCATCTATGAAATATCGCAATGAACCATATTTTGATTTATCTTTTACTTCATTACTATCAATGTAATATCTGACACTACCATATTTACTTTTTTCTTTAATTTCATTTCCGTCAATATAAAACTTTACAGTTCCATATTTAGATTTTTCTTTTACTTCTGAACCATCAATATAAAACAGCGTCGTACCATATTTTTTATCCTTAATCTCATTTCCGTCTATATAAAATAAAGTTTTCCCGTATTTTTTGTCTTTAATCTCTGGCATATAATATTGTTGTTTAAAATAGCTTACTCTATTCGGTTTTCAGCATTCCCGTTTTTAGCAAATGTAAAATATCAGTCATCAATCAATCTGTATAGTTGTTGTTTGCACAGTCGTCCTTTAACATAGCAGGTCACTTTTTATTGCGCTACAAAGTAGCACCAATCTAACCGAAATTGTATATCTACGAATGTTTGTTACGTTTATATATTTTCAAAAACAACCAAAAAAGATTACAAAGCATCAAAGAATATTTAGTTACCTCTATCCTTGTTAATAAGTAATTACATAAGCAGCTAGTTATTTAAAGTCGGGAGACTTTCAGGAGTTTTTAATTTACAAGAGCATAAACAAATTACGCAAAGTAGGAGACATTTGCCTGCGTTAGAATGGAACACTTCAGAGAGAAATTTTTAGATGTTAGATAAAATTAAATTATCATCATACTTTAATTTTTTATATTTATTTAAAGTTCTCGTTGTACCGCGTAGTATATTTTCCAATTGATCAATTTTCTCTGCGTTTTTCATGTTTATTAAAATAAGACGTGCATTTTCAAATACATATCTAGAAGACATTAAAAAATTTTCATTTGTCAATTCTACTTTAAAATATTCTCTACAAGTTATAAATAGAAGTCTATTGAACCATGCTTTAGGTCGTATATCGAAATGCTTAGGAATTCTTTCTGTAAATGAAGTTGTACGAGCTTTACCAACTACTAAAATATTTTCGTCGGTTTTAAAAATATAAATTCCATGTCCAGGATTAATAATTTGTTCATTGCAATAAGTTAAATCTTTTACTTTTAGTTCATTTAATTTTATTCCCTCTGTGCTTTCTATTAAATCTATAAATTGTTTTAAACTACGATGAGAATGCTCATCAAATTCAATTAGATATTTACTCATGTCTGTTTTGCCTCTAAAAATTTGAACCTATTTATCTAAGAAAAAAATTTCGACTATTTACCCTAAATTGGTGATCACGAAGTTTTTCTTAGTCTATATACTTTCAAAAATAACAAAAAAAAGATTATAAAATTAGCTTTTTTCTAAGTTGTTTTTACTGTGTGATTGTTTTTTAGCTAATGTGCTATAAAAAATTAAATTCTATCTCTCGAGAATAATTATCCAAAGCTAAAAATAAAAAAAACCTTGAACCTTATCGATTCAAGGGTTTATCGTGATGCCCCCCACAGTATCACAATACTATAAAAACTTGATTTATAAATTTAGATTTAAAATCTCTTTTTTTTGTCTCTCGTTTTCCAACTATCATTATACCTATAACTGTCTCTGGTCTCTTGTACTTTACTACTTATGTAAAACCCTACTGGAATAATTAGAATTCCTATAATTATTTCATACCATTCCATTGTAAATACTTAAATATTAATTGGCTTTTTTATGTAAGAGATGAAAAATATTTTAATTAAAATTACTTCTCATAACCACAAAGGTTTTTATAACCCAGTTCATTAGCTTTCTTCAAAGAAACTTTTTTGATGGTGTGAGTACATTCAGATAAACCTTTGCAGTCTCCAGTAAGATGGTATTTGGCTGCTGTTTTGCTCACACATATGTAAACCTCTTTATCATTTTTATTAGAAACACCAAACAATATCACAATAATTGAAATTAGAAGTATTTTCATAAATTCATTTTTTTTAAGTCATATTCACATTAAAGCAAAAATAGTAAATTTCTTATAAAAATAATATTTTTTTTCAAAAATATATTCATAAAAAAAGATGCCTAAGCATCCTTTTTTGTTTTTAATATAAAATCATCATTAATCCGAGAACCATATTTTGTTTCTATTAATTTAAAAAAATCTGATAAAGAGATTTTTTTGTAAAAACAAATGATTGCTAGTGTTGAAACCGGCACTCTATACGGTTTATCCTCTAAAATTTTTTTAATAATATGTCGATGTACTCCTAGTTCTTGAGCTTGAGGTAAAACTGGCTTAGTATTATCTAACCATTCATTCCTTATGTAATCACATATGAATTGATCAAGCAGAAATACGACTGTTTCTGTCTTATTATTTGAAGGTTTATTATTAGTCTTAATTGCCATTCAGACAAAAGAATATATTATTACCGATATTTAGTGTCACGATAGTGACAGTTTCGTGTTTTTTTAGTAAGTTTGCAATTGAATACATATATTTGCGATTCTTCATATAAAATATTTGAAGCATTCGCTTAGAATCTCGGATGGAAAACTGGTAATTTTAGCAACGAGATGATAAGTAAGATGCTCACGCCATAGGCGTGGGCTCACTTATTGTTGCATGGTATACCAGTACCTCCGTTCGATAAGCTGAGTTCCGCGCCTTTTTTTATGCTTATTACTCAACTTAACATTCTTAGCCAATACTTCTATTTATTTTTTAAAGTTTCGCAGCCAGAACTAACTTATAACTTTTGCTGCCTATGATTAAATAATACTAATGCAATTGCTTCGTTCCTCGCAATGACATAAAAAAAATGGCCCTCTACTTCGTCGCCAAACTAGCGTAGAGGACCTTAGCTAACAAAACCAACGTTTCACTAACCAACTCAATATTATGAATAATTTTTCATTCTACAAGGGTGGAAAGGCTCTTTGTTGCCTGTTTTTAATGGGTTTCTTCTTGTCTTTTTCATCTGTTTCTGCAGGAAATTCGTATCGGCGTATTTCTAATCTTTTTCAACAACATCACATTCAGGGTACTGTATCCGACGGCATTACTCCCCTGCCCGGCGTTACTATTGCCGTAAAAGGTAAAACACATAACGCTGCTATATCTGATTATAGCGGGCAGTATTCTATCTCGGCTTCTGCTCAGGATACTTTGGTGGTTTCTTTTATCGGGTTTAAAACGGTGCTTGTTCCTATAAAAGGGCGTACTAAGATTGATATCCAATTACAATACGATACCACTACCCTTCAGGAAGTAAAGGTTAATGCAGGATATTATTCTGTAAAAGAAAGCGAGCGTACCGGTAGTATTGCCCGCATTACTGCAAAGGATATCGAAAACCAGCCTGTCACTAATGTACTGGCTACCATGCAGGGACGTATGGCTGGGGTGAGCATTATACAATCGACCGGAGTTCCGGGTGGTGGTTTTGATATCAAAATTCGTGGACAGAACAGCATTCGTGCAGATGGAAACTCACCATTGTATATTATTGATGGTGTTCCGTATGCTTCTGACCCTATTGGGTACAACCAAACGGCATCGACGTATCCGAGTGTTACGAGTCCGCTAAACAGTATTAATCCTGATGCTATTGAGAGTATCGAAGTGCTAAAAGATGCTGATGCTACCGCTATTTATGGTTCGAGGGGAGCGAATGGTGTGGTTTTGATTACCACCAAAAAAGGAAAGGCCGGTAAAACCACTTTTACCGTAAGTGCCACAACAGGTGCCGGAACTGTTACCCAATTTATGAAGCTGATGCAAACACCTCAATATCTTGCGATGCGAAAACAGGCTTTTATAAACGACGGCTTAAATACTTATGGGGCTGCTGATTATGACATTAACGGTACGTGGGACCAAAATCGTAATACTGACTGGCAAAAAGAACTATTGGGCGGTACATCGCAAATAAACGATTTTAACGGTACCGTTTCAGGAGGATCTGAACAGACACAGTTTTTGTTCAGCGGAAATTATCATACCGAAACGACTGTGTTTCCGGGAGACTTTCTATACAAAAAAGGGAATTCTCAGATTAATGTAAATCATCGGTCTGAGGATAAAAGATTCCGTTTGACCTTTTCTGCCGGATATACTGTACAGGATAATGACCAGCCTGCATTTGATTTTACGTATGATGCCCGAACCCTTGCTCCCAACGCACCTGCATTATATGATGAAAATGGTGAACTGAACTGGGAAAACGGAACATGGGAAAATCCGCTTCGTAATCTAAATGCTAAGTTTGAATCGAAAACGAAAGATCTGGTTGCCAATGCGGTTTTATCTTATGAAATATTACCTCAACTTACCCTAAAAAGCAGTTTTGGCTATACTGACCTGAATACTATTGAAACCCGTACTTCGCCATCGACTATTTACAACCCTGCTTTGAATATTACAAGTGACAGGTCGGCGATTTATGTGAACCATACCAATCGCTCTTCATGGATTGCTGAACCTCAACTGAACTGGAAAAAAGAAATAAAACGCGGGACGCTTGATTTGCTTTTGGGCACTACGTTTCAAAACCAGACTACTGATAAGCTTTATGAATCCGGAAGCGGTTTTATCTCTAACAGTCTGATTTATAATTTGGCCGCTGCTAAATTTCCTAAAGTCTTACTTGACGATATGACCCAATATAAATATCAGGCTTTTTTTGGGAGAATCAATTATGCGTATGACCAGCGTTACATTCTTAACTTAACCGGAAGACGTGACGGATCAAGCCGTTTTGGTCCCGGTAATCAGTTTGCCACTTTTGGCGCTGTTGGTGCTGCATGGTTGTTTCATAAGGAGCATTTCCTGTCTGCATTGACATGGCTTAGTTTTGGTAAAATACGTTCGAGTTATGGAACTACAGGCAGTGACCAGATTGGAGATTATATGTTTTTGGACACCTATACTACCGCCAGTGCCAATTACAGCAATACAGCAGGGATGCAACCCACCCGTTTGTTTAATGCTAATTTTGGCTGGGAAACTAACAAAAAGCTTGAAGGTGCTATAGAACTGGGCTTTTTGCAGGACAGGATTTTTACCACAGCTGCGTGGTATCAGAACCGTTCCTCGAATCAGCTTGTAGGTGTTCCGTTAGCGGGTACGACAGGTTTTACCGTACTGCAATCTAATCTTGATGCTACGGTAGAAAATACCGGATGGGAATTTACCCTGCGTACTGTTAATTTTAACAACAAAAATTTTAACTGGACGACGAGTGTAAACCTGACTTTTGCCCGTAACCGTCTTGTAGCATTTCCCGGTCTTGCCAATTCTACTTACAGCCAAAAATACAGGATTGGAGAGCCTTTGAATATACTGCTGCTCCACAACTATTTGGGCGTAAACCCGCAAACAGGTATTTACGATTTTGAAGATTTAAATAAAGATGGCAGAATCACTTCGCCAGAAGACCAGCAAACGATAACTGACCTGAATCCTCAGTATTTTGGAGGCGTGCAAAATCAGCTTCGTTATAAAAACTGGAAACTGGATTTTCTTTTTCAGTTTGTCAAACAAGACAATATTCTTTATTCGATGGGTTTTGCGGGGCAGATGTCTAACCAACCGCTTAGTGTAGGGAATAGCTGGATGAATGTGGGAGATAATGCTTCGTATCAAATTTATACAACCGGGCTTAACAGCAATGCTGTACAAGGCGACAACCTGTTTAATAAGAGTACTGCCAGTGTTACTGATGCCTCGTTTATCAGGCTGAAAAACATTGCTGTTTCTTATGATGTTCCGCTTAGTCTCAAGAGTACACGCTGTACCATTTTATTGCAAAGCCAAAACTTGTTGACTTTTACCCAATATGAAGGCGGTGATCCTGAATTTACCTTAACAGGCTACCTGCCACCGCTTAAAGTGATAACAGCCGGAGTACAATTAACCTTTTAATCTAAAAAAATGAAAGCAATTTACATTATTACATTTTATATCGTACGATTACTGGCACTCACTTTTTTGTTTACTTCGTGCGATTCTTTTGTTGATGTTGCCTTACCCGATTCGCAAATGACAAAAGAAACTGTTTTTGAGGATTATGCTACAACCAATGCGGCTCTAACTGATATATACGCCAAAATCAGGGACAGAGGGGTACTTACGGGAAACAATACAGGGCTGTCCAACCAACTTGGTCATTATGCAGATGAACTTTCTCCTTACGGAACCCCTTCTAATACCAGTTATAACTTTTACAACAATGCTCTTTTACCCACTAATGCCACCATTGCCACTTACTGGAATACGAGTTACAATCATATTTATGCTGCTAATTCTATTATTGAAGCAATTGAAAAAAATGAAAACATTAGTGAAGAGAATAAAAACCAATTGCTCGGTGAATCTTTGTTTATACGTGCTTTGCTTCATTTCTATCTCGTAAATCTTTATGGTGATATGCCGTACATTACCACAACTGATTACAGAATTAAAAGCAAGGTAACGAGAATACCTGTTAGCGAAGTTTATAAAAAGGTTATCAGCGATTTAGAAACTGCTATTACATTGCTACCCGTAAAATACAGCCCATCGGACAGAAGCATTCCAAATCGATATGCAGCGAAAGCTTTGCTTGCCAGAGTTTATCTTTATAATCAATCGTATGCAGAGGCTGCTAATGAAGCATCTGCAATCCTTAATGAGAATACTTTATTTGTTCTGACCCCAAAACTAAATGAAGTTTTTTTAATCAACTCTAAAGAAACAATCTGGCAATTGCAGTCGCCAACAGCGGGGCAAAACACAAAGGAGGGAGCCTTATTTATTTTGACTGCCGGACCACCCCAACTCGTGGCGCTGAATACCAATTTGGTCAACTCCTTTGATCCTGCTGACGGACGTAAAGTAAACTGGATAAAAACGGTATCAAAAGGTTCTTTAAGCTGGCATTATGCTTATAAATATAAAGAACGAACCTTTACCTCAGTCTCTTTAGAATATTCTGTAGTTTTTAGACTTGCTGAACAATATCTCATACGAGCTGAAGCGAGGGCGAAACAAGGAGACTTAATAGGTGCCAAAGAGGATTTGAATGCAGTACGAAAACGTGCAGGATTACAGGAAACAACAGCAGTAGGCAAAGAAGACATTCTAACGGCTATACTAGAGGAAAAAAGATGGGAATTTTTTACTGAATTTGGTAACCGTTTTTTTGACCTAAAACGCTCAAATCAGCTGGATGCAGTATTGTCTCCAATAAAGCCCGGATGGAATACAACAGATGCCTTATTTCCGATTCCCCAAAATGAATTAAATGCCAATTCTCTTTTAGGAATACAAAACCCCGGTTATTAAAAGACTGTAGTACCTCATCATTGAATATTGATATTATGAAATTTACATACTTTAAAATTATACCCCAAATCGCAGTTTTATTTTTTATTTTGCCATTAGTGACCTGCCCCTCGTGGGGGCAGGTGGTGCAAAAAAAACAGTTGTCTACTGAAGACTACCATTTGTGGGGAGAACTTAGCTCTGATAAAATATCAAATGATTCCAAATGGATCAGTTATACGATGCACTATGAAAATTTGGCAGATACTTTATTTGTACGAAATACTACAGCAAATAAAACATATGCATACCCCGGGATTAACAAATCTGATTTCACCAATCAAAATGAATTTATCTCCCACAGAGAAAAACTGCTTGAAATAACGAACCTCAACACCGGAAAAAAAGAAGTTATTCCAAATGTTACTGAATATGCCTATTCTAAAACAACTGACCTATTAATTCTATTAATTCAGTCCGCAGACAAGAAGGAATTAGTAATTCAAAATCCATTAGGAAATAAGTTTAACGCCATTGCCAATGTCACGCATTTTTCTTTAAGTCCTGATGGTTGTACGGTTGTGTTTTCTGTTGTTTCTGACGGAAAATACAGTATCGGGATTCTTGACCTTAAAAATAGTAAAAACATCAACTGGATAATAAATGAGAGTGCATTCAATTTTGATGGCTTTGTCTGGCAAAAGGATGGGAAGTCTTTTGCTTTTCTAGGGCAAGCTGATGATTCTTATCATAATACGCTCTATTACTATATTCTAAAAAACAAAAACCTATATTTTCTTAATACATCTACCGAACCTAAATTTCCACAAGAAAACAGTATTATTTTGGGAACCTCTTATAAAGTTTTTATTTCGGATGATTTGGAAAGGGTATTTATTTCACTCAAAAAGAGAACAAAAAAGGGAGATAGCCAACAAAATTCTTTTGTAGAAATTTGGAATGCCAATGATAAATGGATTTATCCCCATGAACAAAAACAAGGAAAATTTGAGGAGCAGTCAAAAGTTGCTGTCTGGTTTCCTGTGACGAATGCTTTTACAACTATTACCAGCAATGAGTTTCCAAAACTTATGCTTACTGGAGATTTTCAATATGCTATTGTATCTAATCCAAAAGCTTACGAACCCCAGTTTGAATATGATGGGAACAGGGATTTTTATCTTTTGAATTTAAAAACCAATGAAAAGGAATTATTTCTAAAAAAACATTCCGGTTCTTCAATATACACTATTCCATCTCCAAGCGGAAAATACATCGCTTATTTTAAAGATGACCATTGGTGGGTGTATAACATTAAGGCTAAATCACATACCAATATTACCGCTATCACTAAGGGCAATTTTTGTGGAAAGGTTTATAAACTGGTGACATCATCGCCTTACGGTAATCCGGGATGGACTACTGATGATGCCGAAATTTTACTTTATGACCAATATGATTTGTGGGCTATCAAGCCTGATGGCAGTTCGTTTAGAAGATTGACACATGGCAGGGAATCAGCAATACAATATCGAATCGCTGATATTCCTTTTAAAAAGAAAATTAACCTTTTGTATGAAGGATTCAGAAATGATATTGTTGATTTAGAAAACGAGGTTATTCTTCGTGGTGAGGGAGAAGATGGGAAAACTGGATATTTTACATGGAGAAAAGGTTTAGTATCAAAACCTATTATTTATGGGGATTATTTCATTGATCAGTTCCTTTATAATGAGAAAAAAGAAACGTTTTTCTACAGGCAACAGAAATTCGACCTACCGCCCAGACTGGTTTTTAAAACCATTTCATCTAAACCAAATTTGATTTTTGAAAGTAATATCCAACATTATCAGTACGATTGGGGAAAAGCAAAACTCATATCCTATCAAAACTCAAAAAAGCAAAACTTGAAAGGGGTATTACTCTACCCTGCCTCATATTCCCCTCAAAAGAAATATCCAATGATTGTTCATATTTATGAAAACCAATCTAATGAACTTCATTTTTATCGCAATCCAAGTGTTTATCTTGAAGACGGATTTAATATTACCAATCTTACTACACAAGATTACTTTATTTTTTTACCCGATATTATTCTCGAAGAAGGAAATCCCGGCATTTCAGCAACGGATTGTGTCGTAGCAGGTACAACAAAAATTATTGATGAAGGCTTGGTTTACCCTAATAAGATTGGACTGACAGGACACTCCTTTGGAGGTTATGAAACTGCTTTTATCATTACGCAAACCAATTTATTTGCCACTGCCATTTCAGGTGCAGCTGTAACCGACCTGAACAGTTTTTATCTCACAGTAGGATGGGATACGGGAAAGGCTGATATGTGGCGTATGAACAAAGAACAATGGAGAATAGGAAAAAGTCCTTTTGAAGATCCGACAGCCTACCAGCGTAATTCTCCAATACTAAATATCAACAAAGTTACCACCCCACTCTTGCTGTGGACCGGAAAACAGGACAGGCACGTAGACTGGCACCAAAGTGTAGAGTACTATCTGGCACTTCGCAGACTTGGTAAAAAAAACATAACTCTATTTTATACAGATGAAGGACACAGCCTGCTTAAACCCTCTAACCAAAAGGATTTTTCTGTAAGGCTGTTACAGTGGTTTGATTATCATTTAAAAAACGTACCACCTGCGTTATGGATTGAAAAGGGATTGAAGTAATTTTAAAAAATAATGCAGTTCCGAAATGGAACTGCATTACAATTTTGATAATTTTCTTTGGGGAAAAAATCAAGGTTTATACAAAATTTCTGTACACTCATCCTGATTATCTTTACCAAAAGCCTGTGCGCCAGTAGCTCCATTAGCACGACATACGGCAGCAGGAACTGTACTACAGTCAATTTCGACATTATTACACGCTCCCTCAGAATTAAGCGTGTAACCAATTTCGTCACCAACCTCAGCATTTTGCATAGACATTGTTGCAAAAGCTCCAAAAATACCTAATGCCACTACTGCAAAAGGTGTCACATTTTTTAAAAATAAAGTTTTCATACTATTAAATATTAAATTAAACATTGACCTACTTTTTTATACAGGTATTCGATCCTCATTCCTGATACTGGCCAGTATATTTTTAGACATCAACAATTTATTCTGATATCATTTCATTTTTTATCCTTGGTGTTAATTTATATGACATTAAATCATTGCCAACTATGGCATATAAATGTCTCCCTGTAACAATAAACGACTGTAATTTTTTGCCTGGTCTTTCATACAGCGCAAAACTTAACAGATAGCTTTTTTTATTTATATCATAGACATCAATTATAGCAGCCTGCTCCCACAATTTATCATTTTCAAAACGACCTTTTACTTTTGAATGTACGAAAAACAGATTCCCATAAGTGGCTGCATGAGCGTTGACTACTAAGGGAGGAGCAGACATTATACGCTGTTTTTTATCTTCGAGATATGCTACTTTAATTTTTGCCTTTGTAATTGTATCAATTGTATTCCCTCTATAATCCAGCAAAAGTTTGTTATTGATTACTGTATATTGATTTCGATAATAATACAGGTAAATAATTTTGCCAAACTTTTCATCATATAACATTATACCATCAGTATCAAAAAGACCATCAAACTGCTGTTGTAATAGGTTAGCATTATATTTGATTTTAGGTGATTCCTTACTAGAAAATCTTCCCAAAACATGTGCTGCATTTACTCCGTGATTTGACCTAAATATTATCGTGGTGCTATCAATTGGCTCTATAAGTGAAAATCTTGGACTTCCTTTTAGTTCGGTATTGATTTTCCAATCTTTCACATGCCCCCTAAATATAGCTGGAACATGTCCGTCATTCAAGTAAAAATATTGTCCTCTTACTGCAACCTTTACCATTTTAAAGGGAATGTTCTCGGGATTAAATATTATTTTATTTATTGCACGATTTTGTAAACCTGAATCTAATGAGAGGACCTGTAGTGGTTTCGTGTAATTACCCAAAAATATTCTGTTATCATTACTACCTGCAAAATAATAAGAATTGAATTTCAGGTCTATAGTTTTATCAAGTACAATTGGATGATGAGGGTAACGCCTAACAAAGGGATTTCTGTGATGCATAATGTCTTCCGAAAAAACAAATAATACAATTACAGCGATTGAACCTGAAACAATAGAAAAAGAAATACTTAACATTGGAGAGATACCTTTGTGCTTTAATCTCTTATTTTTATCCTGCAAAATAATAGCCAAAACTGCCAATAGTACAAATACTATATTAAAAGCAAGGTGTACATTCCAAGTCATTTTTTCTAATATCCCTCCACAGGAACAAGGAACAAATGAACTATAGTTCAGTATAATAAAAATATAAGCAGTGAACATGGTCATTAAACTAAGTGCGGCTAAAAGACCTATGCTGCGAAACTTTGGAATAATTAACACCAAAACAATTATCAGTTCTGCTATGGGCACCAACCATGAAACCCATGCCGCAAATGCGCTTAATAATGGCGACTGACCAAGCTGAACCTGAAAGTTCTCAAAATCCAGTACTTTACTAACCGCAGCATAAACAAACAGTAGAACATATAAAAGACAAATTATCTCTACGATAACACTTTTGCTAAAAATTTTGAAATTCATAACCTAACATTTATACAGTTAAAACTTTAGAAACAAGAATGTTATCTAAAATCAAAAACAAATGTAAACCCGATTATTTTTAAAAGTATTATCAAAAACAAGCCAAAAGTTTTTAAAAACAGGCTAATTGCTTATTTAATCTAATTTACAGAAGATAAATGAAGGAATTATAATGGAAATCATGACTAATTATTTCAGACCTGAATTTTTAGGACGCTTAACTGAAATTGTACCCTTTGCCCCTATCAGTAAAGAAAATGCGTTAAAAATATTTGAAGTTCATCTTAAAAAAGAGTTTATGGATTTACTCGAAAATCTTAATATCGGAGTTAAAATTCCGATGGAAACCAAACTTTATCTTACCGAAAACGGATATAATGCAAAATACGGGGCAAGACCCATCAAAAGCATCATAAGAAGTCATTTGCGAAGGCCATTGGCTAAGAAAATAATTTCGGGAGACGTAAGTGAGGGAGATAAAATGATTGTTGTAATTGAAAATGATGAAGTAAAATGGATAAGAGAAACATTTTTGAAACCAATTTTTAATTCTTAATTTTTTTTTAAATCTATCCAGGCTCTATGTTATTTTGAGTTTAAAGACTAATTTTCTATAAACTATCTATATGGGAATACATTTGATTTATTAACCTAAGTTCGATTAATCCAATACAAAATTATTTACAAATTAATGATATTGATTAATATTCCTGCAAGCTCTTTTTCGAGACCTTGCAAGCATTCGATCATTAGCATTGATACCTACAAGGTTTTGAAAACCTTGCAGGATAAACAATTCAAGATGTTTTTTTTTTAAATAATCGAGCTCCGGTTATTAAGTTCTTCATAAAGCTTTCAGATAAATAATCCCACTCTCCCTCAACGAGCACCAGTTGGAGAGTATTTAAACAAACATAATTAACAAGATATTTTTTAAGTAATAGCCATGAAATAGAATATTATTCGTATTCTTGCGCATCTTATAACTAAACCTAATTTTATGAAAACAAAATTACTTTTTGTACTTGTATTTATTACTTTTAATTTATTTTCTCAAATCAATCTCGTCCCAAACGGCAGATTTGAAACCTTGGTAAATGGTACTACATTGGCCAACTGGACAACAAAAAACAATGTGACAAGTTATGGATCAGGATTCTCCAAAAGTGCAAAATTATATATTCCAAATAACACCACAAAACCAGCAATTGTAGCACAAGTACCAATGACAGCGGGAATAACTTATACTGTAAAATTTAAGTACAGATATGAAGATCCAAATTATAACGGGATGCATCCTATAAGTTTAGACATTAGCCAAAACGGAAGTGCAACAATACTATCAAGCAGTTCATTGGCAAGTAATAACAAGTGGAACGTAAAAGAAACTACGTTTACACCAGACCAAACTTTATCGTATGAATTGACAATTTCTCTATTTACTTTTGATGATGAGCCGTTCAATGTATTAATTGATGATGTAGAAGTGTACGTTCAGGGAACAGAACAATACACCTTGATTCCAGACGAAAATTTTGAACAAAAACTAATTGATCTTGGATATGATTCAGGAATTACAGATGGACAAGTATTGACTAACAATGTGAACCAAATCCTTTCGTTGGATGTTTCCTCAAGTTTCATATCTAACTTAACAGGAATTCAGGATTTTGCTGCTCTGAAAATGTTGATTTGTTCTGAAAATCAATTAACCAATTTAGACGTAACACAAAACAAAGCATTGACTTACATAAATAGTTATAATAATAAGATAAGCAGTCTGGATGTCTCCCAAAATACAGCCCTGACTTACTTAAATTGTAATCTCAATCGACTAACCACTTTAGATGTAACCAAAAACACAGCTTTGACTACTTTATTCTGTGAATTAAATCAGCTAACTAGTTTGGATGTTACCCCTAATATAGCGCTAAAGAAATTACATCTTTTTGGTAATCAACTGACCAGTCTGAACATTATTAACAATACAGCTTTGGATGATTTGCAATGCAATTTTAATAAATTAACCAATTTGGATGTCTCCCAAAATACAAATCTGGTTAGTCTGATTTGCTCTGCTAATAAATTAAAGAGTTTAAATGTAAGCCAAAATGTGGCTTTGACAAAGCTCGATTGTAGTCAGAACGAACTCTTAAGCCTAAACTTAAAAAACGGAAAAAATACTCTATTGGCAAATGCAAATGTAGATTTTAAGTATAACCAAAATCTAAGTTGTATTGAGGTAGATGATGTGACTTATTCTAATACCAACTGGTCAAATAAAAAAGAAGCAAATGCATCGTATTCGACAACTTGTACATTAGGAATTGATGATGCAGCTTTTGAAAAAATTGCCGTTTATCCTAATCCGGTTCAAGGAGAATTACACATTGACAATGTTGTTCTTGAAAAAGCAACTATTTATGACTCCCTTGGTAAACTGATAAAAGAAGTGAAATTTTCTTCTCAGACCCATGACAATATATTACCATTAAACGGATTTCAAAAAGGAATTTATTATATTTATCTGGAAAGCGAAGGGATTACTGCTGTCAAAAAAATAATAGTAGAGTAAACTAAAACCAACTCTGCAGGGTTGAAAAGTTTAATTTTAACCACAAATTGCACTAATTTTGACTATTTTTTTGTGTCAATTTGTGGTATAAAACTTTTTTAGAAGCTGAAGCGAAATCTTTGCTTTGTAATCTGTACCTACTATCTGCGCCTGATTTACACCGTTTATCAGTTCTACACCCAGCAATTGTGTACTACTCCGAAAAAGTCATCACATGTTCTACTCCCTTGACGGTATATCTGAAAGTTTATGGTTTATTAGATCCTCTTTTTTTGCTTTAGTGAGCTTTTAGTTTTTTGAGAAAATCCAGAGATACAAAAAAGAAGAAAAATAAATAACTTGAAATTTAATTTGCCCTATAAAACATCCATTCTTTTTAATATAATTCAATTTCGCTTATAAATGCCTACCAACATTCTGGGACTACAGCGGGTTTGGGACTAAATTAAGCCTTGTTTTCGGATTTGCCACCCGATAGCGAACAGGCGAAGTAAATCATCCCATCCCAAATACAAAACCAACTTTCTATTAAGCCCAATTGCCCAAATCTGTTTTAGCTGTTGTCAGATAGTGGCTTTATTTACTTTTCAATTAGTATTAAATTTTCTTCAATATATTTTTCTATTGATTTTGGTAAAGGCTGAAAATATTGATTGTTGACTTTCTCCCAATATTTATTTTTAAATTTACTTGGTCTTTTGAAAGTATAAAAATCATCAAACTGTTTTGATTCTAATTCATTTACATACTCTTTTTCAAGTAAATAAAATTCGTGTGTGGCTTCTACTTTTTGAAATTTGTCTTTTTGTTTTCTTTTAATATCATAACTTCTAATTTCTTTAAAGTAAATAATGTTTTCTAAATTAATTTCCTGGCTCTCATTGTTTTCGTAAATCGAATTTATGGTATAATTATTATAATCTGTTTCCATTCCAAAAGCTTTCATTATTTTAGGTTTTGTTGTAGAAATGATTTCCAATTGTAAGTTAGATTTGTTGTCTAAAGTTGATATTGTTCCTTTTTCAAAATTTGTTATTTTATCTGAAATTGTAGTTTTTAAATTATTTTCTGTTTTTAAATTATATTCCTTGTTTAGATTTTCAAAATTTGTAAATTCATTAAATACCGGAACACCTGCAACCATAAAAAAGAAATTTTTACTTAATTGATTTACAGACTTGTTTTCAAATGAACGATTAGAAATAATTCTCATTTTCATTTTTCCCGACTTTAATGAAATGTATATCTCAGCAATTCCATCGATAAAATAATGGGGTCTGTCTTCATTGATCTGGATACTTCTAAAATATCCTTTTAACTTTAAATATTTGTATGTTTTGGGTTTGCTTATTACAACTTCATCTAATTCAATTGCAATTCTGTCTAATGCTATAATTGGTGAGTTTTTAAATTTTTCAATACTTAATTCAGATGTTATGTACAAACTATTTACAAAAGTTAAATTAGTTGCTTTAGAATTGTAAATTTTATTTTCCAGTTCTAAAGAAATAACTCCGTTAATATCGGAAACACCTATTAAATCTCCATTCTCGGAATAAATTTCCACAAACGGAACAAATTTTTCTGAAAACGTTTCCTTTATTTTATGTTGAGAATATATTGATGAAAGCGAAAGTAAAATCAATATTATCGAAAATTTATATTTGATCATTTTATATTTAGGTTATTGAATTCTCTTCTTTTTTTGCCATTTTTGCCAACATTCTGGCGCTTGGCGAGGTTAGGGAATAAAGATCCGGGATTTTTCGGTTACACACAAATTTTACAAATACAAAACCAACTTTAAATTCAAACTAATGCCCAAATCTGTTGTAGCATCTATTAATGGATGGTTTATTTATTGATTTTTGGTAAAATTTCTGTTTCAAATATCTCAATTAATTTAGGAACATCTTTATCATTTTTTTGATATCCACCAGTATTTTTTGATTTGTCAAATGCTCCAACCAAATTTAGCTGTTGACGGTAGTTTTTTTTATCTACTTATCTAATTTATACTCTTCTTTGGTTATAGTGGTAGTCACATTTACGCCACCACTACACATACTTTTATAATATTCAGTTTTCTTAGGACTAAAATCAAACGTTGAGTAATATGTATACAAACCACCACTATAATATTCATTTGTCTCTTTTTCCGCACCCAAAAAACCATATTCTACTGTTTTTCTCATGTGATTTTTAGTATTAATCCAGGAAATTTTAAATTTGTCATTTATTTCAGAGTCAATTATCCAATCTTTATTTAAAGCTTCTAGATTGTTTTCTTTTCGCACATCATTAAAATTTTCACCATATGTGCTTGATTTTTTAATTATTTCATCATAAACTGAACCTCCAAATAAAAGAACAAAAAATATTAGAATCAATAGAACTATTTTAAGTTTTCCAATTTTCATATTTTATGATTTAAAATTTAGCTTTTTAACTGTAAAATACTGCCAACGCCCTGTGGCTTTGCGACAGTTGCGGAAATTGGAACTGCGTACACTCGGCTGGACGAAACGAAGTTATGAAAAACTGAACGAACTTTTACAACAAAACCAGCAAGTGCGCAAAACCGCTGTTGTTTTTTTATTTCGTCTCAATGTCAAATATTTTTTGTCCGTTTTCTCCTAAATAATGTTTCAATAAATTTTCGAAAACGCTTCCGCCTGTGTCTGAATTTGTAAAAATCAAAAGCCCTTGTTTTGTTTTTGGCAAAATAAATACAATTGTTTGAACGCCATTGTCTGAACCACCGTGAGACAATGCTATTTCTCCATTTCCTAAATCATAAATTTCAAATCCTAAACCAAAATGCTTTCCTTTTGTACTTCCTATTTGGTTTTTGGTCATTTCTTCAAATACATTTTCTGATAAACCAACGCCATTCATTACACTTACCAAAAAATTACCGTATTCCTCAACAGTTGTCAATAAATCGTCTGCAGCATTGGGTATTTTATTCTTTAAAGTTTCGTACGCTTTTTCATCTTTATCATATCCAATTGCCAATCTTGTGGTGTCCACATTTTTATCCCAAATATATTTTGTATCAGTCATTTTCAATGGTTGAAAAATAAGTTCATCAGCCAATTGTTGTAATGATTTTTTAAACTTCTTTTCCAATACTTTTCTCAAATACTCCATTCCCTCGCCCGAATATTGATACTTCGTTCCTGGTTCAAATTGAAAGTTGAGTTTTTTATTTTCATTCATATATCGCCAATTTGGGAAACCTGTCTGGTGGCTCAAAACAATTCTTGTTGTTAGTTTTTTATTTCGTGGATCGTTGGCAATATCTGGATCAGTCCAATATTTATAAATGGGTTCGTCTAAATTCCATCTTCCTAAACTTACCAACTTTAACGCAACCATTGCTGTAACAGGTTTAGTTAAAGAAGCAACATTGAAAATAGTGTTGTACGGTGCAGAAATTCCTTTTGAAATTTCGCCAAAAACTTTTACTTGTTGCAGTTTACCATTTTCAATAACGCCAATTCCCAAAGTTGGGACTTTATTTTCTTTCAACCATTTTTCAATTTCAGTTTCGTTGTCAAAAATTAATTTTTCTGATTTTTTATTTTCGTCAGCTTGATGGTCAAAACTAAATGAGGTAGTTAGTTTCCATTCGCTATTTTCTAATTGCCAAACGTTGGTAAACTTTGCAATTCCTCCTTGACTTTCTCTTTTTTCTGAAAATTTATGTTCGCCATTCTGAACCGCACCATAAAGAACGCCATTTTTATAAAGTGGAAATATTTCGGTGCTTTCTTTTACCAAAAATCGCTGAACTTGGCGATTAGTTTGGTTGTTGCAAATTCCATTTTTCAAGTCAGTGAGAAATTTTGTTTTATCAGAAATTCCGTCCTTATCGTGATAAAATTTAAGGTTGTCGCTTAACAAATTCTCAAACTGTTTAATATCGCAATGGTTAAAACCAATATCAAAAAGCAAACTGTCTTTTGCAAGAACGGTTTTGTATAAATCTGAATTTTTGTCAACTTGTGCAAATGCAGAAAAAGTTGTCAAGAGAATAGAAAGGATTGTAAAAAGTTTCTTCATTTATTTTTGTCGTTCAGTTTTGCAGTGTCGTTTGGTAAAATAATAGCTAACTTATTTATACACGCTACAAAGTAGCGCCAATCTACCCGAAATTGAGTGCATATACGAATGTTTTTTACGTTTATATATTTTCAAAAATAACCAAAAAAGATTACAAAGCATCCAAGAATACTTAGTTAACTCTACTCCTTCTCAATAAAGAATGGAACACTTCGAGGAGCCGGGTTATCTATAATTAAGATTCATAAGAACCTTTTGTATTAATAGCCGCGTTACAAACGCTACAATTTATCTTTTAATTTATACAGGCACTCGTTGCAAACGAGCACCAGAACGGTGATAGCCAAAACTCCATTGCCTGTAAAAATTGATTTTGCGGGTAAGGGCACTTATGCATACAAGTGATTGAAAAGACTTAAAAACCACGCTTAAAACTACTTCAAAAAAAGAGGACTATAAATCCTCTTTGTATTCTCTCTAAAATCTTAACGATAAGTGCATAGGTTGACGGACTTGTAATCGGTTCCGTTCAACAGGAGTTTCATTGTTGGTGCTGCGCACCCAACGAAACTCTAGCTGTTACCTGCCGTTTTTATCGTTAGCTTTATGTGAAAGCTACAATAAAAGCAAAATAATCAGTAATATGTTTCATTTTTTTAAGTAAAATGGTTCTCTCACTTTTTTTTTCTGTTTTTACATTTGTTGTATAAAAATAAACTTTAAAAAATGAAAAAAACAATTTTAATACTTTCATTGTTACCTGTTGCATTTTTATCTTGCAACAATAGCACTACTGAAAAACAAGTTACAAACAATCAAATTAAAAACGAGAAAAATATGCAAGTTACAGAAGAACAAAAAAAAGGTATTCTACATGCGATAGATTTGTACATAGAAGCTGGAAACAAAGGTGATGGCAAAATAGCAAAAGAAGCATTTGTTACAACAGCAACTGTGTCGTGGGTAGAAAACGGCAAATTAAAAAGTAGTCCAATTCAAGTTTTGTACGATTTTTTCGATCAGGGTGCTTTGGAATCAAGTTATGAATTGACCTCCATAAATATTGCAGAAGACATTGCCACCGTTAGAATTGAATCACAATTCGGAACTGCTAAATTTGCTGATATGTTTGCGATGGTAAAAGATGGCGATAAATGGAAAATTGTAAGTAAAGTATATCACGCTAAATAAAAATTTACACTAAGTTAAAAAAGAGGCTGTTCCGATATTTTGGAACAGCCTCTTTTCTGTTTTTAAACTTTTTGTTTTGTAAGTTACAAGCCAAAAACTTCTGCCAAATGTTTTGGATAATTTTCAAGGTCTTCTGCCATAGTTTTACTTCTAAATATGTCAAAAGAATTATAGTCGGGTACAATGTCGCAACCACAAAAACGATAAGCACTTGTAATGTGTAGAAATAAATCTTCGGTTTCTTTACCTCGAAATAAATCCTGATCTATGTTGCTAAAAGCTTCTTTTGGTGCATTCCAAGTACCACAAACCATAAATTTTTTGCCCAGTAAATATCCGCCCGAGCCGTATTGACCGGGGATTTCTTTTGACCTTCCATCATTGGCCAGAAATGTTTTGTTAGCCAAGCCAAAATTAAAAACTTCATCTACATATTTTTTGTGAATCCACGGTGCACCAAACCAATTAAGAGGTGTTTGCAAAATTACAATGTCTGCCTGTAAATGCTTTTCTGTCTCCTCTTCAGGATTGTATCCCTCTTCAATTTTTGTATATAAAACTTCAAAACTCTTTGATTCAAAAAACTCTTTTGCTTTTTGAATAAATGAATGGTTTAAAGTTCCTTCAGACCAATTTTGGTAAGTTAAATGTGAATTAATTAGCAATACTTTTTTTGTTTTTGTCATTTTTAATTTGTCTTTTAATTAATGCACAAAATTAAAACACCGTGTTACGATGACAGAAAACATAATACTAAAAAAAATGAAACAAATTACTGATTATTCGATTTCAACTGGTATTCTTTTGGTGTAAGATTTACTTTTTTCTTGAAGAGTTTGGTAAAGTAAGTAGGATATTCAAAACCTAATTCGTAAGCTACTTCGGCACTACTTATTTTTGGCTTTCTCTCTAATAATTCCTTGGCCTTTTTTATCACAAATTCGTGAATATTCTCTATGGCAGATTTTTGAGTAAAATGTTTAATGATGTCGCCAAAGTAATTAGGTGTTAGTCCTAATTTATCTGCAAAATATTGAACATTAGGCATTTGATTTACAGGTTGATTGTAGTAGTCTTTCAAACTTTGTTGAAAGTTGATTACAATCTGATTGTATTGTTTTGTATCGGTAGAAAATTGTCTTTTATAAAATGCTTCTACCAACGAAAGCAATACATTTACATAAGGAAGCAGAACAGACCAATTTTGTTTGTCTTGATGATAATATTTTATCATCATATTGAATAAAGTGCTAATTTCATTTAGTTCATTTTCGTTTAAAAATAAAGCTTCGTGTTGTCCGTAGTCTAAATAATTTTTAAACAAAAAACGATTTTCTTCAATAATTTTTTTGGAAATATGCAGGTACATTCCACTAAAAGTAGGTTCTACATTCCATTCGAAAGCCATTTCTGGACTGTTTAAAAACACTGCGGTTTTAGGTTGTGCATCAGGCGTTGTTTTATCTGTAAAGTTTATCTTAAAAGAAACGATATAAAAGTCAATCATTACAGGTTCAGATTTCAATAGCATATTGACTGGTTCGTAATATCCCATATCAATGTCATTGTCCAATGGTTTTTCAGCACCTATGTATTGGTTGAATGTTTTAAAGTCAGTGAATGTTGTCATTTAGTCGTCTGTTTCTTGTTTGTTCGGTCGCTCTGAAAATGGCAGGTAACTTATTTATACACGCTACAAAGTAGCGCCAATCTACCCGAAATTGAGTGCATATACGAATGTTTGTTATCTTTATATCTTCAAAAATAACCAAAAAAGATTACAAAGAATATTTTGTTACCTCTACCCTTCTTAATAAAGTAATTGCATAAGCAGGTAATTATTTAAAGTCGGGAGACTTTCAGGGGTTTTGAATTTACAAGAGCATAAACAAATTACGGCAAAGTCGCAAACATGCACAGCGTTAGGAAGCAAATTTCGGAAAACTATTTCAATTGCAAAGGACACTTACTCTTCATACATCTCCATCCACAATCTCGTTTCTTCTAAATCCAGTTCTTTCTCAATTTTCCTGAAAATCTCCTCGTTGACAGCACCTGATTTATGCATCGATTCCAGTTTATTCCTTTCTACATTAAGCAAATCGATTTGAAGTTTAGTAAAATCGTTGAAGATCTCCCCCCCTATCAAATTTCCTTTGCCGAAGAAGTTGGCCGGAAGTTCTGTTTTTTGGAGGCGATTGAATTTTACTTCATATTTACTTTTAATATTGTGGAGTAAATCATCATTGACCAGCGAGAAATTATCTTCGATATGGGTAATAGTCTGGGAAACAATTATATTTCGAATCTCATATTCTTCTGCAAGGATTGAGTATTTTTCAATTTTTAATTTCTTAATCAGCCATGGTAAACTAAATCCCTGAATAACCAAAGTAGAAAGTATGACACAAAATACCAGATAAATAATGAGGTTTCGTAAAGGAAATTCTTCAGTTTCGTTCATCATTAGCGGAAGTGCCAAAGCAGCTGCCATTGATACCACACCACGCATTCCTGACCAGCCAAAAATAATCATGTTTCGAAAATCGAATTCTTCCTGAAGGCGAATCTTTTTACTAATCATCCTGGGAAGCAATGCTACGGGAATCACCCATAAAAAACGCACCAAAATTACCGTCACACTAACCAAAAATCCCCAAACAAACAAAGACCAGCCGGAATAATCTTCAATTCCTGAAATAATTTGCCGCAACTGTAAACCGATTAAGATAAAAATCAATCCGTTTAAAATATTGGTTAAAACACTCCAGATCGTTCCTGTCATGATTCGGCTTTCATGCGAGAAAATGGTACCCGATCTTGCGGAAAGGAAAAGTCCGGTTGCTACTACTGCCAGAACTCCCGAAGCTTTAAAATGTTCTGCAATTAAATACGAAGCAAAGGGTGTCAATAATGTTAAAGTAGCTTCGATAACTTCATCGCACACAAATCTTTTATGGATAAAACTCATTATGTACCCCACAACCAAACCAATAGCAATTCCAAGAACTGACATGACAACAAAATTCAATCCTGCCTGCCAAAGCACAAAATTTCCCGCTGTAATAGCCGTCAGCGCATATTTATAGGCCACCAAACCACTAGCATCATTCAAAAGACTTTCACCTTCAAGTATTGCAATCAATCTGGGATGTAAACCCAGGCCTTTTGTGATTGAAGTTGCCGAAACCGCATCCGGAGGGGAAACAATTGCTCCTAAAAGAAAAGCTAACGGCCAGGAAATATCATCAATGAGCATGTGGGCGACAATTGCAACCGCAACGGTTGTAAATAGCACTAAACCCACAGCAGCCAAAGTAATAGGCCGAATGGTTTGTTTAAAATCAGACCAACTGGTATACCACGCGGCATGATATAAGAGTGGCGGAAGAAAGATAATAAAAACGACTTCGGGACTTAAAGCAATTACCGGAAGTCCCGGGATAACACTAATAATAACCCCGCAAATCACCAATACAATAGGAATGGGGAAATTGTATCTTTTGCTTATGAGGCTCAAGAAAGCAACCCCAAATAGTAACATAATAATTACGGTAATATTTTCCATTATTGAACTGTTGTTGGTGTATTATTTAAGAGCACGAATATAATATTTTAAAACTTCGGGTACTATCCGTTCAAAATTTTATTTAACCTGGAAAATCTGTTCTCGTAACAGTATTTAAATAAACCCTTACCTTAAAATTTGATCATAAAACATCGTTATCTTATAAATGATTTTGCTTTTGCAACTCTAATTTTTAAATTACCAGAGTTGAAGAATTAATTGTCTGAAATAAACGTAAGAGGATTTCAGACAATAAACGAGTCAAAATTAAAAATGAAAATATATAAACGCTATTTTAAAAAAAAAATCAGGAAGTACGGCAAGAATTCGGCGGCCCAGTCATGAAGATAATCTGTTTTGAACCTGAATTGACTGAACCTGTTATTACTCAATGGGAAGATGAGTAAGGCACGATCATTAACGGAAAATTTATGCATTCTGTTCTTGTACCGGCAGAGGAATAACCGGAAGTAAAATTCCGTTTTACATCTTACAAAATACTTACTGTTTATTATTCCGTATTTCCCTTACTTCCCTCTTTACTTCCAAAATCAATTCTTTCAGATCTTCAATTTCATTTAATTCCTGCTTTTTGTCTGTACGTCCTATATTGCAACGGTATTCCCAGATTTCTATAATGTCTGAGAGTCTGACTTCGTAATTGGGATAGAAATTATTATCTGATTCTAAAACCAAAGCGTTTTTTTTATTTTTATTAAGGCGTTTGTAAACCATTCCTTCATTTTTAGTAATGAGAATATAGGTTTTGCCGTCCTGTACATCGCCCAGCCTTTCTACATATCGCCCAACAATGATGCTTCCGTCTTCATGCGGCGGCATTGAATCTCCTTCGACAGGAAATCCTCTGTGCTTACCCGGTCCCAGAAAAGGAAGTGAAATTTGCTGGAGGCTTTCAATATATTCGGGGTCTGCATAACCATTGAGATACCCTGCTTTTACTTTTTGGGTTACTACTTCGATAAAATTTTCTCCTTCATGATCTACGAGAATCGGCAGAACCAATCTGTTGTTTTCAAGTTTGAGTAAATGCTGCATTTCAATTTTTCGAATGTCTACCGAAAGCAGCAAATCAATACTCATGTGATAGTAGCGGGCTATTTTTTTTAAAATTTCATACGGTGCTTCTGAAGTACCATCTTCGTATTTGACATACCTGCCTCTTGTAATCTGAAGGCTTTCTGCTAATTTCTCCTGTGAGATTTTTTGCCTAACCCTTAAAACCCTGATGTTATCTGAAAATAAGGACATATTATTTTTGTTACAATTTATAACCACAAATATATAAAAAATTGTTACTGTCTGCGCTAATTTTGCATATCCAAAAACAATAAAAATGAGACTATTTGACGATACCGAAATGTTTTCGAGCGGTACCGGAGGCAAAAAACTATTTGATGTTCCTGATGCTGACCTGCTTTTAATCGATAACTTTTTTTCGAAAGAAGAATCCGATTATTATTACACTCTTTTACTCAACCAAACACAATGGCACGAATATGACATGCCTATGTACGACAAAATAGTTACCGCTCCCAGAATGGTCTCCTGGTATAGTGGCCCCGATATAGCCGAATCTAATCAAAAATGGCCAAATGAGCTGCAAGTGATTAAACAGCGTATAGAAAATGAAACCCTTATAAAATTTAATGCTGTATTACTCAATCTTTACCGAAACGGAAAAGATGGTGTGGGCTGGCATAGTGACAAAACTACCAGCAGTAATAAAAACATGGATATTGCCTCTGTTACTTTTGGAGAAACCAGAATGTTCAGGCTCAGACACAAATTTAGAAAGGAAATTCCTCCGATTGAAATTCCGCTGCATCATGGAACTTTTTTACTGATGGCCGGTGCCACGAACAGTTTCTGGCAGCATCAGGTGCCCAAAACCTCCCGTGATGTTTTGCCGAGAATTAACCTGACTTTTAGAAGGGTTATGGAAAAATAATATCAGGCATTTTTACTTTTTAGGTACACTTTTAATTGCTGATTTTTGATTAACGATTTTTGATTTCTAATCTAAAAAACCGCGCCAAATCGACAATCAAATATTTAGCCACATCAATATCTTAAATAAAAAAATCGTTAATCCTCAAACGGCCCTAAAAGGCTGAACAGGCGAAGCAATCTGAAATTTCTTAACTTAAAACATTACTTGCGATCGGATTATGACAAAAAATCCGAACTTATTCCTTAATTGAACAAGTTCGGATTACTCTTGAAAATATTTAATTCTTACTGCAGTAATACTGCTTTAACCCTTAGGTATCTTTTGGTTTTAGTACTTACACCCGGCAGGTTACTTTATATCTTAAATGAGACTCCTAATCCTAAAACTGTTATATCACTCTCTTTAGCCGAGATTCCATTGTAAATCAAAAAGGCGTCTATTTTAGTATTAGTCCATCCGAATTTTGCCTGATAGAAAAGCCCTCCGCCTACATCATCCAGTCCGGCAGCATAACCAATATCTGCAACATATACAAGATGTTTACCAAATAAACCGCGCCCTGAGGCTGCTATCGGAATAAAAGAAAAATCGTCATAATCAATATCCAATCCATCAACGGTTTCTGTTTTTCCAAAAAACCTGGAGTATCCTGTTGTAGCTCCTAAGCTTAAATTTTCATTGATTTTAATAAAGTATAATGACGCATCTACGGCGGCATTAAAAGATGATACATCTGATGCGTCTCCAGCCGGAAGAGCTGCTAAAGCACCTACTCTCAATTCCTGAGCATTCACTGTTAAGCCTGAACAAACAAACACTGTTAATGCTAACCATCTCAATACATGTAATTTTTTTTTCATAAAAAGATATATTAAATTTATTAGACTAAAATTAACAATTAAATATAAGTTTTTTATTATCAATACAATGTTTAACAATTGTTTAATCTTGAAGAATGGTCTGGAAAAAAACTCCCTATTGTTATTGTATTCCAAATGAAAAACTATTTTAATCTTACAACCTTCCTATAAAAAAAACAGAGTGCTTCGCAATCCTGAAAGCTTTTGGGGCTACTAAACGTTAAAAGGGATCAGCCTGGAAAGCAGGAATATGAAAAAACAATATCTGATATTGCTTTTCCTGTAATAAAATCACTATAAATGATGACTGTCAAAAAACGACTGAGTTGTACTATTGTAGTGCTTTAAATAAAATTACATTTATGAAAACGAAATTACTTTTATTATTACTCCTGCTGGCGGGAGCAAATTTACATGCCCAATATACGAGCATTCCTGATCCCAAATTCGAGGCTAAATTAATTAGCCTGAAAATTGATGATGTTGCCGATGGAAGAGTGCTGACTTCAAAAATCAATACTTTGACTTCATTACATATTCCAAGCAGTTCGATTACTGATTTGACCGGAATTCAGGATTTTACAAAATTGACTTCCCTTACCTGCTATGGAAACAGTATCATTAGCTTAGACTTAAGTAAAAATACAGCCCTGGTTAGGCTACAATGCCAATCTAATAATTTGTCCCATTTGGATTTAAGTAAAAATACGGCTCTGACTGAATTGTACTGTGGCTCTAACAATTTGTCCAGTCTGAATTTAAAAAATGGTAAAAATACTTTACTAAAGACGCTGAATTTTATCCAAAACTATTCTCTTTCGTGTATTACGGTTGATGATGTTGCATACGCCAACGCCAACTGGGCTGATACAAAAAATGCAAACGCATTATTTACTTCTTATGAATGTTCTACGGTTACACTCATTCCTGATGCTCAATTTGAAAATAAGCTAATTGCACTTGGTATTGATACCGATGGAACAAATGGAGTCGTATTAAACAGCAGTATTGCAACACTATCCGTATTAGACGTTTCAAATAGTTCGATTGCTGATTTAACCGGAATAAAAGGATTTACCGCCCTAACATCCTTAAATGCCTCAAAGAATTTATTAAAATCGATAGACCTTTCGCAAAACAGCAGTCTGAAAACATTAAATTGTTCGAATAACGCATCACTAACCTGTATTCAGGTTACTGATATTGCTTATGCAACGAATAACTGGACGACCACAAAAGATGCCGGAGCCCGTTTTAATCTCGACTGCAGACCATACACCCTTATTCCTGACAAAAACTTTGAAGCTAAATTAATTGCTTTAAACATCGATGATACTGCTGACGGAAAAGTAATGACTGCCAAAATTATCAATGTAAAAAACTTAAATCTTTACAACAGCTCTATTACTGATTTAACCGGGATTCAGGATTTTACCGCATTAACAAGCCTGGAATGCAGTTCTAATAAAATAAGCAGTCTGGATGTTAGTAAAAATACCGCACTGGTTACTTTCAGCTGTAATTCAAACAGCCTGACAAGCTTAGATGTAAGCAAAAATACTGCTTTAACTACTTTGAGTCTGAGCCGTAACAAAATAAGCAATATCGATATAAGCAAAAACATCTTATTAACCAATTTTCAATGTGAATCCAATCAGTTAAGCAGCCTGGAAGTCAACAAAAATAATGCTTTAAGCTATTTTGATTGCGGTTCAAATAATCTGACCACTTTAGATGTAAGTAAAAATACTGCGCTTACCACTCTTCGCTGCAGTGCAAATAAACTCACCTCCTTAAATTTAAAAAATGGGAAAAACACCCTTTTAACCTCTTTGAATTTTTCCTACAACTACAATATTTCCTGTGTTATTGTTGACGATATAGCTTATGCGATTGCAAACTGGAATAACCAGCAAGGAGTTTATCCTTTATTTTCACCTTATGACTGTTCAATAAGTACCCCTATTCCTGACTCCTTATTTGAAGATAAATTAATTGCGCTGGGAATTGATACCGACGGCAAAAATGGGGTGGTACTAAACTCGAGTATTGAAAAAGTAACGACCTTAAATGTTTCTAACAGCTCTCTTACTGATTTGACAGGCTTACAAGGGTTTACAGCTTTAAAAACGTTAAACTGTGCAAACAACTCATTAAAAAGTATTGATCTTTCTAAAGCTAAAGCTTTTACTACTCTGGACTGTTCCGGCAATGCATCACTTACCTGTATTCAGGTGGCAGATGTTGCCTATGCTACCAGCAACTGGATCGTAAAAAAAGATGCCACTGCAAATTTTAATTTAGACTGTAAAGCGTACACCCTTATTCCGGATGCCAAATTTGAGGCTGAATTAATTGAATTAAAAATTGATGATGTTGCCGATGGTAAAGTATTAACCTCTAAAATCAGTCCATTAAAATCATTATATCTTTCTCACAGCGGGATTAAGGATTTAACCGGGATTCAGGATTTTACAGTATTAACAATCCTGGAATGTAACTCTAATGATATAGCCAATTTAGACGTAAGCAAAAATACAGCTTTGACAAGTCTGAGATGCAGCTCAAATAAACTAACGTCTTTGGACATTAGTAAAAACATCGCTCTAAGTTATTTAGATTGTTCCGAAAACCAATTAACCGGCCTGGATGTAAGCAAAAATATTGCTTTATCCTATTTAAATTGTTCTAATAATAAACTCAATAATCTGGATGTTACCAAAAATACTGATTTGTCAACTTTAATTCTTGAGGCTAACCAAATAAAAGCAGTAGATGTAAGCAAAAACGTGAAGCTGAATTACCTGAACTGCCGTAATAATAAAATAACAACCTTAAATATTAGTCAGCATCCAAATCTGAACACTTTATATTGCAATTTAAACCAGTTAACGGCTTTAAATCTAAAAAACGGCAAAAATGACAAATTACTCGGTTTAGATTTTTCTGACAACCCTTCTCTTTCCTGTATTTGTGTTGATGATGTTGCTTATGCGAATACCAATTGGGCGAGTAAAAAAGAAGCTGCTGCATACTTTACGACTTATGATTGTTCGACAACTACAGCAATTCCAAACGGTCTGTTTGAGGACAAGCTTATTGCCCTTGGTATTGATACCGATGGTAAAAACGGACACGTATTAATTTCAAGCATAAAAACACTAACCGTTTTAGATCTTTCTAACAGTTCCCTTACTGATGTAAGAGGTATAGAAGGTTTTGCTGCTTTAAAAACTTTAAATGTATCCAATAATCTATTAACCTTTTTAGATCTTTCCAAGAATAGTGGTTTAACAACCTTAAATTGTTCGAAAAACACCTCCCTTACCTGTATCATGGTTGCCGATGTTGCCGCCGCAAAAAAATGGACAACAACCAAAGACACCTCAGCTGATTTCAATCTGGACTGTAGGGCCTATACTGCTATTCCTGATAAAAATTTTGAAGCCAAATTAATTTCTTTAGGGATTGATGATTTACAAGATGGAAGAGTACTGACTTCTAATATTATTACCGTAAAAGATTTAAATATCAGCAATAGTTCCATTATTGATTTAACAGGTATTCAGGATTTTGCCGCATTAATAAATCTGACAGCCAACAGTAACAAAATAACCAGCTTAGATGTAAGCAAAAATGAATTATTGGAAAGTTTATTTGTGAATAACAATGCTCTTACCAGACTAAATGTAAATACAGCTTTGAAAAACCTATATTGTACAGCCAATCAAATCACTTCATTAGACTTCAGCAAAAATACCCAGTTAACGGTAATTCATTGTTACGATAACAAACTGACCCGTTTAAATTTAAAAAATGGAAAAAATACACTTGTATCTTCTGCCTGGCTTAATAGTAATCCGGATCTTTCCTGTATTCAGGTTGATGATGCTGCCTACGCAAACAGTAAGTGGATAAAAGATTCAGGCGCTTTTTTTACCACTTATGACTGTGCAACTGTTACAGGAATACCTGATCGTTTTTTTGAAGATAAACTGATTGCCCTTGGAATTGATACCGATGGCAAAAATGGTACAATACTTAATTCGAGTATCAAGGCGTTAAAAACACTAAATGTTTCTAACAGCTCTATTACAAATTTAACCGGCATACAAGGATTTACTGCCCTTACAGCTTTAGAATGCGGCACTAATAAATTGCAAATCCTTGATTTGAGCAAAAATAAAGCCCTGACTACTTTGGTATGTACTGAAAATCAATTAACAAGTTTAGATGTAAGCGAAAACACAGCTTTAACAAAACTGAATGTATCAGCAAATCAGCTAAGCAATCTGGATGTAAGCAAGAACATTCTCCTGACGGATTTAATTTTAGATTCGAATAAATTATCCTCGCTGGATTTAAGTAAAAACACGGCTTTATCACAGCTGAATTATAAAAATAACACTATAAACAGTTTAGATATCAGTCTGAATACCAATTTAAGTGTTTTAAACTGCAGCGGTAATTCAGTTTCAACCCTGGATGTTGAAAAAAACACCAAGTTGGAAACCTTAATCTGCAGCAGCAACAAGTTAACGGCCTTAAATGTAACGAACAATACGCTTTTGAAAGTTTTGGATTTTAGTACAAATCAGATAAAAAATACTGACCTTTCCAAACATAAATTTTTAACTCAGTTGCTTTGTAATATTAATCAATTAACGACCCTTGACATCAGTAAAAACAATGCTTTAACTGATCTGAATTGTTCATCAAATCAATTAGTGAGCCTGAATTTAAAAAACGGCAACAACACCAGGTTTAATGCTGCTGCAATTCATTTTGAAAATAATCCAAATCTAACCTGTATCAAAGTCGACAACAAAACCTATTCTGATACAAACTGGGGAGCTCTAAAAGATGCAACAGCTAATTACGACACGGCATGTGGATTAAACCTGCCTGCAAACAATTTTACTGTGCTGACGAAAGGAGAATCCTGTCCGGGCGAAAATAACGGTGAAATAACGATAACGGCTACACAAGCATTCGCTTATGCCGCAAATGTAAACGGCCAGTCGAAAACATTTACTAATAACGCTTTAAACCTATCCGGGCTGACTCCAGGCAATTATACCATTACTATTACCATTCCCGGGGAACTTTTTGAGCAAAACTTTAACCTTACCATTGCAAAAGCAACAGCTATTACCGGAAAATCGAGTGTAGCTTCTAAAAATGTACATGTAGAAATTACCGATGGAACTGCCCCTTATGTTGTTTTTGTTGACGGAATTGAGCAATTTCAAACCAGCGTTTCGAGTTTCTCGATACCTGCAGAAGGAAGCCGTTTATTAGAAGTTAAAACAGCAAAAGACTGCGAAGGAACCTACAGAGAAAATATTGCCGACTTAGACATGGCTGTTTCTGCCTATCCGAACCCGACTTCCGGAATTTTTGAAATTGAATTGCCTCTAACCTACAAAGAAGTAAGCATAGAGATAAATTCTTTAGACGGTCGTCTGGTCTCAAATAAAAAGTACAGTATAGAAAACGGAACGGCACAATTAACCCTTGAAAATCAACCAGGCGGGGTATATATTGCCAAAATTCACTTAGGCCGTGTAAAGACAATGAAAATCATAAAAAACTAAACAATGAAAAATTTTATATCCCTGTCAATACTTACCCTCTTATTCATTTCCTGCAGTGGAGGCGACGACAATTCTGATACTGAGAATACCGCTCCAACAGTTCCGGTTTTAACCTTACCTGCTGACAATAAATTATGCGTTGATAATACCGTTAATTTGGAATGGAAAAAATCTACCGATAAAAATAAAGATGAGATTTACTATCAGATAGAAATAGCTTTGGACAATCAATTTGAACAAATTATACAAACCACCGAAAGCTCTTCAAATTCACAACAAATCGAACTGAATAAGAACACGGCTTACTATTGGAGAATTAAAGCAACAGACAGTGAGGGCTTATCAAGTGCCTTCAGTAAAACCTACAAATTTTATACAGCCGGTGATGCCGTCGTAAATCATTTGCCTTTTGCTCCAGAATTGGTGAGCCCGGCAGTAAACATAACATTGAATAACACAACTGCCGCTTTAAAATGGAACGCCACCGATGCTGATAATGATATACTAAGTTATGATGTGTATTTTGGATCCGTAAATCCTCCAACCACTAAAATAAAGGAAAACTATACCTCAAAAACGGCAGATGTAACCCTGCAGCCAGCAAAAGAATATTTCTGGAGAATCGTTGCAAAAGACAATAAAGGAGGGGAAACTGTTGGACAAATCTGGAAATTTAAAAGCAAATAAAATTATATTTAACCCGTTGGGTGAAATTGATTAAAAAGATCGATTTGATTATAAAAGTATAAAAATTGGCAGTGAAAAATCATTTACAACTTAAGGAATTGATGTCATCCTAAGCGGAGTCGAAGGTTTTTGAACACGAAAGAACTTCGACTAAGTTTATCCTGAGCGAAGACGAACGGACTCAGCCTGACACTCATTTTTAATTTCACCCAACGGGTTATATTTAAAAAACTGTTACCAAAAAATCCTGTTTTTCATTGATTTGAAAAACGGGATTTTTTTATAAATATCTTTCTCCATTATTAAGAGTCTACCCGTTGGTCATAATTAGTATTAAAAACGGTTCTCGATACAAATTTTGTAAAAAAGCTATTGCATTTTCACAAAATTTACTCGAACTGACGAGATGTTGTAACACCATTTTATATTGCTTTTTTGTGAAAAAATTATTCCTCGAACTGACCTTTTGATAATTACAATTAACGGATTAAGAGTCTGTTTAACAATAGCCTCATCGCTTTTTACGAAGCATTTTTTAATTTATCATTCACTATTTCCATTTTTCCTGATTTTTATTTTTTAAATAAAAATCAGGAAAAATGTGGCTTCCCATCACATTCAATTTTAACAATACTTTACGCTTTAAAATTTATCCAGTAATCGATTACAAATTTTCCCAAAATCAATTGTTTTATTTAGTTATTTTTATAAATTTACCATTAAAAAAATTGTATCCATATTTTTAATATTAAATTTTTATAAATTATGACAAAAAAATTACTCAAAAACAAATTAGCAATTGTACTCGTTTTGCTAGTATCAACAGCATTGGTACCGACTCAAATGATGGCACAGAAAAAAGTAGCCTATATACAATTCAGCAAGACTATGGATGCTACAGCTTCACAAACAGGCAGCGCAACGGTTACCGGAAGCGATGCTATTACCAGAATGCTTACAGCCACCGGTTTTACTGTTACCGTTTATTCGTGTGATGCTAATGGATTAGATCTTGCTACAAATGTAAATGTAGATGTAGAAATCGCTACGCTTGCACCCGATTTAATAATAATGCAGGAAACCTGGGGGTCTACTGCTAATGCTATCAAACCAACTGGAATACTTGCATTCAGAAAACTTGGTGCATTAAACATTCCCCTTATTTATAACAAGTCATTTACATTCCAAAAGGGAGCTAACAGAACTATAACTTCTACTACAGGAACAGCGTCTGATGTTGTAAGTTCAAGTAGTTTGGCTGTTCAAGTAGTTCCTGGCAATGAGGCCAACCCAATCTTTAGTGGAATCACAGGCACCAGCATTCCTATTTTCTTTGCAGGCGCTACTGATCTTGGAGCTACCGTAGCTTCTGGAGCCCTGGCAACTGCTGCTGTTAAAGGCCTTTCTCTTGTTAATGATTTAGAAATCACTACCCCTACCCCTGGCACTGCAACTTTATTAGCCGGTACTAGCGGAACTATTGCTGCTGGTACTGCTATTTCGACTACTTCAAACACCAATTCATTATTAATAAATCGTTTTCCTGCCGGAACTCAACTGGGAACAGATGTAAACGATAAGTTAGGCACAAAAGATATGATTACTTTTGCATGTAATTATGGAGCAATCGCTGCCGGAGATGGAAAAAATGTTACAAATGAATTTTTGACCCTTTGGAGAAATGCAGCTTATATTTTGACTGCACAAACAGTACCCACTACTTTATACACAAACCCCGCATTAGGCATTAATGATAATACATTAAAAGAAGCCAGTATTACTGTATCTCCAAATCCAACCAGCGGTTTAGTTACTGTTAATGGCGTTGCTGATGTAAAAACGATTACTGTTTTTAATGTTGCCGGAAAACTGATCCTTTCTATAAGTAATACAAATTCAGTTAATTTATCTACTCAGGCAAAAGGAGTTTATTTTGTGAAAGTAGAAACCGCAAATGGTACAGCTACTAAAAAAGTGGTTGTAAAATAAAACCGTTATTTTTATATCAAAAGAGGCTGTTTCATAAAAATGAAACAGCCTCTTCGTATTTCTTGATATCACTGAGTTATAAAACTATTTAAACCTTACTAAATTAGTGTCAATTCTCAAATTTTGAAAAAAAAATAAATCTTAAACAAACTCTTACCTTTTCTATTTACTATTTTTACCTTATTAAACAATCAGATCAATTTCGTTTTTAAATTTTTATTTATGTTCCCAAAAATAACTTTTGCTTTTGTGTTTCTTTTGCTTTTAAATTCATGTGCTGTTCAGCAAAAAAGCTTATCAGAAAATGACTGGTATGCATTTACAAAAACCAGTACCGAAAAACAAAAACCATCGAAAGTCTATGAGTTTTCAGACGGAGTAATCAGAATGTACGGAGAAACGAATGGCTACCTGATGTCTTTAAAAAGCTATAAAAATTTTGAACTTAGTTTAGCATACCGATGGAATATCGAAGAGCAGTTTAAAACAAAAAACAAAAAAAACAGCGGTGTTATGTACAACATCCCTGCTGATTATCCGGATAAGATCTGGCCAAAAGGAATTCAATTTCAAATAAAAGAAAATACTACGGGCGATTTCATCTTTCTTGATCAGGTAACTGCAAAAGTAAACGGCAAGCTTATTGAAGCAGGTGCCAGCGTAACTTCTGCCAAATTTAGCGAAAATGAAAAACCTTATGGTGAATGGAATACTATTGTGATCAAATCTTTCAACGGAAAAATCACACAATATCTTAACGGAAAACTGGTTAACGAATGTGTGGAAGCTACTGCAACAGAGGGTAAAATTTCCTTAAATTATGAAGGGGCTCCTATTGATTTTAAAAACATCATCCTCAAAAACATTTCCAAAGAATAAAATTATACCTCAACAAGTCCCATGACTAATGCTGTTTTTAAAGCTTCTGTTGTATTGGCTACCTGCATTTTCTGAATTATATTTTGTCTATGACGACGCACTGTATAAACTGAAATACAGAGTTTTTCTGCAATTTTAACGCTGTTATTTCCTTCTGACAGAAGATTAAGAATTTCCAATTCTCGTTTTGAAAGCAGGGTTTCTGCATAAGGCTTGTATTTTTCAGAAGCGATTACTTCACCAGTCTGCATATTTACAATCCTGCCGTCAATACCGGATCTTGCCTGAAAATCGGTCGACGGTGCGTATAAACAAAGTGCCAGCCAGATACTGCCGTTGGGATTTTTTTTAAGATAGATTGTCCGATGACTGATATAACGCCCATTCACTACTTCTGAAGTTCGCAAACGGCTAAAAGTACTGTATTTTCGATATTCGTCGCCGGGCAGGTTTTTAAGATATTGGAAATACTGCAATTCTAAAGCATGACGTTCCGTAACATCTTCCTGATTTATTTTATTGAAAATGCAGTCTTCAAAAGCAGAATCAATAACCGAATCTACTGACGGAAGACCGAAAAACCCTCCAAAACTACCGGTGTAAATATAACTGCAATCAGCCTGAAAATCAGAAAGAACCGCCACACATTGCTCAATAGCTACATAGGCAGAAACAGATTTTTTATAATCTTCTATATCAAAAATTTCCTCCTCCAAGAACTTTTGCTGTAATAATGTAGAAGTTAACTGATCTTCGATAGATTCCTTTGACATAACTGTTTTTATAAATTGGTTAATTTTACGTATTGCCGATGTAGTAAAGCAAATGTAAATTTGAAAAATTAAATTATGATTTTTATTTCTAACAAAAAATTTTATGAAACCAAATCTTCTTACTTATTGCACTTTTTTCGGGATTCTGCTTGTATCCTCCTGCGAAAAAAACGCTAAAAACAATACTGAATCTAAACCGGAAAACACTATTACAAAATCTACGGATTCTGCTTTTGTGCGCGGTACCGACTGCGACATTAAACTAACAAAAATTCATTTTACAAAATCAATTAATGGCGCAGATACACTCGCGAAAGTTGATATCAAAAACAATATACTCTTTCATGTTGGTGAGAAAAAAGATTATTTTTCAGATCCAAACAACAAATTATCCAACAATACTGCACCAATTCTTTTATCTAAACTGGACAATACCAAACCTTTTACACTTATCGCAAAAGTGAGTCCGGAATTCACAAAAACAGGATTATATAATGCGGGTGTTTTGTATTTGTATGTTCATGATAATTTTTATCAAAAATTTTGTTTTGAACAAGATGAACGCGGTAATCAGAGAATGGTAACCGTTCGTACAATTGGAACTTCTGACGATAACAACCATGACATCGTTAAGCAAAAAACTGTCTATATGAAAATTTCATCAGATACCCATACTGTTGCCAGTTACTATTCATTAGATAATAAAAACTGGCAATTGGTCCGACTATACAAAAACAATTATCCTGCATCAATTTGGACAGGAATCAGCACACAATGTCCGGTTGACAAAGGCACAACCAGTTATTTTGAAGAAATTTCCTTAGAACAAAAAAGCGTCAGCGATTTTCGTTTAGGAATTTAATTTTCAAGTATTATTGTAAAAAACTCCAAAACTATTGCTTTGGAGTTTTTAGTTTTAAACTTATGCTTATTTTATTTCAGGCTTCATTTACAGGAATATAAATATCAAAAATGGCTCCTTTGTCCTGCTCACCGCTTGCTGTAATAAATCCGTTATGGTTTTCTACAATTTTTTTAACAATAGCCAGTCCTATCCCTGTACCTGTATATTCAAGTTTACCATGTAACCGCTGAAAAACTTCAAATATTTTTGCGCTATACTGCTGATCAAAACCAATACCATTATCTGAAATACTGATATGACAATAGTTACTGCTTTTGTTTGCTTTTTTATCGTTCAGCGTTGCCCCTTTGATTATTTCACTGTCAATTTTTATTACCGGAGGCGTTCCCGGTTTAGAGAATTTCAGAGAATTGCTTATTAAATTGTAGAGCAGCTGCCTGAACTGAAAAGGGATAACATCTATTGGCCATGTTCTGTTTTTTTCGATAACTCCGCCGTGCTGCTCCAGTTCTTCTTTTAAATCTTCTTTTACTTCATCAATAATTTTTGACAGATCTGTTTTTTCAAACACTCTTTCCTGAATATTGGTTCTGGAATAAGATAAGAGATCATTAATTAAAGTCTGCATTCGCTTAGCGGCATTCTGCATTCTTTGAAATTTGTCTTTTCCAACATCAGATAAATTATCAGATTCTTTTTCTATGATCTGGGTGGCAAAAGTTTGTATTTTTCGCAGAGGCTCTTGTAAATCATGACTTGAAATATAGGCAAACGACTGAAGTTCTTTATTCATTTGTTCCAGCTCGGCATTTTTTTGTTCGAGTTCCAGAGCATTTTGTTTCAGTTTGTCATCTGCTTCCTTTTTTTCTGTAAGATCGTGCGTCATTTTTGAAAAGCCAATAACCTCATTTTGCTTATTATGAACAGCCGTTATGACCACACTTGCCCAAAACAGGGTTCCGTTTTTTCGAACACGCCATCCTTGCTGTACTGCTTTTCCTTTTTCTCGGGCAATTTGCAGCAGCTTTTGAGGAAGATTGTTTTTCCGGTCTTCTTCTGTATAAAAAACAGAAAAAGATTTTCCGACAATTTGCCCGGTTTTGTATCCTTTGATTTTTTCTGCCCCTATATTCCAATTCTCTACTATTCCTTCATGATTCAAATACAAAATAGCATAATCCTGTACTTCTTCTACCATTAAATGATAACGTTCTTCACTTTTTCTGAGAGATTCATTTATCAGGTTTAATTCTTTGGTACGGGCATTAACCTGTTGTTCTAATTCATGTGCAAAAGCTTTCTCAGCATGAATATCCGTAAATGCCCCTACCCATTTTATAATTTCATTCTTTTCATTTCGAATCGGCTCACCAATTACGGCATGCCACCTGTAAGTTCCTTCTTTACTTTTAACTCTGACATCTGCTCTGTATCCTTCTCCGGTTGCTAAAGAATGACCCCATATTTTTGCATTTTCCTCAAAATCATCGGGATGGATCATGGCTCTCCATTCGGCTTCTCCATCTGGCTGAATTCCTGTATATTCCAGCCATTTTCCTGATGCGAATAATGCATTTCCTTTTTCATCTGTTTCCCAAATAAGCTGCGGAATACTTTCTGTCAAGGAGCGGAATCTTTTTTCGCTTTCTTCTATTGCCTGCTGATGATTTTTTTCGACAGTGGTATCTCTTATTGTCCCGATTAATTTTTCAGGATTACCGTTTTCATCATAAAACACTTTCCCTTTTCCTTCCATCCAGTGAATGGACTTGTCTTTCCAGATTAATCGTGCTTCATAATTTAAATTCCCTGAAAGCAGCGCTTCACCAAATGCTTTATTCCGGATGTGCAGATCATCAGGATGAAGATGTGCGAGTAATTGCTCATGCGTTAAATCTACCAGCTCTTTATATCCTCCAATAATTTCAAGGTATCTTGCAGAATAACGCAGTTCTTTGGTTTTTACATTTAATTCCCATGTTCCAAGTTCACTTGCTTCAACTATAATATTAAGTCTTTGTTCGTTTTGTTCAATTTTTTTTCGGGCATTAACTTTTTCACTAACTTCAGTCACGGTTACAATAATTCCTGAAATGGTTTCGTCTTCTTCTTTTAATGGGTAATAAAGAAAATCAAAATAGGAAGTCTGTAGTTTTCCAAAGCGATTTAATGGAATCGGGACTTCATATCCATGAAAAGGAATTCCAGTTGTTAAAACATCATTTAATAACGAACTTACACTTTCTTTAACTTCCGGCAAAGAGTCAAATAGCGACCTGCCAATAATACTGTTTTCTTCCCTGTCAACCAGTTTAAGATAGGCTTCATTAGCCATTTCAACCACATACTCCGATCCTCTTAATATAGTAATTCCAACCGGAGCCTGCTTAACAGTATTTCGGAAACGTTTATCAGCCTCTTCTATTTTTTTCTTAGCCAAGTTTAAATCCGTCAGGTCAGCAGCAGTGTTCATTACACCATATATATTTCCATTGACATCATATAAAGGCGTGAAGCTATAATTAAAATAAAAAGTTTCTAATTTACCCTGTATAACAAGATCTATCCGGGTGTTTTTACTATGAAAAGACTCTCCGGTTTCAAATACAGCACTGAGCTGTTCAAAAACCTGTTGATTTTCAAGTTCAGGCAAAATGTCCTTGTATAATTTACCTATTACATCATTTCCTTTTCCCCAGACATCCATAATAGACTGATTAGCGAGTTCAATACGCATTTCTTTCCCCACATAAACACCAATAGGAAAAGGCGCATTCTCTACTAATTGCCTAATTTTTTGTTCACTTTCTTCTACTTTTGACCGGGCCAAAACCTGTGGAGTTACTTCAATTGCAATTGCCACAACACCCGAAATTGTTCCATCAGTATCCTTTAGGGCTTCGTAGACAAAATTAACATAGGTGTTTTCTGTCTCGCCCTTTCGAACTAATCTTACCAGCTGTTCATTTGCAACAAAATTTTTACCTGTCTGAAAAACATTATCTAATAAATCTTCTAAAGATTTTGACTGAGGTAATACTTTAAAAATGGGTTTATTTATTACTTTTTCGGCTTCTATTCCCCATAGCTCAATCATTTGTTTGTTTGCAATTTCTACAATATGATCCTTGCCTCTAAACACACACATAGCAACGGGAGCCTGCATGATATTATTAATGAATCTGGCATTACTTTGTTTTAATGCTTCAGTTGCTTTTTTCTTTTCTGTAGTTTCAATTACGGTTACTAAAATACCTCCAACCTCTCCATTTTCATTTTTTATTGGACTGTAAGAGAAATCGAAATAACACTCTTCGTCAAATCCATTTCTGTTTAACACTACCATAAAATCAGGAAAACCAACTGCTTTTCCTTTCATAACATCAGCAAACATAGAACCTATGGTGCTCCAAATTTCTGAAAATGTTTCTTTCGAACTAATCCCTAAAGCATCCGGATGTTTTGAAGCTCCTAAAATAGGCCGAAAAGCATCATTATATAATTGGGTATAATCGTTTCCCCAGGCTATATACATCCCGAAAGGGTTATTAAGCATTACCGACACCATTGTACGAAGACTTTGTGACCAGGTATCAGGATTACCAACAGCTGTTTTACTCCAGTCCTTAGAGCGTATTAACTCACCCATTTCTCCTCCATCGGCAAAAAAATAATATTCCTGATCAGTAAAGCTCATGAAAAAAAGATTAGGGTTGAAGAATAAATTGCTCTCTGGCAGGCTGCTTAAAATTATTTTCGGATGCTTTAGCAAGCGCCTCTCCTATCACTTTCTTTAACTTAGAAAAATCACCTGGTTTTCGGATATAAAAAACAGCTCCTTTTTCGTACATCAAATTGACGATTTCACTATCCTGTGAAGTTGAAAAAATAACTACCGAAAGTCCTTTCATCTCTTCAATTTCTTTTATTTCCGTAAGACATTCGTAACCATTTTTGCGGGGCATGTTTAAATCTAAAAAAAGGATATCGGGTAAACTCCCTGAAATATTAGCTTTTAAAAAACCCATAAGTTCAACACCATCATTAACAGTGACAAGCTTTACAGGCAGTGAGAGTTCATCGAGTGCTTCTTTAAAAAAAATACAATCATCGTCATCATCGTCAGCTAATAGAACACTATAAATCTGTTTATTCATTTGCATAAAATAAGTTTAGTTAATTTTAAACTGGGTTAAAATCATTTCTGAATCGACAAATTGTATTTATTCTTAGCTTATTTTACTTTCTTTTCAGTAGATTTCGAATCAAAAAATATTTTATTCCTGCTAATATAAAACTAATTTCACTACCAGTACATATTACTATACTGATAAATTAATGTTTTTGAGTTTTTATATTTAATAATTATCTATAAAGTTTGGCCTGTTATCAAAAGAATAATTTTAGAGAAAAAAAGGAAATTTCACTCTTTATCTAATGTATTACTATATAAGAAATTAATTTTTATATTTGAATGATTAAATTAATAAAATGAGCGAAAAAACTAAACCGTATGCCTTAATTACCGGCGCCAGCAAAGGCATTGGAAAATCGATTGCTTATGAATTGGCTAAACTGGGTTATCCGTTATTGCTTGTTGCAAGAAGTGACGAGGAATTAAAAGCACTATCTGATGATCTTCAGATTAAATACGGTATCAATGCTCCTGTTTTTCCGATTGATCTTTCGACAAATGGTGCATCGCTAAAAGTAACCGATTGGATAAAAACGAATAACTATCCGGTTGGCTTATTAGTTAACAATGCCGGCTATGGGGTGTGGGGCGATTTTAGTCAGTCTTCTCTAACCGATCAGCTTGGCATGATGCAGCTTAACATGAATGTTGTGGTAGAACTTTCACATTTATTAGTACCCATACTTTCACAACAAAAACAAGCCTACATTTTAAATATATCGAGTACTGCTGCTTACCAAGCTGTACCTACGCTGGCTGTTTATTCGGCTACAAAGGCTTTTGTTTTATCGTTTACCCGTGCCTTGCGTTTCGAACTTGGCAAAACTTCCATTTCAGTAACCTGTTTTAGTCCGGGTCCGGTTGCTACCGGTTTTGCTTCGAGAGCTGGTTTAGATGCTCTTGGCAAAATGGCTGAAAAGTTCAATATGCAGCCTGATGAAGTTGCAAAAATGGCAGTAAAAGCCATGTTCAGTAAAAAATCAGAAGTGATTCCGGGTTTTACCAATATCATTTCGGTTTATGCCAACCGCATACTACCAAAGGCTTTTATCGAAAAAACGGCAGCCGGAATTTATAAAATTTAATTTTTTTTCAAAAAAATTAAAAAAATATTCTTTGCAACTGAAAAATTATATTACATTTGCAATGTCTACTAATTCGATAGAACATGTATAATAAAAGAAATATATTTAATTTTACTAAAAGCGGAATGCACACAAAGATGCGAATGCGTTGCTGTTGTTGTTGCTGTTGCTAACTTTTAGATAAAATTTCAAACCAATTATTTCATTTAATAAATACATATATATCATGGTATCTTCTTATAAAACCTTTACCCTTACTGAGCAATTAACTGATGAGCAAATTGCCTTTTTTAACGAACATGGCTTCATCCATTTCAAAAAATTCATAAATCCGGAAACGGTTTCATCCATCATTGATGCCTCAAAACAAGTGGAGCAAAAATGGATTAACAACGACCTTCAAAAAGTAAATGGTGTTCCAATTAAATATGGAAAAGATTTAGATGGTTCTCCTATTGTACAACGTTTTGCTTTTATCAATCAGCATCATCAAACCTTAAGCGGTCTTTTACTTGATCCAAGATTTAGTGCTTTATTGCCACTAGCAGGTGATGGCGCAAGATTAGGTACTGAAGAAAAAGACGGAATGGTTTTTAATCATTATATCAACGGACCGGAAAGTAAGTTTGCTAAAATGGGCTGGCATACAGATGGTTTGAGAGATATTTTTTATGGTGGAAAATTAAACCCGATGCTCAATGTAGGTATTCATTTAAGCACTTTAAAACCAGAAAATGGCGGCCTTAAAATCATTCCGGGCACTCACAAGCAAAGTGTTTATCAAATGCTTTTTCGTAAAAAATACTTTTTAGATCATAAAGCCGATCCAGAGGAAATTTCTATCAATCCGGAAGCCGGAGATTTAACCATTCACGATGGCCGTTTGTGGCACAGAGTTGCAGAATCATCAATCCGTGGCGAAGAAAGCAGAAGAAGGGTTATTTATGTTCCAATTATAGCTGGAAAATACGCTCCTAAAGATGAGAACAGTCCAACTGTTTTTTATCAACGTTTTGCAGGAATTGTTAAATAATCATCTTTTTTATCTATGCTTATTATCATCGCATATAGTTATCTGGTTAGATCAGGTAAACTAAAAAGTACCACAGATTTTCTTAAAAATACGCTAAGAAAAATAAAATTAAAAATTACAAAACTAGAATTGGGCTATTAATGGGAACAGAAACACAAGCAGCAGATTATAGTGCAATTGTCCAAAGAACATTTTCAGACCGTAAGCGAACTAATATTTTAAAAAGAGCAGAACAGTTAACGATTGTATTTTTACTTCCAAAAGTACCTAAATTCATTTCGCCAAACTTGCTCACCTTCATTGGTACGCTTGGATCAGTTTTGATTTTTTTAGCTTTTGTTTTAGGGACTTATATAACAAATTGGTATTTGCTTTTGGGTATTATTGGTTTGGTTATAAATTGGTTAGGCGATTCTTTAGACGGAAGACTGGCTTATTATAGAAATATTCCGCGCCGTTGGTATGGTTTTGCACTCGATATTATTGCCGATTGGATTGGTATTGTATTGATAGGCTTTGGCTATTACATTTATGCTGAAAAGAGCACTCAAATAGTAGCCTTTGCTTTTGTTGCACTGTATGGCTGGTCTATTATCATCAGCCAGTTGCGGTACAAAATTACAAATGAGTACAGTATAGATTCCGGCTTTGTGGGTCCAACAGAACTTAGATTTATTATTGCTTTCATTTTAACCACAGAAGTTTTATATCCGGGATCAATTACCTATTTGGCTGGCTTAATCACTATTACACTACTTATAATCAATACTGTAGATAGCTTTAAACTATTAAAGTTAGGCGATTTAAGAGATAAAAACCAAGACTGATATGTTCAGAAAAAAATCCATTTTCACTTTTCTAAAAGCACAAGTTGCGGCATTTTTAGGAGGCGTTACGGATTATGGGGTAATGATTTTATTAACCGAAATATTCAAACTGCATTTTACCATTTCTATTCTAATCTCCGGAACCGTTGGCGCCATTATCAATTTCAGCATCAATAGATTTTGGGTTTTTAAAAATCAATCTGGTTATAGCAGCAACATTAATAATCAGCTTTTTAAATTTGCGTTGGTGGTATTGGGAAGCATTTCCTTAAAATCATTTGGTACGCTTATTTTGCAAAAAGTATTTCAAATCGATTACAGAATCGGAAGATTAATCACGGATCTTTTTGTTTCTTATGGTTTTAATTACCCACTGATTAAGTACTGGGTTTTTAGGATAAGCCCAAAACAGAATGTAATTGAATCAAATTAATTCGTGTAGTTAAAAAAATGATTTAACACATAGAAACATAGGTTTTATATTCGTTAAAAGAATATAAAAAGAAACTAGTTTCTAACACATAGCTACTAATGTTTTTTTAAACAAGTGAAACGCCTTTTTTGAGCGTCCTAAATCTATGTGTCTATGTGTTTAAAATAATCACACCCGACGGGTTATATAATATTTCGTTATGAATAAATTATCACTTAAATATTTTACAAAATCACTAATCGTTATAACGATCTTAGTAACTATAATTTCCGGAAATCTATTGGCACAATCCAAAAATCTGTCGCCACTACATTTTCCTACGCCTAAAAATATAGATAATATGCTGTTTTATATTCAGCGGGACCCAAATACAAATACTGCTATTTATACCATAAACTATCAGGAAAATGGAAAAATAGACAAAAGCAATCCTATAAAAGCGTATTGGATTCGATATGCTGAGAAAGGAGAAAAAAAAGATTTTAGTTATATACAACGCAAATTTGCATACGGAATAGAAAGTAAAACTTTAAATAATGAAGAGTTTGAACTCCAATTTGTATCGTATAAAAAATTACCCTTAACCCTGAAAAAGCTAGATTCAGATCAAAAATATCATGTTTTTGTAAATGTAAATCAGAAAAAAATACAGGTAGAAAAAATATTTGTACGCATTGAAGGGGGCTCTTTTTGGTTACCAAATGTAAAGTATGCCGAAGTTACCGGAATTGATCTTTCTTCAAATAAAACAATTACTGAGAGGATGTTGCTGAAATAACCTGAGTTCGGGTTAAGCGAATCCTAATAACAACTGACCGTCATTTACTTTTTGCAAGTTAAGTGACGGTTTTTTAGAAAAAAAACAATAAGCTATAAGACTTCCCAAAATATTCATCATAAAATTGTTTGTGTTTCGATGTCTAGTGTGTTCGACCTGGCAATGGTTTTTTAATTCGTCATTAATGGTTTCTATAATTGCCCTTTTACGAAGAAGAATTTTATCTTTCATATTCATAATATGGTTTTTCATATTCTTTCTAAGTTTGGTAAATAGCTGGATTCCATCAGCGAAAAGCATTTCCCATAAGGCTTTTGACAAGTATCCCTTGTCTGCAAATAGTTTTCCAAATAATTGTTCTGTCATTTTTTGAATATGTCTTGGATTTCTGTCATCTACATTGCCTTTGGTTAAGTAAAAAGACAAAAGTTCTTCTTTTTCATTGCAAACCAAATGCAGTTTAAAGCCATAAAACCAGCCCATTGATGATTTTCCACGTTCTGCCAATCCTTTAAAGACTTTATGATTGTGGATTCTTTGATTTCGGCATACTTTTAAAGCAGTACTATCTATAAAACTGATTCCGGTACATTTTCCCAGACACTTTTCTCTTAAGAACAAAGCAAAAACGATAAAACATCTCTGCTGAAGTTCTACAAACCTATTGTATGAAAGTCTTATAGGAAATAAATCTTTCCAATATCCACTAACAATCTCGTTGTAATAATGTTTAAAAGTTTTATGTGCTCCTAAGTGAAAATCAATCATTATGATAATAATTTCAGAATCAGACATTAAAGAAGACCTGTTTCTCCTTTTTTTACCTTCTTCGAGTGTTTCGAGTTTCAATTTCCTGATTTGATGGTCAAACTCTTTACAAAAATCATCAACTTTTACAAAAATATCCGTAATTTGGTCTTTTAAAAATACAGCAATAATTTGTTTAAATATTTAAATATCAGAAATTTAAATATACAAATTATTGCTTTTTTATGCTAATTATTTTACTAATTCTTATCCCGAACTCAGGTTAAGATAATCAATGAAAATCAAAATTATCGTATTCAAAATCATCCGACAGGTACACTTTGAGTTATATATTGGTACCGTTATGTTTCATTAATACTCTTATAAGCATTAATTTAATGCCTTATGTTATTTATTTTCTTAAAATTGCATATTTTATACTTTACCTCATAACTTTCCTATAAAACCTTAAAAACCAAAAGATGTATCAAGTCCCGTATTTTCAAAAATCAATTCTAAAGCTTGTTTTAATTTTATTATTCAACAGCACTTTAGCACAATCTGAAAAACCTGAGCAGGTTAGAAAAATAATTGATAAGGTAAATACCTATTGGCAAAGCCGAAATGCTGCTGAGACTAATGCCTTTTGGGACAATGCTGCCTATCATACTGGTAACATAGAAGCCTACATGCTTACCGGAAATGAAAAATACCTTAGCTATTCTGAAACATGGGCCAATCATAATCAATGGATGGGTGCCAAAAGCAAAGACAAAAAACAATGGAAATATTCATACGGGGAAAGTGATGAATATGTTCTTTTTGGTGATTATCAAATTTGTTTTCAAACCTATGCAGATCTATATCATTTGTTACCTGAACCTCATAAAATTGCAAGAGCCAGAGAAGTTATGGAATATCAAATGTCAACTTCACAAAACGATTACTGGTGGTGGAGCGACGGGCTTTATATGGTAATGCCTGTAATGACAAAAATGTATAAAATAACCAATAACAGGCTATACCTCGATAAATTATATGAATATGTTTCCTACTCAGACAGTATCATGTTTGATTCTGAAGAAAACCTGTATTATCGCGATGCAAAATATATTTATCCTAAACATAAAAGCTTAAATAATAAAAAGGATTTTTGGGCACGAGGCGATGGCTGGGTTTTGGCAGGATTAGCCAAAGTATTAAAAGACCTGCCTGCTGATTATAAACACCGCGATTTTTTTGTAAAGAAATTTCAAAAAATGGCTAAAGCTGTAGCTAAGTTGCAACATCCAAAGGGCTATTGGACAAGAAGCATGATGGACTCAGAACACGCCCCCGGACCAGAAACCAGTGGCACAGCTTTTTTTACCTATGCTATTCTTTGGGGAATCAACAACAATTATCTGGATAGAGATGAATTTATTCCTGTAATAAACAAATCATGGCACTATCTTAAAAATACAGCTTTACAAAAAGATGGTAAAATTGGATATGTTCAGCCTATAGGCGAAAAAGCAATACCGGGACAAATTGTAAACTCAAATTCTACTTCAAACTTTGGCGTTGGTGCTTTTCTTTTGGCTTCTTGTGAATATGTAAGATATCTCGAAGCTGAGCAGGTAATCAGCCAGGACCGAAAATACTGGACTGAACTTGCTTATAAAATAGCTGCCCCAGTGCTGAGCAATATGGCAGAAAACAAACTGAAGGAAAATATGCTGGTAGAAGTAAGTACATCTTATGATGGCCGGGATAACAGAGTAGTCTACATGGAAGCCTTTGGACGGTTAATGGCCGGATTAGCACCATGGCTCACACTTCCTGACGATAATTCAAATGAAGGGAAAATGCGCAGGCAATTACGCGAATGGGCATTAAAAAGTTATGCTAATGCCGTAGATCCCCAGAGTAAAGACTACCTATTATGGCGTGGTCACGGTCAGGCGCTGGTTGATGCTGCCTATATTGCCGAAAGTTTTCTGCGTGGATATGAAACACTTTGGATTCCGCTTAGTGAAGAAACTAAAAAACGCTACATAACAGAATTTCAACAATTAAGACGTATTGACCCACCTTACACCAACTGGCTTCTTTTTTCTTCGACCATTGAATCTTTTTTAGCGAAAGCTCGTGCAGAATATGATCAGTATCGCATAAATGCTGTAATACGTAAAGTTGAAGAATGGTATGTGGGTGACGGCTGGTATTCTGACGGTCCCTCTTTTTCTTTTGACTATTACAGCAGTTATGTGTTTCATCCTATGTACCTTGAAACCTGCCAGGCAATGAAAGATGCCGGAGCCACCGGTACACGAATTGATTATGATAAATATTACGACCGCGAACTAAAGCGTGCTCAAAAATATTCTCTTATTTTAGAAAGGTTCATTTCTCCCGAAGGTACGTTTCCTGTATTCGGAAGATCTATACCTTACCGTATGGCTATTATGCAGCCTCTGGCTTTAATGGCGCAATATCAATATCTGCCAGAAGGACTTTCTAATGGACAAGTAAGATCAGCACTAACCACAGTAATGAAAAGAATGTTTAATAATGGTCAGGATAATTTTAATGCAAAAGGATTTCTGACTATTGGTTTTGTAGGCAGTCAGCGTAATATTGCCGACTGGTACACTAACAATGGAAGTCTCTATATGACCTCGCTTGCTTTTATGCCACTTGGATTACCTTCTTCACACCCTTTTTGGACCGATGCTGCTATGGAATGGACAAGCAAAAAAGCATGGAACGGGCAGCCTTTTCCAAAAGATCATCATTGGAAGGATGAAATACAGACAAAGGACAAATATTAATTTGCAACAAAATTGACCGCAAATAACTAAATCTTGATATGATAATCTGGATTCTAACCCGTAGTACATTCATAAAAAGCTACACAAAACACTAAAAATAAGCAAATTGCATTTTCAACAAAACAATTTAAATGCACAATTTTAGAAGTATTGAAACAATTAGGTTTTAAAAATGAAAATTTTTCACATCAAATACGCAAACCTAAACTCTCAGATTTAAAAATAATTGTATTAAATCTAACTTCGGAATATATGAGTATTGACAGTGAAAATCAGCTATTCAGGGTATTACCTTCTGATTTTAAAAACCTTATAAAAAGAAGTGTTTACAATAGAAAAAAAAAGAATTGAATCCTTATTTTCTCAATTATCTGACCAGTTTATGATTAGGCGTAATTATGCTAAAAGTTTTATGGGTTTTAAAACCAGAATCCTTTCCAAAATAACAACAATCACAATTATTCAATTCATTAATAAGACTTTAAATAGAAATATAAATAACTTAAAAATCAATATTGCCTAAATACACTACGGGTATTGCTTCTGAATTTAATCACTACACAATCAAAAACTAAAAAAAAAGAATCACTTTGAACAAAATATCCAAAGCAATTCTCTTTTGATAAAAAACGTATGAACTATTTTTTATAATTCTAAATTCCTGCCTTAAAGCATTTTTAAAAATTTAAATCTATGAAATACAAACAATTGAACCTATTAAGTAGTTTTAAAAAAACAAATGCTCCTTTTTTCATTTTTTAAATATTCCATAGTTTCAAATAGTATTTAACTTTTTTTATAGTTTTCAGGTTTGAAAATGATTTTAAATGATTTTCCGTCATTAAGAAGCCTTTTAACCAGATTCTGTATATCAGCCTTGGTCATTTTATTGACAATTTTTTCGAAATTTTCAGGATCGTTCATATTTTCCCCATATCTGAAATACTTCGTAATCAAACTCATATCATAAGCATTTTTACCTTGATACTGCTCTCTTTCTTTAACAAAGCTTGTTCTTACTTTAAGTAAATCTTCATCTGAGATATCTCCGTCAGCAATTTTTTGAAGTTCCTGATCTACAATAACGGCAAGCTTGTCTGCCATATCAGGATTACAGTCAAAATTGAAAGCAACTATCATTTGAGGTTTTGGTTCTCTCATAAAATAGCCCGTTGCACGCGGACTGTAAGCGCCTCCCTCGGCTTCTCTTACAGTTGCCAAAACCCTTAATTGCAAAATATCTCCCAAAGTATTAGCATAAATACTGTTGGCTACAGAGTAAGGCATTTCTTTTTTATAGGTAACATTTACTGTTGCCTTTGGGTCTTTCATTTCAAGATAGATATCCTTTTTAATCTGGCTTGAAATCCAGTCAGGTCCATTGTCAATAAAATTTTCTTTTGTGTTGTGAGAAGGTATGCTGGCAATATACTTCTCCAACAGAGGTTTAAGCTGCTCTTCACTCACATCTCCTATTATAAAAAATTCAGAATCAGATACATCAGCAAATCTTTCCTGATATATTTTCTTTACTTTATCAAATGATAAATCCTTTACAAAAGCTTCATTAAAAAGACGTTTTTTAGGATTGTTTTTACCATATAATGTAATCGTAAGGCTATCGTTCATTTTCTCTCCCACATCATTTTTTCGAGAAAGAAGCCAGGTACTTATTTGATTCTGCATTACCTCATAAGCCTGTTTTTCGAATCTCGGTTTTACAAAACTCAAATGAATCATCTGGAGCATGGTCTCAACATCCTTCGTGTTTGAAGATCCTGTAACACCCTCATTTATTTCACTTAAATTAATTCTTATATTGGCTGTTTTCCCGGCCATAACTCTTTCTAAATCTGTAGCATTAAAATCGCCAAGTCCAGACATTTGAACCAGATTCTGCACCATTTCTGCCGACGGAAGTTCGTCATCTTTTAAAAGAGACGTTCCTCCTTTACTTATTGCATTTAATTCAACATTATCTTTTTGTTTATTAGTAAATTTATAATGTACTACAACACCATTGCTTAATGTGAAAGTTGAAGCATTAATATCTTTATTTAAAACCGTTTTGGTAATTTTTCCTTTTTTAATTTCTGCATCCGAAATTAAAGTTTTGGCAGCTGCTGTTTCTGTGTATTTTTGAAGAAGTCTATCATTTTCAACAGTTGTTATAACGAGCTTTGCCTGATTTTCTGTTAAATTATCCTCTCCTTCAACACCTGTGATATTTAAAGATCTGTTCTTCTGAGCATATAACCTTTGAATCGTTTGATGAAGCTCGTCTAAAGTCAGACTTTCAAAAATCTTTTTGGCAAGGGTATATTCCTGATCAATGTCGCTGATCGTTGCATTATTTAAATAATTGGACTGGATTGTTTTTTCAATTTTTTCATGACTCCAATCATTTTTCTGAGCAATTTCGTTTTCATAGTAAGTTTTAAACTGTGTAATAGTTCTATCAACTTCTGACTGCACAAAACCAAATCGTACGGCTCTCATAACTTCTGTCAGTACTTCTTCAAATGCGGCTGCCTGTTTATTGGATTTTGGATTTACATTGATAGAAAAACTGTTAGAAGTTCTGTTCAACGGACTATAACCTACTCCTGCACCTAAAAAAGAAGCTGAGGGTTCTTTTGCTTTTTCTGCAATTCTTATCGACAGCATTTGGGTTACCATGCCTTCTAATAATGCTCTTTTTAAATCTTTGACCGTTTCATTTTCAAGAGACTCTTTATGACGGATCTCGAAACTTATAGAGGAAGCAGAAACCTCAGGGTCTTTTCCTAGGTTATAGAGCATTTCTGTGTTATCCGGAATATCGACTGTAAAACGTTTTTTAGGATTTTCAACTGCCGGAATAGTTGAAAACTGTTTTAGAATTTTTTTCTCAATTTCGTTAACATCTACATCACCAATTATAGCAATAGCCTGCAGGTCTGTACGGTACCAGTCATGGTAAAAATCACGAAGCGCTTTATATTGAAATCCCTCAACTACAGACATCAACCCGATAGGCATTCTATTCACATACTTGGAGTTGTTGTAAATAACAGGCATAGATCCGTTATACAATCTCATACGTCCAGTCTGGCGCGTTCTCCATTCTTCTTTAATGACACCACGCTCGGCATCAATTTCTTTATCTGTCAAAAGCAGGTATTTTGACCAGTCTTTTAAAACCGTAAGGCAAGTATCTACCAAACCGTCTTTTGTTGGGATATTATTTAAATTATATACCGTTTCATCAAAAGAAGTGTAGGCATTTATATCTTTTCCAAATGTTGCTCCATGTTTTTCTAATGAATTAAGCATTGCTTTTCCCGGAAAATGTTCTGTACCATTAAAAGCCATGTGTTCCAGGAAGTGAGCAAGCCCTTGTTGATTATCCTCTTCCAGAATAGACCCTACATTTTGAATAATATAATAACTGGCAGCACCTTTGACCGCTTTTGTGCTTTTTATATAGTAGGTCATACCGTTTGGCAGCACTCCTTTTTTTACCGATTTATCAACCGGTAGCGGGTCATTATAATTTATAGATTGTGCGTTCCCTTTTAAGCTCAATGCTATAAAAAGGACACATGAAATTTTAAAAATACGTTTCATAAAGTGTTTTTGGATTATTGGACAAAAAGCAATAAAGCATTAAACCTGACATCACTAGAGTTAATGGGAAGTTTAAGAAAATACAAAGCCTGCCTTGCTTATAAAGTGTAGAATATTTGGACTATTACAGACACATGAGCTGCAGGCAGGCTTTTATATAGTAACCTGAACTCGATTATTACTATCTCCAACGGTTGAAACCGTTGGAGATAGTTTACCATTGAATTATTATTTTTACAAGCGATGCTAAAAAAGCAAAATGTTCTCATTTAGCCCCGGTTGAAGTGAAAATCCTTATGTCCCGGAGTTCGGGACATAAGATTGTAACGGAAAACGGGACGATACTTGCTGAAAAACCCTAATCTTTCTGCTTCAAAAAATAATAATCGAGTTCAGGTTAGTAAAAAATTATCTTTATATTAAAGACTTATTTTTATGATTTTGATAATTCTTCGAGCTTTTTCTCTAAAGCCTCGCCTCTAAGATCTTCAGCTATAATCATTCCGTTCTGGTCCATTAAAAAAGTGGCAGGAATAGCCGTTACATTAAAGAATTTACTCATTTTAGCATCATCAATAAGATTTGGCCATGGCATGTTTTCCTGTCCTAAAGCTTTAAGCCATCCTTTTTGATCTGTATCAATAGAAACACTCATGATTTCGAAACCTTTTGAAGCGTACTTTTGGTAGGCTGCTTTTAAATTAGGAATTTCTTTTCGGCACGGAGCACACCACGAAGCCCAAAAATCAACTAAGATGTATTTTTTCTTTGCAATCACATTTTTTACCGTTGAAGGTTTTCCGTCTTTATCATTTAATGAAAAATTCTCCACATTTACCCCCACTAAACTTTTTGGCCATAACTCTTCTTTTGCTTTTTGGCCGTAGTAACTGTTTTGCGCCTCTGGTGAGAATTGTTCGTAAATAGGTCTTAAATCAGGGCTAAGATAACTGCACTGTGTCAGCATAAAAAGCGGCCCCCAAAAAGTATCTTTATTCTTTAAAATAAGATCATTCGTAAGTGTTGCACACTTTTTAAAAAACGCATCTTGTTTTTCCAAAAAAGTTTTATATCTCTCAGACCCTTCAATTGAATCCAATACTCTTTTATTTTTACTTTGAGCTGCAGCGGCTTGTTCATTTAACATTTCATCACTGCCTTCAATGTAGTAAGCAGCATAATCAGCACTAAGCTCATTGTTAACTCTTGATGTTTCTTTCATAAAATACTCATTGTATTTTGAGCCTTCTAATTGAGCATAATTAAAGGTAATTCGACCATCTTGTCTCGCGACAACACCAGTTGCAGTTAATTTCATTTTTGCATTTTCCAACACGATCGGAATTATTCCTCTATCTGATGCAAAGATGATATTGCAAAGACGAATGCCATCCAATTTTCCGGTAAGGGTAAACTTGCCGTCTTTTAGATAACTTTCTGTAATAGGCAATTCAGTAGTATGGACACCTCCGGGAATAAGTCTTATCGATGTTCCGTCCGGAACTCCCGTTATAAAGCCGTCAAGCTGAAAAGAATCAGCTACAGCTTTTTTTCCTTGTGCCTGACTCATAAGAGCCATAAAAAAACACATACAAAGACCTAAAAATTTAATTTTTTTCATTTTGTTCATTTTTTGTTTTATCGTTTGTTATTTGGAATTCAACATTGATTTTTTTAAAATATTAATCAATATTATTTTTTATCTCTTATACTTTACTACTTACCTTAATCGAATTCTCCTTTGCATGCCTGGGAAAATGATAAAAATTACTTTGCAAAAAAATATTTCAATAAAAAACTATACAGCGTAGACGCAGAATAAACAGATGTACTCATTAATTTTATGTTAAATTTTTAGAGATTTTATTATTATATGCAACCGTTGGGTGAAATTAAAAATGAGTATCAGGCTGAACGGAATGGATGCCCTTTCGTGTTCAAAAGCCTTCGACTCCGCTCAGGATGATATCAATTCCTTAAGTTATAAATGATGTTTCACTACCAATTTTTATACTTTTTATAATCAAATCAATCTTTTTAATCAATTTCAACCAATAGGTTATATACAGTAAAAATCAATAAACACTTTCCAACAAAAAAGACTTGAAACATTTTTCAAAAAGTATCTCATTCATCAAAAAAAAAAATCATCTGAAATTAAATCAAATACTGCATCTTAAAAAAGAGCTGCAGATATACAGCTCTTTTAACCTTTTAAAGAATACTTACTAATTCAAAAAATTTACTTTATAAAAGGTGCAAAATCATTTATAGCCAAATGCTTTTTAATGAAATTATCGATGCAAACGGTAAATAAACATATAAGAAATTAGCAGAAAATATTATATCTCTATACTAAGAATATGTAGTGTAGACGGAATTAAACAAAAAGCACTTACGCTTATTGTGTTAAAGTTTTGATAAAATAAAAAATTAAAACAGCAGACTATGAAAAGGCTATATTATTATCGAAGAAAAAAAAACTTACACAAAAAACATACTAATATATAAATACTGAATATGCTTCTTTTACTGATTTTTTTAGATAAAGACGTTAAAAACGTGTTGCAGTTATAAATTTTAAAAAACCTATCAGAACATAAATAGTAATATATTGAGACAAATACTCCTTAAGCACTTTATAAGCTTTAAACAACTGATTTTGAACTGTCTTTATTGAAATATTTAATTGATGGGCAATTTCACTATACTTAAACCCTTTTAACTTATGAAGTATCAGTATTTCCCTGCATTTTTTTGGAAGACTGTTTATGGCTGCTTCTAATTTTTGAAGTAAATTTTCTTTTTGATCATCTGGCGTATCTTCTTCATAAACTTCACGGGAAAGCTTTTCCGAAAGAGAATTCTTCTTTTTTTCTAATCTAAAATGATCTATTGCCTCATTATAACAAGCTTTATACAAATAACTTTTTAGTGAATATGTAATATTAATTGCATTTCTTTTTTCCCAAATCGAACTAAAAACAGACTGTACAATATCTTCGGATATATCCCTGTCATTGGTTTTACTGATAATATAGATGACAAGTTTATCATACAGTGATTCAAAAACAAATTTGAATACTTCTTCGTTGCCTTTCTTTATCTGTTCGATGATATAAGTATTATGTTCGAGAGAAATAGTCATTTTGCTTTTGGGGAGAATAAAATTTAATAGATAAATAATCTTAGTTTTGCAAATGTGTGAAAAAAAATTACGAAAACCAATAGGTATATTTGAAAAATCTGCGTCATAACAATAAAAAAACAACTGATATTATGAAAACCGTGAATTTTTCGCAATTAATGTTAAAGTACTTAGCAAGAGAATTAACACCTGAAGAAAGTGTAAAATTTGAAGAATATTTAACACAGGAAAAGTATCAAAAAGAGTTCAGGTCGCAGGTAAGACTTGAGAAACATACTATTGAATTTCTTTATAACGAAGAAACAAAAAAAATGGACAAAGCTCATAAAGACAAAATATTTGAAATAATCAAAAGCGGAGAAAAGAAACCAAGGTTTTTTATCAATCTAAAATGGATAAGCTATGCAGCAGGAGTTGCTGCTGTTCTTGCTATCTCGTTTACATTGTTTTACAAAAAATCAGAGACTGCACTAATTATAGATGATAATAAAATAACCTTAAGCGTTCCTGAAGAGTCGGTCAAAGAAATAACCAAAGAAGGCAAAATCTCATTTAAAACAAAATCCGGAGTTAAGGTGGTACAAAATGGAGATACTTTAAGTTTCAACAAAACTAATCTGAATACCAAACTGGTTTATGATGAAATGTTTGTTCCAAGAGGTAAAAATTTTGTTCTCAAACTTAGCGATGGAACGGTAGTTATTATTAATTCATCGACTAAAATTAAGTTTCCTGAAAATTTTACAGCAGGCGTAAACAGAGAAGTCTTTGTAGAAGGAGAAGCCTATTTTAAAGTTGCAAAGAATGCCGAAAGTCCATTTATTGTACATTCAGACAATCTTAATATCCGAGTACTGGGAACTGAATTCAATGTGAATTCGTACGGTGACAAAGGTGCTGATAAAACTGAAACCGTATTGGTTGAAGGCAGCGTAGGTCTTTATTACAATAAATTGAGCTATAGTCGAGGAGAGTATGAAAAAATGGGGCCGGGTATGAAAGTTGATTTTAATCATAAAAACCTGGTGTTTAATAAAGAGAAAAATGTCGATCTGGAAAAATACATTTCGTGGGTAAACGGAGAGGTCATTTTTGATAAGGAACCCCTTGAAGATATCATTAAAGTATTGGAAAGAAAGTTCAATGTCGATTTTGAAGTGAGAAACAAAAAACTCCTTAAACAAAAATTTGTCGCAAAGTTTAAAGAAGAAAATATCTATCAGGTTATGGCCGCCATGCAGCTAAGTTTCCCTTTTAAATACAAAATTGAAAACAATAAAATTATAATCGAATAATCAGTAATCCTATATATAACTAAACCCAAAAACAATTATGATGAAAAAAAAATACAATCCCAATTTAAAAGGAGAAAATAAAAACGGAAGATGCTGGACACATCTTCCGAATAGAAAAAAATGAATTTCTCGTAAAAAAAACATTCTAAGCAAAACAAAAGTATGAAAAAAATTACCAATTACACGGGTGTGTTCTGCGGTACCCATAATTTAAAATTAAAAATGAGGATAACAACTTTGTTACTTTTTGCCTTTATTTTAAACAGCCAGGCGAGTACTTATTCACAAGCAACCAAAGTGAATATAACGCTGAATAATGGAACGGTTGAGGATTTCTTTAAAAAAGTAGAGAAATCGACATCTTATAAATTTTTATATCATGTTGGAGAAATTAACTTAGACTACAAAGTTAATGTATCAGCAAAAGATAAACCATTAAACCAGATACTAGACGAAGTATTTAAAGGAAAAAACATTAGCTACAAATTGCTGAACAAGCAGATTGTGCTGTATAAAGAAACAAAAAAAGCTATTGGAATAAAAATTTCACAATCTCAGAAAACGTACAGTGGAACAGTAAAAAATGCAAAAGGGGCTCCTCTATCAGATGTAGCCGTTTGGATTAAAGGCAGTTCTCTGGGAACTTATACAGATGCAAAAGGATTTTTCTCTTTAGAAGCAAAAGAGCAAGAGGTACTGGTATTCTCTTTAGTAGGGATGAAAGAGAAAGAAGTGGTTTTGGGATCAAATTATAATTTGAACGTGCTAATGGAAGAATTTGTCAGTGAACTGGATGAAGTTGTTCTCGTTGCTTACGGCAGCACGTCCAAAAGATTCAATACAGGTTCTGTTGGATCTATAACTTCCAGTACAATTGAGAAACAGCCCGTAAATAACCCAATTTTAGCACTACAAGGAAATGTAGCTGGTGTTTACATTACTCAGGGAACCGGAAGACCAGGATCTAATATTCAGGTTAATGTGAGAGGAGTCAATTCAATTAACGGTTCACCTCCTTTATATATAGTAGATGGAGTTCCTTTCTCTGCTTTTGGGATGAACCAGTTTGTGTATGATGGAAATCCAAATTTAACCCAAAGCCCGCTAAATCTTATTAATCCGGACGATATTGAAAGCATCAGTGTACTTAAAGATGCCGATGCTACTTCAATATATGGATCCAGAGGTGCTAATGGTGTCATTTTAATTACAACCAAAAAAAGAGCTACAAAAGGATTTTCTGTAAGTGCTAATGTTTCATCAGGAGTGAAAGATGTAGCCCATAAAATGGATGTTCTTAATACCAAACAATATTTAGATTTAAGAAAAGAAGCTTTTGCCAATGACGGAATAACGCCGACTCCTGAAAATGCACCCGACTTGTTTATCTATGATCAAAATCTGGATATGAACTGGCAAGATTACCTAATGGGCAGAACAGCAACTTACAATCATTATCAGCTTTCTATGAATACCGGAGACAGCAACAGTTCTTTCTCTCTTAATGGATCTTACAGAGATGAAACTACGGTTAATCCGGGTAATTTTGGTTATAAAAACTACAGTCTAAACTCCAGATATGATTTTACTTCAAAAGATAATAATTTTCATATAGGCACACAGGTAACCTACAGCGGAGATAACAGTAAATCATTTATGCTGTTAGTAAGCCCTAACTTATTGCTCGCTCCTAATTACAATCTGTTCAAAGAAGACGGCAGTCTTGACTGGACAACTACAAACCCTTTGGCGAGTTTTAACAGAACTTTTGATGCAAAATCAACCAGTTTGAGAGCCAATGTAAATATGGATTATAAGTTTTTCGAATATTTTAAAGCCATACTGGCTGTAGGCTATACTAAAGCAGATATGGATCAATACAGCAAGAACCCTTCAACCTCTCTTGATCCTGCCTATGCTGAGTATTCCTGGGGGAAACCTAATGTAGAAAAAGGAAAAACAGTTAATACGACTCTAAATATTGAACCACAAATAACCTATACAAAAAACATAGGTCCTAACAGCATAGAAGCCTTAGCAGGTGCTACTTTAATGAATAACAAACAGGACAATCTTTATATTCATGGAACCCAGTATTCTTCTGATCTTTTTTTAGATAATATTGGTGCCGCCGGCGATCTTGCTATTACAAGTACTATTTCTAACTATAAATATGCATCCTTGTTTGGAAGATTAAAATATGCCTACAACAATAAGTACATCATAAACGGAACAATCAGAAATGACGGATCTTCAAGATTTGGCCCCAACAATCGATTTGGTACATTTGGATCAGTAGGAGCTGCCTGGATTTTTACCGAAGAAAAATTTCTTAAAGAAAATAAAATCCTGAGTTTTGGAAAATTAAGAAGCAGTTATGGAACGTCAGGTAATGATAACGTAGGTGATTATCAGTATTACGAATTGTGGGCTTCTACTTCAGGGGTAAACTCCCCTGCCGGATCCATTTTAAGACCTGAAGTTATTCCAAATAAAAACTTCAGCTGGGAAAAAATAACAAAATTTGATGTGGCATTAGAATTAGGTTTTTTAAAAGATAATATTCTTTTAAATATGAATTATTACCGTAATGAAACATCAGATCAGCTTGTAGGGAAACCGCTCCCGTCTACGACAGGTTTTAATTTTATAACAACAAATTTACCTGCACTTATTAGGAATACAGGTTTTGAAATATCATTGGATACCAAAAACATAGCAACAAAAAATTTTAAATGGTTTACCAATATTAATTTTACACTGCCTAAAAATGAACTGGTACGATTTGAAAATTTAGAATCTTCAAGTTATGCTAATAGGTATGAAATTGGCCAAAACATAACAGTGCAAAAAGGGTTTGATGCCAGTGTTGACCCCAATACAGGACTACTTGTTATAAAGGACCAGAATGGTGATGACCAGATTACCTATCAGGATGACCAGATTAATCTAGGAAATACAATGCCGAAATTTTACGGAGGCGTTACCAATTCATTTAATCTCTATAATTTTCAGCTTTCTTTTATGTTTCAGTTCGTTAAACAAGAAGGATGGGGCTATCGTAACCTTGTTTTCAGACAGCCGGGAGATATGCAGAATTTTGATGTTTCAGTACTCGACAGATGGCAGCAACCAGGAGATGTGACCAATGTACCAAAATTAACTTCTATACTTCAAAGCGATTTTTTTAACAGTATTTATTCCTCCCTTAACTGGGAAGATTCTTCTTTCATTAAATTAAGAAATGTAAGTTTTTCGTATGATTTTCCAAAGGAATCCATTTCAAAAGCGGGTTTAAAAAATTTACGACTTTATTTTCAGGGGCAAAACCTACTGACTATCACCAGCTATAAAGGTCTTGATCCTGAAACCGGGACTCTTATAGACCCGCCTTTACGGGTATATTCATTAGGACTTCAGCTTGATTTTTAATACAAAGGGATAATCTAACCGATAATTCATAACATCTTTTATGTCGTAGGATATTTTAAGGTGTATAAAAAATATAAAATATGAAAAATAATATATTAAAATTCACAGCATGTTTGCTGGGTATATTGAGTTTTAGCAGCTGTGAAAACTATCTCGAACCGGAATTGTCACCAGACAAAATATTTACCGAAGATGTTTTTGCAAATGAAACAACTGCTTCTGCAGCACTTTACGGGATTTATGCCGACTTTATGTTAAATCGTGACCCAACTTCGATTTCTAACGGAGGTCTGAGTGTATTTGGAGGACTCTGTTCTGATGAGCTTTTTGATTTTTCGCTGCAGTATACACCCTATAATAAGAATGAAGTTCCTCTAGATGATTTTGGGCCAGTGTATAACTTTTGGACCACCTCTTACAAACTTATTTATTCAGCAAATGCAATTTTAGAAGGAGTAGAAAAATCGAACCTGAAAGAGAGTTTTAAGAAGCAGGTTATGGGAGAAGTTTATTTTATAAGAGCTTTCAATCATTTTTACCTGCAGCAGATTTATGGAAATATTCCAATTATAAACACAACTGATTATACTGTTAATGCTGTTAAAAAACAGAACACTCCGGAAGAAGTCTTTGCTTTTGTATTAGAAGACCTGAAAAAGGCAGCATCATTATTGACTGATACCTACCCTACTGCTGATAAATTGCGTCCGAACAGACATGTTGTTCAGGCTTTATTGGCAAGAGTGTATTTGTATCATAAAGATTGGGCAAATGCCAGAGACAATGCTACAGCAGTGATTAATGGCGGATATGAAATTCAGTCTGACTTAACTCAGGTATTTGCAAAAAACAGCTCAGAAACGATATGGGAACTGATGCCGTCTAACCTGATATCTACCAGTGTTGGTGAAGCTACCTGGTTTACTCCGGGAGGTCAGCCCAATTACACTTTGACTGATGCCTTCTTCAGTACAATCGAATCCGGGGATAAGAGAAGACAGCAATGGGTTGGTAACATTGACTATTTAGGAACAACCTATTACTTTCCTAATAAATATGATCCGGCAGGCGGACAATACAGTGTGATTTTTAGATTATCCGAGCAATATTTAATCAGAGCAGAAGCTCATGCTGAACTCAATAATCTAACTGCAGCAAAAAGCGATTTAAATAAAATCAGAGTGCTCCATGGCGATCTTGGCGAATACTCTGGTCCGGATACTAAAAATGATATTGTAGATGCTATTCTGCAGGAGCGCAAAGCGGAATACTTTGGAGAATGGGGACACCGATGGTTTGACCTGAAAAGAACAGGTAAAATTGATGCGGTACTGGGAGCTTTAAAACCAACAACCTGGAAATCTACAGATGTTTTATGGCCAATCGATGCTAAAGAGCTAAAACTAAATCCATTCTTAAAACAAAATGATGGTTATTAGCCCGTTGGATGTAATTATTAAAGACATCAGTTCGAGGTTTAATTTTTTAGAAAAAAAGCAATATTAAGATGACGTTACAATGTCTCGTCAGTTCAATTATTACATCAATAAAAAGGTTTAGTAAAAAACATATCAATTGCCTCCAGCTTTAGCTGGAGGTTTATTAAATTTTAAAAAGACAATCTGGCTTTAGCCAAAAAAATCAACACTCTTTTTATTTGGCTAAAGCCTTTTTTTAGCTAAACTATAAGTTCTCCAGCTGAAGCTGGAGGCTATTCAATAATAACCAAACTCAGGTTATTATTATTTTTCGAACTGAGTGAAGACAAAGCCTTTTAATGCTAAAATTACATAATTTAAAAGCTTAATAAACAATAATTAAGCTGTATCAAATAACTTTTGTTTATAAAAAAAGCCCTTTCAGAAAAAATTACTGAAAGGGCTTTCACTTTTTAATGCCACAAAATTCACTTAAAATCGATAAGCTGTTTAAGTGCTATTACCGGAATTGTATTTCTTAAAACCATTTGAGGATTGTTCAGCGTATTTGGATTCTGATAAAGAGCCATAGCCGCAGACACAGTTGCTACTATATTTCCTTTTTGATCTACTACCGGAGCTCCGCTGCATCCAATCCCATAGTCTGCAGTTACTGCCATAAAACATTCTTCCTTCGGGCTAAGCAATTTTGGATTCCTAATAAAATTTTTTGCCACTATTCCTTCTGAAAAATAATACATCACATGCGATGGATGGCCTAAAACAAAAACTTTGTTTCCTTCCGGAAGATAGTCTCCCAAAGGCAGCGCCGGAAGTTTTTTCCCGCGGGTATCAATTTTAATGATCGCAAGGTCATTTTCAGGTGAACTAGCTAGTATTTCAGTAACCATATAGACTTCATTATCATGAGTCAACGCAGACAGTCCGCTGTTTTTAGATTCAGGATCTGTGTACATCTGGATTACATGATAATTTGTTACGCATATTCCGTCAGAACTGATTAAATATCCACTGCCACGAAGTCTGTCAGAAGCTAATACAATAGTTGACGGAAGCATTTTTTGATAGATTTCCGGTGCGCTTAGGTTTGTTGCCAGAGATTTATTCTTTCCAAGTGCAATTTTTTTTCCTATACTTTTTTCCAACTGTACTTTTCCGTCTTCCTGACTAAGAAAACTGCCCTGCTGTTTAAGAGCAGTTACTTTTGGAAAAGCTGCACTCATGACTTCCTGATTTAAAACAATGTCAATAGTCTGGTTTTCCTGATTCTGAGCTGATACAGAATAACTTGATACACATAGAGAAAATAATATTGTTAAGCGAATACTCATATTGTAATATTTTTTTGTTATAAATTATCTGAGGCTATTTTTACCTCAATTATTAGACGAAAAAAAATCAAATATACCTATGTGTTAAAATATAATTATTCCTGCTTAGGTTCTTAAATATCTAATGTCAAGAATCAGTTGTTTATGCTCCAATCAAAGTTACCAAATTTTCGCAGCCACCCCAAAACAGCTGCATGGCTTTGAATACCATATTTCTTCTTAGATTGGCTTACAGATAGCATGCAACTTACAATGGTACTATACAAAATTTGAAACAGACCATTGAAAGGCTTAATACAGATCAGAGTAAGGTATTTTTAATTTTAGATAAAAAACCTGAATTTACTTACAGACATGCATTACGTGTACAATAAATCTAATACTTTGCAGAAAAGAGATTTTATAAATATGGTGTTCGATAGCAATTTGTACTATCAGGAAGGCATTTATCGAACACCTACAATGAGAAGCATTTTCACTCATAACGCCCTATTAATAAAGGAAAAAGGGTGCTTGATTTATGAAAAAAAAACGGGATGATTTATCAATCATCCCGTCCAGTGGAGTCGCCGGGAATCGAACCCGGGTCCAAACAAGCAACTAAAGAGCTTTCTACACGTTTATTTCCTGATTAGATTTTCGATGTTAAGCAAGGCCAGAAACAGCCACTCAACACTTATCTTCTTAATTTTCAAAATCCACCCGAAGCTCATGGAAATCTAGGTTTATTTTTACGGTTCCCCTAAACTGAACGCCACAAACCAAGGCTTTCAAGGAGAATCCAGCTTCCCTACCTTGTAGGGACGTGGCTAATCGTACTATAATTCAGATTATGCAGCTAAAGCGTAGTTATTTTCGCCGTGTAAAAGTGTGAGATCTTATATTTACGAGCAAGGTCTCAATGCTCGACGTGCTTACTTTTCAATTCGACTTGCTGTCAAAACCAGTCGACCCCAAAAATGAGTTTGCAAATTTATACTATTTGAAAATACTTTCTGCTAAAATTTTCAGAAAAATTAGAAAGCCAAAAGTCGAAAGTTGTAAAGTTTTTAAAGTTTTTAAAGTCACATGGTTGCTTCTTTCTATTTTCCCGAAATTGGTATCTTTAAAAGAAACTAAGTCAATATTCACAATTGTTTTAAGACTTTATGACTTTTGACTGTATAACTTTATGACTATTTTATTCTTCGTCTTTAAACTGAAATGGATAATCTCCAAAAACCGGAGCCAGTTTACGGACTGCATACGTGTTTCTTGTCATTTTGTTTGACAAGGCAAGTATCGTTACACCTTCTTCTTTAAGTGTAATATAAGATGAGGTGTTTCCGTGCCACCAGCCGTTATGAAAGTAAAAATTCTGTCCGGTTTCCCAATTAATCATTCTGATTCCGAGACCATAATTCTTGGTTCCTTTACGTTCATTGCTCTGTCCGGTGTAAACCTCCTTTAACAAAGCTGGCTTTAAAAAATCAGGTGCATTTCTGGCTCTGTCAAATTTTAAAAGATCGCGTACTGTTGAGAAAACATTTTTATCTCCATACACATTATCCAAATAATCGAAACCGATTTCTACCCCATTCCCTTTATAAGAAGGAACAATATCTTTCCTGTCTTTATCATCATCAAAAACATAGGTATGTGTCATTCCAAGAGGTTTAAAAATCATTTGAGACATTGCTTCTTTATAGGTCAGTCCTGTTATTTTTTCAATAATAAGAGCGAGCATTGCGTAATTGGTATTGCAATAAGCAAAACGAGTACCTACTCTCGACTCCAAACCTACATTTTTGGTCGCCAGAATATCCAAAATATCTTTGTTGGTAAGCTGGTTGTGCCTGTCCCAAACCGATTTATCCCTGTCTGTGAAATAAGCGTAATTTCGCATTCCGCTGCGATGGCACAATAACATTCGAACCGTACATTCTTCGTAAGGAAAGGTTTTTAAAATCGTATTTACTTTTTGATCCAGGCCAAGTTTGCCTAAATTGATTAATTTTAAAACAGCAGTTGCGGTCAGTACTTTGCTTACAGAAGCAATTTGTACAGGAGTATCAGCGGTAATTTTGGTGTCTTTATTTTTATTGGCAAAACCGTTATATCTTTCAAAAATAATCTGACCGTTTTTTGCTACCAAAAAACTTCCGTTCATACTGTTGTTTGGCCAGTTTTTATTGTAAAAATGATTTATTCTCCCTTTTACAGAATTAACATAGGATGCAGTTATTTTTTTTTCAGGTCCCATTGGAACCATTTTACCTAATGTATCTTTTTCTTTTACAGCCTCATCCTGACTGCTATTTTTATCTTTTCCACAAGAACTTAAAACTAGAATTGAGAAAAGTATTTGTGGTATATTTGCTTTTTTAAGGAAACTCATTTTCATTTATTCTTTAAAAACAAATATATAGAATTCAATATTTATGATTAAAGATTTTATCCGAAGAAAATTCTTAAGATTAACATCTGATTAACATTTTTTTTCATTAGCTTATTGTACATCAGACCTTAAGGATTCATAATCATTAAAAATAAGAAAACAGCAACAAAAATTTAACTATATTTGTTATATTTAAAACAAAATAACTATTAAAAGTTATAATATTAAAAACCAAAATCCCATTAAATGAAATTCGGAATTATCAAAGAAAGAAAAAATCCGCCTGACAGACGTGTTGTATTTGCACCTGACGCATTAGCAAAACTAAAACAATTGTATCCAGAAGTTTCAGTGTTTGTAGAAAGTTCGGATATTAGATTTTTTTCGGATCAGCAGTACAAAAGTATGGGCATCACCGTTGCTGATGATGTTTCGGACTGCGATATTTTATTTGGCGTAAAAGAAGTTCCGGTTGAGAATTTAATTCCAAATAAGTCCTATTTCTTTTTTTCACATACCATAAAAAAACAGCCTCACAACAAAAAACTTTTACAGGCTGTATTAGAGAAAAACATCACTCTATACGATCATGAAACCATCGTTGATGAGCATAACCGGAGATTAATCGGGTTTGGAAAATATGCAGGAATGGTGGGCGTTTATAACGGAATCCGTGCGTTCGGAATAAAATTTGAACTATTCAAACTTCCAAAAGCAGAAACCCTTTCAGGAAAAGAAGCCCTGATCATGCATTTGAAACGCATTACCTTACCTCCTTTAAAGTTTGTACTTACCGGAACCGGAAAAGTAGGCAGCGGTGCTCTGGAAATTTTAAAAGCAATCAAGGTAAAAGAAGTTACTGTAGATAACTATTTGACTAAAAACTATACGCAGTCGGTTTTTGTTCAATTGGATGCCTTAGAATATAATAAGAGAATTGATGGTCAGATACTTGATTTTACAGATTTTACTGAACATTCCGAAGCATATACGTCTGATTTTGAAAAATTCACTAAAGTCAGTGATATTTACATAGCCGGACATTTCTATGCAAATGGTGCACCAATGATTCTGACTCAGGAAATGTTGAATGCCAAAGATTGTAATATAAGAGTTGTTGCTGATATTTCGTGTGATGTAAATGGCCCTATTGCCTGTACACTGCGTTCCTCAACTATTGCAGAACCTTTATATGGTTATCTCCCATCAGAAAATAAAGAAGTTGATGTTTTTCATCCTGCAGCAATCGTGGTCATGGCAGTTGATAATTTACCTTGCGAAATTCCAAAAGACGCCAGTGAAGGTTTTGGAGAACAATTTATGGAACATGTTATTCCTGCTTTTTTCAATGGAGATAAAGACGGAATTTTGCAAAGAGCTAAAATTACCGAAAAGGGTAAATTGACCGAAAGGTTTAATTATTTACAAGATTATGTAGATGAAAAATAGATTATTAGACTAATAAAAAAGGTTTAATAAAAGTATATTAATAGCCTCCTGCTTTAGCTGGAGGTTTATTGAGTTTTAGAAAGACAATCTGGCTTTAGCCAAAAAATCAACACTCTTTTTATTTGGCTAAAGCCTTTTTAACTAAACTATAAGTTCTCCAGCTGAAGCTGGAGGCTATTTAATTATAATAATCGAACTCAGGTTATTAGTTAAAAATATTGGCTCTTCGCCTAAAACAGTGGATTTCAAAAAAGACAATTTCTTAGTGAAACATAAAAAAATCTGCTAAATCCGTAGCTGCCGAAAATTGATTTTCCATTAATTATGGCGAAGAACCAAAATATTGTTTAAAAATATAAAAAAACCGTCTCAAGAATTATAAGACGGTTTTTTTATATTTTGTATCACGCTAAAGTTTTACCAGATTTTCACTCTTTTTTCAGGAGCAAGGTATAATTTGTCTGTTGGTTTTACATTGAATGCTTCATAGAATTCAGGTACATTACGAACTACTCCATTTACTCTGAAATTTGCAGGTGAATGAGGATCAGTTGCTATTTGTTGGCGTAATGCTTTTTCTCTGGTTTTATTTGCCCATACTTGTCCCCAACCCAAAAATACACGCTGAATTCCGGTGTAACCATCTAAAACAGGAGCTTCTTTTCCGTTTAAGGCTATTTTGTAAGCTTTTATGGCAATGCTTAAACCCCCAAGGTCACCAATGTTTTCACCAAGTGTATATTCGCCGTTTACATTTAAATCCGGGAATACTTTGAAAGCATTGTATTGCGCTACTAAAGCGTTTGTTTTTAATTTAAATGCTTTTAAATCAGCTGGCGACCACCAGTTTTTCATTACACCATCTCCATCAAAAGTACTTCCCTGATCGTCAAAACCATGCCCAATTTCATGTCCGATTACCGCACCAATCCCTCCATAATTTACAGCATCATCTGCATTTATATCAAAAAATGGAGGCTGAAGTATAGCCGCCGGAAATACGATCTCATTTAAAGTAGGATTATAATAAGCATTTACCTCCTGTGGATTCATTTGCCACTCAGTTCTGTCAACCGGTTTTCCGAGTTTGTCCAGATTGCGTTGGTACTCAAAAGCGACTGTTCTTTCTGTATTTCCGTATAAATCATTTTTATCAATAGCTACTTTTGAATAATCTTTCCAGGTGTCCGGATATCCAATTTTAATCATGAATTTGTCTACTTTTTTAAGCGCTTCTTTTTTTGTGGTTTCGCTCATCCAGTCTAATTTCTTGATGCTTTCTGCGTAAGCTTTCAATAAATTTTTCACTAAAACAGTCATTTTCTCTTTGGCTTCCGGAGAAAAACGTTTTTTAACATATACTTTACCTACGATCTCTCCTAAACCATTATTAACCTTGATTACAGCACGTTCCCAGTCTTCTTTTTGCTTTTCGGTTCCAGACATTGTTTTGCCGAAGAAATCAAAATTTTGATTATCTATTTCTGTAGTTAAGCTTGTAGCTGCATTATGTATAACTCCCCATTTCAGAAACGTTTTCCATGTGTCTATTGGAGTAGATTTTATTATATTGTTTAGACTTTTTGTATATTCTACCTGAGTAACGATTAATTTATTCTCTTTGTCAAAGCCAGATGCTTTTAACATGGCAGACCAATCAAAATCAGGCATTAAAGTATTTAAATCTTTTATTGGATAAGGATTGTATAATTTAATCATATCCCGAGTATCTTCCTTCTTCATTTGCTTTGAGGCCAAATCCGTTTCAAGTGCCAGAATCGTTTTGGCATTTGCAGCAGGATTTTCCAGACCGGCAAATTTTAGCATAGCTTCAATATGTACTAAATATTTAGTTCTTATTTCCTTCATTTTAGCATCAGCAGAAAGGTAATAATCCCTGTCAGGTAATCCTAAACCCCCTTGCCAGGTAATAGTAGTATACTTAGTTGGATCTTTAAAATCGTTATAAACTGAAAGCGATAAAGGAGTATTTATTCCTAAGCGATTAGCACGCCCAAAGTAGGCAGCTAAGTCATTATAGTTGTTAATAGCATCGATTTTGGTAAATTCAGGCTGAATAGGAGAAATACCTTTGCTGTCTCGTGTTTTTCTATCGATGAATGAAGCATAATAATCTCCTATTTTTTGTTCATCACTACCTTTAGTATTGTTTGCTTTTGCTGCATCTTCAATTATTTCTTTTACATCTTTTTGCGCTTTATCGTAAAGAATGTAACCAGCCCCGTAAGAAGCTTTATCTGCAGGTATTTGAGTTTTTTTCTCCCAATTACCATTTACAAATTTGTTAAAATCATCACCCGGTTTAACTAATGTATCCATGTTTTTTTTGTTAATCCCGGACGTAAGATCTTCTTTTTTTTGACAGGATACCGCGACTAGTAAAATGCTTACACAAGCTATCGTATAGTTTCTCATTTAATTATGGTTTTTAATAATTGACAATATAATTATGAATTTGTAGTAAAAGAAAACAGCTATTATGTTACAATTTTAAATTTTGATTCTTCAATCAATAAAATTATAACATCCAGATCAAATATAGTGAGAAATTATTTAATATTTTTTTTAATTAGATTCAACATGATAATTTAATGATTCGTATAAAAAAAGGCAGAAATACCATCTATATCTGCCTTTTTTATACTATTTTTTAACACAAACTTCCTAAACCATTTCTTCAGGTTTTACCCAGGCATCAAAATCTTCCGGAGTAACGTACTCTAAACGAACCGCTTCATCTTTAAGAGTAGTACCGTTTTTGTGTGCCGTTTGAGCAATCTCGGCTGCTTTATAATAACCGATTTTTGTATTTAACGCTGTTACCAGCATCAATGAATTATCGACCAATTCTTTGATACGTTTATAATTTGGTTCAATTCCCTGAGCGCAATGCTCATCAAATGACACACAGGCATCACCTAATAATCTTGCCGACTGCAGAAAATTTGCAGCCATGACCGGTTTAAAAACATTCAATTCATAATGTCCCTGCATTCCTCCTACTGCTATTGTCACATCGTTTCCTATAACCTGAGCGCAAACCATTGTCAAAGCTTCACATTGTGTTGGATTTACTTTTCCGGGCATAATGGAAGACCCCGGTTCATTTTCAGGAATATGAATTTCTCCAATGCCCGAACGCGGTCCGGAAGCCAGCATTCTGACATCATTAGCGATTTTATTTAAAGAAACTGCCAATTGTTTTAATGCTCCATGAGTTTCAACAATGGCGTCATGTGCTGCCAGTGCTTCAAATTTATTTTCGGCTGTTACAAACGGATGGTTAGTGAATTGAGCGATATATTCGGCTACTTTTACATCGTATCCTTTTGGGGTATTAAGTCCCGTACCTACAGCTGTTCCGCCCAAAGCGATTTCAGATAAATGTGCTAAAGTGTTTTTAAGCGCCTTCAATCCGTATGCTAATTGAGCAGCATAGCCCGAAATTTCCTGTCCTAATGTTAAAGGCGTTGCATCCATTAAGTGCGTACGGCCAATTTTTACGACGTCTTTAAATTCGAATGCTTTTTTAACCAAAGTAGCGTGTAGTTTTTCAACTCCCGGAATTGTGGTTTCAACCACCATTTTATAAGCTGCAATATGCATTCCGGTTGGAAAAGTATCGTTTGAGGATTGCGATTTATTGACATCATCATTAGCTTTTACAAATTGTTCGCCTTCTCCAATTTCAAATCCTTTGAGAACCTGTGCACGATTAGCGATTACTTCATTGACATTCATGTTGCTTTGTGTTCCTGAACCGGTCTGCCAAATAACTAATGGAAACTGATCCTCTAGTTTTCCTTCGAGGATTTCGTCACATACAGCGGCGATTGCATCTCTTTTTTCTATTGACAAAACACCTAAATCATAATTGGCGTAGGCTGCGGCTTTTTTCAGATAAGCAAATCCTTCTATGATTTCTTTAGGCATTGATCCTGCATCGCCAATTTTGAAATTATTTCTGGAACGTTCTGTTTGTGCACCCCAATACTTATCGGCAGGGACCTGAACTTCGCCCATGGTGTCTTTTTCTATTCTGTATTTCATCTTGTTATAAATATGTTTGTTTGTAAAATGTATTCTGTTAGATGTATTCTGTTAGATCTATTCTGTTGGATGTAAAATGTGAATTGTGAATTGTGAAATGCTTTAGATTTCTCTACCGATAAATGAATTTCTTTTGAAAACGGTTGGTCTAGCCCTGATGGAAACGACATCCTTTTATGGTGGGGTTCACCATAAAAGATATAGTGGACAGCAGGTTTCAGCTCCTTAAAAAAACTCATATTCCTCTTATTTAGACAGTTGAATAATATTCAAAAAACAACCTTATTTAAAATGAATATAAATATAGGGATTATTGCTCTTTTACGAAAATTGATTTCGTTTTTATTGCTAACAAAAGATATATACCCTACATTTGTCGTAACATTCAAAAATTCCGGAAAACATGTTTGAATTTTCACAGTACTTAGGTTTTTTACTTTTCTTAACCATACTAACTATAGGTTTTTGGTTAATGTTTTTCTTGGTTGGTTTCGTATCTTATTGGGTTACGGGAGCTAGCTGGGAAATGTTCAAAGAAAAAAGAGCCAAAAAAAGACAAGAAGAACAATCAATTTAATTTAAGTTGATTTCATAAAAAAGGACCCGTGAAAACGAGTCCTTTTTTTTATTCCTAAAAAAAGAAATTCCAATAAAAAAAATTCCAAACTCCAACTTTTACATTGGAATTTGGAATTTAAAGTTTTGGTATTCAACCTATGTTATCCAGGAAAATCTCCCCCGCCTTCACCTTCGTTTCTAGGTGCTGCGTTTTTATCTCTTTCTCCTTTTGGTTTATTGAAACGATACGTAAATGAAACGTTGAACTGACGTTTACGGAATTGAAACTCATTGTAAGATGTTTGTGTTTTTACAGGAGGATTTATGTCGTCATCATAAAGATTAGTATAAGACCTCATTTTTCTTGAATTAAAAATATCACTGATATTGAAAGCAATAGTAGCCTTATCTTTTAAAACGTCTTTACTGAATGCTGTATTTAAACCAAATTGTCCCAGATTTTTACCCTGAGCTGTTTTTTGTTCCCCATTATAGGTCCCGTTTAGCTGCCAGTCTATTTTATATGGCAGAGTAACTTTTGAACTAATTCTGGTAAACCAGGTGTTTGCCTGATTATCTAAATTTTGTACAACCTCTATACCATTGCTTATATAACTATTTTCTCCTGTTGTTTTTACGTTATAAAAATTAAAGTTACTGTTTAGTTTCCACCATTTGAATGGCGTATAATTGAATGTAAATTCGAAACCAAATTTTTGCTCTTTACCTAAATTGATAGGACTGCTTTTAATAACAGGAATCCCGTCTACTTCATCTCCGGTTGGCATTCGTACAAAGCTAAAAACGTCTTTTGTATCTTCAAAATAGGCTGATGTACTGAAAGTTACTTTATCCCAACGTTTAAGATAGCCTACATCATACTTATCTGTTAACGAAGGATCTAAATCAGGATTTCCCTGAAAAATATTGATATTGCTTGCGTAATTTACAGCAGGGTTCATAAAACGCCCTCTTGGTCTGCTTAAACGTTTGCTGTAACTTGCTGTAAAATTACTTTGATCTGAAATTTCATAACTAATAAAAGCACTTGGGAATAAGTTATTGTAATTTTTAGTATTGAACTTCTTAGGATCCTGTAACAAATTAACCTCAATATTGGTATCTTCCCAACGTAAACCAAATAAGTACGAAAATTTATTTACTTTGAAACCATACGAAGTATAAAGCGCATTTATGTTTTCTTTATACTCTAAAGTATTTGACAAATCTGAAATTGGAGGATTTACTCCATCATCAACAGAATATATGTTATTTAAATCTCCAAAACTTCCCTTATACCCTGCTTCAAACTGACTTCCTTCGCCTAATGGAAGAACATAGTCTGCCTGCAATTGAATTTGCTTCTGAACCTGATTGTTTAATGTATTATTGTAACTAGGCGGTGCTGTAATTAAGCTTTTACTATCATCTGTATTTCTTGAAATCGATAAATCGGCAGTCAGTTTATGCCCTTTATCATTGAAGTTTTTAATTAAGTTGGATGTATATTCAACATTTTCACTTCCGGTATCTCCATTGTTTAATCGATATCTATTATCTGTCGATACGCGATTAGCATCATATTCATAGAAATTAATTAAATCTCTGTCTTCACCATTGTTTTTTTGGTAATTAATGGCATTTGTCCAGAAAGTTGTGGGTGTAATTGACCATTCGATTCCTGCTCTCCCATTAAATCCGTCTCTGGTTCTTTCTGTATCACGTGTTTCATCTAAATATCTTTTTGTAGAACCGTCTGCATTAAAATATTCCGAATTGGTTTTTCCTGCTCCTTCGTTTGTTCTGTAATTATATCCCGCTGTAGTAAAATAATTAAACTTTTCTGTTTTATAATTCAGGTTGGCACTTAAACCATACGTTTCAGGAATACCTCCTGAAGCAATAAAAGTACCGTTGAATCCCTGGTTTTTACCTTTTTTAAGAATGATATTGATTAATCCTGAACCTCCTTCTGCATCATAACGTGCCGATGGATTAGTAATCACTTCTACCTTATCAATAGCATCTGCAGGAAGCTGACGTAAAGCTTCAGCAACATTAATAGCGTTTGAAGGCCTTCCATCAATTAAGATTCGGATGTTATCACTTCCTCTTAAACTTACATTTCCTTCTGTATCAACAGAAACAGAAGGAACGTTATCCAGAACATCACTAACTGTTCCGCCTTTTACCATCATATCCTGTCCAACATTATAAACTTTTTTATCCAGTTTTATTTCAACAGATGATTTTTCGGCGCGAACCACAACTTCATTTAATTGTGCAGCATCTTCAGACAGGTTTATTACCCCTAAATTAGTATCTTCTGAAATGTTTTTTGCTTTGATTTCAGTAGCTTTAAATGAAATAAATTCAATTTTAATATCATAAGTTCCAGCCGGAACCGCCAAATCAAATTCACCTTTTGGATTCGTAATTCCACCTGCAATTACTTTAGTCTGATTAACAGGAGTAATAGAGATTGTAGCATACTCTAATGGTTGTTTTGTTACTTTTTCTAAAACTTTACCTGTAACTTTTACTCTGTTTTGTCCTGAAGGCAGTTGTTGTGCATAATTACATAATCCTGCAAGCAGAAATAGGAACAATATCGCAATTTTGATTTTTTTCATTATTTTTCTGGTATTTCTTTCTCTTTTAGACCGCAAATATAGCTTTTGGTTTAAAAGCAGGAATCACAAAAAAATGTTAATCAGTCATTTTATATTTCTTCTAAAAAAGAAGCTACTTTATCCAGATCTCTGCCAATTATAGCTTTCCCATCCTTTATCACAATTGGTCTTTCTATTAAAATTGGGTTATCTGCCATAGCCTGAATAACTTCTGAATCTGTCAATGTTTTTCCTTTGTACTCATCAGTCCAGATTTTCTCTTTAATTCTTACTAATTCAATAGGTTTCAGGTTTAGTTTTTCGATTAAACTTTTCAGTTCCTCAAAAGTTGGCGTTTCAGTAAGATAGGGAATAATTTTATAGTCCTGATTTGCATCGTCCAGAAAAGCCAGACAGCTTCTCGATTTTCCACAACGTGGATTATGGTAAACTTGAATCATTTTATTTTTTTTTAAAATGTTGTAAGATAATTGAATTAAAAAAAGGTATTTTAGCTATCCCCAAAAATAAGATTTACTTATTAATTAGAACTCCATTTTAAATTTTAAATAACATGTTTTTAGAACAAGGAATTAAACCTGAAAATAAATTTTGGATGTATATTTTAGGGACTGTGGTAATTGTCTCTGCATCATTTGTTGGTCAGATTCCTTTTACTATAGCAATGCTATATAAAAGTTTTACAGACAAAACTGCCATTCCAACTGACAATGCTTCAGCTTTAAAAATATTTCAACCCAACCTGACTTTATTTTTGGCAATGTTATCTTTTGTATTTGCTTTTATAGGCATTTATTTTGTTGTAAAACACATACACAAACAAACGTTTTTATCCATAACAACAGCCAGAAATAAGACAGATTGGAACCGAATTTTATTTTCGTTCCTGTTGTGGTCTTCTTTTTCAATTATAAGTTTTTTAACTCTTTATTTCCTGTCTCCTGAAAAATTTGTTTGGAATTTCAAACCCATTCCTTTTTTGGTTTTAGTACTGTTGGGAGTCATTTTAATTCCGATACAAACCAGCACCGAAGAATATGTTTTTAGAGGATATTTAATGCAGGGATTTGCAAATTTAACCAGAAACAAATGGTTACCATTAGTTATAACTTCGCTGGTATTTGGATTATTGCACATCGCAAATCCAGAAGTCGAAAAAATGGGTTACATCATAATGGTATATTACATTGGTACCGGATTATTTTTAGGCATCATTACCCTGATGGATGAAGGAATCGAATTGGCTCTAGGCTTTCATGCCGCCAACAATCTTATAGGCGCTTTGCTTGTAACCGCAGATTGGTCGGCTTTTCAAACACATTCCCTTTTTAAAGATTTATCCGAGCCCTCTGCTGGTTTTGATGTAATTTTACCAGTAGCTATCGTTTATCCTATTCTGCTTTTTATTTTTAGCAAAAAATACAACTGGAGCAATTGGAAAGAAAAGTTAACCGGTAAAATCAATATTGAATTCTAAAAAACAACTTATGATTACATTAACTCATAAAAATGTTCATAATTATTTTAAAATAAACGGCTATCATTTAAACGGAAACGATTTACGATCTGTTGCTTATAGTTACATTAAGGAAGGTGACGCCAATGAACAGGCAATAGGCGAATTTTTATTAGACTGGTTCGATGAAAAAGAATACATCGAAATGAAAACATCCGGAACTACAGGTCTTCCTAAACTCGTCAGACTACAAAAACAAGCCATGATACAATCTGCTTTGGCAACAGGAGATTTCTTCGATTTAAAACCCGGAGACAAAGCATTACTTTGCCTGCCGGTAAAATTTATCGCCGGTAAAATGATGCTTGTACGTAGCTTTATTCTGGGGCTGGAGTTAGACATTACAGAGCCAAGTACAGAACCTTTAACTTTAAACAAGATAACGTATGATTTTGTAGCGATGGTTCCTTTACAGGTTGTAAATTCGATTAAAGCTTTAAAAAAAGTCAAAAAACTTATCGTTGGAGGCGCAAAAATGGATGCTGAATTAGAAGAAAAACTTTTGCCTTTAAAAACAGCAGTTTATGAAACTTACGGTATGACCGAAACCATTACTCATATTGCAGCCAGAAAAGTGGGTGAAAAAGTTTTTACTGTTTTACCAAATGTAAAAATCACCAAGGACAATCGCGGATGTTTAGTAATTGATATTCCTGCTGTGTCTGAAGAACCGATTATTACTAATGATTTGATTGAATTAACAAAAGAAAATCAATTCACTTTTTTAGGAAGAATTGATAATGTGATTAATAGCGGCGGCGTAAAATTAATTCCGGAACAAATTGAAGCAAAACTGATTGGAAAAATTAATTCCAGATTTTTCGTTACCGGAATTCCGGATTCTCTTTTAGGAGAAAAACTGATTTTGGTTATTGAAGGAGAAATACAAGACTTTCCGTCAGACTTTTTTGATATTTTGGATAAATATGAAAAACCAAAAGAAGTAATTTTTGTTTCGAAATTCAAAGAGAATGAAAACGGAAAATTGCTTCGTAAACCAAGCCTGCCAGAATGAAAGTACAAAAATAAAAAATCCAAATTCCAAGTGTAAAAATTGGAATTTGGATTTTAAATATTGGAATTTACTTTTTAAGCTTTTCTTTCTAACAACGCCATATAAAATCCGTCGAAACCTGATTCTGAAGCTAATAATTTACGATCTTCAATAAAAGTAAATTGTTTCCCAATTTCAGTTTTCAGGAATTTCTCTACCTGTTCCTGATTCTCAGATGGCAAAACAGAACACGTTGCATACACTAATTTACCGCCCGGTTTTACAATTTTAGAATAACTTTCTAAAACTTCTGACTGAACTTTGCGAATATTATCAATAAATTCAGGCTGTAATTTCCATTTAGAATCCGGATTTCTTTTCAATACTCCTAAGCCGCTGCAAGGTGCATCAATTAAAACACGGTCTGCTTTTTCATGCAGTTTCTTAATCACTTTCGTAGTGTCAATAATACGGTATTCTATATTAAATGCACCGTTTCTTTTAGCTCTTAATTTTAATTGTTTAAGCTTGCTTTCATATAAATCCATTGCAATTAATTGTCCTTTATTTTCCATCAAAGAAGCGATGTGCAATGTTTTTCCACCAGCTCCGGCACAAGTATCCACAACGCGCATTCCTGGTTTAACATCTAAGAAACCGGCTACTAATTGTGAATTGGCGTCCTGTACTTCAAAAAGTCCTTGTTTAAAAGCATCCGTCAAAAACACATTTGCTCTTTCTTTTAAAACTAAAGCCTCAGGCTGATCTTTTAAATATTCTGTTTCAATATTTAAATCCATTAATGTGTTTCTCAGGCTTTCTTTGGTTCCTTTAAGTGTATTGGTTCTTAAAATAACTTTTGCCGGCTGATTTTGAGCTGCAATTTCTTTAGCCCAAACTTTTTCACCAAGCTCTTTCACACCTACTTCATCCATCCAATCCGGAATAGATTCTTTTAATGCTCTAACTTTTGAAAGTTCGTCAAAACGGCCTTTTATTTTTCTTTCAGGTGTTCCTTCCAATTGTCTCCAATCCGGAATTGGATAACCTCTTAAAACTGCCCAAACCGCAAACATCCTCCATAAATTGTCTCTGTCAAAAGGCTCTTTAACTTCGGCAATTTCTGCATATAATCTTTTCCAACGAACAATTTCGTATATCGTTTCAGCAACAAACTTCCTGTCAGAACTTCCCCAACGTTTGTCTTTTTTTAAGGCTCTCGCTACCACTTTATCGGCATATTCTCCTTCATTGAAAATAGCATTCAAAGAATCGATGGTAGTATAAACTAAATTTCTGTGTAATCTCATTTTAATTATTTGAGTTGCAAAGGTACTATTAATTGATTGAAAGTTAAATTTTTAATTTTGATTGTTATTTCAACTTTCATAAAAAAGAAAAAAACACTCTGATAAAGTATAAAAGAGTGTTTTTAATTTATTTTGAAAATGATTTATTTTATAATTCTCGTTAAGCCTATGTTTTCCGGAGCATGAAGCACCATTGGGAATTTCTCGATTTTAACTGAACTGCTGTCTAAACCAAAAGCACTTTCTTCAGACAAACTTAATTTTTTGATTAAAAAGTAAGAGTTCATGATGATTTTCTCATGCCATAATAAATCGGAATCATTAGACAAGAATTTCTCAGACAGTACAAATTTGAAATCTCCCACAATATTATTTTTATTCAATGATTCGTAACGGCTGGTAATATCTACTTCACCATTTTTTACCATATCCCGAATAACTTCCCTAAACATTAAATTGATTTTGGTTGGCTCTCTAAACCCTAAATTGAAGTCAATTCTATAAATATCGTCTTTGACAATTTCTGTTACTTTATATTGTGTTTTATAAGGCTCTGTCAAAATATTAACATGTACAAACCAATAAATATCAGCTCTTTTAGGACGCTTTTGCAAGATCGAATACATTACTTTTTGCTCTAATTCATCAATACGATTAGCATTTGTCATGTAAACCAAATGCGTAGCATATTTAGGAATAGACAAATCTTCACTTAGTTCCATTAGCACTTTTTTGTAATCATCAATTTTGATAATTTTAGTGTAGCTTTTATTAATTTTCTTGGCTACATACCATACCGTCATTACCGAAATCAACATAATTGCAATAATCAGGGTTACATAACCACCCTCTGCAAATTTAGTAATATTCGCAAGTAGGAAACATCCCTCGATTATTAAGTAAATTGTGATTAGAGGAACCATAAAATACAGTTTTACTCTTTTCATAATTAGATAATAATTTAATAAAATGGTCGTCATAATCATACAGAGTACAATAGCCAAACCATAAGCATGCTCCATGTTACTTGATTTTTCGAAGTGCAACACAATTCCTACACAACCAAAAAACAATAACCAGTTAATTGACGGAATGTACAATTGTCCTTTAACCTCCGTAGGGTATTTGATTCTTACTTTTGGCCAGAAATTCAATCGCATAGCTTCATTTATCAAAGTAAAGGAACCACTGATAAGAGCCTGAGAAGCAATAACCGCTGCCAAAGTTGCGATTACGATACCGGCAGGCTGAAACCAGTCCGGCATAATTAAATAAAACGGATTACCATTTTCTCCTCCTAATGCCTGCAGCGTCTGCCCTTCGTGATGAATTAGATAAGCAGCCTGTCCAAAGTAATTTAGAACTAAAGTTAATTTTACAAAAACCCAGCTAATTCTAATGTTTTTTCTTCCGCAATGCCCCATATCAGAGTACAAAGCTTCTGCACCTGTAGTACATAAAAACACAAATCCTAATACAAAAAAACCATCAGGATGTATCGATAATAAATGGTAAGCATAATAAGGGTTAATTGCTTTAATAACTTCCGGATGATCCAAAATCTGAATAACTCCTAAAGTCCCCAGCATAGCAAACCAAATAAGCATCATTGGCGCAAAAAACTTACCAACTAACTTTGTCCCAAACTGCTGTATAGTGAATAAAATAAATAAAATTCCAATAACAATAGGGATTGTATTTATTTCAGGATAATAGGTTTTTATTCCTTCTACCGCAGACGAAACCGAAATAGGCGGCGTTATAATTCCATCAGCTAATAAGGCACTACCTCCAATAATAGCAGGCACAATAAGCCATTTTATTTTTGTTTTCTTGACTAAGGCATACAGGGCAAAAATACCCCCTTCACCATGATTATCAGCACTTAAAGTAATAAGTACATACTTAATAGTCGTTTGAAGAGTTAAGGTCCAGAAAACACAGGAAATTCCGCCTAAAACTATATCTGCATTAATAGAATGACCACCAAGTATAGCTTTCATTACATATAATGGAGAAGTACCAATATCTCCATAAATAATTCCTAATGTAATCAATAACCCCCCAATAGACAACTTACTGTGTAAGTTTTTATGCGCTGCGCTCATGTATATTTTTATAAAAGACGGTTGCAAATTTACTGTTTTAAAACAAATTAGCGCCAATTATAAGTAAGAAAGATAAAAAAAAGCACAATAGCTATATTGTGCTTTTAGTTTTAATTTAAAAATTTGTTTTTTAAGACTAACCTCTTCTTCCGCCTCCTCTGGTTCCTGAAGCATTTTCTCTTTGTGACTGCCCGCCTCCTCTGGATTCCTGATTCATTCTTGGAGATTCTGAACGCTGCGTATTTTGCTGTCTTGCTGAACTTGATCTATTTTCAGAAGCCGATCTGTTTTGGGCATAATTTCTTGAAGACTCTGCTCTTGGAGATTCAGTTCTCTGAGATGAAACCGATCTGTTGTTATTCATTCTATCCTCATTAGAATTTCCTCTGGATTCATATTTTGGAGTATTTTCAACTCTTACAGTATTATTATTTCCTGTTGATGAATTATCTCTTCCGGAAGTAACTCTGTTTGAATTATTATTTCTGTCAGACCTATTTCTATCCTCATTAGAATTTCCTCTGGATTCATATCTTGGAGTATTTTCAACTCTTACAGGATTATTATCTCTGCCTGAAACATTCCTGTTTGAATTAAAAGTTCTGTCAGATGTTTTTTTGTTCTCAGCATAATTTCTGTTTGAGTTTCTATTCTCTGAATTAGAAAATCTTCCCGAATTTGATCTGTTATTATTGTAAACATTCTGATTTCTACTATACTCTCTGCTTGCTACACGTCTTTGCTCCAAGTCATATCGGTTGTTTACATTCGAATGTCTTTGCGAAAAACTGCGATTAGGATATTGTCTTTCGTACCCATAACAACGTCTGGTTTCATATAACACCGGTGCTCTGTAACTTCTTCTGTGATTCACATAATTGTAACGATTATTCACATTGATACAAATATTGATGTTACTTCTATATCTGTAAATTGGAAAAGGTCTCCAGGCAACATAATAAGTTGGGTAAAAATTCCAAGCCCATGTAGAATAATATGGTCTGTAGTTCGTAACCCAAAATGATGCATAAATCCCAGGCGTTACATTATAAACCGGCTCATAAATATAATTCGCCCCATATAAATAACTATTACCAACAACCTGCACACTTACTTTATTATAATTATCCCTTTCTATATCAATGGTTGCAATATCCTGATAAACATCACGATCAAGAACTGACTGAATAATCACTACGTGAGTTCTGTCTTCAACAGTTTCAATAACACGCAAGTAATCAACCTGGTCATCATTATTCAAATCAAGGTTTGAAATCTGATATTTTGGATCATTTAATCGTCTTTCAAAATCCTGAAGATTAGCTGATTCTCCAAAAATAGAAGCAACGGCCCTTAAATCTAAATTATCACTTATATCTGAGTTTTTTGCATAAACAGTAGTCTGGCTTTGTACAGCACAAGAACTTAAACCTATAGCTACTAACGCTAAAAAAAGTATTTTGGTTTTCATGGCAAATCATATTAAGATTAATATTCTGAGGTATCCAATTACTGTGCCAGAAAAAAAACAAAATATATTTTACATGTTGTAAATAATTGTATTTTAGCAACAACTAAATCTTAGCCTATATGAAAAAAGGAATATTATTTTGTGGTGTTTTCATTTTATTTTTATCTTTTAAACCATTAAATGACAGCAACAAAAAAACTTTCTACGGTGGTTTCACGTCAATGCAAACAGACACTTTGTTTCAGGACAAAATTAGTATTAGAGCTATTTCAATCGATAAAAATAAAGTTTGGTACGGCGCTGATAATTCTCGTTTTGGATATTATGATTTAGATAAAAAAGAGAAATTTGAGGAACATATTTATCGTGATACCTTAAAATTAGAATTCAGAAGCATTGCTCAAACTTCAAAAGATATTTTCTTATTAAGCGTTGGAAATCCCGCTTTACTTTATTCTGTTTCTAAAAAAACACAAAAAGTAAAATTAGTTTACAAAGAAGTCAACGAGAGGGTATTTTACGACAGTATGCAATTTTGGAATGATAAAGAAGGAATTGCTATTGGAGATCCAACTGAAGATACTTTTTCGGTTATTATAACCCGTGATGGAGGAGAAAACTGGACAAAAGTATTGTCTGATAAATTGCCTACAAATGCCAAAGGCGAAGCAGCTTTTGCGGCCAGCAATTCAAATATTGTCATAAAAGGAGATGATACCTGGCTGGTTTCCGGAGGAAAAAAATCACGAGTTTTTTATTCTCCTGACAAAGGCAAAACCTGGAAAGTAATTGAAACTCCTATTGTTCAGGGAAAAACAATGACAGGAATTTTTACAGCTGATTTTTATGATTCCAAACATGGGTTTATTGCTGGTGGTGATTACGAGCTTCCAAACCAAAAAACCGACAATAAAGCTTTTACAACAGATGGCGGAAAAACATGGACATTAATAGGTCAGGGTATGGGTTTTGGATACGCATCATGCATACAATATGTTCCTGGAGGGAATGGAAAAGAAATTATCTGTGTTGGCTCTGAAGGAATTCAATATTCTCAAAATGGAGGTGAAAACTGGACACAATTATCTACTGATTCAAAACTCTTTACGATTCGCTTTATTAACAGAAATACAGCAATTGCAGCCGGGTACAACAAAGTTATCAGACTTCGTTTTAAATAAAACACATAATAAAACCCCTAAATAATAAAGTAAGTATTATTATATAGGGGTCTTATCGCTGTTGTTATTACTTGTCTTTTGTATTGCTATAACTACAAATGACTATATTATTCCTTAGTTCTTAGCTTTTTCTTTATATTGCTTCAATAATTTTCGATTAAAATCATCTTCAGATTTTTTAAGCTTTAATATTTTTTTTGCCGAAAGTACTTTCTTAAGATTAGTCATGTATTTTTCTTTTAAAAAATACAATTCTTTATCAGTGCTTTCAATTTGTGATAATAAAGTTGCAGCTTCTTTTTCCGAAAGCGAATTAACATTATCATCATTCAGTTTACGTAAATAGGTTTTCATCTTTTCATGACGTAATTCATATTGCTTATCATCAAAAGCATTATAAATTGGCCAGAATTTCTCGGCTTCATTAGACGTAAGTTCCAATTCTGTAGTTAAAAAAGACACTTTGTAAGCTTTAATCTTTTCACGCTTTTCATCAGTTTTGTCACTTTGTGCATAAAATGAAAAACTAACTAAAAACAGTATCATGGGTAGTATATTTTTAATTTTCATCTCTATTGTTTTTATTATTCTGAAATTAAATTTTCAATATTTGGATTTGAAGACAAAACATCTTCAAGGGTTTCTTGTTCAAGCACAACATTTTTATTAATTTCCTCAATATCTTTAGTATCTAATTCACGAATCAAATCATATTGATTGATATTAGACTGATACGACAAATACGTTTCTAAAGTAGCCTCATCAAGCTCTTTTGTTTTATTATAACTATTCACCACAGGAATCATTAATGCAACAACAACTACTGCGGCCGCTAGCATCGCAATAACCTCTTTACGTTTGTAAATCGGAATTACTTTCACTTCTCTTTCACTAATTTGCTGTAAAACCTTTGCCGAAAAACCATCAAAATAATGATCCGGAGTTTTAAATCCAGATTTAATTTTCGGTTCGTTTTCTAATTTAAATGCTTTCATAATGACTATAAGATATGTTTTATAACAAAAGGTTTAATTTGATGTAACAAATAATTCAATTTTTTTTACCGCATGGTGATAAGAAGCCTTCAATGCCCCCACTGACGTTCCAAGAATTTCGGAGATTTCTTCGTATTTCAATTCTTCAAAATACTTCATTTTAAAAACCAATTGTTGTTTTTCCGGCAATGTAACAATAGCTCTTTGAAGCTTTATTTGAATTTCATCACCATCAAAATAAGTATCAGCTCTTAAATTGTCAATGGTTTTGTTTTGTAAAGCTTCTGATGTTAAACCATTTAATTTAGCCTTCTGACTCAAAAAAGTCAATGCTTCATTGGTTGCAATTCGGTACATCCATGAAAAAAGCTTACTTTCGCCTTTAAAGTTTTTTAAATATTGAAATACTTTTACAAAAGTATTCTGCAAAACATCATCAGCGTCATCATGATTCAGAACAATGTTTCGAATATGAGAATACAAAGGTTTTTGATATTCTGACAAGAGTGCTTGAAACGCTGTATTTTGCGTTTTAGGATTTAATAATTGTGCTATAAATTCCTTCTCGTTTGTCAAGTCTCTTAGCTATCTTGTTTATTAGAATGAACTTATTAGAAAAGGTTTAATCAGCCTTTCATTTTTTTTAAAACTCTGAATCTTCCTCTTCGGTAGCATTTGTTTTAGCGGGAGGTGTCGCTGCAGGTTTTTTAACTACCGGATTGGTTGTAGTTTTTTGAGCCGCCGGATCAGCTTCAGGTTTGTACTGAGGAACTTCCTCCACAATCGGTTTCACCTTTGGAATGATCGGATAATAAATTTCAGTTACTAATTTAGACGAACTTTTAACATCTAATTTACCGGCAGTTAAAATTTCAAGATGTGACCAGCTTAAATCTGGTGTAATTTTTTCATTATTTATAAAAGCAGTAGTTTTCGAGATAGCCTCATTAGTATGTGAATAATCTCCTTTTAAAGTAGTTTTTACAGCTTCAAAACTGTTTAATTTTCCAGATAAAATATCACTGCCTGCACTTATCGAAATTTCTTTATTTATTGGTAAACAGATCGAAATTTTTGCCAAATTTGTTTTTGTATCATAAGTATGATAAATGATAAAAGGCTTTCCGTTTGTATACAAATTATTTGTCTTACCAAATTCCATCAATTTTGGAATAACAATCCTGGCATTCTTATTTACTTTTTGAATTTCGCTTGTAAAAGTCTGTTTAATATAAAAACTCTCTGTTTTTTTTACAATGCCGTTTACTTTTACAGCATAGGTTTTAGTTTCGTAATCCAGATTCTTATCAATATTGACAAGGGTTTTTTCATACATAGTTCCTATTATCTTATCAGAACCTCCATTCAAAACGGTATAAATTTTAAACAAAAAACTCATTTCACCTTTTGCCTTCCAGGTAACCTTTGTTTTTCCGTTAAGCGTATCTTTAAAAATCCAATGAACATCGGCATCAGTTCCGTCAAAACTGATTTTTTGATGAATACTTTCACCGTCTTTTGCCTGCAATGTTATTCCGCCTCCTTTTCCTTCGCTGTTTTCCCATGAAAATGAAGCTCCGTTTCCTACGGTTTTTTCCGGAAATGACATTTTTATCGTTGGATCTTCAACCGCCCAGGATTCAAAATCTTCAAAATTCCTAAAATCATTTACATAGTGATATACTGCAGCCCTTGGTGAATTAACAACCTTACTTCTCTCAACAGCAAAAAGACCTTTTTGAGTAGCTACAAAAACAGTTAAAGCAACAAAACTTAGTATTAATAAAAGAAACAGGTATTTTAGGATTTTCATTGTGTAGGTTGTTTTGGAGTCGTAAAGTTATAAATTTATTACCTGTCTTACGAAGAACAAAAAGAATAAAAATGCTTCTTTTTAATCAAATCCTAATCAGGAAACATAAAACAAAACGATTTTGAAAAGTTTAAAGTATATTTTTAATTTCTTAATTTACATTCTTTAAATATAGAAATAAAATTTCCATTTTTATCTTTTAAAAAAGAATTTGATTAAAAACAGAATCAGAATAAAAAGCAAAAAAGTAATTAAGACCTTATAATTTCCTTTGTAAAAAATTTTGTGCAGCGCTAAATCTTTTCGGTAAGCAAAAATCATTACGATTACAAATGCGATAAAAAAACAGACTGCGAATATTAATTGTCCCTGACTAAACATAGTTGATAATTATTTTTGACAAATTTAAAGAATTGTACATGAATAGTTGCTAATTTGGTACTCCATTTAATCAATAAAAAAATGAAGAAACAAATTGATGCAGTAAAAGAATTTCACACTGCTTTTAAAATAGGCCACAGCGAAACTCCCGTTGCCGATTTAGGCGAAACCAAAAAACATCTTCGTTATAATTTAATGAAAGAAGAGAACGAAGAATATCTTGAAGCTGTACAAAACAATGATTTAGTCGAAATCGCTGATGCCCTTGGCGATATGATGTACATATTATGCGGAACCATTATTGAACATGGACTGCAGGACAAAATCGAAGCCGTTTTTGATGAAATCCAACGCAGCAACATGAGTAAATTAGGCGAAGACGGACAACCCATTTATCGTGAAGACGGAAAAGTAATGAAAGGGCCAAATTATTTTAAACCGGATTTTTCGAAACTGTTATAAATAGAAAACCCGACAGGTTTTAAAAACCTGTCGGGTTTGTATCGCGAACTAATTTATGAATTATTGAACCTTAACTGTCCAGCCAAAAGTATCTTCAGCAAGTTTGTTTTGAAGATTAGTAAGTTTTTCTTTTAAAAGAGACGCATACGAATTCTCAATCGGATCCATTTCATAATAAACATCCTGATAAGAGAACCCTTTGATAACACTTACAACCGCAGCAGTACCGGCACCAAAAATTTCTTTTAAAGATCCATTTTTAGCAGCTTCTACCAATTCTGAAACAATTACAGGACGAACTTCAACATTCAAACCTTCTTTTTCAGCCATAGCAATTAAACTTTTTCTGGTAATACCATCCAAGATTCTTTCACTTGTTGGCGCTGTCAATAATGTATCATTAATTCTAAAGAAAACATTCATTGTACCTGCCTCTTCCAGTTTTGTATGAGTGGCATCATCTGTCCAGATTACCTGCTGGAAACCTTCTTTGTTAGCCAGGTTTGTTGGATAAAACTGTGCAGCGTAATTTCCTGCTGCTTTTGCAGCTCCAATTCCACCATTAGCAGCTCTACTGTAATGTTCTGCAATAATTACTTTTACTTCGCCAGCATAATAAGATTGTGCCGGAGAAAGTAAAATCATAAATTTATATTCATCAGATGGATTAGCCACAACTCCTGGACCTGTTGCAATCATAAAAGGACGAATATACATACTGCTTCCGTTTCCTCTTTGAATCCATTCTTGATCAATTTTTAATAATTCATTCAAACCATCCATAAAAACAGACTCAGGAACTTCCGGCATTGCCATACGAACTGCTGAATTATTAAAACGTTTGTAGTTTTCATCAGGCCTAAACAACCAAACATCATTATTGTCATCTTTGTAAGCTTTCATTCCTTCAAAAATTGCCTGACCATAATGAAAGACTTTAGAAGACGGATCCATTAAAATAGGCGCATAAGGCTTAATGACCGGTGTTTGCCATTCCCCATTTTTAAAATCACATTCAAATAAATGGTCTGTAAATACAGCACCAAAGCTTAAGTTTTCAAAGTCTACACTACTAATTTTAGAAGAAGTGGCTTTTCTGATTTCAATTTTGCTTGCTTGAGTTGTACTCATAATAATGTTAGTTTTACGTAATTTTTATCATCAAAGAAGATTTCTTAAAGTGATGATATGATATAAAATAGAATTTATTGAATGCAAAATTAAGTAAAAATATATAAATTCCTTGCCAAAAAACCATTAATTACCTCACTTAACTGCGATTTATTCATCTTACAATAAACTTAAAATTTTAACTGGTTTTTATAAAGAATTTATGAAAAAACCTTGATTTTTTAAGGCTTTACGCATTTGTTTTGATTAAATTTGACATAAAACACAATGTTTAGTTTTAAAATCGCAGAGTAAAATTCAATATTTAATGAAAAGAGAAATTATCAAAACACTAGATGGCTCAACTACAATTCATTTACAGGAATGGAACGAATGTTATCATTCAAAACACGGCGCCATTCAGGAAGCAAAACATGTTTTTATAAAAAACGGATTTGATTTGTTTGAAGGCAAACCGGTAAGTATTTTTGAAATTGGTTTCGGAACAGGTCTGAATGCTTTTATTACTTTTCTTGAAGCAAATGATTCTCAGCAAAATATTGATTATACAGGAGTAGAAGCTTACCCTGTTAATTCGGAAGAAGTCTTAGCCATGAATTATGTATCAGAATTAGAAGCCGAGGCATTTGAAAATATCTTTAAAAAAATGCATGAATGCGAGTGGAATCAAAAAAATGAAATCACATCCAATTTTTCATTAACCAAAAGAAAACAATTTTTTGACGAAATAGACGATTTTGAAATTTTTGATTTGATTTATTTTGACGCCTTTGGATATAGGGTGCAGCCTGAGTTATGGAGCACCGAAATTTTTCAAAAAATGTATAATAGCTTAAAACCGAATGGTGTCTTGGTCACTTATGCAGCAAGAGGAGTTGTTAAAAGAAGCATGATTGAAGTTGGATTTACTGTTGAAAAATTAGCAGGCCCTCCTGGAAAAAGAGAAATGTTCAGAGCTCATAAAAAGGTTTAAATGAGTTATTTAGAATTATTCCATATTGTTTTATACTCATTAAGAAAACGTATTCGTTCTTAATATTTTAAAAAAAATAAGTTAAAAAGATATTTTATATACGATATTTGTTTAAATTTGGCTCGAGTTTAAAAATAGAGATAACCCCCAAAAATCTTATTTTATTATGTCAAAAATGATGTTTGATTACACGAAATCAATACTTGAAAGAGTAAGTTTCGACCCGGTGCTTTTTTGCAAAGAATTAGAAAAAGCTATCAAAACACTGTTACCTTACGAAATGGAACAACTACAAGAATGGTTATTAAACTTTATAGTCGAAAAACCAGAATTAAAAGAATGTTTACTATTAGTTAAAGTATAAAAACGAAAGACTGTCAAAAATGACAGTCTTTTTTTGTAACACTGTTTTGGTTTCATCTTAAGCTAATCTCAATATATTTGGGAGAGGATTTATTTACTTTAAAAAAAAAAAAAAAAAAAACGGAATCACAATACCGATAAATTCAGTCCACAAAAAAAGCCTTGAATTTCTTCAAGGCTTTAAATTTCCGGGTGGCTGACCGGGTTCGAACCGGCGACCCGCGGCACCACAAACCGCTACTCTAACCAACTGAGCTACAACCACCATTTTACCAGCATTTCTGCTTAGCGAGTGCAAATATATAACAAAGGTTTACTTCTACAAAGAAAAAATTAAAAAAAATGCACCTTTTTTATATCAAATCTTCTAAGCTATTGACAGCCAAACATCTTTCAACCGTAAAACCTTCGGCAAAATCTTTACCAACCAGCCTTCCTAAGTCCTGCGCTCTGTAATTTAAGCTTTCCAAAAAATTTTTGCTTGTAATAGGTGTTGCAGGTTCTTTTGAATCCGGGTCATAAAACTGCGTTTTATACGCCAAAATTGCTTCTACTTTCTTTTCCTCAAAACCGGTAATGTCTACTACAAAATCAGGTTCGATATTTTTCCACTGAATATAATGGTACACTACTTTGGGTCTCCAGGCTTCTTGTTTTTCTCCATCTACTGAAGTTTCAATTTTCATCAATCCCGACAAAAAACAAGCATCTGAGACTAATTTACTTCCTTTTCCGTGATCAATATGCCGGTCATCAATAGCATTGCATAAAACAATCTCGGGCTTATATTTTCGAATCATTTTTATAACCTCCAGCTGATGTTTTTCATCATTTACAAAAAAAGCATCACGCATCGCTAAATTTTCACGTACTACAACCCCTAAAATCTTTGCAGCATCTTTTGCTTCCTGATCCCTCGTTTCGGCTGTTCCACGCGTACCTAATTCCCCACGGGTCAAATCGATGACACCTACTTTCTTCCCAAGGGAAACTTCTTTTAAAATAGTTCCCGCACAACCCAATTCTACATCGTCCGGATGCGCCCCAAAGGCTAATATATCTAATTTCATTTTTTGTTTGTTTTGTTTCAGGTTTCACGTTTCAAGTTATTCACAAAACGTGAAACCTGAAACTTTAAACTTGAAACTATTTTTTTAAAACCCTTTTCATCGTCATCGATTTATTGACGCTTTCCTCCCACTCTTTTTCAGGAATACTTTCTTTGGTAATACCGCATCCCATATAAAGAATGGCTTTATTTCCCTCAATTTGCATACTTCGTAAATTTACAAATAAATCAGAGCTTGTACTATTATTAGCAAAACTGCTGTTAAGTTCTCCTAAAAAACCGGTATAAAAAGTTCTGTCGTAATTTTCATTTTCTAAAATAAATGCTTTTGCTTTTTTCTTTGGCAAACCACAAACCGCTGGCGTTGGATGAAGCGTATCAATTACTTCTTTCAAAGTAGAGTTTTCATTCAAAACTCCTGAAATATCTGTTTTAATATGCCAGATTGATCCGGCTTTGAGACTGTAAGGTTCTGAAACCACAACCGAGGCTGCAAATTCCCGAAGTCGTTTTACTATAAAATCGGTCACGTATTGCTGTTCGTCTTTTTCTTTTTGTTGCCAGACAATTTCAGTTTCAGAATTTGCTTTTTGTGTTCCTGCCAATGCAGTTGTTTCAAAAACATTTCCGTTTGCTTTCAGCAGCTGCTCCGGCGTTGCTCCCATCCAAAGTCCAATTTTTGGATGAAAAAAACAGTAAGAAAAAGTAGCCGGATACAAATCAATTAATCTTTGAAAAGCGAGAATGAAATCAAAATTGACTACATCAACTATTTCGCTTCTGGACAAAACTACTTTTTTGAATTCGTCATTCTCAATTGCTTCTATTCCTTTTGAAACTAAATCTTCATATTGCTTTTTAGCTTCCAAATCAAAATCAGCATCTTCATTTTCATTTTCAATAGTACTATATTTTAACTCTACTTGCTGCGCACTTATAATTTTTGATTGTTTTTCAGGAATTAAAATCAATTGTTTTTCGTCAAATGAAGCAAAAACAAAACCTTTTTGACTATAATCTGAGACTTTATAAAGCTTGTCATTTTGTTGCAAAAATGCAAAAACAGTACTAGAATTAGGCTTTGAATAAATAACGAAAGGTAAGTTTTGAGCTTGATGCTTTCTTACAGTAGAAAAAAAGTCATTCATATTATTATTGAGTTTTCTTTTTTTCTAAAACCATATTCGTCAATTTGCAAAGCGAAATCAAATTTCCGGATTCATCGGTAATTTTAATTTCCCAAAGATGCAGGCTTCTCCCTTTATGAATTATACGGGCTGTTCCGAAAACAACTCCTTCACGGATGCTTTTTAAATGGTTTGCCGAAATTTCGATACCGCGTACTTCCTGTTCTTTTGTATTGATAAAAAAATGCGATGCAGCACTGCCTACACTTTCTGCCAAAGCAACCGAAGCACCTCCATGTAACAATCCCATTGGCTGATAAACAGAAGAATTTACAGGCATTTTGGCTGTTAAAAAATCTTCTCCGGCATCTATATATTCTATTTTTAGCGTTTCCATTAAGGTGTTTTTCGAAAACTCATTGCAATACGCTAAAATTTGCTCTTTTGTATAATTCATTAAAATTAGCTTTAAAATCGTAAAATTAAAGAAAAGAAAAGATACAAATCAGAAAAAGCAATTCTAAAATTAAAAATCCGCTTTCAACCTATAAGATTTTTGTTATTTTTACAGAAAAACAATTCAAATGCGTCATTATTTTGTGCTCTTTATTTTCGGAATACTTTTAATTGCCAGTTCATGCCGGACTGATTTTGATACGGTTGCCAGCTCCGGAGATTTAAAATTTTCAAAAGACACTGTTTATTTAGATACCGTTTTTAAAAATATCGGATCGAGCACTTATAACTTAAAGGTTTACAACCGTGGTAAAGACGATATTAATATTCCAATCATTCAGCTAAAAAACGGTTTAAACTCCAAATACCGAATGACCGTTGACGGAATGAACGGTAATAACGGCAAGATTTTTAACAATATTACACTTTTAGCCAAAGACAGCTTGTATATTTTCATTGAAACAACCGCAGATATTACAGATGCTAATCCCGTTGATTTTTTATATACCGATGAAATTCAGTTTGACAGCGGCTCTAATCTCCAAAAGGTCGCTTTGGTAACCCTGATTCAGGACGCTGTATTTTTATATCCAAAGCAAAATCCTGACGGAAGCAAAGAAAAAATTCAGATTGACGGTAAAGACGCAGACGGTTTTTTTCTCGATGAGAATGATGATACAAACGGAAATGAATTACTTTTTACAAATGATAAACCGTATGTAATTTACGGATACGCAGGAGTTCCCGAAAACAAAACGGTGACTTTTGAAGCCGGATCGAGAGTACATTTTCACGATAACTCAGGGCTATTTGTAAGTAACAAAGCTTCACTTCAGATTAATGGAAATGTTTCAACTACCAAAAACTTAGAGAATGAAGTGATTTTTGAAGGAGATCGTTTAGAACCTGAATATTCTGATGTTCCGGGACAATGGAATTCAATTATTTTTGCTGATGGAAGTACGAATCATTTCATAAATCACCTCACTTTAAAAAATGCAAAAATTGGTCTGGATATACGAAATCAGGATGCCAGCACTTTTCAGATTAAAAACACACAGATTTACGATTGTTCCAATTACGGAATTCTGGCTCAAAATGCTAAAATCAATGGAGAGAACATCGTTATTAATTATGCAGGTTTAGCAGCTTTATCATGCGTTTATGGAGGCGATTATAAATTTACCCACTGTACATTTAACAACACCTGGTCCGGCGGGCTACAATTTGCTGTTAATTTGAGTAACAAACTTGACGGAGCAACTCCTGAAGCTAATCCGCTGACTCAGGCTACTTTTAATAATTGTATCATTTACGGTTCAAATACTAACGAATTCAATTTAGACAAAAATGCTACTACAACTTTTGTTTTTCAGTTAAATAACTGTTTACTGAAATTCGGCAGCACATCAAACCCTGACTATCAATTCGGCACAGATACCGCTCATTATAACGCTATTATTTTGAACGAAAACCCAAAGTTTTTTAATCTAAACCTGAATAAGCTTAACATAGATAATACTTCTGCCGCTTTCGCGAAAGGGAATCAGGCGTATATAATTCCGTTGGATATTATTGGAAGTGCCAGAACTTCTCCACCTGATTTAGGTGCCTATCAGAATAAGGATTTTCCAAAGCAGCCGTAAATTTAGCCAAGGGTTTTAAAAGAAAATATATAACAAAAAATGCTTTTATTAATGATTTCATAACATTGTCGTAGATTTGATCAACTAATTTTGGACCGAATTATTACTATTTATTTTAATTGTATCCATCAAACTACATCTGTTTATGAAAAAATTTTACATTCTATTTTTTACACTTTATACTATTTTTTGCTCTGCTCAGGCACCAGCCAATTATTATTCCACAGCTACAGGAACAGGGTATACCCTAAAAACCCAACTGTACAATATTATTAAAGATCACACTGATAACGGCTATGCCGGTTTATACATTACTTATCAAACATCTGACATTGATAATTTTTATGAAAATGACGGATCAATACTAGATATGTATTCTGAAAATCCTAACGGAAATGATCCTTATAATTACAGCGCAGGTGCCACACAAAGATGCGGATCAGCTGGATATTCAAATGAAGGAGATTGCTATAACAGAGAACATATTATTCCGCAATCTGTATTTGATGAAAAAGCACCAATGGTTTCTGATGCTCATTTTATAACTCCGACTGACGGAAAAGTAAACGGAATGAGATCTAATTACCCCCATTCAGTCGTAGTTCAGGCATCAGAAAAGAGTCTTAATGAAAGTAGATTAGGAGTAAGTACAACTGCGGGTTATTCAGGACTCGTTTTTGAACCAATAGATGAGTTTAAAGGTGATATTGCCCGAATGTATTTTTATTTTGCAACACGTTACGAGAACACTGTCTCGGGTTATTCATACCCAATGTTTAACGGAACTTCGAACAAGGTTTTTACTTCTGCTTTTTTAAGTCAGCTTATTGCGTGGCACAATCAGGATCCGGTAAGTGCACGCGAAATAGCACGTAATAATGCCATTTATGCACGCCAGAACAATCGTAATCCTTATATTGATCATCCCGAATATGTTGCTGCTGTCTGGACTACTGAAGCAGATGATACAACTGTTCCAACAGCTCCTTCAAATTTAACAGTAGTTTCAAGTACCTCTAACTCTGTTAATTTAACATGGTCGGCTGCGACAGATAACGTAGCTGTTACTGGATATGCTGTATATGTTAATTCGGTTTTTAAACAAAATGACACCGGACTTAGTACTACAATTACAGGACTTACCCCTTCTACATCTTATAATTTTTATGTAGTTGCCAGAGACGCTTCTAATAACATATCAGTTCCAAGTTCAACTGTAAACGGAGTTACAGCAGCCTCAACAGGAGGAGGAACTATAGGTTCAGAAATTTTCTTTTCAGAATATGTAGAAGGCAGCGGAAACAACAAAATATTAGAAATATCAAATTTTACTGGCTCAGCAATAAATTTATCAGGCTATTCAATTAAAAAACAATCAAATGGTGCCGGAGCATGGGGACCGGGATTAGCTCTAACCGGAACAATTAATGATGGTGCTTCTTATGTAATTGCTTATAGTTTAGCAGCGACAACCTGTTATAATCCAGCTAGTGCTAATTTATCGAGCAACAGTACTGATATTCAGTATAATGGAAATGATCCAATAGGATTGTTTAAAAATAATGTTTTGATTGACATTATCGGAACTTTTGATGGAGGAGCTCCTAATTTTGCGATAGATGAAACATTAAGAAGAAAACCGAATGTAACGGGACCAAATACTACTTTTAACAAAAGTGGAGAATGGGATGTTTATGCTAAAGATACTTGTTCAGGACTTGGAAGTCATGCCGTGACATTGTCAAATGAAGAGTTTAATACAGCTGAATTTTCAATTTATCCAAATCCGGTAACACACCAATTCACAATTAATTTTAAAGATGATAGCGATGAGTCTTTTTCAATAGCTATTTATTCTTTATTAGGGCAAAAAGTTTTTGAAAGACAAAACACTAACACTAAAACAGTTGAAGTTCAAAGTTTTTCAAAAGGCACCTATCTTATTAAAATAACTAAAGATTCAAAAACACTGACTAAAAAAATAATAATCAATTAATAAAAATTACAACGATACAGAATTAAAAAGCGGCAAAATTGTCGCTTTTTTTTTTGAGTTGAATTGACTAAATTTGCACCTCAATACAACAAACTACACAAATGATCCATTTCTTTGAAAACCAAAGCAAAACTGTTTTTGCCGTACAAACGCAAAACGAAATTTCAGCTCAAGACATTTCAAAATTAAACTGGCTTTTTGCCGACGCAAACAAGATCGAAAAATCTGCATTGACAGGATTTTTTGTTGGTCCACGTGCCACTATGATTACACCCTGGAGTACAAATGCTGTAGAAATCACTCAAAATATGGGTGTTCCGGGCATTATCAGAATTGAAGAATTTCATCCGGCAACGGAAGATTTCACTGATTTTGACCCGATGCTTTTTCAGAAATTCAACGAATTAGATCAGGAAATTTTCACTATCAACATTCAGCCGGAACCAATTCTGGAGATTGAAGATATTGCTACTTACAATAAAGTTGAAGGTTTAGCTTTAAGCGAAGAAGAAGTAGATTACTTGAATAATCTTGCAACTAAATTAGGAAGAAAGTTAACTGACTCTGAAATTTTTGCTTTCTCTCAAGCGAATTCAGAGCACTGTCGTCACAAAATTTTCAACGGAACTTTTGTTATCGATGGTGAAGAAAAAGAAACTTCTCTTTTCAAATTAATCAAAAAAACATCTCAGGAAAATCCTAATGATATTGTGTCTGCTTACAAAGACAACGTTGCTTTTGTAAAAGGACCAAAAGTGCAGCAATTTGCACCAAAATCGGCAGACAAGCCTGATTTTTACGAAATAAAAGAATTTGATTCTGTTTTATCTTTAAAAGCAGAAACACACAATTTTCCAACAACAGTTGAGCCTTTTAACGGAGCTGCAACAGGATCTGGAGGAGAAATTCGTGACCGTTTAGCTGGAGGGCAAGGTTCGTTACCATTGGCAGGGACTGCTGTTTACATGACTTCATATTCTCGTTTAAAGTCCTTCGACTCCGCTCAGGATGACAGACCGTGGGAAAATGCTGTTGAAGAAAGAAAATGGCTGTATCAAACACCAATGGATATTTTGATCAAAGCTTCAAACGGAGCTTCAGATTTTGGAAATAAATTTGGACAACCGCTTATTACAGGTTCTGTTTTAACTTTCGAACATTCAGAAAACGACCGTAAAATTGGTTACGATAAAGTAATTATGCAGGCGGGCGGAATTGGTTACGGAAAATTAAATCAGGCAATAAAACACAAACCACAAGAAGGCGATAAAATCGTCATTCTTGGAGGAGAAAATTATAGAATCGGAATGGGTGGTGCTGCGGTTTCATCTGCAGATACAGGAGCTTTCGGTTCAGGAATTGAGTTAAATGCGATTCAACGTTCTAATCCTGAAATGCAAAAACGTGCTGCAAATGCCATTCGTGGTTTGGTAGAAAGCGATAATAATCCTATTGTTTCTATTCACGATCACGGAGCTGGTGGGCACTTAAACTGTCTTTCGGAATTGGTGGAAGAAACTGGAGGTTTAATCGATTTGGATAAATTACCTGTTGGAGATCCAACACTTTCAGCAAAAGAAATTATCGGTAACGAATCTCAGGAAAGAATGGGATTGGTTATTGGTCAAAAAGATATCGATACCTTACAAAGAATTGCCGACAGAGAGCGTTCACCAATGTATCAGGTTGGAGATGTAACGGGAGATCACCGTTTTACTTTCCAATCTCAATCAAATGGATCAAAACCGATGGATTATGCTTTAGAAGATTTCTTCGGAAGCTCTCCAAAAACGGTTATGACAGACAAAACTATCGATAGAAAATATGCTGCTGTTGGGTACAATGCAGGAGATTTTGAAACCTATTTAAAAGATGTTTTACGTTTAGAAGCTGTTGCTTCAAAAGACTGGTTGACCAATAAAGTTGACCGTTGCGTAGGTGGAAAAGTAGCGAAACAGCAAAATGCAGGACCTTTACAATTGCCTTTGAATAATGTCGGAGTTATGGCTCTGGATTATTTAGGTAAAGAAGGAATTGCAACTTCTATCGGCCACGCTCCTATTGCTGCTTTAATTGATCCCGTTGCAGGATCTAGAAATGCTATTGCAGAATCGTTATCAAACATTGTTTGGGCTCCAATTAAAGATGGTTTAAAAGGAATTTCATTATCTGCAAACTGGATGTGGGCTTGTAAAAACGAAGGTGAAGACGCTCGTTTGTACGCTGCAGTTGAAGGTTGTTCGGAATTTGCAATTGAATTGGGAATCAATATTCCGACAGGAAAAGATTCACTTTCGATGAAACAAAAATATCCAAATGACGAAGTAATCGCACCTGGAACGGTTATTATTTCGGCTGGAGGAAACTGTACAGATATTAGAAAAGTAGTTGAACCGGTTTTACAGAAAAACGGAGATTCTATTTATTATATCAATTTGTCTCAGGATGATTTCAAATTAGGAGGTTCTTCTTTTGCACAAATTAGAAACACCATCGGAAACGAAACTTCTACTATTAAAGACGCTTCTTTTTTCAAAAATGCTTTTAATACCATCCAGGAATTAATCGGCGAAAGCCAAATTTTAGCCGGTCACGATATTGGAAGCGGTGGTTTAATTACTACTTTATTAGAATTGTGCTTTGCAGATGTGAATTTGGGAGCTAAAATTGATTTCAGCGCTTTCGCAGAAAAAGACCTATTGAAAATCCTTTTCGCTGAAAACATCGGAATTGTTTTCCAGGCTAAATCTGATGCCGCTGTTGAAGCTAAATTGAATGCTAATAATATCGAATTTTTCAAATTAGGGAAAGCGACAACTACTGAGACTTTAGACCTTGGACTTTGGACTTTAGACATAAAAGCTTATAGAGATATTTGGTTCGAAACTTCTTATTTATTAGATCAAAAACAATCTAAAAACGGAAGAGCTCAGGCACGTTTTGAAAACTATAAAAATCAGGTTTTAAATTATACTTTCCCTGCACACTTTACAGGAAAAGCACCTGTAATCGACAATTCTAAACCAAGACCAAAAGCAGCTATTATCCGTGAAAAAGGAAGTAATTCTGAGCGTGAAATGGCAAATGCTATGTACTTAGCAGGTTTTGATGTAAAAGACGTTCACATGACCGATTTAATTTCTGGACGTGAAACGCTTGAAGACATTCAGTTTATTGGTGCTGTTGGAGGATTCTCTAACTCAGATGTTTTAGGTTCTGCAAAAGGATGGGCCGGAGCTTTTAAATACAATGAAAAAGCCAACAATGCTTTAAAGAATTTCTTTGCCAGAAAAGACACACTTTCTGTTGGAATTTGTAATGGATGTCAGTTGTTAATGGAATTAGAATTGATTAATCCGGAACATGAAATTCACGGAAAAATGCACCATAATGATAGCCAGAAACACGAAAGTATCTTTACATCGGTAACGGTTCAGGAAAACAATTCGGTTATGTTATCAACTTTGGCAGGAAGTACTTTGGGAGTTTGGGTTTCTCACGGAGAAGGTAAATTTAAATTACCTTATGCAGAAGATCAATACAACATTGTTTCTAAATATGCTTACGAAGGTTATCCTGCAAACCCTAATGGTTCTGACTACAACACGGCAATGCTATGTGACAAAACCGGAAGACATTTAGTAATGATGCCTCATATTGAGCGTTCGACTTTCCAATGGAACTGGGCGCATTATCCAAAAGACAGAAATGACGAGGTTTCGCCTTGGCATGAAGCTTTTGTGAATGCCAGAAAATGGATTGAGAAAAACTAAAATACTACTTATATAAACGCAAAAACGTCCGAAAATATTCGGACGTTTTTTTTATTACTATATTTTAATAAACTTTTTATTCCTTACAATCCACTTTCGTCAATGTATTTTTTACATCAAATTTTAATACTTTTCTATCTTTAAAACTCACTTTCCCATTGGTTTCTACGATATCCCCTGCTGTGCGAAGTCACCCGACTTCGTACCCGTTACCATATGCCACTCAAACCTTTTTTGGCAGTTGCATACTCACTGATAACCCTTGAAACAAATACAATTATCAAGACATTCACGGAAAAAGTCAGGAGACTTTTATCATATTTTATGGCTTTCAAGAGCTTTTAAAAAATCGCAAAGTCATGAGACTTCGGAGCGGGTAAATCTCGCGAATACTTATTTCAGTACAAGGAAAAAATTTCTGTTTTAAATAGCAGCATTGTCAATACCTCCAAACGAAAGGATTCGTGCGGTAGCAGAGGAGATTCAAAACTAAATCACATATTAGAAAATAAAATATAGATGATCTTTAATAACATCATTACAAATAATATTATTGAAAATATTCTGACATATTTTGTTCTTATAGCCATTAATTTACCAAATTCAGACATAGATGTACTGTTTTTAGAATCTTTATCTTTTTTTAAAAAAAATGTTGATCCAAAAAACAATAAAATTGATACGAAAAGTAAAGGGATTAATTTAAATATTTCGGTCATAACTAAAGTTTCAATTGATTTTTAGGAGAATTAAATTTTGTCCAACTATCTTCCAGCACTGGAACTACATATGCTTCTGAAAATGATTTGAAAGCATTCAGTAGATATTTCATAGTATTGTATGGCACTCCTGCCTCAATAGCTCTTCCCATACCAAAAGTAACACCCTGCTATGCGAAGTCTCCCGACTTCGTACCCGTTCCTATATAGCACTCAAACCTTTTTTGGCAGTTGCATACTCACCGATAACCCTTGAAACAAATACAATTATCAAGACATTCACGGAAAAAGTCGGGAGACTTTTATCATATTTTACAGCTTTCAAGAACTTTTAAAAATCCGCAAAGTCGATAGTTCACCTCTGCTTTCCTTTGAATAAATTTACTCTTTTTTAAACTAATCCAAAGTAAAGGCAAAGTCAGAGACATTTGCGCAGCTTTTCAAAAGAACACTTCGGGGAGCGGGGGCGGAGCATATCCGAGCAATCGGATTCAAAACATCATTTTTTTGCAGCTTGGCCCGATTTCTTTGTAGGCACGAGCCTGAGGCATCGCGCTAGCCTTTACTTAATTCTGCTTACGCCAGCCGGTGAATCTTCGAAGAGCATGATTATTATCTTATTTATAATCAAATTTATTTTAGTTCAAAGGAACTTTATTAGTATTTATTTGTCCTCTAAAAATCATATAATTTTCTTTACGCATTTTTGCAAGAATCTTCTTTTTCTTGATGTTTAAAAAACCTGATTGATATAAATTTAAACTAATACTTAAATCACTATTTGAAATCATTTTCATTTTTAGTCCTATTTTTTCTCCCTCTGTTAAGAAATCGTCTAAACAAAAACTAATAGTTTCACTTGTATTGCTTTTAATAAAAAAAACATCATACTTTTTTATGTTCTTGTTTCCTTCTGTTAATTTTTCAAATTTAACTTCCGCTATTGGTGTTTCAACGGAGTCATTTTTAAATATATTAATTTTTGTATAAGAGTCAGAAGAAAAGTCTGGAGCCTTGTTCTCAAAGGTAAAGTTTTTATTAATCACATAATTTACATTTGTTTTATTACTCAAAACGATTTCTAAAATTATTTTTTTATTTTCATCTAACTTTGAATTTAAAATTTTGTACTCAATACTTTGAGCATAATTCATACTAAAAAAAAACAATACAATTGATAAGAATTTCAGTTTCATAGCTATTCTTTTAATAAGTTTTGATAATAATTTATACTTGATTGAGCATTAGGATCTCCATAAAATTTATTAAACATTATCTTAGTATTAAGTTCTTCTTGGTATCTTTGGGCATCCGTCATTGAGTGAAAGCTAGTATAAGTCATATTCTTCATATTCAATATATGCGTAAACTCTTCTCCAATTGTATAAACAAAATCTAAATTAGTTTTTATTGCAGACTTCGACAGTGATACTAACCAACTATTATCTTCCATTATCGTTGATTCTCCGTACGCTTGAGTTCCATTATTTGACACTATTGCTTCTCTAAATTCATAATTTACCAATACCTCGCTATCAACATTAATAGCTAAAGTTTTCAATTCTTTTACAGCATTTATGATATCCCAAAAATTTTTGTCTTTAAATCTAAACTTACCATCAGGATCTATTCCTTTCGCTTCTAGTTGTTCTCTAAAAGATTTGTTCTCCTGTATTTTATGAGCAAAATGATTCAATCCAGAAATCACCAATCCTGTAACAGCTCCCTGCCAAAAGTTTCCACCAGTTAAAGCAGCTCCTGCGCCACCAGAAACTGTTCCAAAAGCAATCATACCTGCTCCTGAACTCCTGAAACTATTGCCCCATCCTAATGTAGTATCATCTAAAGTATTACCATCCCAACTAAAAAGACTGCTAGCCACACTACTCAATGCCCCAGCCGCAAAGCCACTCCAAAACTTACCACCTGCAATACCTGTCATAGCCCCTTGAAAAGTACCATGAGCAATTGCCTGAAAAGCACCTCTTGCTACTTGCTGCCAGCCACAACTAACCCAATTTGTAAACATAGAATTCGCTGCACTACCAATCCCAAATGTCACTGCAGCACTTGCCGCCCCAATAAAAGTTGCTTTTGCCAAACCGCCTACACTAAAAGGTACATCTGCCAATAGTGCTGTCATTGTATAGGTAAATGCCGCTATTGCTGCCCCAATTCCTACTGCAGCTAAAAAAGCAATTTCCCCGCTAGGATCCGTATACATCAACGGGTTATTCAACACATATGCATACCTGTTGTAATTCTGGGTATTCTCCGGCTGCTGTATAAAGTTGTCCGGCATTAAAAAAGAACGTAAAACAGGGTCGTACAAACGGCCATTCATGTGGATCAGTCCTACTTCTGCCAGATGTTCGTGGCTGGTATAATCACGGTCGAGCATCATCAGTGCTGCTCCTGTACCGTTTGCAGGCAGGGTAATCGCAACACCGTTTTTCTGCAATTTGGTTAGATTTCCCCAGGCATCAAACTGTCGTCTTTCTACCGCTATTCCTGCGTTATCTGAAATGGCAATAATGCTTCCCAGATAATCCCTGTGAAGATAATATTTTTTGTCTGTAATGGCACCTGTAGCGATCGTTTTTGTTTTCTCGATATACAAAGGTGCTCCGTATGCATCACCTCCTACATAGGTACGTATGGTAACTTCTGTAGGAGTTCTTATAATTTCTACTGTACCGTCATCCGTATAATTCTTGGTTTTGGTATAGATACCCTCTGCCCCGGGAGATGGAATCTGGTAACCAAATTTCATGGTCTGTCTTGACAGATGTGAATTGTAGGAAAATGCTGTACTGCCTTTATCGCTTTCGTTGATCGATATCGGGCTTTTAAACATATTATAGGTTACCAATTGTTTAGGCAGCTCGTTGTAATAGGCCGCTCCCTCTGTTGTCAGCTCTATTTCCTTCTTCTGGTAAATTCCGGTATTGAAATTACCGTTGTAGGTTACCGTACCGAGTTTGTTGTTAGTGGTAATCCTTCCTCTGTCATCATACGCATTCGAATCGACAATACCTGTTAAAGGGTTGGTCCAGTTGGTGAGTCGGTCCAGAGCATCATAGGTAAAAGTCTCATTGGTTCCCAAAGCCACATTCTGGCGATTGCTCAGGGTTGCTTTTATCGCATTGAAGCTATAGGTATTGTTTATAATATTAATACTGTTTTTAGTGTGCTTCTGGGAAGTGTAATACCCATGAGCATCATACGTGCTTGTTATGGCCACTCCGTTACCCAGGTTTTCGGTTAGCGGCTGCATTTTTTCATTTGCTGTATTAAGCTGCCATAAAACAGTATCATTGGCATCTGTCAGCTTGTCCATGATCCCGTTGTAGGCATTGTAACTGTTTTTTGTGATGACCGATTCGCTTAACCCGGACGTGAGATCCTGTGTAGCGTTTGTTGCCTTGACGGGTCTTCCATAACTATCGTAAGTTATGGTTTTGGTTTGTGTAAAAGCGGCATTGGTCTCTGTGTTGGTTACAGGCCTATGGAATTCATCATAGGTATAGCCAAAACTGTCTATGTTTCCTCCCAGACTATTTTTGCTGACCTCACTTGTCAGCTGAGCAAAAGAGTTATAGACATAATCGGTCTCGATATCGGCTCCGTCTCCTGATACTTTTCTTTTGGTTACCTTTCCGAACTCATCATAGGTGGTATCGGTTCTTCCTTTGGGAGTGGTTTCTGCAGTTAACTGTCCAAAGGCATCATAACTATAGGTATAGGTACCTGCATTGGGATCGGTCATGGCGGTTTTATTGCCCCAGCCATCGATAGTGATGTTTACTTTATGCCCGCCATAATTAGATTCTTTTAATTGTCCATTGGCATAATAGATAAAACTGATGGTACCGCCCGGATCTGTGGTCTGGGTTTTATTACCCAGTGCATCCACTGTTGCGGTTGTGGTTTTTCCGTCATCAACGCTTGTGGTAGTCAGCCCTGAATACGATAAGGTCTGGATCCTGCCTGTTGGCTGTGTTATTTTGGTCGGACGCATCAGGTAATCGTATTCATATGCTACCCATCGGCTTGGGGATGAAAAATAAGGTTCGCTTTCTTTCGTCTTTCTTCCCAGTCCATCATAAACTACTTGTTTTGAGATTGTCGAATTGACTGCTAACCCTTTTGTTGTGGTGATAACCGCTCTTCCCAATACATCGTATTGTGTGATGCTTTTGGCATTATCGCCTACTGTATTCTGGCTTGTAGTGGTGTAACCTCCATCGGATAATTTGGCATAGGTAATAGTGGTTTCCAATGGTACCGCAGATGCTCCGGTGGTTTTGGTTTTGGTCAGTTTTCCCCAATTATCAAAAGTATAATCGCTTACTACGCCCAAAGGGCTTGTTGATTGTGTTACCTGCCCCAGTGTATTGTAAACAAAAGTTGTTATAAAGTTCTGGTGATCTGTTTTTTTGATCACAAAACGTTTGGTGGCATCGTACTCGTCTGTTATTTTTCGTGCTGTAGGTGCCGGCAAGGCATTGGGTGCAGAGACCGTTTTGGTCAGCAGATTTCCCACGGCATCATAAGTCATGTCCTCTACAATGGCATAATTATTATGTCCTTTTTTTTCTGTACGGCTCAGGTTTGTTCCTGTGTAGGTATACGCTTCTTCAGACGTTCGGGTATCTCCTGTATGAATACTGGTCGAAGTATTTACTTTTTTAGGTCTTCCTATATAATACGAACTTCCGGTTCCTGATGGATTATTTTCATATTGTGTATCAACTGTTGTAGTACCCTGCAAGGTTGAACCGCTGTACTTTTTGGTAACCGTTCTGGTTTCCAAGCCATAATAACTTGCACTTTCAGAAGCTCCGTCGTAACTGAAAACAGTTTCATTTTTTATGCCTGACAAATGGTCTGTTGTGGTCTGTTTGGTCAATAAAACATTGAAAACACTATTGTTGGAAACCGGGGCATTGCTACCACCCTGAGCAGCAGCAGGAGTTGCTTGAAATTTGGTGTTGTCTGCAGCACTGACATGAAATCCGGGTTTTAAAATAATGACAGGCGCCTGATAATTGACTGCTATATCCTGCCCTATACCAGATAAAGCAGTTATAGAGGTGCCTGCTTTATAGGTCTGCCCCACGGTTACAGGTGTTGTAATGGTCATAACATTTTCAATCTGACTATACGAACTACCAACCCCTTCGTATCTTCTATAACCACTAAAAACATTTGTTTTAGTGCTCAATAAATCAGAAGGTACTGCATCAAAAACCGTAGCCCCGTTTGTACTTGACCACGTTATGGTATTGGCTCCCCTAAGATTGACATCATTGTGCTGCGTTGTCCAGATTTTGGTATCCGATTCCGATAAATACCAGCTGCTTCTTGTAGTTCGGGTAAAGCCGACTGTCCCGTAATTAAAATTGGACACATAGCCACGGTACCTAAAATCCTGGTATTTGGAAACACCATTGATGGCAGCAGTTAGTTTAGAAACTAAATAACTTGATGGGTTTCTGACAATCTCAATATTGGGATAGTTTACAACATCTGCGGAAGAATAAAAATCAGTACTACCATTACCTAATATAGTGCCACCCTCAGGTGCCATCATAGGCTTGTACTCAATGGTCTGGATAATCTTTCCATTGGCCTCTGTTACGGTTTTTAATCTATTATCAGAATCAAAATCCTTATTGAACTGGTAATATTCGATTTTATTATGATGCCCCCGAACAATGACAAGATCGGTATTAGCTCCATTGTATCTGTAATTCGAAACTAATGGAATCGGAATATCAGGAGAATCGGAAAAAAAACCCGATGGGCCAAATATTGGTAAAATATTATCATTCTTCGAATCATAAGTCATAGGAAATGCAGTGGCACTGGCTATATTCCCTATATTATTGGTATATCCCTTTACCCACCATTCTGTATTATGGTCGTTAATTGTCCAACCTGGTTTATAATACCTTCTCCACACCCTTACAATATCTGATTTACCATCTTTGTTAATATCAATGGCATAATAACTACTAAAGTGGGTTTGTGAATTGTAGTGAGTTCCTGTATTAGGCCAATACTCTACAATATTGTGTGATTCTTTTACAAAAAATTCTCCTCCGGTCGGTTTTGGATTGCTGTAATAAATATGCCATAAAGTTTGTCCTGATCCACCCTCAGAGTCCGGTAACATTATATCCGTTTTACCATCTCCGTTATAATCTCCTAAAAGAGGTTGTTTTGTATCTGAATACTTATCTAAAATTCCTGAACCGATTATTTCTAATTCAACCCATGGGCTTACTGTTAGTTGTTTAAAACTAACTATTTTATAAGTTTTATCGTAATTAACTATCAATATATCAGCCTTCCCATCAGAATTAAAATCTGCTATATATTTTTTATCTCCTAATAAAACAGAACTATTTTCTAATTTAACAAAGCCTTTCTGCCCTAAAACTGTAGATGCATTTGGATTAAGATCCATTAAATGAAAATCATTCCCTTCATATGAATAATACTCAGTACAATATTCGTCTATCGGATATCCGTTATTATCATATATTACATAAGGATAAGTAATAATTCTTTGGTCTCTATTACTATCTATTAAAAATTCACTTACACCATCTCCATTAAAATCTCCTTCAAAGTAATCATTAAATTTTAAAAGATTTGCAATACTACTACAATATGAATCTGAATCTGGATCAATAATCATCGTATTATTAAAATCTATTGTCTTATTGTGGCTCAAGACGACTCCATTCCCAGATAAATTATACGTTTTAAACTCTATTGTGGTCAAAGTTTCATTAATATAAACAATCGACTGGAATTGGTTTAGTTTATTATCAGTGAGTGTAGTGGCAGCAAATTTGTAACGAATCCATACAGGTAAATCAATTGGGGTATTTCCTGTATTCTCCTGAAACAATTTTGTAAAAACCTTATTATCAGCAACAAAATCCAATTGACCATCGCCATCAAAATCACCTGCTAAATCTGCTTTACTAAAATTTAAGTTATTAGTATATTCTTTTACCTTTCTTGTAGTTGTAGTAGGTGTAGTATCATATTTAAAAACTACCGGATTTGATTCTTCTTGTTGAGCATTGACTTCCTTAATATTAAGAACCCTTTCATATCCGGAATCATCAGTAGTATGTTCAATTTTGTAAGTTCTGAAAATAGCATTATTAGCATATACATCTACAAATTTTAAAATTTGAGTAGCATAGACTGCAGCCCCTTTCATATAATCCCTTTCTATACGTTTTGCATTCTCATAGTTAAACGTTATTTTATCCTGAGCTGCAATTCCTGCTGTGGTATTTCCACTAAAAACAATGGAGTCAATATACAACTGGTTTGTACTGTTATAAGCTAAAGTTTTATAGTTATAATCAATAAAATTACCATAAGTATCTTCAAAACGGACAATATACCAGGAATTAACAGAAACGAAATTTTGCAGACTTCCTGCTCCTTTTGAACCATACCAGCTTCTGGAGCCATCGGGTGCCGTAACAATAAAATAAGTAACCGTACCCTCAACTTTTAATTCTATTTTGGTATTGCTTTTATATTCGGTTTCATACGTAGAGCCATTCGCCCAGTAGGTTCCTGTTTTTATTAATAATCGCTGGCCATCCAGAGACAGTTTATCGTTATTATCAAAATCAACTCCATCTACAAAACCGTCAATATCACGGCGTGTGGCTATACGGGTGATTGCCGAAATACTGTTGATGCCCCAGCCCTGCCCGGCAATTCCGCCTCTGACACCACTGCTGTAAGTAAGATTGATGATAGGTGCTACATTTTTGATACTTGGCGGCATGGCTATAGGTAAGGTATAGGTTGCCGTGCCTGATGCTGCTATTTGTAGTTCTCCTTTCGTATCTGTAAAATTTTGAGAAAAAGTAAAATGAGTTACTAAAATAAAAATAAAAAAGTAAAATTGTTTCATATAAGTTTAAGGTTGTTTTTTTCCTGTTTCTGGAATTTCAACAAGAATAAGAGATTCGAAAGTTTATATCTTCTTTATAACTGTTTCACAATTTTGAACGTTTTTGGCTCTCCTGATTTATAATGGAGCACAACGATATAAATCCCTGATGGATAAGACTGAAACAATATATTTTGAGTGTTCCTATTTTTAGTTTCCTGATACGTTTTTACTACCTGACCATTCATTGCAATTACCTGAATGGAAATGACATAATTGTCATTGGTCAATTCCCATTTAAGATACAGCTCTTCTTTTACCGGATTCGGATAATACGAAATCATATCCTGTCCTTCCATTTTTTCAAGATCTTCCTCAACAAGAGCCTCAATTTCCCTGACTTGCTTTCCTGTCTCTGGCGGGCAGTTAATGCACAATGTCCTGCTAGTTTGGTTACCGGCAGTATCATAACTAAATTTGATTTTTGTTGTTTGTGCAATACCCAAAAACGAAAAACTTAAAAAGGCCAGAAGCAAATATTTTTTCATAAACTTATTTTTTTAATTCTTTTTCGATTGTAGCTAATCTTTCGGCAAAGGATTTATAATTTTCGTTTTCTGCTCTCAAACGCTCCAGTTCTTTTTGCTGCTCTATAGTATAAAGAGTCAGTTCTTCAATTTTTTGAAGCAGAATATTAGACATTTCACCCAATGAAATTCCTTTTTCCTGCATTTCTTTTGCAGAAGGCACACCTGGTAAGTGATTATTTTTCTTTGTGAAATTTTCGATTTCTGTAAGGGTTGGCATTACATAATCTTCTTTTAATTCTGATTTACCAGTGTAGTATTTCTGGAAAACATAATCAGGAGTGATGTTCGTGTCTACAATTACTTCTTTAGAGTGGATGGTGCCGTTTACGGTCAGTTTTTGGTCTGGAAATGTGGTCCCAATCCCAACGTTACCTGTGAAATAGTTATTTGAACCATTTACTTCAAGCATGATTGTATTGTTTTTATCACGAATTCGCAAAGCATTTTGACTATTATTCACATCAATGTAAGAACCATAAGAAAAATTAGACCAATTAACTATGCGGTCATTTCCACCTAGCGAAAAGCTTTCGTTAATTCTAATTGAACCTGATATCGCAATAGTTCCATTTATAGACTGGTCTCCATTAAAAGTATTCCCGCCACGAGTAGCTAATTCATACCAAACAGGATTATTAGAACCGAGTCCACGGACAAATTTTCTAAAAAACAATCTGTCGTTTTCAAAATACGAACTTGCTATTTGCAATTGATTGTTGTTCTCAAGATTTGAATGACGCAAATTTATAAGATGATTCCAATCGTGAGAATTTGAATCAACCTTACCATTTGGATTTAATCCTTGATAAAATCCTGAAGGTAATTCTATGTTAAAATTAGTAAGCGTGGAAGCATAACCACTACCAATTTGCTGCGAAAAAGAAACTATGTTTACGAAAAGAAACGGAAGAATAAAAAGTATTTTTTTGAATTTCATGATTTATATTTTGTATGAATTTTTGGAGTAAAAATAAATTAAAAACATAGCCCCGTACAAACCAATTTAGCGATTTATCAAATTCATAATTAATCCTTAATATTAGTCTGACAAGCGTATAATTTTTTTAGTTTTATTCTTTTTAATTTATATTTTTTGCAATATATATCATACAAAAACTACAAGTTTTACTTTATTTCAATATAAACTTAAATGAAAAACGTCCGGAAAATTCCAGACGTGTGTTATTTATTTCTAATTTAAAATAGTGTTTACTCTTTACAATCCACTTTAGTCAATGTATTTTTTACATCAAATTTTAATGCTTTTCTGTCTTTAAAACTCACTTTCCCATTGGTTTCTACGATATCTCCGTAGCCTGCAATATAGGTTCCGTCTTTTTGCAGAAATGCGACTTCACGAACTGATGAAACTCCTTCAGAATTAAAAGTATAATCGGCTATAAGAGTATCCCCGTATATATTTCCGATTAAAGTTCCTTCGTTTTTATCCTTTCCTACTATATTATAACTTAGTTTTCCATTTACTTCCTGATGTGAATTTACATTAAAACTCATTTCGATTACACTTCCTTTTGCATTCCATGTATAACACTGATCTCCTGCAGGCTCAACAATTTCAGCTTCTTTGGGAGGATTTGGAGTTATCTGTGGAGGTGGCAGTGTTGTTTCTTTTTTACAGGAAATAAAAACACTACACATAACGATTACTATTGCTGATACTTTTTTCATAATTTTATTTTTACTGTGATTAGAGTATTAAAATTACTTGAAATAAAAAAAATCCATTCGCATAACGAATGGATTTTTTTATATAATTCCCATATAAAGAGATGAAATTTAAGCGTCTAAATCAACTGTAGTTCTGCTTGCAATTTCTTTGTATGTACCGTTTACTAATTTCTCACGAATTGCTTCAAAAGCAGTAAGTGTTTCAGCAATATCTTCTAATGTATGAGAAGCAGTAGGAATAACACGTAATAAAATCATTCCTTTTGGAATAACCGGATAAATTACGATAGACAAGAAGATACCATAATTTTCTCTTAAATCATTCACCATTACCATTGCTTCCGGAACGCTACCTTCCAAATAAACTGGCGTAACACAAGTATTAGTATCTCCAATATTGAATCCTTTACTCTTTAAACCATTTTGTAAAGTATTTACGTTTTCCCATAATTTATCTTTCAATCCCGGGTTGTCACGTAGTAATTGCAGACGTTTTAATGAACCAATAGTTTGAATCATTGGCAATGCTTTAGCAAACATTTGAGAACGCAAATTATATTTTAAATAATCGATAATGTCTTTATCAGCAGCAACGAAAGCACCTATATTAGCCATTGATTTAGCAAATGTAGAAAAGTAAACATCGATTCCGTCCTGACAATCTTGCTCCTCACCTGCTCCGGCACCCGTTTTTCCAAGAGTTCCAAAACCATGTGCATCATCAACAAGTAAGCGGAAATTGTATTTCTTTTTCATTTCTACAATCTCTTTCAACTTTCCTTGCTGACCGCGCATTCCAAAAACACCTTCAGTAATAAAAAGAATCCCTCCACCTGTTTCTGTAGCTATTTTGGTAGCACGCTGCAGGTTTTTCTCCATACTTTCTATATCATTGTGCTTGTATGTAAAACGTTTTCCGCTGTGCAGACGAACACCATCAATAATACAGGCATGTCCGTCAACATCATATACAATTACATCATTTCTGGTAACCAAAGCATCAATAATAGATACCATTCCCTGATAACCAAAATTCAGTAAATAAGCTGATTCTTTCATTACAAAAGCAGCTAATTCATTTTCTAATTGCTCGTGATATTTAGTATGTCCACTCATCATACGCGCTCCCATCGGAGCAGCAGCACCATATTCTACGGCTGCATCCGCATCTGCTTTACGAACTTCAGGATGGTTTGCCAGACCTAAATAATCATTTAAACTCCAGTTTAAAACTTCTTTTCCCTGAAATTTCATTCTTGGCCCTAACTCTCCTTCTAATTTAGGGAATACAAAATAGCCCTCAGCCTGAGAAGCCCATTTTCCTAATGGTCCTTTATTGTTCTGAATTCTTTCGAATAAATCTTTTACCATAATATAATAATGTCGTAATAATTTTAACTTAAATCAGGGAGCAAAAATAATCATTATTATTCTAAAATTCAGAGAGTCATTTATTTTTATTGAAAAATACTCAGGATAATTGATTTAACAAGACTTAACCTGAAATAATTCGTAAAAAAAGAATATACATTTAACCCGTTGAGTGTAATTAGTTTTTAATGATAATTTTTCGTCAGTTCGAGTAATTTTCGATAGAAAATTGTATCGAGAACAGAAAAATTATCATTAAAAACGGTTCTCGATACATTTTTTGTTCCGTTTCACTGCACAAAAAACACTCGAACTGACGTTTTTAATAATTACCCCCAAGGGGTTATACATTTTCAATAATAAAAAGTAAGATCTGTGCTCAAATACCCAGGTAAATCACATTTGCTTTTTGTTTATAACGGATACCATTATTAAAGCTAATCCAAGAACCAGAAAAATACTGAATATCAAAATACTCTGAAAGTACCCTGAAATTGTTCCTTCTCCAAAAAAGAAAAACCAGCCCTGTAAAAACAATAAAATTTCAGTTGCAATATATCCCAAAATAAAAATCTTCATACCAATTTTTAATATTGAAGAATTAGCAGAAAGCATTTTATTCTGAAGTAAAATTCCAAATAAAAAACCGGTTATGATTCCCAAAGTGGTTAAATGAATAAATCCAATTACGAAATTTCTGATTTGATGGGAAACCTCAGCCAGATTCGGAAAAATAGTCAGCAATTGGATTCCGACTTTCAGAAGTAAAGAACACAAAGCCAAACCGTAAACTATTTTCGTCGTTTTATCTAAAGCTTTTTTAAAATGATTCATTTGAGGTTTCAGCATTTTATAGAAATAAACAAAAGCACCCAACTGAATTAAAACTCCCAAACCATTGATATAACTCAAAATATCATTTTCTATATACCATCGCACCGGAAAAGCGACTGTTAGTAAGGTAGAAATAATCATCAAAAAATAAAATTTCTTAAACTTTACCTCATCAATTTTCCTTTGAAATTGTTTTAAAAACAAAGCTAAAATCGCCAATATAAACCAGCCATTAAACTGAAAATGAAGAAAAAACTGAATCGAAATCTGATAAAAAGCGCTTTGTTTTCCTAATGTACTTACTGCCGGTCCGAGGCACCAAACGCCGAAAGTCGATAAAACCATAAACAAAACCGAAACCAATAATAGTCTTTGTGACGGTGATGTATCTCTTAAACTGTCTTTCCAAACCAAACGGCAAAAAACATAGCTTAGCAAAATATGCATCGTCGAAAAAATAATCGAAAACACCCCATAACCCTGAATTGGAAAAGCAATCATCATTCCGATTACAGAAAACTCAGTCAGCCAGAATAAACGGTTGTAAATTGGTTTCTGACTTTTTTCTTTCGGAATAAAAAAATGAACAGCCAAAACATACACGATCATATAAACCCAGCCCAACATGGCCACATGCGAATGCGCATGAAGCAGAAAACTATAGTTTAAAAAGTCTAATGGAAACAGATACATAAACCGCATTAATAACCCGAAAACACAGGCTATCAAAAAATTAAAGAAACAACAGAGTATCCAGGCTTTTTGAGAATTCATCGTTTTTATTTTTTTAACACATAAAATTATTAAACCATACCCGTTGGGTGAAATTAGTTTTTGATGATAATTTTTCGCCAGTTTGAGTGATCCCTATTTTTCATCGGGATTGTATCGGGAACAGAAAAATTAGTATTAAAAACGGTTCTCGATACTTTTTTTGTTCCGTTTCTCTACACAAAAAAACACTCGAACTGACGTTTTTATTAAAAAATAGTTCTCGATACAAATTTTCCAACAAAGCTATTGCATTTTCAGAAAATTCACTCGAACTGACGAGAGGTTGTAACTTCATTTTATATTCTGTTTTTGTAAAAAAAATATTCGTCGAACTGACGTTTTTAATAATTACCCCCAAACCTGAGTTCGATGATTATTAAATAGCCTCCAGCTTCAGCTGGAGAACTTACAGTTTAGTTAAAAAGGCTTTAGCAAAATAAAAAGAGTGTTGATTTTTTGGCTAAAGCCAGATTGTCTTTCTAAAACTCAATAAACCTCCAGCTAAAGCAGGAGGCTATTAATATACTTTTATTGGTCTAATAATCGAACTGAGACCCCAAGGGTTTAAACCATATAAGAAATTATAAGGTTTGCTAAAATGAACTTATATTACTTATATGGTTGAAAAAAAATCTTAAAATAAAAAACACCAATAATTATCCTGTTTTAGATATTTTATCGGTGCTTTTCGAACTATTAAAACTAACCTTTATGCTACTTCAACAAATTCTTTTTCAAGAAGGATTGCTTTCGGAAATAAAATATTATTTTCCAAATGAATGTGTTTGTGTAAATCTGCTTCAAACTCTTTCAACATTGCAAAAGTCACTCTATACGTTGTGCAAGCATCTGCGGGAGGATTGTAATTATCTGTTAAAGCAGCAATTTCTCTAAAACGTTCTCCTTCATTATCGTGTTCGTGCATCATCATTGCGATTGGGTTTGAAACGGTTCCAAAAGAGGGCTTAGTTAAATTCCCGTCAGACTCTTTGGTTTTTACCATTCTTTTTATAAATGGAAACAAAACCAATTCTTCTTTTTTCATGTGCTGTGATAATTCTCCTGCACAACCAATAAACAACTCATTGATTTTAAATAATTCCGGATGTCCTGCACCGTGAACTTTACATAATTTTTCTAAAAAAGGAAGTAAAACGTTTGTTTTTTCCTGTACATAACGGTGATGTGTTTTTTCGATATAATCTGCCAGTAAATCCAAAGGCCAGGAATTAAAATCGATACTTCCGTTGTTTTCTGATTGCAAGACTTCTAAAACATTTTCTAATAAAGCATAAGCGTTAATATCCTGTTTTTCGCACACTTCCTCTACAGTTCTGTTTCCTTTACAGCAAAAGTCTATTTTATATTTAGAAAAAACCGCAGCTGTTCTAAAATCCTGAGCTACAAATGATCCTATTGTTTTGCTTTTTAAATTTTCCATGATAATCAATTTAGTATTTTGTGTTTTTTATTTTACTTTTTTTTAAATGTCAGTTCAAATACAAACCAGGCCATGGTAATAAATCCGATTCCGAAAATAGAATCACCAATTGCACGAAGCCATTTTAACGTAATCATGGCCGGCTGCTGCATTAATTCTGATGAACGGGCGTACCACATTCCGTGACTGATACTTTCAATCGCCTGCCAGACTCCAATAGGAAGTAAACTCAGGATTGCCATCAGAAATAAACCAATATTTAGTGACCAGAAAGTAATACTAAGCAGTTTGGTATTCCAGCTTACATCCCGGTATAAACTTCTTAGTACAAATAATACCAGACCGATTCCTAACATTCCGTAAACCCCGAATAAAGCGGTATGACCGTGTAAAGGTGTTGTATTTAAACCTTGTACATAATACAATGCAATTGGCGGATTAATGATGAATCCGAAGATTCCGGCTCCAAGGAAATTCCAAAATGCCACAGAAATCATAAAGTAAATTGGCCATTTGTAATCGGCAATCCATTGTGTTGATTTTGAGATTTTATAGTTTTGATAGGCTTCAAATCCGATTAAAGTTAAAGGCACAACTTCTAAAGCACTGAATGTTGCTCCCAAAGCCATAATTGCCGTTGGTGTTCCAGAGAAATATAAATGATGGAATGTACCTAAAATTCCCCCTGACATGAAAATAATCGTAGCAAAAAGAACATTTAATGTAGCCGTTTTCGTTTTCAATAATCCTAAACGAACAAACAAGAAAGCAATAACAACCGTTGCAAATACTTCGAAGAAACCTTCAACCCAAAGATGCACTACCCACCATCTCCAGTATTCAGCAATCGCTAAATTGGTTTGTCTTCCCCACATTAATCCTGCTCCGTAGAACATGGCAATGGCAGTACAGGAAACCAAGAACAAAATAATTAGGTTTTTCTCTTCTGTTTTTTTCCTTAAAACCGGAAGTAACGGACGAATCATTAAAGCCAGCCATAAAAACAGTCCAACTAAAAGGAAGATCTGCCAGAAACGACCTAAATCAACATATTCGTAACCCTGATGACCAAACCAGAAGTTTTGAACCAAATTCAGTTTTTGCATTACACCAAACCATTGTCCCGCCATTGATCCCAAAACAATAATCAATAAAGCGACAAACAAAAAGTTAATACCAAAACATTGAAATTTAGGATCTTTACCCGAAACTGCCGGAGCAATATATAAACCTGTCGCTAACCAGGCCGTTGCAATCCAGAAAATAGCCAATTGTGTGTGCCATGTACGCGTTACTGCATAAGGCAGAATCTGATCAATTGGAATGCCGTACAAACCGTTTCCTTCCACTCCGTAATGTGCTGTTATGATTCCGAAAATCATTTGCAAAACCATCAGCAAACTCACAATCCAGAAATATTTGGTTACCAATCCCATCGATTTGGTTTTTCCCTGCTTGATAAGCGGATCTTCTTTTGGAAGCGGAAATTCTTCTTCTTCACCCGATTTGGCGTGATAGAAAACCAATATTCCTACACTCAAAATCAACAGAATAATACTTACTCCAGACCAAGCCAAAAGTTCTGTAGTCGCAGTATTTCCAACCAATTCATCGGAAGGCCAATTATGAGTGTATGAAATATCAGTATCCGGGCGATTGGTAACCGTTGCCCAGGTTGCCCAGAAGAAAAAGGCATTCATTTTATGCATTTTCTCTACATCTTTAATTGAGTTTTTCGGAATAGCATATTCTTCTCTCAGTTTATCGAATTTCGGATCATTCGTAAAAAGGCCTTTATAATATTCGCTTAGATTTTCAATCGCCGCCAGACGGTTTTCAGAAATGGTCAGAATACCCGTGTCTGGATTGTAACGATTTGTTCTTACATCTTTTTGGAGACGAATTTTCAACGCCGATTGTTTTTCAGCATCTAATTCTTCATACTTTTTATTGAAATCTTTTTGAGCATAAATATCCAGTATAAAAACTGCTTCTCTGTGCAGCCAGTCTGCAGTCCAGTCCGGAGCCACATAAGCACCGTGCCCCCAGATAGACCCTACTTCCTGGCCTCCTATACTCTGCCATATATTTTGCCCGTCTTTGATTTCGCTTTCGCTGAAAACAACTTTACCGGAATCAGTTACAATCTCTTTCGGAACCGGTGGTGCCTGCTGATAGATTTCATATCCGTAATAACCCAGCACTGCAAATGATACACTCATTACCAATGCAAAAACCAGCCATAATTTTTTTTCTCTTTTCATTTTTTTTAAATTCAATAAAGGATGATTTTATCTTTTATTAGTTTTTAAAAAAACTCCAAATTTATTTCAGTATTTGGAGTCTTTACTAATTTACTCAACAATCAGTACGCCTTTCATCATGGCTACGTGACCGGGAAAAGAGCAAATAAAAGGATATGACCCTTTTTTATCAATTGTAAATTCGATTGTGTCTTCTTCTCCGCCACCTAACAATTTAGTGTGAGCGATAACGGAAGCTTTTTCAGATTCCGGAATATAATCAGTTGCTTTGGCCTCATTTGCTTTTAAAGCAAAAGCAGACTGGTCTGTTCCTTCCTGCAAAATGACCAAATTATGTCCCATTGCTTCTTTTGGAATTTTACCAACGTGTTTCAAAGTCAATTTGATTGGTTTTCCGGCAACAGCTTTCAATTCATTTGTGTTAAACTGCATCTGGTCATTTCCTTCGATAAGCAAAACATTTTCAACAGTTGCCGCAGGCTGTACTCCCTCTGTAGCTGTTTCATTTATTTCTGTTGATTCTTCTACAGGAGCAGTTTCTTTTTTGCCGCAAGAAGTTATTGTTAAAAATCCCATTAGGATCAAGAGTGAAATTTTGGTTTTAGTATTCATTGTTAAAGTATTTATTAAATGTTAATCGTTTATGTTTAGTGTTTTTAGAAAGAAATCACCTGATTTTACGCCTGAAGCCAACTGCTCTAAAGTGGTTTTGGTGAGCATTTCTAAAAGCAGTCCTCTTATTTTTTTAAACTCATGATGTACCGGACACGGATGATCTTCAGAACATTCTTTTAGTCCGATACCACATCCTTTATAAATTTTATCCCCATCAATAGCATCCACAATCTGAATTAATTTTATGGATTTTACAGCTTCATCCGAAACTTCAAAACCGCCTCCCACTCCTTTTGCCGAATGAATGATTCCGTTTTTAGTCAGAATCTGCATAATTTTCGCCGTAAAAGGTTCCGGAGAATCAATTTCTTTGGCAACATCTTTTATTCCAACCCTGATTCCTTTTGAAGAATTGGTCGCAATAAAAATAGACGCCCTGATTCCGTATTCACATGCTTTTGAAAACATACCTTTTAGTGATTTAATTCCATACAAAGATAAACAGGTTTTTAATAAAAGACAAATTTATCTTTAATTAATTTTAATGAAATGTGATTTATTTATAAACAAAATAATTAATACCAATACGGACACTTATTAAGTCTTAAATTTGAATAAAACCCAATTTTAATTTTAACTTTGAGAGTAATTAATATTATAACATCAAAACAATGGCTTTGAGCACCTCAAAAGAATTAAAACTGGCCGTTCTTATCGACGCTGATAACGTTCCCTACAGCAATGTAAAAGGTATGATGGAGGAAATTGCAAAGTTTGGAACGCCAACGACCAAACGTATTTATGCCGATTGGACAAAACCAAATTCAAACGGATGGAAAGGTGTTTTACTGGAACATGCCATTACTCCTATTCAGCAGTATAGCTATACGGTTGGAAAAAATTCTTCAGATTCTGCTTTGATTATTGACGCAATGGATTTGCTTTATTCAGGAAAATTAGACGGTTTTTGTATCGTTTCCAGCGATAGTGATTTTACGCGACTGGCTATTCGTCTCAGAGAATCAGGTATGAAAGTAATTGGTATAGGAGAAAAGAAAACCCCAAATTCGTTTATCGTTGCCTGCGACCGATTCATTTATATTGAAGTTTTGGATGGTGCAACTCAGAAGAAAAAACCAAAAACAATTGCCGCTGACACCAAAAAACCAGTTGAAAAACCGACTGAAAAAGCACTTCATAAAGTTGACAAACAAACCATCGAATTGATTGAAGCCACCATCGAAGATATTGAAGATGATGACGGCTGGGCATTTTTAGGTGACGTTGGAAACTTAATCGTAAAGAAAAAACCCGAATTCGATCCTCGAAATTATGGTTTTTCGAAACTAACTCCAATGCTGAAATCGCTTACCGATATTCTCGAAATAGACGAAAGGGAGTCTGATAAAAAAGGAATCAAACACGTTTATGTAAGGCTGCGTTTCAATTAATTCAAATTATTACATTTTTTAAAATTTTATAAACATGAGAAAAAAATTCTTTATTTACGGATTCTTATTGTTTCTAATTGTTGCTGCAATTTATTACTACACAGAGCGTGGTTTTTTATTGGTTATTATTATTCCAATTCTATTAATTGTTGGAGCTTATAATGCTTCTCAGGAAAAACATGCAATTCTGAGAAACTTCCCTGTTTTAGGATATTTCAGATATTTATTTGAAATGATTGCACCCGAAATTCAGCAATATTTTATCGAAAGATCTACAGACGGAAAGCCTTTCTCCAGAAATCAGCGCTCATTGGTATATCAAAGAGCTAAAAATATCGATTCCAGCACCCCTTTCGGAACACAACAAAACTTAAATACAGATAGTTACGAAGGAATTAAGCATTCTATTTTCCCTGCAAAAGTTAATGAAGCACTACCTCGTGTATTGGTTGGCGGAAAAGACTGTAAACAACCTTATTCTGCTTCCTTATTTAATGTTTCGGCAATGAGTTTTGGTTCGCTCAGTGAAAATGCCGTTCGTGCCATAAACATTGGTGCCAAAAAAGGGAATTTCTACCAAAACACAGGAGAAGGCGGTTTAACCGAATTTCACCTGGCAGGCGGAGGCGATATTACCTGGCAGATTGGAACAGGATATTTTGGATGCCGTGATGCGGAAGGGAATTTCAGTCCTGAAAAATTCTCAGAAAAAGCCAACCTTCCAAATGTAAAAATGATTGAAATTAAACTTTCGCAAGGAGCCAAACCAGGTCATGGTGGTGTACTTCCGGCTGCCAAAAATACCGTGCAGATTGCAAAGATCAGAGGCGTGGAACCGCATACCATGATTCTTTCTCCTCCCGGTCATCATGCTTTTTCTGATGCAAAAGGATTAATTCATTTCATTAAACAATTACGTAATTTATCAAACGGAAAACCAATCGGATTTAAATTGTGTATCGGAAACACCGCAGAATTTGAAGCCATCTGTCATGAAATGATTGCTGAAGATATTTATCCTGATTTCATTACCGTTGACGGTGCCGAAGGTGGAACCGGAGCTGCTCCGCTGGAATTCGCTGATGGTGTTGGAATGCCTTTTGAACCGGCTTTAATTTTTGTAAACAAAACTTTAGTCGGATTAAATATTCGTGATAAAATACGCATTATAGGAAGCGGAAAAATCATATCAGGCTATTCAATTCTTCATGCTGTTGCCTTAGGTGCCGATATGTGCAACAGCGCAAGGGGTTTTATGTTTTCACTTGGATGCATTCAGGCCTTACGCTGTCATAATAACGAATGTCCAACCGGAGTCGCAACTCAAAACAAAATGCTGATGAAAGGTTTGGTAGTTACTGATAAATCTGATCGTGTGTATCATTTTCATAAAAATACACTTCATGCTGCAAACGAACTTCTTGCCGCAGCCGGAAAAACTTCTTTTGCAGATGTTGACATTAATATTTTTATGCGTGGTGATGAATTTACGAATCTTTCAGAATTATATTTCCCGGATAATTTAACCAATGTTACCAAGCGAAATTAAATACAAAAGCCTCTTTGTTCGATTACAAAGAGGCTTCGTTTTATTTAAGCTGTCCAAAATGCTAAACTAAAGCTTTGCTGTCACTTTCTTTTCTTCTGTGCCTGCATCAGTTAATGCCGCTAATTCTTCCTCACCAACTAATTTTTGTGCAATAATGGAATTATTATAAGCTAAAAAGTAAACATCAAACCTAACACCTTCTTCAATTAATTCTTTTGAAATCTGATTGTTTTCTATCATCCCTTTTAACAAATCCGGAAACGACTCACTGTAGGTTAATTTATTCTCTTCAGTTTCTTCTAAATTAGTTTCAATTCTAATTTCGATTTTATTGTCATTTAGAAAAGCTTTTGCTGTTGTACTTGTAATACCACTTCCTTTTATAGAAGACGAATTATTGTAATTGCTTACATGTTCTTGGATTTTCTGTTTGGTATTTTTACAACTTACTAAGAAAAATGCAAAAGCAACAGCAAATGCGATTTGGGTAATTTTTTTCATAATTTTTTGGTTTAATAGTTATTTTTTAACTCAAACATAAACAAATATTAACATAAAAACAACACTCAACAACAAAAAAAACACATATAATTCTCTGAATACAAACCATTTAACCAAACAAAAGAAGCCTATTTGTAAGAATGAAAAAGTATTTTTTACACTTATTTTTTAGTCGTAAACACAAAAAAGTCTCTTTAAAATTTATTTAAAGAGACTTTTAATATGTAAGAATTTAATCGGTGTATATTATAAAAACTTGATTGATTATTTTAAATATTGAAGCGATTCCTTTGTGAGCACTTCCTTATTCAAAACAGTATTATCATCAGCTAAATAATAAAGGTGAAATTCTACTCCTTCTTCTATTAATTCTGTCGGAATCTGTTCATTTTTAATCATGGATTGTCTCATTCTTGCAAAGGCTACAGCAGTAGCAATTTTCTTGCCCTCGTTTTGTTTTAAATTAGTTTCAAAACGCAATTCGATTTTGCTATCATTAATATAACCTCTTGCTGTAGTAAGCGTTACATTTTCGGCTCTAAAACCTGGAGCGATAGTTTCATTGTACGTAACAACATACTCCTGAAGTTTTTGTTTGGTATTTTTACAGCTTATCAGCAACATTACAACAAAAAGAGTAAAGGCGACTTTGGATATTTTGTTAATCATAACTTTTGGTTTAATGCTATATTTCAACTTTTATTACAATTTTGTTTAGCATTCCGTCTGTAATCATTGGCGCATGTACGTCTTCCGGAAAAAGAATTACAAACTGATTTTCTTTTAGCTGAAAAAACATATCCGGTGCATCGCTAAAAAATCGTACATCTTTTTCATCATTATAACCGCCATTTGGAATTTTGCAATTGGTTCTCGGTTTCCATGCAAAAGTTTCTGTTTCACTGATACAAAACTGAATATCAATATTTTTATCATGACATTCAAAAGTCGTTAAGCTTTCTTCAACCGTTTTTCCTTTTCCTTTAAAACCAAAAAACTTCACTCCTTCTGTTTCGTGTTTAAAATCGGCCGGAAGGTTTTGTACATCATTATTGCGTAAATAATCAAAAGCTTTTTTAAAAGATGGGTGTAAAACTTCATATTTCGCTGCATTCTCTAATGAATCTATAATCATAATTCTATTGTTAATTTGAGTTGATTTTTTAGTAAAAATAAGATTTAATTTATTTCAATCTCTATAAATTATCTGATTTAGCAAATCAATTATAACTTCTTTGTAACTTTGTTTATCTCAAATTTTCTTTAAAACAAGCAGATATTGCCTTTGAAAAATCTCAGAATCCGTTATTTCATCCTGTTTATTCTTATCATTTTTCTTGGAATCATTTCACGAAAAATTGATTTTGTTCCTTTATGCTTCGGAGATTTTCTCTATGCGGTTATGATTTATATTTTGACAAGAATCTTTTTGATTCAACATAAACCAATTCAAATTGCAATTCTTTCATTACTTATTTGTTACGGCATTGAATTCTTTCAGCTATATCAGGCAGACTGGATTATTGCTGTTCGGAAAACACTTTTGGGAAGATATGTTTTGGGACAGGGCTTTTTATGGACAGACATTATAGCTTACACCTTTGGCATTACTTTCACTTTTATCACTGAAAAAATTATTTTAAAAAACTACATATATGAAACTCGTTTTCGCATCAAACAACAAAAATAAAATCAAAGAAATTCAAAGCATCTTAAACGGATCTATACAAATATTAAGTCTGGAAGAAATTGGCTGCCACGAAGAAATTCCTGAAACCGCAGATACTATTGAAGGAAATGCCATTTTAAAAGCCAATTATGTAACCGAAAAATACGGTTTTGATTGTTTTGCAGATGATACCGGCTTAGAAGTTACTGCTTTAAACGGAGCGCCCGGTGTTTATTCCGCAAGGTATGCCGGAGAACAGAAAGATGCGAATGATAATATGAATAAACTTTTGGAAACATTAAAAGACACTTCAGACAGAAGCGCCCAGTTTAAGACCGTTATTGCTTTGAACTTAAATAGAGAACAACATCTTTTTACAGGAATAGCCAAAGGAAATATAACTGTAAGCAAGACTGGAAATCACGGTTTTGGTTATGACCCAATTTTTCAGCCTGAGAATTATACCGAGACGTTTGCCGAATTATCTTCAGAAATAAAAAATAAAATCAGTCATCGCGCAAAAGCAACCCGGCAACTAATTGATTTTCTGATTTCCATCAAATAATTGTTTAAAATACAACATTTTAAGGGGTAAAATTGATATTCTCAGACGTAAAATTATTCATTTAATCGTCAAACTGATTTTACAATAAACATAACTTTTTGATTATCAAATCATAACAAATACATAATTCTTAAAAATGCATTAGTTTATCTGAAATATTAACAGTAATTTTGCACCCTATTTTAAAAATACATATGAATAAATTTGAACAATTAGGATTGAATGAATCGTTACTGAAGGCGATTTTAGATCTAGGATTTGAGAATCCGTCGGAAGTACAGGAGAAAGCGATTCCCCTATTATTGGAAAAAGATACAGATATGGTTGCGTTGGCTCAGACAGGGACAGGGAAAACGGCAGCTTTCGGTTTTCCGCTAATCCAAAAAATTGATGCTGACAACAGAAATACACAAGCATTAGTTTTATCGCCAACACGAGAACTTTGTTTACAGATTACCAACGAACTTAAAAACTACTCAAAATACGAAAAAGGTATTAATGTGGTAGCAGTTTACGGAGGAGCTAGTATTACAGAGCAGGCAAGAGAAATAAAAAGAGGAGCACAAATTATTGTAGCTACTCCGGGGAGAATGCAAGACATGATCAACAGAGGTTTAGTTAACATTAAAAATATAGATTACTGTATTCTTGATGAGGCTGACGAAATGCTGAACATGGGATTTTATGAAGATATCGTATCTATTTTATCAGATACTCCAGACGAAAAAAGTACATGGTTGTTCTCTGCAACTATGCCACAAGAGGTTGCCCGAATTGCAAAACAATTCATGAGTGAACCATTAGAAATTACAGTTGGAACTAAAAATTCAGGTTCTGCAACCGTTTCTCACGAATTTTATTTAGTTAATGCACGTGATCGTTACGAAGCCCTGAAACGTTTGGCAGATGCTAACCCGGATATTTTTTCTGTGGTTTTCTGTCGTACAAAAAGAGATACTCAGGCTATTGCTGAAAAATTAATTGAAGATGGATATAGCGCCGCTGCGTTACACGGAGATTTATCTCAGGCACAGCGTGATGGTGTAATGAAATCGTTCCGTGGAAGACAAATCCAAATGCTTGTTGCGACTGACGTTGCTGCACGTGGAATTGACGTTGATAACGTAACTCACGTTGTGAACTACCAATTACCGGATGAAATCGAAACGTACAACCACCGTTCTGGACGTACTGGTAGAGCCGGAAAATTAGGAACTTCTATTGTAATTGTTACAAAAAGTGAGTTGCGTAAAATTTCTTCTATCGAAAGAATCATCAAACAAAAATTCGAAGAAAAATCTATTCCATCCGGAATCGAGATCTGCGAAATTCAGTTATTGCACTTAGCAAACAAAATTAAAGATACTGAGGTTGATCACGAAATTGACAACTATTTACCGGCAATCAACAATGTTTTAGAAGATTTATCTAAAGAAGAATTGATTAAGAAAATGGTTTCAGTAGAATTTAACCGTTTCATTGCTTATTACAAGAAAAACAGAGATTTATCATCCCAATCTGGAGAAAGACGTGAAAGAAATGATTCTGAGCCAAGAGAATTCAATAATAACGGAGCAGTTCGTTATTTTGTAAACATCGGTTCAAGAGACAATTTTGACTGGATGACTCTAAAAGACTACCTAAAAGAAACGTTAGATTTAGGTCGTGATGACGTTTTCAAGGTAGATGTAAAAGAAGGATTCTCATTCTTCAATACTGATCCGGAGCACACTGACAAAGTAATGGAAGTATTAAACAACGTACAATTAGAAGGTCGTCGTATTAATGTTGAAATTTCTAAAAATGACGGTGGTGGAAGACGCGACCATAATAACCGTGGCGGTGGAAGAAGTTCTGGGCCAAGAAGAGAAGGAAGTTTTGCTCCAAGACGTGAAGGTTCTGGTGGTGGATTCAGAAGTGACAGAAACTCAGCTCCAAGACGTGAAGGTTCTGGAGGAGGCTTTAGAAGCGACAGAAATGCTGCTCCAAGAGAAGGTGGTTTCAGAAGAAACGAAGGAGGTTCAGACAGAGCTCCAAGACGTTCTGAAAGCTTTGGTGATTCACCAAGACCAAGAAGACCAAGAAGAGATTAATAATTTAATATCTTAAAATACAAAATCCCAAATTCCAGACATCATTGGAATTTGGGATTTTTTCTTATATCAAATAATCTTATCAGTGCTTTGTTAATTTTCTGATAATTATATTAAGATACTGCGAAATATTTAATCCCGATTTACTACTTTTAGTGCTTTAAATCAGGATATGAAATATTTCGCAATTTTCTTTTTCACACTATTGTCAACCATCGGTTTCGCACAAGAAACAGGATCAGCATTTCCTCAAAGAGTTTCCGGTTACATTTATAATGACAATAGCAAAGAACCTATTCCTAATGTAAATATCATTAACACCAACAAAGTACGGGGTGCCATGTCTGATGGTAAAGGATATTTTGAAATAGACGTTCAGGTAAACGACACACTTCATTTTTCTATTTTAGGATTTCAATCTCTAAGAATAAGAGTTACAAACGACTGGGTAAAAAATAAGGTGACAAGAATTCAGCTTACAGAAAAAGCAATTGCCCTTGAAGAAGTTGTTATTGCTCCTTTTAATTTGACAGGATATCTTGAAGTAGATTCAAAATTAATTCCAACCAAAGAAAACTACCGTTACAGTATTTCGGGACTTACACAAGGATATGAAGCGGGCGAATATTCTCCAAACGCTTTCGGAAAAGTTTTGGGTTCTATTTTTAATCCGGCCGATATGCTTTATAATTTCTTCGGAAAGAATGGAAGAGAACTCAAAAAACTCAAAGAAATGAGAAAAGATGATACTGTTCGGAATTTATTAGAATCAAAATATGATCGTGAAACAGTAGCTGTTCTTTTAGGGATAAGCAAAGATGAAATTCCTCAAATTTTAGAGCGTTGCAGCTACTCAGAAGCTTTTATTCAGGAAGCAAATGATTTACAGATTATGGATGCTATAAGCGCCTGTTATGAGCAATATAAGGTATTGAAACGAAATTAATTTCAATTATAAAACACATACTAATCCTCAATTTTTGAAATTGGGTATTAGTATGTGCTTTTAAGATTTTAAAAAGCATACATTTACCTGTATATAAACAATTTAAATTAAAATAAATATATTATGGCAAAGAGTCAGGATGCTAAAAAAACAGCAAAAAAAGAACCACTAAAAACGGCTAAAGAAAAAAAAGAAGAAAAGAGAGAGAAGAAAAACACTCCGAAAAGAGATTAAAGAAGTAGAAGTGCTCAGTTTTTTAGTTGGCAGATTTTAACTGAAAACTAAAAAACTGAACACTAAAATTCTAATTATTTAACCGGTATATTCGAAAGAATTTCCAAAACAAATTTCCAGTATTTCTGAGCAGATGAAATACTTGCCCTCTCATCAGGAGAATGCGCACCGTGAATCGTCGGTCCAAAAGAAATCATATCCATATCAGGATAATTAGTTCCTAAAATTCCGCATTCTAAACCGGCATGACAAGCAACCACTTTTGGTTTTTCACCATTTTGTTTTTCGTAAATATCTTTTAAAACTTCTAATATTTCAGAGTTTACATTTGGTGCCCAACCCGGATAAGATCCTGAAAGCTCTACTTCACAACCCACCAATTCAAAAGCAGAACGCAAGGAATTAGCCAAATCAAATTTTGAAGTTTCTACAGAAGAACGCGTTAAACATCCTACCAAAATTTCACCATCCTTTACAATAACACGGGCAATATTATTTGAAGTTTCTACTAAATCAGCCATATCGGCGCTCATTCTGTAAACTCCGTTATGCGCCGCATAAATCGCTCTTATAATCCCCTCCTGCACACCCAGATCCATTACTTTTTCAGGTAAATCACATTTTACGATTTCAATAGATAAGTTAGGTTCAGTCGTTTTATATTCGGCTTTAATATCATTGATGATTTCCTGCATATCAAAAATATAAGCTTCATCGAACATTTCAGAGATAATAACTTTCGCTACACTTTCTCTTGGAATCGCATTTCGTAAGCTTCCGCCATTAATTTCTGCAACCTGTAATCCGAAGTTTTCGAAAGCATCAAATAATAATCGGTTCATTATTTTATTGGCATTCCCCAGACCTTTATGAATATCCATTCCTGAATGCCCGCCATTTAACCCTTTTACAGTAATAATATGACCAACAGAACCTTCCGGAACTTCCTCTTCATGATATGTTCTTGTAGCCGTTACATCTATCCCTCCTGCACAGCCAATATCAATTTCGTCATCTTCTTCAGTATCAAGATTTAATAAAATCTGTCCCTGAAGAATTCCTCCTTTTAAGTTTAAAGCCCCTGTCATTCCTGTTTCTTCATCAATAGTAAACAAAGCTTCAATTGCAGGATGCGGAATATCTTTGCTCTCAAGAATCGCCATAATTGTTGCCACTCCTAACCCATTATCAGCTCCAAGTGTAGTTCCTCTAGCGCGAACCCAGTCGCCATCTACATACATATCGATTCCCTGAGTGTCAAAATCAAAAACAGTGTCAGCATTTTTTTGGTGTACCATGTCCAGGTGTCCCTGCATTACAATTGGTTTGCGATTTTCCATTCCCGGAGTTGCCGGTTTTCTGATGATTACATTTCGGATTTCGTCTTCAAAAGTTTCTAAACCTAAGCTGTTTCCAAAATTTTTCATAAACTCAATTACACGTTCCTCTTTTTTTGAAGGACGCGGAACGGCATTTAAATCTGCAAATTTATTCCAAAGTACTTTTGGCTCCAGATTTCTTATTTCCTGACTCATTATATTTTTGTTTGATGTTTAACAATTAAGAGCTCCAAAGTTACAAAGTTTAAATTCTTTTTCGATACTAATTAATATTGTATTTATATTTACGTATTCAAAATTTATACTGTGAAATCAAAATACGTTTTACCTTTATTTCTTCTTGTTCAGATTATCTTTTTAAAAATCCTGCGTTTGTTTCCGGATTTTGTTGAAGGAGGTTACAGCAATAATTTTTATATTAGAATTTCACATTTTTCAAGAATACTTTTAGGAAAAATTCCGTTTTCTGTTGGCGATTGTATTTATGCGATTTTAATTATTTCTGTAATTAGCTGGTTTTGGAAAATTAGAAAAACCTGGAAAACAAATTGGAAAGATCATCTTCTTAAAATCCTTGGTAAAGTTTCTGTTTTTTACTTTTTCTTTCATCTTCTTTGGGCATTCAACTATTACCGTGAACCGCTTTTTCAAAAAATGAATATCAAAAAAGAATACTCTGATGCTGAATTATTAGCTTTTACAAAAAGACTAATCCGTAAAACGAATGAAATTCAGTTGAAGATTACCAAAAGCGACAGCTCAAAAGTAGTTTTCCCTTATTCACAGAAAGAAGTTTTTCGGATGAATTTAAACGGATATGATAATCTGGCAAAAGAACATCCTTATTTTAAATATGAAATCTTAAGCGTCAAAAAATCGCTATTCAGTATTCCTTTAACCTATATGGGATTTGGAGGTTATCTCAATCCGTTTACCAATGAAGCTCAGGTAAATGATTTATTACCCATGTACAACTTCCCTATGACAAGTTCGCACGAAATGGCGCATCAAATAGGTTTTGCCAGCGAAAGTGAATGCAATTTTATTGGTGTTCTGGCATCGGTTAAGAATGACAATTTATATTACCAATATTCCGGATACAGTTTTGCTTTACGCTATTGTTTAGGAATATGGCAGGCTAAAAACGAGAAAGTTTTTGAACAGTTAAAAAAACAAATGCATACAGGAATTCTAAAAAATTATCAGGAAAGCCGCAATTTCTGGAAAAAATACGACACTTTTATCGATGAAGGTTTTCATGCTTTTTATGATAATTTCTTAAAAACAAACAACCAAAAAGACGGAATGGAGAGTTACAGTAAATTTGTTGACCTGTTGGTGAATTATTATAAAAACAGAAAATTATAATTCATTTGTAACAAAATAGATTTCAATACTACTAATACACTATGAACGAAAACCTAGAACAGTCATTTGTTGTGCAATTGCAGGCAAACCAGAATATAATCCACAAGATTTGTAGATTGTACACTGCCGGCGAAGATGCCCACAAAGATCTGTTTCAGGAAATTACCATTCAGCTCTGGAAGGCATATCCAAAATTTAGGGGCGACAGCAAATTTTCGACCTGGGCTTATCGTGTTGCCTTAAATACTGCCATTACCTTATACCGAAAAACCAAACGAACTGTCTCGACTGTAGAATACGAAAGTCATCAGCATTTTGCAAAAGATGTTGATTATAATTATGAAGAGGAAGAACAGATTAAATTGATGTACAAAGCCGTTTATCAGCTAAATGACATCGAAAAAGCATTGGTTTTTATGTATCTGGAAGACAAAGATTATCAGGAAATAGCCGAAACTTTAGGAATCAGCGAAGTGAATGCACGTGTGAAAATGAACAGAATTAAGGGGAAACTTAAAAAAATATTAAATCCTTAAAATACCACCATGAAAGAACTGGATTTATTAAAAAAAGACTGGAAAAAGAACTCGGATTCTTTTGAACAAATTTCTGAAAAGGAAATTTATAATATGATTCATAAAAAATCATCTTCAACTGTAAAGTGGATTTTGATTATCAGCGTTTTAGAAGTACTATTTTGGACTGCTTCCAATTATTTTTCGAATATTGATGATATTCTTAAAAAGATGAATCATCCTGAAATGATACTTTATATGGAAATTTTAATGTACTTTAATTACGCTGTAATTCTGGTCTTTATCTACTTTTTCTATAAAAACTACAAGACTATTTCGACAACGGTATCTACCAAATTATTAATGAGCAGTATTTTAAAAACCCGTAAAACGGTTCAATATTATGTTTGGTATAATTTAGGAATGATAGTCGTTTCTTCAATATTCAGCTTTTTTATTGGATACATTTACAATCCTGAAATGGAACTTATTAGAGAGAAACTTGCTATAAATGGTAAAGCAATGTTATTTTCTATCGGAATTTTATTTCTGATAATTTTAGGTTTCTTCGGAATGTTCTGGTGTATTTACAGATTACTTTACGGAACACTTTTACGCCGCTTATACGCAAATTACAAGGAACTGAAGAAGATTGATTTTTAACAAAGTAGCAAAGGTTTTCAAATTTCAACAATAAAAACCTGAAACTTGAAACCTGAAACTTGAAACCTGAAACAAAACATAAAAACTACGCCTCGTTTTCCGGTCCCTTATAACTCCATCTTCTCATTTCATTAAGTTCTTCCTGTGCTTTTAATTCTTCTGCCGGAATAACTTTTAAAAATGACGGATGCTGTTCTATAGCATATTCTACCTTTTCAACGATTTCTTCAATAGTATCATTTTCATAATCAATTTCAAGAGGTTCTTTGATAATAAATGACTGCAGGATATTTTTCTTTTTCATTCGTAATCCTTTTTTATCAAATGAACGGCGAAACCCGTCAATAACAATCGGCACTACAATTGGTTTATGCTGCTTAATGATATGCGCCGTTCCTTTACGAACAGGCTTAAACGATTTTGTTGTGCCTTGCGGAAACGTGATTACCCAGCCATCTTCGAGCGCTACCCTTATATTTTCAGTATCGTTAGGATTTACCTCTTTTTTTTCGGTTACATCGACCCCTTTCGCACGCCAGGTTCTTTCAACAGTAATTGCGCCAGCATAAGCCATAATTCTTGGCAGCAAACCTGCCTGCATAGTTTCCTTGGCAGCCACATAATAAATATTCATTTTAGGTTGCCACAAATAACCAATGTTCTTAATATTATCCTGACGGCCACTTAAACTTGCATTAAAAACATGAAACATAGCTACGACGTCTGCAAAATAAGTCTGGTGATTAGAGATAAACAATACATTCGTATCCGGCAACGTATTAATTATTTCAGATCCGTCAATCTGTAAATCATTAAAACCTCTATATCGTTTATGTGTCATGGCTCCCAAAATACGGATCAGCCATTTTTTGATGAATAATATATGTCCGAAAGGATTTCGTTTAAACAATCCCATAGCAGTGAATTATGTATTTTTTGTTAAGGCGCAAACATACAAAAATTATTTTTTGGGTAATTTTTATAAACAATTCTGCAAACAAACAGTTATTACAATGAATATCAAATCATTAAATTTACATTTTTAAATCTTTTCTTCAAAAGTAATTTTCAAAACTTCTCTTAATTCGCTTAATATCATCGCCGTTGCACCCCAAACCACATGATTTTGAATATTAAATGCAGGAACAGAAATATTATTGGCATAAGACGTTGATAACGTGGCCTCAATTATAATTTCATCATTTAAAAAAACAGAAAGCGGCAGTTCAATAATATCTGCCACCTCTCTAATATCTGGATAAAACGAAAGTTCCTGTGATGAAATTCCTAAAAACGGATGTACCAAAAAATTACTTGGCGGAATATACATTGGCGTAAATTGTTTTATGATCTCTATTTTTTCAGATGAGATTCCAACCTCTTCGTGGGTTTCCCGCAGTGCCGTTTCCCGAAAATCAGCATCTGAATTTTCATACTTCCCACCCGGAAAAGCAATTTGTGAAGAATGTACACCATTATATGCGTTACGTACAATTAAAACTAAATGTGTTTTATTATTTTTAGGATACAACAGCATCATAACCGCTGCAATTCTTGGTTTTTTGGTTGACAAATCAAGGTTTTTCATTAACTGAATCCTTTCTAAAGGAGCCATTTTTACATGTGCTTTCTCTGCCGGAAGTTCAACCGGAATTAAATTAGGAACATGTTGCAAAAAATCTTGAAAATCCATAATCAAAGTTTATTTTTGTACTTTCAAATTAGAAAATATAAATATAGTCCAGAAAACGCGTTTCTACAAGTTTTCTAAAATCAAAACCCTGAAAATGTACAGCAGAGAGGAATCACAAAAACTAAAAAGAGAATTCTGGGTCGCTTTTGCCGAGAAATACCCAAGAAAATGGGTGCTTTACGACACTAAGATAAAAGACTTTTCTTTTAAATTTTATATAGATAATAAAAAAGCACAAGTTTTAATTGATATCGAACATCGAAATGATGAAAAACGAATGGCTTATTTTGAAAAATTAGAAGCCCTAAAAAATATCTTAGACGAAGAATTTGTAAAAGATTTAGTTTTTGAAAAAAATTACACAATCGAAAGCGGCAAAACGATAAGCCGAATTTGGGTTGAAAAGCCTGGAATTGGTTTTAGCAATCGCAATAATTGGGATACTATTTTTGATTTCTTTTTCGAAAAAATGAATGCTTTGGAAATGTTTTATCTGGAGTATGATGAGTTTATCAAAGATATAGAATAGACTAAATTTCTAAAAATTATTACAATACCCCGTTAAAAGTTTTAACGGGGTATTTTTTTTACCTAACTCCCTCATTATAAATTTAAAAAATATTTCATGTTTTTATTGTTTTATTATCAACAATGCAGCTTTTTAAGATTACACGAAATAATTAATAAAGAAATACCTATAATTGACACAGATTTAATCATTTTTTTTATATTTGAAAAACCTAAATCTATAATGAAAAGACTTTTATTGGTATTTTTTTTAGTTTCATTTTCAAAAAACTATGCACAAACTGATTACGCTTCTGTTTACAATAGTGAATCTATAATCAACAAAGGAGTAAGCTTCTACGATAATGAAAAGTATGATGAAGCCCTTACAGAATTCTACAAAATCAGCAAAACAGATCCTAAATATCTAAATGCCCAATACGAAATAGGTTTAACACTCAGTGCCCAGGATAAAAAGAGTGAACTCAAAACGTTATTAGAAGATTTATATTCTAAAGGAAAAATGGCGGAATATCCGGATTTATACAGGATGTACGCCATCTTTTTAAGTGATGAAAAAGAATATGAATCATCTGAAAAAATATATAAAGAAGGCGAAAAATACTTATCCAATTCATCTGTATTTCTGTATAATTATGCCGTATTATACATTCGTAAAAAAGAAAACCAAAAAGCTCTTGACCTGCTTGAAAAAATCATTACAAATGACCCAAATCATGCAGCATCACATTATTTATTGGGTATAATGGCTTTTGAAAACGGCAAAATAACCGAAGGCACGCTTGCCTTAATGAGCTATCTGGCTATAGCACCAACAGGGCAATATGCGAATCAGGCTATTGTAAATCTGAATGCCAATTTTGGACAAAATTACCTCGCTGAAAACAAATTGATTTTCTCAAAGTCAGGTGATAATTTCGAAGATATTGAAACAATCCTGAGAAACCAATTACCATTAAAAAAAGTCTACAAAATTAAATCGACAATCGATGATAAAATAACGCGCCAAATTCAGGCGATTGCAGAATACGCAACAGAACACAAAATGGGCGATGGTTTTTTTGAAACCACTTACATTCCATGGGTAAAAAATCTTGTTGAGAAAAATCAGCTGGAAGGCTACTCTTACTACAGTTTACTTTCAATGGAAGATAAACTTGGAAAAGAACTGAACAAACAAAAGAAAAAAATCACTTCTTTCCATGATGATTATTTACAAAAAGATTTTTGGTCTGTATTTGCAAAAAGAAAACTGGATATTTTTGGAAATATCGAAGATGTGGTTGTTACTCTCAGAAATGAAAAACCTTTTATAATTGGTCCTCAAATAAATGGAGAATTTCATGGTAAATGCAAATACTTAAATACCTACGGAAATTTAGGTGGAGAACTCTATTTTAAAAATGGATTACTTGACGGTCTGCAAAAATATTATGACGAAAAAGGACTGCTAATAGAGGAGAAATCTTTTACTGACGGAAAATTAAACGGAAAAAGAACTACTTATTATGAAAATGGAAATTTGTCATTAATAGAAAATTATAAAGATGATAAGCTTGAAGGAATCAGTACTTCTTATTTTCCAAATGGCGGTAAAAACTGTGAAGTAAACTTTACTAATGGCGAACGTAACGGCACTTTTATTTGTTTATATGAAGCCGGAACAAAAAAAAACGAAATTGATTTTACTGATGGAAAACTGAGCGGGAAATATAATTCTTATAACGAACTAGGCGCTTTAACAGAAACATATAATTGTGTAAATGATAAAATTGAAGGAAACTATTTTCAATACTTTGATGGTAAACTTGTAAAATCTGAAGCTGTTTATAAAAATGGTGTTATCGATGGAACTTACAAATCGTACTACCCAAACACGGCTTTAGACACAGAAAACAACTATGTTTTAGGAAATATTACGAAATCGACAAACTATTTTGAAAATGGTAAAAAATCATTTGAAAGCCTTTATAACAACAAGGGAGAATTAGAAACATACAGCTGTTTTGATGCTGATGGCAATAAATATTTTGAAGAAAAACATAAATCAGGAGAACTAAAGTCGGGCGTACAGTTTACTTCAGACTCTCCAAAAGGAACTGAGGTAAATTTGACCAAAAAAAGTTTTGAAACAAAAAATTTCAATGGCACTGTTAAAATAAAAGGCGCTTTTGAAAAGGGAAAAAGAGTTGGCGAATGGAATTATTTATATCCATCGGGAATTATGAAACTGAATGAGTTTTATGTTAATGGAAAAGCCAATGGCATCAGTACAAATTATTATTTAAACGGAGATTTATCAAGTAAAAATAATTATACCAATGACACGATAAGCGGACGTTATGAAACGTATGAGGGAAATAAAGTAAATCAAATTTATCATTACGAAAAAGGAGAACAAAACGGGCCATTTCAAACTTTTTATTCTGATGGAAAAATCAGTACTGAAGGTTTTATGGTTGAGAACAATATTGCCTATGACAAATTTACATATTTTCAAAACGGAAACATTTCTATAATTGAGCATTATATAGACAACTATATGGCAAATCGAAAAACATTCGATACCAAAGGAAAACTGGAAAACGAAATTGACTATAAAAACAAAAACGGAAAATTTAGTTTATCATTTCAAAATGGTACCTATACCAAAAATTATGAAATGACTAATGGTCTTATAAATGGCAAATTCAGTGCATTAGATAAATTTAAAACCAAAATAACCGAAGCAGAATATGTAAACGGAAAATTTCATAATGCATACAAAAAATATGGTCCGCTTGGAGTGCTTCTTTCTGAAAGAAACTACTATTGTGGTAAACTTAACGGAACCAGTACATTTTACGATTATGCCGGAAATCTTAAACTCACTGAAGAATATGTCTTTGGAATGGAAAACGGAAAAACGATTCGTTACTATAACAACAAAGCCAAAATGATGGAATACTCAGTTATAAACGGATCTACCGAAGGTGAAACCACTTATTACAATCAAAAAGGGGACGCTTTGGTGAGTATTGGTTATCAAAACAATATCCCGAGGTATTTTATAAGAAAAAACAAAACTGGAGAATTGAACGAAAAAATAATTATCGAAAACCAGACTTCAGAAATTTTGTCTTCTTATCCTAATGGAAAAATTGCAATTCAGTTTACTTTAGACAAAGGAAATGTAAACAGTAAATTTATCATCAACAATACAGAGGGAAAACCGGAATATGAATGTACCTATAAAAACAATAATCTGGAGGGTGAAAGAACTGAATATTATCAAAATGGGAAGCCTTATAAAAAAGAGCATTTTGTAAATAATAACTTCGAAGGCCAGCAGCAATATTTTAAAGAAGATGGCAAATTATGGGCAAATATATCCATAAAAAGCGATGAATTACATGGTGAGACCTTGATATACAATGCCGGAAAATTAGTAGAAACCAAAAAATATGATTCTGATGAATTGGTTCAAATTATTAAATAACCCTTTTATTCTGACTGTATTTTTTGCTTTCAATTCTATTCTGGCAATCGCACAAAAATCTTTTCAGGACGTTAAAAATTTATATCCGGACTATAATGAAATCATTTTAGAAAATTCTGAAGTGTATGATATTTCTATTGAAAATAATGGTTTAAAAATCATACAGGACAATCATCATGAGTCAATGGTTTTGACACAAAACGGAATTTTTAACAACAAAGAATCTTTTTCTTATTCTGATTTGATTTTATTGAAAGGTTATGATGCGTACACCATAATTAATGAGAACGGTAAAGAAAAAAAAATAAAAGTATCTCAGAGTATTGAAAAACAATCACAACAAAGTTCCATCTTTTATAATGATGTAAAAGAGCGCCAGCTTACGTTTCCGAATTTAGAAACCGGAGCAAAAAAAGTGTACAACTATCAAGTTCAATTTTCAGACCCACACCTGCTTCACAAGTTTATATTTGGTGACGCTATACCCATACAAAATTCATTTTTGGAGATCAGAACAGACAAAAACATTGTTATTGATTACAAGATTTTTAATGATCCTGACAAAACTATTTCTTATTCAAAAACTGAAAAAAAAGGAAAATGGATTCATAAATGGATCTTATCTGATATAAAACCTGCCAAGTATGAAGAAAATGCACCAGGTTATTTGTATATAGTTCCACACATCAATTTCTATATAAAAGAATACACGATAGATGGCAAAACAACTCCAGTTTTGGGAAGCATTCCTGAATTATATAATTATTATCAGCAGTTTGTAAAAAATCTAAACAAAAAAGAAGATCCGGACTTGAAGGCGCTGTCTTTAGAAATTACCAAAGACAAAAAAACGGATGAAGAAAAAATTAAAGCTATTTTTTACTGGGTTAAAGAAAACATTAAATACATTGCTTTTGAAAATGGATATGAAGGTTTTATTCCGCGTGAAGCCAGTCTGGTATTCGAAAGAAAGTTTGGAGACTGTAAAGACATGGGCAATATGATTTCGTGTATGGCACAATATGCAGATGTAAAAAATGTTACGATCGCCTGGATTGGAACCCGAAGTATTCCGTACTCCTATAATGATTTGGCAACACCTTCAGTTGATAATCATATGATTGCCGTTTTTAAGAAAGGTGATGATTATGTATTTTTAGATGGCACTGATAAAGAAACCCGTTACGGAATACCAACGGCTTTTATACAAGGAAAAGAAGTTTTATTCACTGAAAATAATCAATACAAAATCTATCCGGTACCCATTGTTCCGGCCAATCTGAATGAAGTTAAAGAAACGGTAAATTTAAAAATTGATAACAGCAAACTGAACGGATCTGCAAAAATGATACGTTACGGATACAATCGCAGCCATATTTTGATGCAGATAGGTGATGCGTCAAATAAAGCACGTAGGGAAATGATCAAATCTTTAGTTTTAAAAGGAAATAATAAATTCGACTTAAAAGATTTTAAAGAAGAAAACCTGACTGATAAAGATTTACCATATGTGATTGATTACAATTTTGATCTTGATAATTATATCATCAAAGTAGATAAAGAAATTTATGTGAATTTGTTTTTAGATAAATTTTTAGAAAAAGTAATTCTTGCAAAAGACCGGATTTCGCAATATGAATTTGAATATCTAACACAATTCACAACACAATATACTTTAGAAATCCCTAAAAACTTCAGTATAAAATATCTCCCTAAAAACTTCGATCTGGATAATGATTATCTAAAAGCTCATTTTACCTACGAACTGAAAAATAATATTCTGTATCTGGATGTGAGCCTGACGCAAAAAAAATTATTACTCAATAAAAACGAGTTTGAACCCTGGAATGAGACTATCAAAAAATTAAAAACCAACTATAACGAAACCATAATTTTACTTAAAAAATAATGAAAAAACAATTTCTAAAAAAGTTTCTGGCACTTGTCGCATTCTTAAGTACATCCATTTTTTTTGCTCAGGACTATAGTTTTAAAACCTATGACTGGAACGAAAATGATACTAAAATCGATGTCCCAAAAAAGTACGAAGATGAAAAAGAAATTTTCCTAAACCGTACTATAAAAATCGAAGTTGTTGTTGATAAAAATACTGCGACTCAATACCGTTTAATACATGAAAAAAAATACATCAACTCTGATGATGCTATAGAACGCAACAATAAAATTTACATTCCGTTTGGCAATCAGGAAAATATTCTGACTACTAAAGTACGTGTGATTTTGAAAAATGGAAAAGTCATTACTTTAGATAAAAAGGATATCAAAGAAGAAGTAGATGAGGAAAAAGGCATGAAATACAATTATTTTGCGCTCAATGGCCTTGAAAAAGGCGCTGTTATCGAAAAGTTATATGTAATAGAAGAAGCTCCGGATTTAAATGGCAACACCATTAAAATGCAGGATGAATATCCAATAGCCGAATTTAATTTTGATTTGATAGCTCCGGCTCACTTAATTTTTAAAACCAAATCATACAATGGTTTAAGTGAACCTGTTTTAGACGAAAAAAAGATAGAAAATAAAAAAGTGCTGAGTATAGCTGAAAAAGATATAATCGCTTTAAAAGATGATGAAGAATATTCTAACTGGGATGTTCGGTTAAAACTTTTCCGTTACAAATTAGATCAAAATTTATTCTCCGGTGCCAAAAACCTGAATAACTTTAAAGAGTATGCTACCAATACTTATGAGCGACTTAATCCGGTTTTAGATAAAAAACAAGAGAAAGTAATTGCAGCATTCTGCAAATCTATTCCGGAGTCAAAAGATCCTCAGGAACAGATTTGGAATATTGAAAACAAGATTAAAAAAACGATTATTTACGACAAATATATAGACTCAAAACCTTCTTTGAGTGATGTTATCAGTACAAAACAGGCAAATAGTCTGGATATTATCAAATTATATAGCGCTGTTTTTAAATATTTTAAAATAGAGCAAAATATTGTTTTCACTTCAAACCGATATAAAATTCCTTTTGACAAAGATTTTGAAAGTCACGAAAATCTAAGTGAGTTTTTGTTTTATTTCCCGGGCATTAAAAAATACCTTACTCCAACTGAAATTGAATATCGTTTACCACTTTTTCCAAATTATTTAGGAAATAACAATGGATTATTCATTAAAGAGAAAATTTTCGCGGGCGTTTCTATGGGAATTGGAGAAGTAAATTTTATCGAAATTCCGGGAACTGAGATTACGCATGACTATATGGATATTACAGTTGATTTTACACAAGATATTGAAAATCCTCTGGTTACAAGTAATATGACCTATGGAGGGTATTCCGGATTAAACTTTCAACCCTTAAAAGACTTTGTTTCGGCAGATCAATATAAAACAATGCTGAAAAATATTTCTGAAAATTATACCCTGCAAGGCGAATACAAAACGCTTACTACAGAAAATGACGGAACGGATTTTATTGGTAAAAAACCTTACAAACTAAATGTAACTTTTGATGGAAAAGAGATGATCCAAAAAGCAGGAGAGAATTATTTGTTCTCTGTTGGACAGACTATTGGAAGACAAATGGAACTTTATCAAAAAGACAAACGTATGCTCCCAATAGAGATTCAGTATCCGCATTACTACACCCGAAAAATTAAAATCATATTACCGGAAGGTGCAACTATCAAAAATCTGGATAAATTTGTAATGGATTTCAAAACAGAGCTTGGCGGTAAAACTGAAGCTGCTTTTACAAGTAATTATACTCAAAACAAGAATGAAATTACGGTTGAAAACACGGAATTTTATAACCTTATAAATTATCCTTTAACCAGTTTTGAGCAATACAAAGCTGTTATCAATGCCGCAGCAGATTTTAATAAAATTGTAGTTGTTGTTGCAAAATAAATAACCCTAAGTTATAAAAAAATAAACCCGACAGTGTTTTAAAGAAACTGTCGGGTTTGTTTTTTTATAATTTAATCTAAATCTTTAATAGTTAAACATTAAAAATATTATACACAATAATATGTTCATCATAATTAATGTACAGCTGTTTACGGTAGTCTTGTTTTTTGCGTGTAATAATTGAAATTTTGCAGTCGATACCACTATTGTCTTTACATACAAATGAATAGACAATATCAGTGTCATTTTCTTCCCGCTCGATGTACTCAATGATATTAAAAAGTTGTATTTCTTGTGAATACACCACGATTCGATGTTTCTCAGTATCTAAAATAACCGAAAGATTAACCAGATCCAAATTAGACCATTCGCCCCATTTTCCTTTATCATTTTTTTCTAAAACACTAAAACCCGATGTTTTAAAACGATAAGACTGACTGTAGGTTTGTTGTATTCCTAATCCGAGAAAAAGAACTAATATATAGTTTCGTAAAATTTTCATAATGTAGTTATAGGGGCTATTAAAACTCAAATTTACTTTTTTCCTGATAAGCAGCTTCAAAATCGGCAATCATTTCATTGATTATTTTTTCGACAGGCAAAATTTCATGAATCAGTCCCGCTATTTGTCCAATTTCAAGTTCTCCTTCTTCAAGATCGCCTTCAAACATTCCTTTTTTTGCTCGTGCTCTTCCTAAAAGTTGCACTAAATCTTCTTTTGAAGGACATTTTTTATATAAATCCTGAACATCTTCATAAAATTTATTTTTAATCAAACGTACAGGTGCTAATTCTTTTAGTGTCAATTGTGTATCACCTTCTTTTATATCAACTATCTTTTGTTTGAAATTATGGTGGGAAGATGATTCTGTTGAGGCAGCAAAACGACTGCCTACCTGAACTCCGTCAGCTCCTAAAATCATTGTTGCCAGCATTCCTCTTCCTGTCGCAATACCGCCTGCAGCAATAATAGGTATCTGGATTTTTTCTTTTACCATCGGAATCAAAGTCAGGGTTGTAGTTTCCTCACGACCATTGTGTCCTCCGGCTTCAAAACCTTCAGCTACAATAGCGTCAACTCCCGCTTCTTGTGCTTTTAAAGCAAAAATACTACTGCTGACCACATGAACAACCGTAATTCCTTTTGATTTTAAAAATGAAGTCCACGCTTTAGGATTTCCTGCCGAAGTAAAAACAATTTTCACACCTTCCTCAACCACTATGTTCATGATTTCTTCAATATTTGGATATAACATCGGAATATTGACACCAAACGGTTTATCTGTAGCTTTTTTGCATTTCTGAATGTGTTCGCGTAAAACTTCGGGATACATTGAACCTGCACCAATAAGTCCTAATCCTCCGGCATTACTTACTGCAGAAGCTAATTTATAGCCGCTGTTCCAAATCATTCCACCCTGAACAATTGGGTATTTTATATTAAAAAGCTGAGTGATTTTATTCATTCAAAAATTATTATTGTTTTATAATCTTTCCTGTTTTGTGAAAACCATCTGCCTCAAAAGTATAAAAATACAGTCCGCTTTTTAATGATTCTACTGAAACAACCGAATTTTGCTCCGTAATTTTTTTGTCTAATACCTTTTGCCCTAAAACAGAATAAATTGAAACCTTACCATTATTAATTTCATTTGAAAACGAAAACACAATATGGGTACTTGCAGGATTTGGATATACCTTAAAATTATCATTTACAAAACTATCAACCGTTAGGGTAGTTCCAAAATTAGGAATTCCGTAACCGTAGTTATTATCCGGTGTTAAATACTTATCAGAAGACTGAATGACCATATTTCTAATTTCCTGGTTTGTTTTTGTTGGAAAAGCCTGCCATAAACAAGCAATCATTCCGGCCATGATTGGGCATGAAAATGAAGTTCCATCGGAAACTCCAATATTCCCCGAAGAATCAGAAATAACGGCATCTTTGCCTTGCGCCATAACATCAGGTTTTATCCTGCCGTCATAACTTGGACCTATAGAACTAAAAGATGATCTCGCTTTTGCGGCATTAACAGCTCCAACCGCAATAACAGAAACGGCATCAGCAGGTCCGCCAATATGTTTTTCGGTCTGTCCGCCTTCATTTCCGGCAGCAGCAACCACAATCATACCTTTACTAAAAGCTATTTCTGCACCACGCGAAATAAAAGTAGTCGCTCCATTCATATCACTGTAGGTGTAATTATAATTTGGATTATCCCGCTGGGCAAAATACCCTAATGAAGTAGTAATGATATCGACACCCAGACTATCTGCTTTTTCAGCTGCTTCAACCCAAAGTGATTCTTCTAAAGGCTCTTCTGTGGCATCAATTTCGGTTCTAAACAAATAATAAGAAGCATCCGGAGCAGTACCTATTAAAGAATTTTCTTTGTAAGCTCCCATTGTAGAAAGTACTAAGGTTCCATGGCTCCCTCCGGTATAAAAATTGGCTTTTCTGGAAACATAATCATACCCCCCTAAAATCAGGTTATTATCACGTAGTCTCTGAAAAGGCTGAGCCGTGTTTACACCCGGAAAACCTGCGTCCATAACAGCAATTATTTTTCCGGTTCCGGTATAATTTTGCTGATGCAAAACATGTCCGTTAAGCATCTGAATTTGGTTAGCCGAAGAACCATAGTTATAATTAACTGTTGTATTTAGTTTTTCTGCTGTTTGAGAAATTTTAGTTTCTGCAGCTTTTTTTCCGGTTAAATTCAAAGATTTATTTGCAAAAACTACTTTATCGACAAATGAAATTGATTTTAAAGCTAAAATATTAGCCTGACTTCCCTGAATATGAAGCGCATTCAACCATTTTGATTTAGCCAGAACAGTTATCCCGGTACTTGATTTTATCTGAGCAACGTATGTTGTTTCTAAAGGAGCATCTGTAAAATTCAAAGCAATACTTTGATTCGTTCTTCGATCCTGAGCACGCTGTGAAAGTATTAATGAAGGTGAGTTTAAATAAATCTGCGCATTTGGCTTCGCATTAAAATATACCCAGACATCTTCCTGCGAAAACATCACAGTAGAAATCAACAAAAATAAAACAGCGTAATGTATCTTCATAACAATTTACTTTTTTAAGGTAAGAACCTTGATAAAAAAGTATAAAGCTATGAAATTACTCCCGAACCAACTAATTCATTTTCTAAATGCCAGGCAACAAATTGTCCTTCAGTAATAGCTGATTGCGGTTCTTCAAAATGAACATACATTCCGTCTTCAAATTGGTGTAATGTTGCCTTTTGTAAAGGCTGACGATAACGAATTCTTGCCATTACTTCCATAGTTTCTCCAGCCTTCAAAGCCAGATCAGTACGAATCCAGTGTACTTCAGATTTTTCTATAAACAATGCTTTTTTAAACAATCCGGGATGATTGCTTGTAAGACCTGTGTAAATCGTGTTGGTTTCAACATCTGTTGCAATCACAAATAACGGATCAGTAGTTCCACCAACATTTAATCCTTTTCTTTGCCCGACAGTAAAATAATGAGCTCCCTGATGTTTACCCATAATTTTCCCCATCTCAGGACTATAATTTAATTTTTTGGCTTCAATTTTCAATTCTTCTTCCAAAGATAATCCGGCTGGCTTTTCAACAGCATAAATCGGATCATTTTTATCAATCTGAACAATTTTCCCTTCTTTAGGCTGCAATTTTTGTTGTAAAAATTCCGGCAAACGAACTTTTCCGATAAAACAAAGTCCTTGCGAATCTTTCTTTTCTGCTGTTACCAATTCCATTTCAGCAGCAATTTCACGAACTTCAGGTTTAGTCAATGCGCCAATTGGAAATAATGCTTTAGCCAATTGTTCCTGAGATAACTGACATAAAAAGTACGATTGATCTTTGTTATTATCCGCTCCGGCGATTAACTGATAAACTGGTTTACCATCAACTTCAATTTCACTTTTTTGACAATAATGTCCTGTTGCCACATAATCAGCCCCCAGACTCAAGGCAATTTTCATGAAAACATCAAATTTGATTTCGCGGTTACAAAGCACGTCAGGATTTGGAGTTCTTCCTTTTTCGTATTCGTTGAACATGTAATCAACGATTTTTTCTTTGTATTCTTCGCTTAAATCAACAGTCTGAAACGGTATTCCGAGTTTTTCTGCTACCAACAAGGCATCATTACTGTCTTCTAACCAAGGACATTCATTGGAAATCGTAACAGAGTCATCGTGCCAGTTTTTCATAAAAAGGCCAATAACTTCATATCCCTGCTGTTGTAGCAAATAAGCGGCAACACTGGAATCTACTCCTCCGGAAAGTCCGACAACTACACGTTTCATTCTAAATTGTTTATGTTTTTACAAGGGTGCAAAGATAAATCAAATTATAGATAATTCGAACAGTTTTGATTAGTTTATGTAATAAAAGAGTAGATAAAACTTATAGCTTTTTTAGAATATGTTTTCAAATATATTATTATTCCATTTTGGGCTTTGAGTCAGCCTGATAGTTACTTTTAGGATCACTCATATTAACTTCTTTGGTTAATTTCCCTTTTAGATAAAATTGCCACTTTCCAGCTTTTTTTCCGTTTAGGAATTTACCTTTAGAAGCCACCACTCCATCCGAATCATAAAAAACCGCATCACCATTATATTGATTATTAGCATATGTTGTTTGCTCTAAAATGATTCCGTTCTGTCCAAATTTTTTATAAACACCTTCTTTCAGACCATTTTTATACGTCATTTCTTCGGCCACTTTTTCATTTGGATAATAAACCGTTCTTTTTCCTTCCAGCTTTCCGTTTTTATAGTTTTCAAGCGTCATGATTACTTTTGAAGCCTTATGGTAATATTTCCATTCGCCTTCATAATTTTTCCCGATCACTTTTCCTTCGCTTACCTTGTTGTTTTTCTGGTCATAAAAAATAGTGTAGGCACTTCCGTCATTTGCAGTAAAATCACGGGTTGCTATTACATCGCCTTTTTTAGTATCATCAAAAAACTTAAAAACTCCAACTTCTTTTCCGTGACTGAATGTACCTTCATAACGTGGTCTTTTCGAAACTTCATAAATACCTTTCCAAACACCGTCTTTTTTTCCGTTGGCATCCAGTTTATTAAAATCCTGCGCAAAACCTACTGCGCTTATCAAAAACAAAATCCAAAAATTCTTCATATTTTCTTTTTCTATATAACAACAAAGATTGCATTTTAGTATTGCAAAGGTATAACCATTTAAACAGAAACATCTTTATTTTTTTCAATAAAAAATCGTTAAAAACTAAAGGCAAAAATACTTCAGAGCTTTTTGCTAAAAAAACAAAAATCAAACAAAACCCTACATTCAGACAGTCTATTGGCTATAACTTATAAGATTTCAAAGATTTTTTTGAAGAAATAAAATTTTAAAAGCTTTTTATAATTAATTGAATAACTTTTGCAATTTAAACTATATTCGCAAAAAATAAATTTGCAAAAAAATATAAACCAAATCTAAATTCGGACCTTGATGAAATCTTTAAAACTACTCTTTCTTATCCTTTTTACAGGTACCTTACAATTACATGCGCAGGCTAAAATTGAATCTATCATCTATAAATTCCATCCACATTATATGACTACCGAAATAGGTCATACTGTAGCTGGTACATACTTGATTGAAGGAAAAAAACAACCCATTATTGAGATTAATGCTGATGGTACGGGTATTTTTCAATTACCTAATTTATCTAAAAAGAAAATGACCTGGGGAATAGAATGTTCAGATGAGGGTATTCCTGTCTTCAAAGAAGGATATGACAGTTCTTCCTATACCTTTTGGTACAAAATAACTGGAACAGGTGAATGGCTTTATACGCAATTTTTAATACTTCCAAACAAGAAAAAAATGTACCTTATGGGAGATCGTGTAAAAAGTTATGACGATTTAAGCGATGTAAATAAACCAGCCGCTAACTAATATTTGTCACTTTTACACGAAAATGACTGCTGAAATGAAAACGTTTCGTAAAATTTATGAACCTACTCAAAAATTTCACTTTTTTATTTCATAAAAATAAAAATCATACCTTATTTTTATTTAATTTGCAGTAAACTTCAATATATCATATAAATGGTTACAATCACACGCCTTTTTGATTTTCCTTATTACCAACAAGAAACCTACAATCTTCCTGTTGCACTGGCCACCAAAAAAAATGGAGTTTGGGAAAAAACATCCAGTACTGACTATATTGCCAAAGCAAATGCTGTTTCAAGGGCATTATTGCGTCTGGGCGTTCAAAAAGATGATAAAATTGCTTTAATAACTTCAAGTAACCGCACGGAGTGGAACATCATGGACATTGGTATTCTACAGACAGGAGCGCAAAACGTTCCAATATATCCAACGATTGCCGAAGAAGATTACGAATATATTTTAAACCATAGCGGGAGTATTTATTGTTTTGTTTCTGATGAAGAAGTACTTCAGAAAGTAAATGCCATAAAAGCAAATGTTCCCACATTAAAAGAAGTTTATTCTTTTAATGATATAACTGGCTGTAAACACTGGACAGATTTACTTTATTTGGGAGAAGACCAAAGCAATCAAACAGAAGTAGAAGCCAGAAAAGAAAGCATTAAAGAAGATGATTTAGCCACTATTATTTATACTTCAGGAACTACCGGAAGACCAAAAGGTGTTATGCTTTCTCATAAAAACATTGTATCAAATGTTTTGGACAGTGCCCCAAGAATTCCGTTTGATGCAGGAAAAAGTACCGCTTTAAGCTTCCTGCCTATCTGTCATATTTTTGAAAGAATGATTTTATACATCTATCAATATTATGGTGTTTCAGTTTATTTTGGAGAATCTATTGAAAAAATAAGTGATAACTTAAAAGAAGTTCGTCCAACTGTAATTACAGCTGTACCAAGACTTTTAGAGAAAGTTTACGATAAAATTTATGCAAAGGGATCTGAATTAACCGGCATCAAGAAAAAACTGTTTTTCTGGGCTATTGATTTAGGTTTAAAATATGAACCATACGGAGCCAATGGTTTCTGGTATGAGTTTCAGTTAAAAATTGCCCGCAAATTGATTTTCAGCAAATGGAAAGAAGGTTTGGGAGGAAATCTGGATTTGATGGTTTCCGGAAGTGCCGCTTTACAGCCACGTTTATCAAGAGTTTTTGCCGCCGCCGAAATTCCGGTTATGGAAGGTTACGGTTTATCTGAAACTTCACCCGTGATTGCTGTAAACGACCAAAGAAACAAAGGTTTTAAAATTGGAACTGTTGGAAAAGTGATCCGCAATGTTGAAGTAAAAATTGCTGCCGATGGTGAAATTCTTTGCAAAGGCCCCAATGTGATGTTAGGCTATTATAAAGATCCTGAAAAAACAGCCGAAGCTTTACAAAACGGTTATTTTCACACGGGAGATATTGGCGAAATTGACAGTGAAGGTTTCCTTAAAATTACTGATCGTAAAAAAGAAATGTTTAAAACTTCGGGCGGAAAATACATTGCACCTCAGCTTATTGAAAACGCCATGAAACAATCTCGTTTTATTGAGCAGATTATGGTGATTGGTGAAGGCGAAAAAATGCCGGCCGCTTTTATTCAGCCTAATTTTGAATTTGTAAAAGAATGGGCAAAAATCCACAAAATCACCCTTGGAAGTACAAATGCCGAAATCGCTTCAAACCCGGATGTAATCAAACGTATTGATGAAGAAATTGAAGGTATTAATGAAAAATTTGGTCACTGGGAAAAAATCAAACGTTTTGAGTTAACCCCGGATGTTTGGTCTATAGATGGAGGACAATTGACGCCAACCCTAAAATTAAAACGTAAAATCATTAAAGAAATCTACAAAGATCTTTACGCTAAAATATATGGTCAAAATTAAATAAATCAAAATAATACAAACCAACGAAAAACGGCTGCCTTTTGAGAGCAGCCGTTTTATTTTTTATTCTATAGAACTCTTAAAATTATATTTTGCTTTTTAATTACCGACTTAGTTAATCTTCGCTACACTTATTTTTTCAAGTGTAACTTTTGCATCTCCAGTCCCGGTCTTTTTTATGATAATTTCAAAATCACTGGCTGAATTTAATAAATCATCAGAAATGTAATAGGCAAAATTAAGTTTAACCCCATTTTCGCTTATGTCATGATTCTCTTCCATTCCGTGATCGTGTGCTACGCCAAAGAAAGTCATTACCCCAACATATTGATCTTTTTTCCCTGGATAACGCAGATAAACAGTATAATAATCTTTTGGTTCTTTGTAAACCACAACATCAAGGTTTAGCACTATTTTAGAATTGGCTTCGGCTTTAAAAACCTTATTTGTATTCTTTGCTGGCTGACTCGTCACTTTGTGAGCAAAAGCAGTACTGTTTAGTGTTTTTCCTATTTTTTGTTCCCAGATGATTTTTTCATTTGAGTCCTGAAAAGCAATTACTTTTTTAGGTTTTGCTGTTTTAGCCGCCAAAACCGGAGCTTTAGATTCATAAAGCAAATTATCATATTTATAATCTAAATTAAAAACGATATCATACACTTCATCCATTGTATAACTTACGTGACCGCCACCTGGAGTTATAAATTCATACGGCCACGAATTGGCTTTCAGATCTTCACGTGTCGGGCGCTGACCGTAACCTGAGACATCCCAGGATTCCCAAATACGGTCAATCATACTGTGGTGCAGCCAGAAAACCGGATCAAATCCTGCTGAAGGAACATTTGCCATCAATCCTGAAAAATTGTCCTTCTGATAAATTTCATTGTAAAAAGTTTCTGCCGGATCAGCATACTCTGCACCAATAAGATCATGCATATAACCATGAGGTGCTTTTTCTAAACTTTTACTAAATCCTGCCGATCCTGAAAACGAAGGGTTTGTTTTTAACTCATTAAGAGCTAACTGAATGGATTCTACCTGATCTGCAAGAATTGGTTTTCCATTATTAAGAATACTGTATCGGGATTGTATATAAAGCGCTCCGGATTTGTCCCTTATTTTTTCAGGCATAATGTTGTCAGCTGTTTCCGTGCTTCCATAATTCCAATATGGCAGTGCAAAATCTTTCTTTCCGGATAAGTCGCGTACAATTTGTTCTAAATACCAAATGTACATTCTGTGCCATAAAAGAAAATTCAAATCTGAACTTGCTGATTCTTTTTTATGTGTGCAATCGCCCCACGCCCATTGCTTGTCCCTGGCGGTCTGATAATCGGCACAAAGTTTATTTTTGCCCTCAATTTCATTCGGAATATTATGTATTGCACCCTGATAATACCACGAAAGCCCTTTCTCACAACCCAATTCACGCATTTTTTTAAAAGCCACATTCATAGCCTCTAAATTTGCTTTTCCTTCGGGTGTATTGGCATTGTATCGAATGTATTTTATATTATCTCTATTCTGACCATAACTTAGGCTTGTTATCAGAATAATAAGGAGTGCTGTAATTTTCTTTTTCATTTTACTTATTTTTTTGGTTACTGTTAATTTGTTTATTTAGGTTAAAGAACTTCTACTTCAAAGGTTAAAACTTTGGCATATTCCGGATTGGCTTTGTCATAGATTTTAAATTTTACTGTGCCGCTTCCCGTTTTGTTAGCAGGAATTACATGAATGGCAATAAATCCCTGCTGATCGGCATTGAGTTTATTAAAGACCGATCCTTTCGGAATTCCAATCTGGCAGGCTCCGTGCTGACACATCGAACAATCCCATTCTTTTGGAAATGAATTGTATATCGTTTCCCAAACCAGGTAGATTGGTCCATCCGAAATATTCTCGACTTTGATTTTAGATATATCCAGTTTTTTGTTTTTCAATACACTTTCCTTGTTTACAGCACTGCCTACCACAGCAAATGTTGGTTTACTTTGTCCTGAGACGAAAGAAAAACACAAAAGAAGAAAGTTATAAAAGAATATTTTTTTCATGCTTGTAGATTTAAATAGTATTAAAAACAGGGATTGTGGCTTTATAACACCGCTTTTTTGAAACCGGATTTATAAACTGATAAATGATTTGTTCTTTTTCATCTGTATTTTCTAAAGAAGTGAGTAATTCGAGACATTCACCGGGTTGAAGCTGCACTTTATATCCTTTAGAAAATTCTTTTAGAGCCTTGTTATTTCCTGAAATGAGCTGAAGCCTAATTTTAGCCGGAAACTGTATTTCATGCAGATACAATCCGGCATTTGCCAAACGAAGCAATACCGTTTCTTTTTTGTGTGCCGCCGATTGCAAACCTTTGATTTTTGCAATTGTTTTGCCATTTATCAAAAAATAATTGGGCTTATAATCGGGCAGTATTATGGGTTTATTCGATTCGTCATATTCTGTTCCCATCATGTCATCCGTATGCCATTTGGTGTCTATTTCGTTACTGCACCAAAGTATTTCTGTTAAAGGTTTTACTGATAAGGAGTCCGTTTCTTTGGGTCGAATTACGATCACTCCAAACATGCCTGCCTGAAGATTAAAAGGATAATTCTCGGGACTGTAATAAAGATATGTTCCGGCTTTATTAGACTGAAAAGAATAAAACCCATGTTCCATATGATGAACCGGTTCTTTTTGTTTCATGATTTCGTTTTTTTTGTCCCGCTGCAAAAAATCGATTTCCTTACAATATAAAGAGACCGGATTTCCCTGAGAGATATTCCAAAAATCAATATTGAGAGAGTCTCCTTCTTTTGTACTAATATAAGAACCCGGTAACGTAACCTGTTCGGAAAGAGCATCTGTAAAACCAAAAGTCCTGATTTCCAGATTGCTCTTAAGTACCAGCTTTCCCGTTGTTCTTCCGATAATTAATCTTTCGTTTTGGGAAAACAACAAGGTGCTAAAGAGTAAAAAAGAACTGACACACATAATTTTATTGCAGTTTTTCATTTCTAAATCCAGATTATTGTTGAACATCAGTTTTTGATATCACAAGTCAAATTTAGAGCTAAAAAAATTAAAACACAGCGTACAAACACCTGTTTTTGCAGTATAAATCTTAAAATATCTGATATTATTCCGGTTTTGGCCCTGAAGTAAAATGAGGATCTACTGAAACTGAATTTTGCAGTAACAAAAAAAATCGCCCTGAAACCGGAGCGATTTGTTATGTTTTTCAGCAATAGGATTTTGACTAATTTTGATTGGATTTTGGATAGTCATGTATAAAATTGTTCCGTAATGTAGAAAACGGTGTCGATAAAAAATAAACCTCTCCGAAAAGTCAAAACATTTTCGTCGTGTAAATCTTCAAGGATAATCCCTAATTCAGGATTAAAATAATCATTATTTCTAGTGTTCGTAAAGCCGTTTGAAGTCAAAAAATGTTTTACATTTTCTAATTCTGTATCACAATCAGATTCAACAAATTTCTGTTCAACTACTGCAAAAAGTATGTCAGCTTGTTCATAAAAACCAATTAATTGATATGCAGTATCGGGGAAAAAATAATTATTAAGCAATAAATTATTTAAATAATCTTCCCAACTCTAATAATAAATACTATCATTTAACTTAACAACTTTAAGCTTATTTTGAAGATAAACTTTTTGTTCAGCGCCGGAAGAAATAAAAGCGTTGGTATTTATCGAAGTAATCCAAAAGCTATTTCGATTACAGAATTGTTTTATTAACGCTGTTTCTTCTCTTTTGATTTGCTTGCCTGACTCAAACGTTCCGCTTGGGCTCTTGCTTTTTCTAAGGTAGTTGGAGATTGTTTGGATAGTATCTCCATGCCTAACCTGGCCCTTTCCTGAAATGATATTTTGTAGTTCATGTTTCATGCACTAATAATGCAAATATAAAGATTTAAATTATTACTTCTGCCAATTGGTTTATTACCCTCAAATGACTTCGAAAAGCATTACTTTTAGATTTTAGAAATAAACAAAAAATCACGACTATCGACTCGTTATTTTTGATTTTGTTTTCAGATTAAGGAACTGAGTTTTTGTTTCACGCAGATTTAAAAAAGATTTAAGCAGATGCTCGCAGATTATTTAAAAAAAAATCTAAACAAATCTGTTAAAATCTGCCGAATCTGCGTGAAATATTTTATGCCTTTGTGGTAAAAAAATCTCGCAAAGTCGCGGAGTCGCAAAGTCTTTTTGCGTAAAGTTTGTCATTTCTGTAAATGAGGAACCCTTGTGTTAGACGCACTGCAGTGCATCTCTACGCTGAAAAAACTTAGAACCTCAGCATCTTAGAATCTCAGTATCTTTCAAAAAAACTAATCCTCCCTACTTCCATCATCTGCCATTCTAACCAGTTTAGGCGTAAATTTGGCAACAACGTCAACCAAATCCTGTTGCGCTTCCATAACCTGATTGATATCTTTATACGCCATTGGAGCTTCGTCCAGACCTGCTCCGATAAGCGTAACGCCATTATCTTTTAGGATGGACTGCATTTCAGTTTTCGTGATATTTTTTATAGCCTGAGTTCTGCTCATTTGTCTTCCGGCTCCGTGTGAAGCCGAATTAATAGCGTTCTCCTCGCCTTTACCTCTCACCAAAAATCCCGGTGCGGTCATACTTCCCGGAATGATTCCCATCACGCCTTTACCGGCAGGAGTTGCTCCTTTTCTATGTACGATCACTTCTTCTCCGTTCCAGATTTCTTTCCAGGCAAAATTATGGTGGTTTTCGACTTTGGCTAAAATCGTCGCACCCAAAGCGCGTTCCATTTTGTTATGAATAATTTCGTGACAGGCCGAAGCGTAATCACCCGCCAGATTCATCGCCATCCAGTATTCCTGACCTAATTGTGAATTCATATCCAAATAAGCCAAATTTCTCGCCACTTCCGGAAGTTTACATTCGTCTTTGGCAATTTTAGTATAATGTCCGGCAATTGTTGCGCCCATTCCGCGTGAACCGGAGTGTGTTAACAAAGCCACGTATTTTCCTTTTGGAATATTCAAAACCGAATCATTCTTAGCAAATTCCATAATTCCAAATTCCACAAAGTGATTTCCACCACCTGAAGATCCTAATTGTGACCAGGCTTTATCTTTCAGGTTCTTCACAAACGGATTCCTATTAAATGCATCATTCTCTAAAACTGCATGATCCGATTTGTACTGACCGTGAAATCCGTGACCTGCTCCAAACTTAGAATTCGCAATTAATTCTCTTTTAAATTTGGCTTCGTTTTCAAAGTAAAAAGCTGCAGGAATATCATAAACCGACAATGCCATTCTACACCCAATATCAACTCCAACACCATACGGAATAATAGCATTTTTTGTGGCTAAAACTCCGCCAATCGGCAATCCATAACCTTGATGGGCGTCTGGCATCAAAGCACCTGCAACGGTAACGGGTAATTTCATGGCCACTTCCATTTGTTTTCTGGCTCCGTCTTCGATATGATCCAATCCGTAAGCGGAATACGCATTTGGATTTTCATTTAAAGCAATGAAATCTTCCGGTTTTTCATTCGATTTTTCGATTAAAGCAACGGCTAGTTTGCTGAAGATTTTATCGTCTATATAGTTTTCCGGTGATTCCAAAATATTTTTATAATTGGTGATCATTTCTTCTCTTGTAAATCCGTTTCTTTTGTTGTTTATTTTTAATGCTATTCCGATTATTTTTCCTTCTGGAAATCCTAATGCTAATATATCTGTACCGTTTATTTGTGTTTTCATTTTTTTTGTTTTTTTAAGAGATATGGTGAAAAAGGTCCACAGTGGCAAAGTTTTTTTCTTGCTGAGGCGCTGAGTTTTTTATTAAAGCTGTAAACGTACTATTTGTCATTTCGACGTAAGGAGAAATCTCCACAAGTAGCTCCGCAATCAAAAGCCATACTTTGTCGAATCCCGCTTGTGATTTCTCCTTACGTCGAAATGACAAAACTATATGTTAACCTTAACAATGAACTTTTGTTCTATCTATTCCTATGTTTTAAATTTAATAATTTTAAGAGGTAACATGTAAGAATGGTTTAAATTTCAATTGGACGAAGGAACCATTTCCTGACGACACTCTTTTTTTAGAGCAATAGCTTATAAGTGACTTTTAGGATTCGAACCTAATATTATCATGCCGCGAAGTAACTCTGTGCACACGACATTTTTCAGTTTTAAAAAGAAGTAAAAAGCAATAAGAGAAACGGGGCTTGTCTTGCCAGAGTCGAACTGGATAACCTTGCTGATTTTACAACTTCGCTATTCCTCCCCAAATTTGAGACGAAGTATCTCTTATTTACGACATTCTTTTTATTTTAAAGCAAGGCAACTGGCAATAAGTGACATATCCTGCTCTAACCGCTGAGCTACGATTCTGTAGTAAACAGAATTGGTGGGATTCGAACCCACGACCTGGGCAGTGAAAGTGCGAAGTAACACTTATCTACGACACTTGCTTTTTTTTTATTTTCAATGAACTTATTTCTTTTACAAAGATTCAAATACCACTGCGCAATTATTTCGCGCAGTAGATTCTTTTTTAAAATTCTATTCGGTTAATATAATTCAACGCACTGTTTTTATCTTCCAAAGCATTCAAAACATCGAATACTTTATCAGACCAGCCGGCAATTAAGTACACATCGTTTTTTTCGATGTTAATTGGTGACTGACCGTAACCGGCCAAATCAAATAAATACAATTTTGCGTTTGGCGCGATCTTTTTATATCGGTTCCATGAATTAACAAAACTATCTTTGGTAAAAGCATTGTTCCACATCTGAACATCGGTAAACAACATTATTTTATCTGCTATTTCTTTTCGGCTGATTAAATCTTCCAAAACCAAATAACCATTTGTGGAGTAACCTACCTCACCTTCGCGTTTGTAATATTCGTTAACGTTGGCCAATATGCTTCGTTTTGGCATGTTGATTATTTTCCAACGGTCACCAAACATACCACTTACAACATTCTGGCAACGACTTTGCATTAACATACCCAACATCAAACCAATATCATAAAGCAATACTTTACTTTTGGATGAAATTGGCTGCTGCATCGAACCCGAAACATCGCAGGCAATTACAACCGATATATTGACATCAAAACCTTTTATGTTTTGTGAACTCGCCATTACGGCATCTTCTAAAGCATCCAAAACCATTGAAGTGTATTTCAACTTCAGTTCTTTCAACTCACGGTAAGCCGCTAAAAAACGGAATGGCAATTGTTTTGAATTCAAAACTGCTTTTTCATTGGAAAGATATTCACATACTTTCATTACATGAAAACCTGAGACCTTCGCTTCTAAGATATTTCGTAAGTTACGCAACAATGCCATGTAACCTATTTTGTTACTATCAATCAGTTCTTCCCATTTCTGAGTGAATGCTTTTTGTTTTTCAAACTCGTTCAAAAACTTCATCTGACCTAATTGCGACAATTCAGTTTCCCAAGTATATGGTGTTTGCAAAGTATCGTTTACTAATTTATCAAAAATTGCCTGCTGTGCTTCATCTTTTGCTTTTGGATGTACCAAAAACAAAGCATCTTTTAATTTTACAGCACCATCACGATTGTATTTTGCCAATTGATATTCATCAAATTTATTAAAAGAATTTGCCAAACCTTTTTGTATTTGTTTTGATAAACGATTTAATTTTTTAGCATCTTTTCGGTCATTTGCCATTTGGTAATACGCCAATAATTCTGTGATTTCATCTGCACGCTGAATTACGTGAGTTATCATTTTACTGATTAAAAAATCACCTGAATGTATTTTTGCCAATTCAACAATCAAAACCAATGGTATAGAACGCATGTACATTTCGTTGCGGGCATAAACCGCTAACTTCGCTACAAATACAGGATCGCATTTTTTAATCAGGTTTTTTATTCTTTCCAAACGATCTGTTTCTTTTTCGTAGAATGAAGCACTTAAACCTGTAGTTACAACTGCTGCATACAACTCATATTCTGATGTTAATGAAAAAGCCGGTGCATTTTCATAATTAACTATATTTTTTTTCTCCTTGTTTAAAAAATTGAATTTCATAATTTCTTATTTTTAAAATTAGACAATGATTATTGTTTTATTTCCTGAGCAAAGATTTCAGAACTACTACGCAATTATTTTGCGCAGTAAAAAAGAAATTTTAAATTTGAGTAAAAAACAACATGAATTTAGAGAAAATCTATTCTGATTTACTTTTTAATATTGGCATTTCAGCAAATGAAATTCAGCAAAACTGGTTGGATTTAGAAAAGGCATATTCCAAAAAATCAAGGCATTACCATAATCTCTCACATTTAAAAGAAATGATTGAGAGTTTTGAAATGTATCGTGATAAACTTGAAAACCCAAGCGAAATATTATTTTCTATTTTTTATCATGATTTTGTTTATTCAGCTTCAAAAAAAAATAACGAACTCAAAAGTGCTGAATATGCTTTGGCTATTTTACCTGAAAATGCGAAGCTTGATAAACAATTGGTTTTTGATGCGATTTGTGCAACACAGCTTCACGCACACAATACAACTGCAGACATCAACTGGTTAATTGATTTTGATTTAAAAATCCTGTCAAAAGAGTGGGAAGATTACAAAATTTATTTTGAACAAATACGAAAAGAATACCACATTTATCCTGATTTTCTCTACAAACCCGGGAGAGCTAAAGCGTTGAAACATTTTCTCGAAAATGAGTTTATTTTTCAAACAGCAGAATTCAGAGGTTTATATGAAGAAAAAGCGAGGAAAAATATTGAAAAGGAGATTTTACTGCTAACTTGAATTGATAAATTTATAATCTCTCAAGATACTGAAAGGCATTTTTTCTCACAGATCTGGCAGATTTAGCAGATTTTAAATGTCTTTATCTGTAGATTAAATAGTCGATGAGTTATATAAAAAAGCAAGAACCAATTATTGAAAAGGAAATTTCTTTATTAACGTAAACGCGTGAGGGATGGGAACGGCATCCTTTTGTGGCGGGGTTCGCCACAAAAGATATAGTGGACAGCCCGACCCGGAGGGACACGCCCAAAAAACGAAAATATGTCACAAAACAAAAACGCCTTAATTCGGTACAAGACGATCGATAAATGCCTGCAGAATAAATACAGACAATGGACATTGGAAGATTTGATCGAATGCTGTTCTCAGGCTTTAGAAGAATATGAAGGCCGTCAAATCCCAATCAGTAAACGAACGGTTCAGATGGATATTCAATTGATGCGAAGTGAAAAGCTGGGTTACAATGCTCCAATTGTTGTTTACGATAAAAAGTATTATAAATATGAAGACGAAGATTTTTCGATAACCGATATTCCACTGACAGAAACCGATATGAATGTATTGACTGAAACGGTTTCGATGCTGAAACAGTTTAAAGACTTCTCACTTTTTAATGATGTTTCGGATATTTTACAACGGCTTGAAGATAAAATCTATGCCGAAAAGTCGCACACAAAACCTGTTATTTATCTGGATAAAAACGAGAAACTAAAAGGCCTTCATTATTTAGACGAAATATATCAGGCAATTATCAAAAAAATGGTTCTGATTATTACCTATAAATCTTTTAAATCGCGAGACGAAACCAAATTTCATTTTCATCCTTTTATTTTGAAGGAATTCAACAATCGTTGGTTTTTAATTGGGAAGAAGAAAAAATCACAGCCTATTACCAATTTGGCTCTGGACAGAATCATTTCGATTGATTATGATTTTAATCTTCCGTATTTAGAAGAAGATTTTGATGCCGAATCGTATTATAAAAATGTAATTGGTGTGACAGTAAATTCGGGTTTACAAGCGCGAAGAATCGAACTTTGGATCGATGCTGAAAATGCTCCTTATATCTTGACAAAGCCTTTACATCATACACAAAGGCTGATTCAGGAAAATGACGACAAGAGTATTATTATTCACTTGTTAATTGCCCCTAATTATGAAATGGAACGTCTTTTATTGGGATTTGGCTCTGGAATTGAGATTCTGCGCCCTGAAAGTTTACGAAAGCGAATGAAGGAAATACTCCAAAAAGCACTGGCGAAATATGATGAACAAAATTTAACACCTTAAAGCAGGATTTTATTTACAGAGTGATAATTCATCGCTTCATTTTATTAAAATACTATTTTTTGCTGTAACAAATTCTTTAAAACATAAAAAAAGAATGGTATATTTCAATTAAAAAGAATCCATAAAACACACTAATTCAAAGAGATTTTCTATTTAACCTAAAATTTATGAAAAAATAATATGCATGCATAGTATTTTTTCATTATATTTGAAATCGATATAGTTATTTATGAAAGATAAAACGATAGATTATATTTTAAGAGCTACATGGCAAGCCGTTTCAAGAATGTATAATGAAGAAGCAGCCAAATACGATGCGACTATGGCAACCGGATTTGCTTTGCTAAGCATTGACAAAGAAGAAGGAACCCCATCGACAGCTTTAGGACCAAGAATGGGCATGGAAGCCACGAGTCTAACCAGAACATTAAAATCGATGGAAGACAAAGGTTTGATTGTTCGAAAGAAAAATCCAAGTGACGGAAGAGGCGTTTTGATCTACCTGACCGAATTTGGAAAAGAAAAAAGAGAGTTATCTAAAAATACAGTTCTGAAATTTAATGAAACGGTTAGAAAACATGTTTCAGACGAAAAACTTCAGCATTTTATTGAGGTTTCTGAAATCATCAACGAATTGATTCAGGACAAAAACATATTTAATCACACGAGCACCAGCGAACTGGCGAATAAAACAGAAAATATCGAAGAAGAATAACCTTAATTATTTAGGAAATTCAAATTCCAATAAAAAATAAAATATCAAATATGAAATCGCCCACATTAAATGTTTTCCCAAATAACAAAAAGGCGATAACATATTTGACCAATAGAAAAAAAAAATAACAAATATGAAACGCACAATTAAAAAAGTTGCTGTAATTGGATCCGGAATTATGGGTTCAGGAATAGCTTGTCATTTTGCCAACATTGGTGTTGAAGTTTTACTGCTTGACATCGTGCCGCGCGAGTTGACAGAAGCTGAAGCTAAAAAAGGATTAACGCTTGATAGCAAAGCCGTTCGAAACCGTTTGGTAAATGACCATTTGGCGAACTCATTAAAATCGAAACCCTCTCCTATTTACAGTCAAAAATTCGCAAGCCGAATTACGACGGGAAATACGACAGATGACATGGCAAAAATTGCCAATGTTGACTGGATTATTGAGGTTGTTGTTGAGCGTTTAGACATCAAAAAATTAGTTTTTGAACAAATCGAGAAATTCCGTAAACCGGGAACTTTGGTTACTTCAAACACTTCCGGTATTCCGATTCATTTTATGAGCGAAGGAAGAAGCAAAGATTTTCAACAGCACTTCTGCGGAACACACTTTTTTAACCCTGCGCGTTACTTAAAATTATTTGAAATTATTCCTGGTCCAAAAACTTCAACTGAAGTATTGGATTTCTTAAACGAATACGGATCTAAATTCTTAGGAAAAACTTCGGTTGTTGCTAAAGATACTCCGGCGTTTATTGGAAACAGAATTGGTATTTACGGAATCCAAAGTTTATTCCATTTAGTGAAAGAAATGGGATTAACGATTGAAGAAGTTGATAAATTGACTGGTCCGGTAATTGGTCGCCCAAAATCGGCTACTTTCCGTACTGTTGACGTTGTTGGTTTAGATACTTTGGTACATGTTGCCAACGGTATTTACGAAAACTGTCCTAATGACGAACAACATGAATTGTTTAAACTTCCTGATTTCATCAACAAAATGATGGAAAATAATTGGTTAGGAAGCAAAACAGGTCAAGGTTTTTATAAAAAAGTAGATAAAGACATTCTTTCTTTAGATTTAGATACATTAGAATACCGTGCGGCGAAAAAAGCAAATTTTGCTACGCTTGAACTAACAAAAACTATTGATAAACCTATCAACCGTTTTAAAGTTTTAGTAAAAGGAACAGACAAAGCGGGAGAATTCTACCGTAAGAGTTTTGCCGGAATGTTTGCTTATGTGTCAAACAGAATTCCTGAAATCTCAGACGAATTATACAAAATTGACGATGCCATGAAAGCTGGTTTTGGATGGGAAAATGGTCCATTCGAAATCTGGGATGCAATTGGTGTTGCCAAAGGAATTGAAATCATGAAAGCTGAAGGTTTAGCGCCTGCTGCATGGGTTACTGAAATGCTGGCTTCTGGAAGCGACAGTTTCTACTCTGTAAAAGAAGGAGCAACTTATTTCTATAATATTCCAACAAAATCACAAGTAAAAGTTCCTGGACAAGATTCATTTATTATTCTGAACAACATTCGCGAAAGCAAAAAAGTTTGGAGCAACAGTGGAGCAATCATTCAGGATTTAGGAGATGGAATTTTAAACTTAGAATTCCAATCTAAAATGAATACAATTGGTGGTGACGTTTTACAAGCTATCAATAAAGCAATCGACTTATCTGAAAAAGAATATCAAGGTTTGGTTATTGGTAACCAGGCAGCGAATTTCTCTGTTGGAGCTAATATCGGAATGATTTTCATGATGGCAGTTGAGCAGGAATATGACGAATTGAATATGGCGATTAAATTGTTCCAAGATACAATGATGCGCGTTCGTTATTCTTCTATTCCAGTTGTGGTTGCACCTCACGGAATGACTTTTGGCGGTGGATGCGAAATGAGCTTACATGCTGATAAAGTAGTTGCTGCTGCTGAAACTTATATGGGATTAGTTGAATTTGGTGTTGGTGTACTTCCTGGTGGTGGTGGATCTAAAGAAATGGCTTTAAGAGCTTCCGATTTATTCCGCAAAAATGATGTGGAATTGAACGTTCTTCAAGAGTATTTCTTAACAATCGCAATGGCAAAAGTATCAACTTCTGGTTATGAAGCTTTTGATACCGGACTTTTGCAGCATGGAAAAGATGTTATTGTAGTAAACAAAGATCGTCAGATTGCTGAAGCTAAAAAACATGCGTTGTTAATGGCAGAAGCTGGTTACACACAGCCTATCAGAAGAACGGATGTGAAAGTATTAGGAAAGCAAGCTTTAGGTATGTTCTTAGTTGGAACAGATCAAATGGAAGCCGGAAAATACATTTCTGAGCACGATAAAAAAATCGCTAACAAACTGGCTTACGTAATGGCCGGTGGTGATTTATCTGAAGCGACTTTAGTATCTGAACAATATTTACTAGATATCGAACGTGAAGCTTTTTTGAGTTTATGTACTGAGAGAAAGAGTTTGGAAAGGATTCAGTATATGTTAACTAAAGGGAAACCGCTTCGTAATTAGAGAATAGAATGAAGGAGTGAAAAGAAAAAAGAAGCAAGAAACAAGACTTCAAAACAGAGTTTTATCTTTTCTCTTGCCTCTTGTCTCTTTCTTCTAATAAATCTTAAAAAACAAAACAAATGAAAACAGCATATATAGTAAAAGCATATAGAACAGCAGTTGGAAAAGCACCAAAAGGGGTTTTTAGATTTAAAAGACCTGATGAATTAGCTGCAGAAACCATTCAGTTTATGATGGACGAACTGCCTGATTTTGACAAAAAACGTATCGACGACGTTATGGTAGGAAATGCCATGCCGGAAGCAGAACAAGGTCTTAACGTTGGACGTTTGATATCATTAATGGGATTAAAAGTTGAAGATGTTCCTGGTGTAACAGTTAACCGTTATTGCGCATCTGGATTAGAAACTATCGGAATAGCAACTGCTAAAATCCAATCAGGAATGGCAGATTGTATCATTGCTGGTGGTGCAGAAAGTATGAGTTTTATTCCGATGGGAGGTTACAAACCAACTCCGGATTATAAAGTTGCTGCAGCGGGTCATGAAGATTACTATTGGGGAATGGGTTTAACTGCGGAAGCAGTGGCTAATCAATACAAAATCTCTAGAGAAGATCAGGATGAGTTTGCTTACAACTCTCACATGAAAGCATTAAAAGCACAAGCAGAAGGAAAATTCGATAAGCAAATCGTTCCAATTACTGTTGAGCAAACTTTCATCAATGAAAATGGCAAAAAAGAAACTAAATCTTATGTAGTTAATAAAGACGAAGGACCAAGAGCAGGAACTTCTAAAGAAGCTTTAGCGGGTTTAAAACCTGTTTTTGCTGCTGACGGAAGCGTAACTGCAGGTAACTCATCTCAAATGAGTGATGGTGCTGCTTTTGTTTTAATCATGAGTGAGGACATGGTTAAAGAATTGAATCTTGAGCCAATCGCACGTTTGGTAAACTTTGCTTCTTCTGGTGTTGAACCAAGAATTATGGGTATTGGTCCAGTAAAAGCAATTCCGAAAGCGTTAAAACAAGCTGGTTTAGAATTGAAAGATATTGACTTGGTAGAACTAAACGAAGCTTTTGCTTCTCAGTCTTTGGCTGTAATTCGCGAGTTAGGTTTAAATCCAGATATCGTAAACGTAAACGGCGGAGCAATCGCTTTAGGGCACCCTCTGGGATGTACAGGAGCGAAACTTTCTGTTCAGTTATTTGATGAAATGAAACGCAGAGGTAATAAGTACGGAATCGTAAGTATGTGTGTGGGAACTGGGCAGGGTTCTGCGGGGATTTACGAAGTGTTGTAGTTTTTTAAGAGGAAAGAAACAAGAAGCAAGACTTAATATTGGAATGAAGATATTCTGAAAAATATATTTTAAAAAGTAATAAAAAACTTACTTTTAATTTTTCTTCTTATCTTACCTCAAAAAACATGAGACACAATTTTAAGAATTTGAAAATTTGGATTTTAGCTATGGAAATTACTAATGATATCTATAAACTAACTTCCACTTTCCCAAAATCAGAAACGTATAGCTTAACAAGTCAAATGAATAGATGTTCTGTTTCAATGCCTTCTAATATTGCTGAAGGCTCTAACAGAGGTAATAAACATTTTCAACATTATTTGAATATTAGTTTAGGTTCTTCATTTGAATTACAAACACAATTATTGATAGCTTGTCAAAATGATTATCTATCAAAGACAAAAACAGAAGAAATAGAAAACAAAATAATTGAATTTCAAAGGATGACATCAGGCTTCATAAGTAAGTTGATTTAAAATCTTGCTTCTTGCTTCTTTCATCTTTTACCTAAACAAAAAACAAAATGGCAGATACAATCGAAAAAAACGTGACTCGTGGTGGTCAGTTTTTAGTAAAAGAAACAAAATGCGAGGATATCTTCACACCAGAAGATTTCTCGGAAGAGCAAATAATGATGCGTGACTCTGTAAAAGAGTTTGTAGACAAAGAAATTTGGCCTAACAAAAACCGCTTTGAGAATAAAGATTACGCCTTTACAGAAGAAAGTATGCGTAAAGCAGGCGAATTAGGACTTTTAGGAGTTGCAGTTCCGGAAGAATACGGTGGATTAGGGATGGGATTTGTTTCTACAATGTTAGTTTGTGACTACATTTCCGGAGCAACCGGATCTTTCTCTACTGCTTTTGGTGCTCATACCGGAATTGGGACAATGCCAATCACACTTTACGGAACTGAAGAACAAAAGAAAAAATATGTTCCGAAATTGGCTTCCGGAGAATGGTTTGGAGCATATTGCTTAACTGAGCCAGGCGCAGGATCTGATGCTAACTCAGGAAAAACTAAAGCGGTTTTATCTGAAGATGGAACTCATTATTTAATTACAGGTCAAAAAATGTGGATTTCGAATGCAGGTTTCTGCAGCGTTTTCATCGTTTTTGCCCGTATTGGAGATGATAAAAATATTACAGGTTTCATCGTAGAAAACGATCCTTCAAACGGAATTTCTATGAATGAAGAAGAGCATAAATTAGGAATCCGTGCATCTTCTACTCGTCAGGTTTTCTTTAACGACACGAAAGTTCCGGTTGAAAACATGTTGTCTGAAAGAGGAAACGGTTTTAAAATTGCTATGAATGCCTTAAACGTTGGACGTATTAAACTGGCTGCTGCTTGTTTAGATGCACAAAGAAGAGTGACTTCCGGAGCTGTAAAATATGCCAACGAAAGAATTCAATTCAATACTTCTATTGCATCTTTTGGAGCTATCCGTTCGAAATTAGCTGAAATGGCAACTAGTGCTTATGCAGGAGAAAGTGCTTCTTACCGCGCTGCAAAAGACATTGAAGACAGAATCGCTGCTCGTGAAGCAGAAGGAACTTCTCACCAGGAAGCTGAATTAAAAGGTGTTGAAGAATATGCTATCGAGTGTTCTATCCTGAAAGTAGCGGTTTCTGAAGATGTTCAAAACTGTGCTGATGAAGGAATTCAGATTTTTGGCGGAATGGGATTCTCTGAAGATACTCCAATGGAAAGTGCCTGGAGAGATGCACGTATCGCACGTATCTACGAAGGAACTAACGAAATCAACAGAATGCTTTCTGTAGGTATGCTGATCAAAAAAGCAATGAAAGGTCACGTTGATTTACTTGGACCTGCAATGAAAGTTCAGGAAGAATTAATGGGAATTCCATCTTTTGATACTCCGGATTTCTCTGAATTATTTGCTGAAGAAAAAGTGATCATTGCTAACCTGAAAAAAGTTTTCTTAATGGTTGCCGGAAGCGCAGTTCAAAAATATGGCCCGGATTTAGATTCTCACCAGCAGTTATTGATGGCGGCATCTGATATCTTAATCGAAATTTACATGGCTGAAAGTACTATTTTGAGAACAGAGAAATTAGCAACAAAAGAAGGTGAAGATAAAGTACAAGAGCAAATCGCTATGGCAAAATTATACTTGTATAAAGCTGTAGATATTGTAAACTTAAGAGGAAAAGAAGGAATCGCTTCTTTCTCTGAAGGTGACGAACAACGTATGATGTTAATGGGACTTAAACGTTTTACAAAATATACTAACCTGCCTAATGTTGTGGCATTGAGAGAAAAAATTGCATCAAAATTAGTTGCAGAAAACGCATACTGTTTCTAATCTAAAAATAGTTTTTAGCTTTTTATTTGTTAAAGCCGCATTTGTCCCGAAACAGATGCGGCTTTTATTTATTGAAAACTATATTTGAACTTTTGTTTTATCTAACTCTCCTATAAAAGGAATTGCCTCCTGAATTTCATTACGAATTACAGTCTGTAAATAAACCTCTAACTGAATAAATTTTGCTGCATTTATTGCTCCAATTGCTTTTTTAGCCTGACTATAAGTTTTGGTAAATAATTTTTCATAATCCAGATTATTTTTTAGAGTTTCTTTTGCCAATTCATCAGCTTTCTTGTCAGTAAGAGTTGCATAATTAATAGTGTAATCATTAATCAATTTTAACTTTGTTTGTCCAAGTGCTTTACGTGTTGTTTCATAGTTCTCATAAACTTTCGTAAAAGCTGTTTCCTGAGTATCAGACAAATTCATATATTGTTTTACTAAATCACTTTTAGATTTCCCGTAAATATTTTGCACTAATTCTACATCTTCTTTATAGGAAGACTGAGCATATGCTGAAAACGAAACAATTACCATAACTAGAATAACACTTATTTTTTTCATAATTTTAAAATTAATTTATAAATACTTATATCTTTCAAAACACAATGACATTAAAATCATTAAACTTCTCTTTTCAATCATCTAAAAAAAGGAATATTGGTAGGCAGCTGTTAAAGCATAATAATTCAATCCATTGTTCGTATAAGCTCCTATGTGATATTGTAACCTCAGAGATTGCCCTTTTGTAACAGGTGTTGAAAAGATTCCACCCACTCTCCAGTTATCAATCTGACTATCATCAGAAACCCCGTCTATTATTGTCTTCCCTCCAAAAAACCAATTGGTATTAAAACCAACCCACATACTGTTTTTGAAATAATAATTTCCATGGATCTGAAAACTATAGGTCGATTTTTGCACCATTTTTTTTCCTAAAAAATCATTATTATTGGTATAAAACCAAATACCTCCATAAGCTTCTGCGTAAAAGCGGGAGAATCGTTTCGAAACTCCGATTTCAGGTTTAAATCCCCAGCGGTTTGTTCCAATATTTACCTGTTTGTCTTCGTAATATTTACCTGTAGGAATTGAAGTTACCAAACTGAACCCTAAAATTGTCTTTTGTTCGTATTAACTAAATTCGGTTTTATCAAGAGCAGGCGACCCCAATAAATTGACTCCAAATCGAACTTTCATGTCAGCAAAACCCGTTCTCGAACCTGTGATATTCTCCCCATTTACATTGGCAGATCCATCCATAAAAGTGTAAGGTAATGCAACTTGTACACGCACCAATTTATTTGCCAAAGCAAAAGTTCTAACATAGGTCGCTACCAGATTATGACTTTGAATCGTAAAATCAGAAATTGGCAATGAAGGATCTGTTAATACATTTCCATTCATAAAACCATATCCGATTGCGACTACATTTAATTTTTCGGGAACATTAGCATACACTCTGGGTTCTAAATCCTGACTGTAACCTGAAATTATAAATAAAAAAAATAGTATTACGAAATGATGTTTTTTAAACATAATAGTCTTTGGCATAAATGAGAAGCTTAGGGAACAACCAATAATAAATTAAAACTCTTATTTTTTAACTTCTTCCGATTTTGGTGATTGAATTTCTCCGTCATAAGAAATTGAAGCCCTATTATTGCTATTAACCGAAAGAGAAGTTCCTCCATCTAAGAAAACAGTAAAAAAAGGTAGTAAACATCATCCTTGCCTTTTACAGTTGCTTTTATATTATAGGATTTTTTCTTTTTTTCAATCGAAATATCTTCAGGAACACCTTCGAATTTTATACCTCCATCCCCTCCTCCATAAGGCACGTTAAAAGCCCTTCCAAAGAAAGGCAAATCGCAGGTTGTCTTGGTTTCATTAAACTTCAAAAAATACGTATTGTAATCTAAATTTAGAAATCTGCCTCCCTGCGGTATCACTTTTTGTGCTTCAAAAACAAAATTTTTAGAATCGACAAGAGCTTGAATTTCCTTTCGTTTCTGGAGTTCTCTCTCTGCCTTAAGCTCTTTCTTAGATTTTTCCTGTGCCAGAACAGGAAGACTGAGAGGAGATAATATCACTAATAAAACCAATAGTTTAATTTTCATAAATTATACATTTAATAGTTTAAGAAAAATGATCCTATTTTTTTGTGAATCGCATCGTTGCAATATCTCCGGAAATAAAATTTAAAGTTTTTCCGTCATCAGATATACTATAGGATGTTACTTTTGATAAAGTACTCATATAAACCTGTTCACCCTGTCCATCTAAACACATCATTTTGGTTGCTGCCATAGGCTGTGTAAAATCAATTTTATTTTCTGTTACGCTCAGCTTTCCTGTATAAGAATTACAGCTGTTATTACCCGAAACCAAATTTTCTTTAGTATTGAAATTTATTACTGGTTTTTTATTCGGATACAGACCATCAAAAGCAATTCGTGGTCCGGAAATGTAATTAAGCTCCCAGGTGCCTTCGAGTTTAGAAACAGCATCTGTTTTTTTGCATTTAAAAACACTACAGGAAAGTAACAAAAGGCTAAAAAATGCAATAGTAAAAACATTCTTCATCATAATTTTAAAGTTTTAAATATTAATGAATTAGAAAACAAAAGCAAAGTTTTTTTTCGTTAAAAGTCTATACGAATTTAAGCAATATTTTTGAGTCTTCAATTCTATGCGAATTAAATTACACTAAATAGTTTTAGATTTTTTTAACGCAAATCGGCAAAGAATATCATTTGTTTTATGCTAAATTTACTTAATATTTAATTTAAATGCCTCACTTATGAAAAAAATAATTGTTTCTTTTGCAATAATTGCTGCCTTAATAATTGGCTGTAAAACCAATACAAAATCAAGCGATGCTAAAACTCTGACTATAACTTTAGAACCAAAAAGCAATAGTACCGTTACCGGAACTGCAACTTTTACAGAAAAAAACGGCAAAGTTACTTTTACTGCAAAAATAGCAGGTTTACAGCCGGGAGTTCATGCTATACACATTCATGAAAAATCAGATTGTACTGCTGCTGACGGAAGTTCTGCCGGCGGACACTGGAATCCAACTTTCAAAAAGCATGGTAAATGGAGAGTTGGAGAATATCACAAAGGTGATATTGGTAACTTTACAGCAGATGCAAAAGGAAACGGAACTATCACGTTAACCACAGACGAATGGGCTATTGGCGGTGATGATGAAACTAAAAATATTTTAGGAAAAGGATTAATTGTGCATCAGGGAGCCGATGATTTTACCTCTCAGCCGGCAGGTAATGCAGGTGCAAGAGTTGCCTGTTCCGGAATCATTAAATAATAAAAAAACTAATAACCACTATTTTCACAAAATCTAGTGGTTATTTCATTTAAAAATTAATCTTCGCACAAGAAAAAGATATAGCTTTGTACCCTCAAACCAAAGTTAATGATTAACCCATCGGCACCCGGCTGGATAGATAAATTTTTTAATGAACAAAAGTTCTCAGAAGCTATTCCTTTTGAGACAGCAGATTCCTTTTACCATAAAGTAAGAGAAACTGGTTTTATCTATGGGCATATTATTTCTATAGATTCTCAAATTCCAATTCCGATAAAAGGCTGGTTCAAGACTGAGATTTCTAAAATTGCTTTATTAAACACCTTATATCATGTTTTTTGTCTGGAAAAAAGAAATTCAGAACCCAATAACTTTATTTCTGAAGTTTTAAAATTCTACAAAGAGATGAATCCGGAAGGTTTTAATTTGTTTAAAATTTTACTTCCAAAAGACACGCCTTCCCTTTCATTAGAAAATATAATTGATCAGAGAGTTCAAACCAATGACAGCATCATTAGTAAAAACTTCTCACATCTTGTTACCAATGCCTTATTATTTATAGATGTACTGGCTTTTAGACAATATCTGGAACATGGCGAAATTCCGGAGAAATACCTTAAACGAATTGAAGAAACTGTTCTTGGCATTGTAGGTTTGGCATTAAAAACCAAAACAATAAAATCACAGCATGACGACTTATTAATCAAACTTTTTGAAGCTTCTATACGCTACTCTAAATTTTCGAAAGTTACTGTTGATACTTTAGAAACTTTACCTCTTAGTTATTTTAGCAATAAATTAGAACATTATTACTTAATTGATATGGCGGGAATGGCTTTATGGAGTGATGGTGTAGTCGAAAACGAAGAAGCTTATTTTTTATATTCTTTAGGATCCATGATGGAAGTTTCTGATGCTTTTGTAACCCAAAGTATTGCTACTACAAATTCGTTTATAACAACACATAAAAACAAGATCCCCTATTTCAATTATTCGAATCCGGTAAAGCACTTCTATGATCAGATGACGCATACGGTCGTTAAATTGATTATTAGAAACAAAAACAGATTGGTCAAGGAAATTGTTCAGAGTAAAGAATTAATGGTTCTTTTGGCCTATTCTACAACCAGAGATTTAGATGCGAAGGAAAAGAAAAAAGTAAAAAAACAGCTTTTGGATATTTGTAAAACGATTCCGTCACTCACTATCTTTTTACTTCCCGGAGGAAGTTTATTATTGCCAATTTTAATAAAGTTTATTCCAACGATGTTACCGTCTGCTTTCAATGAAAATCTGGACGAAAACGAATAAAAAAAAAAATCGCCTAAGTAGGCGATTTTTTTTATGACTTTGATAAAGATTTAAAGATCTAACTGGTAAACCTGATCCAATTCTTCATTTGAACTGATTGTTACATTTAAATCGGTTACAAAACCTGAATTTAATCCGTAAACCCAGCCATGAAGCATTAAGTCCTGACCACTTTTCCAGGCACCCTGAACGATTGAAGTCTTCGCAAGATTATAAACCTGTTCTTTCGCATTGATTTCAACAAAAGCATTAAAACGGGCATCTTCATCCTGAATAGAATTCAGATATTTATCATGCAGGCGATACTCATCTTTAATATGACGAAGCCAGTTATCAATAATTCCAACAGACTGGTTTCCCATTGCGGCTTTTACACCACCACATCCGTAATGTCCACAAACAATAACATGTTTCACTTTTAAAACATTAACCGCATAATCCAGAACACTCAACATATTCATATCAGAGTGTACTACCATGTTGGCAATATTTCTGTGTACAAAAACTTCACCTGGTTTTGCACCAACAATTTCGTTTGCAGGAACACGGCTGTCAGAACATCCAATCCATAATAATGGCGGCTGTTGTCCTTTTGCCAAATCCGCAAAATAATTAGGATCTTTTGCTAAAGAAGTTTCTACCCACTTTTTGTTATTTTCTAATAACTGCTTATAAAATTCTTTCATTTTTTTATTTTTTAAATGGTATTTCCATGTAAAGTTACCTAAATTCTGATGGTTCTCATGTCATAGAAATACTTTAATTGATTTAATTTGTTTTAAAATCTTCTTTAACTTCTTCTTTTTTAACTAAAACTCTTTTGGCAACATCATAGTAATGTTCGATTGTAACATGATTATTTGCATCGGGAGTATTTTCTAAGTCATATGCTTTTTTGAAACCTTTCAATTTCACTTTGATGTTTTCATCAATAGCCCTGGTTTCCTTAAACTCTCTAATCAAATCCAGAACATCGTGAGCAATATACTCTGTGTCGTGAGCATTAATAACTACTTTAGAATTTTCAGGAATATCATTTAAGGTTTGTTTAATAGCAGCTTTATTCAAAAATGAAACTTCTTGTGCCAAATCGATATGAATAATGTCTCCATCTTCATATTCTTCTTTTTTAAAGCTATAGGCTCTTTTCAGATTTCCTCTCAATACAAAAATGATACTGATGATGATTCCCAATGCAACACCTTTAAGTAAATCTGTTGCTACAACAAATACTAAAGTGGCAATAAAAGGAATGAACTGATATTTTCCTTTTTCCCAAAAATGTATAAATGCAGCAGGTTTGGCCAGTTTATATCCAACTAGAATTAATACCGTAGCTAATGTAGCCAAAGGAATTTTATTCAATATTGCCGGAATAGACAAAACACTGATTAATAAAAGTACACCGTGAATAATAGCAGACATTTTAGATTTTGCACCGGCATTATTATTTGCAGACGATCTCACAACCACTGATGTCATTGGCAAACCACCTATAAGAGCACTTACTAAATTACCTATTCCCTGAGCTTTTAATTCAACATTAGTATCGCTGTAACGTTTTTGAACATCCATTCTGTCCGTTGCTTCGATGCACAATAATGTTTCTATTGAAGCCACAATTGCAATTGTAATCCCTACTACCCAAACCTGCGGATTCGTAACAGCTGCAAAATTTGGTGTAATTATAATAGACTTGAAATCTTCAAACGATTTTGGAACAGGTAACGAAACTAAATGTTCTTTTCCAATAGCCAACGAACTACCGGAAGAAATAAAAATCTCGTTTAAAATAATTCCAAGTACAACCGCTACAAGGGCGCCCGGAACCAGTTTTAATCTCTTTAAAAAAGGAACTTTATCCCAGGAAATTAATATAACCAATGATACTAATGAAATTACAACGGCACCTAACTGAATATGGTTAATCATATCAAATAAAAAGGAAAAAGAGTTGCTTCCATCATTTTGAATAAAAGCCTGATCTCCTTCAAAATCTGCATCATAACCAAATGCGTGCGGAATTTGTTTTAGAATAATAATGATCCCAATACCCGCTAACATTCCTTCAATAACATTTGTTGGAAAATAATTTGAAATACTTCCGGCTTTTAAAAACCCTAATGCTAATTGAATTAGTCCAGCAATAAAAACAGCCATTAAAAATACATCGAAAGCACCTAAATCTGTAATTGCTGTTAAGATAATTGCTGTTAAACCAGCAGCCGGGCCAGATACACTAATATGTGACTGGCTTAAAGAACCTATCACAATACCACCAATAACACCAGCTATAATTCCGGAAAACAACGGTGCTCCGGAAGCCATTGCAATACCTAAACACAATGGAAGAGCCACCAAGAAAACCACTAAACCTGAAGCAAAATCAGATTTAAGGTTGGCAAAAAGATTAATTTTTTTTGACATAATACAATACTAAAAATTGATACATTAAAGGTCTACTGTATTTACTACAAATACAGTCAGTTTAAAATAATCGGAAGTATTATACGAAGTTGGGGGGTGGAGCAAATATACTCGGAGAAATATTATCCAGCTTTACAATATTACCGGACAAAATAATTTTTGATTCTGTAAAAACAGGCAGACTCAAATCATGATCCAAAGCATCAACATAAACAGCTGCCTTAATTTCTTTATGAGATTTCTCTTCTTCAGAAATATTGATGGTAATAGCCGCATTGCTGCTTTTCTTTATCATCGCTACAATTGTAGGTGTCGACAAAAAAGCAATAAATATGAATAATAATATGCGGGCGACTAGTTTCATACGAACAAAAATAACGTTAAAGACGTAAAATCAAAGTGTCATGCCTAAATTTTTATAGAATTTTAACATTTACAAAAAAGCAGCATAATCAAATTCAATTATCCTGCTTTTTAAATACTAATACACAACAGTTTACAACTCTTCCTCAAGCCATGCATTCATCATCCAAATTGTTTTTTCCTGTTCTGAAATAAAGTCGCTCATCATAGAATTGGTTCCTTCATCGTTAATTTCGCCTGCCTGATTTAAAATTTCCCGTTCAATTTTAAGTAAATCAGATAAAGAATGTACGATCAGCTGAACCGCTTTTACATCATTCGAAATATTTTTTCCAACAGTAAGTTTATTGTTCTCAATATAATCTTCAAAAGTATGCAAAGGAGTTCCTCCAATAGTTAAAACTCTTTCAGCAATCATATCAATCTTTAATTGAGAATCAGTATATAACTCTTCAAATTTTACATGCAAATCGAAGAAACGTTTTCCACGGATATTCCAATGAATTCCTCTTAAATTTTGATAATAAACCTGAAAATTAGATAGCAATACATTTAATTCTTTTACTAACAATTCTGATTCTTTAACCGGCAATCCTAAAATATTTGTTTTCATATATCTGTTTTATAGTGTGTATTTTTTTACAAAATTAGAATAACTTCCCTAAAATAATCATAAGATAAAATTATATTTTCTTATTTTTGCATCACAAAATACTATCAAAATGACTATTACTCAATTACAATATGTTTTGGCTGTTGCCGAACATAAAAACTTTACTTTAGCTGCAGAAAAATGTTTCGTTACTCAACCGACTTTAAGCATGCAGATTCAGAAAATTGAAGAAGAACTCAATATTTTAATTTTCGACAGAAGCAAAAAACCCATTCAACTTACAGATATTGGTCAAAAAATTGTAAATCAGGCTAAAAATATTGTAAATGAAGCCGACAGAATAAAAGATATCGTAGAACAGCAAAAAGGTTTTATTGGCGGTGAATTTCGTTTAGGAATAATTCCGACTATCATGCCCACCCTTTTGCCAATGTTTTTAAATAATTTTATAAAAAAATATCCAAAAGTAAAGCTTTTGATTGAAGAGTTAAATACCGATGAGATTATTGTAAAATTGAAAAACGGTCATTTGAATGCCGCTATTGCCGCAACACCGCTTGAAGATGAAAAAATTAAAGAAATTGTACTTTATTTTGAGCCGTTTGTAGCTTATATTCCTGAACACCATTCGAGTTTTCAAAAAGAAGAAATAGAAGTTTCTGATTTAAACATCAATGAAATTTTGCTTTTGCAGGATGGACATTGTTTTAGAGATGGTATTTTGAACTTATGCAAAAATGGAACTGATATCGAACAAAACAATTTTCAGATACAGAGCGGAAGTTTCGAAACACTAATAAAATTAGCAGATGAAGGTTTGGGGACAACATTACTTCCGTACTTGCATACTATGGATTTAAAAGATTCAGACAAATTAAAACTGCGTAATTTCAAGGAACCAAAACCGGCGCGTGAGGTTAGTTTAATTTATCCTAAAAGTGAATTGAAAATGCAAATTATCGATGCTTTAAGAAGCACTATTGCAGGAGTAGTAAAAGGAGCAATTGTTTTTCAGAATGTTCAGATTATCAGCCCATTGCAAAAGAAATAACACCAATTAGTTCTAAAACAAAAAAATCGTATCCAAAGTTGTAAAACAAACAATTCGGATACGATTTTTTTATGGCTTAAAGAAGTTTATCTAATTCCTTTCTTAAGTTTTTCAACAGAAGGATCTTCTAAAAGTTTTATTTGATTAACTACGATTTGTGCAATTTCTGTAGCTCCTTTTAATGAAAGATGCGTGTCATCATCTTTTGCTTCTTTGTAGTAAGGATTTTCCCCGGCTTTGAAATGCAAATGCAGTTGTTTTGATTTCTCAGGCCCATAAGACTGTTCCAATAACTCCGTATAATATTCTAAATCGATAAACGGAACTTTATATTCCTGTGCTACCAGTCTTGTTTCTAAAGGATAATCTCCATGCGTACCAATTAACACTCCCTTTTCATTAAAGTTTCTTCTTGCAATTGAAGTCAATAAAATTGGGATTGCCCCTTTTTCACGGCTTTCTTTTACAAAACGAATTAAATTATGTCTGTAAGCAGTATGTGGGTTTGTATAACGCAATGAATCCATATTTTTGCCATCATTATGTCCAAACTCAATAAAAACATAATCTCCTTTTTTTAACTTTTGATATACCGCATCCCATTGTTTTTCAGCGATAAAACTTCTGGTACTTCTGCCGTTTAAAGCTCTGTTATCAATAACAATATTATCATTAAAAAAAGGCTGTAATACCTGAGCCCAACCATGTTCCGGGTTTTTTTCAGGGTCTTTTTTATTTGCCATTGTTGAATCACCAATCGTATAAACAGTGGTTTTTTGTGCAAAACAAGTGGCTGAAATTAGCCACAGAACTAAAATATAATGTTTCATTTTTTTTTATTATTTATTGAACTATTTTGCTGCTGAAGGAACTGTGGCCTTTTCACCAATAAACACTTCATTCAGAATTACATTCTCGGCATTCTCACTCGATATGGCATTTTTTGCCCATTTGATTTCGATATTATTTAAAGAGATATTTTTAATCTTTTTATCTGCAAATCCCTGAATAACGATTCCTGAAGCCGAGGCTTTATTACACGAAATATCAGAAAACGACACATTTGATATTTCAGACTGAAATCCTTTGCCTTCGCCGTGATAATTAGCAGTTATGTAAAGACAATCCTCTACTTCGTCTAATTGAATATTTCGAACAAAAACATTTTTTATAAAACCTCCTCTGTCTGCATTTGTTTTAAGATAAATACCTCTTTTTAAATAACCAACAGTTTTGCAGTTTTCGACAAACACGTTTTGTACACCAGCAGACATTTCGCTTCCGATAACTACTCCGTGAAGTCCTTTGAAATTACAGTTTCTGATAATAATATTTTCACTCGGAGTGGCTGCATTAGCTCTTCCTTCATGATCTCTTCCTGCTTTTATCGCTACATTATCATCACCGTTATTGAAAGTTACATTTTCTATCAAAACGTCTTTTGCATATTCCGGATCAATACCATCATTATTGTGATTTAATGATTTATAACTTATCCCTCTAACCGTTATGCTTTCAGATTTTAGCAGATGCAGGCACCAGAAAGGAGAATTCTCAATACGAACATTTTCTACCAAAATGTTCTTACAGTTAAAAAACTGAATCATTTGCGGGCGTAAAAAATAACCTGTTCCAAATTTTCTGTCTTTTACAGGAACATTATTATGATTCATTTCTCGGCTCAGTTCTTTTCCTTTGCCTTCCTGTGCTTTAAAACTTTTCCATATTTTACCTCCTTCTCCATCAATTACTCCATCACCGGTTAAAGCAATATTTGTACAATCATACGCATAAATTAACGGACTGTAATTATAAAGCATGGTTCCTTCCCAGCTGGTTAGTACCATTGGCAGGTAATGTTCCGGTTTGTCACTAAATTTTATTTTAGCGTCTTTTTCAATTTTAAGATTGACATTACTTACAAAATGAATTGGCCCGTTTAAAAGATAAACTCCTTTTGGAACCACAATAGTTCCCCCGTTATTCTTTTTACACAACGCCATTGCTTTATCAAAGAAAGGTTTACTATTTGAAACTGAATCACCTTTAGCGCCCAATTTAGCAACATTAACTTGAAAAGAAGGAATTTTAGGCAACTGAATTCTATTGACAATCGAATCTACTTTTGCTGTTGGAAATTTGTTTTCCTGAGCAAAAATAACTGTTGAAAACAATACGAGAAAAAAAAGTCTAATATTCATGATTTTTATTTTTATAAGTGAGGTTCTTATTCATAGTCTAAGAATAAGAACCTTACTTAATGAATTACTAAAAACGAATTACTCAGAATCCGTTTTTTCTAAATTATTTTTTTTTGACCACTTTTTGTATTTTTTCAAAACTTCCTTCGGTTCATTAGAATACCACGAATATCCGTTTCTTCTCTCTTCTCCAATATCAGTTATATACTTCTTTTTAATTCCATCGCGATCGCAGAAAAAAGCTTCATTAGTATCCAGTTCTGCAAATCTTGGCCAAATTGGCGCAACCTCTTCAGACGGGTACATTTTTTTACCTATAACTTTTCCATTTTCATCATAAATACGCTCCTCTCTAAGATTCGTGATTTTTGTTTTTTCAAACCAGTCATAAGCACTTTTAACTGCCGTTTTAATTTCCGGCGAAGGATTATCAATTGACATTAAGAACAAGACCACTTTTGCAGATTCTTTACCGCTCAAAGAAGCAAGCTCATAAGCTCTTGCATCGGCCGGAGCAAAAGTAACTTCATCATGTTGTGCACACCAAACCGTTAAAACACCATTTTGTTTGTATTGTGTTTTTAAGATACATTCAATTCCTTTCTGAACTGCAATTTTAGCTTTATCGACAACTTCCTGTGATGGTTTAATGCTATAATATTCCGTTTGATTCGCTACTTCTTTAAGTACATTCAAAACATCTACCATTGAATTGTCATTATAAGTAATATGCGAATAATATCCTTTTTTTAAGGGAAAATATTGAGGCCAGCCACCATTAGGATATTGTGCTGAAAGCAGATAATTTACTGCTCTTAAAAATGAATCTTTATATCTTTCATCTTTTGTCTGTGCGTACATTTTAGATACAAAAAGAATCTCTTGTGTTGTCGCTCTGTTATCTATAGTACAATCTTTTCCTGTCGGTTTTAATGCTAATAACTTTGCTTTCTCCTCTTCTGTCAATACATTCAGCATCGGAATATTTTTGGGCCAACCGCCAATATCTCTTTGGTAAAGTAAAACATTTTCTCCAATTTTCTTACCTTCCTCAGAACCAAACCAGGCAGAGTAACTTTTCATAATTAAATCCGGCCATTTTTTGGCTTTATCCTGTGCGTTAACATAACAGCTGGTACTGATTAAAAGTAATAATAATGTTTTTTTAAGTTGATTCATTTAGTTTGGTTAATTTATTTAGTTATTCATTTAGTTTTCATTAGTCACTCTAAACCAGTCTACCGCAACACTTCCTGCATCATTTATAATTCCTTCTCTAAGTGCCAGAAATCCTATTTTAGCACCAATCCATTTTCCTTCTCTTGCCGTAAAACGATCACCAACCGGGCTAAATTTTTGTCCATCTTCACTATAGAAAAAATTACAAATTCCACCTGATTTGACTTTTACCTGCAGGTAAATTGTTCTGTCTTTTATTACAACTCTTTTACTTTCAGATTCGATTCCTTTTTTATCTGCTTTTAAGGCTGTTTTTTGAGAAAGGAATAATTTTCCATCTTCTTGTTTAAGGCATAAAAAACTATAATCCAGTCCCATAATAACCAATCCGGTATATTCACCATCAAATCTGGAATTAAAAGTAATTTTTGCAGTTGCCGTAAATTCATTTGCAGGTAATTTTTGCAAAAGTAAATTTGGAACATCAAACAAGTTATTATAATCTTTAGGAACAGGAATACAATTTAAATTATAATATCCCATTGAAGTAGGAAGTCCCCAAACTATCTGTGGATTTGCATGCCACTGCCATTGAAGTCCAAGTTTTGGAGTATTGAATTCATCGCTTTCGGGCGGGGTTTCAATAGGAAATACTTTTTTACCCACATTTGGTTTTTTATAAACCATCACAGGTTCACCAATACCGTTTTTATCTTCGTCGCTTCCTATTACGGGCCAGTCATTTTGCCATTTCATCGGCTGTAAATGAACTACTCTTCCGTAAGCAAACTGATCCTGAAAATGAATAAACCAGTCTTCTCCTGTCTGAGTCTGAACCCAGGCTCCCTGATGAGGACCATTTATTGTCGATTTTCCCTGATCCATTACTTTTCTTTTTTCATAAGGTCCAAAAACATTTTTGGATCTCATAACAGTTTGCCAGCCTGTCGCCACACCGCCAGCCGGAGCAAATATGTAGTAATAACCGTTTCGTTTGTAGAATTTAGGTCCTTCAATTGTGGCTTCATCTGCATGACCGTCAATAATCATAACATCGTCATTATTTGCAGATAATCCATCCGGATTCATTGAACAAACAGTCAAAACACTCTTTACCCCTGCACGGCTTCCGGCAAAAGCATAACCAAGATAGGCTTTACCATCCTCATCCCACAAAGGTGTTGGATCAATTAAGCCTTTCCCTTCTTTAACCATAACCGGTTCTGACCATGGACCTTCTGCTTTTTTAGCTTTTACAACATAAATTCCAAAATCAGGATCCGGATAATAAATATAAAATTCATTGTTATGAAAACGAATACAAGGAGCCCATACTCCATTTCCGTGCTGCACTTTATTATACACTTCCAAAGGTTTTTGCTTCGAAAGTGCATATCCTGTTAATTTCCAGTTTACCAAATCTTTTGAATGGAGAATTGGCAATCCCGGAATACAATTGAAAGATGATGCTGTCATGTAATAATCATCACCCACTCTGATAGCATCCGGATCAGAATAATCAGCATACAAAACAGGGTTTTTGTAAGTTCCATTTCCCTGATCTGCAACCCAGACATTCGAAAAATTCTTTTCGTTCTTTTCCTGACCTGTTGCATATTGTATTGCTGTAAGGCCGAATAAAAATGACGTTATCTTTAAAAATTTCATTTAGAGGATAATTATATTTCTTATCTGTTTAATTCTAAAGCAGCCAAAATAAATGGTCCTGTAGCCTTTGGATCATTGTCTTTCTTCTTTTCGTTTACATAGTATTCATAAGAACCATCTCTGTAAGGAGTCCCTCCCAATCCGGCAACCTGACAAGCCTGAGTTAAAGTAATGGTTCCATCAGCATCAACTTTCATTAATTGAGTTGTCAATCCGTCAAAAGCTTTGTTTGCTAATTTTTTAAATTTTGAAGGCAAATAACCTTTATTAACCCCTTTTGCAAATGCATAAGCAAACATTGAGGAACCTGATGCTTCCAAATAATTGTCTTTTGCACCTGCTTTGTCAGTTACCTGATACCATAAACCTGATTTATCCTGATATTTTGCTAAACTTTCTGATACATTATTCAAATAGCCAACCAATTCTTTTTGTTTTGGATGATCTTTAGGAAAATAATCCAACGCATCAACAAGAGCCATTACATACCATCCAAGAGCTCTTGACCAATAATTTGGAGAATTTCCGGTTACCTTATCAGCCCATGGCATTTGTTTGCTTTCGTCCCAACCATGATATAATAATCCTGTCTTTGGATCTGTTGCATGCAATTGAATTTGTTCGAATTGGTGTGCCACATCATCAAGATTTTTTCCGTTTTCAAAAGTCACTGTATATTGAGCATAGAAAGGCTCTCCCATATACAATCCGTCTAACCACATTTGATTAGGATAGATCTTTTTATGCCAGAATCCTCCCGATTGTGTTCTTGGATGCTCTGTTAATTGCTTACGTAATAATTGTAATGACTTTAGATACTTTTCGTCTTTGGATTTATCATACGCATTAAAAAGCAAACGACCGGCAACAATCATATCGATATTGTACTTTTCTAATTCATACGTTTTAATAACACCATCTGTCTGAATAAAATTATCTAAATATCCCTGGATATAATTCGCATACCTGATATCCGGATTTTTTTTATACAATTCCTGAAATGAATACAAAACCAGTCCGTGAACATAATCCCACTTTGGCGCTTTTGCATCGTCAATTTGCCAGGATTCCGGATGACGCTTCATTAAAGTTAAAGCCATTTTATCAGACCACTTTAAGTCTTTTGAAATTATAGACTGATTTTGTGAATCAGCAGTTTTTACTGGTTCAGGAGAAGCGGTTTTACAACTAAAAAATGCAAATGAAACAAAAAGTGTTGCAACTTTTAAAGTGTTTAGTGTGTTGTTTAACATAGTAATTTATTTTGACTTAATTGAAATTCTATTTATCTAATTCTATTGCTGCCAGCAAAAAAGCGCCTAATCCGTGAGAATTGTCGGTTACAATTTTTTCGCTCATGTAATATTCATATGAACCGTCTCTGTATGGATTCCCTCCTAATCCGGCACTACCACATACCTGAGTAATATGGATTTCACCATTTTTATCTACTTTAATAAGATTTTTTATTAACCCATTAAAGCCTTTATTGGCAGTCTTTTCAAATTTTACAGGCAAATATCCTTTGTTTACTCCTTTGGCAAGAAAGTACACTAACATTGAAGATCCTGAAGACTCCAAATAATTTCCTTTTTGCTTTTGCAGATTCGGAATTTGATACCATAAACCAGATTTATCCTGGTATTTGCTTACTGCAACCGCTAATTCATTCACATACCCAATCAGTTCATTTCGTTTTGGATGATCTTTAGGAAAATAATCCAATGCATCGACTAATGCCATCCCGTACCAGCCAAGTGCTCTTAACCAAATATGAGGGGCAGTACCTGTTTCTTTATTCGCCCATGCCATTTGTTTGCTTTCATCCCATGCATGAAAATACAAATCCGTTTTTTTATCAAATGTATGGTTGTGCAGCAACTCGAATTGATGGGCAACATCGTTTAACTTCTCTCCTCCTTCAAATTCAGCGGTATATCTTGCATAAAAAGGTTCACCCATGTACAATCCATCCAGCCACATTTGATTAGGATAGATTTTTTTATGCCAAAAACCTCCAGACGGCGTTCTTGGGTAATCATCAAAATTATTTCTTAATGTTTTTAAAGCTGTCAGATATTTTGCTTCTTTTGTTTTATTGTATAAATCAAAAAGTATTTTTCCTGTATTTATGTTATCAAGACTATGATTTTGAGGATCAAACTTTTTTATAACACCTGCTTCATCAATAAACACATCTGCATATCCTTTTATGTAATCAAAATATTTTGGGTCATTTGTTTTACTGTATAATTTCTGATACGCAGTCAAAATCATACCAATTTTATAATCCCATTTGGGTGCTTCATGGTTATCGATTTTCCAGGCTTCAGGATGTCTTTTAATTATAGACAACGCCATTCTTTCTGACCATTTTAATTTATCAGAAATATTAATCTCACTTTGAATATTATCCTGCGCAATTGTTTTGCCAAAACAAAGAAACAACAAAATAATTGCAGCTTTGTAGAAATTAGGTTTTAAATATATCATCATAGTCTTAAAAATTTACATTTAGCTTTATGCTATTTACTTTAAAGTTTTATCCAAAAATTGAATCGTGTAACGAACTGTTTCGTCAAACCAGGGATTAAAAAACCAAAACGAATGAGGTGAATCTTTAATTGTATGTACCTCACTATAAATATTATTTTGGTTCAAAATTGCAATCATATCATTTCTTCCGGCATGAAATCTGTCAATACTGCTGTTTATAAATAATATTGGCGGTGTATTTTTATCTGTATGTGTTAAAGCCGAAGCATTTTTCCAATTTTCAGGATTCTCTTCAGAAGTTCCATTTAACCAAAAAGCAGCCATTTCGCCTTCAGAGGATTCCGGATGTTTAAAAGCTAAAACACCGTCTACATCAATAATTGCATTTACTTTTGATGAAGATTTACTTTTATTCGAAACATCATCAAAAGCTGAATTTTCATTTGTTGTACCAATCAAAGCAGCCATTTGACCTCCAGAGGAGCATCCTAAAACAGCTATTTTGTCTGGATCTACATTGAATTTTGCAGCATTATCTTTTATAAACTTAATCGCATTTTTAACATCATAAATACCCTCAGGATATTTAGCTTCAAGCGACAATCTGTATTCTATTGCAAAACAAGAAAAGCCCTTTGATGCAATTTCCTGCGCCATGAGCTTCATGTGATTCTTATTACCTGATCTCCAGCCTCCGCCATGAATCATGACTACCCCGGGGTTTCTTTTTTTTGCTGTATTAAAATAGGCATCTAAATGTAACGCCCTGTTTTTATCCTGATTATAAACAACATCATTAATCTGGGCAACTTTTTTGTTTTTTGCTTCTTGAGCAATTTTTATAAAAGGATATTTTTTTATCAGTTTAGTGTAAGTACTTTTTATAGTGTACGAAGAATCAACACGATACGTGCCTTGTGCAAAAATAGCATTTGATAAAAAAAGTATAACTAATAAAAAGATATTTTTCATCTCTGACTAAACTTATATTTAGTTAAGAAAGGAGTTCGGCAAAATGCCAAACTCCTTTTTAAACTAATTCAAAAAACAATATTTTTTTAATACCTTATATATTAATATGCAGGATTTTGAGGGAAATTTTTATTTGGATTTAAATCTAAAACCAACTGAGGAATTGGTCGTAAAATTTTCTTTTCACCATTGTTTCCGTTAAAATTGGCTGCTTTGACATTGTAATTATACTGAGAAGCTCTTGCGATAAGAGTTCCGGTACGTTTTAAATCAAACCATCTTTTATATTCTCCCAACAATTCTCTTCCTCTTTCATCTAAGATGTAATCGATATTAAATTGCCCAATTGTAGCATTTGCAACTCCTGCTCTTCTTCTAACCTCATTTAAACGATCTAATCCTATTCCCGGCTGACTTGCTTTTAAATAAGCTTCTGCCGCTACCAAATAGGTCTCACCCAATCTTGACACGATAAAATCACGCGTACTAACCGGTCCTGTTGATGCAGGTGTTGATGTGTCCGGATCATCAAATTTCTTAACCGGGATAGTCTGGTAATCAAGATTTTTAATCAAAGTATATTCTGCTGCATACTCACCCCAAGGATGGTATATAAAACCCGTTGCCAATTTACCTGCTTTTGAAGCTAAGTAATCTGCTTTATCTTGTGCCGTAAACCATTTTGGCTCATAAAAATGCTTTAATTTTAAAGTCGTTTTATCTGCTACTCTAAAGAAATCATAATAATTTTCATAGACTTCATTCATAAAAGTTGCACCCCAACGCAAATCTCCTTTTTCATACAAACCTAAAGCATAGCCTGTTGGACATAAATTATAACTTCTTAATGGAGCACCACCTCTTGTTTCACTACCACCTAAATAAGAACTAAAGAAATAGAATTGATTATTTCCTAAAGTTGTCGGAGAAGTACTGGTTGAATTTTTGTCAAATTGTACCGAAAAAAGAACTTCAGCATTCAAATCGTTTGTTGGTAAAAACAGCTGGCTCCATGCAACTGTTAAAGTTTGACCCGCAATCGCAGCATCAGCATAACTTGCCGCTTTAGTAAAATCTGCCGCTGTACCAAAAGTTTCGTAACCTCTTGTTAAATGAACTTTGGCTAATAAATCCTGAACAGCTCTTTTATTCACTTTACCAGAAGTAGCATAAACACCTGTCCCAACTGTAGCTAAAGATTCTTCTAAATCTTTAATTATATAAGCATACACTTCTTCAGCTGTGTTTCTATTAAAAGCTTCATTATCTGTTGTAAAATTTCCTTCCTCAACAATAGGCACACCTCCATAGGTCTGTACAAGTAAAAAATAAGACATTGCTCTAATAAATTTAGCTTCTCCAACTAACACAGGGATACTTGAAGTTTGTTCAGTAACTGTAGAGTAATAAACAGTCTTATTTACAGCCTGAATAGCTTTGTAACATTCTCTATATAAATATTCAACATTACTTGATGTTGGAATCAATTGAGAATACTGGCTCAAACCTGCCGGTTCCTGGCCTCTTCCTTCTGCATACATATCAGTACCGGAGCAAAACAACCATGGTTCACCACCATAAACTGTTTTTAATTTTGCGTATGTAGTATTTACTAAAAGCTGGAATCCGGCAGCAGTTTTATAGGTTTCATCTGCAGAAGCGCTTGAACGTACATCTTCTTCTAAAAAATCGCTACAAGAAGTAAAAATAGTAACGACAAGTCCTAATAATATTATTATTTTTTTCATTTTTTCTTTAATTAAAATTTAAGACTTAATCCTAATTGTGTTGTTATTGAAGCAGGACGGTTTACTCCTAATGAAGCACTTGCCCACTCCGGATCATATCCTTTATAATCAGTAAATACAAACGGATCTAATACATTAACATAAATTCTTAAACTGCTCATTTTTAATTTCTTTATCAACTCTGAAGGAAGCGTGTATCCTAAAGATATATTTTTGATTTTTATAAATGAAACATCTTCATAGTAAGCAAAATTACTTCCCCAGAAAGCACCTGCTCCAGTTGCTACCGGTCCAGGACGAGGGTATGCATTGGATGCATTAGCCTCAATACCACCACCATTTGTTGGAATAAAGTAATCCATTGCCATTTTTTGACGTCCACGGTCACTTACGTTAGCAAAGTTTTGATGAAAAGTACTCAATACTGTTTGCCCCTGGCTGCAAAGAACAGAGAAATTGAAGTCAAAATTACCTACCGTTAATTTTGAATAGGCACTACCTTGCCACTCAGGATTTGGATTTCCAATAGTAGTACGGTCTAAAGCATCAAATTTGCCGTCATCATTTAAGTCTTTTGGCCTAGCCTGACCTGGTAACATATTGTATGTCGCTGCTTCTGCCGCTTGACTTTCCTGCCAAACACCATCATAAACATAATTGTAGTTTGAATTTAATGGTTTACCAATAAATAAATTATTTCCAATATCATCAACTTTATCCTGACCATTAATAGATTCCAGTTTATTTACGTTTTTAGTAAAAGTAAATGTCGTTTCCCATTTCAATTTTTCTGTTTGAATGTTTTTTGTAGTCAAGAGTACTTCCACCCCTTTATTACTAACTGATCCAACATTAGAAATTGTACGACCACTAGGTACACCATATTCATAAGGCAATTGTCTATTGGATATTAACATCTCTGATAAACGGTCGTAAACATCAACACTACCTGTAATACGATTCGATAAAAAACCGAAATCAAGACCTAAGTTTAACTCGCGTGTTTTTTCCCAGGTTAAACCTGTATTTGCTAAATTTTGTGATTCCCATCCGGTAACTAAATTGGTACCATTAGCATAAAAAGTTTGTTGATCTAATAATTGCTGCGTAGTATATGGCTGCACATTGTTATTTCCTGTGTATCCTAAACTTGCTCTCAATTTAAGGTCTGAAACAACATTGCTGTTTTGCAAAAAGGATTCTTTACTAATTTTCCAACCTAAGGCTACCGAAGGAAAACTTTGCCATTTTACACCTTCTGCAAGAACTGAAGCACCATCCCAACGATTTGTTGCTGTTAATAAATATTTGTCTTTAAATGCATAATTGAAACGAACAGCATAAGAATTTAACGTAGTTTTTCTGAATGGTACTACTCGCTTTGTTGGATCACTTTCTGCAAAAAGATAACTGCCTTGTATTCCTGCACTTAAATCATAATATCCAGTATCAAATGGCATTCCGTTAGAAAATGCGTATGCATATTTATCTACATTAGAATAAGCACTTTGTAACAATAATGCACTAAAATCGTGTACTTCATTAAATGTTTTTTTAATATCGATTTGATTATCCCATGTGTAATTAAAATTTTCAGTATGCTGTAATGATGCCGATCTTCTTCCATTCAATCCAACACCCGCATTTGATTCTACACCGTATGCTTTACCAATTTCTTCATTTTCAAAACCTGCTGCAAAAGTAGTTTTGAATGATAACCACTTAAGAGGCTGGTATTGTAAATAGACATTACCAATAGTTTGCCATTTATTTCTGTTTTGCTCAGAATTTGCAATTTCTACTAATGGGTTTACCGTACTGGTTTTATCAATTACAAAAGCAGTACTACCTGGTAATGTTAATTTTCCAGGTAAGAAAAATAATTGTCCTACAATATCTTTACCATTTGCATCTACTGCCCATGGCGACAATAAAGGACTTAAACGAAAAGCCTCCTGCATTGCCAAATCACTACCTAATTCTGTTTCTACCCTTGCGATCGTAACGTTTGCTCCTGTAGAGAATTTATCATTGATTTTATGATTAACTCCTAACTTAAAACTGTATTTATCATTTGAATCTTTTGCTATTAAACCTTCGTCTTTTTGAATACCAAAAGCAAGATTATATGACAAACCACTTTCTCCTCTTCCTGAAATATTTAAATAATTATTCGATGTCATACCTGTCTGTAAAACAGCATCATACCAATCAAAACTATATCCATTATTCGCTCTTTCAACCATCAAGGCACTTCTAACAGAGGAAGCATCCAATAATTGTTGTTGTGTTTGATTTACTGGATTAGCAGTCATATATGCAGTACGGTGAAATTTCCACCATTCTTCTGCATTCATCATTTTTGGTAAACGTGCAGCTTCTTTATTTCCGTAAGATGATTCAAACGATACATTTATACCTGATTTAGCAGTTGTTCCACTTTTAGTGGTTACAATTACAACTCCATTAGATCCTCTGGATCCATAGATTGCAGATGATGAAGCATCTTTTAATATGTCCATACGGGCAATATCCTGAGGATTTAGAAAATCAATGTTATCCGTTGGTACACCATCAACTACATATAATGGACTTGATCCGCCTAAAGAGTTGTTACCACGTATAACCATTTTAAATCCATCCCCTGAACGTCCTGAATTAGATGAAATTTGCACCCCCGGCATACTTCCCTGAATAGCTTCAAGAGGACTACTAACATTTCTTTCTGTAATAGCCTCAGGCTTAATGGTACTGATAGCTCCAGTAACATCAGATTTTTTTGCGGTACCATACCCCACTACTACAACCTCAGTAAGTGTGTTTGATTCCTCTGCAAGACTAACATTTACTTTAGATTTTCCGGCAACACTCACTTCCTGAGTCTGGAATCCTAAATAGCTAATTACTAAAATTGCTTTGCTGTTTGAAACATTTATTTTAAAACTCCCTTCAAAATCAGTTGATGTACCGTTTTTAGTTCCTTTTTCCACAATATTCACTCCAGGCAGGGAAAGCCCACTAGCATCAGTAATCTTACCTTCTATAACTGTTGACTGGGCATACATTCCACTACTCAACAGAAAATTAAGAAAGAATAAAAACACAAGATTGCATTTCATTCTTTTTTTCAATAATTGTTTAATGTTCATAATTTGGTTTTAATAGTTAATTGATAGTTAATTTTTTAATTTTTAATTGATTCTACTTTTTTTTCATTGATATAGGTATTTATAAAATTAAAATTCTTAATATTTTTCAATAAGTAAATTGAGTCCGCTTTTTCGATAACTACATTTTTTAGCGTTACATTTTCGACCGGAGATTCTTTATAACCTTCTGCCCAAACTCCATATTTACCTGCTTTTTTTACTTTTACATTCTCCAGACTTATATTTCTGATAACCGGAATAAAATTTCCTGTTTGAGAACCATATACATTATAAAACATGTTTAATTTCAAAACACATTCCTTAACAGTTCCTACTTCCAGATTTCTTACATAAACATCTTCAATAATTCCTCCGCGTCTGGAATTTGTCTTTATACGAATCGCTCTGTCCAGATTTGGACTATCCATTACACAATTTTCAACAAAAACATTATTTACTCCGGCGGATATTTCGCTCCCTATAACAACACCTCCGTGACCATCTATCATTTTACAATTTTGTACAATAATATTTTTACTTGGTATTGCTACACGTCTTCCATCGGCGTCTCTTCCTGCTTTTATAGCTATGCAATCATCTCCGGTATTGAAAACACAATTCTTAATAATAATATTTTGCGAATATTCAGGATCACATCCATCGTTATTAGGGCCATGACTATTTACCGTAACTCCGTCTATAATTATGTTATTGGATTTTATTGGGTGTAAAATCCAGAAAGGAGCATTAATTACCTTAACATCTTTAATTAGAACAGTATTACATTCAAATACTTCAATAAAATTAGGTCTTAAATAACGTCCTTCTCCAAAAATTCTTTCTGAAACAGGTACCCCTTTTTCAGCCATATCAACTAAAACCTCACGATTCGCCGGATCATTTTGCGACGGAATTCCTTTTTCCCAGCCATAATTTTTTCCACCAGACCAAACCCACCAGTTACTATTATTTGCCTGACCATTCAAAATACCTTTACCGGTTATAGCAATATTGGTTTTATTCTTAGCATAAATAAGAGGTGAATAATTCATCAACTCTGTTCCTTCCCAAGAAGTATGAACTATTGGATAGTCTTTTGGATTTGTACTAAACAAAATTTCAGCATTATCTTCTAAGTGTAAATTGACATTATTTTCTAAATGTATCGGCCCGGTTAAATATTTCCCTTCCGGAACAATTACTCTCCCTCCTCCGTTTGCAGTACAAGCTTTTACCGCTTTTTCAAAAGCAATGGTGTTAAATGTTACACCATCTGCAACTGCACCAAAATCTTTTACATTATAATCTTTATTCAAAAAATTCGTCTGAGGAATATTCTTCACTATCAAATCCATTCTTGCCCATGGATTATCAACTGCCTTTTCTGATATTTTACTACCGCATGACACTAAAACTGCAACACAAGCCACAATTAAAAATGCTAAATTCACCCTCAAAGCTTTATATACACTCATTTTGTAGTATTTCTTTTTTAGAATTAAGATTTCATTAACTATGTAATCGATTACACGAAAGTAGAAAAATAGAATGAAAACAACAAATTAATTTCAAAAAAAATCATGTATTTATTTTTATTTATAATTTTAATTACACTTCCAATAAAAAAAAACACATTTTTTTATTATTGTGCTATTTTATTTAACAAGTAAAAGATTTTTGGTAATCGATAACATTTTATGTTTGGATATCCAAAAAAAATGTATTTTTGTGTTAAAATAATCAAAATAAATTTTTTGAATGAGCGAAAAAATAACCATTTATGATATTGCAAAAAAACTAAATATCACTGCAGCTACGGTTTCAAGAGCACTAAACAACAATCCTAAAATAAAAGAAAGCACCAAACAATTAGTACTTGAAACAGCCGCTTCAATGAACTACAAACAAAACAAATTGGCCTTAGCTTTAAAAAGTGGGAGAAGTAACAACATAGGTGTTATTGTGCCCCGTATTGACAGTAATTTTTTTGCATCTGTGATTAGAGGCATAGAAGAAGAACTTTATCCGCATGGTTATCAGGTTATTATTTGCCAGACTCACGAAAATCCGAAAAGAGAAAATGAAAACCTATACACATTAATCGACGCTCAGGTTGATGGTATTTTAATGTCGGTTACAGATGTTACCAATGAAAACGACAAGGCTTTTCATAATGTACTACAAAAGAATGTTCCTTTAATTTTCTTTGACAGAAGCAAACACATAGACGGTGTAAGTTCAGTCACTATAAATGATTTTAAAGGCGGTTATATTGCTACCAAACAGTTAATTAATCAGGGATGTAAAAGTATCGCACATTTATCCGGAGACCAATCTTTAGAAATTTTCAAAAACAGGTTTTTAGGTTACAAACAAGCTTTACTGGATAACGGAATTACATTTAATGAAGAATATGTTATTCAGTCTAAAAGTAGTGTTGAAGCCGGAAAAAATGCCATTAATATTTTATTAGAATTAGAAACGCCACCCGATGCCATATTTTCTTCAAGTGATTTTGCCGCTTTAGGAGCCATTCAGGAATTAAGAGAAAGAAACATCAATATTCCTCAAGATTTTTGTGTTGCCGGCTTTAGTAATGAGCCTTTCACCAAGTTTATGGAACTGTCCATAACCTCTGTTGATCAGTCTCCTCTCGAAATGGGAAAAATGTCAGCACGTGTTTTCTTAGAACAGGTTGGCAAAACGGATACTATAAAAATTGAAAAGAAAGTAGTTTTAGCACCTGAACTGCATATTCGCAAATCAACATCCAGAACAAGAGCTTAATTACCGCTTTATCCTATCTTATTTTTAAAGTAAATTTAAACCTAACAGAAACACTTTAAACTTACATCTTCAATCTCTTCTCACCTCCTATTTAACTATAATTGTTTTAATCCTTTATTCCTGATAAAAAACAATTGTATTTCACACAAACAAAAAGAACAGAATATTGTTATTATTTACTTTTAAAGCTAAAAAAAGAAGATTTTAGCAATCGATAACATTTTATATTGGATTATTCAAAAAAAAGGTACATTTGTGCTAAATTTTTTTTGAATGAGCGAAAAAACCACTATATACGATATTGCCAAAAGACTTGACATTACTGCTGCTACTGTCTCAAGAGCTTTAAATAACAGCCCTAAAATAAAAAAAAGCACTCGCGAATTAGTTAAGGAAACTGCTGATATGATGGGTTACAAACAAAACAAATTAGCCCTTGCCTTAAAAAGCGGAAGAAGCAACAATATTGGCATTATCGTTCCCCGCGTTGATAATAATTTTTTTGGAACGGTAATTAGAGGAATCGAAGAAGAACTTTATCCACATGGATATCATGTTATTATTTCGCAGACTCATGATGACCCCATCAGAGAAAATGAAAACCTTCATGCTTTAATTGATGCACAGGTAGACGGTATCCTAATGTCTGTTACAGATGTTACTGACCAAAACTTCGATGCCTTTCAAAACGTATTACAAAAAAATGTCCCTTTGATTTTCTTTGACAGAACCAGACATATTGAAGGAGTAAGTTCTGTTACAATTAATGATTTTAAAGGAGGATACCTTACCACTAAACACTTAATCAACGAAGGCTGCAGAAACATCGCTCATTTTTCCCGAAACCAGTCTCTTGAAATTTTCAAAAACAGATTTTTAGGTTACAAACAAGCCTTATTGGATAGCGGAATACCTTTTAAGGAAGAATATGTTATTCCTGTTAAAAGTAGCGTAGAATCAGGAAAAGAAGCCCTAGACATACTATTACAACTCGAAACTCCTCCGGACGCCATATTTTCTTCAAGTGATTTTGCCGCTTTAGGAGCCATTCAGGAATTAAACGAAAGAAACATTAACATCCCTAATGAATTTTGTGTAGCTGGATTCAGTAACGAACCTTTTACCAAATTTATGGAAATGTCTATAACTTCAGTGGATCAGTCTCCACTTGAGATGGGAAAAATGGCCGCCAAGGTTTTCTTAGAACAAGTTGACAAAACCGATGCTGTCAAAATCGAAAAAAAGGTAGTTCTCGCACCGGAATTACACATTCGTAAATCTTCAGCAAGAACTATCTTTTAATTTTAATTCATCCTATAAGTTATCTAATTTTCATTTTGGGCATAATTACATTGCAACTTAAAAAATTAAAGGCAGCTCATAAACGAACTGCCTTTTTTACTAAGTATGGTATATAAAATTTACTGCTATAACTTATATGATGAAAATTTTATAAAGAAACTCCTCTTTTCCAAGGAATAAATACATCTTGTTTCAGCTGATCTGCTTTTGTTTCTACGTTTCCGCTTGCCAATTCTATAATATAATCTACGATTTCTGCTCCAACTTCGGTTATGTTTTTTTCACCAGTAATCACAGTTCCAGCATTGAAATCGATAATATCTGACATTCTATTAGTTAATGCCGTGTTTGAAGCAATTTTTACAACGGGTGCAACCGGATTCCCCATCGGATTTCCTAAACCTGTGGTAAATAAAACAACTGTTGCTCCCGCGCCAACCAATCCTGTGGTACATTCGGCGTCATTTCCTGGTGTATTTAAAAGATTCAAACCTGGTTTTGAAATGTATTCGCCGTAATCCAAAACATCTACAATAGGTGCAGTTCCTCCTTTTTTAGATGCACCGGCAGATTTCATGGCATCTGTAATTAATCCGTCTTTAATATTTCCCGGTGATGGGTTCATATCAAAGCCTGAACCTGCATCTACAACTGATTTTTCAAAAGCTTTCATCAAAGATAAAAACTTGTCTGCTTTTTCTTCGTCCACACATCGGTTCATCAATTCTTGCTCAACTCCACATAATTCCGGAAACTCTGCCAAAATGGTTTTCCCTCCCAAAGCTGCGAAAATATCTGAAACAACTCCCAATGCCGGGTTTGCAGAAATTCCTGAAAATCCGTCGGATCCGCCACATTCCAAACCAATACTTATTTTTGAAACAGGAGCAGGTTTACGTTCGATTTTATTGGCTCTTTTAATAGCTTCATAAGAATCTTTAATCACCATTTGAAACATTTGATCGGTAGTTCCAATTTGTTGTTGCTCATAGATCAAAATTTCTTTATCACAATTCGGGCTCATTTCTTTCAATGCATTTTTGAAAATGTCTACTTGCAAGTTTTGGCAACCCAAACTTAAAACAGTTGCACCGGCAACATTTGGATTGTTTACATATCCTGCAAGCAGTTTTGCCAACAATTCTGAATCTTGTCGAATTCCACCACAACCACCTTGATGATTAATGAATTTTACTTCGATATTATCTAAAAGGTTTTCATTTGAATTTTTCTCAGCAACTTCTTCTACGCTTTTTTCTTCAATTAAAGAGCGTAATAAGTTTTTGTAAGAAACTTCTTTTTTTGGTAGTAATTCGTTTTCAAAAATATCTTTCAGTTTTTCGATATTTTTGTTTTCACAAAAAACCAATGGAATAAATAGCCAAACGTTTTTGGTACCAACCTGACCATCTGCACGGTGGTATCCGTTGAAAGTTTTGTCTTTCCAACGATCTACATTTGGTGGAGTCCAACCTAAATTTCCGTTTTTACCAAAAACTTTTTCACTTTGATGTTTTACATTTTCGGTGGTAATTACTTCTCCTTTTTTTATAGGTTGTACAGCTTTCCCTACCAAAACGCCGTACATTATAATTTCATCACCAATTGCAAAATCTTTCTCTGTAATTTTATGTTTTGCTTTAACATCAGTTGTTGGTGAAACTGTAGTTCCTTCAAATGTAATTTGTTCGTTTTGTACCAAATCGGTTAAAGCAACAATTACGTTATCAATTGGATTTACTTTTATTAATTTCTTTTGCATGATAATAATTTTAAAAAGGTTTTAATTAGTTTTTAGCGCTGAAATTAGCATAACCTTTTTCAATTCCATTAGCTTCAATTTCAGTTAAAGCTACCACTAATGCTTCAGATAAACCGTTAATTTTTGTTAAATCTTCACCCCAGAACTCGATGTTAGCCAAAACTTTAGCCACAACTGCATCCAATGCTTCTAATTCCCATGCATTTTTAAATGCCTCAACTAATTCCGGAGTATCTTTTACCGGCAATACTTCATTGTTCCATGTTCCTTTATAAAACTGGATCAAACAAGCTAATGAAAAAGTCAGACTTGTTGGAAGTTTTGCCTTTTCATTATAATATCCTAATAAACTTGGTAAAACTCTTACTTTGAATTTTGAGATAGAGTTTAAAGCAATATCAGCCAATGCATGTTTGATAAATGGATTTTTAAAACGATCCATTACCTCTTCAGCATAAGCAGTGATTTCGTTTTTATCCATAGGAAGGGTTTCACTAATTTCACTGATAACATTATCTACAAACGGCCCGGTAAAACCTCCATTAACTGTTTCCATTACTAATTTGTTACCAAATAAAAGTGAAACAGGAACCATTGCAGTATGTGCTCCGTTCAAAATACGAACTTTAATCATTTTGAATGGACGAATATCGTCAACAATTTTTACATTCAAATCTGTTTTATGGAAAGGCAGCTTTTCTTTTAAAGCATCACCACCTTCAATAGCCCAAAGGAAGAACGGTTCAGCAGCCACAATTAAATTATCCTGATAATCTAATTTACTGTTGTAGTCTTCAATTTCAGCTCTTGGATACCCAGGTACAATTCTGTCAACCAAAGTACTGTGATACGTACAAGCATCAGATACCCAAGTTACAAATGCTTCTTCCAACTTCCATAATTCACAATATTGTAAGATACATTTTTTCAAAGCTTCTGAATTGTAATCAATTAATTCACAAGGAATGATAGTCACACCTTTTGAAGCATCTCCATTGAAATGTTTGAATCTTTCATACAACAAAACAGTCAGTTTTGCAGGAAATGCTGCTGGAGGCTGCATATCCGGAGTATCAGTAGCTACAAATTCAATTCCGGCTTCGGTAGTATTTGAAACAATAAACTGAAGTTCTTCTTCTTTAGCCAAAGCTAAATAATCAGCAAAATTACTATATGGGTTTATCGCTTTTACAATGTTATCAATTAACTGGATATCTTGTATTTTTTCACCTTTTTTGATACCATTCATAAACAAAGTATAAAGACCATCCTGATCGTTTATCATGTTTACCATACCATCTTTCAATGGCTGAACAATTGCAATACCGGCATTAAAATCAACTTCTTTATTTAGTTTATGAAAAGCGTAATCAACGAAAGCTCTCAAAAAATTACCTTCTCCAAACTGAACTACTTTTACAGGCTGTAATTTTTCTAATCCTGTATTTACTCTATTTAATTTTTTCATTTTAAATCTTCTCTAAAAGTGTTATAAATAACCTCATTAATCCCTTACCTGTTTTGTTATTGTAAAAGAAACATTACACTTGTAAATGTTAAAATAAAGTTTGCTGTGAGGAGTGACAAACTTTATTTTTCAAGCGTAATGTTCAATTACAACCTTTAAAACTCTAAAAAAAACTGCTTTACAATAAGGAACAAATTAATTATTCCTTATTTATTTTTTCTGATATCTTTTATGATGTTTAACACATCGCTTACTTTATTTTTTAATCCTTCAAAATCCTGCTTATCCAACAAATCTTTTGAAATTAATTGTGAACCAAGGCCAACGCAGGTAGCACCGGCATTTAACCATGAAGACAAACTTTCTACAGTTGGATAAACACCTCCTGTTGGCATAATAGTCGTCCACGGGCATGGTCCTTTTATTGCTTTAATAAACTCCGGACCATAAATATCAGCAGGAAACAATTTTACCACTTCGCAGCCTAATTCTTCAGCTCTTGCAATTTCTGTCAGCGTTCCACAACCAGGAGACCATAACACTTTTCTACGGTTACACGCTATTGCAATATCTTCTCTAAATACAGGAGTTACAATAAAATTAGCACCAAGCTGCATGTATAATGAAGCTGCAGCAGCATCAGTAACAGAACCAACTCCCAACATCATTCCAGGCAATTCTGCCAGGGCATATTTATTTAATGCTCCAAAAACCTCAAAAGCAAAATCACCTCTGCTGGTAAACTCCATTAATCTGGATCCACCATCGTAACAGGCTTTTAATACTTTTTTACTGATTTCAATATCCGAATGAAAAAACAAAGGAACCATCCCGTTGTCATTCATCGTCTGAGCTACTTCAATTCTTGAATACTTTGCCATACTTTTATTTATCTTGATACTAATCCGGCAGAGTTTCCTCCAGCCATATTTTCAACTTCTTTTAACGTAACTAAATTATAATCTCCGGCAATAGTATGTTTTAAGCAACAAGCCGCTACTGCAAAATCTAATGCTTTTTGTTTATCTTCTTTATATTCAACTAATCCGTAGATTAATCCTCCCATAAATGCATCACCACTACCTACTCTGTCAATTACAGGCGTTACTTCCTGTACAGCGGCATTAAAAATTGTTTTTCCGTCAAATAAAACTCCTCCAATTCTTTGGTGAGAAGCACTAACCGAATAACGCAATGTAGTTGCCACCGTTTTTAAGTCCGGACAAAGCTCATACAACTTAGAATATAAAGCCGGTAATGATTTCTCGTCTTTATAATCAGGATTTACTTTAGGAATTCCCAACATAAAATACGCTGTATCAATATCTCCTAAAATAACGTGACTGTATTTTAATAACTCAGGCATAACTTCGCTTGGCGTTTTACCGTATTGCCATAATTTTGATCGGTAATTCAAATCACATGAAATAGTCAATCCTAATTCATGTGCTACCTGAACCGCTTCCAGACAGGCTTCTGCTGCACTTTGTGAAATAGCTGCCGATATTCCGCTAAAATGAAACCATGTAGCTCCTTTTAGTACTTTCTTCCAATCAACATCGCCTTTTTGAATCGTTGCCATCGAGCTGTGTGCACGATCGTACACCACATTACTCCCTCTGGTTCCTGCTCCTGTTTCTAAATAATAAGTTCCTAAACGTTCTCCGCCGTAAACAATACTTTTAGATTCAACATTCATTTTTCGCATCTCCTGTACTGCACAGTAACCAATTTCGTTTTCGGGCAATCTTGTTACAAATTCAGCGTTAAGACCATAATTTGCCAAAGAAACACAAACATTAAACTCACCACCACCGTAAGATGCCGTAAATGCTGTAGACTGAGAAAAACGCAAATGTCTTTCAGTTGAAAAACGCAACATTATTTCGCCAAATGCAACTACTTTACTCATATTATATTATTGTTTAAACATTTATTCGTTGAATCGTTTAATTGCTGAATCATTGAAGGGTTTAATCGTTGAATTCTTCAATCTTTAAATCTTTCAATTTTACAATCTTTCAATTTTACAATTCTTAAATAATTAAAATTTAAAATATTCTTTTGCATTGTTATAGGAAATATCAGAAACCATTTTTCCAATCCATTCCATATCAGCAGGAAGTTCTCCTCTCTGAATTTCATCTCCTAAAAGATTACAAAGAATACGTCTGAAATATTCATGTCTTGGGAAAGATAAGAAACTTCTTGAATCTGTCAGCATTCCAACAAAACAGCTAATCAATCCCATGTTTGAAAGGGCGTTTAATTGTTTGGTCATACCGTCTTTTTGATCCAAGAACCACCATCCTGATCCAAACTGTACTTTTCCTCTCACACTTCCGTCATTAAAGTTACCAATCATGGTAGCCATTACTTCGTTATCAGCAGGATTTAAGTTATAAATAATCGTTTTTGTTAATTTATCTTTACTGTCTAACGCATTTAAGAAAGCAGATAATTTTTGAGCCTGTGGATAATCTCCAATAGAATCCCATCCTGTATCAGGTCCTAAAATTCTGTGCATACGTGCATTATTGTTACGTAAGGCTCCTAAGTGAAATTGCTGAACCCATCCCAATTCATGATACGTTTCAGATAAAAACAATAAGACAGCACTTTGAAATTTCAACGCTTCCTCCGGAGTAATTGTTTGGTTTTCTCTTTTCTTTTTGAAAATGGCATTTACTTCTGCTTCAGTAAAATTTTCAAAATAAATCTGATCCAAACCGTGATCACTTAATTTACATCCGTTTGCATTAAAAAAGTCAATTCTTTTTCTAAGCGCATCACGTAAATCAGCATACGTATTAATTGCTACTCCGGACACGTCCCCCAACGTGTCCAGATAAGCATTATAACCCTCATTTTCTATTAAAATGGCTTTGTCAGGCCTGAAAGCCGTACTCATTTTAGTTTCAAAAGGATTACTGTTTAATTTTTGATGAAACTCTAAAGTATCAATTGGGTCTTCTGTAGTACAAACCAGCTCTGCATTTACTTTTTTAAGTAAGTTGCGTGTGCTGTATTCTGCCGAATTTACTTTTGCAGAAGCTTCTTCATATATTCTTTCTGCTGATTTTTCATTCAGCAGCTCATAAATATCAAAATAACGGGCCAACTCTAAGTGCGTCCAGTGATACAAAGGATTACGCATTGTATACGGAACTGTTTTTGCCCAATTTAAGAACTTATCTTTATCAGCACCATTTCCTGTAATAAATTGTTCATTTACTCCTAATGTACGCATTGCACGCCATTTGTAGTGATCACCGTTAATCCAAACATTTGTAATGTTGTCGAAAATTTTATCTTCGGCAATAAACTGTGGATTTAAGTGATTGTGATAATCAATAATAGGCTGATTTTTGGAGTAATTATGATATAATTCTTCAGCGTATTTATTTTCAAGTAAAAAATTATCGTTTATGAAAGTTTTATTAGAGCTCATGTCTTTTAATATAATAGAAAATTAATCTTCGTTTGATGGTTTTCCAATTGTAGCAAGGATTCCGCCATCAACATATAAAATGTGACCGTTAACAAAATCACTGGCCTTGGAAGATAAAAATATTGCTGCACCGGCTAAATCTCCCGGATCTCCCCATTTTGCAGCAGGAGTCCTGCTAATGATAAAATCATTAAACGGATGTCCGTCAACTCTGATAGGTTTTGTTTGTTCTGTAGCAAAATAACCCGGTCCGATTCCGTTAATCTGAACATTATATTTTGCCCATTCTGTAGCCATGTTTTTAGTCAGCATTTTCAAACCTCCTTTTGCAGCAGCGTAAGCAGAAACAGTATTACGTCCTAATTCGCTCATCATCGAGCAAATGTTGATAATCTTTCCCTGTCTTCTTTCGATCATTCCTTTTGCAACATGTTTTGAAACAATAAAAGGACTTACCAGATCAATATCGATTACTTCTCTAAAGTCAGCAACTTCCATTTCCAACAAAGGAATTCTTTTGATAATTCCGGCATTGTTAATTAAAATAGCAATTGGCCCAACTTCGCTTTCAATTTTAGCAACAGCTGATTTAACCTCTTCTTCTTCCGTTACATTAAATTTATAACCAACCGCATTGATTCCTTCACTTTGAAGTGCTGCCACAGCATCATCAATTTTTTGCTGAGAAGAATTTCCGTTTACCACAATTGTTGCACCGGCCTGACCTAATCCTTTTGCCATTGCCATTCCCAATCCGTGAGTACTTCCTGTGATAAGGGCAACTTTTCCTTTTATATCAAATAAATCTATCATGATTCTTATCTTAAATCTGTGATTTTACAAACATCCATATCTCCATAATCTAAGTTTTCACCTGCCATCCCCCAGATAAAAGTATAATTACTTGTTCCAGAACCCGAGTGAATAGACCAAGGCGGAGAAATAACTGCCTGATGATTGTTCATCCAGATATGTCTTGTTTCCTGTGGCTGCCCCATGAAGTGACAAACCGCTTGATTTTCCGGAATATCAAGATAGAAATAAACTTCCATACGACGATCGTGTACGTGTGCCGGCATTGTATTCCAAACGCTTCCCGGACGCAATTCTGTCATACCCATCTGTAATTGACAAGTAGTCACTACACTTCCAATAATCATTTGGTTTACGGTACGATGATTTGCAGTTTCCATCGTTCCTAATTGTAATTTATTAGCTTCTTCCAAACTTACTTTTACAATTGGATAATTAGTATGTGCAGGAGCCGAATTTAAATAAAATTTTGCCGGATTATTTTTATCATCACTTTTAAAAATCACTTCTTTATTACCGCTTCCGATATACAAAGCATCTTTAAAACCCAACTCATAAGATGTTCCTTCAACAACAACAGAACCACTTCCTCCAACATTAATAATCCCTAATTCTCTTCGCTCTAAAAAATAAGGTGCTTTTAGCGGATCAATAGTTTCTAAAGCTAAATCTCCTTTTACAGGAACCGCAGAACCTGTAATATATCTGTCATAATGAGAATAAACCAGTACCACTTCATCTTCCTGCATCAAATCATCAATCAGAAACTCATTTCTTAATTCCTGAGTATCATATTTTTTTACGGCTTCCGGGCTTGATGCGTATCTTGAACTATATTTTGTCATAATTTTTATTTAATGTAATCGATTGCACAAAATTATATTTTTATATTTAAATATCATAATACAAATGAAAATTTATTTGTGTAATATCTACACTTCTACCTTTTTCATTCTTGGAACTAAAATATGCATGATAAGCCAGGCTAATAAATAAGCAGCTCCGCAGATACAAAACATAATAAAGTAACCTGTTTCAATTTTACCTAATTTAGTATAGTAAACAAACATATTTTTTTGCACCACTAAAGTAAGTAAAAATCCACCGACAGCTCCAAACATACCCCCTATTCCGGTAACTGATGCAGTTGCTTTTTTAGGAAACATATCAGATACTGTTGTAAAAATATTAGCACTCCAGGCCTGATGCGCTGAAACTGCTAACCCAATAACCAAAACAGCCAACCACATATTAATAGTTCCTAAATATTGAGAAAACAATACAGGCAAGACAGCAAATGCATACAACAACATACTTGTTTTACGAGCTTTATAAGCAGGCCAGTTTTTTTCAATTAATTTTAATGGAAGCCAGCCTCCAAAAACACTTCCAATACTTCCAATCACATAAACCAATGCACATGGCCAAATAATTTCAGTAGCCGAAAGTTTGTATTGTTTCATCAGGAAATCAGGCAACCAGAATAAATAAAACCACCAAATAGGATCTGTTAATAATTTTCCAATTGCAAAAGCCCAGGTTTGACGAAAAGTCAACAATTTAAACCAAGAAACCTTCTCTGTATCTTCTGCTTCAATTACATCAGTTTTATCAGCATTAATATATTCAAATTCTGCTTGCGACAAACGTTTTTGCTTTTCGGGTACTTCATATAAAACAAACCACAAGGCCAGCCATACAAAACCGATAATTCCGGTAGCAATGAAAGCCCATTGCCAGCCATAATTTTCAGCAATAAAAGGCACCGATAACGGAACAATTATAGCTCCAATATTACTTCCCGAATTAAAGATTCCTGTTGCCAAAGCACGCTCTTTTTGAGGAAACCATTCGGCTGTAGCTTTTATAGCCGCAGGAAAATTCCCTGCCTCTGTAATTCCTAAAAATATTCGCGCAATTATAAATCCTCCTGTACCCGTTGCAAATGCATGACCAACCGCTGCTAAACTCCATAAACCCGTTGCGATTGCATAACCTAATTTTGTACCTAGTTTATCAATAACTCCACCTGCAACCAGCATTCCAAATGCATAGGCAATTTTAAATGCCAATTCAATATTAGAATAATCTATTACCTCTTGTTCCGGAGTCCAATGAAAAGCCTCTGCCAAAAAAGGTCTTAGATAACTGATTACATTTCGATCTAAATAATTTACGGTAGTAGCAAAAAAAACGAGGCTACATATTGTCCAGCGATATTTCCCTATCGCTGCGTTGGTTTGGTTCATAATTTCGGTTGGTTTGGTTGGTTAGTCTAGTCAGCATAAATCTTTTTAAAGATCTGTAATAGGTGCATATTTCGGCACTAAAGATTTCATAACAATCCAGCCTGTTAAATAACAAACAGCACAGATTGAAAAAATAATAAAATATCCGGCTTCAATACCCTCAAAGCCCATAAATGACATATTTGTATCTTTACTGTAATCAAACAGTAATCCTGATCCTTTATTAATCAAAGTAGAACCAATACCCCCGGCTAAACCTCCAATACCTGTAATGGTTGCGATTGCTTTTTTAGGAAACATATCCCCTACAGTTGTAAAAATATTAGCAGACCATGATTGGTGAGCTGCTCCGGCAATACCGATAATGATTACCGGAATCCAGTAACTGATATACCCTAAAGGCTGTGCGATTAAAGCTAATAACGGAAAGAATGCAAAAATCAGCATCGCTCTCATTCTTCCTTCATAAGGATTCATACCTTTCTTTTCAACAAAATAAGTTGGAAGCCATCCTCCAATAATTGATAATAAAGTAATCATGTATAAAACAAATAAGGGCAAGGCAGCTTCTGTAGAATCCATTCCGTAAACCGAACTTAAATAAGCAGGAGTCCAGAACAAGAAGAACCACCAAACACCATCTGTCATGAATTTACCAAAAGCAAAAGCCCAGGTTTGTTTGTATTTAAAACAATCAGCAAGAGAAACCTTTGTTTTGGTTTCAGGCACATAACCTGCTATTTTACTGTCTGCAATATCATCTTGTTGAATATAAGCTAATTCTGCAGCGTTAACTTTTGGGTGTTTCTCAGGCTTGTCATACATAAAAACCCAAAATCCCATCCACACAAAACCTAAAGCTCCAATGATAATAAATGCCATTTCCCAACCAAAAGCCTTAGCAATGAAAGGAATAGTAATAGGCGCAGCCAAAGCTCCTACTGTTGCTCCGGCATTAAATATACTGGTTGAAAATGCTCTGTCTTTTTTAGGAAAATATTCGGCAGTGGTTTTAATTGCAGCAGGAAAATTCCCGGCTTCTCCAACAGCCAAAACAAAACGTGCAAAAATAAACAGGGTAACACTCACATTAATTACCAATGCTGTGTCATTTACTGTATGAATTGCATCTTTTGCACCTTCAAAACCTACAAACCAGTCTCCTGTGATAATACCTGAAGTTGCAATACCACAAAATGCATGTAAACACGCTCCTAAAGACCATATTCCAATAGCCCATAAAAATCCTTTTTTAGTATCCAGCCAATCCACAAATCTTCCTGCAAACAATAAAGAAACAGCATAAAAAATAGAAAACAACGCAGTAATGTTTCCATAATCATTATTCGTCCAGTGAAATTCTGGCGCAATAAAATCGCTCCACGTCAACGAAAGAACTTGTCTGTCTAAATAATTAATGGTTGTTGCAAAAAACAACAATGCGCAAATACTCCAGCGATAATTTCCAATAGATTTGTTGGTTTGACTCATAGTAACTATGTTTGTTTTGGTTATAAAAAACCTTTAAATTAATTTAAAAACTAATGTTTCTACATTTTATGTAAATCGATTTCGTTGTTAAATTAAAAAATTTCAAAAATAAATTAATTACAACAGAAACCGAATAATGTAATCGATTGCACAAATATAAGTTTAAATACTTATATTCCAAATAAATTACTTAAAAAATTATTTCACGCCACAAATTAAACATATATAGTAAAAAAACAGATATAATATTACATAATAAATAATACTTTTGTTAAATCAAACCCAGTTAAAAATTCTTTTAAAACATTGATATAATAACACATAAAACCTCTTATTGAGATTTTTTATTATTGATTTCTCAACAAAAAATCTCTTCTTTAAATTATACCTCAACTAATCATACAATACTCATGGAGTACTTAAGTATTTAAAAATCTAACACCTATTAAATTTGAAAACATTTGCAGAAATTAAATTAAAAAAGAGCTTGTATTTATCTTTTTCACTATTTGGAATCATCACTAATTTACATTCTCAAAATGAAATTTTACCTCTTTGGAATAAAATACCTGATGAAATTAACGCCCCTGATTACAAAGAAAAAGAAGATCTAAAAGAAGGCAAAATTCAACGAACAAGCTTCGTTACTGTTCCAACATTAAGTGTTTTTCTTCCAAAAGAAGCAAAATCCAATCAGACTGCAGTTCTTATTTTTCCCGGCGGCGGATATTCGCATTTATCAATGGACAAAGAAGGAACTAAAGTAGCTGAATGGTTAAATACTTTAGGAATCACTGCCTTTGTTTTAAAATATAGATTACCCAGCGATTTAATCATGAAAAACAAATCTGTTGGTCCCTTGCAAGATGCTCAGGAAGCTATTCGTTATATGAGGTCTAATGCCGTAAAATGGAACATTGATCCGAAAAAAATTGGCACAATAGGATTCTCTGCCGGGGGACATTTAGCATCAACTCTGGCAACACATTTTGATGACAAAGTATATGAATCAAATTTTAACACTAGTGCAAGACCAGACTTTTCAATACTGATTTATCCTGTGATATCAATGGAAAATAACATAACTCACAAAGGTTCACAAACTAATTTATTAGGTAAAGATCCGTCGCAGGCACTTATTGATAATTTTTCGAACGATAAAAAAATTACACCGCAAACACCCCCAACTTTTTTAGTACATGCTTCAGATGACAGTGCTGTTTTACCCGAAAACAGTATCAATTATTATTTGGGTTTAAAGAGAAAAAATATCCCTGCCGAATTACATATTTATGAAATTGGCGGTCATGGTTTTGGCTTGGGAGTAAAAGATACCAGTCAGTTTTGGACTAATGATTGTAAAGAATGGCTGAAAATTAATCATTATATTTTCTGAAAACAGATTGTTTGTCATAAATTGATCCCATAAACTGCCATCGAGATGGTTACCGTTACTTTAAAAACCTCACAAAATTAGAGTGCACAGAAAAGTTATGAGTACAACTGATTTTCGTAATTGCTTTATTTGTAGTCAGAAAATCTAACTCTCATAACCCAATAATTTGATCTCTAATAACCTACACGCCATCTTTTACTAAAAATTTCACACCAAAGAGGATTGAGACAATTTCGGTTCATATTCAAAAGAGATGCGCCTTCATGCTCTGCCTGTCAATAAATTTTGAACAGGGAGTTTGTAATGAAGCTAGTAAAGAAATATTTTTTTTAACTTTAATTCTTTTTATCCAAACCGAAAATGACAGATTTACTCAGCAAAAATATCAACTCGCACATTTCACTTTCAGAATCAGAAATAGGAGCATTCTGTGATTTGTTTGAGCATAAAACAGTTTCCCGAAAAAGTTTTCTGCTCAGGGAAGGAGAGATCTGCAAATTTGAAGGTTTTGTTACCAAAGGGCTTTTTCGGGTTTACCATATCGATCAGAATGGTTTTGAACAGATTCTCTATTTTGCAGCTGAAAACTGGTGGATAACAGATATAGACAGTTTCACTAATGAAATTCCTTCGCAGCTTTTTATAGAAGCGCTCGAAGACAGTGAGGTATTAATCATCTCCAAAAAAGATAAAGAGTCTGCTTATTCGAGCATACCCCAGATTGAAAAATTATTCAGGATCATGACGCAGAAAACACATGTAGCCCTGCAGCGCAGAATGATAGATAACCTGAGCAAGACAGCAGAAAAACGTTATATAGAATTTTTAGAAAAATATCCACAGATCGCGCAGCGTTTATCCAATATTCAAATAGCAGCTTATCTGGGAATTACCAATGTTTTTCTGAGCAACATCCGAAAGAAAATTACTTTAAACAAACAGCCTCAATAAAATATTTATTAAACTACTTTAATGTTTTGGAGATCGATTTGATCACATCTTTGCATAAGAATTTAATCATTAAGTTTAAAAAAATGAAATTAATTTATATAATGGATCCCCTTTGCGGCTGGTGTTATGGTAACAGTACAAATACCGCAAAACTGCACGAAAAATATAAAGATAAGTTTGATATTGATGTTCTGCCTGCCGGAATGTGGACTGGTACAAATGCCCGAAAACAATCTAAACATATAGCCGCTTATATCAAAAAACACGATCCGCAGATACAGCAGATTACAGGAACCGAATTTGGAAAAGATTATTTCAATTTTATAGAAAATGAAGATATTATTCTTGACAGCGAAGTTCCTTCAAGAGCTATTGTAACGGTAACTAAATTATGGACTTCAAAAGTTATTCCTTTTACAATTGAAGTTCAAAAAGCAAGATACTGGCAGGGTAAAGATTTAAATACCGATCAGACTTATCTGGAAATCTGCGATAAGCTCGATTTGGATAAAACAGAATTTTTAAAAGCATTTCACGGCGAAGAATTAAAAAAAGAAACACAGCAGACATTTGCTTTAGCGAATCAATATACAGGTTCATATCCTACTTTACTGGCACAAAAAGACGATAAATTATATATCCTGGAACAAGGTTACGCTTCTTTTGAAAATATTACAAAACAAATTGATGCACTGCTTTTATTAAACTAGTTTAATGTTTTGAGACCGTATAAGGCTTCATATTTGCATTGTTTTATTTGCTGTAAAAAGACAATTATCACATCACTTTTATTACTATTTTAATTTTTATATACTATGGAATCACAAGAAAAAAAATTTAAAAATATTGAAGCTGAAGATCTGAATCTGAAAGTTTTTAATGCATCAGAAAATAGTTTTGGCGTTGCCTCTGTAATTATCTCAGGAAAAAATGATTCCGTTTTGATCGATGCCCAATTTACTTTGGCTGAAGCCGAAATTGTGGCTGAAGAAATTAAAAACAGTGGCAAAAAACTGACCACTATTTTTGTTTCTCACGGCGATCCTGATTTTTATTTTGGATTGGAAATTTTTAAAAAGTATTTCCCGGAAGTTACTGCTTACGCTTCGCCTGCAACAGTAGAGCATATTAAAACAACTGCTCAAAAAAAATTAGAAGTCTGGGGCGAAAGATTAGGAAATAAAATTACATCAAATGTTATTCTTCCTCAGGTTTTAAAAGGAAACAGCATTGAATTAGAAGGTCATAAATTAGAAATCAAAGGTCTGGAATCTTTTCCAAATAAAACTTTTATCTGGATTCCGTCTATAAAAGCAGTTCTTGGCGGCATTACTATTTTTGGAACTACATTTAATCTCTGGATGGCAGATGCACAGACAAGCGAAGCGAGAAACAGCTGGATTTCGGTTTTAGACCAGATCACAGCTCTGAATCCTAAAATTGTTATTCCGGCGCATGCAGACACCAATTCGCCATTTGATATTTCTGCCGTAAATCACACAAAAGAATATATTCAATTTTATGAAGAAGCATTAAAAGTAAATAAAACTTCTGAGGATTTAATTCAGGCTGTGAAAACTCAATATCCGGGACTTACTTTCGAAACTGCACTGGCGATTGGAGCAAAAGTAAATACAGGAGAAATGAAATGGTAAATAACAGATACAGCCTGACATATAAAAAAATATTGACAGGCTGTTTTTAAAACAGAACAGCAATGACAAATCTTGAAATTATAAAAAGCACTTACGAAGGAAAAACCTCGGAAGAAAATGGCAAAAATCTGTCGGCATTCGCTGCCGATGAAATTTCATGGACAGAAGCCAAAGGTTTTCCCTATGCAGGAACTTATATTGGGTTAGAAAGTATTTTTAAAAATGTTTTTGCCAGATTGGGAAGTGAATGGATCGATTATAAATTTACGCCTGAAGATTATATTTGGCATGAAGATAAAGTTGCAGCCTATGGCACTTATAGCGGAACCTATAAAATTACAGGAAAATCATTTGAAGCGAGGGTGGTTCATATCTGGAAACTTAAAGAAGGTAAAATCATCAGTTTTGAGCAGTTTGTTGACAGTCAGCTTGTAAATGATGCGATACAATAAAGTTGCAGGTCTCTTATTTGATAAAATTTATCCTTTAAAAATTAAATTTAAATTTAACTTTAAAACAACTCAAAATGAATCTAAAATTAATTACCCTTTTAGCCTTTATTACAATAAGTACTGTTTCTTGTAATCAAAAGTCAGATAAAGCAGAAGTTACAGAATCTGTAAAAGATATAAATATTGAAACAGCTTCCTTAACAGGTAAAAAAGCAAAACTAATTTATCCGGAATTTGAAGCTGAAGTATATTATACATCCGAGAAAAGTCTGCACTGGAAAACAAGAGATGAGTCGGGAAAAACAGCCGAAGGAGATGAGAATGTAAGCTATAAAAAAATTGGAGAATCTCAGTTTTTTCTAAACTGGATAGAAAAAGACGGTGTAACAGTAAGCCAGGTCATAGACACCAAAAAAGGCACAGTAAGCGTTTTTTTATCTTATAATGATGATAAAAGCAGCAGAGGCAAACGTTCTGCAGATTTTATAGAAGGTAAATGGCAGGAAATTAAATAATTTGAAGGTTTTGCTCTTTAATAATTAAATTTACAACATAATGATTTATAAGAGGGTTCTGCATACTTCTTATTTTGTAAAAGCAAAGAAGTATGCGGATTCATATCAATCTTTAATTTCTTGCTTTATACCTTTTCAAATAATAAATATCATGCAAATGCAGGATTGATATCTAAACTTTGGAAAATGCCTTTACCGAATATATTGAATGCTTATGTCCATAATTATGCATTTTCTGTGAAGCGCAACACTCTCTTTTTGGAAGTGAATATTCCACTTCTCAACAGAGTTAACAACTTTTATTTATTCTAATCCAAATACACTAATCGTAAAATTATTTTTAATTAATTGACATATCGGGAAAAGTCGATATATTTGCATCATGGAACAAATTGAAATTTTTAAGGCATTGTCTAACAAGTCCAGATTACAAATGCTGGAATGGCTAAAAGAACCTGAACTCAACTTCCCGGATCAAATTACTGCAGGATTTGAACATGGGGTTTGTGTTGGGCAAATTCAAGCCAAAGCAGGTCTTACACAATCTACAGTTTCTGAATACTTGTCTATTTTGCAACGTGCAGGATTTATAGAATCTAAACGTGTTGGACAATGGACCTACTACAAACGCAACGAAGGTGCCTTTGAAGCACTCAGTAAATTAATTCAATCTAATTTGTAAATTACTATGAGTACAAACAACCTGTTTTCTCCATTTAACTTAAAAACGTTAAATCTAAAAAACCGAATCGTAATGGCGCCAATGACGCGCTCATTCTCTCCAAACGGAATTCCAACTGATGAAGTCGCTGCTTATTACCAAAAAAGAGCCGAGGGTGAAGTTGGGTTAATATTATCTGAAGGAACTGTTATTGACAGACCTTCATCATCAAACGATGCAAACGTACCTCACTTTTATGGCGAAGCTTTAAAAGGATGGGAAAAAGTTATTGATGAAGTGCATACAGCCGGTGGTTCTATGGGACCGCAAATCTGGCACATGGGAATTATGGATAATCATCACTCCGGATGGGTTCCTCCAGTACCTTTTGAAGGTCCGTCAGGATTAAACAGACCTGATTTCAGTAATGGAAATACAATGTCTGAAAAAGATATCGAAGAAACAATTCTAGCTTTTGGAAAAGCTGCAGCTGATGCAAAAAGATTAGGTTTTGATACCATTGAAATTCATGGTGCACACGGGTATTTGATTGACCAGTTTTTTAGAGCTGAAACCAATTTGCGTGACGATATTTATGGTGGAAAAACTTTACCGGAGCGTAATCGTTTTGCTATTGAAGTAGTCAAGGAAATCAGAAAACAAGTGGGTAATGATTTTGCCGTGATTATGCGATTCTCTCAATTTAAACCTTCTGATTACAATTATAAACTGGCAAAAAATCCACAGGAATTAGAAGCCTGGCTTACACCTCTTGTTGATGCGGGAGTTGATATTTTACACTGTTCTCAGCGACGTTTCTGGGAACCTGAGTTCGAAGATTCTGACCTTAACTTTGCCGGATGGGCTAAAAAAGTTACAGGAGCTCCAACCATCACAGTAGGATCTGTTGGTCTTTCAAGTGATTTCTTTGGTGCATTTGCAGGAGAAAGTTCTGAGCCAACTTCTTTGGAAGAATTAAACAGACGTTTCGACAGAGGTGATTTTGATTTGGTTGCCGTTGGAAGACCTCTTTTGTCAGATCCAAACTGGGTGGCTAAAATTAAAGCCGGAAAAACTACTGAATTAAAAGGTTTTAGCAAAGAAGCCTTGGGAGCATTGGTTTTAGAATAAATCTGTAGAAATTTTTATATTAAAAAGAAGGGATGACAAATATGTTCATCCCTTTTTTAATATCTCTTAAAGTTATAAAATTCAAATCGAATATTTTTTATTCTGCAACAACAACTTTACGTTTTTGGAATTTATTCTGGAGCCAATTTCTAACCGGTTCATCATATAATTTCAAACATAAAAAAGCGATGATTATACTCATAACTAAAACTCCTATTCCTACTAAATACCCATCCGCTAATAAAATTTTATTATCTACAACCCAGGCAGAATACCAATAAATCAAAGGATAATGTATAATGTAAAGCGGGTATGAAATATCGCCCAAAGCTTTACAGATTTTAAGTGATAATTGATTTTTTATTTCGCCTCCGGCACCAATTGATACGATCAGAGGAAACACAAGAATAATACAAAAAGATTCATACAGACCATTCATCCAAAGACTGTTTTCGTCTCCAATTCTCGGAATCGCCAAAACAATTGCAATTAATAAGCTACATACCCAAAAAGCTCCTTTTATATGGATTAATTTTCCTAAACGGGAAAGTAAAATTCCGGCAAAGAAAGGATACAACAAACGTGTAAAACCGATATTCATTTGTTCAAGATTTAACGACCATCCGCCAATGACATCGCCTTTTGGTCCCAAAACAGTGTAATTAATCAGCATTCCGGCAAATAGTAAAACAAAAATACCAAGTACTTTATTTGAAAATTTACGGAATAACAAAGCGTATAAAATATTGGCAATATATTCGAAAAAAAGTGACCAGGCGGGCCCGTCAAGCGGATGCATTTCACTCCAGCCTCTAATATCCATTGATGGAGGAACAGGAATCAGTGTAAATCCAATTAGCATCACTAACAGTAATTTCCATACCGGCATTCCGGCAATTTCCGGGAACAAATTATCCGAAGCCTGAAAATAATACAAAGCTGCCCCAATGATCATTCCCATAATCACCATAGGCTGCAAGCGGATTAAACGTCTTTTGTAAAATTCCCATTGCGTCATTTTTTCCCAACGGTCATCATACGCATAGGCTACAACAAATCCGGATAACAGGAAAAAGAAATCTACGGCAAGATAACCGTGATTGATAATTTGTTTAAAACGGTTTCCTAATGCAAATGTTTCGAAAACATGAAATGCAACTACTAAAATAGCTGCTACTCCACGCAGTCCGTCTAAAATTTCATAATGTTTTTTTGGTTTGATTTCATTAAAAGTTAAACTCATAAAAATATTTTTTGGTGGTTAGATTGTTAGTTTTATTTTTTGGCGGAATCTAAAATAGCTAAATTAAACTGAAGTTTTTTAACAACCAGAAAATTAGTTTTTATGATTTCGAAAAATCGCTCTTAATTCCTGAGCATACAGAAAAGTCTCTCTTTTCGGAAAAGCTTTAAAAAAGCGATTAAATAAAGTTTTTTGGTTCTTCGCCATAATTAATGGAAAATCAATTTTCGGCAGCTACGGAATTTGCTAAATCTGCCAAATCTGCGGGATAAATTTTAAATTACTTCCCGCAGATTTAGCGGATTTAGCAGATTTTTTTATGTTTCACTGAGAAATTGTCTTTTTTGAAATCCACTGTTTTAGGCGAAGAGCCAGTTTTTTTTAAACCCGTTGGGTGTAATTATTAAAAACGTCAGTTCGAGGTTTAATTTTTAAAAAAAAAAGCAATATAAGATGACGTTTATTTTGTCAGGCTGAGCGGAGTCAAAGCCCTAGTTAAACAAAAACGTCATAGGTAGAACCGTTTTTAATGATAATTTTTCTGTTCTCAATACCATCCCGATGAAAAATCGGGATCACTCGTGCTGACAAAAAATTATCGTCAGAAACGAATTACACCCAATGTTTTTTTTAAATTATTTTAGTCAAATTTGATTTTCTGTGACTGCAAGGAGGATAATAATTAAAAAAAGAGCGAAAACACAATATTTTCGCTCTTTTTTATTTTTTCAATTCTACTTATTTGAAGAACTTTTTCAATGCTATTTGATGCATCAGTCCTTCATTTTTTAACCAACAAAATTGTAATTCATTACGGCTTAAGCTCTGTGAATTTAGAATCTAATTCAAATGCTTTTTTAACCTTTTCGACCGTAATCTCTTTAGCAACTGAAAATTCAGCTGTATTTTTTATATCTAATGAAGATGCTCCAACAAGTACTTTATAAGTTCCTGCCTCAGCAATCCAGGCACTTTTACTTTCTAAAAACGAAGCCAGATCTTTTGGATTAAGTATCAATTGCAAAGTCTGACTTTCGCCAGGTTTTAGTTCTTTTGTTTTTGCAAAAGCTTTCAATTCTTCTTTTGGTTTATCAATTGATTTTGCCGGAGCCGAAAGATATAATTGTACGACTTCTTTCCCTGCTGCTTTTCCGGTATTTTTTACCGTTACAGAAACCGTCAGATTATCTTTAAAAGTTGAAGAACTTAATTTTATACCTGAATAATCAAATGTTGTGTACGAAGTTCCGAATCCGAATTCATAAGAAGGTTTAACATTAAAGGTATTAAAATAACGGTATCCAACATAAACGCCTTCTTCGTAAGTTACCTCTTTCGGATTATCAACTGGAAATCCGGGGAAGTTTTTAGCCGATGGTGTATCGGAATATTTCACAGGAAAAGTCATGGTTAATTTTCCTGATGGATTAATTTTTCCGGAAACCACATCAGCAACTGAATGTCCGCCTTCCTGACCAGGCTGCCAGGCCAGTAAAATTGCATCTGCTTTATCTTTCCAGGAAGCAGTTTCGATCACGCCGCCAATATTTAAAATAACGACAACTTTCTTTCCTTTGGCATGAAATGCTTTTGAAATTTTGTCCAGCATTTCAATCTCTTCATTTGCCATATTGAAATCATTATCGACAACTCTGTCTCCTCCTTCTCCGGAATTCCTTCCTAAAGTTACAAATGCAATTTCTGAACTTGCCGCTTTTTTAGCAAAGAAAGCATCGTCCATTTTTAGTTCAGGAAGCCTTTCCGGCAAAGCCAAAACTCCTCTCGCTCTTCTTCTTTCCTTTTCAGCAACAACTTCTTTTTCAGCGTGAGGTTTATACAAATCAACCAATTCTTTATCTAATTTATAACCCGCTGCGGTTAAACCTTCTAAAAGAGAAACGGTGTGTTTATTATTTACGCTTCCGCTCCCTGTTCCTCCTGTAATCCAGGCGTAGGAAGTAACTCCAAATACCGAAACCTCTTTTTGTTTATCTGCAAAAGGCAAAGCATTGTTTGTATTTTTAAGCAAAACCATTCCTTCAGCAGCAGCATTTCTTGTTACCTCAGCATTTTTAGTCAGGTTTGGTTTATCGCTGTATTTATATTTTGCAAAAGTGGGTGTACGGAAAACATATTCTAAAATTCTTTTCACATTTACATTTGCTACTTCCTGCGATAATTTCCCAGAATCTAAGGCAGCCAACAAAGCTTTTTTCTGAACTGGAATTCCCGGCATCAATAAGTCATTTCCGGCAATCATTTGCTGTACAACATCAGAGTTTGAACCTTTTGAAATGGTTTCAAAACCCGGAAAACCGCCAAACCAATCAGTCATTACAATTCCTTTAAAACCCCATTCGTCTCTTAAAACCTGAGTTAAAAGATCTTTTCTGTCAGACGTATAAGTTCCGTTCAGTTTATTATAGGAAGACATTACCGTCCACGGCTGCGATTCTTTAACCGTAATTTCAAAACCTTTTAAATACAATTCTCTAATAGCTCTTTCAGAAACGTGTGCATTGATCGTTAAACGGTTGCTTTCTTCATTATTTACAGCAAAATGTTTAATAGAAGTTCCCACGCCCTGCGACTGAATTCCGTTTACGATGGCTGCTGCCGTTTTCCCTGAAATCAATGGATCTTCAGAATAATATTCGAAGTTTCTTCCGTTCAATGGATTTCTGTGAATATTCAAAGCCGGCGCTAATAAAACATCAACTCCATATTCTTTTACTTCATTCCCCATTGCTTTACCCACTTCTTCCAAAAGTGCTTTATTCCAGGTTGAAGCCAAAGCTGTTCCAACCGGAAATGCCGTTGCATAATAGGTTTTCGAATCATTTTCTCTCGTTGGCGCAATTCTTAAACCTGCCGGACCATCGGCTACAACCGTAGCAGGAATTCCGAAACGCTCAAAAGCAGCAGTTCCGCCGGCAGCTCCCGGAACCAAACCTTGCTTAGAGTCCCCCACAGGCCCTGTCAAAACTTCGATTCCCGGCATACCAGTTCCAATCAGTAAATCTACTTTTTCTGCATTGGTCATTTGTTTGATAATCGCATCAATTCTTTGATTATCAGAAAGACGTGTATCTTCCCAAATATCTAATTTTCCGTTTCTGTTGAAATCGAAAAATTTAAATCCTTTGACAGTCAAAACTGGTGGATTCGTTTCGTCATTCGGAATTGTATTCCAAGACAAATTAGAAAGCACCAACGCTGTTAAAAGCGTAACTCTGGCTGTTTTTATAATTGTATGTTTCATAATATATAGTTTTAAATAGTTTTTTATTAATTTAAACCCGTTGGGTGTAATCGTTTTTGATGATAATTTTTCGTCAGTTCGAGTGATCCCGATTTTTCATCGGGATGGTATCGAGAACAGAAAAATTATTATTAAAACGGTTCTCGATACATTTTTTGTTTCGTTTCTCTGCACAAAAAACACTCGAACTGACGTTTTTAATAATTACAACCAAATAGATTAATTTAAAAATCCTTGCAATTTCAACCATTCTTCAAAACGGATTTCCCAAGAATCAACAGGCAAATTTTGTTTTCCTGTTCCAAAACCATGTCCTCCTTTTGAGTACATATGAAGTTCGACACTTTGTCCGGCTTCTAACCATTTATTGTACATCTGAATACTTCTTGGTGCCAGTTTCAATTGATCGTCGCTTGCTGCACAAACAAACATTGGAATCTTTTTATCGGGTACAGCAACACTTAAAAGTTCCGGTCTAGGACCGCCGTAAATATTAGCTACAAAATCAGGAAGCAGTTCCGGTTTATTTACCAAAACGGTTTCCATCGCCACGGTACTTCCCGCTGAAAACCCTATTATACCGACTTTTTTAACATCGATTCCGTATTTTGAAGCATTTGTACGAACGTAATTCAAAGCATTTTTTCCATCTTCGGCTGCTAATTTTATAGTTGCCAAAGCGTTTTTTTCGAAAGCAGCCCTGTCTTTCAATTTATCCATCATTTCTCTTGCAGGATCATTGGTTTCAGTTTTGTTCAAACGGTATTTTAAAACAAAAGCCGTAATACCTTTTTTACTTAAAATTTCAGCCAGTTCTTTTCCTTCTCTGTTAATCGACAAACTCTGGAAACCTCCGCCGGGAGCAATTACAATGGCTGTTCCGGTATTTTTTACTCCTTTTGGTACTTGGTAAACCAATAAAGAGGGATCACTTACATTGTAAACAACCTCAGTTTTAAACAAATCCGAATACATTTGGGCTTCTTTCTGTGTCCAGTTTTCAGATCCCGGTGCTTTTCCTTGATATAATTTTATTGTTTGTTGGGCATTTACAGAAATGCTTAAAAACATAGAGAACGCTAATACTAATTTGATTTTATTTTTCATAGTGTTGCTGTTTATTGTTTCACGCAGATTTAGTAAGATTTGAGCTAATTTTTATGGTTCTCGCAAAGACGCAAAGTCATATTTAAGTTTTTTTTTATCACATTAAGTTTGTCATTTCGACGTTAGGAGAAATCTCCGCGAGAAACTCGACAAAGATTCGCTTCTTTTAGGATCGGAGCTACTTATGAAGATTTCTCCTTCGTCGAAATGACAAAAAAACACTGCTACTTTGCGTGATTAAACTATTCTTTCTTATAAGTTTCCGTTCTGGCATCTTTTATAACCCCTTTCCAGTTCAGTCCATAAGCAAAATCATAAACATTTCCTTCACTGTCTTTATGCGGAATCATATCATAAGGAACATCTTCAAATTGCTTTTCAACCGTTTCCATATTCGCTGGCATCTGTACCGGAAGTAATCCTGAAGGTTCGGCTTTTCCTGAAATAATATCCAAAACCGCCTGAGAAGAAACTCCAAAATTTAAAACAATTCCATCAACTTTTTTTTCGAATTCATTAAAAATCATTGGTTTTGAAGCCGTAATCGAAACGATAACAGGTTTGCCTTTCATCATTTCATTTATGTCTAAAATTGTTCTTAAGTCCATAGTGTTTGCTGCTGTAACTGTTTTATTTTTATAGGTTCTGTCTGTGATTGTTGGATCAATAACCTGATCTCCGGCAGCAATACTTTTTGCTCTTGCCTCTGCTGCAGTGTAAGTTCCGTATTGAAGAGAAATCGGTACATAACCATTGCTACCGTTTTGTCTGTCATTCAAATCATAACCGCCTTCTAAACTTTGCGGACTAGTTACAAAAACAATTGCAAAATCAGCTTTTGACGGATCGTCGGTTACATTATAGTATTTCTTAACCAATTCCAGATTTACAGGATATTCTAACTTTGGCTGACTCGCAACGCCCCACCAGTCTTTGGTTGAAGCAGTATAAATCTTCGGAATAAAAACCGTTTTCTTTTCTTTTACAGGAAGAACTGCAGCTTTGTTTTTCAACAACACAACCGACTTTAACTGAGCGTCATAACCCGCTTTCATAAACTCAGGATTTCCAACAATTGCTTTTGTTTCGGCAACATTTAAATATGGATTTTCGAAAAGCCCCACTCTAAAAATATTCTTTAATAAACGAACGGCAGATCTTTCAAAACGTGCTCTCATAAAGGGTTCACCAAATTCTTTGATTCCCATTTCATAAGCAGCCAAAACAGGTTTCTTATCATTGTTTCCTCCAAATTGATCTACGCCTGCAACAATCGCTTTGTAATGTCTTTCATTAATAGAAAGATTTTCAACACCCCACGGTTTTCCGGCAAAAAGATTAGGTGTTTTTCCTTCATCGCCGGTTACCAGCCAATCTGTACAAACTACGCCGTCATAACCATATTTATCTCTTAATAAATCTGTAATGATATATTTACTGTAACCGTTGGCTACATTTTCATTGTATTTTTTATCCTGATCGAAAGTAATGGTGTAGTAAGGCATTACCGCCGAAGCTTTACTCGTTTTTCCTTTTAATTTGAAAGCTCCGTTAACAAAAGGATCAATGTGCTGCTGCAAATTATTTCCCGGATAAACCGCAAATTTTCCGTATGCCCAATGTCCGTCACGACCGCCTTCTTCGGCACCACCGCTTGGCCAGTGTTTCACCATGGCATTCACACTTTTATACCCCCAGCCGTCTTTAATCTCGTCTTTTCCGTATGAAGTTTGAAAACCATCAATATACGCTCTTCCCATATCTCTGGTTAAGGCCGGACTCTCTCCAAAGGTCATTGAAATTCTATACCATCTTGGTTCAGAACCCAAATCGATCTGAGGCGATAAAGCAGTTGCAATTCCTAACGCGCGATATTCTTTGGCCGCAATTTGTCCAAACTGTTCTACAATTTTCGGGTCAAAAGTAGAAGCCATTCCTAAACCATCAGGCCACATCGAGATTTCTCCTCCTGCTCCGCCATTAAACTCAGACGTTACATTTGCCGTATGACGCGGGTCTGTACTGGTATTACTCGGAATTCCCAATCCAATTCCTTCTACAAAAGCCTGCATTTGGTTGTTCCATAAAGCGGCAACTTCCGGACTTTGCACCTTTGTAATCAATACATGACGCAAATTATCTTCTTTCAGAAATGCTTTTTGCTGATCGGTCAAATCTGAAGCTTTTGCATTACTTTCCGGAAATATTTTTCCGTTATACGTTCCTGCATTATAACCTGAAACTCCCGCAGGCAAAGCCTGATGACGGCTATAAAGCATTAAACCTGCAATTTGTTCAACAGACATTTTTGAAGCTAAATCTTTGGCTCTTTCATCTGCCGAAAGGCGCCAGTCTTCGTATTTGTCTAGTTTGCCGTTTTTATTTAAATCTTTAAATTTTTTTCCGCTAACGGTTAGAATTTTGATGCCGGATTCAGGAGAATATCCCAAATCTGCACCTTTGTTATTTTTTACAATCGTAAAGTTTCCTTGCTGAGCCTGCATGGTAACGCTTATGAAAAAAGCGAAACCAGCAGTTATAATTATTTTTTTCATCGAAATAAAATTTAGAATCTGAAATTAAGAGAAGCTTCCAAAGTAAAAGGTCTGATGTAAGATCCAACCAAAAGCTGATCGTAATAACCCGAAGCATCTGTAATTAATTCAGCTCCGTTGATCGTTCCTTTAGCTCCTGTCTGATTTAAGAAGTTTACTGCTGTCAAACCAATATCAAAATGTTTGTTGATTTTGTAGTTTACACCTCCAAAAGTTTCCCATCTGGGAGCAAAATATAACGCATTAGTCTGATTTGCATATTGCTTACTAAAATATCTGAAACTTGCCCAGAATTTGAAATCTTTGTAAGTATAACTTGGGTCAATTTCCATCAAAACTTTAGAAATTTCCAATACGTTTTTGTCGTTGTAAGAATAGTTATTTCCAAAAGCAGAGAAATCATAATTTTTATAAACCGGATCCTGAAAGGTAATTAAATAGTGAAGACTGAATCCTTTAAATGGAGATGCTACAATATCTGTTGTCCAGCCCAAAGTCTGAATATCATAGAAAACCGTCGCTACTTCTGACTGACTTGCATCAGCAGGATTTACTAAGTTTAACCTTGCCTGATAATTATTCCTTGTTAAGTAAGTTGCCTGAGACACAAGGCTGAATTTTTCATGATTGAAATACAATCCAAAAGCTCCTAACGGACTTTTAGTTTTTGCCATATTAGGTTCTGCAGCTCCTGAATAACTTTCTAACTGTCCATTTTTTTCTGTGTAAGTAAAATCGGCAAGAATCCCAGCTTTCTTGGTTACTTTATAAACCGCATTGATAGATCCCCCTAAATGAAACCAATTGTTATCAAAATAAGTTTTCTGACTTGGATCAAATACTAAATCTCTTGTTCTTGGTGTAAGGTAATAATCACCTTTTAGTTTGTGGTATCTTAAATTAACCCCATAAGTCAAACTCAAACGATCGTTAACCGTCCAGTTGTCTGAGAAGTAACCGGATAACTTATTCTCAAAACCATTGTGATATTCGCCTCCAACATTGTAATTGTAAAATCCGTCAGCGTCTGTATTTGAAGTTCCGCCCGGAGTATTACGAACTAATTTATCAGGATTTGCACTTACTGTCTGATTAAAGAAAGATCTGCTTGAAGTAAAGTCGTCAACCTGATAATAGTATTCTGTTACACCAAATCTCCATTTGTGCTTTTCTACATTTTTAGTGATTTCAAATCGAGATAAAGCTGTTTTTGTAGGCACTCCGTCTGTGTATAATCCTAACATCGAATTTACATTTCCTACGTAGGCATTACCGTTTGATTTGTATGTAAAATTATCTGTTGCACCGGCTTGAAAAATTCCAAGTGGAATCGCAATTAGCTGAGAAGCTTCAGCATAACGAAAACGAGTAGAGAAATTAAATTTCCAGTTGTTTGCCAAATCATAATTTCCCAGAAGATCAAAAGTATGTGAAGTGGTAGCGGCATCGCTTCCGCCCATATCGGCAAATTTGGTTTCGCCAGTCAGAATATCTTTGAATTTCATAGTTCCATCATTTACAATGTAGGAATCACGGCCAATTTTAAAATCATTATATTCTTCGACTTTTCCGCCTTCTTTATATCTAAAAACGGCATAATTACTTAAAGAAGCTGAGTTGGCATATTTATACAAAAAGCTAATTTGTCCTTTACCATTATTAAATTTCTTAGTCAATCCGGCTCTGTAAATTTGTGTTCTGTCAGAATATTTGGCAAATTTTAAATCGAAAGAGTTAGGATCAAAATTCGCATAAGCTCCCATAGTATAAGACCAGCCTTTAGACAATGGCCCAGAAACATTTAAATCTCCTTTCATCCATCCGAAACTTGAACCTGAAAAATTTCCGTTTATTTCTAATTTATCAGATCCTAATCTTGTGTATGAATTAACCGCAAAACCTAAATCTCCTGTTGTGATAGCAGCCTCGCCAATCTTTAATAAACCCGTTTTTTCTAAACTTTTACTTTGTCTCCAGGTTCTGTTTGGCAATTCTGGCCAGAAGTAATATACTACAGGCAAATCATTTTCTTGTATTGTTATACCACCAACAGTTGATGGCAAACCAATATTCACATCACGCGGTCCGGTATTGTTGGCCGCATTAAGCATTACATTTCTATTTTTTTCTTCTTTGGTATCGGTCTCAACGATTTTTGCGGGATTTTTTAGTGAATCCAAAGGCTTTTGTTGCTGTTTCTCTTCTTGAGAATACGCTTCATAAGCAGGAAAAAATGCCATGCAAATTACTGAAAGAATCATCTTTTTCATAAGTGGTAAGTTAGTTTAGTTGATTGTAAAATTTCATTGCTTCATTATGAAGCAATATTAATTACATTTTTTCATATCAGCAAATAAATCCCTTAAAAATTTTCATAATCATATAATTTACAAGCATAAAAAATCATAAAAACAATAAAGAAGAAATATTATTAAGGAGTTAGGAAAGAGAAAAAACAATGCTACCTCGTTTGCGTAAAGTATTGCAATCATTGATAAAATGAATTGTATCAAAATCGCACGTTTAGCAAAATCAAAAAACTTCACTGCAAAAAAAAGTTTAACAAATATTTTTTTTATTTGAAAGAAAAAAGTCAGAAAAAATTTTAATTATTTGAATTATAACACTCAAAAGAGTAAATTTGAAGCTAATTATACTCCATGGAATTAAAGAAAATACTAGAGCAAAAATCAGAAGAGAACTGGAAACAATATATTCCGACACTTTCTATTGACTGTGCTATTTTTAGTTTTTATGAAAATTCTCTTCACGTTTTAACTGTAAAAATGAAGGATTTGGATTCTTGGGGACTTCCGGGTGGTTATGTAAAAAAAACAGAAAATGTTGATGATGCAGCTGTTCGTATTCTAAAAGACAGAACCGGAACAGAAAATATTTACCTACAGCAATTTTACACTTTTGGTAACCTAAATCGTTCCGAAAGCGCTTTTGAAGCACACGATGATAGTATATGGAACAAACAGCGTTTTGTTTCTATTGGATATTATGCACTGGCAGAACATTCACACGTAAAACTGGTAATTGATCAATATTCAACAGCTGTTGAATGGCAATCTATAGAAAATCTGCCGGCTTTTATGATGGACCACAGAACCATCTTTGACAAAGCACTACTTACGCTTCGTGAACAACTAAACAATCATCCTATAGGTTACAACCTCCTTCCGGAGAAATTTACAATGCCTGAACTTCAAAAATTATACGAAGCAATTTTAGGAAAAAAACTAAACCGAGGTAATTTCTATCGAAAAATATTGCGTTATGACATCTTAATAAAATTAGATGAATCACGTAAAGGAGGTGCTCATAAAGCTCCCGATTTATACAGTTTTGATTTAGAAAAATACAACAATGCTTTAAAAGAAGGTTTAAAAGGAAGCTGGTAATTCTTTTGAAAACGACTAAGATTATTTTTGTAATTTTGTCGCCCTTTCTTAAAATTTCCATGAAAAACAAACAAATCAACCTCTCGCCTATACCTGCTGTATTATTAGCTATCATAAGTGTACAGTGCGGTGCGGCAATTGCTAAAACCCTTTTCCCCGCAATTGGAGCTGCAGGAACTGCAACCCTTAGAATTGGTATATCTGCTTTAATTTTATTTGTCGTTTACAGGACAAATTTGAAAAAAATTACTGCAAAACAATGGAAAATAGTGATTCCGTATGGTTTTTCGCTGGGTGCCATGAATTTAGTTTTTTACATGGCTATTGAAAGAATTCCGATTGGATTAGCAGTAACATTAGAATTCATTGGTCCTTTATTGGTCGCCATCTGGGGATCAAAACGATTAATTGATTATTGTTGGATTTTACTGGCCGGAGCCGGAATTGTTTTAATTGCTCCCTGGTCCAATGACCGGATAGATTCTTTAGGAGTTGTTTTTGCACTTATCGCCGGAGGTTTTTGGGGAGCCTACATTATTTTAGGCGGAAAAATTTCTAAAATAATGAATGACGGAGATGCAGTAACTACCGGAATGCTCTTTGCCGCTTTGCTAATTCTCCCTTTTGGATTTTTCGGAAATGGTTTAAATAATCTTACACCTGAACTTTTAGGTTTAGGAACAGCACTTGCGCTTTTGTCAAGTGCTATTCCATTTAGTTTAGAAATGAAAGCCCTTGGACAGCTTCCTCCCAGAACTTTTAGTATTTTGATGAGTCTGGAGCCTGCCGCAGCTTCTCTTTGCGCTTTTATTTTTTTGCAGGAACATTTAAGTTTTTATGAAATTTTAGCGGTAGCATTTGTTATAATAGCCTCTGTAGGCTCTACATTAACTGCTAAAAAATAAACCACTATGAACTGAATTTGGTTTAGCAAACTGAAGTCTGCAAAGTTGAAACTTTTTATTTTAACCGCAAATTGCACAAATTTTCACGAATTAATTTGCGTCAATTTGTAGTTAAAAAACTTTTTTATAAGCTGAAAGCAAAATGTATTAAAGTGCATAGTTTTAAACTATTTTAAAAACCAATAAAATATTAAACAGCAATTGGTGCTGCCAGACAGCTTTCAGGAATACCAAAAGCATTTACCAAAGAAACGGCATCGGGTCTGACGTCCCAGCAAAGCTGATTGACTATTTTACGAATTGCTTTGGTTTTTACAGCTTCCATGTATCCGTCCTCCAAATACCAGGCTTTATTTTTTTCTATTTGTGAAAGCGCATACAACTGATTCAATTTCAATAAAACTTCTTTTATTTTTGAATCTTCTGTTTTCTCAATTGCAATTTGAAACTGCTCTAAAATTACACGTTCTAAATAAGCCATGGCAACCTCAATCATTTGGTGCTGCACCACATTAAAAGCATCATAAGCTTCTAAGCCACTGTCAACCAATTTTTTTATACGTTTAGCAGCAGATGCCAAAATTGTTCTTTCACGGTGTTGAAAAGCCTGCAAATGAAACTGATAATCCAGTAAATGATCATCATCTGTTCTTCGGGTTACTATTGGATTTTTTTCGGCGAAAGCCACTTTAGCATTTTCATATACGTAATTGATAATTCCCAGAGAGCCCATCTCCCCAAATGATTTTCTGAATTCAGACAAACGATTTTTTGCTACCAATTGCATCAAAACAGTGTTATCTCCTTCAAAAGTGGTATAAATCTCCGTATCATTTTTTAAAGCATCAATTCGGTTTTCAGACAAATATCCTTTTCCGCCACAGGCCTCACGGCATTCCTGCAAAATATCCCTGGTACTCCAGGTCGAGTAGGATTTCATTCCGGCAGCCAAAGCCTCAATATCCTGCATTTCAGATTCGGTTCTGTTTAAAAAACGGTTCGTCAAATATTGCAGACCAAAATGCACCGCATACGTTTTGGCTAACGGAATAAGCAATCTGCGCTGATGCATTCTGTAATTTAAAATTGGTACCTCAGAACCTCCTTCGGGGCCAAATTGTCTTCGCTGGTCGCTGTATCTAATGGCAATTGTAAGTCCTGATTTTGCCGCTGCCAATGCTGATCGGGGAATTCCGATTCGACCTCCTACCAAAGTACCCAGCATGGTAAAAAAACGTCTGTTATCACTCGGAATTGGGCTTTCGAACTCGCCTTTGTCATTCACAGAAGCAAAACGATCGAGCATATTTTCTTTTGGAATTATCAGGTTATCAAAACTTATAGTTCCGTTATCAACACCATTCAGTCCCATTTTATGTCCGCAATCGCCAATAGTAACACCTTTTAACGTATTCCCTTTTGTATCACGCAACGGAACTACAAAAGCGTTTACGCCGTAATCGTGACCGTCGATAATCAGTTTAGCAAAAACAGTTGCCATTTGCCCGTGGACGGCTGCGTTTCCAATATACTCTTTTTGTGCTTTTTCGTGCGGTGTGTGAATGGTAAAAGTGGAATCGGCATGATTATACGTTGCTGTAGTTTCCAGTCCTTTTACGTTGGAGCCATGATGTGTTTCGGTCATTGCAAAACAGCCCGGCAGTTTTAATTCACCAATATCTTTAAGGTATTTTGCATAATGTTTTTCGGTTCCCAATGACTGAACGCTCATTCCCCAAAGTCCAAATTGTACCCCAAATTTTATTACCAGACTCAAATCGTGATAACTCAGCGTTTCCATAATAGCAAAGTAATCGGCTATGTTTTCGCCTCCGCCGTATTGTTTCGGATACGCCATGTTTCCGAGGTTTTCATCGGCTAAAATCTTGCACCAGTCATATACTTTTTGCCGATAAACATTTATATCTGTTGAAGTTTCATAAGCGAATTCAGGTCTCGAAATAACCGATTTTACTTTTTTGATAATAGCAGCCTGTCCTCCATCAAGAATTTCAGTTAATTTCAAAATATCAAAATTATCGGTAGTTTTAGTTGTAGCGGTAAGGAAATCACCTTTGGTTTTGAAATTCTGAATTAATTCTTCTCCCAAAACTCCCAGATCATTTTCAAGTTTTGTAAAATCGGATTCCAATGACGAAATATCCAGGTTTTTATCTGAAAGTGCTGTGGCGATATCAAAAATCGATTTTATAGACGAAGTATCCTTAATGCTTCTCTCAATATCCAATTTCCATTGAGTGAGTTCATTTCGCGAAGGCGGGTTAGAAATATCTACTTTAGAAAGGAGGTATTGCTGTTCTTCCGAAGAAAGCAGCGTTAGAGAAGTAATAAATTCACGCAGGGTTGTAAACTCTTTTTGGGTTAAAAGATCATCGGACCAAACAAGATATAAAAGTGGTATAAAAGCTTTAATTTTTGAATTCTCCATAGGAAACTAAATTATTAATTTGTCTGTGGTTAAATTAACATATTTAATTGACCTGTTCTAAAATTTGCATCCAATTAAGATTTTTTTCACACTTTAAAAATCACATACAAATCTCCATTATTGTAAATTCCTGACCTGCCTTACTAAAAATTTGAAAAGTATCCTTCATTCCCAGCTTTTCATAAAAAGATTTTTTATTGGTTCTTGCATTACACCAGATTCTTCTTAATTCTTTTTTTCTGGCCAATTCAAAAATATAATTCAGCAATTCAGAAGCTATTCCACGACCTTGATATTCGGGTAAAACAGCAAGTTTTCTAAACTGCATTTCATTATCTGAAATAAAACAGGATACAATTGAAACCAATTTTTCATCTATAAAAACACCAAAATGTAAGCCTGAATTATCTTCTTCTAACTGAACAAATTCAAAAGGCTGATCCGGCCACATGACTTCGTGCCTGACTTGCCAGGTTTCTGATGTTTTAACTTGTTTGATAATCATTTTAAGAAATAAAAAACCGTCTGAATCAATAGGAAACAAACGGCTCTAATTTACTTTATTTTTACCTAATATTTAGCTTAAGATAAACCTCTGGTCAGCCAGCCTCTTTTATTTGCTGTAACCAATGCGTATGGAGCAATCCAGAATAGTGTAAAAGTGTAAAAAATACTATATGAATACGCCCAAAAAGCTTCTGATAAACTATATCTTTTTGCGTAGAACAAAACCGGGAAACTCGATACAATCAATATACCTAAAAATGTTGAACTTAAAAACAGTAACGGATGAGTGGCTATAAGGAAAAACATAAAAAGTAAAAATGGAATCGTAAGCAGGATTCTAAGCGATTGATTCATAAACAAAAGTCTGGCGCCAAACTTAGATTCATTTCTAAAATCCTTGAAAACATATTGCGCCATCATGATATTCTCACGCACATTGCTCCTTCCCCACCTGATAAACATTTTGTACAAACCCGTGTATTGTTCAGGAACACTTGTTAATACAACTGCATTTTTTTGAAACAAAACGCGAAATCCCTGTTTTAATATCATATTGGTCATCGCTCGGTCTTCGCCAATATCAGACGGTTCACCCATAAAAGTCTGGTTGATCCATTCGTCAAGACATCCAAAAACAGCAGTTTTTCTATACGCTGCCGCTGCTCCTGGTGTGCAAAGAACAGAACCTAACATACTTTCTGCCGAGCGCACGAATTCAAAACTCATTACAAAACTCACATTCAGCATTTTTGGCAGTATCGCTTTTTTATTGTTCAAAACATGAACGTTTCCTGCTACTGCACCACATTTTTCATCAAGAACAAATGGTGTAACTAAATTTCGTAAAGTATCTTTTTTTACAATTGAATCACTGTCAACCGTTACAAAAATTTCTCCTGTACCAAGTTCAAATCCACGATACAGAGCATGACGTTTTCCTTTGTTTTCCGGCTGTTGAAAAATCGTAAGACGATCGCCCAGTTTTATTTTCGCCTGCTGCATCCAATACCAAGTATCATCCTTGCTTCCGTCATCAATAGCCAGTAATTGCATTTTTTGTTCAGGAAAATCACTTTCTGCAAGACTCAATAAGGTATCCCAAACCAGTTTTCCTTCATTATAAGCAGGAACAATTACGGTACAGGCTGGCAATAAATCGTCTGTAACAGATTCCATTGGTTTGTAGCGAAAATACAGGTAAACATTATATAAAAAAACACCGGTTTGAAAGAAAAACAATAAAATCGTCAAAATCAGAAATGGGTAACCCCATGAAGAATTGATTCTCTCAATATGAAACTGATCGAAGTCAGACTGAAATTCATATACAAAAAAGGCTCCTGTCAGCATTAACATAAAACTCATTATTATAACAGTAATACCTAATAAACTTGAGGTTTTTTCGTTTTTGTTTTTTGATTTATTCTGAAAATTAAAAATCGAACTTTTTACGGTAAGTTCATTGTTATGGGCTTCACTAAGTGTTGAGGCGTAAAATTGTTCTGAAGTAATGGTCTCGCTTTTCATTATAGGTCGTATTATCTATTTTCTAACTAAATGGCTTTTATTTATAATTTCCTCCGTTTGTATATTCTATTTGAGAAAATCATTATAATCCTGATTTAGCAAGGCTTGTGCCATTAGTTTTTAAAACTGATTCTTAAGGCATTAGAACATTTACCTAAATTCAAGGTGTATATTTATTACACACTTTACGGAACACTACACACTTTTTTTGAGTTTTTATAGTATTGTCAATTCGAGGTTTAATTTTTTTAGAAAAAAAATCAATATAAGATGACATTGCAACCTCTCGTCAGTTCGAGTGAATTTTCTGAAAATGCAATAGCTTTTTCAGAAAATTTGTATCGAGAACTATTTTTTAATAAAAACGTCATAGATAGCAGAGTCGAGAGCCATCTGTGCATTTCGACTCCGCTCAATGTGACAAAAAACAGACTATTATTTAAATACCTGCAAAATAAAAAAACCGTCTGATTCTAAAAGAAAAAGACGGTTTTGAAAATTAATATATAACCTTAAAAATTATAGAATATAATCGGTATTGATGAAATTAGATTCTTTACTGTTTAATAATTCCTGAAGGATTTCATTATTGTAGTCAATATCTTTTGAAGCCACGAACGTACGGATTGAGAACGAACGCAAGGCATCCGGAATACTCAATGTTCCTACAGCAGAATCTTTACGGCCTGTAAACGGGAACGCATCAGGACCTCTCTGGCAAGAACTGTTTAAGTTTACTCGGCACACTAAATTCACCAAAGCATCAATAAGCGGTGCCAGTGTTTTGATGTTTTTTCCAAACAAACTTACCTGCTGCCCGTAATTTGATTCGGCCATATCTTCAAGAGGTTCATTAATATCTTTGAAAGAAATAATTGGAACAACCGGACCAAACTGCTCTTCATGATACACTCTCATCTCTTTATTTACTGGGAATAAAACTGCCGGAAAAATATAATTTTCAGAATGCTTTCCTCCTTTTTCATTGATAATTTTTGCTCCTTTGCTTGTTGCATCATCAATTAATCCCTGAATATAAGCAGGTTTTTCTGCTTCAGGAAGCGGAGTCAAAGAAGCTCCTTTTTCCCATGGATTTCCGAATACCAAAGCATCTACTTTTTCAGAAAAACGCTTATTAAATTCTTCAGCAATTGATTCATGTACGTACAACACTTTTAAAGCCGTACAACGCTGACCATTGAAAGACAACGATCCTGTAATACATTCCTGAATAGCCAAATCCAAATCGGCATCCGGTAAAATGATGGCAGGGTTTTTAGCCTCAAGACCTAAAATCAAACGCAGTCTGTTTTTATTTGGGTGCTGATCCTGTAAAGCAATTGCAGATTTACTGTTTCCAATTAGAGCCAGAACATCAATTTTTCCAGATTTCATGATTGGAGAAGCAATTTCACGGCCTCTTCCGTACACGATATTGATAACTCCTTTTGGAAAACTGCTTCTGAAAGCTTCCAACAATGGAGAAATACACAAAACACCGTGTTTGGCAGGTTTAAAAATTACTGCATTCCCCATAATCAAGGCAGGAATCAATAATGAAAACGTCTCGTTAAGGGGATAATTATATGGTCCAAGACACAGCACTACTCCAAGAGGCCCACGACGAATCATTGCGTTTACTCCCTGTACTTTCGAAAAGTGAGAACTGCGTCTGTTTAATTCTTTGTAACTGTCAATCGTATCCTGAATATATTCTACCGTTCTGTCAAATTCTTTTTGCGAATCTCCAAGGTTTTTTCCAATTTCCCACATCAAAAGTTTTACCACTTCTTCGCGGGTTTCCTTCATTTGTTTTACAAAATTCTCCATACATTTAATACGGTCAACCACTTTCATAGTTGGCCATAAACCTTGTCCTTTATTGTAAGCGGCATTGGCAGCTTCAACAACCTCAGCAGCTTCTTTTTCGGCCATGAAGGGAATAGATCCTAATAATGTTGGTGCGTATTTTTCAGTAGAAGAAATAGTAGAAAACACAGGTGTTGTCTGTCCTGTCCACTGTTTTAATTCTCCGTTTACAAGATAAGTATCTTGATTTATAAGGGTTTTAATTTGATATTCTTCGGGTATAAAACTCATAATCTGGTAATTTTTAGTTTGGTTATTTAATTGTTTTTAAAAGAAAAAAGAGGCTTTACCGCCTCTTTCACTTTTTTATGGGTTTACGGTATCACCTTCCCAATCCAGGATACCGCCAAGCAGATTATAGGCATTTTCAAAACCTAATTCATTCATAATCTGACATGCTTTTGCGCTTCTTGCTCCTGATCGGCAATACACATAGTAATTTTTATTTTTGTCTAACTCTTCTATTTCATAAATAAAAGCCTGACCTTTATTGATGTCGATGTTTACAGCATTTTCAATGTAGCCGTCGTTAAATTCGTCTTGAGTTCTTACGTCAAGTATTACTGCATTTTCGTCAGCCTGAAACTGAGCAACCCAATCTTCTTGTGATAAATTCATAGTATTGTGTTTTTTGTAAAATTAAAGGTTTTAACTAAATAAAATACGTACAAAATACGATTTCGATTATTATTCTCAGAAAACGTTTTAGAGAACGTAAAATTGTTAGTCTTTTACAAATTTACTCACTATTTTTAAAAAAATGGTCTATAAAATCGATAGAAAATAGGATTTTGTCATTTTAAATTTTCTTCTCTTAAAAATAGTTTTCTGATAATTTATACCATTCAAATCTGTTATCTTTGCAAACAATTATAAATTTTAGTTTGTTTTTGATAAAATCTGTAATAACAAAACATTAAGATTTTATTTTTTCCAACTGGAAGAAAAGACGAAAATTTAAAAAATTAAAATAGTATCGTTTATTTTTAAATATCATCCATGCAGTCTTCATTAAAAACCCTCTTTCCAAATTTCTCACCCGAACTGATTGCTACCATTGAAGAAAACGGGAGCGCACAAGATTTTAAGGCCGGAACAATCTTGATGCGAACCGGACAGTATATTAAAAATACCGTTTTAATTACCAAAGGAAAAATTAAAATCTATCGTGAAGGCGAAGATGGTGGTGAGTTTTTAATGTACTATTTACAGCCGGGACAGGCCTGCGCCATTTCGATGATTTGTACAGCAAAAAGCGAAAAAAGCCAGATTATGGCTAAAGTAACCGAAGACGTTTCGGTCATGATGATACCGCTGCAAATGATGGATAAATGGATGATGGAACACCGCTCCTGGTACGAATTTGTAATCGAAACTTACAGAAGCCGTTTTGAAGAAGTACTGGAAGTAGTTGACAATATTGCTTTCCGTTCTATGGACGAACGTTTGGAATTTTACCTCAAAAGACATTCTGACTCTTGTGGCTGTTCTGAAGTTAAACTTTCACATCAGGAAATCGCAACAGAACTCAATACCTCAAGAGAAGTCGTTTCAAGATTGCTCAAAAAAATGGAACAGCGTGGTCTGGTAAAACTAAACCGAAACCAAATTGAGCTATTAAAAACAAATTTCACGAATTAGCATGAACTATATTTTGTCACATTGAGCGAAGTCTAAATGCTTTATAGATTCTCAATTCCGCTAGAACCGAGATACAGATCTAGTAATACCAAAATCTTTTTAATCTGTGGTAAAAAATCTTCTTCTGTGATAAATGTTACTGTAGATTTCTAATTTGCAAACCACCTTTGCATCAAAACAAATGCAATGGAATATTTTGGGTATTTTGCCTCAATCATTATCGGAATTTCGCTGGGCTTAATTGGCGGTGGCGGATCGATATTGACCATTCCTATTCTTGTTTATTTGTTTAAGGTAAATCCGGAACAGGCTACTTCATATTCATTATTTATTGTTGGGATAACGGCTATGTCAGGAAGTTACAACCATTACAAAATGGGCAACCTGAAACTCAAATCGGCATTATACTTTGCGATTCCTTCAGTGATTTCTATTTTACTGATTCGTGAAGTTATTTTTCCTCAAATTGCAGCCACCCTATTTTGTATAGCCTCTTATTCGGTTTCAAAAGATTTCCTGATTATGATTGTCTTTTCAATTTTGATGATTACTGCAGCGATTTCCATGATTAAAAAAGACCAGCCCGAAATAAAAAACTCCGAAACCAATTATCCGCAATTAAGCCTGATTGGCTTTGTAGTTGGAATCGTGACCGGATTTCTGGGAGCCGGCGGAGGATTTCTAATAATTCCTGCCCTTTTATTTTTTGCCAAATTACCCATGAAACAGGCCGTTGGAACCTCATTATTGATTATCACTATCAATTCCTCTATTGGTTTTGCAGGCGATTTATACATCGGAACAACTATAAACTATACTTTTTTATTAAGCGTTTCAGCCATGGCTCTCCTCGGAATGGTAATTGGAAGTCAGCTTTCTAAAAAAATTGACGGTGCTAAACTAAAACCGCTTTTTGGCTGGTTTGTACTCGTAATGGGAATTTATATTATTACCAAAGAAATTTTATTTTAAACTTTAATAGTTTCACGCATTTTGCGCAAATTTTTCATTTGAATATTTTGAATTAGTTTCACTTGTAGAGTAGTCTTTGTCAGAGTTCTATACTTTGACAAAGATGAAACTAAAACACCTTTTAATTCCCTAAACATCAAACGGTTTTGTATATTTTGAGTGTTACCCGCGACCGGGTATCCACTTATATTTTTTCCTTACTAAAGAAACAAGAAAAAGAACAACTTTCTTATTCCTAACGCACCCTTAAGGTATAATTGCATTTTTCAGCATCTAAAAAAACTTTAGCCCAAAAGTAAATTTGGGCTAAAACAGAACGCATTTCAATTGGAGTTACATCAAATTTCCCCAAATTTTTCTTTGTATCGTCCAAGTTCAATTTCTGTCCTGCTTAAAAGCTTTTCTAACAATCTGATTTTGTCTTCATAAAGTTCTTTTAATGTAGAAGTATTTTCTGTGTTAATCAAAATACTGCCATTGTTATTACCTGTGATTCTATTAAAATTATTAAAATATCTGTCGTAATCAAAACTGATGATATCTTCAACACTCACATCAAGAATCCGTCCTATTTCGACCAGTTTTTCGTAACTCAAAGAAGTTTTTCCTTTTTCTATTTTACTATAGCCTGCCTGAGTTACGCCTAGTTTTTCTGCCATATATTCCTGAGTGTAATTTTTTAACTCTCTAATGTTTTTAATCTTGTTTTTAATTGTTGTTGTTGTTGTGGCCATATTTTTTCGATTTGGGGTCAGGTATAGCTAAAACAGCCCGCTATTAAACTTTTTAACAGCATAACTATACTTTATTTAGGGTATTCTAAAACTGGATTTTTCAGGGACAATAACACAGTTTTTCATTATTATTTTTTTCTGCTGGTAATAAAACAACCATACATTAAAGCAGCCATTATGAAAACTAAATCATAATGGAAAATTCCAAATAAATACATTTTTGATTCTTTTATTTAAGCAGTCTTTTTTATATTTCTTTCAAACTGAAGATCCAGATAATGATCTATCTGTTTGCCTATCAGAACACGGTCTTTTGGTGTAATTTTTATTTTTATTTCTTTTCTGTAAATATCTTTTACAAATACGAAATATACAAATTCTGAAGGGTTATCAAATCTTGCGACTATAATAAAAGCATAACATATAAGGGTCGGAATAATGTAGTATAAATCTATTAGGTCTGTAAAAATCATACAATAATAAGCTACGGCAGTTACGGCAATAAAGGCACCGTTTTCAAGAAAATATTTTTTCTTTTTTTTGAGCAGTCCAAGTTCTTTAATTTCATCTAAATGGTACTGCCAATTTTTAGATTTGTAGTAAAAATTAATCTTGTCGGTAAAAATAGTAATGAACATAATAATAAGAAAATAAAGGTTTGCGTAAAAATCTTCCTTTAGGAATCTTCAGGAAAAATTCTTAGATATGCAATATTAAGCATTAACTTCTTTTTTTTCTTACAACTCAAATTATAGAATATAACTGACAGTTGTAATTAAATCCTTAGGAAAAATGCTAGTACAAATTGTATTTATCCTAGATATCCTTTTCATTTTTTGCAAAGATTATGGATATGCAAAAGTTTTCTCTTTGACAACATCTTTTCAGTCTGAAACCTGTCCATGGGATTTTTATTGTTCTGAATTTATGAAAAGAACATATAAATCAGCTCTCAGACAACCGGCACCTGTTTCATTTTCTTTGCGTGCCTGCAGTTTAATAAACCGGGTTAATTTATAGTAGTCTTTACAAAGCGTAAATTATCGGCCAAATTCGTCGAACAACATCTGATTTCAGGATTATTACAAGAAGAATAAAACCTGAAACTATAGAAAAAATAGTCATTAAGAAGATTGCCGAATTATAAGAAGTGTTTTATATTTCTTATTTTATAAGATTCTATAATTATAAGAATAGAATTTATTACAAACAAATAATATCCAAATTTAACCTGATTAATATCCTCAAAAAAACCCGTACTAAAATACATTAATAAATATCCAACTAACAGAAGCAAATTTAATACGCTCAAAATAAGTAAAGCTTTCGTTTTCTTTTTAAATGAAAAATATATTAGTAAGCATGTTATTATCAAAATTAGAAAAAATGGTAAATCCAGAACATTTATAGAATCCAAAAAGTTATTGCTTTCCAAATTTTGTACAAATTGAATCCCTAATTGATAACCATTCATTGTAGCTTCATCTCTTAAACTTAAAAATCGATTGACAGTTTCTTGTTTTTTTTTCTTAAGTTCATTGAATGTATACTGAAATTCTTTTGTATTAGAATCACTATCAATTATTACTAAAACAGAATCCTGATGTATAGATTTTGTTTTAACAACTTCTGACAACGGGCTATTTTTCAACAAAGAATTCTTCATTAATTCTTTATCCGAACAAGTCTGAAAAAAAGGCAACAATAGTACAATTAAACTAAGCAAAGTTAGTTTTTTCAGTAATTTAAAACTCATACCCCTTCAGTTGTTTTGGTTGAAAAATAAATAGTTTATTTAGCAAATAAAGTGCCGAAATCTCTAATGCTCCCCATACCCAACATCATCCATCTTCCCGCTGAACACACGATACTGTATAATAAAATAAACAATTACCAAAAACAACGCAATAAAAAACCAGTTCAATCCCGCATTCAATCCGTATTCTCCGGCAGCTGTATTGTAGATAGTCAAAGATGGATTCACTTTATTTGTTGAAGGCAAAACATTCGGGAAAATCGAAACAGCTGTTGAGGCAAATCCGCCCACTAAAAACAACGAAGAAAATAAAAATCCGAAGCCATCTTTTTGGTACGAACGCACTTTGAACAATCCTATAATTCCAACAAAAGTCAGTAGTGGAAAAAACCAAAGAATTGGAGTTTCAATAAAATTATGAAACGGTTCCGGTTCGATAAAATGCCAGATTTGTAAGGAGATAAAAACTAAAATCAATAAAACGATATTCAGTTTAAAAACTACATTTTTAAGCTTCGGATTCAAAGATGAATTCGTTTTAAAAATAATCCAATTGGCACCGTGAATCGTTAAAGCCACAACACTTACAATTCCCAAAAACAAAGTAAACCAGTCAATAATTCCCAATTCATTTGCCTGTGGGCTAAAAGTCGGATTCCATAACGGCAGGAAGAAATAATGTGCTTCCTGGGTTGAAACGCCATTTTGAACCATTCCGAGGTTTACACCGCGAACGATATTCCCCAAAGCAATTCCGAAGAATAAAGCTAAAAGCAAACTTGCAATTCCAAAAGCTTTGTCCCAAATCGCCTCCCACATGTGATTGTGTACCTGTCCGCGCATTTCAAGTCCAATCGCACGGAAAATCAACAGCCATAAAATCATAATCAAAGGCAGGTAAAATCCGCTGAAAGAGGAAGCATATAAAGTCGGAAAAGCAAAAAACAAAACTCCTCCGGCAGCGATAATCCAAACTTCATTGGCATCCCAAAACGGACCAATGGCGTTTGTAATTGCTTTTTTATCTTTTTCTGTATTGGCAAAAAACAAATGAATAATTCCTGCTCCAAAATCGTAACCGTCTAACACTATATAAACGGCCAAAATCCCCATTAAAACTACGTACCAAAAAAATTCCATACTTATATTTTTTCTGTTGAAAGTTCCACATGATGCGGTCCTTTATTGATAATTTTTCCAATCAAAAGCAAAAACAGCATTCCGAGCAAAAGGTATAAACCTATAAAACCCAATAATGTAAACAAGGTATTTCCCGAAGAAACCGTTGGCGAAGCACCCGATGCAGTGCGCATTAAATTATAAACCAGCCAAGGCTGTCTTCCTAATTCTGCCGTGTACCAGCCTGTTGTATTCGCTATGTACGGAAACGGCATCATAAACATCAGCGACCACAAAAGCCATTTGGTTTCAAATAATTTTCCTCTGATTAACTGAAAAAGCGAGATGACCATCAAACCGATAAATACGGTTCCGAGTCCTACCATAATATGATACGCATAATACAATCCTGAAATATTGGTCGGATGCAGGTCTTCTTCAAACTGATCCAAGCCCTGAATTTCCTGATTCCAATTTCCATAGGTAAGGAAACTTAAAATATTAGGAACGGCGATTTTATTGTCCAGTTTTTTGTCTTTTACATCGGGCTGTCCGATTAAAACAATTTCAGAGCCTTTTTCTTCTGTGTGAAAAATTCCTTCCATAGCGGCAAAAGTCACAGGCTGATATTTCACTACATTTTTAGCCAGTAAATCTCCCGTTGGAACTGCTACAAAAAGACTCGAAATCAATCCGAAAATGACTCCTGTTTTCAGAAATAGTTTTCCAAAAGAAACATTTTTCCGACTCAAAATATAAAAAGCGCCAATTCCCGCCACAACAAAGGAACTTGTCACCAAAGATGCCGCCTGATTGTGTAAATAAGAAGGCCAAAGCCACGGATTTAAGAACAAGGCTTTAAAATTCGTCAGTACAAATTTTCCGTTTTCCAGAATTTCGTAACCCACCGGATTCTGCATCCACGAATGTGTGGCGATAATTAAGTAACCGCTTGCCCAGGATCCAATCATGATTAATACTCCGGTTACAAAATGCCATTTATGTCCGAGAAGTTTTTCTCCAAATAAAAAGATTCCCAAAAAAGAAGATTCTAGAAAGAACGAAAACATGCCTTCCATAGCCAGCGTCTGACCTATGATACCTCCTGTCAATTCGGAGAATTTTGCCCAGTTGGTCCCAAACTGAAACTCCATCGGAATTCCGGTTACAACCCCCATTGCAAAATTCAGGGCAAAAATCTTCATCCAGAAATGGGTGGCGTGATTGTATTGTTCGTTACTGGTTTTGAGATATTTCCACTTGAAGTAGACAATGATCAGCGAAAGACCCATTGTAAGCTGTGGAAAAAGATAATGAAAAGTAATGGTGAAGGCGAATTGCATTCGGTCATAAAAGAGCATTTCTTCCATAAGGTAATTTGTTTATGAAGTTCCACAAATTTACCCATTAAAACCCGAATTGCTGTCCTGTAAAACCAGTTTATTTGTAAAGTTTTAAACCATATAAGTGATATAAGTTCATTTTAATTTTTGTGGATATTTCGCCAAAGTTTGTCATTTCGACGGAGGAGAAATCGCACGCGGGATTCTACAAAGATTCGAAGATATTCTTTGTGGAGTTTCTGATGTGATTTCTCTCTTCGTTCGAAATGACAACATTGTGCTAAAAAAAATTAATCTTTCTTCAAAATCCCTTTTTCAACACTTTCATCTATCAATCCTTCAGCGTAATTCCACAAGGTTTTCGAGCCTTCTTTTATGATGCTCTTTTTTTCGTAAACCTTTTGATAATTTACACCAAATTCTTTCCATGTTCCGCCATCGTTAGAAGTGTTCTGTAATAAAGGTTCCAATCTGTCCATCGCTTTTGCAAATTTAGCTTCATTGGTTTCTCCTGCTTCAAATTCTTCCCAGATTGCAATTAGTTCTTCGGCCTGATTTTTTGGAAATAAACCAAAAATTCGATTTGCAGCCAATCGTTCTTCATCAGTATTCGAATGATTTTTTACGGTATCGTAAATAAAAACATCACCGGCATCAATCTCCACAATATCATGTATCAGAACCATTTTTACGACTTTCAAAACATCTATTGATTCATTGGAATGTTCTGCCAGTACAATTGCCATCAAAGCCAGATGCCAGCTGTGTTCAGCATCATTTTCACAACGATCGCTGTTAAACAATTTTGTTTTACGCTGAATGTATTTTACTTTATCAATCTCTTTTATAAAAGCGATTTGATCCAATAAGTCTTGTGTGTTCATATTTATGATTTTTGTAGAATTGTAAAATTACGCAGATTTATTTTTTCACCATATAAGTGATATAAGTTCATTTTAGTTTTTGCGCATATATATGAGTTCATATCATTTCAGCACGATTTAAACCCCAACTTACAATTACTTATATCACTTATATGGTAAAAACCACCAAACATTTTTTTTGGAAAAAACAAATTTCTGTAACATTAGTCACGTATTTTAAGAAAAAACAAAACTACCTTTGTTATCCCATTATTATTACCAAATTATGAAAATCGAACAAATTTACACCGGATGCCTCGCACAAGGTGCTTACTATATTACCTCAAACGGAGAAGCTGCGATTATTGATCCGCTTAGGGAAATTCAGCCTTATCTGGATCGCTTAGAACGCGATGACGTAAAACTCAAATATATCTTTGAAACACATTTCCATGCCGATTTCGTTTCGGGACACGTTGATTTGAGCAAAGAAACCGGAGCGCCAATCGTTTACGGAACAAATGCTAAACCCGAATTTGACTGTATTATTGCCAAAGACGAACAGGAGTTTAAAATTGGAGATATTACAATAAAAGCACTGCATACACCTGGGCACACGATGGAAAGCACAACGTATTTATTGATCGATGCCAACGGAAAAGATCACGCTATTTTCTCCGGAGATACTTTATTTATTGGCGATGTCGGCCGTCCTGATCTGGCTCAGAAAGCAGCCGGAATGACACAGGATGAATTAGCAGGGATTCTATTTCATTCGTTAAGAGACAAAATCATGACTTTGGCTGATGATGTAATCGTCTATCCTGCGCACGGTGCCGGAAGCGCCTGCGGGAAAAACATGAGTAAAGAAACGGTTTCGACTATCGGGAATCAAAAAGTTACCAATTATGCGTTGCGCGCCGATATGACTGAAGCCGAATTCATCAAAGAAGTTACGGATGGCTTATTGCCTCCTCCGGCCTACTTCAGCATGAACGTAGCCATGAACAAACAAGGATACGAAACCTTTGAATCGGTTTTACATAATGGATTGAAAGAGATTGATGTAAAAGATTTTGAAGCTGTTGTTGAAGAAACCGGAGCATTGATTCTGGATACAAGAACCGCTGCTGATTTCTGTAAAGGATTTATTCCTCAATCTATTAATATCGGAATCAATGGTGATTTTGCTCCCTGGGTTGGCACTTTAATTGCCAATGTAAAACAGCCGATTATTCTAGTTACCGAAGTTGGCACGGAAGAAGAAACCGTAACCCGTCTAAGCCGTGTAGGTTTTGATACAATCATTGGACATTTGAAAGGTGGTTTTGAAGCCTGGGAAAAAGCAGGTCTGGAAACAGATTATGTAAACCGAATTTCAGCTGAACAATTTGCAGGCGAAGTAAACATTCAAAAAGACAAAATAATCGATATTCGCAAAGAAACCGAATACGAAGCCGAACATATCGAAGATGCGTACAGCAAACCTCTGGCCTATATTAATGACTGGGTAAAAGACATTGATCCGAATGAGCATTTTTACCTACATTGCGCAGGAGGCTACAGAAGTATGATCGCCGCTTCGATTTTACAAGCGAGAGGTTTCAGAAATTTTACCGAAATTGAGGGCGGATTTGGAGCGATTGCAAAAACGGATATTCCAAAATCAGATTTCGTTTGTCAAAGTAAGATTTTGAAAGCGTAAACATTGATTTTTTTTACCATATAAGTGATATAAGTTCATTTAATTTCTGTGCGGTTTAACTATAAACTAGTTAAATTTATATGAGTTCATATAAGTTCGGCTCAATCTAAAATCAAACTTATAGTTACTTACATCACTTATATGGTGAAAAAAAACATAAACGCTTATGAGCTAATTTTACCATATAAGTGATATAAGTTCATTTAATTTCGGTGCGTTGTAAAACCTAACTGTAATTACTAAATGAAGTTGGATATAGAAAAAAACATAATCTTACCCTATAAATTAATATGAACTTATATAATTCGGTGCAATTTAAACTCCTACTTATATTTACTTATATCACTTATATGGTAAAAAAACATAAACGCTTACATGAGCCAATATAAGTTCGACAATTAAACTCCAACTTATAATTACTTACATCACTTATATGGTAAAAAAACATAAACGCTTACATGAGCTAATATAAGTTCGACAATTAAACTCCAACTTATATTTACTTACATCACTTATATGGTAAAAAAACATAAACGCTTACATGAGCCAATATAAGTTCGACAATTAAACTCCAACTTATAATTACTTACATAACTTATATGGTAAAAAAACATAAACGCTTACATGAGCTAATATAAGTTCGACAATTAAACTCCAACTTATATTTACTTACATCACTTATATGGTAAAAAAACATAAACGCTTACATGAGCTAATATAAGCTCGGCAATTAAGCTCCAACTTATAATTACTTATATCACTTATATGGTGAAAAAAAACTTTAATTTTTACAATAAAACATGAGTACACTTGAAATTATAAAAGAACCTTGGCCTTGGTATGTTGCAGGCCCGCTGATTGGATTAACTGTTCCAATTTTATTAATTATCGGAAATAAATCTTTCGGAATCAGTTCGTCATTGCGCCATATCTGTGCAATGTGTATTCCCGCCAATATTCCTTTTTTTAAATACGACTGGAAAAAAGAAAGCTGGAATTTATTTTTCGTACTCGGAATTTTTCTTGGCGGCGTTATTGGTGCGTACTTCCTATCCAATCCAAATGCTGTTGTCATCACACCCGAATTGTCAGCCAAATTAGCCACTTACGGAATCACAGACCACACCGGTTTAGTACCGGCACAATTATTTTCCTGGGAAAGTCTGTTAACGCTTCGCGGATTCATCATGATTGTTGTTGGGGGATTTTTAGTAGGCTTCGGAACACGATATGCCGGCGGATGCACGAGCGGACACGCAATTATGGGATTATCAAACCTGCAATGGCCTTCATTAGTCGCAACTATCTGTTTTATGATTGGCGGTTTTATAATGGCATTATTGATATTACCATATATTCTTTCACTTTAAAATTTTAAAAATGAGTTTAGAAAATAAAAATACAGACAGCGAAGGAATCAACGCAAGTCAGCAAAACGAATCCGCATTCGGAAATCTAAAGTATTTAATTGTTGGTATCTTTTTCGGCATTGTATTCGTAAAAGCCGAAATCATCAGCTGGTTCCGCATTCAGGAAATGTTCAACCTGGAATCTTTCTTTATGTATGGCGTAATCGGAAGTGCCGTTGCTGTCGGATTACTATCAGTGCAATTGATTAAAAAATTCAATATCAAAACACTTCAGGGCGAAAAAATCGAAATCCAACCCAAAACGTTCAACAAAGGACAAATCTACGGAGGACTATTATTCGGTTTTGGCTGGGCGATTACCGGCGCATGTCCTGGACCATTGTTCGCTCAAATTGGTACAGGCGCAACAGTGATTGTCGTAACTTTAGTAAGTGCCATTGCCGGAACATGGGTTTACGGTTTGATAAAAGACAAGCTTCCTCACTAAAAATTAGTTTCAGGTTTCAAATTTCAAATTGAAAAACAAAATACACCCGACAGGTTTTGAAAATCTGTCGGGTTTGATAATTATAAAAAACACTCCAAAAATGAGCAAACTCTATTTTAAACTGTTTCTCGTCTTATTATTTGCAAGCTGTTCCGGAAACAAGAAATCTAACACTCAAATTTCAAATACAATTTATCCCGTTCAAATGGATAGTTTAGAATTGTTTGACCCATCACGAAACCGAAAAATCCCTGTCGCTATTTATCACCAAAAAACAGAAAGCAAAATAATTAATCAGCGTATCGTAATTTTCAGCCACGGATATGGCGAGAACAAGGGCGGAGACAATAAAATATATTCCTATTTAACAGAGAATTTGGCCTCTAAAGGATATTTTGTTATCAGTATTCAACATGAATTGCCAACGGATGATCTTCTTCCAATGGAAGGAGATTTTAAAATTACCAGAAGACCAAACTGGGAAAGAGGCTCTGAAAACATTCTGTTTGTACTAAATGAATTCAAAAAAACAAAACCGGATTTAGACTTCAAACATCTTGCTTTGATTGGGCATTCTAATGGTGGAGACATGACAGCTTTATTTGCCACAAAACATCCTAAATTAGTTTACAAGATCATAACAATGGATAACCGAAGAATGCCTCTCCCAAGAGTTCATAGTCCAAAAATATATACACTGCGCTCAAAAAACTATGACGCAGACAAAGGTGTTTTGCCTACAGAACAAGAACAAAAAAAATACGGAATGACGGTTCAATTCACAGCTGTTAATCATAGTGATATGGATAATGATGCCACAACCGAAGAGCGAAAAACACTGAATACTTACATCGAAAATTATTTAAGTCAATAACACCTAAAAAATTTAAAATCATTTGGGCGTGCCACCATCCCGATAAAAAGGGTAATATTCTTTGCGTTTACACCCCTTTTTATCGGGATGCTGTCGGGCTATCCGCACTGCTTCGGCAGTTTGCTCTTATCCCTCACGCGACCATACAGCTTATAATACTTTCTTCTTCAGAAAATTGAATTTTGTGTCTTATTTAAGATAAACAATCTCGTTATTCTCATTCCTTTTCTTATGTTTGTTACGCAACAACAAGTCCCAAAATAGCAAGCAAATATGAATCGCAAAGAGGAATTATCCAAAATACAAAATACCGAAAATTGGGACGTTATAATCATTGGCGGAGGAGCAAGCGGTTTAGGAACTGCTCTTGATGCTGCCAGCAGAGGTTACAAAACAATCTTACTCGAAGCAGTCGATTTTGCAAAAGGAACTTCAAGCAGAAGCACAAAACTGGTTCATGGCGGAGTTCGTTATCTGGCTCAAGGCGATGTACATTTGGTACGCGAAGCATTAAAAGAAAGAGGCTTACTGGCTCAAAACGCTGGTCATTTGGTAAAAAACCAATCGTTTGTTATTCCGAATTACAATCGCTGGAGCGGTTATTTCTATACTATCGGCTTAAAAATTTATGATTTATTGGCGGGCAGCTTAAGTTTGGGTGCTTCAAAATACATTTCAAAAGAAAAAACAATCGAAATGCTTCCGAATGTACAGGAAAATGGATTGGCAAACGGCGTTATTTATCACGACGGACAATTCGATGATTCACGCTTAGCCATCAATCTGGCGCAGACCGCAGTAGAAAAAGGTGCTTGTGTCATTAACTATATAAAGGTTGTTAATCTAATAAAAGACAACAAAGAAACTGTTGTTGGCGTACAGGCAATCGATCAGGAAACCGGAATTAAATACGAGATAAAAGGATCAGCCATCATAAATGCTACAGGGGTTTTTACAAACGCCATAATGAAGCTCAACGATAAAGTGTATAAAAAATATATCGTTCCGAGTCAGGGAATCCATTTGGTGTTTGACAAATCATTTTTACCCGGCGATCAAGCCCTGATGATTCCGAAAACAAAAGACGGAAGAGTTTTATTTGCAGTTCCGTGGCATAACCGTGTGGTGGTAGGGACAACAGACACGTTAATTAAAAGCCATAGCTTAGAGCCTGTTGCACTGGAAAGTGAAATCCAATTTGTTTTGGAAACAGCCCAACGCTTTTTAACAAAAAAACCAACGAGAGCCGATGTATTATCTGTTTTTGCAGGTCTGCGCCCTCTGGCCGCTCCAAAAGAAGAAGGTAAAAGCACCAAAGAAGTTTCCAGAAGTCATAAAATTCTCGTTTCTAAAACCGGCTTAATCACTATTACCGGAGGAAAGTGGACAACCTACAGAAAAATTGCCGAAGATATTATAGACAAGGCAATCAGTACCGGTAAACTGCCAAAAAAACCATGTAATACTGAACACCTTGCTATACATGGAAACAAACCCACCACTACTGCTGATCGGAACAATCACCTTTATATCTATGGTTCTGATATTCCTAAAATAACCGAATTACAAAAAAGCGAACCTGAATTAAACGAAAAATTACATCCCAATCACGAATTTACAATGGCAGAAGTAGTCTGGGCTGTTCGCTATGAAATGGCAAGAACTGTTGATGATGTTCTGGCAAGACGTGTTCGCTTATTATTTTTAGACGCCAGAGCTGCAATTGAATCTTCTGAAAAAACAGCACGCCTAATTGCCAAAGAACTCGGACATGATGAAATCTGGATAACCAAAGAAATTTCAGATTTTAAAAAAATATCCAAAATATACCTCTTATCTGAATTTCAATAAGAAGCATGCAAGTCATACTCTTACAAGAAATAAACATCCTACTCCTTTAAAACATTCGCTAATTATTCTTAAATCGTAATAAAATTAAAAATTAATATCAGGCTGAGTCCATTCGGCTACGCTCAGGATAAACTTAGTCGAAGCCCTTTCTTGTCTAAAAGTCTTCGACTCCGCTCAGGATGACATTTTTTAAATTATATCTTTAATCAATATTTTTTAAAAAAAATTATATTACTTTTATACTAATTACATAGGATTTATATACAATTAAAAAACAGTTTAATTTTATTAACAAAAAATTAACACTACATTTGTATATACAACTATTAAAAGCTATACATTTGTATATACAAATTATACACTTACAACTATGACAATTGAAGAGGTTATAAAAAGTACTGTTAAGATGGATAATGCGAAAAAAGTTATTCTAAATATCATGTACACGCAAAATGTGATTCAGGATCATTTCAACGAGTTGATAAAACCGTATGATCTTTCCGGAGAACAATATAATGTACTGCGCATATTAAGAGGACAAAAAGGAAATCCTGCCAATATGTGTGTGATACAGGAACGCATGCTTGCCAAAACCAGCAACACAACAAGATTGGTTGACAAACTGCTATTAAAAAAGTATGTAACCCGAAACGTCTGTCCGGGAAACAGAAGAAAAATTGAAGTTTTAATCACGCAGAAAGGATTAGACGTTTTAAAAGAATTAGACCCGAAAGTAGATGCACATGAGCGTGAATTTGCTGCCAATATAAGCCCGGAAGAATTAGAATTATTAAACCAATTATTAGAAAAATACCGAACCCAACAAAATTAATATCATGAGTACACTATTAGAAAATTTAAATTGGAGATATGCAACCAAAAAATTTGATGCAACCAAAAAAATCTCTGAATCAGATTTAAATACATTAAAAGAAGCTGTTAGATTAGCTGCTTCTTCATACGGATTACAGCCATTTAAAGTGGTTATCGTAGAAAACCCGGAATTAAGAGAAAAATTAAAAGCTGAAGCATGGGGACAAACTCAAATTACAGATGCTTCTCACCTGTTCATTTTTGCAAATGATCTTAATCTTGATTCAAAATCAGTTGAAGCGTACATCAAAAATATAAGCGAAACCAGAGGAGTTCCTACAGATGCTTTAGGAGGATTTGCAGATATGATGAATGGCGTTATTTCTAACTTATCTCAAGAAGCTAAAAATATCTGGACTGCTAAACAAACTTACATCGCTTTAGGAACATTATTAAGTGCAGCTGCCGAATTAAAAATTGACACTACACCAATGGAAGGTTTTAGCCCATCAGCATTCAATGAAATTTTAGGCTTTGACAAATTAGGTCTAAATGCAGCAGTTGTAGCTACTATAGGTTACAGACATGATGAGGACGAAGCTCAACATTACAAAAAAGTTAGAAAATCTCAGGACGAATTATTTATCACACTATAATTATTAATAACAATCAAAATCAATTTCACAACATGAAAAATTTAAAAACAATTGCAATAGCATTATTCGTAGCAGTAGCGTCAGTATCAGTAAACGCACAAACTAAAAAAATCGACGTAAAAGCATCTACTATCAAATGGGTAGGTAAAAAAGTAACCGGAGAGCACTCAGGAACTGTAAACTTCAAAGAAGGAGCAGTAGTTTTGAAAGGAAAAAAGTTAACAGGAGGTTCTTTTACTGTTGATATGACTTCATTAACTGCAACTGATTTAACCGGAGAATACCAAGGAAAACTAAACGGTCACTTAAAAGCTGACGATTTCTTCGGAACTGATAAATTCCCAACTGCAAAATTAGTTTTCAAAACTATTGGAGCAAAAGCAACTGACGTTTATACAGTTACTGCTGATTTGACTATCAAAGGAATCACTAAACCTGTAACTTTTGACATCACTGTAAAAGGAAATACTGCTACAACTGCATTTAAAGTTGACAGAACTAAATACGATATCAAATACAACTCTGGTAACTTCTTCGAAAACTTAGGAGACAAAACTATCAATGACGATTTCGAATTGACTGTAGTTTTAAAATTCTAATATTTCAGACTTACTAATTTGAAATTCAGGAAACCCCAACAATTTAAATTGTTGGGGTTTCCTTTTAAAATAAAATATCAAAAAACATAAAAATAACGTTCTTAATACTCAAATAACCCTTTCATAACAAGGCTTAGCGTTTTGATTAACATTCGGCTTTTAATTTTGGCATTATTAAAAAACAATAAAAACAGAAATCAAAATGTTAGTTATGAAAACTACAATACACATTACAATTATAACACTTTTCAGCACTCTCTTTCTTCAGGCACAACAACAAAAAGGAATCATAGGAACATCTAACTGGATGAACAACTGGACTAATTTTAAACCAGCCAATATTGAATACAACGAAGCCACAAATATTATTGCCGGTACAATCGATAAAGACACAAAACTAACCAAACGCAATACCTATCAGTTAGTAGGAGTTGTTTATGTAACCAATAATGCTGTCCTTACAATTGAACCCGGAACAGTTATCAGAGGAGACGATAAAACCTGCGGTACATTAGTAATTACAAATGGTGCAAAAATTATCGCAGAAGGATTAGAAACAGATCCCATAATTTTTACTTCTAATAAAGAAATTACTGAAAGAAGACCTGGTGACTGGGGTGGAATCATCATTCTGGGAAAAGCTCCTATCAATAAATTAGGAGGAATAAACACTTTGCCTTTTAATCTGGAACCAATGCTGAATCACTATGGAGGTCAGGATGCTGAAGATAATTCAGGAGTTTTGAAATATGTGCGCATTGAATTTTCAGGAAGAAAACTGAGTGCTTTAAAAGAACTTAACGGACTTTCATTAGCCGGTGTTGGAAAAAAAACGGTTTTAAGTAATATCCAGATCAGCTATTCAAATGATGATTCTTTTGAATGTTATGGTGGCGATTTGAACATGAATAACTTAATTTCGTACCGAACTACTGACGATGATTTTGATTTTACTCAAGGAGCACAAATCAATATTAGTAACAGTATTGCTATTCGTCATCCTTTTTCATCTGATATTTCAGGTTCCAGATGCTTTGAAGTAGACTCGTATGACAAAATAGAAAATACCGATATGACCAAAAAAATGACCAAAATAAATGCCAGCAACATCACGTTGGTTAATCTCGAAGAAAACAATCAGGGATTAGTTCGTGAATCTGCTTATATTCGAGAAGATACTTTTTTTAACTTAACTAACAGCATCATTTCCGGCTTTACCCCTTTTACTTTATTGGAAGGAAATATTGGTAATGGTGAAGTCAATTTATCTAAAATAACATTCAAAAATCTGATTGTTAACAATTGCAGTGGTGAAATTTTAAGTGAATCTGTGAGCAATAATACTGGAATTAAGAACTATTACAACAAGCCGGAAAACGCTTTAGAATTTACAAAAATCAAAAACAGCGATTTGTTTACAATGCCTAATATCAAAGGGAATCCGGACTTTAGAATGAACGTAAACAACACGCTTGCAAGTGGAAATTAAGTTCTAAAAACCAGTCATTATTTTTAGATATTTAACAAATTTCTAAATTAAGAAAAGTTTTTTTTCGCTTTTAATGCAATCTAATTCAAATTACATTTATATATTTGCCTTATCAAAATAAGATTATGAAAATTACAATGAACAATACTTGGTGGTGGAACAATTTACGTCAAATGTCGTGAACAAAGCTTCCTATGGTATTGTAAACTATAAAATATAAAAGGCTTGTCATCACGACAAGCCTTTTTTTTTGGTCGAAACTATAACATACAAAAATATTAAAAACTAAAAAACAACATACATTGAAACCTTTTATACTCAACACACACTACAAACAAATTCTGGCAGACACCATTACGCCGGTAAGCATTTATTTTAAAATCAGAGATAAATTTCCAAATAGTTTATTGCTTGAAAGTAGTGACTATCACGGAAACGACAATAGTTTCTCGTATATCTGTTGTAACCCGATTGCGACGATTAAAATCGAAAACGAAATTATTTCTAAAACTTTCCCTGACGGTACAACAGAACAAATTTCGATTGATGCTTCAACCAATATTCCGGAAGTAATCCAGCAATTTTCAGGTCAGTTTAAATCGGAGAAAAACGATTTCAAATTCATCAATAATGGCTTGTTTGGATATATTTCGTATGATGCCGTTCGTTATTTCGAAAAAGTAGAAATAGCCAAAAAAGATTCGGCAACTTTAATTCCGGATGTATTTTATGCGGTTTATCAAAACATCATTGCCATCAATCACTTTAAAAACGAAGCGTATATTTTTTGCCACAGCGTTGACGGAAGAAACAATATTTCTGAAATTGAACAATTATTACAATCCAGAAATATCGCTTCTTATAAATTCACTAAAGAAGGTGAAGGTTTCTCAAACCTGACTGACGAAGAATTTAAACACAATGTGGCTTTGGCTAAAAAACATTGTTTCCGGGGAGACGTTTTTCAATTGGTTCTTTCGCGTCGTTTTACACAAGGTTTCAAAGGTGACGAATTTAATGTGTATCGTGCTTTACGAAGCATCAACCCATCTCCGTATTTATTCTTTTTTGATTATGGTGATTTCAAAATATTTGGGTCTTCACCCGAAGCACAAATTATCGTAAAAGACAGAAAAGCCGAAATTCACCCCATCGCCGGAACTTTCAGAAGAACCGGTAATGACGAGAAAGATGCTGAACTGGCAAAAAAATTATCCGAAGATAAAAAAGAAAACAGCGAACACGTGATGCTGGTCGATTTGGCCAGAAACGATTTAAGCCGAAACGGTCATGATGTAAATGTAGAAAGATACAGAGAAGTTCAGTTTTTCTCACACGTGATCCACCTGGTTTCAAAAGTTACCGGACATTTACATGATAAAGCCACAACTATGCAGGTCGTTGCTGATACTTTCCCTGCAGGAACGTTAAGCGGAGCTCCAAAACACAGAGCCATGCAGCTGATTGAAGATTACGAAAAAACAAACCGTAATTTCTACGGAGGTGCGATTGGTTTCATGGATTTTGAAGGCAATTTCAACCATGCGATTATGATTCGAACTTTCCTTTCAAAAAATCATCAGTTACACTGTCAGGCGGGAGCAGGAATTGTTGCCAGTTCTGACGAAGAAAGCGAAATGCAGGAAGTTTACAATAAATTAAGAGCATTGAATACCGCTCTGGAAATGGCTGAGAAAATATAGTTTAAAACAGTTTCAAGTTTTCTTTGTTTCAGGTTTCAGGTTAACTGCAACGTGAAAACCTGGAACTTGAAACCTGAAACAAAAAAACAAACACAATGAAAAAGATTTTAGTTATAGACAATTACGATAGTTTCACTTACAACTTAGTACACTATCTGGAAGATTTAAACTGCGAAGTAACCGTTTACAGAAACGACGAATTTGATATTGACGAAATTGCTTCTTTCGATAAAATTTTGCTTTCGCCAGGACCTGGAATCCCGGATGAAGCAGGATTACTGAAAGATGTAATTCGCAAATATGCTCCAACAAAAAGCATTTTAGGCGTTTGTTTAGGACAACAGGCAATCGGTGAAGTTTTTGGAGGAACACTTTCTAACCTTGACAAAGTATATCATGGCGTTGCAACAAATGTAAAAAAAGCAGTTACCGATGAATCATTATTTGAAGGACTGGAAGATGAATTTGAAGTTGGCCGATACCATTCGTGGGTTGTTGATGCTGATTTACCGGACGTTTTAGAAGCTACTTCGTTTGAAGAAAACGGTCAGGTAATGTCATTACGCCACAGAACTTATGATGTACGCGGTGTACAATTTCATCCGGAAAGCGTATTAACACCAAACGGAAAAAGGATTTTAGAGAATTGGATAAAGAGTTAATTTTTGTTTCAGGTTTCAAGTTTCAAGTTGTTGGAACATGAAACCTGAAACAAAACCTTAGCATCTCAGAACCTTACCAACTTAGAATCTCAAAAAAAAATGAAAACAATATTAAATAAACTAATCAATCACGAAGTGCTTACGAAAGAAGAAGCAAAAAACGTATTGATTAATATTTCAAGCGGACAATACAATCCAAGTCAGATTTCGGCTTTTTTGACCGTATTTATGATGCGAAGCATTACAATTGAAGAACTTTCGGGTTTTCGTGAAGCTTTATTAGAATTATGTATTCGCGTTGATTTATCAGCTTACAATACCATCGATTTGTGCGGAACGGGTGGTGACGGAAAAGACACTTTCAACATTTCGACTTTAGCTTCATTTGTTGCAGCAGGAGCCGGAATAAAAGTTGCCAAACATGGAAATTACGGAGTTTCATCGATTTCCGGATCTAGTAACGTGATGGAAAAAATGGGAATCAAATTTAGCAACGATGCTTCTTTCTTAGAAAAATGTATCGATCAGGCCGGAATTTGTGTTTTGCACGCACCGTTATTTCATCCGGCAATGAAACATGTTGGGCCAATCCGTAAAGAACTGGCGGTAAAAACATTCTTCAATATGTTAGGACCAATGGTAAATCCGGCATTTCCACAAAATCAACTGGTAGGCGTTTTCAATCTGGAACTAGCCCGAATGTATGCCTATTTATACCAAAATACTGATATCAATTTCACCATTTTACATTCGCTTGACGGATACGATGAAATCTCTTTAACAGGCCCAACCAAAACGATAACATCACACATGGAAGGAATGTTAAAACCGGAAGACTTTGGTGTTCGCCTTTTATCGCAAAGCGAAATCGAAGGCGGAAAAACCATTGAAGAATCGGCTGAAATATTTACCAACATCATCTCGGGAAAAGGAACAGAAGCTCAAAACAATGTAGTGCTCGCAAATGCAGCAATGGCTATTGCGACAGTTACAAAATGTACTCCTCTGGAAGGATTTGAATTGGCAAAAGAAAGTTTATTGTCTGGGAAAGGACATCAGGCATTAAAAAAATTACAGGAATTAAGTAAAAATTAGTTTCATGTTTCATGTTTCATGTTTCAAGCTATTGGAACGTGAAACTAAAAAAACTTGAAACTTGAAACAAATCAAAACAATGAACATATTAGACAAAATCATAATAGACAAAAAGCGAGAAGTAATTCTTAAAAAATCCATCATCCCGGTTTCACAATTGGAAAGTTCAGTGTTTTTTGGAAGAGAATCCATTTCTTTAAGCCAGAAATTAAAAGCAAGTTCAACCGGAATTATCGCAGAACACAAACGCCGTTCCCCTTCAAAATCTGTCATTAATCATAGTTTTACAGTTGAAGAAGTGGTTAAAGGATATGAAGATGCCGGAGCTTGCGGAATTTCAGTTTTAACTGATGGAAAATATTTTGGCGGTTCTTTAGACGATTTGCTTTTGGCAAGAGCCAGTGTAAACATTCCGCTTTTGCGAAAAGAATTTATTGTAGACGAATACCAAATTCTGGAAGCAAAAGCCTTTGGAGCCGATTTGATTTTACTGATCGCAGCGGTTTTAACCCGTGAAGAAATCAAATCCTTGTCTGAATTTGCCAAAAAATTAGGTCTGGAAGTTTTACTGGAAGTTCACAACCAGGAAGAACTGGAAAAATCAATTATGCCGAGTTTAGACATGATTGGCGTGAACAACAGAAATTTAAAAACGTTTGAAGTAAGCCTTGATTTCAGCAAACAGCTGGCTTCTCAAATTCCGGATGATTTTGTAAAAGTTTCTGAAAGCGGAATCTCATCAATAGAAGCCATTTCTGAGCTGAGACCTTACGGCTACAGCGGTTTTTTAATCGGAGAAAACTTCATGAAAACCGACAACGCAGGAAAAGCAGCTATTGACTTTATTAGTCAGCTATAGGCAATATGCTTTAGACTGTAAGCTTTTGAAAAAAGAAAAAATCACCATTATGCTAAAAAGCTTAAAGCTTAAAGCTAAAAAAATGCATCAAAAAAAATGAAACTCAAAATATGCGGTATGAAATATCCTCAAAATATACTCGAAGTAGGCTCACTCCTACCCGATTATATGGGGTTTATTTTCTGGGAAAAATCCGCTCGATATTTTAACGGTCAGATTCCTGAATTGATAAAAACAATCAAAAAAGTGGGCGTTTTTGTAAATGAATCCGTTGAAAATATCATTAAAAAAATTGACAAACACGATTTACAGGCTGTTCAGTTACACGGAAAAGAATCCGTTGAATTTTGTCAGGATTTGAAAAATAAAATTGATCCTAAAATTGAAATCATTAAAGTATTTTCGGCTGATGAAAATTTTGATTTTGAAATTATAAAACCTTTTGAAAATGTGTGTGATTATTTTCTGTTTGACACCAAAGGAAAATTGCCAGGTGGCAACGGAACCACTTTTGACTGGACTATCTTAAAAAAATACAATTCCGACAAGCCATTCTTTTTAAGTGGCGGCATTGGAATAAATGAATTAAAAGCCATTGAAGAAATTTCAAAAAGCAAATTACCTATTTACGGTGTCGATGTAAATAGTAAATTTGAAATCGAACCGGGGCTGAAAAATAAAAACCTATTTAGCAATTTCAAACGTAAATTAGAAATTGTAAACATCTAAAATTTAAAAAAAATGAATTTTAACGTCGACGAAAAAGGATATTACGGAGAATTTGGAGGAGCTTATATTCCTGAAATGTTATATCCAAATGTAGAAGAATTACGCCAGAATTATTTAAAAATCACTTCCGAACCCGATTTTAAGGCAGAATTTGACCAATTACTCAAAGATTACGTTGGCCGTCCCAGCCCGCTTTATTTTGCAAAACGTTTATCTGAAAAATACAATACTAAAATCTATCTAAAAAGAGAAGATTTAAATCATACCGGAGCGCACAAAGTAAACAATACTATCGGGCAGATTTTAGTTGCTAAAAAATTAGGCAAAAAACGAATAATTGCCGAAACCGGCGCCGGTCAGCACGGAGTTGCTACCGCAACAGTTTGTGCTTTAATGGGCATGGAATGTATTGTTTACATGGGCGAAATTGACATTGCACGTCAGGCACCAAACGTGGCACGAATGAAAATGTTAGGTGCCGAAGTTCGTCCGGCTCTTTCAGGTTCCAGAACTTTAAAAGATGCTACAAACGAAGCAATTCGAGACTGGATTAATAATCCGGTTGACACACATTATATCATCGGTTCTGCGATTGGACCTCATCCTTATCCGGATATGGTAACCCGTTTTCAAAGTGTGATTTCAGAAGAAATCAAATGGCAGCTGAAAGAAAAAGAAGGACGCGAAAATCCGGATTATGTAGTCGCTTGTATTGGTGGCGGAAGCAACGCTGCCGGAACGTATTATCACTTTTTGCACGAGCCTGAAGTTGGAATCATCGCAGTCGAAGCAGCCGGAAAAGGCGTTGATAGCGGACATAGTGCCGCAACGAGTAAATTAGGAAAAGTAGGTGTTATTCACGGTTGCAAAACCCTTTTAATGCAAACTCCTGACGGACAAATTACAGAACCCTATTCGATTTCTGCCGGTCTTGATTATCCTGGTGTTGGTCCTATGCACGCACATTTGGCAGAAACAGGCCGTGGAGAATTTTTCTCAGTAACCGATGATGATGCCATGAACGCAGGTTTACAGCTAACGAAATTAGAAGGAATTATTCCGGCTATTGAGAGTGCTCATGCTTTTGCCGTTCTGGATCAAAAGAAATTTAAACCTACAGACGTTGTGGTAATCAGCCTTTCGGGTCGTGGCGATAAAGATTTAGATAATTACATTGATTATTTTAAATTGTAATAAAAATCGTAATTTGGGCGTTCCCAATCCCTAACGCAAACAAATAACGAGAAAATAAAGATTTATGGAACAGATATTCTCTTACGGAACATTACAGTCGAAAGAAATTCAGATGCAGGTTTTCAATAAACTGTTAACCGGAACACCGGATCAGTTAACAGGTTATAAATTAAAAGACCTTCAGATAGAAGAAGAATTTGGAATAGAAAACTATTTTGTAGCAACGCCCAGCGAAAATCCATCGGACGCTGTAGACGGAATCGTTTACAGTATTTCCAGTGCTGATTTGGCAAAAGCGGATCAATTCGAATCTAATGCATACAAAAGAGTTCAAATAATACTGAAGTCAGGAGTTGTTGCATGGATTTATATCGAAAATTAATCTGTTTCAGATTATCCTGCAAGGTTTTCAAAACCTTGTAGGTTGACATTAATAAAAGACAATACCTTCAAGTTTTGAAAATCTTGCAGGAACAAAAAGATAAAACAATGAACAGAATAACTCAAAAATTACAAGAAGATAAAAAGATTCTTTCGATTTATTTTTCGGCAGGATATCCAGGTTTAAATGATACCGTACAAATCATTCAGGATTTAGAAAAAAACGGCGTTGATTTAATTGAAATTGGTTTGCCTTTTAGCGATCCTCTGGCAGATGGGCCAACCATTCAGGCGAGTTCAACAACAGCACTTCATAACGGAATGACAACCCAAATTCTTTTCGACCAACTGAAAAACATCCGCGAAAGCGTAAAAATTCCGTTGATTATTATGGGATATTTTAATCCGATGTTACAATATGGAGTGGAAGCTTTTTGTCAAAAATGTGCCGAAATTGGTATCGACGGATTAATTATTCCAGATTTACCTGTTGATGTTTACGCAGACCAATACAAAGCTATTTTCGAAAAATACGGTTTAATAAATGTGTTTTTAATTACGCCTCAAACTTCAGATGAGCGTATTCGTTTTATTGACAGCGTTTCAAACGGATTTATTTATATGGTAAGTTCGGCAAGTGTAACGGGATCACAATCCGGTTTTGGAAACATTCAGGAAAGTTATTTCGAAAGAATCGGAAACATGAATTTGAAAAATCCTCAAATCGTTGGTTTCGGAATTTCGAATAAAGAAACTTTCAGCCAGGCTACAAAATATGCAAAAGGAGCAATTATTGGAAGCGCTTTCATCAAACATTTAGCTGAAAGCGGAAGCAAAAAGATTGCAGAATTTATTGGAGAGATTCGATAATTAAAAAAAACAATAAATTAAAAAGCTGAATAATTTGTAAAACATTTTATTCAGCTTTCTTTTTTTTATTAAATCTTAAATCCTCTGGAAACAGGAACCTCCGAATTATCAACCATAGTTATAAATTTAAATTGTATCTTTTTAATATGATTTTTATTTACAATGTAAGAACGATGACAATTAATAAAATTAGAAGGTAATTCTTTAATAATGTCAGTAAGCTTTCCTCTTACTAAATGACTTTTTTTTCCTATTGTAAAAATATTCAGATAGTGATCTTCTGCTTTAATGTAAACCAATTGGTCTAAGTTAATTTTTGTTTTGTCTTTTAAAATGATGTTTTCTTTTTCGACAAGTTTTTTTAATTGTTTTACCTCTTCAACTTTTTTTAAATGTTCGATCTCTAATATTTCTTTTTCTAAAGAGATCTCTTTATCTTTAATAATGAAGGCTATAAAGAAAAAGCAAAAATTGATATTATCACAAATCTGTAGTAATAGATAGGACGACTTTGATATTTTTATCCAATTAGGACTAAGATGAATCAAATTGAGAAACCTCGGAAAAGCAATTTCAAACGAGCTGATCATCAAAATAAAAATACCTACAAAAATATATTTTCTATAGCCATTTCTGTGGTTCAATGCATAATAAAAAATGCAGGACAACGTAATAAAATCTACAATTGGAGAGGTATTAAGGATAAACCTAAAAATAACAATTACGATCTTATTTGGCACAAATGGCAATATTTCTATAAACATTAAGAGCAGCCAAAAAAAACTAATTCTGGTTAAAAATTTATATAGAAAACTCTTCTTATCTAAATCAAAAAAACTAATAATTAAAAAATTAAATGCAATAATATATAAATCTCCTAATGCGTCATAAACCATATCATTAGTAAAAAAAGGCAAATATTTGGTTTCATAAACAACTCCGTTTATCTCACTCAGATAAAATAAAATAAACATAAAGCAAATGAGAGAAAAAAATAAATAAATTTTCTTGAACCCATAAAAATATATTTTGAATAGCCCAAATAGTAATAATGCCAACTGAAAACCTGCAATAATAGTAGTAAAAACCAGATAAAAATTAAAACTACTTTTGTTTTCTACAACCTCAGTGAGATACGCCTTGTTGCTTTGCAATTGCAGTTCAGGAATTTTTAATGTGTATTTATATTTCTTTATATAAATGACAAAAGTGGTAATTGAGTTTTTAGCTAAATTTATAACCAACTGATGATGATTATTTTTAATTGAAGCCTGCGATATAAAATAAGCATAACCTGTTCCGCCAACAAATTCATAATTAGAATCTGCTAATTCATAACACTTTAAATATGAAACGGTATCTTTAGCTGTGAGATATATTTTAGAATTCTCACTTTGATTATTATGAATCGAAAATTTTATAACGGCATACTGTAATGTATCCGGTACAGGAAAAACATTTTTTGTGTTTTTATTAAATACCTTAAAGTCAAGTTGACTCACTTTTTCCAGAGTGACTTCAACATTATTTGTATATGCTATTTCGGCATTATTGTATAAGGATACACTATCTGTTTTTGAAGAAAAAACAATATTTTTTATCTGAGAGAAAACCAGTGTATGGAACAACAGTATTCCGAAAACGAAAATTTTTTTTGCCTTTTGCAGTAAACTCATCATCTGAAAATCACATAATTAACAAGCAGGATAAATTTATGTGATTTTTAAAAAAATTTCGAACATTATTTCATTTATTTTACTGCAAAATTTAAAAAAAAATATTTTAATTTAGTCAAGTCATTTTTGTTAAAAAAACTCCTGACTACAACTTCAAAATACGCTTAACAATCTATCTGGCAGTTCCTATAGGACAATCATCACAACGATAGGTTAACGAGCTTTTAGGAGCGGCAGATTTGTTTTGCAAATTAACTTTATTCTGAACATTCTGATTTACATTATCCAATAAAGAATTAAAACTTTGCTGCCTGGCTTCTGTTACTTTACTTTTTTGATTTTCTAAATAACTAAGTTCTGCCTGAATTTCTTCTTGCGAATTTTTTATAACCTGAGTCATCCATGCATTATATTGGTTGATATAATCGCCCCCTTTAATAGCCAAAGAAACCATACAATCTGTAAGATCTTTATTTGAAGTATTGTTTTTTAATAATTGCAGGGTTAATGTTTTGCACTCGTTCAACTTAGCTTCACCGTCATCTTGAGACCAGCAAAGCGATGTTATGCACATAAGTACTGCTGTTATAATTGTTTTCATAGCTCTAATCTTTTTTAAACATATTAAGTAATTGGTCTGTGGTTTTATTAATTACATCGGTAAGCTCGGCATTTCTTTTTATTTTCTCTTGTTCCCTTTGAATCTCCAATTGTTTTTGTTCTGCCTCTTGTCTTTGTTTGGCTAATAATTCTGCATTTTCTTTAGCCACTTTACCTGCTTTATTAGCATTATAAATTGCTTTATCATAAAACTGGGTTCTGTTTGACATTATATTATTTTCAAATTTAGTTTTTGAATTTTCACTAAGAAGAGATAAATTATCAATACCTGCCGTATAATAATTATTAACATCCATATGATCAGTTTCTACCGAAAATTTATGTCCCCAATTGTTTTCAAACTCTTTATTATCAAAAAAAAGATACCTAATATTATATCCGTTTCTTTTAACAATAAAAGTGGGGATATTATAAAATCCATTTAAGGCAAAATGATCTTTCATATAAGCAATTCTATCTTCATAGCTAAATCCATCATAGATGTCATTCATCTGGTTTAAAGTCAAAAATTCTCCATAAGTTAATTGCGTTTGTGTATCATTTAAATCCGGTACGGCATACAGTTCTATAGACTTATACGACAGTGCAAGAGAAACCATAAGATTATCTTTCCTGTAATAAACACAATCATGAATAGTATTGGTATATTTCTCTTGCCATTTTTCGTCTAAAAGCTTACTTTTTAATGACGCAAAAACAACAGCACTCTGATTAGTAATAAAAATGGACTTTTTTTTGCTTGCATCCTCTCTGATAGTAACTTTTGTACCTTGAGAATAAATTAATTCCTGATTGTAACTTTCAAAGTTATAATTTTCATCATTGTAAACCGATAATCTTTTGGTAACTAATAAATTGCCACCCATCTTTAATAACAGTTGATGCGCGAAACTAATAGTTTCTTTGAAAGATGAATGAACGATAAAAGATGCAGTGCTTACCTCTAATTTTTGTTTTTCAGGAACAAAAGCCTCAAAGTCTAAATAACCTTCAGAAATAACTTTTGAGAAATATTTCCCTTTTTTATATAATGCATTTTTGCTTTTTGCTTCTACAATTGTCCAACCTGAAACTCCTGTTGTCTGAATGATTTTTTTAGTAAAAACTTCATCTAATTCAGAAGAACCGACTATTCTAAATTCGGTAACTTTTTTCCGATTGTCTGCAACCAAAAAAACATTAAACTTTGCATCTGTAAGTAAAGTCCGGAAATGATTAAAAATAGTATCCGTTTTTTTTAAATTTTCATCATAAATATAATCTTTGCTGTCTTCAACACCCGTAAAAGTAACTCCCAGTACACCAAAAACATTATCTATAAGAAGGGTAGCCGCATCAATATCATTATCTAATATTTTTTCTGCAAAAGTTATTTTTTCTTTAGCAACCTGTTGTTTTGTTACCGTTGTTTTTTTCTTAGTTTGTGCAGAAACAGTTTGCACAAAAAACAAACTAAATACTATAACTATAAAATATTTTGATGTTTTCATTATATAATCCTTTAAGTTGAACATAACTTCTAAAAAAATAAACTGAACTTGATTAAAAATATAATTTAGATCTTCAAATTTTAGATTAGGGTTTCATTCTAATTACACTTGGGTAGTTAATTAATCTATAACTTGAAAGGACAATAATTTATTCATTTTTCGGTTTTATTATCATTATTACATTCTGTAAACTTCATTGGTGTTTGTCACATCTGCAATTATTTAATTTTAGTTTATGGACAATTTACAGTCATTCTCATTTTATAGCTTTATTCTTAAAATTCATAACAAAGTTGCTTCTAAAAAACAGCTATACCAAATAAATGTCGTGAAATGAACAACAAATGGCGTGAATGGAACAACCAGACATTAACTAAAACCTAACAAAGTATTGCGTTAATATTTTGTTAAACAAAAATTAAACAACCGTTTAATTTAAACACTTGTTTAATTTTGTACCCAGTTAGAAACAATACCATGTCAAACATCGAATTAAACGACAAAAAAATTCAGATTCTGGAGGTTGCTGAAAAACTGTTTTCAGAGAAAGGATTTGAAGGTACATCGATACGGGATATCTCAAAACATGCAAAAATTAATATTGCCATGGTCTCGTATTATTTTGGTTCAAAAGAGAGGCTGCTTGAAGCTTTAATTATCTACAAAACTTCTGATTTAAAACTACAACTCGAAAATTTATTACAGGAAAATCTGGAACCGATTGAAAAAGTCAATAAATTAATCGAAATTTACATTAACAGAATAAGTTGTAACAAAGGGATTTTCAGAGTTTTACATTTTGAAATCAATTCAGAAAAAAGAGAAAAAAGCATGATTGCTTTTACCGAATTAAAAAAAGGAAACCTAAAATCTGTAGAAAGTATTATAGCGCAAGGTCAGGCAAAAGGCGTTTTCAGAAAAGATGTTATCATCCCGCTTCTTACGCCTACCATAATTGGAACCTTTTTTCATTTTCACATGAATAAACCTTTCTTCGTAGAATTACTGAATTTAAAAACCGAAGAAATGTATAACAATTACATCAAGACCAGTCTTACAAAGCACATTCAACAAACTATAAAAGCACTACTTGTTTATGAAAATTAGTCAATTAATGCTCTTTGGAGTTTTCTTTATCGGAATATCTTCAGCAGAAGCACAAGAAAAAACAAGTTTAACCTTAGACGAAGCCGTTAAGCTGGCGTGGGAAAAAAGTAACGAAGTTACACTTGCCAATACTAAGGTAAACACAAAAAAATACGAATTGCAATCGGTTAAGAATAACCAATATCCGGATTTGAAAGTTTCGGGTCAATACCAACGCTTAGGAAAAGCTTCGATTGACCTTCATAATGAAGGATCAGGTTCAGAGTCAATGGGTTCTCCGGATCGTGCTATGTTAGGAATGGCTAATCTTAGTTTGCCAATTTTCTCCGGATTTAAAATCCAGAGCAGTATTGATGCCTACGATAACTTATACGAAGCAGAAACTGCCAATGCAGCTAAAACAAAAGAAGATGTTGCGCTTCGTGTCATTACTTATTACACTGCATTATACAAAGCCCAAAAAACATTAGATCTTTTAAACGAAAACCAAAAACAGGCAAAACAGCGTGTAACTGATTTTACGGAATTAGAGAAAAACGGAATTATACCAAGAAACGATTTATTGAAAGCGCAATTATTGGTATCTAAAACGCAATTATCTATTGACGAAGCAAATAATAATATCAATAATATCAATTTCTATTTAACGACATTGCTTAAATTAGAACCTTCTGTAAAACTTCAGGTTAACGAGCAGGATTTCTTCAATTTAAAAACAAGCAATGCACCAACATCTGACGCATTGGCCTTAGAAAACAGAAAAGACCTGGAGGCAGTTCGCTTACAGTCTAAAGCAAGTGAAGCAAACATCAGAGTTGCAAAATCAGCTTATTATCCTTCTATTGCTTTGTTGGGAGGTTATACAGCTTTCGACCTTAAAGATTTTATTACCGTAAAATATGCAATGAATTTTGGCGTTGGTTTGTCTTATGATCTATCCGGAATTATAAAAAACAATTCGCACGTAAGAGAAGCTGAAAGTAGAGCGCTTGAAGTAAAAAATTCTGAAGCACTTTTAACGGATCGCATCAAAATTGAAGTTCAAAAATCTATTGAAGATTATGACTTGGCCATTAATCAAAGCGTGGTTTACGATGAAGCCTTACAACAGGCATCTGAAAACTACAGACTGGTTAAAGATAAATTCGACAACGGTTTGTCAGACACCAACGATCTTGTTGAGGCAGACGTTGAACACTTAAGTGCTAAAATAAATACAGCTTTATCAAAAGCTACTATTATTCAAAAGTATTACGAATTACTTTCAGTATCAGGACAATTATCTCAATCATTCAATCTTTCTAAAATATAATCGCTAGCTCTCATGGAAAAGAAAAAGACAAATAAAAAATTCATCATCATACTAACCGTTTTGGTTTTAGTAGGGGGAACTTACGGAATATCGAAATATTTACACTCTCAGGCTCATGAAGAAACAGATGATGCACAGATTGAGAAAAAAATGAATCCTATTATTCCGCGAGTATCAGGATACATTAGCAAAGTGTATGTAAAAGATAATGATTTTGTAAAAAAAGGAGATACTTTGTTTACAATTGACAAGAGAGACTATCAGTTAAAGATTGATGAAGCACATGCCGCTTTATTAGGGGCTGAAGGTCAATACGAAGCTGCAAAAGCAGATATTGGTAGTGCGTATGCAAGTATTAATGTTTCAGATGCCAACATGAAATCAGCCAGCGGTTCGATCGAAAGTGCTAAAATCAGACTGAGACAGCTTACAAACGATTATAACCGTTATAACAATTTATACAAAACACATACCATTACAAAACAACAATACGAGCAGGCTTTGACTGCAAAAGAAGAAGCTGAAAATCAGGTACGTGTTTTACAACAGCAACAAAGAGCAAGTTCATATCAAAAAACGGTTATCGAATCTAAGTCTAAAGCTTCTGACAAACAAACAGAAGTTGCAGCAGCAAATATCAAAAAAGCACAAACAATGCTTGAGGTAGCCAAATTGAACCTTACTTATACAGTTGTAACCGCAGCGATTGACGGTCAGGTTTCTAAAGTTGATATCCAGCCGGGACAATTGGTTCAGCCGGGACAGTCTTTATTCTACATCATTAATAACAACGAAGCTTGGGTTGTGGCAAACTTCAAAGAAACACAATTAAACAAAATGGTTGTGGGACAAAAAGTGAGTTTAAAAGTAGATGCATATCCAAACTACGAATTCAAAGGAATTGTAACTTCTTTTTCTCCAGCTACAGGATCCCGTTTTTCTTTATTGCCTCCTGACAATGCTACAGGAAACTTCGTAAAAACGATTCAGAGATTACCTGTAAAAATCAGTTTAGACCCTTCAAACGATCCTGAGAAAGTAAAATTATTAAGACCGGGAATGAATGTGGATGTAGACGTACATTTGAAATAAAATAAATGGCAGCAACAGTACAAGCAGAAGATGATTTAGTAGAATACGGTTTTAGACGTGTTATCATTACGATTACCGCAGTACTTTGTGCATTGCTGGAAATTGTTGACACGACAATTGTAAACGTAGCACTAACAGACATGCGAGGAAGTCTTGGGGCAACCCTGACTGATGTTGCATGGGTAATTACAGCATACGCAATTGCGAATGTTATTGTAATTCCGATGACGAGCTGGCTATCGCAACAATTTGGAAGACGTAATTATTTTGTGGCTTCTATCATAATATTTACAGTCTGTTCCTTTTTATGTGGTAATGCCACCAATATATGGGAACTTGTAGCCTTTCGATTTGTACAAGGTATGGGCGGTGGAGCGCTTTTAGTAACAGCACAAACGATTATTACAGAAAGTTACCCCGTTGCAAAACGTGGAATGGCGCAAGCAATTTATGGAATGGGTGTAATTGTTGGACCAACTCTTGGACCACCTTTAGGAGGTTATTTGGTTGATAATTATTCATGGCCTTATATTTTCTATATCAATATTCCGTTGGGAATTATCGCTACTATTTTGGCTTTAACTTTTGTCAGAAGCCCTAAATACGGAGAAAAATTAAAAGCCAATCAGGTTGACTGGTGGGGAATTATTTTATTGACTGCCTTTATTGGATCTCTGCAATTCGTACTCGAACACGGACAACAAGACGATTGGTTTAACGATTCTTTAATCGTAACCTTAAGTGTTGTTACCGTTCTTGGATTGATTTTATTTATTTGGAGGGAGCTTACTTATAAACATCCAATCGTAAACTTAAGTGTTTTAAAAGATGGAAATTTAAGAATTGGAACCATCATGTGCTTCATTCTTGGTTTTGGTTTGTACGGTTCTACTTTAATCATTCCAATTTACACGCAGTCAATCCTGGGATGGACTGCCACTGATGCAGGATTATTATTAATTCCGGGATCTATCACAACAGCCATCATGATGCCATTTGTTGGAAATATGATTCAGAAAGGTGTACCGCAAGGTTATATGGTTGGAGTTGGATTTTTAGTCTTCTTCTTCTTTACTTTTATGATGTATTCTAGAATGACACCTGATACTGGTGTTGAACACATGTACTGGCCTTTGATTTTAAGAGGAATTGGTTTAGGATTGCTTTTCGTTCCTATAACAACACTTTCGCTTTCAACCTTAAAAGGAAAACAAATTGGTGAAGGAGCAGCCTTTACCGGAATGATGCGTCAATTGGGAGGTTCATTTGGTATTGCTATTATTACCACTTTCATCACTCGTTTCAGTCAGTCACACCGGGTAGATTTAATTAATAATTTAGATCCTGCCAAATTTGAAGTACAACAGCGTATTGCAGGAATGCAGCATGCCTTTATGGCAAAAGGATACAGCGCAGATGTTGCTTTAAAGAAAGCTTATCAAGCTATAGAACTTTCTATATTGAAACAAAGTACCGTAATGGCTTACATGGATATCTTTCTCTATCTTGGAATTATGTTTTTATGTTGCATACCGATTATTCTCTTCATTAAAAAAGGGAAGAACAAAATTAGTGCAGCCGACGCAATGCATTAATATTAATAATTTTATAATACGCAGAAACGCCGAATTCATTATTTAGAATTCGGCGTTTATTTTTTTTAGCTTAACCGCAAAGAGCGCAAAGATTTTATTTTTAAGATGTAACAAAACACAAGGTTCGCAAAGCTTTGTGTAAAAACTTTGCGAACCTTGCGTATCCCGATAGCTATCGGGATTGCGCTCTTTGCGGTTAAAAAAGTAAGTGAAATTCTTAGAATCTTAGCAACTAAGAACCTTAGTATCTTTTAAAAAAACTATCTTGTAAAAACCAAATGATTCCCTTTAGAAAGATTCGCATCAAACTGATATCCTTCATAATTAAATCCTTTCAAATCATCAATAGTTTCAGCATTGGTATCAATAATATAACGCACCATCATGCCTCTCGCCTTTTTGGCAAAAAAACTGATTATTTTAAGTTTTCCATCTTTGTAATCTTTAAAGTCTGGCGTAATTACAGGAACTTTTAATGCTTTTACATCAACCGCAGAAAAATATTCATTACTTGCCAAATTCACAAACAGTTCGTCTTTTTTTAATTCTTTATTTAAAGCTTTTGTTACGGTTGGTTTCCAGAATTCGTGCAGGTTTTTAGATTCGCCAACCGGCATTTTGGTTCCCATTTCTAAACGATACGCCTGCATCAAATCTAAAGGTTTTAAAAAGCCATAAAGCCCGGATAAGATTCTTAATTTATCCTGCAAAACATCAAGTTTTTCTAACGGAATTGTATAAGCATCCAAACCGGTATAAACATCGCCATCAAAAGTATAAACTGCCGGTCGTGCATTTTCTGGTGTAAAAGGTGTTTTCCAATCCTGATTTCTTTTCCAGTTCAGGTCGGCTAGTTTGTCTGAGATTGACATTAATTGGGATAATTCAGCTGGCTTTTTTTGTTTTACTACTTTATGAACAATTCTCGCTTCTTTTAAAAAAGAAGGTTCAGTATGTTGAGGGGTTGGTAATTCTTTTTCGAAATTCAAAGATTTCGCCGGAGATATAACAATTTTCATCTGTACGTTTTTGTATGATTCAAAAATACAAATTGCATTTTTAAAAATATGTTATTGCAATTGATTTGTTTTATTATTGTATAGTTTTTTCGCCACGAATTTACGAATTTTTCTTTCGTGCAGGTTGCGAATATTTTTTGCCACTACCAATAACTCAATGTCATTAAGTTAAGGGACATTATCGTCAGTTCGAGTGTTTTGTTAAAAAATGCGATAGCTTTTTTTTAAAACAAAATGTATCGAGAACCTTAGTATTAAAAAGCTTCTCGATACAATTTTTAATCATAAAGCTATTGCATTATTATTAAAAATCACTCGAAGTGACGACTGAAAATTTCTTAACTTAATGACATTGACCGATAGATCGGGATAAAAAGATTTACACCGATTTTTTTAATCCTTTTAATCCTGTAATCAGTGGCTAAAAAAAATAATTTGTGCAATTCATGACAAACCTTTCCCAATTTATAAAAATCGAAGCCACAAAATGTGAAATTGTTCAAAAAAGTGAGCTCTAGATTGTAATAGGCATTTTCTATGTTGTAAATTTGCATGCATTTTATTTCTACTTAAATTTAAAATGCCTTTTTATTCAAAAATTGAAGAATTCGTGGCTATACAAACAAATTACAAAACTGCTTTACAAAACAAAATCTTCGATATCATTTCGAAAGCTTCTCAGGAATTAAACGTTGACTCTTATGTAATCGGCGGATTTGTTCGTGATTTGCTTTTAAACAGAGGTTCTAAAAAAGACATCGATGTTGTAGCAGTTGGAAGCGGAATCGAATTAGCCCTTAAAGTTTCTGATTTACTTCCTAATAAACCAAAAGTTCAGGTTTTTAAAAATTACGGTACCGCAATGCTTCGTTTTGAAGATACCGATATTGAGTTTGTTGGCGCACGCAAAGAATCTTATACTCGTGACAGCAGAAATCCTATTGTAGAAAACGGAACTTTGCAGGACGATCAAAACCGTCGTGATTTTACCATCAACGCTTTAGCTTTGTCATTAAATTCAACTAATTTTGGAAATCTTTTAGACCCGTTCAATGGCTTAGCTGATTTAGAAAGCAAAACAATCAAAACCCCTTTAGATCCTGATATTACATATTCTGATGATCCATTGCGTATGCTTCGTGCCATTCGTTTTGCAACTCAGCTAAATTTCGAAATTGAAGAAAATTCGTTGAATGCGATTACCAAAAATGCAGATCGAATCAAAATCATTTCCGGCGAAAGAATCGTAGATGAATTAAACAAAATCCTTTCTACACCTAAACCGTCAACCGGATTTTTACTTTTATACAAAACCGGACTTTTAGATTTAATCTTACCTGAATTAACGGCTTTGAATCAGGTAGAAGAAATTGAAGGTCACACCCATAAAAACAATTTTTATCACACGCTTGAAGTAGTCGATAATATTTGTCCAAATACAGATGATGTATGGTTACGCTGGTCTGCTTTGTTACACGATATCGGAAAAGCACCAACAAAGCGTTTCAATAAAAAACAAGGCTGGACGTTTCATGGTCATGAATTTCTTGGCGGAAAAATGGCTAAGAAGATATTCGAACGTTTACACATGCCATTAAACCATAAAATGAAATTTGTGCAAAAAATGGTTATCATGAGTTCACGCCCAATTGTTTTGGCGCAGGATATTGTGACTGACAGCGCAGTTCGTCGTTTGGTTTTTGATGCTGGTGAAGATGTTGAAAATTTGATGACTTTATGCGAAGCTGACATCACAACCAAAAATCCGGCAAAATTCAAAAAATATCATAAAAATTTTGAAATCGTCCGAAAGAAAATTGTAGAAGTGGAAGAACGCGATCAGGTTCGTAATTTTCAGCCGCCAATTTCCGGCGAAGAAATTATGGAAATGTTTGATTTAAAACCTTCAAGAGAAATTGGGGTTTTGAAAGAAGCTGTAAAAGAAGCTATTTTAGAAGGCGATATTCCAAATGACTATCAGGCGGCTTATGATTTTGTGATTAAAAGAGCTGCAAAGTTGAATTTAACTCTTAAAAAGTAATGGATCTTTATAAAATAATTTATAGAATTTTACTTGCTGTAGTTATTATCTATCCAAACTATATTTTTTTCAAAGGACTAAAAAAAAATAAAAAAAAACATTACAAGTACAATTTACTTTATTTTTTAGTATCTATTGTTACTCCTTGTTCAATAATTTTTCTAATTGCTTTAGTAATGACAAGTCCTGCATTGAATCATCTTACTGATATAGAATTAGACCCTCAAAATTTAACAACAAGAATTATTGTTGGATGCATCATATTTCTTCCAAGCATCTTGGTAAACATATGTTTTGCGAAATTATATTTAAAAAGAATTTCGAAAACAAAAAATAAAAACGAAATCGAATTAATCGGAACAGAATGAAAAAAGAGAATAAATCAGTAATCATTTGGTTACTATCGGGCTGTGCTTTATTATTTTTAATGGTAGTCGTGGGCGGTATCACACGTTTGACCAATTCAGGTTTATCTATGACCGACTGGCATTTGGTAACGGACACATTTCCGCCCTTAACCGAAGCCAAATGGAACGAAGCTTTTGAACAATACAAGAAATTTCCTGAGTATCAAAAAATCAATATTCACAATGATTTTCAATTAGCCGATTATAAATTTATTTATTTCTGGGAATGGTTTCACCGTTTTATCGGCCGTATTATTGGTCTGGTTTTCTTTGTTCCCTTTGTTTACTTTTTAATCAAAAAGAAATTAGACACTCCTACTATTAAAAAATGTATTGTTCTTTTGGCAATGGGAGGTTTCCAGGGATTTCTTGGATGGTTTATGGTAAGAAGCGGATTAATTGACAATCCGGATGTAAGCCACTTCAGACTCTCACTTCACTTAACTTTTGCCTTTATCACCTTTGCTTATACACTTTGGGTCGCTCTTGATTTGATCTATCCGGAAAGAAATATCAACAGAATAGTTCCACTTCGTACTATTGCACGTTATGCATTGGCTGCTTTATTAATCCAAATTATTTACGGCGGATTTGTTGCCGGATTAAATGCCGGATTAATTCACAATCACTGGCCTTTAATGAGTGACGGGGAATTTATTCACGAGTCGGTTTTTATTGAACAGTCTTCTTTAATCAAAAATTTAATTGAAGGGAAAAGCGGTGTTCAGTTCGTTCACAGAACTTTTGCTTATGCAGTAGTTGCCGTAATTCTTTATCTTTTCTTCAAAAGCAAAAAATATTCGCTTACCAGAACCCAGTCAAACGGAATTAATATACTGGTCGTTTTTGTGTTTATTCAGTTTCTGTTAGGGGTTTTTACTTTATTGTACAGCGTTCCTTTGGCTTTAGGATTGATTCATCAGATTATGGCGTTTTTCCTTTTAAGTGCCATGACCTATACGCTGCATCGTTTGAGTAAATAACATTTTATAATACAAAAAGAGCTGAAAATTTCAGCTCTTTTTGTATTGTCTATAGTATGTCGAAAATATGAACCGAGCCTATGGCTCTACTGATTGGGAACGTGTTATTTTCAACCGGATTAAAATCCGGCCCTACAATATTATCGAGCCGATGGCTCTTATCTGACCGAATTAATCGTTAAATCAATTGATAATCAACACCTTTTGTTTATGTTTTTTTTTATGAATTGGAACTATGGTTCTTTAGAAAATCTAATTACATAAAAACAACCAAAAAATTCCTTAGAAATAAAAAATATTGTAGCAACGGATTTTAATCTGTTGAATAATAAAACGTATGTTAGATAAAGCTCCGTAGGAACGACACTTTTCACATTTCACATTTTACTTTTCACATCTTACTTTTCACATCTTACTTTTCACATCTTACTTTTCACATCTTACTTTTCACATCTTACAAAAATCTACCCTAACCACCCCTTAAAATCCTGTACTTTTTCTCGGCTCACAATTACCTCATCTTCTTTGTAAGTTGGTAAAATTACTTTCAGACGTGAATTGGTGTACACCTGAATTTCTTTAATGGCTTTTAAAGGAACTATGAATTTTCTGCTTATGCGAAAGAAATCCTTCTTGTCCAATTCCTGTTCCAGAATTTCTAAAGTCGAATCGATTAAATAATTTCGATTATCGAAAGTATGAATGTAAGTTCCTTTGTTTTCACTAAAAAAACACTCGATTTCATCTTTTGTAATTACTTTTAAATGTTGACCAATTTTAACTGTAAACCTTTCTTTATAAGTCTTCTCAAAAGGATTGGACAACATTTGGCGTATTTGTTCAAAATTAAGCTGCAGATTTTGATTTCCTGTATCTTGTTTCGGAATTCTTGTTTTATATTTTGCAACCGCCACTTCCAGATCATCTTCATCAATTGGTTTTAAAAGATAATCGATGCTATTTAATTTAAAAGCTTTTAAAGCGTATTCATCATAAGCAGTCGTAAAAATAATAGCGCTTTTAATGTCTATTTTCTCAAAAATTTCGAACGATAAACCATCTGAAAGCTGAATATCTAGAAATATCAAATCGGGATGTTCGTTATTGGCAAACCAATCGATAGATTCTTCAACAGAATGTAACATGGTTTCTACAGCAATATTTAATTTTTCTAACTTTCGCTGTAATAATCTTGCAGCAGGTTTTTCGTCTTCTATAATTAATGTGGTCATTGATTTGGCTGAAATTAAAAAAATAAAGTTATTCCCATTTATTCTTATTGACTGGCTGTTTACTCATGTATTCCTGAATTTTTCTTTTTTCCCAGTCATCGCTAAAGAAAATATTACGACCAAAGACAGATAATGCATGAGCGGCTAAACCGATTCCCCAAAAAATAGCTGTTGAATACGTATGCCATTCAAAAAAATCGCCTTCATTCCATCTTATATCAGAAAAATCCCTGCTTAAATTGGAAATAATAATGACTGCATTAACAATTAAATAAACTTTTAAGTGCGAATAAAAATCTTTTATCCTTTTTACTTGTTTGTATGCGATTTCAAAACTTTCATCATTTTCAAACTCTTGCCTGTACTCTTCGTAAAAGCGTTTTCTACAACGTCCCATTTTATTCTGATTTAAAGGTTATTGCCATTTGTTTTGTTCTCTTTTTCTTTCTCCATGATTTCTTTGATTTTTCGTTCTTCCCAGCCTTTTCCTAAAACCGGAAAAACTTCAAAAACTTTCAATCCATGAAAAACAACTCCTACTCCCCACCATATCAAAGGCCAGTAAAACCATAAATGATTTGGCGTTGTATATAAATTGATAAAAATCAGTACAATATTAACCCCTACATAAGACGTTAAATTACTATAAAATCCTTTTATAGCCTCGACTTTCTTTTTAGCCTGAGAATACTTGTCTTCTTCGTTATAATTTATTTCCATGATTACTCCCATTTTTGTTTTTTTGTTTTTTTCTCTAATAGACTTTTTACTTTACGCTCTTCCCATTCTTTTCCAAAAATTTTATACGAAGCAAATAAATCTACCGCAGAAATTAAAAATGCTGTTGTCCAGATCCACATTACAAACCCATTGATATATTTTATAGGAAAGAAATTTAATGGCGCTCCAAAATACGCTTTCATTACATAAATAATTACACCAATAATATAAACAAATGTATGACTGTAAAACGCCTTGAGTTTGACCACTCTTTTAGTTGCAATTTCTTTCAGTACTGATTCTTCACGATCATTATTAAAATTTGCTTCCATAATTATTCCCAGGTTTGCTTGTTTTTTTCTTTCTCTAAAATCTCCTGAATTTTTCGTTCTTCCCATTTCTTATCGAAAAAAGGCATGTATTCAAAAGCCTTCAATCCATGTAAAACTACTCCAACTCCCCAGCCCATCAAACACCATACAAACCATAAGTAACCCGGAGAAGTCATAAGATTAACTGCGATAACTATCGGATTAACTAAAACAAATACTGTCAAATGCTCATAAAACTCTCTAATTTGCTTTACTTTTTTTTGAGCTTCGTAATAACGGTCAGCTTCAGCATATTTTTTTTCCATTATTTCCAAGTTTGTTTGTTGTTTTCTTTTTCCAGAATCTCTCTTATTTTTCGTTCTTCCCAATCTGAACTGTAACCAAAAACTTTAAAAGCATGCATTACGACTCCAAATCCCCAGCCTATTGCCGAAAACCAAAACCACTGAAAACCAGGAGAAAACCTCAAATTTATAAAAATTAAAAACGGAACCACACAACAATACGAAATTACATTTGCGTAAAATCCTTTTAATTCCTCTACTCTTTTTTTAGCTCTGAAATAAGCTTTGTTTTCATCGCTATAGTCTGCACTTGTTTCCATAACTGTTATTTGTTTGGTTAAAATCGGAATTTTAACTGTGAATGTTTGTTCATTTTGTTCGATTAATACTTTTCTGTTGGTAATAATTGCGTATCGATTCACGATATTCTGCAATCCAACTCCCTGTCTGTCCTGCAAAACTTCTTTCTTTTGAAAATCATTTTGAATGGCAAGATAATCTCCGTCTGTAAAAATCCTGATATGTAATGGTTTTTGTTCGCTTACTACATTATGTTTTACCGTATTTTCTAATAACAGCTGCAACGATAACGGAACCACTTTTGCATCAGGATTGATGTCTGTTGAAGGCAATTCGTAAAACAAACTGTTTTCAAATCGCATTTTCAGCAAATTCATATAGGTTTTTGCAAATGACAATTCATCTTCTACAGAAACCAGTTCTTTATCTTTCTGTTCTAAAACATACCGGTATATTTTAGATAAAGAAGTGGTAAATCGCTGTGCATTATCAGGGTTTTCTTCTATTAAAGAACTTAATACATTGAGACTGTTAAAAAGAAAATGTGGGTCTATCTGATTTTTTAAACTTTCAAATTTTGCATTTGCTGTTCCTGCAATAATTTTTTGTTGGGTTATTTCAAATTTCGACGCCATTTTCCATTTTACCATAAAACTTCTGGCCTGCATGAAAGTGGAAACTCCTAAAGATAAAATGATGTAGAAAAGATGTGTCCATATCATATTCTGATTAAAGAACTGATCCAAAGGCATTTTTCTCAAAAAGATAAAAATAAAATAGTTTATTCCTAAAACTACTGGGATGGTATATAAGATTGTAACTAAAATGCCATAATAGACACGTAAATTAGTTTGTTCCAGCCAATCCCATTTCCTATCTAAAAAAATATTTAAAAAACCATTACCAAAACCAAGCCCGAAAGAATACATGCAACTCAAAACAAACGTAAGCAATACATTTTTGACATTTAAATCGTCTCCTAAAAAAGCCGAAAAAATTACTGTAAAAATCATAGAAATTTTGAAACAAACAATTGTTCCGTTTTTTAAATCTGAAAATGTATTTCTATAGTTGCTCATTATTACAATTTATTTTTTGGTTACCTTTTTTAATTTATTTCAAAACTAATCTTCCAATTAATTCCAAATTTATCATTAACAATTCCATAATAGGATCCCCAAAACGTTTCATTCATTGCTAATTTAATTTTACCTCCTTCAGAAAGTTTTTTAAACAGCTTGTCGGCTTCTTCTTTATTATCTGTAGTAATTGATAAGGAAAAATTATTAGTACAAATACCTGCGTTATGCAATTCTGTATGATCACTCCCCATCAATGTCATTTGATTGCTAACAGGCAGAGAAATATGCATGATTTTATTGTTCTGTTCTTTAAAAAAATGCTTATCTGCTTGTGGTACATCATTGTAACGCCCAACATATTTAAATTCAGTTTCAAAGACATCCTTATAAAAATTAAATGCTTCTTCACAATTACCATTAAAATACAAATATGGGTTTATTGTTATCATAAATACCGTATTATCGATTAAGTTTTATTTTTTGCAATTTTTCTGTGCTTCCAAAGCCCTTTCTAATCCCCATTTTGGAGAAAATTGAGTTTCTGGTTTAAAAGTAGCAAAAAGTTCAACAGCTTTATCAACCTGCACACATAAAGGTTTTGTATCTACGCCTGTCCATTTTGCTCCTCCTAACTGATAATCTGCTTCACCAAAAACGGCTCTCGGATTATTGGGATCAATTGCTTTTGCTTTTCCATAAGCTTCCATTACTTTACCAGAATATTTCATTCCGTTTGTCATTGGGTCAGCGACAACATATCCTGTATAAATCAAAGCCTGCAGAACATATAACTCAGCATTGTTTTGATCTTTTATTATTTCCTGATCCAAAGCGTCTTGTGCTTTTGTCAGTAACAAATCAATTTTTGTTTTGTCTTTTTCTGTAAAAACTGCTGTTGTATTGATTAAGGCTACGTAATAATTTGGCAAATAGCTGGTTTTGTCTGCTGCAGCAATTCTTTCAAACATCGCCGAAGCTTCTGCATTTTTTCCTTCTTTCCAAAGCCCGAAAGCTTTTCCCATTCCTTGTTCAAATTGTGTTTGTGCAGATAATAAACTGCAAATAAATAGTGTAATAGCGGTGATGATTTTGGTCATGATTTCTTTTTTTTTAAAGTTACTAAGTTGTTAAGGTTCTGAGATTCTAAGTTTTTTATTGATGATTAATTTATACTTCAAAAGTATGCTGGTTTTTAGTCTTTTAAAATTAAATGATACTGAGTTGTCGAATTTGGTTACTGAATTGTTTTTTTAAAGACTCTAAGATGCTTTTTTCCCTTAGTGCCTTAGCATCTTAGAACCTCTGAACCTTTTAAAGATTCTTCAACTGATTCTCGTTTTTATCCTTGCTAATCGTCCAGAAGAAACCTAAAAAGAAAAATCTGTCTGCAGTTGGTACAATGGCTTGTCTTTGATAAACTCCGCCTGCATCTGGTGTTCTGGCATAATCGTATCCAAAAACATTTTGTGTCCCTAAAATGTTTGAAACCGAAAAGTAAAGAATCTTTTGTGTGGTTAATAAATAAGCCCAGTTAAAACTCAGACTGTTGTATGCCTTCGTTTTTCCGTTCATAAACTGTGTTTGATTTGGATCATTGTACGGACGTCCTGTACTGAAACTATTTGTAAAACCAATTTGCGATTTCCAGTCGGTGATAAAATATTTTGTTACAATTGACAAACTGTGATTGGCAATGAAATTGGGCGTTGCCATTGTTGGAAAATTTTTATATTGTCTTTCGGAATCGATATATGAATAAGAAATCCAGTATTCTAAGTTTTTATACAAATTGCTGTCTCTCCAAAACAAGTCTATTCCTTTTGCATATCCTGATCCGTTGTTATTGAAAACCGAATTGTACTGAATATCTCTCGTATCATACTGAACCAGATTGCTGTAATCTTTATAATACGCTTCGGCTCTAAAAGTCTGTCCCGGTTTTGTAAACTGATAGTTCAAAATATAGTGTCTTGCTTTCTCGCTTTCGAACTGATGGTATTTTGAATATTTGATATAATCTACAACAGGCGACTGAGAAAAATCTCCGTAAGCAAAGGAGAACTGACTGCTTTTTGATACTTTATACGCCAATGAAGCCCTTGGAGCAATTGCTGTTTCATCTAATAAACTATTATTCGAAATTCTGAAACCAACTTTCGCAGCCAGATTTTTTGAAAACTGAATATCTCCTTCTGTGTAAAATGCAGCAATATTTGAATCATAGCCATTGGAAACCTGAACTGAATTATTATCATCAAAATCTTCATTGAATTTGGTAATGAAATAATCAGCCCCAAAAGACAATTTGAAATGATTCGAAAACTTTTTTTGCAGTTTTAATTTCAACTGGGCAGCATTTTCATCATTGTCAATATTGTTAACATCATATTTCAACTTATTCTTGCTGTAACCATAACTAATTCCTGAAGTAATTTGCCATCCTGTTCCAAAACTCCCTTTGTATGAAGAATTCAGATAAAAGTTATTATTGTTCATATCGGTTCTGATTGGATTTTCGAAATTGATGTTTTTCTGATTCAAATCGAATTTTTCTCCATCAAAAGAAGCATACAGCTTAAAAATTCCGTTTATAAACTTGTATCTGTAAACCGTTTCTCCTCCAAGTGACTGGTAAGGGCTGTTCCAGTCAACATTCTGCGGAATCACGGCTTGATAAGGCGCTAAATTTACATACATCATATTTACACTTAAAGAACTTTTATTCCATTTTTGCGTATTTCCTAAACTTAAACCTACCGTCATAAAACCAATATCCGTTTTATCATGATCTGCTTCATCCTGCGTATTCAAAAGTAAAACACTTGACAAAGCTTCACCATATTCTGCAGAGTAGCCTCCGGTAGAAAAAGCAATTCCGCTGAATAAAAAAGGAGAAAACCTTCCTCTTGTTGGCAAATTATTTGTTGTTGCCCCGTATGGCTGTGCTACTCGGATTCCGTCAACAAAAGTCTGGGTTTCACTGGCTTCTCCCCCGCGTACAAACAAACGTCCGTCTTCGCCTACATTTTGTGTTCCCGGCAAAGTCTGTAAAGCTGCAATAATATTTCCGGCAGAACCTGCTGTAGTAACAATGTCTAAAGGTTTTAAAACTGAAACTCTCGCTTTATCTCCCGATTCTAAAGTTCCTGCCGTAATCACAACAGCATCCAGAGCATTTATATTTTCTCTTAGTCTAACCGTTTGGTCTTTAAAGTTAGCCACATCAATTTCTTTTTTAAAAGTTTCGAAAAGCAAAAAGCTTACTACTAAAGACTTATTTCCGGTTTCAGTAGTTTCAAAAGAAAACTCTCCGGTTTCAGAACTTGTTGCTCCGTCGTAAGTTCCGTCTAAATAAATATTGGCACCGGCAACGGGCTTCCCTTTTTGGTCCAGAACTTTCCCTGAAATCGTGTTTTGGGCAAAAATTAAAGCCGTAATAAATAAAAAAAATATTGTAAAAAGTAATTTGGTTTTCATGTCATCTTTGGTTTTGATGAAGCAAATGTATTTGAACTATTCCTGTTAAAAAATATTAAATAACCCAATTGTAGAATTTCGGGGATGAGTTGTAAATTACTTATTTGTATCTTAGCTAAAGTGTTTCAAAAACGATCAACTATGTCAGAAAGTAAAAGAATTTCGAATCTGTATCAGTCCATTTATAATGGAAATCCGTGGCTGGAAGTCAACTTGACAAATACTTTAGCAGATGTAACCGCAGAGCAGGCTTATAAAAAAACCACCCCTAATCTTAATACGATTTGGGAAATTGTCAATCATCTTATCCAATGGAGAAGAAACATTTTAAAACGTGTGCAGGGAGAAGTAATCACGACTCCTGACCATAATTATTTTGTACCTGTTTTAGATCCTTCTGAAGCCGCCTGGGAACAATCGCTTCAAAATCTGGCTAAATCACAAGAAGCCTGGAATGCTTTTCTTGAAGATTTTAATGATGCTGATTTAGCAAAAATATACGTTAATAATAATCACACCTATTACGAACACCTTCACGGAATTATACAGCACGATGTGTATCATTTAGGGCAGATTGTAATTTTAAAGAAGCTTTTGTAACATTAAAAATTAAATAGACAGGTACAGATGAAAAACATCAATAAAATACAAAATTTACTTCCGTTAGGCTACCTTTTTCTTGTCATATTAGGAATAGTTAAAGAAAGTATATTCTATTATCAAATTGGAATAAATATTATTAGATATTCATCTGTCATGGACATTTTGATAAGTCCAATTGCTATGATTACTTATCATCCACTGATTTTTATTTTTATAGTAGTCCTTTTTATTTTTTACTCTAAACTTCCACAAATTTTGCTAAAAAACGAAGACAAAAAAAGGCTGCACAAGCTTTTTGGATCGACGACCATTAAAACTGAATTATCAGAAAATGAAAGATTAGGTTATTATAATAATATTGCAATCGAATCACTCAGCTTTTTTTTAATATCTATTTTCCTCGGGTATGGACTTGCTGATGGAAAATTTACTTCCGAGAATATAAAAAACAATAATATAGAATATACTTACAAACTGAATTATAGTGATGAAAAATCTGAAAATGTTTATATAATTGGGTCTAATACTGCTTATTATTTTTATCTATCAGAAGGAAACGCTAATATCAAAATTGTGCCTGTAAATTCTATTAGGAATTTGGAACTGATAAATAACAAAATGCTAAATAAATAATAATCAACACCGCTAAAAATGAAAAAATCAATTCTAATAATGTTTCTTTTACTTTGCTCCATGGGATTTTCACAGGAAACAGAAAAAAGATATGATGAGACATTAGCAAAATCACTTCAAGCCGACGAATACGGAATGAAAAAATATGTTTTCTGCCTTTTAAAATCGGGAACCAACACAACGATTTCCAAAGAGGAAAGCAAGAAATTATTTGAAGGCCACATGGCAAACATCAATAAATTAGCCAAAGAAGGAAAGCTGGTTGTCGCAGGGCCTTTTATGAAAAACGAGAGAAATTATCGAGGCATTTATATTTTTAATGTAGAAACCATAGACGAAGCAAAAGCACTTGTGGATACCGATCCCGCAATTGAGGCAAAATTACTTGAAGCCGAATTAACACCTTGGTATGCAACTGCTGCTTTGCAGGAAACTGTAAAAATACATGAGAAAATCGCTAAGAAGAAATTTTAAATTTAATTAAGAAGAGGTATCACATTAAATTAAATCATTCCAAATGAATAAATCTGTTTTCAAATTCTCATTCCTTTTATCTCTTTTAGCAGTTTTTATTTTTGGTTGTGTTAAAAAAAATAATTTTGAAACATCAAAATTATCTAAAAAAACAACCGCCATAGTCCTAAGAATAGAAAAAATTAATATTCTAATGGGATCAGCTGTTTATTCGTCAGGAAAAAAACCAAAACAATATGAGAATTTTGAAAACTTAAAAAAAAATGCCTCAATAGAAGAATTGAAAGCCCTTACTAATCATGCAAACGGCGTTGTAAGATGTTATTCGTTCTGGGCATTATCAAATTATAAAGAAGCTGACTTATTTTCAATTGTAAAAAAACACATCACAGATGACACACCAATAGAAACTCTATTTGGCTGTATAAAATCTCAAGAAAAAGTTGGTGATTTTTTCATCAATCTTATTACTCCGGAATATGTTGACACCGATATAAAAAAATTGAATAAAAAGGAATTCGTAATACTTGATAGTCTTTTAATTTATAGAGAAAACAATCTGGATTCAAGATTTAGAGCTATCCAAAATGCGTCCCCTACAGAATTTCTTTATCCAAAAATTCGTGAGTTGGTAATAAAACAAAACAATCAAACTGCCTTAGTTACATTAGCAAAATATAAAAAAGAAAGTGATATAAATTTGATTTTAAAAAACAACGATAGTAACAGCGGTTATTTCTATACTTACAAAGCAATCCAAAATTTTCCTGATTCCGACTTTTTACCACTGCTTGAAAAAAACTTAAACCTAACTTTAAATGATGACCATTATGATGGTGAGTGGCTGCAATTGTACACAGCAATTGCAACATATAAAAATCAGAAGTCTCTAGAATTATTGAAAATTCCATTCACAAAAGTCAAACATCAAAACATTAAAAAATATCATATTCATTTTGTTTATGAAGCAATTTTAGCAAATAAATCTAAAATTTATGATGATTTATTATGGAAAATATGGGAAGAAGAAAATCTTATTACTATGGAGGGTTTCAAGTATCTATTAGGGTTAAATAAATCTAAGACATACGAATTTACTAATAAAAAATTAGTAGAAAATTATCAAACTATAAACTCAGAAACTATTCTAAAAACTAACAACGATATGATAAGTGAAAGTTTAGATGAAACAATGTTAAACTTTATTCTTTTGAATGACAAAACTACAGCTTACAGCATAATCACAAATAAAATTATTAATACAGATGTTAATGATTTTGAAATGTATTGTAGTAAAATTTTAGAATTTAAAGACAAAATCTTTATTGAACCCCTTTTTAAAAGAATGCTAAAAGACGATAATCCCCATGTTTATTTACAAATTTCAGAAACATTAATTGCCTTTAAAGATATCTCTATTAATAAAAGAATCCTTGAAACTAGGAAGAAAAACAAAAGTATGAATGAAGGCTGGGGAAGCGAGTCTTTAGACAAAATTCTGAAAGAAAATAATATCAAATAAAATAGATTAAAAATAAAAGGTATGAAAACAGAAAAAGAAAAAATGATTTCCGGCGAATACTACAATGCCTTTGATCCGGAATTAGTAAAAGGTCGTCGCGCCGCAAAAAACTTACTTCATACTTTGAATGTAAAAGAATATCGAGTTACCAAAAAAGCAAAAGAAATTTTAAAAGAACTGATTCCGAACGCCAAAGCCGGCTTTTATGTCGAACCACCATTTCACTGCGATTACGGATATAATATTTTTTGTGGAGAAAACGTTTATTTTAATGTAAATTGTGTTGTTTTAGACTGCGCTCCGGTAATTATTGGCTCAAATGTTTTTATTGCACCCAATGTTCAAATCTATACTGCAAGTCATCCACTTGATGCTGAATTAAGAAAAACACTCGAAAATGCGTATCCGGTTACCATTGGAGACGATTGCTGGATTGGCGGAAACTCGGTTATTTGTCCGGGAGTTACGATTGGCAAAGGTTGTGTTGTTGGCGCTGGATCTGTCGTTACAAAAGACATTCCGGAGAATTCATTAGCTGTTGGAAATCCCGCAAAAGTTATTCGTAAATTAAATCAGGAACCTGAATCAAACACATAATGCTTACCTTAAACAAAGTTCATCATATCGCCATTTTATGTTCTGATTACGAAAAATCTAAAACTTTTTATACCGAAGTTTTAGGATTAACTGTTGTCAGAGAAATCTATCGCGAAGAACGTCAGTCGTATAAATTAGATCTGGCTTTAAATGGCGTTTATATTGTCGAATTATTTTCGTTCCCAAACCCACCAAAGAGACCGTCAAGACCTGAAGCTGTTGGTTTGCGTCATTTGGCTTTTGAAGTCATTAATTTAGATGAGACCGTATCTTTTTTGAATACAAAAAAGATCGAATCAGAACCGATAAGAATTGATGAAACCACTCAAAAACGATTTACTTTTATCGCTGACCCTGATTTATTGCCAATTGAGTTTTATGAGAGATAAATAAGAAACAAAGGGTTAAAGTTACAAAGGTTCAAAGATTTTCTCATTTTTTGTCATTTCAAATGACAAACTGCATTTCTAATCATTGCTTTAAATAAAAAATCTTTGTGCCTTAGGTCCTTTGCGGCAAAATCAAACCTTGAACAAATTTCCCTGCTTACATCAATTTTAACACTCTAAAATAAAGATTTACTAGAAAAAACCGTGCTAAAACTGAAAGGCAATTCTATACAAAAAGAAAACTTTTCGGGATTCATTTACATCGCAATATTTACAAAAACATACTGAAAGAATTTTCTTGTTTTATCAACTTTAACAAATTAAAAAGACAGTTTATTATTAAAAAACAGATTTGATTGTCTAATTTTGTGAAATCGCAAATAAAATCCTGCGGTCTACAAATTTACTTTCTGATGAACAAAACGGCGCAAATCAAAAAAAATCATCAATTTATTAAATTCCGAAAATTAGTTATTGTTTCTATCTTAATTGGCTTTCTTTCTGCCTTTCTCGGAATTTCACTAAAAAAAATAACCGAATATTACGAAGAAATCTTCTTTCATGAAGTATCGGTAAATCCAATTTTTTATATCATTTTTCCGGTTTTTGGATTATCCGTAATTTATTTCCTAAGGCAATATATTTTTAAGAAAAAAGAAAACAAAGGAATTAAGGAGGTTTTTGAAAGTACCGGTTCAAAATCAAAAAATTTACCTTCATATAAAATTCCGTCACATTTTATAAACGGTTTATTGACAGTTATTTTTGGAGGTTCAACCGGAATCGAAGTTTCTACCGTAGTTGCCACAGCAACAATTGGCTCTGTAGCGCACGAAAAAGAAAATGTTTTCCGTCAATACAAAACCGAATTAATTTGTGCGGGTGTTGCGGCCGGAGTTACGGCTTTATTCAGCAGTCCAATTGCCGGAATTTTATTCGCTTTGGAAGTCATTTCAAGAAAAGTGACCCGAGCCTTTATCATTTCAAATGTAATAGCGGTTTCAATTGCTTTCGGATTACTTTCTATTCTAAAAGAAGAACCTTTGTTTGCAATTTCAATTACGACCTGGCATTTAAAAGCAATTCCGTATTTTATTCTTCTGGGAATTTTGGCCGGTATGAATTCTGTTTATCTAACCCGCTGTGTTTTGTTTTTTAAATCTCAATTCGGAAAAATTGATACTCATTATTATAAAATTATAATAGGATCAGCTGTTTTAAGCATCTCGCTGTTTATTTTTCCACAATTATATGGTGAAGGGTATCATGCTATTAAAACCAGTTTCATTGCTCCTAATCAAATCATGACATTTACTTTAGCCATAACTTTTATTGGCATACTACTTCTTAAGCCAATTGTCACTTCCATAACGCTAGCTTCAGGCGGTGATGGAGGCGTTTTTGCACCAAGTCTTTTTATTGGTGCTTTTTTAGGATTATTACTGGCTTCTGTTTTAAATACTTTTTTTGAAGTGCATGTAATCCCTGTTAACTTTATGATTATCGGAATGGCGGCAGTGTTAAGCGCCAGTATCCACGCACCTTTTACTGCAATATTTTTAGTATGCGGACTTACAAACGATTACACCTTGTTTTTACCAATTCTTGTAGTTTGTCTGATTTCGAAATATACTGCAAAAATGATTTATCCCTATACGGTTTACAGTTATTCTTCTGGTTTATTAAAATAGAAAGGTATGCCTGTTCAAAAAATAAAAAGAGGATATCGCAAAACGAGATACATCCTCTACAAAGAAACTTTAGTAGATTATAAAGAACATTTTTGGTCTTTTTTAGGATCATTTGCCGGTATTGGAATCCTTGCTTATATTCAATCAATACATTTTTCAGGAAATGATGCTGTTTATTTAATAGGTTCTTTTGGAGCATCGAGCGTTCTGGTTTACGGAATTATTCAGAGCCCGTTCTCACAGCCCCGAAATTTAGTTGGAGGACACTTAGTTTCGGCATTTATTGGAGTTACCGTTCACAAATTAGCTCCCGATATTATCTGGATTGCGGCTCCTCTTGCTGTTTCACTGGCGATTATTTTAATGCAGATTACCAAAACTTTACATCCACCGGGAGGTGCTACGGCTCTTATTGCAATTATTGGTTCAGATAAAATAAAAGATCTGGGGTATATGTATGTACTTTCACCTGTACTAATTGGCGTTTTGATTTTGCTTTTTACTGCTCTAATTTTCAACAACATGACATCAAGCAGAAGCTACCCAAGTCATAGCACTTATCATAAACATTATCACAAAATCAGAAAACGATTAAGTCGTAAATGATTTTTTTGCCAGAAATAACATACTACATAAAAAACTCATTACAATAAAATGTTTTCAACAAATCGTAATTACTAATTCATAAATCATAATTTATATTTTACCTTTGGCTTTTCAAAAAATACAAAGATTATGGTTTATAAATTTAGAGTAATTCTGGACGCCGAAGAAGATATTTTTAGAGACATTGCAATTCTTGAAGACGACACTCTTGAGGATTTACACAATGCAATCTTCAACGCTTTTGGTTTTGACGGAATGGAAGTGGCTTCGTTTTACACTTGCGACGAAACCTGGAATCAGGAAGATGAAATTCCGCTTTTTGATACCGGAGACGTTCCCGGCGAACAGCGAACTATGAGTGATTATCCATTATCTTCTATCTTAGACAAAGAAAACACGAAGATCATCTACGTTTATGATTTTATTAATATGTGGACTTTCCTTGTAGAACTGGCCGCTATTGAAGACCAAATTGCAGGCGCACCATATCCTGAAACTTTATTCTCTCACGGAGAAATGCCTGATGATTCAGGTGAAAAAAACTTTGAAGCCGATATGCACGATGATATCTACGGCGAATTTGAAGATGACTTAGACGAAGACGATCTTGACATGTTTGAAGGAGACGACAGCTTTGAAGATTTTGGTTTTGAGGAGAATTGGAATTAGAGAAAAAGTTACTAAGGTTCTGAGATGCTGAGTCACTAAGGTGTGTTTTTTTTGAAAGTTTTTTCTTATTTTTATATTTAATGAACTAAAAATATAAAAATGAGTAATTTTAGAAGTCTGCTTATCTGGCAAAAATCAATGTCCTTAACTACCAAAATCTATTCTTCAACAAATAATTTTCCAAAAGAAGAAATCTTCGGGTTAACTTCACAAATTAGACGATGTTCCATTTCTATTCCAAGTAATATTGCTGAAGGATCTGGAAGAGAAAGCAATAAAGATTTTTTACGCTTTTTAAATATTTCAGTAGGTTCTTTATTTGAAATGCAAACTCAATTAGAAATTGCAAAAAATATAACTTATCTGAATGAACACGAATTTAATAACTTATACGAGGACAGCCGAGAAGTCGAAAGAATGTTAGTTTCATTTATCAAAAAATTGAAAGACAGAAACTAAAAAACTCAGAATCTTAGCAACTTAGAACCTCAGCACCTTTAAACATGATCAACTTATTCAACACCCACATCGAGACGCTTGCGATACACCGCGTAGGAAACAAAAGCCGAAACGAAGCGATTTTTTTATCAGAACAGCCTTTTAATTTAAATGATGAAATCGTGCCTTTGATAAAAGAATACTTTTTTAAGCCTTTTAGAGAGAAAGAAGAAAACTATTATCAGTTTGCACACGAAGTTGATTTAGATTACAACGACATGTTTAAATATGCTACGGAGATTTTTACCAATCCGGGCAATTTACAGGAGATTTCAAAAAAAATTACTACGCATTTATTCGAGCAGTCGAATCATCCGCATATTAAAAACGGAGAGGTTTATGTTACTTATTTAACGAATTTGAGTATCGACAATAATGTTGTGGATGCCATCGGAATTTTTAAAAGCGAATTACAAGCCGACTTTTTACAGTTTGAAGAAAAAGACAGTAATCTTGAAATGATTTTGCAACAGGGAATCAACCTTAGCAAATTAGATAAAGGATGTTTGATTTTTAACTATAAAAAAGAAGAAGGATACAAAATTCTAACTGTAGACAGCAACCGTTACGATGCGCGTTACTGGCTAGAACACTTTTTATCTGTTGATGCTTTTGAAGATGAAAATTTCATCACAAAAAAATATTTAAAATTCTGTCAAAACTTCGCAAAAGACGTGGTTTTACCAGCAGAAGACAAGAAAGAGGAAGTAATGTTCATGAACCGATCTGTGAATTATTTTGCTAAAAATGATCAGTTTGAAGAACAAAATTTCCTGAATGAAGTATTAGACAATCCGGACTTAATTCCTGAATTTAAAAACTATAAAGTTGATAAAGGAGAAAAATACAGCATCGAAGATGTAACCTCATTCCCTATTGCAAACGCAGCAGTTTCTGACGCCAGAAAATCGATTAAAAACGTTATTAATCTGGATACTCATATTCAGATTAAAATGGATTTTATCAATCCTGAAAGCGCTGAGAAATTTGTTGAAAAAGGCTGGGATGAAGAAAAACAAATGTATTACTACTTAGTATATTTCAATAAAGAAGAAAAAAACTAAGAAGGCATTCATTTTCTATTACTTACTTAAAACAAAAAACGGCAATTACATTTATAATTGCCGTTTTTTTATAGTTCTATTTTATTTTTCAGATATTCAATCATTTGCAAGGTTATTGGCTTAGAAAGAAAGTCAAGAATAATAGGATATTTTTTTGCCTTAGCCAGATCTTCAGGATTAATGGTAGAGGACAAAACAATAACATTTATTGAATTAAATTCATCGTAATCCGATAATGTAAAATGATCCAAAAACTCCCATCCTCCCATGACCGGCATGTTTAAATCCAAAAAAATTAATTGCGGTTTTTTTACCGGCTGCTCTTTACTATATTTTAAAGTATTGAAATACGACAACGCTTCTTCACCGTTTTGAGCTGTAATGATTTCATCAGAAAAACCAGATCTTGCAATTACTTTTTTAGACAGCATCAATGTAATAGGATCATCATCAATACATAAAATTTGTTCCAACATAACTTAATTTTTAAATGTTATGATAAATGAGGTTCCTTTGTTTACCTCACTCTCAACACTAATTGTTCCTCCCATAGTCTCAACCTGAGATTTTACAAGATATAAACCAAGACCTTTACTATCTGGATAATTATGAAACCTTTGATACAATCCGAAAACTTTATCAGCGTTTCTTTCTAAATCAATACCGATTCCGTTATCAGTAAAAGTTAGAAAAACTCTCTGATCAATCTGTTCAGCAGTTATAGAGATTTTTAATTTTCTATTCTCTGATTTATATTTTATCGAATTCGTCAACAAATTTAGTAATATACTTTCAATATACGCCTTATTAGTATTAAGTAAAGGAACTTTATCTAACTTAAGTTTTATTATTGGCTTATGTATCTCTATTTGAAAGGATAACTGACCAAATACATTTTCAAAAACTTCACTTAAAGTAACCATTTCTTTTTGTATAGAAGGATTATCTTTTATAATGATAACTTTTACTAAATCATTAATCGTTTCATTAAGGAGATTTGTAGACTTATAAAAGCCACTTAATATTTCTTCTAATTCAGGATTTTCAATTGAAATATCCTCTATTAAATTTAGCAATCCCATCAAATTAGATAACGGAGCTCTTAGATTATGCGAAGTTATATAAGAAAACTGCTTTAAATCTTTATTATTTTGGGTCAATTCACGAATTAAATGCTCTTTTTCTGTTTCTAATTTTTTCTCTTCCGTAATATCCTGCTGAATAGATATCCAATGAGACAAAACACCTTCTGAATTAAAAATCGGAATCATTGAAAAACGAACCCAATACTCCTTTTTGTCTTTACTATAGCTTATGGTTTCAATCAAGCATTCTTTTTCTTCTCTGATTGCTTTTAATACTTTTTTCAATGCTTCTGAATCCGAATTAGGCCCTTTAAAAACATTTGGTGACTGCCCTAGTATTTCATCGGATTCGTAGCCTGACATTTTAGAAAAAGCAGGATTTACGTAAACAATTCTCGGAATTTTACCATCTATAGAATTTGCCTCGGTAATTAAAATAGAATCTTTAGATTGCGTAATTACAGTTTCTAATAATTTAAGTCTCTGCTCCTCTGCTTTTTGTTTTGAAATATCCTGAATAGCACCAATCATCCGGACTGCCTTGCCATTTTCATCTTTTAAAAGAAAGCCTCTGTCTAAAACATACTTATAAGTTCCATCTGCACATCTGAACCGATATTGATCCTGCCACTTTTCGGTTTTCTGCTCAATAAAAGAATATAGTTTAACAGACATTCTGATACTATCTTCAGGGTGAATTTTATCAAACCACCATTTCGAAGTCATTCCTACATCTTGCTGTTTATACCCAAAAACATTTTCGATCCCTCTATTCCAGGTAATGTAATCCTCCTGAATTCTCCAATCCCATATTGTATCACTGGTAGCTTTTGAAACGATATCATACTTTTCATTAGATTCTTTAATCTCTTCATTCGTAAATTGCATTTTTTTTAAAATGGAAACATTTCTGCTTTCATTTTTTGATAAAATATAATTAAAAATAACACCTGTAAAAAGTATAAAAAAGATGTCTTTTACAAAACTGTAATAAAACAATTCAGTTTTTAAAGCGTAGTAAACTAGAAATTTATGACATAAGATAGCCATAAATAACGAAATGACAATGTATATCAGCGTAATCTGTTTGCGTTTACTTTTCATTACTCAAATATAGACAAATAAACCAGATTGAAACAAATAGAAATGCTTTAAAATCTATCGTATTATTACTATTTCGTTAAACTAATTCGTTGGCATTACGTAAACTATCTTCAAAACGTTTTTTATTAAAAAATAAAGTGTACCTTTGCGCCCATTAAAAATCACAGATGGAATCTATTAGAAACATTGCAATTATTGCCCACGTCGATCACGGTAAAACCACTTTGGTTGATAAAATTATGTATCACTGTCAATTATTTCGTGAAAACGAAAACACAGGTGATTTAATTCTTGATAATAACGATTTAGAGCGTGAGAGAGGTATTACCATTACTTCTAAAAACGTTTCTGTTCAGTACAAAGGGACAAAAATCAATATTATTGATACTCCTGGTCACGCCGATTTTGGAGGTGAAGTAGAACGTGTGTTGAACATGGCCGATGGTGTATGTTTGCTAGTGGATGCATTTGAAGGTCCGATGCCACAAACTCGTTTCGTATTACAAAAAGCTATTGATTTAGGTCTTAAGCCTTGTGTAGTTATCAACAAAGTTGATAAAGAAAACTGTACTCCTGAAGAAGTTCACGAAAAAGTTTTTGACTTAATGTTTGAATTAGGTGCTGAAGAATGGCAGTTGGATTTTCCAACAGTTTATGGTTCTGCAAAAAACAACTGGATGTCTGATCATTGGGAAAACGTAACTGATAATGTGGAAGCATTATTGGATATGGTTGTTGAAAATGTACCAGCTCCTAAAGTATCAGAAGGTAATCCTCAAATGTTGATTACATCTTTAGATTTCTCTGCATTTACTGGGCGTATCGCTATTGGTCGTTTAGAAAGAGGTATTTTAAAAGAAGGTATGGCAATATCTTTGGTAAAAAGAGACGGTACTGTAACAAAATCAAGAATTAAAGAATTACATACTTTTGAAGGTCTTGGACGTAAAAAAGTTACAGAAGTAATTGCTGGAGATATTTGTGCTGTTGTAGGTATTGAAGGTTTTGAAATTGGAGATACAATATCTGATCACGAAAATCCTGAAGGATTAGCATCTATTGCTATCGATGAGCCTACAATGAGTATGTTATTTACGATCAATGACTCTCCTTTCTTTGGTAAAGAGGGTAAATTTGTAACTTCTCGTCATATTAGAGAGCGTTTAACAAAAGAATTAGAGAAAAACTTAGCGATGAAGTTAGGTGAAACTGATTCTGCTGATAAATTCATGGTTTTTGGTCGTGGTGTACTTCACTTATCTGTTCTTATTGAAACAATGAGAAGAGAAGGTTACGAATTACAAATTGGTCAGCCGCAAGTTATCATTAAAGAGATTGATGGTAAAAAATGTGAGCCAATTGAAGAATTAACAATCGACTTACCAGAAAATCTTTCTGGAAGAGCTGTTGAATTTGTTACACTTCGTAAAGGTGAAATGTTAAGTATGGAAACTAAGGGTGAGCGTATGATTATTAAATTTAATATTCCATCTCGTGGAATTATTGGATTACGTAATCAGTTACTTACTGCTACTGCCGGTGAAGCGATTATGTCACACCGTTTCATTGGATATGAGCCTTACAAAGGTGAAATTGCAGGACGTAACAAAGGTTCATTGATTTCTATGGAAAAAGGAAAAGCTATTCCTTACTCTATCGATAAATTACAAGACCGTGGTAAGTTTTTTGTTGAACCAAATGCTGAAATTTACGAAGGTCAGGTAATTGGAGAAAACTCTCGTGGTGATGATATGTGTGTAAACGTAACGAAAGAGAAAAAACAATCTAACGTTCGTTCATCCGGAAATGATGAAAAAGCGAGAATCATCCCGCCAATCATTTTCTCATTAGAAGAAGCTTTAGAATACATTCAAAAAGATGAATATGTAGAGGTTACTCCAAAATCTATTCGTTTAAGAAAAATCTATTTGACTGAAACTGATAGAAAAAGATTTAAAATCTAAAAGATTTAAATTTCAATATAGAAATCCCAAATTCCAATCATGGAGTTTGGGATTCTTTTTTTTAAGAAATTTTTATTGGAATTTGAAAATTGGAATTTGAAAATTGGAATTTGAAAAATTATCTTTTCAAACTAAAATGCCCTTTTGCTTCACGTCCATTTTCAAATTTTGCCGTATACCAGTAATCGTCAGCAGGCATTGGACTTCCTTGAAATGTTCCATCCCAGCCCGAACCAAAAGGCGAAATCTGGTTAATCAGTTTTCCATATCTATCAAAAATATAAAGGATTGATTTTGAATAAAATTCTGCACTTACACCTTTTACATTCCAGGTGTCATTATGACCATCTCCATTTGGAGTGAAAAATTTTGGAGCTCCAAGCACCGCAATTCTTTTTTCTATAATTCCACATCCATTTAAATCTTTGATGTAAATGGTATGAAAACCTACATCAACATTTACAAACAGATTTGAATCTACATAAGAATCTTTTAAGCCCGTCATACTATAAACATAATTTCCCGGACCGGTTACATTTACCATTACCGAATTATTCTCGCTTAAATCTTTAATTTCAACAGCTGAAATTCCCGCAATATCTGATGCCACAACTTTAATCGTTCGGGTTCTGGAACAATTATTTGTATTTTTTACCTCAACAGTGTAGATTCCTGCTTTATTTACTTCTATCGAATAAGTTGTCGCTCCCAAAATTGTATTTCCATCCAAATACCACTGATAGGTATAATTATTTATTGGTGTACCGTCATTAATCCCAGCTTCAAGCTTTACCATAAATTCAGGTAAATTATTACACACAATTTCATTTTCTATTCCATCAATATTCAAATCTATATTTGGAAATGGATTAACTATTAAATTAAAAGTTGTAAACCCAAAACAATCATTAGACACGAAATTTTCGACCCTTGCCCATATTTTTTGATTATTTGGATATCCAATATTTCGATAATTTGAAATATCTGCAATCGCCAATGAATTTCCGAGAGCATCAGTTTCAGCCAGAAAATCAATCTCATTTTTATAATAACTCACAACATAATTTGATACAGGAGCAGGAAGTGTATTTTTAATTTGCTGCGTTACATTACTAAAGTCAAAACCTGAAATACCATCTGTATCTGTACTAACATCATTTATAAAATCATCACAAAGTTGAAAATCTGCAATTTTAAAACTATTCGGAATTTGAGTCACAGATACTACAAGCCTCAATTGTGAAACGCTAAAACAGTCATTTGCATTTTCTATACGCACATAAATTGTTTTGTCTGAACTAATATAAGTTAAAGGATCTCCAATTAAGAAGGAGTTATCTTTTGATTCTGCTGCTGCTAAAGTAGTGTAATAACTAAATTTTTCCAGTGCTGAATTAGCTGAAATAGCATTATTCTTCTGAGTCAGGTTAAATGTAGAAATACCGTCTATATCATCGTCACATTGCACTAAAGTTACCGGTGAACTAACCGCTGGCAATGCTAGTATTGTCAAAGTTGCAGCATTAGAATATAATCCGCAGGAATTTCCTGCTCTGTTCAGGAACACTCTGTATTGATACGTATTCATTGATTTTAAAACGTTTGACACCGTCAGAGACAATGTATTTACACCTGAATACGCTGTATTATTAATCAAATCATTCCACGTGACACCATTATTAGTAGAAACCTGCCATTGGTAACCTGAGACTAAAGCAGCTGTGACTGTAAAAACTGTATTTTGTAATTCACAAACCGATTTGTTCTCCGGTTGTTTATCAATAATGATGGGTGCGGCAATTGTGTAATTTAAATTTGGACTTGTATAACCAGTTCCACTTGTAACCACTCCATTTTTATTTACCGTTGGAGGAAAAACTGCTCCCAAAATACGATCATTATTACTGTCACCGAAACCCGCTTCTATAACATCAGAACACAAATCATTATCACTATCAAGCTCTGTATGATTATAAATGCCGTCTGAATCAGTATCTGTTAAACTATAATTTAGTTTTCCACTTTCCGGAGTAGTTTCTACTGAATTTGCCAATCCATTTGCACCAAAATTATTTCCGTCAATTACACCATCCCGATTTACATCTGCAGCATTACTCCCAGACTCAGTTACATCATAAATTCCATCATTATCACTATCCAAATCTATATAATCAGGAATAGCATCATTATCAAAATCCGAGGGCACTAATCCGCTTCCATAAGCATCATCAATTCCATCATGATTTGCATCAGCATTTGAAACCGCTTTTAAATTTACACCTTGCGCTTCAACAGTATCCGGAATACCATCATTATCACTGTCCAAATCTAACTGATCTTCAATCCCGTCATTATCTGAATCCCTAGGAACACATACCAAATAGAATTTTAATGATGTTCTGTTTGATGCTACATCTGAAAGATTTTGATGCTTAAAACTAAGCATTTTAGACTGATTCGTTAAAAATTTAAAAGTTCCCGTACCAGCGGCTAATGGGACAGCACCATTAAGTCTGAAACGAATTTCAAAGGATGAAAATTCAGTTACACCGCTTTCATAAAAACCGTCATAATTGGTATCAATCAATAATTGATTGTTTGGATTTAATACGGTTATCGTTTTATTCGTTTCGGAATTTACAATATACTCAGCAGTAGAATTCAGTAAATCAGTACTATTTCCTGTTGAAATATAATCCAGTCCAACTGAAGCAGGCTTTGCAAAAGTCATTGTATATTTTACCCAATTCTCTTTACCAGCAGGTACTTCGCTAACAAAACTTCCATCAGAGGTTCCTGAAAAAGGCACACTGCTCGTTGTCATTGAAGTAGTAATCGCGCCAGTGAAGGAATTTGTATAAGTACCAACAGAAATAGCATTCGAACTTAAATTAGAAAGATTGACACTCTGATTCCCAAACGATTCGGTACAGTTCGCTATTCCATCCCCATCATTATCCAAATCTATATTGTCATTAACTTTGTCATTATCCATATCAGCAGGACAATCGCTAACGGGAATTTCATCCGAAAAAAATTCTGTTCCACAGGCTGATAATATAGCTTTTACTTTATAATATCCCGGTTGTGTTGGTGAATAGCTATTTGAATTAGCTCCCGGAATTTCCAAATCATTAAAATACCATTGAAAAACATCAAATCCGGCAACAGAACTCACATTAAGCCTAACATTAGGAACACAACTCGATTGGTTTAAATTTAATGGTTGAAAATTCACTTCGGGTTTAAAGGTAAAACCTGAGTAATACCCTCCAAATGTTGCGGCGTTCTCACTACCGTATGCCGCTAAATACAATTGAGAAGTAGAAAAAACAGATACATTTCCTTTTAGACCTGTTAAAACATAACATTCATATTCTGTATTTCCGGTTACAGAAGTTGGCCCTAAAACTTTTACTTCCGGACGCAGGGAAGCTAAAGTATAAGCAACCTTATCAATTACAAAACTTAAAGCTGAACCTTTTTTAGTTGTAATTGCAACTCTGCCGGTAAAAACACGATTCCCTATAGATTCAATAGCAGGAATATTATCTATCGATTTTGGAGTCTGACAGCTTAAAGGCGGAACAAAAAACATTTCCTGATTGGCTTCATCGGTTCTTGAACCATCCCCGACACTCTGATAAGCAAAGATATTTTTACTGGAACGTACATACAAATTTCCCTGAAGATTATAATCCGAACCTAAAAGCGAAACATATTCACCAGCATTAATGATATAATTTGGGGTTAATGAGCCATTTAAAAATATTTCGGTATTATCTTCATGAGCAATTAAAATCACTTTTTCTACATTGTCTGAGCCAGTACTTTTAATAAAAATATAATCAGTTCCTGTTCTTTCTGCGGAAACAATTTGATCCAATCCTAAATCCATATTAGTTCTTAACTCCCCATTGGATCCTGCAAACGAACCACAATTAACAGCTATTGGTTTATTTGAAGTAATCAATGCTCCAATCAGTGCGTCATTATTAGTCTTCGTTGGGCCTTTCACTGCAATAGTATAGCTTTCTCCACTGTTTAAAGTAATACTAAAGGTTGAGTTAGCTGTAATGCTATTATTAATCAAAATTGCCCCATTTTTGATGTCTTTAAAATTGACTATTGTATTGTTTTCAGTTGCTAAAACAGATGCAAATGTCAAATGCACCTCTGAGTACCCCTCGTTTACTTTATTTGTAAAACCACTAATTCTAAACTGAGTACCTAATGCAGCCAAACCTTTAGAAACTATTTCACTTGCCTGATTTTCGGTTCTGTCAATAACCCTAACTGTTGCATAAACTACATCTCCTGCTTCAATAACATAACCTTTGTTAGACTTAACACTGCTTACCTCAGATTCATTCAAAACTAATTGACTATCATTGTGTGCATTAATATCAAAAACATAAGGTATATCTCTGGAAACTGTTCCGGTGGTAATTGCTCCGCCAATTTCGTTTATACTAAAACTTACCGGAGTTAAGCTTGGAGTCGAAATATAAATATACTGCTCTCCTACAGGCACTTCATCCGAAGCCACTACAGGCGGTATATAATGAGTTTTACTAAATTGTGAAAAACTCAAAAATGGCAGTAATAGCAGTGAAAGATATAAAAGTATATTTTTTAACATATTTTAAAAGTAATAATTTTTGCATTACTTTTTATATCAAAATATTTTTTTACGTCCTTTTACAAAATTATTTCTCGGGATATATTCAAAAAATCCGAAAAAAACTACAGCCTTAAAAAAATTACAAATCTCTTTTTTTCAACACTTTATACGAAAAGTAAGCAAACAAGAATGTCCAGACTAAAACTATTAAAACTGAAAAGTAATTGGTACTGTAATCTATATTGTCTTGGTATCCTATTTGATTCTGAATATTTCGTATAACAGATAACCTTGAAAATGGCAAGACAATCAGATTTGACATAGATTCTAAAGGCAGAAACTGTGTAATTTTTTCATCAACATTACTGTTAGGAAAAATCCAAAAGGCTAAAAAACCTCTAATAATTGATTCAACAAAAAGCCATACCAAAAGAAAACCTAATGCAAAAGCAGACCGTTTTACTAAAATTCCCAAAAACAAACAGAAAGAAAAGAAACCCGTCAGTTTTACAAAAAAGGCTAACAAATAGTCCAAATCTGTGATAATTATTCCAAATTCTGTATAAGATGAAAAACAAAGCCCTAAAATCAGACTCATTACAAAAACAAAAACAGTAGAGCACAAAGCAAAAAGTACAACCGTTAAAAATTTAGACAATACAAATTCTTTTTTGCTCAAACCATCTATTAAATTTTGTTTTAAAGTACCGTAACTATACTCATTTGCCATCATAGAAACAATTACAATCGCCAGAAAAAACTTAAGCCAGGCAGCAATATAAGTATTAAGATGCCAGATAAACGGAAAATTAAAAATTCCCATTTCGGCTAAATTTAACTTAAAAAATCCAATTTCAAATTTTATTGAAGCTATCAAAGCTATAAATGAAAGCAAAATAAAATAAGTTATAGTTAACACTTTACTGGCTTTATTTTTCCAGATTTTCTGTAATTCTATAGAGAGAAGTCTGTTCATGGCTTAGTTGTTTTTGGGACTTGCATTTTGGGTTAATTCTAAAAATTGGGCTTCTAAACTGTTTTTGCGTTTTACTAAATGATTCAAGGCAATATTTTTAGAAAACAAAAACAAATTCAATTCTGAAGCTGATAATTCTGATTTTAAATAAACCAAAACTTTCCCGTCTTCTTCAGTAATCCTGTCAACAGCCGAATGTTCAGTTAAAACAATTTTCAAAGCTTCATTATCCTCGCACTGAACTTCAAAAAAACTTTCATTTGCCGACATTCCGTCAACAGAACCTGAATAAAGCATCTCCCCTTTTCGCAAAACAACAACGTGTGAGCAAACTTTTTCAACTTCATCCAATAAATGTGAAGCCAGTAAAATGGTGGTTCCCTGCGAAGCAATTTTTTTGATAATATCCCTAATCTGATGAATTCCCTGAGGATCTAAACCATTTGTGGGCTCATCCAAAATTAAGATTTCCGGATCATTTAAGAGTGCAGAAGCAATCGCCAGACGCTGTTTCATTCCTAATGAGAATGTACTGAATTTACTATTCTTCCTTTCTGCCAAATCTACTAAATTCAGTTTTTCATCGATTTTAGAATAATCAATACTTTTTATTTTGCAAACCAGCTTGAGATTTTCTTCGGCTGTCATGTACGGATAAAAATTAGGACGTTCTATAATAGCACCCACTTTTTTTAGAGCTTCGTGAGTTTGCATTTTTCCACCAAACCAACTGTAACTTCCTGATGTCCGATTAACAACATTCAGCACAATTCCTAAGGTAGTAGATTTTCCGCTTCCGTTTGGTCCTAAAATACCATAAACGCGTCCTTTTTGTATTTCAAAAGATATATTTTTCAAGGCCTGAATTCGCCCATATCTTTTATGAAGATTCTCAATTGTTAGTATGGTTTCCAAATTTATACGGTTTTAGTTTTTAGTAAGACGTTTCAACTTTTATTTTGTTACTCCTAAATATAAATTAATGTAAATTTGCATTTAAAGATATTGAAAATGAGCGAGCCTTTAATGCTTTTTAAAAAACCTTCTTACCCTTTAACACAATCACTTTTAAGCTATTTAGAAAGATACGAACGAATCTCAAAAGTTTCTGTGTTTTATGACGACTTATTGCGCTTTTCAGGCTCTATAAATGTGTACGATAAAAATGATATTGATACGTTATGGATCAGGGTTTATTACAATGAATTTGAAAGAAATGAAATTGATCTGAACCTGAAAAAAATATATTCGCTATTACATTCTGATGGAAACAGCGAAATTATTCAGTACCTCAATGTTGATGCAATTGACTATTGTACTTTTGGAAATTCAAAACCTTTCCGAATTAAAGTACGAAATATCCTGAATGACAATTACGTTCATTTTTACATCAAAAAAGCAGATGCTTCGAGAATTTACGGACTGGAATTAGAAGACATTCTCTCGCCGGATAAAATCAACTTTCTGGTTTACAATAATACTTTGATAGAAGAACATATTATCGGAATTCCCGGTGATGTTTTTATGGATACCTTATTAGATAAATGTACAGAAACAGAAAAAGCACAAATTGCAAAAGAGTTTGTAAAATTTAACGAACGCTGTATGATTAGGCTATTGGGCGACATGAGAGCCTATAATTATGTAATTGTCCCAATTCATGATTTTGATCAGGTAGTGTATAAAATTCGTCCGATTGATTTTGACCAGCAATGTTATGAAGGCAATTTTAAAGTGTACCGCCCTCAGTTTTTCAAGGAAAATTACCCAATGATAAAACTGATTAAGGAAAAACTTGAGGAACGTTCCATTTTTCAGTATAAAGACGAAGAGCGTGCCATTTTGGCAAAACGCATCCACTCTGCGGAAAACAGAATTAAAAAGTTATTGAATATAATGTGCCACGATACCATTTCAACAGAAGAACATTTGAATCAGCTAAAAATGGAATTATACCGTTATACTAATGATATGAAATTTAAAAATGCCAAATCAATGGGGCATATCATGCATGCGGCCTTCGAATTTATAACACGTAATTTTAAAAACACCAATTTGGTTTAAAAAAATAATTTTTATGAAAAAGTCTTTTGTAATAACCGTTTCTATTGCTTTATTAGCTTGTCAGCAACAATCTAATACCGATTTAAAAACACTTTATTCGCTTCCTAAAAAACTAAAAGAAGTTTCAGGAATAACTTATTTCCCAGAAACCAATACAATCTACTCACTGGAAGACAGTGGTAATAAAAATGCTATTTATGCAATTAATTCACAAGGAAAACTATCCAGAACAATCACTGTTTCAAATGCAAAAAACGTAGACTGGGAAGATATTACCAAAGATAAAAGCGGCAATATTTATATTGGCGATTTTGGAAATAATGACAACGAACGCAGGGATTTATGCATTTATAAAGTCAACAAAAATCAACTAAATAAAGATACTGCTTTAGCTGAATATAAAATTTCATTCTCCTATCCGGAACAAAAAGAATTTCCTCCAAAGAAAAGAGAACTATTTTATGATGTGGAAAGCTTCTTTGAACATAACGGTTCTTTTTATCTTTTTACCAAAAACCGAAGCAAAGGTTTTGACGGAACTGTATTTATTTACAAAATCAAAAATGCTTCAGGAACTCAAAAAGCAGTTAAAATAGGCGAATTTAAAACCTGCAGCAACTACAATCATTGTGTTTTAACCAGTGCAACTATTAGTCCCGACGGCAAAAAAGTAGCATTACTAAGTCATGATAAAATTGTTTTATTGAAAGGCTTTAAAGGAGATTTATTTGATAAAGGTTCACAGACTGAAATAAACCTAAATCATTTTTCACAAAAAGAAGCTGTCGTTTTCAAAGACAACAACACCCTACTTATCGCCGACGAGAAGACCGATAAAATAAGTGGAAATGTTTATGAATTTAAGCTAAAATAATCCAAGTTGCTGAGATTCTGGGTAACAAAGAAAAAACTTAAAATCTTAGCAACTCAGAACCTTAGCCTCTTAAAATTAAAAACTATACGCTGCTCCAAAAACAACTCTCCCAGGTTCGTCAGGAGACTGGAAATAAGAGATTCTTGCAGTTAATAAATTCATAGCATTCAGCCATAATCCGCCGCCATAATCCTGATGCCATTTTCTTGAGTTTTCTCCGTCAAGCCAGATCCTTCCGTAGTCAAAACCTCCAAGAATACCGTATGACATTGGTGCAACCGTACGATGGATTTTTCCAATACTAAAACGCAAATCACTACTTTGAGAGAAATAGGAATTTCCTAAAAAACGTTCATTTCTGTACCCGCGTAAATCAGTATCACCACCTAAAGAAGCTCCGTGATAAAAGTCAAAATTATTATTTAAAATTGCTTTCCCTTTTAGTAACGTAGCTAAAACTAATTTTCCGTTATGATCAATTTTATGTGTAAATCCTAAAACACTTTCAAGTGTTGGGAAATTTTGCTTAGTTTCAGTTAAATTTGTTACCCACATTCCCGAAATCATAAAATGTATTCCCAGAGTTGGTTTTGCTACAAAATCAGAATTTTTAAACACATATTTTGCTTTTAAGCCTCCGTATGTCTGACCGTTAAACACATTCGGATTTATAATACCGGGTACGTCAATAAAACGATTTTCCGTTTCTTCCACTGTCAAACGCTGAAAAATTGGCTGTATGCTAAATTCACTTCCAAAACGCCCAACGTGTCTTATCGCCCCCGAAACAGTAAACTTTCTGATGCGGACTCTGTTGTAATCCATCCCGAATTCTTCATCATCGTTTTCAGTTTCATTTCCGTATCCAAAATAATTCATCGCAAAATTCGGCGTAGTATACTGAGATTCAACATCAATAACCCATTTCCCTAATAATCCCGGAAAATGTGCCGCATAATTAAATTCTAAACCCCCAGTCGCAAAATAATAAAATCCATTTAAAACATGTCGCTGTGTGTATGGATTCTGTTTAAAATTATTAACCGTGTAATTCAAATTGAAACCAACTTTTACACCATCATCCGGATTAAATCCAATGTTTGGAAGACCTGATATTACATTGTATTTTGGCTTTTCATAATTATATAAATTAACATCATAATCATCTGTAAGCTGGGTTCTGGTTTTTGAATCTAAATTATAAGTGTTTTCTTTTGATTTAAAATCATACACAATAACCTTTTTACCGTTTTCAACAGTATAAGTGTCATTGTTCTGACCACCTATTAAACGAATCTTTATTTTTGATTTTTGATCTCCTTTTACCTCAAAAACATCATTATCATCAAGTCCGTAAATCCATAAATTTTTAGTTTTAGCATCGGTTACTGTTTTGGTGTAAACCAAATCATCTCCCTCTTTTTTAATTCTGAAAACCTGAATTTCAATACTTTTTTCCGAATTATAATTGATAACGAATTTATCTTTTTTATCAGTTCCGGCCAACATTACGGTTCTGCTTAGCACATCAAAATACTCTGAAGCATATTTTTGAAGATCTTTTTTTCTGTTTTTTAATTTCTTTTTGATGTCCTCAACCGTTTCATCCTGAACTTCTCTTGGCATGTTTTTAAAAGCAGTATCAATATCAGCATCTGATAAATTTTCCTGAATAAATTTAGCTTCTGCAATCCAGTCTTTTTCTTCGGCAGTTCTTAAAAAGGCCAAATCCATTGGATACGGCTCTCTGTTAAGCCATTTTATATTATCAATTTTGCCTTTAAAAGTACGCATATGACGAAGTGCCGGAATATTCATTAAAAGCGAAAGTAAAGCCCCGTCGTACTTAACGAAAGCCTGATCACGGTCACGCGGAATTGGTTTGTAAATAATCTTATCCTCTTTTTTATATTCGCCCCAGCGCCATTGGTCACTATGCCTGTCCCAATCGCCAATAAGCATATCAAACAAACGTGCTTTAATGTATTCTTTTTCGTCTACAGCGTATTTTTCATCTTTATGAAGATTTTTCATCATATCGTCTGTACTGATAATATTGGATGGATTTCCAAAATTTTTAGCATCCAGATGATTGTCAGCCGGACGTTCCTCTACCATATACAGCTGGTCTCCAAAGTTTGAATTAAACTCTTTCAAACCTTCCTGTTTCGGAATATAATATAAAATTGGATTAGTATGCGAAAGTCCTATCTGATCAGACATACTCGCTGTTACAAAAGAAGCATACGGATGAGAAGTAGTATAAAAATCCAGTAAAAAATCCTCCGTATAGGTTTTCTGAAAATCGTTTACAATATACTGATCCTTAAAAGCAACCGACTGTAAAAAAACTGTAGCACTTTTTTTCATAGCCCGCATTATATATTCCCTTCCTTGTGGATCAGACATTCGTAACGAAATTGATTGATGCCCTCCGCCTTCGCGAATGGGTTTCAAACCTCCTTTTAAAGTATCTACTGTAGCTGTTTTAACTTCAATTGGCAGGCTGTAGTATTTTCTGTAATGATTTCCGAATAAAAATTTATGCACCAAACTTTTTCTGGTCATTTCCGGCGAATAAATTGAAGTTTTAATCGTTGACGGAAAATTATTTGGGATATTTGAAGCCCAGTTAATTTCCTTTGCTTTTATAATCTCATGCTCAAAAAGCTTTTTCTCCTTATTATTTTCATTTCCAAAAAAAGCCACTTTTGCATCACCGCTTTTGTATAAAGTTAATGTTGCATAACCATTTCCTCCATACGAAAAATCGGTTGCATTTATAGCTCTTGCGGCTTCAGATTTTGAACCGGCACCGCTAATAATCTGATTGATATTTTCTTTACTGATGTACTGCAGATTATGATCGTGTCCTGAAACAACAATTACATTCTTCTGTTTTTGAAGTAACGTCTTTATTCGTTTTGAATAAATAGTATATTGTTTATTTTGAAGATCCTGCGGACTCGCACCGGAAGTTTTTCTCAACAAATTGATAAACGACCCAATAACCGGAAGCGGAATCTTTTTTTCTAAGGGAAATAATTGTTTTTTCCACGAAAATTGTCCGCCGTGAGATCCGTTGCTCATTAAAGGATGATGAATAGCCAGAACAACTGTTTTCTCCTGATTTTTATTTAAAATACTTTCCAGCTCATCAAAAAAATCTTCTCTGGTTTTAATATCACAATTATCGTTAATAGTTGGATGATCATCCCAATCTTCCAAAAACCATTCGCTGTCAACAGTAACCAATGTTGTAGTGCTGTCAATTTTTACATCTTCAATTGGACAGGCTTTTCTTGGCAAAAATGCTTTTTTATCACTCAGATATTTAGTCACAAAATCAGCCTGACGCTCAAGACCTTTGATACCATTGTACCAGTCATGATTTCCAGGAATTATAATTGTTTTTCCTTTGAATCCTTTTGTTAATTTTAATTGATTGGTAAGTTTTTCTTCTGCCAAAGCAATCTCCGATGCATTACCTTTTGCTGGAAAACCTTTTGGATAAATGTTGTCTCCTAAAAACAGTAAAGTCGCTTTTTTACCTGACTTTTTAAGTTTTTGATGCAACAGTTCTAAAGTTTGCTGTGCCTGTTCTTCATCAGCATTTCCGGCATCTCCAACTAAATAAAAAGTGTGTGCAATTTTTATGGTGTCAGTTGCGTTTTGTGTATCGTTGGCACTCACATTTTTTCCGTATTGCGCTTTATGGGTCGCACACGAAATCATGAGTAAAACGGTAATTATTGCTAAAGAAAAATTTTTAATCCTGGCAATAAAATGATTATCCAAAAACAATTTCATAATTTAGTGGTATAAAATATTCTTTATGAATCTAATAGAACAATCCGAAGATTTCGTCAGTAATTTACTCAAAGATAAACTTTCTAATTTATATTCTTATCATAATTTCAACCATACTTTAACGGTTGTAAGTGCTGTAAAAGAGCTTTGCAAAAAAGAAGAAGTAAGCGATGACGATAAAAAAGCACTTTTGACTGCAGCATGGTTTCATGACACAGGATATATCGAAGGTTCTGAAAATCATGAAAAAGAAAGCGTAAAAATTGCTCAAGAATTTTTAAAAGAAAATGGAGAATCTGATGATTTTATAAACAGTGTTTCTAACTTGATTTTGGCAACTGTTAAAGACTATGTACCCAAAACGCATTTAGAAAAAATTATTAAAGATGCTGATTATGCTCATCTTATGGGTTCAGAATATTTTACTACCTGCGAATTGCTTCGTTTAGAACTTAAAAACACGGGCGTGGTTACTTTTTCAAATTCAGAGTGGACAAAAGAAAATTTAAACTTTCTGCTAAACAAACATCGCTTCTACACAGGTTATGCATTGAGAAAATGGCAGCCTCTAAAAGAAAAAAACCTAATTCTTATTCAAAAAAAAATAAACAAACAAGAGTTAAAAGCAGCAACAGCAATTGAAGAAGACAATAAAAAGAAAGAGAAACTTGAGAAACCGGATCGCGGTATTGATACCTTGTTTCGTGTCACGCTTGGAAATCACACCCGATTAAGCGGCATTGCAGACAGTAAAGCCAATATTTTATTATCTGTAAATGCGATTATTATTTCAATTGCGCTTTCGTCTATTATTCCAAAATTAGATAGTCCAAAAAATGCGCATTTAGTTATTCCAACTTTTATAATGCTCATGTCCAGTGTAATCACAATCATTTTTGCAATTCTTTCAACAAGACCAAAAGTAACATCAGGCTTTTTTACACGTGAAGATGTAGAAGCAAAAAAAGTAAATTTAATGTTTTTTGGAAATTTTTATAAAATGCCTTTACATGAATATGATTGGGCAATGAACGAAATGATGAAAGACCGTGATTACTTATACGCTACAATGATTAAGGATCTGTATTATTTAGGTCTGGTTTTACAACGAAAATATAATTTACTCCGAATTGCATACAACTTTTTTATGGTTGGAATTATCATTACGGTTATCGCATTTGTTATTGCTTTCAAGTCTATTTAAAGAAAAAGCTCAACTTTTTTTAGTTGAGCTCATCTAATAAATCCTGATACGTTATTTTTTTTACCAACGGGTTTTCAGTATTATTAATCACTTTTACACGAATAGCCTTCAAACCGGAAACCCCCTGAAGATCTTCTACCTCAAATTGCTCTATTGCAGGTTCAAGTATTTTTTTGTGCTGCAGATATTTAATGTATTTTAAGTATTCTGCTTCTTCACTATTTTGCGAGTATACAATCGTAATTTTTTCTTTTTCTGTAATGCGTTCGTTCGTTCCTTTAATATTCGATTTATCAATTCGTTTTTTAACAACTTCATATCTCGCATTATAAGTCCCATCAACATCAAAACGTTTTTCATCCATTCTGAAACGAATCGAAAGCGGCGCACTGAAAACCAGTATTAAAGAAGTCACATCCAGTTCATAAGGAAGAGATTCCTTGAGCTGATGATGTTCTAATTCCATTTCACACAAAGTTTGCAGCTGCCATAAACGCAGATTATGCAAATACATCATATCAAAAGGTTTTGCTGGCGAAATAGAGGCACCTATATACAAATTATGCTCTACTCCGTCCGTTTTAAAACGTTCATAATAATGAGGATATATTTGTTGAGCTTCAAGCTGCTTTTTATCCAGAACAGAAGCTAATTTTTTATTGATAATAGACATTGCATTATCAAATTTCTTTCTTTCCTGATAAAATAATCCTGTTTTTTCATCCAGACTTTCAAAATATAATTCTTCTAACTTTTTATTTTTAGCGTTCTCTTTTGTATTTTTTAATATCGGATGAATTTCTTCTTCAATATAACGCTGAATATGCTGTTCTGTATCTGCCTTTAAAGGAAATTCCAACTCCGTTCGAAGAGATTCCAATTCGAATTTTCGTTGCTCCAAAAGAACAAGATTTGAATTTGTTTTCTGATTATTAAAAATCTCTAAAAGAGCCGTAAGCTGATTTTTTAAATCGATTTTTACGGTTTCATTTCGATGCTCTGAAGAACTTTTGATATCGATTTGTCCATATAAAGGATATACATTTTTAAAAACAATCTCTTTAAAAATATAATCTTTTGTATGATTGCTATTTTGAAAATAATTTTGAGATTCTTTTCTGAATTTCCAGTAAACACTTGGATGGATCGTGGTATATTCACGCTGAATAATAGCTTCTACCTGATGCTGCATATCTGTATTATAACGATCTATCGTATCAGTCAGATAGGGCAAAATTAATTCGAGTTTTGTTGCGTTTATACTATTTAATTCTCTTCGATTTTGAGATACAATTTCTAAGATCCCTAAAAAATGATCATTTTTAATAATTGGAGCAAAAATACAACTGCCAATATTTTGACGAAGCAAATGCTGTCCCAGTTTTTCATTTCCTGGCTCCTTAGAAAATTTTTCAACGTTCGAAATTACAAAAGGTTCCTTTTTTTCGAGTAAATTTTCAAAAGAGCATCCAAAAAAGGCATTTTTACAATCTACTTCCTGATTATCCAAAAGCAAAAAACTGTGCATTTGATTATCAAATTTAACCGGTGTATTGAATTTTTCTTCTTCAGAATTATAAATTATAAAACCAAACTTTAACCCCGGAATTTTAAACAGTGATATAAAAATAGATTCAATAATTTCTGTTGGAGTAACAGTATCATCAGGTTTTAACAAATTGCTTTTTAAATTCGAAATAGCATTTTCTGTAGTGGCATCAAATAAAGAAACAATTCCAAAACCTTTTAGTATCCAGCTTCCTACTGGGAATTTTGATTTCCAAAGTTCAATATCAGTATAATTATCTATAAGCAAATCGATATCTTCCTGCGTAAGCTGTACTGATTTTTCAGTTGGAATTATTTCAATAAAATCAGCATTATACAAAATACGATAGTGTCTGATTACCCCTTTTTCATCCGGGATATCATAGAAAAAAGGTTTATTAAAATCTATATTTTGTTTATAATAACTGCTTAAAATCAGACAGCAATTATTAATATAAAATTGATGCTCATCAAAATCACGGATTTCCATATCAAATTCTGAACCTGCATTACTCAAAATTTTCCTAAATCGTTCCGTATAATTGAAAGTTAAATTCTGAAATGGAATTGTAACGGCTTTTATTTCGTTATGCGTTAAAGCAGTCGGAAACAAATCAGCCAACAGGTTTTTTATAAGACTCTCATTTTTTTGAATAATCCTGTAATCTTCAATTCCTGTTCTAAACTCAGGCAGAGGTTCTATTTCTTTCAGAATTGCTTTTGCATAATTTGATCGATAATCAACATCTGACAAAGCTATTTCCTCAAAAGATTCAATTAGTTTATGAAATGATATTATGGTTCTGAAAGGGCTTTCTTTAAACAAATGAGTATTCATCTGAAATGTAGTTTAGAATGCAAAATTAGTGATTAAGTCAATCTGATGTCTTATTTCTTCTAAATATTTTTACATAGCTTTTCAATCTAAACTTAATTAAAACAAAAAAAGTCCTCAAAAATGAGGACTTTTATATATTTTAGGAAATTGCAATTAATTACAATTTAGCAACATGTTTCGTTAATTTAGACTTCAGGTTAGAAGCTTTGTTATCGTGTATGATGTTCTTTTTTGCTAATTTATCAATCATAGAGATTACAGTTGATAATTTAGAAACTGCATCAGATTTTTCAGTAGCTAATCTTAACGCTTTAATGGCATTACGAGTAGTTTTATGTTGGTATCTGTTAAGAACTCTTCTTTTTTCGTTACTTCTGATTCTTTTTAATGCTGACTTATGATTTGCCATTTCTTTTAATTTTAGATGTAATAATTATTATAAATACTAGTTAAAAAAGAAAAACCTCCCACAATTGAAAAAAAACAATCACTTTGGTTTTAACTAATAAAACAAAAATCGAGACACCAATTTTTATTTCATAAAACTTATTTACAACTATCTTTTGTAGTCCGTGGGGGAATCGAACCCCCCTTACCAGGATGAAAACCTGGCGTCCTAACCGATAGACGAACGGACCATTATATCAAGTAAACAACTTAATTTGCAGAAAAAAAGTAGTCCGTGGGGGAATCGAACCCCCCTTACCAGGATGAAAACCTGGCGTCCTAACCGATAGACGAACGGACCGTGCTTCTTTATTGCGGATGCAAAGATACATCTATTTTTTAGTTGCACAATAGCTAAGACAAAAAAAATATTTTTTTTTTAATATGCCTTAGCAAAAAGCACTCTTTTAGAAGAAGAATTCCCAGTAAACACACAGGTTCCCGCCTCTTCAACAGCATCCAAAGGAATACAACGAATTGTAGCTTTTGTCAAATCTTTTATCTTTTCTTCAGTTGCAGCTGTTCCGTCCCAATGAGCCGAAATAAAACCACCTTTACCATTCAACACTTCTTTAAATTCCTCAAAACTATTTACTTCCGTAATATGAGTATTGCGATAATCTAATGCTTTTGTAAACAAATCAGTTTGAATCTGCTCTAAAAGATTATTTATATGCTCAACGATTTTTTCGTTCGCAACAACCTCTTTTGTCAAATTATCACGTCTTGCCACTTCAAAAGTTCCATTTTCTAAATCTTTTGGTCCAACGGCAATTCTAACAGGAACTCCTTTTAATTCCCATTCAGCAAATTTGAATCCTGGTTTTTGAGTTGTTCTGTCATCATATTTAACCGAAATCTTAAGCTTTCTCAATTTAGCTGTCAATTCATTAACTGCTGCCGTAATTTCAGCAAGTTGCTCATCCGTTTTATAAATCGGAACAATAACAACCTGTATTGGCGCTAAATTAGGAGGCAATACCAATCCCTGATCATCTGAGTGTGTCATAATCAACGCCCCCATCAATCTGGTCGAAACCCCCCAGGAAGTTCCCCAAACATGTTCTTGTTTTCCTTCTGCGTTAGCAAACTTTACATCAAAAGCTTTTGCAAAATTCTGACCTAAAAAGTGAGAAGTTCCTGCCTGCAATGCTTTTCCGTCCTGCATCAATGCCTCGATACAATAAGTCTCATCTGCCCCGGCAAAACGTTCTGTTTCTGTTTTAAAACCTTTTACAACCGGAATCGCCATGAAGTTTTCTGCAAATTCCGCATAGACATTCATCATTTTTTCAGATTCTTCAATTGCTTCTGCTTTTGTAGCATGAGCCGTATGTCCTTCCTGCCATAAGAATTCAGCAGTTCTCAAAAACAAACGCGTACGCATTTCCCATCGTACCACATTTGCCCATTGATTAATTAACAAAGGTAAATCTCTGTAAGACTGTACCCAACCTTTATATGTAGACCAGATAATCGCCTCACTGGTTGGACGAACAATAAGTTCTTCTTCCAGTTTCGCATTCGGATCAACCATTAATTTCCCCGGTCTGGCTTCATCGTTTTTCAACCTGTAATGCGTTACAACAGCACATTCTTTTGCAAATCCTTCTGCATTTTTCTCTTCGGCTTCAAACATGCTTTTTGGCACGAATAAAGGAAAATATGCATTTTGATGTCCGGTTTCTTTAAACATCCTGTCTAACTCAGCCTGCATTTTTTCCCAAATAGCATATCCGTATGGCTTAATTACCATACATCCTCTTACTCCTGAATTTTCGGCTAAATCTGCTTTAACAACCAGTTCGTTATACCATTTCGAATAATCTTCTGATCTTGTAGTGAGGTTCTTACTCATATTGAATAGTTTGGCACAAATTTTGTTTTATTTTTTTTAACTAAATAGTTTCGCAAAACTAACTATTTTTGTAATGTGCAACAATAAAAAACACCACAGATATGAAAACTAATATTTCTCTCCGACAAAACTCTACTCATTTCTATCTAATTGGATTATTGAGTTTTCTATTAACATCGTGTGGTTCTTACCAAAATACTTCTTACAATGATAATGACGGAGTTTATGGTAATACCCGTACTTACGCTCAATCAACTACTACAGCTGCCAATAGCCAATATCAGGATTATTTCAGATCGCTGCAAGATGAAAATCTGCCAACTGAAATCTTTACAGACGTAGACAGTTATGGAAACTACGCAGAAAGCGACAGCACACAAATCGCTTCTACAGCTACAGCTTATCCTTCCTGGGGAAGCAGCAATTCTGAAGTATCTGTTAACTTTTATTCTGACCCAATGTGGTCCATGGGATTTGGTTTTGGTTTTGGCTACCCATACTACGGATGGGGAGGATATGGAGGCTACTGGGGTTATCCAGGATACGGATGGGGATACCCGGGATATTGGGGAGCCGGATGGGGCTATCCAGGCTACTGGGGACCTGGTTACGGATACGGTTACAATAACTACTCTTACAACTATGGAAGAAGAGGATCTGCAGCTTACTATGGCGGAAGAAATTACACTTCTAACAGAAATTACACCACAAACAGAAGCTACAATTCAAATAGAAATTACACCACTAACAGAAGCAACAGTTCTAGCAGAAACTACACCACTAACAGAAGTTATACAAACAGACAAAATAGTTTCTCTGACTACAGAAGAAGTTCTACTGTGAACGGCAGAACATCCAGCCCTACTTTTACCAATAGAAGAAGCACAACTCCTAATAATAGCAGTTATGATTCAAGCAGAAGATCAAACAACACAACCACCACAACCAGAAGCTACAATAATAACAACTCATCAAGAAGTTATTCAGCACCAAGTTCTTCTCGTTCATACAACAGTAGCGGTAATAGCGGAGGAAGTATGAGATCGTCTGGAGGCGGCGGTGGTGGAAGATCATACGGCGGAGGCGGAAGAAGGTAACAATTTCTTTCTTCGGTTTATCTAATACATATTATTAAAACTCATCCTAATGAAAAAAATATTTATCCTACTTATATCAGGACTAACTTTTAGCGTGTCATATTCACAAGAAGTCTCAGACGCTATGCGATATGCACAGGACAATTTAACAGGAACCGCACGCTATAGAGCCATGGGAGGTGCATTTGGAGCAGTTGGCGGAGATTTATCTTCCTTATCCGTGAATCCTGCAGGATCTGCAATATTTAACAACAATCAGGTCGGGGTTACTTTTAGCAATCAAAACATAAAAAACAACTCTGATTATTTTGGCGAACAGACCAGCGACAAAAAAAATTCATTTATTCTAAATCAAGCGGGTGCTATTTTTGTTTTTAATGACCAAAATCCAAATAACAACTGGAAAAAAATTGCAATTGGAGCCACTTATGAAAATACAAATAATTTTAATAACAATGTTTTTTCAAAAGGAGTCAATCGACGCAACTCAATTGACGGATATTTTTTAGATTATGCTAATGGAATAGCTTTAGGAGATATTACCGGTTCCGACTATAGAGATTTGCCTTACAACAAACAACAAGCATATTTTGGATTTTATGGAAAAGTAATACTCCCAGCCAATCCAAACGATGCTAACAATATACAGTACAACACCAACGTTCCTGCCGGAGGAAATTATATACAGGAAAACGAAATTTACGCCCGAGGATACAATAGCAAACTAAGTTTTAACATAGCAACGTCATATAAAGACAGGATTTTTCTGGGAGCTAATTTAAATGTACATGTTACTGACTACAGAAGATCAAGCAGTTTTTACGAAGAAAATTTTAATGATCTTGAACCAACAGAAACCATATCTTATTTACGCTTTAATAATGATTTGTACACTTACGGAAATGGCTTTTCTTTTCAGCTAGGAGCAATCGCAAAAGTTACAGAAGCTTTCAGACTTGGATTAGCTTATGAATCAAATACCTGGTATGAACTATACGATGAACTCTCCCAAAGCCTGTACACAACAACTGAAAACAATGCAAATCAGATTTCTGATCATCCCGTCAACCCTCGAGTTACCAATGTATATGAACCCTACACCTTACAGACTCCTGGGAAATTTACCTTTAGCGGTGCTTATGTATTTGGGAAATCAGGTTTAATCAGCATTGACTATTCTATTAAGGATTATGGAAACAGCAGGTTCAAACCAACAAACGACTCAGATTTCAGACCTCTAAACAGCCAAATTAATAATGAATTAACCAATAACGGCGAATTAAGAATTGGCGGCGAATACAAAATCAAACGACTAAGCTTACGCGGAGGATACCGTTTTGAAGAAAGCCCTTATAAAGACGAAAAAACGATTGGAGATTTAAACAGCTATTCAGGCGGTTTAGGATATAATTTCGGGGGAACAAAATTAGATTTGGCTTATTCTTTCACTGAAAGAAAATCTAATCAGCGCTTTTTTGAGGCCGGATCATTTTCCGGTGCACCAAACATCACATCAAAACTAAACAATGTTTCTTTGACTTTATTATTTGAATTGTAATTAGAAATCAAAATAGATGAATGGAAATTTCCGTCTGGTCTTTACCCGGCGGATTTTTTTTAGCCCCGATAGAAGAGAAAATCCTTTTGCTTTTTTCTTTAAAAAGCAAAAGATTGTAACGGATAGCGGGAAATAGCTTCTGAAAAAACACCTAAAACAAACCTAAACAAGCGGTGTTTGAATAAAAAAGTGTAATTTTGCACTCCAATTTATAAAAGTATGAGAACCAAGTCTTTAAAAAAGAACAAAATTAACGTAATCACTCTTGGGTGTTCGAAAAATGTATATGACAGCGAAGTACTTATGGGTCAGCTTCGTGCAAACGGAAAAGAAGTTACTCATGAAGCGACAGCAAAAGAGGAAGGAAACATTATCGTAATTAACACTTGTGGTTTTATTGACAATGCGAAAGCAGAATCGGTAAACATGATTTTGGAATATGCTGACAAAAAAGACAAAGGTTTAGTTGATAAGGTTTTTGTAACAGGATGTTTATCAGAACGCTACAGACCGGATTTAGAAAAAGAAATCCCGAATGTAGACCAATATTTTGGAACTACTGAACTTCCTCAGCTTTTGAAAGCACTGGGTGCCGATTATAAACATGAGTTACTAGGAGAACGTTTAACGACTACTCCAAAAAATTACGCTTACTTAAAAATCGCTGAAGGCTGTGACAGACCATGTAGTTTCTGTGCCATTCCGTTAATGCGTGGTTCGCACGTTTCTCAGCCAATTGAAAAATTAGTTAAGGAAGCACAAGGTTTAGCTAAAAATGGTGTTAAAGAATTGATTTTGATTGCTCAGGACTTAACTTATTATGGTCTTGACCTTTATAAAAAGAGAAATCTTGCAGAATTATTAGAAGCACTGGCAACTATTGAAGGAATTGAATGGATTCGTTTACATTATGCCTACCCTACCGGTTTTCCGATGGATGTTTTGGAATTAATGAAACGTGAACCTAAAATCTGTAATTATATTGATATTCCGTTACAGCATATTTCGGATAATATTTTAAAATCGATGCGTCGTGGTACAACTCAGGCCAAGACGACTCAGTTATTGAAAGATTTTCGCGCTGCAGTTCCGGGAATGGCCATCAGAACTACTTTGATTGTAGGTTATCCGGGCGAAACTCAGGAAGATTTTGAAATTTTGAAAGATTTTGTTCAGGAGATGAAATTTGACAGAATGGGATGTTTTGCTTATTCACACGAAGAAAACACCCACGCTTATTTACTGGAAGATGATGTTCCTGCTGATGTGAAACAAGCCAGAGCCAATGAAATCATGGAATTACAATCGCAAATTTCATGGGATTTGAATCAGGAGAAGGTTGGTCAAGTTTACAAATGTATTATTGACCGAAAAGAAGGCGCTCATTTTGTGGGAAGAACAGAATTTGACAGTCCGGATGTTGATAATGAAGTTTTGATAGACGCATCAAAACATTACGTAAAAACAGGTGAATTTGTTAATATCAGGATAATAGAAGCTACAGAATTTGATTTATACGGAGAACCTGCTTAAATTTACAGTAAACAATTATCCAAATCATCAACTTAGATAAAAAATTTATGAAACCTATTCCACCTCTATTTCTTTTACTTTTTGCTTTATTAAGCTTTAATTCCGTTTCTGCACAATACGGAAATGGATATAACAACGGTTATGGTAATGGCTATGGAGGAAGAGGCGGTATGGGTATGGACAGAAGTATGATGCAGGGCCCCCAAAGCAGCCCAAGCAAACCTAAAGAAGTACCCGTTGAAGAAACTGCCGCAAAAATTGTGGAGCAAATGAAACCCGAAGTCAATCTTGACGAATTACAAGTTATTGCTATTACAAATGTCCTGGCAGACAGCATGAGAGAACAAGGAGTTCTTTTGAAAAATGAAAACAGCAGTCAGGAACAAAAAATTGAGCAGATAAATGCGTTAAGAGAAGTTACCAACAAAAAAATAACAGCTTTTTTAAATCCGGGACAGGCAGAAAAATACACTACTTTCATGGCTAATTTTAAAGAAATTAAAAAAACTAAGTCAAAAAAGAAGAAAGACAAAAAAGAAGTTAAAGAAGATACTGAAGAAACAAAACCTGCAGAGTAATTTATCTACACTTAACCTTAAAATGTAAAACATGTTAAAAAAACATTTTTGCTATCTCATTTCAGCAATTATCATTACTTCTTGCGGAACAAAAAATCCATACAAGACAACTGAAAAGGTTTATGATCAACAGCTCAAAACTTTAGAAAACCAAATTACCAGCAAAGAAGTTCAACCTATATTACCAGTAGTTCCGCCAATTGTTATTGATACAACTTATGCTTCACAATTAGGTATTGTAAAGGATACTCTATCTAAAACCGGTTCTACTGTTTTATTAAACGGCATTAACACAGAATGGGTAGGTACCGTCAATTTTAATTTGAGAAAACCGAGTTTCGTTATTATTCACCATACTGCACAAGATTCTTTACAACAAACAATTAATACTTTTACAAAAGCCAGAACACAGGTAAGTGCACACTATATCATTTCTGAAAACGGAAAAGTGGTTCAGATGTTAAATGATTACTTAAGAGCCTGGCATGCCGGAGCTTCTACCTGGGGAAAAAACACTGATTTAAATTCTTCATCAATAGGTATTGAGCTTGACAATAATGGTTTTAAACCTTTTACAGAAGCTCAAATCAGCAGTTTAGTTGCTCTTTTAACAAAATTAAAAAAAGACTACAACATTCCGACACAAAACATATTAGGTCATGCTGATATCGCTCCCGGAAGAAAACAAGATCCTAGTGCCTTGTTTCCATGGAAAACATTAGCAGAAAAAGGATTTGGAATATGGCCTGATGCCGTTTTAGAAGAAGCTCCTTTTGATTTTAGAATTGAACCTGCATTGCGAATTATTGGTTATAACACCAAAAATCTTTCGGCAGCAATAATGGCTTTTAAATTACATTATATTCAAACAGACACTACGGTTACTTTAGATCGAAAAACAATAGATACCATTTATTCGATTTACAAAAAGCAACTTCAATAAAAACATAGTTCTAAAAAAAAAAAAAAACGCATTCCTAATACATTTTAGAGAATGCGTTTTGTTTTTTTCTTTTAAGTCCTTAAATTCTGCAAAATACCATTCAATAAAATCTGCTTCAAATCTAAATCATATTTAGTTGATGTAAAACCAAATCAATCAAAAAAGTATAAATCCTAAATACAACACCTTTATGGCTTTGTTGAAACAAATATAACACTTAGTAGCATCGAGACGTTTTATTTATAGAAAAAAGGCTTCGAATAAGTTTATCCTGAGCGAAACCGAATGGACTCAGCCTGGCACCAGTTTTCAATTATATTTAGAATATAAACTTAACCGTTGGGTGAAATTGATTTGATTATAAAAAGTATAAAATCGGGAGCAAAACATCATTTATAACTTAAGGAATTGATGTCATCCTGAACGAAGTCGAAGGCTTTTGAACACGAAAGGGCTTCGACTAAGTTTACTAAGCGAAGACGAATGGACTCAGCCAGGCACCAGTTTTCAATTATATTTAGAATATAAACTTAACCGTTGGGTGAAATTGATTTGATTATAAAAAGTATAAAATCGGGAGCAAAACATCATTTATAACTTAAGGAATTGATGTCATCCTGAACGAAGTCGAAGGCTTTTGAACACGAAAGGGCTTCGACTAAGTTTACTAAGCGAAGACGAATGGACTCAGCCAG
>NZ_JAFEVZ010000005.1 GCF_022802975.1 Flavobacterium pectinovorum
TGAACGCCTTCGCTGTTGCGGGTGCAAAAGTACCACACTTATTCAGTTAAACAATACTTTTAAACCCCTTTTTTTATCCTTTTTTTGAATTATTTCTTAACTAACTGATAACTCCTTATTTACAAAACAACTTTTTTTAATATATTGTAAGTATTTTCCTTAACCACACGCCCTTTTGATAGTTTTTAGCCTTTTTGATATCTTGATTTTGTCAAGTTTTTCTGGTTTGGGGCGCTTTGATCAACTTATATCAAATTATAAAAAAACCTTTTCTTCCCTTTTTACCTATTTATAACACAGCAAACATCCAAAAGTTATCTTCTTTCATCGTTTTCTTCCTGAAATAATCTTCTATTTAACAAAATCTACCTCCGAAAAAACATACCATAGCAACGATAGAAGCCTAAATCATTTTCTACAGGGGTTCGGCACTAAAGATTCTAGCACATAGAGGGAGTAAGCTTCTTATTAAATTCAAAATTTTTAAAATCCAAATCTTAAAAAAACTTTGAGTTCGCTATGCAGGACAATTGACTTTTAAAACATCAATGAAACTTCGTTTAAATTTACCCTTAAATATTATAGTATGCTTTTCTACTTTATATATATGTACAAAAAAAATAAACCCCGCAAGTTTTCTAAAAAAAACTGCCGGGGTTGAGTCCTATATATCATAGTAGAAAACAAAAAACCGACAAGCTTCGAAACTTATCGGTTTTGTTTTTATTTTTTAAGGTTTATTTCTTAACAGGAAACTTCCAGTCAAATTCATCTTTGTCATTAATGATAGCTCCAATTTCAAATTTCACTACTTCATCAAATTCCGTTTGTAAAATAAACCAGTTCTCTTCGTTGAAATAGTTTTCGAAAGTATCAAAAGTTTCCTGATTGTATTTCGTAATTCCTTTAGTCGCTAGATCTTTTTTTACATCTGCAATTTTTCTTCCTATTAACTTAAATCCGAAAACCTCTAAATCAGTACTGGAAGCAACAGCATATCCTAATTTTAATTCTTCTTCCTGATAAAAGGTCAATCTAATTTTTTGCGCATTGTACACAAAAATCACATTATCATCTTCATCCTTGTAATTCTTATCAGGTTTTCCTAAAGCTGCTGTTACATCATTTTGCTTCATACCGAAAAGCAATTTATCAATTCCTGATTTTAGATTTATTTTCATATTTCGTTATTAATTTTAAAAATGTAAATTTCGTGAAGTTTTTTATAAACTCTTCATTTTTTGTTTTAGTTTTTCTTTGACTTCTTCAAACCATTCGTTTCTAAGAATACTTAAGACGATAGAATCGCGGCGAATTCCATTTTCTATAGTTGGCATATGACTTCGCAAAACGCCTTCTACTTTACAGCCAATACTTTTCATTGCAGCAATACTTCGCTCGTTATTATTATCAGCACGGAATTCTACGCGTTCCAATCCGAGAGTTTCAAATGCAAATTGAAGCAATAAAAATTTACAATGTTTATTAAGTCCGGTTCCCCTAAATGCAGAACCGTACCAGGTATATCCTAATTGGAGAGTTTTAAAATCTAAGTTTATATCGTAAAAGCGGGTTGAACCTGCGTATTTTTGGGATTTTTTATCGAAAACTATAAAAGGAAATTCTTTTTTGGCTTTTCTTGCTTTTACAGCAGACTGAATATAATTGATCAGATTTTCTTTTCCGTCAGCGCCTACTAAAGAATATTTCCAGGTTTCGGGTTCGTTGATGGAAATTTCTAATAAATTTTCAACGTCTGATTCCTGCAAAGGACGCAAAAGAACCAAATCGTCTTCTAGAATAATATTGTCTGAGAAATTGAAATTCATTCAAAAATTAGTTATAAATTGAAGATATAATTTTAGATTAAAAAAAACTAAAAATCAATTAAGATATTTATCAATTTCTTTTGTTTTATATTTTTGAATATTATCTAATTTCTGAAAGTAATCCAGAAAAATTGGTTCAAAATTAGTTAAATTTTGATTTTGAAAATTTCCATTACTAAACAAACTAATATTATTAAATAAAATACATTTATATAATTCATTCAAAAGTGAGGTCAGTTCAGCATCTATGAGAGCAGAGTTTTTAAAAATCAGATCAATTTCTAATTTTGCCTCGTTAGATTGCAAAAACAGATGTTTAAACCAATTGGTTCTTCCTAGTACAATATAAAGCTGATTTGGAAAAATATCGTTAGGATTAATCTTCATTAAAACTTCCTTTAAATCATCTAAGATTAAACTATCAAAATTTTCCTTTTCAGATATTTTATTTAATGTAACAGATAAAGACTGTCCTTGATTCAATAAAAAATTTAAATTTTTACTCAAAACTTTATAATAATTTCTTTTTTCATTTTGTCTTTTAAAATGAACAACTAAATAATAAAATATTAATGCCGAAATGTATGAATAGCATAATCGAAGTATAATATTGCCAATTATATTTGCTTTTGGAAATATCTCAGGTATGTCAAATAAAATAAATTCTATTAGAAATATGAAAAAAAAACATAAATACAATAACCATTTTAATTCAGATCTTAAGGTCTTATAATTTTCAAAATAAACTTTCATAAAAACAATTATTGTAAAAATTTAATTAAATCAAAAACTACTCGCTCATTTCGTCATAGCGTTCCGGAACTTGCGGATCATATAAAGGACATTTGAATTCTTCCAGTACATCTACCAGTTTGTTCATTGTTTTACCTTCGGTTCCGTAACAGTCTATTTTAATGCTTTGTGGTGTAGTGATAATTTGAAAAGCACCTTTTCCTGTATTATTTTGCCAGCTGTTTTCATCCACTTTTTCCCATTCTGAGAAAACAGAACTAATTCGGTTAAGGATTACCTGTATGGGAAGAATTTCAAGACCTTCAACTTCCTTCTTTTCAAGTAAAGCTTCATAAACTTCCTGATTGTTCAGGTAAATTTCGTCTAAATATCTCCAAAAAAGCAGTTCATACATATCTTTAAATTAAAAGATTAAAACATTGAAAGATTTAAAAATTCAGATCCTGAAAATTACGGATAACCACTGTAATTCTTATGAAACTATAATTTTAGCCCCGATAGAAGTGAAAATCCTTTTGCTTTTTTCTTTAAAAAGCAAAAGATTGTAACGAATAGCGGGATTAGCTCCTGAAAAAGCTAAAATTATTATATATTCTAAATGTAATCTGAAGGAGAGTTGAGGCTTTAAGAAATAAAGAGCTTCGACTCCGCTCAGCCTGACAAATTATATTTTAATATTCGAAAGTTCCGTATTCGCTGGTGATGGTCAGTTTTTTAGCATCAGCAGCTTCTACTCTTCCTACGATTTGTGCATCAACATTGAATGATTTTGAAATCGCAATAATATCCTGAGCAATATTTTCAGGAACGTAAATTTCCATACGGTGACCGCAGTTGAAAACCTGGTACATTTCTTTCCAATCTGTTTTTGATTGCTCCTGAATCAGTTTGAACAATGGCGGAACCGGAAATAAATTATCTTTTATAATATGTAAATTTTGAACGAAATGTAAAATTTTAGTCTGTGCTCCTCCACTGCAATGCACCATTCCGTGAATATCGTCTGGCGAGTAAGTATCTAAAATTTTCTTGATGATTGGGGCATAGGTTCTGGTTGGCGAAAGCACCAATTGACCTGCGTTTATTGGACTGTTTTCAACTTCATCAGTCAAATTAACCTGACCTGAATAAATTAATTCTTCAGGAACAAGTGCATCAAAACTTTCAGGGTATTTTTTAGCTAAATATTTTCCGAAAACATCGTGACGTGCAGATGTTAATCCGTTGCTCCCCATTCCGCCGTTATAGCTTTTTTCGTAAGTTGCCTGACCAAAAGAAGCCAAACCAACGATTACGTCTCCGGCTTTAATGTTTGCATTGTCTACGACATTGGAGCGTTTCATACGGGCTGTAACAGTCGAATCTACAATAATAGTACGAACTACATCCCCGACATCAGCAGTTTCGCCTCCTGTTGAATGTATAGTTACTCCAAAAGATTTTAATTCGTTGATTAATTCTTCGGTTCCGTTGATAATTGCAGAGATAACTTCTGCAGGAATTAGGTTTTTATTTCTTCCAATAGTGGAAGAAAGCAGAATATTATCGGTTGCTCCAACACACAATAAATCATCAATATTCATGATCAAAGCATCCTGAGCGATTCCTTTCCAAACTGAAATATCTCCGGTTTCTTTCCAATACATATAAGCCAAAGACGATTTTGTACCGGCTCCGTCAGCATGCATAATCAGGCAGTGTTCTTCATCCTGTGTTAAATAATCAGGAACGATTTTACAGAAAGCCTGCGGAAATAAACCTTTATCAATATTTTTTATGGCGTTGTGTACGTCTTCTTTTGATGCCGAAACACCTCTTTGTGCGTACCTTTTGCTAGAATCTGAACTCATGAAACTTAGTTTGTGTTGAATGTGGTGCAAAGATAATCTCTTTTTTTAATTCTGTGTGCAATTCGAAAATTGATTCACAAAAAACTTCTAACCTATTACTGTATTACCAATCTATTTCTTTCGATCCTTTCACTTTCAGGAAAGCATTTGTCTGGCTAAAATGTTTGTTCCCAAACCAAAACCCTCTGTTAGCACTTAAAGGCGAAGGATGTCCTGATTTTAAAATATGATGTTTAGAAGCGTCAATCAAAGTTGCTTTTTTCTGAGCAAATCCTCCCCAAAGCAGGAAAACGACATTTTCTTTTTCGGCAGAAATTTGTTTGATAACGGCATCTGTAAATTTCTCCCACCCCTTTCCCTGGTGGCTTCCGGCCTCAGATTGTCGAACTGTCAAAGTTGCATTTAAAAGAAAAACACCCTGATCTGCCCAACGTTCTAAATTCCCAGTTTTAGGAAGCGGTTTATTTAAATCGGTTTCAATTTCTTTAAAAATATTATGCAAAGAAGGGGGAAATGGAATTCCGTTATTTACAGAAAAACACAATCCATTTGCCTGATTTGGACCGTGATAAGGATCTTGTCCGATAATCACCACTTTTACCTGATCGAAATGACAATGATCGAAAGCGGAAAATATCTGACTTTCTTCCGGATAACAAACTTTTGTCGTGTATTCAGATTTTACAAAAGAAATCAATTCGCTAAAATAAGGTTTTCCGAATTCTTCATTCAAAACCGGCTTCCATGAATCATGTATTTTAACGTCCATACTTTTTTTATGCGAATTTCAGATTTTTTTTATTGAAATCATATTTACAACTAATAAAATTAGATCAAAACTTTACCGTTCTCAATGCTACTATTTTTTGTATTTTTGCCTTCACTTTCTTAAAGAAATTAAATGATCAGTATTACCGAAAAAACATTACAAGACTTACAATTTCCAACTGTTCTCGAAACCATTTCAGATGGATGCAATACCGATATTGGAAAAGAAAAAGCTTTACAAATAAAACCATTTAGAGACAAAGAAACTTTGATGCAGGCCTTAATGCAGACCTCTGAATATGTTTCGTCTTTTGAAAATAACAACGCCATTCCGAATCACGGATTTGACGCCATCACGCATGAAATTAAGTTTTTGGCAATTGAAGACAGTTTTCTTGAAGTAGGAAGTTTCAGAAAAATTGCCAATCTTTCTGCAACGACAAATGTCTTATTGAATTTCTTACGAAAGTTTGACGATTATTATCCAAACTTAAATGCAAGGGCGTCACGTGTAGAGCTGACCAAAGATATCATCACTTCGATTGACGCCATTGTAGACAAATATGGAGAAATTAAAGACAATGCTTCTCCAGCTCTGTTAAGTATTCGGCAAAACATGAATTTGGTTCGCGGAAAAGTAAACCAAAGTTTTGGTGTTGCATTAACCCAGTACAATGGTTTAGGTTATCTGGATGATATTAAGGAGAGTTTTGTACAAAACCGTAGAGTTTTAGCGGTTTTGGCTATGTACCGCCGTAAAGTGAAAGGTTCTATTTTAGGAAGTTCTAAAACCGGAAGTATTGCTTATATCGAACCTGAAGCTACACTGAAATATTCTCGTGAATTAGCTAATTTAGAATACGAAGAGAAAGAAGAAATTACGAGAATTTTAAAGAATTTATCGAATGTGATTCGTCCGTACCTTTCTTTATTAATTGAATATCAGGATTTTTTAAGTGATATTGATGTCGTTGCAGGAAAAGCAAAATACGCTAACAGAATTAACGGAATCTTACCAACAATTACAGAAGAAAGAAGATTGTTCTTTAGAGAAGCGTATCATCCAATTTTGTATCTAAACAACAAACAAAAACAAGAAGTTACGCATCCGCAGACCATCGAACTGAAACAAGAAAACAGAATTATTGTAATTTCAGGCCCAAATGCGGGTGGAAAAACAATTTCACTAAAAACTGTCGGCTTACTACAACTAATGTTGCAATCCGGGATTTTAATTCCGGTTCATGAAAGAAGTGAAACCTTCTTATTTGACAGAATTTTAACTGATATTGGAGATAATCAGTCCATTGAAAATCATTTAAGCACTTACAGCTACCGATTAAAAAACATGAATTACTTTTTGAAGAAATGCAATCATAAGACCATGTTTTTAATTGATGAATTCGGTACAGGTTCTGATCCCGAACTGGGAGGTGCTCTGGCTGAAATTTTTCTTGAAGAATTTTATCACCGGGAAGCTTTTGGAATCATTACAACGCATTATTCTAATTTAAAAATTCTCGCAAACGAATTGCCATACGCAACCAATGCGAATATGATGTTTGATGAAAAGTCATTGGAACCGATGTACAAACTGGCTTTGGGTCAGGCAGGAAGTTCGTTTACTTTTGAGGTTGCACAGAAAAATGGAATTCCGTTTGGATTGATTAATCGTGCGAAAAAGAAAATCGAAGTGGGTAAAGTTCGTTTTGATAAAACTATTGCAACGCTTCAGAAAGAAAGGTCAAAACTGGAGAAAACTTCTTTAAATTTAAAAGAAGAAGAAACCAGAGCGCGTGAGGAAAGTAAAAAGATGGAAAACATCAATACCAGAATCCAGCAGAAACTGGAAAGCTACCAGGAATTGTACGACAGCAATCAAAAGATAATTTACATCGGACAAAAAATCGATGATATTGCCGAGAAATATTTCAACAACAAAAACAAAAAGGAACTTATTGGCGAATTCCTGAAAATTGTTGAAATCGAAAACTCAAAACGTAAAAAAGCAACTCCAAAAGAAGTGAAGGCAAAAGTTGAAAAACAAAAAGAAGTCATTGCCGAAGTACAAGTAAAAGTGGAAGAAATTCGTCAAGAGAAAAAAGAGAAGAAACTTAAACCTGTTGTAGAAAAACCAAAACCAATTTTAAAAGTTGGTGACCGCGTGCGAATGCTTGATGGAAGATCTGTTGGAAGTATTGATGTTATTGAAAAAAATAAAGCAACCGTAAATTATGGCATTTTTACATCTAAAGTAAGCCTGGATGAATTGGAATTGGTTGAAGCTGTGAAGAAGTAACGTCCGCAAAGTCCTTGCGAGGAACGAAGCAACCACACTAACATGAGCAAACCTACATGACACTAAGTGAGATTGCTTCGTTCCTCGCAAAGACAAAATAAAATATGAAACCAGGATTTGTTTACATTCTTATTAATAAATACCAAACAGTTGTTTATACTGGTGTGACTTCAAATCTTCCTGAAAGAATTTTAGAACACAAAAGCAAAAAATATCCAAAATCATTTTCAGCTCGTTATAATGTAAACATTTTAGTTTATTATGAGCAATTTCAATGGATTGAAGATGCCGTTACAAGAGAAAAACAAATCAAAGCAGGTTCAAGAGAAACAAAAAATGAATTGATTCGTGCAATGAATCCAACTTGGAAAGATTTGTTTGAAGAAATAGAAAATATAATGTTTGAATAATGCAAATTAAAATGGAAGTACATAGTGAGATTGCTTCGTTCCTCGCAATGACTGCCGGGAACAAAAAAATAATCCTCTTTGACGGTGTTTGCAATCTGTGCAACGGAGCAGTTCAATTCATTATCAAACATGATAAAAAAGATATTTTTCGTTTTACAGCCTTGCAATCTGATTTGGGAAAAGAAATTTGCAGTTATATTGGTGTTGATCAAACTAAAATTGACAGTATCATTTTGTATAATCCCGGAGTTGCTTATTACTACAAGTCATCCGCAGCTATTGAAATTGCTGAGGAATTAGGCGGTATTTACAGTTTAATTTCAATATTTAAAATTTTACCAGAAAAAACTCGAAATTACATTTACGATTATATTGCTAAAAACCGCTACAAATGGTACGGTAAAAAAGAGAGCTGTATGATTCCGATACCTGAGTTGAAAGCTAAGTTTTTATAAAATTCCAAATCAAAAATTCCAAATTCCATTTTCACAAACTTGTTATTTCGACAAATTAGAAATTTTCGTAAGTAATTCTAAAAAGTTTTTCAAATCTTTGTCGAATTTCTAGTGTGATTTCTCCTTACGTCGAAATGACAAAAAACAAAAAATCCCAAATTTCAAATCTTTTACAATTTGGAATTTGGGTTTTTAAAAAATTGGAATTTATTTTTAGAAAACTATCTAATCAATTTTCTGTATTTCAAACGTTTTGGAGTTAAATCACCACCCAGACGTTTCTTTTTGTTTTCTTCGTAATCAGAGAAACTTCCTTCGAAGAAATAAACTTCAGAATCTCCTTCGAAAGCTAGAATATGCGTACAAATTCTGTCTAAGAACCATCTGTCGTGCGAAATAATTACAGCACATCCTGCAAAATTCTCTAAACCTTCTTCAAGCGCACGAAGGGTGTTTACATCAAGATCATTCGTAGGCTCATCCAGTAAAAGTACGTTTCCTTCTTCTTTTAAAGTCATTGCTAAGTGCAAACGGTTACGCTCACCACCAGATAGCATTGATACTTTTTTGTTCTGTTCACCACCGCCAAAGTTGAAACGAGATAAATAAGCTCTAGAATTAACTTGCTTTCCGCCCATCATAACCAATTCCTGACCGTCTGCAAAGTTTTCCCAAATAGATTTATTCGGATCAATGTTAGAGTGAGACTGATCTACGTAAGCTATTTTTACCGTTTCACCAACTGAAAATTCACCGCTGTCTGTAGCTTGTTCACCCATAATCATTTTGAAGATAGTCGATTTACCAGCACCGTTAGGCCCGATAATTCCAACAATTCCGGCTTGTGGTAAAGTGAAGTTCAGGTTATCGTACAATAATTTTTCTCCAAATGCTTTGGCAACATTTTTAGCTTCAATAACGTTCGTACCTAAACGTGGACCGTTTGGAATATAGATTTCCAGGTTTTCGTCCAGTTGTTTTTGGTCTTCGTTTAATAATTTATCGTAGTTCTGTAAACGTGCTTTTTGTTTTGTCTGACGACCTTTTGCACCCTGACGAACCCATTCTAATTCTCGCTCCAACGTTTTTCTGCGTTTAGAAGCTACTTTTTCTTCCTGAGCCATACGGTTTGATTTTTGGTCAAGCCAAGAAGAGTAATTTCCTTTCCATGGAATACCTTCTCCTCTATCCAACTCCAGAATCCAACCTGCTACATTATCCAAGAAATATCTATCGTGCGTTACAGCAATCACAGTTCCTGCATATTGTGCTAAATGTTGCTCTAACCATAAAACTGATTCAGCATCCAAGTGGTTGGTAGGTTCATCCAGAAGCAATACATCCGGTTGCTGCAATAACAAACGACATAAAGCGACACGACGACGCTCTCCTCCTGAAAGATTTTTGATTGGCGTATCTCCTTCCGGCGTACGCAATGCATCCATTGCAATTTCTAATTTGGTATCGATTTCCCATGCCCCAAGCGCATCAATTTTGTCTTGCAAAGCTGCTTGTCGATCCATTAATTTATCCATTTTATCCGGATCTGAATAGTTTTCTTCAAGACCAAATAAATCATTGATTTGATTGTATTCTTCTAAAACTGCCATAGTTTCAGCAGCTCCTTCACGAACAATTTCGATAACGGTTTTAGAATCATCAAGAATAGGCTCCTGCTCTAAATATCCAACTGTGTATCCTGGTTGGAAAACCACATCTCCCTGATAATTTTTATCAACTCCTGCAATAATTTTTAAAAGAGAAGATTTCCCTGAACCATTAAGTCCCAAAATACCAATTTTAGCTCCGTAAAAGAAACTTAAATAAATATTTTTAAGTACCGGTTTGTCCGCTCCCTGATAGGTTTTACTCAATTTTTGCATTGAGAAAATTACTTTCTTATCGTCTGACATTTTTTATGTTTTTTATTTATTATTTTTATTTATCTCTTAAAATTAATTTGATATTGAGTTTTGCAATTGATATTTTTTTTTAAACCCTTCCTTTCAAAGCATTGAAAACCCAGGCATTGGCAAAAAAACCAACTCCAACAGCGGCAAATCCCCAGCCAGAAACATCACTGTATCTAAAAATTCCAAGGCCTATAAGCAACAATCCCATAAGTACCATTATAAAAGTAGCCCATCCTAAAACGGTATTTTTATTCATTCCCATAATTGTGTAATTAATTTAAAGTGGTATTATTTTTAGAAATGCAAATATCGTTAATTTTAACGGCTTAATTAAAAATTTTATACAGCATTTCTTTTAACAAATCCGATTGGGGTAAAGCATTGGCTCCAACTCCTTTACTTTTTACATCAACATCTCTTAAAGCGCCAACAATCTGACTTACTTTTCGCATTGGATAATTCTTTATAGCCAAATCATATTCCTTAAGGAAATAAGGATTTACGCCAATTGCTGCGGCTACGTTTTTTGGATTTTTATCTTTTAATCCGTGGTATTTTAGAAGCTGAACAAAAAAACCAAAAACCAATCCGGTTGTCATTACTAAAGGGTATTCTTTTGGATTGTGAGCGAAATTTTCGGCAATTTTATACGCTTTTAATTGGTTACGTTCCCCAATTGCTTTTCGAAGTTCAAAAACATTATAATCTTTACTGAAGCCAATATTTTCCTCAATGTGCTGAGGCGTAATCATAGTTCCTTGCGGTAAAATGATTTGAAGTTTCTCTAATTCATTATTGATTTTACTTAAATCTGTTCCTAAAAACTCTACCAGCATGGCATTTGCTTTCGGGTCAATAGTATATTTTTTTCCTGCCAGAACTCGCTTGATCCAGTCTCCAACCTGATTTTCGTACAGTTTTTTACTTTCATAAACGATTCCGTTTTGTGCTAATAATTTGGTGACTTTTTTACGTTTATCAAGCGTTTTGTATTTATAACAAAAAACCAAAACCGTTGTTTCCATTGGATTATTAACATAGGATTCGATTTTGTCTATTGTTCTGGATAAATCCTGTGCTTCTTTTACAATAACAACCTGACGGTCTGCCATCATTGGATAACGTTTAGCTGTTGAAACAATATCTTCAACAGAAACATCTCTTCCGTATAAAACCGTTTGATTAAATCCTTTTTCTTCTTCCGAAAGGACATTCTGTTCAATATATTCCGATAATTTATCAATATAATAAGGTTCCTCACCCATTAAAAAATAAATTGGTTTTATATTTCCCGCTTTTATATCATTAACAATTTTTACAACTTCGTCCATTCAAATTCTTTTGTTTCAGATTTCAAGTTTCAGGTTGGTTCCAATTAACTTGAAACTTTAAACTTGAAACCTTAAACTATTTTAATATTTTTGCGTTATGCAGCGATTAAATTTTCCAATCTATAATTTTCGATTCAAAAATAGCGAAAATAAAGTGTCTATTTTTGATGAAATCAGAAAAAAATTTATAATTCTTACCCCGGAAGAATGGGTACGTCAGCATGTAGTTCATTATTTAATGAATGAAAAAAAATATCCAAAATCGCTCATAAACGTAGAGAAAGCTCTAACGGTCAATGGTTTACGAAAACGCTATGATGTTGTCGTTTTTAATTCGGACGGTTCTATACATATATTGGTAGAATGCAAAGCACCGGAAGTAAAAATATCTCAGGCAACTTTTGATCAGATTGCCCGTTACAATATGACAATGCAGGCACGGTTTTTGAAAGTTACAAATGGTCTGCATCATTATTATTGTCAGATGGATTTTGAAAACGAAAAATATGAGTTTTTAAAATCGTTACCGGATTACAAAGAGATTTATTAAAATTATAAAAAGATTACTTTTGGATAAAATTGCAGTTGTCATTTTAAATTGGAATGGAATAAAATTATTAGAACAATTTTTGCCATCAGTAATTCAATTTTCACAAGACGCTACTATATATGTAGCCGATAATGCTTCAACAGATGATTCAGTAAATTTCGTTCAGCAGCATTTTCCAACAGTTAAAATCATCAAAAATACCGGCAACCATGGTTTCGCCAAAGGTTATAATGATGCTTTAAAAGCTGTAAATGCCGAAATTTATGCCTTAGTAAATTCGGATATTGAAGTAACCGAAAATTGGCTTAAACCAATAATTGATACTTTCGAAGCAGAAAAACAAACCGCCATTATTCAGCCTAAAATACTTGATTTTAAAAACAAGGAATATTTTGAGTATGCAGGAGCTGCCGGAGGCTTTGTCGATAAATATGGATATCCATTTTGTCGGGGCCGAATTTTTGATACTTTAGAAAAAGACAATGGCCAATACGATGATAATTGTGAAATATTCTGGGCTTCAGGAGCCTGTATCTTTATCAGAAAAGAAGTTTATGATGAACTTGAAGGATTTGATGAATCGTTTTTTGCTCATCAGGAAGAAATTGATTTGTGCTGGCGTGCTTTAAACGAAGGACATATCATCAAATATAATTCTAAATCTGTTGTTTATCACGTAGGAGGAGCTACTTTACAACAGGGAAATCCTAAAAAGACTTATCTGAATTTTAGAAACTCATTGTTGATGCTGGTAAAAAATCTTCCGAAAAGAGGATTGTTTTTTATTATTTTCTTCAGAATGGTTCTGGACGGTATTGCCGGAATCCGATTTTTAACACAAGGAAAACTGAAACACACTTTAGCAATTTTACATGCACATTTTTCATTTTACTGCATGTCAATCGCTTATCTAAAAAAGAGAAAAGATTTTCAAATACAGAAATACTACACTATAAAAAGTATCGTTTTCATATATTATATAAAGAAATTGGTTTTTTTTAAAGAAATCTTTAACACTAATCAAAATATTAAAAACTAAATTTGTAAACAACGTCTAATTAAATTTAACATTTATGAGAAAAATAGTAATCGCACTATCCGTACTAATGGCTTTAACATCTTGTGTATCTAAAAAACAATACGCAGCATTAGAAGCTAAAAACAAAGAGACTCAAGATTTATTAAATTCTTGTACTGTAAAATTAAATGCTTGTCTGGAAGAAAAAGCTGGTTTGGCTGCTACAGCTGCAAGTTATAAAGAACATAATCAGGATTTAATAAACAGTTCTAAAGATTTAACTGTTTTAACGACTAAAGGTGCTGAAAATCTTGAAAAATCATTAGAAAGTTTAAAAGAAAAAGATTTAAAAATCTCCAGACTTCAAGATGCTCTTACTAAAAAAGACAGTGTAACATTAGCATTAGTTACAAGCTTAAAAGGTGCAGTTGGAATCTCGGATCCGGATATCGAAATCAACGTTGAAAAAGGAGTTGTGTTTATCTCTATCGCTGATAAATTGTTATTTAAAAGCGGAAGCTATGATGTAACTGATAAAGCAAAAGGTGTTTTGGCAAAAGTTGCAAAAGTGGTAAACGACAAACCTGATTTTGAATGTATGGTTGAAGGTCATACAGATAGCGTTCCTTACAAAAGCAACGGTGTTTTGTTAGACAACTGGGATTTATCTGTAAAACGCTCAACTTCGATCGTTCGTGTATTGACTAATGATTTAGGAGTGAATCCTGCAAAATTAATTGCTGCCGGTAGAAGTTCATACATTCCTTTAGTAGCTAACGATACTGCAGAAAACAAAGCCCGTAACAGAAGAACCCGTATTGTTGTTATGCCAAAAATCGATCAATTCTATGATATGATTGAAAAAGAAATGAAAAAGCAACAACAATAATATACATCGTATTTTTTATACAGAAAAAGCAGGTCAAAATGACCTGCTTTTTTAATTTCCTAACTAATGAAGGACAACACTATTTTAATTAACTAACTAAATTTAACTGGTATTAAAGTTACTTAATATTTTTTTAAAAATTACTCAGTTTAAGTTTTTTTTTACAAAATACCAACATCACCTTTTCCTTCTCTTACAATTATAGGTTCATGTTCAGAAAGATCAATAATAGTTGAACCTACATTATCTCCGTACCCACCATCAATAACCATATCAACAAGGTTTTGCCATTTTTCAAAAATCAATTCAGGGTCTGTCGTATACTCAATTACATCATCTTCATCCCGAATTGATGTTGAAACTACAGGATTACCTAATTGTCGGACAATTTCTAAAATAATATTATTATCAGGCACACGAATTCCAACTGTGGTTTTCTTTTTAAACTCTTTAGGTAAATTATTATTTCCAGGCAAAATAAATGTATAAGGCCCAGGTAATGCTCTTTTTAAAATCTTAAAAGTAGAAGTATTGATCTGACGAACATAATCTGACAGATTACTCAAATCGTGGCAAATAAAAGAAAAATTGGCTTTCTCTAATTTAACCCCCTTAATTTTTGCAATTTTTTCTAAAGCTCGTGAATTGGTAATATCACAACCTAAACCATACACTGTATCGGTTGGATAAATAACCAAGCCCCCATTCTGAAGTACTTTTACCACTTTTGCAATAGCAGCTTCACTTGGTTTATCAGGATATATTTTTATAAATTCGGCCATTTTCGTTTTGGTTTCAAGTTTTATTTGTTTCAGGTTTCAAGTTTTACGCTTCAACAACTTGAAACTTCAAACCTGAAACTTTATTTATCCTACAACATCTAATTTAGCAAATCTCAGCAACAATTTTTTGATTCCGCCTACCTCAAATTTTATTTCAGCCTTTTTATCTGCTCCAACACCTTCTAAATTTATCACCTGCCCTTTTCCAAATCGTTCATGCATTACCACATTTCCTATTGTCAATTTGTTATCAAATAAATTTGGAGCCCCTTCATTAGGATTAGTTCCTGTAACAGGTTTTAGCTTTCTGATGTTTAAATCCGGCTTTGGACTATTATCTGTAATATGTTTTGGAGGTGTTCCTCCTACTGGTTTTGCCAGTCTTAATTTGGATTTATCAACATCTCCAAAAATATCTCCATCAATTGGCGATTTATAGCGATAATTACTTTCTGAAGGCGTTAAATATTCTAAATATTGACCGTCAATTTCTTCAATAAAACGCGACGGTTCACTATCTGTCAGTTTCCCCCAGCGGTAACGTGATTGTGCGTAGGTTAAATAAGCCTGATGTTCTGCACGTGTTAAAGCTACATAAAATAAACGACGTTCTTCTTCCAATTCACTTCGGGTACTCATACTCATGGCACTCGGAAACAAATCTTCTTCCATTCCGACCACAAAAACGTGTGGAAATTCCAACCCTTTTGCTAAGTGAATCGTCATTAGAGCCACACGATCTTCATCAGAAGTATCCTTATCCAAGTCTGTAGCCAGCGCAACATCTTCCATAAATTCAGATAAAGCGCCTCTTGCACCGTCAATTTCTTTTTGCCCTTCGGTGAAATCTTTGATACCGTTTAAAAGTTCTTCAATATTCTGAATCTTAGCCATTCCTTCAGGAGTAGCATCTTTTTTCAGTTCCTGAACTAAACCGGTTTTTTTGGCAACGTGATCTGTAATATAAAAAGCATCCTGATTTTGATCGATAACCTGAAAACTCTGAATCATGGTTACAAAATCTTTCAGTTTATTTTTTGTACCTGCATTCAGTTTTAAATCAATTTTATCGATATTTACCATTACTTCCCAAATCGAACGTTTGTAATGATTGGCAGCAATGGTTAATTTTTCAACAGTTGTATCTCCAATTCCTCTTGCCGGATAATTGATTACACGAATCAGTGCTTCTTCATCCTTTGGATTAATTACCAAACGCAAATAACACAAAACATCTTTTATTTCTTTGCGCTGATAAAATGATAAACCACCGTAAATTCGATACGGAATATCACGTTTTCTTAAAGCATCCTCCATTGCACGTGACTGTGCATTAGTACGATACAAAATCGCAAAAGCTCCATTATGAAGCTGATTCTGCATCTTTTGTTCAAAAATTGTACTCGCTACAAAACGTCCTTCCTCTGCATCAGTCAAACTTCTGTGAACTTTTATTCTGGGACCAAATTCATTGGCTGTCCAAACTACTTTGTCTAGTTTGGTTTTGTTGTGCTCCATTACCGTATTTGCGGCTTCCACAATATTTCTTGTCGAACGGTAATTTTGCTCTAAACGATACATTACCACACCTTCGTAATCCTTTTGAAAATTCAGGATATTATTAATGTTTGCACCCCGGAACGCATAAATACTCTGTGCGTCATCACCAACGACACAAATATTTTGAAATCTGTCTGATAAAGCCCTAACAATCAAATACTGCGAATGATTGGTATCCTGGTACTCATCAACCAAAATATAACGAAAACGATCCTGATATTTCGCCAAAACCTCCGGAAACCGAGTCAATAATTCATTGGTTTTCAACAACAAATCATCAAAATCCATTGCTCCGGCTTTAAAACAGCGTTCTACATACTGCTGATAAATTTCGCCCAAACGAGGTTTTTTTGCCATTGCATCTGCTTCCATCAATTCAGGATTGTTGAAATAAGCTTTAACAGTAATCAAACTATTTTTATAAGTCGAAATTCTTCCTAAAATCTGTTTCGGTTTATAAATATCACGATCCAGCTGCATTTCTTTTATGATGGAAGAAATCAGTCTGGCTGAATCCTGAGAATCGTAAATTGTAAAATTGGAAGGATATCCTAAATGTTCTGATTCTGAACGAAGAATACGTGCAAAAACAGAGTGAAAAGTTCCCATCCATAAATTCTTCGCTTCACTGGCTCCTACAATTGAAGAAATCCTGTGCTTCATTTCACGGGCAGCTTTATTGGTAAACGTGAGTGAAAGTATGTTAAAAGCATCGATTCCCTGATGCATCAAATAAGCAATTCTGATTGTTAAAACACGCGTTTTACCCGAACCTGCACCTGCTATAATAATCATTGGCCCGTCTTTTTGTAAAACAGGCTGGCGTTGTGCTTCGTTGAGCTGGTCAATATAATTCTGCATGAAATTGTTCTCCTTTTATGCAAAAATAAGAATTAAACTCTTAGAATCTTAATTCTGTAAAAATCAAAATTATTTTAAGAAGAAAAAGCCCTAAACAAAAAACCACTTCATAGTAGAAGTGGCTTTTCGATTTAAGAAAGTGGTTTTATTTTTTTTTATTGCACAATTACTTTTATCGATTTTTTTATTCCTTCCGATACGATCGTAAGAATATACAAACCACTGGTAATGTTGTTTTTGCTTACAGAAATAGTATTTATTCCTGAATCTAAATACTGTTTTTTTGAAAACACCAACTGTCCGGTTAGATTTGTCAACGCAATATTTGCTTGCTGCACCTGAAGAGAATTGACAAATAAATTAATAATCCCAACCGCAGGGTTTGGAGAAACATAAGCTTCAAAAACATTCTGTTCAAAATTATCTGTTGCTAATGTTGCTGTCTGGCTGGCACACGATTCTGCCAACGGAGTTTCACCTGTTATTTCTACCCAGTCAATATCTGCAAATGCAGAAGCCACAGTTGTCTCTAAACGGATTATATTTACCCCCTGACCTAATGTGATATTGGCAGCTGCTGTTAATGCAAAAGTTGTAGTACTTGTTGTTTTTGGAAATGATAAAGCCGCAATTGCATCTGAACCATTTACTTTTAATTTTGCTGTAGTTGAATTTCCTGAACTGCTGTTTACATATCTGAAAACGACACTGTAAACACCTGCTGTTGGAACTTTAATAGTGTAGCTTACCCCTTTTCCAAGACTGTTCGAAAAATTAGTAACATACCCGTTATCTGCACCTGTATTTGTAGATCGAGCACCTTCAAAACCGCAATAACCAGATGTAAATGTAGCCGAGTCTTCAATTCGTAACGTTTGTGTTCCGGTAACCGGCAATGTAAACAATGCGCTGATTGCTACATCGCTGTTCATTGTAACCGTTGTTGTTGCAGTTGTAACGTTATTACTCCATTTATCAAAAACATAACCTGTAGCAGGAGTTGCTGTAAGCGTTACTACCTCTCCTTCTGAATAAGTTGATTTATTTGGCGAAATTGAAACTGTTCCTCCATTTGCCGGACTTGAACTTACAGTTAAAACATAAGCTGCTGCAAGTGTACTCTTAAAGTTTGCCGTAATGGTTTTACTAGCATCCATAGTAACAGTTGTGGTTGCTGTTGTAGCTCCGTTACTCCATGACAAGAATTCAAAATTTACAGCAGGAACTGCTGTTAATGTTACGATAGTTCCGGCGTTGTAAGTTGCATTATTCGGATTTACAGCTATTGTACCACCTGACAGAGGACTTGCAACTGTTGTCAGAACAAAATCAGTTGTCTGAACCGGTCCGGTTTCTCTGGCTCCTAAATCAGGAGCGATTCCGTTAAAAGTAATTCCTGTTGCCGTAACTCCTGCGTCAATAAAATCACTATTTGAACTTAGGGTAGCAAAAGTTCCTAAATTTGGACTTCCATCAGCATTTTTAAGAACCGCAGGAGGTGTCAAAGTCACAAAATCGGCAGCACTGGAAACAATGGCAGGCGTTCTTCCGTTGGTACTCTTTTTACTGATCCACCAAACATTTGAAGAACTTACGTCAGTTCCTGAATTTTTATCGCTGGTACCGGAGTTAAAAGAAACATTATTACGAAACTGATGTGTTCCTCCTGTCCTGAAATTAAAATTCGATTCGGCATTATTAACCGAAGTATTATTAGACATTTCGATTGAACCTAAATTATTATTATCCGTAAAACCGTGCTTTCCGTTTCCAAAAGCAACACAACGCCTTACAATATGATTTACCGGAATTCCTTCTCCTCCTAATTTAAAACCATTTTTATCTCCGGTTCCTGAAGTACTGCTGGTTGATAATGTTCCGTTATTATAAGCAACACAATTCTCAAACAAAATAATTCCGATTGGCCCAGTTTCTGTCTTAGTGTACAAATCCCAGCCATCATCAATATTATTGTGTGAAATACAGCCTCTAAAGATATTCCCTTCTCCACAGGTAAGTTTTGCAGCAAAACCATCTGCGTTTTCAGCTCCGAGATCTTTGTTATCGAAAGATTCACAGTTTAAAATTAAATTGTTTGATGGCCATTGGCTGATGGTTGTCGCATTCACATCATAACGGCTTAACTGAAGTCCGGTATCTCTGTTTTTTTCAAAAATACAATTGTCGATTGTATTGTTACTTCCCGAAAGCAGCATTCCGTTATCGCCTGAATTACGAATGGTAATACCTTTAAAATACCAATAGAAACCGTCAAGGATAATACCTCTGTTGGCAGGAAGTTCAGCCTGCGCCGAAAAATCGATTATGGGAGTTTCTCCGGAATATGCTTCGATTCTTTTCAAATTTCCGGCTGTACCGCTATTGGCTCTTGCAATTAAAATTGTAGAAGTCATTGCATAAACCCCGCCCCGCATGTAAATTGTTTGCCCGGGACTTACCGTGCTAATAGCGTTAGATAATGTTGTTGGATTACCAATGGTACCATCGTTTGCGGAAACTCCTGTTGGTGAAACATAAATTTGGGAAAATACGCAAAGCGGAAAAAACAGCAATGCAGAAAATAAAGTGGTTAGTTTTTTTTTCATGTAATAAAATTTGGTTAAGATAGTTAATTTTCAAAGTGGTTAATTTTAAAAAGTTTGTATTTATGGACAAGAATCTGCCACTGGGGCTTCTCCGGTAATTTCAACCCAGTCAATATTTGCAAATGGTAAAGCATCAATGGTCTCTAATCGAATTGTATTTACACCCTTATTCAATCTGACAGTAGATGATTCAGTAGTGGCAAATTTAGTTGTACTGGATGTTACCGGAAATGATACCTCAATCGTATCTGCTGCGTTTATTTTTACTTTTGCTGATGTAGTTTTTCCTCTGTGTACATATCGAAATAACACTGTATAAAGTCCTGATACCGGCACTTTCACCGTATAATTTATTCCACTGCCTGAAGCATCTGTAATATTGGTTACTTTTTTATTGTCAGCACTTGAATTAATTACAATAACTCCGTCATAAGTACAAAATCCCGGGGCAGCTTCTTCAATTCGCAAAGTATGTTTACCTATAAGTTTTTCTCCAAAAGTTGCTGTAACTCCTGTATCGGCAGTCATTGCAATTGTTACAACATCTGTACTTTCTCCTGAATTCCATGATTTTAGTTCATTCCCTTTTGAAGGAACAGCAGTAAGGGTCACTATTTCCCCTTCTGAATAAGTGGCTTTATTTGGATTTACAATAATTTCACCTCCTTCAATTGGATTCGCTAAAGTTGTCAAAACATAAGCGGCTGGTAACGTACTTTTAAAAGTAGCTGAAATGGTTTTATTGGCATCCATTTTTACAATTGTCGTGGCAGTTGTCTCTCCATTACTCCATGATTTAAATATATAATCTGGAGATGGTATTACAGTTAAGGTTATAACATCACCAGCATCATAAGTTGCTTTAACCGGACTAACGCTTACACTTCCTCCTGCAATTGGTTTTGCTATCGCTTTTAACACAAAATCAGTTTTTTGCTGAGATCCCAATTCTCTGGCGCCTAAATCCGGAGCTGTTCCGTTAAATTCAATTCCGGTAGTCTGTACACCCGCATCTATAAAATCACTATTGGATTTCAATGCTAAAAAATCGCCTAAATTTGGGCTTCCGTCTTCATTTTTAAGAACAGCAGGTACCGTTAAAGAAACAAAATCATCATCACTGATTACAAGCGCAGGTGTTCTACCATTTGTACTTCCTTTTATCCACCAGACATTTGAATTTTCGACATCTTTCCCGAAGTTTTTATCCTTAAATGATTTGTATGAGATATTATTCCTAAATTGATGCTTTCCTCCTTCACGAAAACCAAAACCGTTACTTTTGTTATTGTAAGAGGTGTTATTGGTCATCTCAATGGCTCCTAAATTATTATTGTCCGTAAAACCATGCTGGCCATTTCCAAAAGCGATACAACGACGCAGAATATGATTGACAGGAATTCCTTCGCCTCCTAATTTAAAACCATTTTTATCGCCCGTTACTGTTGTGCTTCCATTTGTTAAAGTTCCATTATTGTATGCCACACAATTTTCAAATAAAATTGCTCCAATAGGTCCTGTTTTCTTTTTGGTATACAAATCCCATCCATCATCACTGTTATTGTGAGAAATACAACCACGGAAAATATTTCCCTGCCCACAAGTCAGTTTTGCTGCAAAACCATCTGCGTTTTCTGCCAATGAATCTTTATTGTCAAAAGATTCACAATTCAGAATCAAATTATTCGAAGGCCATTGGCTAATTGAGTTGTAAGCAGCATAATATCGGCTAATCTGCAATCCGCTGTCTCTGTTTTTTTCGAAAATACAATTATCAATAGTGTTACTATTACCTGAAAGGAGTATACCGTTGTCTCCGGCTTTTCTAATTGTAATTCCTTTGAAATACCAATAAAACCCATCCAGAACAATGCCTTTGTTTTCATTGATTTCCCTTTGTGACGAAAAATCAAGAATTGGAGTTTCATCAGCGTAAGCTTCTATTCTTTTTAGTTTTCCTGCTATACCGCTATTTTCCCGTGTAATAAAAATGGTTGAAGCTATTGAATAAATACCTCCACGCATAAAAATAGTTTGTCCTGGAGTTACAATTTTAATTGCATTTTGTATCGTTGTAGGAGTATCAATAGCACCGGAATTGGTTTCTTTTCCTGCCGGTGAAACATAAATCTGAGCATTTATCCAAAGAGGAAGAAGCAAAATTATAAAAAACAGATAAGTTAACTCTTTCTTCATATTAATAACCTCTTATAGTAATAGATGTAATTTTAATTTTTCTCAAAATTATTTCACTTCAAAAAGCTTTCCTGAAGTAAAAATATGTCAATACAAAAATGTAATCGATTACACAAATATATAATTTTATTATCAATAAACAAGTTAAACGTTAAAAAAATCACAAAAAACAAATATTTACATGTAAAAACTACACTATACATAAATTCATTATTCATAATTAGTGTAAAATAGACACTTTTACACTAACCAATGTAATCGATAACAAAACAAGGGAGTTAATAAAAAAAATCAAAAGATTATTTATAGAAAACGTCATAAGCAAATCGGATAAGGGTTCCAATTACCACAACTAAAAAGAAAATCCTGATAAAGCCATTTCCTTTGTTGATAGCAAGCTTTGCACCAAGCCATCCCCCTATTCCATTGCTGACAGCCATTGGAATGGCAATGCTCCAGATGATTTTTCCTTTTATCATAAACAAACAAATCGAACCAAAATTGGTCGCCAGATTTACCATTTTGGCATTAGCAGAAGCATGCAAAAAGTCAAAACCCAATAAAGCTATAAAAGCAACCACGAAAAAACTGCCTGTTCCCGGACCAATGAATCCGTCATAAAAACCGATAATAACACTAATTACAACAGCATACATAATCTGAACTGTTGGAGAATGATCTTTAGCAACATGCTGTCCGAAGTTTTTCTTTGCATACGTGTACACAAACAATAAGGACAGAACAATCAGCAAAAGCGGTTTCATAAAATCGTTGCTTACAAGAGTTAAAATTGTTGAACCTAAAAATGCAGAAGGAACCGCAAGACACATCATAATTAATAACAATCGCCACTGTATTATTACATTTTTCAGATATTGAAAAGCCGCAAAAGCAGTTCCGCTAAAAGCCGGGATTTTTAAAGTTCCAACAACAGTAGAAACAGGCAGATTGGGTAATAAAATCAATCCCATTGGGGTTTGAATCAGTCCGCCTCCGCCTACAATTGCATCAATAAATCCTGCGGCAAAAGCAGCAAGACAAAGTAAAAATATAATATAAGAATCCATTAAAATTGATTTTGAGCTGTTCAAAAAAACAAGCTGCAAAAGTACGCCTTCCATTTTGTTTATTAGTAAAATTTAAAGTGGATTTCTCCTCAAAAAGTATATTTTTGCTAAAAAATATTGAAATGGATTTTACCCGAATTATAGAATTAGCAAGTTATACTTTACCAGCCATTGTTACCGGATTTGTGGCTTACAGTTTTTTTGAACTGCATATTAAAAACAATGATAAAAAACGTGCTTTTTTACTAAACAGAGAATACCAAAAACAATCTTTGCCAATACGTTTACAGGCATATGAGCGCATGACTTTATTTTTAGAGCGTATCAACCTGACTAAATTATTGATTCGTGTTGCACCAATTTCACAACTAAAACACGATTATGAAAATTTCATCATTGACCAGATCGAACAGGAATTCGAGCACAATCTGACACAGCAAATTTACATGTCTGACGAATGCTGGACAATTATCACAACTGCCAAAAACTCGACTATCCAAATGATTCGTAAAGCAGTCATGAGTGATAGAGTTGACAGCGCTGATAAATTGCGTGAAGTAATTTTGAATGATTTATTAGAAAAACAATCGCCTAGCAATGCGGCTTTGGGATTTATTAAAAATGAGGTGGCGGAGCTTTGGTAAATAATGAATCTTTTACCAATTCTTATTTAAGACTATTCAGGACAACCTGCACCCAATTTTGATTCTTTTCAGAAATTATTATGGTTTTAAATCCATATTTTTCTCCTTCCATTTCAACACCAACTGAGTCATCAATATGAATATCAATATTGTACATCGGAGGGAATTTTGAGCAATTAATATTATGCTTTTTAATTTCCTTTTGATGTTTCTGTTGGTTTATGACAAAATCGACAGGAATTCCATAAGAATAGAACGTCCATTTAATTCTTGTTTCACTTCTATGGGAAGTAGTGTAAATATATATTTTATAATTACGCTTTTTTATTTCTTTAAATAAATCTATTGTTCCTTCTCTTAAACTTTCGATTCCAAAAAATTGCTGAAATAAATTTATCTTTTCTAGTCTAAATTTATTTTTTGCAATTAAAGTATCGTCCAGATCAAAAGAGATTATCATATATAGAGGTTTTACAAACTACCTATTATCACTCATAATTTCAGACTTATTCTGAGCGTATTCATATCCCTGCTCCCACCATGTTTTCATAACTTCTTTATTAAAAATCAAGGCATTATTGGTTAGTTTTGTCGGAGTATAATATAAATTAAGTTTCACATTCTTATTACTTGCTATTAGTTTTCCTATAGCAATATCGTGTTTTTCAACCTGATCCAAAGCAATTCTGAATAAATCAATCATCAAAGAAAAAGGATTTTTCCCGATAACATTTTTTTCCATATTGACTTCTGTTTCCAGAACGATTACGTCAATTTCTGTAGCTCCGCGGTTGATTGCTTCACGAATAGGAACCAGACTTGAAAACCCGCCATCTCCATATTCGCAATTGTTTTTTTCAACAAGACTCATAAAAGGCACATAATTACTCGAAATCCAGGACCAGTCACAAAATTCTTCGTAAGTACACTCTTTTATCGATTTATATTCGGCTTCGTTTTTTGTAAAATTGGTTACTGTGATTACAACATCCTTATTTAATTTCTTTAACTGATTGAAATCAGATAAAGAAAAATTCTTTTTAATATATTTCTGCAAGCCTTTACTTTCTCCAAACGTTCTTTTTCCTTTAAAAAACTGCCGAATTACATTAAAGTGATTAATGGTCACAATATCTACGCCATCTTTAACTTTGACCACAAATGGACAAATATTAAAAATTTTAGCCATATTGACATTGGTGTAAATCGAATGAATTTGATCAATATTTCCGAGTGCCAGATGCGGAATCAATAAACTTCCGGTTGAAGTTCCCAGAAATAAATCGTATTGATATTTTTTTACTTCTAATAAATATTGTGCAACACCGCCGGCAAATGCGCCTTTACTACCGCCACCGGAAATAACCAATGCTCTCATAAATTAATTGTAGGTTTTGTTGTTTTAGAAGAAAGAAAATAGAATAAAGAATAAAGACTTTTCTATTCTTTTATCTGGATTCTTTCTTCTATATATCTATGCTTCATTACTATTTACTCTTTCAACAAACGATTCAACTGAAATTGTTCATCGGGGGTCAAATTAGGCAAAATTCTTTCAAACGAAGCACGCATTTCAGATTTTTTTAACAACAATCGAATGGTTTCTCTACCAAATTTCGAAAACTGCCACATGTGATGGGTTGTAGCATTCACTAAATTACTCAAAACCTGATCGTTAATAATTTTAAATGCAATTAGTTTTTCTAACGCATTTTGCCTGGTTGTAGCTTCATATTTCGTTGAAGAAAAAGCAATTAATTCTGAAATTAAAGTTTCAGGATCATTGCTGTAATTTGGTGTGGACAACGCCAACGAAAGCCATAAGGTACGGAGATTGTAGTCGTTGAAACCAATCCATGTTTTTGTTTTATCAAGATATTCAGCTCTGTGTTCAGGGAAATCTTTCCACAAAAAATATAGGGCAATTTCCTGTGTCTGATAAGACTTATCATCTAATAATGTTTCGTATTGTGTTCTAAAATCTTCCGGAATTTTTGATGAATTTTCGGCCACGGCCTTACGGACTTTAACATTATTTGTTTGCAAGGCAGCTGTTAAAAGTCTTTTTTTAGACTCGTATTTTTCAGATTCAATTTGATCTATAATTGATACTTTTACAGACTGATACACATCGGAATTTAAAATTTTCAAAAAGTAATCCTCTTTTTCTGCCAAAGGTGTTTTTTTCAGTTTATCAATTTCAAGTCGCTGCTGAATCGTTTTGTTTTTACTCAACAGAGCATTAGCTGTCGGTGTATCAAAAGCTGTGGTTTCCAACCATGTTTTCTGAAACTTATCCAAATCAAAATCAGATACTTTTTTAATTTCGTTAAAGAAATCCTGTGTATTGACCGTTTTATAGGCATATTTTTTTAAATAGCTTTTTATGGCCTTTTTAAACGCCTTATCACCAATAGATTCATGCAAAACAAATAATGTCCAGGCTCCTTTTTCGTAAAAAGTCAGTGAACTGGCTTTGGCATTCAAAACCGGAATCGAATCAGTTCTGGAAGCAAATTTAAGTTGTTGTGCCGTATCGTATAATTTTGAATAAAAATAATCTTCGCCATAAATTTCTTTTTCGGCCAATAAAGCATAATACGTTGCAAAACCTTCCTGAAGCCAGTGATGGGTACTGCTTTCAGCTGTAATTAAATCTCCAAACCAGTGATGTGCTAATTCGTGTGCATCCACATTGGTATAATTACGGTCTTCAAAACCAATCGAATCTACCACATAACGTGTTGCAAAAAGCGTTGTGGTAGTGTTCTCCATTCCGGCATACAAAAAATCCCGAACCGGAATTTGTCTGTTGATTTTCCATGGATATTTCACACCTATTTCTTTCTCTAAAAAATCAAAAATACGTTTTGAATAACGGTAAGTTGGTTCAAAACGATCTGCATCTTTAGACTCCAGATAATATTCTAACGGAATTTTAGATTTTGATTTGAATTCTTTTCTTTCAAATTTTCCAATCGCAAGCATCAATAAATAAGAACTCATTGGTTTTCCCATCTGATATTGCCAGTGAAGCTGATTGTTTTCTTCTACCTTTTCTTTTAAAATTCCGTTTGAAACAACCTGATAATTTTTGTCGTACGTAATACCTAAATTAAAAATCAGTTTTTCATTCACATCATCAAAACTCGGAAACCAGTTACTCGTATATCTTCCCTGCCCCTGCGTCCAAATTTGTACCTCAGCGTTCTCGATATCTACAAAATACAAAGCCTGTTTTGGTTTTACTGCATATTCAAAAGTTAATTGATTTTCACCTTTCTGAAAATGATCAACGATTTGCAATTGTTTTCCTGTATTAATAAAAATGGCTTCTTTTTGATTGATTTTAACCTGATGAAATTCCATATTTTTAGCATCAATCTTCAGGGTGTCAAGCGATTTTAAAACCTCAAACTGAAATTCAACCGAACCGGAAACCAATTTTTCATTTGGATTCAGTTTTAATTGACCTGAAACCGATTTAAAATCGACAAATTGGGTTTGTTGCGCAAAAACGAAAGTGGTGAAAAATAATAAGACGTATTTCATTGAAATAAATTTGAAGGCAAAATCCAAAGTTACAAAGGTTTCATCAACAAATCGAATGAAATTTGTAAGTTTACATTAGAAAATTTTGAAAACGTGTCAACACCTAAAAAAGCCTTATTTAACTGGAGCAGCGGAAAAGATTCTGCTCTGGCTTTATATAAAATCCTTCAGAATCCAGATTATAAAATTGAATGTTTACTGACCAGTGTTAACCAGCAATATCAGCGAATTTCAATGCACGGTGTACGCGTAGAATTACTCGAAGCTCAGGCTAAAAGCCTTAGTTTGCCTCTTAAAATAATGCATATTCCGGAAATGCCAACCATGGAAGTGTATGAAAATGTCTTGAATGAAACATTATCTGAATTGAAAAAAGAAGGCATCACACATTCCGTTTTTGGAGATATTTTTTTGGAAGATTTACGCAAATATCGTGAAGATAAATTAGCAGAAATAGGTTTTGAAGCTGTTTTCCCAATCTGGAAAACCCCTACGCATGATTTGATTCAGGAATTCATTCGTTTAGGATTTAAAACAATTGTGGTTTGTGTAAATGAACGTTATTTGGACAACAGTTTCGTTGGCAGAATTATCGATCAGGATTTTATTAACGATTTACCTGAAAATGTGGATGTCTGCGGGGAGAACGGCGAATTTCATACTTTTACATTTGATGGGCCTATTTTCTCCGAACCTGTTAATTTTAAAATTGGTGAAACCGTATATCGCAAATATGAAAAACCAAAAACCGAATCCGGCAATACCGCCTGTGATACTAACGCATCAGATGCTTTTGATTATGGATTCTGGTACACTGATTTGATTCCGAAATAATTTTATTTGACCATGACCGTAAAAAATCAAACTGCTGAATTAGAAAAAGTTCTGTCGTTTTTAAACGAAATCGGAATTGATGTTGTCGAAAAACAACTGGAAACCTCATTCCTGCCGGGATTGAGCCTGGGACCAAACTGTCTTTATATTGATTTTGAAAAATTATTATATCCCGGAGATATTCTTCATGAAGCCGGGCATCTGGCTGTAACAACTTCAGCCGAAAGAAAGATTGCAGGTACAGATGAAATGGCTACTGACTGGCCTTCTCAGGGCGAAGAAATGGGCGCTATTTTATGGTCTTTTGCAGCAGCAAAATACTTAGAATTACCTGTTGAATTTGTCTTCCATCCCAACGGATATAAAAATGAATCGGAATGGCTGATTTCTAATTTTACCAATGAAAATTATATCGGATTGCCTTTCCTTGAGTGGGCAGGGCTTACCTTAGGAAAAGTAAATGCGGTAAAAGAAGGCAAAGAAGCTTTTCCAAAAATGCTAAAATGGCTAAGAGATTAAATTATGGATAAATTAGTACGCTCAATAAAGTTTCCGATGTTTTTTGATCCTGAAAAGCTCAAAAATGACGTTCGTAAAATCATCAATAAAAACTGGACCAATCATTACAACACAAATGATTATACCGGAAAATGGACTTCTATTGCCCTAATGTCACAAAATGGAAAGTCAGATTCTATTTTTGCACAGCCAAAAGGTGATGAAAAACTAGTTTCTACCGAAATAATGGATTCATGCACTTATTTTCAGGAAATTCTGAACAGCTTTTTATTTGAAAAAACAGCTGCCCGTTTATTGAAATTAGATGTTGGTGCCGAAATAAAACCGCATACCGATAATTGTCTGGGATACGAAGACGGCTGTTTCAGATTGCATATTCCGATCATTACAAATAGCGAAGTTGAATTTATTTTAGATGGAAGACGTTTGATCATGAACGAAGGCGAATGCTGGTATATTGATGCCAATTTTACTCATTCTGTAGCCAATCGAGGAACCGAGGACAGAATCCATCTGGTTGTTGACGGACTTCGAAATGACTGGACGGATGATTTATTTTATAAAGAAGCCAGTCAAAATGAATTTGTACGCCCCGCTACAGAAGCTTCCGAAAAAGAAAAACAACTTATAATTGCTGAACTGAAACGCATGAACCCGCCAAATTTAGATGCGATTTTAAAAGATCTGAAGTAACTACTTTTCAATTACATAGTTTTCCATAACCAAAATATCCAAAGCTGTAATTTCGAATAAATAAAGCGCCTCTTCAGGAGTTTCAACAATTGGCATTCCTTTTTTATTGAGGCTTGTATTAAGTAAAACGGGTATCCCGCTTTGCTTATAAAATGCACTAAGTAATTTCGCAAACTTTGGGTTCCAGCTTTCTTCAACTGTCTGAACACGTGCAGAACCATCCTGATGCGTAACGTTTTTAAGCTTTTCAAGATGTTCCTGTCTTGTTTTATCTACCAAAATCATGTACGGACTATTTCTTCCATACAAAAAATAGTCATTCACTTTTTCCTTTAAAACTGCCGGTGCAAAAGGGCGAAAATCTTCTCTGAATTTTATATCCAGATTAATATGGTCTTTCATGCCCTCAATTCCGGGATGTGCCAAAATACTTCTTCGTCCCAAGGAACGAGGACCAAATTCTGATCCCGACTGAAACCAGGCAATCGTTTTTCCCTGATTTAATTTTTCTGCGCAATAATCTGCCAGATCATTTTCATCCGATACCTTTTTAAGACTGTATTTCTTATACTCTTCTTTATCCAATGCTTCTTCAATTTCGGCATTGGTATATGTTTTGCCAAAACAGGTACTTCCGTCATGGGGCACTTTTGCCTTGTTTAAATATTCCAGCCAGCCATAAAATGCACAGCCAAGTGCCAGTCCATTATCTGCGGCAGCGGGTTCAAAATAAATATTTTCGACTATTTTGCTGTCCTGCAGTTTGGCATTTGCCACAGCATTGAGCGCTACCCCGCCTGAATAACACAAATTTTTATGAGGAAATTTTTCTAATCGGTTTTGAATACATTTTAAAACTGTTTTTTCAACCTGTTCCTGAGCCCATTTGGCTACATTGGCGTAATAATCAAAGTTATTTTTGAAATATTCATATCCTTTTGACGGATTCGTAAATTGGTTTTTCCAGTGTTCATTTACAAACAAATTACCTGATTTAAATTCGAATGCTTCAAAATCATAAACACCTGATTTTCCAAATGGTGCAAGCCCCATTAATTTGCCCACATCATCCATATCTCCAAAAACATAATGGCTTACGGAAGCATAAAATCCTCCGATAGAATGCTGTGTAGTAGGAAGCGAAAATAAACTGCCTGATTTTTCGGCCATTTTACTGAAATTCTTAATCAAAGGAGTTAATTTTTGCCCGTCAAAATGATAAAAACTGTCTTTTTCGCAAACCATCTGAACTTCATTCAGGGTTTCCGGACTTACATATTGTTTCTGTTCGGGGTGTAATTTGAGAAACTGATCGAGCGGGCTTCCACATCCATCAATCACCATTACTGCACATTCTGAAAATGAGCAGGTTCCAACGGCGCTGTAGGCATGTGCCAAATGATGCGAAATATCAATAATTTTCAAATCCGGTACTTCTGCAAAAAGTCTTTTCCCTTTGTATTGATTGCGATCCGGAATATCGAAATTTGCGCATTGTACTACTAGAGAAATATCCTTTAACCGAATTCCTTCAGCATCCAGACAATACTGAATTGCCAGATTATCATTTCCTCCATCATGTTTAATCCGGGTTAACCGCTCTTTTTCGATACCCACACAAACACGTCCATCTTTTAATAAAACTGCAGATCCGTTGTGCGAAAGTCCGGTACCCAAAACATAAACAGGTGAATTCATTAAGTCAATATTTTTTTGTAGTTTACTTTTTCTAAACTACTAAAATAGTTAAACTTACTTATCAATCGAAAGAATATACTGAAGAATTTCCTGAATATTTAAAACATAATCAGGTGTTGTATTTTGAATAGCATGATTGGGCATAAAAGGCATTTCGGCAGAATTTGGGTCCTGAACAATTATAGTTCCACCTTCATTTTTAATTGCTTTTAATCCTGCTGTACCGTCTGCATTTGAACCTGACAGTAAGATTCCAGCTAATTTACCTTTGTAAACCTCAGCGGCTGATTCGAAAGAAACATCAATACTTGGCCTGCTGTAATTTACTTTTTCGGAAGTATCCAGTGATAAAACATTATTTTTTTCAAATAACAAATGATAGTTAGAGGGCGCTATATAAATGAATCCGGGTAACAAAGGAACTTTATCTTCTACCGGTTTTACATTGCTGCGTACCTTTAATTTTATAAGTTCTTCTAAAGTCTGATCATCCGTGCTTTTTCGGTGCAGTACAATTACGACAGCCAAAGTTTTAATTACCGGCAATTGGGGCAGAATTTGCATTAATGCATTTAAACTTCCCGCAGAACCGCCAATAATTAGGACCTTAAAATCTGGATTTATTTGATCTTTCTCCATATTTTTTCTTTCTCCACTTGTTTGTATTTGCTTTGTGATATAGAATACTTTATGGTTTCTTTTGTCCCCAAAGCCAAAAAACCTAACATCGAAAGGCTTTCATCAAATAAATTGATTGCTCTTTTTTGCAAATCATTATCAAAATAGATTAAGACATTTCGGCAAAAAATCAAATCAAATTCATTAAATGAGGTATCTGAAACTAAATTATGTTGTGAAAAAACCATTTTTTGAGATAGTTCTTCGTTAAATTTTGCAATTCCATAATTGGCTGTATAATAATTCGAAAAATCTTCTTTACCGCCTGAATCTCTGTAATTTTCTGAATACTCTTTCATCATTCGCAATGGAAAAATCCCTTTTTTGGCAGTTTCCAAAACTTTTGCATTTATATCGGTAGCATAAATCAGGGATTTGTGCAGTAATCCGGCTTCTTTTAATAAAATGGCTACCGAATAAACTTCCTCACCTGTAGAACAGCCTGCATGCCACAAACGAATAAAAGGTTTGGAGCCCAGTAACGGGAGAATCTGATTTCGGATTACAGTATAAAAAGAAGGATCCCGAAACATTTCGGTAACATTTACCGTAATTTCATCAACCATGTGTTTATAATACTCCGAATCAGATCTTACTTTTGACAAAAACTCTTCAAAATGGGTAAACCCGTCCAACTCATAGATTCTGTTTACACGTCTTTTTAGGGATGCCCTGGAATAACTGCCAAAATCAAAACCGTAATATTCATATACTTCATTGATTAGGGATTCCAATTCAATATCTTCAATCATAACCATTTCCTATTTTGCCCAACAATAAAAGTAATTTATCTACATCAACCGGTTTAGAAATATAATCATCTGCACCTGCCTTCAAACATTTTTCTTTATCTCCTGACATTGCCTGAGCCGTTACTGCTATAATAAAAGTTGATTCATGCGAAGGTATTTTTTTTATTAAAGGAATGGCCTCATAACCATCCATTTCAGGCATCATCATATCAATCAAAACCGCATCTATATTTGCATCATCATTTAATATTTTCAAGGCTTCTTTGGCACTTAAACATGAGACACAATCGAACAATTTGGCACGCATTGTGTTTTCCAAAGCAAAAATATTTCTGGAATCGTCATCTATAATCAAAAGTCGTTTTTTATCCATTTTTTGTTTTGTTAATTAAACTTTATCATATAGCCACACACGTAATAGAGAAAGTAGCTGATCAATATCAACCGGTTTTGTGATATAATCTGAGGCTCCCGCTTTAATGCATTTTTCACGATCTCCGGTCATGGCTTTTGCCGTTACCGCAATCAAAGGCAAAGTAAGGAATTTTGGATTGCTTCGTATTTTTTCTGCCGTTTCATAACCGTCCATATTGGGCATCATCATATCCAGTAAAACAATATCTGTATTTGGATTTTCTTCAAGCATTTTAATCGCTTCTTTACCATCAAATGCCGTAATGACATTCATTTTAAATACTTCAAGAGCTTTTGTCAGCGAATAAATATTACGAACATCATCGTCTACAATTAAAACTGTTTTATCCAGTAAAATATTATTGAGTAAATTCAGTTTTTTGTAATTCTCTTTTTTTCCTTCCGGTCCTTTGTTTTCTTCGACCAAATGCAGGAAAAGTGATACCTCATCGAGCATTCTCTGATACGAATGTGCCGTTTTAACGATTATCGAATCGGCATATTTTTTTATTTTTACTTCTTCTTTAATAGATAAACTTTTTCCGGTAAACACAATTACAGGAAGGTTTTCAAGTCCCGGATTTTTTCTGATCCCATCCAAAATTTCATACGATTGCTTGTCCGGTACTCCCATGTCTAAAATTACACAATCAACTTCGCTTTTATTCAGTGCCTTTAGCCCTTCTGCAACTTCGCTTTTTATTTCGGAATTGATATTGTACGTTTCTAAAAAATAAGCTAATGCCTTTGCGTGTTTAGGATTATCCTCAATAATCAACACTTTTTGGGCTTCTTTGCTGATGATGTGTTCTATTCGCATAAAAACTTCGGGAATTTTTTCAAATGCAACCGGTTTATCCAGAAAGTCAACAGCTCCTTTTAATAAACTTTCCTGTTTTAGTTTATGCGATGACATAATATGCACCGGAATATGTTTGGTCTGTGAGTTATTTTTAAGCTCTTCCAAAATTTCCCAGCCGCTTTTTACCGGAAGTTCAATATCCAGCAAAATACCAATTGGCTTATACATCAAAGCAAAATTCAATGCATAATCGCCCCGTACAGCTACAATTCCTTTATAACCGTTTTTCCTGCTGAAGGTCAACAATGATCTGGCAAAATTGATATCGTCTTCTACAATTAAAATTACCTTATCATTTTCTGAAATTGAATTCCTGTCATCTTCTATTTCATCGGGAATAATCTCGCTGATATATTTCTTTTTTTGATTTTCGTTTTCAGCGGTTTCAACCGGATCAATTTCTATCGGAGGTGTTTTTTCGATTGTCACTTTTTTGATTTCCGAACCAAAAACGGGCAGGCATAATGTAAAAGTACTTCCCTCGTTTACCTTACTGTGCAAAATAATTTCTCCTTTAAGCAATTTTGCCAGTTCCCTGCTGATTGATAAGCCTAAACCGGTTCCGCCATATTTTCTTTTGGTTGAGCCGTCTGCTTGCTGAAAAGCTTCAAAAATTAAAGGTTGCTTGTCCAGTGGAATTCCGATTCCGGTATCTTTTACAATAAAACAGATTATTTTATCATCGTCATCATTTACCTTAATTTCTACACTTACAGATCCTTTTTCGGTAAATTTGATGGCATTGGAGATTAAATTTTTAAGTATCTGCTCCAGTCGCATTTTGTCTGTTTTCATGACCACCGGAGCTTCTTTATCAATAATTTCAAAGTCTATTTTTTTCTCTTTTGCAACTATCGAAAATAAATTAGACAGATTATCTGTGATTTCTTTGGTTGAAACATCTAAAAACTCCAGTTCCATTTTACCGGCTTCAATTTTAGATAAATCGAGAATTTCGTCAATTAAACCCAACAAACTGTTACCTGAACTCTGAATTACTTTTGCAAACTCAATTTCTTCGTTATTCATGCTTTTGTTATTGTTCTCGGACAATAGACGGCTTAACAACAAGATAGAATTCAAAGGAGTCCTTAGCTCGTGTGACATATTCGCCAGAAACTCCGATTTGTAACGTGTGGTTAGTTCCAGCGCTTCTGACTTTTTCTGAATTTCAGTATTTCTTTCTTCCAGTAAAACACTGCGTTCAGAGAGTTCTTCATTGGTTTGTTCCAGTTCTTCCTGCTGCACTCTCAATTCTTCTTCTGATGCCTGAAGCTTTTCGGTCTGAGTTTCTAACTCGGCATTCATTGCTTCGAGCTCGCTATGCTGAATTCTTAACTCTTCTGATTGTGACTGGGTTTCTTCCAGCAGTTCCAAAACGCGTTTTTTGTCCTGAGTTGATTTTATGGCAATCGCAATATTATTAGAAACAGCCTGCAAAAATTCTAAATCAATTTCAGTAAACTCCTTTACACTTGCTATTTCAAAAGCCCCTTCGGTTTTAGTATCAATCAAAGGTACTGCAATAATGTGTTTGGGTTTTATTTCTCCTAAAGCATAAGTAATCTGAACATCATCTTCAGAAAAAGATTTCAATTCGAGCATTTTCCTGGAAAGGACACATTGTCCAATTAATCCCTGACCTATTTTAATATGCTCTCTGTTTTTATTCGGAAGATAGCTGTAACCAGAAGTTGCATACAGTTCGTCTCCGTTAACTGCATAGATAACCCCTGCGCTGCTTTTGGTATATTGGCATAAAAATTCAATAACATCTTTTGATAATTTTTCGAGTTCTTTATCCCCAATCATCACATTATTTAGTTGTGCGATTCCGGTTTGCAGCCATTCTTTTTGAGACAATAAATCAAAAGATGATTTTAGGGAAGCCCCCATACTATTTAGTGATTCTCCTACACTGCCCAAGGCATCCGATTTGGTATCATCGACCCTGATATCGTAATTCCCTCTTGAAATATTACCCGCAATAGTACTTATTGCATCAATTCTCTCGGCAGTTTCTCTGTCTTTTCTTTCTAATTCTTGCTGAAGAAATGAACGTTCATTATGATCTTTTAAAATACGCAGTAAGAAGACAATGGTTATGATAAAAGAGATTATAAAAGCTGCAATAATTAAAATGAAGCTGTAATTACCGTATTGTTCAGAGTTTTCATTTCGGTTTTTTAAAAGTAACTGTTCCGAACTTTCAATTTTCTTATAATAACTTCTCAGTTCATCCATCATTTTTTTCCCATTATTGAGATCAAAAGCGACAGTTTCCTTACCAAGGCGTTTTTTAACTACCTGATTATTTAAATACTTATAAAAAACAGCTGTACTCGATTTTAGTTTTCTTAAGTTTTTTTGCTGGGAGGGATTGTCTGACGTTAATTCATCGAGTTTATCAAACAAATTATTCGATTTTTCTTCAGCATTATTATACTGATCCAAAAAATGTTCATTCCCGGTTATTAAATAGCCACGCATGCTCGTTTGGGCATCCGTTATTATGGACACACCTTCATTCAGGTTATAAATTACCTCCTGAGTGTGGTTTACCCAATAGTTACTGTTCAGCAGACTTCTTATACTTAAAAATGAAGCAGTTGAGCTTATCATTAATATTAATAACGAAACTAATGAACTGATTAATAAATTTCTTTTAAAGTTATTTTGTTTCATATTTTGGTACTATTTCTTTTTATCTTTCATATATAATTCACTAATGTTCATTATCTTATAAATTATTTTGTTTCCTGATATTCTAATGGTAAAATCATAATAAAACTTGCTCCATTACCTACCTGACTTTTCGCAGTAATTAATCCATTATGTTTTTCAATTATTTTTTTTGCAATAGCCAGTCCGATTCCGGTTCCTTCGTAGCTTTGTCGGTCGTTTAAGCTCTGAAAAATGATAAAAATCCTGTCCAGGTAAATTTCATCAAAACCAATTCCGTTATCTTTTACTGTAATCCGGCAATACTTTCCATTTGGCGAAGGTTTACCATCGAAATCTTTGATTTCAATCAATTCTGAAGTAATCTCAATTAAAGGATTTTCTGTATTATTTGAAAACTTAAGTGCGTTTCCGATCAAATTTTGAAAAACCTGTCGCAACTGACTCGGAATACTGTCAATAGTTGGCAAAACATTGGTTTTTATTATGGCGTTTTTACGCTCAACCAGATAATCAAAGTCTGATATAACTTCCTGTAATACAATATTCAAATCGGTTTTTTCGGGCTGTACTTTTGATGACAATCTTGAATACGCAAGCAAATCCGTAATTAAAGTCTGCATTCTTTCTGCCGATTTAATTGTTCGGTTTACATAATCAACCGCCTTGTCATCTTTGGCAAGATAAAGATCTTTGATGATTTTTATAAAAATCTGAATCTTTCTGACGGGTTCATTCAAATCATGCGAAACTGCCCATGAAAACTGCTGCAGTTCATGATTCTTAAGTTCCAGTTCTTCGTTTTTTGAGAGTAATTCTTTTGTCCTTTCTATTATTTTTGCTTCGAGATTATCCTGCGCTTCTTTTCTGATTTTAACTTCTTTCGAGAGCAGCTCTTTCATTTCTTTCAATTGATTTTGCTGTTCGTAAATCTTGAGGAAAGTTTTTACTTTTAAAATAAGCAAATCAGTATCAACGGGCTTGGTTATGTACTCTACGGCTCCGGTTTCGTAACCTTTAAAAATGTATTTTTTGTCAATATTAAGTGCCGAGAGAAAAATAACCGGAATATCTTTGGTCTTTTTATTGCCTGAGAGAATTTTTACCACCTCAAAACCATCCAGCCCGGGCATCTGGACGTCCATGATAATGAGGCAATATTTAGTCTGTAAAATTTTCTTTAAGGCCTCTTCTCCCGATTCTGCTGTATCTACATCAATATTATGCAGCTCTAAAGTTTTTTTTAAGGCAATTGTATTTGCCCTTATATCGTCTACAATTAATATCATGTGTTTTGGGACTAAGGCGTTATGGTTTAAAATTTTTATTTTTTAAAAATATTATAAACTCTCAAATCTATTCAAAAAAAAACAAATAACCCTTATTAGCAGAAACAAAATTCCTTACATAATTTCCATGTTTTTAGTCTGTAAGATTATTATTTTTTTGCAAAAATCTTTAAGAGCCTGTGTAAAATAAAAGAGTCATAAAAAAACAGCTTCATAAAAAGCTGTTTTTTTCAATATATGAGGCTCCGTTAGCTAACTAATTTCTGATTATATGATTTACTGAATGTCAGATGATATTTTTCCTTAAGCATTCTTGACAAATAATTCCGGCTTACCAAATTAACTCCTGAAAACATCGCTGAAATACTTAGATTTGAAACTCTTTTCAACTCTTCTATTTGTTTATTTGCCAGCGCAATGATTGGTTTTATATCTTTTAAATATCCATAGCTGTATTGTTCCAGTTCAATCTCCAGAATGCTTTCCAGAATTCTTTTTCTCAATAAATTTTTAACCATTCCTTTTTGTGGAACTGCTTTAAATTCTTTTATCTTTTTGGCAATTAAAAAATTTTGCGTTGCAACAGTGATGTAATTTCCGTTTTGATTGCGAAATACTTTATCTAAACCAGAAAATAAATCAGTGTTTTCTATATTGGATGTATTGCAGCTTAAAATTGAAAACCGAATGTGTTTAAATCCTTCAAAATAAAAAATACTATTAATCGCAGAAGTATTTCTCACAATCCCGGTTTGATCAGATTTCACCTTTTTTATTTTTCCGTTAATTCCAAAACTATGCCTTAGATTTCCTTCAAAACAGTAAGTAAACCAAATAGGCGAATTGATTCCGGATTCCATACTTAACATGGTATCTTTATGAAAAACAATATCAAATTCCATGTAAGAAATCTGTTGACTAAGCATTATACCTCTAATAACGCCCTTTGCATTTTTGGATTTGACTGTCAAATTATATTGATTGTTCTCTAACGTCAAAGTACCGTTCAGGCTATCTTTAAGATCATTAAAAATAGTGTTCATTCTCCCTGTATTTAAGTAAAGTTTTTTCATCTGATAACGGTTTAAAATAATTAAAAACTCAAAGCGTTCAAAATTCTAAACTTTCATAAATCAACGATCATTATCACTTTTGAACAATTCAAATTTCGTTATTGAATGAATGAATCCTGTTATATAATTTTTAGTACTATTTTCATAATTAATACTTTACAAAAATAAACTCGTTGGGCGAAATTAAAAATGAGTGTCAGGCTGAGTCCGTTCGTCTTCGCTCAGGATAAACTTAGTCCAAGCCCTTTCGTGTTCAAAAGCCTTCGACTCCGCTCAGGAAGAGATCAATTACTTAAGTTATAAATGATGTTTCACTCTCAATTTTTATACTTTTTATAATCAAATCAATCTTTTTAATCTATTTCACCCAACGGGTTAAAAAAAAACAAAAACAGCTGCTCCAAATTCAATATTTGAAACAGCTGTTTTTCAGCAAAATAAAAAAATCCTAAACCTATCCACGTAAGTCGAAAGTTGTAAAATCAAAAGAAGCAATGTTGTAAATAACAATTGAATACCAATTCTACATCATTTAATTTAACTTTAAAACATGACATTATGTATGTTTGTTTGTTATATGATTATTTAAGAAAGTTCTTTTTACGTTATATAGATTGAATTAAAAGCACTGCATAAACTGTCTTCTTAAATATTTTTTAAAAATTAATGTGCTTCTGCAGCTTCAGGATTTACTGCGTTTACAGCAACTTCTGTAAGTTTTTTATCAGCACCTTTTTCCTCATCAAGCGTTAATTCTAATATACTTGCTGCCTCTGCTAAACCTAAGGTTTCTGCAAATTGTCTCAGGGTTCCGTAAGTAGCAATTTCGTAATGTTCTATTTTTTGACTTGCCGCAATTATTCCGGCATCACGCACTACTCCTTTTTCTGTTTCTTCCAGAATTCCTTTTCCTTCTTGTATTAAACCTTCCATGGCATCACATTTTTTTGCTGTTGCTTTTTTGCCTATCAGCTCAAAAACTTTTTCCAGACGAATTACATGTTCTTCTGTTTCGGTTAAGTGAGAATTTAATGTTTCAATTAAATCAGCCGATGTAGCGTTTTTGGCCATTATCAGAAGCGCTTTGGTCAATGCTTTTTCTGCCCAATAAATATCTTTAAGACCGTCTTCAAACAATTCTGTTAAACCGGATGGCGCATCTGATTTTGGTTTTGCTGTTCCTTTTTTGATTTCATTTTTTTGAGCTGATTCTTTATTACTATCTTCAGGTTTCATGATTATTTTTTTTATGTGATTATTTTTTTTTTCAAAATTAACCTGTTAATCAACACTTTAATTACACTATTCAACCTCAAAGTTTCAAAATGAGCACCTGTATATTATGAAAAGAGATTAGTAAATCCTGTAAGATGTTTCTTTTTAATGATGAATAGCTTTGTAATATCAAATCATTAAAAAATAAACATCATGAAAACTCATATAACAAACATTCCTAAAAGATTTAACTATTACGAAAACGCACAGCTATACTTTGCACAAAAATTTCAGGGAGGCTTTTTAGATCCGGATACGGCTGTCTTAATCGAAAAAGCAATTGATAAACTTCTTAAAAGGGATAATATATTTCGAAATGAAAATATCCCGAAAGATGGGGAAACAATTAGCGAAGAAGAATATGTAAAAAAACATCAGGAAGATGATAATTTTTATAAACCTGAAAATACTGAAAAAGAAGAAGACATACAAAATGATGATAACTTAGATTATGATGAGTTACAGCAACGAAATGACTAATTACAAACAACTACCTTAAAATAAAACAATTGCATTTAAAACCTTGCAATTATTTTACAATACTCCACAACTAGATTTTTATAATTAAGAACACTAAAAACTACCATTATGAGCATTATAGATCAAAATACTACAGATAAAAATATCCTTATGAATGAGGAACTGTATCAAAATAGTGAACAGAAACAAACCAATAAAGAAATCGCCGAACAAGGATTTACGGTTCGAAACGGCTACGATCCAAATAAACCAAATCCTGATCATGAAAAAATCACGAATGATGAAGAAGATCTGGACGATCTAAACGATGATTTTCATACCGACAGAGATCTTGATGACGATGACGAATTGGACAAAATCGACATTGACGGAAATGAAAAAATTTTGAATGACGAATTTGATAATCCAACAGATGACTTTGATGAAACCGAAGAAGATTTAGAAGATATCGATCAGGACGAAGATGAGGAAGAATACAAAGAAGATGATATTCAGGAAGAAGATGAGGAAGAAAATTATCCTGACAATGATCCCCGAAAATTCTAGCTTTTCTGCTGGATTACTGAAAGAAAAAACCGTTATTTTTTATATAACGGTTTTTTTATGAAAAAAGTCTAAATCACTTCAATATGTTAATCCCCAATTTTTTCCAAAACCGGAATATCATCCATTTTTTTCAGACGTTTGGCAAGACCTGCCCTTGCTTCTATGAGTTCTTCCTGGGCTTTAATAAGTTCTTTATACAATTTGTCTTTTTCAAAACTGTCTGAGTTTTCAATTTTACGTATGATTTCATAAATTTCACCTTCCGTTTCCATCACTTTTAATCTTTTATAATAAGTAAGGCTTTCTGTCATGTGCGCAAGTGCAATCATGGCCGTTAAAAAAGGATGGTTATTCGTCACATTGACATCCTTAATTTTTCCATGTTCCAATTCAACTTTAAGGGCAAAAGCAAATTCTTCCATATTAAATGCTTCATGTTTACTCTTCGGATTCAAATAGGCTTTTATCGATTCGACATTGTTCATGGTAGAAAGATCAACGTCGGTTTCTTTTTCATCACTCAAATCCTTAAAAACCAGTCTCCCAATTACCCTTGCCTCTTCAATGGTTGGATCATTATCCGGATTTTCAAAATCGCGAACCGACCAGTCCCAGTTTTCAGGATGAACAGGTTTTATGTATTTTTCGCAAAAATCTGTCACATCATTTTTTAAGCCGACCATTTTATCTTCTCTTTTAATGTAAATATCCTGATAAACGCCACTTTTTGTTCCCATGTTTTTATGTTTTATTATAAAATTACAAACGACACATTTACCAAAATAAATGTGCCGTTTTTTACATTCCTTCTGAAGTTTTATCTAAATCTTTCTTCTGCCGCTAATTAATGACAGCAAAAACAATACAATGAATATAAAGAATAAGACTTTAGCGATACTTGCGGCTCCGGCAGCGATACCGCCAAAACCAAATATCCCGGCTACTATTGCCAGAATAATAAAAATGACTGTCCATCGTAACATAATCTTGATTTTTTAGTTAATACTGATTTTGTTTGTTATACCAAATTTCCCTCTTTAACACGAATTAGATTAACTCAAAACGTTATTTTTTTATCGCTATCGAATGTTATTCTTAATCTGGATTAAGTTGGTTTTAGCTTTTAAGAACTATTTTTGTAATGAAAACTATGGCATTATGAAAAAATATGACTTTTTAATATTAGGTAAAAATCAACCGATACTTGAAATTTTACTTCGGTTAGTAAATGCCAATGAAAACTGGAGTGCAGTTGGATTTAATGATGAAAAATTAGCTCAGGATTACTTTTTACAGCATAATGTTGATTTTGTTTTGTTAAGTTCTGCTATTGAGGATCATATCGAAAAAGAATTTACCGCATTTTGTTTAAAAGCCCATCCCGGAGTTGAGATCATAGAACATTTTGGTGGCGGAAGCGGATTGCTTCAGTCTGAAATTTATGACCGTTTGCATAAAAAAGGAGAACTTTAAGATGGAGAAAAAGTATTCAGTTGCGATTTATCCTTCGCAGGATGTTATTGATTCGGTCAAAACAATGAAGGAATGTTTAAAAAGCAAAATCAACTGGTACAACAGCTGTAACTCTACTGCACATATTACAATCTGCGAATTCAACCTTGACGATTCACAAATCGATACATACAAACAAAAACTTTTTAAAACCTGCGATACTTTTACGCCTTTCCCCGTTTATCTGGATCATTTTTCGTTTTATGAAAACAGCGGGGCCTTTTTTATTGCTCCCAATGAAACTTCGAAAAATAATCTGAAACCAGTCATGAAAAAGATTCAGGAAACTTTGAAATCTTTAAAACTAAAAAAAAGCGACGATCCGCACCTGTCGATTGGCAGAAAACTTACATCAGAAAATCTTAAAATAGCATCACAGCTTTTTACTACTATTGAAATTGATTTTTTGTGTAAAGAAATTGTTTTGCGGGAATTAGATCCGGTTAAAAAACAGTTTTTTGTTATTGATACTTTTTCATTTAACGGAAATTCACAGCCTGAATTTGTTCAGGGAAGTTTGTTTTAAACCGCTAAGTCCGCTAAGGTTTACGCAAGGTTCGTAATTTTTTTTAATCTCGCAAAATCGCAGAGTCTATTTTTTCGTGACTTTGCGTCTTTGCGTAAACCTTAGCGGACTTAGCGGTTAAATCACCACAAAGTTTAGTAACCTGAAACAAAAAAGCAGAAACCTTAAACTCTAATTTGATTCTGATTTAATCCAAAAACAAAACCCGATAAGCTAAAACTTATCGGGTTTCTCGTTTAAATATCTGAATTAGTAAGTAAGCTCATTTTTAATTTTTTTCGATACTCACATCGAACCCTCCGTTTTTATCAAAAATGAGATCGTAAAACTTTGAATCTTTTTCAATCCCAACTTCATAAGTCGTTTTGTTTTTGTCATCCACTACTACTGCAATTTCTTTTATCGCCTTCGCTGGATAATTTTTTTTCAGATAAGTTTGTGCTTTAGCAGGCAGCTGATTTAAAGGAATCTGTAGTTCATACGCTTTCATATTGCCCAGATTATCATAAATCGCCAATGCTTTTGTAGTATTGTTTACATTGTATTTCCCTTCATAACGAATTTCATCATTATCATCGCCCACATATTCTTCAGACCAGACCACTATTTTTCCAGGGTATTCTTTTTCAAAAGCAATTCTTACCAGTTCAGGAGGAATTACAGTTTTTTTCATATTCGTTCCCTCCTGTGCCATTAAAAAACCAAAGCTTAACAGAGCGAAAACTAAAAAGACTCTTCTCATTTTTTTATCATTAAAGAATTAATAAACTCAAAAAAAACAGTAATAAATTTACTACTTATAAATGAATTAAAAATGAAGTTTCTAATAAATTTTAGAATCTTAAGGAAAATTAAAGAATGTTTAAACTGAAAATTAATGAATCAAAAAAGCCTGCAGGAAATAAATCTTAGCAGGCTTCTTTTTTGAAATAATTGAATTAGTAAGCATTTATTTCTGAACTTTTATATATGGTCTTTATTCTTCAGTCTTTCTGTCAATTCTCTTCGATAGGTAATACCAACCGGAAGTTTTTCATTCTTTATCACAACAAAATCTTTTTCGCTTTCTTCAATTTTATCCAATGCGACGATATACGATTTATGAATACGCATAAAATTCTTCTCTGGCAGGCATTTTTCAAATTCAGCAGTTGTGATAGAAGCCAGATAGATTCTTTTTAAAGTGTACAGCTTCACATAATTGCCAAAACTTTGTGCAAACAAAAGCTGGTCTAATTCGATATCCATAAAATACCCATCGACTTTTACACTAACCGAATTGATTACTTCCTCTTCCCTGCTTTTTACATTTTCTGTTGCAAAAAAACGGTCAATAGCTTTTAAAAACCTTGGAAAATAAATAGGTTTCAAAAGATAATCAATCACACCGTAATCATAGCTTTCCAAAGCAAATTCAGAATAGGCAGTGGTTAAAATCGTTTTGGGATGTGTTGGAATAATCTTCAGTAATTCCATTCCTGAAATCTCTGGCATATTGATATCCAGAAACATCAGATCGACTTTATTTTCACGAAGATAATCCATAGCCTCTACTCCATTGTAGCCCTGAAAAACAAGCTCCAGCTGTGGATTCTGTTTGATGTAATTAGCCAGAACATAATGCGCTGCCGGCTCATCATCAACGATAATGCATTTTTTAGTCTCCTTCATCATACAAACTTTTTCAGTTGTAATTTCAAATCAATGATGTAGGTATTTTTATCTTCCTGAATATTCAATTTATATTCTTTTCCATAAATCAGGTTCAGTCTTTCAATCGTATTTTTTAAGCCAATTTTAGTAGAAACCACATCGGTTTTCTTTGGAATAGAGTTGACGACATGCAGATGCAGCAGTCCGTTTTCAACGGTAATAATAATACGCACAAAACATTTTTCGATGGCACAGGTTCCGTGTTTAAAGGCATTTTCTATAAAGGCAATCAGCAGCATTGGCGATACTTTATAGGCATTTTCGTTGTCAATTTTACAATCGTACGTAATGTCACAACGATATCCTACTCGCTCTTTTTCGAGTTGAATGTAACTGTTTATAAATTCCAGTTCATCTTCAAGTGATACACATTGTTTGTTGTTGCTTTCGAGCTGATAACGCATCAGTTGTGATACTTTCATGATCAGATCCGGCGTTCTTTCGGGAAATTCTAAACTAATCCCGTAAAGCGTATTGAAGGTATTGAATAAAAAATGCGGGTTCAGCTGTCCTTTCAGTGAATTCAGCTGCATTTGATTGAACAACAGCGTTTCGTCTGTCTGTTTTTTATTGATTCTGTAAAACTTAAAAACAATTATCGGACTTAAAATACAAACCAAAGTTCCTAATACGCTCGCCAGCTGATACACATAACTGCGTTGGTGCGAATTCTGATATAGATGACAATTAGCAAACATACTTAATGATGTAATCTGATATAAAACAAGCGAAAAAAGGAATACCGCTACAAGAGTCAGAAATACATAAGTCAATGGTCTTTTGCCTTTAAATAAAACCGGAAGTATAAAAAACCGGTTAAACTGGGCATGCATGTATAAAATACAGTAGAAAAAAATCCCCATTAAAATGGATATGAAAGAACTGAAAAGCATCCAGTCATTTTTTAGGGTATAAACCGTGAATGAAAAAAGAACGACGGCAATTTCCTGCCACCATTTGTTTTCCATCATGTTGTTTAACTTTTTATTCATTTTCTGCACTTAAATAGTTTACAAAGTACGAACAATTATTCAAATACTATTTCCAAAAAATGACAAATTCAATTGGTCATTTATTAGTGCAGTACATCACTTAACATGACTTTTATCAATAGAAGAGAAATAAATTTGGGCTATAATTTCACACTTTGGTTTATGTATTTCAAAAAAATTACTTTACTATTTTTCCTGATTTTTGCCATAAACGGTCATTCTCAAACCTTGTCTTTAAAGGACGCCATAAAAACAGGGCTTGAAAATTACGGTTCAGTCAGAGCAAAAAACAACTATACGAATGCTTCTCGCGAGACTCTAAAACAATCCAAACGCGATTATTTACCTAACTTAAATTTATCAGCGCAGCAGGATTACGGAACCGTAAACGGGCAAAACGGACCATTATATGGTTTTGGAGGTCTGGGCGTTGCTTCTTCAGGGCTTCCGTTACCAGAACAAAACTGGAACTCGGCTTTTGGCGCACTTTATCTGGTAAACATGAACTGGGATTTTTTCACTTTCGGAAAAGCAAAGGAAAAAATCAACCTGTCTAAAATTGATGTTCAGACCAAAGAAAAAGACCTGAATCAGGAGAATTTCCAGCTGGAAATTAAAATCTCAGCCGCTTATCTCAATTTATTGGCAAGCCAAAGATTACTCATTTCACAACAGAAGAATTTAAACCGTGCCGAAGTTTTCAAAAGAACCGCCGCAGCAAGAGTCAAAAACGGATTACTGGCCGGAGTGGATTCGACTTTGGCTACAGCCGAAGTTTCGAAAGCCAAAATGGCTCTGAATCTGGCTAAAAATTTCGTTAAGGAACAAAACAATAAACTGGTCGATTTAATGGGCGTTGCGCCTCAGGATTTTGTTACTGATACGATTTTTGTTACACAGATTCCAAAAGAACTTGTACAACAAAATAGTGTAACTGATAGCCTTCACCCATTATTGCAATTGTATAAAACGAGAATTGATTACAGCAACCAGCAGGTCAAATTGTACAAACGTTTTTATTATCCTACCATGAGTGCGTTTGGTGTGTTGCAAACCCGGGCTTCAGGATTTGATTCCTCTTATGCGACTGATCAGACTGCTTTTAACCGAAATTACTGGGATGGCGTCAATCCGGATCGCACTAACTATTTATTAGGAATTGGAATTACGTGGAATTTGACGACTCCTTTCAGAAGCAGTAAACAGGTCAGCGCACAAAAATTTGTTTCTCAGGCTTTGCAGGAAGAATACAATCAGGCCGACAGGGAATTGAAGTCGCAATTGAATTTTGCCGAAGATAAAATAAAAATTACGTTGGAGAATTATTCCGAAGCGCCCATTCAGGTAAATGCAGCGCAAAGAGCATATCTGCAAAAATCGACTTTATACAAAAACGGATTAACAGACCTGACCGATCTGACCCAGACGATTTACACACTAAACCGTGCCGAAATCGACCGTGACATTGTCAATAATAATGTATGGCAGTCCTATTTGCTAAAAGTAGCCGCAACAGGCAATTTTGACTTATTTATAAATGAATTTTAATTATAGCGCCTAATGAATTTAATACGTTTTGCACTCCGCAAACCCATCTCGATATTGGTATTGGTGGCCGGTTTATTTTTCTTCGGAATTGGTGCCATCAAAGACATCAAGGTAGATATTCTTCCGAAAATGAATTTGCCTGTAATTTATATTGCGCATCCGTTTGGAGGATATACTCCGGATCAGATGGAGGCTTATTTTGCCAAAAATTACGTAAACATCCTCCCTTTTGCCAATGGTATAAAATCGGTAGAAACCAAGAATATCCAGGGGTTGATGATTATGAAATTAACCTATTACGAAAATACCAACATGGCGCAGGCTGCTGCCGAATTAGGAGCGCTTTCGAACCGAATTCAGGCGGCTTTTCCTCCGGGAACACAGCCTCCGTTTATCATTCGTTTTGATGCTTCGTCATTACCGATTGGACAATTAGTTTTAAGCAGTAAAATACGTTCCAACAACGAATTGCAGGATTTGGCCAATGTTTATGTAAGAGCTTCGTTTACTTCGATTCCGGGTTTATTATCTCCGGCTCCCTTTGGCGGAAGCCCAAGAACAGTAGAGGTTAACGTTGATCCTGATTTACTGCGTTCACACAATATGACGCCCGATCAGATTGTGGAAGCGATTCGTATCAACAACCAGACAGCGCCATCCGGAAACGTGAGAATTGGCGACATCAATTACATTTCGCCTACCAATAATACGATTAAAGAAATTAAGGATTTTGAACAGATTCCGTTGTTTAAAGGCGGTGTTCAAAACCTGAAATTAGGCGATGTTGCCACTGTAAAAGACGGTGCCGACGTGACCAACGGATATGCTTTGGTTAACGGAAAACGTTCGGTTTATATCAGTATTGCAAAAGCCGGAGACGCTTCGACCTGGGATGTGGTTCAGAAATTAAAATCGGAATTGCCTAAAATTCAGAGCACGCTTCCCGAAGACGTACAATTATCATACGAATTTGACCAGTCGGTTTATGTCATCAACTCGGTTAAAAGTTTGATTACAGAAGGAATCATCGGAGCGGTTTTAACCGGATTAATGGTTTTATTATTCTTAGGTGACAGGCGTGCAGCGTTAATCGTAATTCTGACGATTCCGATTTCGATTATTTCGGGAGTTTTATTTCTTAAACTATTCGGGCAGACCATCAACTTAATGTCCTTAAGCGGACTTGCTCTGGCCATTGGAATTCTGGTGGATGAAAGTACCGTAACGATAGAAAATATTCACCAGCATCTCGATATGGGTAAACCAAAAGCACTCGCGATTTGGGATGCCTGTCAGGAAATTGCGTTGCCTAAATTATTGATTCTGCTTTGTATATTGGCGGTTTTTGCACCTGCCTTTACGATGGTCGGAATTCCGGGCGCCTTGTTCTTACCGTTGGCTTTGGCGATTGGATTCTCGATGGTTATTTCATTTTTATTGTCGCAGACTTTTGTACCTGTAATGGCAAACTGGCTGATGAAAGCACATCCGAAACACGATCATACACCTGAAATTACAGACGATGAAGCCGAATTTAACGCCTGCGGATTAACTCCGGAATCTGAGAAACAACTGATTACTCAGAAAAAAGATTATGTTGAAAGAACGGATACGGATGGAAACGGAAAAATCAGTGCTTTCGAACGTTTCAGAATTCGTTTTATGCGTACACTTGAACGATTGTTCCCATACAAAAAAGCAGCTGCTTTAACGTATTTGATTCTGGCTACGACGCTTGCTATTGTATTTATTTCGTTCATCGGGAAAGATGTTTTTCCGAAAGTAAATTCAAGTCAGTTTCAATTGAGAATGCGTGCTCCCGACGGAACTCGTCTGGAACGTACCGAAGAAAAAGCCATTTTGGTACTGAAAGAACTGAAGAAAATGGTAGGCAATGAACACATCGGAATATCTTCTGTTTATGTGGGCCAGCACCCATCGCTGTTCTCGATTAACCCAATTTATTTGTTCATGGCGGGCTCGCATGAAGCTGTCTTTCAGGTGAGTTTAAAAGAATATCATGCCGACATGGATGATTTTAAAGATGAATTCAGGGCGAGAATCAAAAAGGTGCTGCCTGATGTGAAACTAACTTTTGAACCGATCGAATTAACGGATAAGGTTTTGAGTCAGGGCTCTCCTACTCCAATCGAAATTCGAATTGCAGGAAAAGACAAAAAACGAAATGAAACCTATGCGAATCAAATCGTTGAAAAATTACAGAAAATAGATTATTTCCGTGATGTACAGATTGGTCAGCCGATACATTATCCGGCAATGAACATCGATATTGACAGAACCCGTGCTGCCGAACTGGGTGTTGACATGAATGATATTTCGCGTTCGCTGATTGCTTCGACATCATCGTCAAGATATACCGAAAAAAATACGTGGATTGACGAACGAACCGGTTTATCTGTAAACGTTCAGGTTCAGGTTCCGTTAAACCAAATGAAAAGCAAAACCGATATTGGAGAAATTCCGGTATTGAAAAACTCGCTTCGTCCTGTTTTAAGCGACGTAGCCAAAATTACACCCGGCTTTGTGAGCGGTGAAAATGACAATTTAGGGGCAATGCCATACATTACAGTTACAGCAAACATCAGTCAAACCGATTTGGGGACGGCGACTAAAGATGTGGCTGCAACTATCAGTACATTGGGCGAACTACCACGTGGCTTATTTGTCACGCCTATTGGACTGAGTAAGGTATTGGAGGAAACATTAAGCAGTTTACAGGTAGGGTTGTTGGTTGCTATTTTTGTAATCTTCTTAATGTTGGCCGCTAATTTCCAGTCATTCAAAGTATCATTGGTGATTTTAACCACAGTTCCTGCAGTAGTTTTGGGAGCGCTGTTAATGCTGACCATTACAGGTTCAACGCTGAATTTACAATCGTACATGGGAATTATCATGTCCGTTGGGGTTTCGATTGCAAATGCTGTTTTACTGGTTACCAATGCCGAACAGTTGCGAAAAATAAACGGAAACGCTTTAGAGTCGGCCCGCGAAGCGGCGGCACTGCGTCTTCGTCCGATTATCATGACTTCGGTGGCGATGATTGCCGGAATGCTGCCAATGGCAATTGGTCATGGCGAAGGAGGCGATCAGGTTTCTCCATTGGGTAGAGCCGTAATTGGCGGACTGTTGTTTTCGACCTTTGCCGTATTATTAATTTTACCGTTGATTTTCGCCTGGGCGCAGGAACATACCACAACACAATCTGTTTCCCTCGATCCTGAAGACGAAGAAAGCATTCATTATATTTCATCATTAAATAAGCCATAAAGTCGAAAGCCATAACCCGTTGAGTGTAATTATTTTTTTAACACATAGAAACAATAGATTTAAGTTATAAATAAAAAAGGTAAAAGAAAAAACTAGTTTTCACACATAGCTATGTGTATTGAAACAAGTGAAACGCCTTTACCCGTAAAGAAAAGCTATGATTCTATGTGTTAAATTAAATTTTATTCACTTTCACCCAAAAGCTTAAAACATATTCATTATATAAAACCAAAAAATGAACACTAAAATTATAAAATACAGCCCGCTGTTTTTTGCAGCATTATTTTTTCTTAACAGCTGTAATTCCAAAAAGGAAGAAGTTGTTACGGCAGCAATCGAACCGAAAACGGAAACCTTTCTTCTGGAAAAAGAAAAACTGACCACCGAATTGCGTTTACCGGCCGAATTAACCGGTTTCCAACAGGTCGATTTGTATGCCAAAGTGAGCAGTTTCGTAAAAACACTGAAAGTAGATATTGGTTCAAAAGTAACCAAAGGACAGCTTTTGATCGTTCTGGAAGCACCGGAAATCAGTTCACAACTGGCAGCAGCCGAATCAAGACTGAAATCTATGGAAGCGATTTACGCCACCAGCAAAAGCACCTACAACCGCTTGTACGAAACGAGCAAGGTTGAAGGAACGATTTCTAAAAACGATCTGGAAATGGCAAGCGGAAAGAAAAATTCTGATTACGCACAATATCAGGCTGCGATTGCGGCTCATAAAGAGGTAAAAATCATGAGAAGTTATCTTGAAATCCGTGCGCCTTTTGATGGTGTCGTGGCATCCAGAAATGTGAATTTAGGAACCTTTGTTGGTCCTGCTTCAAGTTCGCCTTTATTGACAATTCAGCAGCAAAACAAACTGCGTCTGGCAGTTTCAGTTCCGGAATTGTACACCGGATATTTACACAACGGTGACGAAATGAGTTTTAATGTAAAATCATTGCCGGAAACATTTAAAGCCACAATCACGAGAATGTCCGGTGCTTTAGATTTGAAATTACGTTCTGAAAGAGTCGAAATGGATGTACACAACACCAAAGGAAATTTATTACCCGGAATGGTAGCCGAAGTGCTATTGCCGCTTAACGCAAAAGACAGCACTTTTGTAGTGCCAAAATCGGCTTTGGTGAGTTCTGCCGAAGGTTTGTTTGTGATAAAAGTACTGAACCACAAAGCCACAAGAATAGATGTAAAAAAAGGAAGGGAAATCGAAGATAAAATTGAAATTTTCGGTGATTTGAACCGCAAAGACAGACTGGTAAAAATCGCCAGCGAAGAAATTAAGGAAGGCGATGTTATCAACGAATAACCTGTACTCATTTAATTAATTATTGATTTGTTCGAAAGTGCTGTAAGACTTAGGTTTTATGGTACTTTTTTTTGTTTAGGAGCCGTTTCCTGCTATTCGCTTGTATCTTTTCCCGGCTAAAGGAGCCAGAAAAAGGATACCGCTTCTATCAGGGCTAGGGGTTTAGGAATTTAGCAAATGGTTTTTAAAATAAAGATTTACAGATAAAACTCATTAATAATTTATAAAAGTTTTTCTTATATTAGTAAAAATGAATATTAGTGATTTTGTCACACATATCTACAGAGATTAGGATTGCTTTGTGTAATTTTATCACACATATAAACAAGTTAGCAGTAACCTTAACAAAAATTATGGAAAGAATTGACAAAACTATTGACTATAAAGGATACAAAGTTCATATTTTTAGAGGTTTGGCTGATAGTAATGATTCAAATTTTAATCAAGAAATTAAAATTAAACTATCTAAAACAGGAGAAAATATAAAAGGCGAATTAATCTTAAGTCCATTATGGATATTTGATGAAGATGAAATAGATGATCCCAATTTTGATTACAAACTTCAATATCAAACTGGAGATTATTTTCAACAAACCTTTTCGTCTAATCCAAAGCGTCAGGGCATTGGCTCTACTTTGCACGATTTTATAATTGATCATAAAGATGATTGTGATTTAAATAATGTTTTTTCAACAAATTCAGATGAAGATGATTACGGAATTACAATAGAAGCAAATAGTTTTTGGGAGAATAGAGTTGATCTTGATAAAGCAGAAAAAGATGAAACTTTGAATCGTTTTAAAATTAAATTCACTTAAAAAAGGCTACTGCTAACAGCCTTTAGTAGCAAGCACAAAACAGAGTCGGAGAATTCAAGAATCTAACGCAATTTTATAACCAAAATTCTTAATCAATTTATATGAGCTTATTTTATAGGTTGTTCATTGAAAACTTTCACGAAACATTATTGTATAATCTCATAAAAGACTTTTTATTTCCCCTTTTTTTGGCCTTAATAAGTGTAATTACTGCATACTATTTCTTTTTTCGTCAAATTTTAAATGACAATCAAAAAATGATTGAACGCAAAAAAGAAGAACTTAAAGATAAATTAACTTATTTCTCATTAATCATCCACAATGCTATTCAGAATTCTAAAGAACAGAATGAAAATGTTAAAACTCTTATCACTGAATTAGAAGGAATTGAAATTGACTCTCGACCACAATTTATTGCTCCAATTACAGATTTAAAAAATATTGCTAAAAAAATAGATATTGAAAATTATCTTCTGTCTTTTTTAGAATATTATTCATCTGGAAATAAAATTGAAAATGCGGGTAAGTTCAAAACTATAATTGATAGTTGCGGAATGATATATCAAATATTTTTGCAAAATGACAAATTTCTTAAAGATAAATTAAAGCTTGATTCGGAAGGCAAAATTAAGCTTTCTGCAATTATAAATGACTGTGCGAATCTCCTAGGGAAATGTCTACATAAAATGCACGAGGAAAAAAATCCATTATTTCCTGAATTCATAAAAATTAATGATGATGCTAATAAAAAAATGAATTTATATGGAGATGAATTTCTCCGTGGTCAATACTATTTAATTTTAAAACCCTGCTTAGAGCTTTTAGACTCATGGGATAGACGGCATATTGTATTTGATGAGGATTTAGGAAATCTTTGGATTACTTCAAAAGATGGTGTTGAATTATACAATAATATGTGTCGAAATAACTTTCTCCTTTTAAATCACTTAAAAATGAATTTTAAGGAAGTGGAAAATTTACTCATTGATATTGAAACATCGAGCCAACAATTACGCAAGGACTTCTTATAAATGCCTGCTACACCTGCTCTACGAAGTGTTCCCTGCTCTTCGAAGTGTTCTAATGAAAAGCTGCGCAAATGTCTTTGACTTTGCGCAATTTTTTTAATGCTGCTATAATCCTAAATCTCTCAAAAGTCTCCTGACTTTTACAAAAAAGTTCTTAAACGACAATAAACACAAATACACTATATTTATAAAAAACTTAAAATGAAAGAAGGATTTATTGATATAAACTACTTTCAACTTTAGTTTAAAAGTCGGAGACTTTTGACAAGTTTTCGTTTATAACAAAATTTTAAAATGACGCAAAGTCAGAGACATTTGCGCAGCGCTGAGAAGAAAAATATATAAATCAAAAAAACTAGCTCATACTACCATAATGAAAAATAAAGAAGTTATAAAAACATTGTTTTTTTCAATATTCACAGCGTTTATATTAAGATATATCGGCGTATCTATTGTTTGGGAAAGTCTGAAAATTACCAAAGATAATTTTCATAAAAATCTAATTGATATAACCGAATATCAGAAAAAGATAGCTCAACATCTTTATCTTGAAATAACGGTTATGTTTGTTTTACCCTTTGTTGCAGCAATACTATTTTATTTTTTTGCCAGAATTAATCTAAGATCTAAATATAATTTTTTAATATTTATAGTGCTGTTTACAATTTTATATTCTTTATCGTACATACTGATAGGATACGTCAATAAACTTTCAAATTAACAGCCCCTGCTGTACGAAGTGTTCCTTATGAAAAGCTGCAAATGTCTTTGACTTTGCCTATTCTAAACAAATATATTTAAAAACGAAAACTTGTCAAAAGTCCCCGCTCTACGAAGTATTCTCATGAAAAGCTGCGCAAATGTCTCTGACTTTGCGCAATTTTTTTAATGTTATTATAAAACCTAAATCTCTCAAAAGTCTCCTGACTTTTTTCAAAACGTTTTTAAACGGCAATAAACACAAATACATTATATTTATAAAAAACTTATAATGAAAGAAGGATACGTAGTTCGTGACCAAACTTTACCACATTTTATAACTGCTACAGTCGTAGACTGGATTGATATTTTTACAAGGCAAACTTATAGAGATATTGTGATCGAAAGTTTAGATTATTGTATCAAAAACAAAGGAATGCTTTTGTATGGCTATGTAATTATGAGTAATCATATTCACTTAATCATACAATCAGAAGATGGAAAATTATCTGACTTGATTCGGGATTTTAAAAAATTTACAGCAAAATCTATTTTAGAAAAAATACAAAACTGTCCCGAGAGCAGAAAGGAATGGATGTTGGAACGTTTTAAATTAGCAACTCAAACCCATAGCAGAAATAAAGATTATCAATTCTGGCAATACGGAAATCATGCAGAAGAAATTTATTCAAACGATTTTATGTGGTCTAAGTTAGATTATATACATTTAAATCCTGTCAGGGCAGGTCTTGTGGCAAAAGCATCAGATTATATTTATTCAAGTGCAGGCAATTACGTGAATAATTCGGGATTATTAACTATTGAAAAAGCAGATAATCCTGTCGTTGATGTTTTAAATTCGAAATCATTTACAAAATATAATCTTTATTAAATTTAGTTTAAAAGTCGGAGACTTTTGACAAGTTTTCGTTTATAACAAAATTTTAAAATGACGCAAAGTCAGAGACATTTGCGCAGCACTGATAAGAAACACTTCGAAAAGCGGAGACTTTTGACAAGTTTTCGTTTATAATAAAATTCAGAAATGGCGCAAAGTCAGAGACATTTGCGCAGCGATAAAAAGAACACTTCGAAGAGCCGAGTAATTGCACGAGCAAGATGCTCGCGCCAGCAAAAATCAGCGCTTCTAATATGAATTGTATTCATTTTGCCTTAGATGCAGTTCGTCTGGCATGAATTGAAATCAGTTTGCCTCAGATGCAGCGCTTTTAGCATAAATAAAACCCGGTTTGCCCTGGAAGCAGTGCTTCTAACATGAATTACACTTATTTTGCCTCAGATTCAGCGCTTCTGGCATGAATTGAACTCAGTTTGCCCCCGCTCCCGCACGAATCCTTTGGTGTGGGCTTTTGAAACCAGAATTTCTTATATTTCAAGCATCCCTCGTGCAGATCTACTGAACGATAGCGTAGAATTGATTCTACCCTATCAGTATCATTTATTTTTTATACTTTCACGATTAGAAAAATACTGAAGTTAAGAAAGTGCTTTACGTAATTTTACTAAATTAAATAATAAGTAAAACATTAAAATGAATAACAAATTACACTTATCAGCAATATTAATTTTATTCTCACAATTTTTTTACAGTCAAGTTGGAATCATTAGCAATATTAATGAAAACATGGGTTATTTTAATTCTGATAAGTTAAGCAAGATTAAAACTAATGTTGAATACTCGTTAGATTTTAATATAAAAGATCTAACTGTGAAAATTTTGACCGAAGAACAAATCAATTATAAATTTTTAGAATATGATTTTGCTAATATTGAAAAGTTGAATGATTTAAGGTCAATTGATAAAAATGTTATAGAAACCATTTCAAAATTTTGTAATGAAAACTCAATACAAGATTTACTAATCTTCAGAAAAATAACGCATTATGATGCGTTTTACGCAACTGACCTTTTTTTTAACACAGAACATAATTTTTCAATTTTTACTATTAATTCATATAATGCCAATAAAGGTTTCTTCTTTTCAAATTTTAGAATTTATCATTTTAATAATTTGACAAAAGAATTCATTCTACCCACTATAAAAAGCAAAATAAAACTCAACACGCTTCAACTTGAAAAATTTGAAAACCCTGTTTATGATTTAGAAAGCAAAAAAATAATTAATGAAAAAGTATCTGAATATTATATAAATGAATTTCAAAATAGTATTACTGATGCTTTAAAAAGTTTCAAGTTAAAATAAGAATACTCGATTGCCCCGCTCCCGCACGAATCCTTTCGTGTGGGCTTTTGAAAACCAAATTTTCTTATACCTCAAAAAACATTCTAAATATTACTATATCATCATAAAAGACTAAATTTCTTATCTAGCCCCGATGGGAGGGAAAATCCTTTTATTTTTTCCTTTAAAAAATAAAAGATTGGAAGGACAGCGGGACTAAAATCAATTATGAAAACGAATTCTCTGCTTCTAAAAATCATAAAAATACATAACCAAACTAGTGAAGTGAGAAAAAAATATTTGAAGAAAAACAGCTATACCGCTTTTTTTATTTGAGTATAATTCTTTTGTTATATTTGCCGACCATCAAACGGAAGTTTTCATAAACTGAAGTTGACAAAAACCTTAGGAAAACGAAAAAAATAATTTGAAAACAAAAAAATACCTTCTATTAATTTTAAGTATAATACTATTTTCCTGCAGTGAGAGTGATGATAGTCCTAATGAACAATCAAATTTACAACCTGGCGTAATTATAACTTTTGATGACGATTATGTAGATGAATGGCATGATGTTAATCGTATTTTACAGCCATACGATTGGAAAGCAACATTTTTTGTAACCCGATTTAATCAGTTGTCAGCTGATAAAATTCAAAAATTAAAAGATTTTAAAAGTTACGGACATGAGATTGGTGCACACGGTTTAAACCATTTAAATGCAACAACATTTATTTCAGCAAATGGAGGAAGTGCATATCTGAATCAGGAGATTTTTCCAATGGTTACTTTAATGAATAATAATGCCTTATCAACTACTTCATTTGCATATCCATACGGTTCAAGAAACACAACAACCGACAATTTACTGCTTAATGAATTTCAAATAATCCGGGGAACAACTTATGGCAAATCTGCTCCGTCTTCGCAAAATTGTTTTTATAATTATGACAGAATTGTGTATGGATTGGGAATTGATAAAAGTTATCCGCATTTTAGCATTCCATATTTTTTATCGCTTTTGGAATATGCAAAAAACAAAAATAAAATAGTTATTTTTTATGCTCATAAACCAGTTACTGTTTGTCAAAATAATTATGAAACAGAATATCAAACACTAGTTGAAATTTGTAAATATGTAAAAGATAACAATATGAAATTTTATACAATATCCGAATTGTATAATTTACAAAATGGCGTTTAAATGACTATTGTTAATAGCAAAAAAGTATTGAAAGTGAGGCTGGAGGAATTTGAAAATGGCTAACATAAAACCCTCTGGTGCTCGTTTGCAACGAGTACCTACATAAATTAAAAGATATATTGTAGCGTTTGTAACGCGGCTATTAAAACAAAAGTTCCTTATAAATTATTGTAGGCAATCTATCTGAAAAGCCGCGTTGCAAACGCTTTATCCTGTTTTCATAAACAATTAGGTACTCGTTGCAAACGAGCACCAGAGGGAATGTGCAGAGACATGAATTTTTCTTTACTGTTTTTTATTTATTAGCCTTTCTTAGAAACTATAAAATAACTAATATCACTGGTATAACTAGAAAGTGTTCGAATAGAATGAGTTGAATTTTCATATACTCTTTCTGTATTATCTCCATTGGGTTGTGACGAAATCAAATTGAATTTATTGGCTAAAAGAGTTTTTTTGTACTCATTATAAACTGCTTTAGTTATTGCGGCAACTGTAACTTCAATACCATAAGCCGGATCGTCTTTGTACGTGAAATAATTCTCTGCATTTCCTGAACTGTCAGGATGAAAAGCAAATGTATATTCAAAGTTTTTTTTATTGTAATCTAGAAATTCCCAACCGTTTGCTGTTAATACCTTTTTTGCATTGTTTAAATCTTTACTTTGAATATCAATCAATTGATTTAATGTCAAATTTTGAGCATACGTTGCAATACCAGTAAAAAAAATAAATAATAAAAATAATTTTTGCTTCATGTTAATTGAATTTAGGTTAATTTTTTTAAAATCTTTTGAGTCTTGCCAATGAACATCTTTTTTTTATTCAATACTACAAAAGTAATTTTTTTATTGATATTACAATTACATTGTACAGATCTACAAAACGTTAGTAAAAAATTACATTTTATATCTGTAAACTAAACATCTAAATTGTCAATACATCAATTACAGAAACATCTCTATTGAATGCGAATAATAAACTTGTTTATAATCATAAATTTCTCGCTTAGCCCCGATTGTAGTGGAAATCCTTGTTTGCCGGGGTTCGGCAAATAAGATTGCAGCGAAAAGCGGGACTGTCTGTGTTATGAAAATGAATTTTCTGCTTCTAAAAAGCACAAACATCCCTCCCGCTCTCCCTAAGAGTTCCTTATAAAAAACTGCGTAAATTTCTCTAACTCAAATCTGTAATGATGCTACACGGGCGATAGCAAATTAACGAAGCAATCAGCACTGTTTTTTTGGAGAATTTCTGTATCACAGACCTAAATTAGGCAATACAAAAGATTTAGTATTAGGATGTAATCTTATCCATAACCCCGGATTTGTATTTAATTGCTGTAAGGCTTCCTCTTTATTTGAACTCAGGTTTGTTTTAAGCACATTGGCATACGTTTGAATTTTGGCAGGGGCAGAATCGGCATCTACAACAGACTGAACGATCTTTTTGGCTTTTAATATTGCAGCCGGTCCTAAAGTGAGAATGTACTCAGCAGATCGGCATTCCTTTTCATCGCTTTCATTCACCAGGCTTCCACCGGCTTTAAACTTGCTAATGTGATGCTCCAGAATACTGCTTGATATTGGAATTATTCCTGCTATATGATGACGCTGCGCTCCGGAGAAAGGTTTAATATAGGCAAGATGTGATGCCTGATTTTCTTCCGGGCCGTGACCAATAAAAAATATATCCAGCCCCCCTAATGTTTCCAGTTTAGTCAAATATTCTACAAGTGCCAACTCCAGATCTTTTGTATCTGTTTGCATTGGTGTAAAACTTTTTATTTTTTTGAAAAAGGCATCACCTAAAATACGTTCAAAATCCCTGACAAAACTAAAGCCGTTATTCATACTCAAAGGAGCAAGCGCATCCTGAGTAAAAACATTGAGCCTCGCAAGCAGTTCATCCTGTTGCGTTGACTTTGCTAACTCTCCAAGTAAACGGTGTAACTCCTGAGCCCCTCTGCCGCCCAGAAGAGCGATATTAATATCTCCTTCTTTTGATTTCGCGGTGCTGTAAAGCTCGTTTAACATTGCCTGACCAACCTCAGCTTCACTCCTAAGAACTGTAGGTGTTACACCATAATCGGTTAAATTAAATTCCTGATTGTTTTTTTGAGACAACCAGATGTTATTGTTGTCCTCATATCTTTCAAATTGTGATTTATTCATATAGCTTTAATTACTTATACGTGTTGTGGATTTTAATTTAGTAAAACAAAAGCTACGCAAGCTATTAAACGTGTTTTTTTACACAAATAATTCAGTGCACAACTTTAAAGCAAATTACGAGAAAATTTTAAAAGTATCAGGCATGTTGGCTTCAGAAAATATTTTACCTTATCAGGGACGAACGCAATACTATTAAGTTAAGGTTTGAATATAAAATGATTGCCGAATTTTGATATACATCCAAAATATTGAAAGCAGAAGAAATGTTTCAAAAAATCATACAGTTTTAGGAAATCAATTATTAATTTCTAAATAATAACAGCAAAATCAAGAATAAAATTACAGAAAAAACATCTGTAATTTGTTCAACAAACCGTATTTTATCAGAACAAATTACTTTTATTGATTCTTTTTATGTCATAAAATCAATCATTTATTTAATTCAAAGAGTAAATCCTTGTTTGCAAAAAAAATCCTATCTAATTCATTTTCAAAAGCATAACTTATTGTAAGATATTTTTGTACAAATAGTATAAGCAATATTTTTTAATAATGGTAAATTGTATAACTTGCGCTACAAAATATAACCTTAAATCTTTTAAAATGAAAATGAAAATTACTCTTTCTACATTTCTTTTACTATTACTTACTACAATTGCACAATCACAAAACATTACGATTCCGGATACTAAATTTAAAGACTATTTAGTTGCTAACACTTCAATTAATACAAATGGTGATGCTGAAATAAGTAAAACCGAAGCTGAAGCTTTTACCGGATCCATAGGCTGTAGCTGGAAATCAATTACAAATTTATCCGGAATTGAAGCTTTTATAAATCTTACCTCACTTGATTGTGAGTATAATTCTTTAACTTCACTGGATTTGAGTGCCAATGTAAAATTGCAAAGTTTATATACTGTTGGAAATAATCTAACAGCATTAAATTTAAGCTCACTTGTAGATTTAAAAACCCTCGAATGTAATTCTAATAAAATTACCTCATTAGATCTTTCAAAAAACACTAAATTAGAAAGATTAAGAACTGCAAATAATAAATTAACAGCACTGAACGTATCTAAAAACCTGGAACTTTACGATATTGGCTGTGAAAACAATCTGATTGAACATATAGACATAAGTTTAAACGTAAAACTGACCTCTTTAGACTGCAGATTTAATAAACTTAAATCTTTGAATCTGAATAATGGAAAAACCTTATTCTTTAATTTGATGAAAGCCAGTGGAAATACAGGTTTAACTTGTATCCAGGTTGATGATATGAATAGTGTTCGTACAGGAACATGGGTTTATGACAATAGTGCAAGTTTCAGTACAAATTGTCAATATAATTTAGGTGTAAATGATGTTATCTTAGATAAAAACACTGTCAAAGTTTATCCTAACCCTGCAAATCAGGTTGTCACAATTAATTCTCCAAATCCGGTTGATTCAGTAAAAATTTATTCGATTAGCGGCGCCTTAGTAAAAACGATAACAAATCCTTCTCAAGTAGAGGTATCAAACTGGTCAAAAGGATTATACTTTTTTGTTCTCCAAATTGGAAATCAATACATTACAAAAGAAATCCTTGTAAACTAATTAATCTTAAAAAAACTCTTTTTTAATCTTGTAAACATGCCAACCTCAATTTGAAGTTGGCATGTTTGTTTATATCACATTTTTTCGGAACATTAATTTTTATGCAACAGGGTTGCAAAAAAATATAATGAATAACCCGTTAGGTGTAATTCGTTTTTGATACACATCCTAACGGATAGCTTCAAATTAAACCCTGCGGACAAAAAGATTTTGCGTTGCCTGATCCTGACAATAATCTGCTTACTTTTGGACAGCGTATATTAGGATAACACTCTTAGCGATAATTATCAATACTTTTAAGCTTTAAAAATTCAAAATGAAAATGAAAAAATACCTCCTGCCCGGAATTACCTTTTTACTAAGCTTTTGTTGTGCTCTGTATGTAACGATGCAGGTTTTTCCGAAAAATCAGAATCCGTTTTTAACATCCGGAATAAAAGATGAAATAAATTTACCGTACAAGATTCAGGATGGCGACATTATTTTTCAGACTTCAGAGTCCAGCCAGTGTGAAGCAGTACGAATTGCTACCAATTCGAAGTTTTCGCATTGCGGAATCATCTATGAAATAAACGGAAACTTATTTGTTTTTGAAGCCGTACAACCTGTAAAACTAACGCCTTTGAATGATTGGATTACTTATGGAAGAGATAAAAAATATCTTGTAAAAAGATTAAAAAATGCTGCTGAAGTATTAAATGAAAATACGCTTCAAAAAATGAAAGACTACAGCCAGCAGTTTATGGGGAAACAATACGACGCTTTTTTTGAATGGACCGATACCCGAATTTACTGCTCAGAATTAGTCTGGAAAATCTATAAAAACGGAGCCAACATCGAATTATCTAAACTACAGCAACTTAAAGATTTTAATTTAAAGGATGAAAGAGTTCAAAAAATCCTTAAAGAGAGATACGGTAATAACATTCCATTGGAAGAAAAAGTGGTTTCACCTTCCAATCTGGTTGATTCTGATTTATTGGTAACGGTTGTGGATACTTATTAAACTTAAACCCGTTGGGTAAAATTGATTAAAAAGATTGATTTGATTATAAAAAGTATAAAAATTGGGAGTGAAACATCATCTTTAACAATCTAAAAACACTTTGACACATATTGATAATGAATTAAAAATTAACGTTTTAATTCGTATTTTCGTTTAGTAAAAATATACAGCACCAATTATTAAACTCCCCAAAAATCAGGAACGCCTGATATTTATTAAAAAGACGCACATGAAAATGTACATTATCGTAAAAGACAGTATCCCTGATAAATTAGTTCCGGTAATAACTGCACACGCTTCATTGGCTTGTTACAAAAAATATGAATCGAATGAGGATATGATAAAATGGATTACTGGAATATTTAAAAAAGTGGTTTGCATAGCTAACGAAATTGAATTTGAAAGACTTAAAAGCGAAACTGACTTTGTATTGCTTACAGAATCTTCCCTTGACAACAAAGAGGTTTGCCTTGCGTTTTCTCCAAGAGAGGAGTACTCAAAAATATTTAAATTTTTAAAAATGTGGACCCCTCAAAACATTCAGCATGGAAAATCAGATTTATAATTGGTTTGTTAAGAATGGAAATATTCAAATTCAAAAAAATGGAGATTGTATTTCTCTACAAGTCAGCTATAAAAATGGAGATTGTTGTTTGTTAACCCATTCAGATGCCGATGAAATTATCGAAATATTAATCAGCATCTCAAGACAAATTTGGGAAGATCCCAATTATGTAAGAAAAGCATATTCAGGTCAGCTTTTTAAAAAAATTGAAGATAAATTTTTATGGGAAATAGGCACATCAGAACTTTTCATAAAATATAATGAGACTGAAGATGCAATAGAAATTAAATGCAATGGAAATAGCACGCTGAATTTAGAGATAAACTATATTGTAGAAATCATACAGATTTTAGAACACTTACAATTATGAAAAAAAAGATGCTTCTCGGTTTGATCATTCTCGTTACTACAGGATTAACTTATACCCTTGTATTATATATTGGAGTTCTGGGTTTTCAATTTGCATGGATTTTAAACTTTATGTTGATGATGTGCGTTTTGATGTTCACCGAAACTTTAAAATCAAAAGGTGACTCAGGTTATTATAAAACGAAAGATTGGGAAAATAAGGGAAAAATATATGAGACCTTTGGGATAAATCTTTTTAGGAAACTACTGGTTCTTGTTGGCTGGGAAAAACTTAATAAAAAAGCAAATCCTGTTAAAAATGATTTGGAAAGTTTAATTCATTTGGAGTATCGCACCAAACAATCAGAATTAGGGCATCTGATTATCTTTTTTATTGTTTTAGGCTTCACCATTTATGTTGCCTTAAAATTCACATTTGCAAAATCCTTATGGTTATTAGTTTTAAACGTAATTTTCAACCTTTATCCAATTCTTCTGCAGCGTTACAATCGGCCAAGACTTCAGAGAGCATTAAAATTATTTCGGTATAAAGCAGAACAATCAGGTACTGCATAGATTTGAAATCTGCAGATTCCGTATAGTTTTTTTTACAAAAAAGTTTTTACTTCAAATCTTTCTTAATGACCAAATATTTCAAATCTGTTTTTCCTACATTACTGATACCGTGTTCCGCATTGGGCGGGCAATAAAAACTGGTATTTGGACCTGCGACCACTGTTTTTCCGTCAAGAAAGAATTCGGCAGTGCCTTCCAGGATATAGAAGAATTCTTCTTCGGGATGATGATGTGGCGCGTGAGTTGATTTTCCGGGTTCGACGATACTCATTTTGAGCGTGTTTTCCTGAGTGAAATTTTTATCGGCAAACCAATATTGATAACCTACTTTTGTTTTTGTGGCTTTGTCTAACTCAAAATGATTGACACAGTTCTCGATTGAATATTTTATTTCAGCAGGAACTGTTTCTTTTTTTGTTTCCTGAGCTTGTGCTGATTGAATAATTAAAGTAACAATCGCAATTTTTATAATGGATACTGGCTTCATTTTTTTTTAGCAATGTTACAAAAAAATTTGATGTGTGTTAGAAATCGTGATATGAAGTTTGGTTTGTCATTTCGACCGGAGGGAGAAATCACACTAGAAACTCCGCAAAGTTAGTCGTCAATCTTTGTTAGTTTACTATTGTGTTTTTTCTCTTGATAAAGTATTGTTTCAATCTTTATCGAATCCCGCGTGTGATTTCTCGTTCCTCGAAATGACATACCCTTACATAAACAAAAAAAACACGTATATTCGTACAAAAAAAATAAAGTACTAAACCCTCAAACTGGTTTTCATAGTTACTACGTCTACATTATAACAAATGAACATCGAACCTCTTTTTACATTGGTGTTACTAACAACTTAAAACAAAGACTTGCAAAGCATAAAGAAAACATAGATTTAAATGTTAGTAGCTTTGCAGCAAAATATAATATTCAGTTTTTAGTTTACTACGAAAAATTCACCTGGATACAGGAAGCAATCTCACGGGAAAAAGAACTGAAGAAATGGCGAAGAGACAAAAAAATTGAATTGATAAGGAGTTCCAATGAAACTTTTGCGTTTCTTAATTTTCATTTTGAATAACTTTGCTAATCTTTGTCGATCTTCTAGTGTGATTTCTCCCTCCGGTCGAAATGACAAACTATGTGCAAAATAAACAAACCACAATCTATAGGAAATTATAAATATAACACCTCCTCGCCTAGCCCTGATCGAAATGGCATCCTTTTGTGGTGGGGTTCACCACAAAAGATATAATGGAGAGCGGGACAAAACGTCTTAAAAACACCAAAATCCTTCTGCTTCAAAAAAAAATAAAATCCTAAACCTCAAATAATTCAAGACCTCACAAGCTTTTTCAAGATCACTTATTGTACGATAAGAAAAAATTATGACAAAATTATGGCGTAATTCGAAAAACCGTCCTACATTTGCCTAACGGTGTTAAACAATTTAATACTTATTCAAAATGGCTAGTAAAGATCGTATTTTAAGACAAAAAGAAGAGACAAGAAACAATATTCTTGGCGCTGCTTATGATATTGTAAAAGAAGAAGGCTGGACTGGTTTGAGTATGCGTAAAATTGCTGACAGAATCGAATATACTGCTCCCATCATATATGAGTACTTTTCTAATAAAGATGCCATTCTAAGAGAGTTAACAGGTAAAGGTTTCCTTAAATTAGGTAAAGAGCTGGAAGATGCCAAAGCGAAATTTGATAAACCGGAAGACCAGATCGAAGCGATGTGGATGGCTTATTGGGATTTTGCCTTTACAGATACCGAAATGTATCAGGTAATGTTTGGTGTGCAGATGAATTGTTGCTCTGAACAATGTGATGCTGCAAAAACACCTTATAAATTATTTACTTCGGTCATTGCTGAGATTATGAAAAACAGCAACCCGACTGAAGAGGTCATTAAACAAAAATATTTTACTTTCTTTTCGGTCATTCATGGTTTGATTGCGATTAATATTATCAACAAAAGTATTTCGCTGGATACTATTAACGGACAGATTCTCAAAGATGCAATTGGAGGTATCATAAAATCAATACAATAAAAAAATTTCATTTTAACTTAACAGTGGTAAATGATTTAATAGGTAATTTAGCAAATCCTTTTTTTTACTCTTTTACTTAACAGTGATAAATAATTTAATTAACATAAAAAGAGGTTTTTTTAGCCCATTACTTAACACCGATAAATAATTTAATACCGATTTATGAAATAGAATTGGAGCCATTATTATTTGAATTTTTGCATCAATTTACTTAACAGCGTTAGAAAATTTAATACATATAGAAATGAATCTACAGCATACCGGAAATAAAAATTTTAAAAACGAGAATGTCCAACAAATTAAAACCAATATGAAAATGAAAAATGTAATTATAACCAGCTTTATTCTGGCACTAGTACTAAGCAGTTGTGCAGATAAACAACAAGCTCCTGCCCCACCACCACCTGTTTTACCAGTAGCAGCCATAACAAGCGAAAACACTACTACTGATAATGAATATCCTGCTTCGATACAAGGAACTGTAGATGTGGAAATTCGCCCACAAGTAAGCGGAAACCTTGACCGTGTTTTGGTAGATGAAGGTGCTTATGTAAGTAAAGGTCAAACTTTATTCAAAATAAACGAACGTCCTTTTCGTGAGCAATTAAACAATGCTTTAGCCAGTCTTCATGCTGCTGAAGCTGCTTTAATCAACGCTCAGTTAGAAGTTGATAAATTAACTCCTTTAGTGCAAAACAAAGTGGTTTCTGATTATCAGCTAAAAACTGCCAAAGCTTCTCAAAAAATCGCTGCTGCAAATATTGAACAGGCTAAAGCAATGGTAGCATCGGCCAGAATTAATTTAGGATACACTAATGTTACGGCTCCCGTTAGCGGTTACATCGGCAGATTGCCTAAAAAACAAGGAAGTCTGGTTTCAGCAACTGATATTGAACCCTTAACGACACTTTCTGATGTTCATGAAGTTTTTGCTTATTTCTCTTTGGGAGAAACCGATTTCATCAATTTTAAATCGCAATACGCAGGAAATTCACTGATTGATAAAATAAAACACCTGCCTCCGGTTTCTTTAATATTAGCAGATAACAACGCTTATCCGCAAACAGGAAAAATTGATATGGTTGATGGTCAATTCGATAAAACTACCGGTGCAATTACGCTTAGAGCGACTTTCCCTAACAAAAACGGAACGTTACGTTCCGGAAATACAGGAAGAATCCGATTAGGAATTCAGCATGACGATGCGATTTTGGTTCCACAATCGGCTACAATAGAAATGCAGGATAAGATTTTTGTTTTCACTGTTGGAAAAGCAAACAAAGTGAACAAAATGCCCATTACCGTTATCGGAAAAAGCGGAACAAACTACCTGATTAAAGATGGAGTACACTCCGGTGACCAAATTGTGTTAAGTGGTATTGATAAACTTCAGGAAGGTCAGGTTATTCAGCCTGAAAAATCGGCTACGAAAGTTGCCCAAATAACTAACAAAAAATAATTTTTACGAAAATGTTCAAAATATTTATACAAAGACCTGTACTGGCAACCGTTATCTCCATTTTATTGGTGATTCTGGGAGTACTTGGACTTACGAAATTGCCTTTACAACAGTTTCCTGATATTGCACCGCCATCGGTTTTGGTAACGGCGGTATATCCTGGAGCTAACGCCGAAACGGTTTTACGTTCGGTTGCACCCTCCCTGGAAGAATCTATAAATGGTGTTGAGAATATGACGTACATGAGCTCGACTGCCAGTAATGACGGAACTTTAGCGATTACTGTTTTCTTTAAATTAGGAACTGATGCAGATCAGGCTGCTGTAAACGTACAAAACAGAGTTGCTCAGGCTACAAGCCAGTTGCCTGCAGAAGTTGTTCAGCAAGGTGTTACAACTGCAAAACAGCAAAATAGTTTCATCATGGCGATTGGTATGTACACAGAAGATGAATCGAAATACGATCAGACTTTTGTTGCCAATTATGCTCAAATTAATATTATTCCGGAAATTAAACGTATTCCTGGAGTTGGTGCCGCCAGTATTTTTGGCGGAGTTAAAGATTATTCGATGAGAGTTTGGTTAAACCCAACTCAAATGTCTGCTTATCAGGTTACGCCAAACGAAGTAATGGCAGCCATTCAGGATAAAAGTTTAGAAGCTGCTCCGGGTAAATTTGGAGAAAGAAGCACTGAAGTTTTTGAATATGTAATTAAATACAAAGGAAAACTAACCAAACCGGAAGATTATCAAAATATTGCGATTCGTTCGAATGCCGATGGTTCTGTCCTTCGCTTAAAAGATGTGGCAAGAGTTGAACTTGGTGCTTATTCTTATAACAGTTTAACTCGTTTAAATGGTAAAAAAGGAATCGTAATTGGAGTTATTCAGTTAGCAGGTTCTAACTCAAATGATATTCAGGTTGCAATTAACAAACTGATGGTGAAAGCCTCTAAAGATTTTCCTCCCGGCATCAAACACAATATTTTCTACAGTACAAAAGTATCTTTAGACCAATCAATCGATCAGGTAAAACATACTCTAATTGAAGCTTTTATATTGGTATTTATAGTTGTTTTCATCTTCCTTCAAGATTTTAGATCAACCTTAATTCCGGCTATTGCTGTACCAGTAGCAATTTTAGGAACGTTCTTCTTTATGCAGCTATTTGGGTTTTCGATTAACCTTTTAACACTTTTCGCATTAATTCTGGCGATTGGTATTGTGGTAGATGACGCCATTGTGGTTGTCGAAGCTGTGCATGCGAAAATGGAGCATAAACACTTATCTCCAAAAGTAGCCACACATGAAGCAATGCACGAAATAACGGGTGCTATTATCTCGATTACGCTGGTAATGGCTGCTGTATTCCTGCCGGTTGGTTTTATGGAAGGCTCAACTGGGGTTTTCTATCGTCAGTTTGCTTTTACGATGGCCATTGCAATTGTAATTTCAGCAGTAAACGCTTTGACATTGAGTCCTGCCCTTGCCGCTTTATTCCTAAAAGATAATCACGCAGCGTACGACGGAAATACGCCTTATGTGAAACAAGGATTTAAAGAGAAATTCTTTAACGGATTCAATAAAAGTTTTGACTCATTAACAAACCGTTATGTGGGCGGATTAAAATTCTTAATTCGTAACAAATGGGTTAGTTTAGGCGGATTAGCTCTAATTACTTTTGCTACAGTTGTAATGGTTAAAACAACTCCTGCAGGATTTATCCCAACAGAAGATCAGGGATTTATCGCGATTGCAGTAAATACGCCATCAGGAACATCTCTTGACGGAACTCAGAAAGTAATGACTGAGGCCGAAAATACTTTAAGAGGTTTAGATGCTTCCCGATTTGTAACGGCAATTTCAGGTTTTAACTTGCTAACGAATTCTACAAGTCCGTCATCAGCAGTAGTTTTTGTATTGCTTAAACCAAATGAAGAGCGTGGTAATATTAAAAATATTGATGAAATCATGAGTCAGGTTCGTGGTAAATTAGGTGCGATTTCCGGCGGAAGTTTCTTTGTATTTAGTTTCCCGACTGTTCCCGGATTTAGTAACGTTGAGGCATTGGATTTGGTTCTTCAGGACAAAACCGGCGGTAAACTGGATAAGTTTAGCGGAGTCTCTCAAAACTTTATTGGAGAATTGATGAAACGCCCTGAAATAGCAGTTGCTTTTACCAGTTTCAAAGCTGATTATCCTCAATTACAATTGGATATTAATGATGCAAAAGCAGATCAGTTAGGCGTAAAAGTCAAAGATATTCTGCAAACCATGCAGGCTTATTTTGGTAGTGCTCAGGCATCAGATTTTAACCGATTTGGTAAATATTACAGAGTGGTTGTTCAGGCTGACATTGCCGACAGAGCAGATCCATCAGCAATTGATCGTGTATTTGTAAAAAACAAAAATGGCGAAATGGTTCCAATCAACACCTTGGTAAAACTAAGCCGTATTTATGGTTCTGAAACGGCTTCGAGATATAATCTATTTAACTCAATTGGTATAAATGCGATTCCGAAACCAGGGTTTAGTTCCGGAGATGCCATTAAAGCAATTGAAGAAGTGGCTGCACAACAATTACCTGCAGGCTATGGATTTGAATTTTCTGGACAAACCCGTGAAGAAATTTCTTCGGGAGGTCAATCGGCTACCATTTTCTTATTGTGCCTGATATTTATCTATTTCTTACTTGCTGCACAGTATGAAAGTTACATTTTGCCTTTAGCAGTAATTCTATCAATCCCTGCGGGTATATTTGGAGTATTTGTGGCAATCGGTTTAACCGGAATTGAAAATAACATTTATGTACAGGTTGCGCTGGTAATGCTTATTGGACTGCTCGCCAAAAACGCTATTCTGATTGTCGAATTTGCAGTCCAAAAACGAAAATCAGGTCAGGCATTGGTTAAAGCATCAATTGATGCAGCCAAATTACGTTTACGACCAATTATCATGACATCGCTGGCTTTCGTAGTAGGATTAATCCCGATGATGAGCGCAACAGGGCCATCAGCACAAGGTAACCATTCGATTAGTATTGGTGCTGCGGGAGGTATGATCTCTGGAGTAATTCTTGGACTGTTAATCATTCCGGTTTTATTTATCGTATTCCAGCATTTACAAGAAAAGGTTTCGGGAAAACCAATAGCCGTAATTCATAACGAAGAAAAATAAATATGGAAAATTATATAACGACAATTCTGGTGGCCATTCTATTGGGCATTGGCTATATATCGTACAGAATTTCAAGAGATCTTGATACTAAAAAAGATACTTGTACAGAAATTTAATGACAACTTATAAAATGAAAAAATATATAACCAAAATCGTGATGGTCGCTATTTTGATCACCACTATACTATCCTGTAAAGTTTCTAAGGATATTGAAACTCCAAAAGATGCACTTCCTGAGAATTTCAGGGGTGTGTCGGTTTCAAAAGATACGGCCAGTATTGCCGATCTGGAGTGGAAAAACTTCTTTACGGAGAAAGACATTATCAAGCTAATTGACAGCGCAGTAGTCCGAAATAACGATTTACAAATCGCTGCAAAAAACATCGAAATTGCGCAGTACCGATTTTCGCAATCAAAATGGGGAAATGTTCCTCAGGTGAATTTGGGTGTTACCGCCAGTACCAGCAATCCGTCAGACAATAGTTTTACAGGAAAAAACCTGGGTCAGGCTTTAGGTCAAAACCATATTAATGATTTCACTGCAGGTGCAACACTTTCATGGGAAGCTGATATTTGGGGGAAAATCAAAAATCAGAAAAAAGGTGCTTTTGCTGAATATCTTCAATCTGAAGAGGTAAAAAAAGCAGTACAGACCACAATTGTTGCCAATGTTTCTAAAGGTTATTACAACCTTTTGATGCTGGACGCACAATTGGACATTGCCAGACAAAATCTGAAACTGAATGACAGTACGACCAATATTATCAAACTGAAATATGATGCGGGTCAGGTGACTTCATTGGCTATTCAGCAATCTGAAGCACAGAAATTAAACTCAGCACAATTGATTCCGCTATTGGAACAAAACATCGCTATTCAGGAAAATGCTTTAAGTGTACTGACAGGATCTTTTCCGGATTCAAAAGAAAGAACTATAAAATTAAACGCTATTGAAGTAAAGCAAAATACAGCAATTGGAATTCCGTCTTCATTAATAAGCAGAAGACCGGATGTAAAAAGTGCCGAACTGGCTTTAAAAGCAGCCAATGCGAATGTCGGAATCACAAAAGCAGACCTGTATCCGGCCTTGAGAATTACAGCACAAGGTGGATTAAATTCATTTGAAACCAGCAATTGGTTCAATATTCCGGCTTCCTTATTTGGAACTGTTGCGGGAGGTTTAACCCAGCCTTTACTAAACAATAAAAAAGTAAGAACACAATATAATATTGCGGTTGCCGAAAGAGGAAAAGCCGTTATCCGTTTCAGACAATCTGTTTTAGTGGCAGTAAGTGAAGTTGCCGATGCTTTGGTTGCCGTTGAAAAATTACAGCAACAGGAAACATTTTTGCAGGAACGTGTAAAAACACTGCAGCAAGCGATTAAAAATGCTAATCTGTTATTCAAAAACGGAATGGCAGAATACCTTGAGGTACTTTCTGCTCAGGCAAGTTTATTGCAAAGCGAATTAGAATTAGCAGACATTAAAAGAGCACAGCTTTCTGCCAATACCGAATTATACCGTGCATTGGGCGGAGGCTGGAGATAATACCCGTTTTTAATTATTTATTTCTAAAAACGCTGTGAAACTTAGTTTTCATGGCGTTTTTTGATTTTCATAAAATATAAACTCTGAAAATATTTTTATGCAAATCCTGAAATAACAAATTCCTAAGAGACAATTACTATTAACCAAACTACTATGAAATGAAAGGTGGCAAGGCTAAAAGCTTAATTTTATCCACAAATTTTCACGAATTAATTTGTATCAACTTGTCTAATTATGGTTAAAAAAAGCTAGAAGCTGAAAACGAAATGCACTAACGTACCTAATTTTAAATATTAGTAAAATATAAAAAAATGAACGCATTGGTTGTAATCATTAAAAACGTCAGTTCGAGGTTTAATTTTTTTTACAAAAAAAGCAATATAAGATGACGTTACAACATCTCCTCAGTTCGAGTGAATTTTCTGAAAATGCAATAGCTTTTTCAGAAAATTTGTATCGAGAACTATTTTTAATCATAATTTTTCTGTTCTGGATACCATTTTCTATCGAAAATCATTCAGACTGACGAAAAATTATCATCAAAAACGAATTACCAACAAATAAATGGGGTAACTTTAAAACACTTTTACAAACCGGTCTCCTTATATCATTTTTATATAAATCTTTTGAGTTAATTTTTTAATGGATTGGATTAATTTTCAACGTATTAAGTTTATAATTTTAAAAAATAAATTTAAACAGCTGTCCTGTTATTAAGGTTCTGCAGATAAATAACTGCGACAACCCATTTGAGCCTAAGGATTTATTAACAAACTAAAAAATAATCCCGATGAAAACGCTACAAAAAATTAAATCAAAAATAGTTTTCCTGTCAACTTATCCACCAACACAATGTGGCATTGCTACTTATACAGAAGATACCATAAAAGGAATTATGAATGTGTATGGAAAATCCATAAGCTGTGAAATTTGCGAACTGGTAAAATCTCCAAAAGAGAATCCAACACAGGCCTTTACATTAAACACAAAAGACAAAGATGATTACGCAAGAGTTGCCGAAGAAATCAACAAAGATAATTTGATAAAACTGGTACATATTCAGCATGAATTTGGCTTGTTTGGCGGGAATTACGGTGACCATTTATTAGGTTTTTTAAATGTGATAAAAAAACCGGTAACTTTTACTTTTCATAGTGTTATTCAAAATCCTGATAAAGAATTGAAAACTTTTGTCAAATTACTTTTGAGTTACAGTAATTCAGTTTTTGTAATGACAAACCAATCTCAGGAAATCCTTATAAGAGATTACGACATTCAAAAGGAAATTATTACCTGCACAGCGCACGGAACACACGTTGTAATTTATGAAACTCCTGCTCAGGCAAAACAAAAATTTAATATTGAAGACAGAAAAGTACTTGCTACTTTCGGGCTTTTAGGCGAAGGAAAAAATATTGAAACCGGTTTACAGGCTTTATCCAAAATTGTAGAAAAAGAACCCAATGTACTTTATTTGATTATTGGCAGAACACACCCTAATCTGATTTTCAATGGTGTAGATGAATACCGCGATAAATTAGAAACACTTGTTAAGGAATTAAATTTACACAACAACGTTCATTTCATCAATGAATTTTTAGAAACAAATGAGCTGTTAGATTATCTAAAAGCAACTGATATTTATTTGTTTACTTCAAAAGACCCTAATCAGGCTGTGAGCGGCACTTTTGCGTATGCAATGAGTTGTGCGTGTCCGCTTGTAGCTTCAAAAATCCCTCATACAGTAGAAGTTTTAAGTTCAGATTGCGGTATTTTAGTCGATATTGGAAATGTTGACCAGTTTGCCGAAGCTGCCATCAAACTACTTTCTGATGACGATCTAAGAGAAGAAATGGGTAAAAATGCTTTCCGTAAAATGAGAGCATCTTCCTGGGAAAACGTAGCTATAATTCACATGAATACCTACACCGGGCTAATTGAAAATGATACTGTAATTGATTTTGATTATCCGGAAATTCAATTGTCACACGTCAAAAAAATGACTACCGAATTAGGAATGATCCAATTTAGTAATATTTCTATTCCGGATTTTTCTTCCGGTTATACTTTGGATGACAATGCCAGAGCATTGGTGGCTGTTGGTATGCACTATAAACTAACCGGAGACAAGGATGATTTGCCTTATATATTGATTTATTTGGATTTTATTATTCGCTGTCAAAAAGAGACCGGAAATTTCATTAATTATATTGATGAAAACAACAGAGAGCATATTGAACAAAATGCTGAAGTTAATCTGGAAGATTCAAATGCAAGAGGAATCTGGGCTTTAGGAAGTGTTGTTGCCTTAAAAGATATTTTACCTGAAGCCATTGTATATAAGGCCTCTGAAAGTTTTCTAAAAAGTCTGCCCTGGGCAGAAACAATACAGTCGCCTCGTTCAATAGGGTTTGCGACAAAAGGGTTGTATTTGTATAATTCGGTTACTCCAAATTTATATGTTACAGCAATTATCAATAAGCTCAATGCCAAATTGGTTTCTAATTATGAAATTCATGCTACTAAAGACTGGAAATGGTTTGAAAATTATTTAACCTACGGAAATGGTATCCTACCGGAATCTATGCTGTATGCTTATTTGGTAACCAATAAACCTATTTTTAAAAAAATTGCATTAGAATCTCTTGACTTTCTTCTTTCGAAAATGTTCACAAAAAATGGTTTCAGGGTCATTTCAAATAATGGATGGTATCATAAAAATTCACAGCCACAGGAATATGGAGAACAGCCGATAGACGTTTCATACATTATTCAGACTTTAAATTCTTTCTATACTGCTTTCAAAAATCCGCTGTACAAAGAGTATATGAAAACAGCCTTTAATTGGTTCTTAGGCAAAAACCATTTAAATCAGATCATGTACAATCCTGTTAGCGGAGGTGGTTACGATGGTCTTGAAAAAAACAACGTAAACCTGAACCAGGGAGCAGAATCAACAGTTTGTTACCTGACAGCCAGATTAATCATGGAAAATTTTAAAGAGACTGAATGTAAGGTAATCGACCTCATTAAAACTAAAGCAGATTTAATCATTACTTCCTAGAATCCTTACCTGCCTAAATCAAATCCCTTTTAACGAAAGGGATTTTTTTTAACCCTAAAGCCTGGCTTAACTTATAAAGCTTTTATTTATTGTAACCCGTTGAGTGTAATTAGTTTTTGATGATAATTTTTCGTCAGTTCGAGTGATCCCGATTTTTCATCGGGATTGTATCGAGAACAGAATAATTAGTATTAAAAACGGTTCTCGATACTTTTTTTGTTCCATTTCTCTACACAAAAAACACTCGAACTGATGTTTTTAATAATTACTCCAACCGGTTTTATGTAGTTAATTCGATGTAAATTATATAAACATACGTTAAAGTTCTGTAAGTTTTTTTGTGCATTACTGAGCTAATTTTAAAGTAGTAATAAACGATCAAAAGTAAGTAACTAAAAATTAACTGTTTTGACTCTAAACTTAAAAAATACGTTCGAAGATGTAGGAAATGCAACCCTGTTTGCTGCACGTTTTTTTAAAGAGGTTTTTATACCCCCTTATGAAACCAGACAGTTTTTAAAACAATGTTATGCCATTGGTTACAAATCTTTGCCATTGGTAGCCATAACAGGTTTTATAATGGGGTTGGTACTTACGCTGCAATCAAGACCTACATTGGTAAAATTTGGTGCCGAATCCTGGTTACCGGGAATGGTAGCTCTTTCTTTAATCAGAGAAATTGCACCTGTAATTACCGCTTTGATTTGTGCAGGAAAAGTATCCTCCGGAATTGGGGCCGAATTAGGTTCTATGAAAGTCACAGAACAAATTGATGCCATGGAAGTTTCAGCCATCAATCCATATAAGTATTTAGTCGTTACCCGAATTCTTGCTACCACGTTAATGGTACCAATTCTTGTAATTTTTGCTGATGCTATTGGAATTTTAGGCGGATATGCAGGCATTAATATTCACGGCGATGTGAGTTTCTACAGATACATCACTAAAATATTCCAGTCACTTGAATTTCTGGATATAATTCCGGCCACTATTAAGACTTTTTTCTTTGGATTTTTTATCGGAATGATAGGATGTTACAAAGGATTTAATGCTTCAAACGGAACAGAAAGTGTGGGCAAAGCCGCAAATTCAGCAGTTGTAACAGCTTCTCTTACCATTTTTATTATTGATATGCTTGCCGTTCAGATAACCGATTTATTTTTTTAAGATGCTTAACGAAAAAGAAAATACAGGAACTAAAACCAAAGCGGATAAAAAAACTGCAATTATCGAGATCAAAGATTTACATAAAACTTTTGGTAATGATAATCATGTTTTAAAAGGCGTAAATTTTACTGTAAACAAAGGCGAAGACTTAGTGGTTTTAGGACGTTCAGGATCAGGAAAATCAGTAACCATAAAATGCATTGTAGGGCTGATAACTCCTGACAAAGGCGAAATAAATGTTTTTGAAGAAAACGTACTGGAACTCAAAAAAAAGGAACTCAATGAAATGAGGGTCCGAATTGGATTTTTGTTTCAAAGTGGTGCTTTGTATGACTCAATGTCCGTAAGAGAAAATCTGGCTTTTACTTTAAGAAAACACAAACGGGATTTAAATGCTGATGAAATTGAAAGTGAAGTTCTGGAGGCCTTGGATAATGTAGGGCTGAGTGATGCAATTGACAAAATGCCGTCAGAATTATCAGGCGGTATGCGTAAAAGAATTGGTCTGGCACGCACTTTAATTTTAAAACCTGAAATTATTTTATATGATGAGCCTACTACCGGCTTAGACACTATTACGTCAAGAGAAATAAGCGAATTAATATTAGATATCAAACACAGACGCAAAACGACTTCAATCATAATTACACATGACATGGCCTGTGCCAAGTTAACTGCTGATCGAATCATTGTGCTAAAAGAAGGCACAATACAGGCTGAAGGAACTTACGGAGAATTAGAAAAAAGTGAAGACGAATGGGTACGCTCATTCTTTGAATAAAAATAAAAAACAAAGATCATGGAGAAGCAATCTGGATATACCTGGAAATTAGGAATGTTTGTAACAATAGGTTTACTGCTCTTTATATTGGCAGTCTATTTTATCGGGAAGCAGAAAAATATTTTTGGATCTACTTTCCGGCTTACATCAAGCTTTAAAACAGTAAGCGGTTTGGAGATTGGTAATAATGTGCGATTTTCCGGAATTAACATTGGGACTATAGATGAAATTCAATTAGTTAATGATTCTACTGTAGTGGTAGGAATGGTTATTAAGGATGATGTCCGTGAATTTATCAAAACCGATGCAAAAGCCAGTATAGGCTCTGACGGATTAATGGGCGATAAAGTCTTAACTATTACTCCTGGCATAAAATCTCAAAAAATAGTAGAAAATAATGCACAAATCGCCTCACTAAGCAGCATTGAAATGAGTGATATCATGAAAACTGTCAAAAAGAGTATGGATAATGTAGGAGTGATTTCAGAAGAATTAGCAATTTTTAGCCATAGCATGAACAATGGTAATGGAGCACTGGCAAAACTAATTCGTGATCCGGGCATGGCAAACGCAATGGATAAAACACTTAATAATCTTGAAAAAGGCACCAAAGGCTTTAGCGAAAATATGGAAGCTGCAAAAAGTAATTTTCTGTTAAGAGGTTACTTTAAGAAAAAAGAAAAAGAAAAGGAAGAAAAATTAGAAGAAGCTAAAGAAGCAAAAGAAAAAAAAGAAGAACAGCAGGAAAAAGCTGAAAAAGAAAAAGTTAAGACAAAATAAAGAACAATTATACAAAATCGTTGCCAAATAAACAAAACATGAAATTACGCTCAACAGAAAGTTTATGGCCCCTAAAACATGCTATGGACACGAGTTACCCGTCTATAGATTCTGATATTGATACCGAAATTTTAATCATTGGAGGCGGAATTACCGGAGCTTTAATAGCCTATCGGCTTATTAATGAAGGTAAAAAGATCGTATTGGCTGACCGCCGTGATATTTGCAACGGAAGTACCGCAGCGAGTACCGCTCTGCTGCAATATGAAATTGATGTTGCACTACATGAACTAATAAATTTAAGAGGAGCTGAATGTGCTGTTGACAGTTATCGGAATGGAAAAAAAGCCATTTTTGACCTGCGAAAGATTATTGACGATATAAAAAGTGACTGCCAGTTTGAATTTAAAAAAAGCATCTATTTCTGCTCGTTAAAAAAAGATATTCCGTTTTTAAAAAGTGAATTTAGTGCCCGAAAAGAGCATGGTTTTGATATAAACTGGCTAGAAAAATGGGATCTGGAAAAAATTGGTTTAAATGCCATTGCAGCCATAGAATCAAAAACAGCAGCCGTAATGGATCCGTACAGGCTTGCACAGGATTTATTTCTTTATTGCGAAAAAAAAGGAGTGAAGATTTTTGACCGGACCAATATTATTTCGACAGAAAAACAAAAAGAAAAAATGATTGCCCGCACTCAAAATAAATACACCATAACAGCCAATCATATTATACATTGCAGCGGTTATGAAAGTACAGAAACACTTAAAGAGAAAGTTGTCGATCTTAAAAGTACTTACGTTATCGCATCAGAAAATATTCCTGAATTACCTGCTGCATTTAAAAATTGTATTTTTTGGGATACTTCAAAGCCCTATTTATATTTTAGGTCAACTGCTGACAATAGAGTTATTATGGGAGGTGGCGATGAAAATTTTAAAGATCCTGTAAAACGTGATAAATTATTACCCCGTAAAGAGCAATTTCTTTTGCATAAATTTCAAAAAAAGTTTCCGAAAATTAATTTTAAAACAGATTATTCCTGGGCGGGTACTTTTGGTGAAACTAAAGACGGCCTCCCTTATTTTGGAAAACCAAATCCAGATGTAAACGAACATTACGTTTTAGGATTTGGAGGTAATGGAATAACTTTCAGCGTTATGGCAATGAATTCTATTTTACATTCTATAAAAAACAAACCCCACAAAGATTTAGAATATTATCGATTTGGAAGGTAATTTTAACTTGTTTAAATCTCAATTACTTCAAATTGGATAATCAAAATTTCGTTTGATTATTTGTATGGGAAAATAAATATCTTTGAGAAAATAATATGAAGTAAATATTCGCTTATATATCTAAAATTGGATAGATTGGCGAATGTTTATTTCGTATATATACACGTTGTGTGCCATTTCATGAAAACATCGGTAAAAATAACAATCTTGATAATCCTTGTAATAGTTGATTTTATTGCATTATCAATTTATACTCAAAAATTAAAACTTGATCCTAGTGTAGCAATCGGAATTATTGTTATCGCACTTTTTATTTTTATAGTAAATATTTTAATCGCAGTTTTTTTTCTAATCTTTAAAAAACCATCCCTAACTGGATTATTTGTATTAAACGCATTCTTAGCGTCAGCAATATCAGTTTATGTATTTGAAAAAGAAATGAAAAAACAAAGTAACTTACTTTCTGAAAGTTGGCAATTTCAGAAAAATGATACCGTTTTTAGTCTTACCAGATGGAAAAAGCGAAATGAATTTAGTATGAATTATAGTTTATCGCCTGGTTCATCTTCAGGATTTCTCGATGGCAAATATTTTAAAGAAAATAATTCTTGGATTTTGGTAACAGATTCAACAAAAATGAAAATTGAGAATAATGTTTTAATTGGATTTAGAAAACCAGCTGATACTATAAGAATGCTCAAAGATGAATAGAAACGGCACACAACAGCACTTATAACTTTAAAAATCAGAATCTTGATGAAAATATTCCGATATTTAAAGCGTATAAGTAGAAGTTCTAATTTTATGTAAAAAAGGATTTTATATTGGCTTTTTCAAAGTAAAAAATACTCAAAATACACGTCTCGCACAATTAGCAAATTTAGGAGATTAGCCTGTTTTATACTATTTTCGTATGGGCGAGAATATTCGTCTTCATAAGATGTTAACTGAGCGAGATGCTGGAATAGTAGTATTAATCTGGAAACCATCTATCAATCAAAGTTTTTATTTCCAGTTTCGCATTTTCAAGAATCGAATTTAATTGGTCTCTATTTTGGTCAACCCCAAAAGCCGAAATCTGTTCTGAAGAAATACCCATAAAATCAAAATTTTGTTTTATTGTAGCTGAAGCAAATTCCTTGATAGTATCGGAATTATGATAATCGAATCCACTAACTACTATTGATAAAGCTTTTTTATCTTTACAAAGACCACTAAACCCTGTTTCAGGGCTAAAAGAAAATGTCTTATCACTAACGACAATAGCATCGATCCAAGCCTTTACTGTTGCCGGCATTGTAAAATTGTAAATAGGAAAAGCCAATACAATATTATCAGCTGCAAGAACTTCATCTATAAGTTTATGATGATTAGACAGCGTTAAGAGTTCTGTTTCTGAAAAGTCTCTTTTTCCCATATTCCATTCCATTATTAAATTCAAATTTTTCTCTAATAATAATTCCGGTGGAGTTTCAGCTAAATTTAAATGTTTTATTTCTGTTTTTCCTTTTGCCAGTTCCACAAATTCATCAAATAAAATTTGGGTGTAAGAGCCTTTTCTGGGTGTGTAGTTTACAACTAATGTTTTTCTCATTTTTTCTATTTTTTTACAAATATAGAGTCAACACATTAATAATTTTAATTATTTTTGTTTGCTTATTTATAATATATGTTATGATTAATTTAGAATGGCTGAGAACTTTTAGCGCTATATATGAATGTAAAAATATAACAGAAGCTTCAAAAAAGTTGAATATGACGCAACCTGGAGTTAGTAAACATTTATTTGCTCTGGAAAGCCATATTGGAAAAAAACTATTTGAAAGAACTACACGGAAATTAGCACCTACTGAATATGGGAAATTTTTATATTCACAAATTAATAATCCATTAAGTGAATTAGAAAAAGTAGAATATTATTCAGGTCAAAGAACAAAAAAACAACGATCTGCAATAACAATTGGCTGTACCACAGACTTTTTCAGGAAAGAATTAATACATCACATTTATACTTTTGACATGTATATAGTGACCCAATTTGGAAATGAAAAAGAATTGATTGAAGCTCTTGAAATGGAAAAAATTCAATTATTGGTTGGAATAAAAAAACACGATACTTACGACCATCAATTCACATACTTAAAGAATGAAGAGTTAGAATTAATTTGCTCCAACTCTATTGTTATTCCAGAGAATATTGAAAAAAATGATACGCAATTCATCACATGGCTACAAAAACAAACCTGGTTTACCTATGACAATAACCAAAATGATATAAAAAAATTCTGGGATTCCAGATTTAATACTAATCCTAAAATAGTTCCAAGATATATTTTACCGTCTTATTTGGACATAATAGAAACTTTAAAAAATAATAGCGGATTTAGTATCGTTCCTAAACATTTATGTGATGACGAGTTAGACAAAAATTTAATTAAAGCCCCCATTAAGTCTTCTAAAATAATAGAGCAAAAACTATTTTATTCATTCAAGCTGAAGAATAATAACCTGAAAGAAATTAACCTTTTTATAGAGAAGATGAAAAAAAATAATGACTGCTTCTAGCAGGGGCTCTAAACAAATCTTAGTATCTCAAAGTTCTTAAATTATGCTGTAATAGCCAGCTGATTTTGACTGAATTTGTATTCCTTTGGGCTACAGTTAAATTTTTGTTTGAAGATTTTAGAAAAATAACTTCTACTGGTAAAACCGATACAATAGACGATTTCGGAAATATTTAATTCGGAATTTTTAATTAAAATTTCGGCTTTTAAAATTCGCCTGTGCGTGATAAAATCATTTACCGTTCGGCCATGAATCATTTTAAAACCTTCTTGTAGTTTGTTTGGTGATAAACCCGATTTCTTGCTAAGCGATTTAATGGTAAATTGCTCTTCGGGAGTTTCTTTTATAAGGTCTGAAAGCTTTTTTATTTCTTCCATTTCTTTTAGTGTAAGGCAGTTTGTTTCTTTCAAACAATTATTCATATCATCAGAATGCTGCTGAATTTCCATTGCCAGTATAATTTTCAAAATACCCTCTTTTAATAAATTACGAACAATTCCGGTTTGGGTAACGGCATTTAACTGCTCTATTTTTTCGGCTATTTTTAAATTGTAAGAACCTACATAGAAAAAATTATCTGAAAGGTTCTTTTCGAAAAAAGTTTCTTTTACTTTAAGATTGAAAAAATTATTCTCTAATGAGTCAGCATTTTGAGTTCCTACCACAATTAAAGTAACTTTGGTATTGGTATTTTTTTCAAAAAACAAAATATTATCTTCATCTTGTCTGGATGAAACAATAGCTGTCTGGAACTTTTTCAATTTTCTTTCAACTCCTGACATTCCAAAACTGTGAGATAAATTCCCTTTGGAGCAATAAGCAAAATAAACCGGCGAAATGTTTGGATTCCCAATACAGATTCTTACATCTTCAGAAAAAATCATATCAAATTGTAAACAGGAAACAGAATCACTAAACGAAGAACCAATAATGGTACCTTTTGCAAAATCACTGCTGACTTCAAGAGTATATTCATCTGAATCAAAAATTATTTCCCCTCCTAAACTTATCGTCAGTGCTTCAAATATATTCTTGATTTTATCGTTATGTATCGTTACTATTTTCATTTTTCCCTGATTTAAATTCAAAAAAATTATCTTTATAAATTAAAGAAGTAGGTTTAATTTATTTTTAATTATAATCTGAAATTCAAAATTCGCTCAAAACGCTGCCAAATGTGTTATATAATTTCTGAGATTTGTTTTATAATTACCTCCAAATGATTTTTTAGCTTATTAAATATGAAAAGTTTTTCTTTTGCCCCAATCGCTTCAAATGATGCAACTGTCTTAATTCTGGGGACGATGCCAGGTACAAAATCGCTTGAGACACAACAATATTACGGTCACGCACAAAATAATTTCTGGCGGTTTATGTTTGAAATTTTAAATGAAGATTTCACCCAGGATTACGAAAACAAAAAAACACTTTTAATTAAAAACAAAATTGCCTTATGGGATGTATTACAATTTTGTGAAAGAATTGGAAGTCTGGACAGCGCGATTAAAAATGAAGTCCCGAATGATTTCGAACAATTTTTAAGGCAGCATCCTAATATTAAAACTATTCTTTTTAACGGACAGAAAGCTGCTGCCTTTTTTAAAAAACATGTTTCCGTAAAAGATAACAAGTATCAGTTCATACTATTGCCATCTACAAGTCCGGCCAATGCGGGGAAACCATTCGAATCAAAATTAAATGAATGGAAAATCATTCGTGAATTTATAAAATACTAAATTATAATACATTAAAAACTTGAAAAAATCAGCATCCAAAACGCTTCAAAAAGACTGAATTCCAAAACATACAAAATTTAGATTTACTTTTCTGATGATTTAATTTTATTCATAGTAATAAACAAAACAAGCCCGATCTTTTAAAGATAACGGGCTTGTTTGCTCTAACTAAAACTTGACTCAAACTAACTTTTAAAATGCAGGGATTAAAAAATTTTTATATTTCTTAATCTTCGGTCAAAACAGAAATTTTCGAATGTCTTTCTATATTTCATTCCGAAATTTCCAACTGAAGCACCACATTTTGATAATATTTACTAAGCGAAAACAACTGCTCCGCAAAAATCATAACAGCCAGCGGAATAAAGAAGAATGTCGTTAAATCTTCTTCATATAAAAAATAAGTGGTTACGATAAATATTCGGCCATATTCCAGATAATACATCCATTTTCGCTGTTCTAATAAAGCGCCGCAGTTTACTAATGTAATTAGGATAAAAGCCAAAACAAAGACTTTATCAATCATGTCTAAAAGATCAAAATAATAAGTAAAAACTGTTAGTATCAGAGTACAGATTCCTAATTGGATATAAAGGTAATTTCTAAATCGCAGCCTTTGATGCGGATTGCTTTTATCCTGCAGAAAACGTTTTTCTAATATGGGCCTAATATCCTGATCCATGTGAGCCGGACTTCCAAAAACAGCTTTCCATCTGGCTTTAAAGCCTTTTGAGCGTTTCCATAATTCATAAATCTCAAAATAATAATGCGTATGCTGCCATAAAAAACTATAACTTTTTAACGGATGGGTTAAACCGTATTTTGGTTTCTCTTCTTCCTCTTGAAAAGTGCCAAAAATACGGTCCCAAAAAGTAAACATATCGCCGTAATTTTTATCCAGGTATTTTTCGTCAGATGCATGATGAACACCATGAATTGAAGGTGTTACAAAAACGTATTCGAGCCATTTTATTTTGCCTATAAGCTGTGTATGTGTAAAAAAGGAATAGGCGCCATGAACAATCAGCATTGTGATAACCATAGCCGGATGAAAGCCTACAAAAGGAAGAATACACCAAAATCCTGTTCTCACAATCGCCTGAAAGGTAGTAATTCTGGCTGCAGCGGTAAAATTAAATTCTTCACTATGATGATGTACAATATGCGCTGCCCAGAAAAAATTAACCTCGTGTCCGAGTCTGTGGTACCAATACCAGACAAAATCAGTTGCGAGAATTAAGGCAACCCAAACAAAAAAATTACCCGGAATATCTAATAATCGGTAATTATCATAAATAAAATAATACAGCTGATAAAAACTTGCTGCCACAAAAAGATTAATTAATCTTTCTGCAATACCCACACTAATGTTCGAAACAGAGCTTTCGTAATTGAAAATCTCCGGTTTTTTTCTGCGCTGTATCAATTTATATTCCAAAAATAAAAAAATGAAAAACGCAGGCATAGCGAACGCGAGAAAATTAATATGTTCCATTTTTAAAAAATCCCTTTTGACTGATAAACAACTTATTTATAATTCCATTTAATATTTATGTAAAAAGATATTTTCATTAGGTACTATTTCTAATTAAACCTTTGGGTGTAATTATTAAAAGCGTCAGAACGAGTGTTTTTTGTGTAGAGAAACGGAACAAAAAATGTATCGAGAACCGTTTTTAATGATAATTTTTCTGTTCTAGATACAATCCCGATGAAAAATCGGGATCACTCGAACTGACGAAAATTATCATCAAAAACTAATTATACCTAGCGGGTTAATACCTAATGAAAATATTCTTTTTCTTAATTAGCCTCAACTCTTAATTCTGTTTGAATTTTGGTTCGGTCAACGCCACTTCTTTTACTGATTGCGTATCGGCGACTTTTTGTAAAGCAATTACATAAGCTGCAATTCGGGGCGTAACTTTATGCTTGTCAGCAATTCTAAAAACAGTTTCAAAACCTTTTTCGAGTATATCTTCTAAACGCTTGTTTATTTGATGAATTCGCCAGGATTCTAAAAGTGAGTTTTGAAGCCACTCGAAATAAGATACTGTTACCCCTCCGGCATTTGCCAGAATATCCGGAACAACCAAAACATTGTTGTCGTGCAATATTTGATCCGCATCTGAAGAAACCGGGCCATTTGCACCTTCTACAATAACTTTTGCTTTAATCTCTCTTGCATTTCTCTGCGTAATAACATCTTCTTTTGCAGCCGGAATCAATACATCAACTTCTAAAAGCAATAATTCCTCGTGTTTGATGGCAACCGAATTTGGATATCCCTTGATACTCTTATTATTCAGATTATAATACAAAATCAATTCCGGGATGTTAAGCCCGTCCGGATTGTAAAAAGCTTCTGAAACATCACTTACAGCAACAACTTTTAATCCTTTTTCGTATAAAAATAAAGCCGAATGCAATCCTACATTTCCAAATCCCTGAATCGCAACTGTCGATTTTGCCGGACGCAGTTTTAATTTTTGAAGCGCCAGAAGTGTAATAATACTAACACCTCTTCCTGTAGCTTCTACCCTGCCCAAAGAACCTCCAGAATGCAAATGTTTTCCGGTTACAACTGCATGAATCGTTTTACCGTGAACCAAAGAAAATTCATCCATTAGCCAGCCCATTTCATCTGGACCTGTACCCATGTCCGGTGCCGGAACATCTTTTTCAGGACCAAAAATATCTGATAACCTTTTGGTATATGCTCTTGTAATTTTTTCTAATTCAGTCTTAGAATGGTTTCTTGGATCACAAATAATACCTCCTTTTGCTCCTCCAAAAGGGATTCCTGTCACCGCAGATTTCCATGTCATCCAGGCTGCCAGTGCTTTTACCTCATCAAGGTTTACAGCCGTATCATAACGAATTCCTCCTTTAGATGGCCCTAAAGCTGTATTGTGAATCACGCGATATCCTTCAAAATTCTGAGTTCTTCCGTTATCAAGTGTTATTGAAAAATTAACAACTATTTGCTTTTCAGGTCGCTGTAATTTTTGTCTGATAGATTCTTCAAGATTTAAAATATCGGCTGCGATATTAAAACGATCAATCATAGATTGAAAGGGATTCTGTTTAACTATTTCCAGGCTCATAATTTTTTAGTTTTAAGATTTTTATTCAATTAATTTTGAAATTTTATTTTTTACCATCTTCTGCTTATTACAAAAGAGTTCTTTATATTTTCCTGCGCCAAATTGCTGTAATTGCAACATGGAATTTTCATAAGGCAGCATTGCATCTGCATAATGGTGTATTTATTAGATCTCATATCTATGGTTTTAAATAAATTCTAAAAAAAGCCTTTCATGTTGTATGAAAGGCTAAAAAAAAAAAAATAACTAACAAGTATTTCTCTATTAACGCCAATTCAAGACATGTTTCATCATGCAGCACATCGTGAAGCTGCAATTGAAAGACATCATATTTAGACTATAGTTTCTCATTGTTATGGCAAATTTATAAATATATTTTATAAATTCTATAGAATTGGTAGAGTTATTTTTTAAAAAAAAGAAAATATTTACAAACCTATTGTAAATTAAGGCTTTAAGAAAAAATAATTTTTAATTAATTTGAGAAAAAACAATGAAAACAATTGCAATTAAAGCCAAAATAACTCCCAAAAAGTTCGTTTTTGATAATTTCTCATTGAAAAAGAACACCCCAACAAGGCTTCCTAAAACAATAACACCCATATTCATTCCGGCAAAAACAGTGGATGGATTTTCAGAAAACGCTTTATGTGCTTTAAGGTAAAACAATATATTTCCGAAATTAAAAAGTCCAACCAATGATCCGAAAAAGATATTTTTAAGTTCCAATTTTACTTTTTTCAGAACTGTATTATAAATCATAATAAGTAAGGAGACGGCCAAAGCAATATCAAATACTACAAATAAAGAAGTTGTATAAGGCAAAGTACTGTAAAGTGCTATTTGTTTAAACAGAATATCGATTACACCAAATCCAAGTAAAACAATCGCAGGATATAGCCTTTTATTTTGCTCATTTTCGGAAGGTTTTCTCAAGAGGAACAAAAGTGCCCAAAAGCCAATCACAAGCCCGATTACTTTATAGGAATTAAATTCTTCCTTAAAAATAAACCATGCTGCCAATATTGGTATAAAAAGAGATAATCGCTGGGCGGCGTCTGTTTTTACAATTCCCATATACTTAATTGATGCCGCTAAAAAAAGAAAAACAACGGGTAAAAGAACTCCTATGCTCAGATAAATATTCCACGGAGCACTTGCTGTAACCTCATCCAGATTTGGACTAAAAGTAAAATAGCAAAATAAGATTGCAAATACATAATTAAACGTAATTATCTGAACCGGATTACAATTATAATGGCGGGTTATTTTAAAAATCACACCTACTGTTACACTGCAAACAATACTTAAAATCAGAAACAACATATAAATAATTTTAATGTAAAAATAGTGTTTAAAATCATTCAAAAAAAAGCCCGGACAGATTAAGGAAAATCTTCCGGGCAAATTTATATTCTTAACTTTTTTAATTCTTTGCTGATAATATTCGTTTTTGCCTCATTGCAAAAAGATGATGTGAATTAAAAACCAGTACAGCCATAAAAATAATACTGTACGCCAGAATTTGTAATGGACTAATTTTTTCTTTGTAAACAACATTTGCCAATATAAAAGCAATCATCGGATTGATATTTAATAACATTCCAACCGTTGAAGAATTGATTCCGGACAGTGCATATAAATTTAAAAACAGCGGTATAATCGTAAAAAATACTGCAATCATTTCAATACAAAAATAAAACGTAAATTCTGTTGGAACCGAACCGCTATATACAGGATAAAACGGTAATAAAAACAAGGCAGCTAATGTAATATGAAATGTTAGAACAATAAACGTATCAAAGCCTTTGTTAACCCGCTGGCTAACCAAATAAGAAGCATAAGTCAATCCGATAATAATACTAAAAAACATATCCATAATATCTGCATACGATAATAGCAAACAGCCCGAAATACTTAATCCTACTGCCAGCCATTGTGTTTTCTTTAATTTTTCATGCAAAATAAAATAAGCCAGCAAAGTCGTTAAAATAGGACAAACCAAATACGCCAGAGAAGTTGCTTTTACGCTTACATGATTCATTACATAAATAAACGTAAACCAATTCGACATCAGAAAAAAGCTTCCTCCGATGTTCAGGAAAATTGTTTTTCTTTTTCCGGAAGCTGATAAAGCCCTGAAATTTTTAATTGTTTCCTGTACTTTTTTTCTTTTGAAAGCAAAAACAATCAGCAACATTAAAATGCTACAGCTAAAAACGCGAAAGAACAGAATATCCAGTGAAGCATATTCATGTATTGGTTTTAACACAAGACTAAAAAATCCCCAAATGGTATAAGCCGTAATAGCCGCTATGTAATATTTTGTAGTTTTCATGGGATTTCTTTTTGTTTGATATTTAATGAAGCAAATTTCTTAAAAATAAAACAGCAATACAGATACAGTTTTTGTAAATTGCACCATAACAGTTTTTTTTATGAAAAATTCAAATTACTTGTATTTACAGTTTGCCAATGTTATAGAAAAACAAATAAAATCGGGTCTTTTAAATGTTGGCGATAAATTGCCTTCAATTCGTGAAGTCTGTGCAGAAACAGGCTACAGCATGAGTACCGTAAGCAAAGCTTATTATGAAATTGAAAGCCGGTCGTTAATTGAATCAAGACCGCAATCGGGTTATTATGTGAGTAATATTTCGGCAAGAATTGCTCCTGAACCAACTTCCAGCTCACCTATTCTGACCACTCAAAATATTGAAAGAGAAGATTTGATTGATTTGGTTTATGGTAATATGACAGATCAAAATGTTACGATGCTTTCTCTGGGGTTTCCGTCAAACGAGCTTCTTCCTATTGCCAAATTAAACAAAGGGATGGTTCAGGCGATGCGTCAACTACCAAATAGCGGAACCAGTTATGAAGAAATACAGGGAAATGTTAATCTTAGAAGAGAAATTGCCCGCTGGTCTTTTTCCTGGGGAGGTTCTTTAACTGAAGATGATATTATTACAACCCCGGGCTGTGTAAGCGCAATTTCGTATTGCCTTATGGCTGTCACAAAACCGGGAGATACGATCATTACAGAAAGCCCTGTTTATTTTGGTGTTTTACAACTGGCGAAATCATTAGGTTTATATGTAATGGAATTGCCTACCAATATGACTACCGGAATAGAATTAGAAGCCTTAAAAAAAGCCATTTCAACCAAGAAAGTAAAGGCTTGTGTATTAATGAGCAATTTCAGCAATCCATCAGGCAGTATGATGCCTAATGAGCATAAAAAAGAAACCGTTCGCTTAATGGAATTGCATAATATTCCGCTTATCGAAGATGATATTCACGGTGATTTGTATTTTGGCTCAGCCAGACCAACAAACTGCAAGACGTATGATGAAAGCGGTATTGTAATGTGCTGCAGTTCAGTATCTAAATCTTTGGCTCCGGGATATCGTGTAGGCTGGGCTATTCCCGGAAAATTCAAAAAAGAAATATTACGAACAAAATTATACCACACCATCTCCTCTCCTACCATTACACATGAAGTTGTTGGGGATTTTCTGAAACATGGCCGATACGAGAATCATCTTAGAAAAATTCGTCAGATTCTGAATCAGAACTGCAATAATTATATCAACACGATTTTAGAATCTTTCCCAAAAGGGACTAAAGTTAGCCAGCCTCAGGGCGGTTTTTTTCTATGGATTGAACTGGATAAAAAAATAGATACTGCCGAATTTTATCATTTGGCCATGAAACACAATATCAGCATTGCTCCCGGACGTATTTTTTCTTTCCAGGATCAATTTTCAAATTGCATGCGACTGAGTTTTGGTTTACCGTGGACAAATGAATTACGCCAATCTATACAAACATTAGGAAAACTGGCGGCTCAGCAAACTTTATAAAATACTGCAATTTAAACATAAAAAAAACCGGACAGCACAACTACCTACTGTCCGGTCAACAATTAAAAGACCAAGAATTAATTTAATTTACAAAACAAAATAAGCGTTGCTGTCCACTTTTTTAGACTCGTTTTCTAAATCAAACTCTTTTAGAATATCAAATTCGCTTTGATATTCATTCAGCATCTGCTTAATATTTTTTTCGATTGTATTTGCAATAGCCGTAACAGGCGTATCTGTTGCTCTGTTTTCGAAAGGATCCTGCAAATGAATCGCCATTCTTTCGATTAAAAAGAAAGCTGCCGCAATAGCCGTAATTAACGGAATCGCAAACCAACTTAAAACACTTGTTAACCCAAAAGGAAGCAGAAAAACAAATAAACACAGTGTTAATCGAATGTACAAGCTGTATGTGGTTGGGAAAATCGTATTTTTAATTCGTTCACATTTCCCCATTTCATCACACAATCTCGAAAGCGTATTGTCAATTTCTACCTGCTGATACATGTTGATACGCTTCTCATTTTTAGCATTTCTAAGATCCCTTGCATGCAGCATTAAAATAGCATTTGGTACATTTTGATGATTTTTGATATATTTTATTTCTTCTTCACTCACTAAGCCGGCAAGTGGTTTTAGAGCGTCTTTATTTCGAAGTGCCTGACCTAAACTATAGCACCATGCAATTTGTCTTTTGGCAAAATTTTCTTTAAATTCACTGGCCTCAACAGAAAAATCCGGATCTTTGTAAAACGTCAAAACCTGACGAATTAATGTTCTTGAATCATTTACAACTGCTCCCCAAACGATTCTGGCTTCCCACCATCTGTCATAAGCCTGATTAGACTTAAAAGCTAATAATAAGGAAATAATCGTCCCGATCATGGTTGGAATTGCAATCGGAATATCAACGGGCAGATTGATGAAATAATGATGAAAAATCTCAAATAATATCGTGTAAGCCAATACGAGAACAATTTCTACTTTAATTTTCCCGAGAACGTACTTCATTGGTATTCTTTTCTTTAACAACATATTTTCGGTTTTAAATTAATACTACAGCTAGTCCTTAGTAATTAGTGATTAGTCCTTAGTTTTTTATAAATAATCTTAAAATTACATTGCCTGCTGTTGTGAATTTGGGGTATTCAAAAACTTAGGACATGCAAAAGCCTAAAGACTAAGAACTAAGGACTTAGTCACTAAAACAATTAAACCAGTTCTTCGTATAATGAAAGTACCGGAAGTCCCAGTTTTTCATTAATATTTTGTTTTTTTACTTTTTTAAATTTGATTTTTTCTCCTTTGCGGGTTTCAACTAACAAATCGATCTCGTATTTTGAAATCGCTTCAGATAAAGGAGCTATATTTTCGTAATCTTCAGTTTTTGAAGCCTGACTTACAATTTCATAAGAAAAATTATTGCTCAGAAACTGCTGCACATCTTTGACATGCATATTGGCACTGCTGTTTTCAATATAAAGTGCTTTTGTAAAATCTTCTTTGAATTGTTCGTTACCTAAATGCAGAATCGGGCATTTTTGATTTCCAGCCAATTGTACCAGATACTGGTGGATACGTTTTGTTTCCTGCTTATAAGAATACGGAAGGATCACTAATTTTACAGAAAAATTTTCAATTATCCTTCTAAAAATAGGCAATGAAAGACCGTATTGATTGTGAATTTTAATTTTGCAGTTTTTGGTATGATCGATCATATACCTGCAAGTTTCCAAAACTTCTTCCTGACTTTTGGTTAGTCCAGTTCGCATTTCGCGCAAAAAGTGAGAAGATGAAAAAGAATCCGGCGTTTCAGAAACCATCATCAAAACAATTTCACATTCTGTTTTTTTCGCCTGGCTTATTGCCGATTTTACAGCTGAAATTGTATCGTCTTTTAGAGTCGTAGGTATCAGGAAATTTTTCATAAGTATAATCTTTTAGTTTATACAGACAAAATAACAACCTGATAATTAGACGGGTCTTAATTTAAGATTAGAATTTCCTAAGATTCTACATTAGAATTCTTAATGTTCTTTTTTTTATCGTTTGATTTTTTAAAAACAATGGTTACAATCGTTCCTTTATCCTGTTCCGATTGTACTTGTATTTCTCCATCGTGCATGCGAATGATTTTAGAAGCCAATGGAAGCCCCAAACCATAACCTATATATTTCGCAGCAATTTTTCCTCTAAAAAAAGGTTCGTACAAATGCGGAATATCTTCAGGCGGAATACCAATTCCGATATCATTTATCGAAATTTTAATCACCTCATTATTTGCAGAAAGCGTTACAAATACCTCATTATTATCAGAATATTTTACACCGTTGGTAATAATATTATTGATGGCAAGCTCTAAAAGCGGCTTATTACATGCAATCAACAGCATATTAGAATCTTTTGGAGCAAAATTAAGTTTGATACTGACACGGTTATCCGGAAAAATTTTATCCAAATCTGATTTTACCTCCAATAACAATTCATCGATTCGGGCGATATCCAAAACTTGTTTATTGCCATCGTAACCGGTTTGAGTAAGTTTAAGCAAACTTTCCGTTAAGTTTCCTAATTTGGATGCCTGACTGTAAATATTTTCTAAAGACTGCACATATTCTTCTTTTTCACGATCTTTCAAAAGCATGATTTCTGCCTCGGCAATTATGGTTGTAATAGGTGTTTTTAATTCATGCGATGCATTATTAATAAAATTTGCCTGAATTTCAAAAGAGGTCTCCAATCGGTCCAGCATATCATTAAAAGTTGCTGTCAAATCTGAAATTTCATCTGAGTTTTTAACTTCCGGTAATCTGTTATGAAGGTTTGAAGCACTGATTCTGTTTACTTCTTTGGTAATTCTGGCTACTGGATTAATAACGCGTTTTGCCAAAAACCGACCTAATATGAAAGCTAAAAATATAAATCCGATGCCTCCAAAAAGTAATATTTTTACAATATAAACGGTTGTCGTTTTTCCTCTTCGGTCACGTGCCCCAACAATTACAATATATTTTTGGTTTCTTTCTGTAAAAACCTGTCCCAGATAATATTTACTGTTAATTTCAAAATAGTCTTTTCCGGTCTGGAGAATATTGGAATAAAATTCATTCGGAAGATTCAGTTTTGTATTATAATCAAAACTATTGGCACTGTTTATTTTAAGAACATACTCTTCTTCTTCGATCAGTTCTTCGAGTCCGTTTTTCTTTAAGTTACTGTAATATTTTATTTTTTCAGGATCATGCTGAAAATGAATAGAAGCCACAATTTTTGACCGGTCTTCCAGCCTTTTTAAGAAATGATAGCGGTTATTCTCCCTAAACAAAACGAATACTATGATACTCAATAGCAAAGTACTAAAGGTAGAAAGTGCTACATAAGTAAAAGTTATTCTTTTTCTGATATCCATTTTATGGTTGTATAACGTAACCTAACCCTTTCATGGTGTAAATAAGTTTGGTTTTATAAGGTTTGTCTATTTTTTTTCTTAAATACGTGATATAAACATCAACAACATTGGTATTCATATCAAAATTAATGTCCCAGACATTATCCAGAATCTGATCTCTGGATACAATTCTGCCTGTATTTTTGGCCAAATAATATAATAATTTAAACTCTTTGGCAGTTAAAACAATCGATTCTCCTTCACGTTTTACTGTTTTTGCTTTACCGTTTATTTCGAGATCGCCAATTACGATCGTATCCACTTTATCTGTTTCCAGATTGGCTCTTCGGTTTAATGCGTTTACTCTTGCATCGAGTTCTCCAAACTTAAAAGGTTTAACCAAATAATCATCTGCACCTGCATTGAGTCCGGTTACAATATTTTCTGAAGTCCCCAGAGCTGTTAAAAGTAAAATCGGAACAAAGTTTTTGGCGGCACGCAATCTTCTGCAAATTTCGATTCCGTTAATATCCGGCAACATTACATCCAAAACTACTACATCAAAAGTATAATTATGAATCATTTCTAATGCCGTTTTACCATCAAGGGCCACACTTACATCGTTATTGTTTTCAGCAAATCCTTTGCGGAGAATAGAAAGCAGGTTTGGTTCGTCTTCGACTATGAGTAATTTCATTGTAATGGATTGTATCTTTAACAAAAATAAAGGATTGAAACGTAAATACAATCTAATAAAACCTGAATTGTGATTTTGTTATGAAGAAAATAAAAAAATTAAAACCGCCTTAGTACATTTGATTTCGATTCTCTACTCAAAAAAAATCAAAATTGACATTTTCAATAATTAACCGAAGGATTATTAATAATGATAAAATTCACTTATAAAATTTCCATTCTCTTTTTCAGCTTCATAATAATAAAATCCAATTATAAATTTGGTATTTTCACTCACTTCATTTTTTACTCCTGAACTGCTTTTACTTGACCATTTAGTATTCATTAAAACAGCGATAAGCTCCTCATCAACTGGGTTACCAAATCCGCTAATTTCTTTAACTTCCTTTATTTCCAAATTTGAAGCAAAAGTTATTTCATAAATACCATAACTTTTATTGAGCTGAATGCCTTTATATTTCAATAACTCAAGACTTGAATTACTGGTTTCATGATACAAGGTTTTATCTGTAAAATTAATTTTTTCAGATTTAAACTTATTTAATATTTCTAATTCAGGATTTGGTTTTACTTGTTTTTTATTTAAATAAAGAAGTCCTGAACACATGCCAACCTCATAAAAACCTTTGTCATTTTTATATGCATAGGCTACCAGCTTTGTATTCGCCGGAATAAAAATATCACAGGACGAACCTAAATCTCTGTCACTTCTTCCTCGAACGTAAATCGACTTAAGTTTGACACCTTTAAATAATTCGTTAATTTTTATATCTGCTCTATAACTATCCGAATTTTTCTGGTTTGGATAAATTTTAGTAATGGTAACAATTCCAACAAAATCAGACTGAATATATTTTTCAGTAATTGTCTGAGGGTTACAAACACATGCAAAGGAGCTAAACGTTAAAAAGCAAAACAGTATCGAATACAGATTTCTCATAAAAACCAATTATAGTTTACTGATGTAACTTCCGTACATATCTTTAAACTGATGTCCGGTTGCAAAACGGTCTTTGCTTAGTTTTTTATATTCTACCAATGCCCATAAAACAAATTCTTTCATAAAATAAAGATCATTTTTATCCAATTGTGGCTGGTATTTTTTTATCAGAATTTCCAAAGGAGTTACTCCGTCTAAAATGTTTTGATATTCTGCATCCGAAGCTTCATCTAATAATTCGAAACCGCTTTCTGCAAAAAACCATTCGATCAAATCTGAATAAGGTGTTTTTTCTCCGGGTTTTTCTAATTTCTCAATCTTCGGAAAGTAATCAGAAAACAAAGTTCTAATTGCCGAACCAATTAGATTCTGAGCTACAGCAGCTGCTCCCTCCTGTTCTCCTTCATAAACCAATTCTACTTTTCCGGTAATGGCCGGAATAATTCCAATAAAGTCTGATAAACGAAGTGTGGTTTTATCAACACCTAAAATTAAAGCACGACGTTCAGCAGTACTGATTAAATTCTCAAAAGCTGTAATACTCATTCGGGCACTTACACCGCTTTTATTATCAATGTATTCACTATCTCTCGCTTCAAAACTAATCTGCTCTAAAATATCTCTTGCCAGACCCGGGACATAAACAATATCAGTTTGATTTTGGTCTAATTTAGATTCCTGCTCTGTAATGGTTCTGGCAATCTGAATACTTTCAGGATAATGTGTTAAAATCTGCGATCCTATTCTGTCTTTCAAAGGAGTTACAATACTTCCTCGATTGGTATAATCTTCCGGATTTGCAGTGAAAATAAACTGCATATCCAGCGGCATTCTTAATTTAAAACCTCTAATCTGAATATCGCCTTCCTGCAAAATATTAAACAAAGCTACCTGAATTCTGGCTTGTAAATCTGGTAATTCATTAATCACAAAAATACTGCGGTTCGCTCTTGGAATCATTCCGAAGTGAATTACCCGGTCATCCGCATACGATAATTTTAAATTAGCAGCTTTTATAGGATCAACATCTCCTATCAAATCGGCAACTGTTACGTCTGGCGTTGCCAGTTTTTCGAAGAAACGCTCACTTCTGTGCAACCATGAAATTGGGGTATCATCGCCTTTTTCTTCAATTAAGTCTTTAGCAAAACGTGAAATCGGATTCAACGGATCATCATTAATTTCTGAACCTGTCACAAACGGAATGTATTCGTCTAACAATTCGACCATTTTACGCGCCAAACGTGTTTTTGCCTGACCGCGAAGTCCTAACAAATTTATATTATGACGGGAAAGAATTGCTCTTTCCAGTTCAGGAATTACCGTATTTTCAAATCCGTGAACCCCTTCAAAAACCGGTTTTCCCGATTTGATTTTGTCACGAAGATTATTGCGTAATTCGTCTTTTATGCTTGTACTTTTATAACCTGAGGCTTTTAATTGACCTAATGTTTTTATGTCTAGTATATTATTCATGGTATATTCAGATATCTTTTTTATAATAATATTTTTTTGCTCTCGCAGATTTTGCAGATTGAGCTGATTCATTTAATTGTGTTAACCGTACAACAACAGTGCATTTCTACGATATAGTTTACGTTTATTCATCCTCAAAAGAAACCGTTGAACCTTTGTCCCTCTGAGCCTTTGAACCTTTACTTAATCCTTTTCTTCCTATTCGTTTCGTAATCTTCGAAAATCATTTCTCCAAGACCTTTTAATCCTGTGTAAAATGCTTTTCCCTGATTGGCTTCGGTAAAATGATTCACAAAACGCTGTAAATATGGGTCGTTTGCAATCATAAAAGTCGTAATCGGAATGTGTAATTTTCGGGCTTGTTGTGCCTGTGTGTAGCATTTATCTACAATATATTCGTCAAGACCATTGCTGTTCATGTAATACGAACCATCACGTTCACGCACGCAGCTTGGTTTTCCGTCAGTAATCATGAAAATCTGCTTGTTAGTATTTCGTTTTCGACGTAAAATATCCATAGCCAGCTGTAAACCTGCAACAGTATTGGTATGATAGGGTCCAACCTGCAGATACGGCAAATCTTTTATTGGAATTGTCCAGGCATCGTTACCAAAAACCAAAATATCTAAAGTATCTTTTGGATAGCGGGTTGTGATTAATTCGGCCAAAGCCATGGCTACTTTTTTTGCAGGAGTGATTCGGTCTTCGCCGTACAAAATCATACTGTGGCTGATATCAATCATCAAAACGGTACTCATTTGCGCTTTGAATTGGGTTTCCTCGACAACCAAATCATTTTCAGTGAGCATGAAACTTTCAACGCCATTATTGATTTGAGCATTTCTTAAACTTTCTGTCAGAGAAATACGTTCTAATCCATCTCCAAAATTAAACTCACGAAATTCACCCGTATGTTCATCACCGTTTCCGGCATGTTTGGTTTTATGATTTCCGTTTCCGGCACGTTTTAAATTTCCAAAAATCTGATCTAAAGCCTGCTGACGAATTGCTCTTTCTGTTTTGGCTGTGATTCCAAAACCGGGAGTTCCATCATTTTTAACTTCATCCTTTATATATCCTTTTTTCTTGAGATCTTCGATGAAATCATCAATTGTGTAGTTTTCATCAGTCAGTTTGTATTCCTTATCCAACTCGCGAAGCCAGTCTATAGCCTCATCAAAATCACCCGAAGTATGGGTAATCAGTTCTTTGAAAATTCCAAAAAGTTTTTCAAACGGAGACTGAAAAGGTGCTTCGTACGTCTTAAAATAAAAGCCTTTTTTAAATTCGTTTTTCATAATTTTTAAAATTACGTTTTTTTAGAATTACGAAAAAAGAAACGTTTATTAATTTTTAGTTAAAGTATTTCAATAAAACAGACAGTAATTAGCGATTATACTGATAATTATTCAAACTTTCCATCAAGATAAAACCATGATTCGTTTTCGAATTTAAAAGTTGAGAATTCGTAATGTATCTGAGGTTTTTCATTAGAATCTACAAAGTAAGCTTTGAACTCTACCGTATTTTCAGTAAAACTCAAAATTTCAAGTTTCTGCCATTTATTGGAAACTGCCCATCTTAAAATTTCAGGCTTAGAATAATATCTTCTTTCTGAAAAATAAGTGGTTTCCAGAAGATAATCAGCATTATGTGTTGCATACGCCGAAAATCTGGAACGCATTAAGGTTAATGCAGAAGGAGCTTTTTGGTTATTGTTCAGATATAATCCGCAGCAATTTTCAAAAAGCTGTCCTGTATCACAAAAGCATTTTTTACTCTCCATCAACAGGTTCTTCTCCATTAATTTTCACATGAAGCTGATTCAGTAAAACCTGATAACGAGTGATTTCTCTCACTTCTTCATCTTCTTCAGCAAAGTCAATCATTTCGTCTAAAACTTCACTTACTTCTAAAAGTTTATTATTGGCTTCTCTGTTATTTTCTGCAGCAATCAAATCAATGATTTCCTGTACACTTGCTTTTAACGTTTCAAATTTTGTATTCATAATTATATGTTTGTTTTTTTTGTTTCACGTTTCATGTTTCACGTTCGGTTGCAACTTGAAACATGAAACTAAAAAGACTTGAAACTATTTTTTACTCTTTATTTTCATTAAACTTCTTCACAATTTCTTTCAGCTTTTCTTTGCGCGAAACCTCGGCTTGTTTTTTCTTAGCCTGAGCTTTGTGCAATTTGTCATTGTGAATTTTGATATTTCGTTCATTATTGCGTCCCATTATATTTCTCTTTTAATTTCTTCTAAACTTTTCTCGCTAAAAATTAATTCGTCAATAATCTGTTTTCGCAAAACATCAATATCTTTATAATCAAAATATTTAGCCCACGAGGTCAATTGCTGTAGATTTCGGACTTGCTTTAATCTTTTTGAGGTTTCAAAACTTGTTCTCAAAATTGCTTTTCCATCATACTCCGGATTGTTTCTATGCTGGTAAGTAGCAAGATTCTTTTCGAAATCTGCTTCAATATAGTACAGTTTTTCTTCGGCATTATCAGGATAAAATTCATTCCATGCAGCAAAACCAATTTTAGTTTTCGATTCGGTTTCAGGTTCACGGGCAATCAATCGCCATTTACTGTTAGCCAGTCTTCCCCAATGGTTAGAAACACGATACATTCCTGCTTCAGTATAATAATAGGTACTTCCGGCTTTGCTTTCAAACTGTTTTTTCAAACCTTCAATTTTATCCGAAAGCACTTCCTGAAATACACAAAAAGTATTTTTAAAAGAATTAGGATGTGGCTTAAAGTTTTTTTGCATACGCAAATATACTCAGATTGTCACGAACTGCCTAAAACAAACCAAAATTGATTAACTTTGCTGCTTCATTTAAAATAACAAACTATGTCTAAAGATTCACAAGAAAAAATGCCTCAAAAAGGAGTTTATACCGGCATCATCGAAAAAGATGAGAACAACAATTATTTTTGTGGTGAATACCTTTTAGATTATAAAACTGTTCAGGCGAAATTTAATATTGGTGACTGGATAACCATTAAATCAGTGATTGAAAATCCAAGCGACATCAGTTACGATAAATATCCCAAGAAATCCAGAAACTTCGACAAGGCAAATCATAAACCGGAATAAGTATTTTTGTTTCAGGTTGAATGTTTCAGGTTGAAATAAGCTGATTTAACCGCAAAGTTCGCAAAGTTTTATGTTGATATAGCTTTGCGAACTTTGCGTTTTATAAAAAGCATTTGTATATAAAAGTTTTAGCGTGCTTTGCGGTTAATTTTCCCAACATAAAACATCTCACTTCCAACATCTGACAAATAACTTTCCCGAATATTTTTTCGATCAAAACTAAAAAGTTAAAAAAAAGTGTACCTTTGCAAAAAATTTGTCCATTTGAACTAATTAATATCAATTTCAAACTAATAGACAAGTAGTTACCTTTTATTTATGAAAAAAATAGTTGAATACCGCAAGTTACTAAACGTAGAAAAAACTGCAGAGTTAAAAGATTTAAAGACAATTTATCGTAATGCGATGAAAGAATCGCACCCTGATAAATTTGTGGGAGATGACGCTGGTTTAAAAGAGGCAGAAGAAAAAAGTAAAACAATCATTGAAGCTTACCACTTTTTAGTAAGCATTCATCCTGATACTATCAAACTTAATTTACCTGAGTACACAGAAACAATTGCAGCTTGTACAATTACAGATTATAAATTTGTAGAAGGACGTTTAATTATTGATTTCTCTAACGGAAGTGTTTATGAATACATCAGTGTTCCTAAAGCAACTTACGTGAAAATGGTAAATGCTGATTCACCGGTAAGATTTGCAAAAAGACACATTTTAAACTCTTTTACCTGGAGAAAGAAAACAAATCAGGAATAAAGATTTCCATAACAATATTTTTAAAAAGCATTCTGACACCAGAATGCTTTTTTTATGCTAAAAAGTAATAAAATCATTGCTTTAATTCTGAATAATAAAATTATTAGCTATTTTCAAACAAACAAAAACAACTAAAACACTAAAAGCAAGATAGTTGCCATAAAAAAAACTATAACAAAATTTTAGGCAGTAAAATTATTGATGTTCTATATTTTTAAATACTTTTGTTGCACAAATCAATTAACTAATTAATTTTTTATAATGAAAAAAGTACTTTTTTTACTTACCGCTTCTGTAGCGATAATTTCATGCAGTAAAGTTAAAGACGGAGAATACCTTATTACCGGAACTGCAAAAGGAATTGAAAACGGAAAAACAATTATCCTTCAGGGTCAAGACCCTACAACAATGGCACCAATAGCCCTTGATACTGTTAAAGTTGAAAATGGCAAATTTGAAATAAAAGGTAAAGTTACTGAACCAGCTTTTCATATTTTACTTGTACAAGATGTACAAGGTCAGGTTCCGTTTATCTTAGAAACTGGTGAAATTAAAATTGAAGTAGACAAAGATAGCATTCACAAATCTAAAATTGCAGGAACATACAGCAACGATGAATATGTTAAATTCAACGAAGATCTTGTTAAAGTTCAAAAGAGATTGATGGATTTTCAGAAAAAAAACACACAAACTATGCAGGCTGCTCAGCAAAAACAAGACACAGCTGCCATCAATAGTTTAATGAAAGAATACACTGTTATTCAAACTGAAGTTCAGGCAGAATCTAAAAAGAAATATACTGCTTATGCTGAAACACACCCTAAATCATTTATTTCTGCTTTAATCATCCAAAGCTTAATCAATGATCCAACTGCTGATTTCAAAAAGACAGAAACGCTATATAACTCTTTAGACGAGACTTTAAAAAACACAAAACCTGGAAAAGCAATCAAAGAAAAAATCGGTCAAATGAAATTGCCTGCAGTTGGTGCATCAGCTCCACCGGTTGGCAGCGCTAAATGAAGATCAGATTTTTCAGCTCCTAATCCAGAAGGCAAAACAATATCTCTTAAAGAAAGTTTAGGAAAAGTAACGATTGTAGACTTTTGGGCTTCATGGTGCGGACCATGCCGAAAAGAAAACCCTAATGTTGTAGCAATTTACAAAGAGCTTCATTCAAAAGGATTAAATATAATTGGTGTTTCTTTAGACAAAGAAGCATCAGCATGGAAAGAAGCCATTGCAAAAGACAATTTAAGCTGGACACAAGTTTCTAACTTGAAATTTTGGGATGAGCCAATTGCAAAACAATACGGCGTAGAATCTATTCCTGCAACCTTTATTCTTGATTCATCAGGAAAAGTGGTTGCTCAGAATTTAAGAGGCCCCGAATTAAGAGCAAAAGTTTTAGAGCTTTTAGCAAAAAAATAATCCAAACAAAAAACTCCAGATTTTCATCTGGAGTTTTTTTTATATCTAAAAGTAAATTTTGATTACTTTACAAATTCAATTTTTTGAACCTCTTCTTCATTAACAGTATCAAAAAATCCTTGCTCATTCATCCAGTCATCACTAAACACCTTACTCATATATCTTGATCCATGATCTGGAAAAATAGCTATAATATTACTGTCTTTAGTAAACTCTCCTTCTTCTGCGTATTGCTTAATTGCCTGCATTACCGCACCGGATGTGTACCCAACAAATAAACCTTCCTTACGTGTGATTTCTCTTGCTGTATGAGCACTTTCTTCATCCGTTACTTTCATAAACTTATCGATAATATCGAAATCAGTTGCTGACGGAATTAAGTTTTTCCCTAAACCTTCAATACGGTATGGATATATTTCTTTATTATCGAATTCTCTTGTTTCATGATATTTTTTCAATACAGATCCAAAAGCATCAACACCTAAGATTTTAATATTCGGATTTTGCTCTTTTAAGAATTTTGCAGTTCCTGAGATTGTTCCTCCTGTTCCGCTACAAGCAACAAGGTGTGTAATTTGCCCTTTGGTCTGCTGCCAGATTTCTGGTCCTGTAGTATTATAATGAGCATCAATATTAAGTTGATTAAAATACTGATTAATATAAACAGATCCTTTAGTTTCTTCATGTAGACGTTTCGCAACGTTGTAGTATGATCTTTCATCATCTGCTGAAACATGAGCCGGACAAACATAAACTTTTGCTCCTAAACTCCTTAACATGTCAATTTTATCTTTTGAAGATTTTGAACTTACTGCCAATATACAATTATAGCCTTTTATAATGCTTACCATAGCCAAACTAAAACCGGTATTCCCGGATGTAGTTTCAATTATGGTGTCACCAGGAGACAAAATTCCCCTTTTCTCTGCTTCTTCAATGATATATAATGCTATTCTGTCTTTTGAAGAATGTCCGGGATTAAAAGCTTCTACCTTTGCGTAGAAATTCCCTTCTAACCCTTCAGTGACTTTATTTAGCTTAATAAGCGGAGTATTACCTATCAACTCTAAAACATTATTATAAGCATTTATTTCTTCTTTCATAAAAAAATAGTTAATCAAGGTATTTTTTAATCACCCTGATAGGTTGCAAATTTAACAAAAAATTTCTAATTAGCTTTTAATTTTCTCTAAATCTAATAAAAAACTAAATTCCTTTGCTAAGTCTTTTAAAGCCTGAAAACGACCTGAAGCCCCGCCATGACCTGCATCCATATTAGTATCTAAAAACAGCACCGTATCATTTGTTTTTAATTTTCTAAGCTTGGCTACCCATTTAGCCGGCTCCCAATATTGAACCTGCGAATCATGCAATCCGGTAGAAACATACATATTAGGATATTTTTGCTTTTGTACATTATCATATGGTGAATACGATAACATATAATCATAATATTTTTTATTATTTGGGTTCCCCCATTCGTCATACTCTCCTGTTGTTAGCGGAATACTATCATCCAACATTGTTGTAATAACATCAACAAAAGGAACCTGGGCAATAACGCCGTTATACAAATGTGGGGCTTCATTTATAATAACTCCCATCAAAAGTCCTCCGGCAGATCCACCCTCTGCATATAAATGTTTAGCAGAAGTATATTTCTCGTTTATTACAAATTTAGAGCAATCGATGAAATCTGTAAAGGTATTTTTCTTTTTTAACAGTTTTCCATCTTCATACCATTGTCTTCCTAAATCCTCACCTCCTCTGATGTGGGCAATTGCGAATATAAATCCTCTATCTAATAAAGAAAGTCTGGTAGATGAAAAATAAGTATCCATCGTGATTCCGTACGAACCATATGCATAAAGTAACAAGGGATTTTTACCATCTTTCTCTAATCCTTTACAATAAACCATCGAAATTGGCACTTTTTCTCCATCTCTGGCCGTTACCCAAACTCTTTCTTCGATATAATTGTTTTTATCAAATTTCCCTCCGAGAACCTCTTGCTCTTTTAAGATTTCTTTGGTTTTTGTTTTCATATTAAAATCAATTACAGACGATGGTGTCGAGAGTGATTGAAAACTGTAACGTAAAACATCGGTATCAAAATCAATATTGGTTGTTATATACGCATTATAGGTCTCGCTTCCAAAAGGCAAATAATAGTCCGGTTCGCCATTCCATGGCATGATTCGAATATGATTTAACCCATTTGAGCGCTCTTCAACAACTAAGTAATTTTTGAATATTTCAATATCTTCCAACAAAACATCTTCACGATGCGGTATAAGATCTTTCCAGAATTTTTTCTCAGTTCTGTTCTCAGGCGTTTTCATCAACTTAAAGTTCGTAGCCTTATCTTTATTTGTTAAAATATAAAACGAATCTTCGTAATGTGAAATACTGTATTCTAAACCCCGAACGCGCGTTTGAAACACTTCAAATTCTCCATCAGGATTATCCGAATTTAAAATCCTATATTCTGTTGTTAATGTGCTTCCTGAACCAATAACAATATATTTTCTTGATTTTTCTTTACTTACCGAAACATTAAAAGTATCATCGGTTTCATTAAAAACCAAAACATCAGTAGCTGAATCTGAATTTAATTTATGCCGAAATACTTTATCAGACCGTAGCGTAACCTCGTCTTGTGTGACATAAAAAATGGTATTGTTATCATTTGCCCAAACTGATTCTCCCGTTACATTTTCGATTTTATCCGGCAAAATTTCTCCTGTTTGTAAATTTTTAATCTGAATAGTGTAAATTCTTCTTCCCACAACATCAACAGCAAAGCTGGCAAATTTGTTATCAGGACTAACACTTAATCCTCCTAATTTAAAGTAGGCATGATCTTTTGCCAATTCATTGCAATTGAACATAATTTCTTCTTCAGCAGAAAGGCTTCCTTTTTTTCTGGAAAAAATGGGATAATCCTGTCCTGTTTCAAAACGGGTAATATAGTAATAACCATTATAAAAATAAGGAACAGACGAATCATCTTCCTTAATTCTTCCTTTCATTTCCTCATACAAAGATTCCTGCAAACCTTTAGTATGTTCAGTCATTTTCTGATAATACTCATTTTCCTTATTCAGGTAATCAATAACTTCCGGATTTTCTCTGTCATTCAGCCAAAAATAATTATCGATTCGGGTTTCTTTATGTTTTTTTAGGGATTTTGGAATTATTTTGGCCTGTGGAGCCGGTATATGATTTTGCATTGATTGAGCGTTTGTTTTTATATAAGACAAGGCAAAAATAAGATATAGTGAGTAGAACAGAATTAATTTTTTCATAAAATATTACTTTATTATACACCGTAATAAACTAATTTTGTTGAAATAATTTAAAATCAACGAAAATGGATTTAATGGGAATGATGGGCAAACTTAAAGAAACCCAACAAAAAATTGAAGATACAAAAAAACGCCTTGATACTGTTTTAATAGATGAAGAAAGTGCTGACGGATTATTGAAAATTACAATTACAGCCAGCCGAAAAGTAAAATCAGTTTCTATTGATGATTCTTTATTAGAAGATAAAGAGCAACTTGAAGATTATTTAATTGTAACCCTAAACAAAGCTATCGAAAAAGCAACTAGTGTTAACGAAAGAGAATTGGATGCTGTAGCCAAAATGGATATGCCAATGATTCCCGGAATGGATAATCTTTTTAAGTAAAACTTTAAAATTGTTTCAAGTTTCAGGTTTCAAGTTATCGCGATACAAACCTGAAACCTGAAATAAAAATAATCTGAAGCAAAACTTAGAACTTTTGAAGCGTTTCAATCACATAGGTATGCATAACTTCTTTATAATCTAAGTGCGTAACAACTCTTAGTTTATTATGCCCAAGCGAACTTATCAAAATATTTTTCTGCTTCAATTTTTCAATTAACAGCTGATCACTATAACCTTCTGCTAAAGAAAAAATCAAAATATTGGTTTCTACAGGTTCAATAGCTGCTACCCATGGTTTTGTTTTTAAAACTGCTGCAATTTCCTTTACTCTTCTATGATCTTCAGCCATACGCTCAATATTATGCGCTAAAGCATATAAGCCTGCTGCTGCCAAATAACCAACCTGACGCATTCCGCCCCCAAGTATCTTCCTGATTCTTAACGCTCTGTGAATATCCGCTTTGGTTCCCAGCAAAATAGAACCTATAGGAGCTCCTAATCCTTTTGACAAACAAACAGAAATAGTATCGAAAATAGCTCCAAATTCTTTCGGATTTTGTCTTTTTGCGACCAAGGCATTCCAAATTCTGGCTCCATCCAAATGGAATTTCAAATTATTGGCATCACAAACTTTTTTTATTTCTCTTAAATCTTCCAGCTCATAACAGGCTCCACCACCTTTATTAGTTGTATTTTCTACACAAACTAAACTCGTTAACGGACTGTGATAAAACTCCGGATCATTGATTGCCGCAGCTACCTGAGCAGCATTTATCATCCCTCTTTCACCATCTAACAAACAACATGAAACTCCACTGTTAAAAGAAACTCCGCCGCCTTCATAATGATAAATATGAGCATATTTATCAGCAATTAATTGTTCTCCGGGCTGTGTATGCAATTTAATTGCAGTTTGGTTTGCCATAGTCCCTGACGGAAAAAAAAGTCCAGCTTCCATACCAAAAAATTCAGCCACTCTGGTTTCTAACTCGATAACCGTTGGGTCTTGCCTGTACACATCATCGCCAACATGAGCGTTGAACATATACTGCAGCATTTCATAACTAGGCTTAGTAATGGTATCGCTGATTAAATTTATTTCCATATTCTAAAAACTATATCTTATTTTTGTAGTGCAAAATTACGTATAACTGATAGTTATTAACAGCTAGTTTTAATAAATTTTAACTTGCCGGTTATCATACATCCAAATTAACGTAATAATTGCAAAAAACATATAAAACTACTATTAATTTATGACAACAGCCGAACAAGTAAAAGGTATTGTGGAGCGCCTTGGTGCGTTGAGGAGGTATCTTTGACGTTGATGCCAAGCTAATCGAAATTGCAAACGAAGAAGAAAAAACTTTTGCTCCTGATTTTTGGAACAAACCAAAAGAAGCAGAAATCATTGTAAAAAACCTTCGAAACAAGAAAAAATGGATCGAAGATTACGACAAAGCTGTCGAACTTACAGACGAACTCCAGCTTGCCTATGATTTTTACAAGGAAGGAGAACTTTCTGTTGAAGAACTGGATGAAAATTACAATACAACCCAGCTTCATATTGAAAATATCGAATTTAAAAACATGCTTTCTGATGAAGGAGACAGTTTAAGCGCCGTCGTTCAGATTACTGCCGGAGCCGGCGGAACCGAAAGCTGTGACTGGGCAGGAATGCTCATGCGTATGTACATGATGTGGGGAGAAAGTTATGGTTATAAAATCAAAGAGCTTAACTTTCAGGAAGGTGATGTTGCCGGTATCAAAACCGTAACTTTAGAATTTGAAGGTGATTATTCTTTTGGTTATCTGAAAGGAGAAAATGGTGTTCACCGCTTAGTCCGAATTTCGCCTTTTGACAGTAATGCCAAACGCCATACTTCATTCGTATCGGTTTATGTTTATCCGCTTGTTGATGACAGTATCGAAATTGACATTAATCCTGCCGATATCGAAATTACAACATCCCGTTCAAGTGGTGCCGGAGGACAGAACGTAAATAAAGTTGAAACAAAAGTACAGTTGGTTCACAAACCAACCGGAATCCAGATTCAATGCTCTGAAACGAGATCTCAGCAAGACAACAGACAGCGCGCCATGCAGATGCTTCGTTCTCAATTATACGAAATTGAATTAAAGAAACAACAAGCACAGCGTGCCGATATTGAAGCCGGAAAAATGAAAATCGAATGGGGTTCGCAAATTCGTAATTACGTTATGCAGCCTTATAAATTGGTAAAAGATGTTCGTACCGGTTACGAAACCAGCGATGTCGATGGCGTTATGAACGGAAATATAGATCCGTTCCTGAAAGCATTTCTAATGATGATGGGACAAAAAGAGGAAGAATAATATTTCAGTGTTCAGATCTATAGTATTCAGTCGCAATTTGCATTCACAGTAACTTGAAACCTGAAACCTGAAACCTGAAACATTCAACTAAAAAGAAAAAGTTATGATAAAATGGGCAGACGTAATTCATTTTACAAACAAAGGAAATCCAATTCCTGAAAAACGAGTAAAAAAAACGGAGGAAGAATGGAAACAGCTTCTAACGCCTGAAGAATTTCAGGTAACCCGTTTAAAAGGTACCGAAAGATCATTCAGCTCTGAATTATGCAGTTTGTTTGATCCCGGAATCTACCAATGTAAATGTTGTAGCACTCTGCTTTTTGATGCATCTGAAAAGTTTGAATCAGGAACTGGGTGGCCTTCTTTTACGCAACCTATCAAAGAAAATGCGATTGGATATCATGCCGATAAATCATACGGAATGATTCGTGTAGAAGTGACCTGTAATGTATGCGATGCACATTTAGGACATGTTTTCCCGGATGGACCGCCTCCAACCGGATTAAGATATTGCATCAATGCTGTTTCTTTATCTAAAATCAAAGAATAATTACACTAAGCGATTCCTTTAAAAGTGAATCGCTTTTTTTTAATCTTCACTAAACAAAACAATTAACAAAACAAATGTAAGTCAGTACTTAATAATAAAACAAATACTTTACAGACCTGTAATTTTCAGGTTAATTATCCTTAAAGCACAATAAACACAACTTCAAATATTAAAAAAGACTCAGTAAATTAATAGTTAAAATGTTATTTTTTCAATATTCAAACTTCAATTTTAAACTTTTATTAATAAACTTAAAAATTTAATTAGGTAATTAAATTCTAATTTATTTTATTTGGTGAAAATTAACCCCTAAGCTCAATTAAATAATTCAATGAAATCCTATTCAATTCAAGAAATTAACGAAGTGATTAATGGCGTAATATACGGCTCTACTTCTCAAAGTATAACGGCAACCGAGCAATTAGAAAAAGCTACGACTTCTGAAATTTCATTTATAGGAAATAAAAAATACGAAAAATACTGGGCAGCATCAAATGCTTCAGTTGCTGTAGTTAATGAAGATATTTCTATTGAACCTGGAGAAAACCGTGCTTTTATTAAGGTAAAAAATGCCGATTTGGCTATGTCTCAAATTCTGGCTCTTTTTGCCCCGCCTACCCCAATATTCCACAATAATATTCATAAAACAGCAACTATCGATGAAACTGCTATCATTAGCGAAGGCACGAGAATTGGTGCCGGCTGCTATATTGGTCCAAAAGTAGAAATCGGAGCTAATGTTACTATTTATCCAAACGTTACCATTTTAGACGAATGTACTATTGGCAAAAATACAATTATCTGGTCAGGAACTGTAGTACGCGAACGTTGTCATATTGGTCAGGATTGTATTATTCACCCAAATGCAACAATTGGTGCAGATGGTTTTGGTTTTCGCCCGTGCAGTGAAAAAGGGCTGGTAAAAATTCCACAAATTGGAAATGTAATCATAGGAAATGGTGTTGAAATTGGAGCAAACTCTTGTGTTGACAGAGGAAAATTCAGCTCAACAGTTTTAGGAGACGGTTGCAAAATCGATAATTTAGTACAAATTGGACACAACAGTCAACTTGGAAAATTTTGTATTATGGCAGGAAACAGTGGTTTAGCCGGTTCTGTAACTTTAGGAAATGGCGTTATTATTGGCGGAAGCGCTTCTATAAAAGACCATACTACAATTGGTGACGGAGCTATTGTTGGAGCTGGTTCGGGAGTTACCGGAGATATTGCAGCAGGCAAAACAATGTTAGGCTATCCGGCAGTTGAAGCCCGTGATGCTTTGAAACAATGGGCTATTTTAAAACGATTGGTTTGCGATTCTAAAAAATAATTTCAAAACTTAAAAATATACAAAAAACAGAAGTCCGCTTCTGTTTTTTTTGTTTTTGGAAATTTAAAACCCTTTAAAACTAACTTCTATTTTGTAAATTAGCCAACAGTATTTTGCAAAAACATCAATATCTTATGGACTTAAACTTCAATAAAAACGAAGATCATAATAAACTATTACTTTCCGAATTAAAACAAAAATTTGCCAAAGTAAAATTAGGCGGAGGCGAAAAACGCATTCAGAAATTACATGCTGAAGGTAAAATGACAGCTCGTGAACGTATTGATTATTTGTTGGATGAAAATTCTAAAAGTATCGAAATTGGTGGTTTTGCCGGAGAAGGAATGTATGCTGAACATGGCGGTTGCCCCTCTGGCGGAGTCGTGATTAAAATAGGATATATTCGGGGAAAACAGTGTATTGTGGTTGCCAATGATGCAACCGTTAAAGCTGGCGCATGGTTTCCTATCACTGGAAAGAAAAATTTACGTGCACAGGAAATTGCCATAGAAAACAGATTGCCCATTATTTATTTGGTAGATAGTGCCGGTGTTTATTTGCCGCTTCAGGATGAAATTTTTCCGGATAAAGAACATTTCGGACGAATTTTTAGAAACAATGCCCAAATGAGCAGCATGGGAATCACTCAGATCGCTGCCGTTATGGGAAGCTGTGTTGCCGGAGGAGCCTATCTTCCTATTATGAGTGACGAAGCTTTGATTGTAGATAAAACCGGAAGTATTTTCCTTGCCGGAAGTTATCTGGTAAAGGCTGCAATTGGAGAAACTATTGATAATGAAACTTTAGGCGGAGCTACAACCCATTGTGAAATCTCAGGCGTGACAGATTATAAAGCAAAAGACGATAAAGACGCCTTAGATAAAATAAAAAATATTGTAGATAAAATTGGGGATTTTGATAAAGCCGGCTATAACCGAATCAAAACTGAGAAGCCTGCTTTAGAACCTAAGGATATTTACGGAATCCTTCCAAAAGCCAGAAACGAGCAATACGACATGATGGAAATCATCAATCGTTTAGTAGACAATTCTGAATTTGAGGCTTACAAGGACGGCTACGGACAATCTCTAATTACCGGTTATGCCAGAATTGACGGTTGGGCTGTTGGAATTATTGCCAATCAAAGAAAAGTCGTAAAAACCAAAAAAGGCGAAATGCAGTTTGGAGGCGTTATTTATTCAGACAGTGCTGATAAAGCCACCCGATTCATTGCGAATTGCAATCAAAAGAAAATTCCATTGGTTTTTCTTCAAGACGTTACAGGTTTCATGGTTGGTTCAAAATCGGAACATGGCGGCATCATAAAAGACGGCGCTAAAATGGTAAATGCGGTAAGCAACTCTGTGGTACCAAAATTTACAGTTATTGTCGGAAATTCTTATGGAGCCGGAAACTATGCTATGTGCGGAAAAGCCTATGATCCCAGACTAATATTTGCCTGGCCAAGTGCAGAACTTGCTGTTATGGGAGGAACTCAGGCTGCAAAAGTATTAGCTCAAATTGAAGCTTCTTCGCTTAAAGCTAAAGGAGAAGTTGTAGATGAAGCCAAAGAAACGGAGTTATTCAATAAAATAAAAGCACGTTACGACGAACAGACTTCACCGTACTACGCTGCTTCAAGATTGTGGACTGATGCTATTATTGATCCTTTAGACACACGTACCTGGATTTCTATGGGAATCGAAGCCGCCAACCATGCTCCTATTCAAAAACCATTTAATCTGGGTGTTATTCAAGTTTAGTATACAACATTCTCAAAATACGTTAAAAAAATAGTAAAAAACTTATTTTCAGCTACTTAAAAATAAATATTTCACTAAAAATCAGTAACTTAGTATATAATTTTTAATCACGTAGTATCATGGAAAATGTAAAAAGTTTGAATAAATGGGCAAATTCGCACACTTATTTACCAGTAGATTTAATACGTATTGTTTTGGGTGTTTTTTTATTTATGAAAGGAATTTCATTTGTAACCAATGCTCAGTATTTGCATGATTTAATTTCTCCTATTGATCAGTATGGAGGCGGAATGTTTCTTTTGCATTACATAGCGCCTGCACACATGATTGGCGGAATAATGATTGTTTTTGGCTTACTTACCCGCTGGGCAATTGCAGCACAGTTACCCATATTATTTGGTGCCGTTCTTGTAAACTTTATGGGACGTATGCACTCTGAGAGTTTAGTTTTAGCAATAGTAGTATTATTACTTTGTATTTTCTTCCTTTTTTATGGAGGAGGAAAACATTCTGCTGATTATTACTTCAAAATGCAGCAATAACATACCTTATCCTCAACTTTTATTAAGTTGAGGATAATTTTTAAGAAGTTATTAGCACTTTAAATTTCTTTAATTGTGTTTTATGAACTAAATTCGCCTCCATGAATTGGATTCGTAAAACCGTTATTTTTGTATCACTTTTGATTATGGGGCTTTTTGCTGCTCAGGCAAACGAATTTCCTGTGCAAAAAACCGAAAGTCAAAAAACGGACAGCAATTTCTCTAAAGATATTACCGATTCATCAGCATTCATTCAGCCTCAGGGCAATTATCAATTTGCTGCCAGTATCAAAACAGATTATCCGATCGTAATTAAATGGTTTGATTCGTTATTGCCTGTTCTTTCACAGCATGAAACGATTAAAGCTACCTTCGACTTAACGCATCAATTTTCAATTCAGAGCAAAAAAATAACATTATTGCTCTATGCCTTCCACTTTTTTTGGTAGATAAATCCCTGAAATTTTAAACGAAAAGAAATCTTTCCCTCTAACTTGTGAAACTGTTTCTTTTCGCAAAAACTTTTTACAATTTCATATTATTTATCAAATTTCAAAACATGGAAACAAGTATAACCTTAATTGGTATTGTGATTGCGGTCATAGTAGCCATTCCCATCTATTTTTCGGCACGATCAAGTGCTGCAAACAAATCTAAAATTCTAAATATTAAAAAGAAATTTAATCCGGTTCATCCGCAGGATTTTGATTTAACTGAATCTCAAAGCAACAAAACACTTACTATAGACCAAAAAAACAGAAAATTCATTCTGATGAATTTTAATCCAAATCAACAGGAATCAACGTTTTTAGATTTAAAAAGTGTTTCTTCCTGCAAATTAGTTTTGACTACTGATGGAAATTCAGACACTATTCTTAAAATAGATTTTGAATTTCAGGAAAAGGAAACTTCTAAAAAAATCACAATACCATTCTATGATTTTGATGACGACCGCATCAAACAAATAAGCGCTTACCAAGATCATCAGTTTGCAAAAAAATGGCTTAAAATCATTCAAGATTCTATTTCACGTTAGTTATTTAATTCAGAAAAGAGGCTCATCATGGGTCTCTTTTTATTTTAGTTCTAATATGATATTTATCATTTTAATTTCTTAGGTAATAAAGTAATTTTGATTCTCTAAATTGTTTTTTTATGGAAATTTCACTGATTCAAAAATACAATGTTCCGGGACCAAGATATACAAGTTATCCAACTGTTCCTTATTGGAATGAAAACGACTTTACCCAACAAAAATGGATTGAATCGCTCCAAAAATCATTTACAGAAAGCAACTCTAAAAACGGAATAAGTTTATACATCCATTTACCTTTCTGTGAAAGTATGTGTACCTTTTGCGGCTGCAACAAACGAATTACCAAAAACCATTCGGTTGAAGAAAAGTATATTCAGGCTGTTTTAAAAGAATGGAGTTTATATTGCGATTTACTTTCTGAAAGACCCATTATAAAAGAAATTCATTTGGGCGGTGGAACTCCTACTTTTTTCTCTGTAAATAATTTAGAAAATCTTATAAACGGTATTTTTAATTTGGCAGATAAAGCTGAAAATTACGAATTCAGTTTTGAGGGCCATCCTAATAATACTACTTACGAACAGCTAAAAAAACTATATGATTTAGGCTTTCGCAGAGTGAGTTTCGGAGTTCAGGATTATTCCGAAAAAGTGCAAAAAGCGATTCACCGTATTCAGCCATTTCATAATGTTGCCAAAGTTACTTTTTGGGCAAAAGAAATTGGTTATACTTCCATCGGGCATGATATTATATTCGGATTGCCTTTTCAGACCATAGAAAATGTTATTGACACCGTTGAAAAAACAAACTCTTTAAAACCGGACCGACTGGCTTTTTACAGCTACGCTCATGTGCCCTGGATTAAAGGAAACGGGCAGCGCGGATTTAATGACGAAGACTTGCCAAAAGATGCCGAAAAAAGAAAACTATACGAAATTGGAAAAAAAATGCTCTCTAAATATGGTTATCATGAAATTGGCATGGATCACTTTGCCTTAACCTCAGACAGTCTGTATAAAGCAGCACAGCATAAAACCCTGCATAGAAATTTTATGGGTTACAGCGCCTCCAAAACACAATTGATGATTGGGTTAGGTGTCTCCTCTATTAGTGATAGCTGGTATGGTTTTGCCCAAAACAATAAAAATCTTGAAGAATATTATCAATTGATAGACGCAGACCAGCTTCCGGTTGTGAAAGGACATATCTTAAATGACGAAGATTTAATTATTAGAAAACACATCCTAAATTTAACCTGTACTCTTGAAACTTCCTGGAATAACGAAGCTCTTTATTTTGAAGAACTTCCTTTTGTTTTATTAGATTTAAAAGAAATGGAAAGAGATCAGTTACTTGTAATTGAAGAAAATAAAATCATTATTACAGAAGCCGGAAGACCATTTGTCCGCAACATCTGTATGGCTTTTGATTTGCATTTAAAAAGAAAATCACCGGAAACTAATTTGTTTTCGATGACTGTTTAAAAGGAGCAGTGATTTTATATTATTTGAATAGATATTTTTTGTCACAGCTAATTGAGGTGAAAGTGTAATTTATAACGAAAAAGATTATATTTGAAAAAATATAAAACGAAAAACCTTCGTATATACATCTAAATTTGGATAGATCTGCGAATGTTTATTTCGCATATTTACTAGTTATAGGCTAGTTGTGCCGAAATTACGCAGAAGAGAATAATCAGAAAACAAACAGTTAGTGAAAAATAATATTTCAAAAATGAAAAAACTCATTTCAATAATAGTATTAGTTTTATTCTGTAGTTGCGAAAAGAAAAAAGAAAGTTGCTTTACAAACTTTACTTATTCAAAAGGTAATATTAAAACGAGTTATAGATTAAAATTTAATTCTTCAGATACAGTTTACTATTTAGATTATTATCCTTTTGGAAAAAAAGGTTTGTACTATTTTTTGCTTGAACAGAATGAGAAAAAAATATTAGATAGTTTAATCTGTGATTTTAAATTCCCCATTAAAGATTCTGTCTTATTAAATGATCAAATAAACGATGGAACAACAATAGCTTTTTCAATAGACAGTAAAAGATTAATGTTACACGGTCATAAAGGACCAAAAGAGTTTTGGGAATTTGAAGAATGGATGGATAATTTGAAAATTTACAAACAGTTAAAACCGATAAATAGAAAAATAAAATTTGACAAGTTTGATAAAATGTTTCCTGTCCCTCCTCATATCATCAATTAATAACTCACTCTGGCGCTCGTTTGCAACGAGTGCCTACATAAATTAAAAGATAAATTGTAGCATTTGTAGTGCGGTTATTAAAACAAAAGTTCATTATAAATTTGTAGAATTCATGTAAACAGCCGCATTGCAAACGCTTTATTTAGTTTCTATAAGTAAACAGATACTCGTTGCAAACGAGCACCAGATTGAACTTCTGGCATGAATACAACTCAGTTTTCTCAAACACAGTGCTTTTACACAAATAAAATCCGATTTGCCTCAGGAAGCAACGTTTCTAACATGAATTAAACTCATTTCACCTCAGATGCAGCGCTTCTGGCATGAATAGAACTCAGTTTGCTTCAAACGCAGCGCTTTTGGCATAAATAAAACTCGGTTTGCCTTAGAAGCAACGTTTCTAACATGAATTACACCCATTCTACCTCAGATACAGCGCTTCTGACATAAATAGAACTCAGTTTGCTCCCTCTAGTGCTCGTTTGCAACGAGTGCCTACATAAATTTAAAAGATAAATTGTAACATTTATAATGCGGTTATTAAAACAAAAGGTCATTATAAATTTGTAGGGAATTCATGTAAACAGTCGCGTTGCAAACGCTTTATTTAGTTTCTATAAGTAAACAGGTACTCGTTGCAAACGAGCACCAGATTGAAGTGGGCACGGATTTTCATTCCTGCAAGGTTTACAAAACATTGTAGGTATTATTAACCTAACGGAATACCTACAAGGTCAAAAAAAGACCTTGCAGGAAAGCATCAGATTTCGCAAATTGATATTTTCAATGACAATCAGGACTCCCCTGTACAAACAAACTCATATTAGAGGGAGAAACATACGGAATTCCTAATCCTAAACCTCTGAGAATAAACAAAACTCCAATTATTACAGCGACATAAGGAATTGCTTTTTGAATTTTATTTCGAAAGGGCAGTTTTAGTAAAGAATGAATATAAACCACAATCGTCATTAAAGGTATCGTTCCCAATCCGAACAAAAGCATGTATAAAATGCCAAAAGAAGCACTTTGCATCGCTATGGCTCCAAATAAAGCTACATAGACCATTCCGCAGGGCAGGAAACCGTTTAATAATCCAATCGTAAATAGAGATTTGTAGCTTTTCTTTTTAAATTGGCTTCCCAAAGTAGATTTTAGGCTTGAAATAACTTTATAAACCGGTTTAGAGAAATTGTATTTAGAAAAGATTCTTTCCGGAATTAAAACCGCAATTATCATCGCCAGGCCAATAAAAATTGACATTTTCTGTTGCAATCCGGCCAGAAAAAAACCTCTTCCTAAGAGTCCGAAAATCAATCCTATTGTGGCGTAGGCAGCTAATCTGCCTAAATGATAGGTGATAATCTGCATTACTTTTTTAGCTTCATTTTGATGATCAATCGGAAGCATCATTGCAATTGGACCACACATCCCCACGCAATGTAAACTGCTGATAAGTCCTAATATGAAAGCTGAATACAACATTTATTTTTTATTTTTTGCAACAGATTTAATGATTAAAATAATTTTTAAAATCTGCTGAATCTGCAAAATCTGCGTGAAAATTTTGGCACGCAGATTCAGCAGATTTTGCAGATTCAAAAACTAAAAATAACTTCAATTTTTACCTGCTCACGTTTTTTAATTAACGTAAATAACCTCTTTGGTTAAGTATTTTTTGCCTTCATACTGCCATTCCATATTGACATCCCAGCGTCCTTTTACCAATTTCTTTTGCGGAATAAGTATAGATGAATTTGTTAAAGCAATTTGGGTATTAAAATCAAACTTTTTGTTTGAAGGACGATAAAGCAAAACGTTTCCTTTTAGTTTATTGCTTTCGAAAGTTTCCGGGAAAGTGATTTTTACTCCGTCTTCGACATACTTAATCGAAGGTTTGTACTGTAAATCATGTGCATTCTGAATGCGTGCCATTTCGTCCTGAAAATGCGAATCGTGTTTGTAATACTCTTCAACAACTAAATCATTGTCGTATTTACTGTTTGACTGTACTTCAAAAACAAAATATAAAATGAAAGTCATAAACAATCCGAATGCTATGACAATTCCTGTTCCCCAATTGATTTTCATAATATTGTTATTTTAAAATGGGAGTAATTAGTTTTGATAATGATTTTTCGTCAGTTCGAGTAATCCCGATTTTTCATCGGGATTGTATCGAGAACAGAAAAATCATCATTAAAGATGGTTCTCGATACATTTTTTGTTCCGTTTCTCTGCACAAAAAACACTCGAACTGACGTTTAATAATTACACCCAAAGGGTTATATTTAAAATTATACCTTAAAAAAGTTTGTTGCTTAATTAAAACTTCTCGGACCTAAAAAATTAGTTGTTGTAGTTTCTAATAATTCATTACCGTTGTACACACCAATTTTAACTTTTGTCTTATCACTTTCCAAAAGAACTTCATTGATTTCGATGAATAATGTTCCCTGCGAAATTCCTTCTTTTGCTACTTTAAAATGCTGTTCTCCCACCTTGCTGATTTCGCCTTTCTGATCAATCAGCTCAAAATGAATATCGCTGTAATCTTTCATGGTCTTGTTTACGATTTTATAGGTGTAAACGTTACTGATTTTATCGCCTTTATGCTGGAAAAGCTGTCCGGGCAAACGCAAAATAATAGCTTCGACATTGGTTCTTAAAAACAGCATTCCGACAAAAACACTCAACAGGATAAATAAGACTGCTGTATATCCTTTCATTCGGGCTGTGAATTTAAAAGGTTCTTTTTTCTCTATTTCGTCTTCAGAAGCATAACGAATCAATCCTTTTGGCAGACCCACTGAGTCCATAATCGAGTCGCATTCGTCGATACAGGCGGTACAATTGGTACATTCTAATTGTGTTCCGTTTCGAATATCAATTCCCATCGGACAAACATGCACACATTGATGGCAATCGATACAATCTCCTTTTCCGGTTAAAGCCCTGTCTTCTTTTTTATTAAATTTGGCACGACCCTGTTCTTTTTCGCCACGAACAAAATCATAAGCCACATTGATCGATTTATTATCTAAAAGTACTCCTTGTAATCTGCCGTAAGGACAGGCAATGATACAAACCTGTTCCCGAAACCATACAAAAACAAAATAAAAAACACCTGTAAAAATCAATAACGCAATAAAGTTACTTGCCTGCGAAACAGGCCCTTGCTCCATCATTAAAAACAAGGTATCACTACCGACCAAATAAGCAAGAAAAACATTTGCTATTCCGAAAGAAATCAGGAAGAAGACAAACCATTTCGTGAGTCTTTTTCGGATTTTATCAGCATTCCATTCCTGTCTTGCCAAACGTGATTGGGCACCGCGGTCACCGTCTATCCAATATTCAATCCGGCGGAAAACCATTTCGAGGAAAATAGTCTGTGGACAAATCCATCCGCAAAATATCCTTCCGAAAACAACAGTAAACAAAATGATAAAGACAACCCCTACAAGCAATGAAATCACAAAAAGATAAAAATCCTGCGGCCAGAAAGGGAATCCAAAAATATTAAAACGACGTTCAACAATATTGAACATCATAAATTGGTTTCCGTTAATTTTTATAAACGGATTTGCAATCAGAATCCCCAATAAAACATAACTGACTATTTTGCGATAATCGTAAAACTTACCAGACGGTTTTTTAGGGAAAATAAATTTTCGTTTTCCGCCTTCATCAATAGTTCCGATGGTATCTCTAAAAGCTTCGTCTGGTAAATTTGACATGGTAATTATTTTTTAACTGCTGTACTATCTGTTGTATTATTTGCTGTAGCATCTTTTTTTGGAGCGCTTTCATCTACCCAAACTTCTCCTTCAGCTTCTTTTGCGTCTTTTGGGTTACTTCCCTGCAATGACAAAATATAACTTGCCACTTTTTGAATTTCTTTTGGCTTCATACCATTGGTTTTCCATGAAACCATTCCTTTTCCGTCTCGTCCACCATTAGATATCGTGTGAAAAATTTCTTTAATTCCGCCACCTAAAATCCATTTATTATCTGTCAAGTTTGGACCAATCTGACCTCCTCCGTCTGCTCTGTGACAGGCAGCACAATTAGTGGTGAAAATTTCTTTACCTTCGGCTAAACTTGGAGCATCTGTAAGCAGGACAACTGTTTTTTCGTCCATCAGATCCGGAGCTGTTTTTAGGTATTCTTCTACCTCGATTTTTGCCTGAGCCATTTCTTTCTTCAATTCCATTTCCTGATTGTCTCCACCAAAAACGTCGAAGTAAAAAACATAAGCAACTCCAAAAACGATACAGATGTAAAATAAATACACCCACCAAGGCGGTAAATTATTGTCTAATTCTTTAATACCGTCATAATCATGATCCATCAACAAATCACCTTCTTTTTCAATTGGTTCTGTCTGGGTAAGTCTGTGCATCAAATTCTTAAACCAGGTACTTTCTTTTAAACTAAGGCTTTCTTCGTATGCCAGTTTTTCTTTTTCTTCAGGAGATAACAATTGATACATTACCCGATTTACAGCATTTAGCGTAATTTCGATAGCAATCAGAATAAACAAAAAGACAAACAAAAAGACAGAAACCATTGGATATTTGATAAAAGCCGGTCTGTCGCCTGAGTCTATAAAATATTCCATCAAACCGAATACAATGAAGAAAATCAACGGTACTCTTACATATACGGGGAAAAACTTTTTCATTATTATTTATCTTTTGAAGTTAAACTACAGCCATCAACCAAAGGAATCTGACTCATTTCCTCAATTTTATCTTTTTTATATGAGAACACCCAAAAGCCTAATCCTACAAAAAAGAAGAAGAAAATCAGGAGAGAGAGAATCGGAAAAATTTCAATCCCCGAAATCGTCTCCATATTGTGTTTTATTTGTTCGAACATAATGCTGTTATTTTGAAGTTTCTTTTACTTTAATATCAGTTCCAAGTCTTTGTATGTAAGCAATCAGAGCTACAATTTCCCTTTCGTTCATCGGAACAAATTTCTCTCCTTTTGCGGCTGCTTTCTTCTTACTTTCCTCATAACTTTTTACATAGTCAGGATCATTTTCAAGACTTTTTTCAATAGTAAGAGCCTGATCTCTCAATGTTTTCTGCGCATTAGCAACTTCTGCTTCTGAATAAGGCACTCCAAGTGTAACCATAACTTTCATTTTCTTTTCAAGTAATGAAATATCCAGTGCTTTATTATCAAATAGCCATTTATAGCCCGGCATGATAGATCCGGCAGATGTGCTTTGCGGATTCCACATGTGGTTAAAGTGCCAGTTGTCATTGTACTTACCTCCTACTCGCTGCAAATCAGGACCTGTACGTTTTGACCCCCACAAAAATGGATGATCGTACACAAACTCTCCTGCTTTGGCCTGAGGCCCGTAACGCTCTACCTCACTTCTGAACGGGCGAACTGATTGTGAGTGACAACCCACGCAGCCTTCTCGGATGTATAAATCACGACCTTCCAGTTCTAACGGTGTGTATGGTTTTACACTTGAAATGGTTGGAATATTCGATTTTACCATAATCGTTGGAACAATCTGAATGATACCACCAATTAAAATCGCAATTGTTGCCAAAATAGTTAACTGAATCGGTTTTCTTTCTAACCAGGAATGGAATTTTTCTCCACTGATTCTACCGCTTTTAATAGTCTGCAATGCTGGAGCCTGAGCCAATTCATCTTCAATTGTATTACCTGCTTTAACGGTCATTATAATATTGTAAACCAGCGTCAGCATTCCTATTAAGTAGAAAGTTCCTCCAATAGCTCTCATCCAATACAGAGGCATAATGGCTGTAACGGTTTCAAGGAAATTCCCGTAAGTCAAAGTTCCATCAGGATTAAATTGTTTCCACATAGATGCCTGTTGAAAACCAGCCACGTACATTGGAACTGTATATAAAATGATTCCTAAAGTTCCAATCCAGAAATGGAAATTGGCTAATTTAGTTGAAAACAATTGACTTTTTGTCATTCGTGGAATCAACCAGTAAATAATACCAAACGACATAAATCCGTTCCATGCTAAAGCCCCTACATGTACGTGTGCTACGATCCAGTCTGTATAATGTGCAATCGCATTTACGTTTTTAAAAGAAAGCATTGGCCCTTCAAAAGTCGCCATTCCGTACCCTGTGATGGCTACCACAAAGAATTTCAAAACCGGTTCTACACGAACTTTATCCCAGGCACCTCTTAAAGTTAACAATCCATTAATCATACCTCCCCAAGACGGAGCCAGTAACATAACAGAGAAAGCAACCCCTAAATTTTGTGCCCAGTTTGGTAAAGCAGAATACAATAAATGGTGTGGTCCTGCCCAGATATAGATAAAGATTAAAGACCAAAAGTGAATAATAGATAATCTATAAGAATAAACCGGTCGATTAGCAACCTTTGGAATAAAATAATACATAAGTCCTAAAAAAGGAGTGGTTAAGAAAAATGCCACCGCATTATGTCCGTACCACCATTGTACCAAGGCATCCTGAACACCTGCATACACAGAATAGCTTTTTAACCCAGAAACCGGAATTTCGATATTATTGAAAATATGCAATACTGCAACGGTAACAAACGTAGCGAGGTAAAACCAAATTGCCACATACAAATGACGTTCTCTACGTCGTAGCATTGTACCAATCATATTGATTCCCATTACGACCCAGATCAATGCAATTGCAATATCAATAGGCCACTCCAGTTCAGCATATTCTTTTGAAGAAGTATAACCTAAAGGAAGTGTAATAGCAGCGGCCACAATAATAAGCTGCCATCCCCAGAAATGAAGGTTACTCAAAAAGTCACTGAACATTCTGGCTTTCAGTAATCGTTGCAGCGAATAATACATCCCGGCAAAAAAAGCGTTACCTACAAAGGCAAAAATTACCGCATTGGTGTGCAAAGGTCTTAAACGACCATAACTGAGCCATGAAATCCCATCGGTCATGTTGGGAAAAAGGTACATAACCGCCAGGGTCAGTCCCACTAACATACCAACTACCCCAAAAAGGATGGTAGCGTAAATGAATTTTTTTACGATTTTATTGTCGTAGTAAAATTGTTCCATTTCCATAATTAAACTTGTTTTTCTTCTATTGGTAAATTATTATTTTGAGAGGTAATTTTGGTTTCATCATCAAAGAGGATTCTGACCGAGGGTGTATAATCATCATCGTACTGTCCGGATTTGACAGCAGCTATAAATGCAATAAAAAAACAGATTGCGACAAAAATACTTACTGAAATTAATAGATAAATGACACTCATACCTTAGATTTATAGTAACAAAATTAGTAGTATAAGGGCGCTTAAAATATGATAATTATCATAGTCAAAGGAGAATATTAAGATTTTAAAAAACTCCTTTTTGACTCAATTCAAATCACTTTAATTTATTCTTACTAAAATAGTTAGACATAATCGTTACAAAACTCACAATAGTAATTGTGCTCAATGGCATTATTATAGCGGCAACCAGAGGATTTAAGTTTCCTGTAACAGCAAATAAGAGCCCTACAACATTATAAAGAAGCGATAAACCAAAACTCATTTTGATTATCCTAATCGATTTGTGAGACAACTTTAAAAAGTAATCCAGTCTGGAAAATTCGCCTGCATCCAGAATAGCATCACAAGCGGGTGAAAATACGTTCACGTTTTCAGAAATTGAAATCCCAACGTTACTTTGGGCCAAAGCACCTGCATCATTCAGGCCGTCTCCAACCATCATTACATTTTGTCCTTTTTCCTGCAGTTTTTTTATGAATTCCAGCTTCTGTTCCGGTTTTTGATTGAAGATAAGTTCAGTACCTTTTGGAAGAATATCCTCCAGATTCGCTCTTTCTCCATCATTATCGCCAGAAAGGACTTTTATTTCATAATCTTTCTTTAGTCTATTAAATAGTACTTCAAGACCATCTCTGTACTGATTTTGAAAATAAAATCGTCCGTAATAAACGTTGTCAATCTTAATATGAAGTGCTGTTTTTTCTATTTCATCAGCGTCATTTGTACTTTCAACAAAAGAAGCCGACCCGATTTTGATGATTTTATTTTCAAAAGAAGCCAAAATACCTTTTCCGGTAATTTCTTCAAATGCATCAATTTTGATTCTTTTTACTTCCGGCAGAAAATCATATAACATTCGGCTCAAAGGGTGATTAGATCCTCTAAGTACATTTTTTATCAGTATATAATTTTCATCAGAAAGTGTATTTCCTTCATATCCAATATTTGATTTTTTATTGGTTGTAATGGTTCCGGTTTTATCAAAAACTATCGTGTCTACTTTTGCAAGTTGTTCTATAACCAAAGCATTTTTAAGATACATTTTTTGTTTTCCCATAATTCTGAGAATATTTCCGAAAGTAAACGGTGCCGTAAGTGCAAGCGCACATGGGCAGGCCACAATTAAAACTGCTGTAAAAACATTAAAAGCTGTATTGACATCAATACATATCCAGTAACCAAAACCGGCAAAAGCTATTAATAATAAAATGGGGGTAAAATAACGACTGATTTTATCGGTAATCGTTTTATGTTTTTGATCTACTTTTTTCTGAAAAATTTCATTGCTCCAAAGCTGCGTTAAATAACTTTGTGAAACCGAATGCAACACTTCCATTTCGATTACTTTTCCAATTTGTTTTCCTCCGGCAAATACTTTGTCTCCTGATTTTTTAGTAATCGGAACTGCTTCTCCGGTAACGAAACTATAATCAATTTCGGCTTTTTCGCTAATCAAAATTCCATCTACCGGAATTAATTCCTGATTTCGAATTAATAATCTGTCTCCTTTTAAAACATCATAAATTGGTACACTTTCCTCTGATGTATTAGAATTGATTCTGGTAACTGCAATTGGAAAATAGGATTTAAAATCTCTTTCGAAACTCAGAAAACTATAGGTTTTGGTCTGAAACATTTTGCCGAGCAGCATAAAGAAAACCAAACTCGCCAAGCTGTCAAAAAAACCCGGACCATGATCCATTAGCATGTCATAAGAACTACGAATAAACATGACGATAATTCCCAAAGCGATTGGAATATCAATATTTAGCATCCTGGTTTTGATACTGTGATAAGCCGAAACATAATAGCCACTTGCTGAATAGAGAAAACTTGGCAATGCCAAAACAAAAATCAAAAGCCTGAAAAATGGTTTATAGCTATCCAGCCAGAATTCTTTCATCTCGAAATATTCGGGAAATGACAATAACATGATATTTCCAAAACAGAAGAAAGCAACACCCAACTTATAGGTCAGGCTTCTGTCTGTTTTTGTTTTTCCTGTCTCGTAGTTTTCTAAACTAATGTAAGGCTCATAACCAATTGAACTCAGCAGATAAACAATTGATTTGAGGGAAACCATTTCAGAATTGAATGTGATTCTAACTTTTTTCTCCGGAAAATTAACCTGTGAGCTATTTATACCTGGCTGCAAACGGTTAAGGTTTTCAAGAATCCAAATGCATGAACTGCAATGAATATGAGGAATATTTAAAGAAACTATTGAAGCATTTCCTTCCTGAAATTCTAAAACTTTAGAAATAATAGTTTCATTGTCCAAAAAATCATATTTTCCCTGAATGTCCTGCGGAGTGGCACCCGGGGATTTTTCAAAATCATAATAGCAGGTTAAATCATTAAGACTAAAAATTTCGTAAACTGTTTTACAGCCCGTGCAACAAAACTTTTTTTCATCAAAATTGATTACTTCATTTTTAGGAATTGTAAGTCCACAATGAAAACAACTCTGCTCGCTCATAATTTGTTTCTTTTTTAATGTAACAAATATTCAAAATAATAAGCGGCTATAAATATGACATTTATCATATAAAAATGAAATCAGATTTTAAATTTAAGAAAATAAAACAGGTAAATTACAACAACAGATTTTCTCTGTGTTTTTTCAAATATTTTAACCTACCAAAGCGATTATTGGTTAATTTTGCAGTAAATACTTTTGCTATGAATAAATGTGACCAATGTATCGTACGCCAGCTTTCATCTTTAAAAGCACTTAATAAAGAAGAAGTTATAAAATTAGCAAATAGTAAAACGACTCACAAAATAAAAAAAGGTGAAGCGATTTTTGAAGAAGGTGAAGTTACAAATGGTGTTTTTTGTGTGAAAGACGGAATTGGAAAACTCTCTAAATTAAGCGCTAACGGAAAAGATCAGATTGTAAAACTGGTAAAATCAGGAGAACTTTTGGGGCAACGTTCGATGATTAGCAATGAACCTGCAAATTTATCAGCAAAAGCTGTTGCAGATATGGAAGTTTGTTTTATTCCGAAATCTGAAATTATACATTTCTTTAATAATAACAATCAATTCTCAATGAACCTGATGCAGTCTGTTTGTGAAGACTTGAAAGATTCTGAAAACGATAAAATTGCCTTAGTACAAAAAACCGTAAAACAACGTTTAGCAGAAACATTATTGCATTTGCATGATGCTTTTGGCGAAAACGCAGACAAAACGCTGAAAGTCCAGCTAACCCGAGAAGAGCTGGCAGGAATAATTGGTACCGCTACAGAAAGCTGTATCAGATTATTATCTGATTTTAATAAACTTGAATTGATTGAATTGGCAGGTAAAAAAATTGTTCTTAAAGATGTAAAAGCTTTAAAAAAGCTGGCTGAACAATTATAATTTTTTTGCTTCGTTCCAAAAAACATCCATTTCTGCCAAAGTCATATCCATTAAAGGCTTTCCTAATTCACCGGCTTTATTTTCTAAGTATTGAAAGCGTTTAATAAATTTTTTATTGGTACGTTCTAAAGCATCTTCAGGATTAACATTTAAAAATCTGGCGTAGTTTATCATCGAGAACAAAACATCACCAAATTCGGCTTCGATTTTATCCTGGTCTCCTGATTTCACCTCAACCTGCAGTTCTTCTAATTCTTCCTGTACTTTATCCCAAACCTGATGTGGTTCTTCCCAGTCAAAACCAACACCTTTAACTTTGTCCTGAATTCGGCTGGCTTTTACCAGAGCAGGCAAACTTCTCGGAACACCTTCCAAAACAGACTTTTTACCTTCTTTAAGTTTTAGTTTTTCCCAGTTTTGTTTGACTTCTTCTTCATCTTTCACAACAGTGTCACTGTAAATATGAGGATGACGGTGAATCAACTTGTCGCAAATTTCATTACATACATCAGCTATATCAAAATCATTGGTTTCAGAACCTATTTTGGCGTAAAAAACAATATGCAGTAATAAATCACCCAGTTCTTTTTTAACTTCATTCAGGTCATTATCCAGAATGGCATCTCCCAATTCGTATGTTTCTTCTATCGTCAGATGCCTCAAAGTTTGCAAAGTTTGCTTTTTATCCCAAGGGCATTGCTCACGAAGCTCATCCATGATAATTAATAATCTTTCAAAAGCTTTAAGTTGAAGTTCTTTGCTCATTTTGTGAAGTTTTTTGTTGTAATCTAATTGTGTAAAAGTAAAAAATCCTGTTAAGAAAACATCTTAACAGGATTAATATATTTGAATGTAAAATTTACTATTCTTCTTTTTTAGCTGTTGCTTTTTTGGCAGGAGCTTTTTTAGCAGGAGCCTTTTTTACCGGCTCTTCAACAGCAATTTCTTCAGATGTTGAAATTGCAGCAGGTGCTTCATCTGTAACTAAACCTTTTGCCTGAAGCATGTTATACCAGTTTAATATTTTTTTAATATCTGAAGGATATACTCTTTCTTCATCATATTCAGGTAAAATTTCTTTAAAATAAGCTGTTAATTTTGCATTATCTTCTTTATGTGAAATTGCCTGACCTTTGTTTTCTTTAACAGCAATACGCTGCATTACTTCTGTCAAAGGTTTTTCTCCTTCGTAAGTATAAATTGAAATTTCAGACAATAAACTTACGTTGCTTTTTAAGTTTACAGTAATTTTTTTTCCGTCTAGTAATGATTCTGCCACAAAACCTGTGCGTGTCTGCACTTTCAATACATATAAACCAGGTTTTCCTGAAATGGCTAAAATTTTCTCTAAATTCATGTTTATTAAATTAGTATTAAGAATTTGGTGTATTATAATTATCTTCCTTTTTTAGCGGATGCATATTTCATTCTGTATTCCTGAAAAGTTTTACCTTCGGTAATATTTTTTAGTTTCTTCTGAATCAGTCGTTTCTTTAAAGATGATATTTTATCAGTAAATAAAACTCCTTCAATATGGTCGTATTCATGCTGAATAACCCTTGCAATCAAACCATCAAAAACTTCTGTTTTTGTTACAAAATCTTCCTCGCAATATTCAAGCGTTACAGTAGGTTTTCTATATACGTCTTCTCTAACATCTGGAATACTTAAACATCCCTCGTTAAAACTCCACTCTTCGCCTTCTTCATGAATAATTTTAGCATTGATAAAAGTTTTCTTGAAACCTTTTAAATCTTTTTGCTCATCAGATGGTAAATCTTCATCATCACTAAAAGGTGTTGTATCGATAACAAACAAACGAATTGCCAAACCTACCTGCGGTGCAGCAAGTCCCACACCATAAGCATTATACATGGTTTCGTACATATTTGCTATTGTTTCTTTTAAGTTTGGATAATCCGGTGTAATTACCTCACCAACTTTTCTTAAAACAGGATCCCCATATCCTACAATTGGTAAAATCATCTATATTGTATTATTTATTTTTATTTACTAAAAAATTAATCTAAATTCTTCCAATTTAGCAGTCAAAAATAGTAAAAAATAGTCAATGAACATTTGAAAATAATATATAAAATCGCATTTTGACCGTTCACCAAAATCTCAGCTATAATTATGCCAAATTATCTTACCTTTGTTTTAAACCTATTTCTATGTTAGATCGTATTGCAAAATTCACCAACAGCACTTCGTTTTTAAATGCCACAAAAGTAACTATTGCCTCAGTAGTGCCCGTATTAATTTTGAATTTTCTGGGTCATTTTGAAATTGGTTTCACCATTGCCTTAGGTGCTTTTTACACTTATCCCAGCGACATTCCAAGTACCTTAAGCCACAAAATAAAAGGATTAATTGTTGCTTCTTTTATTGTTTCCGGAGTCAATTTATTAGTTAATCTGGCCTACCCTTTTCCTTATTTGTTTTACCCTTTTTTAGGGTTTTTACTTTTTTTATGCTCCATGATATCGGTCTATGGGCAACGGGCAACTTTAGTTTCGTTTTCAGCATTAATTTCAATTTCTTTATCATTTGGTCATTTACATCAGGGTTGGGAAGCCTTTGCCTATTCGGGTTACATATTTATCGGAGGAATTTTATATTTAATTGTTTCTCTTATATTTCATTTTGTACAGCCTTATAAATTTATTGAACTTGAAATTGCCGAAGGAATTAAATTAACCGCAAAGTATTTAAAACTAAGAGGTGATTTATGGAGTCCTGAAGCGAACCGAACAACAATTATTGAAAAACAATTAAGTATTCAGGTACAACTCAACGAGATTCATGAGGATCTGCGAAAGGTACTTATTGGAAACCAAAACAGTTCTGCAACAACAAGCCAAAACCGAAAGATGTTACTGGTTTTTATTACTCTGGTTGAAATACAGGAACTGGCTTTATACACTTCATTTGATCATAGTAAAATTCATGAAAAATTTGATAAACATCCTGATGTTTTAAGAACGTATCAAAATGTAGCCTATAAACTCGCTTCAACTTTAAAAAAACTATCTAAAAACGTTCATCACATTGCAGTTTATGTAGACAAGCAAGATTTAAAAAATGAACTTGACGCCCTCGAATTTGCTATTTTTGACTACGAAAAAACATTAGGAAAAGAAGCAGCAGCTGAAGGCGTTCTCATGTTAACCAACATGCTGAAATATGCTAAAAACCAGGTTGGGAAAATAAAGATTATCCAGCGTGCGCTTTCTCTTGCCATGCAGTCTTACAAATTAAAAGATAAGGATAAAGAACTTGAAAAATTCCTGACACCTCAATATTATCCATTGCGCACATTGACTGAAAATTTGAGTTTTTCATCATCCATTTTCAGGCATTCTGTTCGATTGACCATAACCATTTTGATAGGTTTTATTGTTGGAAAATTTCTTCCTTTTCAAAATGTATATTGGATTTTATTGACCATTATAGTAATCATGCGACCAGGTTACGGTTTAACCAAGGAACGTTCTTATAATCGTATTTTCGGGACTCTTTTGGGAGGTTTATTGGCTTTTGGAATTGTTTCGCTTGTACAAAATGATGTTGCATTAAGTATTTTTTCAATTATCTGTATGCTGCTTGGAATTTCCTTTACACAAATCAATTACAAAATCAGTGCGACTTTTGTTACCATGTACGTGGTTTTTATTTATGGAATTTTAGTTCCTAATGTTGTTGAAGTAATTCAGTTTAGAATTTTAGACTCATTAGCCGGAGCCATTTTAGCTTTTCTTGCCAATCAGTTTTTATGGCCCGCATGGGAATTTATCAATACTCCAATACACATTGAAAATTCAATTCGTGCCAATAGGACTTATCTTAAAGAAATTGCGGATTTTTACAATAAAAAAGGAGAAATCCCTACTTCATACAGACTAGCCAGAAAAAGTGTTTTTATAGAAATTGGGAATTTAATGACCTCTTTTCAGCGTATGATGCAGGAACCAAAATCAAAGCAAAAAACACTGCCTCTTGTTAATAAATTAGTGGTTCTAAATCATTCTTTACTTTCAGCCTTAGCCTCTTTATCAACTTACATTCAGGCAAACCAAACCACATCAGCTTCAGAATCTTTCAATTACATCATAAAAACTATCTTATTAAATTTAGATCATTCGATTTCAATTTTAAAAAATGAAGCCATTATAACCGATACTTTTTTTGATAAAGAAGACGTGACTTTGCAATTTGAAGAAATGAAACGTAAAAATTTTACTCGTTTAGCAACAGATGAAGATCTGGATAAAGAAACACGTCAAGCCAAAATGCAGGAGGCGCAAATGGTCATTGAGCAATTAATCTGGATGAGTAACCTGTCCGAAAAAATATTAAAGATTACAAAAGACTTTAAAGCAACAAATCCGGATTAATTATCCGGATTTGTTTTTTATAATAAAGATTACATTCTAGTATTAATTTCTGTTCAGCTTTAAGACTTCAGCAGTATTTTTTCTAATTTCTGCTAAAAGTTCCGGCTTGTCATTTAAAGTTTGGCTATAAGAAGGAATCATATTTTTCAGCTTCGCTTCCCACTCCGGTGTATTAATCTGATCTTTAAAACATCTTCCAATCAAATCAACCATGATAGAAACCGCTGTAGATGCACCTGGAGATGCTCCTAATAAAACAGCCAAAGTTCCGTCTTGTGTATTGATTACTTCTGTACCAAATTCTAAAACTCCGCCTCCATTTTCACCTTTTTTAATAACCTGTACACGCTGTCCTGCTTTTTCTAATACCCAGTCTTTAGATCGTGCGCTTGGCAAATATTCGCGTAAAGCTTTTATTCTGTCTTTAGGAGACTGACGAACCTGCTCAATTAGATATTTTGTCAAAGGAATATTGTTATATCCTGCAGATAACATCGGGATCAGGTTGTTTGCTTTTATAGATAATGGTAAATCTAAATAAGATCCATTTTTTAAAAAACGGGTTGAAAATCCTGCAAAAGGTCCAAAAAGTAATGCTTTTTCACCATCAATTACACGGGTATCAATATGCGGAACCGACATTGGCGGAGCTCCAACACTCGCTTTTCCGTAAACTTTTGCCTGATGTTTTGCAATAACTTCTGGATTTGTACATTTTAACCACTGACCGCTTACCGGAAAACCACCATAACCATGACCTTCCGGTACATTTGCTTTTTCCAGTAATGGCAAGGAACCACCTCCGGCACCAATAAATACAAACTTCGTATAGGCTTTTCTTTTTTGGCCAGACTCTAAATCGGTTATTTTAATTCTCCATGATTTATCTTCACGCTGTCTTATTTTTTTTACCTCATGGTTAAAATGTAAAGACACACCGTCTAATTTTTCTAAATAATTAAACATACTTCTTGTCAAAGCACCAAAATTCACATCGGTACCAATTGCCATTGTAGTAGCAGCCAGTTTTTCATCAGGCTGTCTTCCCTCCATAACTAATGGCATCCACTGTTTCAATTGCTCAAAATCAGTACTAAAAAGCATTTCAGCAAATAATGGATTAGCCTGTAAAGCTTCAAAACGGGTTTTAAGGTATTTTACATTTTTTTCACCCCACACAAAACTCATGTGAGGCACACTTTTTATAAAATTTTCAGGCGAAGGAACCTTATTTTCCTGTACTAAATACGACCAAAACTGACGCGAAACTTCAAAAGCTTCCGCAATGCTGATGGCTTTTTTAGGATCTACAGAACCATCGGCTTTTTCAGGGGTGTAATTTAATTCACAAAAAGCAGAGTGTCCGGTTCCGGCATTATTCCATGCATCAGAACTTTCGGCTGCTGCAACATCTAATCTTTCGTAAATTTCAATCTTGATATCAGGTTGTAATTCTTTCAAAATTACTCCGAGTGTAGCACTCATAATTCCAGCTCCAATAAGCACTACTTCACTATTGGAACGTATTGTATTGTCAGGCATAACAGTATTATATTTTAAAATGCAAAGTTACTTTTTATAATCCCAAAAAAAAACTAATTTTCGAAAGATAATAGTTAGATAATTACATTTTTTTCTAAATAAAGTGAAATTTATAGGCCTAAAACCTAAAAACGATTAGAAGAAAGATAGTCCTGAAGCATAATCGTTGCGGAAATTTCATCTATCAGTCCTTTGTTCTGACGCTGCTTTTTGCTCAGTCCGCTATCGATCATCGTCTGAAAAGCCATTTTTGAAGTAAAACGTTCATCTACACGAACGACTTTCATTTCCGGAAAAATATTAGAAAAATGAGTTACAAAACCTTTTATTACAGAAGCGCTTTCTGATGGCTGTCCATTCATTTGTTTTGGTTCACCGATTAAAACCGCTTCTACTTTTTCTTTAGCAAAATAAGCTGTAAGGAAATCAATTAAAGTATTTGTTGGAATCGTGGTTAAACCAGAAGCTATAATCTGCATTTCATCGGTAACAGCAATTCCGGTACGCTTTTGTCCGTAGTCTATGGAGAGGATTCTTGGCATTTTATATTTTTTTCAAAGGTAACTATTTTAATTTTCCAATTCTTAGCAACAGTGGAAATGTAACTTTCTTATCATTATTTTCCCAGGAAAGCTTCAATTCATCATAAATCAAGTCAATCGGATTTTGATTGTTCTTCGAAATATAATGCTGCACAGACGACCATGTCTGGAGATATCCTATTAATGCTTCAAAAGTCCAAATGAATTGATTTTGAAATCTCTTTGCCGTGATTTCATCAAACGGAAATGGAATCGTTTCATAATTTTCATCCAGATACTTTCGTTCAGCATCCCAATAAGAACCTATAATATCATAATAAAAATGTCTCAGAATTTTATCTGAATCCGGATTGGTAGAAAATAATCCGTAACCCATGACAGCAAAAATGCCTTCGGGCTTTAATATTCTGTAGATTTCTTTATAAAACTTTTCAAAATCAAACCAATGTACAGCCTGTGCCACAACAATCAAATCGAATTGCTGATTTTTGAACGAAGTCTTTTCTGCAGATTCTTTACTGTAGCTTATATTATCAGCCTGAATCGCATTATCGAGTTGCTTTTGACTAATATCTGTAGCAAATACTTTTTTGAAACGAGTAGAAAGCTTATGCGCTACCTGACCGTTTCCTGTAGCAATGTCAAGTGCAATTGATTTATCATTAACAAATGAAACCACAAAATCAATCATTGCCTCAGGATATTGCGGACGAAATTTAGAATAGTCAACTGCTTGTTTTGAAAAATTATCCTTCATGAGTTATATTTTCGAATTGATATTCTAAAAGTACAACTTTTCTATTTTAATCATCTTTTAATAAATACATAAAACTCAAAAAATCCGCCCTGAAAATTCAAAACGGATTTTTAACCAAAAATTAAAACAACTAAAAATTTTATTATAAAGTATTATTACCTGCCAAACAACCTGCTAAAAAAACCTCTTTCCTCTTCTTCATCTTCTGCCTTCATTTCGTAATTAGCAAATTTTGACTGTGCTTTTTCATGTTCATAAATCAGCTCCTTAATATATTCAACATAAGTTCTCTTTTTTTCTTCCAGGAATCCGATTAAATATTTCTCACTAAACTCAACGCCGCTTGCTGCCTCAATTTGCAGTAACTTTTTATAAAGAGGTTCAATATGCAGTGAAATAACTTCCTGAGGTACAGCCTGTCTTCTTCCGAAATAATTAACAATCACACCGTTTTCATCTTTTGCAATTTCAAAATCAGTAATTACCCAATAATATCTTCCTGATTTTGCTAAGTTTTTCACGATAGCATGAAAGTTTTTTCCGTTTTTAAGATTTTCCCAAAGCACTTTAAAAATAACTTTTGGCATATCCGGATGCCGAATAATATTATGTGGCTGTCCCATTAGCTCATAATCTTCATAACCACAAACGTCAACAAAAACTTCATTAGCATATTCTATAATACCAAAAGCATTTGTTTTACTCATAATTACTTGTGTTTTGTCCCACGTGACTTCTTTATCAACGATTGGTACCCGGGTCTGAAACTGATTCTCCTGATTCATTTTTTGGCTTGATTAATTTAAAACTATATTTCAATTCCTTAATTTGTCTCAGGAATTATTAAACAAAATTAACGTGAATAAAAATCATGAAATCTGATTTTTATCATGTAGTAATATTAAAAAAATTACATTTTTAGAAACGTTTCAGACCAAACTAACTTTTCAAATTACACACAAAAAGTTAAATATGTAACATTTTCAAATTGAATTACCTTTTTGATTTTACCTAAATACGCTATCTTTGCCAAAAATTTAAACTTATGAGTTCTTTACAAATTATAATTGAACAAGCTTGGGAAAACAGAGCTTTATTACAAGAAACTGCAACTACTGATGCTATTAGAGAAGTTATCGAATTATTAGATTCCGGAAAACTTCGTGTTGCTGAACCAAAAGGTGACGGATGGCAGGTTAACGAATGGGTAAAAAAAGCAGTGGTAATGTATTTCCCTATTCAAAAAATGGAAACCTGGGAAGCTGGAATCTTCGAATATAATGACAAAATGTTATTAAAAAGAGATTATGCCGAAAAAGGAGTTCGTGTAGTTCCGGGAGCATCTGCCCGTTATGGTTCTTACATTTCAAGCGGTGTAATTATGATGCCAAGTTATGTAAACATTGGTGCTTATGTTGATGCCGGAACAATGGTTGATACGTGGGCAACAGTTGGTAGCTGTGCTCAAATTGGAAAAGACGTTCACTTAAGTGGTGGTGTTGGTATTGGTGGCGTTTTAGAGCCATTACAAGCTGCTCCTGTTATCATTGAAGATGGTGTTTTTGTAGGTTCTCGTTGTATTGTAGTAGAAGGTGTTCACGTAGGCAAAGAAGCTGTTTTAGGTGCAAATGTATGTTTGACTGCTTCTACTAAAATTATTGACGTTACCGGTGATGAGCCTGTAGAAATGAAAGGTTTTGTACCTGCACGTTCTGTAGTAATCCCTGGAAGTTATACTAAAAAATTCGCAGCGGGTGAGTTTCAGGTTCCATGTGCTTTAATTATTGGTACTCGTAAACCATCTACTGATTTAAAAACTTCATTAAATAATGCTTTACGTGAATATGACGTAGCGGTATAATTTAAATTTCAATATTTTAAAATTCCAAATTCCAAACTATACAGGAATTTGGAATTTTTTATTTTAAAACTAATCTTAAATTGATTTTTTTTGCTTCAATTTGTACTCTCTTAAAAGACTCAATTTCTACATGAAGATACTTGTAATTCAACAAAAAATGATTGGCGATGTGTTAGCTAGTTCGGCTATTTGTAATACGTTAAAAAATGAATACCCAACAGCACAAATAGATTATTTAATTTATCCGTTTACCAGTCCGGTTGTTGAAAACAATCCAAATATTGACAATCTTATACTTTTTACAGAGGAAGCTAAAAAAAGTAAAATTGAACTTTTGAAATTTTGTCTTAAAGTTAGAAAAACAAAATATGATATTATTGTAGATGCCTACGGAAAGCTTGAAAGCAATATGATTGTTGCCTTATCCGGAGCTAAAACAAAAATCGGTTTTTACAAATCGTACACTAATCTTATTTACACAAATACCGTTAAAGAACTCTCTGTACCTAAAACAACTGCAGGATTAGCTCTTGAAAACAGAATGCTTTTGTTAGAGTCATTTGACCTGAAAAAAGCATCAAAAGTTAAACCAGAAATCTTCCTGAAAGAATCTGAAATTGAAAACGGAAAACAAATTCTGATTCAGAACCAAATTGATTTTTCTAAAAAAATATACATGATTGGGGTTTTGGGAAGCGGAACAACGAAAACCTATCCAAGTAACTATATGGCTGAACTTTTGGATAAAATTGTTTTGGAAACGAATGCTACATTATTATTCAATTACATTCCTTCTCAATTAAAAGAAGCACAGGTAATTTTTGATTTGTGCCAGCCTGAGACACAAAAAAACATCAAAATAGATATTGTTCCCAAATCTATCAGAGAGTTTTTATCGATTACCTATCATTGTGATGCCTTAATTGGTAATGAAGGCGGAGCTGTAAATATGGCAAAAGCATTAAACAAACCTACATTTACTATTTTTTCGACCTGGATTAAAAAAGAAGCCTGGAATAGTTTTGATGACGGAATAAAAAATGTTTCAGTACATTTAAAAGACTTAAAACCTGAATTATACGGCGAAAAATCTGCTAAAGAAATGAAAAGTCAGGCTATGGTTTTATATCAGGCTTTTACACCTGATTTAATTATTCCGAGTTTAGAAGAATATCTGAAAACTAATTAGAATCGATACCAATTGTAGTTTTTACAACTTTATTCTTCTTTGTATTTTCTCTGATTGCGAAGTTTTTCTTCCATGTTGCCTCATTTACATAACCTCTTGCGTGGTCTAAATGTACCACTATGGCACTATAGCGAATTTGTTTGGATTTCAGGCCTTTATTAAAAAGCCTTTCACCCAATTCCCTATCCTGCCCTCCGTATTGCATTTCCTGATTGAAGCCGTTGATAAAAACCAAATCTTCTTTCCATCCGGAAGCGTTATGTCCGTTCCAGGTAGCTTTTGTAGGCGTTACAGCATTTAAAAATTTAGCTAAAAATCCTGAAGCTGATAATTTAGAATTTTTAAATGATTTTTTTAAACCGTGTTGAATAAGCCATTTTACATCAAAACAATTCTGAGATAAAATATCGTTTTTGGTAATTGCTTTCGAAATATCCATCGGAAGCATAAAATAACCACCCGAAAGAAAATACCCTTTTTCCCTGTATGCTAAATGCGTAGCTACAAAATCTTTCCTCGGAATACAGTCTCCATCTGTAAAAATAAGATAATCCGAATTGGACGCCATTATCGCCTTATTCAGAATTTGGGATTTCTGGAAACCGTTATCTTTCTGCCAAACGTGTATCAATGGCATGGAAATCTGGCTTCTTAGAGCATCTAATAATTCTTTTGTTTTTGGCTTCGAACCGTCATCAGCAATAATAATTTCGAAATTGGTTTCGGTTTGCACACTCAATCCCCAAATGACTTTTTCGAGCCATTCTTCGGCATTATAGGTACTCATTATTACAGATGCTTTCATATTTTTAGTAGTATCAGTCCTTATTTTTTCCAAAACTTTAATGCTTTTTTTATTCTTTTTTTGCGATGAAATTTATCTCTGAAAGCTTCTGCTCCGGTAATCATTATTTTTAAAACGTCATTATAAGAAGCTCCGTAAAGTTTGGCATATTCATCACTCATCACTTCAACAATCTTTCTGTTTGGAGTTAGTTTGGAGAAGTTCAGTATTCTCTGGTTTAGACTCATTTCTTTATGAAATTTCATTCTGTTTAAATCAACCAGAAAAAAAGAATAAGAACCCGCAGGATTTTTTTTAATCAAAGTATTTCCAGGAGTATGATCTAAAAACTCAATTCCGTTTTGATGCAGATTAAATGTAAATTTGGTAAACTGCCTCAAAATTATTTCATGCTCGGGATAATCAAAATCGTTGGTTAATTCTCTGAAAGTTAAATCCGGATAAATTTGTTCACAAACATAATAACTGTCTAAAAGCACTCCTTTAAAATTTTCAAAATAAGCAATTGGCGCCGGAGTACCTATTTCTTTTTCTACAAGAATATTGGCAAACTCATAAGAACGACGTGCTTTTGAAGGTCTGAAAAAAGCGTAAACTATTTTATTTACAAGGTTTGGAACCCTAAAAAATTTTACATTTAGTATTATTTCTCCTAAATCAAAAGTTTTAATTTTATTTCTCTTTCCATCTACAAACAGCGATCCTTTTGTTTCATAATTCTCTATAGCGTCTCTTATTTCGGCCTTTTTGCTTAGAAAATCAGGATGATAAACTTCATGCATTTAATTAAGTTTTACGTTTTTTACAAAAGTAACGATTTGAATTTTACTCTTCAAATAATTAATTTAATTTTACACAAAAGTTATTTAGTATTTAATAAAATTTCACAGATGTTCGAACACTATCTCATTACCCGATTTAATCTTAAAAATCCTAATTGGGATGTAACCAAAAACAACGAAGAACTTCTGACTGATGCCTGGATGGAAGACAGAATGTGGCTTTTTGAAAACTTTTGCCTGCCATCTGTTAAAGCACAAACCAATAAAAACTTTACATGGCTTTTATATTTAGACACTACAACTTCTGAAAAATATAAAACCAAAATGTTCGATTTAACTTCGGGGATAGAAAATATTAAAGTATTTTTTATCAACGGGATGAATGAATTTTATCCTGAAATTAAAAAAGCTATAACAAACGACAAACCCTATCTTATCACCACCCGAATTGATAATGATGACGTAATAAGTTCCTTGTTTATTGATGAAGTCCAAAAGAAATTTGCATCACAGGATTTTCTGGCTGTAGATGTTATAAAAGGATACTCTTTGCAAATAAAACCTACTTATATTTTAGGCAAAAAAGAGCATATTTTCAATCCGTTTATCAGTTTGATTGAAAAAAATGAAAACCCAAAAACGGTTTGGTTTAACGACCACACGCAATGGAAAAAAGAGAGCCGTATTATTCAGGTTACCGATAAAAGGCTTTGGATGTCTATTATTCATGAAAAAAACAAGGTAAACGAATTTGATGGCTATGACAATGTAAAATGGAAAGATGTAAATAGCGAATTCATAGTTTCTAAAGAATTGGATGATTTAATATCCCGGAAGATTATTCCTTACAAAGACTGGTATTTTTTGAGTTTAAAAAACATGTTGTACGTAAAAATGGTTTTATTCAGTAAAACATTAAAGAAATCAATTGGACTCTATAAAGTAAAGTAAAAGATTTAATACTTGCTCCATAACCTATTTTCAACAAAAAGCCATTGCATTTAGCAATGGCTTTTTGTTGAAAATTAATTTCATAAAATTATTACTTTAAAACAATTTGGCAATTATATTATTTAATCCTACTACTACCAAAGTTGGTAAAAATAGCTTAAAATGAATTTCTAAATCTCTTTCTGGTCAGACATATAAAACTGTGTAATTCTATAATTAAGCTTATCAAAAAAATGAGGCCTAAAATAAAATTCCAACCGTATATCTTTATTTTTCCATAAAAACTTAAACCATTGACCAAAATTTTTACACATCAAATATTGTTTTGAGATTTGAAGGTTAGATTTTAGATTAACATTCATTTTTATATCTTCAAATTTTCTGGTAGGCAAATAATCTAATTTTCTCCATCGTTTAGGATTTATATAATAAAAATTTTCAAATTGATTATAATTTGTTTCATTTACCGTTACCCATTTTTTAAGAAAATCTTCATTTACTTCATTATTATGTCCCCAATTTTGGAGTTTACATACCAATTCTTCTTCAGTTCGGGCAATTGATTCATGCAAAACTAAATTGTCAAAATAAATCGTCCTTTCATTAGTTCGTCTGGCGCATTTATAATTGGGGTAATTAGTAGCAAAAACAGACTTCATTGGTTTGTCAACAATAAGAGTTCCTTCTTTTGTATATTTATAAATAATCAACCAAAAACAAGCAAACTGAACTTTCTTTTTTTCGGGTTCATCAAGGTAATGATCGTACTTTCTCAAATTTGAAACAAAACTCTCAAAATCAATAAAATATTCGTCACTATCTATCTGAATTAACCAATTTCCAATGCCCATTTTCAAAGAAAGTAAATAACGTTCTCTGGTGTCGTTTTCTATCGCTGTTAATTCGGGAATATAAAAATTATCTCTATAAAATTCAATTTTATTATCGACATCAAATTCTTTCAACCATTCATAGAAAGAATTATCGACATAAAATTCATTTCCAGACCAAGTTAGCTTATTGCTATCTTCAGCAATAAAAATCTTGTCAGCTGCTTGATATACGGGCGGTATTGATAGTTTCAACTTTTCATAATCATACGAAAGTAAAAAACCTACATGAATTTTTTTCATCATTTAACTTTTAAATAAATAAAATTCAAATACTAATTGAATTTTATTTCTCTTCAAACATTTGAAAAGCCTTTTTATTATAAGAGTGTCATTATTTAAAAAGGTTGCTTTGCGTTTTCCATAATAGACCATTTTTTATAAAACAAGCTTATAGTTTCAGCAAAAACAAGAAACAATTCCTATAAAAACAACCTGAAAAATAAATTAAAAAAATATTGAAAATTTAAAACCATTAAAAATAAGATATCTAATAACAATAATTAAGTTTTAAACATTTGTTCTTATTTCAGTCCTTATAATCAATAAAAAACAAAAAACAAGTAGAATAAAAAACCAATATTTCCTACTTTTGTAGAATATATAAATTTTATGAAAATCTGCTTAATTAGTTTTGATTACTGGGGATATGATGAAAAAATCACTCAAGAATTAATAAAAATGGGACATCAGGCTTTTCATATAAAGCTGAGTGATTATAAGTATCACTATAAAAATACTGGAGAGCGAATTATTAATTCTTTAAACAAAATAATTTTTCAAAAAAATATCAAAAAAATAAAAACAGAAGAATTCATTTTATCAGAATTAAAAAACAAGGGAAAACAAGATAAAATTATTGTCATAAACCCCGAAAGGATTAGTAAAAATTGCCATGTAAGAATAAAGGAATATTCTAAAAATTACATTGCATACCTTTACGACAGTATAGACAGATATGACAATAAAAAATTAATTATTGGAAACAGTTTTGATAAAGTATTTACTTTTGATAAAAAAGACACCAATGACTACAATCTTCTTTTTTTACCAAATTACATTCATTTGAAAAAAAAGGAATTGAAAACCAAACCTCAATATAAAGTTTTATCCGTTACTTCTATTGACGATAGGTACCCCATAATTAATAGTATAACTGACTATTTTGACAGTAATAAAATATCGCATGAGACTATTTTTTTTGGAAAAAGAAAGCCTTACAAACTAAAAAAATCAATTGTATTCACAAAAGAAAAACTTTCCCAGAGTCAAATACAAGAAAAAATTGAAAACTCGGAGATAATATTAGATGTATTAAGAGAAAATCAAAATGGACTTAGTTTTAGAATTTTTGATGCACTGGCACTTGAGAAAAAAATCATAACTACTAACAATTCTATTACTGAATATGATTTTTATAATCCATATAACATACTAGTAATAGATGTGAACAAAATAGAAATTCCTAAGGATTTTTTAAATACCGAATATAAAAAAATACCTGATACTATTTACGAAAAATACACGTTAAATAGCTGGATTACAAACATATTAGCAGAATGAGTAAAAAAACATTATTATATATAGCCCCAGATCACTATAGCTTTTATAAAGTTATACTTGACGGATTCATTAAATTTAGTGGTTACAATGTTCAATTTATCTATTCAAATAAATCGGAAGATTTTAAATACAAAAATTTTGGACAAAGAATTTATAACTTTTTTTTAAAAAATTTCACAAACAGAAACATAAAAAGAGACTACAAATCAAAATATTTTGAATCAAAATTAAATGAATATAAAAACTATGATTTATTATATATTAACAGACCTGATATTTTTACCGAAGAAGAATTAAAAAAAATCACTTCTAAATGTAATAATTCGATTGTATATTATTGGGATAGCTTTGAAAAGATTAAAGGTCAATATGAAACCATGAAATATTTCGATAAAACTTACAGTTTCGACAAATTTGATTGCGAAAAATATGGTTTAATCAAAGGTCATAACTTTTTTTACAACACTGATAATTCAAAAATACCTGAATATGATATTTTTTTCATTGGAACATATGATAAAAGATATGACGATCTGGTAAAAATTTTAGATTTAATTGGTAAACAAAATCTAAAAGTTCATTCTACATTATTTACTTATGATGAAAGTATATCAAAAAAATTACACCATAGAAATATATCTTTCATCCATGAAATAGTACCATTTAATGAAGCATATATTTACAATCAAAACACTAAAATAATTTTAGATATTCAACATGATACACAAGTTGGATTATCCTTTAGACCTTATGAAGCAATAGGTTTAAAAAAGAAACTAATAACAACAAACCCATATATTAAAGAATATGATTTTTATAATCCAAATAATATCTTTATTTGGGAAAAACATATAACTGAAATACCAAAATCTTTTTTAGAAACACCATATCAAGATATCGACACAGAGTTATATAACAAATATAAATTAGAAAGTTGGGTTAAAACATTCCTAAATTAAATTTATGGAGAAAAAAATATATTTTATTTGTACAGATAATAAAGAACCTATTGGAGGAGTAAAACAACTATACCGCCAAGTAGATATTTTGAATAAAAATGGTTTTACTGCTTTTATTATACATCGAAAAAAAGGTTTTAGACATAAGTGGTTCAAAAATGAAACCAAAATAATCTACAATAGATCTATCTATAATACCATTGACAAGATTCTCAAAAAAAAACAAAAGCCCTTTAAACTATTCAAAAACTATTTAAGAACTAAAAATGATGATCCTATTGATGATAATGGGATACTTGTAATACCGGAAATATATGGGCCATATATAAGTGCCCTAAACAAAAACATCGAAAAAGTTATTTTTAATCAAAATTGTTATTACACTTTTAATAAATGTGATATTATAGAGTCTAAAAAAGAAGTTATTTATCTTGATGAAAAATTTTTAGCATCAATTGTTGTTTCTGAAGATTCAAAAAAATATTTAGAATATACTTTTCCTAAATCTACAACTCATAGAGTCCATCTTGGGATAAACACCAATAAATTTAATTATAATAACACTTTAAAAAAGAAACAAATAGCTTTCATGCCAAGGAAATTGGAAGATGATATTATACAAATAATAAATATACTCAGAATAAGAGATAATTTGAAAAATTGGAATTTTGTTCCAATTGATAATAAAACAGAAGACGAAGTTGCAACAATCTTGAATGAAAGTTCAATTTTTTTAAGTTTAAATCATAAAGAAGGTTTCGGATTACCTCCAGCTGAAGCTATGGCTTCTGGATGCATTGTAATAGGATATGCTGGTCAAGGAGGTAAAGAATATTTTAATCCTAACTTTTCTTTTAAAATTGATGAAGGTAACATTATTGATTTTGTAGATAAAATAGAAGAAATCAGTTTAAAATTAGAAAAGAATGATCCTGAAATTTTAAAAATTACTCAATCTGCTTCCGATTATATTTCAAATAATTATAACTTAAAAAAAGAAGAAGAAAGCATTGTTTTAACTTGGAAAAAAATCTTAAAATCCAATTAACAGATGTATATTTCAGTAGCTTTGTGTACCTATAATGGTGAAAAATTTATCAAAAAACAATTAGACAGCATTCTAAATCAAACTTTAAAAGTAAATGAAATAGTTATTTGTGATGACAAATCTTCTGATTCTACCTTAGCCATTTTAGAAAAATATAAAGCTGACTATCCAAACATTTTTAAAATATTCATCAACGAATCTAATTTAAAAAGCAACAAAAATTTTGAAAAAGCACTAAGCTTAACCAGTGGTGATTATATATTTTTTTCTGATCAAGATGATTTGTGGCGATTAGATAAAGTTGATAAAATAATTCGTGTTTTTGAGAAAAACAAAAATATTGAAGGTGTATTTAGTAACGCTAATTTGATCGATGAAAATGATTTAATTCTTTCAAAACCAATTACATTGTGGGATACCGTAGGTTTTTTTGAACAAAAGCTAACAACTCCTGTCAATTATTTAAAATACCTAATGATTGAAGGTAATTTTGTCACTGGGGCTACAATATGTATTTCAAAAAACGTTAAAGATTTTTGTTTACCATTTGATACAAATGAAAAAAACTTCTTTCATGACTATTGGATTGCATTATTATTAGCCGAAAGAAATTCTCTTACATGTATTAATGAAAATTTAATATCCTATAGAATTCATATTAATCAACAAATAGGTGTTGGTAATATTTCCGAAAGAATTGAAAAACATAACAATAAATCAAAAAACTATAACTTAATACTAGGTTATTTTAATCCAAAAACTTTCAAGGAATTTAAATTTATTACAAATTTCATATATGAAAAATACATTTATCATAAAAATAATCCTGATCAATTCTATAGTTTAGATATCAATAAAAGAAAAGAAGAAAATCTTTTTAAACTATATAATGAAGCTAAAAAAAATATGATTAGTAATAAACCTATTATCTATTTTATAAAAAACACTAAAAATAAAATAAAAAATTGGATACGAATTCACAAAAATTGACTCTCTATTTCACTTCCAATGACTGTAAACTCACTAAATTGGCATAATTCCCATTCATATTCAATAGTTCTTCATGAGTTCCCTGTTCTACAATTCTTCCTTTGCTCATAACTACAATCAAATCGGCATTTTGAATCGTTGATAAACGATGTGCAATAACAATAGAAGTCCTGTTCTCCATCATATTTTCTAATCCTACTTGAACTAATTTTTCAGATTCAGTATCTAATGCTGATGTAGCTTCATCCAAAATCATAATTGGAGGATTTTTCATTACAGCTCTGGCAATAGCCACTCGCTGTCGTTGTCCACCGGACAGCATTCCGCCTCCATCACCTACCGGGCTATTATATTGTTCCGGAAATTCTGAAATAAAATTATGGGCATTTGCAACTGTTGCAGCACTTATAATGGCATCCATATCCGGATTATCTATACTTAAAGAAATATTGTTTGCTATCGAATCATTAAACAAAATAGAATCCTGAGCAACGATTCCCATTTGTTTTCTTAGCGAATTTGAAGTAACATCCTTGATATTAACACCGTCAAAAGTGATACTTCCTTCAGTAACATCATAAAGTCTGGTCACCAGGTTTGCCAAAGTAGATTTTCCACTACCCGATTCTCCTACCAACGCTACTCTTTTTCCTTTTGGAACTGTTAAATTAAAGTCTCTCAAAACATATTCGGTATCATACTTAAACGAAACATTAGTAAACTTAATTTCATTTTTAAATTCAGTAATGGTTATAGCATTAAGATTGTCTTTTAGCGGATTGGTTGCGTCTAAAATAAAAGCAACTCTTTCGTAAGCCGCATTTCCTCCCATCAAGGCCTGATTTGCTTTTGTAATTGCTTTTGCAGGTGTTAATATTTGATATGCTAATCCCATGTATGCAATAAAAGCACTACCGCTCATAGAACCATCAATTAAAACCAAAGATCCTCCATATACCAACAAAATAGAGATTACAAAAATTCCTAAAAATTCACTCATAGGGCCTGCCAGACTCATTCGAACTCCTATTTTATTATTCAGATTATTAATAAACTCTGTAGAATTTAAATAGCGACGGGTGAAAAAATTCTCTGAAGTAAAGTTTTTAATTACTTTTATTCCTCCTAAAGTTTCTTCAATATCTGATAATAAATGTCCTTCAAGAGAAAAAATATCTCCTGACTGGCTTTTAATGGATTTACTCATTCTGGAAATTAAAATTCCTGAGAGAGGGAGAAAAAGAAATACGAAAATGGTCAGTTTCCAACTTATAAAAACCATTGATATCAAAGTAAATACAATCGTTAATGGCTCACTTACCATCATTAAAATGCTTAAAAAAGCACTTTTTATGGTATTTATATCAGAGGTCATTCTTGAAATTAAATCCCCTTTTCTCTCATTGGAAAAAAAAGAAACCGGCAGGCTAATTACTTTTTGATATACATCATTTCTCAAATCTTTCAAAATTCCATTATTCAAATAGGTCATGTAAACAATTGAAATGAAGTTGAAAAGATTTTTCAGTAAAAAAGTACTCAAAACAAAAACAACCATCCATATCAATGTACTTAATGCCCCTTTTGTTTCTGTATTATGGGTAATAAAATAATTTAAAGAATCTTCCAAATAACGTTTATCGATACTTTTAAATCCTTCATATACTGGTTTAACATGCACTTTTTCACCATCAGAAAATAACACCTTCATTAAAGGAAAAAGAGAAAGCATTGAAATGGCTGAAAACAATGCATACAAAACATTAAAAATGATACTGATTACTAAATTTTTCTTGTGAGGTATTAGATACTTTAAAAAGCGTTTAAAATTTTTCATTGAATGACTTTAGAATAAAGACTATTTTAATTAATAATTGTTATTTTTTTTGCAAAGTTAAAACTAAAATAGTTTTAAAACTAACAAACTAAAAATGAGTAAACTTAGAAAATATAAGGATTTTGAATTCTAAATTCTCCTGCACAATAATCAAACCAAATCTAATAATTACTTAATTAAAGCCCAAATACAATAACCGCTAAAAAATAAATTTGAAGGTTTTATTTTTAAATTACAAGAATTACATTTACAACTTCAAATTTTTATTCACATTATTAATTTAAAATGCCTACTCATACTTTACTCTGGACCAGCGGATGGGATTCTACTTTTAGACTTTTGCAAATAATTTTAGTTGAAAAAGAAGCTGTTCAGCCAATCTATATAATTGATAAAACCAGAAGATCTTTAAACAAAGAACTTGATAGCATCAAAAGAATTCAGGAAAAAATCAAAGAATTACATCCCGAAGCTTATTTGCGAATACTTCCTGTCTGGTATGTTGATGATGAACTTACCATCGATAAAGAAATAGGAAAAAGTTCTCAGCACATAAAATCACTAACAAAAATGGGCACTCAACATGACTGGATTGCTCAGTTTTGCAGTAATCATAATTTAAAAAATATCGAAATGTGTTTAGACAAAAATGCAAGTATTAGTTCATTTACACATTTTTTAGTAACGAATTATATAGAAACTGATTATCGTAACACTAAAGACAAAGAACTGTACAACTGCATAGATGTTATTTTTAAATATTTCAGTTTTCCAATCATCAATTTATCAAAACAGGAAATGAACATCATAGCTAAATCGAATAATTGGGAAGAAATAATGATTTTAACCTGGTTTTGCCATAAACCTAAAAGAAATAAACCTTGCGGAAAATGCGTTCCATGTATTGCTGTTATACAAAAGCAAATGGGCTTTAGGATTCCGGTTGTTAACAGAATGAAAGGATATTTTAAAATTTATTTTTCAAGAAAAAAATCAAATAGGAAGCTGAATTAAATTTCCCATTTCGAGGTTTAAATAATCTACAGGAAACCTATTATGACCTCCTGTTGGGAAAAAAGTAAGTTCTCCAAATAGAATTTTATTATCAACAGAATACAAATCTACCCGAAGAAAAATAAACTGATCAGATAACGCACTGGCAACTTTTAGCATTTCGTCAAAATTTGCCGGCTTCTCTATTTCTGATTTCAGCCAATTTTTATCATTTTCATTAGAAATAATTTTTCTCCAGTTTAAATCGTAGAAACATTTTTTTTCTTTTCCGTTTTCAGTCTTTTTTACCAGAACATATTTTGGCTGACCATGAAAGCAATAAAATTTATAATCTATCAAACCATCCTCATTATTTGAAATAAACTTTTCAATTAAAAGTCTTGGTTTAACATTTTTATAAATTGTTTCTCTGTATTTATCATAATAATTGCTTTTTAAAAATGACCTTAATTTATTCTTTTCAGCAACATTATTAATTAAAGAAGCGTTTTTTACAATTAAATTATATCCTGAACCATGTGTTCCTCTTATAGCATATTGCTGGGGTAAGTTTTCAAAATCAATTTCTTCAACCGTATTATAAACTCCAATTATTTCATTTAAATATTCTTTCCCTACTTTTGCTTCAACAAAAGAACGTACATCAAATTTATCAACATATTGACCGTATTCTTCTTTATAATGATACAGCTTCAACCATTGAATCTTCTCCATAAACTCCTGGGGATTATCTAAATTCAGTACCCTTTTGTTTTTACAAAAATATTTTGCTTTGGTTACTTTCGCATCATTATTGGAATATTTACTTAATAAAATAGCTTTTGTTTGATTATACTTTCTAAGTATAAAATTGTTTAATTTAGATTCCAATTTTAATTATTATTTTTCTGTAAAACTCCTTTCAGTTCGTTAATCATTTTTTTTGAGACAACTTCTTTTGTACAATTTTCCATTAGAAATTTTCGTCCATTTTCAATGCAATTCTCTTGCAATTCTGTATCGTTTAACATCTTTTCAACTTTATCAGCAAATGACAACGCATTACCAACCTCAGCCAGCAAACCTGTTTGATTGTCTGTAACGACTTCCGGAACTCCTCCTGCGTTTCCGGCAACAACTGGTACTTTACAGGCATACGATTCGAGAATAACGCCACCTAAAGGTTCGCAATTTGAAGTAAATAACAGCAAATCAAACTCAGGTAAAATTTCAGGAATATCTTTTCTAAAACCTGCTATAATAATTTCGTTTTCTAAACCTAAATCCGAAATTTGTTTTCTTACCTGCATTTCTAAAGGGCCTTTACCAATTAAAATATATTTGGCCTTAACTCCTCTTTTTACCAATTCGGCAACAGTATTTACCCAGGTAACATGATCCTTAAAGTCTACAAAGGCAGCTATATTACCAATAATCTTATAATCTGACGGGATGTTGTATTGCTTGTGTAAAATACCTGTTTTTTGTGTTTTTGTAAATTTATGTATATCCGTTACACATCCTACGACACACAATTTACTGTGATCCCTGATAACTGGTTTTAAAATATCAACAACAGGGTAAGAAACACATATAATTTTTTTTATTCCATTATAATCATATTTCCATTTTCTAAAAAAGTTTGTATCAACTCTTTTTATCAATGTCCTGCATAAAACCAAAGGCTGGGTAAGTCCAAACAACAGCTTAGACAGTACCATAAGTGTATGAGAATGACTATTGTGTATAAATACCAAATCTGCATTTAGTTCCTTGGTAATTTTCGAAAACTTTTTAGCATATTTTAAATCATATTCTGACTTATTATTTAATGCAATAACATTCATTCCTTTTTGAGTTGCTACTTTAAAAGTTTCTGAGTCGTCCGGGCAAATAATCCATTGCTCTTCGACATATCCATACTCTTTAAATGCCTCATATAAATAAATGATTTTTTGTTCGTGCCCTCTCCAGCCCCTTGAAACAGTAACCTGTATTAACTTCATTTCTATTTTTAAACTAAAATCATTAACTTATACTTATCTCATAATTTTATTTTATGATACAAGTTTTTGTTTATTCAAAAATTATTGCATTTATGTGTACAAAAAAATCTTACTTTACCTACAGTAGTATTTTAACAGTCTTTAAGCAAGAAAATAAGCACTTTTGAATGCAAATATAGAATAATAGAACAATAAAACTAATAAGTACACAATTAATTAAACAAGTGTGAAAAAAAAATTAAAATCAAAACACAAACAACTACAAATCAAAACATTAACATTTTAAATTATAATTCACACAAGGGTATTTTTTACATTTTAAATCTTCAAATTATCTTTATAAAACAACTTCAATAAAAAACCATCTGGAATTTATTTTTTTTTATTCGTTTCTTTGCATGGCTAATTATTAGTGTTCAATTCTAAAAATAAAAAATGGAAAATCTTAATGAAGAAATACACAAAGCTTTCGAAATAATAAAAGAAGGCGGTATCATTCTTTATCCTACAGATACGGTTTGGGGAATTGGCTGTGATGCTACAAACCCGGAAGCAGTTGCTAAAATATACAAACTGAAACAACGTGCCGAAACACAAAGCATGATTGTATTGATGAATGGCGAAAAAATGATGTACAATGTTTTCAAAAACATTCCTGAAGTAGCCTGGCAAATTCTTGATTTATCCGAAAAACCAACAACTTTAATTTTAGATGAACCTCGAAATGTTGCAAAAAATATTATTGCTGCAGATAATTCGTTAGCAATACGACTGGTAAAAGAACCTTTTTGTTTTAAATTATTAGAAAGAATGAAAAAACCATTAGTTTCTACCTCTGCTAATATTTCAGGACAACCAACACCACTTGCTTTCAAAGATATTAATCCTGAAATTGTAAAAGGAGTTGATTATGTAGTAAACTTATATCACGATAAAATTGCCGGAAAACCCTCTACCATTATAAAACTGACAAACGACTCACAGGTAAAAGTAATACGCAAATAGTTTTTTTTTGTTTCAGGTTTCAAGTTTTCAGGTTAAACCCTTAAACAAAAACTTAGGACCTCACCAACTTAGTATCTTAGCAACTTTTAAATAGTTTTCAAACTGGTAATCAGCCAATCAACATCTTCTTTGGTATTGTAGTGACTAAATGAAATTCGGAGATTCGGTAATTTTAAATCGGTCTCCGAAAGCATTTCTTTTAAAACATGAGAAGGCTTAATACTTCCTGACTGACAAGCACTTCCCCTGGAAACGGCAATTCCTTTCATATCCAGACTAAATAAAAGCATCGAAGTTTTATCCTGTGAGAAAGGCAAAACAATATTGATTATATTATAAAAATCTTCTTTTTTACCGACTATTCTGAAATCTGGAAAGTGAATCTCAAGCTCATTTATCAGATATTTTTTTAAATCAGAAATATATTCTCTTTCCTTTTCTAAATTTTCATACGAAATGCTCAAAGCTTTTGCCATTCCTGCAATCTGATGAACTGCTTCGGTTCCGGCACGCAATCCTTTTTCCTGCTCGCCTCCAAAAAGTAAAGGCTGTAAACCTGAATTTTTTCGAACAAAAGCAAAACCAACTCCTTTTGGGCCATGAAATTTATGAGCACTGGCTACAATAAAATCAACAGCTGTTTTTTGTAAATCAATTTCAGTTTTCCCAACTGACTGTACGGTATCCGAATGAAAAAAAGCGTTATACTGCTTACAGATAATACCAACTCTGTCCGTATCTAAAATAGTTCCGGTTTCATTATTTACATGCATCAAACTTACAATTGTCTTTTTTTCGTTAGACAATAAATTAGACAAATGCGTTAAATCAACACTACCATCACGATTTATATTTACATAATCTATCTGAATATTATAATCAGACTGCAAAGCCAAAACTGTATATAAAACAGCATGATGTTCAATTTTAGAAGTGATAATTCGTTCAATTTTCAGATCCTCCACAGCCGAACGAAGAATCCAGTTATTGGCTTCAGTACCTCCCGAAGTAAAAATGATTTCCTGAGCTGAACAATTTAAATGTTTAGCAATATTTTTTCTGGAAAGTTCAATAATCGTTTTTGCATTTCTTCCAAAACTATGTGTCGATGACGGATTTCCAAAATCATCATTCATAATTTTAATCATTTCCTGAACAACTTCAGGTCGTATAGCAGTTGTAGACGCGTTATCGAGATATACTTTTTTCATTGTGGCAAAGTTATGAAATATCAATTGTCTAAATATCATTTGCAAAAATTTTCACTATTTTTGACACAAATAAAATTACGATGAAAAAATATGCCTGCCTGCTTTTATTCGCCCTTTTACTAAACGGATGCGACGATGGTGATTTAACCCCTGAAACAATTGATTTTGATGATCCAAGCATAAAAATAGAATACTGTACAAACACTTACGAACTGCTGTATAAACTAAAAAGCCAGGAGAGTTTATTATTACAAATGCCAAAAGACATACTTAAAAATCAGGCTACGGCTGATGACGCTCCTCAAACTTTTGCCATTAACACCTCCACCCATAGATTATTTTACAGAACGTATGACGGAACTGTTGCAAAAGCTAACATTTGTGATGCGATTAGACCTTCATCTCCAAATATAACTGATGAATGGTATGCCTTGGGCGGAACAATTGTCATTCATACTAAACCAAAATATGATGTAAACGTAACTGAAAACAGTACCCGAATAGTTGGATACACACATAGTATTTCTTTTAAAAATCTTAGTTATTCTAAACCAGCCGGAGTACAAGTCGGACCTAATTTTGTGTTTGGAGATATTGATACCGATTTTGATGATTTAGACTTAACTTTTGGTGATGAAAAAGTTGAAACATGTACTTCTGCTACAAATGGAAAAATAGTGTACAACTTTAACGACCTAACATCTTTAACAATAAACAATATTGACCCTGACCTGATTGCCAATGAAGTTACACCTCTGGGCACTCCAAGAACACGTTTAATCAGTGCAACACAAAATAAGGTGATATACAATGTTTATAACGGATTAATTCCTACGGATTATTTTTGCAAAACACCCGTACCCGCAACCCCAGCCATAACCCAAACCTGGACCGGATTAGATGGTGTAGCCGGAGAAAGCGGTATTATTGAAGTAACAACTACAAGCGTAGGCCCAAATGTTTTTAAACACATTATAGTATTAAAAAATGTAATTTTAGATAATGGAAATGTAAACTTTAAATTAGGAAGAAGTTTTCTTTTAGGAGAGTTACAGACAGAATCTAACTAACTTTAACACTGTTTAAAACCTTTTTTTTCTTACAAATTAAACGTCCTTTTTTAATCTTAGCTTCATAATAAGCATGATTAAAAAAGGACGTTTTTTTTAAACCCTGAATAAACTATTTTCTCAAAAAACCGAATCGGCTATTTGTTTTGCCTGAAATAAACTTCGGTTGCCCCTAAGCCATATTTTTGATAATTGGCATCCTGAAAATCTACACCATCATAACGGCCTAATAAAAAATCAAGTTCGGCTTTTAGAATTCCTTCACCAACTCCGTGAATAAAAACAATCTTAGGAATGCGGTTTTTAATCGCAAATTCAATATGCCTTTTAGCAGTTTCAGTCTGTAAGGTTAAAATATCATAATTTGACATTCCACGCTTATTAGGAACTAATTTTTCGATATGCAAATCAAATTCCGGTGCCGAAACTTCTCGCTTATCTTTCTTTTCCTTTACAAAACTCCTCGGTTTTGGCTCTTCTTTTTGTTTTGCTACAGAATCTAAATCAATTCTTTTAATAGAATTCATTAAATTACTGGAATCCTGTATTTTAATCAATTCATTGACAAAAAATGTCATCATAAATCCATCTTCAGATTCAATTAAAACTTCATTATTTTTAACAGAAACTACTGTTCCGTTAATGGCTTCGTCCAGAACAGAAACCTTATCTCCTTTAGTCAGCATCCTCTTCTTCTTTTTCTTGATTCTTACTCGGTGTTTTTGCACTTAACCGCATCATGCCAAACATGAAAACTGAAATTGCAATTACGGTTATGTAAATATTTTTATTCTCAGAAACCTGTTCGTACAATGCAATAGAAATTGCCAGAATCATTATTAAAATTTTAAAAGTTTTCATATTTTTAATATAAGACTTCAAAAGTAAGAAACTTTAAAATAGCACCTCCATCCTATTTAAATCTTATCTGCTATTTTTGTAAAATTGTAAAAAATAAAACCGTGGATCTGGAAAAATATATGCTGCCTTGTTTTAGTAAAACCCTCTTCGGAATTGAGTGTTTGGGCTGCGGATTTCAACGCTCTCTATTCTTACTTTTTCAGGGTAATTTTTCAGCTGCATTTAACATGTATCCGGCAATCTATACCACGCTTATTTTTTTAGGTTTTGCAGCTTTACATTTTTTAGACAAAGCTAAAAATCACAATAAATTACTTTGGATTTCAGGAATCATAAATGGCATTTTTATGGTTGCCGGTTATTACTACAAACATTTTTATCTTTGATTTTTTTACCTGAAGTTACTTTTTAATTTGGTTTAAAATATCATTCATCATCTCGATTTGAACTTTTTGGATTTCGATTAATTCCTGTTGCTGATGCATGATCAAGTGATCAATTTTGTCATGAATCATTCTAATTTCCAGTTCTGATTTCAGGTTAATCATATAATCTTTTTTGGCACGGTTTCGGTCTTTTTCTTCCTGTCTGTTCTGACTCATCATAATTACCGGAGCCTGCAAAGCTGCAATACATGACAAAATCAAATTCAACAAAATAAAGGGATACGGATCAAAGCCTTTATTTGCTAAAATATAAATATTAGAACCAATCCAAACGACAATAAAAAGCAAAAACGAAATTATAAAAGTCCAGCTTCCGCCAAAATCTGCCACTTTATCTGCTATTTCCTGACCAAAATTTCTGGTTTCTTCTTCATCTTCCACAATACTCACAATTGATTTATCTTCTTTTAAAGATGAAATAACACTTTTTTCAAGATCCGAAAGTGCTCCAATCTCAGCAGACAAATAATTCGATATGTATTTTTGGCGATATGTATTTAATTCGGTAAAAGAAATAAAATCACTATCACAAAACGAAGGATGATCTTTAACAATAAGCCCTAAAACAGGATCGTGTATTGATTTTCCTGAAACTTTCTCGGTTACAGAAAATGAATGATTAGAAATAGCACTCTTAAATGTAGACTCGTTTTTCATTTTACTATGTTTTAGTGGCTAATTTACGCATTTAACTTCTTAACGATCTTAATAATTTACCAGCTTTAAAATTTCTTTTATTTATCACAAATTGAATTATCAATAGAAAATTTCTTTAGGGAATTCGTGCCTTTATTTACAAAAAACACCTTACTTTTAACGTTTCAAATTATCCATTCAATTTTACAATTGTGTCAAAAGATTTTATCATACAAAATATCAAAGCTTTAAAAAGCCATTCCAATATAAATTACGGGATTAAAACTAAAACCGAAGAGTTTACAGAAAAACTTTTTTATACCCTTTTTGATTCAAATGCAGCCTTAGATAAAAGTATTGACGAACTCGAATTTCGTTTTAAAGAGATTGCTGTTTTAGCCTGCAAGAAACCCGAAAAACTATGTGGCTCGATGTGGGATCTTTTTCTGGAAAAACTGCCAAATGTGTTAGAAAAACTAAATCAGGATGCCGAATATATTTTAGAAAATGACCCTGCATCAAACAGTATTGATGAAGTTTATTTGGGATATCCCGGTTTCTATGCTATCGCAATTTACAGACTAAGTCATGAATTATACAACCTTGATTTATTATTATTTTCAAGATTGATGAGCGAATATGCTCATAGAATAACAGGAACTGATATTCATGCTGGTGCCGATATTGCTTCACCTTTTTTTATAGATCATGCTACAGGAATTGTTATTGGAGAAACAACTGTAATCGAAAAACATGTAAAAATTTATCAGGGAGTCACTTTAGGCGCACTTAGCGTTAGCAAAGACATGAAGAACGCCAAACGACATCCAACTGTTGAAAAAAATGTCTGTATTTATGCAAATGCAACCATTTTAGGAGGCGAAACTATTATTGGCAAAAATAGTATTGTGGGAGGAAATGCCTGGGTAACAAAATCAATTCCCGCAGATTCCATTGTACTGAATACCACTACAACCGAAGTTAAAATAAAAGAAAAGAAATAGAATGAAACCAGAGAAATTACTAAACCTGATTGGCAACACTCCTTTAATGGAAACTGTTAATCTGGTTAAAAATAAAAACGTAAAACTTTTATTAAAACTCGAAGGTAACAATCCTGGAGGAAGCGTAAAAGACAGAGCAGCTTATAATATGATTGCATCAGCCTTAGAAAGAGGCGATATAAAAAAAGGAGACAAATTAATTGAAGCAACAAGCGGCAATACCGGAATTGCACTGGCCATGATTGCACAATTGTTTCAGGTTGAAATAGAACTGGTTCTTCCTGAAGATTCTACAAAAGAACGTACACAAACCATGCGTGCTTATGGCGCAACCGTCATTTTGACACCTGCAAGTGAAGGAATTATTGGTTCTCGTGATTACGCCGACAAAAAAGTAGCCGAAGGCGGTTACGTAATGTTAAATCAGTTTGCGAACGATGACAACTGGAAAGCACATTACAAAACCACCGGTCCTGAAATATGGGAAGATACAGAAGGAACTGTAACCCATTTCGTATCAGCCATGGGAACAACGGGAACTATCATTGGCACTTCGTCCTATCTAAAAGAAAAAAATCCAAATATTCAAATTGTAGGTGCGCAGCCCAGCGACGGATCTCAGATTCCCGGAATCCGCAAATGGCCACAGGAATATTTACCAAAGATTTTTGATGCTTCAAAAGTAGATACCGTTGTAGATGTAAGTGAAGAAGAAGCAAGAGAAATGACCAAAAGATTAGCTCTTGAAGAAGGCGTTTTTGCAGGAATGAGCAGCGGAGGCTCTGTAGCAGTAGCCCTAAAAATTGCTGAACAATTAGAGTCGGGTGTTATTGTAGCTATTATTTGTGACCGTGGTGATCGTTATTTATCTTCTGATTTATTTGATTAAAAAATAAAGACTCTAAGGTTCTCAGTTACTAAGATTCTGAGTTTTTTCTTAGCAAAAAAACCTTAGTAACTCAGAACCTTAGCAACTTAGCCCCCTTAAAAGAAAAAAAATGAACTACCGAAAACTAGGCAAAACCAATTTTAATATATCTGAAATTTCACTTGGTACCTGGCAGGTTGGTGGAAAATGGGGATCGGCTTTTGATAACAAAACTGCTGACGAACTTTTAAATACCGCAATTGACAATGGTGTTAATTTTATTGACACTGCTGATGTTTATGAAAATGGTTTAAGCGAAACTGCTGTTGGAAGAGTTGTTCGTTCGAGATCTGAGCGAATTTATGTAGCTACAAAATGCGGACGCCATATTAATCCGCATGTGAGTGAAGGATACCAGCCAAAAGCACTTCAAAAATATGTTGAAGACAGCTTAAAAAGATTAGGATTAGAAACTCTTGACTTAATTCAGTTACACTGTCCTCCTACTGAAGTTTTTTACCGCCCTGAGATTTTTGAACTGTTTGACCGTTTAAAAGAACAGGGGAAAATATTAAATCTTGGTGTTAGTGTCGAAAAAGTTGAGGAAGCCTTAAAAGCAATCGAATATTCGAATGTTACTACGGTTCAGATTATTTTTAATTTATTTCGTCAGCGTCCTTCACAATTATTTTTTTCTGAAGCAAGAAAAAAAGATATTGGTATCATTGCAAGGGTTCCTTTGGCAAGTGGACTTTTAACAGGCAAATTCGATGCAAAAACAACTTTTGCCCCTCAAGACCACAGAAATTTCAACAGAAATGGTGATGCTTTTGACAAGGGAGAAACTTTCTCCGGAATAGATTATGATTTAGGTCTGAAAGCGGTTGAGGAATTAAAAGCGTTATTTCCGGAAAGTACAAATCTGGCTCCTCATGCTTTACAGTGGATTTTGAGCTTCGAAGACATCAGCTGCATTATTCCAGGTGCTTCAAAAGAAAGCCACGTACTATCCAATTTATCAGTTTATGATTTGCCTAAATTATCCTCAGAAAAAATTGAAGCCATGAATAAAATTTACGAAGAATATATAAAACCTTCCGTACACCAGTTGTGGTAGTTGTTTCCCCATTCTGAGATATTCATTTAAGATACTAAGTTTCTAAGATTTTAAATTTTAGAAACTTTTTTCATTACGCAACCATTCCATAATCAACACATCTTATCAATAAACTAACCTAAAATAATTAATCATGAAAAAATTAAGTTTTATTGTATTCTTTATTTGTTTTGGTGCTGTTTCCTGCAGTAATGACGAAGACACTCAAAAAGAAGATGCCCAAAAATTAGAAAAAATGCATCAAGAGATTGTTACACTTTCATTGTCTACTTCTCAAACCTGTACAAACCCTGAAGAATGGGATTTTACATCAATTAACACCAGTGCCTGTGGCGGAACCAATGACTTTATAATATATTCTAAAAAAATAGATAAGGTTAAATTTCTTGCCAAAGTAGACCAGTACCTAAAAGCACAGGCTGCCTATAATAAAAGATGGAAAATATACGCTGCCTGCGACCTCATGTTACCTCCGGCAGGCATTAAATGCGTCGAAGGAAAGCCTAAATTGTTTTCTTCTATACCAAAATAATTAAAAATTTACTGATTCTAAGGTATTGAGTAATTTGACATTTAAAACTTGAAAAAACTTAGTACCTTAGAATCTTTCTTTACCGGAATTTAGCAAAATGCTCAAAAAATCAAATTTTAAAGAATGGTTTAACCGATACAAATACGCTGAATTAGCGAGTACAAGTGCTGCACTTACAACATCGCTTTTCAGCAAAGTTTATAGCGGACTGACGACTGCTTATTTGATTACGTTTGCAGAATATCTGGCTTTTTACAGCATCATTTTATTTTCTTCTTATAAAAAGTTAGCAAAGCAGCATAAAATTTTAGGTAAAAAAACTTCTTCTCCAGAAATTTTTAAACTTTTAAAAAACTTAATTTTAGAGTTTGGATATCCTGCAATTTTAGATTTTTTGATAATCCGCCCTTTTTGTATGTACTGGATGCCGATACTTTGCGGGAATTATTTCTTCGGAATTATTTTTGGGAAAATTTCTGCCGATTTGTGTTTTTATTTTTTTACGATTGTCAATTATGAATTAATCAAAAGAAAATAATTAACAGTTTTCGAATACAATTTTAAACTCGGCTCCTTTATTTGTTCCATCGCTAGAAGCAGTTAGTTTACCCTTATTTCTTTCGATAATTTTTTTACATAAGTACAAACCAATTCCGGTTGAAGATTCGTTGGCTGTTCCCAGTCGGCTCATTTTAGTGAATTTTTTAAACAATTCATCAATCTGATGTTTACTAAAACCAATACCATTATCAGAAACAGTTATTACCAGAGAAGCATTTTCAGTAAAAAATCTCAGTTTGATCTCACTGTCAAAATAAGAGAATTTTACAGCATTACTGATTAAATTCACCAAAACCTGAATTAATAATCCTTCATCAATTTTAAGCTTTGTTTCTTCAGTTTCAATACTCACATTCAGACTGATATTCTTATCTATAAGGCGCTGTTCTACCTGTTCATTCACAAAATCTAATACATCTGTAAATGAAATTTCTTTGGCTTCCTGATTTGTTCTCACAACCTGATCCTGTTCATCCAGTAACTTAATAAAGTTTTCAATATACCTAAACTGAAGGTTGGTTGATTCACAAATCAGTTCTGCTAAATCCTTAATTGACTCGGATGGTTTTTCGTCTATGATAAGTTTTGCAAGCCCCTGTGGATTTCCGGCAAAATTTTTCAAATCATGTGACAACATGTAAATTAAATCCTGCTTTTCGTTAATAAAACTTTCAGCCTCAAAAATAGATTCCTGAATATTGCTCATTAGCAAACCTGCTTCATCATTATATTGGGTTGGCAAAACAGATAACTTTCTTTCGTTTCTATATTCGTCCAATGATTTTGAAGCGATAACAATTGGCCTTATCAATTGATTTAAAACCAGAAGGGTAATCGCCGTTGCCAGTAAAGTCATAATTAATGAAAAAATCAAAACCGATGTAGCCGGAACAGAACTCTCGAAATACAAAACAAAAAACAAAATTCCAATCAAAGGAATATGAATACCTATAAAAGCAACAAACAGGAATTTGAATGCATAACTTTTTTTTAAAAAGCCAATTTTCGAAAGATTATGATACAACTTCATACAAAACAACAATTACTTAGACTTAAAATGGGGCTATCGAAGCATTTGACAAAACAAAGTTAACTTTTAAAGCCAATTTATACGACGTAAATTACATAATTTGATAAAATATTTTAAAAATTAAATTATAAAAGTTTACAAACCCTTATTTTTGCGCTATGGGAAGAAAAAATACAGACAAAGTCGTCTTTCATCAGATACAAGTTCTCGATGCAGGCGCAAAAGGTGTATCAGTTGCAAAAGCTCCTGACGGAAAAGTAATCTTTATCCCGAATGTAGTTCCGGGCGATGTGGTTGATGTACAAACTTTTAAAAAACGTAAAGCTTATTACGAAGGAAAAGCCGTTAAATTTCATGAATTATCAGAACATCGTATAGATCCAATTTGCGAGCATTTTGGTGTTTGTGGCGGATGTAAATGGCAAAATATGAAATACAGCCAACAGTTGTATTACAAACAAAATGAAGTAAAAAACCACCTGCAAAGAATTGGAAAAATTGAATTACCGGAATTTGAAGATATCTTAGGTTCTGAAAAACAGTTTTTTTATAGAAACAAAATGGAATTTTCTTTTTCGAACAGCCGTTGGTTAACCGAAAAAGAGATTGAAAGCACTGAAGATTTAGGCAACAGAAATGCATTAGGTTTTCATATCCCTAAAATGTGGGACAAAATTCTGGATATTACCAAATGTCATTTACAGGAAGATCCATCAAATGCTATTCGTAACGAAATCAGAGCTTTTGCAAACGAAAATAATTTAGATTTCTTTAACCCGAGAGAACATTCGGGATTATTGAGAACTTTTATGATTCGTACAGCCTCGACAGGCGAGATTATGGTTTTAATTCAGTTTTTCGAAAATGATAAAACCAACCGTGAATTGATTTTAGATCATCTTTACGAAAAATTTCCGCAAATTACATCTTTGCAATATGTGGTCAATTCAAAAGCAAACGATACTATTTACGATCAGGATATAAAGCTTTACAAAGGAAGAGATTATATTCTGGAAGAAATGGAAGGTTTAAAATTTAGCATTAATGCTAAATCATTTTACCAGACCAACTCAGACCAGGCTTACGAATTATACAAAATAACACGCGATTTTGCAGGACTTACCGGCGAAGAAACGGTGTATGATTTATATACAGGAACCGGGACTATCGCACAATTTGTTTCGAAAAAAGCAAAAAAAGTAGTTGGTGTAGAAAGTGTTCCGGAAGCAATTTTAGATGCTAAGGCAAATGCTGAACGCAATAATATTACGAATTGCGAGTTTTTTGTTGGAGACATGAAAGTAGTTTTTAACGAAGCCTTTATCGCACAGCATGGAAAACCGGATGTTATTATTACCGATCCGCCAAGAGACGGAATGCACAAAGATGTTATTGAACAAATTTTAAAAATCGCCCCTAAAAAAGTAGTTTATGTAAGCTGTAACTCTGCAACTCAGGCAAGAGATCTGGCTTTAATGGATGAAAAATACAAAGTAACACGAGTTCGTCCTGTTGATATGTTTCCACAAACACACCACGTAGAAAATGTTGTACTTTTAGAACTTCGATAATACAATTATAAATGAAAAAAATACTGTATTTTTTATTGGTTTTTACGTTTGGATTATCAAGCTGTGAGAAAGATGATATTTGTGATGCAAATACACCTACCACTCCCCGGCTTATTATTTCTTTTTATGACATTACCACTCCTTCTGTAAAGAAAAGTGTAACCCGTTTAAAAGTAACCGGCAAAGACCAGCCTGAAGGTGTTATCTTTAACGAAGGAGGAACTGAAATAACCAAATATCTCACAAGCGGTGATTCAATTGCTATTCCGTTAAAGATAAATGAAGACAGCACAACTTTTTCTTTTATTTTAAATTCTGACAGTTCTAATCCTGAACTGGCAAATACTGATGAAATAACATTTAATTATAGCAGACAAAATATATATGTTTCAAGAGCCTGTGGTTTTAAAACAATTTACAGATTAAACACCCAAAATCCATTTGTAAAAAATGATTCCGGTAATGATGGTATTTGGATGCAGGATGTTCGAGTATATAATCCTAACATTGAATTCGAAAATGAAACACATGTCAAAGTATTTTTTTAGTATTTGTTTATTGTTTACAGTGTTTCTTGTTCAGTCTCAGGAAATCACTACCGATACAATAAAAAAAGAAATCAAGCAGGAAAAACCAAAATCCAAAACTACCAAAGCTGTTACAGAAACGATAGCAGACAGCGTTCCTGTAAAAAAAGACCGTTACGGCTTACGTGTAGGGGTAGATTTGTATAAACTTACTCGTGGTTTTTACGATAAAGACTATAAAGGAGTAGAATTTGTGGGTGATTTTCGCCTTACCAAAAATTATTACTTAGCGGCCGAACTTGGTATAGAAGATAAAACCACCGATGATGACAGATTAAATTCAACTGCCACCGGAACTTATATAAAAGGAGGTTTCGACTATAATTTATACAACAACTGGCTGGATATGGAAAACATTATTTCTGTAGGCTTAAGAGGTGGATTTAGTACTTTCAGCCAGCAATTAAACCATTATAAAATTTATAATTCAAGCCAATATTGGGGCGAAATACCACCTGTTGCAGACGGAACAAAATATACCGGCTTAACAGCAGCCTGGGCAGAAGTTGCTTTAGGAATGAAAGCCAAAGTTTTTAATAATGTTTTTGTGGGATTTGGTGTTCAGTTAAAAATGCTTCTGGCTAATAAAGAACCTGATAACTTTGAAAACCTGTATATTCCCGGATTTAACAGAACTTATGACGGAAACTTTGGCGTAGGTTTTAATTATACCGTTTCCTATTTTATTCCTCTTTATAAAAAGAAAGTAATAATTCCGGAAACAGAAAAAAAAGCTCCTAAGAAATAATTTCATTTCTAAAAACAAAGAAGCCACGAATTCATACTAAATAATGAATTCGTGGCTTTTCTTTAGTTAGAAGTTTAAGATCACTAACTATCCTATTTCCTTAATTCCTTTTATGAAAATCCATTTCATAAAAAGCTTTTCACCATCTTTGGTTTTCAACGCTTTAAACTGAGGAGCTATCAAAGTTGCCACAATAAATGCGGTCATCGGAATCCAGATTCCGGTTAATCCGGAGTACTCTGCAATTATAAATCTTCCAAGAATAAATAAAATTGCGAAACATCCCAATTGATATAAAAAAGCTCTTATTTGTAGTTTTGTCATTTTTTTTTGAGTTACTAAGGTTCTGAGATACTAAGGTTTCCTTTTAGAACTTAAATCCTGAACCTAAAATTATGGTATCATTAATTTTCGCAAGCCAAATTCCTTAGTACCTTAGAAACTTAGCCTCTTAGAACCTTATTGCTGAAATTTAGTTCTTTTACTTCCTTCGTACATTTCGTATTTTACCAAACGGGCTTCAAGGCTTCCGTTAAAAAGTTTGATTTTTCTCGAAGGTTTTAGTCCTACAAATTTCAAAGCTTCAAGATTTGCCGTGATAAACCAGGCGTTCGTTCCCGGGTAGTTTTTCTTTAAAGTGTCGCCAATATTAGCATAAAATTTCTCCATGTGAATATCCAGACGCTCATCATACGGAGGGTTGAATACAATATGTAATTTCCCTTCAACTGCTTTCTCAGTATCAAAAAAATTATCTTCAGAAATCGTTACATAATCTTCCAGATTTGCATTTCTGATGTTGTCTTTGGCTTTGCTTACAGCACTTGGCGCTTTGTCAAAACCTTTTATGGTATAATGAAATTCCCTTGTTTTTTTCATCAGGCTGTCAACGATTTTATCAAACAAATCATTGTCCCAGTCTTTCCATTTTTCAAAAGCAAATTCTTTTCTGTTGATATTTGCCGGAACATTGCAGGCAATCATAGCAGCCTCTGCCAAAAAAGTTCCGGATCCGCACATTGGATCCAAAAAGTGACTTTGCCCATCCCAGCCAGATAGCAAAAGAATTCCTGCCGCCAAAACTTCGTTAATAGGAGCAATATTCGTAGCGGTTCTGTAACCACGCTGATGCAGTGAATTCCCGGAAGTATCCAAAGCTACAGACACCTGATCTTTGTCAATATGAACATTAATTCGTAAATCCGGAAAAGCTTTATCAATACTCGGGCGTTGACCTGTTCTTTCTCTAAACTGATCTACAATCGCATCTTTACATTTTTGCGAGACAAATTCAGAATGATTAAAATAAGTAGAATGAACCGTAGCGTCAATTACAAAAGTCTGATTGGCATTCAGCAATTTTGACCAGTTGACACCCGAAATTCCTTTGTACAATGCCTGCTCATTATTGGCTCTGAATGAGTAAATTGGTTTTAAAACCTTAAGAGCGGTTCTAAGTGACAAATTGGCTTTGTACATAAAACCTTTATCCCCTTTAAAACTTACCATTCTCACTCCTTTTTCGACATCCTGAGCACCAAGATCACGCAATTCTTTTTCTAATATTTCTTCAAAACCAAAAAAACATTTGGCAATCATTCTAAAATTTTCTTCCATCTTTATTTTTGTATTAAAAAAAACCATTCGTAAAGACATCATTCACAGAGATGCATAGCAGTGTATCTTTACAGTATCATTGCGAAATAGTTATTTTTCGGCAAAAATACACTAAATTTGCCGGACTTTGAATTAATTGAAATAGAATAAATGTCTGAAACGCCTAACCCATCAACACCTAATCAGGATCGTAACACCGAAAATTGGTTTACTTCATGGTTTGATACTCCGTATTATCATATTTTGTACAAGGATAGAAATTACAGAGAAGCTCAGGTTTTCATGGACAACCTGACACATTATCTAAACTTGCCTGAAAAAGCAAAAGTACTGGATTTAGCCTGCGGAAAAGGTCGCCATTCTATTTATTTAAATCAACTAGGCTTTAACGTTTTAGGAGCCGATTTGTCTGAAAACAGCATTACAGAAGCCAGTAAAAACAGCAACGAAACACTTCATTTTAAAGTACACGACATGCGTGAACCTTTTGAGGAAAAATTCGATGCAATCTTCAATTTGTTTACCAGTTTTGGTTATTTCGAAAATGACGACGATAATCTGACTACCTTAAAAGCAATTAAAGAAAGTTTATCCGAATATGGTTTTGCCGTAATTGATTTTATGAATGTGACTCAGGTAATTGAAACATTAGTTCCCGAAGAAGTTAAAACCGTTGACGGAATTGATTTCAACATAAAAAGATATGTAGAAGACGGTCATATTTTTAAAGAAATTGATTTTGAAGATCAGGGTCGAAAATTCCATTTTACAGAAAAAGTAAAAGCGCTAACATTACAAGATTTTCAAAATTTAATGGATGAAGCCGGTATTTATCTCCTGGATATTTTTGGAGATTACAAACTCAAAAAATTCCATAAAACCGAAAGCGAACGATTAATCATGATTTTTAAATAAAATTGGTGAATCGTTTAATTGTTTAACCGTTTAATCGCTGAACAAAAAAACAATTAACCGATTAAACAAATCAACGGTTAAACAATAAAAAATGAATTATCTATTACCTTTATTCTCTGTCCTTTTAGGTTACATAGTGGCTTTATTCATAAAACCAAAAAACAAAACCAATCTTAAATTATTGCTTGCATTTAGCGGTTCTTTTTTATTGTCGCTAACCGTAATGCATCTTTTACCTGAAGTTTACGAATCCCACAACCATAATATCGGACTGTTTATCATGGTCGGAATTTTATTCCAGATCATTCTTGAGTTTTTCTCAAAAGGCGCAGAACACGGACACGTACACGGGCACGCAAAAATGTCCCAGATTCCGTGGCTTCTTTTCATCAGCCTTTGTATTCATGCCTTTTTAGAAGGTTTTCCGGTAAGCCATCATCATGGTTTAGCTATCGGAATTGCGATTCACCATTTGCCGATTGCCGTGATTTTAACGACATTTTTCATCAATGCCGACCTCAACAAAAAAGCCATTTTTGCTTTCATGCTTACTTTTGCAATCATGACTCCACTAGGAACTGTAGCATCAGACTTTTTACCTTTTTTAAACGATTATTATACTGAAATAACCGCAATCGTAATCGGAATATTATTCCACATCTCATCAACCATTATTTTCGAAAGCAGCGAAGGACATAAATTTAATGTTGCCAAAGTTTCCATGATTGTTCTTGGTATTCTATTAGCCTTTTTATTATAATTTGGGCGTGACCCTATTTACAAAAGGCGCTATTTAACAAACCGCTTATATGCGCCTTTCGTAAATAAGGTCGGGCTATCCGCACTACTTCGGTAGTTTGCTTTTATCCCTCACGCAACCGTAAATCAGTCAAAATCATCCCAAAAAGAAACAAAAATCTTTGTAACTTTGAGACTTTGCAACTTTGATACTAAAAAACACAATGACGTTTACAAAAACAACCGAACAATCTTCAAAATACGAGCATTTAGAAAAAATGTCTGTTCACGAACTGCTGACTAATATTAATAACGAAGACAAAACGGTACCTAACGCTGTCGAAAAAGCATTACCGCAAATCGAAGCTTTAGTTGCGCAGACTGTCGCAAATTTAAAATTGGGCGGACGTATTTTTTACATCGGTGCCGGAACATCAGGTCGTCTGGGTGTTGTAGATGCTTCTGAGTGCCCGCCAACTTTTGGTGTCCCGTTTGATTTGGTAAACGGAATTATTGCAGGCGGTGACACAGCCATTCGTCGTGCAGTAGAAAATGCCGAAGACAATGCCACACAAGCCTGGATTGATTTACAGGCATACGACATCAACTCAAATGATATCGTGATTGGAATTGCGGCTTCGGGCACTACTCCTTACGTGATTGGCGGTCTGGAAACCTGTAACGAAAATAATATTGCTACAGGCTGTATTACCTGCAATGCAGGAAGTCCTTTGGCACTTACGGCAAAATTCCCTGTAGAAGTTGTTGTAGGACCGGAATTTGTTACCGGAAGTTCGAGAATGAAAGCCGGAACTGCACAAAAATTGGTTTTAAACATGATTTCAACCGCATCCATGATTCAGCTTGGAAAAGTAAAAGGCAACAAAATGGTCGATATGCAGTTGAGCAACAGCAAACTGGTGGATCGCGGAGTGAAAATGATTATGGGAGAAATTCCGGTTTCGTATGAAGAAGCTTCAGAATTATTGAAAAAATACGGCAGTGTGAGAAATGCTGTTGATAATTTCAATAAATAAATACAAACTCATTTTTAATCTTAACCATATCCTGTTATCAAATGAAAACTATTACTATTGTATTATTACTATTAATTTCAGTTTGTTCTTTTTCGCAACAACTTCATCACAAAAACGGCAAAATCTTAGATTCAAATAACCAAAAGATCTCTAATAATGAAGTAAAAAAACTTTTAGCCTCACACCCGGAGCTTTTAGCTTCATATACTGAAGGTAGAACAAAAAGTGCCGTGGGAGGATTTCTATTAGGATTTGGACTCGGATTAACTGCTGGTGACTTGGTAGGAGGTTTAACACAAGATGTTAAATACCCAACAGCTCTTACCTATGTAGGTTTAGCGGCTACTTTAATTTCAATACCGGTTCTATCCGGTCGAACAAAAAAAATTGACGCTGCAATTGATGGTTACAACAACTCATTAGAACCAAAGAAAGTTGGATTTTCAATTGACAAGATGAATATCATAACGAATAGAAACGGAATAGGCATGCAACTATCATTTTAAAAATGGCAACAAATAAACAATTATTAGGAAAAGGGATTAAATATTTAACCGGTGCATTGCCATTGCTGTTTATTGGTCCCACACTCATCTATAATGCATTCATGAATCAGCATACCGATTGGCATTATCTGGTTTTAGGAATTGGTATTGTTGCCTGTTTAAGTGCCATGTTTTTAATTTTTTATGGATTAAAAATTATCATGAAAGGTTTGTTTAATGACTAAATTAGTTACTTAAACAAACCCGACAGTTTTTTAAACCTGTTGGGTTAAATCTTATCTTTAAATTAAAAATCTTATCTTTTATCTACAAAAATGGAAAGCCTGATTCACATTCAAAAAACATTCGAAAAGGTCATTTATATTGACAAGAAAATAAACAATCGGGAGTTTGAAGATTGTGTTTTTAAAAACTGTGATTTTTCCAACAGCAATTTTGCTTACAATACTTTTTTAGACTGCGAGTTTATCGACTGTAACTTGTCGATGACCAGTCTGGCGGGAACAAGTTTAAAGAATGTGACTTTTAAAAACTGTAAACTTTTAGGAATTGCTTTTAACGAATGTGATGACTTTTTATTTCAGGTTTATTTTGAAGAAAGTACCATAGATTACGCTATTTTCTCCAACAAAAAAATGCCAAAAACCAAGTTTATAAACTGTTCTGTTAGGGAAGTTACTTTTATAGGAACCAATTTAACGAGTTCGGTATTTGATAATTGTGATCTCGATGGTGCCATTTTTAATGATACACAATTGGCTGCTGTTGATTTTAGAACGGCTTACAATTATAAAATTGATCCCGAATTTAACCCGATGCGAAAAGCACAATTTTCTAATCAGGGAATAGTGGGACTTTTAGATAAGTATGATATTAAAATTGTATGAATTATGGAGGCTAATGAATCTTATTTAGAAAGTGTTAAAAAGCAATTTTTGTATTACAAAATGCTGGGAGAAAAAGCCATCGATCAATTAGAATCCGAACAGCTTTTTATTGCTTTAAACGAAGACACCAATAGTATTGCGACTATTATCAAACACATTTCGGGAAATATGCTGTCGAGATGGACAGATTTTTTGACTTCGGATGGAGAAAAAGAATGGCGCAATCGTGATGCCGAATTCGAAAATGATTTACAGTCAAAAGAGGAGGCTCTGGAAACGTGGAATAAAGGCTGGAATGTATTTTTTAGCGCTTTAAACAATTTGAAACCGGAACAGCTTTCGGATATCATTTACATTCGAAATGAAGGCCATACGGTTATTGAAGCTATTAATCGGCAATTGGCGCATTATCCGTATCATATCGGGCAGATTGTTTTTTATGCGAAACAGTTGAAAAACAGCTCCTGGGACAGTTTGTCGATTCCGAAAAATAAATCCGGAAATTACAACGCCGAAAAGTTTGCCAAAGAAAAAGAAATTAAAAATTTTACTGATGATGAATTGAATAGATTGAAATAATTACTTCTCTCTTTTAAAATTCTACCTGATGAAAACGACTGCCCTAGCCCTGATGGAAGCGACATCCTTTTGTGGCGTCCCGATAGCTATCGGGAGTCACAAAAGATATAGCGGACAGCAGGAATCAGCTCCTTATAAAACAACTTATTTAAAATGAAAAAAATTATATTCTTATTCCTCATACTTGCTTTGGTATCGTGTTATAATGCAGAACACAACTGTAAAGACTTTAAAAACGGCAAATTCAAATTTGAGTTTGAAGTAAACGGCATTAAAAAAACAACGCTTTTTGAACGTAAAGACAGTATTGAAATTGAAACTTTTGAAGGAAAAACTGATACCGCAACAATTCGCTGGGTAAGTGACTGCGAATATGTTTTACAGAAAAAACACCCAAAAAATATGGCGGAGGAAAAAGCCATCAGCATGAAAATTTTAACGACATCGAAAGATTCTTATACGTTTGAATTTGGAATGGTGGGTTCTGAAGAGAAACAGCGAGGAAAAGTTTTTAAAATCGAATAAAAATAGTAAATTGAATGTAAATTAACATTTACTATGGAAGTATTTTTAAACCCTGATGCCTTAATTGCATTACTGACGCTTACATTTCTGGAAATTATTCTGGGAATTGACAATATCATTTTCATCTCGATCGTTACAGGAAAACTCCCTGAACAGGACCGCAAAAAAGCAACCCGGATTGGTTTGTTTTTAGCCATGTTTATGCGAATTGCCTTGTTGTTGGGAATCTCGTATTTAATTGCCATGAAAGCAACAGTTTTCAGTATTCACTGGAACTGGTTTGAAGCTGATTTTACCGGACAGGCGATTATTTTATTCCTGGGAGGTTTGTTCCTGATTTATAAAAGCACCAAAGAAATCAGTGAAAAAGTGGATCATAAAGGAGACGAAGAAAAAAACATACAGACTGCTGCAAAGAAATCTTTTTCGAATGTTATTGTACAAATCTTGTTGATCGATTTGATTTTCTCTGTGGACTCCATTTTAACTGCTGTAGGTATGACCAATGGCGTTGAAGGTGCGCTGACTATCATGATTACGGCAGTCATAATTTCTGTTATTGTTATGATGCTTTTTGCTGTTCCGGTGGGTAATTTCGTTAATGCAAATCCATCCATTCAAATATTGGGTCTTTCGTTTCTAATCCTGATTGGATTTATGCTGATTACCGAAAGTATGCATTTATCCAATGCCGCTCTGATTGGTGAACATATTGGCGCCATTCCTAAAGGCTATTTGTATTTTGCTATTACGTTTTCTCTGGCTGTAGAATTTATTAATATGCGGATTCGAAAGAAAAAATCATAACTAAAATTTAAAAGTTCCCTTGCGGAGCTTTTTTTGTTTAACAAATAAACCTGATTTTTTACAAAATATAATTTGAATAAAAACTTAAATGTGTTTCTTTTACAATTCTGTTTCTATTCTAAAATTTAGAACTTAATCCAAATATGAAAAATACCATTTCACATAGAGTTGCTGACTTTTTGAAGCACTTCCCTCCTTTTAATCTTTTGCATCAAAAAGATCTTGAAAAATTATCGGAGCAGATTTCAATCATATATAAAGAAAAGGATTCGGTGATTTTTTCTGAGAATGAAAAGACACATGAATCTTTTTATGTAGTTCACAAAGGAGCGATTGCCCTTAAAAAGAATCAAAAAACACTCGACATGTGTGATGAAGGGGATATTTTTGGACTGAGGCCGCTTCTGGCACAGGAGAATTATGTCATGGAAGCCAGTACTTATGAAGAGAGTATTTTATATGCGATTCCGATTGCCGTTTTTAAGCCGTATGCTTTAGAAAACAAAGCCATTGGTAATTTCCTTATTGAAAGTTATGCCTCGAATACTAAAAACCCCTATTCAGAAGTTCATAAAAACAATTTATACGGAGAAGTTATTGCGCAGCATGAACAGAATACCGACAAAGAAGTATTTGATTTACAGCCTATAAAATTTTCGAAAAAAATTGTTACCTGCGGTCCCTCAACCACGGCAAAAGAAATCGCTAAAATCCTGACCAGGAAAAAAGTCGGAGCGATATTAATTGTTGATGAAATGCTTCCAATTGGAATTATTACCGATAAAGATTTACGCAACAAAATCGTTTCAGGCGATTATCCTATTACCACAACAGCCGAAACGATTATGACATCGCCCGTGATTACGTATTCTAAAAAAATGACGGTTACCGAGGCTCAGATGGCTATGATTAAAAGCAATATCAGTTATTTGTGCCTTACCAAAGACGGAACAGTAAATACAAAGGCTGTAGGAATCTTATCGAAACACGACCTCATGGTTTCACTTGGAAATAATCCGGCAGTTTTGATTAAGGCTTTAAAAAGAACCACAAAAGTTAAGGAAATCAAGCCAATCAGAGCCAGAATTATGCAATTATTACAGGGATACCTTGACCAAAATATCCCGATGACACTGATTACAAAAATCATAACCGAATTAAATGATGCCTGCGTAACCCGTGTTATTGATATTTCATTAGAAAAAATGAATACCCCTCCTCCTGTAAATTTTACATGGCTTGCACTAGGAAGTCAGGGTCGTGACGAGCAGATGCTGCATACTGATCAGGACAATGCGATTGTATATGAAAATGTATCGGAAGTTTTTAAAGATGAAACCAAAGCTTATTTTCTAAAATTAGCAACCTACATCAACAAAGGACTTTTTACTATTGGCTATGAATATTGCCCTGCCGAAATGATGGCGTCTAATCCAAAATGGTGCATGAGTCTGGACGAATGGAAGGATCAGGTGGCATACTGGATTAAAAATCCGGGTAAAAATGAAGTCTTGTTATCGTTTATCTTTTTTGATTACAGTGTAAAATATGGCAATCGCGAAATTGTAGATCAGTTATCCGATTCGATATTTGAAAATGTAAAAGCCAATCCTATTTTTTATGTTCATTTGGTGAGTGGTGCTTTACAGAGTCCTTCTCCAACCGGTTTCTTCAGACAGTTTTTAGTGGAACAGGATGGCGCCAATAAAGATCAGTTCGATATTAAACGAAGAGCATTAATGCCGTTGACAGATGCTGCAAGGGTTTTGATTTTATCGCACTCCGTAAAATCGATCAGCAACACAGCGGAACGTTTTGAAAAACTGGCCGAACTGGAACCGCAAAATAGCGAACTTTACTTATCGTGTTCCTATTCGTTTAAAGCCTTATTGAAATTCAGAACCAAACAAGGGCTTTTACATCATGATTCGGGGCAGTTTATCGCTTTGGAATCCCTTTCGAAAATGGAGAAAATAAAACTAAAAAGGACTTTTAAAACCATTAAGGAACTTCAGGAATTAATTTCGGTACGTTTTAATGTTTCAAATATTGTATAAAAATGAGTTTATTTAATTTTTGGCAAAAGGAAGAAGAAAACTTTTTCGATGAAAACATCACTATCGAAGAAACACGTTTTGTCGTTCTAGATACCGAAACAACAGGATTTGATTTTACAAACGACCGTATTTTGTGTATTGGTGCCTTGGTATTACAAAACGGCACCATTTCAGTTCAGGATAGTTTTGAGGTTTATATAGAACAGGATCATTACGATGAATCAACTGCTCAGATTCATGGTATTTTAAAAGATTTTGTTATAAAACGTCCATCAGAATCCGAAGCTTTAAAACAGTTTGCAGATTATTTGGGTGATGCTGTCATTATTGCGCATCACGCCTATTTTGATATCACGATGATTAACCGTGCTCTGGAAAGAAATGGCTTGCCGGAATTAAAAAACAAATCACTCGATACTGGAGTTTTGTATAAAAAAACGTTAATCAAATCGCATCTTTTTGAACGAAAAGACCATTACTCTCTTGATGATCTGGCGGATAAATTTGATATTTCTAAAAAAGACCGCCATACCGCATTAGGAGACGCTTATATTACAGCCATCGCTTTTTTGAAAATTGTAAAAAAACTCAGGGAGAAAAAAGAGATTTCCTTAAACCAGCTATTCAAATAAGTTTAAGATATTTTAAGAAGTTTAAATTTACATTAGAAGCCAAAATTTACGATTTACTAATATAGTATTTCTTATTTATTAGCAATAAGAAAAAATTAACATAACACACATTTTGTTTTCGGGGCATAGCTTTGCCTTATTCAAAAAAAACAAAAAACAGTTATGAAATTTAATTTTTTAAAATCTATTGCCTTACTTGGAATTACAGGTCTTTCTGTAATTAGCTGTCAAAATGACGATGAAGGCGAAAAAACAAACAAAAACATTGATTTTACTACAAAATCTAAAGTTCCGGCATTTGTATTTGCACAGCCTGGCTTCGAAAATTTACAAATTTCAACCTTAATCGCTACAACTGATGTATTGCCGGAAAGTCCTTCTTTCATTTACGCAGGTCAGCCTGACGGAGCCGGATTTATGAAAAATCAAAATGGTGATGGTTATGTAATGATTACCAACCACGAAATTATACAATCCGTTTCGAGAGTGTACTTTGACAAAACTTTAAAACCTGTAAAAGGGGATTATATTGTGGATGCTGCTGGAGGACAAACAAGACTTTGTTCCGCTACCTTAGCAACACCTGATATTCATGGTTTTGGACCAATATTTTTAACAGCCGGAGAAAGCGGACAGGAAAGCATGGTACATGGTGTAGATCCTTTTGGGACTGCAAACGACAAAAGTAGAAAAGACAGGGTTTTACCTGCTTTAGGAAAAGCGAGTATGGAAAACGCTGTTCCGTTAACAAAAAAAGCATATCCTGGCAAAAGTGTTATTATCATGGGAGAAGATCAATCATATGCGGCTTCACATGCTAGTGCGGGTCAGGTTATTATGTACGTTTCTACTGTCGGAGATTTAAATAATGGAAAATTATACGCTTTAAAAAGAAATGATAACGTTCAGGTAGAAACGACAATGACTGTTGGAAATTCTTTTGATGTCTCTTTTGTTGAAATTCCAAATGCCAAAAATATAACCGGAGCTGAAATCAATACTAAAGTAAATGACTTAAAAGCAATCCGTTTTTCAAGAGTTGAAGATATTGATTACAGAAAAGGATCAGCAAAAAACAACAGAGAAGTTTATTTTACCGCTACGGGTCAGTCTTCAAACGGAACTACTCCTGTAGAAGGATATACAATGTGGGGAAGAGTATATAAATTGGTTTTGGATGAAAAAGATCCTTTAAAAGGAAAACTTGAATTAGTTGTTGAAGGTGATTCTACTCCTGGTACAGGTGTTATCAATCCGGATAACCTTTGTGTAACTGAAAACTATGTTTACATTCAGGAAGATGGAGACAGTTATTATCCGGATGCAAAACATGATTCTTATATCTGGCAATACAATATTACTTCGAAAGTGAACAAGCCTTGGCTGAATATGAATCATAAACGTACTGATGCTGCCTGGAATACACTTTACAACACAGCAAATAACAATCGTCTTGGAAGCTGGGAATATGGTGCAATGGAAGATATATCAGATGTAATTGGTGTTCCAAATACTTTCATTGTAAATATTCACCCTCACACCTGGGTAAACAATGATTTCAAAAATGCTGACGGAAGCGGTTTAACCTCAAATACAGAAGGTGGACAAACAGTGATTATTCGTAACGTACAAAGATAATTTTACAACAATTACAACAAAAACAATCCAATTTCCTATTGGGTTGTTTTTGCTATTTATTAAAGTATTCTCCAATGAAAATTGATTTAATCAAAAAAATATTTTTTTCTATTCTCTTCTCTATTTTGATTTTGTTTACCAGTTGTACAAAAGAAAAAACAGAAACTTCTGTAAAGCAGGATCTTCTAATCGACCTGGAAAAACTTGAAAACAAAATAACCCTTTTCAAAAAGATTGCTGAAAACGAAAATGATTTTAAAAAAATTCAGGATTGTTTTAAAGAAACCAGAAATTTATATAAAAAAGCAGAATGGGCTATTGAATATTTCGTGCCTGAAACGGCGAGATTTATTAATGGTCCCGCTTTAGATGAGCTTGAAGTTGAAGAGAATAAGTTTTTGCCTCCAAATGGCTTTCAGGTTATCGAAGAGCTTATTTTTCCTGAATATGACACAAACAACAAAACAGATTTAGTTAAAGAAATAGCGATTATGCGCGCTAATATTGTACAGGTAAAACAACACTTGGATGCCATAACTATTCAAGAAAAACATATTATCGATGCTGCCCGATTTGAGGTCTACCGAATTTTAACATTAGGAATCACCGGTTTTGATTCACCTGTAGCACAGGAATCAATAAATGAAGTTGCTCCTGCTTTGATTTCGATTGAAACTATTGTTTTAAAAACCTGCAAAAATAATTCTAAGGAATCCATCGATTTAAAGTCACAATTAAAAAAGACAATTTCAAACAGCATTTCATATTGCTCTAAAAACAAAGTCTTTAATACTTTTGACAGAGCCACATTCATTAAAGAATATCTGAATGTAATTTCGAAAACAATTTTTGAATTGCAAAAGCAAAACAACATTACAAATGTCAATAAAAACAGTGCAATCAATCCAAATACTGCTACTCTTTTTGAAAAAAACGCTTTCAATGTTAATGCTTTTATTCCCTCTACAGAATATGCTTATTCTGAGGATAAAGTTGCTTTAGGCAATCAATTGTTTTACGATACTTCAATCTCACAAGATCAAAAGAGAAGCTGCGCAACCTGCCATATTCCTGAAAAAGCATTTACTGACGGACTTAAAACAAATCTTTCCTTAGATGGTTTCGATTTACCGAGAAATACACCGACTCTTACTTATGCGGGTTTACAAAATGCCTTGTTTTGGGATTTAAGACAAATTGATCTGGAAAAACAAAGCGTAGATGTCGTACAAAATGAACAGGAAATGCATGGTTCATTCACACAGATTATTCCTCTAATCAATAATGACAAAAAGTACAAGGCTTTATTTGAAAAAGCCTTTCCTAAAAGCAATAAAATCGAAGAGTGGCAATTACAAAATGCAATTGCCTCTTACATTCGTTCGTTGAATAATTTTGATTCCAAATTTGATTTATACATGCGAGGTGAATCAAATGATTTTAGCGAAGAGGAAAAACTCGGATTTAATCTTTTTGCCGGAAAAGCAAAATGCGCTACCTGTCATTTCATACCTTTATTTAATGGAACAGTACCTCCAAATTACAATAAAACCGAACAGGAAGTAATAGGAACCCCAAAAGATAAAACCGCCAAAGAAATAAGTCCTGATTTAGGAAAATACAATCAGTTTAAAATGGATCAGCTTAAGAATGCATTTAAAACACCTTCCATTCGAAACGTTGCCAAAACTGCTCCTTATATGCACAATGGTGTATTTACATCATTAGAAGAAGTTGTCGATTTTTATAACAAAGGAGGTGGAAAAGGTCTGGGCTACGCAGTAGATAATCAAACGCTTCCTTTTGATGAACTTAAACTAACCAAAAAAGAAGAATCAGCTTTAGTAGCGTTTATGAAAACCCTGACTGATAAAAGATACCAATAACTATAATGGATATACTGGGTGTTAAAAATGCACCCAGTCTTTTATTTAGGAATTTCAAAAATTTCCTTCTTAATTTCTACCGAATAATCATTTGGAGAAATATTTCCACCAAAAGTTTTTGCATAAACTTTGGTAAACTCAGCTCCAAAATATAAAATAATAGCCGAATAATAGACCCAAACCAAAATTATAATCACCGATCCGGCAGCACCATATACACTCGCAATTGTAGAACTGCCAAGATAAACCCCAATTGCAAATTTACCCACCATAAACAAAATGGCTGTAGAGCCTGCTCCGATAAAAGCATCTTTCCATTTTATGTTACCGTCGGGTAATGTTCTGAATATAATGGCAAAGAGCAAAGTGATACTCGCAAAAACAATAAAAATATTGATAACATAGAACAGATATACAGTACTATCCGGCAGATATAATTTTAGTCTTGCGTTTAAAATATCCAGAGTAGCATTGAGCATTAAACTGACCAGCATTAAAAACCCTACTGAAACAATCATGGAGAATGACATCAATCGGTTTTGAATGAACTTTTTTAAACCTTTGTTGGGTTTCGCCCGTAATCCCCAAATGTAGTTAATGGAACTCTGAATTTCGGCAAAAACTCCCGAAGCCCCTATTAGCAGCATCACGACCCCGAAAATAGTGACAAAAACATTACTGTCTGATAACTGCACATTTTTTATTGCCTCCTGAATCTGCACTGCGGCATTATTTCCTACCAAACTATTTATCTGACCATACAACTGACCTGTGACTGCCTCTTCCCCAAAAAAGAAGCCACAAATAGTGATAATAATAATCAATAAAGGAGGCAATGCAAAAATGGTATAATATGATAAGGCGGCACTTAGTTTTATGGCATTATCATCATTAAATTCCAGAAATGTAGTCTTCAATAAATACCATAATTTTGAAAAGATATTTCGAGTTTTCATTTGCTGCTTTTTTGAGATACTCTCAAATTTAAGCAATAATCAAAGATTCTTAATTCCTGATTTTTAATCGAATTTTACATTTTTACCATGTATTTTTATTTATAATGACAGAAAATCCCTTTATCATAAACCGTCCATAAACTTGCTTTTTGGTTGGCAGCTTTTAAGGCATTATTCGCCCAGGTATTACAGGTATAAAAAAGGCTGTAACTTCCTTTTGCTTCGTAAAAAGCATCTTTCTTTCCGTAACTGTGGCCTTCAATCCATTGTGGATGAAGAGAATCACTGAAGCTGTCTGAAATATAACTAACTAAGCTTTGATAATTTTCTTTTGAAATCAGGATTCGTTTGCAGTCATCTCCTTCTTTTAATTGCTTAAAAAATGTAGTATGCATTGCCGATGAACTTACACCGAATGCAGCTTTTAATGCCGTACTTGCTTTCAAATCTGACCATTCCGGAGTATCCAGATAAAAACCTTTGTCTCCCCAACCGAAAGCAATATAATTCATCACGGAATCTTTTGATTGCGTCTGACTGAACTTAATTTCACTTCGCCAGTCTTTAACTTCATTTTTAACGGGAACCACAATATCGGTATGAACTCCGTTGGAGAGAATGTAAACTGGAACAGCATTTTGTTCTTCTGTCTGAACCATATCCGAATTTACTGTAATTTTTGAGATTAGAAGTACTGATGAAATGTACAAGGCAATAAAACTGAAAATTCCGAAAAGTGTCCAGCCCAGAAATTTGAAAGATTTTTTTAGCATTTTGATTGGTTTTAGATTTAGTTATTGGTTGATTTTTCTGTAACCAATTTTTGAGCCAAAGTTTTACTGGTTTTTAATTTGTTTGCGAAATGGTACTCGAATTTTACAGATCTGCTATTGCAAAAGCACGGATTTACGCAATTTTTTTAGATTGTCAGGCTGAGCGGAGTCGAAGCCTACCTACATATTGACAGCACTTTATGAGCTTCTTGCGGGGCTTCGACTCCGATCAGCCTGACATTGAATGCGTTTAATTTTAGACATAAAAAAAACTGCTGAATTTCTCCAGCAGTTATCTATTCTCTTTGTTCTTTCTTCTATTTTGCAGAAAAAAATTAAACGTTAAAACGGAAGTGCATTACATCACCATCCTTTACAACATACTCTTTTCCTTCGACTTTGAACTTTCCGGCTTCTTTTGCTTTTGCCTCAGAACCGTACTGAACGTAATCTTCGTATGAAATTACTTCGGCACGAATAAAACCTTTTTCAAAATCGGTATGGATAACACCAGCTGCCTGTGGTGCAGTTGCCCCAATGTTGATGGTCCAGGCACGAACTTCTTTTACACCAGCAGTAAAGTAAGTCTGCTGTTTTAATAATTTGTAAGCTGCACGAATTAAAACGGATGCTCCCGGCTCTGTTAACCCCATATCTTCAAGGAAAACCTGACGCTCTTCGTAGCTTTCTAATTCAGTAATATCAGCCTCTGCTCCTACTGAAAGAATGATAACTTCAGCATCTTCGTTTTTTACTAATTCACGAACCTGATCTACGTATTTGTTACCATTTACAGCAGAACTTTCGTCAACGTTACAAACATACAAAACCGGTTTTGCCGTAATTAATTGAAAAGCCTCCATAAGAACTTCTTCATCATTTGACTGAGGAATAATTGTTCTTGCCGATTTCGCCTGTAATAAAGCTTCTCTAATTCTGTTTAATAAAGCCTCTTCTGTCTGAGCTTCTTTGTTTCCCGTTTTTGCAGCACGTTTTACTTTTTCTAAACGTTTCTCAATCGTTTCTAAGTCTTTTAACTGCAATTCGATATCAATAGTTTCTTTGTCACGAATTGGGTTTACATTTCCGTCAACGTGTACAATATTATCATTGTCAAAACAACGTAAAACGTGAATAATAGCATTACACTCTCTAATGTTTCCTAAAAACTGGTTTCCAAGACCTTCACCTTTACTGGCTCCTTTTACCAAACCTGCAATATCTACGATATCTACAGTTGCCATTTGTACACGCTCTGGTTTTACCAATTCTTCCAATTTATTGATTCTCGGATCCGGAACGTTTACAACACCAATATTAGGTTCAATTGTACAAAACGGAAAGTTGGCACTTTGCGCTTTTGCATTAGATAAACAATTAAATAATGTTGATTTTCCAACATTTGGTAATCCTACAATTCCTGCTTTCATCTGTTGTTTCTGTTTATTTTATTTGATCCTGAGTTAATCAGGTCTTCTATTTATTGTCTTTAATTAATTTTTGGCTTAAAATTTTGCAAATATAAGATTTAATAACTCGTAAAGAAGTAAAATGATGATTAATATAATTTATCATAACCAGAATAAAAAATGACAATTGAGTCTATTTCGTCTTGACCGGGAATAAAAAATCCTGAACTTTGAAGTTCAGGATTTCAATACGTTATTCTTAAGAATTAAAGTTTAAACTCTAATGAATCAATAATTCCTTTTTCTTCATCAGTAGCTGTAAATCCGGAAATATCCCAGTATTTGGTCAGTACTTTATTCTTTTTATTAAAAAGTGATTTCTCTTTGAAAACATCACTTTCTTTATAAGTAAAATTTTGTCTGTTGAAGCTGGTTGTTATAAAATTATTACGAACCTGAATGTTTTTAATTTCTTCTTTTAAAACCAAATCATATCCTATTTCTTCATTTGCTGTCAGCAGATAATAATCCTGACCCTCAATCCTGTAATTAACTTTTACAATTGACCTTGTAACATTTTTAGAACCTATTTGTTCATTTTCTGCTATCTCTGCCAGGTTTTTTGGCTCAATAATAACGCTAAATTCTACAATTAACTTTTTTTCAGGGTCGTAAACTATTTCATAAGTATCTAATGCCGTTTTTGCATTTTCCAACGGCACTACAGACATTACATAATAATTTTTATTATTAGGATGTCCTTTGGTTGTAAAGTTGTATTCTTTTTTTGTTTTTGAATCTAAAAGCGGATCGAAATAGTTTAAATTAGAATAATTCTCCATGATATTATTCAAATTATACCCCATCAAATCGGCACTGATATCGGCTTGCAACAGACCATAAGATCTGTTTTGTTCTACCAATAATGTTGTAGTTGCTTTTTTCTGACTAACCGAAAACTGAAAATTTACAAGACCATCATTATAATAAGAGTATTTATTGTCTAACATAAAAAACTCTCGCACATATACCTTTAACCGGTATGAAGCAGCTAATTTTTGCCTTGAATTAGACACGATTTTTTGAAGGATTTTTTGAGGTTTCTCATTCGAAACAACAATTTCATCTAATTTATTATGGCTGTTTTTAAGATAAACTACAAATTGGTCTTCTTTTAAAACTGCCCAACGAAGCGTTAATTTTTCATAATTAGTTTCAGAAACCTGAACATTTGAAGCTCCTTGCAATTCAAAAGTTACTTTACCGTCTTTATTACTTATCAAAGTCTGCTTGGTTTTCATGATAAACACCGTAGCATTTTCTATAGGCAGCTGTGTTTCTATATCTCTTACAATAATAGAATATTCAGTACTTTGTGCAAAAATACAAACGTTAAATAACAGAATAAATAAAAGTATTAGTCTTCTCATAGGCTATTATTGAAATATAAAATAATATTGTCAAATTTAACTAAAATAAAGCATTAAAAACCAGCTCAATACAAACAAATTATATATTATTTTCAAAAAAAAATCCTAAGCTCAACACTCAGGATTTTCTATATCATAATTTTAAATATTATTCACCATGTAAAAACGCCTGTCTGTTTAACAAGGTTTCTTCATCTTCTACGTGATTATCGTCTGGCACACAACAATCAACAGGGCATACAGCAGCACATTGAGGTTCATCATGAAACCCTTTACACTCTGTACATTTTCCAGGTACAATATAATATACTTCATCCGAAATTGGTGTTTGGGCATCTTCTGCGTCAACTTCAGTTCCGTCTGGTAAAATTACTTTTCCTGAAAGACTTGTTCCGTCTTTATATCTCCAATCATCAGCTCCTTCATAAATTGCTGTATTTGGGCACTCTGGTTCACAAGCCCCACAGTTTATGCATTCGTCGGTTATAATTATTGCCATTTTATTCTTGGTTACGAGTTAAAAATTATAAGATCTCACAAACATTTTATTCTGCTTTGCCTTATAACTTAATATAGCTTATTTTTGTGCAAAATTACAATCAAAACCTTTCATAAACAAATTACTTATGTTACAAAACGAAAAAAAACAATCTTTTATAGCACTTGGTCGGTTTTTGAGTCAGTTTTCTGAAGAAAAAAACACTCAAAATGAATCTGTTTTAGGTAATGACTTGTTTTTTGAAGATTTTATAAACCTTATTCAGCTTTCGCAGTCACACAACGGATGGTACACTCCTGAACAAGTGCATTTTGCAATAAAATCGTGGTCAGATGCTCTTACTGAAGAAAATATAGACAAATGGCTTTCCAACTATTCTGGTGAGTTTGCTCAAAACAATAAAAAAGAAAAAACAGTTGCCTTAATTTTAGCCGGAAATATTCCGCTCGTAGGTTTTCATGATTTTTTATCGGTTTTAATTACCGGAAATAAAGCTTTGATAAAAACGTCTTCTAATGACCAGCATTTATTGCCATTTTTGGCCAGATATTTAATTTTTACTGACGAAAGTTTAAAAGATAAAATCACTTTCGTGGAAGGAAAATTAGAGAATTTTGACACTGTAATCGCCACAGGAAGCAACAATACAGCACGTTATTTTGAATATTATTTTAAAGATAAGCCTTCAATTATCCGTAAAAACAGAAATTCTGTTGCAGTATTGAACGGTAAAGAATCTAAAGAAGATCTGCAAGCTTTAGGTGAGGATATTTTTCGCTATTTTGGTTTAGGATGTCGAAATGTATCTAAACTTTTTGTTCCGAAAGAGTATAAATTTGACACTTTTTTTGAAGCCATTTTCAAATATCAGGATGTGATTCATTACGAAAAATATGCTAATAATTATGACTACAACAAAGCTGTTTTTTTAATGAGCAATTTTAAATTACTGGATAATGGATTTTTGACAATAAAAGAAGATTCCAGTTATGCTTCTCCTATTTCAAGCGTTTTTTATGAGTTTTACGAAAATTTAGAAGATTTACAAAATCGCCTTGAGGCTGAATCTGAGCAAATTCAATGTATTGTAAGCAATAATTTGATTAAAAACAGTATTTCTTTTGGCAAAACACAGACTCCGCAATTATGGGATTACGCAGACAACATTGATACTATATCGTTTTTGTTAATAACATAGGATAAAAAATTATAATTATTGCGAATAATTTAATGCTTTTTCGGCTTGTATTCCCGAAATTTGCGTTTTTAAAATTTGGACTTTTAACTATACCATGAAAAAACACAACTACAGCGCAGGACCAAGTATTTTACCTCAGGAAGTTTTTGAAAAAGCATCAAAAGCAGTTTTAGATTTTAATAATTCAGGATTATCAATTCTTGAAATTTCGCACCGAAGCAAAGATTTCGTTGCAGTTATGGATGAAGCCCGTGCATTGGCTTTAGACTTACTAGGCCTTACAGGCAAAGGATATCAGGCTTTGTTTTTGCAGGGAGGAGCAAGTACAGCATTTTTAATGGCTCCTTACAACCTGATGAAAGAAAACGGAAAAGCAGCATATTTAGATTCCGGAACATGGGCGACAGCAGCCATCAAAGAAGCTAAACTTTTTGGAGAAACGGTTGTCGTAGGTTCTTCAAAAGACGATAATTACACTTATGTTCCAAAAGGTTATGAAATACCGGCTGACGCAGATTATTTTCACTGCACAAGCAACAACACCATTTTCGGAACACAAATGAAAGAATTCCCAACAACAAACATTCCTGTTGTATGTGATATGAGTTCTGATATTTTTTCACGTGTATTAGACTTCTCTAAATTTGACATAATTTATGCCGGAGCTCAAAAAAATATGGGACCTGCAGGAGCTACTTTAGTCGTAGTAAAGGAAGAAATCTTAGGTAAAAATGGAAGAACAATTCCTAGTATGTTAGATTACAGCAAACATATTAAAGCAGAAAGTATGTACAACACTCCTTCTGTTTTCCCTGTATATGTTTCTTTGTTAACATTACAATGGATCAAAGAAAAAGGCGGTATAGCTGCTGTTGAAAAATTAAACAATGCAAAAGCAGAACTACTTTATAATGAAATCGACAGAAACCCATTATTCAAAGGAGCTGCAGCTGTAGAAGATCGTTCTAACATGAACGTTACTTTCCTACTTACAAACGCAGATCATACAGAAACGTTTGATAAATTATGGAAAGAAGCTGGAATTTCAGGATTGCCTGGACACCGTTCTGTAGGTGGTTACAGAGCTTCTATTTACAACGCTATGCCTATCGAAAGTGTTCAGGTTTTAGTAGATGTAATGAAAGCTTTGGAAACAAAGATTTAAAAATTAAAATATTGAATGATTTAAAGATTCATTTGCATCTACAAACCATTCTATTTCTTTATTCAAACAAACAGATTGAATATTTAAATTATTAAATTTTTCAATCTTTAAATATCAAAAAAAATGAAAGTATTAGCCAATGATGGAATTTCTAAAAGTGGAATTCTAGCTTTAGAAAAAGGTGGATTTGAAGTTATCACTACAAAAGTAGCTCAGGAACAAGTTGCTAATTTTGTTAACGAAAATAATGTAGACGTTGTTTTGGTACGTAGTGCTACCAAAGTACGCAAAGATATTATTGATGCTTGTCCCGGTATCAAAATCATCGGACGTGGTGGTGTTGGTATGGATAACATTGATGTTGACTATGCTAAAAGCAAAGGAATTCATGTAATTAACACACCTGCTTCTTCATCAGAATCAGTTGCTGAATTGGTATTTGGACACTTACTTTCTGGTGTTCGTTTTTTACACGATTCTAACAGAAATATGCCTTTGGAAGGTGATTCAAACTTTGATGGTTTGAAAAAAGCTTACGCAAACGGAACTGAATTAAGAGGAAAAACACTAGGAATTGTTGGTATTGGACGTATTGGTCAGGCTACTGCAAAAATGGCTCTTGGTTTAGGTATGAAAGTTATTGCAGCTGATGGTTTTATTCCTTCAGTTGATGTAAAAGTGGAGTTTTTTGATGGTCAGTCTATCACGACTACAATCGTTCCTCAGTCCTTAGAGTCTTTATTAAAAGAATCTGATTTCATTACCTTACACGTTCCTGCTCAGGATGGTTATATTATTGGAGAGAAAGAATTCGAAATCATGAAAAATGGTGTTGGAATCGTAAACTGTGCACGCGGAGGTGTTATTGATGAAGTAGCCTTGGTAAAAGCTTTAGATTCAGGAAAAGTAGCATTTGCAGGATTAGACGTTTTTGAAAACGAGCCAAAACCTGAAATGGCAATTTTGATGCACTCTAAAATTTCATTGACTCCACATATTGGAGCTGCTACAGGAGAAGCTCAGGACAGAATTGGTACTGAATTAGCATCACAAATTATTACTTTATTGAGTTAATTTATTATAACTAAATAATCTTGAAGGGATTTATTAACACTGATTAATAAATCCCTTTTGTTTTTTTACTAAATTTGAGTTCAATCTAAAAACTATAACCTATTATGTTAGACCAATTAACCCAATTAGTACAGCAATTTGGAGGTGATGCCGTTGTCAAAAACAATGCTATTCCAAATGAGCAAAATGAAGATGTATTGAACGAAACGAGCAGTTCTATTTTTTCAGGACTGCAAAAAATTGCTTCAGAAGGCGGCGTAGAACAATTAGCCGGTTTATTTCAGGGTGGCTTAATAGACAGCACAAACCCTGTCGTTCAACAACTATCACAACAATTATCCGGAAATCTTGGGCAAAAATTTGGTTTAAACAGTGATACTTCTTCAAATGTTGCCGGAAGTATGATTCCGCAGATTTTAAATTCTTTGGTAAACAAAGCAAAAGATCCTAATGATGGTAGTTTTCAAATTTCGGATATCATTAATTCAATTTCAGGAAACGGTGGTCAGGCTTCTAACATAATGGATACTATTTCGAAATACGGAATGCAATTTGGACTGGACCAAAATGCTGATGGAAAAGTTGATGTCGCAGATGCCATAGCTGTTGCATCCAGTAAAGGTGGTTTTAGCAGCCTTCTTGGTAAATTATTTGGAAAATAATTTACTTAAAAATTCTAAACCCTTAAGAATACTAAATACTAAATTCCCGAGATTCAATAAAAAGCTGTTTTTGCAATGTAAAAACAGCTTTTCTTTTTATTATTAAAAACAAAACCGTAATGGCTTTTAAAACATTAATGTCTCTTTATACAAAGTGTTAAATAGCAAAACATCTGTCAAAATTATTCGTAATTTTAGACTAAAATTTTCTTGCTATGAAAAAATGCATTTACATATTAATGGTTCTATTGACAGTAATTGCGTGCTCGACAGCTTCAAAAAATGCTTTCGCATCAAAAGAGTCTAAAACAAAAACTACTGTAAATGATACCGTACGAATTGCCAATGACTCCTTAGAGTACGAAGTTATTATTATAGACAACGGATTTAGTTTTTGGCTTTCTTCTCAGGCATTACCCAGAAATTATTATTCTTTAAACTATCTGGAAAATAAAAATCAGATATATGTAAACGAATGGAATAATCGTGTTTTACAGCCACAGCGCTTCAATCCTAACTTGTACGAGATGACTATAGATTATCAGTCACATATCAGATATGGTTACGAAGTAAATTATCTTATTTACAATTACATGATTTACTTTCAAAATACTTACAAACAAAAACTGGCAGGCTACGTACCTTCCAGATAATGTTACTATATTTGTAATCATTCCAAACAAAAATGAATCGATTAAAGCAGCGCTGGGGTGTAACCTCTAATTTTCAATTTGTCATCATATTTATTGTTTTTGCCATTACCGGATCGGCATCTGCATGGCTGTCCAGACCTTTTTGCGAATGGCTTAACATTACTAAAGAAGATTTTGGCGGATGGTTTACCCTTATTCGATTAATAATCATCTTTCCTATTTATCAGGTACTACTGGTTGCAATAGGGACTCTTTTTGGACAATTTCGTTTTTTTTGGAATTTCGAAAAGAGAATGCTTAAAAGTTTAGGATTAGGATTTTTGTTTAAAAAATAAACTCCTTCTGTTTCTTTAACAATTACATTTAAGCGGATAATATTTGTAAAAAAATAGATTTCTTTTTTTTTACTATTTTTCTTTCATTATATCTTCTATATACAGAACGGCAATATTATTTAACACAAGCCTATAAAATCAACATTTCACAACAATCACTACCAATACAAGGTATTTTTAAGAATAACTATACAATATACAAAACAAATCTACCAGTAGATTAACAATCCTACACCAGAACAGGATAGAACAGGATAGATTTATTTTTAGAAATAGCAAACTTTACAAAACAAGATTTTACTAAAACTAACCACCAAACCGCATTAAAATGCTTAATAATTCAATAAAAATTTCGTTTGTAATGGCAATTGTATGCCTTACTATTTCAACAAAGATTTTTGCCCAAAATCCTGTAGTTAAAATTGATTTTGATCAATCAGGAAGACAACCTGCCGAAGTAAACGAACTTGGTTACATACCATGGATAATTGGCTCTGGAACAACTGCTTCTAAAACAGAAAACGGAGTAACTTTTACGATTACTAAAGGTGCTAATGGAACTCAATTAGCAACGAATTGGTACAAAGCTGGCTTATCATCACCTCATTTTGCAAAATTAGTCAGCGATGGAGTTACCGTAAAGGACGGAACAGCAAACCAAGGAGGAGAACTTGAGCTGAAAATTAGCGGTTTAGCAACCGGAAATCACACTTTACTTGCTTTTTTGAATGCAGTAGACAGTCCTACAACCAATACATTCAGCCCTATTGATATTTCGGTAAATGGTACTTTGATTTTCGATAATGTAATCCCAAGTGTAAGAGCTTTAAAAACAGCAGATGCAAAATCAGTTTATTTAAACTTTCAGGCAACTGCAGGAACAGATGTTGTTATTTTATTTGCAGCTGAAACTTCAGGAACCGAAAATGTAAAAAATGTAATGCTTAACGGAATTGAACTAAACACCCCGAATATTTTTAATCAGGCAACAAATCCAATTCCAGGTCATAACGATGAACATGTCGAATTAAATTCTGGAGGTGTATTATTAGGCTGGACTCCTGCCATTAACGCTCTATCGCACAATATTTATTTTGGAACTGATTTAGCAGCGGTTGAAAATGCTACGACAGCATCAGCTGAATTCAAAGGCAACCAACTTAAATCAAATGCTTCTTATCAAGTAAACGGATTATACACTGGTACAACTTATTATTGGAGAGTAGACGAAGTATTAGCCAATAATGCGATTGAAAAAGGAAATTTATGGCGTTTTCGTCCTGCACAATTGGCTTTTCCCGGCGCTGAAGGATATGGCCGTTTTGCCCGTGGCGGAAGAGGCGGAAAAGTAGTAGCGGTTACTAATTTAAATGATAGTGGTCCTGGAAGTCTCCGTGAAGCCGTTACTAATGAAATTGGTCCAAGAACAATTGTTTTTAATGTATCGGGTTTAATACAGCTTCAATCCCGTTTGGTTTCGAATAACCCTTATGTTACTATTGCCGGACAAACAGCACCTGGAAAAGGTATTACACTTAAAGGGAGTTCATTAGGTTTAGGAAGTAGTGACAATATTGTTCAAAATGTAAGAGTACGATTGGGATATGCTTATAATGGCGATGCAGGAGGTATGGGACTAATGGGAAACAATAATATCATTGATCATTGTTCTATTAGCTGGACTTCAGATGAAGGACTTAGCTCTCGTAATGCCACAAATATTACGTTTCAACGCTCCCTTATTTCTGAGTCTTTAAACAGAGCTAACCATCCAAATTATCCAAACGGTACCAGCGAACATGGTTTTGCAGCAAGTATTGGCGGAAAAGTAGGTAGTTTTCATCATAATTTACTCGCTCACAATTTTGGACGTAATTGGAGTTTAGCTGGTGGTTTGGATCCCAATAATAATTTTGCCGGTAATTTAGATATTACCAATAATGTAGTTTACAACTGGGGTTCAAGAACAACTGATGGAGGAGCTAAAGAAGTAAACTTTGTTGGTAATTATTACAAACCGGGACCTGGCATGCAATTACACCAATTCGCCTTAACTATGGATCATGAAAATAACTTTGCTGGTATGCAAAGAGCTTATTTTAACGGGAATGTTATGCCTGGGTATTTTGATGTAACAAACCAAGAATCAGGCAGACGATCTAGGTTATCAAATGGCATTACAATTAATTATGAAACATTTGTAACCACACCTTTTTTCCCTTCTTATGTAACGACTCAATCTGCAGAGAATGCATATAAAATTGTTCTTTCAGATGTAGGCTGCACACAACCTCAATTAGACAATCACGATATCAGAATGATTAATGAAACTTTAGCAGGAACCTATTCTGTAACAGGTAACAGGTCTGGAAAAAAAGGTTTCCCCGATCATGAATCTGATGCTGGGGGATACGAAACATATCCTGAAATTACCCGAGACGCAAATTGGGATACGGATCAGGACGGATTACCAAACTGGTGGGAAACTATCCATGGAACAAATGTAAATTCAGGAACAGGAGATTTTTCAGATTCTAATAGCGATACTGATTTAGACGGATACACCAACTTAGACCTTTATTTACAATGGATGTCTCTGCCACATTATGATTCGCCTGACGGAAATAAAATCAACATCAATATTCAAAACCTTTCTAAGGGTTTTACAACCGGGGTAAATTACTCATTATCTAATGTGGTTAACGGAAATGCTTCTCTTAATTCAGATATCGTAGAATTTACACCAACCGCAACAGGTTTATGTTCTTTTGACTTTACTGTTACAGATAATGAAGGAGCAAGCATGACACGAAAAGTAAATATTGTAAGCGGATACAGTGCTACGCTATCCGTAGAAAAATCAATCAAAGAAAATACCTCTTTTAGTGTTTGGCCCGTGCCAAATAACGGCTCTTTCTCTGTTTTGATGGAAAATGACGGAAGCAATGCAGAACTAAAAATCTTTGACATTTTGGGCAAAGAAGTCCTGAAAAGAAATATTACAGGAAAAATTCAGGAAAACATCAGTTTAAAATCTAAAGGTGTTTTTATTTTAAAATTCTCTGACTCTAAAACAAAAGAAATATTACATATCAAAAAGATCATTGTTCATTAAGTTTAGTTTATTTTTATAGTTTTTTTGACATAAATGGCAACCCTTAAAAGTTGCCATTTATTTAAAATAATCATGACCATTTAATGCCTATTCAAAAATTATGAAACTTATCCACTTTTTTGCTTTACTGATTATAACTGGATGTACAAGTCAGGAAAAAGTATCCAATAAAACTTTTGAGGAAATCACTTTGGTCAATAAAATTGATTTTTTTGACACCAAATTAAATCAGCCAAAATTTAGCTGCGGTTTTTTATTACAATTCAATAACCAAACCTACGCCGTTACGGCAAAACATTTATTAAAAATCATCAAACCTAAAGACATGAAAACCTTAGCGTTTGACAACTATATAAAATCGTGGTCTTTATATCCTTTAGAAAACAAATCAGAAATTGTTATTTGTGACAAACTGTTGAATGAAAACAAATCGGAACTTTTAGAAGCCAAATCAACTTATGAAAATGACTGGCTTCTTTTTTCGATAAAAGAAAATCATTCAAAAATAAAACCGCTGCAAATAAGAACTTCTGCTTTAATTGCCGGAGAAAAATTATATGCTGTGGGATGGACAAGAAAAATGGAAAGTGGAAAACAAAGAGTATATGAATTTGAATATTATAAAACCATTGACAATCGTATTCTTCTAAAAGATATTATTGTTCCGGAACAATTTGGAGGCTTAAGCGGTGCCCCTGTTGTAGATGAAAAAGGAATGCTTGTAGGTATTGTATCCGGCGGAACAACAGATCCTGAAACTGACAAAAAATACTTTTCTCCTTGTTCTGCTACAAGTCTTTTGTCATTTTTAGAAAAATTGTAATACTATTAAACAACCCTATTTTGCTTTTGAAAACAATAGGTATAAATCCATGTAATAGTAAATGAAGGAATTATATCCGTAAACGGAATTATTTCTTCTATAAAAGTCAAAATACTGGCGACTTTTCCTACTCTGCCCTTATACATTCTGGTCATAATAAAAGCCGCAATTGGCGCCCAAATTACATCCGAAAACTCACCTAAAAACGGAATACTGAATGAAATCATTCCAATTCCGTCAAACAGTAAACCTAAAAGTAGTTTTTTGATTCTATCGTCATCCATTGTTTTAATTTCCTGCATCTTAATTCATTTTAGATTACATTCGAATTTATAAAGAATCCAGAAACAAAAATTATTCCATTAAAAAAATTTGTTTCTTAATTCCCATTTCTAGTCTCATAAAATTGTGTTACACCATTTTTATATCCGTAGAATCTTTGTTTCTTTGTAAAAACAGTTTCAAATGATACACGCAAAAAATATACATAAATTCTATGATAAGCTTGAGGTTTTAAAAGGTGTTGATTTACATATTCAAAAAGGCGAAATCGTTTCGATTGTTGGCGCTTCGGGTGCCGGAAAAACGACTTTATTGCATATTTTAGGAACTTTAGACAAACCCGAAAAATCAGGTTCTGAAACTTCCCTTACCATAAACGGCGAAAATATTTTAAAACTAAATGACAAATCCTTATCTAAATTCAGAAACCTGAATTTAGGTTTTATTTTTCAGTTTCATCAACTTTTGCCTGAGTTTACAGCTTTAGAAAATGTGTGTATCCCAGCTTATATTGCCGGAAAAAAACCTTCAGAAACCGAAGCCGAAGCCAAAAAACTGCTGGATTATTTAGGATTATCTCATAGGATTAATCATAAACCAAACGAACTTTCGGGTGGTGAACAGCAGCGTGTTGCCGTAGCCAGAGCTTTAATCAATAAACCTGATGTAATTTTTGCCGATGAACCTTCAGGAAATCTCGACACCCATTCTGCCGAAAATTTACATCAGTTATTCTTTCAGCTCCGAGATGAATTTGGCCAAACTTTTGTCATTGTAACCCATAACGAAGAACTGGCAAACATGGCTGACAGAAAACTTATAATGTCTGACGGACAAATTATATCTTAGGGATGGTTTTAATTTTTATAAGTTGGATTTATATTCTTTTTACTACTATAAACTTAGGATTTGTTTTTGATAAAATTATTGGTACTAAAAATAATAATTTCGTCATTACTTCAATACTAGGCTTGTTTTGTGTTACACTATTAGCAAGTATCTGGGCCATTTTTGGAAGAATAAATATCGAATTTCATTTGTTCTTATTAGCCATAAATGGCACGATAATTCTAAAATTTAAAAATAAAATCATAGAAACTTATAAAAAATTTGTTTCAGAATTTAACCTTTTGCAAAAAAACTTAAAGTTTTTTCTAATCATAACAACCTTTTTAATTATTGCACAAAGTGCTTCTATCCCGTTTGTAATCGACAATGAATCTTATTACATTCAAACTATAAAATGGCTTAATGAGTATGGTTTTGTAAAAGGACTGGTAAATCTTCACTTATTTTATGGACAAACGAGTGGCTGGCATATTACCCAAAGTGTTTTTAATTTTTCATTTTTATATAAAAACTACAATGATTTAAGTAGTTTCTGCCTGCTTTTGGGCAACGCTTATTCAATTCTGAAACTAAACGAATATTATAAAAACAAGAATAAAAACTATCTTATTATTGGGTTATTTTCTTTGTTTAATATTTTCTTTTTTCAATTTATCAGTGCACCATCACCAGATATTCCGGTGTATGTTTTTAGTTTCATTTTACTTTTTTATTTCTTAGAAAATTTCAAAAAAATAACACCCGAAACCTATAATTTAATTGTGGTTTTGGTTCTTTTTTTACTTTACATCAAAAACACTACTTTAACTTTTTCTATTTTTCCAATCATTTTATTGATACTACATTTTCAACTTTTATCAAGGAAACTTTTAAAACCTATTTTTTTAACCATTACAGTACTATTTCTCTTTGTAATAAAAAACATGATTATCTGTGGATCTCCAATTTTTCCGTCTAAAATTTTCACTTCAATGACTATGAATTATTCGATTCCAGACTCCATTCAAGGCTTTTACTACGATCAAATAAAATTTTACGGCTTTTTTGTTACTGTAGAACAATACAACTCTATGTCTGTTTGGGATCTTTTTTTACGATGGTTAACATTGCCCAAACTCAATGGCTTATTTAATAAAATTGCTATTTTGTTAATTGCTATTGTACCTTTTTTTATCTTGAAGTTTCAAAACAAAAAAGCTTTATGGGTACTTTACGGTGTAATGATTCTACAGTTATTCTTGTTTATAATAACATCTCCACAGTATCGATTCTTTATGAATTTCATATTGTTTTTTTCTTCATTTTGCCTGATTTGTATTACTCAAAACAAAAGAATAATTAATATCCTGCTTCTGTTTTCATTAATTCCAACTATAATTGTTTTATTTTTTCCTGTTGATCTAAATAAGTTTTCTAATCATAAATTCATGATGGAAATCAGCAATTTTTCAGTTAAAAATATTGTTTTTCCTTATCCAAACACAAAAAACAATACTGCATTTGAAAGTATTCAATTAGGAAATTTAAAATATAATTCTCCTAAAAAAAATGATTTTTTCTGGGCAAACGGAGATGGTAATTTACCTTGTGTTGACAAACAGCAGATTGATTATTTTGACAAATACTTTCAAATTATCCCACAAATGCGTACTAATGATTTAAAAGACGGATTTTACGCCAAAAAAACACAAAAAAATGAATAAAACGGAACTCAAAGAATTTCTTGACGAAAAAGTCAATCAATATAATAATTTTGATTTTATTGAAAGTGATCCTGTTCAGATTCCACATTTGTTTTCGCTAAAAGAGGATATTGAAATTGCAGGATTTTTAAGTGCCAGTATTGCATGGGGAAACCGAAAAATGATTATTAAAAACTCACATCAAATGATGAATTTGATGGGTAATACTCCTTACGATTTTATAATGTCGCATTCGGATTCTGATTTAGAACGTCTGGAAAATTTTGTACATCGTACTTTCAACGGAAAAGATTTTGCGGGTTTTGTTAAAGGTTTACAGCATATTTATAAAAATCATAATGGATTAGAAAGTGTTTTTGCAAAATATCAGGAAAATAACAGTATGCAGAAAAGCATTCATGAATTCAAAAAAATATTTTTTGAAATTGATCATTTACCAAGAACTCAAAAACATATTTCAGACCCAATGAATGGCTCTGCCGCAAAACGCATCAACATGATGCTTAGATGGTTTTGCCGTCAGGACACAAAGGGTGTCGATTTAGGCATCTGGAAAAACATATCTCCCGCTGCCCTATCCTGCCCTCTTGATGTACATTCCGGAAATGTCGCCCGCAAATTGGGTTTGCTGTCGCGAAAACAAAATGACGAAAAAGCCCTTGCCGAATTAGACTTAAAATTACGTGAATTAGACCCGGCTGATCCTGTAAAATATGACTTTGCCTTGTTCGGCTTAGGCGTTTTTGAAGGATTTTAACTCACCTTATTGATTAACAACTAATCCTTTAAAATTAAAAGTATATTTTTCACCATTCTTATCCCACTCAAAAAAGCAACATAAAATTATGCTTTTACATTTATTATTCTTGCGTTTTCTATTGTTATAACCTGAGTTCGATTAATCCAATACAAAATTATTTACAAATTAATAATGTTGATTAATATTCCTGCAAGGTCTTTTTCGAGACCTCGTAGGTATTCAATCATTAGTATTGAAACCTATAAGATTCTGTGCTGATTTCCAATTGAAATCATAATTTTTATTAATTTTACCCATAGTGTATAATAGAAAAAATAGAATGGAGACACCTGACAAAAAAGGGAATGACTAAAGCTTAAATATTTAATTTATAGTTCTAAACATGAAGACAAAAAAAATTAATAACATTTTAAATAATAGCCATACCTATATCAATTTAACTTTTTCAGTAATTGTTATATTTTGTTTGTTAAGTTTACTTGAAATTTTATTAAACGTTGCTGATAGCACAACAAACCAAAACATTGGCACTACATTATTGTATAAATTATCAAATGATTTTTTTACTGGAGTCTTCATCGGACTGTTATTTAGCCCTTTATATTTCATTTTAAATTATATTAAAAAGCATCTGGGAGTATTATTTATCAAAATAGTTTTTTCTTTGATTGTAATTATTCAGTTTGCGTTAATAAAATATAGCTCTACAACTCTCGTCAACCTGGGAGCAGATTTATTAGGCTACTCTTTCTCAGACATTTACTTAACTGTAACAGCATCCGAATCGCTTTCATTTGTATTCTTTTTGCCATTTATAATAATTCCTTTATTGTATTTGGGAATCTATTTTGCCTTAACGAAATTGAAAAAAAAGCAAATATTTTTAATAACCACATTTGTACTAATTATTATCTCAGGCGGTTTAAAACTATTTCTTTCTGACGTATCTGACTCAAAATACGAAAATAAACTGGCGTTTTTAACCAAAGACATTATTCGGTTTGAAAGAGATAAAAAAATAGCCCGTACTATTCAAAACATCAAATTCAAATCAGAATATCCGATGTTAAAACCTTTTAAAGAAACTCCTGATGTTTTGGGACCGTATTTTAATATTAACAATGAAAAACCAAATATTGTCATTATTGTTGTAGAAGGCTTGGGAGCCGAATTTATTGGTAACAACGAATACGCTGGATTTACACCTTACTTAGATTCGATGATTCCAAAATCATTGTATTGGGAAAATTTTTTAAGCAACGGAGGAAGAACTTTTGCCGTACTCTCCTCATTATTAGGATCACTAACCTATGGAGAAAAAGGTTTTTTGGAATTGAATCCCTATCCAAGACATCTTTCTTTGATAAATATTTTAAAAGCTAATGAATATACCACATCTTTTTATTCTGGTGATAATGCAAATTTTGATAGAAAAATCAATTTTTTAGATCAAAACAATATTGATAATATAATAGATAAAAACAATTATGGTCCTGAATATATTCAGACAAAAGCCAATTCAGGAGGGTTTTCCTGGGGATATCCTGATGCTGAAATTTTCAGGAAAGCACTTGCAGAAACAAACAAAATTAAACTTCCAAGATTAGATATCATACAAACCCTTACCAATCATGAACCTTTTGATTTCCCATCAAAAGACCTGTATTTGAAAAAAGTTGAGGACATTATAAATACCCATCCAAACCTTAAATCTAAAAAAGAAACCATTAGCTCTTACAAAAATATCTTTGCCTGTTTGAATTATGCTGATAATTCAATTAAAAACTATATGGAAGCTTATGCAAAAAGACCCGATTATAAAAATACCATCTTCATAATTACGGGCGACCACCGTTTGATTCCTATCGAACAAAAAGACAAATTATGCCGTTTTCATGTCCCTTTATACATTTTTAGTCCAATGCTAAAAAAAACCGAATCGTTTAAATCAGTTTCTTCCCACTGGGATGTGACACCCAGTTTGGTTTCCTTTTTGTTTAACAATTATAAATTCAACCGACTGGATCAAACTGCCTGGATGGGAAAAGGACTTGATACCGAAAAAGAATTCAGAAATACGCAAGGCATCCCTTTGACACGGAATAAAGGAACAATTGATGATTATGTGTATAAAAATTATTTGTATTCCGGTGGTGAATTGTATAAAATAAAAGACAATTTTGATACCGAAAAAATTAGTGACGAAAGTATTTTAGATACTATTACCACTAAATTTAATGCCTTTAAACAACTGAATGCCTATTTAACGCAGAAAAACAAAATCATTCCAAAATCATTAAATTTAAATAAAGAACAAGGAGTTCAGTTTACTAAAGAGGAACAAATCACAATTAACAAATTAACCAAAGGATTAAATCCTGAACAAATATTTTTGGCAGCCAGAGAGTTAGCTTTCAACAAAAAGCACAAAACAGCGCTTCTGCTTTGCGATTTTATATTAAATGAATTACCCAATTATTCTGATGCACGAACCCTAAAAGGCAGGATACTGGGTTGGGACGGCGAGTATAAAAAATCAGAAAATGAATTAATGATTGTCATCAAAAGAATGCCTTCTTATGATGATGCTTATTTAGCCCTTATGGATGTATATTGGTGGTCCGACCAGAATAAAAAAGCTATAAAAACAGGTGAATTAGCACTTTCAAACAATATAAAAAATCCTGAAATCAGAATAAAGATGGATAGATCTCAAAAAACAATGAACACTTCAAAACAAAATAAGTAATGGGCACTCATAAAAAGGAATATACAAATTTTCAAAAAACCTATATTTTTCTCATTATAACTTTATTTTCGGTTTCGTTTCAAATGACCGGACAGGGAAAAGTGTATAGCGGTGACCCCGACGTTTCGTTTAAAACGGCTCGTGACCTGGCTTTCAACAAAAACAGAAATCAGGCACAAGATACTTTATTACACATCCTGACTAAATATCCGGAGTATCATGATGTCCGCGAATTTTTGGCTTCGACTTATGCCTGGGATGGAAATCATAAAAAAGCAAGAACTGAATTTCAAAAGATTTTAGCAAAAGATACACACAGAAAAACTACATGGATCGCAGCCATTAAAAATGAAATGTGGGGAAACTATCCTTTTCTTGCTTTGAAATTATGCAAAAAAGCATTGAAAAAATTCCCAAATGATACTGAAATAGCAGACCTACAAAAAAGCGCACAGGAAAGTACTATGATCCCAACTGCTACTGCGGGTGCAGTACAAACAATATCCAGCGAGATACTTAATGATTCGACAACCAGAAAATCTGACCCGGATTTAATAAAAACAGTACGAAACAATACGATTGGTGTCACTTCAGAAGTTAACATCTACTCTGATGTCTTTGATGCTATGTTTTACAATGCCGTAAAATATGCACGCCAAACCAAGTACGGAAGTATTATTGGAAGGGTAAATATCGATAGAAGACTTGGTGAGTACGGAACCCAATATGAGGTTGATCTATACCCCAAAATTGCCAAAGGAACATACGCTTATTTGAACTTTGGTGTGTCAGGTTCTTCTTTGTTCCCTGATTACAGATATGGTGCCGAAATTTTTAAATCGCTGCCCAGAAGTTTTGAAGTTTCGCTAGGACTTAGAGGTTTGCAATATGATACAACCACGATGATCTACACCGGCTCTGTAACCTGGTACAATGGAAACAATTACTGGTCGCTGCGACCTTATTTTACTCCGGGAGACAATGGTCTAAGTTCTTCAGCTACTTTAACGTACCGAAAATACAGAAGCGATGCTGATAATTATTTCGGTATCAATTTTGGAGCTGGAATTTCACCGGAACTTAATCAGAATTATTTTTTTACAAATGATGACCGAATTGTAAATCTGCAATCGCAAAAACTGAATATTGCCTATTTCTTTTCGACCCATAATAAACAAAATGCCTGGGGCGCACAACTCGGAATCATACATCAGGAAATTCCTTTTGACCAGGGCAATTATTTCTGGATTTCGACACTTGCATTGTCCTGGGAAATCCGCTTTAGGTAACAGGTTTAAAAAAAATAAAAGAGAATCAATCTGTATTTCAAACCTTTTTTAAGTCGGGATTTTGCGATAGAAAAAAAGAAAAAATGAAACCAAAGTCAATTTGAAGTTTCAATATCAATTCTAAAAAAATGCAAATTAAACAACGTACTATTCTTTACATTGTTGTTTTTTTATCTTTTCTAAACTGCAAAATTATGGCTCAAAATTCCTTAAATTTAGCAAATACGAAAGGACAGGAATTGATTATTGTTTCTTCTGATGAAGATACAAAAAAAGCAGCCATTCTTTTAAAAACCTACTTAGACCAGGCTTTTGACAATCCCTTTATTATTCAAAATAACAAATCAGAAAACACAGGCAACTCAAAAATCATAATTGAAATTAATAAAGAAAGCTCCGGTGAAAATGATTGCTTTGTAATTAAAAGCGATGAAAAAAACCTTTATTTAATTGGTCCTAATGCAAAAACGTTACGATATGCTGTTTATACTTTACTGGAAACATGGGGCTTTAGAAAATACACTGCAAAAGACACTTTTATTCCGAAGCTGAAAGAAGTAACATTTTCAAAAAATTTCAGCAAAAACTACAATCCTTCTTTTGAATATCGGGCCTTATTTTATCCTGATTGTTACGATGAAAATTTTAGAGACTGGCACAAACTGGATTGGCAAATCGATGATTTTGGCATTTGGGGACATTCGTTTTATAAATTACTAAGTGCTAAAGAATATTTTGAAACAAATCCATCCTTTTTTGCTTTATACGAAGGCAAACGAAATTCAGAATCATTATGTATGACTAATAATACTGTAGTGAAAATTGTTTCAAAAAAAATGAGTGAAATTATAAGTCAAAACCTAAAAGCCAGCTTCTTTTCAATAAGCCAAAACGATGATGTTGTGTATTGTGAATGCGATAAATGTAAAGCTTTAAACGAAAAACATGGAGGCCCGCAGGGATCTTTGTACTATTTCCTAAATAAAATTGCTGTAAAATTTCCAAAAACTAAAATAGCAACTCTAGCCTATCACCATTCCTATCAGGCTCCCAAAAACATTAAAATTAAGCCTAACATTTATACGCTTTTTTGTCCAATCGAAATGAATCGCGGTAAATCCATCGAAGATATAACTGATAATAATTTTTTGAACATTCTTAACAAATGGAGTACCACAACAGACCATTTGTATTTATGGGATTACACCGTTGAATTTACCAATTATCTTTCTCCTTTTCCAAACCTTCATACTTTTTCTAACAACTACAAATTATACCAACAAAATAAAGTCAAAGGACTGTTTGTACAAGGTTATGGTGATATTGCTGGTGATTTATATGAATTACGACAATATCTTTTAGCCAAAATAATTTGGGATACCAATACCGATGTTGAAACCATAACAAATGATTTTCTAAATGGTTTTTATGGAAAAGCTTCCCCATTTATCAAAAAATACATTGATTTACTTATTCAAAATCAGCAAAAAAATAACCGCTATCTGAATATTTACACCAACCCAATAGAAAGCAGGAACACATTTCTCTCTCCTGAAGCAATGGATCAATACGATCAGTTGATAAGCGAGGCAGAAATGGTTTCCAGAAACGAGCCTGTAATAGCAAGGAGAATTTTAAAACTAAGATTAGCATTAGAATACGTGTATTTTGAACAGGCAAAATTTTACGGAAAAGGACTTCACGGAATGTATCAAAAAAACGGAGATTCATTTTCTGTTAAAGACAATCTGGAAAACAGGGTTGAAAATTTTGTAAAAAACTGTTCAGATTTTGGAATTTATGAACTCAGTGAAGACGGTTTAAGCCCTGAAGAATATCTGAAACAATGGAAATACATTGCCCAAAATAATGTTGTAAATCATTTAGGCGAAGGTCTGAAATATGAATTTGTAACTCCGCCTGACGCCATGTTCAATAATAAAAAAGAAAACGGACTGCATGACGGAATAAAAGGGTACAAAGATTTTAATCTAAACTGGACAGGCTGGTACGGACAAAATGCCGAAATAAGTATTGATTGTAATAATATCCAATTTAATTCACTGGATTTTCAATGTCTGGAGGATCAAAGGCATTGGATTTTTCTACCCTCAAAAATTATATTGAAAGGATTCAAAAATCAAAAATGGGAAACCATAAAAGAACAAAAATCAGAACACATATCTAAAAATAAAAACGTTACAACAAAAAACTACAGTTTTAATAAAATTGACTTTAGCGTTTTTGAAAAAATAAAAATTATTTTGATTCCTGAACAAAAATTACCGGCATGGCGGGAAAGAAAAAATAAAAAGCCAATGCTTATGATAGACGAAGTAATACTCAGGTAAATTAACCCAAGTCTTGGCCCTCACGAATTTTATTGCGGGTTATAAAGATATTAAAAATGATATTTTACTACAAAACACACTACTGATTAACGATGTTTTTCGTATTTCTCTCTTACAAAGGGGATTTAATGCTATCTTTGCAAAAAATTAATGCAAATGAGTACTTTCGAAAAATTCAATCTTCCAAAATCATTACAAAAAGCAGTTGACGAACTAGGATTTGTTACCCCAACTCCTATTCAGGAAAAATCTTTTTCTGTAATTATGTCCGGCCGTGATATGATGGGAATTGCACAAACCGGAACCGGTAAAACATTTGCGTATTTACTGCCTCTGTTAAAATTATATAAATTCACCAACACCAACACGCCAAAAATCGTAATTCTGGTTCCAACCCGAGAATTAGTAGTTCAGGTTGTCGAAGAAGTTGAAAAACTAACCAAATACATGTCGGTTAGCACTTTAGGGATTTTTGGTGGCGTAAACATCAATACACAAAAAAAAGCGGTTTATGAAGGAGTTGATATTTTAGTTGGAACTCCCGGCAGAACAATGGATTTAGCTTTAGACGCCGTTATTCGATTTGATGAAACTCAAAAATTAGTTATTGATGAGTTTGACGAAATGCTGAATTTGGGTTTCCGCACACAATTGACAGCACTTTTGGCCATGATGAAAACTAAACGCCAGAACATTTTATTCTCTGCAACCATGACAGATGAAGTCGATGCTGTATTGAATGATTTTTTTGATTTCCCGGAAGAAGTTACGCTTGCAGCTTCAGGAACGCCGCTTGAAAAAATTACTCAGATTACTTATAATGTTCCTAATTTCAATACAAAAGTAAATCTGTTGAAACATTTATTGGAAACTGACGGAAGCATGAACCGTGTTTTGGTTTTCGTAAACAATAAAAAGATTTCAGATATGCTTCACACTCGTATCGAAGAATATTTTGAAGGTCAGTTTGGAGTAATTCACTCGAATAAATCTCAAAATTACCGTTTGAGTACCATGGCCGAATTTCAGGAAGGAAATCTTCGTGGCTTGATTACAACCGATATTATGGCAAGAGGTTTGGATATTTCTGATATCACTCATGTAATCAACTTTGAACTTCCGGAAGAACCTGAATTGTATATGCACCGAATTGGTCGTACAGGTCGTGCAGATTCTACTGGAACCGCTATTAGCTTTGTTTCTCCAAGAGAAGAAGAATTTAAAATTGAAACGGAACTTTTGATGGATCGGGAACTTGAAATTACTGATTTTCCTGAAGAAGTTGAAATTTCAACCAAACTAATAGAACCTGAAAAAGACAAACAGCCGATTAAGTTTTTAATGAAAAAAGTAAAATTGGATGGTGACGGTGCTTTTCATGAAAAATCTAAAAAGAACAAAAAAATCAACCTTGGAGGTCCTTCAAAAACAAAAAAGAAAACGCACGGTTCTGTTAACAGAAATATGTTGAAGACACGAGATAAGAAGAGAAAAGATAAGGATAAATAGTTTTTTTTAAGGGGCTAAGATTCTAAGTTACTGAGGTTTTTTACTATATAACAAAAAAGGGATGAAAAAACTCATCCCTTTTTTGTTATCCTAAACTTAGTCCCTTAGTATCTTAAAACCTCAGTGGCTTTAAAACTATATTTTCGTAAAAACCAACCCAACAGGTGAACACAACTCAATTTTCTTTCCTGTATCTTTAAGTTTTCCGGTAATTTTATCTCTTTTAAAAATAATAATATCATTTGTGTACTGATGCCCCACTAAAAGATAATTTCCTGTTGGGTCAATTGAAAAATCCCTTGGACCTTTTCCTAAAGTACTTTGTTGTTCAACTAGCTCTATACCTCCGTTTTTAAAAATTTTATAAACTGAAATATTGTTAGCATCTACACGATCAGTTACATATAAAAACTTTCCGTCAGGCGAAATTTTAATTGCTGCCGCACTAGTACCTCCCTTAAAATCTTTTGGCAGAATACTTGTCTCGGCTATCTTTTTTAAGCTTCCGCTTTTATCATAGCTAAAAGTCGTCAGCGTTGCATCTAATTCCTGTATTAAATACACAAACTTACCATCCTTGCTAAAAGTCAAATGTCTTGGTCCACTTCCCGCTTTTACATCAACACTTCCTTTTAATGTCAGCATTTCGTTTTTAGAATTTGGATTGTATTTATAGATAAAAACTTTGTCCAGCCCTAAATCATTAGACAAAACGAATTTTTTATCCGGCGAAAAAACAACCATGTGTACGTGAGCTTTTTCCTGACGCGCAGGATTGGTGCCTTTTCCTTCATGCTGAATCAGCTGTTGCACTGTAGAAATACTTCCATCAGTATTCTTTTTATAAACTACAATATTGCCACCGGAATAATTAGCAACAATTACATTTTTATCATCATTAATCAAATGACAAGGATCAGCTCCTAAAGCATCATTTTTATTCAGAAAATTAATCTTACCTGATTTTGCATTAAATCCAAAAGCACTTACAGTACTTTGCGGTCCATTTTCATTTACGGCATAAACAAATTTATTATCTGCCGAAACCGATAAATAACTCGGACTTACAACATTCTCCGAAGAGTTTTTTAACTTAAAATCTCCTGAAGCAGCATCAAATTCGTAAACATAAATCCCTTTACTTTCGCAAGTATTGGTATAGGTTCCTACCAATAAATTAAATTTATTCTGGGCCTGCAAATTACTGAAAGCCATAGCTAAAAAAAGCATAACATATATTCTTTTCATATTTTAAAGTGGTTTTTTGAATTAGCTAAAATAGACAATAATATCTTTTACAACAGCTTTTTAACCTATAAATGAATTTTGAAAAATTATAGTATTCAAACTATACTTCAGACTTTCCAAACCATATAAGTAGTATAAGTTCACTCATTGGGTGTAATTAATTTTTGATGATAGTTTTTCGTCAGTTTGACGTTTTTAATAATTACACCCAATTAGTTAACTTCATTTAAATTTACTTAAAATAAAAGTTTACTTATATTCTGTTATATTACTTATATGGTTTAATAAAAAGCTATACTATTTTAAGTAAAAATTTGTATTTTTGACGAGTATGTTTGCGAAAAAAACGTCTTGAAATAAATCAAAGCCTGAATGCATTTTAAAACCCCCGAAATTCTATACTTTCTGTTCTTATTGATTGTTCCTATTTTGGTTCATTTATTTCAATTACGACGTTTTAAAACCTCTTATTTTACCAATGTTCGTTTTTTAAAAGAACTTGCCGTTCAGACTCGTAAAAGTTCTAAAATCAAGAAAAGATTATTATTAACCACACGTTTATTTTTACTGACTTGTGCCATTTTAGCTTTTGCCCAGCCTTTTTTTGAAGCCAAAGACAGTAAAAATGCATCAAACGAAATGTACATTGTTCTGGATAATTCATTTAGTATGCAGGCAAAGGGAAAAAAAGGTGAATTATTAAAACGTGCTATCCAGGAATTACTCGAAAACACTCCGGAAACTGCTCAATTTTCATTGTTAACCAATACCGAAAACTTCTGGAATACGGATATCAAATCTTCTAAAAGTGCTTTACAAAATCTAAAATACAGTGCCACACCTTTTGAACTTTCATCGATAATAGCAAAGATAAAAGCGCATAAATCAGCACATAAAAAAGATATTGTCATTATCACTGATGCTGTTGGTTTAACTGAAAAAGATGTAACAAACATTGATTTTCAAGACAAACCCTACTTTATAATTCCGGAAGCAGAACAAAAAAACAATATTTCTATTGACAGTGTTTTCATCAACCAGACTTTAGAAAATTTCTACGAAATAGGAATCAATTTATCTGCACACGGAGAAGATTTCAGACCTGTTTCAACTGCTTTATACAACCAAAATAAATTAATTGCAAAAACGATTATCAATTTTGATTCGAAGAAAAAGAAAGTCAATTTTACGATTCCAAAAGAAACATTTCACGGATATGTAACTATTGAAGATAATGGTCTGACTTACGACAACAAGCTTTATTTCAGTATTTCAAAAGCTAAAAAAACAAATATTATTAGTATCGGAGAACCAGAAAAAAGCATTTTCTTATCGAGAATTTATACTTCATCCGAATTCAATTACAGCAATTATCCGCTCACCAGTTTAGACTATAATGGCTTAGAAAAACAGAACACCATTATTCTGAACGAATTAATTGAAGTTCCTCAAGCATTACAAACCACTTTAAAAGCCTTTGTTTCTAAAGGCGGAAATTTGGTTGTTATTCCTTCTGAAAAAAGTTCTGTTTCAAATCTGAATGCTTTTTTAGGAAATTTTGGAAAAGTTCAATTCAATAACCTTAAAAAAGAAGAGAAACTAATTACGAAAATCAATTTCGATCATCCTTTATTTTCCGGAGTTTTTGAAAACAAAATAACAAATTTCCAGTATCCAAAAACAAACAGTTCATTTGAAATTTCAAGTCCGTATCCCGCAGTTTTATCTTATGAAGATCAAAGTGTTTTCGTGAGCATGATTCAGAATCCCGTTGCAGGAATTACTGTTTTTTCAGCACCAATAAACACTTCTAATTCAAACTTTCAACAGTCGCCCTTAATTGTTCCTCTTTTTTACAAAATGGGACAAAACAATCAAAAAACGGGTGTAAATGCTTTGACAATTGGCAACAACCAGCCTTATTTTGTGGATGTTTTATTGAGTAAAGATGCCATTTTAGAAGTAAAAGGAAATGAAGATTCTTTTATTCCGATTCAGCAAATATTGAATAATAAAGTAAAACTAACCTTTAATGATTTCCCCGAAACAGCCGGAAATTACAGTGTTTTTGATAAAAAAGAATCAGTCGAAAACCTGTGTTTCAATTACAAAAGAAGCGAAAGTGATTTGAGTAAGGTAAATACAAACGTAGTTTCCGATTTTAAAACCGCCGATACCATTTCGACCATATTTAACACCTTACAAACTGAACGAACAGACAGTCAAATTTGGAAATGGTTTGTTATCTTTGCACTGTTATTTTTAGCATTAGAAATGGCGATCATCAAATTCGTGAAGTAAAGCTTATGGTTTTCTTTTTTTTTAGTTTGTCATTCCGAGGAACGAGGAATCTCCGCGAGAAACTCGACAAAGATTAGCTTTCCGTTGTGGAGTTACTTGCGGAGATTTCTCCTCTGTCGAAATGACAAACTGTATGACTAAAAATGTTAGAAAATTACAATTTCAATTTAAAATAAATTTATCTATATATGAAAATAATCATCAGAAGCGCCAAAATTATCGATTCAAAAAGTCCGTTTCATAACCAGACTGTTGATCTTTTAATTGCAGATGGTTTAATAGAAAAAATAGGAACATCCATTCTTGACATCGACGATACAACAGAAGTTAAGTTTGAAAACCTACACCTCTCTCAGGGATGGTTTGACAGCAGTGTTTCTTTGGGCGAACCGGGTTACGAAGACAGAGAAACAATTGCAAACGGATTGAATGTTGCTGCAAAAAGCGGATTTACAGCCATTGCTTTACAGCCTAACTCCTACCCGATTATCGATAACCAATCGCAGGTAAATTTCGTAAAAAATAAAGCAAATGGTTTTGCCACAGAACTCTTTCCTATTGGCGCCTTGACTAAAGCCAGCGAAGGAAAAGACATGGCCGAATTGTTTGATATGAAAAAATCAGGAGCCATTGCTTTTGGAGATTATAATAAAAGTCTTGACAACGCCAACCTCCTTAAAATCGCCTTGCAATATGTGCAGGATTTTGATGGTTTGGTAATCGGCTATTCGCAAGATGCTAACATCAAAGGAAACGGAGTGGCAAACGAAGGAATTGTTTCAACAAGATTGGGCTTAAAAGGAATTCCGAATTTAGCCGAAGAACTGCAAATTTCAAGAAACTTATTTTTATTGGAATATACCGGAGGAAAACTTCATATTCCAACCATTTCTACAGCAAAAACAGTTGAATTAATTAAAGAAGCCAAAGCAAAAGGTTTACAAGTTACCTGCAGCGTTTCTGTGCATCATTTAGTTTTAACAGACGAAAAACTGGAAGGTTTCGATACCCGCTTTAAAGTGACTCCTCCATTACGAACCGAAGCCGACAGAAAAGCGCTTATCAACGCCGTTTTAGACGGAACAATTGATACAATTACCTCAGATCACAATCCGATTGATATTGAATTCAAAAAAATGGAATTTGACACTGCCAAAAATGGAACAATTGGACTGGAAAGTGCTTTTGGAGCTTTATTGACTGTTTTACCTCTGGAAACTGTAATCGAAAAACTAACTTTAGGAAAAGCCATTTTCGGAATTGAAAATAATTCAATTACTGAAGGTTCAAAAGCTAATTTCACATTTTTTACTCCGGAAGGAAAGTCAACTTTTACTACAGCAAACATTCTTTCAAAATCTAAAAATTCTGCTTTTTTAGGAACTGAAATTAAAGGCTCTGTGTACGGAATTTTAAATCAAAATCAACTTGTTACAAAATAATACAATGAATAACACAATCGAAGAAGGAAAATCAATTGCGATTACCAGTTATATCTTAATTATCGGAGTATTAATTGCAATGTCAATGAACGCTGAAAACAAAAACAATTTTGCTTCTTTTCATATTCGTCAGGCCTTAGGATTGTCTTTAACCTTCATCTCTTTTGGAGCTATAATTAGTAATTTCGATAGCTTTTTTATCACTTTCCCAATGTGGATTTGTATTTCAATCCTATGGACTTTCGGTATTTTTAATGCCATACAAGGACAGACAAAACCAATTCCATTAGTTGGAAATCTATTTCAAAAATGGTTTAAATCTATAGGATAAAAAATTCAATTTTTGAAATTTGAAATTCCAAAACTGAAACTCACATTTTACAATTCACAACTTACATTTTACCATTAAAAAAATGAATCTATCTTTAGAATATAAAATACAGGAACCAAAAGTTATTCTGAAAAAAAATCCTGTATTGCTTTTATTACACGGATATGGCAGCAACGAAGCCGATTTATTTTCGTTTGCCACAGAACTCCCGAATAATTATTACATCATTTCTGCAAGAGCCCCTTATGATTTACAATACGGGGCTTATGCCTGGTATGCGATTAATTTTGATGCCGACCAGAACAAATTTTCAGATAACGAACAGGCCAAAACTTCACGTGATATTATCGCAAATTTTGTAGATGAATTGGTTGCCAATTATCCTATTGATGCAAATAATATTACCTTAATCGGTTTCAGTCAGGGTTCTATTTTAAGTTACTCCGTTGCGCTTTCTTATCCTGAAAAAATTCAGAGAGTTGTGGCAATGAGCGGTTATTTTAATGAAGAAATCATCAAAGACGGTTACGAGAAAAACGACTTTAAAAACCTGAAAATATTTGCTTCACACGGAACTGTAGATCAAGTTATTCCAATTGAGTGGGCCAGAAAAACACCTTCAATTTTAGAAAAGCTAAATATTCCGGTTACTTATAAAGAATATCCTGTTGGACATGGTGTTGCACCTCAGAATTTCTTTGATTTTAAGAATTGGCTGGCTTTGTAAATAATAAAAAGTGAAATGTAAAATGACAAATCAAATTACATTTCACTTTTTTATTTTCTTTTAATTCTCAAATAGAGAATCATAGTACTTAATGTAGAAATAAACTACAGGTTTTATTTTTGGTATAATAAAGACTGATTTACTTCAAAATCAATTGACTCGTCATCATTTACAAAGTATTTCAACAAAACCTCTCCCCATAATTCTCCATTGCTGTAATCTGCAATAATCCATCTGTGGTTTAATACTTTTACTTTATTGATAATAAATTTATTAGGACCAATTTTATCCTGACCTGTATAAGGATTTCCGTCTGGATTTGCATTTAAGTCCAATAATTTCTCCGTCACAACCGGAATCAGTTTTTCGAATAAAATAACTTTACCACCAGAAGCGCTGTTATCAAAGTAATTTTGTGCATTTTCATTGTTTTCCAATGAAAAATAATTTGATTCTGCCAGTTTTGTTGAAACTGTATTTATGCTGTCTCTTAATTTTTTAGTTGTTTTATCATATCTTTCCGTCTCAAATTTTATTTCTCTGCTATAAAACATATAAGTAAAAATATTCATTAGGATTGCTAATAAAAAAAGATAAAGCATTAAGGATTTCTTCATTTTGTAGGTATAATTAAATTGTAATTTCTAAGTTGTCATAGGCCAGAAAAACATTTTCAGGAAGTTGTTTTTGTACTTCTTCGTGAAATCCTAAAACGTGGCTAATGTGAGTTAAATAAGCTTTTTCTGGCTTGACTAAATTTATAAAATCAAGTGCTTCCTGCAGATTAAAATGAGTGTCATGCGGTTCTACACGTAAAGCATTCACAACCAAAACTTTTAAACCTTTAAGTTTCTCAATTTCGGTATTTTCAATGGTTTTTACATCAGTTAAATAGGCAAAATCATCGATTCTATAACCAAAAACCTGTAAATCGCCGTGCATGACATTAATCGGGATTGCTATTTTATCTCCTATTGCAAAAGGAGTGTCATTGATTACTTCAATCGTTTTTACACTTGGAGCACCCGGATATTTATTTACTGTTTCAAAAACATAATCAAAACGCTTTTTTAAATTATCAATCACACGCTGGTGCGCATAAACCGGAATTTCGCCTTGTCTGAAATTATAGGGACGAATATCATCTAAACCGGCTGTATGATCTGCATGCTCGTGTGTGAATAAAATTGCATCGAGTTTTCGACAGCCGCAGGAAAGCATTTGCTGCCTGAAATCAGGCCCGCAGTCTACAACGTATGAATGTTCGTCCCATGTGATCCAAATAGACACACGAAGCCTTTTATCCTTAGCGTCTGTGCTTTTACAAACAGGGTGATCAATCCCAATAATGGGAATACCCTGAGAAGTACCGGTACCTAAAAAATAGATCTTCAATTGAACTTGTTTTTTTTACAAAAATAGGGATTATTTCTCTTTCATTAGAACGCTAATTTACTAACTTTGTAACAAATCTATTCAAAATAAAATGGGCACAGAAATAAAACTCAAAGGTGACAAGGTCATCGCTCAGATTCCTTCTATAAAAGACAAAGCATTACGCATTAATTTAAACGAGAATATTTACGGAACTTTTGCTGAAATTGGAGCTGGACAGGAGACAGTCAGGCACTTTTTCAGATCCGGAGGTTCATCAGGTACGATTGCAAAAGCCATGTCTGCCTACGATAAAGATTTTAGTGATGCCGTTTACGGAGTTGAAGGAGATGGTCGGTATGTAACTGAAAATCGTCTCAAAAAAATGTTAACCTTTGAAGGAGAACTGATTGAAGAACGTTTAAGCAGAGAAAAACACCCAAACAAACTTTTTTTCAGTTATGCCAATACGGTCGCCACGATAGATTTTGCCAAACAATTTAAAGGACACGGCTGGGTTGGAATCAGATACCAGATTGAACCTGACGAAGCCTATAACGAAATTATTCTTCACATTCGTTTTAAAGAAACCGATGCCCGATTACAACAGGAAACATTAGGAATTTTAGGTGTTAACCTGATTTACGGTGCTTTCTACAAATATAATGACCCGAAACGATTACTTCGTTATTTATACGACCATTTAGACAAAGATCAGCTGGAAATCGACACCATTAACTTTTCAGGACCACGTTTTGCCGATGTTGACAATCGTTTAATGAGTTTACAACTGGTTAAAAACGGAATGACTGATGCTGTAATGTTTAATCCTGAAGGAAAAAACGTTTTACCGGCAGCTGTTTTATACAAAAAGAACCTTCTTGCTTTCAGAGGAAGTTTCCGTCCGGTTACCAATGTTAATCTTGATATGTATGAGAAATCGTTAAAAATGTTTCTCGAAGAAAATAAAGTCGAAAAAGACAATACTCTGGTAGTCTTTGAAATTACACTTTCAAATTTACGCTCAGATGGTGAAATTGATGAGCGTGACTTTATGGACAGGGCAGAATTACTTTGTTCGTTAGGACAAACGGTTATGATTTCTAACTTCCAGGAATATTACAAGGTAGTTGAGTATTTTTCTAATTATACCAAAGCCCGCATGGGATTAGCCATGGGAGTTAATAACTTAGTCGATATTTTTGATGAGAAATATTACCGCCATTTGAGTGGTGGAATTCTGGAAGCTTTCGGAAAATTATTCTATCGCGACATGAAAGTATTTTTATATCCGATGTTGGCTGAAGATGGTGAAATCATTACTTCTGAAAACCTAAAAGTACATCCAAGAATGAAGGAATTATACAAATTCTTTAAATTCAACGGAAAAGTAGTTGATATTTTAGATTACAATCCAAATATATTAAATGTATTCTCTCGTGAAGTTTTAAAAATGATTGGTCAGGGAAAACCGGGCTGGGAACCAATGCTGCCATCCGGAGTTGCAGAAATCATAAAAGAGCACCATCTTTTTGGATATCATCCACAAAAAGAATTAGAACAAAACTAAACCAAATTTTATTGGTTCAAAATCATAAAAAGTCCAAAAAAGAGCGATTCTTTTTTGGGCTTTTTTATTTCTCAAAATTTATTTCATTTTACTGCGTTCTACATTATAATTTAAATTTTTAGTACTTTTAATAAAAAATAAAACCATGAAAATTATAGCCTTTGCAGGAAGTAACAGCCAACAATCAATCAATAAACATTTAGCAGCTTATGCAGCCAGTCAATTTGAAAATGCTGAAGTAGAAGTTTTAGACCTCAACGATTTTGTCATGCCGCTATTCAGCGTTGATTTAGAAAAAGAAATTGGCCAGCACGAAATTGCAAAATCATTTCTAAAAAAAATAGAAAGTGCCGATATTCTGGTTGTTTCTTTGGCAGAAAATAACGGAAATTACTCGGTTGCTTTTAAAAATGTTTTCGATTGGAGTTCCAGAATTATCAAAGATATTTTTCAGCAAAAACCAATGCTTTTGATGGCAACTTCTCCCGGAGCAAGAGGTGGTGCTTCTGTTTTAGAAATTGCAAAAACCGCTTTTCCAAGATATGGCGCTCTGGTAAAAGGACTTTTTTCATTACCTTCTTTCAATGCGAATTTTGATTTGGAAAAAAATGAAATCTCAAATATTGAATTCGATAATGAGTTAAAAACAATTGTAAAAAACAGTTTCAATTAATGAAAATGAAACAAATCGTTTTTGCATTTATTTTGCTAAATATCATTTTCTTGCAGGCCTCCTACTCTCAAAAATATAGTACGGTTGACAATATCGTTTTGAAATATCCTAAAAATTTCGATAGCACAGAAGAATTAGCTGAAAAAATAGAAAAAGATTTCAATTCAGATGATGAAAAAGCAAGGGCCATTTACAGTTGGATTGCGTTTAATATAAAATACGATTATGCTTCTTTTTTAAATCCGCCAAAAACACAAAGTTTTTCGTATCGCACCGAAGCCGAAAAACAGAAAAAAATACGAGAGTTTAATAACAATATACTTCAAAAGGCATTTAAATCTAAAAAAGCAGTTTGCGAGGGTTTTACTCTTTTATTTCAGCATTTGACTTCATTAGTTGGAATAAAATCACAAGTTATTAAAGGCGATTCAAAAACAAGACTGGCTGAGATTGGCCGAAAAAACACCTCTTCCAATCATGCATGGAATACCGTTTTAATTGATAAAAAATGGCGTTTAGTTGATGTTACGTGGGGACAAGGTTATTACGACAGTAACAAGGGGAAAATGGTAAAAGATTTTGATCCGGCTTATTTTGATACAGAACCCGATTATTTTTTTGCAAAACATTTTCCTGAATCAGGTAGTTTTTCTGGTCAAAAATTAAACAAAGATGATTTTCTAAATGGTCCTTTAATTTACAACAAAACAATTTCAGGAGACAATAAAATCATAGCACCGGAATCTGGAATAATTGAAGTCAATAATGGCGATAAAATAACTTTTGTGATTAAAAACATTTCAAAATCAGATCCCTTTTATTATGTAAATAAAAAAAACCAGCCTGTTAGAATAGTAAACTCAAAGGAAAAAAGAGGCACTTTGGAGTTTCAGGTTACTTTTGATAAAACCATCGGGGATTATATTACATTTTATCTGGATACAAATAGTATTGTTTCTTTTAAAGTAATTTCAAAATAGATAAAATTAATCTGTTGGGTAAAATTAAGGATTAGATGACAGGCTGAGCGGAGTCGAAGCCCTTTCGTGTTCAAAAGCCTTCGACTAAGTTTATCCTGAGCGAAGACGAATGGACTCAGAATGACATCAATTCCTTAATTTATAGATAATGATTTACTCACTATTTATATTTTTCAATCTACCCCAACGAATTAGAATCAATCTCTGTTCTTGTAATTTTCTTCTTCTTTGAAATTGGCGTAACTTAGCAGTTATTGATTTGAAAAACATTAACAGCTTGAATTATGGAAACAACTTTTTTGAAATCAATCTTAGATAATGATTTCTATAAATTTACGATGCAGCATGCTGTAATCAGGCTTTTTCCAAAAGCAAAAGTTCGTTATGGCTTCATCAATCGCGGCAAACATGTTTTTCCTCCGGGTTTTGCCGATTTGCTTCGAAAATCTGTCGATGCAATGGCAGATCTGAAACTGACAAAAGACGAAAAAAATTATCTATCACACTACTGTCCGTATCTTGATCCTACCTATTTAGATTTTCTGCAGGGTTATCGTTACGATCCTTCAGAAGTTCAAATTATCCAGGAAGGCTCAGAAATCAAAATTGCAATTGAAGGTTATTGGTATCGTACTATTTTATGGGAAGTGCCCTTGATGGCTTTAATTTCTGAACTTTTTTATAAATCAAATCATCTAATTCGTTTAAATGATGACGCCATAAAAGAACTCACCAAAAACAAAATTGACAATTATAATAAACTGGGGGTTTCTGTTTTAGAATTTGGTACCAGACGCCGTCATTCTTACGAAGTCCATAATTTGGTAAATGAAACATTGAAAACTTATGGTGCACAAAGTTTCATTGGAACCAGCAATGTACATTTTGCCATGATTAACAACAAACGCCCTTTAGGAACTCATGCGCACGAATGGTTTATGTTTCATGCAGCCCAATACGGTTTTAAAACAGCAAATTTTATCAGTCTTGAACATTGGACACAAGTTTACGGAGGCGACCTCGGAATTGCTTTAACCGATACTTATACAACAGACATTTTCTTCAATCAATTCGATAAAAAACATTCCAAACTTTTTGATGGCGTTCGGCATGATAGCGGTGACCCTGTTGAATTTGCACAAAAAGTAATTTTACATTATACGAAAATGGGAATCGACCCAAAATCTAAAGCGATTGTTTTCTCAGATTCTCTTAATTTTGATAAAGTTAAAATCATAGCCGATTTTTGCAGGGATAAAATCAGAATGTCTTTTGGAATCGGAACCAATTTTACCAATGATGTCGGTCTTCCATCGATGAATATGGTGATTAAATTGACCGAAACAAAGCCGGACCATGCTAGTTGGCAAGGCGTTGTAAAACTTTCTGACGAAAAAAACAAAAACACGGGAACGCCCGAAATGATTGCTTTAGCCAAACAAGTACTCGGAATCTGATTCTATTTTTTGGTTACAAAATCATTTTTTTATATTTTTAACGATTACTATTTTTTAAAATCAATTAATTACGCTTTTCAGGTACTTTTATTGATAACTTTAAAATAATACGCTTTCATTTTTTATGCAGAAATGGTACATTAGCCAAAAATCCAAATTCATTTATGCTAGAGCAAAATCAATATAACGAAGATAATATTAGATCCCTCGATTGGAAAGAGCATATTCGTATGCGTCCCGGAATGTATATCGGAAAATTAGGAGACGGATCTTCACCGGATGACGGTATTTATATTCTTTTAAAAGAGGTTTTAGACAACTGTATTGATGAATTCGTAATGGGTTCAGGAAAAACTATCGAGGTTACCATCAAAGACAAAACGGTTTCTGTTCGTGATTACGGACGTGGAATTCCGCTGGGAAAAGTAGTTGACGTAGTTTCGAAAATGAATACTGGTGGAAAATACGATTCTAAAGCTTTCCAGAAATCGGTTGGTTTGAACGGTGTCGGAACAAAAGCGGTAAATGCTTTGTCCAATTATTTTCGGGTAGAATCTGTACGTGATGACAAACAAAAAGCAGCGGAGTTTTCTGCCGGAAATTTGGTTCAGGAAGAAGACATTATTGATACCACAAAGCGTAAAGGAACCAAAGTAACTTTTACGCCAGATGAAACGATTTTTAAAAACTATAAATTTCGTTTAGAATATGTCATTAAAATGGTTAAAAACTATTGTTACCTGAACAATGGCCTGACAATTATTTTTAATGGTGAAAAATATATTTCTGAGAATGGTCTTCGGGATTTATTAGAAGAAACCATCAACGAAGAAGATTTAGAGTATCCGATTATTCATTTGAAAGATCACGATATCGAAATTGCTTTAACACACAGTAAAACGCAATACAGCGAAGAATATCACTCTTTCGTAAACGGTCAGAATACCACACAGGGAGGAACACACTTAGCGGCTTACAGAGAAGCGATTGTAAAAACGATTCGGGAATTTTACAACAAAAATTTTGAAGCTTCAGATGTTCGAAAATCGATTGTAAGTGCGATTAGTATTAAAGTGATGGAACCTGTTTTTGAGTCTCAGACCAAAACAAAATTAGGTTCTACAGATATGGGTTCTGATGATGGAACGCCGGCGGTTTCTGTTCGAACTTTTGTAAATGATTTTGTAAAAAATAAATTAGACAATTATTTACATAAAAATCCACCGACAGCCGAAGCTTTATTGCGTAAAATTCTTCAGGCTGAACGCGAAAGAAAAGAATTGTCAGGAATTAGAAAACTGGCAACAGACCGTGCTAAAAAAGCCAATCTTCATAATAAAAAATTAAGGGATTGCCGTGCGCATCTTCCTGATACGAAAAACCCAAGAAACTTAGAAAGCACACTTTTTATTACCGAGGGAGATTCGGCTTCGGGATCGATTACTAAGTCGCGTGACGTAAATACACAAGCCGTTTTCAGTTTGCGTGGTAAGCCTTTGAACTCCTACGGAATGACCAAGAAAATTGTATATGAAAACGAAGAATTTAATTTATTGCAAGCTGCATTGGACATCGAAGACGGATTAGAAAAATTACGTTACAACAATATCGTAATTGCAACCGATGCCGATGTCGACGGAATGCATATTCGTTTATTACTGATTACCTTTTTTCTTCAGTTTTTCCCTGAATTAATCAAAGAAGGACATTTGTATATTTTGCAGACACCTCTTTTTAGGGTTCGAAACAAAAAAGAAACAATTTATTGTTATTCTGAAGATGAAAGAAAAGATGCGATTGAAAAACTAAAACCAAAGCCGGAAATCACCCGATTTAAAGGTTTGGGAGAGATTTCTCCGGATGAGTTCAAAAATTTTATTGGAGACACCATCCGCCTTGACCCGGTTATGATGGACAAACATACTTCGATTGAGCAGTTGTTATCTTTCTATATGGGAAAAAACACACCGGACAGACAGGAATTTATTATCAAGAACCTGAAGGTCGAAATTGATGAACTGGAAGAAATATAAAAAATGGAAAAGAAGAAATTAATTTATGCCGCACTAGTGTTTATTGTAAGTTTTGCAATCACGTATGTTTTAATTAAAAATTATAAAAAGAGTCAGCATACAATTGAAAATATTAAGGTTAAATAAAAATAATATTGTCAAACGATCTTCAAAATAAAGTCATTTTCCAGCAAGTTGCGGAGCTATTGCAAAATGCCCGACAACAAGTTTTACGTACTGTAAACTCAACAATGACAATTACTTATTTTGAAATTGGAAGAATTATTGTTGAAGAAGAACAGAATGGAAAAGATCGGGCGGAATATGGAAAACAGCTTTTAAAAGGTCTTTCTCAACAATTAACAGATGAGTTTGGAAAAGGGTTTTCTGTAGATAATTTACAGAATATGAGGAAATTATATTTGGTATATTCAATTTCCGAGACAGTGTCTAATATTTCTGAGGATATTAATCAAAAATACGAGACAGCGTCTAGTATTTCTAAAATCCAAGATAGAATAGAATTACCTAAAATTGCTTTGAACTTTATATTGACATGGTCTCATTATCTATTTTTGATGAATATCGAAGAGCAAAAAGAGAGAAAGTTTTATGAAATTGAAGCAATTAAATACAAATGGAGTCTTAGAGAATTAAAACGACAGTATAATTCTGCACTTTATACAAGATTATCTTTAAGTCGTGATAAAGAAGGTATTCTGGAACTTTCAAAAAAAGGTCAGATTATTGAAAAACCGAAAGATATTATTAAAGATCCTTATATTCTTGAATTTTTAGGATTACCCGAATTAAATCAATATTCAGAATCCCAATTAGAAGAAAAAATCATTAATAAGCTTGAGAATTTCTTAATGGAATTAGGACATGGTTTCACTTTTGTTAGCAGACAGCAAAGGATCACTTTTGATGACAAACATTTCAGAATTGACTTAGTTTTTTACAATAGAATATTAAAATCTTTTGTGCTCATTGATCTCAAAATTGGCGAATTAAAACATCAGGATTTAGGTCAGATGCAAATGTATGTGAACTATTATGATAGGGAAATGCGATTGGAAGATGAAAATAAAACTATCGGAATTATTCTCTGTCAAAATAAAAGCGAAGCTGTAGTTAAATATACTTTGCCGGAACATAATGAACAGATTTTTGCCAGTAAATATAAAACCGTTTTACCAAGTGTTGAAGTTTTGAAAAAACTTCTTGAAAACAAATAAGATTATAAAATTATAATTTCGAATATAATTAAATGAAAGACGAAGAAGACGATAATATAATTCCAAACGACGACGAGAACACTCAGGATGGCAACCAGATTGATGACAATCAGACTGGAGATGACGATGAGATTATCGACGTAGATGCGAAACACTTTGAAGGGCAGCATTTTTACGAAAATCAGGAAGAAGAAGGCGAAGACGTTATTACGAAAGTAACCGGAATGTACAAGGACTGGTTCCTGGATTACGCTTCTTACGTAATTCTGGAACGTGCGGTTCCTGCTATCGAAGACGGATTTAAACCGGTTCAGCGTCGTATTATGCACTCTTTAAAAGAGCTGGATGATGGTCGTTATAATAAAGTTGCCAATGTTGTTGGTCACACCATGCAGTATCACCCACACGGAGATGCAAGTATTGGTGATGCCATGGTACAAATTGGTCAAAAGGATTTATTGATTGACTGCCAGGGAAACTGGGGTAATATTTTAACTGGTGACGGAGCTGCAGCTTCGCGTTACATTGAGGCACGTTTATCTAAATTTGCTCTGGAGGTTTTGTATTCTCCAAAAATTACCGATTGGGGTGTTTCGTACGATGGTCGTCGTGCAGAACCAAACAATCTTCCGGTGAAGTTTCCATTGCTTTTGGCACAGGGAGCAGAAGGTATTGCAGTAGGATTATCAACGAAGGTTTTACCTCATAACTTCAATGAATTAATCGATGCTTCGATTAAGATTCTAAAAGGAAAAGCTTTTACATTATATCCTGATTTCATGACACAAGGTATTGCCGATGTGTCTAATTATAATGACGGACTTCGTGGTGGACGTGTGCGTGTGCGTGCTAAAATTTCGCAGTTAGACAAAAATACACTGGTAATTACGCAGATTCCGTTTTCGACCAATACCACGACTTTGATTGATAGTATCCTGAAAGCCAATGATAAAGGAAAAATCAAAATCAAGAAAATTGAAGACAATACCGCTGCCGATGTTGAGATATTAATTCATCTTTTTCCGGGCGTTTCACCGGATAAAACAATTGATGCTTTGTTTGCTTTTACAGCCTGTGAAACTTCTGTAGCGCCATTAGGCTGTGTTATTGAAGACAACAAACCATTGTTTATCGGGGTTTCTGAAATGTTGAAAATATCGACACACAGAACCGTTGATTTACTACGTCAGGAACTGGAAATTCAGCTAGAAGAATTAAAAAACAAGTGGCATTTTTCTACTTTAGAAAAAATCTTCATTCGTGAAGAAATGTACATTGATTTCAAATTGTATTCAGACAGAGAATCGCTTTATAAATATTTATACGATCGTTTTGAGCCGTTCAAAAAATCATTTGTCAGAGAAATTAATGATGATGATTTGCAAAGACTAACTCAGATTCCGATGATTCGTATTACTCGTTTCGACTCTGATAAAGCTGATGACTTTATTGCGAAATTAGAAGAAGAAATGAAGGAAGTTGAGCACAATCTGGAACATCTTACCGATTTTGCCATTGGCTATTTTACGAAATTAAAAGAAAAATACGGAAAAGGCCGTGAACGTCAGACAGAACTTCGTGTTTTCGACAATGTTGAAGCTACAAAAGTAGTTTTAAGAAACACCAAATTATACGTAAACCGTGAAGAAGGTTTTGTTGGAACCAGCTTAAAGAAAGACGAATACGTAGGTGATTGTTCTGACATTGATGACGTTATCGTGTTTTTAAGAGACGGAACATTAATGATAACAAAAGTCGATGCCAAAACGTTTATCGGAAAAGATATTATACACGTTGCCGTTTTTGATAAAAGCGATAAACGTACGATTTACAACATGATGTATCGTGATGGTAAATCAGGCCCTTCGTACATAAAACGTTTTAATGTTTCGGGTGTAACACGTGATAAAGCTTACGATTTAACGAACGGCACAAACGGTTCTCAGGTGGTTTATTTTTCACATAATCCAAATGGAGAAGCAGAGGTTGTTACTATTTTATTACGTCAGATTGGAACAATAAAAAAATTGAAGTTCGATATTGATTTTGCCAAATTAGCCATTAAAGGTCGTGCTTCGAAAGGGAATTTGGTAACCAAATATCCAATTAAAAAGATTGAATTAAAAGAAAAAGGAATTTCAACTTTATTGCCAAGAAAAGTTTGGTTTGATGATACGGTAAAACGTTTAAATGTTGATGCCAGAGGTGAATTGCTGGGTGAATTTAAACCAAGTGATAAAATTTTGATTATCAGCCAAAGCGGAAAACTAAAAGTCATTATTCCTGAATTGTCTACCCATTTTGAGGAAGATATGATTGTTCTGGAAAAATGGAAGCCTAAAAAACCAATTTCCGCCATTTATTATGATGGAGAAAAAGAACGTTATTTCCTGAAACGTTTCCTTGTAGAAAATGAAGGAAAAGAAGAAAGTTTTATTACAGACCACCCAAATTCGCAGTTAGAAATTGTATCAACCGATTATCGACCGGTAGCGCAATTGGTTTTTGCAAAAGTAAAAGGAGTACAAAAAGAAGATCTTCATATTGATATTGAGGATTTTATAGCCGTAAAAGGTTTTAAAGCTTTAGGAAACCAATTAACTACGGAGAAATTAAAACAAGTTAATTTATTAGAGTCACTTCCTTACGAAGAACCTGTTGAAGAAGTTCCTGAAAAACCTGAAATCTCAGAAGATGATTCTGTAGAAACTGAATTAGATGATGACGGGCAGATTGGTTTGGTTTTAGAATAATTTTTACAAATAGAAATCAATAATTACAAAAAATGCCCTTTTCAGAGGGCATTTTTATTAAACTTTATTCATTAACCTGAGTTGATTAATCCAATACAAAATTATTTACAAATCAATGATATTGATTAATATTCCTGCAAGGTCTTTTTCGAGACCTTGCAGGTATTCGATCATTAGTATTGATACCTACAAGTTAAAAAAACCTTGCAGGATAAACAATTCAAGATGTTTTTTTTTAATAATCGAGCTCAGGTTCATTAACTAACTTCAGTTCGATTATTACATCAATAAAAAGGTTTCGTAAAAAGTACATCAATTGCCTCCTGCTTTAACTGGAGATTTATTAAATTTTAGAAAGACAATCTGGCTTTAGCCAAAAAACCAACACTCTTTTTATTTAGCTAAAGCTGTAGGCTATTCAATAATAACCGAACTCAGGTTATTATTTTAAAATCTGAGCAGCGTGTTCTTTTGTTTTTACCTGCGAAATAACCTCATCAATAATTCCGTTTTCATCGATTACGAACGTTGTCCTGTGAATTCCGTCATATTCTTTTCCCATGAATTTCTTTGGTCCCCAGACACCAAAAGCGTTGATTACTGATTTATCTTCATCTGCCAAAAGCGGAAAAGGAAACTCGTATTTGTCTTTGAATTTTAATTGCGCTTTCTGACTATCGGCGCTTACTCCCAAAAGTTCATAATTATTAGCTTTAAAACGCTCGAAATTATCTCTTAAATCACACGCTTCTGCTGTGCATCCGGGTGTGCTGGCTTTTGGATAAAAGAAAACCACTAATTTTTTTCCGGCATAATCTGCCAGTTTATGCGCTTTACCATCCTGGTCAATTCCTGAAAAATTCGGGGCTTTATCTCCTTTTTGTAATGTTGTCATCTTTTATAATTGTTAAGTATCAATTGTTAATTGTTTTTTCTGCCCCGGATTAAAGTGAAAACCCCGGAATTGTAAAAGTTTACATTTTTTGCATTAAGAAAGCGACCGGAGGAAGCTCTTGTTAATGCTTAAAAATGTTACTTTGACAATGAGGAGTTGAAACGGAAAGCCGGATTAGGCACATCATCAAAATTATGCTATTTTTACGGGATTAAAAATACGGAAATGAATAAAGAAGCCCGAGTACAATTTGTTATAAATACGTTAAAAGAACTCTACCCTACTATACCTGTACCGCTAGATCACAAAGACCCTTATACCTTATTGATAGCTGTTTTGCTTTCGGCGCAATGTACCGATGTGCGTGTAAACCAGATTACACCACTGCTATTTGCAAAGGCTGATAATCCGTATGATATGATAAAAATGTCGGTTGAAGAAATTAAGGAAATTATTCGTCCGTGTGGCTTATCACCAATGAAATCAAAAGGAATTCATGGTTTGTCACATATTCTGATTGATAAACATAACGGAGAAGTTCCGCAGAGTTTTGAGGCTCTTGAAGCTTTGCCGGCTGTAGGACACAAAACGGCAAGTGTGGTGATGTCGCAGGCATTTGGTGTTCCGGCTTTTCCTGTTGATACACATATTCACAGGCTGATGTACAGGTGGAACCTTTCGAACGGCAAAAATGTAGTTCAGACAGAGAAAGATGCTAAAAGACTGTTTCCAAGAGAATTATGGAATGATCTGCATTTACAAATCATTTGGTACGGACGCGAATATTCGCCAGCGAGAAGCTGGAATCTGGAGAAAGATATTATTACAAGGACTATTGGAAAAAAATCATTGATAGAAGAAGCTGCTAAAAAGAAAGTTTAGCAGCTTCTTTATTTTTACTTGCTGTTTTTAAGAGCGTTATATTCATTTGTCATTTCTAATGACCTGTATATTCCTAAAAGTGATTTTATAGCATCTTCATTTTTTGGCTCGATAACCAATGCTTTTTTAAGATACGGAATCGCACTTTTTACAATTTCGTCTTTCTGAACATTCAATTTATCATATTCTTTCATTTCCTTAGGGCTATTTCCCAAAACATCCATTTTATCGACCAATGCTTTTTTCAATTGCATTTTGATATAAACCAGATTGATGTAACAGTTTAGGCAATTTGGATTTATCTGTAGAGCTTCCAGATAATATTTTTCGGAATTAGTACAGTCATTTCGCTCTAAGTAAGAAAAGGCCAAAGCAATTAAAATTTCTTCTTTTTTTGAAGGAGGAAATACTGTTCTGGGCTTTTCGTAAAGACCAGAAGAAACCCCTAAATCTCTGGCACTTATAGAAACAAAAGCTTCTTCTTCTTTAGTTTTTTTATTACTAGCGTAATAAACAACTCCTTTTCCTGAATAGTTTATTTTTTTTAGTTCTCCGTAATATTTAATACAGGAAATATAATCTTTACCGGTTAAAGACGCTGCTGCTGCATTAAACAGATTTAATGTATCCTTTTTGTCAAATAAATAAACCTCATAGCTTTTATCAGCACTTTCTTTATATTTTCCTTCTTTATAATCTTTATATGCTCCGTCTACTAATTTAGATTTCATCTCTTTTAAAGCCAGATTTGCCTTAAAAGCATATTTATATTTAAGAGACTCATTTTCATACAAAAGAACATCCTGATAGGCACCGGTCGCTAAAGTAAAATTATTAGCCGGATCAATATTTTTAGAAGCTAAGTCCTTATACACATTCCCTTTAAGATAAAAAAAATCAGATTTTATTTCGTCGGAGGCATTGATAATGAGATATTCTACTTTTTTCAAAATTGCTAATGCTTCCTGAGCTTTTCCTTTATCATAATAGGACTGAGCTTCTTTAATTTCGTCTTTCTGAGCAAATGCTCCGATATTTACCAATAGAAGAAATGATAATATCTTAAGTTTTTTTTTCATTTCAATTATGTTTGATTATTAAATAGATTTAATGCTTTTATCAATAATTCTGACACAACAGGCGAACCAAAACTTAGTTAACCTAATTGGAAAAACATAGAACAAAAGTTTCTTTTGTCTATTATTTAGAATTACTGCGGATTCGAATTAATCCTTCTCAAAAACATTAAGCTGTACAGTAAACAAACAATGTAAAGTTGTGTAATTTTTCTCCATAATGGTTTTGGTTTGTTAGTTAATATTTATTTTTAAAAGCTTTTAAATAAAAAAAAACGTTTTTATTAATTCATCTTAATAAAGCGCCATATTTTATCTAAACTAAAAAAAAATATTAAATAAACTAACAAAGTGATAAATTTTAACAAAAAAACTAAACAAATCGTAACCTAAATCTTATGAATATTTTATTTGGATGAGACAAAAAAAACTCACTATTTGTATTTGCATACGAATAGTGAGCTTTCAACCAAAACGACCATTTGGTTTTTCTTTCGAAATAAACATCCGACAAAAGTAGTGGGCTGTTTAATTAGCTATAATTTCAAAACTTTTATTATCGATTTTCACAACTTTTAAAGCTTGTGAATAGCTTAATAAAAAAGAAACTACTTCTTTCTTTGGTTTTAAATCTTTAGAAGCTAATGTTCTTTTAGAGTAAATTTTCGCCATACTATGAAAATGTTTTATAGTAGTATAACGAGCTAATTTTCAAAATAGTATTAGTTGGTTAAAATAATTTGATGCTTATCAATTATTTTTCTCAAATTCATTAATGCATAACGCATTCTGCCTAATGCTGTATTGATACTAACACCTGTCAGTTCCGAAATTTCCTTGAAACTCATGTCCTGATACATTCGCATGACCAGAACTTCTTTTTGATCTTCAGGAAGCTCCTGAATCAGTTTTTTAAGATCAACTTCAACCTGGTCGACAATCATTTTACCTTCAATGGTTAAAGATTCATCAGACATAATCGAAAAAATCGAAAACTCTTCTGTTTCTCTGTACATTGGCATTTTTTTGGTTTTACGAAAGTGATCCACAATTAAATTATGTGAAATACGCATCACCCAAGGCAGGAATTTACCTTCTTCGTTATAGGAATTGGTTTTTAAAGTTTTAATTACTTTAATAAAAGTGTCCTGAAAAATATCGTTTGAGATATCTCTATCGGCAATCTTAGAATATATGAATCCATATATTTTGGACTCATGCCTTTTTATTAATGTTGCTAAAGCATTTTCATTGCCTTCAACATAATTTTTAACCAATAGAGCGTCAGGAATATGCAGATCAGCCATAATACTACTTTTTTAGTTTTGTTTAAAATTTGGAGGAATTTTCTAAAAAGTAATTTTATGGTATAGGCTAATGAGTTTTAGTTATGTTAATAATCTGTTCAAATTTAACAAATTTTTATTTTAAAAAGCAAATGAACAGAACAATAATTAATAATAAAATTGTAAATAATATCAATTAATATTAAATTTTATCGATAAAGTGTTGCTAAAAGTCTAATAATAGAAATGTTTTAACAGTTTAAAAAAGGATACAAACCCTATACCCCTAATCTCAACAACCTTTACCAACTGGAGAATAGCTTGAATTAGAAAAAATACAATTTCCACTAAGAACCATTAAATTCTAAAAGTCCTCGTTATTTACAAAAAACTGGTTTTATCTCGGGAAATCATCCGTGTTTGTTTTGGTTTTGAGTCGGCAAATTAAAAATTAAAACAATTTAAATCAATTAATAAAGAATAATCCGCTGTGTCAGGCTGAGCGGAGTCGAAGCCCTTACGTGTTCAAAAGCCTTCGACGAAGTTTATCCTGAGCGTAGCCGAATGGACACAGGGTGACATCAATTCCTTAAGTTATAAATGATGTTTCACTACCAATTTTTATACTTTTTATAATAAAATCAATCTTTTTTAATCAATTTCACCCAATGGGTTAAAAAGGCATATATAAAACTGTACAATACTAAAAAACAACTTTTACTCATAAAAAATGCTATCGGACAAAAATTTGTGAATCATACATCTTAATTTCTCAATTGGAAAATGACTACTTTTGTATAAACTCATTTCAGTATGCCAATTGACATTTCTACACTCGACCCAAAACACAATATCATCATCAAAGGAGCGCAGGTTCATAATTTAAAAAATGTAGATGTTGCTATTCCACGAAACAAACTTGTAGTTATAACAGGACTTTCAGGATCCGGAAAATCAAGTTTGGCATTCGATACTTTATATGCCGAAGGGCAACGTCGTTATGTAGAAAGTTTGTCATCATACGCACGACAGTTTTTAGGACGTTTAGACAAGCCTAAAGTAGAATATATCAAAGGAATTGCTCCGGCGATTGCCATTGAGCAAAAAGTAAACACAACAAACGCTCGTTCAACAGTTGGAACTTCAACTGAAATTTACGATTATATCAAACTTTTATTCGCCAGAATTGGTCGTACTTATTCGCCAATTTCAGGTCAAGAAGTCAAAAAAAACACAGTAACCGATGTTGTTTCTGATGTAAAAGGCTTCGAACCCGACAGCAAATGGTTATTGCTCTCTCCTATTCATCTTGAAGAAGGACGCCAGCTCGAAGATAAACTGAAAGTACTTTTACAGCAAGGATTTGCACGTATTTTAGTCGATAACGAAATGGTTCGCCTGGATGAATTTACACCTACAGATATTCACAAATTAGACAATAAAGACATTTTATTAGTTATTGACCGAATTGTTGTTAAAGAGGAAGAAGAATTTTATAATCGTCTTGCCGATGCCGTACAAACTGCTTTTTTTGAAGGAAAAGGAATTTGTTATCTGCAGGAATTAGGTTCAGATAAAAAAATATCATATTCTAATAATTTTGAATTAGACGGTATTACATTCCTGGAGCCAAATGTACATTTATTCAGTTTCAATAATCCTTATGGTGCTTGTCCGGTTTGTGAAGGTTACGGAAATATTATCGGAATCGACGCTGATTTGGTTGTTCCAAATACTTCTTTATCTGTTTTTGAAAGTGCAATTTATCCCTGGAGAGGCGAAAGTATGAGCTGGTACAAAGATGAATTTGTAAAACATGCTTATAAATTTGATTTCCCGATTCACAAACCATATTTCGAACTTACAGAAGACCAGAAAGATTTGATTTGGAAAGGAAATCAGTATTTTCAGGGATTAAACGATTTCTTTAAAGAACTTGAAGAGAAAAATTATAAGATTCAAAATCGTGTCATGTTATCACGTTACCGCGGAAAAACAAAATGTCACGCTTGTCGCGGAAAACGCTTACGTGAAGAAGCTTCGTATGTAAAAATTAATAAAAAAACAGTTTCAGAATTAGTCGATTTACCAATTAAACATTTGGTTACTTTTTTCAAAAACATCGAATTGGATGTTTACGAACAGCAAATTGCCAAACGTTTGATGGTAGAAATCAATAATCGTTTATCCTTTTTAACAGAAGTTGGATTAGATTATTTAACCTTAAACAGAAATTCTGCCACACTCTCAGGAGGAGAATCACAAAGAATTAATCTAGCAACTTCACTCGGAAGCAGTTTGGTGGGTTCGATGTACATTCTCGATGAACCCAGTATTGGTTTACACCCAAAAGATTCTGAACGATTGATAAAAGTTTTACTTTCTCTTCGTGATTTAGGCAATACTGTAATTGTGGTTGAACACGATGAAGATATTATGAAAGCTGCGGATATGATTATCGATATTGGTCCTGAAGCCGGAACTTTTGGAGGAAATCTGGTAGCTCAGGGAACGTATGATGAAATTTTAAAGTCAGAATCTCTAACTGCTAAATATTTAAATGGTGATTTAGAAATTTCCGTACCTAAAAAAAGACGAAAATTCAAAAATCATATTGATATCATTGGTGCAAGAGAAAACAATTTAAAAAACATCAATGTGACTTTTCCTTTGGATGTTTTAACGGTTATTACCGGCGTTTCAGGAAGCGGTAAAAGTACATTAATCAAAAAGATATTATTTCCGGCCATGCAAAAAAAGCTGGAAAGTGCTGCCGAAAAAGCAGGTCAGTTTAGCGATATAACAGGGTCGTTTTCTCAAATTAAGCATATTGAATACGTTGACCAAAATCCAATTGGAAGAAGTTCCAGATCCAATCCTGTAACTTATATTAAGGCTTATGATGATATTCGTGATTTGTACGCCAAAGAAAAACTATCTAAAATAAGAGGATATCAGGCAAAACATTTTTCTTTTAATGTTGATGGTGGCCGATGTGAAACCTGTAAAGGAGAAGGTTCTATAAATGTCGAAATGGTATTTATGGCCGATGTTTCATTACCATGTGAAACCTGCGGTGGAAAACGTTTCAAAAAAGAGATTCTGGAAATTAATTTTGACGAAAAAAATATCAACGATATCCTAACGATGACTATTGATGATGCCATTGCATTTTTCGAAAAAAATAAACAGACGAAAATTACTCAAAAACTACAGCCCCTTCAGGATGTTGGATTAGGATATGTGCAATTAGGACAATCTTCCTCTACTCTTTCTGGTGGTGAAGCACAACGTATTAAATTGGCTTCTTTTTTGGTAAAAGGAGCTACAAAAGACAAAGCCTTATTTGTTTTTGATGAACCCACAACGGGATTGCATTTTCATGACATCAAAAAATTACTGGCTTCGTTTGATGCCCTGATCGAAAAAGGACATTCGATCATTGTAATTGAACACAATCTCGATCTTATAAAATGTGCCGACTGGATTATTGATTTAGGCCCTGAAGGTGGAGAAAATGGCGGTCATTTATTAGCTGCCGGAACGCCTGAAGATATTGTAAAAGTAAAAAAATCTGTTACAGGTGTTTATCTGAAAGAAAAACTAAACTAAATAAAATTAGCCACGAATTACTTCTTTTTTTACAAAATTGTAATGAAAAGTAATTCGTGGCTAAAACTTTTAAACTATTTAAAATGTTATGCAACTAAACATTTTTCTTCAAAAGGGACGCCATCTTCATCTATAGCAACTAAAATCTTTTTTTGTTTTGATGCTTCAATTGTAAGATACAGCCAGGCAACTGACCACAAACCAAGGGTTAAACAAAAAATTATGAAATTAAATCCGTGATCCACAGCTTTTCCTCCTTTTGAAAGTACCGCAAAAAGCATTTTGTCATTGCGCTCTTCAAGTACAAATCCATTATGAACCTTCTTAGAAATCATATTAGAGAATACTTGTAAACTTTCTTCCCGGCTGAATTGATTGTTTTTCATAATTATTAAATTAAAATTAATCTGACTTAATTTTTTTAACAAAATTACACAAACCGAACACTGTTAACAATACCCACTTTTAGTGATTTACAAATGATTTTTCAATATAAAAGAGGATTTGTTATTAATTTGAAAACATAAAGGTAATTTTTATCTTATAAACCATAAATAAAACAACTGTTAAATCTTAACATTAAAGAATACCTAATCAACAAATTACATCTTTTTACCATTTTTCACACGATCCTTTAAAAAAAAAATCTTTTTAAAAAAAGGCATCCAATTCAAGAGATTACACTCTGTTTTCTGTTAAATTTACTTCCTTAAATTTTAATCTTTATTTTTCTTAAAACGCCATCAATAACCTGATTAATATCCGGCGATATATTGAATTTATAGTTCAAATACAGATATAAAATCGTAACCAGTATAGATTTTAAAGCAATTCCGATTAAAGGATAAATTGGAAAATCCCAAAAATAAAAAGCTAAAAACAAAGCTGTTGTAACGGCTAAAGAATATAAATTTTGTTTTGTAAAAGGATACAAATGAAGTTTCTTAACAACAAAAAGTAATTTGGCTAAACTATAAAAAGTGATTGACAATAAGGTTGCAAATGCTGATCCCATAATGCCATAAAGAGGTATAAAAATTACATTTAAAATAAACGTCAATACTACTAATCCTAAGCCAAGAAACAACACGGTTTTGTAATATTTAGTGTTAAAAATAATGGCGTTATTATTCCCTAAAATCAAATCAAAATATTTAGACAAACCAATCATGAATACTACCGGTATTCCGCCTCTGTATTCATCAGGGACGATTTCATACAACTGATTAATATTTACAAAAATGCACAACATTACAAAACCACCAACAATTTGCAGGTTTATGGATGTTTTTTTATACAAAATATTCAGCTCGTCGTGTTTGTTTTCATGCATTAATTTAGCCGTAATCGGGTAAACAATTTGATGCATGGCACGGCTTGGAACCGAGATAACCAAAGCAATATAAGTTGCTACAGAATAATAAGCAATATTCTTGATCTCCATATATTGATTCAGCATCAGTTTATCGCCGTCTAAAAGTAAGTTGGCTACACTTCCTGACAAAATAATATAAAAAGTGTACTCCATTACACTTTTTACATTATTAGGAATTGTAATCTGAAAGTTGGGTCTTTTGATATAAAATGCATAAAACATCGTTATCAAAAAGGCAAGAAAGTAAATCGCCGCAGTTAAATAAACAAATTCAACCAATGAAATCCATTTAAAGTAAAGACCAATTAAGGCAAAACTCGAAAATAACCTTAAACCTACTTCTTTTATAAAGTTTCCAAAAACCGAATGCATGTGCACTCTAGCCCAGGCATAAAAAATTTCAAAATACGCCATACAGATTCCGATAAACGGAATTAAGAGCATGAATTCTTTTACAACCGGATTTTCCTTAGAAACAAAAGCCGTAATATCATCAAAGAAAAAGATTCCTATAATTCCCAAAGGAATACACATCAATACCGGAAACAGAGCTGTAAATGACAAAAATTGTTCTCTCTCCTCTTCAGTATCATATTGGGAGTAAAATTTAACTAACGTATTTTGCATCCCGATAGCAAACAAAGGCATAATAACATTTGCAGCTGAAAGAATATAATTTGTTAAGGCGTAATATGTTGCTCCTAAATAAATTGGATACAAATACAGTGTATTAATGGCTCCAATACCGAAACCTATATAAGTAATTATAGTATTTTTGAAAGACTGATTTAAGACAATACCCATTTTTTGGTTGCAGAATTTAGATTGTAGAGTTTAGATTTTCTACTTTCTTATAAGGTTTTAAATTGTTATTGTTTTTGAAATTGATTTTTTAACGGATCAATTGTACCAATTGTTTGGTCAGGTTTTTTCTGGAATATTGCTGTAAACCAACCCCATGAGCTTGTAATTTTCCTTCCAAAAATTGATTGTAAAAGTCCAAAATTACACTTTTTAATTTCTCTTTTTCAGAATAATCAAAAAATACTCCTGTATTTGTTTCTTTTATAATATCAGCAAAATCAGAGCCTTGGGGACCAATCGCAATTATTGGACGATTAGAGACCATATATTCAAACAATTTACCCGGAATAATGCTTTTGGTGTCTTCAGAATTTATTTCGATTAAAAGCAAAACCTGTGATTTTTTTTGATGCGCTATTGCCTCATGATGCGAAACATATCCCAGAAGATTTAAATAATTATTTAGCTTAAATTCTGAAATAGAGTCAAGTACTTCCTGACTTACTGCACCAATTAATTTAATTTCTAAATGCGATTTAAAATCAGGAATTTCGTTCAGTAATTCAACCAGGCATTCCCATAAAAACTTCGGATTTCGATCTGATAAAAAAGAACCGATATGAGCAAGAGTAAATTTAGCATCTAAAACCTGTTTTTCGACATTTTCAATATCATAACCATTTGTAATAACCGAAATGGGCCTATCAGTTATCGTCTGAAATTCTGTTTTAGTTGTTTTACTGGTTACAATGATTTCGTCTGCTGAATTAAGTACTTTATGTTCTAATTGTTTATGCTTGTTAGCAGCATAATTTGATAAACGCAGTGCTTTATGATAACCAATCGTTGTCCATGGATCACGAAAATCTGCAAACCATTTTACGTTGAGTTTCTGCTTTAATTCTAAACCAATTAAATGCAGACTGTGTGGAGGTCCCGAAGTAACGATTGTATCAATATTGTTTTCTTTAATATACTTCTCAAGATAAGCTACAGAAGGCTTCACCCAAAAAACACGGGCATCAGGAATAAAAAGGTTACCGCGTACCCATAAAAAAGTCTTATCTAAAAAAGTCTGTTTCTTCTTTTGCGGAAAAATACCTGAACTGATTTTTTTAGTTTTATTTTTTGAAAAAACCGATGCCAACTGATAAGGTTCCCAAATTTTATTTTTAAGAATAATTACTTTATCAGATATTTCACTTACCAAACCTTCATCAACAATTGGATACGTTGGATTTTCAGGTACATAAACTATTGGCTGTACATCGAATTCCGGCAGGTATTTTACAAATTTTAACCAACGCTGTACTCCAGGGCCTCCTGCAGGTGGGAAGTAATAGGTTATTATTAAAAGTTTCTTTTGCTCCAATTTTTATTCAGTCTTTAAAACAGCTTAATTTTAAAATTAAACATTCTCGTTATTCACTTTCGCCAATTCTTCAATATCCAGAATATCTTTCGGTCGATTAGAAGCTTTTTTAGCAATAATTAAATTTTCATAATCAATAAAATAAACAGGAGTTTCATCAATCATTACAATTGTTGCATCTTCTAATAAAGAAGAAAAAGGTTTATCTTCTAAACCTTTTACAACAGTCATAATATCCAGTCTTAGACCATAATTTAATGTAAAATCTGTCCAACTCGGAATAAATTGCATAGTTTCAATTGATTCAAAGTCTCCTAAATTAATTGCTTTTAATGCCTTTCGTAAATTAATCCTGTTTTCAATAGTGTCTTCTAAATAGATATCAATATCACCTGTATTTCTATTATATCCATATATGTTTACGGCAAACCCTCCAATAGTTATATACTTAACCTTGTTTCGAAAAAAACTATTCCAAATGGCAATAATTTGCTCATTCATCGTTTCTTAGATTGAATTATTTTACCTGTCTTTAATCTATAGGAAATTTCAATAATAGCCATCAATCGTTCTAGCCTCTCAACATAAGAAAGCGATTTTATTTCTAAAATTCTTTTAGCTTCCAATTCTTTTGGAGTACCAAATTTTAATACAATATCTTTCATCACTTAACTTTTGTAAGATTCTAAAACAAAGATACAAAACGATATAGTACTCAACAGACTAAGAAATTTAATTCTGGCCTTGATTTTTGGATTTTCTGTTTTGAAAATAAATTCCTCCAATCAAAAGCAATAACATTCCAATTGAGCTTACCAAAGTAATCATTCCACCAGTTTTTATAACCTGAGGTTCAAATTTAAATTCGACTGTATGTTTACCACCCGGAATTTCCATTGCTCTCAAAACATAATCAACCGGGAAATGATCAGTCAATTTACCATCAACATAGGCATTCCACCCATTTTTATAATACATTTCAGAGAAAACAGCCAACCCGTCTTTTGTGTTATCCGATTGGTATTTAATATAATTCGGTTTATATTCTACAACTTTAATTGTTCCTGTTGTATCCCATTGTTTTTTTAATCGGGCACTTCTAAATTTAGCTTCATGCTCACGAACATTAAAAACAGCAACTCTCTTGGTGTCAATGTCATCCAGAGATTTCATCACATCATCAGGTTTATTTACGAGTTTTACTGTACTCACAAACCAGGCGTTACCATTAGTATTTGGATTTATTGTTGGAAATTCTTTCCCTTCTTTATCCGTTTGGATGATGTATTTTACATTTAACATATCCAAAACTTCCGTATTGTTTTTTGCGATCTGATAATCGAATAACTGTTGAATTCTTCTAGGTTTTGCAGCATGATAACCTCCCAATGAATTATGAAAATAAGATGCCCGCGCACTTGACATATTTCCGTTTACCTCAAAAACCCTGTAATGAGTAGTATCTTTTAAAATTTGAGCATCAGACGGAGTTTCCTGAAATGGAGCAGCAATTTCTACCGGACTTACAAAATCTTTTGCAGAAACGTATTTTTTATCCACAAAAAACAAATCAAAAACCATTAAAAGTCCAACAATAATTAAAGTGGTATTCTGGGCTAATTTATTTTTAATAAACAACCATAAAGTTCCAAAAGTAATGACAATAAAAAACCCAGAACGCAATAAATCAGCAGAATATAAAGTCATTCGGTCTTCTTTTAAAGCATCAACAAAACCTGGACCGTAACTTTCTAAATAATAATTATCATTACTTCCTGTGAAGTGAAAAAATCCTTTGGCAATTACCAAAATTAAAATTATTCCGAGACCAAAAACACCTGTTTGTACGAGTACCTTTTGCTGTAATTTTGGTTCCTCTTTTGCTTTAAAAAATGATTGAATTCCCATAACTGCTAACACCGGAAAGCATAATTCAAGAATAACCTGAATTGAAGAAACCGCTCTAAACTTATCATACATCGGAATGTAATCAATAAAAAAGTCAGTCAGTAATGAGAAGTTTTTACCCCAGGAAAGTATTAACGAAAACAATGCTCCTCCCAAGAATACATATTTAATTTTTCTGTCATCAATAAACAATGCCAAAACAGCCAAAAAGAAAACCACAACACCTATGTAAGCCGGAGCTGCAACAATAGGCTGGTCTCCCCAATAAGTAGGCATTCCTGATACAAAATCCTCTGCCTGAGCTGAAGGAACTCCCTGTTCAATCATAAAAGAATACATACTACTGTGAGTACCAACATTTTCATGATTTGAACCACCAAATATTCTAGGCGCAATCAGGTTAAAACTTTCAGCAATTCCGTAGCTGTATTCGGTAATATATTCTCTACTTAAAGCATTTTCATCAGTCTTTTTAGATCCATCCGGATTAAAAGTCAATTCGCTGTTACTTCGTGTACTGAATTTAGCATATTCGCTGGTTGCCATTAAATTGGTAGCATTTGCTCCTATGGCAAAAATTCCCGCAACTGCCAAAACTCCAACTGCGATTCCCAGTTCTTTAAATTGTTTTTCTTTAATGAAATTAAAAACAAAATATCCCGAAAGAATCAACAAGAAAATCAGCAGGTAATACGTCATTTGAAAGTGGTTCGCATTCACTTCTAAAGCAACTGCAAACATGGTAAGCAGACCTCCCCAAATATATTTTTTCTGAAAAACCAATATAATACCGGCAATAACCAGCGGCATATACGCAATGGCATGTGCCTTTGCATTATGCCCAACTCCCAAAATTATAATTAAATAGGTTGAAAAACCAAAAGCTATAGCACCAATAAATGCCTTTAAAGGGTCTGTTTTTAAAACCAAAAGCAAACCGTAAAAACCTAAGAAGTATAAAAATAAATAATCGGCAGGACGTGGTAAAAAACGTAAAACATCATCTAATTTACCCACAAAATCATTCGGATAATTTGCTCCCAGCTGATACGTTGGCATTCCTCCAAAAGCAGAATTAGTCCAATACGGTTCAGAGTTTTCGGCAGCTCTAAAGTCATTTTGCTCTTTTGCCATTCCGGTGTATTGAGCAATATCAGATTGAAAAATTTGTTTTCCCTGCAGAACAGGGTAAAAATAAATTAATGAAACGAGAATAAAGCCCAGAATTACAAGGGCGTGCGGATAGAACTTATTTACTATTTTCAATTTTGGGTGGTTTGGTTAAATGATGAATCCTGATTGCTTCAGGGTACAAACTTAATCTATTTCTTCGTAATCAACATAATCGCCTACTTTTTTGGTCTCTCGAGGCTTTTTTGCATTAGCAGTATCGATGATTATCTCATCGTTATTATTGTTTTGGGTTCTTTGCCATGAATTGCCCTGATTATATTGCTGTTGTCTCTGAAAATTTTCACCTGCTTTTTCTACAGCCTTTTTTACCAATACCGGCAAAAAGATTCTGGCCAAAAATTTAAAAATATAATAAAACGCAATAATCCACATTATCGTTTTAAACAAATTTGTAAAAGATGCTTCTTGCATGATCATATAATTTTTTTTTCAAAATTAGTAAATCCGCTGTTTAAAATTAAAATATCAATCTTAAATAAATAATAAAATATAGTACATTTGAAAACGTTATTACTTTTTTAATTAAAAAACACATAATATGTTAAAAATTAAAAACTTTTTGATTGCTAGCCTATTTATATTTCCTCAATACTTTTTTGCTCAATATACAGATGTAATAAACTCTAATCGTCCAGGTGAAACTATGTCGGCTTATTCTGTTGGAAAGTCGGTAATCCAGACCGAAGCCGGTTTTTACGGTATAAATGAAAAACATGATACTCAAAATTATGAAGCCTCAGGTTTTGGTACTGATTTTACACTACGCTGGGGGCTTTTTCTCGAACAGCTGGAATTTATAGCCGATATTCAGTATCAAAATGAAAAGTTTACAACTCCCGCAGCCAGTTTTAAAAAAAGCAATTTTAAACAGACTAATTTAGGAGCTAAATATTTAATTTATGACCCGTTTAAAAACTATAAAGAAGACGTTAATATTTACAGCTATAATGCCAATAAAAAATTTAGATGGCGTCAATTAATTCCGGCAGTTTCAATCTTTGCAGGTGCTAATTTTGTTTTTAAAGACAATCCATTTGCTTACAATTCAAACACCCTGAATTATTATTCGACCGAATCAGGCGTTTCTCCAAAATTAATGCTGATTACTCAAAACCATTTTGGTGCCAAATGGGTATTGGTATCAAACCTTATCGCAGATTATATAGGCACGGATAATTCCGGATATGGATATATCATAACCTTAACAAGAGGTTTCAACAGCAAATGGTCCGGTTTTATTGAAAATCAAGGTTATAAAAGCGATTTATACAGTGATGCAATTTTTAGGGGTGGCGCTGCGTACTTATTATCAAGAAACGTTCAAATTGATGCTTCTATAAGTAAAAATATAAAAAATACGCCTTCAATTCTTTATGGCGGAATTGGTTTTTCTATACGTTATGATGATAAACATAAAGAAAAACTAACAAGAGTTGGCAAAGTAAAAAAACCTAAAAATAAAAAAGACAAAATCACAAAAGAAGAACAAGAAGCACAAGAAAAAGAAAATAAAAAAGAAGACTATCAGGAAAAAGAGCGTAAAAGAAAAGCCAAATATGAGAAGAAAAAAACTTAGCATTTTTACAAATCCTTTTAATTTCTGAAAATAATAAAAAACAAGTTTAATGATTACAATTAAAGAAGCCAAAACAAAAAAGGAATTAACAGAATATATTAAATTCCCTTTTTCCTTATACAAAGACAACCCGTATTGGGTTCCGCCAATTATTGCAGATGAATTAGAATCATTTGACAAAACAAAAAATCCGGCTTTTGAGAATGCTGAGGCTTATTTTTATATCGCTTACAAAAACAATGAAATTGTTGGGCGAATTACCGCTATCATTAACTGGGCCGAAGTAAACAACCAACACAAAAGAAAAGTACGTTTTGGATGGTTTGACGTTATTGATGATATCGAAGTCACCAAAGCTTTACTTGAAAAAGTCTATGAATTAGGAAAACAAAACAATCTCGAACACATTGAAGGTCCGATGGGATTTTCAAATCTGGATAAAGTTGGTGTTTTATCAGAAGGTTTTGACCAAAAAGGGACGATGATTACCTGGTACAACAATCCTTATTATGTTACTCATTTTGAACAATTAGGCTTTCAGGTAGAAAAACAATATATCGAAAGTATTTTTCCATTTTCAAATGTAAAACCAGAGTTCTTCACAAAAGCTCAGGAACTTATCAAAAAAAGATATGGTTTAAGATCTTTAACTTTTACCAAAACAAAAGACATTATGCCCCATGTAGACAAAATGTTTGATTTGTTTAATGAATCCTACGAAAAGTTAGCTTCATTTGTAGCTATTTCTGATGTTCAGAAAGAATATTTTAAAAAGAAATACATTAGCTTTATCAATCCGGAATACATCAAATTTGTGGTTGACAAAGATGATAATTTAATTGCTTTTAGTATCGTAATGCCAAGTTTTACTGAAGCGTTACAAAAGGCAAAAGGAAAGCTTTTTCCCTTTGGATTCCTTCATCTTTTAAAAGCACGTAAACACAGTAAAGATGTGGTATTCTATCTTATCGGAGTTCATCCTGATTATCAAAACAAAGGAGTTACTGCAATAATTTTTGATGAATATTACAAAACTTTTTCTGAAAAGGGAATTCAAAATTGCATCAGAACTCCTGAACTATTAGAAAACAATGCTATTCATTTGTTATGGAAAAATTTTGATCCAAAAATTCATTGCCAAAGAAAAACATATCGAAAAGATTTATCACAATGGACTTAAAAGTCTTAAAGTTGTAAGTCGAAAGTTGTAAAGTAAACGGTAGAAATACCACAACAGGTATTTCAAAAACAACATCTAGGTATTTTTTTTTAAAACAATTATACTTAAAATCCAACAATAAAAAAAGGTCGAAATAAAATTCGACCTTTTTTATATCTTAAGAAATAATTATTTCTTTTTATTTTGAGCTTTTTTAGCCTCTTCCTGCTGCTCCATCACTTCCTGAAGACGCTGTTGAAACTTACCCGGTTTTTTAGGCTCTTTTTGCTTGTTTTCCTGAATCTGAGCATGAATTTTATCCGTATCAACAATATAGTTTTTAATTACAAACATAATTCCGATTGTAATTAAGTTCGAAATAAAGTTATACAAACTCAAACCTGCACCATAACTATTGAAGAAAATCAACATCATTAATGGCGAAACATAAATCATGATTTTCATCATTTTTGCCATATCCGGCATACCTTCCTGCTGAGGAGCTGCCATTTGCTGATCTCCTGAAGTCATTTTCATATAGAAGAAAATCGCAATTGCTGCCAAAATTGGGAACAAACTAATATGATCTCCGTATAAAGGAATATTGAATGGTAATTTGGCTACAGAGTCAAAAGAAGATAAATCGTCTGCCCAAAGAAAACCTTTCTGTCTTAATTCAAACGCTGAAGGAAAAAACTGGAACGATGCATACATAAACGGAAGCTGAATCAACGCCGGAATACATCCCGCCATTGGGTTTACCCCTGCTTTATTGTACAACTTCATTGTTTCCTGCTGTTTCTTCATTGGGTCTTTTTTAAATTTTTCTCCCAACTCAGTAATTTCAGGACGCAAAACCTTCATTTTTGCCTGTGATAAAAACGACTTATAAGTGATTGGCGACATGGCCAATTTAATAATAATCGTAAAAATAATAATGGCAATCCCTAATGACAAACCGATTGTTGAACTTAAGAATCCAAACAACGGAATAAAAATCAATCTGTTAATCCAGCCAAAAATTCCCCATCCTAACGGAATAATTTTTTGAAAATTTTTATCATACGATTTTAAAACTTTATAATCTGCTGGTCCAAAATACCATTGCATTTTATAATCAATTTCTCCGTTTGAGAACGCCAAAGGAACATTCGCTTTAAACTGTTTAGTAAAAACAGTATCTATTTTTTCATCTTTAACTAAATTAGTCGATTCTAATTTTGATGTTGCAAATGCTTTATCTGTTACTAAAATAGAAGTAAAGAAATGTTGCTTATAAGCAATAAAACTTACTTGTTCAACTGTCTCTTCTTCATGACTTCCTAAACCTGCGTAATTTATTTTTCCTTCTTCATGCTCGTAATAAATTTCGGCATAACGGTTTTCATAAGAAATACTTTTTTCGTTTCTATATGTCTTTAAATCCCACTGTAAATCTAATGGTTTTGAAGAATTTAAAACTTTATTCAATCCCTGAGAACGAACATCAAAACCAACTAAATAATCATTTGGTTTTAAGACATACTTGTATTCTAAAAACTCATTAGCTCCAGCTTTTAAACGCATTGATAAAACCTGATCCGCTCCCACTTTTTCTAATGTAGGTTCAAAAAACAAATCTTTAGAATTTAAAGTTCTGTTATCAGTTGTTTGCAACTGAATGTTTAAGTTCGAATTATTGTCTTTGATCAATTCAACTAATTGTTTTGAACCTTTTTCAAATCTTTCAAATTCTTTTAGGGTTGCCTCAACAATATATCCGCCTTTGTTAGCAATTTTAAGTTTTATCTTTTCGTTTTCAATCGTAGTAAAAGATTCTTTTGCAGAAGGAAGTGTCGCAGAATAAGCAAAACCACCTAATGTTTTTTGTAATTGTGCTAATTGAACAGTATCTCCCGGAGTTGCAGCAACAACTGGTAAAACAGCTGTTTTTGTTTTATCCGATTTTGCCTGAGCTTCTTGTTTAGCTACCAATTCTTTCTTGGCTTTTTCAGCAGCAATTTCTTTTTCAGAAGGCTGATTTTGGTACATAATCCAAATCAAAATTCCGAATATCAATACAAAACCAATGATTGAATTAAGGTCTAATTTTTTTTCTTCCATATATTATTTAAAAAAGTAATTCATTGAAGGATATTAGTTGTGAGTTTGACTCAAAAGTTACATCCTCTTAGAATATTAATATTATTTTTTATGAAAATTTACAGCAGCAGCCACAAAGTTTACGAAAATTGGGTGTGGATTCGCAACCGTACTTTTGTATTCAGGATGGTATTGCACCCCAATAAAAAATGGATGATTCTCTAATTCCACAATTTCTACCAATCCAGTATCAGGATTAACTCCTGATGCAATTAAGCCTGCTTTTACTAATTCATCTTTATAGGTATTATTGAACTCATAACGGTGACGGTGACGCTCAGAAATTGTTTTTTCGCCATAAATTCTATGTGCCAGCGTATTTGGTGTAATATCACATTTCCAGGCTCCAAGTCGCATTGTTCCTCCTTTATCTGTAACTGTTTTTTGATCTTCCATCAAATTTACCACCGGATGTTTTGTTTTATCGTTCATCTCAGTAGAATTCGCTTCAGCATAACCTAAAACATTTCTGGAATATTCGATAACAGACATTTGCATTCCTAAACAAATTCCAAAAAACGGAATATTATTTTCACGTGCATAACGAACAGCTTCGATTTTTCCTTCAATACCTCTTTCACCAAAACCGGGAGCAACTAAAACCCCATCAAGAACTCCTAATTTCTCAGCCACATTATCAATATTGATGTGTTCTGAGTGAATCGAAATTACATTTACTTTAGTTTCATTTGCAGCACCTGCATGAATAAACGCCTCTAAAATAGATTTGTAACAATCCTGCATTTCTACATATTTCCCAATCAGACCAATGTTTACGGTTTGTTTTGGATTTTTTAATCGACGTAAAAAAGTATTCCATGTTTTTAAATCCGGAGCCGCTTTTTTAGGTAAATCTAATTTCTTTAAAGCCACAACATCTAACCCTTCTTCAAGCATTAAATTTGGAACTTCATATATTGTCGAAGCATCAATTGACTGAATAACCGCTTCTTTTTTTACATTGCAAAACAAAGCCAGTTTATTTCGCAATTCCTGAGATAATTCATGCTCAGTTCTGCAAACCAAAATATCGGCTTTGATACCGCTTTCCATCAACGTTTTTACTGAGTGCTGTGTTGGTTTTGTTTTCAATTCTCCTGCAGCAGCCAAAAATGGAACTAAAGTCAAATGAATCACAATTCCGTTGTTTTCACCCAATTCCCAAACCAATTGACGAACAGACTCAATATATGGTAAAGACTCAATATCACCAACAGTACCACCAATTTCAGTAATCACAATATCATAATCACCGGATTTACCCAGCAATTGCATTCTGTCTTTAATTTCGTTTGTGATATGCGGAACAACCTGAACTGTTTTTCCTAAAAACTCTCCTCTTCTTTCTTTTTCAATAACCGAAAGATAGACTCTTCCTGTAGTTACGTTATTTGCCTGAGAAGTAGGAACATTTAAAAAACGCTCATAGTGACCTAAATCCAAGTCCGTTTCTGCCCCATCATCCGTTACATAACATTCTCCGTGTTCGTAAGGGTTTAATGTCCCCGGATCTACGTTAATGTATGGATCGAATTTCTGAATAGTAGTACGATATCCTCTTCCTTGCAGCAATTTAGCCAAAGATGCAGCAATAATTCCTTTTCCTAATGAAGAGGTCACACCTCCTGTAACAAAAATATATTTTGTTTGATTCATTCTGTTGTAGTTTGTATTGTAGTTGTGTAAAAAACTTGGCAAAAGTACAAATTTAATTAGACAATTTGCTAATTAGAAAATTAGAAAATGTGTCAATTGAAAAAATTAAGAAATAGACAAGTGATAATTAGAAATAATAAATTATATTCATTTTAAACCAAATATTTAAATTCATCTCTCTAAACATTATCTAATTTTCTAATTTTTCCCATTATCTGATTCTTTTAAGGTTTCGGATACTGCTTTTTAATATTCCGTATCAAATCTTCCAGTCCATTCAGTTTTAATTCATAGATAAGCTGTAATTGTTGTCCCAATTCTCCTTTAGGCAAACCTTTGTTATGATACCAAACCACATAATATTCGGGTAAATCAATTAAAAAACGTCCTTCGTATTTTCCGAAAGGCATTTTGGTATGAGCTAATTTTATAAGAAGTTTTTTGTCTTGTTCCATTTTTTAAAAGAAAAAAGAAGCAAGAAAAAGAATATTGATAACATCTTTTTCTTACTTCTTTAAATTCTATAATTGTGTTTTTATTTCCAGTTGAAAGTAATTCGTTTTTCAATATCTGAGTTCAGACTCAAAAATACCGGACATGTCATGGCAGCACGTTCTAAAATTATTTTGTTTTTTTCATCAGCATTACTTATCAGTTCAAAAACAATTTCGATAGCACCAATTCTTCGTGGCTCAGCGTTCATAACTTTAGTTACTTCAGCTGTCGAATCTACTAAATCTACATTTAAATCACGGGCTTTAATTCCCATAATGGTAAACATACAGCTTGCTAAAGCATTTGCTACTGTGTCTGTTGGAGAAAATGCTTCTCCTTTTCCGTTATTGTCTAATGGTGCATCCGAAATGATTTCACTTCCTGACTGCACATGTATTGATTTTGTTCTTAAATCGCCTAAATAGGTTACTTTGGATGTCATTAATTTGCTACTTTTAAAGTTAAGTCTGAATCGTAATATAAGATGTAAACACCTTTGTTAGCGTGCCCTCCATCTTCTTTTTTATAATATTGAAATTTATTATCCACTTGTTCGGTTGTCATTAAATCTGCTGTTTCCTGATAGGTTTTTCCCTGAACCAAACGCATCATCGTATCAAAAGTTACATCAAAACCACGAGTTGCATACGTATTTGGATTCACTTTGTTTTTCAGTTTGTATTCTTTTTCAAAAATTAACACTCCAGACTGATCGCTTTCACGTGAAACTGACGGATACATCAATTTTAATTTTACCAGATTTTCAAAATAAATTTCATCAGTATCCAAAGTACTGTTTGGTTCTAAAATCACCAATTGAATCTGACATGTTTTTTGCGCATCAATCAAAGCTTTAATCGTATATTTTACCATTGCAGTATTAGCGGTTTCCATTACCACGTAATTCATTCTGTTTGGCAGCAATAAACTTTTCAGACTGGCAACATCCAAACCTCCCGTTTCAGTTAAGGAAGCAAAAGCAACACCTTTTTGGTTTTGTTTGATATAATTGATAACGGATTCTTTTTTCTTATCAACCACTGCCACTATATTACCGTTTTTAGAACGCATATAATCAAAAATCGTATTTCTGACTACATCATTTGTTGGTATGGACTGATATAAATTATCAATTGGGTTAGCTGAATCTTTAGACAATGGCGAAATTACCGGTACATTATGCAAACGCAGTGTATTAGCCGTTGTTTCGGCATTAGTCTGATAAAACGGACCAATAATTGCATTAGCATCCTGCAATTTATTTTGTGTAATCAGACTCGGAATATTTGAAGTACTTTTTGTCTCCTGTGAATCATAAATCGAAACATCGATTGGCAGTTTTAAAGTCTTTGCCGAATCAATTGCCATCATTGCTCCCGAATAAAAATCAAGGGTCATATTTAAAAACTTATCTGTTTTTATACGATTAGCAAAACCTACTGTATCATTCTGCATTTTAGCGATATTAAAAGGCAATAACAAAACCAGCTTTTTACGTTCGTTCTGTCCTCGTTTTTTACTTAATTCAACCACTTCCGGATCAGCAGAAACAGTTTCTGATTTTACTTTTTCAAGAATTTGAATTCCTCCTTTATTTTCTGCCGGTTTTTCAGTTTGTTTTTCAGTTTGTTTTTGCTCTTCTTTTACAATGATTGGCACCGAAGCAACATATCCCGATGGAACTTTTAAAACCATTCCTTCTTTTACCCCTTCAGAAAGTGACGGATTTAATTCTGTTAATTCTTCCTGAGTAAGATGAAATATTCTTCCTAAACTGTAAAAAGTTTCTTTAGGCTTCACCTGATACTCCATATAAGTTGTCACTTTCTTTGAAGTATCTGTTTTTTTAGTCTCAGCTGGCTTTACAACATTTGGAACAGCTGCTATAACTTCTTCCTTTGGAGCAATTCCTGAAATGATCAGCCTGTAACCAATTGGCAAATTTTCGACTATACCAGGATTACGTCTTTCTAAATCTTCAATGGTAGTATTGTATTTTTTAGCTATTGAAAATTTAGTTTCTTTTGCTGCAACATCATGATATACATATTTTTCTTTTGCTCTTTCCTTAATAGTTTTATTAACCAAAGACGATTTTGATGCTACCCCCTTAGCAGGAATAACCAACTTTTGTCCAATCTGAACACCATCTTTTTCTAAAAAAGGATTTGCTGCTTTTAGAGCTTCATCCGAAATTCCATATTTTTTTTCGATACTGTAAAAGGTTTCTTTTGGTTGTACTTCATGGATAATTTCTTTAGTATTTCCATTTTTTTTAGCTAAAGTTTCATCTTTTTTAGCAGTTGTCTTTCCACTGTTATTAGGAATTAACAAAACTGTATTCGGTTTCAAAGAAGTTCTTGCATCCGGATTCAACTGGTAAATATCATAAGGTGTAACCTTAAATTTTTGAGCAATCTGATTAATCGTTTCACCGTTTGAAACAGTGTATTTAACCACTTTTTCCTGAGAGAAAGCAGCACATGTAATAAAAAAAGCAATAGAAAACAGGGTGAAAAAATATTTCATAATAGATATTAAAAACAATTATTCTTTTAATGCGAACAAGATACTAATTTATGTTCAAAACAAAAATCAGTCCGAAAGTTAATTCTTTACTAATTATTACCTGAGATCAATTTCTGCCTTAGCAATAATGATGTTTTTATATAACTCATCTTCTTCCTTTTTCTTGCATTGATACAAAACTTCTTCCATATTATTGTACTTATCTGAATAAACATAATAAGACAAACTGTTGATATTAAAAAAGAAACTGGCATTAAAATCGCCTGAATCAATGAGTTTCATAATCAATTGGTCTCTTGGAGCAGCATCTGTAAATGTACCTAAAACCAAATAATATCCGTTTGAAACTTCTTTAAGATTGTCAAAAACTTCGATTTTTATATTTTTTTCGTTTTTAAAAGGATTCTCCTTAAGTTCCTGTTTCATTTCTTCTAACGAAACTGTTTTTAAATTTTCTGCAGAAACTGATTTTTTGACAGCCTCGTCCTGATATTTTTTCAACTTTATCAAAGCCAGTTTGTCATCAAATTTTCTGGCTTCCATGCTATAATAAGAAGCTTTACTGATATGACGTTTTACTTCAATTTTTTTCTGAACATCCAGCGAGTCAATTTTCGCAATTAAAAGCTGATTTTGCGCATCGCTCTGCTCCTGATTAATTTTGTAACGCTTGATTTCTTCTAAAGAAAGTCTTTGCTGTATTGATGTTGCAGTATTCGCTTTTTCACTTTCGCGGATTTTTTTCTTATACTCCTGATTTTCCTCAACAGCAATCTTTTCAACTTTATTCATTAAACCAGCGTATGCTTTACGGTTTTCAGCCAGTTCTTTTTTTAACTGAAATGATAATTCATTTGTTTTTCCGATGCTTTCATAAGATTGTTTTTCTAATCGTCTTGATTCGTCAACATTCAAGACATCCATTCTTTTTAATTCGACCAAATCATTATTCATCGTATTGACCAATGAATCTAATTTTGCCATTAAAATATCCTGCACATTTTTATTGGCTTCTAAAACCAGTCGCAGTTTTTCAACCGAATTTTCTTTAGAACCGTTCAAATCATTCAGGTTCATTTTTAAATCATTTATTTTTATGATTTTCTGATTCATTTCTTTCTGAACAACCAATCTGTCTTTTAAATCATCAATTTCAACAGTCTTGGCTTTTCCTTTTTCAACCACAACTTGCTTTTCTGCCAAAGCCAGCATCAATTCTTCGCTTTCGTTAGCCGGTTTAATTTCAGTTGTATTGATGGCTAATTTGTTCCCAACAACTAATCCGTTTATGATTTCAGGGTTTTGAGATTCCAACTGATCGATTGAAATACCGTATTTTTTGGCAATCGCAAATTTAGTTTCTTTGGCTTCAACCACATGAAAAATTGTTTCCTGATTAATTACACGAACTCTTCCATCCAACGTTTTTCTTTTGTTTGGAATTGTGATTGTCTGACCAATCTGCAATCCGTTTTGAAGTAAATCTTTATTCAGATTTTCCAAATCCTGAACCGAAACATTATATTGTCTGGCAATACTAAACAACGATTCTTTAGCTACAACCTGATGCGCAACTTTAGAAGAAGTATTAATTTCAGTTTTTGAAAAATTTGAAATATTTTTCGGAATTACTATTTCCTGACCAATCTGAAGTCCGTTAACAAGAATTGGATTTGCATTTTGAAGTACTTCAACAGAAACACCATATTGTTTTGACAAGCCAAAAAGGGTTTCTTTTGCACCAACAACGTGAGTAGTTTGCTGGTTTGAATTTTGTTTTTCTGTGGAATGAACCGGAATCTTAATGATTTGATTGTCTTTGATTCCAATTTGAGACTCGGGGTTGAGTTTGTAAATTTCGTCAACAGAAACCTTATACTTTTGGGCAATGAAATAAGCGGTTTCTCCTTTTTGAATTTTGTGTTCAATAATTGAATCTTGCGCTGTTATTTTGTTAAAAGACAAAACAAACACAAGAGAAATCGTTAAAAGTTCTCTCATAAATAGTAGGTTTAAAAAATTAAGGCGTTACAAATGTAACGCCTTAATTTGAAATATATTACTATTCCCACTCAATTGTTGCAGGTGGTTTTGAACTAATATCATAAACTACACGATTCACACCTTTTACCTTATTAATGATATCATTTGAAACTTTCATCAAGAATTCATAAGGCAAATGAACCCAGTCAGCAGTCATACCATCTGTTGATTCTACCGCTCTAAGCGCCACTACTTTTTCGTAAGTACGCTCATCACCCATAACCCCAACAGAATTTACAGGAAGTAAAATTGCTCCTGCCTGCCAAACTTTATCATATAATCCCCAGGATTTTAATCCGTCAATAAAAACAGCATCTACATCTTGTAAAATCTGAACTTTCTCCGGAGTAATATCTCCTAAAATTCTGATTGACAATCCAGGCCCCGGAAAAGGATGTCTTCCTAATAATTCAGGATCAATTCCTAAAGTAGCACCTACTCTGCGAACTTCGTCTTTAAACAACATTCGAAGTGGTTCTACAATTTTTAATTTCATATAATCCGGTAATCCGCCAACGTTGTGGTGTGATTTAATCGTAGCCGATGGTCCTTTTACAGAAACCGACTCGATTACGTCTGGGTAAATTGTTCCCTGAGCCAGCCATTTTACATCTTCTAATAAGTGTGATTCATCATCAAAAACTTCGATAAATACACGTCCAATTGTTTTACGTTTGGTCTCAGGATCACTGATTCCGGCTAATTCTCCAAGAAAACGGTCTCCGGCATCAACACCTTTTACGTTTAATCCCATACCTTTGTATTGATCTAATACGCTCTGAAATTCGTTTTTACGAAGTAAACCGTTGTTTACAAAAATACAGTATAAGTTTTTCCCGATTGCTTTGTTTAATAAAACGGCTGCTACCGTAGAATCAACTCCTCCGGAAAGTCCTAAAACAACTTTATCGTTTCCTAATTTTTCTTTTAACTCTGCCACCATTTCTTCTACAAAAGCATTTGGTGTAAAGTTTTGAGGAACTTCGGCAATTTTTACCAAAAAGTTTTCCAGCATTTTTGATCCGTCTGTAGAATGAAAAACTTCAGGGTGATACTGAATAGCATAAGTAGTTTCGCCTTCAATTTTATAAGCTGCAAATTCTACATCGTGTGTACTTGCTAATTTTAAAGCATTTGTTGGAAGCGCTTTGATACTATCGCTATGACTCATCCAAACCTGGCTGTTTTCTGAAACTCCATCAAAGAAAACTTCGTTCTCCTTAATATAGGATAAATTTGCTCTACCGTATTCTCTGGTGTTTGAAGCTGCTACTTCGCCACCGCTAAAGTGAGCTAAGTATTGTGCTCCGTAACAAACTGCCAGCATGGGAAGTTTGCCTCTAATTTGAGATAAATCAGGATGTGGAGCATCTTCTGCACGAACAGAAAAAGGGCTTCCTCCTAAAATTACGGCTTTATACGATGATAAATCACTAGGAAAGTGATTGTAAGGAAAAATTTCGCAGAATATATTTAATTCGCGAACTCTACGCGCAATAAGCTGAGTATATTGCGATCCGAAATCTAAAATAAGTACGTTGTGTTGCATGCGCAAAAATACTTTTTATATTCGAAAATGAAAAATGGAATTTTGATTTTTTTTGCAATGTATATTTCTTAACTTTTAAGACACTACTATTTAAACATAAGCATAACTGAATAGCTTAATTTTGTATTTATTTAAACTTGTTTATATACTAAAATTATAAAAAAGCAAAAACAAGCTTATTTGGAAGCTTTTTTAGGAGCTTTTTTAAGAAGTTTACTATCTTTTACAATGATAAATTTTGCTTTAAACCCTGTATCTAAATTATCCCAAGTATCAGATAAAATATGATTACCCTCAGCATCAAAAATTTCAAACCCTCCTGTATTCCCTCCTAAGGAACCAATATTAAGTGCTTCAATTGCTAAAGTATTAAATCCTTCATTAAATATTATTTTAAATTTTTGATATCCGGAATCCAATAACATCCTTTCTACAAGAACATCATCATTAAAAATTGCTTTTATTAAATCACCATCAATTGCTCCAGCATCTCGACATTTTATAATAAAATAAGCTGAACTTGTATAAATATTACCAAATTCAAGGTTTTTTCTAACTAACTGTCCTCTACCCTCTTTTAACCCTGCATCTTTTACAGCTTTATCCAAATCTTTCTCCATTTTACCAACGTAGCGATCCCCCGGATTAGCAAAATCGTTCTCAGTAGACATCGAAAACTTACTTTTTTCCTCGCCAATCTGAAACTTAGATTTTGGAGCTATCATAGGATTATCGAAAACGTTAGGTGTTTTAATACTGGGAATATCTGTATTTTCTGTCTGCGGATTTTTAATTTCAGGAGCCGGTATTTTTTTAGTTTTAGCATCGAGCTTTGGAGCTGGGATAGGTTTAAAACCCGAGTTGAATTCTACCTGCGCAGATGCAGTCAGAACAATAAAAAACAATATGAAAAATAAAATATGCTTCATTGAAAAAGTATTATCGAATCGGCTTTTAAAATTTTATAAAATCAAACAATATAGCTTCGCAAAAATAGCATAATTTAATTAGTAGCTGCGACTTTATGAGTTTTATAACAATATATTAGGCTAATTTTTAGAATCAAAAAACCTGCCAAAAAAGTTTTTCATCACACACAACTGCTTATTATGAAGCGCATGAGGGATTGAAGCGGTATCCTTTTATGAAGTGAAACGGAATAAAAGATTTAGCGAAAAGCCCGACCCGCTTTTTCTGCGGGACATGCCCAAATCATTCAAAATTATAACAAAAAGAAGTTATTTCTTGATAAAGGATTGGTGTTGAATTAATGCTATTGTAATTCTATTTTTTTAAATTGCAAGCCATTAATCTAACTGCAAAATGCTTTTGAATTAATTTAAAGTATTTTGAAAAATTATAAAAAAATGAAAAGAGAAAACATCTTAACAGGATCACCGTGGGAAGACAAAATGGGATATTGTCGTGCCGTAAGAATTGGCAATATTATTGAAGTTTCGGGCACTGTAGCTATTGTTGACGGCGAAAAAGTGAAAGCTGACGATGCTTACGCACAAACTTATAATATTCTGGAACGCATTGAAAAAGTATTAGAAGATTTGAATGTTGGAATGAAAGATGTGATCAGAACCCGAATTTTTACTACCAATATTGCTACGTTTGAAGAAGTTGCAAGAGCACACGCCGCTTTTTTTAAAGATGTAAAGCCTACAACCGGTTTTTATGAAATCAGCAAACTGGTTGCACCTGAGTATCTGGTTGAAATTGAATTTACAGCTGTGGTACAGGAATAATTTTTTTGCCACGAATTTTACTGAAATTATCCGAATCGAAAATTTCACAATCAGGAATTTTTAAAATTGGTTTTAATTCGTGAAATTCGTGGCAAACTTCTTTAAATGAACTTTCAAAAACTAAAAGAACTATTTCTGACATCTTTCAAATGGATTTTCATTTGTACTTTAATTGGTGTTTTTTCAGGATCTGCATCTGCTTTCTTTTTAGTTTCACTTGAGTTTGTAACACAAATTAGAATTCAACACGACTGGATTATCTGGTTTTTGCCTGTTGGCGGACTCTTGGTTGGATTGAGTTATTATTATTGGGGTGAATCTGTTGTAAAAGGCAACAACTTATTATTGGAGGAGTATGAAAATCCTCAAAAAGTAATCCCGCTTAAAATGGCTCCTTTAGTTCTTTTAGGAACCTTACTTACACATTTATTTGGAGGATCTGCCGGACGAGAAGGAACTGCTGTACAAATGGGCGGCGCGATCGCAGATCAGTTTACAAAAATTTTCAAATTAGATAATTCCGAAAGAAGAATCCTGATTATTCTGGGTATCAGTGCAGGATTTGCTTCTGTTTTTGGAACACCTTTGGCAGGCGCTGTTTTTGCTTTGGAAGTTTTATATTTCAGTAAAATCAATTTTAAAAGCGGTCTTTTATCTTTTCTGGTAGCGTTTGCTGCTTATTTTACCGTTGAACTTTGGCAGGTAAAACATACTCCTTATAACATTCCGCTTGTTCCTGAATTTAATTTTACCTCTTTATTTTATACCATTATTATTGGAGTTTTATCAGGTTTTGCCGCTTTGCTTTTTTCCAGAAGCACTCATTTTTGGGGTTCTTTTTTCTCAAAAAACATTAAATATCCACCATTAAGGCCTTTTATTGGCGGAATTATTTTAGCCATTGCTATTGCGGGTTTTGGTTTTACAAAATTCTCCGGATTAGGCGTTCCTGTAATTGTAGATTCATTTTCTACTCCAAATGAATGGTATGATTTTTTACTTAAAATATTGTTTACCGGATTTACTTTAGGAGCTGGCTTTAAAGGCGGAGAAGTAACTCCCTTATTTTTTGTTGGAGCAACATTAGGAAGCGCATTGTCTCTTATTATTCCAATGCCGATTGCACTTTTAGCCGGCCTTGGATTTGTAGCTGTATTTTCGGGAGCGACCCACACTCCTATCACCTGTACCATTATGGGAATGGAACTATTTGGAATCCAGCCAGGGATTTTTATTGCTATTGCCTCTACAATTGCTTATTTTTCTTCGGGTTCTGTTGGTATTTATAAATCTCAAATTGTGAAAGGAGCCAAATATAAGTTGTATCAAAAATTACAAAGAAAAGAGTTAGAGAATTTGTAATAAAAATTATTCTTTTCTAAATAATTAAGATGTTTTTTTTGTAGTATTGTTTTTCCTAAATCAAATCTTACTTTACAATGTCATTTGGATTTCCTGCAAGTTTTTCAGAATTAATTCCTTTAAACAATTTGTCCCAATCAGCTTTTATTCTGAGCACGATTACTGTCTGCAAAAAATTAAACTGGATTTTAATTACAGTTGATGAAGATAAAATAATTGCTGTTTCAAAAAACAAAAAGAATACCTGGAACGAAACAATTTCAATTGCATTTGAAGAAGAAGGTACTGCAATTATAACAAGTTCGTCAAACGGCAACCAATTTTATGATCACGGTAGAAATAAAAAAAACACGGATGCTTTTTTAGAACATTATTTTGAAAACTTAGAAAGCATTACATCTCTAAATTCACATCAAAATACTTTTCATGAACAACTAAAAATAGAACAGAATAACACTTCAGAAGATAAAGAACTGCTTATTAATTCTTTCTATTCTTTTTTTTCAATATTTATTCCGACTAAAGGTTATTTTATCACTCCAATTTTAATCTATTTAAATATTTTTTATTTTTTCATTATGGCGTTTTCCAGAGTTCGCTTTTTTTCTCCGGAAATTCAGGAAATAATTGACTGGGGAGGAAATTATGGCCCAATAACCTCTGAAGATGAATGGTGGAGATTAATTTCAAGCTGCTTTGTTCATATTGGATTACTCCATTTAATAACTAATTGTGTTGCTTTAGCTTATGTAGGATTACTTTTAGAAAGATATTTAAAAAAATGGGGCTTTTTAATTACATATGTTCTTTGTGGCATAGCTGCAAGTTTGTTTAGTTTATATTGGGACAAAGATAACATAAGCTTAGGGGCATCAGGGGCTGTTTTTGGTATGTATGGAATCTTGTTAACAGCTATTATCTTTAATCTTTTAGAGAAGAAAATAAATCCCAAATTAATAATCATTTTAATTTTTTTAACTGCTCTGAATCTTTATTATAGTTTTACAGATAATATTAATCTATTTACACATATTTGCGGATTTGTTACAGGTTTAATATTTGGCTTAATACTTTATATTTTTAATAAGAAAAAGAAAATGGGGCTTCTTTTTGTGTCTTCTTCTGCAACAATCTTCATTATCTTTTTTTATATCCAATTTAAAGCTTCTCAAGTTTACATATACCAAATAATCGAATATGAAACTAGAATGCAAGAATTTGCGGATATGGAAAAATTAGCTTTAGAAGCGTATAATTTTGAATATGGACATAGTATTTGGGCAACTAAAGAAGATGCACTCTATATGATAAAAGACCGGGGTATATATTATTGGAATGAAAACATTTCATTACTTACCGAACTTGACAAATTATATCTGCCAAAAAAAATACATAACAGAAATGAAGATTTAATTAAATATTGCAATTTGAATATCAACTTATATGAACTTTTTTACAAAAGAGTTGATGAAAACAGTAATGATTACGACGAGAAAATCAAACAAATTAACGCTGAAATTCTTGATATTATTAAAAAAATTGAAAATGAAAACAAGAAGAGCTAAAATCAAATTTCAATGAATACACCAGTTTCATCAACGTTTTTTTTATGATTAATTGAACTTGATATCTCACAACCCCTAAAAGTGTGTTAATCTCTAAAATGATTTCAGCATTACACTAAAAAAATGTAAATTCGCACACTATGAAAATACAAGATATTCAGGCAATACAGTTGTTGCTTGCTGCCCCAAAGAAAATTGCAATAATTCCGCACAGAGGCCCAGATGGTGATGCTATGGGGTCTACATTGGCTCTATACCATTTTTTATTAAAAAACAATCATCAGCCAACCGTGGTTGCTCCAAATGATTTCCCCGACTTTTTAGCCTGGCTTCCTGGTTCTGAAACCGTAAAAATATTTGAAAAAGATACTGAAAACTGCACCAAAATATTAGAAGAGGCAGAACTGATTTTTACACTTGACTTTAATGCTTTGCATCGCACCGGTGAAATGGAACATACTTTAGCCAGGATGAAAGCTCCGTTTATCATGATCGATCATCATGAAAAACCGCATGATTATGCAGCTTATACTTATTCTGACACTTCTTTTGGTTCTACTTGTGAAATGATTTATAATTTCATTCTTTTTTTAGATAAAAAAGAAGATCTGGACAAAACCATTGCCACTTGTATTTACACCGGAATATTAACCGATTCAGGTTCTTTTCGTTTTCCTAAAACTACAGGAAACACCCATCGTATAGTGGCTGAATTAATTGATTTAGGTGTAGAAAATACTGAAATACCGGTTTTATTGTTTGATAACAGTTCGTACAGCCGTTTACAATTATTAGGATGCGCTTTGCAGAATATGAAAATTTTATCAGCGCATAAAACATCTTACACATCACTAACACAGGAAGAACTCGATTCATTTAATTATGTAAAAGGCGATACTGAAGGAATCGTTAATTACGGATTGAGCATAAAAGATATTATTTTTACTGCGATTTTTATAGAAAATAAAGAAGAGAATATTATTAAAATATCTTTTCGTTCTCAGGGCGGATTTGATGTAAATCAATTTGCCAGAGATCATTTTAATGGTGGCGGTCATATTAACGCTGCAGGAGGACGATCAGAAGTTTCAATGGAAGAGACTTTGAAAAAATTTGAAGATTTAGTAACCAAACTAAAAATATAACCCAATATGAACTACTTAAAACTAAGCATTTACACGTTGCTTTTTACTGTTTTATTTGTTAGTTGTAAACATCATGAGGAGGCCAGAAGACCTGTTTCACAAGCTTCGGGAACGTTTATGAAAAAATCTGTTGACAGAAACAAAAAACTGGTTGCCAACGAAGAAGATGTTATAAAAAGAATCATCAAAAACAATCCGAAAGTAAAATATTATGCCACCAGAAAAGGATATTGGCTTTCTTATGATGAACGTAATCTAACGGATACCAAAACTCCCCGAAAAGGAGATATTGCGTATTTTAATTTAGAGATAAAAGACATAGAAGGCAAAATCATCTATTCTGAAGCTGAACTTGGACCACAAACGTATTATGTTGACAAACAAGACATCATGATGGGATTAAGAGACGGAATCAAATTAATGCATAAAAATGAAACCGTAACTTTCCTGTTCCCATCTCATATTGCTTATGGATATCATGGAGACAACAAAAAAATCGGTACCAATCAATCGCTGATGTGCACCGTTACCCTACGTAATTTTGTTCCTGATCCGAATGCTGCAGAAACTGCAGCTTCAACAACACAAGCTGCAGCCGGTCAAACTCCAAAAACTGCTGCGGCAAAAACAACAGCTGAAACGAAAAAAGATACAATAAACCCATAAAAACAACATTAATGAAAAAGAGTATTTTACTATTACTATTAGCCGTTTCCTCATTTTATTCCTGTAAAAACGAGCATAGCAATTTACCGGATGGTTTGTATGCCGATATTGAAACTAACAAAGGACATATTGTAGTTGCGCTAGACTACAAAAAAGCACCTGTAACCGTTGCTAATTTTGTAACCTTAGCCGAAGGTAAAAATGAATTTGTAACCAAAGATTATTTAAAAAAGAAACCTTTTTTTGACGGATTAAAATTTCACAGGGTTATTGAAAATTTCATGATTCAGACCGGAGATCCTGAAGGAACAGGTTCCGGAGATACCGGATATAAATTTAAAGATGAATTTTCAGATTTAAAATTTGACAAACCAGGTGTTTTGGCAATGGCCAATAATGGCCCTGGAACAAACAGCAGCCAATTCTTTATTACCCATGTAGAAACTCCATGGTTAGATAACAAACATACTGTTTTTGGGCATGTTGTAGAGGCAAAAGATCAGGAAGTAGTCAATAAGGTAGTTCAGGGTGATACAATTGTTTCTGTAACTATTATCAGAAATGGTGAAGAGGCTAAAAAGTTCGATGCTGTAAAAATTTTTACGGATCATTTTGCCGGAATAGCTAAAGAGAAAAGCAAATATGCAGGAGTACAAAAAGAAAAAGCAGCTTCCTTAACCGCATTAAAAGCAAAAGCAACAAAAACTGCAAGCGGTTTAGAATATGTAATCACTGAGAAAGGAACAGGTAAAAAGCCCGCAACAGGCAAACAAGTATACATTAGCTACTCAGGCTTCTTAGAAGACGGAACTTTATTCGACTCAAGCTCAGCAGAAATCTCAAAAACATTTGGAAATTTTATTCAGGAAAAAGCTGATGCAAATCAATATCAGGCAATCCCTTTTACAGCCGGAAGTAAACAAGGTTTGATTCCCGGATTTATTGAAGGTATTGAGCAGCTTTCATTTGGAGATAAGGCTACTCTTTTTATTCCGTCTCATTTAGCATATGGAGCTACAGGAGCTGGAGGAGTAATTCCGCCAAATGCTGACATTATTTTCGAAATTCAATTATTAGAAAAGCCATAAAAATACCTTTTAAAAGTACATATAGACTAAAATTAAAATACAATGAAATTTAAATTTCTATTTTTATTTTGCCTGGCAATACTTAATCTGCAAGCGCAAACTACCAAAAAACCAGTTGCAAAACCAAAATCGAAAACTGCAACAACAAAACCAGCATCAAAAACAACTCCAAAGGCAAATCCTGCTGAAGGTATTTTTGCGACAATTTCAACAACAAAAGGTAACATTGTTTTGACTTTAGAATATGTAAAAGCCCCGGTAACGGTTGCAAATTTTATTTCTTTGGCAGAAGGTAAAAACCCGAATGTTAAAGTGGAAAAACTTAAAGGAAAACCATTTTATGACGGATTAAAATTTCACAGAGTCATCAATGACTTTATGATTCAGGGGGGTGATCCTGACGGAAACGGATCAGGAGGTCCGGGATATTCTTTTAAAGATGAATTCGTAAAAGAATTAATATTTGATAAAGGCGGTATTTTGGCAATGGCCAATTCAGGTCCTGCTACTAACGGAAGTCAATTTTTTATCACACATAAAGAAACTTCGTGGTTAAACGGAAAACATACTATTTTTGGTCATGTGGTTTCAGGAATGGACAATGTAAATAAAATTGTTCAGGATGATATCATGACAAAAATTACCATTACCCGTAAAGGTGCTGCTGCCAAAAAATTTGATGCCCTAAAAGTTATAGCTGATGATGCTAAAAAAGAGGAAGCCAAAAAAGAAGAAGCTAAAAAAGTAGTAAAAGACAAAACGGCTTATTTTACAGCTACCAAAGCAAAAGCTACAACAACAGCCTCTGGTTTAAAATATGTGATCACACAAAAAGGAACTGGTGTAAAAGGTGCCGAAGGATCTACAATTTATTTTCACTATGCAGGATATTTTGAAGATGGGAATCTTTTTGACAGCAGCATGCCAAATGTAGAAAAAGCATACGGAAAATATAATGCCAACAGAGATGCTCAGGGAGGTTATAAAGCTTTTCCTTTTACTGTAGGAAAAAAAGACGGCATGATCCCCGGATTTATTGAAGCGCTGGATATAATGACAGCCGGAGATAAAGCAATCTTTTTTCTTCCTTCCAATTTAGCTTATGGTGAAGCAGGTGCCGGAGGAGTGATTCCGCCAAATGCAACCTTGATTTTTGAAATTGAAACATACAGCAAACAGCCTTAGTTTTTCAGAAAACATTATACACAAAACTCCATTAGAAATAATGGAGTTTTGCTTTATATTATGATAAGATCTTAAAAATCTAAGGTTTATTTTTTGACCTTATCCCCTTTTATAAATTTACCTTCCTTGGTAAATTCAAGATCAATTTTGTTTGTTAAATCTACATCAAGATCTTTATGACCATAATCGATGTGGGTAATCTTCTCATTCGGATAATGTTTTGCCACATACTCTTTTATGTTTTTAGGGATAAATTCGGTCGGAATTGGTTTTTCGTCACCATCCACCTCACGATAGGAACCGTCTTTCCAAAATTCTACTTCGGTACCATCTTTCAATTTTACTTCGAATCCTTTTTCACCATGTTCAGCATCTTTTTTAGCTTTTTCTACTGATGTATGACTGAAATGTTTTTTTAGAAATTCCTGTGCCGGTTTTGGCAGTTCAGTAACTTCAATTTTCTTTTGCGCATTCGTCGATATTACAAAACCAAGTAATAATGCTACTGTAAATATTTTCGTTTTCATAATCAACACATTAAAATATTTATATTCAACAATTTACAACAATAAAAAACACATTCAAACTAATTTAAGAATCCTTTAGTTTTTATAACCTGATTTATTCAAAAACAGATCCTTAATCCTTTGAATATTATATAGTTTAATTAATTTCTTAAAATAAAACAGGAATATTATATTTACATACTAAATCTATAGGATAAATAAACATGATACAAAAAAGAGCCATTAAAATATTCTTTGTATTATTCATTTTTGGATTATTTAGTGGTCAGGCACAAGAAAGAGACAGTTTATCCCAACAGTTTTTAATGAATGCCGAAATAAGACCAAGAGCTGAATATACTTCAAACTACACCCTTCCTCCCAATACCTCAGCCGATCCTTATTTTTACATTACACAGCGAAACAGAATTTCGATGCAGTATGAAAGGGCGAAATGGCTCATTAAATCAGATGTTCAGGAAATTCATCTTTGGGATAAAGAAAACAGCAGATCCAAAATTGGAAGTCTCAATTTTTACCAATTATTTTTAGAAACAAAATTTAAATCTGTAAATATCCGTTTAGGAAGACAAAGTATTTTATTAGACAATGGACGATTGTTCTCTGATGCGCCCTGGGCACAGCAAGGAAGAGCGCATGAAGGCATTAGACTAATGAAACAATCAGAGCGATTCTCTAATGATTTTTTCTTTTTATTTACCCGAAACTACAACACTGAGTTTGAACCGGCTTATTCTCCGGTTGCTGCAAACCGATACAAATACATGCTGGTAAATAGTTTTAGTTATAATTCTAAAAAAGCATTTTCTTTTAATTCCATAAGTGCTGTGGATTTTTTAGAAAGTACAGACTCAGAACAGCTGTACACCCGTGCTACGACAGGCGGAAGAGTTGATTTTAAAACCAAAAACTGGAATTATACACTGAATAGTTATCTGCAATTCGGACACAATCAGAAAGGACAGAAATTATTTGCTTATTATTTTCAGCCGGAAATTAAATTGTCCCTGGAAAAATCAAACTGGCGTCTGGGTGCCGAAATCATTAGCGGTAGCAGTGCTCAATTATCGGCTGACCATTCCGGAGATTTTGATGTTCTATACGGCGTAACCTGGAAATTTAATGGAAATATGAATGTTTTTACCCGTTTTCCAACAGATGTTGGCAGTAAAGGTCTGATAAATCCTTATCTGTTTACCACTATTCCTTTACATCCAAAATTATCCATCCGTACAGATTTTCATCTTTTTTATACGCAATACCATCTAAAAAATGAGCTGAATCAGAATGTGAAAAAATTCCTTGGATTCGAGAACGACATTTCATTAAAATATAATCCTATTAAAGCGCTGGAAGTCAATTGTGCGTTTTCTTTTTATCAGTCAGTAGATTCCATGAAATACCTTCCAAAAATACAAGATGAAAATAAGACGGCTTTTTGGAGCTATTTAATGGTTTCTTATTCCTTTAATGCTTTGAATATAAAGCGTTACAAAAACCAGTCTAATTAAATTAAGCTCTTAATTGACGTGAAAATTCTCAAAAAATAAGCTGCCCAAAAGACAGCTTATTTATTTATCGAATTAATTTCACAAATGCACTATAAGCATCGTCTTTAATAGAGGTACGCAAGTACATTTCGTTTTCGTCTTTTGTTTTAAACTCAAATTGAATTAAAGCAGCATCCGAAAAATAAAATAAAGATTCATCATCAGTCGCAAATTCAAGATTTGAAATAGGTCTGGTTGTTAGTTTAACTTCGAATGCTATTTCACCATTCGTTAAGTCTATCTGAAAAAGTTTTCCTTTACGGGTATAGCCCCAAACATTATCACTTTCCTCAATGATGTAAGCGATATTGTCTTCTTTAAAATCCGTTTTCCATAACTGAGTTCCTGCTTTTGAATCTACAGCGTATATAGAAGAAACTTCCGGACCTTGTGCCGCAAAATATACTTTTTTGTCTTTAGCAAATATATGTTCCCTTACATTATTTTGATTTTCATCAAATTTAAATTCCCACAAAACATCTAATTTATCCGGACTTAAGGCATAAACTACATTTTTTTCATTGGCAATAAATATAGTTTCTCCATCGGTTACAGGTTTTCCCGAAATGACTCCTTCAAAGCTTTTTTGATTAAGAAGTTTCCCTGTATTTGCGTCAAAACTATAAACATTAGATGCGCTTTGGGTAAAAACTTTGTTATCAAAAAAGAGAACCGGCATATCGTTATTTGTAGCATCTAATTTGTTGCTCCATGCTAAACTGCCATCTTTTACATTCAGGGCATAAATATTATTATTAGGACTTTGAGTCGTTATAAACAGTTTGCCATTATTTATGACCGGAGTTTGATTTTTTAGTATAATTTGGTCTTTACTATCACCTAATCTTGATTTCCAAAAAATTTCACCGGTTTGATTATCAATCGCAAAAATTTCACCATTGATAAACGGAACATAGAGAACTCCATCAAGAAGTGTTACTCCATTTGCGCACATTTCCGTAAAGGAATCAGTTGCTTTTACAGTCCAGGCGATTGTTTCAGATTCTAAATCGAATGTAAAAAGGGTCCCGTCGTAATCATAAATAAGAATTAAAGCTTCATCTAATGGGACTTTTGTAACTGGCTTACTGACTTTGTTAGTAAAGATATCAGCAGAAGCCGAAACTTTATTATTCGTTTCTTCGGGATTTGATACGGTTGTTATTTGTCCAAACACGTTTACAACAGTAAATACAAATAAAAGAGTTATGAGTTTCTTTTTCATTTTAAATTTGGGTTTTATAATTTGATTTGGGCAATCATTTGAAGCAAAAAAAATTTGATTCCCGAAACAACAATCTTTATGCCAAATATAGTAAAAATTTATTCGGGTGTTTTTAAGCAACAAGTCTTTAGGTTCTAAACTGTTTTTTAAAAGAAAATAAGTTTCCGAAATTGTTTTAATACCATTCAAAAAAATAAATAATTGTAGTAAAAATATTCTTTATATTCGCTCAACGCGCTAGATATAATTGCTCTAATTTGGAACTAAAAATCTAGAATATCATTATAGTAACCAACTATTAATTCAATAAATGAGAAAAAAATATATTGTATTTTTATTACTTGCCCTTTCTAAATTAAACGCACAAGTCAAAATAGTTTGTGATGACGTTAAATTAGCCCGTAAGCCGTTACCCGAAGTCTCTTATGTAAAAGCAATTGAAACCAGAATAGGAGGGAAATTTGAAGCTTGTGAATTTAAACTCAGAAATGATTTATTTGTCGAGACCAAAATACATCCATTTGTTGAGTCTCTATATATTGCTTACGCAGATCACCGACGAATAAGTATAAGCCCGGATATGATTTGGTTACTCATATGTCAGGGGTTTTCTACGCATGTCAACATCAATTCCGAAAAATTAAGGGCAAAATTTGTCGCATTCGACGATAAAAAAAAATTAACAGTTGATACTCAGCCCATCAGTACAGAGTTAAAAAAAGGAAGTATCAATTCGCCGTGGCCATTAGCTTTCCCCGTTATGGCAGATTCAATTTCTAAATATATCAAATCTGATATACATAATCTATATGTACAATCATTTAGCACTACTACAGCTGTGGAGAAAGCTGCTTACGAAGTAGCCTTATTAAATGTAATGAGTGGTTATTTCGAATACGAATACGCTTCAGCATGCGGTATCCCGGAAATAAACATTGAAGGAACAAAAGAAGATTGGTTAAAAATTAAAAAAAACATAAAAAAATTTAAAGGATATGAGATCGATAATTGGATAAACTCAATTGAACCCATTATTCAGCAATTTATCGATGCAAGTGATAACAAAATAGATCACAAATTTTGGTCAAACATATTTAAAAGAAAAGATGAAAGCGGTGGCCCATATATAACAGGCTGGATTATTAAGTTTTTTCCTTATGTCAGTGATGAAAATCAAAAAATAATTAAAAATCCTTTCATAGAAAGAGAGCCGGAAAAATTTATGGAAGGACTGACAACTAATCAATTTAACAACGGGCTTTCTAAAGCTGATTTTATTTGGAATTATTTTGGAAAGAAATACGAGATGGAATTTTTAGCCGGGTTTATCGGAATAAAACAAGATAAAAAATCAGTAACTCTAAGGCCTGAAATTGGCTGGTTAGTTAAAGATAAAAAGCAGCTCATTGAAACAAAGAAACCCGGCGAAATAAAAGAAAAAAGCCGTGAATCAAATAAAAATTATCCAACCAATTGGAAAATATATTTATTAGTCCTAACTGGCATATTATCGTTGGGGCTTATACTATTTTATAAATTCGGAAAAAAATAAACAATCTGTTTTAACACCTATCGCTAAATATCAAAAAGGCTTTAAGTCTAGTGAAACTTAAAGCCTTTTTAAAATCCATATTAGAGAAGATTTAATTTTTTATAAACTTTCCAGACTTATTATCCAGTTTGTAAATGTAGACACCATTTTGAAAGGCACTAACATCTACTTTAATTTCTTCTTCTGTATGATTTTCTTCTAATATTTTTTTACCATTTGCAGAAAATATTTGTAAAACTGAAGCTTTACCAGTACTGTTCGCATTCGAAATATTAATTATATTGTTGCTTGGATTCGGAAATACAAAAGCTTTTTTCGTCAAAATATCCTGTTGTTCAACGGATAATGTTCCTGTTAAACCGTATACATCATAGTCGTATGAATTTGTAACAGGATTTTCAAGCGAACCTGAAACAATCATTTTATAATTGTTCGAATTATCTCTAACTATTCCAGCATAATATTTGTCCGGAAAACTTTGAAGAAGAACTCCGGTATCATTACATAAGTATATTTTCTGAACATTGTTATTGTATGATTTATACAAAAATTCAATTTGACCGTCATTATTGAAAAGTTTGTCTGTTACGAAAATAAATTCAGAAAGGAAATACCCCGAATCTAACGGAATTGTAAAAGAAGTTTCAAGTACATGAGATTGGTTGTAAATTTCGACCGTGTTTGTCTGTCTGTCAAAAGTATAATATTTTAACCCGTTAGACGTATTAAATCCAACAACGTCTTCCATGCTTGATTTTTGTATATCAGTACTGTAAGTATGTTCAAAAGTTGCTTGTGAGTAAGAATAGGAATAAATAAAAAGATTAGTTAATAATAAAAAAGTAATTTTTTTCATGAATTGAAATGATATAATTGCCTACTTTCAGTTTTTTAAAGTCGCTGTTTCAGTTTTCCGACTTAGCATAAACCTTTAACCTATACATTAATAATCAACATCTTGCTGAAATTTTCGCTTTTATTTGACAAAAACCTCCTGCAGGTATCTTTTTTCTAATGGTCAGTCTCAGTTTTACTTTGGCGAATGTAAGAAAAGTATTTTGAATTTTAAATCACAATTTGGTGCTTTTCAATGTCATTAAGTTAAGGGGCATTATCGTCGGTTTGAGTGTTTTGTTAAAAAATGCGATAGCTTTTTTTAAAAACAAAATGTATCGAGAACCTTAGTATTAAAAAGCTTCTCTATACAATTTTTAATCATAAAGCTATTGCATTATTATTAAAAATCATCCGAAGTAACGACTGAAAATTTCTTAACTTAATGGCATTGAATGAGCACCAGAGAGTTGACTTAGTTTGTAGACACCAATTGCAAATCCACTAAATTACACTCTATATCAGAACGGCTGTTAATAGCAGCCTTATTCTATAGTTAATATTCTTTCTGCTTTATTATTCCAAAGTATTATTTTTTGCTCCATACTTGACGTAATAATTCTTTCTCCTCGTTTATCCCAAGAAACACCCCATAAATAGTCTTTAGAGCTACCTCCAGAAATAAGATTACCTTTAATATCCCAAATCCTCAATGAGTCACTTGCTGTTGCTAATCTGTTCCCTTTTGAATTCCAGGTCATATTTCTGTATTCGCCTTTACTTATATCGACAGAATTCAACAAGATGCCATTTTCATCCCAATATTGAAGTAAAGATTTATCTTTTTCATTACCGTAATCCCCAGTGACAAAAAAAGCCCCCGAATTATGCCAGGCGATACTCAATATCATTACTTCTTCTTGTCTGTGTTTTATTGATTTCAACAAATTTCCTTCAATATCATAAAAGCGTATTTTATCTGTAACTGTTGTAAGAATATTTTTCTGAGGATGCCAATCAATAGCTGTTATACTCTTGGTACTTTCATTATTAAATTTTCTAATTAATTCCCCTTTTATATTGTAAATCAATATTTGTCCGTTATTGTCTGCAACAGCTAAATATTGCCCCGTATTGTTCCAATCAATTCCTCTTGCTCCATCTGGTGAAATTCCGTTTAATTCAATTTTTTGATTCGTATCTAAATTAATAATACTCGATTTGTCACTTGACATTTGTGTTGTTACAGCGATTATATTTTTTGAAGGATGCCATTTTATACGCGTAATCGTATTCTTAATATGAAATGATTTATGTGGTTTTAGATTGTTTTCACTATAAATTTTTAAAGTGTTTATATTTCCACCAATCGCAATGAATTTTCCATTAGGGCTCCAATCTGTTGTCCAAAGAATTTCCTTCGTTGTCGCTTTTTGTGCAAAAAGCTGATTGCAGAAAAAAATAATCAGAAAATTCAGAATTGTGAATATTTTATTTCGGTTTATCATGTATGTTTTACTTTAGGGGCGACACATTTATTTTTTTGCTACAATCTTTATATGAAATTCAATGGAATCAGATATAGTCTGATCTGCTAAAAGGTCATAGAATTTTCCTGATTTGTAACGAACATTCCATTTTGTCCGATCAATGACCAGTCTGCCATTTATTTTGACAATTCCGTCCTTAACTTCTATTTTGGCAGGAAAAGTAACTGGTTGAGTAATACCTTTAATAGTCAGGTTGCCAGAAACTTCCTTACTCTCACCATTTATTGATACAGCCTTATTAAGCACGATTGTAGAAAAGGGGATTTTTTTGACATCAAAAAAATCAGGATCTTTTAAGTGTTCAACGAGTCCGTTATCTTTCTCATGTTTCTCATCTTCAATTGTATTCATGTCGACTTGAGCTGTCCCTCCCATAAGCTGATCGTTTTCAATAATCAGTTCCCCTTTTGATACATAAACATACCCCGTGTGACTGTTTGAACCAATTAAATTAGAACCTTTCCATACCACAAAACTTCCCTTGGTATCTATTGTATATTTTTCATTCCCAATAGCCGGAGATAAGGATTTTGCCGATGCATTGCTTTTATTTTCTTCTTTTACAGGACCACGGCAACCGAAGATAAAAGGAGCAATAATTAAAATTAAGTACTTGATTGATTGTTTTTTCATACTGTGAAAATTATAATAGATTAATAAATTAAATGATTTTTAAATCAGTAATACGCCTTATTGCCCACTGGCTGTACTTTTAAAGTCGGTGATGGTTTTTCCGTCATAACGATACACTCCGTTTAAAGCTCCAAACCAAATGTGTCCTATATCATCTTCTAAAATCCCGAAGATTATTGGTTTATTAGCTATTGTGGTTACCGCTGGTTTTTTATCAGACAAGGACTTCCCTTCATATTTAGAAAGTGTCCAGGATTGTCTATTACTTTTTTCTGAACTCGTCCAAATATTTCCTTTTTTATCTTCGTAGATATATCCAACAAAATTTTGGGCAAAACGGGTAAATATACTGCCGTTATAGCACCAAAGACCGTCAGCACCACCCAGCCAGATATTGCCTTTTTTATCTTTGATTATCGAACGAACGTTTGTAAAAGGTTTTCCTTCTTTATTGGTGATAGTGGTAAATGTCTTTCCATCATAAACAAAGGCATGACCTCGAGTGCCAAACCAAAATTTCCCTGTTCTATCTTCCATAATAGCATTAACATCATTATGTATCCAACTAGCTTCCGGAAGCGGATGTTGGTAAGCTGAAATATGGACAGAATCAGTTTCCTTATGTACCGGATTAGTCCCAACATAAACCGAATCAGCAGCAGTAGCAGAAGGGATTTCTTTCATTTTAAAATTTTGAAAGGATTTTCCATTGTAGCGGCTTACTCCTCCTTCGGTGCCAAACCAAATTTTACCGATTTTATCTTCATAAATGTTTCCAACCCGATCATTGGCAAGTCCATCCCTGACTGTAAAATTTTGAAAAGATTTTCCATCGTAATAATAAACGCCAGAGCCAATCGTTGTGAACCAGAAATTTCCTTTTCTATCTTCTAAAACAGAAAAGAAGCGAGCCGAACTCACTTTACTGGTGATATTCGTAAAAGATTTTCCATCATATTTAAAAACCCCCTCCCATGAAGCAATCCAAATATTGCCTTTTCTATCTTTTCTGATTGTACGCACAATGCTGTTGGGCCCATGAGAAGCAGATAACACTTGGGTTTTAACAGAATCCTGAGCGCTTTTTTTCAGTTGTCCCTGTCCCGTAAAATTTATTACTCCTGCCAGCATGATAATCAGACTGTACAAAACATTTCTTTTATTTTTCATAGCATATCAAAGTTTGATAGAGCGAAATTACTTTGATATTTTTCGGCTTGATAGATTTGAATTGTAAATAAAAATGTAAACTTTGTAAATAAAATATTGACACTATGCCTGATAACCAAAAACTTCTGTCCGGAAAAAAAAAGTACCTTGTTGGATTGATGCTGCTTTTGTTTGTATCTGCAATCTGCGCTGCTTTCACTATAACTGATAGTGACGACTTTGCAATTGCAAGAAGGGAAATTTTGCTCCGCAGAATCGGACATGAACTGCTTTTACAATCGGGAGACAGTACATCAAGGGTACTTCCCGTAAAAAAGATCGCTGAAAATGAGTATCAGATCTGGTTTGAGAATGAGCTTACTTTTCAAACCGACTCTTTGGTGAATACTACTCAGCGTTTATTAGCCCAGGATCCGCTCACAACTGATTATGTTGTGAATGTCCTAAACTGTGGCAATACCAGTGTAGCTTATGGATATGCTATGTCAAAGAATACAAAAGATGATATTGTATCATGCATAGGAAGAAAACAGCCCAAAGCATGTTACATAATCAACATTAAATTTAATCCAAAGGGTATAACTACAGCAAAAAACGGATATCTTCTGGGAAGTTTGTCTTTTTTAGCATTTGTTGGATTTATTTTTTTGAGAACAGCTAAGCCCAAAGCAACTTTACCGGATAATAATAATAATAATAATAATAATTTGTTCAATTTAGGTTCGGTGTTGTTCGATGCAAAGAATCGGAAGTTGATTATGAATGAAAAGACAATAGACCTTACCGGAACAGAAACCCGTGTATTACTCATTTTTGCATTGTCTCCCAACGAAACCATAGAGAGAAGCCGACTGCAAAAAGAGATATGGGAAGATGAAGGTGTTATTGTAGGCCGTAGTCTGGATATGTTCATATCAAAACTTAGAAAAAAACTGGAACATGATCCAAATATTCAAATTGTCGTTATACGCGGCAAAGGATACAAGCTTAATATTACTTTTTAAACTAAAACTTTTATAATAACTAATGCGAGACATATCATTAAGTTAGTAGATATCACCGTCAGCTCAAGTGAATTTCCTCAAAATGCAATAGCTTTTTCAAAAAATTTGTATCGGGAACTATTTTTTAATAAAAACGTCATAGGTAGTATAATATGGAAATACGTTTATTGGTTTTAAGAACAGGCGACACAAAAAAACTATCCGATTTTTACACCCTGTTCGGATTGACTTTTGAGTACCACCAACACGGCAATTCGCCATTTCATTATAGTGCAACTATCGGAAAAACAGTTTTAGAAATTTATCCTTTAACAAAAAGCCAGACCGAAGCAGACAAAAACCTAAGAGTAGGATTCGGAATTGACAACTTCCAGGCTACAATTCAAAAATTAATAACTTTAAAAGTCGTGTTTGCATTACCTCCAACACAAACGGAGTTTGGGTTTAGGACTGTAGTTGAAGATTTTGATGGAAGAAAAATTGAGTTGTATAAAAATAGCTAGTTGACATGTGTAATTTAAAAGATCAACAACTGAATTATCTGTTTTTGACAATCTCGAAATATGCGTTTGATTATTACAAAAAACATCCTTTCTTTATTATCATGAAACTTTAATTCTTAACAATTAATTTTGTTATTAAATCCAAGGTAACTTTACTCCTAATTTATACACTTTGTAATAGGCTTCTATTTTTTTTCTGTTGTCTTTAATAGTTTGCAATGACAAATCTTCTATACCATTTTCCATATCGGGATAAATAATCAAGCAATCAATGTTTACGTTATCTTCCTCTTCTAAGTTCAATTTTTCTCGAACTTTATTTAAACGTGCATATCCAGCAACCTGCCGGATATCTTCATGTAAATGTCCGCTTTGATACTGCAGTTTGTATTTGGCATCAATTACCATTTGAAAGCCTGGTTTTGAAACTAAGATATCTAATGCGTTACCGTAGGTAGAAAACTGAAAGTGAATATCTTTTTTGTTAACAGGATTAGCTTCAATCATTTTGCTGTAGACATAGAGTTCAAATAAACGCGGCATATCTATCCAAAATGGTGGTACAGCCAATTTCTGTGTAGCCGTCTGGGTGATATTATAACCAAATCGTTTTAAAATATAACTTCCTGCCTGCAAGACTTCTTTATAGTCTTTATAAAACGGATTGTATTTACTGTGTTTTAATTCATAATCATTTACCTGATTAGTAATATGTGTAAAGGCCGGTAAACAAAAATTAATGGTATGCTGAATATCCTGATGATTACTTCCAAAAAGGTTTTTATTATTTTCAACATAGCTGTTGGAGAATTGTAAAACCTTTTTAAGAAAACGATTTTCGGCATGATCTTCACCAAATACCTGATATTCACAATATGTATTAGTAAAACGATTTTTGAAGACGTTTTGTTTGAAATGCTGGCTGACAAGAATTTTACCTTTAACTCGATTGGAAAGGTTTTCCTGAACTTTATAATAGTCTTTCTTTAAACCTTTGCGAACAATGGCCTTTAGGGTTTGTAAAAAACGTACCACCAAAAAAGGAGTTAACCTATCATCTTTTTGTTCAATTTTTATTGGTTGAGCATTCCAATCGATTTTTATTAAATCATTTATTTCTGAATTGCTTTCGGCTATGGCTGTTACATGCAACAGCATTTTTAGATAATCCAATTCGAATATATATGGATTGGTTTTATCTGTAGTACGTTCTTCTTGTTTTTCGTGTGGTTCACTTTCTGTTTTAATATTAAAAAGCCTGGCTGAATAGCTGTTAATTTTAGGTTCAACATACAAAAACCTACCGGTTTTACCTAACCAATCGAGACCAATACAATAATCAGCTTTGAGTTCAAAACCTTTTTCGTTTTTTGAATAAACATAACAATGACTACTTTGATTGAACCTTTTGGATTGAATACTGTCAAATAAGGCATAGGTACATTGATTCAAAACGTCGTTATCAATCACATCGAATCCTAATATAACACTTGTATGTTCAGACAAACGAATTCCCATTAGATTGAAGGAGCTAGAGCATCAATTTTATCTTTTATATCTTCTCCAACTAGCACGCCGTCTTTTAGATATTCTCTTAAAATAGGTTTGATTTCGAATTCTAAACGAATGAACATGGGAGCCCCATCTTTTTCATTTGATTTATCTATAAAATAGGAATGTCCTAACTGTACATCTTTTTTTTCAAATTCAGATGAAAGATTCGTGTCAAATAATGTAGTTACGTTATTAAATAATATATCATCAAAAGTTTCCAAACCTTGTGTTTCTTTTAGATTTTCGGGCAGTACATCTACAAAAGCAAAACGCCTACGGATTGCATAATCTATATGCCCTACAGAACGATCAGCAGTGTTCATAGTACCAATAATATAAAGGTTAGGAGGAAGAATCAACTCTTTACCATTTACATTATACATAGACTCAACCGCTTCTCCACGATATTCTAACGCATATATCATTTCTCCTAATACTGAAGAAAGATTAGCACGATTGATTTCGTCAATAATAAGGATGAAATTTTTAGAAGGTTCTGAATAAGATTCCCCTTTATAATTATATTTTTCAATGAATCTTTTCAACAGTGCATTATAATAAGTATAACGATAATGAGCATGTACTGAAAATTCCTTTGGTATTTGCTGATTAGAAAATTTAAACTTACCTTCAATAATGGCTTTAACCAAATTCTTAAAATCGATAAAATTGATGCGTGAAGGATTATCCCAATTCTTTCCATATCTAAAGTTATCACTCTCGACTTTAAACAAAGTAATATCACCTGAAAGTATTATTTCGTTTTCTTCTACTTGCTTTTCTATTTCAAGTTTAAAATCTTCAAAATTTGAGTCTATCCAAAATTCGATATTTGATTCCGTCGAAGTATTAGTACTAGCTTTATAGTTTCTTAAAGCTTCTTCTGCAAACAATCCTAGCGTTTTATTTACATTTTTATATTCAATTCGATCTCCTTTAGATTCTGCTACAATTCCTCTTACAAAGTCTTCATAGGTGTAACTTGGATGAAATTGGATGAGTTTGAATTGATCATTATATTTTAAATCATCAACGTTATTTAGTCCTAATATTTCAGTAGCAATGAATTTAGCTTCACGTGTCTTGCCCGTACCTGGAGGTCCTTGTAAGATGATTTGTTTTTTAAATTCAAGAATTTTGGTGATATTATTTGTATTCATTATAGCTTTAATATTTTTAATATTGTTATACAAGTCCGTAACTATTTTGTAAGGACGTCCAACATCTAAAGATGTTCTTTTTCCCTTATCCCAATTAAATATAAGATGTTGAAAGAAAACTCTATCTATTGCAGAACCTTGACATTTAATGACCTCCTTGATAAGCAATATTAAATCGTGCCAATGATTGTTATTCTCTAAATTATGATAGTATTGAGCTGTACGACCATCTTTAGTAATTCTTTGAATAAAACCATTTTGTTTATTGTTAGCTAATTTTAAAAGAAAAGTTTTAAAATCAGGATCATCAGTTATATCGTTAATGACTAATTGATCCAAATCACTTTCTCCGCTTCCTTTTGGCCATTTATGCTTTTCAATATCTAACCAAAAAACTTCATTACCGAAGTAATAATGTAGATGATTTGGATTTCTAACATTCTCTAAGTTTGAAACTTCCTTATAATACAAAGGCTTGGTTTTATACGTAATCCCTTTATATAAATATTTAGCTATAACAACTTTGTTTTTATTTTGCTTGTCAATATGCGAAGTGATATCACTAACATTTATGTTTAGATCACTAAAAAAATGTATGCATTCAATTAAATTATTCTTGTCCATAAGGTATTATTCATCCACTTTTCCTAATTTCTCCTGCAAATCACCAACTGTAACCTGACCATTCATTAACATAGGTAATAACCAATTTCGGAGTGAAGCGAGTTGTTGGTTTTCTTCTTTTATTAATTCTATTTTGTCAATATAAGAAGAAGTTATTTTGTGAAACTTTATTAAAAGATCAATAGGTGGATATAAAATATCTATATCTGAAACTTGTGGAGAAGTAAGTTGTTGTTGAACTGATCCAGATTTCTCAAATGCAATATTTTTTATAGTTTCATATAAATATTTTATACAATATATTTCATTTGGAATTACAACAATTAACCTAATAATTGGAACAAAAGGTTTGTTTCTCAAAACACAAAATCCAATTGTCCCTCTTGCAGAAATGGTTATACTTTGAGTGTGTATTTTTGCTTCATTTGTATATCCATATAATCCATCATTCGTTATTCCATTAGAATAAATTGGAATTGCATAAGTTTCAGATTTTTCATTTGAATAGATTTTTGGTTTATCACCTCCAGCTTTAATTGTTGAAATCTCATTGATTTTTTTTACCTCCCAATCCTCAGGAATCTCTCTCTTCAATTCCTCATTCCAAACCATTTTACCTCCAAAAGTTTTGTAAGGTTTACCTTTACCATCTGGAAAATCAAACTGTACAAACCAATAATCATAAAGCGTTTTTGCCATCGCTTCTAACTCACTATTGATTTTGTTGTTGAGTTCTATTTTAGCATCTAAATCTGAAAGGACTTTGGCTATTTTTTTTTGAGTTGATATATTTTTTAAACTTAATTCAAGTTTACCCAATAGATCTAAATTTAAGTTAGGTTGTGAAGATTGGGAAGATAATTTGTTGATGTATCTATTTACATGTTTTTGTAAAAAATAATAATATACATAATCTATATCTACACTTTTTTTATTTAATCTAACAATTCCAACAGCTTGATTTGTATTTGCTGGAACATCTCCTTCTCTAACAATTCCTACTTTTCCAAGATATGCCCCAGCGATTGAAAATAGTAAATCTCCTTCTTTAAGCTTAGATCTTTTTAATTTATTATCTGTTAATTCACTAATGTGTTCATATAGCTTATTATTTAAATATTTTGAATCTGTAATACTCTCAGATTTGATGAAATTAATCCCATTTTCAGTAAATTCGCACCCTACTGAAGAAGGTGTTGTACCCTTAGTAATTAACTCTGAAACTTCTTTTAATGAAACTTTACTCATATTTTATCTCCTTCAAATTATTCTGAATTTCCAATTCTAAACTTTTACTTTCCTTAAAAAGTTCACTCAGATTAGTTTCAAAAGTTTTCATTTTAGTAGCAAATGCTTCGGGAGTAATATCAGTATATTCAATTTTTACTTCAAAATATTGTCCTGCACTCAAAGAATAGTTTTTAGCTTTTATATCTTCATACGAAACCACTACAGAGAAATCTTCTTTCGCTTCGTGTTTATTAAAAGTCTCAATAATATAATCTTCTTCATCGTGAGATAAAAGTGTTTTTTGGTTTTTACCTTCTTTTACTGTTGTTCCCAGTTTAGAAGCGTCCATTAAAACAATATCCCCTTTGGTATTTTCTTTGTCCAGAAATAAAATAGAAACATTGGTACCTGTAGTAGCAAAAATATTTGAAGGCATACTTACTACACCACGCAACATTTTACGTTCTACCATTTGCTCCCGTATTTTGCGTTCAATACCGCTTTGTGCCGTAATAAAACCTGTTGGTACCACGATTGCTGCTTTTCCTTTTGCAGTAAGAGAATACATAATATGCTGAACAAACAAAGGGTAAATTGCCATGCTTTCTTTTTTGGCTTTCGGAATATTGGGTGTTCCGGCAAAAAAGCGTTCGTGGTTTTCTTTGGTATTTAAATCATTTACATAATCTGAGAAATCCAACTTAAACGGAGGATTCGATACGATATAATCAAATTGCTTCAAACGTCCGTTTTTGTCTTTATGAAAAGGTTCTAAAATGGTGTTTCCCTTAACTACATTGGGTATAGAGTGTACTAAATCATTCAAAATTAAATTCAGACGCAATAAGTTGGATGATTTTTGCGAAATGTCCTGAGAGTAAACCGTACATTTATCTTCGCCAATTTGGTGTGCTAAATTCATCAAAAGCGTTCCGGAACCCGCACTTGGGTCATAACAGGTTACATCACTCACACTTTCGTTTACTAAACAACGTGCCATGATTTTGGCAACAGCATGCGGGGTAAAATATTCGGCGTAGGTTCCACCGCTATTTGTATTATAATCTTTAATTAAATATTCGAAAATAGTAGCATAGAAATCAAATTTTTCGTGAAAAATATTCTCAAAACTAATATTGACTAGTTTATTTATAAGAGCTTTACAAAAGTCATCGCGTTTATCAGTTACATATTTGCTAATGTTTTCGAATAAGACAATTTTTTCACCACTTTCTGTAATCACCGAGAAAACATCACTATTTTGTTTGGCAATATCCAATAAAGTATTGTCGAATATATCGGCAAACTTAGGCTCATTCTGACGTTCAAACAAACTTGAAATCAATTGGTCAGGATGAATGTTGGCAGTACTTTCGCTCATTTGCATGGTCAACATTTCGTACTCACTGGAAGGATAACTTCTTAATGTTTCCTCCCAATTATCTGATGCTGCTATCTTTTCATCCAGTTGCTTTATTTCATGGATAAATTTATCATTAAGAAATTTATATAAAAATACCTGAGTAATAATCTTGAATTCATTTCCATCATTTCCCAAACCATAATTGGCGCATACACTTTTTAAGTCATCAATTAGTGTTTTGGTTTGCTTTTCAAATTGTATTGTGGTAGTCATTGGTTTTTTTATATTATTTTTTCAATTTTTTAATATCGGCTTCAATCTCCTTAAGGCTTTGCTCAATCTCTGCCGCTTTTCTGCTTTCCTTAAATTTTTCAAATTCCTGTGTCGATTTATCCAAAGCCATTTGATGACTAATTTTTCCTGCATGTGTCAACAGCTCCCTTCCGTTGAGCTGTAAAATACTATCCAGTCGTTCTGCCCAATCTTTCATATACATGGGGGTTTGCTGTTGTGCCATCGTTTCTGCAAACGCTAAATATTGCTCTACCAATAATCCTAACAGTTTTATTTCGTCTTCGTTAAGATAATTTTTAGCAATACTAACATCTATTTTCTGAACTGCTTTGGCTTCTTTTTTATCAAAAGACTGCATTCCTAATAATGGTAAAGTAGCATCGACTCTTCGATAGACTAATTCAGCTGCGGTGTTTTGAGAAATAGCCCAAAGAAGTTTATTTTGTACGATTTTGAAAAATGAAATTGTTTTTTCGTCTTTTGGATCGTAATCTATACTTGTGGTGTAAATGTCTTTTATTTTTTGGTAGAAAAACTTTTCAGATATTCGTATTTCGCGAATGCGTTGTTGCAATTCGTTGAAATAGTTCATTGTATTACCGGACTTAAAACGGTCATCATTCAAAGCAAAACCTTTTACAATGTATTCTTTTAATCGCTGGGTGGCCCAAATCCTGAATTGCGTTCCTTGCTGCGATTTTACACGGTAACCAACAGAAATTATGACATCAAGATTGTAGTGTTTAACATTGTTTTCTTGTGTTTTTCCGTCAATAGCACCATGTGAAGAGGTTAGTCGGAAATCCCGACATACCACTTTTTCGTCTAGTTCACCTTCTTTAAAAACATTAGCGATATGCTCCGTAATGGTAGATCTTCCTTTGCCAAAAAGCAATGCAATCTGAGCTTGTGTTAGCCAAACTGTTTCATCGTTAAGCTGAACATCAATCTTAATATTACCTTCCTGATTTTGATAAATAAGTATTTCGCCTGTATACATATTATGCTGTTCTTCCATAAAACTCATTCATATATTCTTTAACCACCAAACTATTAATACGTTTTGAGGTTTCAGGATCTAAAGGAATTTCGTTTTTATTTTTAAATTGATTAATAACAAATCGCATAATCATTTTTTCAACATAACTCTCATTTTCTAACACTTTTGAGTTTTGTAAAAGCTGATCGTCGATTTCTTTTTTCAATCCGTTTAAGGCCTCAAAAAGTTTGGTTTCACTATCGGTTAAAGGATCTTTTTCCATTAAACGTTTATGCAAACGGGCATATTTCTCATCATTTGCATATTTAGCCCTTAACAACTGGTTTTTTCTTTCCAGCTCTTTTGCCTTGCCATAAATAAGTTCAAGGTTTTTAATATTGCCCTGCATCCCTTCTTTGGTGACTTCGCTTAAGTTTTTCTTTTTAAATAAACGTTCCAATTCTTCGCGCAAAGATACAAAAACAGGGTCTTTGGGATCAAAATTGCCACCGAGTATTTCACGAGTTTTTTGCAAGGTTGATTTCAGTACATCAGCAAGCAACATTTCTTCTTCTTTTACTTTTACAAAAGCAAAAATGACATCTTCAAGCGCAATGTTTAATAAATTGGTGGTGTCTACATTTTGTTCCAGAGCTTCTTTGGTATTGATCAAAGCCAAATGATTATTAGCTTCACGGGACAGTATCGTTAGTTTATGAAAGTCAAGACGTTCTAATAATTCATAATTCCCGGATAATCGAATAAGGTTATATAGACTTTTAGCATTGTTTAATACTCTGTTGATTTTCAGCATTTCAGTTCGATCCTGAATCTGTGAAATTTGCTGTGAAAAGATCTCAGCATTTAAAGTATCAAACGGAAATAAAACTTCTTTAATTTCATTAATTTCCTGTCTGATTTCTTCCGGTGATTTGAAGATGTTAGAATAATGTTCCATTTCATCACCTAACTCGGATTGTAACTCGTTAAAATAGTCCTGATTTGTTTTGTCAAATTCTTTTTGAATGTCTGCAAAGTCAACAACATATCCGTACTTAAAATCTTGGTAAGTTCTATTTACACGAGTAAGTGTTTGCAATAGATTGTGTGCTTTGATAACACGACCAATATATAATTTCTTCAAACGGGGAGCATCAAAACCAGTTAACAGCATGTTATAAACGAAAAGAAAATCTATTTTTCCCTCTTTAAATTCTTCAACTTTTTCTTCTCGTTCTTTTTTGGTTCCAACATCATGCAAAATTACCGCAGCAGTTGTGACTTTGCTTTTATTCTTTTTTTGACTACCATAACTTTCACGAGGATCGGCAACCATTTGAAGAAAGTTAGAATCTGCATTGTTTACTGCATATTTCGATTCAAAAATTTCAAATAACATTTTTGCCTGTTCGGAAGAATCACAAACCACCATTCCACCAATTGAATTGTTGTTTAAGGCAATACGGGCTTTTTCAAAATCCTGAACGATATAATCCAGCATTGGTTCTACAAATTTAGGATGTGCGTAGACAATTTTTTTATCGGCATTCCCTTTTAAAATTTCAATTTCTTCAAGTGCTTGTTTTAAAGTCAGTTTATAATTGGTTTCAATTTCTTCCCGAATTAGTCGTAAAGTATAACCATCTGCAATTGAAGAATTGTAATAATATTTGTGAATATAATTTCCAAATAAAGCTTTAGAATTATAGTCGTTCCCTAATAGCGGTGTTCCTGTCAGACCAATTTTTATAGCGTTGTTATCAGATTCATTAAGATTGGCTAAAAAGCTACCTTTTGGATTATAACTACGATGTACTTCGTCTAAGAAATACACACGCTGTATGTTTAAATTGTAATCTATATTTCTAATTACATCAGGATTATCCTGAAACTTTTGGATATTCACAACGGTTATTTCAGGTTTTCCTGAATTGTTATGAATTACGGATGTAGATTTGATATCTCTGGAAAATTCTTCTCTCGAATTGATATTATGAACAACCAATCCTCGACTTTTAAATTCTTTCCCAGCCTGAATCAACAAATCCAGGCGATCCACAATAAAATAGAATTTTGGTACAATACTTTTCTTTTGAAAATAATGGGTTAAATACTTAACATTATAAAAAGTTAAAGCAGTTTTTCCGCTTCCTTGTGTATGCCAAATGATACCTTTTTTTCCGCCTTCTTTTAGTTTATCTTCGATTGCTTTAGTTGCAAATAACTGAGGATATCGCATGATGTGCTTTTGTAATCCCGTACTTTCTTTGACATATGCTATTCCAAATTGCAAAACAAAAGCAAGACGATCTCTTTGAAACAGGGAAGTACAAATTCTATTAGTTGGTGTGTTATAATTTTTGTTAGTAAGGAATTCAGGCGAATTTTTAATACTTAATAAATTAGTGTCTTTTAATACAAAGTTTTCGTTTTCGTCTTCTATATTTTTTAATAAAACATCAAAATCAAACTCTTGTTCTTCTCTAAAATAGTTGAATATTGGTTTATAATAAGATGGTGTGGCATAGAAAGCTCCTTCAATTGGCAAAGGAGAACTATCATCATATTCCATATTATTAGAAAAAAACATCAATTGAGTAAGGTTCACAAATTGCCTAAACTTTTTATTTTGAAAACGAGTTTGTATGCGCTTGTGTTCGGCAGTAATACCATCCTGATTATTTGGCTTTTTGACTTCGATAAAAGCTAAAGGCATTCCATTTATTAATAAAGTAATGTCTGGCCTAAATTCTTCTTCGTCTTTTTTATAGGTTAATTCAGTAACAACATTAAATGAATTATTATTGAAATTTTCAAAGTCAATTAGTCTCACATTAGACTGATCAGTGAGCTTTTCATAAAATATCTTTCCTAAATCTTCATTTTCCAGATAAAGAACAATTTCGTTATAAGTTCGATCAATATCACCAAATGATAACTCAGGATTCAATCTTTTGAGATTCTCTTTGAAGATATTGGTGAATATGTTGGTTGTCTCGTCCCATATTTGATTGGATAATGATAAATAATCATAACCCAATCGCATTAGATGTAATATAGTGGGTATTTTAACACGAGAATCTTCGTTGAAAGCCATAAAAAGATTTGTATAATTACTGCAAAAAACAATTTGATTGCTAAAGTATTGAAATATTTATTAAAGATGTTTATTAAGAACCATAAAAACGAAAGAAAACATCTATACTTTTCATAAAACTAAGTGCCCATAGCCCAGATAAAGGCGGTGCCTTTTTGCGGGATTTTCGTGGATAAAAAAATATAGCCGAAAGCGGGAAATAGCTCCATAAAAAAAGAGAAACTATGACAGTCTCTCTTTTTAAAATTAATATATCTTATAAGTTTATTTCCCTTTCAATAATTTCTCCAAATATTCAACCTTATCCTTCTCAGCCTGAACCAATCTTTCATAAAGTTCCACAACTTTGTCTAGTGGATTAAAATTAGGCTGAACATTAATTCCATTAATTGTGGAATTATCATTACTCGTAAAAGTATTATTGATAACATTTAATACAGTCTCATCACTATAATTCTTAATTGCCTCGGTAGATACACCTAAAACTTCCGCAATTGCAGTTAATTTTTCTTCATCAACAATCTCACTTCCTTCAATATTAGAAACAGACTGCTGGCTCACTCCTATGGCGTTAGCCAGTGCTTCTTGTTTCATACCTCTAAGCTCTCTTATTCGGCTTATATTTCTTCCAATATGTTTTGGTTTTGTTACTGTGCTCATAAGTCAAAGGTATTTAAAAATCTTTTAAAAAACAGGGTTTGGTAAAACACAAGTCGCATTGGTAAGATACAATTCACATTAGTTCAGTACGGTACAATGTATTGCTTACTTGCTGTGTCTTAAACAAAAATACACTTTTTCAGACAAGTATCAATTTAAAAATCAAAATTATGAAAACCGCAGCAAAACTTTCATTTCCAAAACTCCAAAACGAATATATAAAAAACATCCTGCGCCAGTTGGTCAGTCAGCACAGCATCGTTCAGGTATTTTTTACCGGAGAGCCTTCGCCCCTGTTTTCACAACTCATCATCCATACCGAAAAAAACACCTCTGCCCAGGAGCTTCGGCAGAGCAAATGGGTAGCCAAAGTGAAGACCCAGTATCAAATCAATGTCTGTTTTATCTATTCTTCAAAACTACATCGTCAGTATGCTTTAGGAGCACCTTTCACTGCGTTTTACTGTCGTCCTGCTGCTGTGATCTATCAAAATGAAGCGTTAGAAGAAGCTGTTTTCAGTACAGGAGAATGGAAAAAATACAAGAAGAAATTGAATGCCTATCAAAACAATTTCTACCACGATCACGAACTTCAGAAATGGCAGATTAAAAACCTCATGGCAGAAGGAGCTTCAAACAGTGTCTTTACCTCCTATGCCAGACTGCTGGAATACAACATCGAATGTTTAGAAAAACTCTATACCGGAAACACTTGCAACACCCTAAGCCTCGACGAAAGAATCCGGAACCTAACCGCATGCATTCCCGAAATTCAAAAATACTTCGTCCAAACCAACCGAAACCAATATTTCCTGACAGCTCTTTTTGAAAAAGCAAAACAAGCAGCCTCAGAGGGTGATGAGATCTACAAAGACGAAATGTATCAGGCAGTTGAAATCACCGAACAAAATCTCCTTCGCCTGATCACAGAACGCTTTGCCGAATTAAAAAAAAGAATCAAAAAAGAATCGTCCAAAAAACAAAACCTTCCCGGTCAAATCGATAACAAACCAAAAGACAGCATCCTTGACACCGCCATCGAAAGCATCCTAAATTCGGTAGAAGTGGAGCAAATTTATGCCTTTCATCAAATCATCTGGGGCGAAAAAACAACCTATTACCTACTGCTTATTGCTGATACCGTTGGCAACGAAAAAGTAAGAGCCCTAACCCACTCCCTCAAAAGCAAATTGGGAGACCAATACGATTTTGTATTGTTAAGCCACAGCCGTTACTGGATCCAGAAAAATCTGTATCTCTATCAGCATTTCTTTTCCCGTACTATTCAAAACCAGAACCTCATCTGGTCGTCTGCCCCCTACCACCCAGATTTGCATTGGGAAGTACCCTTCGAACCCTCTCACGCCGATTTATATTTTTACTATAAGGCAGCCAAAAATGTGGCTTTCCAATTTTTTGCAATAGCCAACAATCCCAAACAAAACTACCAGGGTTTAGACTACCTGTTTGCATTGTTTTTTCTGTCGTTTTGCAGGACCTATATTTTCGTCAAAACATATTACCTGCCCAATTACCTGTCCGCTCAGTCCTTATGGCAGCTGTGCAGCTACGCAGACTCCAACATAAGAAAACACCATTACCTGCTCGAACAATTCCCTACAGACGTTTTCTCTTATATAGACAAACACATGATCCTCCACCACAGGCTGTCAAAACTCGACAAAGAACAGGTCGTTCAAATGAACCTCATCGTCGAAAAACTAATCTTCGAATTACACCATCTGGTCATTGAAGGCAAATTAATATACTCTGACAAAGACGAAGAAGAGGAATAAACTCTGAGGCAAAGCAGAACAATTGTCATCCTGAGCGAAGTCGAAGGCTCATGAAACCAAAAAGCCTTCGATAAGTATATTCAATCTTTTGCCCTTAAAAAGCTTACGTTCTTGCCTGGAAATAGAGAACTTGAAGAAGCGATGGAAGAATTATAATAAAAAATTTAACCATGAAAAAACAGTTGTATAGTAAGTTTAGGATTAAGAATTACAGGTGTATAGCTAAAACAGGATTTATTTAATAATCTGTATAGTTATTTTAGGACGAGTCACACCATATAGCAAAGTCATAGATAAAGCATGGATAAAGCATAGATAGTGCATGAATAATGCATGAAAAAAAATGTGCTTTTCTGATTGTATTTTAACGTTTGCCGGTAATGCTTTTTCAGCAGCAATAAAGGAATATTTATAACTAAATTTGTAATTAGGAAACATGTTGTTTCTTCTAAAATTTGTTCGGATTACTCAATCATTTCTTATGGTTTAATTTGTCATTTTCCCACACAGTCGGATTTTGTATAATATAATACGCTATTCTTTGATATTCAAAATCATTTCTGACAATATGATCGTGGTAATTGGGCTGAAAAAAATGATTTTGTTTATTGTATTTTGGTATTGGTAAATGATGTTCATCAATATAATCATCAATTTTGGTGTTTACCGCCGATTTAAATCCGGCAATAAACGATGAAATGGATTTGGGTAATCGTACAGGACGATTCGGTTTTATCGATTGCCATTGTAAAACCGCACGGCCGTGCGGTTCTACGCCGTACCCGTACGGTTGTACGTTATCCCCATGCGATTCCACATTGTGTCCGTGCGATTTTACGTTATCAATCAGGTCGTTTGATTCATTTTCAGGATGACAGATTTCCACAATCATATGCAAATGATTGGGCATAATGATACATTCGTGCAAAAACAATTCATTGCGAATTTCAAATGATTTCAAAAATTCATTTTGCACAATTTTGCCCATTTCGGATAATTTAATTTCTCCAGCGACAATATCTCCCAAAATGCATTCCCTGTTTTGGGTCACAATGGTAAGAAAATACAAGGCATTTGAAGAATAATCCCAATTCCGTAATCGGTGTGAACCTATTTTATATTTATTCTTGTATTTATCCATTTCAAAATGATAGTCTACAAAAATAAATAAATTATACTATATTATGATAATTTATCTTACAAATAAAAATTAAAGCACTATATCTTAAGGAATAATTGAAATTTAACGATTAAGTAAAAGATTAGACAATCTGAGAAAATCTTAATCCATAAACAATAAATCCATGAGTTCAGGGAATAAAAAAACTCCAAAATCGCAAGACTTTGGAGTTTTTGGTAATTTGTGGGGAGAGCAGGATTCGAACCTGCGAAGTTCACACAGCAGATTTACAGTCTGCCCTCGTTGGCCGCTTGAGTATCTCCCCAAATTTGAGTGTGAATCTAAAATCGTCGACACTCGGAAAATCGTAAAAAAAACTCCTTAATTTCTTAAGGAGTTTCTTGGTGGGCGATGAGGGGTTCGAACCCCCGACCCCCTCGGTGTAAACGAGGTGCTCTGAACCAGCTGAGCTAATCGCCCTATTTTATTAGGCTACTATCATTTCGTGATTGCGAGTGCAAATATACACCTAGATTTTGTATTTGCAAGCCTTTTTGATGAAAAATATAAAATAAAATTTGCTAATCCTTTTAGAAAGCTATTTTTCAGCCTCTTAAAAACAAAATAAAATTGGGTCTTATCTTAGTGTTTAGTTAAAAAACGAAATCCGGAAAGCTAATTTCAATTATTCCTTTTGTATTCACTTGCTATAGTCATACATTTGCATACCTTAATTGTAAACTCAAATGGCAAGATTTCAGGAAAATGATTTACCGAAAGCTAAATTAAACTCTAACTCCCTTCAAAAAGCAATCCGAATTTTTAAATATGCTAAAAACCATAAATGGAAATTTTTCCTGGGTTTAGTTTTTTTACTCTTAACCAGTGCCACTGCCCTCGCCTTTCCGAAATTAATGGGAATGCTGGTAGACTGTGTTACCAATAAAGACCTTGACAAAGCAAACGAAATTGCCATTGCCTTAATGGGAATTCTGGTTTTACAGGCGATATTCTCTTTTTTCAGAATTTCGCTTTTTGTCAATTTCACTGAAAATTCACTATCAAACATTCGTTTTGCCTTGTATGAAAATCTGGTAAAACTCCCAATGTCCTTTTATGCTCAAAAACGTGTTGGAGAACTGAACAGCCGTATCAGTGCTGATATTTCACAATTACAGGACACATTAACCACAACAATCGCTGAGTTTTTACGTCAGTTTATTTTAATTATTGGCGGTTTTATCATCTTAGGAAGCATTAGCCCAAAATTGACTTTGATGATGCTCGCCATCGTTCCGGTTGTAGCCGTTGCTGCCGTAATTTTTGGAAGATTCATTCGTAAATACGGAAAAAAAACGCAGGACAAAGTAGCCGAAAGCCAGGTCATTGTTGAAGAGACTTTACAGGGAATAAGCAATGTAAAAGCGTTTGCCAACGAATGGTACGAAATTCAGCGTTATAAAAACAAAATTAAAGAAATTGTAAAAATCGCTATCAAAGGCGGTCAGTACAGAGGATATTTTGCTTCTTTCATTATTTTATGCCTTTTCGGATGTGTGGTTGCCGTTGTCTGGTACGGCATTACCTTAACAATAAAAGGAGAAGTTGAAGGTGTAGGTGATTTGATTTCGTTTGTTTTGTACACAACCTTTATTGGTGCCTCTTTTGGCGGAATAGCCGAAATGTACGCCCAGATCCAAAAAGCAGTAGGAGCCACAGAACGTGTTTTTGAATTACTGGAAGAAACTCCGGAAGCCATCAAGGCAAATCCGAAGACTTTAGCTGTAGAAAAAATAAAAGGAAATGTCGCTTTCAAAAATGTAGCGTTTAGTTATCCATCCCGTAAGGAAGTTGAAGTCCTTAAAAATGTAAACTTTACAGCAGAATTTGGGCAAAAAATTGCACTTGTTGGCCCGAGTGGTGCCGGAAAATCGACTATTTCTTCCTTATTATTGCGTTTTTACGATATTACATCGGGAGAGATTTTAGTAGACGGAAAAAGTATTTATGATTACGATTTAGAAAACCTTCGCGGAAACATGAGTATAGTTCCTCAGGATGTGATTTTATTTGGCGGAACCATCAGAGAAAATATCGCCTACGGAAAACCGGACGCTTCTGATGAAGAAATAATGCTGGCTGCAAAACAAGCCAATGCATTGAATTTTGTGGAAGGTTTCCCTGAAAAATTCGAAACACTGGTGGGAGAGCGCGGTGTGAAATTATCAGGAGGCCAGCGCCAGCGAATTGCTATTGCAAGAGCTTTATTAAAAAATCCGAGTATTTTAATTTTGGATGAAGCAACTTCTTCGTTAGACAGTGAAAGCGAAAAACTGGTCCAGGAAGCTTTAGAAGTTTTAATGGAAGGAAGAACCAGTATTATTATTGCACATCGTTTGTCAACCATTAGAAATGCTGATAAAATCTTAGTTCTGGATAACGGAAAAATTACCGAAGAAGGAACACATCAGGAATTGATAAATCTCGAAAACGGAATTTATAAAAACCTGAGCAATCTTCAATTTAGCAATTCTTAAAAAAGTTTGAAAATCGATAATTTAAATGCAATAAGACTATAACGTTTTATTGCATTTTTTTTTAAGCTTGTCTGATATTTGTTTAATAAAATATTGTCCGGCTGAGCGGAGTCGAAGCCCTTTCCTAATTCACAAGCCTTCGACTAAGTTTATCCTGAGCGAAGCCGAATGGACTCAGGATGACATCAATTCCTTAAGTTATAAATGATGTTTCAATCCTAATTTTTATACTTTTATAATCAAATCAATCTTTTTAATCAATTTCACCCAACGGGTTAAAACATTGTATTTTAACTAAATAAAACCTGTTGGATCTAATTCGTTTTTGATGATGATTTTTGTCAGTTCGAGGTTTAATTTTTTTAGAAAAAAAAGCAATATAAGATGACGTTGCAAGCTCTCGCCAGTTCGAGTGAATTTTCTGAAAATGCAATAGCTTTTTCAGAAAATTTGTATCGAGAACTATTTTTTAATAAAAACGTCATAGGTAGTGATCCCGATTTTTCATCGGGATTGTATCGAGAACAGAAAAAATATTATTAAAAACGGTTCTCGATACATTTTTTGCTCCGTTACTCTACACAAAAAACACTCGAACTGACGTTTTTAACACTTACACCTAACAGATTTTAAAACCTTTTTAGGATAACAAAACTATCTTTTTACCCCTAAAGTTCTAGCCCTGATCGTAACGGCATCCTGTTGTTGCGGGGTTCGCAACAACAGATATAGTGAAGAGCAGGATTAGCTCCTGAAAATTATTTAAAAAAATAACATTAGAATTAAACCTTTCTTCAAAACAAATGTCTAACCTTGTCAGGCTAAAAAACAGTTGTACATACAATTGTTAAATAACCATTAAGTCGTTTTGTATTCGCACCAAAAAGCTAATTTTGTGCAATTACTAATTCAATACCTAAAACATTTTACCTTAATTTTATGAAAGTAAAACACCTAATTTACGCCCTTATTATTATAGTACTCGGAGGATTTATCACTTATAGAGTAATATCCAACAAAAATAAAAAAGAAGAGTCTAAAAAATTTGGCGATAAAGACAAACCTACAGCTGTAACCGGGATTGTGGTTAAAACCTCTACTTTTGATAATAATTTATCATTGTCAGGATCTATTGAAGCCAATGAACAAATAGAAATTCACAGTGAAGTTTCAGGAATTGTCGAGGGTATTTACTTTACCGAAGGAAGTAATGTAAACAAAGGCCAGATCCTTTTTAAGGTAAATGACATTGAGTTAAGAGCACAACTAAGACAAGCTCAGACAAAAGAAGGTTTAGCTGGAGAAAATGAAAGAAGAGCTAAATTATTATTACAAAAAGAAGCTATCAGTCAGGAAGAATTTGATGTTGCCAATGCAGATTATGCTTCGATGAAAGCCCAGACTCAGTTAATTAAAGCCCAAATTGCCAAAACTTCTGTGAGAGCTCCGTTTTCAGGAAAAATTGGTTTGCGTTCTATTTCTCCGGGTTCATATATTACGCCTGCAGTTTTAGTGGCAAAACTGGTAAATACAACTAAACTAAAAATCACATTTTCGATTCCTGAAAAATATGCTTCTCAGGTAACATCAGGTTCTGTTATTGACTTTACAGTTTCTGGATCGGATAAAATTTATAAGGCAAAAATATATGCTATTGAACCGGAAGTAGAAGTAGCAACACGTACTTTAAAAATTCGTGCTATTGCAGATAATATTGACGGAAAACTTTTTCCCGGAACATTTGCCGATGTAAAGTTACCTTTAAATATTATTAACGATGCAATTGTAATTCCTTCTGAAGCAATTGTACCAATTCAGGATGGAAAGAAAGTTTTTATTTCGAACAATGGTAAAGCCAAAGAAGTTATCGTTGATGCCACTACCAGAACCGATGCTTCGATTTTGATTTTATCAGGATTAAAAGCGGGTGATACCTTAATTACAAGTGGTGTAATGTCGTTAAAAAACGATTCTCCGATAAAAATTAAAGTAAAATAAGTCTTAAAGTCAAAAGTCAAAAAGTCAAAAATTTAGAAATCTAATTTTAAAGGCTAAAATCTAAAATCTCATTATGAGTTTATCAACCACAAGTATAAAAAGGCCTGTTTTAACCATTGTACTGAATCTTTTGATTATTTTATTCGGTTTCCTTGGTTACACTTTTCTGGGTGTTCGGGAATTTCCTTCGATTGATCCGGCGCAGGTTTCAATCAGAACCAATTATACCGGAGCCAATTCGGATATTATTGAATCGCAAATTACTGAACCGCTCGAAAAAGCCGTAAATGCTATTGATGGTATTCGAAACATCACTTCCTCAAGCAATCAGGGAAGCAGCAATATTACGATCGAATTTAATTTAGACAAAAATTTAGAAGAAGCTGCAAACGATGTTCGGGACAAGGTTTCGAGAGCTGTCAGGGATTTACCTCAGGATATTGATGCACCGCCTGTAGTCTCTAAAGCAGATGCTGACAGCGAATCTATCATTTCGATGACCGTTCAAAGTGATACCCGAAGTTCGTTGGAATTGAGTGATTATGCCGAAAATGTAATTTCTCAGCGATTAGAAACGATTCCGGGTGTGAGTGGCGTGCAAATTTGGGGACAAAAACGCTACGCCATGCGTTTGTGGATTGACCCGGCAAAATTGGCTGCCTATGGCTGTACAGTTGCTGAAGTTCGTGCTGCATTAAATGCACAAAATGTAGAACTGCCATCAGGAAAACTAACAGGAAACAATACCGAATTGACTGTAAAAACTATTGGTAATTTATCAAAGGCAGAAGAATTCAATAATATTATTATTCGTACAGACGGAGACAAAATTGTACATTTGAGTGATATTGGAAAAGCTGAATTAGGCCCTGAAAACCCTGAAACACAACTAACACAATCGGGTCTGCCAATGATTGGTTTAGCCATTGTACCAATGCCGGGAGCCAATTATTTGGATATTTCTAAGGAGTTTTACAAAAAATACGAAGCTTTACAAAAAGATTTACCTAAAGACATTAAACTAAATATTGCTTTAGACAATACTGCATTTGTAAAAAAATCAGTACTTGAAGTGGTTGAAACTTTAGGAATCTCGATTCTGCTGGTAATCATTATCATATATTTATTTTTTAGGGATTGGGCTATCGCTTTCAGACCCTTAATCGATATTCCGGTTTCGTTGATTGCTACGTTTTTTATCATGTGGCTTTTTGGCTTTTCGATTAATGTATTAACGCTTTTAGCTATTGTTTTAGCTACAGGTTTAGTGGTTGATGACGGAATTGTAGTTACTGAAAATATCTTTAAAAAAGTCGAAGAAGGCATGTCGCCTATTGAAGCGGCGATTAAAGGTTCTAACGAAATTTTCTATGCTGTAATTTCGATTTCTGTAACCCTGGCATCAGTATTTTTACCTGTGATTTTCTTAGAAGGTTTCGTAGGAAGACTATTTAGGGAATTTGGTGTTGTCATTGGTGCTGCGGTATTAATTTCTGCCTTTGTTTCCCTGACTTTAACCCCAATGTTAAATGCTTATCTGATGAAAGGCGGCGAACAGAAAAAATCTAAATTCTATGTAAAAACGGAGCCGTTTTTCGAAAAATTAAATAGTGGATATGCCGATTCTTTGAAACGTTTCATGGATAAAAAATGGATTAGTTTTCCTATTCTGATTGCTTGTTTCGGAATCATTTATTTGTTCTTTACCATACTCCCAAAAGAAACCGCTCCTTATGACGACCGTAGTTCAATCGTAATGCGTATGTCTACTCCTGAAGGCTCATCTTACGAATACACCGATCGCTTTATGCAGGAGATTTCAAAATTGGTAGACGACTCTATTCCGGAGAAAAAAGTAAGCTTGGTTATATCCTCACCCGGATTTAGCTCTGCTTCAGTTAATAGCGGATTTGTCAGGCTTACTTTAAAAGATATTAACGAAAGAGAAGCTTCTCAAAAAGACATTGCCGATAAATTAACCAAATGGACCAAACAATATCCAAATGCCAAAACATCCGTAACGCAGCAGCCTACAATTGCTGTAAACAGGCGTGGTGGTTTACCAATTCAGTATATTATTCAGGCTCCAAACTTTGAAAAACTAAGAGAAAAAATTCCATTATTTATGGAGGAAGTAGGCAAAAGCGATGTTTTTTCTATTACCGATGTGAATTTAAAATTCAACAAACCTGAAATCAATGTAACCATTGACCGTGAAAAAGCAGAAAGTTTAGGAATTTCAATTATTGATATCGCCCAGACGCTGCAGCTTTCATTAAGCGGACAGCGTTTTGGATATTTCATTAAAAATGGAAAACAGTATCAGGTTATTGGACAATTTGACCAAAAAGACCGTTCGAAACCATTAGATTTGACTTCTATATTTGTCAAAAACAACAAAGGTCAACTGATTCAGATGGACAACGTTGTAAAGGTTGAAGAACAAAGCAATCCGCCACAATTGTATCACAATAACAGATATATGTCGGCTACGGTTTCTGCAGGTCTTGCGCCGGGCAAAAGTATGGGTGACGGAATTAAGGCTATGGATGAAATTAAGGCAAAAGTTTTGGATGACAGTTTTACGACTGATTTAAGCGGAGAATCCCGGGATTTTGTCGAAAGCAGTTCCAATACTTCCTTTGCATTCGGATTGGCATTGTTGCTGATATTTCTAATTTTAGCTGCGCAATTTGAAAGTTTTATTGATCCTTTAATTATCATTTTAACTGTACCAATGGCGGTTGCCGGAGCCTTGTTCTCCTTATGGCTATTTAACCAGACATGGAATATCTTTAGCCAGATTGGTACCGTTATGCTTATTGGACTGGTAACCAAAAATGGTATTTTGATTGTAGAATTTGCGAATCAGTTGCATGAACAGGGAAAACCAAAATTAGAAGCTATTTTAGAAGCTTCAGAAGCACGTTTGCGTCCTATTTTAATGACAAGTTTAGCCATTGCATTAGGAGCTTTGCCAATTGCAATGTCGCTTGGAGCAGCTTCTACCAGTAGAATTGGAATGGGAGTTGTAATTGTTGGAGGAACCATTTTCTCTCTGGCTCTGACGCTTTTTGTAATTCCTGCTATTTATTTGATGTGGTCAAAAGCCAGAAAACATTATCCTGAATTTGATCATATTGACGAATACGAAAAAGCAAGTAAATAATTTTTTCACCCACAAATTACACGAATTTACACAGATTAAAGTGGAATTTACATCTCAAATAATAACGGACGAAGCAAATTTCAAAAAATAAATTTGTGATAATTTGTGGTAAAATTATCAATTAAAATTGGTCGTAAAAAACAACAAAATATGAATACTAAAATACTAATCCGTAGTTTCATTTTATTCTTCATTTGCATGGTGAAAACCAGCGCACAAGAAATCCTGACTATTGAAGAAGCAATGAAAATAGCTTTAGAAAATAATTTCGAAATTAAAATTGCCAAAAACAATTCAAAAATAAACGAAACCAATGTAACAATTGGAAACGCCGGTATGCTGCCAACAGCTACAGCTTCTGTAACAGACAACAACAGCATTACCAACTCCTCTCAAACACGTCAGGATGGAACTTCAACCTCCCTGGATAATGCCAAAAACAACAGCTTAAACTACGGTGTAAGTCTTGGCTGGACCGTTTTTGACGGAATGAAAATGTTTGCCAAATTAGACCAATTAAAAGAGCTTCAAAAATTAGGAGATACAGAACTTAAAAGAACCATTTTAATAAAAATTGCCCAGGTCAATTCTGCTTATTATGATCTAGTACAGCAACAACAACAATTGGCTGCCCTGGATACCACAATTGTTATTTCAAACCAAAGATTAGATTTGGCAAAAAACCGTTTTACAATTGGTAAGGCTTCCAAACTGGAGGTATTAAATGCCCAGGTTGATTTGAATTCAGATCAGGTCGCTTTATTACGCCAAAAAGAATCGTATGCCAACTCTAAAATTTTACTGAATCAATATTTAGCGCGTGATCCAAAAAATGACTTTAGAGTAACTGATTTAGTGACTGTTGATGATAAATTAATTTTTGCCGATTTATTGGATTTAGCACAAAAACAAAACCCCGCATTAGAAGCTCAGATCATCAATAAACGAATTGCCGAATTGCAGTTGAAACAAGTAAAAGCAGATCGATATCCTGTCATCAACTTAACATCAGGATATAATTTTGCAGAAAGTCAGTCCAGCTTAGGTTTTACAAGCGAGGCTTCGTCCAGAGGTTTAAATTATGGTTTTAATGCTATCCTTAACATATTCGATGGTTTTAATCAGCATCGAAATGAAAAAGTAGCAAAATTGCAAATCGAAAATTCTCAAATTGCAATTGAACAGCAAAATATGGTTTTAAATACCCAGTTAAGTACTGCTTTTCAAACCTATTTGACTAATATTGAACTTATAGGACTGGAAGATGATAATGAAGAAATAGCGAAACAAAATCTTTCAATTACTTTGGATAAATTCAGAATTGGAACTATAACAACATTAGAATTCAGAACTGCTCAACTCAATTATGTCAATGCAAAAGTGCGTTACAGCAACGCTCAATATCAGGCAAAATTATCTGAAATTGCCTTAAAAGAATTAGCAGGAAATATCAGTTTTTAACTTAATTTTGCTGAAAACATTTTTAAATGACCTCATACAACCCAAAAGACTGGTTTAGTTTTATTTTTCATTTCAGCAAAGCCGATACATTTCGAAAATTAATTCCTGTAATGTTTTTTATTGGAATTTACAGTGCCGGAATTGCCTATCTTGAAATTGAATATTGGGAATTACCGGAAAGCAGTCATGTTAAAAATATTTCTGTAATGCATAGTATGCTAGGTTTTGTGATATCATTATTACTTGCATACAGAACCAATACAGCCTATGACCGATGGTGGGAAGGACGCAAAATGTGGGGTGGTTTAGTCAACAGCAGCCGCAATTTAGCCCTAAAACTTTCTGTCATTTTAACTGAAGAAAAAGATAAAGCCTTTTTTAGAAAAATAATTCCCGGGTATGCTTCCATTTTAAATAAACACTTAAAAGATGAAGAAACAGGAAAACAACTTTTTGATGACGTTGATTTAGAAATTGATCATCACAAACACAGACCAAATCAGATTGCTAAAATTATTTTTCAAAAAATTCAGGATCTTTATTCAACAAACAAAATTTCCGGCGAACAGCTTATTACACTAAACACAGAACTAACCTCATTTACAGACATCTGTGGTGCCTGCGAAAGAATAAAAAACACCCCTATTCCTTATTCGTACAGTGCTTTTATCAAAAAATTTATTTTTGTATATGTGCTTACACTCCCATTTGGATATGTTTTTACATTAGGATATTTCGTAATCCCTGTTGTAGTTATTATATTTTATGTTTTAGCAAGTTTAGAGTTAATTGCAGAAGAAATTGAGGATCCGTTTGGCACTGATGCAAATGACCTGCCGACACAAAAAATAGCCGAAAACATCAAAAAACATGTTGAAGAACTAATTTAAGAAACCAAAACATACTCAATTACAATTTCATTTTAAGTTAATTATGAGAAATAAAACTATTTTTCATTAATTATCATTCCCTTTAACGGTCTATTTTTAAGACAAAAAACAAAAAAATAGTTTCCAACTCCCGCAATCAATCCTTATATTTGTACCCTTATTCAAGAACACTGAAATTAACATGAAAATATCTTACAACTGGTTAAAACAATTCATTAAAACAGACTGGACATCCGAACAAACATCTGAATTACTAACAGATTTAGGTTTGGAAGTCGAAATTGTCGAAAAATACCAATCAGTAAAAGGTGGTTTAGAAGGAGTTGTTGTAGGACACGTACTTACCTGCGAAAAACATCCCGATGCAGACAGATTAAAAGTTACAACCTTAAACATTGGTTTAGAAGCTCCTATACAGGTTGTTTGTGGTGCTGCAAATGTTGCTGCAGGTCAAAAAGTACCCGTTGCCACTATTGGAACCATTTTGTATGATAAAGAAGGAGCCGAATTTACTATTAAAAAAGGTAAAATTCGTGGTCAGGAAAGTCACGGAATGATTTGCGCCGAAGATGAATTAGGTCTTGGTACAGGTCATGACGGAATCATGGTTTTAGATGATGCCCTGGTTCCCGGAACTCCGGCTTCAGAAGTTTTCAAAATAGCAAATGATGAAGTTTTCGAAATTGGATTAACTCCAAATCGTGCTGACGCCATGAGTCATTACGGAACTGCGCGTGATTTAAGAGCAGGAATGCTGCAGCGCGGAGTTAATGTTGAATTGATTACACCTTCAGTAAGCAACTTCAGAGTTGATATGCGTACTTTAAAAATTGATGTAAGTGTCGAAGAGCCTCTTTTGGCGCCAAGATATTGCGGTGTAACAATTTCAGGTATTACGGTAGAAGAATCTCCTCTTTGGCTGAAAGACCGTTTAAAAGCGATTGGATTAACACCAAAAAATAATATTGTAGACGTTACCAATTATGTTTTACATGAATTAGGACAGCCTTTACATGCATTTGATGCGGCAAAAATAAACGGAAAAGTAATTGTAAAAACACTTCCTGAAGGCACTAAATTTACTACTCTGGATGATGTTGAAAGAACATTACACAAAGAAGATTTAATGATTTGCGACGAAAAAGGACCGCTTTGTATTGCAGGTGTTTTTGGCGGAAAAAAATCAGGTGTATCTGAAGGAACTACTTCTATATTTTTAGAAAGTGCCTATTTTGATGCTGTTAGCGTACGTAAAACAGCCAAAAGACATCAACTCAATACAGACGCTTCATTTAGATTTGAAAGAGGAATTGACCCTACTATTACTGAATACGCACTAAAACGCGCAGCGCTCTTAATTCAGGAAGTAGCAGGAGGAAAAATAACATCAGATGTAATCGAAGTTTACCCTAAAAAAGTAGAAGATTTTTCTGTTTTATTGAATTTCAGCCATGTCTATAAAATCATCGGACAGCAGATACCTAAAGATACGATTAAAAAAATATTAGTTTCTTTAGATATTAAAGTCAATAGTGTTTCTGACTCCGGCTTAGGATTAACCATTCCGGCATATAGAGTTGATGTTCAGCGTGAAATAGATGTCATAGAAGAGATTTTGAGAGTTTACGGATACAACAACATTGACTTCTCTAAAAAATTTAATGCAACAGTTTCAAATTCGCCAAGAACTGAAGACTATAAAGTACAAAATGTAATTGCATCACAATTAAACTCGCAAGGTTTTCATGAAATGATGGCCAATTCTTTAACAACGGCTGCTTACGCAAAATTGTCGACTGCATTAAAAGAAGAGCACAATGTTACGATGCTGAATCCGTTGAGCAGTGATTTATCAACGATGCGTCAGTCTTTATTATTCTCAGGTTTAGAGGCAATTTCATACAACATCAACCGAAGAAGTTCAGATTTAAAACTGTTTGAATTCGGGAAAACATACCATAAATATCTAAATGGTTATGAAGAACACAAACATTTAAGCTTGTTAATTTCCGGAAACAGAAATAAAGAAAGCTGGACAAATCCACAAAAAACAACTGATTTCTTTTTATTAAAAGGATATGTAACAGGAATTTTAAACCGTTTAGGAATTGATAAAATTTCGAATGCTCCCGTACAATCTGATATTTTTTCAGAAGGAACTTCAATTTGCTATAACAACGACACTTTGGTTGAAATGGGAGTTGTCAAAAAATCCATTTTGAAACATTTCGGAATAAAACAAGATGTTTATTATGCAGATTTTAATTGGGATTTGGTGCTAAAAATAATCACAGGAAAAATTAAATATTCTGAAATCCCTAAATACCCTGAAGTTCGCAGAGATTTAGCTTTACTAATTGATCAGAATACCACATACGAAAGCATTTATAACTTAGCCAAACAGACCGAAAAATCTCTTCTGAAAGATGTTAATCTGTTTGATGTTTATGAAGGCGACAAACTTCCGGAAGGCAAAAAATCGTATGCATTGAGTTTTACAATTCAGGATAATACAAAGACACTGACAGATACACAAATTGATAAAATCATGTCAAAACTCCAACAGACTTTTGAAAATCAGCTTGGAGCAAGTTTGAGATAAGATAATAACACAAAAAAACACCAGCAATACTGGTGTTTTTTTTATCTATATTTTGTCTCGGGTTAGCCTTTTTTGAAAAGTTTTTTAAACAAATTCACCAATACTAAAACAACAAATCCTAAAACAAGTCCTGTTACAAATTCTTTTAGTATGGAAGGAAGTTGAATACCTTCAGATAAATGATGAAAGAATGGAATATAATGTACAAAAATACCTCCGGCAACTAATAATAATGCAATAGTGCCAATTACAGTTAAGCTTTTTATAACCAACGGCAGCGCTTTTACTAAAACAGTACCAATAAGTTTAGATATACTTTTTTCTCTTTTGCTAAATTTAATAAGTTTATAACCAGCCTCATCCATTCTCACAATAAGGGCAACAATACCATAAACACCGATAGTTGCAATTAATGCAATTATTGAAGTTACAACAATTTGCTGCATCAAAGGCTCTTCAATCACCGTACCCAAAGCAATAATTACAATTTCTACTGATAATATAAAATCGGTTATGATGGCAGATTTTATTTTCCCTTTTTCCATTGCCAAAATTTCTTCTTCAGTAAAAGTTTCTTCTGTTATTCCTTCTGACTCTTCATGTGAATGAGGAAATACAAATTCGTAGATTTTTTCAGCTCCTTCGTAGGCCAAAAATAATCCACCAAGAACCAAAATTACAATAATTGCAACGGGTAAAAAGGCACTTAATAAAAAGGCAATCGGCAGAATAATGATTTTATTAAGAAGTGAGCCTTTACTAATTGCCCAAAGTACAGGAAGCTCTCTTGAAGAAGCAAATCCAGAAGCTTTCTCTGCATTTACGGCTAAATCATCGCCTAAAATTCCGGCTGTTTTTTTTGCTGCCACTTTACTCATTACTGCAACATCATCCATAATTGCTGCGATATCATCTAATAGTACGAAAAAACCTGATGCCATTATATTTTGCTTTTTTTTAATGTTAGTGGTGCGAATCTACTACTTTTTATCCTATTTTTTTAAACGAAATCGGATTTTAATTTTAACTGCACTGCCCTAACAAAAACCAAAGAATTATAAAAACGATTATAGTACCAAAACATCCTCCTCCTAATTTTTTTGCACCGTATCCGGCCAGCAATCCTCTAAATATATTGTTCATAATGTTTGTTTTAAGTTACTGTAAAGATCAACATACCAAGAGTCTTTTTATTTATATGAATTTTAGAAAAAGTTTCATTATTTACGGATTTAATCTAAAAAAAATCACCAACTTTTGATTGGTGATTTTCTTAGTTTATTAAAATAATTATGAATTAATCTGTTGTAACAATATTACCTTTGCTTATTAAAGTAGCTTTATCTGTAATCCCTTGTCCTGTTGGAGGAGCAGCTGGATTTTGATTGTGCAGCTCAATATAATTTTGTTGAGAAGTTAGATTTAGCAGTCTGCTTAAAATTAAATTAACCTGAGAACTTGGGAGCGCATTATGCCTAAAACTAATCCCTTCAGAATTACGAACAAAAGATAATGATGGCAAATCAATAGACGTTAAAAGAGGGTTAAGCCTAAAAGAAAGTTCCTTTGATTTAGTTAGTAAAGGGAAAGAAATAGAGGTCAAAGAGGCATTATTTGAAATATTAGCATTATCACCATGTACTACTTTTATGGCTGGAAATAAAATTGAATTGACCTTTTCGTTATTTTCTATATGTAAGTCATTATAAACTTCTGTAAGACTATTTAAATTTATAGTAACTAATTTTAAATTATCGCTTATATTCAAATCTATTAAACTTTTTACCTGACTTAGATCTAAAGTTGTCAAATTAGTTGTGCCATTGACATATATATTTTCTGTATTAGGCCCAAACTCCGCTGCTATTTTCGCCGTAGCTTGTGCATCTGTAATATCTCCCGTTAATACGATACTCGTTTTACCCGGGTTTTGACTGCTTCCAGCATATAAGGCGTATGGAACACTTAAAAGCTGACTTGTACCACTGATAGTGTAATTACTTCCTCCTGTTGGGTCAATTTCGGTTTTAATAAAATGAGAACCGGCTCCCCAATTTATACCTGCAAAAGTTCCGTTGACTGGTGTTCCTCCACCTATTTCTATTGTTGCTAATCCGTTATTATTCGTGGTGGTGGTTTGTGTTTCAACATAAGAAGCCGTGCCACTTGCTGAACCTAATAAAATACTACTTTTTATACTTACCAAGGTATTTGCAACTAATGTCCCGTCTGTTTTACGAATAACAGATTGATAACTCATTTTCTGTGGGGCCTGCGCAAATAAAACAGTAAAAGAACTTAATAATAATGCAAGAGTAATTTTTTTCATATATATTCTACGATTTAATTGTTATTTTTTTATGATTTTAAAAGTTTTTATTGTTTTGTTACCATTATTTATTACCAGAAAATAAATTCCCTCATTCAATCCATGCATGGGTACTGTTGTTTCAGAAGATGTTATTTTCAAATTTCCAGATACCTTTTTTCCGCTGATATCGAATAAATTATACGATAATTCATTCCATTTATCAGCTGATACAACTAAATTAAGCAGATCAATAGTAGGATTTGGATATGCAGTCATTGCCAGATTAATATCAGGAAATTCATTTTCTCCTAACGTAGTTATCTCATAAGGTTGTTGAATACCTTGCAAAACATATCCATCAGACCCGGATAAACCTGTATAAACTGTTTGTCCAATTGAATAACTCGCTGTACCTCCTGTTCCGGTGGTATTTCCTCCTGCAACCACTACGCTCTCTTGCGAATAACTGCTTACAAATGAAATACTGGTAATAAATAAAATAAAAAAAGTTTGTTGGTTTCCTTTCATATAATTGATTTAATAGTGAATTATTTACTTATCAAGATTTCATTTTATTCATTAAATTAAAGGTGAATTCAATCTAAAATCTTAATTCAAATATATATTAATTCTTACATTAAAATCTTGCTATAGAACAAAAAAACACCAGCTTTAGAACTGGTGCTCCCAAACTATTAAAAACTAAGCTTTTACTTCACTGCTTCTGCAGTTTGATTTCTAAAAACCAATTTACCATCAAACGCATCGATTAAAATAATACTATCAGTAGTAATATTTCCAGCCAGTATTTCTTTCGATAACTGGTTTAAAACCTCACGTTGAATTACTCGTTTTACCGGTCTTGCACCAAACTCAGGATCATAACCTTTATCTGAAAGATATTTAATTCCTTCCGGAGTTGCATCCATTGTAATACCTTGCAATGCCAGCATTTTACTAACACTCTTAAGCTGTAAACTCACAATTCTCGAAATGTTGTCGACTGTTAACGGCGTAAACATTACAATTTCATCGATACGGTTTATAAATTCCGGACGAACAGTTTGTTTCAACAAGCCAAGAACTTCTACTTTTGCAGCTTCTGTTGCGGCTTCGACACCGCCTTTTAGATTCTCAAATTTCTCTTGTATAATCTGACTTCCCATATTAGATGTCATGATGATAATCGTGTTTTTAAAATCGGCCAGACGACCTTTGTTATCAGTCAATCGACCTTCATCCAAAACCTGTAATAAAATATTGAAAGTATCCGGATGCGCTTTTTCGATCTCATCAAGCAAAATTACCGAATATGGTTTTCTACGTACCGCTTCTGTCAATTGACCACCTTCATCATATCCTACATATCCCGGAGGAGCACCAACCAAACGGCTCACACTGTGGCGCTCCTGATACTCACTCATATCGATACGGGTCATGGCATTTTCATCATCAAAAAGATATTCAGCCAAAGCTTTTGCCAACTCTGTTTTACCAACTCCTGTTGTTCCGAGGAATAAAAACGTTCCAACCGGTTTTTTCATATCCTGTAATCCTGCACGGCTTCTGCGAACAGCATCACTTACTGCTTCAATCGCTTCTTCCTGCCCCACTACTCTTCTATGCAGTTCTTCTTCAAGATGCAGCAGTTTTTCTCTTTCGGTCTGAAGCATTTTCATCACCGGAATCCCTGTCCATTTTGCCACTACTTCTGCAATATCTTCGCGGGTAACTTCTTCTTTAATTAAAGAATTTCCGGATTGATATTCTTGTAATTGCTTTTGTAAAGTATCCAGACGCTCCTGAGCTTCTTTTATTTTTCCATAACGAATTTCAGCTACTTTTCCGTAATCACCTTCACGCTCTGCACGCTCAGCTTCGTGTTTAAAATCTTCTATTTCTAATTTTACTGCCTGAACTCCATCTACAACATCTTTTTCAGTTTTCCATTTGGTGTAAATTACGTTGCGTTCTTCTTTCAGATTTGCCAAATCCATACGCAGGATTTTAAGTTTGCTTTCTTCTTTTTCGCGTTTGATCGCTTCAATTTCGATTTCCAACTGCATAATCTTACGATCCAAAACATCTAATTCTTCCGGTTTAGAGTTGATTTCCATACGCAATTTTGAAGCAGCTTCGTCCATTAAATCGATAGCTTTATCCGGTAAAAAACGATTCGTAATATAACGTTGCGAAAGTTCAACCGCAGCAATAATTGCCTCATCTTTTATCTGAACCTTATGGTGTGTTTCATATTTTTCCTTGATTCCACGCAAAATCGAAATCGCACTTTCCGTATCCGGTTCATCTACTAATACCTTTTGAAAACGACGCTCCAGGGCTTTATCTTTTTCAAAATATTTTTGATATTCATCTAAAGTCGTCGCTCCAATTGCTCTTAATTCCCCACGAGCCAAAGCTGGTTTAAGGATATTTGCTGCATCCATAGCACCTTCACCTCCGCCTGCGCCTACAAGCGTGTGAATCTCATCTATAAACAAAACGATATCTCCTTCGGCAGCTGTAACTTCTTTTACTACTGACTTTAATCTTTCTTCGAATTCCCCTTTATATTTTGCACCGGCAATCAATGCTCCCATATCTAAAGAAAAAACGATTTTATCTTTTAAATTTTCCGGTACATCGCCATCAACAATTCTGTGTGCTAAACCTTCTGCAATAGCTGTTTTACCAACCCCTGGCTCACCCACCAGCATCGGATTGTTTTTGGTTCTTCGGGTAAGGATTTGCAATACACGGCGAATTTCTTCATCACGGCCAATAACCGGATCCAGTTTTCCTGTACTTGCTAATTGGTTTAAATTTTTAGCATATTTATTTAAAGCATTATAAGTTTCCTCTGCAGAAGCCGAAGTCACTCTTTCGCCTTTTCGAAGCTCTTCAATAGTAGCTTTTAAAGCTTTTCCGGTTACACCCTGATCTTTTAAAATTTGTGCAACTTTGTTTTTTGAATCAAAAATGGCTAAAATTAAATGTTCGATCGAAACGTATTCATCGTTCATTTTCTGAGCAATAATTTCGGCTTCATTCAAAGCTTTATTGGCATCTCTCGAAAGTACAATATCGCCTCCTGAAACTTTTGGAAAGCTTTGAATTGTCGAGTCTAAAATTTGTAAAAACAACGGCACATTTACGTTAAGTTTTTTCAAAATAAAGGGTGCAACATTTTCATCAACCTCAAAAATGGCTTTAAAAATGTGTTCATTTTCTATTTGTTGTTGTCCATATCGCTGCGCCAATTGCTGGGATAGCTGAATGGCTTCCTGAGATTTTGTTGTAAATTTATTTATGTTCATTTTTTGTATGATTTAAGTTTTCTTTATTTTTTAATTTGACAATTGATACCATTAAAATTAGATTTACCGGATCCTGTTTTTAATTTTAAATGATATAACTTTGCTGAAACATTCAAAATATATTCCATATTAAAATCACAGACAAAATGACATTATTTATAGTTTTTTAGTCAAAAATTAACGTCAAAAAGTCACAAAACAAGTCAAATATGAGTTTTTTCAATTCAATCTTCGGAAATTCAGAGAGTACAGACTCTCCTAAAAGCAATATAAACTGGACAGAATTAACTGACCTGTTACAGTTACAGGAAATTGAAGCAATATCGAATGAAAAGCCTGTCGTAATTTTCAAACACAGTACACGATGCAGTATCAGTCGAATGGCTCTGAAACAGTTTGAGCGCAAATTTGATCTGAATGATACTGTCGAACCTTATTTTCTCGATTTGATTGCGCACCGTGATGTTTCTAATGAAATTGCAAGAAGATTTAATGTATATCACGAATCCCCGCAATTAATTTTAATCAAAAATGGAAAAGCTGTTTATGATGTTTCACACAGCGATATTGATGCAGAAGCGCTCAAAAACAAACTTTAAATTCATTAAATACTCTCTTAGAGATCGTTTACTAAAAAAATTGAATTTCAATTAAATTAAATATAAATTCCTAAGCCGTTGGGTTTAATTAGTTTTTGATGATAATTTTTCGTCAGTTAGAGTGTTTTTCGATAGAAAATTCTATCGAGAACAGAAAAATTAGCATTAAAAAAGGTTCTCGATACTTTTTTTGTTCCGTTTCTCTACACAAAAAACACTCGAACTGACGTTTTTAATAATTACATCCATTTAATAATTCTAACTAACGGGTTAAATTTCTATTCGCAGATGCATTATAAATAAATCTTAATATCGACTCAGGTTGCTCCCTTTTTCATAAATTTGACAAAAATTAAATCAATTGAAGAAATTACTCTTTTTCATATCTTTTTGTTTGCTTTTAGGAAGTCTTCAAGCTGTATTTGCACAAGCTCCTAAAAAAATAATAGTCGAAAACTCAGACTTTTCTGATGTTAACGAAGTAGAAATTCCCGGTGGACTTTTGCTTACCGGAAATGTAAAAATAAACCATGACGGAGTTGTTCTTACTTGCAATAAAGCCTATTTTTTTCAAAAAGAAAACTACATTAAAGCTTTCGGAAACGTACAGCTCGTACAAGGCGATACTTTATTCTTAAACAGCAAATATGCTGAATACAGCGGTAACGTAAAAAAAGCTTTCGCAACCGGAAATGCAGTGATGACTTCTCCCGATGCAACATTACAAACAGACACCATCAATTTTGACCGAAATGTACAAGAGGTTTTTTACAATACTAAAGGTACAATTGTCAACAAAGACAATACCTTAGTAAGCAAATCCGGAAGATATTACGTAGCTCAGAAAAAATTTCAGTTTTTAACGGAAGTAACGCTTACAAACCCTAAATATGTTATGAAATCTAATCATTTAGATTATTACAGCAATTCCGGGCATTCTTACTTATTTGGTCCATCAACCATTACAAGTAAAACAAATTATATCTATACCGAAAATGGTTTTTACGACACCAAAAAAAACCTGGCACACTTTCTCCGAAAATCGTACATAAAATACGATGACCGACGAATAGAAGGTGATAGTTTATTTTATAATCGAAATACCGAATTTGCTTCAGCAACACGAAACGTAAAAATTACGGATTCTATAAATAAGGGAATTGTAAAAGGTCATTATGCCGAATTATACAAACTAAAGGATTCTATGTTTGTAACCAAAAGAGCGGTTGCCATAAATCTGGTTGAAAAAGATTCGGTTTACATACACGGCAAAAAACTAATGGTTACCGGTAAAGAAGGCGAAAGAATCATCAGAGCTTTTAATAATGTTCGTTTTTACAAAATCGATATGAGTGGAAAATGTGATTCCCTTCATTCAAACAGTAAAACAGCTCTGACTAAATTAATAGGACATCCAATTTTATGGAATGGAGAAAGCCAGATTACGGGGGATCTAATGCATTTAATTGGAGATAACAAAACCCGCAAATTAGATTCACTTAAAGTGTTCAATAATACCTTTCTTATATCGAAGGATACGCTCGGAACAGGATATAATCAGGTCAAAGGCCTCAACCTGTTCGGAAAATTCAGGGACGGAAAACTTCATGATGTAGATATTATAAAAAACACTGAAGCTATATATTATGCACGAAATTCAGCAAACGAACTTGTAGGAATCGACAAAAGTGTAAGCAGCAGAATTAATCTTATTATAGAGAATAACCAAGTTGACAACATCACCCTTTTTAAGAACGTGCAAAGCGATAGTTATCCTGAAGACGAATTAGCCGAAAATGACCGTAAATTAAAAGGTTTTGTCTGGCGCGGAGAGGAACGAATAAAATCTAAAGATGATATTTTTCCTCCCGAAGAAAACGAACTCAATGATAAATTAGTTAAAGAAGGGAAATCAGATGCTGCCAAACCAAATGTTCCGATGAAAGTCAGGAAGGAAACTTTAAATTACGACAAAAAGAAACCAGCTGCAAAAACCGGTACAATGCCACAATCAAAAACTAAAAAATAATTAAGGTTTTCGATTTACAAAACTTTCAGTTAGCAAAACTAACATAAGCTTAAAATTTAAAACTTAGAACCTTAGTATCTTTGCTGCTTAGAAGCTCAAAAAATGAATCCAGACTTTATAAAATATCAGGCACAAACTTCTCCATATCCCCTCGGAATGGAAGTTTCACACGCCATAGGCTCTTATATTTATGATACCAGCGATAAAAAATATTTAGATTTTGTTGCCGGAGTTTCTGCCTGCACACTTGGTCATCAACACCCAAGAGTCAATCAGGCCATAAAAGATCAGTTAGACAAATATTCGCACGTAATGGTTTACGGAGAATATTCACAAAGCCCGGCCGTTCAATATTGCAAATTAATAGCTTCACTCCTGCCGGAATCTTTAAACAAAACCTATTTGGTTAACTCAGGTACAGAAGCAATCGAAGGCGCCCTTAAATTAGCCAAACGCTCAACAGGCCGCAGTCAGTTGATTTCCTGCCACAATGCGTACCACGGAAACACAATGGGATCTATGAGTGTTATGGGATTCGAAGAACGAAAACAAGCCTTTCGTCCCTTGCTTCCGGATGTTGATTTTATCACTTTCAATAACGAAGAAGATTTACAAAAAATAACCCCCCGAACTGCTGCAATTTTACTGGAAACGATTCAGGGAGGAGCCGGTTTTATTGAACCAAAAGACAACTTCCTTCAAAAAGTACGAGAACGCTGTGACGAAGTAGGTGCCATGATGATTGTAGACGAAATTCAGCCCGGTTTTGGCCGTACCGGAACATTATTCGGCTTTCAAAACTACAACGTCGTTCCGGATATTGTGGTTATGGGAAAAGGAATGGGTGGCGGAATGCCGGTGGGTGCTTTTACGGCATCGGCTGAAAAAATGGATCTTTTAACCGAGAACCCAAAATTAGGACATATCACCACTTTTGGAGGCCATCCTGTCATTGCGTCAGCCTGTTTGGCGACTTTGCAGGAATTAACTGAAACTAATCTGATGCAGGAAACTTTAGAAAAGGAAAAACTCTTCAGATCACTTTTGGTACACCCTTTGATAAAAGAAATTAGAGGAAAAGGATTAATGCTGGCCGCCATGACTGAAACTGCCGAAATAACCAATCAGGTAATTTTAAATTGTCAGGATAAAGGGCTCATTCTATTCTGGTTATTATTTGAAGGATGCGCCATCAGAATAACACCGCCATTAACCATTTCTGAAGAAGAAATAAAAGAAGGCTGTGCTATAATTTTAAATGTTATGGATGAAATTCTGAAACAAAAAGCATAATAAGAATTAGGAGCAAATTCCAGCTATTCACTTTATCTTTTGTTTTTTAAAGAAAAAAACAAAAGGATACCGTTACTATCTGGGCTAGGCATCCCGATTAAAAATAAAAATTAGAATAATAATTAAATAATCTTTTACATATCAATAGATTATAACTAAAAACAGAACATAAATTCTGTCCATATTGTTAATTAAATTGTTCAAAACAATTAATTTCCTTTCCTCACAAAATGATATGGTTGCCTAAATTTATAACAGGCTAATTTCAAAAACACAAAGTATGCAATTAAGCAACGAAGAAGAAGATTATAACCTATCCCTATCCAAATTTGAGTCGATGTTAAAAACTAACAAAGTACTCTTTTTTGATTCTGAAGAATTCGAAGAGATTATTCTTCATTATTTAGATATAGGCAAGGCTAATTTAGCAAAAAAAGCCTTAAAACTTGCATTAGACCAGCACCCAAAATCTACAGGCTTAAAATTAGTACAAGTAGAAATGTTGGTTTACGACGATAAACTAGATATCGCCGAAAAACTTTTAAACGAGTTGTATGCAATTGAACCTAACAACGAGGAAATCTATATCCAGAAAGCCAATATTTGTTCTAAAAGAGACCAGCATGAAAAAGCAGTAGAATTACTTAAAATTGCCCTGCAATATACAGACGATTTTGCTGATGTGTACAACTTAATCGGAATGGAATATCTTTTTATGGATAACCTTGAGATGGCAAAAGACAGTTTCATCAAATGCCTTGAAGAAGATTTAGAAGATCAGTCTGCCTTATACAACGTAGTTTACTGCTTTGAATTCTTAGATCAAAATCAGGAAGCCATTGTTTACCTTAATGATTATATCAACAAGAACCCATACAGCGAAATTGCCTGGCATCAGCTTGGACGATTGCATTATGGCATAAAAGAATACGAAAATGCGATCCGTGCTTTTGATTACGCAACCCTGATTGACGAAGAATTTCTGGGTGCATTCATGGAAAAAGCAAAAGCTTACGAACGTCTTAAAAAATATACGCAAGCAATAGAAAGCTATAACCGTACCATCGAATTAGATGATGCAACTTCATACGCTTTATTGCGAATTGGTAAATGTTACGAGAAATTAGGAAATAATGTTTTAGCACTAAAATATTACAACCAAACGGTTCATGAAGACCCTCTTCTGGACAAAGGATGGATTGCTATCACTGATTTTTACGTTCGCCAGAAAAACTTCCAAAAAGCACTATTTTTTGTCAACAAAGCATTAGCTATAGACAATCAGAATCGTTTGTACTGGAAACGCTATGCGACCATTAACAAACAAATGAACTTTTTTGAAGAAGCAGAGTTTGGTTATAGAAAAGCAGTTGAATTTGGTGATTACGCCTTAGATACCTGGTTATTCTGGGTAGATATTCTTCAATTTTTAGGAGAATTTGACAGCGCCATACAAACATTACTGCAAGCTTCTGAATATTTTCCGGAAGAAAACGAATTAGAATACCGTTTAGCAGGATTGTATTTTATGATTCAGGACAACACAAAAGCTAAATTCCACTTAAGTAATGGTTTACGCTTAAATTTTGATAATTATATCTTAATCGAAGATTTATTTCCGGTAGTCTGGACAAAAAAAATGGTACAAAATTATATTGAAAAACACAGAAAAGAATAATGATTGATATTTTAAGAAGACGTTTTGGCTTATTAGGTCGCAATATTAGCTACTCCTTTTCAAAAGGATATTTTACAGAAAAATTTAATAACGAAGTTTTTGCCGGTAACAGCTACGAAAATTTTGATATTTCTGAAATCAATCACCTTACAGGATTACTTAAAAACAATCCAGACTTAAAAGGTCTCAACGTTACAATACCATACAAAGAACAGGTTATCCCCTTTTTGGATAAACTCTCAAAAAAAGCTGCTTTAATTGGTGCTGTAAACACAATAAAATTTACCAAAAACGGAAAACTAAAAGGATACAACACAGATTATTACGGTTTTAAAAAATCCTTAAAGCCATTATTAGAACCGCATCATAAAAAAGCCCTTATTTTAGGTACCGGCGGCGCATCAAAAGGGGTTGCTTTTGCACTTGATGAACTTGACATTCCTTATACTTTTGTTTCAAGAGAAGCTAAAGAAAACATCATTGATTACAATCTGATTAACGCTACAACTTTTGACAATTTTCAAATCATAATCAATTGTACACCGGTTGGAACTAGTCCAAATATCGAAGCCTGTCCTGATCTTCCCTATGATTTTTTTACAGACAAACACATAGCTTATGATTTAATTTATAATCCTGCCGAAACTCAATTTTTAAAAAATGCTAAAGAAAGAGGAGCAGTAATAAAAAATGGTCATGATATGCTTATTTTCCAGGCAGAAAAAGCATGGAAAATCTGGAACAAATAATTATAGCACCACAAAATAAACCGTTAAAGTATTTTTCGTGATTTTGTTACTCCATTAGTAGCTGATTATGAAAAAATACTTTAACTTTTTTATAATCAAGTTTTATATAAACAACAAACATAGTACAATGTCGTGTTTTAAAATCAAAAAAAAAAACGACACAAAAAACTGATATTCTGTCATTATTTACAACATTACTTCTTTTGACTTTACGACTTTTAAACTTTCGACTTGCTTATTGCACTTCACTTCATTAAAAGAAACAAACCTCTTGATCAAAATTTTTCTTTTAAAAATTAATTATTAATTTCGAACTTAAATTAACTTTGAGAAATCGACAAAAAAAGTCGCTTCACAATCCCAAAACACAACAAAACACAAGAATTTAATTACAGAATCACACATAAACAAAGGTTTTATTTTGTATTTAGAAACGCCTTTACTATCTTTCGCAATGTTTAAAATAAAAACCTTATACATTTAAGATGTTAGAAGAAAAGAATGATAACCTGCAGGAAGCAGATGGAAAATTAGGAATCGACCTGAATGATTCTTCAAATAATGATGCACTTGAAACATCAATTTCTGAAACAACAACAGAAAATAAAATTTCACTTACTGAAAGCGAAATAGAAAATACTGAAGTCGAAGAAACAAATCATCAGGAAGCATTAGATGCCATAACAAATTCTAATGCTGAAGAAAGCGAAGACGAAACGCTAAAAGAACGTCATGACATTCCTATGCAGGATTATGATACCTTTTCGTTAGATGCACTTGTTGATGAATTAAAAAAATTGGTAAACACAGACAAAGTGATGTCTGTTAAAGACCATATTGAAGAAATTAAAAAATCATTTTCACTCCAATTTAATCATCTTATTGAAGAGAAAAAAGAAGAATTCAACGCTACAAATCAGGATCCTAACGAAGAATTCCAATATCATTCTCCTTTAAAATCAAAATTTGATGAATATTATAATATATTCCGAGAGAAAAGAAATGCTCATTTTAAACATTTACAAACCAATTTAAAATCAAATTTAGAAAGTCGTCTTGCTATAGTTGAGGAACTAAAAGAACTTATAAATCCGCAGGAAAACATCAAAGATACTCTTAAACATTTTAATGAATTAAGAGAAAGATGGAAAAATGCCGGAGCAATTCCAAAAGACAAATACAATCACGTTTGGAATAATTACCATTTTCATGTAGAAAATTTCTATGATTACCTGCATTTAGACCGTGAAGCAAGAGATTTGGATTTTAAATACAATCTGGAACAAAAACAAAAAATCATTACTCGTGTTGAAGCGTTAGTAAACGAAACAGACATAAGCAAAGCATTTCGTGAATTACAGGATTTACATAGAATCTGGAAAGAAGATATTGGCCCCGTATCCAAAGAACACCGTGATACAATCTGGAATAAATTTAGTGAACTGACTAAAAAAATTCATGATAAAAGAGAACTTTTATTCGAAAGCCAAAGAGCAAACGAACAGCAAAATCTCGAAATTAAAAAAGAAATAATTGCTGCAATCGAAGTTTTAGCAACTGAAAAAGTAGGTTCTCATTCACAATGGCTGGTACAAATACAAAAAGTTGAGGCACTTAGAAATGAGTTTTTTGCTGCGGGTAAAGTACCAGGCGAAGTAAACGAACAAACTTGGGCTGCATTTAAAACTGCTGTTAGAAATTTTAACTCTTTTAAAAATTCTTTCTATAAAGACATTAAAAAAGATCAAAACGATAATTTAAATAAAAAAATGGCTCTTGTAGCAAAAGCCAAAGAATTACAGGAAAGTACAGATTTTGGTGCGACTACTCCAATCATGAAGCAAATTCAGGAAGAATGGAAACAAATTGGCCATGTTCCTAAAAAATATTCTGATAAAATCTGGAAAGAATTTAAAGATGCCTGTAATCATTATTTTGACAAATTAAAGGAACACAAATCCGAGGAAAACACAGAAGAAGTAGCAGCATTTGACAACAAAAAAGCATATTTAGAAGCTATAAGATCATTCGAACTTACAGGAGATCACAAAACAGATCTGGATGCTATTAAATTACATATTGAAACCTGGAAAAGTTTTGGAAAAGTTCCTTTTTCAAGACGTCATATCGAAGGTAAATTCAATAAAATATTAGATGCACTTTTTGAAAAATTAAGTCTAAGCAAGAAAGATTCAGAAATGATGCGTTTTGCCAACAGAATTGATTCCTTATCTGAAAGCAATGATATCCGTAAACTAGACAACGAAAAGATTTTCATAATGCGTAAAATTGAAGAGGTTCAAAATGAAATTTTCCAATTAGAAAACAATATTCAGTTTTTTACCAATACAAAAAATGCAAAGAAAGAAAATTCAATAGTTCTTGAAGTTCGTAAAAATATCGCTATTCACAAAGAAAGTCTGGAGGTATGGAAAGACAAACTAAAACAATTACGTAACCTAAATCAGGAATAAGATTTTGGCTTAACAAATTTAAAAAGGGTGTAATGAAATTTTCATTACACCCTTTTTAATGCTTTTACTTTTCAATAACAAATCAGCAAAACAAAACTCTAAAATATTGATTATATTTGAGTTACAGTTTACCATTTAGTAATCAACAATATCTATCAAATTTATTAATTCTAACAACAAACAAACGATGAAATTTACAAGAAAAGCAAATGCCAACTGGAAAGGAACCGGTATGGAAGGAACCGGGACTATAAGTTCACAAAGTACAACGCTAAATAATGCACAATTATCCTTTAAAACAAGATTTGCGGAAGGAGTTGGAACTAATCCCGAAGAACTTATTGCTGCCGCTCATTCAGGCTGTTTCACAATGCAATTAAGCTTCTTATTAAATGAAGAAGGATTTGTTGCCGACGACTTATCGACTGAAGCTACAGTTACATTCGAAGACGGATCTATCACTTTAATTCATTTAGAACTAAAAGGAAAAGTACCTTCTATAACAGCAGAAAAATTCACCGAAATCGCAACCAAAGCAAAAGAAATTTGTCCAATTTCAAAATTATTAAAAACAGAAATTACGTTAGGCGTTAATTTAATTTAGAAATCCTAAATTAACATCTTATCATTTTCCATAAAAAAAAGCTCCGATTACTCGGAGCTTTTTTAACTTATTCAGATACTGCTTTGCTTTTAACTACTAACCTAAAACCTTCACCGTGAATGTTTAAAATTTCAACATCCTCATCAGCTTTTAGATATTTTCTAAGTTTAGCAATGTAAACATCCATACTTCTTGAAGTAAAGTAATTATCGTCTCTCCAAATTTTTGTCAAGGCTAATTCTCTTGGCATTAAATCATTCTCATGCAAAATCAGCATTTTTAGCAATTCATTCTCTTTTGGAGATAATTTAATTGGTTCCTCATCTTGAAAAGTTAAAAACCTTAGTTTAGAATTTAAATGAAATTTACCTATATTAAATTCAAATTGAACTTGCTCCGCTTTTGTATCAGATGATTTTCTTTGAATAATAGCTTTAATTTTCATCAATAAAACTTCAGAATCAAAAGGTTTATTTAGATAATCATCAGCACCTGCTTTGTATCCTTTTAAAACATCCTCTTTCATTGATTTTGCTGTTAAAAAAATAATCGGCACTTCACTATTTTTTTCTCTGATTTCTTTTGCTAAAGTATAACCATCTTTATAAGGCATCATTACATCAAGAATGCATAAATCATAGACATCCTTCTTAAATTTTTCGAAACCTTCCATACCATTTTTTGCCAAAGTAACTTCGAAGTCGTTTAGCATTAAATAATCTTTAAGAACTGCACCAAAATTAAGGTCATCTTCTACTAAAAGTATTCTTTTATTAATATTTTCCATATTTTAATTTATTAGTGGTATTTTTATTATGAAGGTACTACCTTTTCCCTTTTCACTTTCTACATAAACCTGACCATTATGATCTTCAACAATTCTTTTTACATAAGCAAGCCCCAAACCATGTCCTTTTACATTATGTAAATCTCCAGTATGTTCTCTGTAAAATTTCTCAAAAACTCTTTTTTGAGCCACCTTACTCATTCCTAACCCGTTGTCTTTTATTTTTATCAGAATCATATCTTTGATATTCTCTGTAAAAACCTCTATCTCAGGAACATTAGGCGAATATTTTATAGCATTCTCTAATATATTGACCAATACATTTGTAAAATGTACTTCGTTAACCAGACAAGTTGTTCTTGCCGCATCATAATGCTTTACAATTGTACCTTGTTTGTCTTCTAAAATCAAATTAACATGTTCAATTGCATCTTCAATAATATCATGAATTACAGTAGGCTCTTTACTGATATCAAGTTCTTTTTTCTCCAATTTAGAAATTCGAAGCACATTTTCAACCTGGGCATGCATCCTTTTATTTTCATCTCTAATCATTTGAAGATAACGATATACTTTTTCCTTGTCTTCTATAATTTTGGGATTTCGAATTGCGTCAAGAGCCAAGTTTATTGTAGCTATTGGAGTTTTAAACTCATGCGTCATATTATTTATGAAATCTGTCTTAATTTCAGATATTTGCTTTTGACGAATTAATTGATTTAAAGCACTGGTATAAGCAATTATGATAATCAGGGTAAAAATTATAGAAAGTATCGTAATACTTACCAACTGCGACAATAAAAATTTCTTTTTGTTCGGAAAAGTAACAGATAACTCATATTTACTATTTCCCTCATTATCTGCAAAAACAGGAATATTATAAGTTGCATCTTTATCGAAATGAAAACCTTCTGATTTTATCTTCGTTGGGCTGCCATTACTATAAATTCCGAATTCGAATTTGGTTTTTACACCATGTTCTTCAAGCTCCTTTTTTAAAATACTACGTAATTTTTCTTTTGTAATCCTTTCATCTATAGGCAATGCAGAAGCATAATCTTTATATGAAATTTGCAATTGAGCTTTATTTAAAATATCTAAATTTCCGTCTATTTCTATTTTTTTATCCGGAATTGTACTTTGATTTAAAACCGAATTATCTATAATACTATTATTATTGTAAACCTCTGTTAGTCTTTTGGAACTAAAACTTTTAAATCCATCTGAGCTGAATTTTTTATTAAATACAGATCCATTAATATCGTACTTTTCAGAAGTAATACTGTTTTTATAAACGATTGTTTTATTTGTTTTCGTATTTCTTTGAACAAACAAAATTTCTAACAAATCTTCTTTTTGAGGAATTTTACCTGTACTGTCTTTTATATGATTGATTTTATCATAAAAGCTGTACTCTTCTTGTTGTTCTAGTTTGTCAGAAACATTGCCGATTACCTGCGTTACATGATATTTAAACTGTTCGTCATTATTCTCAAATGACGAATTAAACCAATATACCTGAACCAGAATTATCCCAATTAAGGACAAACTCATTAGCAAAACAAGTATTCTAAAAAATAATTTATTCATCGAGACAAAATTAATATTTTAACAATATACTAAATAATACATTAACCAAATATTAACATTTAAGACTGATTTTGTTTAATATTTAAAATTTTAAGAATTTTAACAACTTCTTCTTTTGCTATTTTAAGATTATGATTAAAAATAATAAAATCACTCTTAGAGACACGTTCTTCGTCTTTCCACTGCATTTTCATCCTGCTTAACACCTGTTCTCTGCTTGTTTTGTCACGTTTTATAACTCTTTCAATTCTTACTTCTTCAGGCGCAGTGACCGTTATAACAATATCACAATCTTTATACCTGCCACTTTCAAACAAAATTGCCGCCTCATAAATCACAAAGCCATAATCTTGTTTTTTTTGCAGCCATATTTCAAAGTCTTTTTTGACTGCAGGATGTACAATTGCATTTAACTGATTGAGTTTTTCACTATCATTAAAAACAATTTCTGCTAATTTTGCCCTGTTAAGAATTTTATCATCAAATACAAATTCGCCAAAAACCGATTTAATTTCTTCAATTACAGATTTTGATTGCATTATTTTTTTTGCCTCATCATCAGCAATATAGACAGGCACCCCCATCTCTTTAAAATAATTTGCAATCGTCGTTTTTCCGCTTCCTATTCCACCGGTCAAACCAATAATTTTTGTCATATTATATTTTAAAAAACATACGAGGAAAAGCTTCCTGAGGTTTTCTTTTCAAAAGAATGATTTTTACAAAAGATTCTAAAAAGCCTGTTCCGTATCCATAAAATTGTTTCCAAACAGCAATTACTGAAAGATATCCAATTTTAACACTCTTATTACTAATGCTAGATGTAAGAAAAATTATAACGAAATATACAAAATATATTTGTAATAAAAGATCAAAATTAAAAATTAACAATAAAAAAGCTAATAATAATCCCAACATAAAGAATGTAGGAAAGAAAAAAGTTAATTTATTATGCTCCGGATACCAACTATTTAGTATTGGTCTTGCCTTACCAAATTTATTTACCTGAATCGAAAATTTCTCCCAGTCAATTCTGCGTTTATGATAAACAAACGCTGCAGGAAACAATCTTGTTTCAAAACCTAAATTCCATAATCTAATCGATAAATCAGGATCTTCTCCGGGATGAATATTACCAAAACCGTTTGATGCTTCAAAAGCTTTTTTTGAAATTCCCATATTAAAACTTCTTGGCTGAAACTTACCAATTTTCTCAGAACCACCACGAATTCCACCTGTCGTCAAAAAAGAAGTCATTGCAAAATTAATTGCTTTCTGTATATCCGAAAAACTATCCAAAGCTTTGTCCGGACCTCCAAAACAATCGACATATTCTCTATCTAATTCTTTTCGTACCTCTGTTAAATAATTAGACGGAATTATACAATCAGAATCAAAAATAATAAAATAGTTTCCTACCGCTTTTTGCATTCCGAAATTTCTTGAATCACCAGGACCTGAATTCTGTTTAAAATAGTAAGATATATTGAGTTTTCCCTGATAATTCATAACAATGTTTTTACAGGGGTTTGACGATCCGTCTTCAACAAGTACAATTTCAAAAGCTTCATTATAATCGGATTTTGATAAACTTTCTAAAAGTTCATCCACTTCATCCGGTCGATTATACACAGGTATAATTAAAGAAAAAATCATAGTAAAATATGCGTTATTAAGAAGGTGATTTTTATGAATTTAAAATTTCGTGCAAAGATAAGTTATATTCATAAAAAAACCATCAACTTAGGGTTGATGGTTTTCATTTATAATGATTTAAATAAATTATTTTATACTTTCTACCTGAACAAGTTCATTTGCTTCAGCATTATAATCTACTCCGTCAAATGCAAATCCGAAAAGATTTAAGAAGTCATTTTTATATCCTGCTAAATCTCCAATTTCTGGTAAGTTTTCGGTAGTTGCTTCAATCCATAATGCAGCTACTTTTGCCTGAACATCATCACGCATTTCCCAGTCATCAATTCTGATTCTTCCTTTTTCATCCACAGGAACTTCAGAGCCATTATATAATCTATCCTGAAATAAGCGCTGAATTTGCTCTATACACCCTTCATGAATCCCTTCTTCTTTCATAATTTTATATAAAAGAGAAATATATAAAGGAATAACCGGAATTGCTGAACTTGCCTGTGTAACCAATGCTTTGTTTACAGAAACATAAGCCTTACCTCCTATTGAATTCAAACTATCAGTAATAGTAAAGGCTGTTTCCTCCAAATGATCTTTTGCACGTCCAATTGTACCTTTACGATACACTGCTTCTGTCAAGGATGGCCCAATATAGGAATAAGCAACCGTTACAGCACCATCAGCCAATAAATTTTCAGCCTTAAGAGCATCGATCCACATAGCCCAGTCTTCTCCTCCCATTACTGCAACTGTATTGTCAACATCTTCCTCATTAGCGGGAGCTATTGAAACTTCTGATACTTTTCCGGTATGAAAGTCAACTGTTTTGTTTGTAAAAGTCTGTCCAATTGGTTTTAAAGTAGAACGGTGCAAAATACCTGTATTCGGATTTGTACGTACCGGCGAAGCCAAACTGTAAATTACAAGATCTACCTGACCTAAATCAGCTTTTATCAAATCTAAAGTTTCTCTTTTTATTTCATTTGAAAAGGCATCTCCATTGATACTTTTTGCATATAATCCTGCTTTATGAGCCTCAGTTTCAAAAGCTGCAGAGTTATACCATCCTGGTGAAGCCGTTTTACCTTCAACCGGAGGTTTTTCAAAGAATACTCCAATTGTAGCTGCATCAGATCCAAAAGCACTTGTAATTCTTGAAGCCAAACCAAAACCTGTTGAAGCACCAATTACCAGTACTTTTTTAGCTCCGGCGATAGCACCTTTTGATTTTATATATTCAATTTGATTTTTAACATTCTGCTCTGCTCCCTTTGGGTGGGCTGTCAAGCAAATAAAGCCTCTCATTCTAGGTTCTATGATCATACTGTCTTTGTTTTTCGTTAATTAAGAATCGCCAATTCAGACAATCAATTAACTTATTTACGTTTGTTTAATTAGTTTTTAAGATGACAAATATAAAGTATTTCTTTAGTTCAACAAGGCTTTGGCATGATTTAAAGCCGAATCAGAGACCACAGCTCCTGACAACATTTGAGCAATTTCTATAACTCTTTCGTCCTGAGCCAAAAGCTTTAATTCTGATTGAGTATCGTCATTTGTTGTCGATTTGAACACTTTAAAATGAGAGTCACCTTTAGCCGCAATCTGAGGTAAATGTGTGATAGCGAATATTTGCATTTTAGCACTCATCTCTTTCATAATTTCTCCCATTCTAACAGCAATTTCACCGGAAACACCTGTATCTATTTCGTCAAAAATTAAAGTTGGCAATTTAGAATATTGCGCTAAGATTGCTTTTACCGCCAGCATTATACGTGACATTTCTCCACCTGAAGCCACTTTTTTTAATAAGCCAAAATCAGTTCCTTTATTGGCAGAAAATAAAAATTGTAATTCGTCTTTTCCATTTTGAAAATAAGTTTCAGATGCCGTAAGCTCCATTTTAAATCGAACATTTGGCATTCCTAACGTTTCCAATATCGAAATCAACTGTTTCGATAAAACCGGAATTGCTTCTTGCCTGTTATGATGAATTTTTACAGAAAGAACATTCAATTCTTCTGTTTTTTGTTCAATCGATTTTGATAAAACTGTTATTTCTTCTTCAATATTTCCTAATTCCAAAACTGAATTTTCCAGATTTGACTGAATCTGCAATAATTCATCTACAGTTATAACCTGATGTTTTTTCTGTAAATTATGAATCAACTGCAATTTCTGATTAGTCAGCTCTAATTTCTCAGGATCATTTAATAATTTTTCCGAAGCATTTTGCAACTCTTTCGATACATCATCAAATTCTATTGTTACGCTTGTGATTCTGTCAAATAAACCCTGGTACTCTGGTGAAAAAGCAGCAATTTTCTGTAAGGAAGCCTTAATTTCATTCAAATTATGAAAAACACCAAATTGTTCTTCATTTGCAATTACCAATGATTTATCAATGGATTCTTTGATAATCTCAACATTATTCAGCATTTCAAAATCAGCTTCCAGCTCTTCCTGCTCCCCTGATTTTAATTTTGCAGTAACCAGTTCACTCAATAAAAAAGTATTGTATTCCTGCTCCTTACCTGCATCACTTTGTTTTTTAAGCAATGCATTTAATTTTGATTTATCTGATTTATACAATTTCAGTAATTTTTGATAAGAATCTATAATTTCTGAATTTTGAGCAATTGCATCAATTATTTTAAACTGAACCCCTTCGTCTGAAAGTTCCTGCGTTTGCTGCTGTGAATGAATATCAATCAAAAACAGACTCAAATCTTGCAATTCCTGAAGATTTACCGGACTATCATTAATAAAAGCACGTGATTTCCCCGAAGGAAGAATTTCACGCCTGATAATGGTTTCTTCTTCATAATCAAGGTCATTTGCTTCAAAAAATGCTTTCAGATTGTATTTTGAAATTTCAAACTGTGCTTCAATTACACATTTTTCTTCTTTATTTTTAAGAGAACTCAAGTCTGCTCTTTTTCCTAAAACCAATCCTAAAGCTCCTAAAATAATTGATTTACCCGCTCCTGTTTCTCCAGTGATTATAGAAAATCCTTTTGAAAAATCTATAGAAAGTTTTTCAATTAATGCATAATTTTTAATTGACAACGAAGTAATCATATAGCTTTAAATAGTAAAATTATTGAAGTGTGAATTGGTAAAAGCTCAATTAATATTTAATTTGAGACCATTTTGTAGAATTCAATGGCGAAACCCTATTTAGGTTTTCCACTAAATCAGTAATTGTAATGCTTGGACCTCCTGAAAAAACAGAAACTATCTCATCCGATTTCGCATCAAAAAACACTCTTGTCAAAAAGGCATTTGGCTTAACCGAATTCAATTTACCAATCAATATTAAGGAAGATTTTATTTTCTCTTTTCCTCCTTTTAAATCCTGATTCATAATATCTAAACCTGAATAATAAAGAAAAGTTGTTTGTCTTAAATCTGAATAAATAGGAGCGACCATATCATTTATCAAAAAATAACGATTTTGAAGTCCGTCTGCCTGAGTCCATCCTTTAAAACCTCCTTGCTGTGCAACATTTGCAATATTTTGAGCAGTTTCAAAATAAGTATTTCCACCAGCAAACTGAAATGTATCGCCGTCCATTCCTAAAATCATATAACTGTAAAAAGATATTACCGATACTAAATTAGACTCAAACGTGGTTGGATTATACAATAAAGGTTCATATTCTGTATACCTGAAGTTAAAATCTTTGTCGTTAAAATTAAAAACAGGAGAAGAATACGTTGAATTATAAATTAATCTTGAAGATTGCACTTGTATAGTTCCTGAAAACTGATCAGAATTATGAGAAGAAATCGTAATATACATAGAACAATTAATACGTTCATTTTGTTTAAGAACAGATCCTGTCCAATCTGTTTTATTAACAAATTCAGACAATGATGTCTGTAGCGTTTTATAAACCTGGAGATTTGGATTTGGCAGTCTTTCTGTATTTATTGTAACTGTACAGTTTAACTGTTGTGCCTGTGCAAAACCAAAAAATAAAAATGCTAAAAAAGTAACTAATTTATACATAAAAATGCTCTCTAACTTTATTTAAAATATCAACAGCAACAGATTCTTTAGATTTTAAATCCATTGGTTCAATTTTAAATTCCTTATCTATAAAAGTAACTTTATTAGTTGGTTGTTGAAAACCTGCTCCTTTATCCTGCAACGAATTTAAAACAATCAAATCTAAGTTTTTTTTCTGGATTTTCAACTTGGCATTTTCAATTTCATTTTCAGTTTCCAAAGCAAAACCAATTAAAAACTGACTTTTTTTAATTTTTCCTAATGAGGCTAAAATATCTTTTGTCTTTTCGAGTTCAATCGAAAACTCATCATCGGCTTTCTTAATTTTCTGAACAGCAATTACTTTTGGTCTATAATCTGCCACCGCTGCAGCTGCAATTGCCACATCAACATTATCAAAATACAAATGACAGGCATCATACATTTCTTGTGCAGAAACCACATTAACGACCTCAATCAACGAGTTTTTTACCTTTAAATTTGTAGGTCCGGAAATCAATACAACAGACGCGCCCAAATTAGCGGCTTCTTTTGCAATATCAAACCCCATTTTTCCTGAAGAATGATTTCCAATAAAACGCACAGGATCTATTGCTTCGTATGTAGGACCTGCTGTAATTAGAATTTTTTTCCCTTTAAGAGGTAATTTACTTTCTAAATCTGCTTCTAAAAAAGCAATTATATTTTCAGGTTCTGCCATTCGACCTTCGCCTGACAAACCACTTGCAAGTTCTCCATTTTCAGCCGGAATCATGACGTTTCCAAACTGTTTTAATGTAGCAAAACTAGATAAAGTAGAAGGATGTTTATACATATCCAAATCCATTGCCGGAGCAAAATAAACAGGACATTTAGCCGATAAATAAGTTGCTACTAAAAGATTATCACTGTTCCCTGTTACCATTTTAGATAACGTATTGGCAGTTGCCGGAGCAATTAACATCAAATCTGCCCAAAGTGCCAGATCAACGTGATTGTTCCAGACAGCATCCTGATCGTCTTCATTAAAGAAACTGGAGTGTACAGGATTTTTTGATAAGGTAGATAACGTAAGTGGAGTTACAAAATCCTTAGAAGCAGGTGTCATGATCACCTGGACATGTGCACCTGCTTTTATAAAAAGTCGTACTAATGAAGCTGTTTTATACGCTGCAATTCCACCGGAAATACCCAGTAAAATTTTTTTTCCGTTTAAAACTGACATTGATTGTACTATTATTTGTTTGAACCTCTGTGGTAAGTTTTACCGTCTAACCATTCCTGAACAGCTAAAGCGTGTGGTTTAGGTAATTTTTCGTAAAATTTAGAAACCTCAATTTGTTCTTTATTTTCAAAAACTTCTTCAAGACTGTCATTGTAAGTAGCAAACTCTTCTAATTTTTCAGTTAATTCTTTTTTAATTTCAGAATTAATTTGGTTTGCTCTTTTAGCCATAATGGTAATTGCCTCATACACATTTCCTGTTGGCTCTTCAATAACTGTTTTATTATAAGTTATTGTATTTACAGGAGCATTCGTCTTTTTTAAATCCATGACTTTATTTATTTAGTAAATTTTTGTAAATCTGTTTCAACTCTGGCATTCATTTCGTCTGCCTGTTTTTTGTATTTTGTGTCGCTTTTAAACTTAACTAAGTTATTATAAGCCACTTTTGCAACATTTAAACGCTCCTCCATTTTTTGAGGAATACTGTTTATCGCCAATTGATATGCCGAATCGTATTTATAAAATAATGCGTCTTCTTTAAAAGGAGTTCCCGGATAATCTGCAATAAAATTATCAAAAGCAATTAATGCTGATTTATAATCTGAAATTGTATTGTAACCCTTAGCATTTTCATACGCTTTTTTCTCAAGTTTTCCGCTTAATATCTTTACAGCTTCATTTGCCTGAACAATGTATTCTGAATTTGGATAATTATCAATAAAAGCCTGTAATTTATCCAATGCTTTAACCGTATCTGTCTGATCTAAACTATAAACAGGAGCCAATTTTGAATAACTGAAAGCACCTAAAAAAGCAGCTTCCTGAACTTTTTCACTTCTTGGGTATCCCGAGACAAAACTTTCAAACTGATAACCCGCTAAATAATATTGTTTTGTTTTATAATAAGACTGAGAAAACATGTAAAACAGCTTTTCTGCCTGAGGTTTCCCTCTGTATGTTGGTGCTAACTGTTCAAAAAGTCTGATTGCTTTATTATACTTCCCTGCTTCATACATCTTTGTTGCAATTTCAAACTTTGCCGCAACATCTTCATTTTTTAATGCTTTTTGGTAATCACTACAAGAACAAAAAAGGACAACAACAATTAACAGCGATACTATTTTTTTCATTTTCTTACTTTTATTATGATTTCTTAGACAATTATGCCAAAGCAAAATCACACCGAAGTTTCGGTGGCAAATTTAGTTATTAATTTAGCTACTACAAAATATTTTTTAGTATAATAAAACACAGGTATTTTTATTCTATTTTAATGCTGTTTTCACAAATTTATCCAAACGTTCTGCAAGTGACTCATCAACTGAAACTAATGGCAAGCGGACTGTGTTATCTGCAATTCCAAGTGACTGAAACACATGTTTGATTCCGGCAGGATTACCCTGTTCAAAAATCATATCAATACAATCTGATAAAAAATATTGTGTTTTGAAAGCTTCATTTACTTTTCTGTTCAACCCTAATCTTATCATTTCTGAAAATTCCTTTGGAAAACCTTGCCCAATAACAGAGATTACTCCTGCTCCACCAGCCAAAACTATCGGCAAAGCAATCATATCATCTCCTGAAATTACCAGAAAATCTTTTGGTGCATTCTTAATCAATTGCAAAGCCTGAGCCATATCCCCTGCTGCTTCTTTTATTGCTACTACATTTTCAAATTCATTTGCCAAACGAATAACCGTTGAAGGCAGCATATTACTTGAAGTTCTGCCCGGAACATTGTACAAAATTACCGGAACTGGAGAAGCTTCTGCAATGGCTTTAAAATGTTGATAAATTCCTTCTTGTGTTGGTTTATTATAATAAGGCGAGACAGAAAGAATAGCTTCAAATGCCGAAAAATCTCTGGTTTTTAATTCTTCTACAACCTGCATAGTATTATTACCTCCAACTCCAAGAACCAAAGGCAATCTTCCGTTATTAACTTCAGCAACTGTAGTAATAACTAATTCTTTTTCGGCTTGTGTTAAAGTCGCATTTTCTGCGGTTGTTCCCATAACAACAAGATACTCAACTCCTCCATCAATCGAAAAATTAACAATTCGGTGTAAAGCTTCGATATCAATTGAAAAATCTTTTTTAAACGGAGTAACAAGGGCAACACCTGTTCCTATTAATGATTGCATATTCTAAATTATATTTTTATTTTATACTTCTTAAATACTTAAACAATTCGAAAACGAAAAGTTTATAATCTACTAAAGCTGTATTTATCATCCAACGATTCATATTTTTATCGATTGATGCAAATCCAACCTTAAACTTAGCTTTTGATTGATTCGTAATCAGTTTCAAAATTGGTTTTTGAACATCATAATAACTAATCAAAAGATCAAATTCTGTTTCAATAAATTCAGTCAAAAAAGGCGTTTTTAACACCCCCGTTCCAATCTACATGTTTTTTTCCAAAAGTTTGAAACAAGTATTCTTTTTTATCCTTAAATTTATTCCTGTACACAACAATTTTAATTTTTTCAGAAGCAATTCCGTTTGAAACCAGTTCTTTTATAAGCTCTTTTGAATGCCTGAAATCACTCTCATCTATCAATAAGCCAATTGTTTGTATATTACTGGTAAAGAATTCGTTTTTTACATTAAGTAAATTATTTTTTAATGTTTTTTTTATAAAAAAATCCTTCAAATAATTTAAAAACATACTACTTTTACCAGATTACAAAATTAATTATTTAAGTCGCATTTAAGATGGTAAAACTAAAAAAGTATAACGGATTTTTAAAACTTTTTGTTATATTCTTAACACTTTTTTTTGTATTTTCATGCAGCAAGAAAAACTACAATTTAACAAAGATTGAAGGCAAACAGCTCCCTGTTACTGAAAAAGACAGTCAAACTCCTGAAATTGAAAATTTTATCAAACCCTTTCGCGATCATATTAATAAAGACTTAGACAGCATATTGGCTTATTGCCCGGAAACTCTCGACAAAAGTACCGGAAAATGGCAAACTAATATTGGGAATTTAATGGCTGATGTTTGTCTGCAAAAAGGAAATCAGGTTTTTAAAATGCGTGAAAAAAAAGACATCAATTTATGCTTCTTAAATCATGGTGGAATCAGAGCTATTTTACCTAAAGGAAATGTAACGACAAGAACCGCTTTTGAAATTATGCCTTTTGAAAATAATTTGGTAGTACTGGCTTTAAAAGGAGATCAGATTCTTGAAATGACTGCGTATATAATAAAAGAAAAGAAACCTCATCCTTTGTCAGGAATGAGTTTTACAATTGCAAAAGACAATACCGCTAAAAATATTCTTATTGAAGGAAAAACCCTTGATATCAATAAAACATACTATGTTGCTACAAATGATTATCTGGCAAATGGTGGTGACAACATGAACTTTTTCTTAAAAGCTATTCAGAAATATGATTTGAATTATAAACTTCGAAATGTACTGATCGATTATTTTAAAGAAGTGGATACGATTCCGATTCCAAAAGATATCCGAATCACAGAAGAATAAATCAGACTTGAATCCAAAATAAAATACAGGCGTTTTCGCAAATAACATACACCATGAAAAGAAGAGAATTTATCGAAAAAACAGCTGCAAGTACTGCCCTATTAAGTTTAGGTCTATCATTGAGCAGTTTTGAAACAAACGATATAAAACATCTAACCGTTCTGCATACTAATGATGTGCACAGCCATATAGATCCTTTTCCGGAAGATGATCCCCGCAATCCTAACAAAGGCGGAGTATCACGTCGTGCTGCACTAATTGAAACTATTCGAAAAGAGAATCCAAATGTACTTTTATTAGATGCAGGTGATATTTTTCAGGGAACTCCTTATTTTAATTATTATGGAGGCGAACTCGAATTTAAGTTAATGAGCATGATGAAATATGATGCTTCTACAATTGGAAACCATGATTTTGATAATGGTGTTGACGGATTGTATGCACAAATGCCACACGCCAGTTTTGAATTTATCTGTTCGAATTATGATTTTAAAAATACAGTCATGAACGGACTTGTGAAACCCTATAAAATTTTCAATAAAAACGGAATAAAAGTTGGCGTTTTTGGTTTAGGAATAGAGCTTGAAGGACTGGTTGACAAAAAAATGTACAAGGAAACCCTTTATAATAATCCGGTAGAAATTGCTCAGGACATGACTCAATTACTAAAAAAAGAAGAAAAATGCGATCTTGTAATCTGTCTTTCGCATTTGGGTTATAAATACAAAGATGATACTACAAAAATATGTGATTTGAAATTAGCAGAATTAACTCAGGATATTGATTTAATCATTGGCGGACATACCCACACTTTTTTAGATAAGCCTACTATTGTAAAAAACAAAGCAGGCGAAAACGTTCTGGTAAATCAGGTAGGATGTTACGGAATAAATTTAGGTCGAATCGATTTTTATTTCGACAAAAATAAATCACATACTAATCAGGCTAAATCAATTATTGTTTAACCCTCTTTTTATTTGAAACTATAAAGAATTTTGCCATAAAAAAGTACGCCAGGATTTGTGTAATATCCCGAATTAGAATTAAAACTAAAGAGTAGGAAAAGTATTCATTAAAAATAAAAAAGATATCAGAAATTATATAACAGGTTACCATTAATGTCATCAGTAAAGTAACATAACTTCCTCTGGTTATATAATTTGCGTAGCATATTAACCCTAAAACACTTAATGTAATACCGTAAAGTCCATATAAAAAATGAAACTCTTCCATTTTATCAAACTGCAAACTTAAAACAGAAAACAATAAATATATAATTATCAAGATTACTATAATAACCGGTAATATGTCGTTTCTTTTAAGTTTGATTTTTTCATAGTCCGTGATAATTTTTTTGATAAAAAGTAAGTAAACAAACAAAAAGCATATCATAGAACCCAAAGTAGAAATCTCTACATCCATAAGATGAAAAACTTCACCAATAAAACACAATGAAAAAATTAAAATTTGAGTTTTATCAATTTTAAAATTATTTGACGAATAAAAATAAAAGAAAACAGAAGGGATCACAATTGATTTCATGCAAACTGTAAGATAATCGTATTGAAGAATATCAAACAGAATTGTAAAAAAAAATGCAGTTGAATATAAAATTAATGAAGGTCTACTTGCTTTCATTCAGTTTAGTTATAAATTCTTCCTCTGATAGGATCGGAATATTTAATTTGTTTGCTTTTTCTAATTTTGCCGGTCCCATATTATCTCCCGCAACAACAAAATCTGTTTTTGCAGAAATAGAGCTTCCTACTTTTCCGCCGTTATCTTCGATCGTTTTCTTTAGTTCATCTCTTGAAAACTGAGTAAAAACGCCTGAAACAACAAATGTTTTTCCAACGAATTTTTCAGTAGCATTCGGATTTATTTTTTCAACTATCTCAAATTGAACCCCGTAACTTTTTAAGCGCTTAATTATTTTTTTATTTTCTTCATTCTCGAAAAATTCAATTACACTTTTGGCAATTCGTTCTCCAATTTCATCCACTAAAATTAATTCCATCAGCGAAGCCTGACTCAATGCTTCAATGTTTTTATAATGTTTGGCTAATTTTTTAGCTACAGTTTCTCCCACAAAACGAATTCCTAGTGCAAACAGAACGCTTTCGAATGGAATTTCTTTAGATTTTTCAACACCTTTTACCAAGTTTTCAGCCGATTTTTGCGCCATTCTTTCCAGATGCAAGATATCTTCTACTTTTAATTCATACAAATCGGCATAATTGTGAACCAAATCATTTTTAAAAAGCAAGGCGACTGTTTCTCCGCCAAGCCCTTCAATATCCATCGCTTTTCTCGAAATATAATGCTGGATTCTGCCGATAATCTGTGGAGGGCAGCCGTAAAAATTTGGACAATAATGATTTGCTTCACCTTCGTTTCGAACTAATTCTGTCTCACATTCCGGACAATGTGTAATGTATTTTGTTACTTCTGAATTTTCAGGGCGTTGTTCTAAATCTACTGCGATAATTTTTGGAATAATTTCACCTCCTTTTTCTACAAAAACCGTATCATTTATTCGAATATCTAATTTTTCGATTTGGTCGGCATTATGCAAAGAAGCTCTTTTTACAATTGTTCCTGCCAGCTGTACCGGTTCTAAATTTGCCACCGGAGTAATAGCTCCAGTACGTCCAACCTGATACGAAATAGATTTCAGCTTAGTCGAAACCTGCTCTGCTTTAAATTTATATGCGATTGCCCAACGAGGTGATTTTGCTGTATAACCTAATTCTTCCTGATGACGGAAACTGTTTACTTTTACAACCACACCATCCGTTTCATAAGGCAACTGGTGACGATGTACATCCCAATAATCAATAAAGTCGAAAACTTCCTGCATATTACCGGCTAATTTTGCTTCAATTGGCACTTTAAATCCCCAATCTCTCGCTGATTGTAATCCTTCTATTTGTGAAGAAAAAGGCAAATTATTACTTGTTACCGAATATAATAAACACTCTAAAGGGCGTTTGGCAACCTCAGCACTATCCTGTAATTTTAAACTTCCGGAAGCTGTATTTCTAGGATTTGAATAGGGAGCTTCTCCAATTTCAATTAACTCCTGATTCATTTTTTCAAAACCTTTTAAAGGCAGGATGATTTCTCCTCTAATATCAAATTTATCCGGATAATTCCCTTTTAATTGTAACGGAATTGATCGAATTGTTTTGATGTTATTTGTAACCTCATCTCCCTGAAAACCATCGCCACGGGTTAAAGCCTGAACCAATTTTCCGTTTTCGTAAGTAATACTGATGGATGCTCCATCATATTTTAACTCACATGTATATTGTAAATCAACGTTCCCGAGAACTCTCTGAATACGGTTTTCCCAGTCTACTAAATCTTCTTTCGAATAAGAGTTATCCAAAGAATACATTCTGAACTGATGAGGAATTGTTTTAAAGTTTTTGGTAACCGTTCCCCCAACTCGCTGCGTTGGCGAATGCTCATCAAAAAACTCAGGATGCTTGTTTTCTAAATCCTGAAGTTCTTTTAGTTTTACATCAAAATCATAATCAGAAATTGTAGCGTTATCAAGTACATAATAATTGTAATTGTGTTGATTAAGATCGTTTCGTAAAGTCTGAATTGTCTCTTGAATACTCATAAAATATTAAAAATAATGCTGATTATAATGTATAAAAACCGAGTCTCAAAATTAGGATTATTTTTTATTGTAAAATATTAAAACCTAAAAGTTTTGAAAAATCAAAAATCAAGCTGCAAAAAAATGCAACTTGATTTTCTTCTTGTCCATTATTCTTAAAAAAAGAATTAAACAAAACCAGCTTCCAAACGGTTTTAAGTTTTACACTTTAAATTTGATAATCAACAATCTACTAAACTAACCAACCTATTATTTCTGAATAATGATAAAATCTGAACGTCTGTTTAAAAGATGTTCTTCTTCTGTACATTTTACACCATTTTTACATTTATTTATTAATCGGCTTTCGCCATAACCAATCGCACTTTCGATTCTTGAAGCATCAATATTTTGCGAAATAATATAATCACGAGTTGATTTTGCCCTGTTATCAGAAAGTTTAAGGTTATAAGAATCTTTTCCTCGGGAGTCTGTATGTGATTCAATTTTAATACGGATGTTAGGGAATTTTTGCATGATAAAAACCACTTTTGACAATTCTTCAATAGCCAAAGGCGTGATATCATATTTATCGTAATCAAAATAAATTGGTTTTACGTCTACTTTTTCAACACCTTTTTTCTTTACCACCAAATCATCATAATTACTGAGTTCAAAATTAACATCTGGAATCTCGCCACCGTTTTCCTTTGTAGTCTCTGCAGTTTTTTCGTCACTGGCATAATTTGGCTTTGCCGCAATCATTTTGACTGTTTTACTACATGGGACAGTTAATGCGTATTTGCCTTCAAAATTTGTTTTTGTTTCACCCAAAATATCATTAAAAGAATTATATCCCATAATGGTAACATCTGCGAGAGGTAGTTTTGTTTTACGATCTACAGCAATTCCTGAAATAGTCTGATTACAAACCGGAATGCCTTTTGTAAAAGAATAAATATCGTCATCTCCTTTTCCTCCTTCTCTATTAGAAGACAAATAACCAAAACGGGCTGTTTTATCAATTATAAAAGCAAAATCATCCTTGTTACTGTTTATTGGAGCTCCAAGATTCTTTGGATCTGAAAAACTTCCATCAGATAAAAATTTGCTTTCGTAAACATCCAGATCTCCCCATCCGTAATGCCCATCAGAAGAAAAATAAAGTACTCCGTTGCTAAAAAACGGAAAAAGATCGTTACCAATAGTATTAATTTTTGGGCCTAAATTTACAGGAGAACTCATGGTACCGTCAGCGGCGATTTTTACATAATACAAATCGGTTTCACCATATCCTCCCGGCATATCTGAGGCAAAGAAAAGCCATTGCCCGTCTTCACTTAAGGAAGGATGCCCAACAGAATATTCGTCGCTGTTGAAAAATACTTTTTGCGGATTTTCTAACTTATTGTCGACAATAGCCCCTTTTATAATTTGAAAATTATTGGTTTTTGTTTCGTCTATAACCAATTTATTTTTTTTAACGATGTTAGTCGAATAATAAATTGTTCTTCCGCTGGTATCAAAAGTGGCAGTTGCTTCGTGGTATTTAGTCATTACGTTTGGCAAAAATACTGTTTCGTTAAATAAACTTCCATCTGCCTGATTTCTTTCGGAAACATATAAATTAAGGAAAGGCTGATTGTTCCATGTATATAGTTTTTCACTAAATTTTGTTGTGTCTCTTGCCGAAGTAAAAACAATTTTATCCTGAAAAAATGTTGCTCCAAAGTCAGATTTACTGGTATTGATATCCAGATTTTTTATTTCGTAAAGCGATTTTACTTTAGCAAGACTATCCATTTGATTTTTTTGAGTCACATATCTGTTGATCTCATTTTTATCACCTTTTTTGTCCAGATATTCTTTTGTAACCCTGTTTGCTTCATCATAATCCATGACAGCTTTCATCGATTGAATGTAACGCAGATAATAGATATCAGTCAGATTATTTCCTTGTACTTCATATAACTTTCTGTACCATTTAAGTGCGTTTCTTGAATCGGAAATAAAATAATACGAGTCGGCGGCATTTTTGATTGTTTGTGTCGAAGGTTTTTTGATGTTTTGTAAAATTTCTTCGTATGCTTTTGAAGCATCAGTATATGAATAATTTTTAAACAACGCATCGGCCTTCTTTAAATTAGTCTGAGCAAAACAAACCGTAAAGCTCAAAACCAGACTTAGGATATATAGTTTTTTCATAAGGTTTATTTTTTAGAAGAATCTTGGTGATTTGATTTTGCTTTGATTTTTGTTAAACTGATATTTCAGGATGATTTCATGCGTACCATCATTGTATTTATTCAATTCGCTTACTGTATAATCAAAAGCATATCCGAGATAAAAGCTTTTCGATATTTGAAAACCTGCCAGAATGCTTACAGAATCATCTGTACGATAAGCGCCTCCTATAACAAATTTTTCATAAAGCATAAAGTTTGCGGAAACATCTGCAGTAAGCGGTGCTCCACTAACTGCTTTTACTAAAAATGCAGGTTTAAATTTTAAATTCGGATTCAAATCAAACACATATCCTCCCATTAAATAATAGTGTAAACGATCGTAGTTTATAGATTCCTGAACATCATCATAATAATCATTTTCGATAAAGCTCGGAATTGAAAAACCTAAATACCATTTATCAGTATAATAATAAACCCCTGCTCCAACGGCTAATTTCATCTGATTGTCAATATTTTGATTTAACAAAACATCATTAGGATCGTAGTATCTACCCTTAGTCCAGTCTATATTAAGCATTCGCATACCGGCTTTTAAACCAAAAGCCAATCTTTTTTCATAGCCTAATGCCAAAGAATATGAAAAATTTCCGTCAAGGTATAATTCGCTTGATGGACCAATTTTATCATTAACAACACTTAATCCTAAACCAACCTTTTCATTTCGAAGCGGCGTATGAATCGAAAATGATTGTGTTTCCGGTGCACCTGAAATTCCTATCCATTGTGAACGATGTAAAAGTGTCGCTTCTAAAACACCGGTAGACCCGGCATAAGCCGGATTTACCGCCATAGTATTATACATATATTGTGTGTATTCCGGATCCTGTTGTGCATTTGCACTAAATGTGATGATAGAACATATTAATATTAAATACGTTTCTAATGATTTTATATATAGTTTCATAACGATACTTATTTAGTTTTAATTAATTAGATGATTAATAACGGTGCTTATCTCATTATAGATAACCATCCTTTTTTAACTTTTCCGTCTCCAATTTCTATTACATAAAAATAAGTACCGGTTGGCAGCATATCCCCTCTATTTATAACTCCCGATACGTTGGCCGTTCCATTCCAATCGTTTTGATAACCTCTTTTACTGTAAACCAAAGCTCCATATCTGTTAAAGACTTTTAATTCATTGTTTGGATATGATTCGATACAATCGATTCTGAAGAGATCATTTGCCCCGTCATTATTTGGCGTGAACTCATTATAAACCGTTAAACAAATTGGTTCTACCGAAGCTGAAGCCGAATTATTTGCAGGATTAACATCTAAAGGAGTTGAAATTTCGATAGTGGCTACATTTAGATAATCACCGTTTGGCAAGACAATCACTCTAACTTCAAGTGTTTCACTTTCTCCGGCATTTAAGGTAGGAATTGTCCAAATCTGAGTCAACGTATCATATACTCCACTTGATGTTGAAGATGAAACTAATTCATATCCGCTTGGAATTAATTCACTAACAAGCGTGTTAAGAATAGTTCCCTGCCCTACATTATTTACAGTTATTGTAAAGGTTACCTCATCACCAAAATTAGGAGTTGGATTATTAACTGTTTTTGTGATTGTAAGATCTGAACAAGTCGCAACAGTCACGTTTAATGTTTTTGTAGTGGTTTCATCACATGTATTGATATACGTTACCGTAACTGTCCCCGAACCAACATCAGACCATGAAATTGTTGCAGATCCGTCAGCAGTTCCCCCGCCGGAAGTTATTGTTCCGTTTGTAACTGACCATACATAATTTGATTTTCCGTTTGCTATTGAATACGTTACTCCCTGAAAAACACATGGTGTATCATCACTTGAAGTAATTTGTGCCAATGCATCATTTTCAAAACTAACTGCTATTGCTAAACGTGTTGCATTTGCACAGCCATTTGTTGTATTACTGATTAATGTTGCGTAATAAGTTGTCGCTGTAAGCGGTGTGTTTAGTGCTAAAGGTGTTCCGCCTGCAGGAGTACTGAACCAAACTACATTAGGTTCGTTTACCTGAATATTAGCTATGGTTGGTGCTTTTGATAAACAAAACTTTTGCGTTGTACTAGTTGTAGTAACTACTCCCGGAGTATTTACATTTACCGTAACCATTAATCGTACAGCATTTTCACACCCAATTATACTTGAAATAGCTCCATAATAAAGACCCGTAGCCAAAGTTGTTGTTGCTGGTAAAGCAGTTCCTCCTATTGGATTACTGTACCAAACTACGTTAGCTTCATTTACCTGAATATTAGCTACTGTTGGTGTATTTATTGAACAGAAGTCTTGAGTTGCTGAGTTTGTAGTTGGTGTTGCAGTAGGATTATTAATAGTTACAGTCACCTGCAATCTTGTACTGCTTTCGCAACCTGTCATTGGGTTCAAAATAGCTCCGTAGTAAATTCCGTTTACCAAAGGTGTTGCTGGGGCAATGGCGGTTGTACTGGTTAATGTACCATACCAAACTACATTTGTTTCATTTACCTGAATATTGGCAACTGTTGGCGCTTTAGAAATACAAAAATCTTGTGTATCATCATTAGTTGTCGGTGTTCCCGGATCATTTATAGTAACAGTAACCTGTAATCTTACAGCACTTTCACAACCTGTTACAGGGTCTAAAATAGCTCCGTAATAAATACCATTTGTTAAAGCGGTTGTTGGTGCAATAGCAGTTGTACTGGTTAATGAATTATACCATACAACATTAGTCTCATTTACCTGAATATCTGAAACCTTTGGCGCATTTATTAAACAGAAATCCTGGGTATCGTCTATAGTAGTAGGTGTTCCCGGATCGTTTATAGTAACAGTAACCTGTAATCTTACTGCGCTTTCACAACCTGTCACAGGGTCTAAAATAGCTCCGTAATAAATACCATTTGCTAAAGCAGTTGTTGGTGCAATGGCAGTTGTACTGGTTAATGAATTATACCAAACAACATTCGACTGAGTTACCTGAATATTTGAAACCTTTGGCGCATTTACCAAACAGAAATCCTGTGTATCATCTGTAGTGGTTGGCGTTAACGGATTAGTAACTGTTACCGTAACTTGTAATCTAACAGCGCTTTCACAACCTGTTACAGGGTCTAAAATAGCTCCGTAATAAATACCATTTGTTAAAGCGGTTGTTGGTGCGATTGCTGTTGTACTGGTTAATGAATTATACCAAACTACATTGGACTGATTCACTTGAATATTTGAAACCTTTGGCGCATTTACCAAACAGAAATCCTGAGTATCGTCTGTGGTAGTCGGTGTTCCAGAATCATTTATAGTAACTGTAACCTGTAAACGAACTGAGCTTTCACAACCTGTTATTGGATCTAAAATAGCTCCGTAGTAAATACCATTTGCTAAAGCGGTTGTTGGCGCAATAGCAGTTGTACTGGTTAATGAATTATACCAAACAACATTAGTCTCATTTACCTGAATATTTGAAACCTTTGGCGCATTTACCAAACAGAAATCCTGAGTATCATCTGTAGTAGTCGGTGTTCCCGGATCATTTATAGTAACAGTAACCTGCAAACGAACTGAGCTTTCACAACCTGTTACAGGATCTAAAATAGCTCCGTAATAAATACCATTTGCTAAAGCAGTTGTTGGTGCAATGGCAGTTGTACTGGTTAATGAATTATACCAAACAACATTGGACTGAGTTACCTGAATATTTGAAACCTTTGGCGCATTTACCAAACAGAAATCCTGTGTATCATCTGTAGTGGTTGGCGTTAACGGATTAGTAACTGTTACCGTAACTTGTAATCTAACAGCACTCTCACAACCTGTTAAAGGGTCTAAAATAGCTCCGTAATAAATACCATTTGTTAAAGCGGTTGTTGGTGCGATTGCTGTTGTACTGGTTAATGAATTATACCAAACTACATTGGACTGATTCACTTGAATATTTGAAACCTTTGGCGCATTTACCAAACAGAAATCCTGAGTATCGTCTGTGGTAGTCGGTGTTCCAGAATCATTTATAGTAACTGTAACCTGCAAACGAACTGAGCTTTCACAACCTGTTAAAGGGTCTAAAATAGCTCCGTAATAAATACCATTTGCTAAAGCTGTCGTTGGTGCAATGGCAGTTGTACTGGTTAATGAATTATACCAAACAACATTAGTCTCATTTACCTGAATATTTGAAACCTTTGGCGCATTTACCAAACAGAAATCCTGTGTATCATCTGTAGTGGTTGGCGTTAACGGATTAGTAACTGTTACCGTAACTTGTAATCTAACAGCGCTTTCACAACCTGTTACAGGGTCTAAAATAGCTCCGTAATAAATACCATTTGTTAAAGCAGTTGTTGGCGCAATAGCAGTTGTACTAGTTAATGAATTATACCAAACAACATTGGACTGAGTTACCTGAATATTTGAAACCTTTGGCGCATTTACCAAACAGAAATCCTGGGTATCATCTGTAGTGGTTGGCGTTAACGGATTAGTAACTGTTACCGTAACTTGTAATCTAACAGCGCTTTCACAACCTGTTACAGGATCTAAAATAGCTCCGTAATAAATACCATTTGTTAAAGCGGTTGTTGGTGCGATTGCTGTTGTACTGGTTAATGAATTATACCAAACAACATTGGACTGATTTACCTGAATATTAGAAACCTTTGGAGCATTCACTAAACAAAAATCCTGAGTATCGTCTGTGGTAGTCGGTGTTCCAGAATCATTTATAGTAACTGTAACCTGTAAACGAACTGAGCTTTCACAACCTGTTATTGGATCTAAAATAGCTCCGTAATAAATACCATTTGCTAAAGCTGTCGCTGGAGCAATGGCGGTTGTACTGGTTAATGAATTATACCAAACAACATTAGTCTCATTTACCTGAATATTTGAAACCTTTGGCGCATTTACCAAACAGAAATCCTGGGTATCATCTGTAGTGGTTGGCGTTAACGGATCATTTATTATTACAGTAGCTGTTTGAAGCGTCCCTCCAATATTTTCACAAGTTGTATCACTTGAAACTCCAACATAATAGGTAACCGGACTCACAGCACGTGTTAAACCTGTCACACTTAAAATTCCTGTAGAACTTATGGCATAAGTTACGCCACTTACAGTTCCGTTTGTTATAGGCTGAGTTTTATTCGCATCAAAATACCAATAAAATACAGGAGTTGATAATATACTTGTAGGTGTTAAAGTTGCCTGAACGTTATGACAAACCGTTGTATCATCAACTAAAATATCATTTTGAACTGATGGAGGTAATATTGTAAAAGTAATTTGTTTTCTGTCTGCCGCTGCAGTTTCACAAAACTCATCTGAACTAACTCCTACATAATAAGTGTAAGTCCCGGGAGTCAATCCGTTTCTAATTAACTGACTTGTTGTTTGACTTGCAATTAACTGACTTGTTGTTCCGTCAAAATTATACCAATAATAAACAGGATTTGTCAGGGATGGAGTTCCACTTAAACTTGTATTTAAAGTCACCGTTCCTGTTGGAGAGCAGATTGAAGTAACCGCTGCTCCATTAAGAGTAATATTTGTTAAAGCATTTTCAGGACTTGAAGCTCTCACTTCAATAGTAACTTCTCCTCTTGATAAAGCTTCACAACCATATCTTACCGGCTGCACGTAATATTTGTAAATTCCGGCTGCTAATGTAGCAGGAACTGCAAAAGTAATTCCATTCGCTACAACAGAACCTCCTGTTGGCGAATCGTACCATATATAATTTGAACAAGCATCTGTTGGGGTCTCAAGCGTAACATCTGTTCCCGGACAAACCGTAATTTTGTTATCAGAATCACTCCCAATTACTTTGGTATTGGCTACTCGTTCAACTGTATGAACTCTAAGAAATTCTAAAACTCCTGCAACACCCCCAAAACGAATTCTTACACGGTCATATGCCTCAGGTAAAGAGGATACAAGTACCGTTGCCATTGTATTTCCAGGCAATATTGTAACATTTAACAACGTACTATTGCTTTGAATTGGAGCTCCAACAGCAACATTTCCTAAATAACGCTGAATACTAAATCCGGTAAGTAAATTAACATTCAAAAGAGCTCCCGGTTTAGAAACCACAAGTCTTAAAGTATCACTTACAATTGATGGTGTTTTAAATGTAACTGTTAAATCAGCTGCAGCCAGAACTCCTACTCCACTATACATTGTTGCATAGGTAGAAATATCATTATCAGCCACATTCCATGCATCACTAACTCCAACAGTAGAAGTCAACGCTCCTATCCCTAAATCTGTTGCTCCATAAAATACATCCTGAATATCACCTGGTGTACAAGCTACTGTTGAAACTTTTCTCGTATAATATGCATCGAATACTTTAGTGTTTTGCGCAACGCTTAAAAGTGGTCCGGATATTACTCTAATTCCGTCATAATCTTGCGGCCCCGATGAATTTGCAGGAACAAAAGTAAACTCATACGATTTTTCGCCTGGCAATAAATTTAATAGTGCTCCTGAGACAGGCTGTATAACTCCAATAGGAACTCCGCTTTTGGTTCCAACTACTGATAAACCTTGAGCTACCGCCAATAAACTGTATTCAGCTCCCAACTTAACCGTAACCGGCGTTCCTTTTACTATGTTGGTTGGCCAGGTCAGATCCTGCCAGGTTGTACCAACTCCCAAAAGACCTACTCCTGTTACTATTGTGGAATATGTTTGTGTATTCCCGTCAATAGCATTAGTTCCATTCACTACTCCACCTGTCACAATTGAATCTGAACTTTCTCCAGTCGCATAAACTCTTTCTGTCAATAATTGACAGCTATTTGGATCTATAACATTGATCGTAATTGTTGCTGAAGTCGAACAATTAAGGGCACTTGTTGCCACTACTGTATAAGTATAAATTCCCGGAGTATTTAAAACTCCCGTTGTAAATACCGGTCCGGTCAAAGGATTTCCCTGAGGATTAAACCATGCTAATGTTCCATTTGATGTTGCATTCAACAGAATATTAGTCCCCACATTTACTGATAAAAAAGGGTTTGCAACAACCAAACTTGGTAACGGGTTAACAGAAACGGTTACCGGTAACTTACCGGATGGACATGTAACACCGTTACCTTGAGCCTGAATTGAGTAAACACCACTTGTATTTATATTTGCTGCAGCAGCAGCAGGTAAAATATTGTCTGAAGGATCATAGAAAGTATAAGTTGTATTTCCGGTCGTATCAAAACCTGTTATAGCATTAGCTAAATTTACAGTTCCACAACCTTGTAAAGTCGTACCAATTACTACCAATGGTGTAGCTGAAGGAGAATTAACCGTTACTTGTTTCAGCGTATTTATAGCATTTTCGCAAGTAATTGCATTAACGACAGACACATAATAATTATAAGATGGCACAGCTGAACTCAGACCATTAATTGTTAATACTCCTGTTGTTGGATTTTTAGAAAAAGTTACTCCCGGTTGCCCAACAACTGTAGAACCGGTTATAATTTCCTGTGCTTTATTTTGATCTGTATAATATTTGAATTGAGCTCCAACTAAAGCAGATGTTGGAGATAATACCACACTTCCGGCACAAGATGCCTCTAATGGAGTATTAATTGTCACATCTGCAGCGGTTGCAAATGGTGATACTGTTACGGTAACAGGCTGGCGAACACTGTTTACGCAAGTTCCATCACGTGTTGCCTCTAAATAATAAGTTGTTGTTGCGGTTAAAGCAGGTGTCGTATAGGTTGCTATAGGAGAAAGTTCTGCTCCTGCACTTGCAGCATCATACCATTTAAATGTTTCTCCCCCTACACCTGAACTGGCAGCTAAATTAGCTGTTTGTCCACTACAAATTGGAGACGTTGCACCAGTAACTACAGCATCTTTAAATCTATATGAAGCTCCATAAATATCTAAATTTGTTAATAATGTCACTAATCCTCCTAATCGAATCTCAACTTTATTAAATGACGCTGTCGCTATAAAACTAGCTTTAAATCTATCGCCTGATAATAATTGTAAACTTAATAGACTATTAGTAAGAAAACGTCTATCATTATTATAAGTTCCTCCATTATAAGTTGCTAAACTAACTCCGCCTAATAATGACACATCAGCCAATCCTCCGGGTAATTCTAACTCAACCTCTATAATATCTCCGGTTTGACCAGTTGTTGGAAAAGTCACGACTTGTTCGACATAAGCGCCAGCTATTCCAGCAACTGTAGAAAGTCTGGTAAATGTATTTACATTGGTATCAACAGATCCTCCAGGATTGCTGAAACTACACAAAACACATAGCAAGCCCGGATCTAAAGTTGTAACTTGTGAGTTAGCCTGTAAGCAATTACTAGCCGAATTATTTATCAAAACATTAATAGCTGTTCTTGCACTGCTTGTACAACCTGATGTTATACCTCTGGCTGTAACATAATATGTTTTATTTAATGTTAAAACCGGGGTAGTGTATGTATTGGTTCCTGTTGCCAAAGCAGTTCCATTAGTAGGTACATCATACCAATCGAATGTAACATTAGAATCCGGACTTGATACCAGCAGAGCTACACTCTGTCCTGACTGAATAACGACATTTGATGATGCCGCAATTGGTGCTGCAGGCAATGGGTTTACAGTTACTGTAACAGGAGTGCGTGTTGCACTTGAACAGCTTCCAATTGTGGCTTCAACGAAATAATTAGTATTAGCAATTAAATTTGGAGTAGTAAAAGAAGTACCGGTAAACACTAAATTTCCCGATGAAGCTGCATCATACCATTTATAAACAGTACCCCCGACAGGCGCCTGAATATTTAACGTAGTAGTCTGACCACTACAAATTGTTGTACCCGCTGTACTGATAACAGGAGCTATAGGATTATCAATTGATATCAACACAGGAAAACGCACACTATTGACACAGCCATTTCTGGTTATTTCTACATAATAAGTAGTTGGAACCGTTAAAGCAGAAGTGGTGTAAGAAGTAGTACTTCCCAAGGAAGTTCCTCCAGAAGCGACATCAAACCAATTAATAGTTTCACCTACTCCAATATTAGCTGTTATAGTTGTCGTTTGTCCGCTGCAAATAGTTCGATTAGCTAAACCTGTTGGGGATTTATATCTGTAAGTTGCCTGATAAATATCCAAACTCGTCAATACTGTTGCCAAACCTCCTAATCGAATCTCAACACGATCAAAAGCTGCTCCAGCTTCTACACTGGCTTTAAAACGATTTCCTGACAATAATTGCAGTATTATCAAAGAATTATTAATTAAAACTCTATCATTATTATAAGTTACTCCATTGTAAGTTGCCAAACTAACGGCACCCAAAAGAGCAACATCTGCTAATCCACCAGGCAATTCTAATTCAACATCAACAATATCTCCTGCTCTTCCAGGGTTATTGAATTGTAATGTTTGCTGAATCCATCCGGTTAATAAACCAACAGGAACAGTAAGTCTTGTTGCTGTTGCAGAATTTCCATCAACAGAATTATTAGGGTCTGTTACGCCACACAATAAGCATAACCCATTTCGATTTGTTTGCTGGCTACTGGCTGCTAAACACCCCCCCAAAGCTGCTGGCTGAAGATTAACCACTACCGGAACTCTTGCACTAACGCAATTTCCATTTGCACTTTGACTTTCAATATAATATGTTTTTGAAGCAGTCAAAACTGGTGTCGTAAATGTAGGTGAATTAATTGCAATTGCAGATCCGCCACTGGCAACATCATACCAATTTAGTGTCACTCCTACTTCAGAAGTAGTAGCATTTAAAGTAGCGTTTTGACCAGACTGAATGGTAACACTTTGAGTTAAAACTGTTGGAACAGAAGGTATAGCAGTCGAAATTATATCAACTTGAGTTCTTGCCGGACTCAAACAGCTTCCTATTACAGCTTCAACGTAAAAACTTGTGGTTCCTAAAGGAACAGTTGGCGAATAAGTAGTTCCCGATGCTAAAGAAACTCCGTTTGAAGAAACATTATACCAATTATAAGTGGTTCCCGGTATTGGATTTATTACAAATAATGTAGTTTGCTGAGTTATTCCAGAGGAACAGATAGAAGTCCCTGAAGCGCTTATCACTGGTGCTACAGGATTAGAAACATTAACATGTACTGGAACACGTTCACTCCCTTCACAACCAGCAGCTCGCGTAACACCCAAATAATATGTAGTATCAGCAGTTAAAATTGGAGTCGTATAATTATTTCCTGTGGCTAATGGCGTGGTTGATGTAGCTGAACTATACCAGGCAAGCGTTGTTCCCGCTACAGGAGTTGCAGATAAATTCAAAGAATTTCCAGAACAAACTGTCTGTATTAAACCATTTGTAACAGTTGGTTTTGCAAAATCCAATCTTACATCATACACTCTTAAATTTACCAATGCACTAAGAAGTCCTCCTACCTGAATTCGCACTTGATTTGTATCGCCTGGCAATGTATATCGTATTACAGCTATTTGATTACCTGGCAATAATTGAAGATTTAATAGTCCGTTGTTTAATGCCACCGGATCATCTACATTAGCTCCCGAAAGTTTTGCCTGAATGGTCACATTTGATAATAAACTAAGATTCAGTAAACCACCTCCTGTTCCAAAATAAATTACAATTTGATCTCCAGCCTTCGCAGTTTGATTAAAAGTCAATGTCTCTTGTGCAAAACAAGCTAAACCAAGTACATTGCTTATAGTAGCAAAGGTACTCATACTTGTATCAAATGCATCATCTGGGTCGCTCACACTCATTCCTGCACATAAAAAACCACCTGTACTATTTGTCTGTGAAGTTGGTCTACATACATTTTGAGCAAAAGAATTTGAAAATAAGAGCAAAAAAAACAATGCCCCAAATAATCCCCTCTGGAAGTTGAGATTAGTAATTTGTAATTTTTTTTTCATAATTTGGAAGATTAGAAAATGGACAATAGAAACCCTGTTGTAATAAGACATTCGTCTTATACAATTTAAAAAAAATTAAAAATCAATCAGTTAACATCTAAGCTCCAATTCAAAAAATTGAGCTTAATCTAAAATTTAAAAAAAATAAAAATGCAACCAAAGAGCGCTTTTATTGACAAATAAAAAACGTCTTAAATATTTGCAGAAGCATGAACTGAACCAAGCTTCAAAAAGGAGTGATTTGTTTTAAAATAATTTTAATTCAGAATTCATTTATATATTGTACAATTTGACACTTACAAAAAGTTGATTACTCTTTTTATAAAAAACATTTTTTTTAAAATTGAATACAATATATTCTCTTGTATAAAAGTTAATCATAACATTGATTAACAACTCATCAATTGGGGTGGGGGTGGGGGAAAAATAAAATACAACCGTAAGTTTTAAATTTATGGGTAAGTTTTGATTTATAAATAAACTTATTTATAAAAACCAAAATAACACTAATACCGAATGCAAATTTGATAAAGAAAGTAAATATTAAGTCCATAAGCAACATTTATACGTTATTATAAAAACTTCACATTATGCAATAAAAAAGTAATTTCTTTTATTTTGAAATAATAAATTATGATTTTAAGATTTCAACTAATAAAACTTTTTGTTTAAGCTTTATAATCTAAAATTAAAAAAAAATAAATTACCAAACAAATGTAAAATTCTTATTTTTTTCAAATCACAAAAAGAATAAACACACAAAAAGAAGCTTAAACGTTATAAATACTATGTTTTTTCAAACCAAATAATACTTAAAATTCTCAAAAAATAATACATTAATTTTATATTATCATTTTATTTTGTAATAAAAAACACATAAAAACAGATGTTTTATTCATTTTAGCAATTAAAAAAGCTTTTAGTAAGACCAAAAAAAAACAAATTATCAAATTTGCAAAAAAACAGGTATAAATACGGGTATAAAAAACCCAAAGACTAAACAAAAGTTAAAAAAAATAAGAAAAAATAAGGAAAACAAAAAAATAAGATTTTTTTTTAATCCAGAAAACATCTAAATTCTGTATTACATTTTAATAATAGAATTGATTTGTTTAAACAATTGACCATCACTTAAAAAAGCTCCTTGTTGAATTAATTCAAAAATTGAAGAATTCCGATCCTCAGTAAAGACTTTCTTTCCCGTTTTCATTTCAATTGCATCAGTAAACATATTATCACTTAACCATTGCAAACCCTCTTTAGTCAGGAAATCAGTTTCCGCAACCAAAGATTTCAACACAATAGACTGAACATAAGTTTCAAAACATTGAAATAAAAATATATGATTTTTAGAAAAATGTTCTAAAAATTCTGCCCTCGACAAAACCCCTTCCCAAATTAAATCCGAAAAAACGTCTAATTCCTGCTCCGCAACTTCCGGCTTATTTATTTTAAGAGAATCCCACTCTGCTTTATCAATAGCTTGCGTAGCTAAAAAGCTGGCAAATTCTGCATGTAATTCATCAAACTGCTCTTTTGTTAACCTTGTGTATTTCATTTTTAATTAAGCTTTATGCCTTACGCTATAAGCTATAAGCAAATTGCTTAAGGCAAATAACATTAAGTTTGTTATCTATCTTTTTTAAACAAAAAAATCCCGACTCGCATCGGGATTTTTACTATAGTATTTTAAACTATTACTTTTCAGCAACAATTTCGTATGGTAACTCAACAATAACATCTCTGTGTAAACGGATGCTTGCAGAATATTTCCCAGTACGTTTAACGATACCGCTAGTGATGAATTTTCTATCAATAGCATTACCTGATTTCTCTAAAGCTTCAGCAATGTCGATGTTTGTGATAGAACCAAAAAGTTTCTCTCCACCAGCTTTTGCAGTAAGTTTAATTTCAAGAGCTTTTAAAGTTTCAGCCAATGCTTTTGCATCAGCAACAACTTTAGCTTCTTTATGTGCTCTTTGTTTTAGATTTTCAGCTAAAACTTTTTTAGCAGAAGGAGTTGCTAATGTAGCAAATCCCTGAGGAATTAAAAAGTTACGACCGTAACCAGGTTTTACAGATACTACATCATCTTTAAATCCTAAGTTTTGTACGTCTTGTTTTAAAATAAGTTCCATGTTGTTGTCCTTATATTATTAGAAGTTAGGTTCTGATTAAACAGAAACCAGCGACTAGAGTTTTTAATTATTTTAATAAATCGGCCACGTATGGCATTAAAGCTAAGTGACGAGCTCTTTTTACAGCTACAGACACTTTTCTTTGGTATTTCAAAGAAGTTCCTGTTAAACGACGAGGAAGAATTTTTCCTTGCTCATTAACGAATTTCAATAAGAAATCAGCATCTTTATAATCAATATATTTGATACCTGATTTTTTGAAACGACAATATTTTTTAGTCTTGTTAGTTTCTATGTTTAAAGGCGTAAGATATCTGATATCCCCGTCTTTTTTTCCTGAAGCAGATTGTTGTAATGTTGCCATGATAATTAAGCTTTTGTAGATTTAAGTTTAGCTCTTCTTCTTTCAGCCCAAGAAATAGCATGTTTGTCAAGACTTACAGTCAGGAAACGCATAACTCTTTCGTCACGTCTGAATTCAGTTTCAAAAGCAATCAGAACTTCTCCAGCTACTTTGAATTCGAATAAATGGTAAAAACCACTTTTTTTGTTTTGGATTTCGTAAGCCATTTTTTTAAGACCCCAATCCTCTTTCGATACCATTTCAGCTCCTCTACTAGTAAGAAATTCTTCAAATTTCGTTACTGTTTCCTTTACCTGAACCTCAGATAAAACGGGATTTAAAATGAAAACAGTTTCATAATGATTCATAAATACAATATTTATTTGTTAAAATTGGGTGCAAAAGTAACTATTATTTTTGAATAACCAACATTTTTTTTCTTTTATTCGTTGAAATGCAAAAAACAGACATTCATCTTAGTTTATTTTCGAAAAAAATAATACATTTACTATTGTAATCCTGAATTCATTAAATTCAAACTCTTATGAAACTAAACTGTGTTGTTGTAGATGATAGTTCTATACAGAGGGCAATTATTGCAAAATTAGTAAACAATCATCCTGGTCTGCACCTAATTGGAGACTTTTCTAACGCAATAGAAGCAAAAAGTTGCATGTCTTTAAATAATATTGATTTAATATTTTTAGATATCGAAATGCCTGTTATTAACGGTTTTGATTTTCTTGATGGCTTAAAATCAAAACCTCAAATTATTTTTATTACTTCTAAAGCTGAATATGCTTTAAAAGCATTTGATTATGATGCCACTGACTATCTTCAAAAACCTATAGCTGTAGATCGTTTTAATGCTTCTGTAAAAAGGGCTCTTGACATGCATATCCTCAAAAAAGAAATAAAGGAAGAAGAAGGAGAACATATTTTCATCAAAAGCAACTTAAAAAAACTTAAGATTTTCACAGCAAAAATCAAATGGATTGAAGCTTTCGGTGATTATGTAAGAGTAGTTACTGAGGACGACAGTAATTTAGTTCTTTCTACAATGAAATCTTTTGAAAATGACTTATCAAAAGAAAAATTTATCCGTGTTCACAAATCCTACATTATTAATATTGATAAAGTAGAACGTTTTAATAGTAAATTTGCCGAAATTGGTATTACTAAAATTCCATTGAGCCGAAACAAAAAAGAAGACCTTGTAAGAGCGCTGTCAACTTAATCTTTTTAATAAAAATCGACATTAATAATTAATTTTATAGCTCTGTACTGGGCCACCGCTTCAAAACTATTCAACATTTTCTGAATAGTTTTTTTTGTGTTCCCCAATTGTACATTTTGCGGAATCTTAATTAAAATTGTCCTGATATATTCATTTCTGATTCTGTTAATTGCAGGTTCCTCCGGACCTAAGACCGGCATGTTCAAATTTTGACTTAAAACCTGATACATCCACATAGATCCTTCTTTCAATTTATCAAAATCACGGTGTTTTAAAGTCAGTTTTATAATTCGGAAATAAGGAGGATATTTATAAATTTGCCTGTCATATAATTGCTCCTTATACATACCTGTATAATTATGCATGGTAACCTGCTGAATTGTATTATGATTCGGATTATAAGTCTGAATTACAACTTTCCCTTGCTTTTCAGATCTTCCGGCTCTTCCTGCTACTTGAGTCATCATCTGAAAACTCCGCTCAAAAGCTCTAAAATCCGGATGATGCAGCATGTTATCGGCATTCATAATTCCGACCAGACTTACATTATCAAAATCTAATCCTTTAGCAAGCATTTGAGTTCCAACTAAAATATCTATTTCTCTATTTTTAAAAGTATCGATAATCTTCTCAAAACCAAATTTACCACGCGTTGTATCCTGATCCATTCGTCCGGTTTTAGCTTTCGGAAAAAGAGACACTAATTCTTGTTCGATTTGTTCTGTCCCGAAACCTTTTGTGGTCAAATCAATACTCGAACAGCTATGGCAGTGCGTAGGTTTTGCAATGGAATACCCGCAATAATGACATCGCAGTTGATTTTTATGTTTATGAAAAGTCAAACTCACATCGCATTGCTGACAATGTGGTACATGACCACAGGTTAAACACTCAATAACAGGAGAATATCCTCTTCTGTTTTGAAACAAAATCACCTGTTCGCCCAAAGACAACGCTTCTGCAATTTCTTCGATTAAAAGATCACTAAAATGCCCCGTCATCTTTTTTCTGAAATGCTTGTCTTTCAAATCAACTAAAACAATTTCCGGCATTCGGACATTATTGTAACGCTCTGTAATTGTAACTAAACCGAATTTTTCAATCTGAGTATTAAAATAGGTTTCAATACTTGGGGTTGCAGATCCTAAAAGCACTTTAGCATTATGAAAATTAGCCAAAACAATTGCCGAATCTCTCGCATGATACCTTGGAGCCGGATCTGTCTGCTTAAAAGTTTGTTCGTGTTCTTCATCAACAATCAACAATCCCAGATTATTAAAAGGCAAAAACAAAGCCGACCTCGCTCCTATTACAATTTGTGCTTTGTCTGAATTTTGAAGTGTTTGTTTCCAGACTTCAACTCTTTCGTTATTACTGTATTTCGAATGAAAAACAGCAACTTTATCTCCAAAATGAAGTCGCAAACGAGAAACTAATTGTGTCGTCAATGCAATTTCAGGCAATAAATACAATACTTGCTTTCCTGTTTGTAAATACTCCTCGATTAACTTTATATATATTTCAGTTTTTCCGCTTGATGTAACACCGTGAAGCAGACAAACTTCTTTTTCCAAGAAACTATTTTTAATTTCGCCGAAAGCCTTTTCCTGCGCATCACTTAACAACAATTGTTTTTCTGAAGCTTTTCCATCAAAAGAAACTCTATCCTGTTGCAGGTAATATTCTTCGAAAATTTCTTTTTCTATTAAGGCTTTTACAACTGCCGAAGTCGAATTTGAAATTTCAACTAATTTCTTAACCGTAATAGGCTTTTTCTCTGAAGCGCTAATTTGAAAATACGCCAAAACAATTTCTTTTTGTTTATTCGCATTTTTTAAAACTTCCAGCAATTCAGTTAAACCACTGTCTGATTCATACTTTGAATGTAATTTTACATATCGAACCAGTTTCGGCTTATAACTTTCTTTTATTTCTTCTTCTAAAACAACAATATCCTTAGCCATCAGCTTTTGAAGAATCGGAAAAACATTCTTTTTGTTCAAGATCGAAATAATCTCCTGAACCTTTAGTGAACTCTGCTGTTGTAAGGCTTCATAAATCAAAAATTCATCATCTGATAATTCATTTTGATTTACAGCAACATCAGCTTTATGCGAAATAATCGTTTCACTCTCCAGTAATAATCCACTCGGAAAAGCGCCTCGATACACATCACCAATACCGCACATATAATAATTTGCGACCCAAAGCCAATGTTTAATTTGAGTTTCGGTAGCAATTGGTTTTTCGTCTAATATCTGATGAATTTCTTTGGCTTCATACAAACCTGGCTCATTTTGATGTAAATCAATAACCAATGCCGTATAAATTTTGCTTTTCCCAAAAGGCACTGCCACTCTCATTCCTTTTTTAATAAAATGGAATTCGGTCTCAGAAACACAATAGGTAAAGGTTTTAGCTAAAGAAAGCGGTAAAACAACTTCGACAAAAAACATGTAATTATTTTAAAATTGGTGAATTATTTTTTACCCGAAGCCTGTGCAGCATTATATGCCTGAACCATTTTCAAAGTATGTTGTAAAGATTCTGTATTTATCCAATCATCATGACCCGGAATAATATAAATTGGATTCTTAAATTTCGTTTGTACTTTTTTGATTGATTTCTCCCATTCTTTAACATCTGCATCACCCAAATATCCTAAATCTTTTGCTTCTGCACTCTTGATAAAACAACCTCCATAAAGCACTTTTTCTTTATCAAACCAAATTACAATATTGTCAGGTGTATGACCTTTTCCCGGATAAAAAACTTCAAATTTATACTTTCCTACTGCAAAAACTGTATCATTTGGAATTATATATTCGGCTCTTTTTTTATTATCCTTTTTAAGAATATCATCTGTTAACTTAATAGAATAAGTCCTGATTCCTTTCTGGCGGTAAAACCTAAATCCACCTGCACGGTCATCATGTGAGTGTGTAGCAAAAATCATCACCACCTTTTTATTGTGTTTTGCTATTATACTATCCAATAGAGGCTGATGCTGTGTTTGATCCCAAGGCGTATCAAACAAAACAACACCTTTATCTGTAACAAGGTACATAGCATTTGCAGCAGTCAGCGTTCCTTTATAATCATGAAATGTCTTATAAATATAAAAGTCACCTGTAAGATGACTTATTTGTAATGGCGAATTCTTAGATTGTCCAAAACTATCAAATAGCAATGCAAAAAATAAGATTATCGATGCTAATGTTCGCATTTTATTTCCAAAATTAATTTTTCACCCGCGTCCAGTATTGTGTTCTTCCCACAATTGAAATCCCTACATAACCGCGAAGTTTTAATTTATCTGCAGAATCTAACGTAATATAACACTTGTATTTTTTTCCGTTTGTAGGATCCAAGATTGTTCCTCCATTATATTCAGAACCGTCTTTTTTAAGTCCGTTAATGATTATCATACCTAAAATCGGCTTGTTTTTTTCAGCTCCTTCACATTTAGAACATACATCTTTTTTATGATCGGCACGGAGTATCTCTATAACTTTCCCGTATATTTTTCCGGATTTTTCATAAACTTCTACTATTGATTTTGCCTCTCCGGTTTCATCATCAATTGTTTTCCACTTTCCAATAACACTTTGCGCCTGAGCAGCGCTTAGAGTTAGAAAAAAAACAGCAATAGTCAACATCCAATTTTTCATAATTCTATTTATTTTTTTGCCTTAATTTTCGAATAGTTGCATTGAGCTCAAAGCCCAAAAGCAGTATCATACAGTTTATCCAAATGTAAAACATTAGAATTAATAATGTCCCAATAGAACCATAAAGTTCGTTGTATTTCGAAAATTTTATAACCCAAATTCCAAAAAAGAACGAAGATATAACAATTAAGATGGTCGTAAAAACAGAACCTATACTTATAAAAGGTACTTTATTATACTGCTTCGTACCATAGCGCAATAATACTGAAGACGTTATCAAAATCATTAAAATAACAAACAAATATCTTCCTAAAATAATCAGCGGAATTCTATCACTTAACACATCCTGAATGATTGTTTTTTGGATAAATACCTCAAAAACCACAATTGTAGCTACTGTTACAAACAATATAATCGTCATTACAAGCGAAATCGCCAAAGCAACCAGATATTGATGAAAAAAACCTCGCTTATCAAAAACATGTTTTGAGGATTCGAAACCACTAAGAATACCATTAATTCCGTTTGCCATTAAGAAAATAGAAAGCAAAAATCCTGACGATAATAAACCTGAGTGACTATTATTTAAAATATCACTGATTATTTTACTAATTGCATCATAAGTATTTGGAGGAACTCCTTGTTGCACAAACTGTAAAAAATCTTCCTGAAACCCTTCAATCGGAATATAAGGAATCAAGTTCAGGATGAATAATGCGAAAGGAAACAAGGCCATAAAAAAGCTAAACGATACCGCACTGGCGTGATACGAAAAAGCACCTTCAAGAATCCCAAGAATATACATTTCAAGCAAATCATACAACGAAAAGCCTTCCAACCATGGTAATTGTATTTTTTTTAAAAACCGCACTATAAAACTTACCACTGGCACTTTTTCAAGCCGGTCTTCTATTTCTTGGGACATATTTTTTTAGATTTTTAGACTTCTTAATTATTTCGTCAGTCAGATTTTAGAATGTTTTAAAACCATAACTTAAAACGCTTTCAAACTCAGATCCATATTATAAACCGAATGAGTTAAAGCTCCGGATGAAATATAATTTACACCGCAAAGTCCGTACTCCCGAATCGTCTTTTCGCTAATATTTCCTGAAGACTCTGTCTGGCATTTAGTACCAATTAATGCCACAGCCGTTTTTGTATCTTCATAATTAAAGTTATCAATTAAAATCCTGTGAACTCCGTCGCTTAACAAAATTTCACGAATTTCATCTAAATTTCTGGCCTCCACAATAATCTTTAAATCGAGATTATTAGCTTTAAGATATTCCTTGGTTTTTTTTATAGCAAACGTAATTCCCCCTGCAAAATCAATATGATTATCTTTCAGCATTATCATATCATATAAGGCATAACGATGGTTTTCACCTCCACCTATTTTCACGGCCCACTTTTCAGCAACCCTAAAATTTGGAGTTGTTTTACGGGTATCTAATATTTTAGCGCCGGTTCCTTCTAAAAGTTGCATTAATTGGCTGGTCTTTGTAGCGATGGCAGACATGCGTTGCATGGTATTCAAAACCACTCTTTCTGACTTTAAAATTGATTGCGAACTTCCGGAAACTTCAAAAACTACATCACCGTATTCTACATGAGTTCCATCTTCTATAAAAGTTTTCACTTTTAATTTTGGATCAACAAATTCAAAAATCATTTTTGCCAATACAACACCGGCAATAATTCCCTGATCTTTTACTAATAATTTAGCTTGTCCGTGCGCTGCATCAGGGATACATGCTAACGAACTAAAATCTCCCGGGCCTACATCTTCTCGAATTGCATTACTAATCAATAGTTGTAATTCGGCTTGAAATTGTGCTTCGCTAATCATTTTTTTAATTTTATAAGATGCTAAAATAGGACATATTTTGTGGATTTGAAAGTTTCATCTCTGTGAAAAATGAAAATTTCAGAAGAAACTTCTTCTAATTAATCTAAAAAAAATCAAAGAACATTAAATACCTTTGAGGTTCATTCAAATAAAATTATGGGATTAATTAAAGATATTTACTCGGTTTCATTTTACGAAAATTTTGGTCAGGCTGTCGCCGAAGTACATCCTTCATTCAATAAACAGAAATTTACAGAAACGATTTACGAAGACAATTTTGCTCAAAAGGAATGGAAAGACCGAATGAAACATACAACAGTTGTTTTACATCAATTTATGCCTCAAAACTTTCCTGAAGCCGTATCTTTAATCGATAAAATCATCGAAAACCTAAAAAGAAAAAGTTTTGCCGATAGTAATCTGGCTTTCATCTTTTTTGCTGATTATATTGAAGTATATGGCTTAGATGATTTTAAAACTTCTACAAAGGCCTTTGTTTCCATCACACAATTTATTAGTTGCGAATTTGCTGTTCGTCCTTTCATTTTAAAATACAAAGAGCAAATGATAGATGAAATGACAAAATGGTCTTTGCATGAAAATCATCACGTACGCCGACTGGCAAGCGAAGGTTCAAGACCGAAATTACCATGGGCAATGGCAATTCCGTTTCTTAAAAAAGATCCCGCATCTATTCTTCCCATTTTAGAAAACCTGAAAAATGACCCGTCAGAATATGTCCGAAGAAGTGTAGCTAATAATTTAAATGATATTACCAAAGATAATCCTGAAATTGTACTTGAAATTGCTCAAAAATGGAAAGATCACGGTACAGAAACTGACGGAATTGTCAAACACGGCTGTCGAACGTTATTAAAACAAGGACATCCAGAAATTCTGAGTCATTATGGACTGGAAAGCACTAATATTGAACTTTCCTCTTTCGAAATCAAAACACCAATTGTAAAAATTGGTGATTATCTGCAGTTTCAATTTTACTTAAACAATAAAAATGCCGATCCGAAAACCGTTCGCTTAGAATATGCTGTTCATTATAAAAAATCAAAAGGGCACCTGGCAAAAAAGGTCTTTAAAATCAGTGAAAAAATTTACCCTCCCAATCAATTGACTAAAGTTGAGAGAAATCAATCTTTTAGACTAATTACGACTCGTGTTTTTTATACAGGAATACATCAATTGTCGATTATTATTAATGGAACAGAAAGTGAACCACTGGAATTTGAGTTGATAAATTAAAAATAAACAAACTGTATTTCTTATTTTTATAGATAATCCCGATTTTTTTTTCTTAATCTAAATTAAGTTACAGATTGAGACTACAACTGTAATTTTGTTTTCAAATCAAATAAACCATGTCAAACATCAGTTTAATTATCGAAGAGCGTGCTGCCAATATAGGCAATTTTATGGTTGGGAGGTTATTGCCTTTCCGCGAAAAAAGAGCCGTCGGACCATTTGTATTTATAGATCACATGGGACCGGCACATTTAAATCAGTATCAAAATATGGATGTTCCGCCTCACCCGCACATCGGGCTTTCAACATTAACGTTTTTATTTGAAGGAAGCATCATGCACCGTGACAGTTTAGGAACAGAATTAGAAATAAAACCGGGCGCAGTAAACTGGATGACTGCCGGAAAAGGAATTTCACATTCTGAAAGAACCCCTGAATATTTAAGACAATCGGACAAAATGCTTCACGGATTACAGATTTGGGTCGCCCTCCCAAAAGAATTAGAACAAATGGATCCGAATTTTACCCATGTTGAAGCAGATGCTATTCCGGCTTGGGAAGATGATGGTGTTTTCTATAAATTAATAGCCGGAGAAGCTTTTAGCAAAAAATCACCAGTTCCTGTTTATAGCCCTCTGTATTTTATTGAAATTAAAAGCAAAGAAGCGAAGAAAATCAATATTGGAAGCCATTTATTCGGCGAAAGCGGTTTATATATTCTGGAAGGAAGTATCAAAAGCGGCGAACACGTTTACGAATCCAAACAGATTCTGATCACTAATGACAGCACTTTATGTGAATTTGAAATTACCGAAAATACCACGGTTTATATTTTTGGCGGACAACCATTTCCCGAAGAACATTTTATTTTTTGGAATTTTGTTTCATCCGATAAAAATCTTATCGAAAAAGCGAAACAAGACTGGGCCGCACAAACCTTTCCAAAAGTTCCGGGCGAAACCGAATTTGTTCCATTACCTGAACCAAGAATTAAATAATTTATGGAAACATTATCAGCAAAAATAGATACGCGTTTGTATCGTACAGAAATAACATCTGCCAGCGAAAACATTATTATTGCCGATGAGCCGCAAGAAATGGGTGGGAAAAACTTAGGCTTTAGCCCTTCAGAATTGCTTGCTTCTTCATTAGCTTCCTGTACTTTAATTACTTTAAGAATGTACATTAACCGAAAACAATGGAACGTTTCTGAAATTAACATCAAAATTGACTTTGAAAGAGATTTAGAGCAAAAAGTATCTTTATTTACAAGAAAAATTGAAATTACAGGCGAAATTGATGAAGCTCAAAAACAGCGATTAGAAATCATAGCAAACAGCTGCCCGATTCATAAAACATTAACAAATTCAATCGAAATCAAAACTACATTAATATAATTTATCATGGAAATCCAACAAATAAACGATACAAGAAGAGGTTATTTTGAAGCTGCAGAAGATGAAAAACAAGCAGGAAAAATGACCTATACCTGGGCTGGCGATTCAAAATTCATCATAGACCATACAGAAGTCAACGAAGAATTTAACGGAAAAGGTGTTGGCAAAAAATTAGTTATGGCAGCTGTAGACTATGCCAGAACCAACAATCTAAAAATCATTCCGCTTTGTCCTTTTGCAAAAAGCGTTTTTGACAAAACAGAAGACATTCATGATGTGTTATTTCATTAAGAATTAAGACCTAAGAAAATTGTTAGTTCAAGCGGCAAATCAAACTCGTTTTCAAAAAATATCAATTGTCTTTTGTAAACAGTTTCAATCAAATAGTGACTTCCTCTAAAATAAGTTCTCCTGATTTTAACTTCCAAATCAGAATGTTCAACCATAATTAGCTGATGAGGATAAACTAGTGATTTTTTAGTTTCATCTTCGGAAAGTTGTAACAAATGAGTAGGAACCTCATTGACTTCTCCAAAAAGAGAAGCAACGTATTTTGAAGATGGATTTGTATAAATTTCATTTGGGTTTCCCTTTGTGATAATTTCTCCATTGCGCATAACTATCGCTTCATCTGCAAATGACAAGGCATCTGTACTATCATGCGTAGCAATAATACAGGTTATTTTTTTCTGTTTTAAGTATCGGAACAAATTTCGGCGTAAAGCATTTTTTCGAAAAGCATCAATCTGGCTAAAAGGCTCATCAAGCAAAATAACTTCCGGTTCTAAAGCTAAAACTCGTACCAAAGCAACACGCTGCTGCTGTCCTCCACTTAAAAACTTAGCTTTAACATTCGAAAACTGTTCCATTTCGACCATTTCCAAAAGCTCCTGAACACGAAGCTTTTTCATATTGGCAAAACCGTTAGAAAGAAACTTTCCTACGTTTTCAGCCACAGTTTCATAAGGTGATAAATCGAAATCCTGTGCCAAATATTTCATATAAGGCATTCCGGGAATCAGGTTATATTTTGGACCTAAAACGGGCTTTTCTTCATAGAAAATCTTTCCTTCATCCAGATCATACAAACCATACATAAGTTTTAAAAGCGTACTTTTTCCACAGCCGCTTTCACCAATAATGGCAATGTTTTCACCTTTATTAATTGTAAAAGATACGTTTTTTATAACGGGTTTATCAGTATACGAAAATGAGATATTTTGAATGTCAAGCATGTGTTCTAATTGAGAGTTCAAATTTACAATGTTTAAATTCGAAAGCAAAAAAAAGCTGCTTCTATTATGAAACAGCTTTTAATAAATTTTATTGTATTTAATTATTTTCCAGCTTCAGCTTTAGCATCATTCACCATCTTGTCATTTGCAGTAATTGCAAACTCAACACGACGATTTTGCGCTCTTCCTTCTACAGTTTCATTGGTTGCAATTGGATCTGCAATACCTAAACCTGAAGTTTTAAAACGGCTTGCTTTTAATCCTTTAGAGACTAAATACGCTTGTACAGAAGCCGCTCTTTGTCCTGAAAGTGTTAAATTATATTCGGGTTTACCTGTGTTATCAGTATATCCAAATATCTGAATATCTGTATCACCGTAATCATTAAAAACAGGAACTAATTTATCCAAATTTGCTTTCGCTGTACTTGTCAAAGTAGATTTGTTAGTATCAAAACGAACCGCATTTTCATTAAGAGTTAAGCGAATACCTTCTCCAACTCTTTCTACATCAGCACCAGGAAGAGCCTGATCAATTTCACGTGCTTGTTTATCCATTTTATTACCAATTAAAGCACCGGTTCCACCACCAACGGCTGCTCCAATAGCAGCTCCTAAAGCAGCATTACCTCCTTTTCCTAAATTATTGCCTAAAATACCTCCAATAATTCCTCCGGCTACAACTCCAATACCTGCCCCTTTTTGTGTGTTATTAGCATTTTTCACAGAATCACAGCTTGCAAAAAAGCTACTTACAACTAACAATGCACTTAAACCTAAGATTGATATCTTTTTCATATTATCTTTTTATATAAAATTTATAATTAATTGGCTCTTTGAAATTGGTAAACAACGTCTTTTGTTTGCCCTCCAACATTAATATTATCAATTAACTGAAAAGAACTTTCTGATACTCCGGCTACTTTCAACAAATAACCTTCTCTAACTTTTTTAGCTTTTACACCAGCATCAAGAATTTTCAAAATAAAAGCTCCCTGATTGTTGACACTCCAAACAATTGGTGAACTAAAAGCTGTACAGCCGGGAGCATTCAAAGTCATACTTCCTTTGTTATTATTTGAAATAAAATTCCAGGTACTGCCAATAAAACATTTTGAATCTGCTAAATCAAATGAATTTACTTTAATGTAATCTGAACCAGGATAAGACACATTGGTAAGAACCCAATTTCCTTTAAGAGCCACTTGAGTTGATCTGTCAAGTTTAGTCGAAAGTGCGGGGGCTTCTGTTGAAGCTGTTGACGAAGCTGATTTACACGAAAAAAACATCGTGGCAATCATGCAAATGAAAATAATTTTCTTCATTTTGTACATTTATTTAAGTTAATACTTACGCATTTAACAATTATTATAACACAAAGATACAACTCATAAAATAGGTTTGGTTCCAAAATCTGATTATTTTCTTTCAAAATTAACACTTGTGCCATTTTGTCATTATAAATAAATTGGTATTCTATTTGAATGAATCAAAATCATCTTATTAAACTAAAAAATTAAAAAATATGACAACAGGTAAAATTAATGTTTCTGTAGAAAACATCTTTCCCTTAATCAAAAAGTTCTTATACAGCGATCATGAAATTTTCTTACGTGAGTTGGTTTCAAATGGTACCGATGCTACTTTAAAATTAAAACACCTTATTAGTATTGGTGAAGCTAAAGTCGAATACGGAAACCCAATTATCGAAATCAAAGTAGACAAAGAAGGTAAAAAAATCCACATTACCGATCAAGGTTTAGGTATGACAGCTGATGAAGTTGAAAAATACATCAATCAGGTTGCTTTTTCAGGTGCAGAAGAATTTTTGGACAAATACAAAGATTCTGCAAAAGATTCTGGAATTATCGGTCATTTTGGACTTGGTTTCTATTCGGCTTTTATGGTGGCTGAAAAAGTTGAAATCATTACAAAATCATATAAAGATGAGCCGGCAGCACACTGGACATGTGATGGAAGTCCTGAATTTACTTTAGAACCAGCTGACAAAACTTCACGTGGTACAGAAATCATTCTTCACGTTGCCGAAGATTCTTTAGAATTTTTAGAAGATTCTAAAATCAGTGGATTATTAAATAAGTACAACAAGTTCATGCCTATTCCAATTAAATTTGGAACAAGAACAGAAACTCTCCCAAAACCAGAAGACGCACCTGAAGATTATATCAACGAAACCGTTGAAACTGACAATATCATCAACAACCCGAATCCGGCCTGGACAAAACAACCTTCTGAATTATCTGATGAAGACTATAAAAACTTCTACAGAGAATTGTATCCAATGCAATTTGAAGAACCTCTATTCAACATTCATTTAAATGTAGATTATCCTTTTAACTTAACTGGAATTTTATATTTTCCAAAATTAGGTTCTGATATGCAAATTCAGAAAGATAAAATTCAATTGTATCAAAACCAGGTTTACGTTACAGATAACGTAGAAGGAATTGTACCTGAATTTTTAACGATGCTAAAAGGTGTAATCGATTCTCCGGATATTCCGCTAAACGTTTCTCGTTCAGGCTTACAAGCAGATGGTGCTGTTAAAAAAATATCTAACTATATTACTCGTAAAGTTGCCGATAAATTAAAAGCATTATTCAATGAAAACCGTGATGATTTCGAGCAAAAATGGAACGATATTAAAATTGTTTTAGAATACGGAATGCTTTCTGAAGACAAATTCTACGAAAAGGCAGGAGCGTTTGTATTGTATCCAACAGTTGATGATACTTATTTTACTTTAGAAGAATTAAAGGAAAAACTAAAAGATAACCAAACGGATAAAGACGGAAAATTGGTAGTTTTGTATGCTGGAAATAAAGATGCGCAACACTCTTATATAGAAACTGCAAAAGCAAAAGGATACGAAGTATTACTTTTAGATTCTCCGATCATTTCTCATCTGATTCAAAAAATTGAAGGAGATAATAAAGACGTTACTTTCGTTCGTGTAGATTCTGATCATATTGATAACCTAATCAAAAAAGATGAAAACACAATTTCAAAATTATCAGATCAAGAAAAAGAAACACTTAAAACGTCATTAGAAGCTTATATCCCAAAAGCATATTCTGTACAATTAGAAGCTATGGACAGCCAGGCAGCTCCTTTCCTCATCACACAGCCAGAATTTATGCGTAGAATGAAAGAAATGAGTCAATCAGGCGGCGGCGGAATGTTCGGAATGGGTAATATGCCGGAAATGTACAATTTAGTGGTAAATACTAACTCTGATTTAGCTTCAAATATTTTAAATACTGAAGATAAATCAACTCAGGAAAACTTAGTCAAACAAGCCTTAGATCTTGCCAAATTATCTCAAAACTTATTAAAAGGAGAAGAACTTACAGCTTTTGTAAAAAGAAGTTTTGATTTAATTAAATAAATTTTCAATTATAACTCATTAAACCTGCAAATACATTTGCAGGTTTTTTTATTGTTTCAAACTAAGCAGTATTACCATAACGCATCAAAATAGTATATCGATAAATGTATCATATAAAATTTCATCATCGATTCAATACTCTACAAAACCAAAAGATCTCAGTTTAGAGCAATTATAAAACAGATATCCTTTAGAGATCCTTTCTTTGATTTGACCTTTTCCGTGTTTATACTTATGGCGTTTCCCTCTGGGCCGGGCTGTGCGCTGTATCTTTTGCGATAGAACTTTTTAGAATAATAGAAAAAACGAATCCCGCAAAAGGATGCCGCTTCCATCCCTAACGCAATTTTGGGTAAC
>NZ_JAFEVZ010000006.1 GCF_022802975.1 Flavobacterium pectinovorum
TTGTACAGCCTACTTGCGCCATTCCAACAGGAACAATTACCATTGCTTCTCAAACCGGAATGGAATATAGCCTGAACGGAACAACTTATCAAACCTCAAATATATTTGCAGGACTTGCTCCAAATAATTACACCCTGTATGTTCGAAATAACCTCGACGGAACTTGCGCCACTAATTCAGGAGCAACAACTGTAAAAATCAGTACGGTACCAACTGCTCCGTCAATCCCAACAACCTTAAATGTTGTACAGCCTACTTGCGCCATTCCAACAGGAACAATTACCATTGCTTCTCAAACCGGAATGGAATATAGCCTGAACGGAACAACTTATCAAACCTCAAATATATTTGCAGGACTTGCTCCAAATAACTATACATTATATGTTAGAAATACTCTGGACGGAACTTGCGCTACTAATTCCGGAACAACAACTGTAAAAATCAATCCGGTACCAACTGCTCCATCAATCCCAACAACTTCAAGTGTTGTACAGCCTACTTGTGCCATCCCAACAGGAACAATTACCATTGCTTCTCAAACCGGAATGGAATATAGTTTGAACGGAACAACTTATCAAACCTCAAATATATTTGCAGGACTTGCTCCAAACAACTATACATTATATATTAGAAATACTCTGGACGGAACTTGTGCTACTAATTCCGGAGCAACAACTGTAAAAATCAATCCGGTACCAACTGCTCCATCAATCCCAACAGCTTCAAATGTTGTACAGCCTACTTGTGCCATTCCAACAGGAACAATTACCATTGCTTCCCAAACCGGAATGGAGTATAGTTTGAATGGGACAACTTATCAAACCTCAAATGTGTTTGCCGGACTTACACCAAACAACTACACCCTATATGTTCGAAATACTCTGGACGGAACTTGTTCAATTACATCAACAGGCGCAACCACTATAAATACAAATCCTTTATTACCTGTTAATCCAACTGTTTTAAATGTAATTCAGCCTACTTGTAACATTCCTTTTGGAACAATAGAAATCGTAAGTATGCCTGATGTAGAATATAGCATTGGCAATGGTTATCAGAACAATCCAGTATTTTCAAATTTGGTACCAGCCAACTATAAGATAAGTGTTCGAAACAAGAATAATATTACTTGTGAAACTTTTGGTTCTGATCAATTAATAAATGTAATACCATCAGATATTCAATTTGAATCGTCTTGGACTTGTCAATCTAACAAATATGAAATAACTGCTAGTCCGTTATCAAATTCATATGACCCTACTAATGTTGAATATATCTGGAAAGATAAAAACGAAAACATCATCGGAACCAATTCAAAAGTTTTAAATGTAACTGATGTTGTAAACGCTACCGCCGAAACAGAAACTTTTCCATTAGTGTATAACCTTACCATAAAATCAAATACAACTGGTTGTGAAACGACTTCAGGAATCACGATAGAATCTATTTACTGTGAAATTCAAAAAGGAATTTCTCCAGATGGAAACGGTTTAAATGATTTTTTTGATTTAAGATTAATGGAAGTAAAAAAGTTGGAAATATTTAATCGGTACGGAATTCGAGTATACAATCAATCTAATTATACTGATCAATGGAATGGGCAATCGAATAATGGTGAAGCACTTCCAAGCGCCACGTATTATTATGTTATAGAATTTAACAATGGTGAATCAAAAACAGGCTGGATTTATTTAATTAGAGACAATTAATAAACCCATTTTAAGATTAGGCTTCCTTTTTTTTAGAAAAACTGCTATAAGTAAAATCTCAATTAATAATGGTTTTACTTATGCAAACACCAATAAACATTAAGGTGGTAATTTAATACAACCACTAAAAAATAAATTTTACTGACTATGAATAAAATTTTACTGACTACCATATTGTTTTTAGTTCTTATTATTGATCTTAAGGCACAACAAGATCCACAATATACACAATACATGTATAATATGAATGTTATTAACCCTGCTTATGCAGGAACAAAAGAGCATCTTACCTTTGGACTACTATATAGGAAACAATGGATGAATATTGAAGACGCACCAACTTCTTTTACTTTTTACGGAGAAGGGGCTGCTGGAAAAAATATTGGACTTGGGTTATCAATTATTGCTGATGAAATTGGGCCAATAACTGAGCAAAATGTTTATGGAGATTTTGCCTATAAATTAAGATTAGGTGAAAATAGTAATTTATCGTTTGGAATTAAAGCAGGAGCGACATTTCAAAAAGTTGATTTCTCCAAAATCATTCCAACGTTACCAGATCCTTCAGAAGGGATTTTTGGCAAAAACAGTAATGATGTGACCTTAAATATAGGAACTGGTGTATTTTATTACACCGACAAATATTATGTTTCATTTTCAGTGCCTAATTTAATAAAATCAGCTCACCTGGATTATGATGGTAAAAAATATGGTTCAGATGTATCTCATTATTTTTTGACTGGAGGTTATGTTTTTGATCTGAATCCAAATCTAAAATTTAAACCATCTTTCTTATTAAAATCAGCATTTAATGTTCCCGCTTCACTGGATGTTTCTTCTAATTTTTTATATCAGGAAAAAGTTGAATTTGGCGCAACTTATAGACTGCAAGATAGCTTTGGTTTGCTAGTCAATTTTAACGTTACTCGCGATTTAAGAATAGGGTATGCTTATGACCACATTATTTCAGACTTAAACATTTCTGCCTCTTCATCTCATGAGATAATTCTATTGTATGACTTTTTACCTGTCAAAAAAGTTTCACGATCTCCTAGATTTTTCTAATATCATATTCTAATCAAAATGAAAAAAATCAATATACTATTATTTTTTATACTCTCAGGTTTTTCACTTTGGGCACAAAACAAATTCACAAAAGTTGCCGATAATTTATTTGAAAGGTTTGAATATGTTAAAGCCGCTAAAGAATACTCTCTTTTAGTCGAAAAAGGAAAGTCTGATGGCTATGTTTACAAGCAATTGGGAGAGTGTTATTATAATATGTTTAATACCGTTGAATCTGCTAAATGGTATGCTATGGCTATAAAAACAGAGCAAGATGCAGAAACGTATTTTAATTATGCGCAAATGCTAAAAGCAAATATTAAGTACGAAGAAGCCAATACTCAAATGAAGGTTTTTGCAGCAAAAGCTCCAACTGATCAACGAGCTATAGCATTTAATAAAAATCCAGATTATTTACCAAGTCTAATTGAAAAAGACAAACTTTTTGAAGTAAAATTTTTAGATATAAATTCTGAAAAATCTGATTTTGGAGCCGCACTTTATGGTGATGCTTTATATTTTTCTAGTGCACGAAAGGATAGTGGAAAAAAATACGGTTGGAATGAAGAGGTGTTTTTAGATATTTACCAATCAAATTTGAAAGCTGATGGAAGTTTTTCTGAACCTACGCCTGTTTCAGAGCTGAATACCACATATCATGAAGGACCTGTAAGTATAACATCAGATGGGAATACTATTTATTTTTCCAGCGAAAGTTTTAATTCTAAACTATATGAAAAAAATAATGCTAAACGGTTAAAGTTTGGACAAGTCCATTTATTTAAAGCTACAAAAAAAAATGAAAAATGGGATGCAATAACCGCAATGCCCTTTAATGATAAAAAATACTCAACCAGCAATCCATCAATTGACAAAGAGGGCAAAACTTTATATTTTTCATCTAATATGCCAGGTTCAATAGGCGGGACAGATATTTGGAAAGTACAAGTAAATAACGATGGAACGTATGGGACTCCCGAGAACTTAGGAGATAAAATTAATACTCCCGGAGATGAAAATTTCCCTTTTATAACAGATGATAATGTACTGTATTTTGCTTCCAATGGGTTAACCGGTTTTGGAGGATTGGATGTATTTATTGTGGATTTGAAAAAAAATGATTTCCCAATCAACGCAGGGAAACCAGTAAATACTGAAAAAGACGATTTTGCATTGACATATAATACAACCCGGAAGTTAGGTTATCTTTCCAGCAACAGATCTGGCGAAGATCATATTTATTCCTCAATACCAATTTGCAAAGGCAAAATAAAAGTTGTGGTTAAGAATTTGAATGACGACTCACTTTTACCAAATTCAAAAGTGCTTATTTTGGATGAAAACAATAACGTAATCGGAACTCAGGTAACCAATGAAAATGGTGAGGTAATTTATGATGTTGACTGCGAAAAAATATACATAATTGAAGCCTATAAAGATGGTTATGTTACAGCCAAAACTTCTTTAGAAAAATTAACCGGAGGCACTATTGTTGTTAATATTTCTATTAAGCCTATTGATGTCATTATTACCGAAACTGAAATTATTTTAAATCCAATTTATTTTGATTTTGATAAAAGTAACATCACCAAACAGGGAGCCGAGGAACTTGACAAGCTAGTTTATGTCATGTCACAAAATGATACGTTAAAGATTTATGTAAAATCGCATACAGACTCAAGAGGAGATGATAAATACAATTTAAACCTTTCAGATAAGAGAGCTAAATCGACCGTTCAATACGTAATTTCAAAAGGAATAGATGCATCTCGCATTTCAGGTAAAGGATTTGGAGAAACTGAACTCAAAATAGATTGTAAAAATAATTGTACAGAAGAACAAAATGCTATAAATAGAAGGTCTGAGTTTCTATTGGTGAAGTAATAAACGATTACAAAGCATTATTTTAAAAATAACAAAGCATTCCTTAATTATTTAGTCTCTGCAAACTTTTCAAAACTATAGCTTTTTCATAAAAAATTATAATCTTGAAAAGTAACTAATATATTAGTTTTCAATACAATATACAAAAACCACTTTGCTAAAAAACCAATAAAATACGGCAATAAAAAACTTAAAAATAAGAACATCTTTCAATACAATTAAAAAAGGACATAAGTTAAAACCTGAAATATTTAAAATAATACCAAGTGAATTTAAAAACAATATCCTAAATTTGAATTTAAATTAACTCGCATCAAAACGTTGTAAAACTCGACAGTTAAACAACTACACGAATAAGCTATGAAACAATACTTGGATTTAGTAAAACACGTTTTAGAAAACGGAAACCAAAAAGGAGACCGAACAGGAACAGGAACAAAAAGTGTTTTTGGTTACCAGATGCGTTTTGATTTAAGTGAAGGATTTCCAATGGTTACAACCAAAAAACTACATTTAAAATCTATCATTTACGAATTACTTTGGTTTTTAAAAGGTGATACCAATATAAAATATCTTCAGGAAAACGGAGTGAAAATTTGGGATGCATGGGCTGATTCAAATGGTGATTTAGGACCTGTCTACGGACATCAATGGCGAAATTGGAATAGCGAAGAAATCGACCAGATTTCTGAATTGATTACAGAACTAAAAACAAACCCTAATAGCCGAAGAATGTTGGTTTCAGCATGGAACCCTTCTGTTTTACCGGACACAAAAAAAACTTTTGAAGAAAATGTTGCTAATAACAAAGCCGCTTTACCACCTTGTCACGCTTTTTTTCAGTTTTATGTTACAAGTCCAGATATTGAAAAAGGCGAAACAAAAGGAAAACTTTCCTGTCAGTTATACCAGCGAAGTGCAGATATCTTTTTAGGCGTTCCTTTTAACATTGCTTCTTATGCATTATTGACTATGATGATTGCCCAGGTTTGCGATTTAGAATATGGTGAATTCATTCATACCTTTGGCGACGCACACATTTACAACAATCATTTTGAGCAATTGGAATTACAATTAACCCGTGAGCCAAAACCATTACCAAAAATGATTTTAAATCCTGAAATCAAAAATATCTTTGATTTTGACTATAATGACTTTACGCTTTTAGATTACGAACCTCATGCAGGGATAAAAGGAAGTGTTGCCGTATAATTAATAAAAAAAATCGCTTGAAAATTTCAAGCGATTTTTTTTATTAATTTTTATACTACTATCACACTATTTTCACTTCCTGCAAAATCGTTCCATTTATAAGAATCTGCTTCAGGTTCGTTAACATAGAGTCCGTCTACTACATATTTAAACTCATAAATAGCATCTTTTACCAAATCATAAGTAGCTTTAAAAGTTCCATTTTTTAGCTTACTGAGAGTTCCTTCTTCTATGTTCCAATTATTAAAATCTCCTACTACTGCTACTGAATCAGCGTCTTTGGCATCAATTGAAAAAGTAACTTTAACAACTGGCTTCGTTTTTATAAATTGCTTTTTTAAAGACATAACTATTTAACTTTTAGGTTTATACATCAAAGTTCGCAAAATCATTTGAGTAAACAATGCTTCTTAATATGATTTACGATAATAGCAATTACAAACATTATTTTTATAGTATTACTATTTTTAAGCTTCTAAATTTATTTTTTCGGATTTTCAGCCAATTTCGAAACAAATATTATTTATCCAAAATAGCGTGTTTTCAAAATAAATTATAACTTTATAACCTTATTTTGAAATAATTATGGAAAAAGAAGCGCATGAACAATACGAGTACGCTCGTAAAAGAATCAGACAAAAAAAGATACTATATTTTCATTTTGTTCTTTTTCTGTTAGGGAGTTTATTTTTATTTGTGGCTAATAGATTTTTTGGTTTTAGCATTGGAACAGAGCAAAATTGGTGCATTTGGATTATTACTTTATGGTTTTTTATCTTTATTTTGCACTTCATAAAAATCTATATTACGGATAGATTTATGAACAAGAAATGGGAAAGAGAGCAGATTGACCGATTAATTGCTCTTCAACAAAAGAGAATCAATCAATTAGAATCCTCTATCAACGACAATCCTGAAAATAAAATCTAGTTTAATACACTATGCTTATAATGATAGCGGCTGTTGCCGAAAACAATGCCCTGGGGAAAAAAAACAAATTAGTTTGGCATCTCCCAAATGATTTCAAAAGATTTAAATCTCTTACTACCAATCACCACATCATAATGGGAAGAAAAACTTTTGAAAGCTTTCCAAAACCTTTACCTAACAGAACCCACATTGTAATATCCCGCCAGGAGAACTATAACCCGGGAGGTTGTACAGTTGTTGACAATATTGAAAAAGCGATTGCACTTTGCCCGGAAAATGAAGATTCTTATATTATAGGAGGTGGAGAAATTTATACCTTAGGATTACAATATGCTGACATAATTGAAATAACACGCGTACATCATGCTTTTGACGCTGATGCATTTTTTCCTAAAATCAATGAAAGAGAATGGCAGTTAGTAGAATCTGAAGAAAATCTCAAAGACGAAACCCATCTTTATGATTATACTTATGAAACATACATTAAAAAATAAAAAAACATCCTCAATTGCTTGAGGATGTTTTTATTTTAATCCAATGATTAGAGCAATGACCTACTCCAGAAACAATATTTGATAACATAAAATAAAAATTACAAATATTAAAAATACTCCTGAGAGGAATATGATAACATTTGATATTTTTTGAGAGTACATCTCAAAAAAACCCTTAATACCAAATACCACGAAGGTACTAAAGGCAAAGAAAATTAAAATTTCCAAAAACAAATTTAATCCTAAGAACGTATTTTGCACTTTAAATATAATACTGCTCTCAAAAACAGCACTTTCAAAACAGCTTACAAGAACAAACGAGATGCTAAGCACAAGAAGCACCCATTTGATTTGGGTCATTGTATCTCTATTTATCATTGAAAAAATATTAACATTTTTACAGATGCTAAATTGACCAATAAATACTTCACCTACAATACCCACTTTTAGTGATTTTACAAAATAATCCCTAATATCTAAAAAACATTTTCTATCCTAATTAAGAAACACAATTGCAGTTAAATACTTTATGTTATATTTGCGTAAATAAAAAAAATGTCTGAAAAAATAACTCCGTACAAAAACTCAACATTAGGCAAAAAAGAACAAGTTGCACAAATGTTTGATACTATATCAGGAAACTACGATAATTTAAACCGTGTAATTTCGTTTGGAATAGATGTAAAATGGCGTAAAAAAGTTTTGAAAATAGTTTCTGATTCGAAACCAAAAATCATACTTGACATTGCTACCGGAACCGGAGATTTGGCAATTTTGATGGCACAAAGCAATGCCGAAAAAATTATTGGTTTAGATATTTCTGCCGGAATGCTGGAAGTTGGAAGAAAAAAAGTAGAAGAAAAAAAACTTTCAGACATTATTGAGTTAATCATCGGCGATTCTGAAAACATGCCTTTTGAGGATAATTATTTTGACGCTATAACAGTTGGATTTGGCGTTAGAAATTTTGAAAATTTAGAAAAAGGCTTTGCTGAAATTTTAAGAGTTTTAAAACCAAACGGTGTATTTGTAATTTTAGAAACTTCTGTTCCTGTGAAAACACCTTATAAACAAGGATATCGTTTTTATTCTAAAAACATACTCCCAATTATAGGAAAATTATTCTCGAAAGATAATTCTGCTTACGGATATTTATCAGAATCTGCAGCAGCTTTTCCGTATGGAGAAGCCCTGAACAATATTTTAAGAAAAATTGGGTTTATAGATGTTGTGGCAATGCCTCAAACTTTTGGAGTTGCAACCATATATTCTGCTTCTAAAAAATAGTATGAAAAAAACAGTAGTCTTAATTTTATTAGTATTATCGACACAAGGATACTCACAATTTGCTAAAAGCATGTTTAGCAAAGATCCTATTATTAACCTGGAAAACTGGCAAAAGCAACGCCTGTACTTTGGGTATTATTTAGGTTTTAACAGTTTTGACTTCAAATTTGATTATAAAGAAGTTGCACAGGATATTCAGGTAAAAAAAACAACAGGATTTAATGTTGGGGTTGTTGCAGATTTAAGGCTGCAGGAATATATCAACTTACGTTTCGAACCTGGTTTATACTACACAAAACGAGATTTACACTTTCCGGGAGTCGGAAATTCGGAAAATGATTATTTAAGAGAAGTCAATAGTACTTATATTCATTTTCCGTTACTATTGAAGTTTTCAGCTTTGCGTACCGGAAATATTCGTCCTTATTTAACCGGTGGGCTTTCAACCACTTTAAATTTATCGAGTAATTCAAAATCTAAGGATGATAATTTTGAAGGCACGTTTAGAACTAAATCATGGAGCTCTGCTTATGAAATCGGTTTTGGTATTGATATTTTTTCAGAATATTTTATTTTTTCACCTTCTATCAGAGGCATGTTTGGCATAACTGATGAATTAATTCGTGATAATAAAACACCTGAAAACCCAAATAGTCCTTGGACAGACAATATAGATTCAATGAAATCGAGAGCAATTTTAATAAATTTCACTTTCCACTAAAACAAAAACCTAACTATTTCGTTTAAACTCACTAAGAACAATAGCGGTAGCGGTGGCTACATTTAAACTTTCGGTTTTTTGCAGCTTACCAAATCTTGGAATTGTGAGTCGGCTTGTTACTATTTTTTCAATCTCTGCCGAAATACCATTGGCTTCATTCCCCATTATAATGATTCCGTTTTGAGGTAATGCAGATTGATAAATATTTTCACCATTCATAAAAGTTCCAAATACAGGCAATTTTGCGTTTGTTATAAAAGATTTCAAATCAACATAATTCACATTTACTCTGGCAATAGATCCCATTGTGGCCTGAACGACTTTTGGATTGTAAATATCTACAGTTTCTTTTGAACAGATAATTTGCTGGATTCCAAACCAATCGCAAAGCCTTAAAATGGTTCCTAAATTTCCAGGGTCCCGTATATCGTCTAGAGCTACAATTAAGCCTGAGTCGATTATAGGATTTTCGGCAGGGATTTTGAATACAGCTAAACATGTATTTGGAGTTGACAAAGCACTTATTTTTTTAAGATCTTGCTCTGTAATAAGAATACGTTTTGAAAATTCAACCGTTTCGAAATCATTTTGCGTGGTAAATAAATATTCTAATTCAAAATTGGACTGCAACAATTCCTGAATTACTTTTATTCCTTCGGCAAAAAATAATTGATTAGCAAAACGTTGCTTTTTTTGATGTAAACCTGATATAAGTTTTATTTGGTTTTTACTAATCATAAAATAATGTACTTTTGAATTAAATATTTAAAAACACTTGAAAAAGATTTTTACAAAAATAACAGCATTTATCCTAATAGCAATACTTATTTGCGCTTGTAATGCTGTGAAAAGAGTTCCAGACGGAAAAAACTTACTTACAAAAAATGATATTATTGTAAACGGCAAATCTACAAATGATGAAATTGCTTCTAATCAGATGTATCAAAAGCCAAACAATAATTTATTAGGATATCCCCTGCGCTTAAATTTATACAATCTGGCAAAATTAAATCCTGATTCTACCTATCAGGCAAAATTTAAAAACAATCCGGGCAAATATGAGCGTCAATCCAAAATATTATCTGCCAAACAAGTAGATCGTCTTGGACAATCTTTTTTATATAAAGGAATTCATGAATTCTTAAAAAAAACCGGCGAAGCTCCTGTAATTATTGATACTTCAAAAACTAAAAAAACCTTACTTCGTTTAAAATCTTATTACTTCAATAATGGATATTTTAATGTAGCTACCAATTACGACATTGACAGTATAGGTTATAAAAGGGCAAAAATCAATTATAATATTACAACAGGGCCTGTTTATACTCTGGATTCCATCAAACATAGTATTAGTACACCCGCACTGGATTCATTACATAAAACAAATCCGGAACCTTCTATATTAAAATCAGGAAATCAATTTAAAACCAGCGATTTTGAAGATGAAAAAAACCGTATTACTACCTATTTCAGAAATCACGGTGCTTACTATTTTCAGCCTACGTATGTTACTTTTGATGTTGATACCATTGGCAAAAAAAACAAAGCCGATATCAATTTAATCATTAAAGACAACAGCATACAAGAAAAGGATTCCAGCAGAACAGAACCTTTTAAATTGTATAAAATAAGCGATGTTAATATTTATACCGATTATTCTCCTGCCCGTGCAAAAAGCCAAATTAAGGACAGTACGACTTACAACAACTTTAATTTGTATAGTTACGATAGATTAAAATACAAACCACGTGCAATTACAGATGCTATTTTTATAACAAAAGGAGCCACTTATGCCGATTTTAGAACGACTCTTTCATCGCGTTATTTAAACAATCTGAAAATTTTTAATTATCCATCCATACAATATGAAGTTGACAAACGAGATTCAACAGCTCAATCGTTAATTGCAAAAGTTTATTTAACACCAAGAAAAAAATATAGTTTTGGTGCCACTTTAGATTTGACCCATTCTAATATTCAGGATTTTGGAATTGGAGCCAGTATTTCACAAACGATTCGAAATGTATTTAACAGGGCTGAAACTCTCGAAATTTCCGCACGAGTAAACGTGGGGTCTTCAAAAGATATGGCCAATCCTAATGATAATTTCTTTAATGTTTCAGAATACGGGGTTGACATGAAGCTAAATTTTCCCAGAATTTTAATGCCTTTTGGTACTGAAAAAATCATCCCGAAAAGTATGATTCCATCAACATCCATAGCAGCTGGTTTTTCTAAACAAAGAAACATCGGACTGGACAAAGAAAACTTTACAGGAGGCCTGTCCTATCTTTGGTCACCAAAAAGATACAATTCGGCAAAATTAGACTTACTTAATGCACAATATGTTCGCAACCTAAACCCTGATAATTATTTTAGGGTCTATACTTCGTCTTATGACGAATTAAACAATATTGCAAACGTGTATAATGTTACGGCATCTAATGTTGACAATAACGGAAATTTGAAAATAAATGAGGGAACAACAGGTTTCACAAATGATGTTATAAATAAAAGAACAGCATTAACACCATCAGATTCAGAATATAAAAATGTTGAAAGCATTGAAGAAAGAAGAGTTCGACTTACCGAAAATGACTTTATTTTGTCCACAAGTTATACCTTTACTAAAACGACTAAAAAAGATTTAGCAGATAATACTTTTTATCAGTTTAAAACTAAAATCGAGTCAGCCGGAACTTTATTATCTGCCATTTCAAGCGTGGGAAATTTGTCTAAAAACTCCAGAGGTAATTACGATATCTTTAATCTGGAATATTCAGAATACATAAAAACCGAATTTGACTACATCAAACACTGGGATTTTGGAAAAGAAAAAGTATTAGCGGTAAGAAGCTTTTTTGGAATCGCAATTCCTTTTGGAAACTCAGATTATATTCCTTTTTCGCGAAGTTACTATTCAGGAGGATCAAATGACAATCGTGCGTGGCAGCCTTACGCCTTAGGTCCCGGAAGCACAAATGCTGTAAATGATTTTAATGAGGCCAATATGAAACTTGCCCTTAGCGGTGAATTTAGGTTTAAAATTTTCGGAGATGTTAAGGGTGCGATTTTTGCAGATGCCGGAAATATCTGGAATGTGCTCGATAATGTAACTGACGAGAAGGCAAAATTCTCTGGCGTAAACGATTTAGTTGAAATTGCTTTGGGTTCCGGATTTGGTTTACGATACGATTTAAGTTTTTTTGTTATTCGTTTAGATTTAGGCTTTAAGACTTATAATCCGGCGCATGAGCCGGGTAATCGCTGGTTTAGAGAGTACAATTTTGGGCACTCGGTTTTAAATTTTGGGATAAATTATCCGTTCTAATGCTAATTAATTCTTATTTTTGCAACCTAAAAACCTAAAAACAACTAAAAAAAATTACAATGGCACACAATATTAAACCAGGAGTGGCAACAGGAGATCAGGTACAGGAAATCTTTAATTATGCTAAAGAAAAAGGATTTGCCCTTCCGGCAGTAAACGTTACCGGATCCAGTACAATTAATGGAGTTCTTGAAACTGCTGCAAAACTTAATGCTCCGGTTATCATTCAGTTTTCTAACGGAGGAGCACAATTCAACGCTGGAAAAGGATTATCTAATGCAGGTGAAAAAGCAGCAATCGCGGGAGGAATCGCAGGAGCAAAACACATTCATACTTTAGCGGAAGCTTACGGTGCAACTGTAATTTTACATACTGACCACTGTGCAAAAAAATTATTACCTTGGATCGATGGTTTGTTAGATGCATCTGAAAAACATTTTGCAGAAACAGGAAAACCATTATTCAGTTCTCACATGATCGATTTGTCTGAGGAGCCAATCGAAGAAAATATTGAGATCTGTAAAGAATATTTGGCCAGAATGAGTAAAATGGGCATGACATTAGAAATCGAGCTTGGTATTACAGGTGGTGAGGAAGATGGTGTTGATAACTCTGATGTAGACAGTTCAAAATTATACACTCAGCCAGAAGAAGTAGCTTATGCTTACGAAGAATTATCTAAAGTAAGCCCTAAATTTACAATTGCTGCTGCATTTGGAAACGTTCACGGTGTTTACAAACCAGGAAACGTAAAATTGACTCCAAAAATCTTAAAAAATTCTCAGGATTTCGTTCAAAACAAATTCAACACAGGTCATAACCCTGTAGATTTCGTTTTCCACGGAGGTTCAGGTTCTACACTTGAAGAAATCAGAGAAGGAATTAGCTACGGAGTTATCAAAATGAACATTGATACCGATTTACAATTTGCATATACTGAAGGAATCCGTGATTATATGGTTAAAAATCTTGAGTATTTGAAATCTCAAATTGGTAATCCGGAAGGAGCTGATGTTCCTAACAAAAAATATTATGACCCAAGAAGATGGGTTCGTGAAAGCGAAGTAACATTCAACGCAAGACTTGAACAAGCTTTTGCAGATTTGAATAACGTAAATACATTATAATAAAAAGTTGAAAGTTTCAGGTTTCAAGTTTCAGGTTTTCCAACTTGAAACCTGAAACTTAAAACAAAAAAAACATTCAATATGGCTTGGTTTAAAAGACAGGAAAAAGGGATTACGACCGCTACAGAAGACAAAATGGACGTTCCGAAAGGATTGTGGTACAAATCTCCTACCGGAAAAATTATTGATGCTGACGAATTAGCGAGAAATTTATTTGTTAGCCCTGAAGATGATTTTCATGTTCGAATTGGAAGCGCAATCTATTTTGAAATTTTATTTGACAACAACGAATTTGTTGAGTTAGATAAAAACATGACATCAAAAGATCCTTTGCATTTTGTCGATACAAAAAAATACGCAGAGCGATTAAAAGATGTAATGGAAAAAACACATCTTAAAGACGCTGTTCGTACCGGAGTAGGAAAATCAAAAGGAAAAGAACTTGTTGTTTGTGCGATGGATTTCGCCTTTATTGGAGGTTCTATGGGAGCTGTTGTGGGTGAAAAAATCGCAAGAGGTATTGATCATGCGATCAAAAACAAACTGCCTTTTGTAATGATTTCTAAATCTGGTGGAGCACGTATGATGGAAGCTGCTTACTCTTTAATGCAGTTGGCTAAAACGTCTGTAAAATTGGCACAGCTTGCCGAAGCCGGCTTACCGTACATCTCTTTGTGTACTGATCCAACTACCGGAGGGACAACTGCATCTTACGCTATGTTGGGAGATATCAACATCTCTGAGCCGGGTGCTTTGATTGGTTTTGCAGGTCCGCGTGTGGTTCGCGATACTACAGGAAAAGATTTACCTGAAGGTTTTCAAACAGCTGAGTTTCTTTTAGAGCACGGTTTCCTCGATTTTATTACACCAAGAAAAGATTTGAAAGATAAAATTAACTTGTATATTGATTTGATTCAGAATAATACAATTAGATAGTTTTAAAAAATATTAAAGTATTAAAATCTCATCCGCTTAATTGCAGGTGGGATTTTTTTATATCTTTATTTTAAATCTTAGTGTATGAAAAGAGTTTTTATTGGTTTTGTAATTTGTTTGTTCCTTAATTGCTCCAAAAAGGAAAATACAATTAGCAATACTACATATGTAATATCCAAAAAAGATATTATCACTAATATTTCCAACAAACCAAAAGACAAAAATATCCCTCCACCTCCCCCTATTCCAGGCTGGCTGTTTTACGGCACCAATACTTTTATTATTGATAAAGATTCAAAAATTTATTATTTTCAAAGAGAAAAAATTGGACGAATCTGTGGACATAAGTTTGATGATACAATTCCTCATTTCATAAATTTACAGCCAAAAGATTTAATAGAAATACCAAATAATATGATTTCCGATTTTATAAAATTAAATTATAAGGATAATTTTCGAAATATAACTTTTATAGCATCCTCATTAGACACTTTAAAAACTCAAAATTATTTTGATTTAATAAATGCCATTGAATCTTCATTAAACCAAGATGATTTATATTTCATAAGAAGAACAACTCAAGAGGAGGATACTGTTTTTAAGTATAAGAAAAACAATGATTATTACAATTCAGAAAACATTAAATGGGATGAAAAAAGAATTAGATTTCCTTTCATAAAACCAAAATTACAGAAAACGAACTTGCAATAATTAGACTAAAATCTTCAAAAACTACATTCCAGTTCGAATCGCTTCAACCGGATCTAAATTAGCTGCCGAAATTGCAGGCAAAATACCTGAAATTAACCCAATAAGACCCGCTAAAGAAGTTCCTAACATTATATTTCCAAAACTTAAAACAAATTCAAAATCGAGTGCTTTTGTTAAAACAAACGCAATTCCCCAAACCATCAATAAGCCAATGATTCCTCCAATTACAGAAAGAATTATGGCTTCGAATAAAAACTGAAATAAGATAAATCGGTTTTTAGCACCCAGCGATTTTTGAATTCCGATTAAATTGGTTCTTTCTTTTACAGAAACGAACATAATATTCGCAATTCCGAAACCTCCAACTAAAAGAGAAAACCCACTGATAATCCATCCCACAACATTCATCTGACCTAAAATTCCATCAATAAAATCAGTAAATCCGGAAAGCACATTGATAAAAAAGTTATCCATCTCCCCTGCTTTCATTCCACGAATAGCTCTAAGTTTTTGTGTCACTTCTGCCTTATAAGCCTCCATATCTACTCCTTTTTCCGGTTTCAAAATTATCATTGGTGTCATTGAATCACTATCACCATACATCCTGCGTAAAAAATTCGCCGGTAAGTAAACTGATGTATCATTACTATCTCCAAAAAAACCAGCTCCCTGTTTTGCAATAACTCCAATTACTGTAAAACGCTGCCCGTATAACCGAATATTTTTACCAATGGGATCACTTGAACCAAAAAGTCCATCGGCAATATCATATCCTAAAACTATAACTGCTGTTCCCGAATTCGATTCAGATTCATTATAAAATCTTCCTTTATCAAAACTCAAACCATCAATATCTCCCATCTCAAATGAAGATGGATTAACCTTCACATCTGCCACCGTCTTTGAATCATATTTTAAAGTTTCTTTATTCACCCAAAGCTGATACCCTACCTGATTTGTATTATTAAGAGAATTTTTCAAACTAATATACTCATCGTATTTCACATTTGGAAACTGCTCTCTTTTCCATTGTGGAATTTCAGAGGGTCCAAAGCTGAACTTCATTAGATAAATCGTATTTTTATCTAAACTGCTCAAATCTTTAGAAATCTTTCTATCAAGAGAATCCACAGCAGCAAGTACAGCAATGATCGAAAAAATACCAATGGTAACACCCAATAACGACAATAGCGTACGTAATTTATTATTTCGTAAAGCATTAATGGCAAAGCTCAGACTTTCTTTTAACAACCTAAGATAAAGTAGCATATTTTCATTTTTTTCGACAAAGTAAAATTCAATAAATTTAAATCAAAAACCTAATAAAAGGTAACTAACTCATCAGTAGTTTTTTTTAATATAATGTTACAAGAATTCCTTTAAATATATTATCAAAAAAAACTACTTTTGCAGTCTGAAAATTATAACTACACAATGAGCACAACTAAAACAATACAATCAGCATTAATTTCTGTTTTTTCGAAAGATGGATTAGAGCCTATCGTTAGAAAATTACATGAGCAAAACGTAACACTTTACTCAACTGGAGGAACTGAAGATTTTATTAAGAATCTTGGAATTCCGGTAGTTCCTGTTGAAGATATTACTTCATTCCCGGAAATCCTTGGCGGAAGAGTAAAAACGTTGCACCCGAAAATTTTTGGTGGAATTTTAAATCGTCAGGATAATGAAAGTGACGTTCAGCAAATGAAAGAATTTGATATTCCTCAGATTGATTTGGTAATTGTTGACTTGTATCCTTTTGAAAAAACAGTTGCTTCAGGCGCAAGCGAACAAGATATCATTGAAAAAATTGATATTGGAGGAATTTCATTAATCCGTGCTGGTGCAAAAAACTTCAAAGACACAGTAATTGTAGCTTCAGTAAACGAATACAGCTTGCTTTTAGATTTGATTACAGAACAAAACGGAGCAACAACTCTTGAAAACAGAAGATTGTTGGCTACAAAAGCATTCCACGTTTCTTCTCACTATGATGGTGCCATTTTTAACTATTTCAACACAGACGAAACCATTTACAAAGAAAGTATTGCAGATGGTCAAGTTTTAAGATACGGTGAAAACCCTCATCAAAAAGGATTTTTCTTTGGGGATTTTGACGCTATGTTCAAAAAAGTTCACGGAAAAGAATTGTCATACAACAACTTATTAGATGTTGACGCTGCAGTAAATTTAATTGCCGAATTTAAAACTGACGGACCAACATTCGCTATTTTAAAACACAATAACGCTTGTGGATTAGCTTCAAGAAAAACAATCAGCGAGGCTTATTTAGCCGCTTTAGCTTGTGATCCAACTTCTGCTTTTGGAGGTGTTTTGATTTCAAATACTAAAATTGATTTAGCTACAGCTCAGGAAATTAATAAATTATTTTGTGAAGTTGTTATTGCTCCAAGTTATGACGACGAAGCAATTGTAGTTTTACAAGAAAAGAAAAACAGAATCATTTTAGTTCAAAATGATGTTGAATTACCATCCCGCCAAGTAAGAACATGTCTTAATGGTTTGTTAATTCAGGACAGAAATAATATTACAGATACTAAAGAGCATTTAAAAACCGTTACAATTACAGAACCTACTGCTTCTGAAATTGAAGATTTGATTTTTGCTTCTAAAATCTGTAAAAACACGAAATCAAACACGATTGTGTTTGCAAAAAACGGAACATTAATTTCGTCAGGAACTGGCCAGACTTCAAGAGTTGACGCTTTGGTTCAGGCTGTTGATAAAGCAAAAGCTTTTGGATTTGATTTAACAGGAGCTTCCATGGCGAGCGATGCATTTTTCCCTTTTCCGGACTGTGTAGAATTAGCCAAAAAAGCAGGAATAACGGCAGTAATTCAGCCTGGAGGTTCGATAAAAGATGAATTAAGCATAAATTATTGCAACGAAAATAATCTTGCAATGGTATTTACAGGAACACGTCATTTTAAACATTAATTTGTTTAACTTTGTTCGATAATTATTTATAACATTTTAAACCCCTAAAAAACTTATGGGATTTTTTGATTTCATGACCGAGGATATTGCGATAGACCTTGGTACCGCAAACACTTTAATCATACATAATGATAAAGTTGTTATTGATAGCCCATCTATCGTTGCACGCGATAGAATTTCTGGCAAAATCATTGCTGTTGGTAAAGAAGCCAACATGATGCAAGGTAAAACACATGAAAACATCAAGACCATAAGGCCTTTGAAGGATGGTGTAATTGCCGATTTTGATGCTTCAGAAAAAATGATCAATATGTTCATTAAAAGCATTCCAGCTTTAAAGAAAAGAATGTTTACGCCAGCTTTAAGAATGGTTGTTTGTATTCCGTCTGGGATTACTGAAGTTGAGATGCGTGCAGTAAAAGAATCTTGTGAAAGAGTAAACGGAAAAGAAGTTTACCTGATTCATGAACCAATGGCAGCCGCAATTGGTATTGGTATCGATATCATGCAGCCAAAAGGAAACATGATTGTAGATATTGGTGGAGGCACAACAGAAATTGCTGTTATCGCTTTAGGCGGAATTGTGTGCGACAAATCTGTAAAAATTGCGGGGGATGTTTTTACAAATGATATCGTTTATTACATGCGTACACAACACAACCTTTTTGTTGGAGAAAGTACTGCAGAGAAAATAAAAATTCAGATTGGAGCTGCTATCGAAGATTTAGACGGACCTCCTGAAGATATGTCTGTTCAGGGTAGAGATTTACTTACCGGAAAACCAAAACAAGTAGATGTTTCTTACCGTGAGATTGCTAAAGCATTAGACAAATCGATTCAGCGTATTGAAGATGCTGTAATGGAAACTTTATCTCAAACACCTCCTGAATTAGCTGCAGATATTTATAATACAGGTATTTATCTTGCTGGTGGAGGATCAATGTTGAGAGGTCTTGATAAGCGTATTTCGCAAAAAACAGATTTACCTGTTTATATTGCTGAAGATCCATTAAGAGCAGTTGTGCGTGGAACTGGGATGGCACTAAAAAATATTGCAAAATTCAAAAGTATCTTAATCAAATAAGATAAAAACAATCAATACATTCTTAATTAGAGCCAAATTGAATCATTTGGCTCTAATAAAATTGGACCCAAAAGCATATCCTGAAACAAAATAACCGAACAAGAAATGCAGCAAATTTTTAATTTCATTATAAGAAACAGTAATCGATTGCTGTTTTTGCTGCTTTTAGGTATTTCGTTGGCACTCACAATCCAATCTCACTCTTTTCACAGAAGCAGAATGATTAGCTCTGCTAACTTTATTAGCGGCGGTGTTTATGAAAAAATAAACAACGTAAATGAGTATTTGAATTTGAGAACTGAAAATGACGAACTGGTACTTGAAAACGCAAGATTAAAAAGCCTTTTATTCAATATAGAAGACACCACCAAAGCACCAATGATTGACAGTATTAAAGGCGTCAAACCAGCTGACATCATTGTTTCTAAAGTAATTCACAACTCATACAGCACACACGAAAATTATCTGACTTTAAATTCCGGATCAAAAGAAGGCGTTAAACAAGATATGGGTGTAATTAACAGTTTAGGTATTATTGGTATCGTAGACAATACATCTCCAAATTACTCAACTGTGGTTAGTATTTTAAATATGAAATCACAGATTAATGCCAAAATAAAAAAATCAAATCACTTTGGTTCGCTTACTTGGAATGGAAAAAGCACTGGCTTCGTACAGTTGACAGATGTACCGAGACTGGCTTCCGTTAGAAAAGGAGATACGATTGTTACAGGAGGTCAATCAGTAATTTTTCCTGAAAACATTAATATCGGAACAGTTGATAAAATTTATACCGATAAAAAAACTACTTTCTATACCATCAATGTTAAGTTATTTAACGACATGACTAATTTGGGACATGTTTATATTATTAAAAGTAAGGACAGAGAAGAACTTATTAATTTAGAAAACAAAAACAAGGAAAAAGATGAATAGCGCATTGTTAGTCAATATTTTTCGATTTATTATGTTACTGGCAATTCAGATTGTTATTTTCAACAATATGAATTTCTTAGGATACATAAGTCCTTTTCCGTATATCTTATATATTATTTTATATCCTGTAAACAGTAATCGATCCGGTTTAATATTTTCTAGTTTTTTACTGGGCCTTACAATGGATATGTTTTGTAATTCAGGAGGAATTCATGCAGCAGCTTGTGTAATTTTATCGTACTATAGACCTTATATCTTTAAGTTTTCTTTTGGGTTAAGTTATGAATATCAAACTATAAAATTAAACGAATCCTTAACACCTGAGCGCTTCTCATTTATTTTGGTTTCCGTTTTATTACATCACATAGTCTTGTTTATTCTGGAAGCTTTTCAATTTAAATTCATTTGGGATATCTTACTCCGAACTTTATTCAGTTCTGTTTTTACCATACTCATTTCTATAATAATCATATATCTTATTAAGCCAAATAAACGATGAGAAAAGTCCTGCTGCCCACTTTAATTATTATTGCAGCATCTTTGCTAGTGATCAGGATATTTTATTTGCAGATTATTGATGATTCTTTCAAATTAAAATCAGAAAATAACGCCATCAAAATAAAATATGATTATCCTGAACGCGGATATATTTACGACAGATACGGAAAACTACTTGTCGCAAATCAGTCATCTTATGACATCATGGTAATTCCAAGAGATGTTAAAGAAGATCTTAATATTACCGAATTCTGCGAACTATTAAACATTACAAAAGAAGATTACGAGAAAAGAATAGCAAAAGCAAAAGTTTACAGTCCAAGACTCCCTTCTGTTTTTTTGCCACAACTTAACAAGACGGAATTTGCTGCTTTTCAGGAAAAAATACGAAAGTATGAAGGCTTTTATTTTCAAAAACGTTCTCTTCGTGATTATGAAGTAGATTATGGTGCTAATATTTTTGGAGGTGTTACTCAGGTAAACGAAAGCCAGATTGCAAAAAACCCTTACTACAACAGTGGTGATTTAATTGGAAAACAAGGAGTTGAAGAAAGTTATGAAGAAGTTCTAAGAGGTATAAAAGGTGTAAAATACATCCAAAAAGACAAATATAATCGTGAGATTGGTTCTTATAAAGATGGAAAATACGACACTATTGCTGTACAGGGAGAAGATATTACCTTAACGATTGATGCTGAACTTCAAAAATATGGCGAAGAATTAATGATTAATAAACGAGGCGGGATTGTAGCAATTGAACCTAAAACAGGCGAAATATTAGCACTTGTTACCGCTCCATCATACGATCCTGGAATTTTAGTTGGAAGACAGCGTTCTAAAAACTATACACTCTTATATCATGACTCCATAGCAAAACCTTTATACGACAGAGGGCTTCTGGCAGAATACCCACCGGGATCACCTTTTAAAATTTTAACAGGTCTAGTAGCACTACAAGAAGGTGTTATAGATGAAAACACTTCTGTTGCCTGTCATCACGGTTTTAGTTATGGTAGAGGCCGTTTTATGAGATGTCACTGTCAGGGTGGTCAATTACAGTTACACAGAGGTATTTATCAATCATGTAACTCCTATTTTGCAACAGCATACATGAAGACTATTAATAAATATACCAAACCTGCGGCTGCTGTAGATGTATGGAGTAATCACCTTAAAACTTTTGGATTAGGTCAATTTATGGGTTATGATTTACCAACAGGTAAAAGAGGAAAAATTCCGACGTCTAAAACCTATAAACGAATGTACCCAAATGGAGGCTGGAGAAGTACTGCAATCGTTTCTAATGCTATTGGTCAGGGAGAAGTTTTAATGACACCTATTCAACTGGCAAATATGATGGCAACAATTGCGAATCAGGGATATTATTACACTCCTCATATCATAAAAAAAATTGAGGGTAAAAAAATCGATTCAAAATTTACAACAAAGCATACGACATCAATTGATAAAAAATATTTCCCTCCTATCATAAGCGGTTTATTTGATGTTTACAACATGGGGACAGCCAGCAGACTAAAAGTAGAAGGAATTGATATCTGCGGAAAAACCGGTACAGCTGAAAATTTTGCTAAAATTGGCGGAAAAAGAGTGCAACTTGAAGACCACTCTATATTTGTTGCATTTGCACCAAAAGACAATCCAAAAATTGCGATTGCGATTATGATTGAAAATGGTGGTTTTGGAGCTTCTATTGCAGGACCTATTGCCAGTTTAATGATTGAAAAACATTTAAAAAGGAAAATTTCAAGAACAGATTTAGAAGTCAGAGTTCTAAACAAAAGCCTGCAAAGTGAATATGCAAAATTAGGAGGCCTTTCGGAAAGTATTAAAAAAGAACTAAAAATAAAGGACTCTATTGCAAATGTTGCTAAGCTAGAAATTAAACGAAAAGACTCTATTGCCAAAAGCAAAAGAATATTTCCAAAAATTAAAGCAGATTCTATCAAACGAAATTAATAAGGGATTCATTTAAAATGAAAAATCAAAGCATAAAAAATAATATTGACTGGATAAGTGTCATCATTTACAGTGTTCTGGTGATTCTGGGCTGGTTAAATATATATTCGTCTTCCTTATCTTCTACAGAAGGCACTTATGAGAAGCAGTTGATATTTATCGCCTGTACTATCCCATTAATTTTTATCGTTTTGTTTGTTGATGGAAAATTCTATGAAAAATATGCCAGTATTATTTTTGGTGTCTCTTTATTATCATTAGCCGGATTATTTCTCTTTGGAAAAACAATTGCAGGGCAGAGATGCTGGTATGCTATCGGAAGTTTCACATTACAACCTTCTGAATTTGCAAAGGCAGCGACATCATTGGCTTTGGCCAAATATTTAAGCGACACACAAATTAATCTAAAGGAAACTAATCGTCAAATTCAGGCACTTGCCATAATATTCCTGCCTGTGATTTTGATTTTACCGCAGCCGGATCCCGGAAGTGCTTTAATTTACAGTATTTTCATTATTGTATTATATCGGGAAGGTTTGCCTTCATGGTATGTATGGACAGGTTTTATAACTATCCTTTTATTTGTATTAACATTGGTTTTAGAACCTTATGTTGTTATTTTACTTGCATTGGCAGTATTAATTATCATTCATTTTAAAGGCAGGGCTGTTGATCGAAATATTATATTAAGCGGTATTCTTCTGGCTATTATTTCAGCCTTTGTATTTTCGGTAGATTATGTTTTTGATCATGTATTTAAACAACATCACAGAGACCGTTTCAACATATTACTGGGTAAAACTGTCGACATGAAAGGTATCGGGTACAATACGAACCAATCTGAGATTGCGATAGGATCCGGAGGCTGGCTTGGAAAAGGTTTTTTAGAGGGAACACAGACAAAAGGCGGTTTTGTCCCGGAACAGCACACAGATTACATCTTTACAACTGTAGGTGAAGAATGGGGGTTTGCCGGTTCATTTATTGTTATAGCCTTATTCGCCGGATTACTTTTAAGGGTGATTTATTTAGCCGAAAGACAAAAAACCAAATTCAGCAGGGTTTACGGATATTGTGTTGCCGGAATTTTATTCATTCACTTTTTTGTGAATATTGCCATGGTAGTCGGTGTTTTTCCTACGATTGGTGTTCCTTTGCCTTTCTTTTCTTATGGAGGTTCAGGGCTGTGGGGATTCACCATTTTACTTTTTATATTCTTAAAAATGGATGCCAACAAAGTCAACGAATGGTAGTCAAAAACTATAAAAATAAAAAATCCGAAGCTTTATAAACTTCGGATTTTTTATTTATTACATATAACTTAAAATCTCTTTTTTATACGTATCATATTCTCCCTGAAGAATCAAACCGTTATCCAGTAACTTTTTATAATTCTGTAATTTATCAAAAAGCTCTTCTTTAGACAATTCACTTAACTTGCGCTCTCCTGTTGATTGAGTTTGCTGAATTGGCTCAAAAGTTTCTGTATAAGACGGAGTTGCAGCCGGTATAATTTCTGCAAAATTCGTTACCTCTTCTGTTTCTACTTCTTCAACGGCATCTTCATATTCAGGCTCTTCCGTCTGAGTAATTTCTGCAGCCGGAGCAGATATAATAACAGGATTTTTAAGTAAATCTAATTGTTCTTTTGCGTAGGTATATATTTTTCTGGCCTGAATTTTCGGAATATAATCAATCGAAATTGACAAATCGGTATTGGTATTAAAGGAGAATTCAGAGCCCAAAATATTTTCTTTTACAAAAGCACCAGCAACATCATCCCAGGTATAATCTGTAAAATCCATCGAAAGACCTAAATTTTTAGGCTTACAAATAATAATTCTTTTATTTGTTAATACAATGCTATCCGGAAAAACAGTAATTGCAGGCTTTTTTTGAACTGCTATATATCCAACTTCTTCTCCTCTCATCAATAAATCATTGAGTTTCGAAGTAATTTTTTCAATTGCTTTCGGATCTTGCTCTTCGTTCAGAAACTTTTTAAATTGTTCTTTCATATTCTATAAGTTGCTAAGTTGCAAATTAATTGATTGTTACGTTTTTTGTCTTACCTACAAATGTAATGCCTAATTTTCTAATTGCTCCGCCTGTTCGGTAAAATTTTACCTCGGGTCGATAATTTCATTCTGAATTTTCTTTGTCAAACTTTTGAATACCAATTCATACGAATGATCTATGAGTTCTTTTACAAAAGCAGCAGGCAAATTTCCGTTTAACGAAACCGTATTCCAATGAACTTTACTCATGTGAAATCCCGGTTTTATCTCATCATATTCTGCCCTGAGTTCCTGCGCACGTTCCGGATCACATTTTAAATTGACCGAGGCTTCGTTTTTTTCCCATTGTGATAAAGAAGACAAAGCAAACATTTTTCCGCCCACCTTAAATACCAAAGTATCTTCATCAAAAGGAAAATGTTCTGTTACGCCTTTTTTAGAAAGACAATATTCGTAATACGTATCTAAATTCATTTTCCTAAATTTTAAAATTCATCTGATTTCTTTTCCATCATTTTTTCCGGGTGTTCCAAAGCTTTAAAACCAAATTTCTCATACAAGAAATGTGCATCTGTTGTTGCCAAACGCCAGATTTTAATATCTTTTAATATTGGCTCCTTCATCATATTCCCAATTAAAATTGATGAATAGCCTTTCCCACGATGTTCTTCTGCAATAAAAACATCCATTACATATCCAAAAACAACATAATCTGTAATCACACGGGCAAAACCAATTTGATCGTCATTTAAATAAATTCCAAAACAAACCGAAGCATCAATTGTAGTTTGTACTTCCTCAATGGTTCGGCCTGCAGCCCAATAAATATCTTTTAAGAAGTTTTGTATAAACGGGACGTTGAGTTTTGTTTTATCTGTAGAAACAGTAATCAGATTCATAATTTTTTAAAACATTTTAATATTGATTACATTTTAATTTTATCTCCAATTTTTTTAATTGGCTTACTAACAAAATCGGGAGCGTCAAAACGATATCCAAAATACAACAATCCATAAACTTTATCATTCGTAATAACTGTTGTTTTATCCTGATTATAAGAACTGTTTTCAAAATTTAAACTTGCCCCAAAAAGAATCCGTTCACTGTTATAACCTATTTTTATTCCGCCTTCAATATTTCTGGTAAAATATCTTTCTTTCTCAACGGTTTCAACACCCGAATCTATACTTTTATCATTTAAAAATTTCACCCCAATAGAAGGTGACAAATATGGTGCAATATAAAAGTTTTTGTGAATAATGAAATTGTAATAATAACCGGCTGCCAGCCGAATATCAAATTCTTTTTGTTTACCGTCAAGAGTTGCTGCTTTCGAAGTAATTCTGTTGTATGAATAAATCAGCGACGGAATAAAACTTCCGGCGCTCATTTTTTGCCATTCGGTAAATGAGGTGATACTTTTAAGCGAAAACTTTGGATTAAAAAGATACGATGTTGACATTTTGTATTGTACCGTTTTAAAATCCGGAAATTGAAGATATGGATCTTTCCCTTCAACCCAATCCGGATTAAAATCAGACATATTGGCTACATAATAACCTTTGGTTTTGCTATAATTAGCCGTTTGAAGCCATCTTCCTAAAAAGAAACGAAAGTTATAATCTGAAAAAGAAGATTTTCCTTTTAAATCTTCGTCTTTATTTCCTCCAAAAAATTTAGGGTAAAAACCATAGCTAAAACCAATAAATTTATAGTCAATACTTAAAAACAGTTTATAGCTGTTATTGGTTTCCAGATCCAGATTTGACCCTTTTTTATTGTTTAACAAATAGGCATCGGTTTGTGTACTTAGGTTTGCTCTAACCAATATTTTATCGGGATAATAAATAAAATTTACAGTGTCTTTTTGGGTCTTTTTCTGACCATAAACCATTGCATTATGAATAAGAAAAAACATCAGTAAAAATAAAAAAACCGAACAGTTTTGGTTAGTTTGTTTTGAATATTGATGTGCTTTTGCTTTCAACATAAGTAATTTCAATTGACAGATATAAAACTACTGATTAAAAATCACAATTAAAAGTTTGCAATAGCATATAAAACAGGTTTACTTGGACTAGCATCATTTTCAAAAGAAGCAATTTGCAGATTCAGCAAATAATTTCCATCTTCAATTTCGTTTGGCACAAAAATCATTTCTGTAATTGTTGCATCTAAACGAGCATCGTTATTTAAATTATGCGTGTCTTTTACATTCCAAAAAGCTTTGTGCGCCAACAATTTACCTTCATCATGCTCCCGATCAACACTTGGCAAGTCAATTAATAAATGCTGAATTTCGCTTTCGCGGATGAAAATTGCGGCTTCTTCAGATAAATAAGGTGGATTTGTATTTGAATATTTTTGGGATTTTTTATCTTTTTGATTGGTAAGTGTTCTTATAATTAAAGCCTCGATTGTCACATTGAGCGAAGTCACAATGCTTATCGCTTTCTCTACCTGATCTTTGGTAATTACCAAATCATCATCAATATTTTTAGGTTCAATTGTAATCAGTTTAGCAAAAAAGAAAAACTGCTGCAAAGACTGATTAATACTGTAGAATTCATTTGTAATATGTCCCAGACATTCTGTATGTGTACCGTGCCCATGCGGATTAAAGAAAATATTGTTGAAGTTTGTTGATGATTTCCCTTCAGAAACTTTCCCGATCCAATCGCCAAAAACCACAGGTTCAATAACCGGTTTTTCGATATACCAGGCAATTGGGTTTTCCTCTGTATTGGTTAATGGAATGGATATATCAATGGGTTTTGATAAATCAATTTCAAGGTTGTTGATTTTTGCTTTCATATAATGATTTAACCGCAAGGTTCGCTAAGAATTACGCAAAGATCGTAAGTTTTTATTAAAGATTGTTTGCGACTCTTTTGATTCCATTTTTTAGTAAAGAAACATTGAAATTAATTAACAAGCCTAGTTTGCAATTTGTTAGTTTTAAGTAAGTCAATAGCTGAGCAAAATGAATTTCATTTAAACAATCTACAGCCTTTATTTCCAAAATTAGTTTATTTTCTACCAAAATATCTAATCTGTAACCAACATCTAATTTTACTTCTTCATAAATTAGAGGGAGTACTTATTGTTTTTCTACTTTGAGATCTAATTTTTTCAATTCATAAAACAGACATTCCTCATAAGCACTTTCTAAAAGACCTGGCCCTAAAGTTTGATGAACCTTTAAAGCTGAATAAAACACAATTCGAGATAAATCATTTTCTGACATAAGTAGTTTCAATAAATATTAAAACTCAAATGTAAAATATTAAACAAAAAAACAATTAAATTCCTACATTAAAAATTGCATTCTTTGCGTAATTCTTAGCGAACTTTGCGGTTAAGCTACACTTCCAAATTTAGATAAAATAAATCTGAAGCAATTCCATCCGTCAAGAATTTTCCTTTAGAAGTTGGTTTTAAAATATTATTTTCAATCGAAAGCAAGTCATCATTTAAGAATTTTAAACTTTGCTTTTCTAAATAATTCAAATAATCCAAACCAAATTCTTTTTCAATTCTTTCCAATGAAACGCCCCAAATCGTTCTTAATCCCGTCATAATGTATTCATTATAACGGTCCGATTTTGATAAAATTTCAGTTTCAATCGGCAATAGATTTTCCTGAATTGATTTTATGTAGAGCGAATTATTAGCCACATTCCACCCTCTCTTTTCTCCATCATAACTATGTGCTGAAGGCCCGATTCCGATATATTTTTTTCCTAACCAATATGCCGAATTGTTTTTAGAGAAGTAATTTTCTTTGCCGAAATTCGATAATTCATAATGTATAAAATCATTTTTTTGAAGCATTTCAACCAAAATCATAAAATGATTTGAAGCTGCTTCGTCCTGCGGTTCAGCAATTTTTCCGGTTTGGATTAATTTACTCAAAACTGTTTTAGGCTCAACCGTCAAAGCATAACTCGAAATATGCGGAATACCAAAATCTAACGCTGTCTGAATATTTTGCTTCCACATTTCATCCGTTAATCCCGGAATTCCATATATTAAATCGAGGGATATATTATCGAAATATTGGGTAGCTTCTTCTAAACATTTTTTGGCTTCCGCCGAATTATGAGCGCGATTCATCATTTTCAGATCTTCTTCATAAAAAGACTGAATTCCGATGCTGAGACGATTTATTGAACTTTTGGATAATTCTAAAATGCGTTCTGAGGACAAATCATCCGGATTTGCTTCGAGTGTAATTTCGGGATTTTCGGCGACTTTATAATTCCTGTAAACTTCTGAGATCAAAAAGTTGATTTCTTCATTATTTAAAACCGAAGGCGTTCCTCCTCCAAAATATATCGTTTCTACAATCTCATGCTCAAACTCATTTTTACGCATGTTAATTTCTTTGGCCAATGCCAAAACCATATCGTCTTTCTTTTTCATCGAAGTTGAAAAATGGAAATCGCAATAATGGCAAGCCTGTTTGCAAAAAGGGATATGGATGTAGATTCCTGACATTTTTTAATTAGATAATTAGTTAATGTGTCAATTAGATAATTTATTCCATGTCAAAAGAATTATCTAATTTTCAAATTTTCTCAATTGACACATTATTTTTTAACTCGATCTTCATTTTGTTTTACAAAAGCGTCCCAGCCCGAATAACTTTTTCCTGCAACAACTTTTCCTGAATTAAAATGATGGCAGACCGCAGCCGCCAAGCCATCCGTTGAATCAAGATTTTTTGGCAATTCTTTTAAACCTAAAAGCTGTTGGAGCATTTTTGCAACCTGTTCTTTACTGGCATTTCCGTTTCCGGTAATGGCCATTTTTATTTTCTTAGGTTCGTATTCCGTAATTGGAATATCTCTGGAAAGTCCTGCAGCCATGGCAACACCCTGTGCACGTCCTAATTTCAACATAGACTGAACGTTTTTCCCGAAGAAAGGCGCTTCAATCGCAATTTCGTCAGGATGATGCGTTTCAATCAATTCGATGGTTCTTTCGAAGATGATTTTTAGTTTTTGGTAATGATTATCGTATTTAGAAAGCTGCAATTCATTCAATTGCAGAAATTCCATTTTTTTATTGGTTACTTTAATCAGCCCAAAACCCATAATCGTGGTTCCGGGGTCAATACCTAATATGATGCGTTCTTTTGTCAAGAGTTTTTTGTTTGAAGTTTAAAGTTTCATGTTTAGAAAATTGACATATTTTCTAATTTTCAAATTGGCACATTCTCATTGCCACATTCTCAAATTGATTACTTTTGCGGCATGATTTCAATTCCTCACAAAGCTAAACAATTCCTTGTTCTTCTAATCAAACTTTTGATTGTAGGTAGTGCATTTTACTTTATTTATAATCAGTTGGCGAATAACGATAAACTGGACTGGCAAAAATTCATAACCGTATTTCGTAAAAATCAGTCGGTTTTGGGAATTGCATTTATCTTACTTTTAAGCATTCTGAATCGGTATTTTGAAATTTTAAAATGGCAGAATTTAGCCAAAGTTATTCATCCGATTTCTTTAGGAGAAGCTACAAAACAGGTTCTTGCAGCATTAACAGCCGGAATTTTTACACCAAACGGAGTTGGAGAATATGCCGGAAAAGCACTTTATTTTCAAAAATCAGAAGCTAAAAAAGTCGTTTTTCTGAATTTAATCTGCAATGGAATCCAGATGATTTTAACCATTATTTTTGGTCTTTTCGGGTTACTTTATTTTAACGCTCAATACAATGTTATTACAACTAAAACCGTACTAATTTTGTTTGGTGGATTTTTAGCAATCTTAATGTTTTTATTTTCGATAAAAAAGATCAAAATTAAAGAATACTCAATAGAAAAATTAATTCGTAAGATTAATGAGATTCCGAAATCGATTCATCAAAAGAATATTGTTTTAGGAATCTGCCGTTATTTGGTTTTCTCGCATCAATATTACTTTTTGTTTTTAGCTTTTGATGTTCAACTTCCTTATTTAACATTAATGGCAGCCGTTACATCAGTTTATTTTTTAGCCTCTTCCCTGCCCACTTTTCAGTTTTTAGATTTTGCGGTAAAAGGAAGTGTTGCTATTTATTTTTTCAAAATTTTAGGTGTAAACGAATGGATAGTGGTTTTTATCAGTACGCTAATGTGGTTTTTAAATGTAGTTTTACCGGTTATTTTAGGAAGCTATTATGTATTGAATTTTAAAACAAAAAACACTACAGCATGAGTTTGGCTTTATTCGTCATATTAAGTATTTACACAATAAGTATTGGCTTGCTTATTTATGGTTTTGCCAAAGTAAAAAAATATGAAAAGACGAATTTAACACCACAAACGAATTTTACTATTATTGTTCCTTTTCGAAATGAAGCGGATAATTTACCCCATCTTTTAGAAAGTTTTTTAAGACTGAATTACCCGAATGATTTATTTGAAGTGATTTTGGTGGATGATAGTTCTAAAGAAAAGTTTCAGGTTTCAGGTTTCAGGTTCCAGGTTTCTGTGATTGATAATATTCGGGTTTCGAATTCGCCAAAAAAAGACGCTATTGCTACGGCAATGCAGCTCGTAAAAACCAATTGGGTAATTACTGTGGATGCAGACTGTATTGTGCCTGAAAACTGGCTGTTGACATTTGATAATTACATTCAGCAAAATAGCGTTTTTATGTTGGCCGGTGCCGTTTCTTACAACTGTAAAAACTCCTTTTTAGATTATTTTCAACAATTAGATTTAACAAGTTTACAAGGCGCTACGATTGGAAGTTTTGGTCTTAAAAAAGCTTTTATGTGTAACGGAGCTAATTTTGCCTACACAAAATCTTTGTTTGAAAGAGTAAACGGATTTGAAGGAAATGATAAAATTGCCAGCGGTGATGATGTTTTTATGTTGCAAAAAGCGGCTAATTTATTTCCTAATGAAGTTCATTATTTAAAAGCTGAAGAAACTATTGTGGTTACCAAACCAACAGAAAACTGGAAGTCTTTATTTTATCAGAGAGTACGCTGGGCAGCAAAAACAAGTTCATATCAAAGCAATTTTGGAAAGTTTTTAGGTTTAATTGTCTTTTTTGGAAACCTTGGTTTTGTAATTGGTTTTGTGTTTTTTTGTTTTAGGATTTGGTCTTTCAGACTTTTGGGTTTATATGTAATTTTAAAATTTGCTGTAGATTTTGTTTTGCTTTTTATCACCAATCAGTTTTTGACAAAAACCAGAATAAAGCATTTGATATTAAGCAGCTTATTGTATCCTTTTTTTAGTTCGGCTGTGGCTTTGTACAGTTTGTTTGGTTCTTATGAGTGGAAAGAACGTCGTTTTAAAATATAATTTTATTAGAATCCCGATGCCCTAGCCCTGATGGAAGCGACATCCTTTTTGTTTTTTCTTTAAAAACAAAAAGATACAGCGGACAGCAGGAATAGCTCCTTATTCTATTTAACATCTTTTTCCTTAAGAATTACAGGTAAAATAAATTGTGTTTTTACCGGAATTCCTCGTTTTATAGCAGGATTTACTTTTGGAAAATCAATTAATCGGGCACGAAGGATACTGTCAATTTTTATCGTGTCATAAGTCACTGAATCTTTAGGGAATTGTGGTTCAAAATTAATTGTAGCATCAGGAAAAACAGTTACTTTTACTTCTATAGTATCTAATTCCGGGTATAAAATCGAGAGTGTATCTATGTCTAATTTTTGCTGAATGAGCTGTGACATAATTTCGAAAAAACATTGTTGGCGCTTTTTTTTATCATTTACTTTCTCGCAATCTGCAACTGACGGGTATTCATCAACTTCTTTCCAATTGATTGATTTTAATTCTTTTTGAAGTAATTCTTTTTCAGAAGGCACCTGCTTCTCAAAGTATTGACAAGAATTGAAAAAGATAAAAGATAAAAAAAGATAAAACCGCTTCAAGATTTTGATGTTAATTGGACTAATAATGTAAAAATACAATTATTTTTTTGGGGAAGCTTTGTATTGCAAATATTCTTTCAAAGAGAATTTTCAGGTATTTTTCTATTACTTTTATAAATAATGTTCAAACAGATGAACATTCATAAAATTTATATTCAAAATTCACAAAAGACAGTATGGATTTATTATTAGTATTACTTGGTTTTATATGCATGATTATTGGAATACTAGGTAGTTTTTTACCTGTTTTACCGGGCTTATCCAGTTGTTGGATTGGTTTACTATTATTGTATTTAACCAAAGCTGTCGAAAACAATTACTGGGTTTTAGGCATCTCTTTTATAATTATGGTTATCATAACAATTTTAGACTACACGATTCCTGCAAAAGGAACTAAACGCTTTGGTGGCAGTTCCTACGGCATTTGGGGAACCAATATTGGTTTGATAGTTGGCATTCTCGCACCAATACCTTTTGGAGTAATTATTGGTCCGTTTGCAGGTGCTTTTATAGGCGAAATGTTGTACGATTCAAAAAATCACAAAAGAGCATTTAAGGCTGCGACAGGATCATTAATTGGTTTTTTAGCCTCTAGTTTTATTAATTTTTTATTTTGCGTTATTTATTTAGGCCTATTTCTTACTATTATCTGGCAAAATAAAAATTCATTGTTTTAATTGTATAATTAACATTTAAGTTTTTTCTTATTTTTCAAAACCTATTGGAATAAAAATAAAAATTATTTTTAAATAATTATCACTTTATTTTAAGAACTAAGCGTGATATTTATTGATATTATCCTTTTTTGTTAAATAAATTTAAAAAAAGATAAAACAAAATATTTAACTTATTTTTTGGATATGTTAATATATTTTATATTTTTATCATCATAATCGATAAAATACCACATTTAATCGATTATTGACAGCAAATAATTAATTAATCCAGTAATACAATTATGACCCCAAATCTACAAATTGAACTACGCCGTTTTATCTCTTCCAATGTTATCTCCAAACTAAATAAATTTTATTTCGAAAATGATGCCTTATTAATTAAGGCTATCGATGTTTCGTTAGGAACTGTTTTGATGGGATGCTATAACAATTTTGAGGAGAAAACATTAGAAGAAATGACTAATCTTGTCGAAAAATCAATATTTTACAAAGAAATTGATTTTACTTCTTCACGCATTTTGTCTGTGGATGATAACTACAAACTGGAAGGAAACCAACTTTTAGAACAGATTTTTACCACTAAAAAAGCCAGAATTACCGAAATGATTTCGAATGAAGTTGGCATTAAAAGCGAAACTGCACGTGAGGTTTTAAACTTTTCTACTTTGCTTATTATTTCCTACTTAAAGCACAATGCAGAAGTAACTTCAAGTCTAAAATTACTTTTAGACGAACAAAAAAGAGACATTCTCAACAGTATTCCTCCCGGAATTAAAATTATTTTAGGCTTTTCATGTTATGAAACTGTAGAAGAAAAAAATAATTCGCGTTTTGCAAGATCCATTTTTAATCTTTTTGGAAATATCTAATTTTTATTAAAGTAAAAATTAGATTTTCTCAATTGGTCTTTTCTTCAAAAGCTTCAATAAAACAGGAAATGTAGAAATAATTACAATGATAACAATTATATATTCAATATGATGTTTCAAATCAATTCCTTGTTTTAAAAACACGCCATATAAATAATGCCCGGAGAAGATTAGTATAAAAGACCATAAAAAAGAACTTAAAATATTATAAAACATAAATTTCTTTTTATCCATAGAAACTATACCTGCTATAATTGGGGCAAATGTCCTGAAAATTGGCAAAAACCTTGCATAAATAATAGCCTTACCTCCATACTTTTCGAAGAAGTCCTTCGATTGTAAGAGGTATTTCTTTTTAAACCAAAAGCTATCTTCTTTTTTAAATAAATAATAACCGCTTTTGGCTCCAAACCAATACCCGGTCATATTGCCTAAAACTCCCATGACCGCTACCAAAAGTGACAATAAGAAGACATTTAAAAAATCATTAGGAATAAAAATCATATTCTCTATGAGTTCGCGACTGTAGATTCCCGCTAAAAACAATAAGCTGTCTCCAGGCAGAAAAAAACCTGCAAAAAGTCCTGTTTCGGCAAAAACAATAAACAATACAATATACAAACCAATTTGAACTCCTCCCAGGCTTAAATTAATATAAAACTCAGGATTTATTAATTGCGTCCAGTCAAAATTATTCATATACTATATAGGTTTATCATTGAAATTATAAGGCTGTGAAAGTAACAATAATTTAGTTTAACTACAATAAAATATGATATTTTAAACATAAATTAACTATTAAAAAGCCCGGACATTAAAACCCGGGCCGTGAATAATTATTCTCTTTCATATTTACAACAAGAGTGTAAATTATCATAATCTTCCTTAGTTGCTTTTACTTCTTTGGTATCATGTCCTACTTTTGCAACTGCCTTATTTAGATCGGCTGTTGAGCATTTTTCTTCATTTAAAATAACGGTAAGCTGATGTGAGCTTATATCCCAATTGGCAGTTTTTACACCCGGAACGCTAAAGGCTGCTTTTTCGATTCGTTTTTTACATTGTTCGCAATTTCCGTTTACCGCTGTAGTATATTTTAAATTCTTATTTTTTTTAGTTTGAGCCTGAGCCGAAAACCCTAAAAAAGTTACTAATACTAATGTTACAATTATATTTTTCATTTGTTTATTATTTTTTATTAAAGTTGTTTTTATTTTAAAATTGTAATTGCCATTGATCTTTGACATTGGCATTAATCCTTATTTAATTTTGAATCGTAACCCTGCGTAATACATCTGCCCGAAAATTGGTGCATACGCTACAGAAGCATCAAAGTTAGTACCAAATGGATCATCTGCCCCTAAAATTGCTTTCTCCTGTTTGTAATTTCCAATGTTCTCTCCGCCAATATAAACTTCAAAAACTGGCGAAAAAACTCTGGTTACCTGAACATTCATAACAGCATAAGCTGGTGAAAAACCAGGAAACTGATCAGCCACAGGATTTGAAGCTGTATAAGGCAATTGCTGTTTTCCCGACCAATTAAAGGTATAATCAAATTTCCATTGTTTATCATTATTCAAATTGGTTTCGTATTCAAGATTTCCTAAAAAACGATGTTTTGCCTGCAATGGTCTCTGAAAAGTTCCTCTTAAATAATCTGTTTGAATGTCATAATATTTATAAGCGGTTCTCAAATTCAGATTATGAATTAGCTCATAATTAAACTCTACCTGTAAACTATTTGCAAATGAATTTCCTTTTAAATTATAAAACAAAACTTCCTGTGGACTTTGCATCAAATCAACAACTGCCTGGTTTTGAAAATCGGTTCTGTAGATATCGAAACCTGCTTCGGCATTTTTATTGAAAATTTTAAATTTCTGAGAAAAACTCAAACCATAATTCCATGCGATTTCCGGATTCAAACCATAAATTTTCCCGCTATTATCTAAAATCGAAAAAGTTCTCGAACTTGCAAAAAGCTGTTGATTTTCGGCAAAAATATTCGCCGAGCGTTTTCCTCTTCCTGCAGAAAAACGAACAACTCCATCTTTCCAGGGATTGTATCGCATGTGTAAACGAGGCGTTACGAAAAATCCTAAACGATTATGGTTATCTACTCTTCCTCCCAAAATCAAACTAAAATTATCCGTGTTATCATACGTATATTCAAAAAATGCCCCAACCGAATTATCAATACGGCTATAATCGTTTACATTTACAAATTCGCGATATTCATCATAAGTAAAATTTAAACCGGTCGAAAACTTATGCATCGTATTACTGATAATCGAATTAAAAATTAAATTCGAATAAAAACTATTCTGCTTAATATCATACAAATTCAGCCCAAAATAAGAGTTTTGATTATGACTGTTAAAAGCATTTTGAAAACCTATACTTTGATACGGCATGTCTTTAAAAACGTACCCAATTTTTGTCGAAACATCAAAACGTTCTGTATTGATTTCTGACCCCCAACGATTGGTCGTTCCACGATCTGTATCCTTGTCAAAATCAACTTCTCCGGTTTGTTTTTTATCATTCATATATCTGAAATTAATAAAACTTACCAAGCCGCTTTCGGGATTGTAATATTGATATCTGTTTAAAACATTGATTTGTTTTCCTAACGGATTATCCAGAAAACCATCATCGTTCATATCGTTTTTAGCCACACGGGCATTTCCATGAACAAACAAACTTGTCGCCCATTTATCTGATAATTTTTTATTAAAATGTGTATTCAGTTCAAAACGGGCATCGGTAGAACCATAAGCATTCAGAAAAAACGGAATATCATTTAAAGGCTTTAAAAGTTCTGTATTGATTTGTCCCGAAACACTCTCATAACCATTAATAACGCTACCGGCACCTTTGGTAATCTGAACACTTTCTATCCAGGTTCCCGGCGTAAATGACAATCCATACGCTTGAGAAGCACCTCGAACCGAAGGAATATTTTCTTCGGTAATCATTAGATACGGACTCGTTAAGCCCAGCATTTTTATTTGTTTAGTCCCGGTTAAAGCATCAGAAAAATTGACATCGATTGACGGATTAGTTTCGAAACTTTCTGCAAGATTACAACAAGCTGCTTTAAGCAGTTCTTTACTTGTAATTACAGAAGTGTTAGCAGTAAGTGTATAGGATTTCTTAAGTCCTTTTTGCTTTTTTGTGATTTTTACTTCCTCTAAGTCTTCTTGTGCAAACACAGAAACAGAAAGCAAAACCATCACAAAAAGCATGATATTTTTTTGCATAAAAAAAGATTTTAATATTATTTTAGAAACAGTTTTAGATTTTTTTCAATTGAGGAAAAATCTAACAGTAAAATACAAGCCATAGTGACTTGATTCTAAAACATTAAAATCAGGCGTAAAAAATATATTGATGATATAATTTATATAAAGGGGGCGCATTCGCATCAGAATAATACGAAATGACCTGTTTGCTTTTAAAATTTGGAATCGATAAAAAAGCAATTGGTTTGAATTCCTGAATTACTGCCGGAAAAGCAATCTGAAAAAAGAAAATCTTAAAAGTAGCATCATCTGATTGTTTTTCAAAATGAACTACTTTGTCTTTGCAACAGGAAGATTTTTTTTCTTTGGCACCACAGCATTTTTTTTCAGGAGAAACCGATACTGAAGTATTTAATGAAATTGAAGCTATTTTTCCCTGGCAATAATGCACATCAAAAGCAAACCCTATGTTGGAGACCAACAATAGGAACGCTAAAAATAATCCTGTGCATTTCTTTAAATTCATACTGCAAAAGTATTTAAAAAGCTTTAAAAAAAATCTAATAAAATGTTATTTTTTGAGATTTTGCTGCTGATAGTAAAATGCAGGAATAAACAGCAATACAAATATGGGCTGAATAATAAATCTTCTCACGTAAAAAAGAAGCCAGCTCTTATCCGGAAAATATCCGACAATAATAAGAAACGCACCAAAAAGCATTACCAAAAAGAAGAGGTATAAAATTGCACTAAAATTTAAAATCTCCTTGTCTTTAAAAAGTGTATAAATCAAAACAAGGGAAAGAATTGTATTTAAACCGTAACGAAATAACAGATTGCAAAACAATCTTAAAGTGTTTAATCGCGGTAATGTTTTATTGGTAAAATCAGATTCAAAATATTCTAAAAAAGGGTCATAAAATAATTGACTTTCAAAACTACGAATCAGTCCAAAACACAAAACAACAATTACTGTAATCAGAATTTTATCTTTATGTTCTAACAATCTATCTAGCATATTTTGAAAATTTATTCACCCAAAATACCCATAAGATAAAAACCAATCCGTAGATAATTAACGGAAAAAGAACACCATGCAAAAGATGCAGTTTTTCAGGATAACAGAACAACAAAACAGCTAATAATGCAATTCTGATTACATTTAAAATATAAATAAAAAGAGTTCCCGATAAAACAAACAATAAAGTTGTTTTAAGTTTCCCTGAAAAAGCAAGCACAAACGAAACAAATAAAATCATCACACTTACAGCATTACATCCTTCTACGATTCGGATAACATAAGACTTATTGTACCAAACTTCCAAATAAGATCCTAATGAACTTTTCTGAATCAGCACATCACAATTAAATACATCCATTAACCAATAGACATTAGAACCAACAGCAACAGTTATTTCGTCAATTTCATTTGACTCAAAACTATTCAGATAACTTTTATAAATTATGGTAAGCAAAATATAAGCGGCAAAAAAAGTCCCTATAAAAATAAGGAATGGCTTAAATTGAACTAAATATTTTTTCAAGGGATTTTTTTTTTCAAATTTATGTATTTTTTGAGTTCAGCTTTAAATACTTTTGTATAAAATTTTCACATCATGACATTTCAGGAATTACAACCCAAAATAAGCGCTATTGTAGCTGATGCAAATATAACTAGAGACGAAAAATTGTTGACAATCTGTCAATTATTAAATGTAAATATAAAATATTACAATTGGGTTGGTTTTTATTTTGCCAATCATGAAAACAAAACCTTGCATTTAGGGCCTTATGTAGGTGCAGAAACGGATCATACCGTAATTCCTTTTGGGAAAGGGATTTGTGGACAAGTTGCAGAAAGTAACGCAAATTTTGTCGTACCGGATGTTGCAGCTCAGGATAATTATATCGCCTGCAGTTTTACTGTAAAATCAGAAATTGTTGTACCTTTATTTGTAAACGGAGTAAATATTGGACAAATTGACATAGACAGTCATGTAATCGACCCTTTTACAGCAGCTGACGAACGATTTTTAGAATTTGTAAATCAAGAAGTTGCCCAATTATTCTAGAAATCCTATTTTTATTTTATTGTAAAAAATAGATCTGAATGAAAAAAAGCATTTTCATATTGTCCCTCTTTCTAATTTCAGTCAATCTATCTGCACAAATTAACATGGTCTCGAAAAAAATTTTTCTTGACTCATTATACCATGAAACTACACCCGAAAATTATGCTTACACCAGAGTAATTACCAATTATTCTCAGAAAAGTGTCCGTTACGTTGTTACCGACTTTTACAAAAACGGAAGAAAAAAAATGACAGGTTCTACTTTAGACCGAGACAATCTGAAAAAAGACGGAGAGTTTATTTACTATTACAAAAACGGAGCAAAGCAATCTGTTATAAATTATTCTGAAGATCATAAAATTGGCAAAGAAATTAATTGGTACAAAAATCAGAGTAAAAAATCTGAAAAACACAATCTTTGGAATCCCAAAACAAAAACATCTCAGACTTTAATAGTGAATTTTTGGGATGAAAATAAAAATCAAACCGTTGTTGACGGAAAGGGAGAATATGAAGAGGTTGATGGATTTATAACTCAAAAAGGAGAAATAAAAAACGGTTTAAAACAAGGTCTCTGGCAGGGAAATGATTTAGCCAAAAACATTTCGTTTACGGATAATTACGACAAAGGCATTTTAATTTCAGGAGTAAGTACAGATGCAAACAATGTAAAAACCTCTTACACTTCTTTAAGCGAGAAACCTGTGTCCAAGAAAAGCCTCAGATAAAATAAAATCAGCAAATATTTCAGAAGATTTAATTGAAATTTTTAAATTATAATAAAAATACTACTTTAGCACATCTAATCTATCTATGCTTCATTCATGAAAACAACAGTGCGCTTATTATTATTTTTAATTTCAATCAAATTATTCTCTCAAAATCCTGTTGCAGCAAGTAAACTAATTTATCTGGATTCACTATGGGCAGAGACTACAGCAGACAATTACAAATATACCAGACTTATTGAGGCGTATTTTTCTAACAAAGAAAAATATGTTTTCAAAGAATATTACAAATCCTTTGCGATAAAATCTATAGGAACAACTTTAAACAAAGATATTATAAAAAAAGACGGACAGTTCCTAACTTACTATGAAAATGGAAATAAAAAATCAATACAAAACTATTCCGACGGAAAGAAAATAGGAAAAGAATATAACTGGTACGAAAATGGGAACATCAAATCCGAATTAGAATATTCTCAGAATAAAAAAGGAGAAGAAGAATGGAAAATTAATAATTACTGGACCGCACAGAAAGAACAAAAAGTTACGAATGGAGATGGTGATTATGAAATTGTAACAGAACATCAACAAGAAAGCGGAAAAGTCAAAAATGGATTTCCAGAGGGTATATGGAAAGGAAAAAACCTTAAAAGCAAAACCACTTTTACTGAAACTTATGAAAATGGAAAATTAGTTTCAGGCATAAGTAAAGATTCTCTAAATATTGAATATCCTTATACTGTTTTGGATCAACGTCCAAGCCCCAAAAAAGGAATGAGTTCATTTTACAGCTATGTAGGCAAATCATTGTATATTCCAGTAGAAGCAAGAAACAAAGTATCCGGAAAAATACATCTGACTTTTATAGTTGACAAAGATGGAAGTTTAATTGAACCTAAGATATTAAAAGGCATTGGACATGGATTAGACGAAAGTGCAATCACTGTTATTAAGCATGCTAAAAAATGGAATCCCGGTATAAGAAGAGGAACTCCTGTAAGAGTTCTATACTCACTGCCAATTACCATACAAACAGCCAATAAAACATAAAACTCTTAATGGTTCTAAATTTAAATTTACCATTATCTTGTATTTCCAAAAATAAATAGTAATTTTGCACCCGTCTTACAAAAGTTGTATTGACATACATAAAAATCATTAAATAATATTGGAATGTATTTAAGTAAAGAAAAGAAAGAAGAGATTTTCGCACAACACGGTGGTGCAACAAACACTGGAAGCGCAGAAGGTCAAATTGCATTGTTCACGTACAGAATTTCACACTTAACGGAACACTTGAAAAAAAATCGTCACGATTATAACACTGAGCGTTCTCTTGTACTATTAGTAGGTAAAAGAAGAGCTTTGTTGGATTACTTGAAAAAGAAAGAGATCAACAGATATCGTGAGATTATCAAAGTATTGAATATCAGAAAATAATCAATATAGAAAAGAGGTGCGAGAGTGCCTCTTTTTGTTTTTACATTACAAGCATTTACAAGAAAAAAAGTTTGGTTTTTCATTAGGTTTTAGACAACAACTACACACAACAACTACAACACAACTAAAACCCATTGTATAATCAATAAGGAAAAAATTTATGATTCCACAATTATTTGTAGAAAAAATCGATTTAGGTGATGGCAGAAGCATCACAATCGAGACAGGACGTTTAGCCAAACAAGCAGACGGTTCTGTAGTAGTAAGAATGGGCGACACTATGATACTTGCAACAGCAGTTTCAGCTCGCACATCAAACCCAGGCGTTGATTTTTTACCATTAACGGTAGATTATCGCGAAAAATTCGCAGCAGCAGGTCGTTTTCCGGGAGGTTTCTTTAAGAGAGAAGCACGTCCAAGCGACAGCGAAGTATTAACAATGAGATTAGTTGACCGTGTATTACGTCCGCTTTTCCCAGATGATTACCATGCTGAAACACAAGTTATGATTCAGTTAATGTCTCACGACGAAGAAGTGATGCCAGACGCTTTAGCTGGTTTAGCTGCTTCTGCAGCATTAGCCGTTTCAGATATTCCATTTTACAACTTGATTTCTGAAGTTCGTGTTGCACGTATCGACGGAAAATTAGTAATCAATCCAAGCAGAGAAGAATTAGAAAAATCTGATATCGATATGATGATTGGAGCTTCTATGGATTCTGTAGCAATGGTTGAAGGTGAGATGAAAGAAATTTCAGAAGCTGAAATGATCGAAGCTATCAAATTTGCTCACGAAGCTATTAAAGTACAAATTCAGGCGCAATTGCGTTTACAAGCTGCTTTTGGTAAAAAAGAAATTCGTACTTACGAAGGTGAGAAAGAAAACGAAGAAATTTACAAAAAAGTAAAAGCTGCTGCATACGATAAAATTTATGCTATTGCAAAAGTTGGTTCAGCTAAACACGAAAGAGGCGCTGCATTTGCTGAAGTAAAAGAAGAAGTAAAAGCTTTATTTACTGAAGAAGAATTAGCTGCTGACGGTGATTTAGTTTCTAAATATTTCTACAAAACAAACAAAGAAGCTGTTCGTAATGTAGTTTTAGAATTAGGAGTTCGTTTAGATGGTAGAAAAACTACTGACATCAGACCAATCTGGTGTGAAACTGACTATTTACCAAGAGTTCACGGTTCTTCTTTATTTACTCGTGGAGAAACTCAGGCTTTGGCTACTGTAACTTTAGGAACTTCCAGAGAAGCAAACCAAATCGATTCTCCATCTGAACAAGGTGAAGAGAAATTCTACTTACACTATAACTTCCCTCCTTTCTCTACTGGTGAAGCAAAACCATTAAGAGGAACTTCAAGAAGAGAAGTTGGTCACGGTAACTTAGCTCAAAGAGCGTTAAAAAATATGATTCCTGTTGATTGTCCTTACACAATTCGTATTGTTTCTGAAGTTTTAGAATCTAACGGTTCTTCTTCTATGGCAACTGTTTGTGCCGGAACAATGGCCTTAATGGATGCTGGAGTTCAAATGGTAAAACCAGTTTCTGGAATTGCTATGGGATTGATTACTGACGGAGAGAAATTTGCTGTATTGTCTGATATTTTAGGTGACGAAGATCACTTAGGAGATATGGACTTTAAAGTAACTGGAACTGCTGACGGAATCACTGCTTGTCAAATGGATATCAAAATTGACGGATTACGTTATGATATCATGGAACAAGCTTTAGCTCAGGCTCGTGATGGACGTTTACACATTTTAGGAAAATTAACTGAGACAATCGCTGCTCCAAGAGTCGATGTAAAAGCTCATGCACCAAAAATCATTACCAGAACTATTCCTGGAAACTTTATTGGAGCGTTAATTGGACCTGGTGGAAAAGTAATTCAGGAATTACAAAAAGCTACCGGAACAACAATCGTTATTAACGAAGTTGATGAGCAAGGTGTTATCGAAATTTTAGGTACAGATCCTGCCGGAATTGAAGCAGTACTGGCTAAAATTAAGTCAATCACTTTCAAACCACAAATGGGAGAAGCTTATGAGGTAAAAGTAATTAAAATGCTAGATTTTGGAGCTGTAGTAGAATATACTGCTGCGCCAGGAAATGAAGTTTTATTACACGTTTCTGAATTAGCCTGGGAGCGTACAGAAAATGTAACTGATGTTGTAAACATGGGAGATGTTTTCCAAGTAAAATACTTAGGCGTTGATCCTAAAACTAAAAAAGAAAAAGTGTCAAGAAAAGCACTTTTACAAAGACCTCCACGTGAGGAGAAAAAAGAGTAATCAGATCTTAGTTTACTAAAGGTTTATTCATAGGAAACCCCAAATTCAAATAATGAATTTGGGGTTTTTCGTTTCAAAAAATTTCAACTTATGTTATTAATATCAAAACACATTCACTGAAACAAAAAACTTAATATACTTACCCCATACAGGCTTTAGGATTATTTTATAATGATAAAAAAAGTCATAAAAATACCGATCAATAACCAATTATAAATCTTCATAATAGCCAGACATTAAAGCACAAAATCTATTTTCAACCGTATAATCAGCAAGATAGATTGTTACATAGATAAAAAATAGCCGATAGATTTATTATTTTAAAAAAAATATCAACCCTTTGTAACTTTTTTGATACTTCTTACGTATAACTATTTGTACACTTTAAAAAAATAGGGAGACAACAACATGAGACAACTTAAAATCACCAAGCAGGTAACCAACCGTGAAACTGCATCGTTAGACAAATATCTACAAGAAATTGGAAAAGTTGACCTAATTACCGCTGATGAAGAGGTAGAATTAGCACAAAGAATAAAGGCCGGTGATCAAAGAGCATTAGAAAAACTAACAAAAGCCAACCTACGTTTCGTAGTATCTGTGGCTAAACAATATCAAAATCAAGGATTAACTCTTCCTGACTTAATTAATGAAGGAAACTTAGGTTTAATTAAAGCGGCTCAACGTTTTGATGAAACTCGTGGTTTTAAATTTATTTCTTACGCCGTATGGTGGATTCGTCAATCGATTCTTCAGGCTTTGGCAGAACAATCTCGTATTGTTCGTTTACCATTAAACAAAATTGGTTCTATCAATAAAATCAACAAAATGTACGCTTTATTAGAGCAATCTAACGAACGCCCACCTTCTGCTGAGGAAATTGCAAAAGAACTTGACATGACTGTAAATGACGTAAAAGAGTCTATGAAAAACTCTGGTCGTCACTTATCAATGGATGCACCTCTTGTTGAAGGGGAAGATTCTAACCTTTATGACGTTTTACGTTCTGGAGAATCTCCTAACCCAGACAGAGAATTAATTCACGAATCTCTTCGTACTGAAATTGAGCGTTCATTAGAAACATTAACTCCTAGAGAGGCTGATGTTGTTCGTTTGTATTTTGGTCTTGGCGATCAGCACCCAATGACTTTGGAAGAAATTGGAGAAACTTTCGACCTAACTCGTGAGCGTGTTCGTCAGATTAAAGAAAAAGCTATCCGTAGATTAAAACACACTTCAAGAAGTAAAATCCTTAAAACATACTTAGGCTAATTAGTCTTAAAGTTAGAAAGTTCATAAAGTCCAAAAGTCTCTTTTGACTTTTAGACATTTGACTTTCGACTAACAGCAAACAACAGTTTGATTGACTGTTCGTTTTTTGATTGATGATTGAAACTCCGGCTGATTACCGGAGTTTTTTATTTTTTATAATTACCTTTGCAAAAAATAAACTACAGGAGACACACTGCTGTGTGCCTCTACATTAAACAACTACACACAATGAAGAATACACTTATTGCTCCTTCTGTTCTTGCAGCTGATTTTGCTAATTTACAACGTGATATCGAAATGATCAACAACAGCCAGGCTGATTGGTTTCATATTGATATTATGGATGGAGTTTTTGTTCCGAATATCTCTTTTGGAATGCCTGTATTAGAAGCCATTTCGAAACATGCAAAAAAAACAATTGATGTACATTTAATGATTGTAGATCCGGATCGCTATATTAAAACTTTTGCAGACTTGGGAGCAAATATTTTAAGCGTGCATTACGAAGCCTGTACACATCTGCACAGAACTTTACAAGCTATTAAAGCTGAAGGAATGAAAGCAGGAGTTGCCATTAACCCTCATACCAATATCGATTTATTGGAAGATGTCATCAACGATATTGACTTAGTTTGTATTATGAGTGTAAATCCAGGATTTGGCGGACAATCATTTATTGAAAACACTTACGATAAAGTTAAAAAACTAAAAGCCCTGATTACTCGTAAAAATGCTTCAACTCTTATTGAAATTGACGGTGGTGTGACCAATAAAAATGCCAAACAATTAGCAGAAGCAGGAGCAGATGTTTTAGTTGCAGGAAGTTTTGTTTTTAAAGCAGAAAATCCGACAACAACTATTGCCGACTTAAAAGTCCTTACTGCTTTTTAAATTTTTTAAATTAGGAAAGAAATTGATTCCGGTCATTTTCTCTAAGGTTTCAACAGGAACTACAAACTCGTAAATTCCTTTTTGACTTTTTTCATTTGGAACTAAAAAAGCAATAGCCTTATGTTCTTTTCCTGATTTAGTCAAAACAATTTTATAAAAATATTTAGGAACAGAAACTTCTTCTGTTCCTATTTTTTTATCCGAATCCTTCAAAATTCCACCTGTAACAACATATACATTATTATATTTTTCTGCCCAATAACGTACTTTATTCTCTAAACGATTCCAGACTCCGCTATTAAATTCGTGATTTTGAGGCGAAATATTAGAGGTATAAAACGTATCATCATACGCTTTTTTATCAAACTCCATATCGCCTGCCGGACAAAGATGCCCTTTATCATATCCGGATTTTTTATAATTTCTCCAGTCTGCCGACCCGGTTGTTACTTTTGGATCTTCAATAAAATAAGGCCTTTTAAAATCATTATTTTTTAAATACTCCTTTTTTAACTCATACGCTACCCATTCAGCCTGTTCAAATTTTTCATTGTACGATAATGTATAATAATCGTGTTTTACAATTTGTCTGGTTGTAGAAGTTGGTAAATATGCAATTGAATAACCTGATTGAGAAAGATTTTGCGACTGATTTTCAAAAGTATTCTGAGCAAGCAGTGTTACTTTTTTTTCGCTCCCCTCTTTTTTACAAGAAAAAATAAATAACGTAATTAAAAATAAAACAAGTATTTTTTTCATATTTCTGCGATATACATTTTCAAAAAAAGCCCCATAAATTTAACAATATGGAGCTTTAACTTTTATCTAATTTCAAAAAAATTAAGATTTCACTAATTTGTCTTTTTTAATTTTAGAAGAATTCGTTTGTTTATTAATGTTGTTTTTAGACTGCAAATCATCTAATACATTCAAAGCCTCTTCTACATAAACATCTTTTGCTAAAGCCTGGTGCCATGCTTCTCTTTTTTCTTTTAAAGAAGCATCACTAGCCATTTCAAGATTTTCATAAGGCAATGATTTAAAAATCAAATTATTTTTATAGTCCGCAATTGGTTTATATTTTTTGCCTTCGCTTTCTACTTGTTCCTGTGTAGCTTTAAAACTTTTAATATTCAGACTATACGTATTTTCTTTGTTTTTAACATCAATCCATTTAGCATTATCTTCAATTAATTTAAACTGCGGATTTTGAGCAATTCTAAGTTTACTGTTTTGTATCGCCTGATTAAAATTTTCGTTTGAATTCCATACATTATAATTCGCAGGATCTATTTTATCCCAAGGCATTGCATTATCCATATCACGTTCTCCCATTTTTAAATAAGCATAACGATCAGGCATCACGACATCACTTTTTACTCCTTCTAACTGAGTTGAACCACCATTAATTCTATAGAATTTTTGAGCAGTTGCTTTCAATGCTCCAAAATCACCAAAATCACTATTACGAACAAACTGATTTAAATCGATAACGGTTTGTACTGTTCCTTTACCATAAGTTTGTTTACTACCAATGATAACACCACGCTTATAATCCTGAATAGCAGCAGCCAATATTTCAGACGCCGAAGCAGAGAAACTGTTTACCATTATTACCAAAGGACCATCCCACTCTATTTTTTTATCTTTATCATATAAAACCTCTTTCTTTTTTCCGGCAGATTTTACCTGAACAATTGGGCCTTCTTCTATAAACAGCCCTGCAATATCAACTACAGTCGAAAGTGATCCACCACCGTCATCACGCACATCAAGCACAATTCCGCTAATATCTTCTTTTTTAAGTCTTTCAACTTCCAATGCAATATCTTTACCGGCATCACGACCATCTTTATTTTCAAAATCGATATAAAACTTAGGCAGATAGATTACTCCATATTTTAACCCGTTTCTCTCTACAATACTTGATTTAGCGTATGTTTCTTCAATTTCAACTACATCTCTGATAATTGAGATAACTTTAATTGTTCCGTCAACTTTTTTTACCGTAAGTTTTACTTCAGTCCCTTTATGACCTTTAATTTTTTTCACAACATCATCAAGACGCATACCTACAACATCTACAGGCTCGTCATTTCCTTGTGCTACTTTTAGAATTAAATCACCGGCTTCAAGTTCTTTCCCTTTCCAAGCAGGCCCTCCTGAAATCAATTCATCAATTTGAGTAAAATCGTTTTTCTTGGTTAAACGAGCTCCAATTCCTTCTAATTTACCACTAATATTTACATCAAAACGATCTTTTTCCTCTGGAGCAAAATAGCTGGTGTGCGGGTCAAAGCGAGTCATAATTGAATTTACATACACAGAAAACCAATCTTGCTTGTCTAAATCTTTTATTACACTAAAATTATCATCTAATGATTTCAGAGAATTCTCACGCGTTTCTTTCTCAAGAGTCTCAAAAGATTTTATTTTATACGCAGGATCTGCTTTCTTTTTATCTTCCTCTAACTTTTGTTTTGTTACTAAAGAAGAAAGCGTTGATAATTTAATTTGCATTCTCCATCTTTCATTTATTTCAGCAGCATTTTTTGCATAAGGGATTTTCTCATAATCTGCATTAAAAGTTTCATCTATATTATAATTGAATGGTTGCGCCAACAGCACTTTGTATCTTTTTTTGCTTTCTTCCATACGTTTCATTAGTCTTGTGTAAGTAAGATTAAAAAACGTCAAGTCTTTATTAAGGAACTGATCATCCAGCATTAATTCATATTGCTTGAATTCATCAATGTCAGATTGTAGAAAAAATCTTTTTGAAGGATCCAGCGCCTCAATATAATCCTTGAAAATTCCTTTTGAAAAAACATCGTCTATAGGAGGTGGATTATAGTGCCCTTTTTCTATAACAAAAGCCAACAGCTCTAAAAGCATTTTGTCTTTATTAGGATCCGGATCTACAGTTTTATCTGCATTTACCCTGAAAGCAAACAAGGTTACAGACAAGCATAATACGGCTATGAGGATTTTATAATTTCGTTTCATAAATTTAATAATAGCATTCATCAATTTTTTAATCTAAGTTATGGTAAAAACCAAGCCAAAAAAGCCAAGTCTACTATAATTTTTTGTTAAAGATATGAAAATCTTTGAATCGCAAAAAAAGAAGATTATTTAGTTGACAAATTTTAATTTATTTGTTAGTATTCTAAGAAAATCTGTTGTTACATTTGTCTTCAAAATCTTATATTCACTATAATTCTTTACCATGAAAAACAAAAAGCCTTTAATATTAGTAACAAATGACGATGGTATTTCAGCTCCAGGAATCAGGACTTTAATCGATATTATGGCTGCTATTGGTGAAGTGGTGGTGGTTGCACCAGACAAACCGCAAAGCGCAATGGGACATGCCATAACCATTAATAATATGCTTTATCTGGACAAAATTTCTAAAGAAAATGAAGCAATTACACAATATAGCTGCTCCGGAACTCCGGTTGATTGTGTAAAATTGGCAGTGAATGAAATTTTGAAAAGAAAACCTGATTTATGTGTATCCGGAATCAATCACGGTTCAAATTCTTCTATAAATGTAATTTATTCAGGAACGATGAGTGCAGCAGTTGAAGCAGGAATTGAAGGAATTCCGGCCATAGGTTTTTCATTATTAGATTATAATTGGGATGCCGATTTTGAACCTATAAAAACTTTTATAAAAAAAATAGTTTTAGAAACTCTTGAAAAAAAATTACCCCCAGGTGTTATTTTAAATGTCAATTTCCCCAAATTAAAAGAAAAAGAAATCAAAGGCATTAAAATTTGCAGACAGGCAAAAGCACTTTGGGTAGAGAAATTTGATAAAAGACAAACCCCTTTTGGGAAAGACTATTACTGGCTTGCAGGTGAATTTGTAAACCAGGATAAGGGTGAAGATACTGATGAATGGGCATTAGAAAATGGATATATTTCTGTAGTCCCGGTTCAATTTGACTTAACTGCTCATCACGCCATCCAACAACTAAACACCTGGGATTTAAATGAATAAAAAAGACATACTCATAGGTTTTATTATTGGAATTTTCACTTCGTTACTTGGGAGTTACTTATTTATTGCCCTCTTTACAAAATTTGATATTTCAACAAGTCTACAAACTATAAAAGAAAATGGCTATTTCGGAAAAGTGATTACATTAGGTACTACTTTAGACCTGGCTGTTTTTGCATTTTTACTAAAAAAAGATAAGGAATTTATGGCCGGCGGGGTTATTTTAGCCGTGATTGTTTTGGCAATTTCAACTTTACTGACTTAAGTTACTATCTTTGCATTTCATTCCTTTAAAAAATACTATCGCCATACGCAATGAGCATGACCGTAACTTATTTTCAAACACCAGTGAAGATCTGCGAATTACACATGACCGATAAAAATCAATAAGTATCTACATATGAAATACTACATTATTGCAGGTGAAGCTTCCGGCGATTTGCACGGTTCTAATTTAATGAAAGCCTTATATGAAGAAGATCCTGAAGCTGAAATTAGATTTTGGGGAGGAAATTTAATGCAAAAAAAAGGCGGAACTTTAGTAAAACACTATCGTGAGTTAGCTTTTATGGGCTTTGTTGAAGTAATCTTTAATTTGAAAACCATATTAAACAATATTAAATTCTGCAAAAAAGATATTTTAGAATTCAAACCCGATGTCATCATTTTTATTGATTATCCGGGATTCAATATGCGAATTGCAAAATGGGCCAAAACATTACATTATAAAACTCATTATTACATTTCGCCTCAAATTTGGGCCTGGAAAGAAAACCGAATTACGGCCATAAAAAATGATGTAGACAAAATGTTTGTGATTTTGCCTTTCGAAAAAAGCTTTTACGAAGACAAACATGACTTTCCTGTAGAATTTGTTGGACACCCCTTAATTGATGCGATTCATAACCAGCCTGTTTTTGACGAAACTGTTTTTAGACAAGAAAATCAATTGAGTGACAAACCAATTATTGCTGTATTACCAGGGAGCCGCAAACAGGAAATTACAAAAATGCTAAGCGTAATGTTAAGCGTTGTTGATGATTTTAAAGAGTATCAATTTGTAATTGCCGGAGCACCAAGTCAGGATTTTGAATTTTACCAGCAGTTTATTTCGAATAAAAACATCAAGTTTATTTCGAATAAAACGTATGATTTACTTCGATCTTCAACAGCCGCTTTGGTAACTTCAGGAACAGCAACCTTAGAAACAGCACTTTTTAAAGTCCCGGAAGTGGTATGTTACAAAGGAAGCTGGGCATCCTATCAAATTGCCAAACGTATTATTACACTAAAATACATTTCTCTGGTTAATTTAATCATGGATGAAGAAGTTGTAACCGAATTGATTCAAAATGATTGTAACACTAAAAGAATCAAAGAAGAATTACAAAAATTATTAGAACCAATTCATCGTGAAAAATTGTTTAGAAATTATGATATTTTGGAGCAAAAACTAGGCGGAATTGGAGCCAGTAAAAAAACAGCAAAACTTATTGTTGCTGATTTAAAAAAACAATAAAATTTATCATTTTGAAAAAAGCTTTCTTACTAATACTGTTTTCTATTTTGTTAGCATCATGTAAAACCAGCTCAACTGCTGTTAGTAAAGAATCTAAACACGAGTCAAAATACATTGTAAATAATCTGATCGAAACAGCAACAGATAATATTGGCGTTCGCTATAAAGCTGCCGGCACCACCAAAGCTGGTTTTGATTGTTCCGGTTTAGTTTTTTCTACTTTTGAAAAAGAAAACATAAAACTTCCCAGAAGTTCCTATGAACAATCAAAAATTGGAAAAATAATCAAAACTGATGATGCCAAAAAAGGAGATTTAATTTTCTTTAAAACCAATAAAAGCAGACAGATTAATCATGTTGGACTTATAACAGAAGTTTCTCATGACGAAATAAAGTTTATACATTCCTCAACATCTAAAGGAGTGATTATTTCTTCTACAAAAGAAACTTACTATAAAAATTCATTTGTTCAGATTAACAGAATAGTCGAATAACTTTCAATTAAAAAAATCGATATTTTCCTACATTTTTAATACTTTTATACTATGAAAGTATTAAAATTTCCTTTGGCAAAAATTACAATTTGTTTCATAACAGGTGTCTTGACAGCCTATAATTGGCAACCAGATCTGTTTTTAATAAATTCTGCAGTAATTTTGCTACTGCTTACCTTTTCAGTCTCTTATTTATTATCCGGTAAAAACAGCAAATTTACCATCTTCTTTACCATAACGGCTTATCTTATATCCTTTTTTATTGGCTGTTTAACTTTACTATTTCATACGGCATCTTTTCAAAAAACAAATTATACAAATTGCAAAAAAGCTTATGAAAAACCACAAAACATAACACTCTGCCTCCGTGAAAAATTAAAAGGAAATGATTATAATGAGAGATATATTGCTTTAATTAACCAAATTGAAAATCAAAATTATTCAGGAAGAATTATTATAAACATCCAAAAAGACAGCTTACCTGATCGCCTTATAATTGGAAATATAATCCGTTTAAAAACAACCTTACAAAACAACCCTTCACCCAAAAACCCAAATCAGTTTGATTATGGTAAATACTTAAAAGACAAACAAATTTATGCACAGATTTACGCAACAAAATCGGAGCTTAGCATTAATAAAAAATTTAAAAAAGACATCTGGTATTATAATGCAAAATTACATACAAGAATTGTAAATAATCTTACCCGAAACGATTTTAATCAAACTGAAATGAATGTAGCCTTAGCACTCATTTTAGGACAAAGACAAGAAATATCACCTGAAATAGTTCAGGATTATCAATTTTCAGGAGCTACACATATTCTTTCGGTTTCCGGACTTCATGTAGGTTTTATAATGTTGTTTATTACTTTTATTCTAAAACCAATTGGGAATACACCAAAAGGTTCTTTTATAAAATTAATTGCTATTTTAACTTCATTGATTCTATTTGCAATAATCTCCGGTTTATCACCCTGTGTCTTGCGTTCAGTCGTGATGTTTTCATTTCTCGCAATTGGAAATTATTTGCACCGAAGCGATAATACCTATCATACTTTATTGGTTTCCATACTTTTGATATTACTTTTTGAGCCTTACTTTTTATTTGACATAGGTTTTCAACTCAGTTATTTGGCGCTGTTTTTTATTCTTTGGCTACAGCCATTATTAAAGAATTTATGGATTCCTAAAAACAAAATTGTACTAAACCTCTGGAATGTACTGACCGTTTCTTTTGCTGCACAAATTGGAACACTACCCTTATGTCTTTACTATTTCCATCAATTTCCGGGTCTGTTTTTTGTGACCAATATTGTTATTATTCCAATATTAACCTTCATCATGATTGCCGGAATACTAGTTATGATTTTGGCTGTTTTTAATATTGCTCCTCTGTTTTTAATTCAAATCTTAGAAAAAAGCATTTATCTATTAAATAAAATAATTCATTATGTAGCTTCTTTTGATTCGTTTGTAATAAAAAATATCAGTTTCAATAATTACTATTTATTTGCATTTTATCTCTGGATAATAATTAGCATAATTTGGGTAAAGAGACCAAATTATTTTAAATTAACCGGAGTTCTTATCTCGGTAATTATCTTACAGCTTTCCTCTTTATTCACTAAAAAAAACATACAAAGCCAACATGAAATTATTGTTTACAACATCAAGAAAAAAACAATAATTTCTGAAAGAAATGGAGAAAATGTTACTTTTTTTTGTAGTGATGATTTTTTTAAAGCCTCCTCAAAAAACAACATTTTAAATTCTTATCTGGTTGGCAATTTCAGCCACTTAAAAAAGAAAACAAAAATCAAGAACACCTTATATTTTAATAACAAAAAGATTTTTATCCTTGACAGTTCTGGTGTTTATCAAAAAAAGACACAACCTGATATTCTACTTTTAACCCAGTCCCCAAAAATTAATCTGAATCGAATTATAAACAATTTACATCCTAAAATTATTATTGCCGATGCATCCAATTCATATTCCATCCAAAAGTATTGGAAAGCGACTTGTCTCAAACAAAAAATCCCTTTTCACGCGACCAATGAAAAGGGATATTATAAATTGTTGAATTAAGTTTTATTCGCTTGGATGCAAAATAGCATCAGATTCAGCAATCCATGCTTTTGCTCCTCCCGGTTTGTATCCAATTTTACCAAGCGCCTGGAATGTAGTTTTATTTTTTCTAACTGAAGCACTTGCAAAACAAACTTCTGGCAAATCCTGAACCCCAAATGCATTTTTAAGTTTAATATTTTGCTCTTTATCACTGTCAGTTGCATTGATATCAGACAAATCTAATTTAACTAAAATAACATTATCTCTTGACCAAACTGCAAAATCGGGCGTTTTAAAAACTTCATTTTGAAGATTAGCCGGAGCACTCGAAGCCGTAAAAAAAATCAGCATTGGTTTATTCTCATCATTACTGGCAGCAATTGCAGCATCCATACTCGTCTTCCAAACTAAATTTTGGGAATGAAGAGTAATCGAACCTAAAAAGAAAATTAATAGGAGTAATTTTTTTATCATAGTATAAAAGATTTGGTTAGTTAGCAAAACGAAATTAACATTATATTTTAATTATACAAGATTTTTTATTACTAAAAATATACAATATGTTTTTTTTAATGCAATATTTTATCAAAAAACAACATTCTGCAAAACAACCAATAAAAACAACCATATTCCCTACTAAACAAAAAAATCCTCTCACTTTTGAACATGAGAGGATTCTTAATATTATAAAAAAAGATTTTACATTTTTTTAGATTTAATAATTGCGCCAGCAACTGCCAGCCAGCTTGTTGGACCTCCGGCAACGTAACCGGTATTCCCAAGACCATTAAAGTTTACTTTTCCATCTTTGCTTTCTGCGGTTGCAAAGTGAACCGTTGGGTATCCACGAACTCCAAAAGCCTGTTGCAATTCGGCGTTTTGATTAACAATCTCAGGATTTTGAGGCGTTTGAACAGCTCCTCTAGGATAATCCAACTCAACTAAAACAACATTTTCCTTAGCCCATTTTTTAAACTCAGGTGTTTTTAGAACCTCGTTTTGCAAACGAATACACCATCCACACCAAGTACTTCCTGTGAATAATATCATCAAGGGCTTTTTTTCTTTATTACTTATTTTAACCGCTTGTTTCATATCAGTATGCCAATTTAACTCCTGAGCTTCTACCACAAGAGAGCATAAAATAAAAAATGTCAGTAAAAATATTTTTTTCATTTGGTTTTAATTTTCTTCAAATTTAAACAGAATCAACACAGATACCTATCTTACCCCATGCATTAATTTCTTAATAACAGGCGTCATTAAAATTGAAAACAAAGCAACCAAAATTGATATAATCGTCAACATCCAAAAGAAGTAACTTAACCCGTGCTCATTGGCTATTTTATCAATATTCTCACCAAACATACCCGCACCTTTCATTCCGATAGCTACAGCCAAATACCAAACCCCGAACATAAAAGCAATCATACGGGCAGGAACTAACTTACTAACATACGAAAGTCCAACCGGCGAAATACAAAGCTCTCCCATAGTATGAAAAAGATAAACAAGAATTAACCAAATCATACTTACTGAAGCCGTTTTTGCTCCCGGCTCAATACCATTCGCTCCAAAAGCTACGCAAGCCATTCCTAAAGCCAATAATCCCATTCCAATTCCATATTTTAAATTAGCAGAAGGATTGTATTTGCTTTCCCACCATTTAGAAAATAATGGCGCAAGCGAAATAATAAATAATGAATTCAATGTAGAGAACCAAGTTGCCGGAACTTCTGTTAACGCAGTAGTTACCTTGTCAATTTTCAAAGTTTGCAGTGTTGCATCAGATAAAGACAAATAACCCGCAGTATAATAATCTTTAACCAACATCCAGATTGCTATTGCCCAAATAATGACAAAACTAATACTTAAAATAATATTTGCAATGGCGTATAATTTAAATGTCTGTTTAAACAATAAAATTAAAACCCAGGTTATAATAACCAAAGGCAAAATCGTAATTAATGAATTGACTACTAAAAAAATCACACTCCAATTTCCAACCAAAACACGGTCTGTATAATCACTGGCAAAAATGGTCAAACTGTTTGGAGACTGCTCAAAAATTGCCCAGAAGAAGATAGTTAGAAACGCAAAGAAAGTTACCGCTATTAATTTTTCTTTGGTAATTTTAGAATATTGTGTAAATCTATAAACCAACAGGATAATAAAAACGATCAATGCAGAAAGTATTGCAATTGAATTTCCGTTGTCTCCAAGAAAAGAAAAAAGATTCACTTTACCTCCTGATATTTTTGATGCAGGATCGTTTAAAAGCCATAACAATGCTACAATCGCAGAGAAAGCTATTGCTGCCAATTGCAATGGAGAGAAGGGATTTCTTTTGTCAGTATCCAAAGCTTCAGCTTTTGCTTTACTTTCTTTATTAGGCTTTAAGCCAATATCTCCAAAAATATTTTGAGACAACCAAAACTGCAACATTCCGAAAAACATAAAAATTCCAGCCAACCCAAAACCATAACTCCAACCCACTTTTTCTCCTAAATATCCGCAAAGCAAAATTCCGAAAAAGGCGCCTGCATTAACCCCCATATAAAATAAAGTATAGGCTCCATCTTTCTTTTCAGGACGGTCTTTGTACATTTCTGAAACAATAGAAGTCATATTTGGTTTGAAAAAACCATTCCCAAAAACCAACAACACTAATCCAAGGTAGATAGAAAATTCTGTTTCAACCGCCATAGAAGCATGCCCCAACGTCATTAAAACTGCACCTACTACAACAGCCCATCGAAAACCGATTACTTTATCAGCAAAATAACCTCCAAGCATGGTAGACAGATAAACCAATCCTACATAAGAACCGAAAAGTGCAGATGCATTTTCACGAGTCCATCCCCAGCCGCCATCTACAAAAGATGTGGTTAAAAATAATATTAACAACGAACGCATTCCGTAAAACGAAAAACGCTCCCACATTTCTGTAAAAAATAAAACGAATAAACCGGCAGGATGTCCTAAAACGGTACTTTTAAAAAATTGATCTGTATTGTTCTGACTCATTTATATTAATTATTTAATTCTTTATCTACTCCGTGCATTAGTTTTTTGATTATCGGCGAAAGTATTAGCAATAAAAGTCCAACCGCAATTCCTGTATAAAAAAGATATTCAAAAAGCACCAAATAACTTTGTTTTGCCAAATTTAAATCCGGAGCTGTACCATTTGAAGTGTCAACTGAAGCTATGTTTGCTAAAATAGAAGCAATAAATTCAGAACTTGCTGTAGCCAAAAACCAAACCCCCATCATGAATCCTACGATTTTTGCCGGAGATAATTTTGTAACAGCAGAAAGTCCAACAGGAGATAAACATAATTCTCCACAAGTATGTAAAAAGTAAGTCAGGATCAACCAAATCATCGCTACTTTACCAAGTCCAGACAAGCTTATACCCAAAACCAAAGAACCAAAACCTAATCCTACCAGCAATAATGCCATAGAAAATTTTACGGCTGTATTTGGATTATATTTTCCAAGCTTTACCCATAACCATGCAAAAACAGGAGCTAGCAATATAATAAACAAAGCATTAAAACTCAAAAATTGCCCAGCAGAAATAGTGTGCCCAAAAAAGTCTCTATCTAAAATTCTGTCTGCAAATAAATTTAATGAAGTATAAGCCTGCTCAAACAAAGCCCAGAAAATAACCGTAAAAACAATTAAAATAGTCAAAGCCATAAGTTGCTCTCTGGCTTTTTTATCCAATTGAGTAATGCTGTAATAAATAATATAAACCACAGAGACCGCACCGGCTATCATTAAAGTCATTGATACAGCTTCATGTCTTTGTACCATTTGCCAAAAAACCAATGAAGACAAAACACTCAAAGCATAAATTAACCATTCATTCTTTACACCAAAAGATTTTTGCTCTAATAATTCCGGAACTTTAGATTCTCCTTTTCCCTTCAAGAGTTTTCTTCCCGAAATAAAAGTTACCAATCCAAAGAACATTCCAACACCTGCAGCACCAAATCCGTAACTCCAGCCATATTTTTCTCCCAACCATACACAGATTAAAGTAGCCAGAAAAGACCCTAAATTGATCCCCATATAAAACAAGGTAAAACCCGAATCCCTTCTTTTATCTCCTACTTCATACAGTTCTCCAACTAACGATGAAATATTTGCTTTTAAAAAACCAACACCCACAATAATTAACGAAAGAGAAAAATAAAATATTTGCAACGCTGAATTATCCCGAATAATTTCGCCAGTAACAGATTGTGTTGCGGCATTTCCTTCATAAGCCATACCTAAATGACCTAAAACAAGCATTATTCCGCCAAATACAATTGCCTTTCTAAAGCCTAAATACCGGTCAGCAATAAAACCTCCAATTACCGGAACTGCATATACTAAAGCGGCATAACTTCCTATCAATAAATTTCCGTTTACGTCTGTAAAAAGATGGTAACGTGTTAAATAAAATATCAATAATGCTTTCATTCCGTAAAATGAAAAGCGTTCCCACATTTCCGTAAAAAACAATATAAAAAGGGCTTTTGGATGTCCAAAAAATTCTTCTTTATTTAATGAGTTGTTTGCCATAAAGCGCTATTTATTATAAATTTTCTTTGATAAAGTTAGTCATTTTATTATAAAGCTGAATTCTTGTCTTACCTCCATAAATACCATGATTTTTATCCGGATAAATCTGAGAATCAAATTGTTTATTCGCCTGAATTAACGCCTCCATCATCTGCATGGAGTTTTGTACATGAACGTTGTCATCACCAGATCCGTGAATCAAAAGAAATTTACCTTTTAATTTACTCACGTGATTAATTGGTGAATTATTATCGTAACCGCTTGCATTTTCCTGTGGCGTCTGCATATATCTCTCTGTATAAACACTGTCATAAAAACGCCAGTTGGTTACCGGAGCAACAGCGATTGCCATTTTAAAAACATCAGCTCCTTGAAAAATACAGTTTGAAGACATAAAGCCTCCATAACTCCATCCAAAGATTCCAATTCTTGAAGCATCAACATATGGGTAAGCACCAATTACTTTTGCTGCATCAATTTGATCTTCTACTTCAAGTTTTCCTAATTCTCTTTGTGTTACTTTTTTAAAATCAGCTCCTTTAAAACCTGTCCCTCTTCCATCAACACAAGCTACAATATAACCTTGTTGGGTAAGAGATAAAAACCAATAATCATCGCTGTTATTCCAGTCATTATTTACCTGCTGTGAACCCGGACCAGAATATTGGTACATAAAAACAGGGTATTTTTTAGACGGGTCAAAATCTTTTGGTTTTAAAATCCAGGTATTCAATTCGTTTCCTTTTGCAGTTTTTAAAACGAAGAATTCTTTTGCAGGAAGATTAAATGCTTTCAATTTATCAGCAAGAACCTGATTATTTTCGATAACCTGAATTTCTTTTCCGGCTTTTGCTTCGTTTAAAGTATAAGTCGTAGGCTGTAAATTACTCGAGAATGTATGGATGAAGAATTGAAAATTCGGACTGAAAGTCGCAGCACTTGTTCCTACTTTTGAAGTTAAACGCAATTTATTTTTTCCGTCTAAACCAATTCTGTAAATATCTCTGTTTATAGAACCATTTTCTGTAGATTGATAGAAAATAGTTTTTGTTTTTTCGTCGAAACCGTAGTAAGAAGTAATTTCCCAGTTTCCTTTTGTAACCTGATTTTTAAGTTTCCCGGTTTTATCATAAACATAAATATGATTAAATCCGTCTTTTTCGCTTGTCCAGATAAAACTGTTGTCTTTTAAGAATGTCAAATTATCGGTAACATCAACGTAAGCTTTATCTTTTTCATTCAAAACCACTTTTGCAGCAGCTGTAGTTCCATCAACAAATAACAAATCAAGATTATCCTGGTGGCGGTTTAAAACCTGAGCTGATAAAGTATTATTATCATTTGTCCATTGCAGCCTTGCTATGTAAAAGTCATTATAATTTGCTAAATCAACTTTTTTAGTTGCATTTACAGCCACATCATATATATGCAAGGACACTTCTGAATTTTTTTCTCCTGCTTTAGGATATTTAAAAGTTTCAATTGTTGGGTATAAATCTTTATGAAACATAGACATCGAAAATTCCGGGACGGCACTTTCGTCAAAACGAATATAGGCTAGTTTTTTACTGTCTTTACTCCAGTCAAATGCCCGGACAAAAGCAAACTCTTCTTCATAAACCCAATCGGTAATACCGTTAATGATTGCATTTTTCTTTCCATCTGTAGTAACTGCTGTTGATTTTTTTGAAGCTATATCATACACATACAGATTGTTTTCTTTAGCATAAGCAATTTTAGTTCCATCAGGCGAAAAAGTTGGTTCCTGAACCTGAAAATCAAAAAGTTTCGTTAGTGATTTTGAAACCAAATCGTATAAAAAATAATCAGCAGTAAAAGAATGACGGAAAATTTGGTTTGAATTACAAGCAATTAAAATCTTTTTTTCTGAAGCATCAAAAGTGTAACTATCAATTCCGTTCGTAAGCTCTTTTTGATTTTTCGTATCAATTAAATTGGATACTTTTTTAAGTGTTGCAAAATCATATAAATCAATCTGCATGCTTCTGCTGGCCTGATCAACATTCAAAACAGTATATTGATTAGTATTTTTTAAAGATTGAAGCTCGTCCATTCCTTTGGTTCGAAAAGCTCCGGTGTAAATATTTTCAACTGTAATTTTTTGTTGGCCATGAACTGCAGCAACTAAAAATAAAAGTATTAAAGTAATTTTACTTGAATTCATTAGTGTTATTTTAAATATAAAAAAGAGCCCAATTTTAGTAAAAAAAACGAACATAATACACATTTTAATTGTTAAATGTTAAAAAAATAAAATTTAGAACCATTTTGAACTAAAAAAACATTTCCAATAAAAGGCTTAAAATGGTATCTTTGCCGCAACAATACTACTTAATAGACTGAGAATGAACAACGCTGTTGCCGGATTTTCTAAATTATCCAAAAAAGAAAAAATAAACTGGATTGCAAATGAATATTTTTCTACCCCCGATGAAGCCTTAAACATTATAAGAAATTACTGGAATTCAGACGAAAAGCTCCAACAGTTACATGATGAATTTATTGAAAACACTATAACTAATTTATATATTCCGCTTGGGGTTGCTCCTAATTTTTTAATTAACGGTAACTACAAAACAATACCAATGGCAATTGAAGAAAGTTCTGTTGTCGCAGCAGCCTCAAAATCTGCAAAATATTGGGCAACGCGTGGCGGCTTTAAAGCTACTGTAATTGACACAGAAAAAATAGGACAGGTTCATTTTACTTTCAATGGAGACGCACAAAAATTAAAAGAGTTCTTTACCGAAATTAAGTCAAAGTTTTTCTTAGACACCCAAAGCATCACCAAAAACATGCAGCAGCGTGGCGGTGGAATTTTAGACATTCATTTAAAAGACAAAAGAGACCTACTCGATAATTACTTCCAGCTTCATGCAACATTTGAAACCAAAGACAGTATGGGTGCTAATTTTATCAACTCGTGCCTTGAACAATTTGCAACTACTTTAAAAGAAGAAGCCCAAAATGCAGATTTAGAACTTCAGGTTATCATGAGTATTTTGTCAAATTATGTTCCAAATTGTATCGTAAGAGCCGAAGTTTCCTGTCCAGTAGAAGATTTAACCGAAAAACATATTCCGAATCCACAGGATTTTGCCCAGCGGTTTGTACAAGCCGTGCAAATTGCCGAGGTTGAACCTTTCAGAGCCGTAACTCACAACAAAGGCATCATGAATGGTGTTGACGCAGTCGTTCTGGCAACAGGAAACGACTTTAGAGCTATTGAAGCAGGTGTTCACGCTTACGCTTCCCGAAACGGACAGTATTCGAGTTTATCACACGCTAAAATCGAAAACGGAATTTTTACTTTTTGGCTTGAAATTCCACTTGCTTTAGGCACCGTCGGCGGATTAACGTCATTACATCCTTTAGTAAAATTGTGTTTAGAAATTCTGCAAAAGCCTTCTGCCAAAGAATTAATGGAGATTGTCGCTGTAGCAGGTTTAGCTCAAAATTTTGCTGCTTTACGTTCCCTAACCACAACCGGGATCCAGGAAGGACACATGAAAATGCACTTAAATAATATCATCAACCAATTTGAAGCTAACGAAGAGGAGCGCCATTTAATTAAAGTACATTTTAAAAAAACCGCAGTATCTCATAGTGCCGTGGTAGAATTTATTGAAAATTTGCGAAAATAATAGTATCATCCAGAGCTGAATAAGTTTATGAAGCTATTCCCGCTGTCCACTAAATCTTTTGCAGCTCCCGATAGCTATCGGGACCGCCACAAAAGGATATCGTTACCATCGGGGCTAAAAAATACAGAATGAAAACAACCTTTTATAGTAACGGAAAACTTTTAATTACAGGAGAATATTTAGTTCTTGACGGAGCAAAAGCTTTTGCATTGCCAACAAAATTTGGTCAGAATCTAATTGTCGAAAACGGTTCAAATTATGAAATTCAATGGAAAAGTTATAATGCAGATGAAAAAATCTGGTTCGAAGACACTATTTCTTTTAATGAAATCATTACCAATCCAAATCCAGTAACCGAAACGATAAAAACCACCTTAATTACTATTTTACACGAAGCATATTTGTTAAACCCTGCTTTTATTGATAATGCAGAAGGATATCTGGTAAAAACAGAACTTACTTTTCCTAAAAACTGGGGATTAGGTACATCCTCCACCCTATTAAACAACATTGCCCAGTGGGTAGAAATCGATGCTTTTACCTTACTTAAAAACAGTTTTGGCGGCAGTGGTTACGATATTGCCTGTGCTCAGAATGACACTCCCATTATTTACAGATTAGAAAATAATTTACCAATTGTAGAACCAATACCTTTTCATCCTGATTTTGCCGAAAGCATTTATTTTGTTTACCTAAATAAAAAACAAAGCAGCAAAACAGCCATAAGCGCTTATTATAATAATAAAAACAATCATTTAGCCAAAAACATAATCGCCAATAACAAAATTACTGACGCTCTTATCAAGGCAAAAACATTAAAAGAATTTGCCTGCGTATTAGAAAATCACGAAACACATTTGAGTGATATACTTGAATTGCAAACCATTAAAGAAAAAGTTTTTCCGGATTTTAACGGAGTGGTTAAGAGTCTTGGTGCCTGGGGCGGTGATTTTGTGATGGTAATTTCCAAAACAAATCCTGTTACTTACTTTTCTTCTAAAGGTTTTAAGACGATTATTTCTTATAAAGAGATGATATTATAGAGATTCTAAAACATAAAAAAAACCGATAAATTTTATATATCGGTTTTTTTTTAAAACAAAATAATTTACATTTTTTATTCAATTTCTCTATTAAAGAAGGTTTTTATATGTTTTTCTGTCCCATTATTATACCTTCTAAATAGTTCTAATCTAGCAAATGTCCTTTTATTAGCAATACCCAACACCGTAAATTTACGGTAAGTAGACAATTTCAAATATTGGGTATTAAAATCTGACTCTTCAGTACTGCTAGCCCATGTACAAATATTATTAAACTGACCATAATTATTATAAATTGATACATTCCCATTAGATTCATTTACTAATTGATAACTCCCTAAAGGGTGTGTATAATTGAACACATACCATATAACGCTTAACTCAGCAGGATTTTCAACATACACACTTGATCTTAAAATTTTAGTACAACATAAATTTCCATCTTTCTGTATTCTCAACATCAGATCAAAAGCAGTAGAACTTTCAATTGGATGTATTATTTTATCCGTATAATGATTATCACTACTCAAATAAACATAAGAACTCATTTTTGAAGTCTTAGTATTCAAACTTTTTAAAGGAAAAATTTCTGTTGTATTCAAAACAACGATACTATCCTTTTCTGATATATTATCAACCTTTGAAATAGTATTAATATTATTTGATATCTCTTCTTCAGAAGGATTACATGAAAATATTAAAGTAACCAACAAACATAGATAAATAATTCTCTTTTTCATTTTTTTAATTTTATAATTAATAGCAAATATATTACAAATAAACAAAAATACAGAATATTTTTCCTATATAATATATACAAAAAAAACCGATGTAAGCGCACCGGTCTTTTTATAAATTAAAAAAATTTTGCAATAAATTTACTTTCTTATCTTTTGCAATTTAGTTTCAAGCTTATGTACTTTTTGATTTTCCTGCTCATTAGATTCGATAAGTGTATTATGCAGACGTTCAGCCTTTTTTTCTATGCTATTGGTAATAGAATCATATACCAGTTCCATTCTGCGGTGTTTTTCTTCTTTTACAGCTTTCAAAACATCTTCGACAAAGATCTTATCGTATTTTTCGGCTACAGAATCACGGGTATTCGTCAATCTGATAACATAATCGTTACTTAGTATAGTAACTTTAAAGTGCTGCTCTTCATTACTTAAGTAGTATTTACCTCCTAATTCATCAACATTTATGTCTGTACTGCTAACTTTTAGAAGCTCAGTTATTATTCCAAAAATATGATTTTCAATTTTGGAATATACTTTAGCTTTTTTTCTAAAAACCCTAAACATAAAATAAATTAAACACCTGATTATTAAAACAATTAGCTACCATCGATACACAATTTTATTTAACAATTACCAATCAAATTTACTTTGTTAAAACAAAAATTCTGACAAATTAAATGCAATAATTCGAATATCCCAAATTTTTTAAATCATATTTCTATTACCCCTATATGACATAAGAGAAACACCTTAAAAATGTTGCCGTAAAATCTTATAAATCAGTTTTTAACAAAGAAAAACCCGAAACATTTTTAAAACGTTTCGGGTTTACTATTTCTACTTATTTACTAATAATTAGTAATTAAATTGTAATCTGTTATCTTCAATTTTAGCATTGCTTTTCAAAGCAGGCAAAATTCTGCTTGCATCTGATGCGCTTTGAGCTTTTACTTTTGATACATATTCAGCATGATTTTGTAAAGCCGGTGCTTTTACAGTGCTAATATTTTTCACAACATAAACTCCTGTATTTCCTTCGATTGGCGCAGATAATTTATTAGCTGCTAATGCGAATGCGTTACCAACAACTTTAGGCTCTTGCCCTACTCCTCCAGGTAAAACCGGATTATCTAAAGTAACATTTGCAGCTTGCTGTACTTTTACACCTGCACTTTTAGCAATAGCCTCAATGCTAGAACCTGTCATTTTAGCTTTTAACAATTCAGCTTTTTTCTTATTTTTCAAGATTGGTTCTACATAAGGTCTTGCTAATGTAACAGACACTAAACCTGATTCGTTTTCACCTTTGTACTGAGCAATTACATGACCAATATTTGCAATTTCGAAACGTTTTACATCTCCCTTATTCGTTTCTTTATCAAATGCCCATCTTACAATCGCACGTTGATTTCCTAACGCCCCAAAAGACTCATCCATAGCTTTTGCAGATACAGGAGCTTCAACTTTTAAGCCTAATTCTTTAGCAGTAGCATTAAAGTCTTTATCAGCAGCGTCCATTTCGAACTTAGTTGCTAATGTAAATACTTTATCAGAAGTAGCTTCAGAAGGCTGAATTTTTTGAGCAATTGTAGCTAAACGAATTCCGTCTTGTTTATCTGTAATTTTGATTACGTGAAATCCAAAAGGAGTTTCAACTAAACCAACTTTTCCAATTCCGTTACTGAATACAAAATCATTGAATGGTTTTACCATTTGGTTTGGACCAAAATAACCTAAATCACCACCTTGTTGTGCAGATGAATCATCAGAACTTGTAAAAGCCAACATCATAAAACTATCAGGATTAGCCTGAACCTGAGCTAAAATACCTTCAGCTTTAGCTTTAGCTTCTTCTTTTGTTCTTTTTTCTTTTTGGTTAGGAGTCTGAGATCCTTCGTAACCAATTAAAATATGACTTGCCTTAGCATTAACGCCTGATTTAAATCCTAAAGATTTAGAAATAGCATAGTATTTTCCAAAAACATATGGTCCATAAATCTGACCTGGCGCTAAACTGAATAATTTGTCAGCATCAACTGCAGGCAAAGAATTTTTAGCAATATAAGTTGAATCGTAAGGTACATCTGAATTAGCATTTACAAACTCAGCAACATTTGCAGCATTTCTAAATCCAGACAATGTATCATTTTTACCGGTTTTAGCATTATACTCTACTCTTCCATTTAACAAAGATGTAATTTTGGTTTTAATTTCAGCTTCATCTTCTTTTGAAGGTTTATCTTCAACTAGTACATACTGAATTTCACGAGTTGCATCTGCTTTAAATTTTTTCTCGTTTTTCTTCATGTATTCCACAATCTCTGAATCAGAAATTTTCACTTCACTGTCTTTAATAGAAGAATATAATGCGGCAGCATAAGCAAAATTCACTTTATTAGCTTCCATCTCATATTTCAGTTTCCCTTCACTGGCTGTAGTATAAAGACCTGATTTTACAAGGGTGTTATATATTTGAAATTTCGCATTTAAGGTAGCATCTTTTTCTTTTTCAGTGATAAACTGAGCTGCTTCAGGATTGGCTTTAAAGTATTCTTTAAATTTAACAATATCAAACATACCCGCAGCATTTAAGAACATTGGATTTTTACCAATATTAGGATCTGCTTTTAAAACTTCCAAAAGGTGTTTTTCTCCAACTCTCAAACCTAATTTATCAAACTGACTTGACAATAAAGCGATTGAAACCTCTTGGTCCCATACTCTGTTTGCAGCTTCAGTGGAAGTAATTCCTTGACCACTTTTTTCAACATTACTAACTTTAACTCTAAAGTCTTCAAATGAAATATCCTTTCCATCGATGCTTCCTACATCTTTTGAACTTTGACTAAAAGTACCGCTATTAAAAAGATCTTGTATTATAAATGCAAATAATGCAAGTGCAATAACTCCTATCAATAATGCGGAACGCTGTCTAATTTTTGCTAAAACTGCCATTTTTATTATCGTTAATTTTATATTCAGTTTGCGAAAATACAATTATCTAGTTAATAACAATACAACTAGTGTTTTATTTTGCACTTTTTTTTAAAAAAATAAAAAAATCACTCTTTTACAGTCATTTTTACTAATTCGATTTTCTTATTGGAACATTCTTCTATTACAAAATAATAATTCCCAATATTGATTTTTTCTCCTTTTTGAGGAATATCTTTCGTAAAATCTACAATAAACCCTCCTAAAGTTCCATAAGAATCATTTTCAGGGATTTCTAATTTATAGGTCTCATTTAAGTAGGCAACATCCAACCTTGTCGAAAAAAGATATTCTCCTTCCTTTACTTGCTGCTCGATTAATTCTTCATCCAGATCATGCTCATCTTCAATTTCACCAAAAAGCTCTTCTACAATATCTTCTATCGTTATAATACCTGAAGTCCCTCCATATTCATCTAAAACAACTGCAACATTTTTTCTTTTTTTAATGAGCAAACTCAGGATATCTTTTATCAAAATGGTTTCAGGCACAAACTCAACTGCCATTAAAACTGACTTTATTGTTTTTGGTTTCTTAAACAAATCAAAAGAATGCACATAACCTACAATATCATCCAGAGAATTTTGACTTACAATAATCTTCGAATAGCCTGTTTTTATAAATAATTCTTTAAGGTCTGAAACGCTATCAAACAAATCTATGTCTACAATTTCTGTTCGCGGAGTCATAATATCGCGTGCCTTTACACCCGAAAATTCTAATGCATTCTGAAAAATCTGAATTTCTGAATCAACTTCTTCTTTATCCTCAACAGCATTCATCTGCTCTGTAATATAATTTCCGAGTTCAATTTTACTAAAATACAGCTGCACCTGATCCCCTTCGGTTTTAAAAAATTTTCTTAGAATAAAATCAGAAATCCAGATGAAAAAAGTCGAAATATAATAGAATAACCGATAAAAAATATAAGCCGGAACAGCAAAGATCCGAATTAAAGAGTTGGCATAAATCTGAAAAAAAACCTTTGGAAAAAACTCTGCCGTTATTAAAATAATTATAGTAGAGATTAAGGTAAGAAGAAACAAATTTGTATAGTCAGAAAATTGATATCCAAAATTTGTAATGCATTCTAAAATTAAATCTGCGGTAAAGAAACCATAAACAACCAATGCTACATTGTTACCAATAAGCATCGCTGCTATAAATTTGGATGGTTTTTCGGTAAGTTTTGTTAATATTCTGGAAACAAAATTATCTTGTTTTTTTTCAATCTCAAGATAAATCTTATTCGAGGAAACAAAAGCTATTTCCATTCCTGAAAAAAAGGCTGATAGTATTAAACATAGTATTATAATACTAATTTCCATTTTTTACTTTTTTTTATAATGATCGTCAAATTTCTTAGAGAACTTCCTCCTAAAAAAGAACATAAACACACTCACTCCTGCAATTAAGAAACTTAACCAATAGGTCCCATCAGGCTCACTAAGTTTAGTAATACCGTCATAAATAAAAGCAACTGCAATTAACAAGTAAACGTATTGTGTGTATTTTAAATAATTCATAATTTATATTTTTTATTCTTCGTCGGCTTCAATTTCTCCGCTTACCCTTTGTGAATTAATCACTTTAAAATCTTTGCTGAAATCTATTCCCTGACCATTCGAGATTCCTTTTGCATCTGTTAGTTTGAACTTCCTTTCGGTATAAAACCATTCGTTTTTCTGATCAAAGTATAATTGTTCAGTCTCCAGCATCTGTCCGGCCTCAGAAGTTATTTTTACTTTTCCCTGCAAATCGATTATCCCCGTGTCTTTATATGAAACAGCATAATTGGCAACTATAAAAGTACGTTTTTGCTTTTTATCATACAATGTAACATCAATTCCTTTAGGGAATTCGGTAAAAGGAAAATCAACACTTGCATAATCCAGCATTTTACGACTTTTCAAAACACCGGTTATGCGACCCGAATCTGTATATTTTATGTTGATTGTATCCGCATCTGTCGCAGGAAAAAATTCTGAAAAATTAATTTTCTGAACTTCTTTAAAATTGCTTTCGCACCCAAAAAACAGTGTCACAGCAAAGACTGTGACAACGGTTATAATATTATATTTTTTTGGTAAATTCATTCGCCAAATGTAGTAAATTGTATTGAGCTTATAAAAACATAAATTTACAGATTAATTGAATTTACTTTTCACGAACCATTTATCATTGAAAGAGAAACTAAGGCTGAAATTTATATAATTTTCCTGAACTAAATTTGCAGACACTGTCCCTTTTTTACCATATTCAATTCCAAAATTCACATTAGAAAAAGATCCTGTTATAGGGAAACCTGCTCCCAACGTAAATCCTACATCTTTTATGGATTCATTATTAACCACAAGACCGATTTTTTCATATTTAAATCCTGCTCTATAGGTAATCCTGCTAAAATAACTTGTGAATGAAGCATAGTTTGGAAGATAATACCCCCCGATTGCATATTTTGCGTATTTTTCATAATGCACATCTTCACTTGTATTATAATAATTTTCAAACTGACCATTCCCCTGAAAAGCTAACGTAGTACCTACTAACCATTTTCTTGCTTCTCCTACACCCGCACCTATCGTTAATTTATTAGGTAGTTTTAAAACACTGCTACCCAGATCAGTCTCCTTTGGAGTTTCACCATCTACCTCTGTAGTTCTTTCGCTGTCTGAAGTCAAATTACTTCCAAATGTATAAGCCAAACTGGTAAACAACTCCATTTTTTTATAAATCTTAGTCTGATACATAGTCCCAATATTAAAATTAGCACCAGACAATGTAGAAGTACTAATTTCTCTTGTAGCATTTGAAACTCCTGTAATAGCTTCAATACCGCTTGTTTCAATTTTTCCAAAATTATACTGCATATCAGCACCAATATTCCAATTTGGTTTTATCTTATATGCTAATGCTAAAAAAACTTTATTCAAACCTCCTTTTCCTTCATACTGACTATTTTTCCCTCCTTCAATATCTGAATTATCCTGTCTTATTTTATAACCAACTGACGAAACCGGAATCAAACCAAACCCTGCTCCAAATTTACCCATTGGCACCCCTACAAGTAAATAATCAAAAGTTGACCTTGTAGCACTCGCTTTTTCTGAATCTGTTTTTATTTTTGAAGTTCCGTAAGTACCTCCCACAGTAAAAGTAGTCTGAATCAGGCTTGCATAACTTGCAGGATTTTCTACATTTAAATGTATACTATCCTGTTCCACCGAAACACCTGCCATCGACCTGTTTTCTAGAGTTCCTTTAAATCTTACATCACCAATTCCGTAAAAAGAATATGGAGAGGCAGTGCCTTGCTGAGCTAATGAAACGAACGAAATAAGCAAACAAGCGCTTAGTATAATTTTTTTAATCATTGTCGATTTTATATTGAAATGTTTGATTCAAACTCTCAAGCAAGAAATTTGAATTGGCAAATATGGTATTTTTTAATCGTTTAGCCAAAAAATCTGTATCCCCTCCCGTTAAAATTATTATAAAATTTGAAAAATTTGTTCGATATTCATCGATAAAACCGTCAATCTCATAGACGAAGCCATTCACAACCCCCGAGTGTATTGCCTCTGCTGTAGTATTTCCTATATATGACTCCGGTGATTCCAAAGCCAGCAAAGGCAGCCTGGCAGTATAATTATGTAATGCTTCATAACGCAATCGTAAACCCGGCGAGATAGCTCCTCCTAAATAATTATCAAATTCGTCGATGAAATCATAAGTAATACAAGTTCCGGCATCAATCACCAATCTGTTCTGTTTTGGAAACTGCAAAGTTGCTCCCGCCGCCAAAACCATCCTGTCTATTCCTAAAGTTTTTGGAGTTGCATATTTATTTACGAAAGGAAAAACATCTTCATGTGTCAAAAAATGAATAGCAAGCTGTTTTTCGAAAGCTAAAAAAGATTGTTTTTCGATATTCCCAACAGATGCAACGACTAAATCGGAGCAGTTTTGAAATTTTTTTAAAATTTTTTTAATTTTTTTTTCAAGCTCATTTTTCTCAAAAACAAAACTCTCAAGAACAGTATTCTCCTCAAAGACAGCAGCTTTAATTCGGGTATTACCAACATCAACTGTTAAAACCATATTTTTTTATTTACCAATGCGAAGGTACGAATTGATTTTTTTAAAAAAATGTTTTGGATAAACGAAAAATGATTCTATCTTTGCACCCGCAAACACGTTCACCCAAGGCTATGTAAATAGAAAAAAGTAATGTGATAAGCAAGGTACCTTAGCTCAGATGGTAGAGCAATGGACTGAAAATCCATGTGTCCCTGGTTCGATCCCTGGAGGTACCACAAAACCCGAATAGCAATATTCGGGTTTTTTGTTTTTATCCATTTCTTAAAATACAGAATCTACTAAAGTTCCTATTAGTTGAAATTTTGAATTTTAAAATATTGGTACCTAGCTTATTAAAAATTTCTTTGTTTTTATTCAAGAAAAAGCTTGTAAAATCAAAGTTCTGTTGTATTTTTGCACTCACAATAACGCAGTTGGTTTGGTAGTTCAGTTGGTTAGAATACATGCCTGTCACGCATGGGGTCGCGGGTTCGAGTCCCGTCCAGACCGCAATATTGGAAGAAGCCTTTCTTAACGGAAAGGCTTTTTTTTGTTTATACTCCGATTCTTTGCTCTATCAAAACACGTCAAAAATTAATCTCGCAATCCATATAGCTATCAGGAAAGAAGACGAAAATCAATTTTAAAATTTTCACGCAGATCTTGCAGATTTTAGCAGATTCCATTTTTAAGATTTTAAAAAATTAAATAATCTGCGTGCATCTGCTCAAATCTTTTTAAATCTGCGAGAAAAAAAAACTTAGTGCATCTCTGCGAAAATCTCCGTGCATCTCTGTGGAAAAACCTATCTTGCAGCCGTTAAAAAACAAAACAAATATATGAGCCAGCAATGTGTAATTTTTGATATGGACGGCGTGATTTGTCACACGAATCCACATCATGCAAAAGCTTTCGAGGCGTTTTTCGATAAATATAAAATCCCTCATTCAGAACAAGAGTTCGAAGAACACATGTACGGAAAACACAACGGATATATCATGACGCATTTCTTCAAACGTCAGATTACTGGAGAAGAACTGAAAAAACTCGAAGACGAAAAAGAAGGAATGTTCCGTGAAATTTATAAAGACAAAGTCGAAACGATTCCGCATTATCTGGATTTTTTAAGCGAATTAAAAGCTCGCGGATTCAAAACAGCCGTAGCAACATCGGCGCCGCGTGCGAATTTGGATTTGATTGCAAACGCCTTGAAAATCACAGACAAAATGGATTCAATGCTATCCAGCGAAGACGTAAAACATCATAAACCGGATCCGGAAGTATATCTAAAATCAGCAGAGCGTGTTGGTGTTTCTCCGTCTGATTGTGTGGTTTTCGAAGATTCTTTTTCGGGAGCTTCAGCGGCGATCAATGCAGGAATGAAAGTCGTTGGTGTTTTGAGTACACATACTAAAGAACAATTGCCTCCGTGTGATTTTTATATCAATGATTATAGTGAAGTGAATGTGGATAAGATTTTGGAGCTTTTGGGTGAAAAGTGATTCGTGAAAAGTAAAAAGTGAAATTTTAAACCATATCAGTAATATAAGTTCATTTAAATAAATGAACATAATTTGAATTGCCTTCAGTTTTAACTGGAGGTTTTTTTTATGTTTAAAATAAAAAGGCTTTAGCCTAAAAATCGCTCTATTTAAACATTACAATTGTCATCCCAATTGCTACATAAAGAAAAACAGCTGCGCTTAGCAAAATCCAGAGAAGTTTCGAGATTAACTTTATTCTTAAATCGAACATTGAAATTGAATTGACAAAAGAAAAAATGACAAGCAAACAACATAATGATAAAGAAACAATACTTCCGTACTCATATATCCATCGAAATTCTGAAGAATATCTAAATCTTTGCACATAATGTTTTGTTGAGCAACTTAAAATAAACAAAACAGGAATTGCAATTGCAAATTTCTGAGTTAGATGTAGATTTCTGAATTTTTTCAATATAATTTGATAAAATTATTTCAAAGGAAAATCAAGCAATTCTTTAGGTTCAACATCTAAAGCATTAGCAATTCTTACAAGAGTTTTTACAGTAGTATTTATTTCAGCTCTTTCTATTCTGCCTACTTGATTTTGTGTTATGCCACAATCATCAGCTAAATCTTGCTGAGATAAGCCTTTTTTTTCACGTATTTGTCTAACGTGAATACCAAGATTCACAATAAAAGTATCTTCTGAAATATCCATATTTCAAAAGTCATAAGAATTATTTATCAATTACACCCATAAATGGGTGTAATTTACTATATTTGGCATAACCAAAAAATAAGACAATGATTACGAAAAGCCTTTCTACAGAAGCTGAAACAAGAATAAAAGACTTTTTCATTAATACAATCGAACCAAAAGATTTGGCAAAAACAATACGACAAGTAAATTACGCACTTTCGATGTGTTCAATGCGAGGTTGCGAAACTCTGGAATCTGAATTAAACAACATCGATGATAGTTTTTATTGGCTGAATAGATTGGCAGAAGTTCTTGATCCTTATTTGAATGTTGATTAGTAAAGATTTTTACGCCTGATTTGTCATTTCGAGGAACTAAGGAGCCTCAGTAAAAGTGTGTGCTTTATGTTTTGAGATGTTCAGTGTTGGTTAATCATAAGAAAACTTTAATATAGATTTATCTGTTTTTAAAAAATAGCATAGTCGGTTTCTACCTTATCTAAGATTGATCTATATTTAGATATAATTCCCCCAATTGGGCTTAATTGTCTAAACTTTTTCCCTTTAATTTGTTTAATAATTTCAAACTCTTCTATTTCATTAATTCTATTAGGAGAAATGGTCCCTCCATTTTCAAGATAGTTTGCAACTTCTAAAAATTGCTTCCATTTATTCGCCTTTTTTAATTCTATGACTTTGTTTATAATAATAGTTGGAAATTTATTTGGTGAATTCCAAAAAAGTAAATTTTCTTCATTGAAAAATAAGCTACTGTATTCTTGTAAGTTATCTAAAAAAAATTCTGATTCATTTTTTTGATTTTCTGTTTCTAATTCTAATTGTTGAAGTTTTATTTTTGATTTCTCTAGTTCATTTTGAGTATTTTCAACTTTTCTTTCAGAAGAGTTGAGTTTTTTAGTTAATGATGAAACAGATGCCATTGTATCGGCTAGTTCAATATCTTTAGTTTTGATTTGTTCAATTTGTTCATCATAATTTTTTGATAATAGTCTAACATTTTTTCTTTGTTCTTCATACTTCTCAGAGTATTCATCTCTTTCTAGAACTGTTTCATCATGAGTTGATTTTAGTACAACATTTTTATTGATAATTTTTCCAGTTATAAAAGGCATTATTCTGAACTCAATTAACATTGATAGAGTTCTTGTTCCTACTATTATAAAGTACCCACATAGGAATATTATTATGGCATAAAAAATGTCATAAGTAATGTTTTTAGTGGTTAATTCATATTCTGCAAGATTTTTTATTAATAAAACTTTTGCATTTCTTGTATAGTTTTTGTCGAAATTAAATAGTGAGTACCATAGTTCCCAATGATGGATAATTATAATTAGAATAAGTGTTCCAAAAAATGGATTGCTTAGTTTGTCTTTAATATTCTGAAAAAAGGAATTTAAGTAGTCCATTATGGATAATATGTTTAGCTGGTTATTTGAGTTTTTTTTTAAAATAAGAATTGAAAAAAGCTTTAATTACTTTTCAAAAATAAAAATAGAAAATAACGATTTGGATACTGTAGTGGATTGCTTATCAACAATTTTAATAACAAAAAGAAAGATAGAGTAAAAATAAAAAAGCTTCTGAATATCTTCAGAAGCTTTTTTAGTGCGGATAATAGGACTCGAACCTACACGCCTTGCGGCACCAGATCCTAAGTCTGGCATGTCTACCAATTTCACCATATCCGCTCAATTAATTCACTAAACTCTCATTTAAATAAGGTGTTCATTGAACTGGTGTTTGTGGGTGCAAAGATAAGCATACTTTCGAATATTCAAAGAAAAATTTCAAAAAAATTATTAATTCTCTTTTTTGTACTTTTGGGTTTCTATAAAAATAATTTAAATGGAAAATATTAAGTCTTACGTTCAACAACATAAAGATCGGTTTATCAATGAATTGATCGAATTATTAAAGATTCCTTCGGTAAGTGCCGACACTGCATATTCACAAGATGTTATTGACACAGCAGAGGCTGTAAAAGAAAGTTTATCAAAAGCAGGATGCGATTTTGTCGAAACTTGCGACACTCCGGGTTACCCAATTATCTACGGAGAGAAAATTATAGATCCAAATCTTCCAACGGTTTTAGTTTACGGACACTACGATGTTCAACCACCGGATCCATTAGAATTATGGACTTCACCACCATTTGAACCTGTTATCAAAACTACAGATATTCACCCTGACGGAGCCATCTTCGCACGCGGTGCCTGCGACGATAAAGGGCAAATGTACATGCACGTAAAAGCGTTAGAATATATGGTGCAGAACAATGTTTTGCCGTGCAACGTAAAATTCATGATCGAAGGCGAAGAAGAAGTTGGATCGGCAAGTTTGGCCTGGTTCGTAGAACGCAATCAGGAAAAACTGAAAAACGACGTTATCCTGATTTCTGATACCGGAATGATTTCGAACCAACAACCCTCTATTACAACCGGTTTAAGAGGCTTGAGTTATGTTGAAGTTGAAGTTACAGGTCCAAACCGCGATTTGCACTCCGGTTTATACGGCGGTGCTGTAGCAAATCCAATTAATATTCTGGCAAAAATGATTGCTTCTCTTCACGACGAAGACAATCATATTACGATTCCTGGATTCTACGATAAAGTTCAGGAATTATCTGCAGAGGAAAGAGCCGAAATGGCCAAAGCGCCTTTTAGCTTAGAAAAATATAAAAATGCTTTAAACATCGCTGATGTTTACGGCGAGAAAGGTTATGTAACGAACGAGCGTAACTCCATCCGTCCAACATTAGATGTAAACGGAATCTGGGGAGGTTATCAGGGTGAAGGTGCCAAAACGGTTATTGCGAGCAAAGCTTTTGCTAAAATCTCGATGCGTTTGGTTCCAAATCAGGACTGGCATGAAATTACAGAACTTTTTACAAAACATTTTACAAGCATTGCCCCGGCTGGAGTTACAGTAAAAGTAACACCTCATCATGGTGGTCAGGGTTATGTAACGCCAATTGACAGCATTGGATATCAGGCGGCCAACAAAGCCTATACAGAAACCTTTGGCGTTCCGGCAATTCCGGTTCGTTCCGGAGGAAGTATTCCAATTGTAGCCTTATTTGAAAAAGAATTAAAAAGCAAAACTATTTTGATGGGCTTCGGATTGGACAGCGATGCCATTCACTCGCCAAACGAACATTTCGGAATCTTTAATTACCTGAAAGGAATCGAGACTATTCCGTTGTTTTATAAGTATTTTGTGGAATTAAGTAAATAAGATTTTAAAAAAAAGACACTAAGCTTTTATAATCCGTTCAGCAATGAGCGGATTTTTTTTTCAACGTTTTATTGTTGAGTTCAAAAAGAAAAAACCTTTGTCCGTTTGTCTCTCCAAACCTTTGCCTCAAAAAAAAAATATTTTTTCTTGCCTGTTTTAAATTTAACTCTACATTTGTAGAAACAAATCTATAAACGTAGAACAAAAGCTATGAAAAACTTTTTTGCAATACTATTGTGCGGAGCATTTCTTTTTGGCTGTAAACCCGGTTTAATCAACCAAAAAATTGAAAAGAAAAAACAAGGAGTCTGGATTGAAGAATATTCAGAAGACAGCACCTATTATAAATCATACGAATATTATAAAGACGACCAGCCGGTAAAAAAGTGGAAATCCTACATTAACGGAAAAATCTATAAAACCGAAAAATACAAAAACGGAATCTGTATTGTAAAAAGTTATTACGAAAACGGAAAATTAGCATCTAAAGGAAAAACCAGCATTGAAATTGATTCAATCGAAACACACTGGTTTTATTTTGGAAAATGGAAATTCTATTCGGATAAAGGAAAATTAACCGATATTAGAAAATATAACAAAGGAGAATTAATCTCTGAACAAAACATAGAATAGGAAAAACTTAAAACCTCAAAAAATGCAATTATCAAACTCAGAAGAACAATTAATGGAGCATCTTTGGAAGCTTGAAAAAGCTTTTATGAAAGATTTACTCGAAGCATACCCCAAACCAAAGCCCGCTACAACAACAGTTGCAACACTTTTAAAACGTATGATTGACAAAAAATTTGTTGCTTACAACGAATTCGGAAATTCGAGAGAATATTATCCGTTAGTAAAAAAAACAACCTATTTTTCTAAACACGTAAACGGATTAATAAGTAATTTTTTTAATAATTCGGCTTCGCAATTTGCTTCTTTCTTTACTACAGAAACCAATTTATCTGCTTCGGAACTGGAAGAACTCAAAAAAATAATCGATTCAGAAATTCAAAAGAAGAAAAAATGATTGAGTATCTATTAAAATCGGGATTACTGCTTTTACTTTTTTATGCAGGATATAAATTCTGGCTGACAAACGAAAAAATATTTCGTTTTAACCGGGCTTATCTGCTTTTGAGTTTGGTTTTTAGTATTTTAATTCCATTACAAATCATTTCATTTCAATCTGCTGCTTCCAATAAAATAGAGTCTTTTAGTTTAGATGAATTAGTGATTCAGAAAAGCAATGAAAATTTAAAAACAGTAATTGATTATCTAAATCTGACTAATGTAATTTTTGGAATTTACTTTCTTGTAGTTTCCATTTTAATTATTCGTTTCATATTGAATCTGTATGCATTCTACAGAAAAATTCAGGTAAATGAAACTCAATTTATAAACGGAGAGAAAATCATTTTAATTGAAGAAAGCACTTTGCCATACTCATTTTGGAATACAATTTTCATCAATAGAACAGCATTCAAAAGCAACAAAATTCCATCAGAATTAATAGTGCATGAAAAAGCACACTTGCAGCAAAAACACACTTTGGATATTCTATTTATAGAAATTTTGCAAATCGTGTTTTGGTTTAATCCAATCTTTGTTTTATACAAAAAAGCGATTAAGCTTAATCATGAATTTCTGGCAGACAAAGCAGTTAATATTCGATACAATTCGGTTTCGGATTATCAGAATTTATTACTTGAAATAGCCTCAGATAAAACCAGTATTAATTTAGCAAGTACGATAAATTATTTAATAACAAAAAAACGTTTTCTTATGATGACCAAAAAAGAATCCAAAATAAAATCGTCTCTAAAAGCATTTGCAGCAGTTGTATTTTCAGGTTTCCTATTATTTGTATTTAGCAATAAAAGTGCAGCTCAGGAAAATAACGAAAAATTAAAAGATGATAGCCAGGCAATTGCTGTTGACCCAATTGAAACACAGCCTGAATTTCCCGGCGGAATAGAAGCGTTTTATAAATTTATAGGCGAAAATTTTAAAATGCCGTCTGAGGCTGCTAAAAATAACGTTTCAGGAAAACTTTACCTGCAATTTGTAGTGGAAAAAGAAGGTTCTTTGTCTGAAATCAAGGTTTTAAAAGACCTAGGTTATGGATTGGGAAGTGAGGCAATTCGGGTGCTTAAATTTTCCCCAAAATGGACTCCCGGTTCTATAAAAGAAAAACCGGTTCGGGTTTTGTATAGCCTACCCATTACTATTAAGGCTGAAAAATAATATATTTAAACCCGTTAGGTGTAATTAGTTTTTGATGATAATTTTTCGGCAGTTCAAATGAATTTTCTAAAAAATGGATTACCAGAACAACCAGTGAAGGACCTGTTGCGGTATTATATCGTTTGCCAATCACAATTCAATCAGCAAATTAATTATTAAAAAAATCCGCTTCTTTTTACAAAGAAGCGGATGCAAAAAAATTCAAAACTAAAAATAAATCCTCCTTAAAATAAGTCAGGATTGTATCCAAAATAAGGCATGGTTTCCTCGTGAAAAACAACACCATACTCTTCTAATTCTTTTAAAATAGGCAAATACACTTCTTTATTAATTGGAAGCTGTACGCCCGGAGCTGTAATTTTTCCATTCAAAATCAACAAAGTCGCAATAGCTACCGGAAGTCCAACCGTTTTTGCCATTGCGGTATAAGTTTGATCGTCGCCTATGCAAACCATTTTGGAATCGATTTGTTTTTTTTCGCCATTCAGTTCGTAACCAAATTTGTGATACATTACAATCATATCTTTATCATCGGGTTCCAATGTCCAGCTGTCCGAAAGTATTTTTTCTAGAATCTGAGCCGGTGTTGCATTAGGCAGATTCACTTTTTTGTCCGGATTAAACAAATCCAGTTCCAGGAGTTTATCCCACATAATGTCGTCCTGATCGATTTTTAAAATCAGGCGCATTTTTATTTCGACCGAATCAGTTGGATGATAAGGTAAAAATGAATTCGTAAACTGACGGTAACTCATGTTTTCAGAATCTTCCATAATGTAACTGTCATCTGTCATACCAAGTTGTACAAACATATTCCATGCTTTAGAAAAACCAACCCTTCTGATCGTTCCTCTGTACAACGTCAGAATATCATCTAAACCATAAATAGATCGATATTTAAGCGAATCACGGTTGGAATAGGCTTCAAATTTTCCGTAACCTTCTACCTCAAGAAACTCCGTTCTGCGAAATAAAGTTCCGTATGGAATGTATTTATAAGTACCTTCCTGAATAAATTTTGCTGCACCACCCTGACCCGCTAATACGACATTACGAGGTGCCCAGGTAAATTTGTAATTCCACAAATTATTGTCAGATTCCGGAGCTACCAAGCCTCCACAAAACGATTCAAAAAGCAGCATTTCACCGCCTTTCAATCTAATTTCGTCAATAACTTTCATGGCACTCATGTGATCTATTCCGGGATCGAGGCCAATTTCATTCATAAAAATCAAATTGTTATTTCTTGCTTCTGCATCAAGTTCCATCATGGCATCACTTATATAGGAAGCCGTAACAAGGTGTTTTTTGAATAGCAGACAGTCTTTTGCAATTTCAATATGCAAATGTGCCGGCAGCATCGAAATTACGATTGAAGCTTTTTCTATGACTGCTTTTCTTTCTTCGGCATCAAAAATATTTAAGGCAATTGGAGTGGCATTGGGATGGCTGTTGGTTTTTTTTTCGGCCAAAGCCAAAGATAAATCAGCGACAACAATATGCAGGTTTTCACTTTCAGATTTTAAAAGCAAATACCGTATTAAAGAAGATGCAGATCTTCCGGCTCCAATTATTAAAATACGCCTCATAATTTACATATATAACACAAACATAGTAAATTGTTACAAAAATAACAATTGATAAGTGATAAAATTTTTACAATGAAAGGAACAAAGTAAATCAGATTTTTTTGAAAAGTGTATTTGAAATGTTTTTTGTTTGAGTGAATTAAGACTATTTTTGTGATATTAAAAAACACATCAAATGGAAAGAAAAATAATTATTACAGCAGCTCTTTTTGGAATGTTAGCCATCATTTTAGGTGCTTTTGGCGCACATGCTTTAAAAGCCATATTGACTCCGGAACAATTAACAAGTTTTGAAACTGGAGTTCGCTATCAAATGTACCATGCTTTCTTTTTATTTTTTGTAGCATCCAGAAAAGAATTGTCTTTAAAAGCGCAAAAAGTAATCTATAATTTAGTCCTTGCAGGTGTACTTTTCTTTTCAGGTTCTATTTATTTACTGACTACCAAAAATGTAACTTCCGTTGACTTTAAAATTATAGGATTCGTAACTCCAATAGGCGGACTCCTACTAATCTTCGCTTGGTTTGTACTTTTTGCTACTTTTTTTAAGAAAAAATCATAAAATTGGTTTAAAAAAATTCTATCTAAATTTTATTGATTAATTTTGTTGTATATATAACAGATAACTAATCTACTGTGAATATTTTACATTTTTAATGTTTTAATAAAATAAATATAACACACGATAAGTTTCATTATATTTTAAAATTGATATTTTAGAATAAATAATATAACACAACAACAAAAGTATATGGAGACTAACACACTTTCCACGAAATCGATTTCGTTAAATGATTTAGGAATTAAAAATGCAAACGTACACTATCAATTATCGGCAGATGAATTACATGCATTAACGATAGAGTCCGGTCAGGGTATTGAAAGTTCTACTGGTGCATTGGCGATTAACACAGGTGAGTTTACCGGACGTTCTCCTCAGGATCGTTTTATTGTAAAAGATACTATAACAGAAGATAAGGTTTGGTGGGGAAATGTAAATATTCCGTTTTCATCAGAAGCTTTTGAAAAACTATATAATAAGGTAACACAGTTTTTATCGAATAAAGAAGTTTTTGTTCGTGACTCTTATGTTTGTGCTGATGCCAATTACAGATTAAATGTTCGGGTAGTTACAGAAACGGCCTGGTCTAATTTGTTTTGTTACAATATGTTTTTAAGACCTGAAGAAAGTGAATTAACAAACTTTACACCTGAATGGACTGTAATTTGTGCTCCAATTTTCATGGCAGATCCGGCAGTTGACGGAACACGTCAGTCTAATTTTGCTATTTTGGATTTTACTAAAAAAGTAGCGCTTATTGGAGGAACAGGTTATACAGGAGAAATGAAAAAAGGAATTTTCTCAGCTCTGAATTTCATTTTACCGGTTTTCGAAAATACATTGCCAATGCATTGCAGTGCGAACGTTGGAGAAGCAGGAGATACAGCAATTTTCTTCGGATTGTCAGGAACCGGTAAAACAACTTTATCAGCAGATCCTGAACGTAAATTAATTGGCGACGATGAACACGGATGGACAAGCGAAAACACAGTTTTTAACTTTGAAGGCGGCTGTTATGCAAAAGTGATTAATTTATCTGAAGAAAATGAACCGGATATTTTCAGGGCAATCAAAAAAGGTGCGCTTCTGGAAAATGTAGTTTTCAAATCAAATACAAACGAAGTCGATTATGAAGATATTTCGATAACGCAAAACACCCGAGTTAGTTATCCAATAACCCATATTGACAATATTCAACCGGGATCTATTGGCCATAACCCTAAAAATATATTTTTCTTAACGGCAGATTCTTTCGGAATTTTGCCTCCTATCTCAAAACTGACTCCGGGTCAGGCGGCTTATCATTTTATTTCAGGCTATACTGCAAAGGTTGCCGGAACTGAAGCGGGAGTTACAGAACCTCAGCCTAACTTCTCAGCTTGTTTTGGAGCCCCGTTTATGCCTTTGCACCCAACACGTTATGCTGAAATGCTTACTAAAAAAATGAAAGATGCCGATGTAAAAGTTTGGTTAATCAATACTGGCTGGACTGGTGGAGCTTATGGAACAGGAACCCGTATGAAATTAAAATATACCCGTGCCATGATTACTGCTGCCTTAAACGGAGAACTGGACAATGTTGAGTATAAAGACCATACTGTATTTGGAATTGCAAAACCGCAATCCTGCCCTAATGTTCCAAGCGAAATTTTAAATCCGAGAAATACCTGGGAAGATCCTGCATTATATGATAAAAAAGCAATTGAACTGGCTCAGAAATTCAAAGCCAATTTTGCCAAATTTGAAGAATTTGCCAATACTGAAATTTTAGCTGGCGCACCAAAAACAAAATAAGGAAGATTATTTAATTCAAACTAAAAAAAGCTGTTCGTAACGAACAGCTTTTTTGTTTGGTCTCCAATCGCAGTAAAAAAATAAACACAACACTAACCTGCGATTGAAAACAACACTGAAAAATTTATTTTTTTGCTTCGTCAATACGCTTTTGAATCAAATCCCAGGCGTAATAATGAAAAGTCATTCCGTTGCTCATCGCTACAAAAATGCCGTTTTTATAGGGTCCGCCTAAATTAATGCTGGTCACATCGGCACCATCACATTCAATTGTTGAAGTTGGAACTTCTGCGAGTAATTTATAGCTGTTTGGATTTCCGTTAACACCTTCTCTCGGATACACCATAAAAGAATTCGCCTGTTGGTTTGACACTAAAATATATCCTGTAGAGTCTGTTTTTTTATAAATCGCAATTCCTTCGTGATCGGCTTTGAAATCTTTTTGTCCAAAAAATGCCAATTCTTTATTATCATTTAAAGCCGGATCAGCTTTGTATTTTCTGATTCCAACTTGCTCGTCGCAATAGTAAACAGCTCCTAATTCATTATCAACCGCAATGGCTTCTATTTCTTTCTTTCCGCTGTAAGTTCCAAATTTGCGAACTACTTTTCCATCAGCAAACTTTCCGTTTCCAAAAAGCTCATACTGCCATAAATAACTTCCTGAAGGACCTGATTTTCTTCCCACAATAGCAAATATCTTACCGTCAGTAGGACGTGTGTACAAGGCAACTCCCATTGGATCGCGCAAATCTTCTCCTTCAAAAACCGAAATCCCTCCGTTATCTATTGGTTCTAAATTTGGCAGACTAAAAACTCTTATTTTATTGCTTTCACGTTCAGTTGTAACGGCGATATCAACTTTTTTTCCGTCAATAATTAATCCGTAAGCGATATCAACATTGTTTGGACGTTTTAAAGGAATCGATTTTTTAAGGATTTTCCCATTCAGATCAAAAGCATACAAACCACCGTCTGTATCTTTATCAGTTCCCACGATAATGCTTTTTGCAGCATCGGTTGGGTGAATCCAGATAGAAGGATCGTCAGTATCGTGAGGCAAAGCTTCGGTAACAGCTGTTGGTTTTACGGCATTTGCTGCAACCGGAGCCAGTTTATCATCTTTACAGGCTGTGAATGAAATGGCTAAAAGTAAAAAAACAAGTATCGATTTATTCTTCATTTTATTATGTGTTTGTATATAATTAGACAGAGCCGCTAAACTCTGTCTAATTTATGAAATTTAAAAAACAGTTTTTACAAGTCTAATTTCAATCCGAAATTGTAACGAGCCTGATAGTATTCAGCTTGTTTTGTATTCGATTCAATTCCCTGATAATAACGTAACGGCTGATTTGTTAAGTTGTTGGCTTCTGCAAAAAAGCGAAGTTTCGGCGTAATTTTATAAGAAGCATTCGCGTCTAAGAAAAATTGTTTATCGTAAAAACTGTCATTGTATGATTCTGAACCCAATTCATCTAAATAATCTGAAGTGAAGTTAGTAGAAATCCTGGCAGAGAAACGTTTGTTTTCCCAAGATAATGAACCGTTGAACATGTGTGGAGCTGTCCCCGGAAGACTGATGTTGTTTCTTTCATTTCCGTCTTCATCAGCAATTCCTTTTGCTTTAGACTTAGTGTAGGTATAGTTTAAATAAACACCAAACCCTTTTAAGAATTTACCAGGCAGAAAATCTAACTGACGCTGAAGCGCAACTTCAAAACCATAAACGTCAACCTTATCTCCGTTTCTTGATTGTAAAAATGACCAGTTTTCGCCTGCCGGAATTGGATTTACCTGATTTGGGAAATCAGCAGCAAATTTTGCATCTGTATATTGATTATCACTGTAGTTGTAAATGAAATCATTTAATTTTTTGTAGAAAACACCTCCTGAGATCAAACCAACCGATTTGAAATAATTCTCAACCATGAAATCATAATTGTATGAATAGGTTACATCAAGATCCGGATTTCCGGCTGTGATTTCTTTATCTGCAGCAATATTGTTTACATAAGGCGCTAGTGCATAATAATTTGGCCTTGCCAATGCTGTAGTTGCAGCCGCTCTTAAAACTAAGTCTTTTGTAGCATTGTATTGAAATGAAATACTTGGCAATAAATTAGTGTAAGAGTTTGTCGTATTGATTTGACTTTCTAACTCTTCTTCATCTAAAACGCGGTTTCCTGTATAATCGATGTGTGTGCTTTCGACACGAAAACCTAAAACCATTGAAAGTTTATCGTTAAAATCCTGATCCCATCTTACGTAAGCTGCATAGATACTTTCCTTTGCATTGTAGTTTACGGCTAAATATTCAGCCGGATCTGCTTCTTTGTCAAATAAACTGGCATTGTTAAGATCTAAACTTCCTAAGAAGTTAGCCGAAGCAAAAGTTCCCGGTACATATTTGCTTCCCGGATTATAGTTTTTCCCATCAAAATAGCTGGTTGGAACCTCAGATAATAATTCCAATCCGTCATTGATTGGCTCATAAGCATAGAAAGTGTTGTTTCTTTCTTTTTCTTTCAAACGCAATCTAAGACCTGTTCTTAATCTTCCTTTTTCACCTGCAATTACAGAGAATGGAAAACGAATATTCACTTTTGCACCAAATTCACTTTCACTTGTTTCATCTGTGTTTTCGCTTACAGAATCAAATTTAAATTCATCTGTAGATTCTCCAACCGTTGTTAATAAAGGAAATCTAGGATCTGATAAATCCTGAAACATCTCTAAACCTTTCTGACGGTATTCGATGTAACGCTCCTCAGGACGATATTCTCTTGCTTTTGCATAGTTGGCAGACCAGTCTAAATCTAATTTTGAACTGATTAAATGCTCTCCACGAATCGAATAGTTCTGAACTCGCTGATCTTCTAACCTTCTGTTTTTGTTTCTATTATTGTCAGATCCACCTTTTGTCTGACGTTTTACACGGCCTTCATAACCAATAATTTCTTCACCATTGTAAATGGCTTCAATATCATCATAAGTAGTTCTGAAACGGTTTTCTCTATCATCTCTCCAGTTATAAATTGCATTGGCGAAAATAGAGTTATTCTCATCAAATTTATAGTCTAAAGCAATCGATCCACTTCTACGGATACGCTGTACATCGTACTTTCTAATTTCTGAAGCCTGCAAATACTGGTTTCCGAAATCGTCTTTTACCCATTCGTTTTCAATGTTATCAGAACCGTAATCTACATTATTATAAGATCCGCTAACAACTACTCCTAATTTATTGTCTGCAAATCTGTTACCGTAAACTAATCCGGCTGTATAAGATGCTTTTTCACGAATTGGAAGATACCCTCCGGCAAGTGTTGCCGAGATTCTCTCACCGTTTGGAGTAGCTCTGGTAACCAAGTTTACAGAACCCCCAATAGCATCAGCATCCATGTCTGATGTAAGTGTTTTATTTACTTCGATAGTCGAAATCATATCAGAAGGAATCAAATCCATCTGAACGTTTCTGTTGTCTCCCTCAGCAGATGGAATTCGGTCACCATTTAAGGTTACAGAGTTCAGAGACGGAGCTAAACCTCTAATGATAATATTACGGGCTTCGCCCTGATCATTTTGCATCGTGATCCCCGGAACACGTTTTAAAGCGTCACCCACATTGGCATCCGGAAAACGACCTACCTGATCTGATGAAATTACGTTTCCGATATTTTTATTGTTTTTTTGCTGATTCAGGGCTTTTGCCTGACCTTTTAAGATATCTCCCACTACAACCTCATTCAATTCTGTTCCTGAAGTTTTAAGTGCAAAGTCAATGACGTTGTTTTTCCCTTCGTCAACAGTAATTTCCTGAGTGATGGCTGTGTATCCAATATATTTTACAGTTACCTGATACGTTCCAACATTAATATTAAGCAATTCAAAACGGCCATTGTAGTCAGAGACAGTGTATTTTTTTTCTCCAACAATTTGAATCATGGCTCCCGGCAAAGGAAGTTTGTCATCAGCATCTAATACCTTACCAGATATTATTGCTTTTTGAGCATACCCCGATATTGTTATCAAAAAGAGGATTGCTACTGCATAAAAATTTTTCATTGTGTGTTTGGTTTAATTTTCGATTGCGAAACTAAAACCCAAATGTTATTAAAGCCGTTAAAAAAAATTAACATAATGTTATGATTGGGGTTCCAAAAGAAAATTTTTTAATATTTAAGTAACATTAGGAACATTACACTTTTAGTTCTTAGTACATAGTCCTTAGTCTTTTGTGTATTCAATAAGGAAGAACGTAGTTTAAACGAATATGAATAATTTATACTTTACAACTAATTACTCTGAACTAAGGACTAATTACTAAGAACTGACTAATTACAAACCACCAAATAATTGATTCACAACCAAAAACAAATTGACTATTTGCAACGCAATTGAATTTTTGGCGTTAAATTTGCCTTATCAATCAAAAATCATCAATCATGTTAAAACAATTTTTTATCCTGTGCTCAGGAGCCGACCGAAATCTTCTCGAAGGCTGTTCAGAAGGCGAACAAACCAAATATGTTGGTATTGGCGCCACCGTTTTTTTTACTGCAGTTATGGCTTTTCTGGCCAGTGCTTATGCACTTTTTACTGTTTTCGACTCTATTTACCCAGCCGTAATTTTTGGGTTTGTATGGAGTTTACTTATTTTTAATCTGGATCGTTTTATCGTTTCGACCATTAAAAAGCGTGATCGTTTTATGGATGAATTTCTACAAGCGACTCCCCGAATTATCCTGGCGATTATTATTGCCATCGTAATTTCAAAACCGTTGGAAATCAAAATTTTCGAAAAAGAAATTAATACTGTTTTATTGAAAGAGAAAAACGAAATGGAATTGGCCAATAAGAAACAAATTGGCACCTATTTCAAATCGGATTTAGATAAAAATAAGGCTGAAATTGCTGCTTTAAAGACTGATATTCTAAAAAAAGAGAAGGAAGTAAATGCTTTGTACTCGACTTATATTACAGAAGCCGAAGGAACTGCCGGAACTAAAAGATTAGGAAAAGGCCCGGTTTATAAAGAAAAACGTGAAAAACACGATGCCGCCTTAAAAGAATACGAAACTCTAAAAACTACTAACGAAGCCAAAATTGCCGAGAAAGAAAAAGCAGGCAGACAGCTTCAGACTGATTTAGATAAAAAAGTTTCACAGACTCAGCCCATCATCGAAGGTTTTGACGGATTAATGGCGAGAATTAACGCCTTAAACAAATTACCCTGGCTTCCTTCATTTTTCATTATGCTGTTGTTTTTAGCAATTGAAACTTCTCCAATTATTGCCAAATTATTAGCTCCAAAAGGCGAATTCGATTTTAAACAGGAAGAAGCTGAAACCGCAATGAAAACCACTTTGGCACAAAATAAATACCAACGTGAATTACTAATTAAAACTAGTGCCGAAATGCACGATAAGGTTTACGGAGATATTTCCGGAGATAAAAACCTGTACGAACTGCAACGCAAAAATGCAACAGCGTTATTGGAATTGCAATCGAATAGTTTTGTAGAAAAACAAAAAGCAACTTTATAATTACATTTCGAAATTCAATACTAAAAGGAGAAGCCTGATTGGCTTCTTCTTTGTTTTATAAAAAATCAATCACAGGAAAAACTTCGATTAATTCCCAGAAAAGAAGATTCAATTTGGTAAAAATGTTTATTTTTCGAAAGCTTATTGGTGTAAATCCGTAGAATGTTTTAAAAGCAGCCGAGAAATGCGAAACATCTTTGTAGCCGCATTTATAAGCTACTTCGCTTACGTTTGAAGTTTTACTTTTGAATAAATTTTTAGCGTACTCCATTCTAAGCTTGGTAACATAACTTTTTACCGTAGTCTCAAAACACATTTTAAAGCCTTTTTTTAATTTAAATTCGTTTAGCGAAATTAATCTTGAAAGTTCTATAAGCGTTGGTGCATTCGTAAAATTGCGCTCTAAAATTCGTTTCGCTTCCAATAATTTTTTAAAATCCTTTTCATCGACAAGAGCTTTATTTTCAAGTCTCTTTAATGATTCGAGCTGTAAAATTAAAAGCTCTTTTATTTTAGCCTCCAGATACATTTTTTTTAAAGAGCCTGAATATTTACAATTTTTGATTTCGTGAATAACCCATTGTATTTCTGAATTAAACGGCACATATTTGGGCGTTAGATAACCTGTTTTTTTTTGCAGAATGTTTTTTGAGAATTTTTGATGAAGATTCCAGTCTTCATTAATCAGTTGAGAATAAAAATTGGGCGATAAAATAATAGACAAATAATTAATTTCTTCTAGGGCAGGAATCTTAAATGTGGCATTGAGTTTTGAAGTGTACAGGATGTTATGCGTATTTTCGGTGGTGTACTTTTCACTTTCTACATCATCAATAGCTGCTTCAACATTATTGCAGCAAATAAAATTCAGCACTACAGCTTCACCTACCATTTCAGTCCTAATTGTTTGAGAAGACGAAAAATGCATCTGAATATCAATAATCAAAATAGCATCATTAATTAGATTAGAACTGGTAATTTCTCCCAATTCTTCATTATGAATGCTGACGATTTCTTCGACAAAATGATTTTTTTGATTATCTGCACCGGTTTCTACGTTTAGAAACGGCTCTTCCTGCCCTAAAATGGTTGATTTGAATTTCAAAATATAATCCGTTTTTACAAAATAATAATCCGTTTTTCCCTATCCGTTTTAAGCACTGTCATGGTACTTTTGCTGCGAAGTTATTTATAATAAGTCTAATTAAGAACAGTTTTCTGTTAAAAAAATAATCACCTCCAATGTTTCACAAATACATTTTTACTATTCTGTTCATTTTCACGTCTTTACAGTTATTTTCGCAAGAAAATCAGACAAAAGAAAAAAAGAAAACTACAGAAAAAACTAAAGGAGAAAAAGCAGAAGCACTAGAAAACATTAACGTACACGGAAAATCCAAAAAACAAAAAATTGAGACACAAGGTTTTGCGGTTAATGTAATTGAGACAAAAGAAGCAGCTTTAAGAAACATACAAACTAACGAATTACTAAATCAAAGTGCTGGTGTCAGAGTACGTCAGGCAGGTGGATTAGGGTCGTTTGTTGAGTATAATCTGAATGGAATGGCAGGTAGCGCTATCGGAATATTTATTGATGGTATAGATATCAGTACTTATGGTTCTTCTTTTAATTTAAATACAATCCCACCGGCATTGATTGAACGAATTGAAGTTTATAAAGGTGTTTTGCCAACACATTTATCCGGTGATTTCCTTGGAGGTGCTATTAATGTAATTCTTAAAAAGGGTGGTCTGAAAAATAATTTGAATATTTCAACCTCTTATGGTTCGTTCAATACGGTACAATCTGACATCAGTGGAATGTATCGCGATGAAAAAACTGGTTTTACAGCAAAAGGGTCCGGGTTTTTTAGCTATTCAGATAATGACTATGAAGTATGGGGGAAATTTGTAAAAAACATACAGCCTAATGGTCGGGAAGAAAGAGTTAGGGCAAAACGATTTAACGATGCTTTCCGCTCTTATGGTTCTCGTTTTGAACTGGGTTACACCGATGTAAAATGGGCCAATAATTTTATGATTGGCTATACTGGTTCAGAAGCTTACAAAGAAGTACAACACGGCCAATACATGGCAACTCCATACAAGGGAAGATTTAGAGAATCTGAATCAAATATATTAACGGTAAATTACAATAAGAAAAACCTTTTTACAAAAGGATTAGAATTTACACTTAATGGTGTTTACAGCAACAGATCGCAGTATATTCAGGACACTGTAAAATGGGCTTACAACTGGTACAATGAAAAGGTTCTTGATTTATACGGAAAACCTCTGTTAACCCAAAGTGGGGCACAACAAAGCAGACCAACAATGCTTACTATTGATCAAAAAATAACCAATATTCGATCTGATGTACAATATCGTATTGCTACTAATCATAAATTAGAATTTAATCATTTATTTTATATAGCTGACAGAGAAGATAATGACGCTTTGTTAACAATTCTGGAAAACAATTATCAGGCAACAAGCAATATTACCAAAAATGTCTTTTCATTAGGCTATGAAATGCAGGCCTTTAATTCCCGTTTAAAAACAAACTTTTTCGGTAAATATTACAACCAGAAAGTAGAAAGAATAGATCCAAAAGCACAAGTGGTAAATGGGCAAACTGTAAGAGTAGAGCAAATTACTAATGATACCAGATCAACAACCGGATACGGTCTTGCAACTTCTTATGCGGTTACTCCAAATTTATTCGTTATTGCTTCAGCAGAGCAGGCGGTAAGAATGCCTTCTGAATCACAGGTTTTTGGTGATCAGGGCGAAAATTTAGTTGGAAACCCAAATCTTAGACCCGAGATTAGTAATAATTTCAATTTAGGATTCCGTCTTGATTCTTATAAAATAAAGGATCATCGCATTTCCCTCTCAGCAACGGGATTTATAAGAGATACCAAAGACAAAATTGTTGCTTTATCGAATGACAGACCGGTAAATAATATTGAAACTTTTCCATTTGAAAACCTTGCTGCCAGTCAGGCCATAGGATTTGAAGCAGAAATGAATTATGGCTTTAAAAATTTAGACATCAGATTTAATCTCTCAAAATTTAATTCTCTTTTCAAAAGTAAATTTAATGGCGAAAAAATCAGCAACAGATATAATGTTCAAATACCAAACGAACCTTTTTTTACGGCTAATGGAAATGTACAATATACCTTAAAGAATCTGTTACAGGAAAAAGCTATTCTAAACTTATTTTACTATTGTGGATATGTTGCATCATACAATACTATTTGGGTAGAATCAGACAATTATATGACACCTACGCAATTTATACAAGACTTAGGTTTGAGCTATATATTTCCAAACAAAAAATTCATACTGAGTTTTGATGCTAAAAACATATTCAATCGAGAGGCCTACGACAACTTTGCCGCACAAAAACCTGGCAGAGCTTTCTATCTAAAATTAAACTATACAATTAATAATTTTTAAATAAGTACAATATGAAAAATCAAATTTCAAACTTTTTTATGAGTACTGCTGTAATAGCAGGACTTGTTTTAACAAGTTGTAGCAGTGACAATAATAATGATGGTGGATACGAACCAGACTTAGGCAATAGCTCTCGTTGGATTACTCTGGCAGGTGCCTTGATGGGGACCAATCCTGGAGATGGAAATGGAGGTACTATGGTATATGCTGTTAGTGTAGATGATGCTAAAAACCCTGAAAAATCAATTAATGCTTATGATGATGGTTTCCATGTGAAATCACAAAGAACAGCTCGTTTACAATCATCAGAAGATGGAGCCACACTTTTTAACATTGCTTATACAGGACCTGACGGAGGTGAATTCTCAAAATATACCGTAGGTGGAGGAAAAAAAATGGTACAATCAGATGTTACTGTAAACATAGCAGCTTATGCTACTATATCTCCAAGATGGGTAAAACTTTTTGACGGAGATAAAACGGGTATTGCAGTAAACCTTTCAAATGTTAAAGTAACAACTGAGGAAGATGGAAAAACATACAAGCATTCAAGAGGAAAAGCAACTGTACTGGCTTTACATCTTCAAAATGTTTTGATCAATGGTTATAAACAATATGAACTTCCACTAGCTGCATCTGAAGAAGCTTTGGGACATTATATTTCTCGTTTAGATGGTCCTGTTTTGAATAAAGCAGGTAACAAATTAATCATTGGTGTTGCAAAAGGAAAGCATGATCCTGCAACTGGACTAGCTCACCCATCCGGAACAACTTTTACAAGAATTTCAGCAAAATCACTTGTGGTAGATTATCCTTCATTAGAAAACCCTACAATAATCTCTTCTACTATTAGTGATGGAAACACAAATGGTTACCGTAGTTTTAATAATTTCCTTGCAGAAGATGGAAATATTTATCAGGCAACTCAAAATGACACAAAAGGATCTCATATCTTAAAAATCAATTCAAACAATCAGTATGACAACTCTTATGTGTTTAGTTTAGATGCAGCTTTAGGTGTTACAGGTACTTACGTAGATGCCTGGAGATATGCTGGTGACGGAATTGCTTATGTACTTTATACACATGCTAATGCTAATGATCAGGGCTTTGTGGCACGTATTGATTTGAATACTAAAAAAGCTGAACTTGTAACCGGAATTCCTTATGATGCCGATCTTGATTTTGGACAATATCAGGGATTTGTAGTAAATGGAGATGAAGTTTTCATCGCTGTTACTCCTGTAGGAAAAGACGGTAACATCTATATTATCAACAGCAAAACTAATGTTGTTACTAAAGGTGCAAAATTAATCAACAAACCGGGTAATCATTATATCGGAGTATTTTAAACCTATTATTTTTATAATAAATAAGAAAGTCGAAAGGAGTATTTATTCCTTTCGGCTTTCTTATTTAAGACCAAATTTGTTTTAACTAAGATTCTAAAGTAAAAACAAAAAAACCTATTTCACAAAACTGAAATAGGTTTTTTTTAATATTATTCTGAATCGTTTTTCCTAAACGTTCTTCAAATTAATGATTTCCTGATCTGTCAAAAAGCGCCAGTTTCCTCTCGGAAGGTTCTTTTTGGTCAAACCTGCAAAAGATACACGGTCAATACGCAAAACATCATAGTCAAAGTTTTCAAAAATAGCACGAACCACTTTTACATTTGATGAACGTAATTTAAGTCCTACTTCGCTCTTTGGTTCATTATCAATATAACTAATCTCCTCAACAAATACACGATGCCCGTCAAGAACAAGCCCCTTACTGATTTTCTCTAAATCCTCAAATTTGAGGTTTTTATCCAATGAAACCTGGTAAATTTTAGACGATTTTTGACTCGGTAATGTAAATTTACGAATCATATCTGTATCATTTGTAAACAATAACAAACCGGTCGTATTTTTATCCATTCTCCCAATCGGAGCAATTTTTGCCGTAGTAGAACCACGAACTAATTCTAATACATTGCGATACTCCTGACCTTCATCAAGCGCAGTTGTAAAGTTTTTTGGCTTGTTCAGTAAAATGTATTCTTTCTTTTCAGGGGTCAAAACCACTCCGTCAAAGTTTACCACATCGTTCAATTTTACTAAATAACCCATTTCAGTAACCGGAACACCATTTACCTTTACGTTTCCGGACTGAATGTATATGTCGGCATCACGACGCGAGCAAACACCTGAATTCGAAATATATTTGTTCAATCGAATTTCATCTGAAGCTTTTTGTCTTTTTGGAGCCTGATTTTGTTTTTTTATTTTTTGCGCTTTCTCTTCTTCCGCTGCCTTAACAGCAGGTTTCACTTTCTTCGGCCCTTGAGCACGCTTTGCCATAGGAGGTTTTGGCTTGCTTGAGTTTGATTTTGAGCTGTTTGGTCTCGATCCGCCTCTTTTATTATTCCCTTCCTTGTTGTTCATAAATTCTGTAATTTGTGCAAAGATAGTTTATTCTTGCCAAATATTCTTAAGTTCAATGTTGTTAGATTAATAGCCTAAAATCTTAGAACGATTTGAAGCATCACATTCTGCTTTTTTAAAAACATGGGTTCCCGTTTTCCGTTCCCAATCTTTTATTTTTAAAGAAAAAATAAAAGGATTTCCACTTCAACCGGGGCTAGATTCAAACAATTGGTTTCTTTAAGCATTAATAAACAGATTTTTACCACGGAGATTCACAAAGTAAACACAGAGTTACACAAAGTTTTTTAAAGTTTCTTTGTGAGACTTTGCGAAAAATCTTTGTGAATCTCTGCTAAATAAACCTAAAAATTCGAAATCAATTGTTTCCCGTGCCACAAAACACTCGGATTAATCAAAACAATGCAAAAAACGCCGGAAACAATCAAAAACTTAAGGATATTATGAAGCAGTAAGTATTGTTCTTTCGAATTAGATCTCCAGAGATAAAATAAAAAAAACAATAATATGATAAAGCACACATAAAAATAAATATCCATATACCCCACATCATAAATATTAATCAGAACATAAACCGGAAGCACCGTCAAAATAATTAAAACAGTAATTACTTTTTTCGAAACCGTTTCATTATAAAGAATCGGAATCGTTTGATAATTATTGGCTAAATCCCCTTTAAGATTCTCAAGGTCTTTTATCATTTCACGAATCAGCAACAATAAAAAAAGAAACATAGCGTGTGATAAAATCACAACAAAATGACTTCTATGGTTTTCTATTTCGTCAAATGAAATCTGGTGATAAAAAAAATAAAGCAAAATGGCAAAAAAAGGCAGAACAGCCATAAAAGCTGCAGTAAGATTTCCAACAATGGCGTATTTTTTTATTTTATGAGAATAAAACCAAATCAGGAAAATATAAGCCGAAAAGAATAAAAAAGCACGCCAGGAAACTATCAAAGCCATTAAAGCGGCAATAAAATTCAAAGTAAAATAAACCAACAGTTTTGTTTTCTGGCTCACCAAACGATCCAGCATTGATTTATTCGGCCGGTTAATCAAATCCTTCTGGCTATCGTAAAAATTATTGATAATATAGCCTGAGGCAATCGTAATCGCCGAAGCAAAAACAATCAAAAACAAATAGAAATCCAGTATAATATCCAAGGCTCTTTTTTCGGGAGCCAAAATAAAAATAGCGGATAAATATTGAGCTATGATAATAATAGGAATGTTGTAGCCCCGCACGACAGAAAACAAACTAACAATTTTCATTACTACAAGTTTGTGCTGTCTGCTTAACATTAGATTCGTTTAAAGTTTTAGAAAAAAGTTTTCTAATTAGAATTGATAAACAACTTCTAATTTATAATCTTTTAAGGAAACTTTAGCGCGCTCTAAATCTTCTGTAAAACCCAGAATATAACCACCGCCGCCAGACCCGCAAAGCTTTAAATAATAATCGTTTGTATCGATCCCATTTTGCCAGATTCCGTGAAATTGTTCCGGAATCATCGGCTTAAAGTTATTCAGAACTACTTTAGAGAGCTTTTTAGTATTGGTAAACAACGATTTCATGTCGCCATGCAAAAAGTTTTCTACGCAGGCATCAGTATATTTTACAAACTGGTTTTTCAGCATTGCACGGAAACCTTTGTCTTTCAGGTTTTCCATAAAAATATTGACCATTGGGGCCGTTTCACCCACAATTCCGGAGTCTAACAAAAACACAGCTCCTTTTCCATCAAAACTTTGTGTAGGAATACCGGTTGCTTCGATATTATCTTTAGAATTGATTAAAATCGGGATACTCAAATAACTGTTTAATGGATCCAGTCCAGAACTTTTTCCATGGAAAAAACTCTCCATCTGCGCAAATATGTTTTTTAACTGCAATAATTTTTCACGAGTCAGATTCTCAAGAACCGTAATTTTATGGGCAGCATATTTATCATAAATAGCCGCAACCAAAGCACCACTACTGCCTACTCCGTATCCTTGCGGAATACTAGAGTCAAAATACATACCGGTTTCGACATCATTTTTTAAAGCTGACAAATCAAAAGCAACCAAATCTGGCTGTTCCGCTTGCAGATTCTCCAAATAGATGGTATAGCGTTTTAAGCTTGCATTTGAGGCAATGGCTTCTGCAGAAGGATTTTCATCTCTCTTCAATGCGCCATTATAAAAATTATAAGGAATAGAAAGTCCTTTAGAGTCGCGAATAATTCCGTACTCTCCAAAAAGTAATATTTTTGAGTAAAATAATGGTCCTTTCATAATTGAAAATTAATAATTAACAATTGATAAATTAATTATATGTTTTTAGAAGTTTTTATGATGCTTGTCAGCAATCGTAATAACTCTATTATTTTTGGTTTTATATTTTGAAACTCTACATCCGAAAGATATTTTGTTTCATACAACAAATCTAACCAATATTCTGTTTCGTTTGCTTCTTTTAATGAAATAGATAATTTATGGATAAAATCAGCTTTACTTTGGGCATGTTCAGATTCTCTTACATTGGCACCAATCGAGGTTCCGGATCGCAAAACTTGTCTGGATAATATGAACTCTTTTTTCTCACTTAAAACTTTATAAAGATTAACAATGTCAATTGCAAAAGCAAAAGATTTTTCTTTAATAATGTTTTTCTTCTCCATAAAGTTAGTGATTAATTGACAATTATCAATTATCAATTATTAATTGACTTCCAGCGCCAATTTCGTCGCAAATGTACTGACCATTTTGACAAAAGCCAACTAATTCGTTCTTAATAAATTGTAATACTTTTTTACTAACATTTCCAGGATACAAAACATGCACATTAGCACCCGCATCAAGTGTAAAACAAACCGGAGTTTTTGTTTCGGCCCTGAATTTCCAGATTGCATTAATAATTTGTAATGTATTTGGTTTCATCAAAATAAAATAGGGCATCGAAGTCATCATCATGGCGTGCAAAGTCAAAGCTTCGCTTTCAACAACTTTAATAAATTCTTCTACATTTCCACTTTCAAAAATGACGATTAATTTATCCAGGTTTTTGTGTGCATGGGCAAATCGTGTTTCAGCAAATGGATGATTGTGCATTAAATCGTGTCCAACCGTACTCGAAACCTGCTTTTCTCCTTTGTCAACCAATAAAATAGTATCCTGATAATTATGGAAATTTTCGTGAATTGTGTGCGGAAATTCAACTCCAAACAAATCCGAACTTCCTTCAATATTCTCCTGAGAGCCCCAAACCACAACATTTCCTTTTACGCTTCGGCACGCACTCCCAGAACCTAAACGGGCTAAAAAGGATGCTTTTTGATAAAAATATTCGTCTGTCATTTCCGGGTTTAGTTTTTTTTCTAAACTCATAAAATTCATTGCCAGAGCTGCCATTCCGGATGCAGAAGAGGCAATTCCCGAACTGTGCGGAAAGGTATTATGAGTATCAATCGTGAAATGATAGTCTTTCAAAAACGGTAGATATGCTTCAATTCGCTCTAAAAACTTTCTGATTTTTGGCTTAAACTCTTCTTTTGGTTTTCCTTCAAATAATAAATCGAAGGAAAAACTATCAGTCATGCTGAGCGGAGTCGAAGCATCTTTTATCTCAAAACTTAATTTGGTAATTGTTTTGCAATTTTTAAGCGTAAAACTTACCGATGGATTCGCCGGAATTTGGTTGTCTTTTTTTCCCCAGTATTTTACCAATGCTATGTTGCTTGGAGCGCTCCATTCAAAGGTCCCGCTTTCAATTGTTGAAGAATATGTTTTAGGAATAAAATCAGCTGCTGTAAACATGAATTATAAAATTTTGACAAAGATAACTTTTTCACCATATAAGTTATATAAGAAATATAAGCAGCTTTTACTAAAATGAACTTATATGAATTATATGGTTTGAAATTTTTCTTTTTGACTATTTTTGATTCAAAATTTTATTATCATGAATAAGTTCGTAAAAATAGCAATAGCATTAGTAGTTTGTTTAGCAGTAGGCTATTCTGCAAGTATAATAACAAGACCCAGCGTAGCAGAATGGTATCCTACAATTGAAAAGCCATTTTTTAATCCGCCCAACTGGATTTTCATGCCGGTCTGGACATTGCTTTATATTCTAATGGCCGTTGCTGCCGGATTAGTCTGGGATAAAATAAAAGAGCAAAAAGAAGAAGTAAAAAAGGCTTTAGGATTCTTTATAATTCAGCTGACATTAAATGCGGTTTGGTCGTATTTATTCTTCGGACTAAAAAACCCGATGCTCGCCTTAATCGAAATTGCGCTTTTATGGTTGTTGATTTATGAAACTTATCTAAAATTCACTAAAATAAATAAAACTGCTGGTTATTTATTAATCCCTTATTTGGCCTGGGTTGGATTTGCAGCAATTTTAAATACTGCTATTTGGTGGCTGAATAAATAGTTTAAAGTTTCAGGTTTGTTTTTTTCTGTTTCAAGTTTTCTGGTTAACTGATGAATCTTAATTTTTAAACTCTGTTCTCAACTTCTTAAAATCTTCATTTTTAGCATACAAAAAATCCATCGTAGCCAGAATATTTGGGTTTTCTAAAAGGATTTTAGATTTTGGATCAGCTTCGCAGAATTCTATAAAAAGCGCTGTTTCTTCGGGCTTCAGTTTCAGCTCTTTTGTCAAAAAATCAGGGTTTAAAGTACTTTTAATAAGTTGGTTAAAATCAATTTTGGGAGTTTCCTTTTTAGGAGTTTCTTCCTTTTTGAATAAATTCCGAATTTGTTTTCCAAGGTAAATAAAATCTGTTCCGTTGGGCATAATTGCTTCTTTATAACCTGCAATTGGAAGACCTACTTTTGATTTGTGAGAGTTTAATTTAATTTGTTCTATTTCTTCCTTTGACAGCCAACTAACGAATTTTTTATTCAAAACGACAACTTCTTGCAATTCTTCCGGTCTCGCCACCATATTGACAACAAGATTATTATCAAAATCATTCTGAGTGAGTTTAAATCTTGTAAAATAATATTTTTTAGAAAAAAACAACAGACTGTCTTTTACATTAGCCAAAATTGAGAATTCTCCCAAATCATTAGTTGTGGTACTTGTTTTGTCCGTTTTGTTGATGACCTCGACATCTTTTAGTTCCAAATTCTCAGAAACAACTTTTCCATGTAACAGTTTTTCAGTTTGAGAAATGCTTAACTGATAGGTAAAAAACGAAATTGTAGTAAGTAATTTTACTCTCATACAGAATTATTTAGCTGAGAGTAAAATTATTAGAATAGTCTTAACGAAAACTTGTTAAATATGTAAAATCTTGTTAAGACTTACATTAAGATATTTAAATAGAGTAAATATCAAATCAAATGTTTATAAAATATCAATCAATTCTGAAGCCGAATTTATAACCAATTTTGCACCGCTGTTTTTCAATTCTTCCTGAGTTCTGTACCCCCAAGAAACGCCAACAGGAAACATATTTGCGTTTACTGCGGTCTGCATATCGATATCAGAATCGCCGACAAAAAGGATTTCTTCAGGTTTTAAATTCCATTTTTTACTGATTTCGACAGCCTCATACGGATTTGGTTTTTTAAGGGCTTCTGTACTCAAACCAACCGCTGCATCAAAGTGATTCGGGAATATTTCTGATGCTATTTTCTTAGTCAGCTCATCGGCTTTATTGGAGAAAACCGCCATTTTGATGTTTTGCGAAGCCAAATTTTCTAACAATTCGACAATACCATCATAAGGTTTTGTTTTCAGTGTGCAGATTTTACGATATTCATTAACCATACTTGCAAAACAAATTTCGATCTGATCATCTGAATTGTTTGTTGCAGGCAATGCTTTGCTTACTAAATTTCGTAAACCGCTGCCGATAAAATATTGATAAGTATCGTAAGTATGAGTTGGATAATTCAGGCTTATAAGTACTGAATTCATAGCATCTGAAATGTCTTCTAATGAATTGACTAATGTGCCGTCTAAATCAAAAATAATTCCTTTAAATTTCATGTTGTATTAAATATTTTGAGCCAGAACAAACCCACTCGTCCAGGCATTCTGAAAATTAAATCCTCCGGTAATCGCATCAATATTCACAATTTCTCCTGCAAAATAAAGGTTTTCATGAATTTTGCTTTGCATGGTTTTAAAGTTGATTTCTTTTAAATCGATTCCGCCAGCCGTTACAAATTCTTCCTTAAAAGTACTTTTTCCGTTTACTTTAAATTCGGATTTGGTTAATTGTGAAGTCAGGCTCTGTAATTGGTTTTTAGATAAATCTGCCCATTTGGTTTCAACGTCAATTCCCGAAGCCAGAACCAAACTTTCCCATAAACGATTCGGAAAGTCGAAAGGTGATTTTTTAGAAACTGCTTTTTTAGCGTGTTCCTGCTTTAAATCTTTCAGAATTTTTTCGGTATCTTCGTAATCGATATCATTTAACCAATTGACGAAAATGGTAAACTGATAATTTTTATCGTGTAAAATGCGTGCTCCCCAGGCAGAAAGTTTCAGGATTGCCGGCCCGCTCATTCCCCAATGTGTGATTAACAAAGGGCCTGTAGATTCTAATTTGGTATGTTTTACATTTACAGTAACCTGTGCAGCAACACCAGGCAATTCCTTAATTCTGGAATCTTTGATGTTGAAAGTAAATAAAGACGGAACCGGACTTACAACAGCATGCCCGTGTTTCTGAAGCATTTCCCATATTTTTGGGTTGCTTCCAGTTGCCATCACTAATTTTTCTGTTACAAAATTATCCGATTGCGTATCAATTTTCCAATGATTTTCTTTTTTGAAAATTGATTGAACGCTTTGACCTGTCAATACTTTGATGCCTAATTTCTCTGTTGCTTTTAAAAAACAATCGATAATAGTTTGTGATGAATTAGAAACCGGAAACATTCTTCCGTCTTCTTCGATTTTTAATTCTACACCATGTTTCTCAAACCATTCAATCGTATCTCCAGAACAGAATTGATGAAATGGACCGCGAAGTTCTTTTTCGCCTCTTGGATAAAATTTAACCAATTCGTTAGGCTCAAAACAAGCGTGTGTTACGTTGCATCTTCCTCCTCCGGAAACACGGACTTTAGAAAGGACTTCTTTTCCTCTTTCTAAAATGGCAATTTTCAGTTTCGGATTTTTCTCGGCAATATTAATTGCAGTAAAAAAACCGGCAGCGCCTCCTCCAACGATGATGATGTCGAAATTTTTGATCATATTTTTTTGTTCGCCACGAATTCACGAATTTTTATTCTCTAAGATTGTCAAAAAAATAAATTCGTGAATTCGTGGCTATTTTTTATATTTTATCTGGATTATCAGAGATAATTCCGTTTACTTGATAACTTTTTACTTTTTGAATCTCTTCTTCCGAATTTACTGTCCAGGGGAAAACCAGAAATCCCTTTTCCTGAATTTCTCCGGTATTTTCCTTATTCAACAACTGAAAATCAGGATGAATGGCTTTTGCTTTTATCGATTCGGCGAAAGCCAAAGCTGCATCAAGATCCTCCTCTGTTAAAACACCAATCGGGATATTTGGGTTTAGATTATTAACTTCTTTTAAAGCATTCCAGTCAAAACTCGAAATGATAAAGTGGTCATAGTTCCAGTCTTTTTCGGTAATATATTCTTCGATTAAAGAAACGACATTCTTTGACGTATCAGCGTTTTTTAACTCTACGTTTATGAAACATTTTTTATCTACTAAATCAAAAACTTCGTTTAGAGTCGGGATTTGATGTTTACCAGCGATTAAAAAAGACTTTAATTCGGATAAAGTGTAAGTGTTAATATCTCCTTTTCCGTTGGTCATTTTATCGATGGTTTCGTCATGCATTACGATTATATGTCCGTCAGCGCTTAGATGAACGTCGAGTTCTATTCCGTCTGAATTTAAATCTAAAGCTTTTTGGAAAGCCTGAAGTGTATTTTCGGGTTCGTATGCTTTTGCACCTCTGTGAGCTATTTTTAGAATATTCATTTTTATAGGTTCAGAGCTGCAAAGGTACAAAGTTGCAGAGGAAAAATAATAGCCACGAATTCACGAATTTTATTTTCAAAGATTGTCAAAAATAATTCGTGAATTCGTGGCTAAAAAAAATATCTGTAAACTTTGCGGTTAAATGCTACTCCAGTTCTAAAACCAAAGCTGATTTTGGTTCTAAAGTAATTTCAGAAGTTAAATCGAATGTTTTGCCAGTAATAACATCTTTTCCTGATGTATAGTTTTTGATGTTTTCTTTAAAACGATTGGTTTTTATAAGTTGCTCTTTTGCATTATTATTGAAAACCACCATTACCGTTTTGGCATCCGTGTATCTGAAATATACATAGGTGTTGTTTTCCGGAATGTAATGTGTCATTTTACCGAAGTGTACAGCTTCATTCGTTTTTCTCCAATTGAATAATTTGGATGTAAAATCAAAATATTTTGTCTGTTCAGCGGTTCTTCCTTCTGGAGTAAAAGCATTGTTTTTATCTCCGATCCATCCTCCCGGAAAATCCTGACGAATATCAGCATCACCTTTGCTTTTATCGCCGCCCATTCCAATTTCTGAACCATAATATACTTGTGGAATTCCACGAACAGTTGCCATCAAAGTCATAACCAGTTTATATTTTGCAAAATCGTATTTGTAAACATCATTGATTCGATTAGTGTCATGATTTTCAGCAAAAACCAAAAGATTATTAGTATTTGGGTATAAATAATCCATCGCAAAATTGTTGTAAAATTTAATCAGACCACCATCCCAATTAGGTGCGTCTTCATTAAAAACAGAACCAATCTGATCCTGCAAAGTAAAATCCATTACACTTGGTAAATTCGAATTATAATTTTTAATTTCACCTACTTTACTGTCTTTCTGCCAATAGGCTAAACTCGCCTGATTGTGCATCCATATTTCGCCAACAATATTAAAATTTGGATATTCATTCGTAACCGATTTTGCCCAGTTGGCCATAGCATCTGCATCAGAATAATTATAAGTATCTACTCTAAACCCATCAAGATCAGCAAATTCAATCCACCAGATTGCGTTTTGAGTCAGGTATTTTGCTACTAACGAATTTCTTAAATTCAAATCCGGCATCGAAGGTACGAACCAGCCATCAATACAAATTTCCTGATCTATTTTTGAAGCGTGCGTATCCGGAATTACTTCACGTCTGTGGTGAGTTTGTGTAAAACTTTCAAATTGATTAAACCAGGTTTTGGTCGGGATATCTTTCATCATCCAATGGGTAATCCCCCAATGATTGGTAACATAATCCATCACCAGTTTCATATCTTTTTTATGCATTTCTGCAGACAAACGAGCGTAATCATCATTAGTCCCGTAACGAGGATCTATCTTGTAAACGTCAGACTGTGCGTAAGTATGGTATGAATATTCCTTGTCATTATCTTCGCATAAAGGTGTACTCCAAATAGTGGTTGCCCCAAGAGAAGAAATATAATCCAAATTTTTGATGATTCCTTCGATATCTCCACCGTGACGTCCGCCCGGTAAAGCGCGATTTCCTTTTTCAGTTAGAGAAGCATTACTGTCATTTTTTGAATTTCCGTTGGCAAAACGATCTGGCATAATCAAATAAATCAGATCTGACGAGTCATAACTTTTTCGGTCAGCAGAATTGGCTCTTCTTTCTTTAAGTGAATATTTTTGTGTGAAAGCGACTTTATTTTTAGTTTTAAATGAAAACAAAATTTCTGAAGCTTTTAGGTTTTTTGTATCAATTGTTATAAAAAGATAATTCGGATTTTCTGTTTTTTCTACATTTTTAATCGTCACATTATTTGAAACCGAAGTTTCGTATTGAGCAATGTTTTTTCCGTAGAACATAATCTGCAGCTCCGAATTTTTCATTCCGGCGTACCAAAATGGCGGTTCTACTTTTTGAATTTGCGCTTTTGCAGAAACAGAAACCAACAAAATCATTAAAATTAGCTTATAGAACGAAAGGTTTGTTTTGAACATTGTTTTTGAATTGTTCATAGTAAAGTACAATTTAGTCCATATAAAAAATGTAAGAACATTTAAAAAAAAACTTGGGGGGAATTTTAAATTAAATGAACTTACATTTATTATATGGTTAATTAAAATTATTTTGTTTCAATAATACTGATTGCATAGCCTCCACCCGGAGCAGATAACTGTGATAATTTTGATTTATTGGTTACAGCAATTTTTTTGATTGTGTAAGCCTGCGGGTTTGTTTTGTAGTGCGCATCTTTTGCATCAGCATAAATGGTTGCAGTGTATTTTTTACCTTTTTCAAGGAAGCTGAAATCGATGTTTGAAGTACGTGAGGTCTCTCCATTTACGTTTCCAACAAACCAATTGTTTGTCCCTTTTGCTTTACGGGCAACAGTAACAAAATCTCCAGGTTCAGCCTCGATATATCTACTTTCTGACCAATCTACAGCCACATCTTTAATGAACTGGAAAGCATCCGGAAAACGGTTGTAGTTCTCTGGTGTATCAGCCGCCATTTGTAATGGGCTGTACATCGTTACATACAATGCCAATTGATTAGCTAATGTGCTGTTTACATGAGATGTATTACCCGGATTCATTTTACTAATATCCATTTCGAAAATTCCTGGCGTGTAATCCATTGGACCGCCGATTAAACGTGTAAATGGTAAAACAGTAACGTGATTTGGTTTTGAACCTCCAAAAGCCTGATATTCTGTTCCTCTTGCCGCTTCGTTTCCAATTAAGTTAGGATATGTTCTGCAGATTCCTGTTGGACGTATTGCTTCGTGAGCGTTGACCATAATTTTATACTCAGCTGCTTTTTCGACTGCATATTGGTAGTGGTTGACAATCCATTGACTGTAATGATTTTCACCTCGAGGCAAAATATCTCCTACATAACCGCTTTTTACAGCATTGTATCCATTATCATTCATAAATTTATAAGCAGCATCCATGTGACGTTCATAGTTGCGAACAGATCCGGAAGTTTCATGGTGCATAATGATTTTTACCCCTTTAGATTTTGCATATTCGTGTAGTCCCTTTACATCAAAATCTGGATAAGGAGTCAGGAAATCAAAAACATAATCTTTAGAATGTCCAAACCAGTCTTCCCAGCCTTCGTTCCAGCCTTCGACCAAAACAGCATCAAAACCGTGTTGTGCAGCAAAGTCAATGTATTTTTTGACATTAGCATTATTTGCACCGTGTGTTCCGTTTGGTTTTGCTTTTGAAAAATCTGAAACACCTAATTGAACCGTTGGGAAATCATTTGTATAAGACCAAGAACTTTTCCCTGTAATCATTTCCCACCAGACACCAACATATTTTACAGGTTTAATCCATGAGGTATCATCAATTTTTGACGGATCATTTAAATTTAAAGTCATTTTTGAAGCCAGGATTTCCCTCGCATCATCACTTACCATAATTGTTCTCCATGGCGAGTGGCTTGGTGCCTGAATATACCCTTTATCTCCTTTTGCATCCGGTGTTAACCAGGATTCGAAAATCATGTTTTTATCATCTAAATTCAGGTGCATGCACGAATAGTTGATCAAAGCTGCTTCGTGTAGATTGATATAAATTCCGTCGGCAGTTTTTAACATCAAAGAAGTCTGAACTCCTGTTGGAGAAAAGTTTTTCTGCGAAACATTTGCCGTATATGCTTTTTCAGCTAAACCTCTGATTTCTGATAATTTCGATTTGGTGTAATCGTATTCCTGAGTATCATAATCTCCCGGAATCCAAAAAGCAGTATGGTCGCCCGCCATTGCAAATTGAGTTCTCTCCTCTTTAATAACAAAATAAGTAAGGTTCTTTTGAGCAGGAAATTCATATCTAAACCCTAGTCCGTCATTGAACAAACGGAAACGAATTATGATTTGTCTGTCAGTACTTTTTTGATTTAAAGTTACAGCCAATTCGTTATAATGATTTCTGATGTTGTCAACTTCTCCCCAAACCGGTTTCCATGTTTCGTCAAAAGTGCTGGTTTTAACATCAACAACTGTAAAATCATTAAGTAAAGATTTTGTGTCATTTTTAAGTTCAAGACCTAGCTTACTACTTTTTACTACCTCCTTGTTTTTATATTTTAAATTATAAATTGGAGTTCCGTCATTTTGAATCGAAAATTCCATTACGAACTTTCCTTCCGGTGATTTTAATTGCTGTGCATCAGCTATTGAGCTGAATGCAAACAAGATTAAACTTGCGAAAAATAAGTTTTTCATTTTTTTAGTTTTTAAAGTATTGTAATTTAATTAATTTTTGCAAGTTGTTTCTTTGCAATTACGGGTTTTCCATTTACCATAATTGTTAAGTCCTGATCATTGTCTACCATAAAAGCTGTTTCAGTATGGCTTACTGTAACTTTTAAAATTTGATGTCTGAAATTAATTTTAAAAGAATATCCTTTCCATTCTTTTGGAATTTTTGGAGAAAAATGAAGCTGATCGTTTTTAACACGCATTCCGCCAAAACCTTCAACGATACTCATCCATGTTCCCGCCATTGATGTAATATGACAGCCCTCTTCTACTTCTTTGTTATAATCATCCAAATCCAGACGGGAAGTTCTCAGATAAAAAGTATAAGCCATATCCATTTTATCTAAAACAGCAGCCTGAATTGAGTGTACACAAGGCGAAAGTGAACTTTCATGAACGGTAAATGACTCATAAAATTCGAAATTTCGTTTTAATTCTTCTCTTGAAAAATGATCTTCGAAGAAATAGAAACACTGCAAAACGTCAGCTTGTTTGATATAAGGCGAACGGAGCACACGATCCCAGGACCATTTTTGATTGATTGGACGCTGTGAACGATCTAAATCTTTTACCGGAACTAATTCTTTATCTAAGAAACCATCCTGCTGCAAATAAATCCCTAATTCCTCCGATTTCGGGAAATACATATCATCTGCAATTTTTTTCCATTCCTTAATTTCAGCAGCAGAAAGGTTTACTTCTTCTAATATTCTTTTATGATCTTCCGGATATTCTGAAGCTACTTTTTTAATTTGTTCTTCAGTATAATCAATACACCATTTTGCAATATAATTGGTGTAGAAATTATTGTTAATATTGTTTTCGTACTCATTTGGACCTGTAACTCCTAAAATAACGTACTGTTTTTTTTCTTTAGAAAAAGAAGCTCTTTGGTACCAAAAACGTGCAATTCCAATTAAAACTTCCAATCCTTTTTCAGGAATATAAGAGTAATCTCCTGTGTAACGATAGTAATTAAAAATAGCAAAAGCAATTGCTCCGTTTCTATGAATTTCTTCATGTGTGATTTCCCATTCGTTGTGGCATTCTTCCCCATTCATAGTTACCATAGGGTACAAAGCTGCACCGTTTTTGAAACCTAAATTATCTTTTGCATTCTCAATTGCTTTATCCAATTGATTGAAACGATATGTTAATAAATTTCTTGCCACCTGCTGGTCTTTTGTAGCCATGTAAAACGGAATACAATAGGCTTCAGTATCCCAATAAGTTGAACCACCATATTTTTCTCCGGTAAATCCTTTTGGCCCTATATTTAATCGACTGTCTTTTCCTGAATATGTTTGGTTTAACTGGAAAATGTTGAAACGGATTCCCTGTTGTGCTTTTACATCGCCATCAATTGTAATGTCTGACATTTCCCAGATTTTTGCCCAGGCATCGATTTGATTTTGCAGTAAAGTATCATATCCTAGTGAAACGGCAGTTTTGATACATTTTTCGGCTGCAGCCAAAGTATTTTCGTGATTTAAAGAAACCGTATAACCTCCTATTTTCTGAATAGATGAAGTTTGGCCTTTTGCTATAATTGTTCCGTAAGTAAATTTTACTTTATCTATTGTAGAATCAATTGCAGAAGGCGATATATGTACGTTTTCTCCATTCGCCAAAATCGTATTATGCATAAAAGTAGTCACTTTAAAATGCGTTTTATACGTTTTTGCAGTTACAAAAGCCTCGCTGTTTGATTTTTTTACTTCTAATGGTTTCCAGAATTTTTCATCCCAATTGGCATCCTCATTGGTTACACCTGCATCAATATATGGTTTGAATACGATTTTGGCATCTTTATTTAAAGGAGTAATGTCATATTTGATAATTCCCGCTTCATCCAAATCCAAAGAAAGAAAACGACGGACATTAACGGCTATTTCAGTTCCGTTTTTTAAAACCGCTTCAAAAGAACGATTGTACCATCCTTCTTTCATATTTAGTTCCCTGCGAAAATTTCGAACCTCATTGCATGTATTTAAATCAAGATTTTCTTCATTGATTTCTATGTTGATTCCAATCCAGTTAGGCGCATTTAATACTTTGGCAAAATACTTGGGATAACCATTTTTCCACCAGCCTACTTTGGTCTTGTCCGGATAATAAATTCCGGCAATGTAACTTCCCTGAAAAGTCTCGCCGGAGTACGTTTCTTCAAAATTGGCACGCTGTCCCATAGCTCCGTTACCAAGGCTGAAAAGACTTTCGGATGATTTGACACTTTCGGCATCAAATCCTTCTTCTATGATGGACCAATTGTCCGGTTTTATATAATCCTGATTCATTTTTTGTTAATTAGATCATTGGGCAATTAGATAATTAGAAAATGTGCCTATTAAATAATTATTTATTTGGCTATTCTAATTTTGATTCTATCGTTTTATTGCTCGTTTGTACTGTTTTATTTTTTTAATTAGATGATTTATTTAAAATTATGTAACTGGTTTATTATAAGGTGGTAATAAGTCATTTTCTAATTATCAAATTGACAAATTGCCATATTCTGTATTAACCAATTAGTTTATCAATAAACACAGGGTTTATTTCGGTAAAATCCTTAAAAACAAAGTCAGCTTCATATAAAATTGTTCCCTCACCAATTCCTATACTCAGCATTTCTGCTATGTTTGCTGCCTGGATTCCGGCAACAGAATCTTCAAATACTATTGCTTTTTTCGGATCGATATCAAGTAATTGAGCTGCTTTTAAGAAAACTTCGGGATCTGGTTTTGCATTAGTAACATCGTTACCGTCAACAATCGTATCGAAATAAGACAGAATCCCGGTTTTTTCCAGAATCGGTCTTGCATTTTTACTGGCTGAACCCAATGCAATTCCCTGATTTTTTTCTTTTAATAATTGCAGGATTTTAAAAACCCCCGGAAGAATCTCACTTTCATCCATATCAACTAAATAAGATAAATAATCTTCATTTTTCTGAATTAGCATTTTGTCCTTATCGGCCTGTGAAACCTGAACATTTCCTAATTCTAAAATGATCTCTAAAGAACGAACACGGCTTACCCCTTTTAAAAGTTCATTGTGCTCGTGGGTAAAATTTATGTTTAATGCCTGGGCAACTTTTTGCCAGGCTAAAAAGTGATATTTGGCAGTATCGACAATAACCCCGTCAAGGTCGAAAATAAATGCTTTTTTCATGTTATTCTTTTTCTTCGTCTTTTACAAACAGTGTTAATAAACCTGCTAAAATCATAGCACATCCTCCAAGAACAATAGTATTTATGGTGTTTGCATTAAAAAAATGGATCGTAAAATATCCTAAGATTCCTGCAGCCACAATTTGTGGAATTACGATAAAGAAATTAAAAAGTCCCATGTAATATCCCATTTTATTGGCTGGCAATGCATTCGAAAGCATTGCATAAGGCATAGACAAAATACTTGCCCACGCAATTCCAACCATTGCCATAGAGATAATTATAAATATTGGATTAGTAATAAAGTAGATAGATATAAGCCCGATTCCACCTATGATAAGACAAATCATGTGCGTAATTTTCCTGTTCGTTCTATAGGCAATAAGAGGAATGATAAATGCAAAAACTGCTGCCGTACCATTTCTGACAGCTGAACAAACATTCAGCCAGTCTGCTCCGTCATTATATTCTTTTTGAACTCTTTTTAATTCTTTTTTCTCCTCTTTGTTTGTATCGGTATTTAAACCGTCTGAAAAATAATTCGCAATGTTAACCGAAATAACTTTAGGATTTTCAGAAACCCGGAATTGTCTAATTTCTTCAAAATCTTTCACAAGAGATTTTAAGTTTTTTTCTTGTTTGTTTTTTTCGACAATACTTAAATTTTCTGTTGAAAGTTTATCTAACCTGTATTGTGCCGCATTATGCATTTTGGTTACTAAACTACCATCTACTTTCATATTGTATTGGGTTGAAGTAATAGCGTTTGTAGCATAAATCCACATTGAAAACAAAGCAAACCAGGTAAAAAACTGAACAAGGGCCAGCTGCTTCATTGTTTTTGGCATTTTAAAAATCCCGCCAAAAGTTTCAGCCAAAGCATCTTTAAAAGTGGTTTCTCTTTTTTCTTTTTTAAATTGTTCAATATCTTCAGGGGGAAATTCCTTAGTAGTGAAAATAGTATACATCACAGATAAGAAATAAGCGATCCCACCTAAATAGAATGACCATTTAACAGATTCCGGAATTTCTCCTGCTCCTGCTGTATTACTAAAATGAAACCAATTGGTAAAAATCCACGGAAGAATGGCTGCAATAACAGAACCAACTCCTATAAAAAAACTCTGCATGGCAAAACCACTGGTTCTTTGTTTGGGAGGAAGTTTATCTCCTACAAAAGCTCTGAAAGGTTCCATTGAGATATTGATAGATGCATCCAATATCCAAAGCATTCCTCCTGCAATCCATAAGGTTGGGGAATTTGGCATAATGAACAAAGCTATACTCGCCAATAGTGCACCAATAAAAAAGAAAGGTCTTCGTCTGCCCCAATAAGGATGCCACGTGCGGTCGCTTAAATATCCAATTATGGGCTGAACTAATAATCCCGTTAATGGGGCGGCAATCCACAAAATAGGGATTTCGTCTTTATTAGCTCCAAGGGTTTCAAAAATTCTGCTGATATTTGAGTTTTGCAACTCAAAACCAAACTGTATCCCCAGGAATCCGAAACTCATGTTCCAAATTTCCCAGAAACTTAATTTACGCTTTTCCATTATCGCAATTTGTAAAAATGATACGATAAGCGCTTTGCTTATCAAAACTTACTATTTATTTCGAAGTAAAAGTAAAAGCTTTGAACTGGGCTGTAAATATATAAATATATTTCAGTTTTTTACTGGATAATAGCAAATAAGAACAAACATTTTTCACTACAAGGTTGTAGTAATGAATTAAATAAGAAAAAAGTGCCACTAAAAATAAAAAGAAATAAAGTGCAAAAAACAAAGTCTAATTATTATTGAGTTACTGTGTTGTCTGCGGCTGAAGCTGCAGGATTATACTTTTATACAAAAAACGGCTTTATTCTGAAAAACTGTTAGTTTTTTCAGAATAAAGCCGTTGATCTTTGCACTCAACACAAACTCCAGTTAAAACAGAAAGCAATTGAGATACTTTTTTACAAAGACTTTTTATTAATATTATTATAGTTAAAAACAAAATTCAGATTTCAACAGTTGTATGTCTTTTATCTGACACATAAAGGTTAGTCTGTAGATTCTCTTTCTATAAGATGCGTTTCAATTACCTCAGTTGTATAATTTTCATTTTCATCATCTTCCTCTGCTTCCTCATGTTCTGCTTCGAGTCTTTCAATAAGCATTTTAGCTGCTTTATTGCCCATTTTTTTTCCACTTTGACTTACCGTCGTAATACTTGGTGTTGAATATTTGGAGATAATTCCGTCAGTAAAAGCAATTACTGCTAAATCCTGAGGAACTTTAAGCCCCATTTTATGGGCAGTTTTTATGATCGTAACTGCAAAAAGCTCATTTACGGCAAAAACTGCATCAAAAGCCCTATCGTGCAAAAGCTGGCTAATCGTAATTTCGCAGGTATCTACGTCTTCTATTTTTATAATTAAATCTTCATTGAACGGCAGTCCGTTATCTAATAACGCTTTTTCATAGCCATCTGTTCTCAGTTTTCCAACACTTACATAATCAACAGTTGTTACGAGAGCTATTTTTTTTCTTCCATTATCAATCAAACTCTGAACTGCTTCGTATGCCGCAGCTTTATCGTCAATAATTACTTTATCACATAAAATATCATTCGTTACGCGATCAAACATTACGACAGGCATTCCTTGATTGATGACTTCAGTTATATGATGAAAATCACCCTTAAATTGTGTTTCTTTAGAAAGTGACATGATAAAACCGTCAATACTTCCATTTGCTAACATTTCCATGTTTAAAACTTCTTTATCAAAAGAATCATCCGATAAACAGATTACTACACTATACCCATTTTCATTAGCAACCTGTTCTATTCCGTCAATTACGGTAGAGAAAAAATAATGTACAATTTCCGGAATGATAATACCAATACTTTTGGTTTTTCGATTTTTTAAACTAAGGGCTATGTTATTGGGTTTATAGTTGTAAAATTTTGCAAAAGCCTGGACTTTTAATCGCGTTTCTTCACCAATTTCCGAACTGTTTCTTAATGATTTTGAGACAGTTGAAATAGACACGTCTAGTTCTTTTGCAATCTGTTTTAGGGTTACTTTTCGCTTCATGATACTAATTTGAAAAAAATGTTATTGACAATAAAGGTATGCTTAATTTTTATAAATCATAATTTTATTCTTAAAAAAACAGCAGAATATATAAAGTTTTCAACACTACCACGTTTTCGTAAGTCAATAAAAAAGGCCTGATGTTGAGCATGTTAATTAATTCCTAATTTTGAAATTCGAAGTAAAATTAAAAGCTTAACTAACAATCACTAACTCAAACTAATTTAAACAAAAAGTATGAAAACAATTTCTAAAAAGTTGTTATTTTTATTCCTGCTGCTGCCGTTTACGATGCTTGCTCAAAGCACCTTAAAAGGTACAGTTGTCGATAAAACGACAGGGCAGCCAATCCCGGGAGTAAATGTAAATGTACAAGGTGTTCAGGGCGGAACATCGACCGGTTTTGACGGTAATTTTGAATTATCTAATGTAAAAAACGGAAACAAAATTACAGTATCCTTCATTGGATACAAAACAACAACCGTTGATTACAACGGACAAAAAACACTGAATATTTCATTAGAAGAAGACACTAACCAACTTAAAGAAGTAGTAGTGCAAGTAGGTTACGGTACCGTTAAGAAAAAAGACGCAACGGGTTCTGTATCTCAAATCTCTTCAAAAGAATTCAACAAAGGAATTAACGTAACTCCGGAAAGCTTGATTAGTGGTCGTATTTCAGGTGTGAATGTTGTTGGTGGAGGTGCACCGGGAGCAAAAGCAGATATCAGAATTCGTGGAGGATCATCATTAAGTGCTTCTAATGAGCCTTTAATAGTAATAGACGGACTCCCTATGAGTAATGCTGTTCCAAATGGTTCAACAAGTATTCTATCTACAATTGACCCAAATGACATAGAGTCTTTTACTGTTTTAAAAGATGCTTCTGCAGCTGCGATCTATGGATCAAGAGCAGCAAATGGTGTAATTGTTATTACAACCAAAAAAGGAACAAAAGGTGGTGTAAAAGTTAACTTTAGCTCACAGATTGGTATCAATACAGTAGCCAATACAGTAGATGTTTTAAGTGCGGACCAATTTCGTGCCTTAGTAAATGAAAAAGGAACAACTGCTCAAAAAGCTTTGTTGGGGACGGCTAATACAAATTGGCAGGATGAAATTTTTCATACAGCATTAACTACTAATAATAATATATCTGCAAGTGGTGCTTTATTTAATAAATTACCTGTTCGCTTATCTGTTGGAAATGTTGATAATGCGGGAATTTTAAGAAACACTTCTTTTGAGAGAACTACAACATCGATATCATTAAATCCGGTTTTATTTGATAATCATTTAAAAATTGATATTAGTGGTAATATCGCATTTGGTAAAAACCAGTTTCAGGACGAATCTCCATTAATCAGCAGTGCCATTACTTTTGATCCAACACAATCTGTCTATCAGGCTGGTTCTCGTTATGGAGGCTATTTCGAATGGTTAGAACCAACTGGAAACTTACCATTACTACCGGCAAGAAACCCTGTTGCCAGATTAAATCAGGAAGAAAGAAGAGCTACATCTACAAGAAAATGGGGTAATGTAAGATTAGAATATAAATTACATTTCTTTGAAGATTTAAAAATAGTAGCTGAAGCCGGTATTGATAAATTTAACAGTAGTGGTTACAATCAGGCGAGTACAGAAAGTGCCGTAGGGTATCAGCCTAATTTATTTAACAGTGGAAACTGGGTAAATTTAGGGACTTATACACATTACACAGACAGCCGTCAAAATAAAAACTTAAATACTTATTTTAATTATACTAAAGATTTAGGAAAGTTTAAAATTGATGCAACTGCAGGATACAACTATCAAATGTTTCAAAGAGAAGGGTATGATTCTGGTCAGACAACAGAAACAGACCTTAGAGCAGATGTAACTACGGATCCGAATATTAATTTACAATCCTTTTTTGGACGTTTGAATTTAGGATATGACAGTAAGTATTTATTAACTGTAAATTATAGAAGAGATGGTACTTCACGTTTTTCTGAAGCGAACAGATGGGGTAATTTTGCCGGAGGTGCTTTTGCCTGGAATGTGTCCGAAGAAACATTTTTAAAAGATAATGCTACTTTATCTAGTTTAAAATTAAGAGTTGGATACGGAACTACAGGACAGCAGGATATCCCGCCTCAGTATGATTATTTACGAAGAGTAACTTTAGGAACTGCAAACACACAATATATTTTTAACGGAGTAATTTACAGAGCTGCAAAACCGGAAGGATATAATCCGGCCATCAAATGGGAAGATTTGGCTGAGATGAACGTAGGAGTAGATTTTGGATTCCTAAACGACAGAATAACTGGAACAGTTAACTATTTTGACAAAAAATCAAGTGATCTTTTGGCAGAAATTCCGGTTCCTGACGGAGCAAATATTAGAAATCAGGGATACAATAATATTGGTAGTGTAAGAACAAGAGGTATTGAGTTTAATCTTCAATCTGATATTATTAAAAATGACAACTTAAACTGGAATCTTGCCGTGAATGCAACTTATATTGATCAGAAGATCGATGACTTAGGTGTTACTGTTCCGGGATTTCAAGGTTATATCGTTGGTGATGTAATTGCCGGAGGTACAGGGAATCAGGTATTAATAAATTCTGAGGGATTTACCCCAAACTCGTTTTTTGTATTTGAGCAGTTATATGATGCTAATAAAAAACCGATACAAGGTGCTTATGCAGATAGAAATGGAGACGGAGCTATTACAGATGCTGACCGTTATAAATTTCACAAACCTGCTGCAGATTATACATTCGGATTATTTTCTACTTTAAATTACAAAAAGTTTGATTTCACAATGAACTGGAGAGCTAGTTTAGGAAACTACATTTATGATAACGTAAGTTCTGACAAAGGATATGTAGAAGCAGGATTAAGAAGACAATCTGATTTATCTAACATTACTACTGATTACTACAACACAGGATTTACGACGGAAAGTAATTCAAATGGAACACAACGTAACTATTCAAATTATTATGTAAAAGATGCTTCATTCATCAAATTAGACAACATTGTCTTTGGATACACTTTTGATAAAACATTGCTAAAAGCTGCTTCATTAAGATTTACAGCAGGAGTTCAAAATGTTTTTGTTCTTACAAAATACAATGGTTTGGATCCTGAGAAATTCAATGGTATAGACAACAATGTTTATCCAAGAGCCCGAACTTTCTTGTTTGGAGTAAATGCAAATTTCTAATAGTACATTGAAAAACAAAATTTTAAAAACAAATAAAATGAAAATATCATTTAAATATATATCTTATTTTCTCCTATTGATTTTAGGATTAAATATGACACTTACTTCGTGTACCGACGATTTGAATGTGACTCCTACAGATGATGATGAATTCCTTTCTGAAACTTTCTTTAAAGATCCTCAATCATACAAACAGGTATTAGCAAAACTTTATGCGGGTTTGTATGTTGGAGGTAATGATGGAGATGGAGCGCCAGATATTTTTGGTCTTGGCGGTGATTTTAGCAGTTATTTACGATTACTATTTGTAACTCAGGAATTCCCGACTGATGAGGCTATTGTAGCCTGGAATGACGATGGACTGCCTGCTTTAAATGGTCAGACATGGAGCCCTAGTAATCAATTTCTATACGGAATTTTCTCAAGAGCTTTTTATCAGATTAGTGTTTCAAATGAATTCTTAAGACAAACTACAGATGAAAAATTAGCAGAAAGAGGAGTTGACGCAAATTTGAAAGCCGAGATTGCCGCTTTTAAAGCTGAAGCCCGTTTCTTAAGAGCATTTTCATATTATAATTTAATGGATTTATTTGGAAATGTGCCTATTACTACAGAAGCAGATCCTGTAGGTCTATTCTATCCTGTACAAAAATCAAGAGCTGAAGTTTTTGCCTTTATTGAGTCCGAATTGAAAGATATCGACAACACTCTGGTTGCTTCAAAAGCAAATGAATATGGGAGAGTTGATAAAACTGCAGCGAAATTTTTATTGGCACAGATTTATTTAAATTCAAAAGTTTATACAGGAACTGAAAGAAACAATGATGCTGCTACAGTCTGTAACGATATTATAACAGGCTCTGGATATACTTTTGCCGATGTTCCTTATCGCTATTTATTTTCTGCTGATAATGACAGGAATGGCGCTCAAAGCGAAGTTATTTTTCCAATTATTGGAGATGGCGTTGCAATCAGAGCTACTGGTGGTGGTATGAGTTTTATTTTGCATGCTTCTATTGGAGGAAAAATGAATGCCGGCGATCAGGGAATGAACGGAGGCTGGTCAGGTATCAGAACAAGACCAGAGTTTGTTAAATTATTTCCGGATGAAACAGCAACTGCTGATAAAAGAGGAACTTTCTTTACCGACGGGCAAACTTTAGATATTGCTAACTATGGAGTATTTAGTAACGGATATGCTGTTAGAAAATATACAAATGTAAATTCTGATGGTTCTGCCGCACAAAAAACAGATATTCCGGATACCGATTTTCCAATGTTCAGATTATCAGATGTGTATTTAATGTATGCCGAAGCAACTGTAAGAGGAGCAGCTTCAGGAAACTTAGCTACTGCGACTGGCTATATCAATAAAATTAGAACAAGAGCGGGAACAAGCACTATTTCATCTTCAGATCTAACCCTTAATTTTATTTTAGACGAAAGAGGAAGAGAATTATTTTGGGAATGCCACAGAAGAACAGATTTGATTCGTTTTGGCAAATTCACAGGAGGATCTAAAATATGGCAATGGAAAGGCGGCGTTAAAAATGGCAGTGGTACAGACTCATACAGAGATTTAATGCCTATTCCTTCACGAACTATTCAGGCAAACCCTACTTTAAAACAAAATACAGGATACTAACTAACCTTAAAAAAATAATAAAATGAAAAATCTAAATAAAATTTTAATTGCATTTATCAGCATTTTAGCTGTTTCATGTTCAGGCGACGATGTAGAAAGCAGACCAGTAGTCGAATCAGCAACTGCTCCGGTATTACTAAGCCCTAAATCAGATTTTAATATTGTCCTTGAACTGGCTAACGCAGCTGGTCTTGCTACTACCTTTGTCTGGGATGATGCACAATATGAAGGAAGTGCAACTGTTGTTAATTATAATATAGAAATAGCAAAAGCAGGAACTAACTTTGAATCACCAACTGTTGCAAGTACAACTACAGATAAATTTAAAAATTTTACTGTTGGAGAATTAAATGCCGCTGCTTTAAATATTGGTTTGGCACCTTTTGTTGAAGGTCAGATTGATGTTCGCATCAAATCCACTGTTGGAGCTGTTGGATCAATTCCTCAAATATCTAATTCTTATACAATCAAAGTTACTCCTTATCCAGCATGGGACAACTGGGGTATAATTGGTAGTGCAACAGCCGCAACAACAGGTGGTGACGGCTGGGCAACGGATGCGAATTTAGATTATAATACAGCTACTAAAAAATATTCAATCACGATGAACTTAGCTGTTGGTGAAATCAAATTTAGATTAGATGATGGATGGACAACAAATTACGGAGATAATGGAAATGATGGAACTTTAGATGCAGGCGGATCGAATATTCCAATTGCAACAGCAGGAAACTACACTATTGTTGTTGATTTCATTGCAAAAAATTACACCATTACAAAAAATTAGTAATTTTTGATTAAGGAAAAAGGCTATCTGCGGGTAGCCTTTTTTTAATTAAACTATCTAACCACAATCCTTATGACAAAAACTATACTATTTCTTTTCTTTTTACTTTCAGGCGTAGTTTTTGCACAACAGCAAACCGTAACCTCTTCAATAAGTCCTAATCCTTTTGAAGAAACAAACGCCATTACCATTACTATTAATGGAAAGAGTATTAATGAGACTACGTGGGGTATTGCCGCAACTCACGAATTATACATGTGGGCATGGGCTTTTGACATCAATGACACCACCGCAAAAGGAACACCAAATAATGGTTCATGGACAGCTTCAAGCGCTGCCAGTATGTTTACTTATGACGCCGGGACAGATACGTACACCAAAACTATAACTCCGGCCACTTATTACAATGCATCCGGAATTGGCAGAATTGGTTTTTTGGTAAAAACAAAAGACGGAACCGGAGATAAAAAATCGCAGGATATTTTGGTAGAAGTAGGTATTTTTCAGGTTACACTTACTGCGCCGTTAGAAAACAGTTCGACCATTGTAGCATCAGGGGCTAATTTTAACATTACTGCTACAAATACCAATGGTGTTGCGAGTTATGTATTAAAATCTAATGGAAATACGATTAACACCAATGCAAGTACATCCAGCTACTCATTTAATCACACCAATATTACTACAAATCAGAGTTATGAATTATTGGTAACACAGGGAGTAACAACAATTTCAAAAAAGTTTTCGGTTATTGTTAATCCTAATACAGTTTCAGAAACTATGCCTGCTGTTCTAGTTGATGGGATCAATTATAACACAGGCGATGCTACAAAAGCGACTTTAGTTCTGGATGCACCTTTAAAAGATTTTGTTTACGTTGCCGGAAGTTTTAACAACTGGCAGCCTTCATCGGCGTATGCCATGAAAAAAGACCCGACTTCCGGGAAATTTTGGCTTGAATTATCAGGACTGGTTTCGGGAGTGAATAATACGTTTCAATATTGGGTAGGAGATACTACACCATTGGCCAATTCGCCTTCATTGGTTAAAGTGGCAGATCCCTATTCTACCTTGGTCCTATCTCCTTATGATGACGGTTCGATTCCTATCCTAAATTATCCAAACATGCCGGCTTATCCATCAGGACAGCAATTTGAAGTAACTGTTTTAAAAACCGGACAAACACCATACAACTGGCAAGTAACCAATTTTACAAAGCCTGAAAAAGATAAATTGGTAGTGTATGAAGTTTTGGTTCGCGATTTTGATGCCAACAGAAATTATCAAAGCCTGATTGACAGAATTGATTATTTTAAAAATTTAAAGATAAACGCTATCGAATTAATGCCTGTAATGGAGTTTGAAGGAAATGAAAGCTGGGGTTACAACACTTCCTTCCATATGGCTCTGGATAAATTCTACGGAACTTCGGATAAGTTGAAAGAATTAATCGATTTATGTCACCAAAACGGAATCGCAGTTATTCTGGATATAGCCCTAAATCACGCTTTCGGAAGAAATCCGATGGTAAGAATGTGGATGAACGATCCTGACGGCGACGGTTTCGGATCACCAACTAACGAAAACCCTTATTTTAATACTACTGCAAGACACAGTTATAATGTTGGTGAAGATTTTAATCATCAGTCCATCAGAACTCAAAATTATGTGAAGCGTGTTGTAAAACAATGGGTTGAAGAATATAAAATTGATGGTTTACGTTGGGATTTAACCAAAGGGTTTACGCAAAATTGTACGGCTTCAGATGAAACCTGTACGAATGCTTATCAACAGGATAGGGTTGATGTTTTAAAATCATACGCAGATTATTCATGGAGTCTGGATCCTACACATTATACTATTTTCGAACATTTAGGAACTGATTTGGAAGAGCAGCAATGGGCAAATTACAAAATTGCAGAATCTCCAAGCAAAGGAATCATGATGTGGGGTAATCTGAATAATGCTTATAATGAATTATCTATGGGATATACAAGTAATATCTCAAGAATGACAAGTTCAAGCCGCGGATTTTCTGCAAATCGATTAATAGGTTACGCAGAAAGTCATGACGAAGAACGCCTGATGTATAAAAATATTCAATACGGAAATTCAACAAATTCAACACACAATGTAAAAACAGTTAGTACTGCTTTATCAAGAATGTCAGCTATTGGTGCCGTTTCATTATTAGTTCCGGGACCAAAAATGATCTGGCACTTTGGAGATCTGGGTTGGGATTCTTCTATTTTTACATGTAATAACGGAACTGTAAATGATGCTTCGGCTACTATTTCAGGAGACTGTAAATTAGATACGAAACCACAGCCTCAGTGGACCGGAAATTGGCTGGCAAATTCAGACAGAAGTAAAATTTACAATGACTGGGCAAAAATGATTACCTTAAAAACAAAAGAGCCTGTGTTCTCAGGGACTGCAACAATGGCAAATACGAGTTCTTTGTATCCAAACATTAAAATTACCAATACAGCTTTAAATTCTACTCAACTCAAAGATGTATTGATTATAGCCAATTTTAATGTAACGCCTCAAAATATTGCTACCGGTTTTTCATATCCGGGGACGTGGTATAATTTGATGGATAATTCTACAATAAATGTTACAGATGTAAATGCTATAATAAGTATTCCGGCAGGTGAATTCAGAATTTACGGAAATAAACAGGCTAGTTTAGCCATTGAAGATTTTGAAAAAGGGAATTCAGTGAGTTTGTATCCAAATCCTGTCTCAAATTATTTTACATTAAATATTATTTCTAAAAAAATTGAAATTTATACCATTACAGGTCAGCTGACAAAGAGCTTTACAAATAATGAAAATTTAGATTTTCAATATAATGTAAACGATTTAAAACCGGGCTTATATATTGTAAAAGCACTTGATAATAATAATGAAGTACAAATAATAAAGTTTATTAAAAAGTAATATTGGTAGATTAGTTAGTTAGTAAGACAAAAGGCTGTTCGTAATGAGCAGCCTTTTGTTGTATTGGTTAGATAGTTATTCTTTATCATATTCTCCCGTCAACGAAAAGTAACCGAAAACTCCCAGTCCCAAAACAATTAACGGAGTCAAAATAAACAGGATAATAATCCCAAAGACTAAATCTTCTTGCTGGTCGGATAAAAATTTTGGCAGACCAAATTCAAAAACACAAAAATAGGCAGCAGCAATTGCTAATACGATCCACAGAATTCCCAAGGCTCTTTTTATAAAATTCATTTTTCAGCAGATTAAAGGTGAGAGTTTTTATTTTTATTATCGATATAAATCATTCCAATTACAAAGCAAATCGAGGCAATAACTATCGGATACCAAAGTCCGTCAAGATAAAAATCGTTTTTGCCAGAATTCTTGGCGTGTGTTACAAAATAGGTTGAAATTGCGGGAAGCAAACCACCGAAAATTCCGTTTCCAACATGATACGGCAACGACATTGAAGTGTAACGAATTTTAACCGGAAACATTTCCACCAAAAAGGCAGCAATTGGACCATAAACCATCGTAACGAATAATACCTGAATAAATACTAAGAAAATCAGACTCCATTCATCACTCGAGTTAATAGTCACAGAGGTAGTAACCTGAGCGTCTTTTTTAGCAGCGAAATGCGTCTTTTTTTCAATTGAAACTGTCCCATCAGTAAATTCTTTATGAGTCGTGTAAACAGAATCTTTAGCAGTAGTTAATTCAACCGTAGTTCTTGTATTTTCTGTAATTTCAGTTTTTAGAGCAGTATCTGTTGTGGTGTACATTGCCTTATAAATAGGCCTGTAGAGCAAAATAGCAAGCAGCATTCCACCCATCATAATATATTTTCTTCCTATCTTATCACTTAGCCATCCAAATACAATAAAAAATGGAGTTCCTAATAAAAGTGCAATCCCTAATAAAGTATCAACCTGTGAAGAATCTATGTTCATTACCGTTTTCATGAAACTCATGGCGTAAAATTGTCCGGTATACCAAACAACACCCTGCCCCATTGTGGCACCAAATAAAGCAAGTAATACAAACTTTAAATTATACCGGTTTCCAAAACTTTCTTTTAACGGACTCGCACTTGTAGTTCCTTCTTTTTTTGCTTTTGCAAATTCAGGAGATTCGTCCATATTTTTTCGAATTAAATACGAAACGCCTACCATTACTATCGAAACCCAAAACGGAACACGCCATCCCCAGGTATCAAAATCTTCAGCTGAAAGAACTGTTTTTGTCGCCAGAATTACCATCAATGAAATAAATAGTCCAACCGTTGCAGTAGTCTGAATCCAGGAAGTCCAATAGCCTCGCTGTCCTTTCGGAGCATGTTCTGCAACGTATGTAGCTGCTCCTCCATATTCTCCACCTAATGCAAGTCCTTGTAATAAGCGTAAAATCAAAACCAATAAAGGCGCTAAAAAGCCAATTGTTTCATAACTCGGAATACAGCCTATTAAAAAAGTAGAACCACCCATTAATAACAAAGTAGCCATAAAAGTATATTTACGACCGATAATATCACCAAGTCTTCCAAAAAATAAAGCTCCAAAAGGACGAACTACAAATCCTGCGGCAAAAGTTGCCAATGTTGATAAAAATGCTGCGGTAGGATTGTCACTGGGGAAAAATTTTGTTGAAATCACAACGGCTAAACTTCCAAAAATATAGAAATCATACCATTCAATCATAGTTCCCATAGAAGAGGCCGAAATTACTTTCCAGATACCTTTTGTAGATGTTTTACTCATAAACTGCAAATAATGTAATTGATAATAAACAAATAATTAAAATATTTTTTTACGAATATAAAAGATATTTATTTATTCGACTGATACTTTTTTAACAAAAGCACATTAATTGTTTATTTTACACTTTTAGAGAATGTGAAGTCTCAAACAAAGGATATAAAAAAAGGATTAACCGCAAAGTTCGCAAGGCTAAAAACAAAAGGTTCGCAAAGTTATAATAAAACTCTGCGAACCTTTTGCCTAAATCTTAGCGTTCCTTGAGGTTAAAAAAAAATTGAATGCCGAATTGCTTTAAATCAAAAAAGCCATCCACAAAAGTGGAAAGCTTTTCATTGGTTTAACTACTAAACCAGCTACGAGTTACAAAGTCGTAGCAAACAACACAACTAATCTTAGATACCGTATTTGGGCAAAAAAGCCTTTCCGTTAAGAAAGGCTTCTCCCAATATTGCGGTCTGGACGGGACTCGAACCCGCGACCCCATGCGTGACAGGCATGTATTCTAACCAACTGAACTACCAAACCTCTGCGTTATTGCGGTTGCAAAGATAGTACAGAATTTCATTTCTGCAAGCGTTTTTATAAAAAAATTTTAATATAATTTAAAATTACTATCCAAAGTTTTGTTTTTCAACTAAATATGTAGTCAATATTTTTCCGAAATTATCGCCAACATTGACCGGAACGTACTTAATCTTGTTCTTTGCACACGTTAAAGCCAGATTTTTAAAGTAGGCTTCTGCCCTTTTTTCATATTCCAGCTTTACATTATCGGCAAAAATCGATACTTCTTCGCCTGATTCTAAATCGATAAACTTTCTTGGCGTGTTATCGAAGTCAAATTTCAGCTCGGTTTCGTGATCGACTACGTGAAATAAAACGACTTTATGTTTATTGTGTTTTAAATGCTGCAGCGCATTAAACAGCTTTTCATCATCTTCTGACTGAAACATATCGGTAAACAGAATAATCATCGAACGGCGGTGCATTTTCTCTGCGATCTGATGCAGATATGTAATCGTGTCCGTGCTTTTTTTGACTTTTGGCTGTTCTAATAATTGTTCCAGTTTATTCAAAAGCATTCTGTGGTGGCGATCACTTCCTTTTTCGGGAGCGTAATATTCATAACTGTTTGAAAAAACACTTAAACCTACGGCATCACGTTGTTTCTTTAAAATATTCATCAAAACCGCCGATGCCAAAACCGCAAAACCAATCTTTTTTTCATAAAATGGCTGATTCGATTTCAGTTCAGGATAATGCATCGACGAGGAATTATCGACAATAAGATGACAACGTAAATTGGTTTCTTCCTCAAAACGTTTCGTATACAGACGATCTGTTTTGGCAAATAATTTCCAATCGATATGTTTCGTGCTTTCTCCTGCGTTATAGACTTTATGCTCGGCAAATTCAGCCGAAAACCCATGAAAAGGACTTTTGTGCATTCCGGATATAAAACCTTCCACAACCTGATTCGCCAGCATTTCTAGATGCTGAAAACTGGAGACTTTCTCTATTTCCGATTCGATTTTCATTCGGTTTCTTTTTTAATATTTTGGGCTCGATATAAAGCGTCTGTTGCCTGAAATAATTTTCGTTTTAATATCGGACTAAAATTAGGGTTTTCTTTTAAGAAACGCTGCACTTCATCAAAAGCATATTTAGAAGAATATCTTCCAACTGTATTATTCAGCCAGTCTTTCGGAAAGAAAATATCCCCCGTTCGCTGAATTTCATCTGTCAAATCTAATGAAAACCGAATATATTTCTGCGCACTTTCCTGACGCAGCGGATGATGGATATTAGCCAAACCAACCGAAACCCAGGATTCTTTTTCGCGGTTTTTATCATCTTTCAAAGACTCCACAAAAGCATCACGAACCGATTCTTCCTGTGATAAGGACGGAAGCAAAAACTCAAATCGTTTTAGTTTATCGGGATTTGTTATCATGGTTCTGGTTTTTTCTAAAATTTCATTGGCAATATAAACTTTAAAAATAGCCAGATTCATAGCTATATTGGTGTAATCGTCTTCGTTTAACTTCAAATTTGGAATAATCTTTTCTTTCGCCCAAATTTCATATAATTTTTCTTTTCCGGAATCTGAGTATGCAATTGAACTGTATAAATTAAACAATGTCTTTTTAATATTGCTTGGCAAATCTGTTTGCAAACTGTAGTAAAGCACACCTTCTAGTTGTTCGTGAGCTTTTATTCGTTGTTTGTCTGTTAGAAACTTCCAAAAAACAGCACTGGTTTGATTAGCAATTATTTTTAAAACTAATTCATTTGTTTCAACTTGAACCCCATTCAAAAAAACAGCAAAAACATAACTTGGATGATGATTTCCTGCCAACATATTTTCGTATAAATTTACATAAGCAGAAGCTCTTGCTAAATCATCTTTTAAACTTGAAATTGTATTCAGATTATTTACCCCAACCGGAAACACACCGTATCCAAAACCATTATAATTATACATAATCTTCAATGGTTTTTTTAATCCTTCAAGTTGTTTCAAAAGAAGATTTTGATTTTTAAGATTAACTTCTACTACCTTAACTTCTTTAGCGTAAACCAAACCTATCTGAAAAGTCTGAGGCCATATATTTACCGATTTATCTTCGGCCTGTTGAAAGATTTCAAAGCTCTTAATTCGGTTCTTTTCGTCATATTCTATTTTATCTGTTATAATCGGTCTTCCGGATTGATTGACCCATACTTCGCTCCATTTTTTCATATCCAGAGGCGTTTCGGTATCAAGAATTTCTACCAGATTATTCCAGTCGGCATTGTCGTTGGCGTATTTTTTAATGTATTTTTCAATTCCCTTCCGAAAAGCTTCCTTCCCCATCGAAGCTTCCAGCTGACGCATCATTATAGGTGCTTTGTTATAAATAATACTTCCGTAAAGCGAGCCGGCGTCTTTCAAATTGGCCAGATGCTGTTTTATCGGATGTGTACCCAAAGAACGGTCTTCCGCGTAAGCGCTTGGATAATGCGCTGTAAAAAACTGCAGATTATGATTGACTTTCGGAAAAATCGGATTCATAATTTTGTCTGCCATAAAGTTGGCAAAAACCTCTTTCATCCAAACGTCGTCAAACCATTTCATCGTCACCAGATCGCCAAACCACATGTGCGAAGTTTCATGTGCAATCAGTTTTGCACGGTCTAATTTCTCGCTGTCGGTTGCGCTGTTATCCAGAAACAAAGTCGATTCGCGGTACTGAATTGCACCAACATGTTCCATTCCGCCATATTGAAAAACCGGAATTGAAGCAAAATCCAATTTCTGAAAAGGGAATTTATAGCTCGTATATTTTTCTAAAAAATTTAAAGACTGCTGGTGCAGATTGAAAATCGTATCCCTACTGCTCTCTAATTTACCTTTATCATTTTCACGGTATAAAAAAGTCATTTCCAAACCCGGTTTCTGTGTCACACTATTAAATTTCCCGGCTACGAACGAAAATAAATACGTACTCATTTTATCTGATTGTCCAAAAGTGTACGAAGTAAAATCGCCTTTTTCAACAGTCTCTTTTACATCGGCTCCAGCCAAAACCTTCCAGTCTTTTGGAACTGTCAAACTCAATTTGTAAGTCGCTTTTATATCCGGCTGATCAAAACACGGAAATAATGTACTTGCACGGTCCGGAACTAATAAAGTGTATAAAAAATCATCATTTCGGTTTAAAGATAAATTTCCGGCGATAAACGAAATTGCAATCGTGTTTTTCCCTGAAACCAAACTTTCAACAGGAATCACAATATGTCCTTTTTCATGAACAATGGCGATACTTTTTCCGTTTGCTGAAACTGATTTTATATTTGAATTTTTCTCTTTAAAATCTAAAAGCAAAGGCTGACTCAAATCAGACAAATTCAAATTTAAAGTCAATTGAGAATCGATGTTCTCTCTTTTCTGATTTGGGATTTCGAATAAAAGCTTATAATTCACATCAGAGATTTGATGTTTTCGAAAAATGGCCAGCTGTTCAGAAACACCATTTTCTAAAAGAACACTTTCCTTTTGTTTTGATTGGGAAAAACCGGATGTAAGAATTGTAAAAAAGCAGAGAAAGCAGTAGAAAATTTTCATTTTTAAAGGAATATTAAGATTCGTAAAAATAAAAAAAAGGATTGGTTTTAGGAGGTCTCTATACAAAAGTTTGTCACGATCCAAACGCTAGCGACAGGGTGAAACAAATCTATATGCTAAATTTTTCACGCAGATTTTAAAAAGATCTAAGCAGATGAACGCAGATTACTATAGCTGATATCTAAATTAAATCTGCTTTAATCTGCAAAATCTGCGTGAAACAAAATCATTTTAATCTGGAGCAAACTTAATCCATAGCAATAAAAAAGGTCTGACTTTCGTCAGACCTTTTTTATATAAATCATAATCTTACGATTACAACAAAGCGTCTAAGCTGTCTGCGTAGGTTTGTTTCGGAGCAACTCCTACTTGTTTTCCTACTACTTCACCGTTATGAAAGACCAAAACGGTTGGAATGTTACGCACACCATATTTTGCAGCGAATTCCTGGTTTGCATCAACATCAACTTTTCCAACAACTACTTTACCTTCGTATTCGCTGCTTAATTCATCAATGATTGGACCAACCATTCTACAAGGACCACACCATGCTGCCCAAAAATCTACCATTACCGGTTTATCTGATTTCAAAACTACTTCATCAAAAGTAGCATCTGTGATTGCTAATGCCATAATATTTTATTTTAAGATTATCCCTTTGTTTTTTGTTCAGGGAAACAATTTTTTAATAAGTTTTAAACTTGAGTACAAATTTAGAAATTTTAAATCAATCAAACGTCATCCGTAAATTAGTTTTGATTATAAATGTATTGCCAATAATTATATGAGTAGTAAAGCGCTTATTTACAAGCATTTATTATTTAATCAATTGAAAACCAATTTTTTAAATCGACTTATTTTTTTAACGTATCTTTAATAAATCAAAACCTTTCTGATGCAAAAAACGTTATATTCAGTCAAAACCTTTTTACAATCGGTTCGTTTTAAAAAGTTTGTCAAACGTCTTGGCTTCTTTATTTTAGGATGCATTACACTTATTGTAATCGCTTCCGGAGCGTTATCATTTTATTTCAACAGGAATAAAACCGAAATCATAGCGAAAATCAACACCAAAATTAATGAGAATGTCAACGGAAAATTTCATATTGGCGATTTTCAGTATAAGTTTTTAACCGGTTTCCCAAATTTTACTCTCGCCCTAAAAGATGTCGAATTAAAAGACAATCAGTGGAATCTCCACAAACACACTTTACTGAAAGCCACAGAAATCGTGGTGCGTTTAAACGTTTTGAGTTTACTGCAAAAGGAAATCAACATTCATAAAATCCTCATTAACGACGCACAGATTTATGTGTACAAAGCCGAAAACGGGTATTCGAACGCCAATATTTTTAAACCCAAAAAGAAAAAAACGCCCGAAAGCAAATCGGATACCGAAACCACTATCGATCAGATCAACCTCAACAATGTGCATTTTGTATTAGACAATCGCATTGGACATAAATTATTTGATTTTGATGTCGCCAATTTAAAATCAAAAGTAAAATACGATGACGAAAACTGGCAAACCGATGTTTTCCTGAAAACCAACATCAAAAGTCTGGCTTTTAATACCGTTCACGGAAGTTTCGCCAAACAAAAATTGCTTCAGGGCACTTTTGCCGTTTCCTATGTTGCCGAAAAAGACAAAATAGACGTGAAAACCGAGAATCTAAAAATCGGAAAAGATGCTTTTGATATTGTGGCTTTTTTCAATTTAGCCAAAGGCAATGCGCTTTTCGGAATCAATATTAGCACTACTATTTTATGGAAAGATGCTTCCAATTTACTTTCGGCAAACATCAGTTCTAAGCTCAATCGCTTCAATCTAAAGAAAGAAATCGATGTGAATTGCGACATCAAAGGCGATTTTAATGCCAAGGGTGATCCAAAAATTGTGGTTCAGGCCGAAGTCAAAAACAACGAACTCAGCATTCCCGACGGATCAATTACCGATTGCGGTTTCAAAGGCATTTTTACCAATAATTTCAGACCGACAGCAGGTTTCAACGATGCAAATTCGGCTGTGATTTTAACACGTCTTTCCGGAAAATACAAAAACATTCCGCTTACAATTCCGCAATTATCCATCAATAATCTGGACAAACCACTGGCAACCGGAATCGTAAAATCTGATTTTGACATCGAAAACCTCAACGAAGAAAACACCGAAAGATGGATTAATTTTACCGAAGGTCACGCCACCGCCAACTTAAAATTTCAGTTTGATATTGTCGATTTGTACATCACCAAACCTCGTTTTATTGGCAATGTAAATATCCAAAATGCCTCTTTTCATTTTATTCCGAAAAATGTGCATGCCGAAAAAATCAACGTACAGCTTGAATTTACACAAGAGGCTTTGCTGATCAAAAAGATCGCGTACAAAAACAAAAACAACACGATTTACATCGAAGGAAGAATCGATAACTTTCTGAATCTATATTATGACGCTCCCGAAAAAATGGTCGTAAACTGGAACATTTATTGTCCAAGCATCGATATCAGGCAATTTCTGGGCGTTTTAGCTTCTTCCCAAAAAAAGAAAATCACTGCCAAAAAACCTTCCATGTCAAATCAGCTTCGGACTGCGATTGAAAAATGCATTGTCGACATCAGCATCAAAGCCGATAAAATTACCTATAATAAATTGACCGCAACCAACACCAAAGCCCGAATCCAGATGATCGATTCCCGGCTGGTCATCAAAAACGGTTCACTGCAGACTTGTGGCGGAAGCATCAATTTTAGCACCACTGTTTCTCCAAAAGGCAAAAACTACAATTTCGCATCCAACGCGCAGGTCAATCAGGTTGATATTACGAGCTTTTTAAAGTCGTTCAACAACTTCGGAATCACATCTTTTTCTCCAAATAACATCCGCGGAAAACTCACCAGCAGCACCAATGTAACCGGTTTAATCAACAGCAACGGCGAACTGATCCCGAATTCGGCACACGGAAATCTGACCTTCAATGTCAGTCAGGGCGCTTTACGAAACTTTGAACCTATTATGAAAATCGGGAAATTTGCGTTTCCGTTTCGCGATGTCGAAAACATCACCTTTAGCGATTTATCCGGCAACTTCAAACTTCGTGGCGAGCAGGTCGATGTCAACAAACTCACCATCAGTTCCAGCATTCTCAACATGGATGCCACGGGTGTGTATTCATTTGGGCGTGGTACCAATTTAGCCCTTACCGTCCCGCTCCGAAACTCAAAAGACGATGCCAAACTCGCCACCAAAGCCGAGCGTGATGCTGTTCGCCAACGAGGAATCGTACTGCATTTACTCGCCGTAGATGATAATGGAAAGATGAAAATTAAATGGGGGAAGAAGGATAAGTAGTAAATAAATAAACCGCATTTTTTGTCATTCCGAGGTACGAGGAATCTTCATAAGAAACTCGACAAAGATTGGAATTTGGAATTTAAATTTTAGAAGCCAATTCCTGCTCTCCGCTGTATGCTTTATGCCTCCCGATAGCTATCGGGACCGCCACAAAAGGATGCCGCTTCGATCAGGGCTAGGGCACTTGGTTTCCATAAGACTTTTTAGAAATAGTATAAACGCCAGTCAGGAAATGATTGGCGTTTTTTTATGAGAAAAAAAATAAAAATTAAAGTTGAAAATTATTATCTAATGAGGTCAATTGTAAGCGGGTCGATTTTCATTTCAATGTTACATTTGAATTAATCTAGATTTAAAATATTTTAAAAAATAATAACTAAAATCCGTCACCAAAAATGAAATATGTAGCAGAAATAATTTTCGGAAAAGATCAAGTAGAGAAATTTTATAATAATGAGCCTTTAAATGATTTTGAAAAAGCCATCAACTTCAAAAAGTACAGTTTCAAAACTCGAACACAAAGAAAAGCTTTTTACAAAGGAATAGGAGAAGCAATGGGCTGGTTAGACTTTAAGATTATTAAAGAATTTAAAGAGAAAACCAATAAGAAAAAAGAAGAAGATGAAGATAAATTTGATTATTGGGCATTTATTTATAAGTATTACCCGAAATACCATCAATGCAACAGTGTTTTGTTAAGCGATATTTTAACTAGAAAACTTGACGGTGAAGAAATTTGCGAAGATGATGAAGAATACATAAAAGATTGGGATATTAGGAATGAATTATTTGAAGTAGACAAAGAATTGCTTTGCAAAGCATTTGAAAATTACTTTAATATTATGCATCCTTTAAATCACAATCTCTAAAATTAGTTTAAGGATAAAATCTTTGGAATTTACTTTCTATATTTGATATTAATATCAAATTAGAAATAATGCCATCACCAAGACTCTGGACAAAAGAAGAATTAATCGTTGCTTTTAATCTCTACTTAAAAATAGAATTTGGGAAAACACATTCAAGTAATCCTAAGATAATTAAATTAGCAAATCTTATTGATAGAACTCCAGCATCTGTAGTAATGAGATTAGGAAATTTTGCTAGTATTGATCCTTTTCACATTAATAGAGGAATTAGTGGCTTAAAAAATGGAATGAATCAGGTTCAACCTATTTGGGATGAGTTTTTTAACAATCAAGAAGAATTAATCTTTCTAAGTGAACAAATAATCGCTCAAAAAGAGAATACATCAATTGAAAAGAAATTTGAAGATATCCTTTTAGACACAAAAGATTTAAAAGGACAAGATATTATTAGAGCAGTAAAAACAAGAGTAAACCAATCTGTTTTTAGACAGATGGTATTATCTAACTACAATAATAAATGTGCAATCACAGGAATTGATATTCCAGAACTTTTATTAGCAAGTCATATAATACCATGGTCCAAAAATGAAGAACATAGATTAAATCCTGAAAATGGAATTTGTTTTTCTGCACTTTACGATAAAGCTTTTGACAAAGGAATAATTGGAATCAACACAAATCACGAAATAATATTTTCTGATAAAATTAGAAACAAAAGGCAAACCGAGTTTTACAGTAAATATTTTACCCCAATTGAAAATCAAAAAATTATTGTAGCCCAAAAATATTTACCACGAAAAGAATTTCTCGAATATCATTTAGATACAATTTTTAACAAGCAAATAATATTTTAGAACGAATTTATTGTTTTAAAATCATCAAAAATTTTCATAATCTTTCCTTAACTCCCTTGTCATTTCATCTAAAAAAAGATAGATTTGAGAATAATCATTAAATACAAACCGTTATGAAAATTCAAATCAATACCGACAAAAACATCGATGGACATGCAAGATTAGAAAACTATTTTTCTGAAGAATTAGAAAAAGGCTTAGCACGTTTTGAAGATAAAATTACCCGCATCGAAGTACATTTTGGAGATGAAAATGGAGACAAATTCAGCTTAAACGATAAAAAATGCGTTCTTGAAGTCCGTATCGCCAATTTACAGCCGCTTACCGTTACAGAACACGCTGATACATTGGAAAAAGCTTTTAACGGTGCTTTGGCAAAAGCCAAAAAATCATTGACTACGACTTTCGAAAAAATGAAAGCACATTAAAATATAGAATTCCCACTTTTTTAAACCATATAAGTGATGTAAGTTCATTTAGTTTAAGCTGTTTAAATGCTTATCTGAACTTACATCACTTATATGGTTTTTTACTTTCGACTTTTGACCTTCGCCTTTCGACTAATTTATGATTTTGGCAATGGCGCTCCCACAGCAATATCACAACGGTGACCCGGCTGTCCGTGTACCGGGTTTGTTCCGTCTTTTGTTGCTACTGGTTTTGCAGTTTCGGTACTTAATAAAGCTGGAACGGCATTGTTTGCTGGTGGTGTTACCGTAAAAGATTTTTCGACTGTTCCACTTTGTGGAGCAGCAGCGGTAGTGGTTGTAGTAGCGGGTTTTGTAACCGGAGAATTTAAAGGTGATCCAACCGGAATATCACAGCGGTGTCCCGGCTGACCATGCGACGGATTCATTCCTTTACCTACTTTTACAGGCTGTGCAACGGCTGTCGTAGTTACCACTTTTGGCTGACCAGGATTTACCTGAACCGTTTGCGGCGCCTGTGCTGTCGCCTGTCCTTGTTGCGTTGGTGCCGAGTTTAAAGGCGCTCCAACCGCAATATCACAACGATGTCCCGGCTGTCCGTGTGCAGGATTCAGTCCTTTTGTTTCTCCTAAAACCGTATTTGGGTTTGTGGTCGGAGCCTGTGCCACTGGAGCTGCTGTTTTAGAAGTGTCTTTTGCAAGTCCTAATCGGATCAATTCAGATGTTGAAGTGTTCTCCTGAGGTTCTAATTCTTTTTTGCAGGAAATAAAAACTAAAGAGGCAATAATGATCGAACTTATGTAGATTTTTGAATTCATGATTGAGGTATTTTAAGAGCACTCAAATATAAATTTTTTCCACCATATAAGTGATATAAGATAATTTAAGTTTTGAGTTACTTTGTTAATAGCCTTTGAAAGACATATAAGAAAATCAAAATGAACAAATCTCATCGCTTTGTAATTATTTAACACATAGAAACATAGTCTCGGAGCGCTAAAAAAAGGCGTTTCACTAATTTGAAAACACATAGCTATGTGTAAAGAAATGTATTTCTTTATTCAACTCTTTTTACTACATAAAACTATGTTTTTCTATGTGTTAGAATAAACTTCTGGAAACCACTGTCAGGCTGAGCGGAGTCGAAGCCCTTTCTAATTAAAAAGCCTTCGACTCCGCTCAGGATGACACCATTTTTAATAAGACCAACTATTTAAGCACAATACTAAAATGAACTTATATCACTTATATGGTGAAAAAAAATTTAGATATTCTTTACCTTTAAACTCAAATATTATCTCTCATGAAAAAATCAATTCTGCTCCTTTTATTAGTTGTTTCTTTTGCAAATGCCCAAAATGCCGAAAAAGACAAAATCAACCAAACACTTGATGCCTGGCACAAAGCAGCTGCTGATGTAAAATTTGAAGCCTACTTTAATGCCATGGCAGAAGATGCGATTTATATTGGAACCGATGCTACCGAAAACTGGATCAAACCTGATTTTAAAGCCTGGGCGAAACCGTATTTCGATAAAGGAACAACGTGGAATTTCACCGCTTTGGAACGCCATATCTTTTTTGACAAATCCGGAAAAATGGCGTGGTTCGATGAACTGTTAAATACACAGATGAAAATTTGCCGCGGTTCAGGAGTTTTGGTAAAAGTGGGGAAAGAATGGAAGATTCAGCATTATGTTTTATCCATGACTATTCCGAATGATGAAGTGGATGCGGTTGTGAAAGTAAAAGCACCTATTGAAGATATTCTGATTGCCAAACTTCAAAAAAAATAAGCAATATCTGTCATTCTTATAACAATCGCTAGCTTTCAGGAACTTTAGAACTCAGGATATCAATTCTATTATAATATATTTGACAATAATAGCGTAAATTTAGAAGCACAAAATAAGATACTCTCAAAAAAAGAAGCTGAATTTTATAAAATTTACTAAAATAAAAACCAAGCCTCTATTTTGTCAGACCTTAAATTTAAAATATTTATTTTTTTTTAACTTTGCCCCCAAAAAAAATAGGGTTAAATAAAGTATTTGAAAAATGAAAATAGAAAAACGCTGGATCATTTCCTTTATTATGATTAGTATTGTTTGTATCACGGGGGCTTTTTGGCCAACGGTTACAGAAAATGATTATGTATTGTCAAAGTTTGGTACCACAGATCACATTGTATCTGCCGACGTTGCCTGGATGCTTACCTCTTCTTGTCTGGTTTTAATCATGACACCTGGATTGTCTTTCTTTTATGGTGGAATGGTAGGCAAGAAAAATGTGATTTCAACCATGTTACAAAGTTTTATTTGTCTTGGGGTTGTGACACTTTTATGGGCTGTAGTCGCTTTTAGTCTTGCATTTGGAGAACCGGTTGGATTTAGTTCAGGAGATCATTTTTACAGTTTCTTTGGAAATCCAACCACTTTTGCTTTTATGGATTATGTGGGCGTTTTGCCTCATAAACAATTGGCTAATACGATTCCGTTTATGCTTTTTGCTTTGTTTCAGATGAAATTTGCGATTATCTGCCCTGCAATCATCACAGGATCTTTTGCAGAGCGTGTTCGTTTTATATCCTATTTAATTTTCATCAGCTTATTTACCATTTTTATATATGCTCCTTTATGTCACGCGGTTTGGTATCCAACGGGTATTTTAGGAAGCTATTTTGGAGTAAAAGATTTCGCCGGAGGAACCGTAGTACACATGAGTTCCGGATTTGCAGCTTTGGCCGGAGTTATCGTTTTAGGAAAAAGAAAAAACAGTCAGCATATTCCAACCAATATTCCGTTTGTATTATTAGGAACCGGAATGTTATGGTTTGGCTGGTTCGGATTCAATGCCGGTTCTGCACTTGCTGCCAACGGAACTGCTGCAATGGCTTTTGCCACTACCACAACTTCATCGGCTGCAGCCATGTTAACGTGGATTTTCTTTGACCGAATGAACGGAAGAAAAGTTTCTGCTCTTGGAGCCTGTATCGGAGCTGTTGTAGGTTTAGTAGCCATTACTCCTGCCGCAGGTTTTGTATCGGTCCCTGAAAGTATGTTTTTCGGATTCATAACAGCCTTGGTTTCAAACACAGCCGTAAACTGCAGTTTTTCAAAAAGATTCGATGATACTCTGGACGTTTTTGCCTGTCACGGTGTAGGTGGAATCATGGGAATGATCCTGACCGCTATTTTTGCTCATGGCGAAAATGCAAGTTTATTGCACGGTGGCTGGAGCGTTTTTGGACATCACATGATGGCATTGGTTCTGGTATCCATTTTTACCTTCTTTGGAGCTTATTTCTTGTTCAAAGTAACGAATTTCATTATTCCGTTACGAGTTTCAGAAGAATCAGAACACATCGGACTGGATTTGTCTCAACATGATGAAACACTGGATCCAAAATCATCACATATTACTGAACCACATTACTAACCAAAAATAGGCCGCAGATTTTCAAATATAAAACCTAAAAATCTGCGGCTAAAATTTAAACTTCAATTACGCCTCGCCTATTCGTTTATATTCCTTAATTTTGCGGAAAATTTTTGTAAACAGTGGGAAGTAAAAACAAACTAAAAAGATTCAGGGAAAACGAAACATTTCAAAACGTTTTTCAGCCAACCAGAGAAGAAGTTGTAGGCGATTTAATGCCTTTGAAAGGGAAATGGAATGCTGATTTCTTTAAAAATGACAATCCGTTAATTTTAGAATTAGGATGCGGAAAAGGTGAATATTCTGTTGGACTGGCAGAAAAATATCCGGACAAAAATTTTATCGGAATTGATATTAAAGGTGCCCGTTTTTGGAGAGGTGCCAAAACTGCTGTTGAAAACGGTCTTCATAACGTTGCTTTTATTAGAACTCAGATTGAGCTAATCAATCATATTTTTGCAGAAAATGAGGTAGACGAAATCTGGATTACTTTTCCGGATCCGCAAATCAAATACAAAAGAACCAAACACAGAATGACCAACTCTGAGTTTTTGAAATTGTATAAAAAAATACTCAAAAAAGACGGAGTTGTAAACCTGAAAACCGACAGCGAATTCATGCACGGTTATACTTTGGGATTACTGCATGGAGAAAGACACGAAGTTTTATATGCAAACCATAATGTGTATAAAAACGAAGGAAGTCCCGAAGTAGTAACTTCTATCCAGACTTTTTACGAAAAACAATATTTAGAAATAAACAAGGCAATTACGTATATTCGTTTTAAAATTAAAGACTAATTAATTTTAAAACAAATACACTAAACCTATCAACCAACGAATGGCCTTACTTACTCCTTTACTTTCAGGCTTTATTGCTGCTGTTATCGGAATTATTCCTCCGGGCTTACTGAACATGACAGCGGCCAAAATAAATTTGAAAGAAGGAAAAAAGAATGCTTTATGGTTTATTGTTGGTGCTGTTTTGGTTATTTTTTTTCAGGTCTATGTTGCGGTTTTGTTTGCACGCGTAATTGACAACCGGCCGGATATTGTAACATTATTACGGGAAATTGGTTTTGTAACCTTTTCTGTTTTGACCATTTATTTTTTGTTTATTGCCAAAAAACCAACAGGTAAAAAAAAATCAAAAATTAAAAAAAGCAGTAAAAAAAGCCGTTTTTTTCTGGGAATGCTGCTTTCCGGATTAAACTTTTTTCCGATTCCGTACTATGTTGTTGTAAGTGTTACATTGGCTTCTTATCATCTTTTTGCATTTGAAAACAATGTTATTTTCACCTTTGTTCTGGGATCAGTTTTGGGATCTTTCGCAGCTTTGTATAGCTATATTGCCTTCTTTGGAAAAATAGAACAAAAAACCGATTACTTAATGCGAAACATGAATACCATTATTGGAAGCATTACAGGTATGGTAGCTCTTGTGACACTTTTTAATATTTTGAATTATTATTTCGGATAAAATATAAACCACAAACTAAAAGATTAAATTGGTTTCTTTGGCAATAGGGCAAAAAAGGTGTTTCAATCGTTAATAAAAACCATATTTATCCTTTAATCTGTGGCAAACAACCAAACTATGGCTGAGGAAAATTTTTTCGAAAGAGTATATGCAATCGCAAGACAAATTCCATACGGAAAAGTAACTTCTTATGGCGCAATTGCAAAGGCATTAGGCACAGCTCGTTCTGCACGAATGGTTGGCTGGGCGATGAATGCCTGTCACAATATGGATGATGTTCCGGCACACAGAGTCGTAAACCGAAAAGGGCTTTTAACCGGAAAACACCATTTTGATGGCACCAATTTAATGCAGCAGCTTTTAGAAAACGAAGGCATTAAAGTGGTTAATAATCAGATTGTCGATTTTGACAAACATTTCTGGCAGCCCGAAATTACAAGCTGATTTAATCCATTACCAGACTTTTTGAATTCTCAGATTCTATTTCTTTATCTTTTTTATACACATCCGGAAGAAAATAAATTTCACCGGTTTCTTCGTTTACCCAGGCAGTAAAATAACCTATGTATATCGGAATTTTATTTTTCAACATGCAGGTTGTTTCATTTTCACCATTCATTGCATTATCTATCATTTCGTCTGTCCAGTCGGGGTCGTCTTTCAAAATTACATGTGCCAGTTTTTTGGCTTCTTTTATATTGATACAACCGTGACTAAATGTACGCTGTTCAAACTGAAACAAACTTTTAGCCGGAGTGTCGTGCATATAAATATCAAACGGATTTGGAAATAAAAACTTCACCAGTCCCAAAGAGTTTTTAGGCCCCGGTTTTTGTCTTACCTTCCCTCCGTTCCATTCCATATTATGTTCTTCCAAATAGTTTTTATTTGAAGCCATATTAAGTTTTAATTCATTATCAATGATACTCTGCGGAATATTCCAGTACGGACTGAATACTATTCGATCCATTGTACTGCTAAAAATTTCAGTTTCTGACCACGTAGTTCCCACAAAAACATCAGATACAAACTCACTGGCACCATTTTTAACATACAACAATCGGTAAGACGGAATATTGACCATGATGTAATCACTCGCATTTACTAAATTTTCGGGTATCAGCTGACAACGTTCCATGTTTAATTTTATACTTCTGATTCTTTCAGAAACAGGTTCATTCATTTGTTTGATATGTTCGAATGTCAGTTTATAATTTAATTTCAGTCCGTATCTTTTTTTATAATTTAAAACCCCGGCCATAAGCTCTTCATCGTATAAACTGCTTTTTGAATCCCTTTTCAAATCGCCGTCTACAAACAAACGCTCACGAATTTGCTTCACCACAACCCCACTGTCAAAAGGCTTTAAATCTTTATAAGTAGCACTGTCAATATCAATTTTTTTCCACAGTTTTTTTCTTTCAATTTTTTGGTATTTTTCTAAAGCTGCTTCAAGGCGATCATATTGTCTGGATAAAAGATAGACTTCCCTTGATGATTTAGAGGCCGTGCTGGTTGAATCTGAATTATTCTGAACTGCCGGATTTTCTTTTAAATACAAATTATTCGTTGGCTTTATATCTTTATTTTTAAAGCCAAATGAAGTGAAGACAAAACCTGTAGCTATAATTAGGATGAAGTGATTTAAACGTCTCATGATCTTATTTTTTTAAATATTTTTAACATTACTTTATTTAAAAAAAACAGCGAAACTGAATTAGAATTACCTTCAAGATGAGTTTTCGCTATATCTTTTAAATATTGAAAATCAAAAATTTAGGGTATTTCAAAGTTACATCGGCTTGTGAAAAATATTTTATAGAATATTACATACTTTTATTAAAATTCACACCAAACACCGGTTAAGACATTAAGCAACAAGGGAATAAAATTATTTCAAATCTAAATCAGGCAAATAACAAAGCTGGTTTTGTCTTCATCTGTTTGGTAGCTTAGATAACCGCCGTGCGCTTCGATGATATTTTTAGATAGTGTTAAACCAATTCCGGCACCGTCTTTTCGGGTAGTGAAAAACGGAAGAAATACTTTGTCCTGAATGGCAGCATCGATTCCTTTTCCATTGTCTGAAATCGTGATAAAAAAACGATTATTTTCAGTATAACTGGATACAAACAATTTTTTTTCAGTCTTTTCTTTTAGGGCATAAATACTATTGGTAATCAAATTGATGATTACCTGTTCCATTTGATTTCTGTCAATTAAAATAGAACGTGAACTGTGCACATCATTTATCAATTCTATACCTTCCGCCTTTAAAATCGGACTCATGATTCGGATGCAGTCTTCAAAAAGTGCATTTATCGGAGTCATTTGTTTGGTTGGCGTTGGCAACATCGCCAGTTTACGGTAATTTTCGACAAAAGCCTGCAAATGATCGCTTCTGTTTATAATGGTCGAAATACTGCCTTTTATATCTTCAAAATCATCTTCTTCCAGTTTTTCCTGATCGATAATGTGAAGTAAATTTTGTGAAAGCGCCCGAATAGGTGTTAGAGAATTCATTAATTCATGTGAAATAATTTTCATCAGATTGATCCATGCGTCTTTTTCCTTTTTTTCAATAACACGCTGGATACTGTCTAATAAAATGATAAAATATTCTTTATTATAGGTCTGTGTTCTGGAAGTCTGCAATATAAAAGTCTGCAAATCCTGATCTTCAATTTTAATCGAAATGGCTGATTTTAATTCGCTGAAATCTGTTTTTTCGATTTCGTAACAAAGTGATGGAATGTAATTTTTAAGATATCTCCAATGGCTTACTTTGGGGACTTTAAAAAGATCCGAAAAACAATCGTTCATTAAAAAAATATTCCAGTCATCGTTTTCTTTTTCAAGAATTAAAGCGGCACTGTCAATATTGTTCAAAAGCGAGCGATAAATCAGTTCTTTTGAAGTTTGTTCCTGCTGACGTTCTTTTAAAGTTTCATACAACAAATACAAACTTTTAAAATTATCCTTTTTGTTTTCTTCGGGAAAATTGGTTGTAAAATCGCTTTGTAATATGGAGAATATAGTTCTGTCATAAAACTGCAATTGGTTTTTTACATAAAAATACATTTCGGCCAGCATTATAAAACCAAAAAAGCCAACCAAAAGGGCATTATAGTAGAACATTTTATAAATCAGAAAAACGCAGAAAAAAAAGAGCATCATTACAAACAGTACCCTTACAAATAATGCATTATAAAACTTCCAGTTTTTCATTATAGTTTATTTTTTTCTGCCACAGATTTAACGGATTAAAAAGGATTAATTTTATCTGTGAAATCTGCGTGAAACTTAAATTTTAAAGACACTGATAAAATCTTTCTAATCCTTTAAATCTGTGGCAAAAATTAGTTTTTCAAATCGTATTTTTCAATTCTTCTGTACAAAGCAGCTCTGGATAAACCTAATTCTTCGGCGGTTTTACTGATATTGCCGTGATGTTTCAAAAGTGCTTTTTCTATTGCCGTTTTTTCCAGTTCAGACAACGGGTTCTCATCGTTTTCCTGAATTTCTTCAAAATCCAAAATATCTAAATCAGTTATAGAAATGGTGTTATTATCTCCCAGAATCAAAGCGCGCTCTATTTTGTTTTCCATTTCACGGACATTTCCTTTCCAGGGATAGCGTTCTAAATAAGGCGCCACATTTTCTTCAAAACGCCAGTTGTCCTGATTGTACTTTTCTGCAATCTGATCCAGAACAAAATTTGCCATCGGAACAATATCGTCTTTTCGCTCACGCAAAGGTGGCAAATTGATTTCCATCGTATTGATTCGATACAGCAAATCTTCTCTGAAAATCTTATTTTTTACCTCGGCTTTAATATCATTATTGGTTGCCGAAATAATTCTGACATTCAAAGGCCGTGCTTTACTTTCGCCCAAACGAGTTACTGTTTTGGTTTGTAAAACGTGTAATAATTTAGATTGTAGATGAAGCGGAATGTTACCAATTTCGTCCAGAAAAATAGTTCCGTTTTGCGCTGATTCAAATCTTCCGGGAGTATCGGTTTTGGCGTCTGTAAAAGCCCCTTTCGCATATCCGAAAAGTTCACTTTCGAATAAATTATCACTCAGAGAACCCAAATCGACATGTACAAAAGATTCGTTTTTTCGGGTGGAATTCTGATGAATGAACTCTGCAAAAACATATTTTCCGGTTCCGTTTTCGCCTAAAATCAAAACATTGGCATCTGTTCTGGCTACTTTTTCGGCAATTGAATAGGCTTGTTTTATTTTTTGGGAAGTTCCGACAAAATAACGTCTTTCCTGTTTTTCTATTACTGGTTTTTTACTGTTTTTTCGGCTTTCGGCAACAGCTTTGTCAATGGTTTCCAGTAATTTTTCGTTGTGCCAGGGTTTCAAAACATAATCAAAAGCTCCTATTTTTATTCCTTCAACAGCGGTGTCAATTTTTCCAAAAGCGGTCATTAAAATCACAATTGTATTTGGCGAGAGCGTTTTTATTTCTTTCAGCCAGTGAATTCCTTCGCGACCATCTTCAAAACCAATTCGATAATTCATATCCAGCAAAACCACATTAATTTCATTTTCACTCAAAACTGAAATGATTTTTTTGGGGTTATTGGTCGTAAAAATCGTTTCAAAATGTTTTTTGAGGATCATTTTTGCCGAAAAAAGAATTTCTTCCTGGTCGTCAACAATTAATATTTGGGCTTGTTTTTTTCTCATGCTGTATTTTTTGTCCGATTCTGAACGGTCAACTGTTCATTTTCGAACACTTAATTTTTGGATTGTTTTTAGCGTGTCTTTAAAATCAATGCTTTACAAAAAATAAATTTTATGGCACAGTATTTACCTATTGGTTATCAGCAAATTATTAAAAAAATGGACAAGGTAATTCCTCGTAAAAATAGAAAATTTAGATATCTCACAATAGCAATTGGAGTTTTTTTAGCTTTGGCTGTACTTATCTTTTTTTCTTTTAATTCAAAAAGAACTTTAAATGTAAAAGCCGAAGAAATTTCGATTCAAAAAGTTGAAAAAGCCTTTTTTGAAGATTTTGTTGTTTTTCAGGCCAAAGTTGAACCACTAAACGTAATGCTTGTAAACGTTACAGAAGGCGGATCTGTGAAAGAGATTTTTGTAGAAAACGGCGCCATGGTAACCAAAGGACAATCGTTGGCCCGTTTGTACAACCCAAACACAGAATTGAATTATCTGACGCAGGAAACCGCTATTATTGAGCAAATTAATAATCTGAACACAGGGAAACTGAACATCAGAAATCAGGAACTAAACCTGAACAAAGATTTGGTTTTGATTGAACATGATTATAATGACGCCAAAAGATTATATGACATGAATTCGAAATTGTTTGCCAAAGATGTAATTTCGAAAAACGACTGGAATACTTTTAAAGAAAGTTTGCGTTTTCAGGAAGAGCGCAAAAAAACAATTCAGCAAAGTATTCGAAAAGAAAAACAAACGAATCAGATTCAGATTTCTCAAATCAATCGTTCGATTCAAACGATGGAAAAAAGTCTGGAAATCCTTCGAAACAATAAAAAGAATTTCCTGATTACTGCTCCTGAATCCGGCCGACTGACTTCTTTTGAACCGGTTTTAGGGAAAACATTTCAGGCAGGAGAAAGCATCGGTAAAATTGATTCTAAACGAGGTTATAAACTGACTGCCGATGTAGATGAATTTTATCTGGAAAAAGTTCGGGAAGGCTTAAAAGGTCAGGTAGAGTTTAAAGGGAAAACGCTTGAAGTTTTAGTAACAAAGGTAATTCCGGAAGTAAAAAGCGGTCATTTTACAGTAGAACTGACTTTTACATCTAAAGAAAATATCGCATTGCAGGACGGATTAAGTTTTGGTGTAAAACTGATTTTATCTGAAAAAAGCAAAACATTGGTAGTACCAAAAGGAAGCTTTAATCAGGAAACGGCAGGAAAATGGATCTTTGTAGCAAAAGGAAATAAAGCCGAAAGAAGAAACATAAAATTAGGCAGAGAGAATCCTTCGTATTATGAAGTTCTTGAAGGATTAAAAGAAGGCGAATCTGTAATTACATCATCTTATTCAGATTATAAGGATATTGAGGAGCTTTCACTAAATAAGGAATAGTTTATTTTGTTTCAAGTTTCAGGTTTCAAGTTAACGGACTGAAACCTGAAACTTGAAACTTGAAACCTGAAACAATTAAAACAAAATCATCATTTCAATCATCAATCAAAAAACGCAGTTAACAACATTTAACACCTTTACAAAATGATAAAAATTCAAAATTTAACCAAAGTTTTCAGAACAGAAGAAGTAGAAACATCAGCATTGAGCGGTATTTCTTTAGAAATTAAAAAAGGGGATTTTTTAACGATCATGGGACCTTCAGGTTGTGGAAAATCTACTTTACTAAACATCATCGGGCTTCTGGACAGTGCTACTGATGGAAGCTATACCTTATTAGATCAGGAAATGATTGGCCTGAAAGAAAAAGGAAGATCTCAGGTTCGAAAAGAAAACATCGGTTTCATTTTTCAGAATTTCAACCTGATCGACGAACTTTCGGTGTATGACAATATCGAACTGCCTTTGCTGTACAACAATGTAAAAACATCCGAAAGAAAACAAAAAATTGAAGCGATTGCTGAGAAATTAAACATTTCGCATCGTTTGAAACATTTTCCACAACAGCTTTCAGGTGGTCAGCAGCAAAGAGTTGCGGTGGCAAGAGCTTTGGTAAATGACCCGAAAATTATTCTTGCCGATGAGCCAACCGGAAATCTGGACAGTAAAAACGGCAATGAGGTAATGGAACTTTTAACCAATCTGCACGCAAAAGGTTCTACAATTTTGATGGTAACCCACTCTGATTATGATGCTTCTTTTTCGCAAAGAACCATTCACATGAAAGACGGTGTAGTATTTTCTGAAAAATTAAATCAACGAAATGTTGATGTTTTTATGGACGCTAAATAACTAAAAGATGCTAAAATTTATTGTATCCGCAATCGTAATTCTGGTAGAATTTGTTTGCCAAATATTCGCAATTATTTAAAAATCGGTTTACCAAAACTAAAAAACCATAAACACATATACCATGATTTATAACTGGTTTAAAATATTTATTTATCATTTAAAGCAAAACAAACTGTTTTCTTTTTTAAATGTTCTGGGATTAAGCATCGGAATTGCTAGTGTAATTTTCTCAATTTTATATTGGAATAACGAACACGCCTACAATCAATGGAATCCTGAAAAAGAAACCACTTATCAGGTTTTTAATAAAATTAGCGCAACTGGAGATATTTGGTCTTCTTCTAGTGTGCCCTTTGGAAGAACCTGTAAAGCAACTATTCCTGAAATTGAATCGATATGTTTCTTTAATTCCTGGTACAGTACAGATATGATTAAATATAAAGGACAGAAATTTTTTCATAAAAAGATAAGCGTTTCTGACAATGGTTTTTTTGACATGTTTCCTTTTCCTATCGTAAAAGGGGCAAAAACCAATATTTTGAAAGAAAAAAACAGTGTTGCAATATCTGAAGAAACAGCACAATTACTTTTTAAAAATGAGAATCCAATTGGCAAATCAATCACTTATAATTATAAAGATTACACCGTAAAATCTGTCTTTAAAATTATAAGCCCGTCGTCTTTTGAGCCTAATTATGTTTTTAGCGGAATTTCAAGAGAAAGCGATGAACAACAATGGGGTAACTATAATTATGCCATGATGATTAAAGTTAAAAAAGGAGCAGATATTAATGCTGTTTTAAAGAAAATGCAAAACGTAAATTACGTAAACAGAACTTTGAAAGATGCAAAAGCAAACGGGCAAACTCCCGAACAATATACAAAAGAAAACGGAGAGATTTATGTGATGTTAGATCAATTGAGTACTTCTCGTTTGCATGGTATCAAATCTTCGCAAGGGCCAAGTTTTCCTGAAGGAAGAGGTAATCTTCAATTGCTTTATATTATGGTAGGCTTATCTATTTTGATTTTGGCTTTATCATTAGTAAACTATATCAATTTAGCCACTGCATCGGCAATTAAACGTGCAAAAGAAGTTGGTGTACGTAAAATCGTAGGTGCAACAAAAAAACAAATTATTATTCAGTTTATTTTCGAAACAGCTATTATGGTCGTCTTGGCTATTCTTTTTGCCTTAGCAATCGTAGAACTTTCACTGCCTTACTATAATACTTTTTTAAAGAAATCTTTGACTATAAATGGCAGCGAATTTTACCTGCAACTGATTTTTGTATTTGGATTAGTAATCATTCTAGCCGGCATTTTTCCTGCTATTTATATCTCAAATTTCGAAACATTAAAAGTTTTAAAAGGCAATTTCTCCAGAAGTAAAAGCGGTATCTGGATACGAAATTCGATGCTGATTTTCCAATTTGGGATTGCTGCCTTTTTTATCATCGGGGCTTTAATTGTAAACTCTCAGGTAGATTATATGATGAATAAAGACCTTGGTTTTTCAGGTAATCAAGTCATAAGAATTCAGTTTAACTATCAAGAACAAAGCAAAAAGACAGAAAAATATTTAATCGCCAAACAAGAATTGCAAAAAATATCAGGAGTTGAGGATGTTTCTACTTTTGCCGGCTCTTTTGGAAACAGTACCAATTCAAGTTCAGGATTAACACACAATGGTATTTTTGTACAGCCCCGAAATGTAGAAATGGACTTTGGTTTTCTGGAAATGATGAAAATTAAAATTGTTCAGGGGCGTGATTTATCTCCGAAATTTGCTTCAGATACTATCGACAACTGGCTCATAAACGAGACACTTGCGAAAACACTGAATCTCAAAAATCCTGTAAATACAATCATATCATCGGGTTGGGGAAGTGTTGAGAAAGGAAATTTAAAATTTAAGGTGATTGGTGTTGTTAAAGATTTTAATATTACAGGGTTGCAGGATAAAGTGCCACCAATGGTTTTTATTAATCTGAAAACTTTAAAGTGGAACAATTTTGATTATATTTATATAAAAGTATCTCCAAATAATTTAAGCGAAACACTGGCCAAATTAGAAGCCTATTGGCAAAAAAACATCAATCAGGATTACCCTTTTGATTATGAATTTGTAGACAAAGGTTTTGCCAAAACGTATCAGGAGCAGATAAAACAAAAAGATTTATTTTTTATTCTGAATTTAGTTGTAATCATTATTGCCATTTTTGGATTGTTTGCTCTGGCTTCCTTTTCGATGGAAAGAAGGCTTAAAGAAATTGCCATCAGAAAAACATTAGGCGCAGAAACCGATATTTTATTAAAGGAATTGTCCAGACAATATATTGTTTTCTGTCTGACAGGATTTGCCATTGGGATTGTACCGGCTTACATTTTATTACAGAAATGGCTTGAGAATTTTGCTTTCAGAATTAATGTTTCTACCATTCCGTTTATAATTGCCCTTATTTCATTATTGGCATTAACTTTGATAATAGTTTTGGCAAAAGCATATCAGGTTACTAAAATTGATATGCTTAAATATTTAAAATACGAATAAACTTGTAGACCATTTTTTTAAAACCCGTCGGAATCTTAATCTGACGGGTTTCTTTTTTTTTAATTTACAATCTTCTCTTTTTCTAATTTTCTTGTTCGCAAAATAGTTTAATGTTATTTTGAACCATCCTAATATCAACAAATACAATTCAAAACAACAAAAATCCGAACATAATGCGTTATCTTTGCAAACCGAAATTGCTTTAAATAAAATAAGATTTTAAATTAATTTCACTCATTAGAAAACATTATATCAAAAATGAAATTAGATAGAAAAGAAATTCTTAAAGCTTTAGAAACTATAACTATAGCCGGAGAAGGAAAAAATATGGTCGAAAGTGGTGCGGTTGCGAACGTACTTACTTTTGGTGACGAAGTTGTTGTAGATTTAGTATTGCACACACCTGCAATGCACATCAAAAAAAGAGCTGAAGACGATATCAAAAAAACAATTCACGAATTGGTATCGCCAGAAGCAAAAATTAAAGTAAACACAAAGGTAGAAACTCCGGAGAAAAACGAGATCAAAGGTCGTGCAATTCCCGGAATTAAAAATATTATAGCTGTTGCCTCAGGAAAAGGAGGTGTTGGAAAATCTACAGTTACAGCAAATTTAGCCGTAACACTGGCAAAAATGGGTTTTAAAGTTGGCGTTTTGGATGCCGATATTTACGGTCCTTCAATGCCAATTATGTTTGATGTTGAAAACGAAAAACCAATCTCAATTACCGTTGACGGAAAATCAAAAATGAAGCCCGTTGAAAGCTATGAAATCAAAATGCTTTCTATCGGATTTTTTACAGCCCCAAGCCAGGCTGTAATCTGGAGAGGTCCAATGGCTGCAAAAGCTTTGAACCAAATGATATTTGATGCAGATTGGGGAGAATTAGATTTCATGCTTCTTGATTTACCTCCGGGAACAGGAGACATTCATTTATCAATCATGCAATCATTACCCATTACGGGAGCTGTAGTAGTAAGTACTCCTCAGGCGGTAGCTTTGGCAGACGCCAAAAAAGGTGTTGCCATGTTTATGCAGGACAATATTAATGTTCCTGTTTTAGGAATCATCGAAAATATGGCGTACTTTACACCTGAAGAATTACCGGATAATAAATATTATATATTTGGACAAGCGGGAGCAAAAAATCTTGCAGAAGATTTAAATGTTCCTTTTTTAGGAGAAGTTCCAATTGTACAGTCTATTCGTGAAGCAGGAGATTATGGACGTCCGGCAGCTTTACAAACAGCATCAGCAATTGAAGCCGTTTTTGAAGAAATTACCAGAAATGTAGTTCAGGAAACTGTAAACAGAAACGAAAGCCTGCCTGCAACTGAGGCCATTAAAATTACAACAATGGCAGGATGTTCTGCAGTGAAAAAGAATTAATATAAATGAGACAATGAGATAATTAGAAAATTAGATAATTGTCAATCTAACTCATTATCTAATTTTCTAATTGACTAATTTTCTAATTGAAAAACATTATGACAACAGAAGAATTAACAAGCAACGTATTATTAGCACTTGACGAAATCAGACCTTTTTTAAATTCTGACGGTGGTGATATTACGCTGATTTCAATAGAAGACGATAAACATGTAAAAGTTCGTCTTGAAGGGGCATGCATCAGCTGCAGCGTAAATCAGATGACATTAAAAGCAGGCGTTGAAACAACCATCAAAAAGTATGCTCCACAAATAGAAACTGTGGTAAATATTATGTAATAAAATAAACGGTTTCGCTCTTGTTTTTAGATTAAAATAATTAACCAGAATAATAGCCTTTTGAGCTATTTTGATATAATTATTCATAAAAATCAGTCAAAAAAACTTTTTTTTTACGATTTTAATAAAAAACAATACGAAGATTTAAGACATTCTGTTAAGAAATTGTTACATTTTTAACTTAAATTTGCAACATAACCCCTAAATCTTAAATCATGAAGAAATATTACGTTCTGTTTTTACTATTGTTTTCAGTTAGTATAGATTATGCCCAGCAAAGCACACAAACATTAATTGTAGATAAAGCATGGCTTAATAATTCTGAAGAATGGACAGATTTTAATTATTCAGGAAAAATTGTATTTTCAATCAATTCCAATAGTGCAGAAGGAAGCTTTAGAGTTGGTAATTATGATTTTTTATATGATTTATGTGAAGGAAAGGCAAAGTTCTCAAATAAAGCGACTTACAGTGCAGCAGAATTCTCCCATCCGAGAAAATTATCTGCACAAACTGACAAACAGGGAGTTTTAAATTCAACCTATGAGGGAACTTTAATTTTTCAGTCCGGTACTGATTATTATTCCGTAATTACTATAATGACCTTACTTGAAAAAGGTGGAAATTATCTTGGTGTAAAAATACACCTTAAAGACAATAGCAGAAAAGAATACGCATTTAGTTTAAAATCAAGTTAATTAAAACAATTTTGGGATTTGTTCACGTTATCAAATTCTAAGTCATTAAAATTCCAATAATTAAAATGGATGTATTAATAAAGATTAAAGATCGAGAAGGAGTTATACACGAATTACAGGCTCCAACTGATATGGCAATGAATATAATGGAGTTATGCAAAGCATACGAACTTCCTGTTGAAGGAACCTGTGGCGGAATGGCCATGTGTGCTTCCTGCCAGTGTTATGTGCTAAACGATGTTGCATTACCTGAAATGGGAGATGATGAAGAAGCCATGCTTTCAGAAGCATTTTATGTGAAATCTAACAGTCGTTTAGGGTGTCAGATACCAATTACTACAGAATTAGAAGGCTTGGAACTTGAACTGGCTCCTGAATATTAAAATATAAAAAAGCGAGAATTTATCATTCTCGCTTTTTTGTATTCTCAAAAAATTACTCTTCGATAAGTTCGCTTATAGTTCTCGCCACTTCTTGTGTTCTTCCTGTTTCATGAAACCATAAAAATATTTTTTCACCTAACTTTCTTACATTACTATCCAATGGAAGAAGAACCAATTGATCGCCACAACCATTTGTTGCAATGGCAATTGCGCCTGGAGGGAAATTACTCCATTCTTTAGCTTGTTTTGTTTCTAAAACAATATGATTACAAGTTCTGCTTATTCTCTTTTTATCAGATTTATCGAAAAAGGGATATAGTTGCCAATCATCATCTTCCGTTATTAATTCACCTCCATTTTGGTTCATCATTTTTTGTTTGAATTCATATGGAAATTCTACCTCTAACTCAGTTTCCGTTTCAATTATGTATTTTATATCTATTGGAAATGCCATATATTGTCATAAATTTAAATTGCAAGTTATGCTAAATTACAAAGCAAAAAAACCGTAATCACATTTAGTAATTACGGTTTTTTCTATAAACAATTTTTAACCTCAGTTTATACCAAACCTGCCTGAATTAAATATTCTGCGATTTGAATTGTGTTTGTTGCAGCTCCCTTTCTTAAGTTATCAGCAACGATCCACATGTTTAATGTATTTGGCTGGCTTTCGTCACGACGGATTCTTCCAACAAAAACTTCATTTTTACCTTCTGCAAATAATGGCATTGGATAAGAAAACGCATCCAGATCATCCTGAACCACTACTCCATCTGTATTTTGTAAAATTTCTCGAACTTCATTTACTTCAAAATCGTTTGTAAACTCAACATTTACAGCCTCACTATGACCTCCAACAACAGGAACACGAACTGCAGTAGCCGTAACTCTGATGGTATTATCTGCAAGGATTTTTTGAGTTTCACGAACTAATTTCATTTCTTCTTTTGTGTATCCGTTTGCTTCGAAACTATCACATTGTGGAATTGCATTTCTGTGAATTGGGTATTTGTACGCCATATCACCTTCAACTCCTGCATACTCATTTTCTAATTGTCTTACCGCTTTTACACCAGTTCCGGTAATAGACTGGTAAGTCGAAACAATAATTCTTCTGATATTGTATTTTTTATGCAAAGGAGCCAAAGTCAATACCATCTGAATCGTAGAACAGTTTGGATTTGCAATAATTTTATCTTCTTTAGTCAAAGAGTCCGCGTTGATTTCAGGAACGATCAGTTTTTTTGTCGGATCCATTCTCCATGCAGATGAATTGTCAATTACCGTTGTACCGGCAGCAGCAAATTTTGGAGCCCACTCTAATGAAGTATCACCTCCGGCAGAGAAAACAGCAATATCAGCTTTTAAATCAACAGCAGCCTGTAAACCAACAACTTTATATTTCTGACCTTTATATTCGATTTCTTTACCTACAGATTTCTCTGAAGCAACTGGAATTAATTCTGTAACAGGAAAATTTCTTTCTGCTAAAACTTTTAACATTATCTCGCCAACCATACCGGTGGCGCCTACAACCGCTATTCTCATTTTTATATTTTTTATATGAATGTTCTAATTTAGATTGCAAAAGTAAGGATAATAAAAACGATTACAATCGTGTTCACAAAAAATAACAAATTGTTACAAAACAAACAAAATAAAAAAAACCGTCCCCAATTAAGGAACGGTTAAATTAGACTTAGTGTAGCGGTATATTATATCTTATTTATTTTTTAACAAATCTCTAATTTGTATAAGCAACTCTTCTTGTGTTGGTCCGGATGGTGCAGGAGTCTCTACAACTTCTTTCTTTTTAGCCGCATTTATTCCTTTTATGACTAAAAACAAGACAAAAGCCACAATTACAAAATTTATAACAGCCGAAATAAACAATCCGTACTGAACGCCTCCAAAGGCCGTTAATTCTTCAATTTTTGATAAATGTGCAGCATCTAAAGCAGGTTTTAACAATAAAGGAGTAATTACATTTTCAATAAATGAACTTACAATTTTTCCAAAAGCCGCTCCTATTATAACACCGACTGCCAAATCAACTACGTTGCCTTTTACAGCAAATTCCTTAAATTCAGTAAATATTCCCATGGTTATTATTTTTTTAAGTTTAAAATTTAGTACTATCGAAAGTAAGTATTTTTTTGGATATTTTAATAAAATGCTTTAAAATCATCTATAGAAAACTCTTTTTACACGTTGCGAAATACTGGTCAAAATTTCATACGGAATTGTTTTTAGAGCTTCTGCAATCTCTGTTACTGTTGGAGATTCTCCGAAAATAATAACCGAATCTCCTTCTTTGCAGTCAATTTCGCTGACATCAACCATCAGCATATCCATACAAACACTTCCCACAATAGAGGCTTTGTGATTTTTAATCGTAACATAACCCACCTGATTGCCCCACAATCTTGAAATTCCATCGGCATAACCAATCGGAATCGTAGCTATTTTGGTTTCTTTTTCTGCCATAAATCTTCTGCCATACCCTACGCTGTCACCTGCCGGAATGGTACGAACCTGCGAAATGACAGATTTTAAAGTCCCAACATTTTCCAGATATTTTTGTTCAGAAGAATCGTTTGAAACCCCGTAAAGACCAATTCCTAAGCGCACCATATTATATTGTGCATCCGGAAAATTACTGATTCCGGAAGTGTTCAGAATATGACGGATTGGATTTACACCTAATTCATTCATTAATTTTAAAGATAATCTCTCAAACAATCTGATCTGAGACATTGCAAATTCATAATGTTTCATATCATCACTCGTGGCCATGTGCGATAAAATACTCTGAATACGAACAGTTGAATTTCCTTTTAAAGCAGTAATCAATTCGTCTATTGTATTTTCCTCAAAACCCAGACGGTGCATACCGGTATCGAGTTTGATATGAATTGGAAAATCTTTTAAATTCTTTTCGCGTGCAATTTTCAAAAAAGCATTTAAGCCTTTTAAACTATAGATTTCGGGTTCCAACTGATACTGAATAATCGATGTAAAACTGGTCGACTCCGGATTTAAAACCATGATGGGTAATTTTATTCCGCCGTTTTTCAGCGAAATTCCTTCATCGGCGAAAGCCACTCCTAAATAATCAACTTTATGATGTTCCAGCAATTTTGCTATTTCCAATCCTCCGTTTCCATAACCAAAAGCTTTTACCATAACCATGATTTTAACCTCATCTGCTAACTTAGATTTAAAGAAATTTAAGTTGTGGCTGATCGAATTAAGGTTGATTTCGAGAATGGTTTCATGAGTTTTCTCTTCCAATAAAGATACGATTTCTTCAAATTGAAACGATCTGGCTCCTTTTATTAAAATGGTTTCATTGACAAAATTTAGGTTTTCAAAATCATTAATAAATTCAGCAGTATTCTGATACGTGATACAATTTGAAAATTTATGTTTAAACGAAGAAATAGTTGTGCCAATTCCAATAACACGATTAACTTTATTGTCGGTAATTAGCTGAGAAACTTTCGAATACAAGTCTTCGTTTGAAAATCCGCTTTGAAAAATATCCGATAAAATAACCGTTTTGGATGCATTCTTTTTTTGGCTTTCCAGGAAATCCAAAGCTATTTTTAGTGACTGAAAATCAGAACTGTAACTATCATCAATAATACTGCAATTATGAATTCCGTTTTTAACCTCCAGTCGCATTTCGACCGGATACAATCCCTCCATACGGTTTTGAATCGTTTCAGCATCATATTCAAAATAAAGCAAAACCAATAAACATGTTACAGCATTTTCTACAGATGCAGAATCGCTAAACGGAATTTTTAAATCGTAATTTTCTTTTTTATATCGATATTGAATCGTTGTTATTTCATTTTTGTTTCCTTTTTTCAAAATAAAAACATCTGCTGATTTATCTGTATAGCTCCATGAAAAAAGTTTTCGGGGATGCAGCATATATTCGGCAGCAAATTGGGACAAGCAGGAATCTACAGTTTCATTTTTCTGATAAATAATTACCGGAGATTCTTTAAACAAAAGCAGTTTTTCATCAATCTTCTGTACTAAGTTTAAAAATCCTTCATCATGCGCAGTTCCAATATTAGTAAGGACTCCAATTGTTGGGCTAATGATATTTTCGAGTTTATCCATTTCATTAACCGTTGAAATTCCGGCTTCAAAAATGCCTAAATTATGTTTTTCATTAATTGCAATAACCGAGAGTGGCACTCCAACCTGTGAATTATAACTTTTAGGACTTCGGATAATATTATAATCAGGACTCAGCAAAAAGTTAAGCCATTCTTTTACGATCGTTTTACCGTTGCTTCCCGTCAATCCGATGATCGGAAAATCAAAAAGATTTCGGTGATAAGCAGCAAAATTCTGTAGCGCTTCCAGCGTTGATTTTACAACTAAAAAATTAGCTTTCCCTTGGCAATTTTCAGGAATATATTCGACTACAAAATTCTGCACGCCTTTGTCTGTCAATTCTGAAATATAAGAATGTGCGTCATTGTTGACACCGGACAATGCAAAGAACAAGGTTTGCGAACCATTTTGCAGTGAACGGCTGTCTATCGAAATATGCTCAATAAAAATTGCTGTATCTGAGCCAATCCATTCGGCATGAAGAACCGAAACCAGGCTTTTTAAGTTTACGCTCATTAGAAAATTCTTTTTTTCAAATTTAAACATTAAAGCCTGAAAAGAGTTGTGATTTTCTTAAAAAATAAAGGGTTTACAACAACGTATTTATATTTCAATTATATTTGTTGAAGACCTCAAATTATAGCGTTTTGAAAAAAATTCTTCCTATATTTTCCTACCTGCTGCATCCGATTTTTATATCGATGTACGCCGCTTTATTCTATCTTTTTTATAAAGATGATGCGTTTACCATTCAGGAAAAATACTTTGTTTTATTTCAGATTCTGATTATTACTGTCATAGTTCCGATATTATTTTTTTTATTGTTAAAATCAACCGGAAATGTAAAATCAGTGATGATTCACGAAACATCTCAACGGATAATTCCCTTAGTTTTACAATGCTTTTTATTTATTTTACTGGTAAAAAGAAGTATTGTCATTACGCGTTATCCGGAGCTGCATTTCTTTTTTCTGGGCGGATTGTTCAGTACTATTATTGCGTTGATTTATTCGCTTTTTAAGGTAAAAGCGAGTTTACACATGATGGCAATTAGTGGTTTTGCCGTTTTTGTAATAGGCCTGAATATGCATTTGCAATTACATAATCCGTATTGGCCGGCTCTTTTAATTTTATTGACCGGAATTACAGCATCATCACGTTTAGAAATGAATGCACATACTAATAAAGAACTGCTTATTGGCTTTATAATTGGAATTCTTCCTCAGGTTTTATTTTTGTACTTGTGGTTATAAAATATAAAAAATAAGACCGAGGTTCATGGCTTTCATTTTAACCTCTTCTCCTGAAAGCGTTTTAACATTATTAAACAAAGGATTCAGTCCATAATAAAAATAAACATTCCAGGTGTTGTAACCCGCCGAAATATAAGCCCCATACTGAAACCTGTTGACGTCAGAATTATTATTGATTTTATACGTGTTCTCTCCATCATTCAAAACAGATTTGCTCGACAAAACATAACTGAATTTTAAACCCGTGTAAATTCTCCAAAACTTATAACTTTCATAAGTCGAATTTCGCCATCTGAACTCAATTGGAAGATCTACTAAATATTCCCTGAATCTATTTGAAACAAATTCATTATAATCGTTCACACCATATATCCGTGCTCCATCAGACCCCTCAGAAATAGTCAGGTTTTGAAAATAATTATGATACGTTAATCCTAAACCGGCTGCAATAGCTATTGTTCTTTTTTTATTGATAGGCATATCGCGCAGAAAACCCGCAGAAATTCCTGCAGAAAATTTATCACGTTTAAGGCCTTCTGGTGCGTCTGACAAAAGATTATAGGCAACCGAAACATAGAACTGATCTTCTCTATACAAAGAATCAATTTTTACCACAGGTTTAACTTCTGGTTTTTCTTCTTGTGAAAAAACATTGAAAAACGATACTAAAAATAAACAACTAAAAAATAATCGCATAGTGTGCTTGAGTTAAAGAAGATTTCAGATAAACGTTTTTTGGATTTATTTATTAGACTCACAAATATAATATAATGATAGTTGATGAGATGATTTTAATGCGATTATTCTGTTTTCAATCTTTATAAAAATATTTTGTTGCGCTATTTTCAACAAAAAGCACTAAAATCAAAGATTTTTATATTTACCTTTTATACCTTTGCCTGGTAATGAATAGAAGACAGCTCATAACCGGTTTTTCTTTGGGTCTGATGGTATTGTTCTCAATACTTTTTCAGTCCGCACACAGTTATGAACATATCTCGCAACAGCTTTCAGAAAAAAAATGCCATCATAATTATAATGATGCAAATGGCGAAATTACACATGAGCATCATAACGATGACTCCTGTTTTATTTGTCATTTTTCTTTTGGAAGTTACATTACACCTGAAAATTTTACCTTTCAGTTTTTCAGCAATCATCAGGAAATCCCTTATTTCTTTGGATTTTCTGAAAGTATTATTTCCTTTTCGGGAAGTTTATATGCGCTTCGGGGGCCTCCTTCATCTATAGTTTCATAAAGTTTCGCCCCAAGAAACAAAACCCTTTTAATTGAATTCAAAAACTCAGTTAGGTCTCCTGATTTTCATCCTTTGAAAATTCAGCAGACTTCACGTTTCTTTTGATTCTGTTTAAAAGAAAAATCCATTAACTATAGCAATCATTTTCAAATGAAAAAATTAATTATAGCCCTAATTTTGGGGTTTTCGGGCATACTTTCTGCCCAGAATTCGGTTTCAGGAACTGTAACCGATAATCAAAATCAGCCATTGGCGGGCGTTTCTGTTTATGCTCCCGAATTACACAAAGGAACAACCACAGACGAGAACGGAAAATACGATTTTAAAAATCTTCCAAACGGAAATTTACGCCTTTCTTTTTCTTATGTTGGATATGCGAATCAAAATAAAACCATTGTTAAATTATTAAAAGAAAACACATTAGACATTACGCTTTTAGAATCAATTCTGGAAATGGATGAAGTAGTGGTTTCTACTCCTTTTAATAAATTACAATCGCAAAATGTGATGAAAATTGATCACGAAAGCATTAAAACATTGCAGCAAAAAGGAACTTCAACCTTAATTGAAGGCTTGGCTACAATTCCGGGGGTTTCACAAATCTCGACAGGAACTTCTATTGGAAAACCCGTGATTCGCGGATTGAGCGGAAATCGTGTTTTGGTTTATTCTCAGGGCGTTCGTATCGAAAATCAGCAGTTTGGAGACGAACATGGTTTAGGTTTAAACGATGCCGGAATCGAAAGTGTAGAAGTAATCAAAGGACCAGCTTCATTATTGTATGGTTCTGATGCTTTGGGAGGTGTTTTATATTTCAATCCTGAAAAATTTGCCGATGCCGGTGATTTTAAAGCCAATTTCAGCCAAAAATATTTTACCAATACACAAGGAAGCAATTCATCAATTGGATTAAAAACTTCTACAGATAACTGGAAATTTTTAGCACGCGGAAGTTTCAACACCCATTCTGATTATAAAATTGCCGATGGCGACCGCGTAACCAATTCTCGTTATAACGAAACCGATTTTAAAACCGGAATAGGCTACAGCAACTCCACTTTTTCAAGCGTTTTGAGATACAATTACAACAAACTGGATATAGGAATTCCGGAAGATGGAATCGCAGAACAATCTTCAAGCAAAGACACCCAATTTCCGAGACAGGGAATTTTTAATCATTTGTTCAGTTTAAACAATGTGATCTTCTTTGAAAACTCAAAACTAGACGTTGATTTGGGGTACATCTCCAATGACAGAAGCGAATTTGAAGACAGCAACGACGCTGCACTTCGAATGAAACTGAACACTTTTAATTACAATGCAAAATACCATTTTCCTAAATTCGGTAAAATCGAAGCTATTTTAGGCCTTCAGGGAATGCATCAGACGAATAAAAATTCCGGTGAAGAATATTTAATTCCGAATGCAACAACCAACGATTTTGGTTTTTTTGGAACGGCCAATTACGAATGGGAGAACAGTGTTTTACAAGCCGGATTACGTTTTGATAACCGAAATGTTACTTCTGAAGCACATGGAATTGTGGGTGAAGAAGGCTCTTTTGAAGCTTTAGACCGATCATTTGACAGTTTTAATGCTTCTTTGGGATATAAAACAAAATTAGCAGAACCGCTAACCCTTAGATTAAATGTAGCTACCGGATTTAGAGCTCCAAACTTAGCCGAGCTGACTTCAAACGGTGTTCACGAAGGAACCAACCGTTATGAAATTGGAAACAGCAATTTGAAAACCGAACAAAACGTTCAGACCGATTTGAATTTAGAATATAAAAACTCCCATTTTGAATTTTTTGTAAACGGATTTTATAACCACATCAACAATTACATTTATACTTCACCAACAGGAGAAATCAGAGACAACAATAATGTTTTTGCCTACATTCAGGATAATGCAAAATTATTTGGTGGAGAAATTGGTCTGCATTTTCATCCGCATCCTTTAGACTGGCTGCATTTTGAAACCAGTTTTGAAACCGTAACCGGTAAAAAAGACAACGATGATTATTTGCCTTTAATTCCTGCCAATAACTGGAACAATACACTTAGAACCGAATTCAATATCAAAAACTGGTTCAAAGAAGGTTACGCTTCATTAAACGTTTCTTCGACTTTTGATCAGGATAATGTGAGTGGTTTTGAAACGGCATCAAAAGGATATACTTTAGTCAATTTAGGCTTTGGAGGAACCGTAAAACTAGGTAAAACTGCTTTTGACGTAAACCTGAACGGAAATAATTTATTCGATAAAAAATATATCGCACACCTTTCAAGACTAAAAACAGACGAAATCCCAAACATTGGACGAAATATTGTTTTGGGAGTTAATTTTAATTTATAATTTTTTTCTTAACCGCAAAGAGCGCAAAACTCCTTGCGCTCTTTGCGATTAAAAATTCATCATCTCACAAAAAACACTATTTTTGTTACAAACACAAAATTAACTATGAAAAAAACATTTTTATTAATGGCAATCACAACTGCAGGGATTTCATTTGCGCAAAATAAAATTCAGTATCCCCAAACTAAAAAAGGAGAAACTGTTGATGTCTATTTTGACACCAAAGTAAACGACCCTTACCGATGGCTGGAAGACGATAAATCTGCCGAAACAGGATCATGGGTAAAAACTGAAAATGAGGTAACTTACAGCTATTTAGACAAAATTCCGTTTAGAAACGAATTGAAAACCCGTATGGAGAAACTGTGGAATTATGAAAAAATAGGAGCCCCTTTTACCGAAGGAAAATTTACTTATTATTCTAAAAACAACGGACTTCAAAATCAGTCAGTGGTTTACAGAAAAGACGGAAAAGGTAAAGAAGAGATTTTCTTAGATCCGAATACATTTTCTAAAGACGGAACTACTTCACTTGGCGGACTGGATTTTTCTAAAGACGGCTCAAAAGCTGCTTATTCTATCTCTGAAGGAGGGAGCGACTGGAGAAAAGTAATTATCATTGATGCTATTTCTAAAAAAGTTTTAGAAGACACTTTAGTTGATGTAAAATTCAGTGGTGTTTCCTGGTTAGGAAATGAAGGTTTTTATTACTCTAGTTATGAAAAACCAAAAGGAAGTGAATTATCTGCCAAAACAGATCAGCATAAACTGTATTTTCATAAATTAGGTACTTCTCAAAAAGACGATAAAGTTATTTTTGGTGCCGATCAAAAAAGAAGATATGTAGGTGGTTATGTTACTGAAGACGATCGTTATTTGGTCATTACCGCAGCAAATTCTACTTATGGAAACGAACTTTATATTAAAGATTTAAAAACGCAAAATAGTCCAATTGTTACCATCGTTGACAACTTTAACAGTTCGAATTCTATTATTGAAAACCAAGGTACAAAACTGTTTATCGAAACTGATTTTAATGCACCAAACAGCCGTGTTGTTACTGTCGATGTAAGTAATCCGAAACCTGAAAACTGGAAAGATTTTATTAAAGAAACAAAAGATATTCTTTCGCCTTCAACAGGTGCAGGTTACTTTTTTGCTAATTACACCAAAGATGCCGTTTCGTTTGTACAACAGTACGATTACAACGGAAAATTAATTCGTGAAATTAAATTACCTGCGGTAGGAACAGCCGGAGGATTTGGAGGAAAAAAAAAGGAAAAGATTTTATACTACAGCTTTACAAATTATACAACTCCAGGAAGCATTTATTCTTTTGAACCAAAATCTGGTAAATCTGAAGTTTATCAAAAACCAAAAGTAGATTTTAAAAGTGACGATTACGAGTCAAAACAAGTTTTCTATACTTCAAAAGACGGAACCAAAATCCCGATGATTATTACCTATAAAAAAGGGACAAAATTAGACGGTAAAAACCCAACAATTCTTTATGGTTATGGCGGATTCAACATTAGTTTAACACCAAGTTTCAGCATTGCAAATGCGGTTTGGTTAGAAAACGGAGGCGCTTATGCCGTTGCCAATTTAAGAGGTGGTGGTGAATATGGAAAAAAATGGCACGATGCAGGAACCAAATTGCAAAAACAAAATGTATTTGACGATTTTATCGCCGCTGCCGAATATTTAATCGCTCAAAAATATACCTCATCAGATTATTTAGCGATTCGCGGAGGGTCTAACGGAGGTTTATTAGTTGGGGCAACTATGACACAGCGTCCAGATTTAATGAAGGTTGCTTTGCCAGCAGTTGGCGTTATGGATATGTTGCGTTACAATGCCTTTACAGCAGGTGCGGGATGGGCTTACGATTACGGAACGGCTCAGGATAATAAAGAAATGTTCGAATATTTAAAAGGATATTCTCCTGTTCACAACGTTAAAAAAGGAATACATTATCCAGCTACAATGGTAACTACAGGAGATCATGATGACCGTGTGGTTCCGGCACACAGTTTTAAATTTGCTGCTGAATTGCAGGAAAAGCAAACAGGAGACAATCCGGTTTTAATTCGTATTGACGTAAAAGCAGGTCACGGAGCAGGAAAATCTGTTGCGGCTACGATTCAGGAAAGCGTAGATATTCAGGCGTTCACGCTTTACAATATGGGTTTTAAAGCTTTGCCTAAAAAGTAAAAGTTTAATCTAAGATTTTTTAGCCACGACCCGAGCGATAGCGAATAGGCGAAGCAATTCACGAATTATTTTTGTGAATTCGTGGCTTTGTTTTTTATTGTTACCGCAGATTTTGCAGATATAACAGATTCTGTTTTTAAAAAATCTGTGCAATCCGCTAAATCTGCGAGAAAGAATGATTGATGACTTTTTATCGTACTAATTTTTACTCCCGCAGATCAAGCAGATTAAAAATAAAAAATCTGTGTGCATCTGCTTAAATCATTTTAAATCTGCGTGAAATAAATTCGTAATTCAGGCAATTCAGCACAGCATTTTTAGCCAATAGATTAAAATAAATTCGTGAATTCGTGGCTAACTTTTTCAAATAACCTTAAATTTGAAATAACTTAAAAAAACAACAAATGAAAATCATAAAATGGGGAATCATAGGCTGTGGAAACGTAACCGAAGTTAAAAGCGGTCCGGCATTTCAGAAAGCGCCAAACTCAGCTTTGGTAGCCGTAATGCGAAGAGACGCAACCCTTGCCGAAGATTACGCGAAACGTCATAATGTGCCAAAATGGTACTCCAACGCTGTAGATTTAATCAACGATCCCGAGGTTGATGCCGTGTATATCGCCACTCCTCCATCTTCACATAAAGAATACACCATTTTATGCGCCAAAGCAGGTAAACCCGTGTATGTTGAAAAACCAATGGCTTTGACCTTTGAAGAATGCAACGAAATGATCAGCGTTTGCAAAGAACACAATGTTCCTTTATTTGTTGCGTATTACAGAAGAAGCCTTCCTCGGTTTTTAAAAATCAAAGAAATAATAGACGAAGGAAAACTAGGCAACATCCGTCACGTAAACTGCGTTTTATACCATCCTTTTGAAGAACGTTATGACGACGAAATCAATCTTCCGTGGACGGTTTTACCACATCTTTCCGGTGGTGGAATCTTTGTCGATCTGGCCTGCCATACTTTAGACTTTTTAGATTTTGTTTTAGGCCCGATAAAATCTGTACGCGGACATGCCACTTCTCAGCTTAAAGCGTATCCTGCCGAAGATTCGGTTTCGATGTCCTTTCTTTTCGAAAACGGAATCCACGGATCCGGTCTATGGAATTTCGCCAGTTTTGAACGTTACGACAATACAGAGATTGTAGGCGATAAAGGCAAAATCTCATTTTCAACTTTTGGGGACGATCCAATTCATATTCAGTATGCAAATGGAGAAAAAGAAAGTGTTACAATCGAAAATCCGCTTCATATTCAGCAGCCATTTATCGAAACCGTTATTGCAGAACTTTTAGGAAACGAAGGAGCTTCTCCTTCAAAAGGAGTTTCCGGCGCAAGAACCACATGGGTCATTGATGAAGTTTTAAAAGAGTTTAGGGGATTGAAGTAACAATAATTCGATATTATTTGTCATCCGACAGACGAGAAATCACACTAGAGATTCCGTCTAGAAATTAGCCTATCTTTGTCGAGTTGCGAGTGTGATTTCTCCTTTCGTCGAAATGACAAAAAAGCACAAAAAAAGAGAATATTCAAATGAATATTCTCTTTTTTTGTAATATAAAATTTCTTTAGAATTACAGACTGTATCTAAGTCCAAAAGTCAAACCTACACCGGAAATCCCGACATAAGAACTAATATCGTCAGTAGCCTTTGTATTATCAAAACCAGTTGGATTAGTCACTCTAGTATTAGACTTTGTAGTCAATTTATCTACATAATTCGTATGAATTGCAGAATACGAAGGATCAGGTCTGAAAGTAGAAGCTGTGTGTAATTTATCTACCCCGTTTTCGGTAAACACAGTCGTTTCTTTTGTATCTCCGTGAACCGTAAAGTTTCTGTATTCAATTTCAGCAAATAATGCTATCTTTTTTCCTAATTTATAAGAACTTCCAATTGCAGCCATAAAACCAAGAGTTGGGTTAGGTTTTACAACATCTTCAGCATATGTTTTCGCTACTACAGTAGTTGCAGTTGGTGTTACAGCATAATACTCACGATTGGTTTCAATAGTTAAATCTCCATGTATCGGAACAATAACTCCCACTTTTGTGTAAGGTTCAAAACCTTTACTTTCTCCTAAAAATAATACTAATGAAGGTGATAAATCCCAGGCTCTGATTTTTCCTACAGCATCACCAGTAACAAAAACATTTGTAGTTCCAGGAACTAATCGATTTGTAGTTTCAACCATTAATTTATCAGCACTGGAATAATAGTTAATCCCCATTTCAACTCCTAAACGTGTTGAAATACGGTAACCTGCAGTTAATCCTGAACGAAAACCTTCTCCAAATGAACCATGATTTGTTTCTCTTGAAATTAAAGTAGTTCCATTAGCTGCATAAACATCCGTATTAGGTGCCTGACCATTTACGATTGGAAACTCCGTTGCAGCTGTCTGAATGAAGTAGGAACCTCCTAATTTAAAATACCAGCTTTCCGGTTTATCTGTACCTTCAGACTGCGCCATTGTGGCCATGGAGCAAATCATCAATCCGATTAAAAATAAATGCTTTTTCATAATTTTCTTTGTTAATTTATTACAAAATTATAACAATTAAATTTTCTTTCTTTACAGCATTCCCACGCTATTAAAAATAATTATTAATTTGAATAACAATATAAAAATAAATTACTATGCATGCATAATTTTAGCCAAAAAAACACATTATTGATTAAATTTTAACTGTTAAATTTTAGTTGAGTTTAAAGTTAATCTGCATCTTTTCTAATTCCTGCAGTAATTCTGTCGAAATTTTAACCTTTAGTCTTCTGCTTGGCATAGTCAGTTTAGTAACTACTTTTATTTCTTCAACCTCTGTTACTTCTTTTATTTTGGCATCCTCAAGAACTACATCTGCATCGTCATTTTCGTCTGTAAAAACTGCATTCTCAGATTCTTCAAACTCATTTGTCGTTTCTACTTCAACGAGACGTTTTATATTTTCTAATTCCATGATTTCAAAAGTTACAGAATCTTCGCCCTTATTTTCACTAAATAAATGACTTAGCTTATGAATAAATTCAGCGTGCAGATCTTTAATATTCAGTAATAAAATCAATTTTTTAGCAAACAACCCTAATACATCCTGTAATTGTTTTGCATCCACAAACTGCATTCTCGGCTCTGATTTTTTACCCGTATCCCTATTAACCCAGCCATCTTTTATCAATATTTTAAAGAAAACAAAATTATTAGGAAGTAAATATCGATGGAAACTCAAATATTCTTCTCCAAAAATCTTAAACTCAAAACTCTCATCATAGCCTTCCAAATTAAAAGAAGCCCATTCCTTACCATTTTTAGCAACACGTCTTTGTACATTGGAAACAATGCCGGCAAAATGTAAATTTTTACCAACATATTGATCCATACTTTTCAGTGCTTCTAATCGGGCGTTGCAGAAATATTTCATCTCAAACCTGAAATCATCAAGCGGATGACCTGAAATATAAATTCCGACAACTTCTTTTTCTTTTGCTAATTTTTCCATCGTACTCCAGTCTTCACATGGCGGCACAACCGGTTCTGCAATCTGCACTTCACTGGTTTCTCCAAACAAACTTACCTGTGATGAGTTTTCGTTTTCCTGAAACTTTGATCCGTAACGCATTGCTTTTTCGTAAAATGTAATTCCGTCTCCATCATCGTGGAAATATTGCGCTCTTGTTGTCCCTTCAAACGAATCAAAACCTCCGGCAAGAGCCAGATTTTCAATTGCTTTTTTATTGGCAGCACGCAAATCAATTCGTTTTGCCAAGTCAAAAATCGATTTATATCTTCCGTCTTTTCTGCTTTCCACTATAGTTGCTACAGCTCCGGAACCTACACCTTTAATCGCTCCCATACCGAAACGAACGGCATAATCATCATTTACCGTAAATTTATAGTAGGATTCATTAACACAAGGACCTAAAACCTGTAATCCCATACGTTTGCATTCTTCCATAAAAAACGATACTTGTTTAATATCATTCATGTTATTCGAAAGTACCGCCGCCATATATTCAGCAGGATAATGCGCTTTTAAATAAGCCGTTTGGTACGCAATCCAGGCATAACAAGTTGAGTGCGATTTGTTGAAGGCATAACTCGCAAAGGCCTCCCAGTCTTTCCAGATTTTCTCAAGCACTTTGGCATCGTGACCTTTTGCAGAAGCCTGTTCCACAAACTTCGGCTTCATTTTATCCAGTACATCCTTTTGTTTCTTACCCATCGCTTTACGCAAGACGTCGGCCTCACCCTTTGTAAATCCTGCCAAAGACTGAGACAAAAGCATTACCTGCTCCTGGTAAACTGTAATTCCGTAGGTTTCAGACAAATATTCCGCACAGGCATCTAAATCGTATTTGATTTCCTCGTCGCCGTTTTTTCTTCGAACGAAAGAAGGGATATATTCCAAAGGTCCCGGACGATACAAGGCATTCATCGCAATTAAATCCCCAAAAACCGTTGGTTTCAGATCTTTCATGTATTTCTGCATTCCCGGTGACTCATATTGGAAGATTCCAACGGTTTCACCTCTTTGGAAAAGCGCATACGTTTCTTCGTCATCAATCGGAAAAGTATCCGGATCCAGATCGATATTTGTTCTGTATTTTACCAGTTTTACGGTATCTTTTATCAGCGTAAGGGTCTTCAGGCCCAGGAAGTCCATTTTCAGCAATCCGGCACTTTCTGCAACCGAGTTATCAAACTGCGTTACATATAAATCAGAATCTTTTGCAGTTGTTACAGGAACATAATTCGTAATATCCGATGGCGTAATGATAACACCACAGGCGTGAATTCCCGTATTACGCATCGATCCTTCCAGGATTTTTGCCTGCTGAATGGTTTCTCCTGCCAAATCACCTTCATTGGCAATGGCGATTAATTCTTTTACATTATCAAATTCATCCGAACGAAGCGCTTTTTTAACTTCTTCCTCGCTCTCCGAAATAAAACGCGCCAAATTCCATTTTGAGGGCATCATCCCCGGAATCAGTTTTGCAATTCTATCAGCTTCAAACAATGGTAAATCCAGTACACGAGCCGTATCACGAATTGCTGATTTGGTTGCCATTTTACCATACGTGATAATCTGAGCCACCTGTTTTTGACCGTATTTATTGATTACGTAATCCATTACACGTCCACGACCCTCATCATCAAAATCGATATCAATATCAGGCATCGATACACGGTCAGGATTTAGGAAACGCTCAAAAAGTAAATCGTATTTAATGGGATCAATATTCGTAATTCCGAGACAGTACGCAACGGCAGAACCCGCTGCAGATCCACGTCCTGGTCCTACTGACACATCCATTTTTCTGGCTTCGGCAATAAAATCCTGTACAATCAAAAAGTAACCCGGATAACCTGAATTTGAAATCGTTAACAATTCAAAATCCAAACGTTCCTGAATCGATTCGGTAATTTCTCCGTATCTTCTTTTGGCACCTTCCATGGTAAGGTGTCTCAGGTATTTATTTTCTCCCCGAACGCCTCCATCAGCTTCATCTTCGGCAACAAAAAATTCTTCGGGAATGTCAAACTTCGGAAGCAATACATCTCGATAAAGTGAATATCCTTCGACCTTATCTATAATTTCCTGAATATTGATAATGGCTTCCGGCAGATCGGCAAAGAGTTTTTTCATCTCTTCTTCCGACTTGTAATAATATTCCTGATTTGGAAGTCCGTAGCGGTAACCACGGCCACGGCCAATTGGCGTTGCCTGTTTTTCACCGTCTTTTACACACAATAAAATATCGTGTGCATTAGCATCTTCTTTATTTAAATAATAGGTATTATTGGTCGCAATTAATTTTACTTTGTGTTTCTGCGAAAACTCAATCAGGGTTTTATTGACACGATTTTCGTCTTCCTGATTGTGACGCATTACTTCCAGATAGAAATCTTCTCCAAATTGTTCCTTCCACCAAATTAAAGCTTCTTCGGCCTGGTTTTCACCGATGTTCAGAATTTTACTCGGAATTTCTCCGTATAAATTCCCGGACAGAACCATAATGTCTTCTTTATATTTTTCGACAATATTTTTGTCAATCCTTGGTACATAATAGAAGCCTTCGGTGTAAGCAATCGAAGCCATTTTGGCCAGATTATGATAACCGGCTTTATTTTTAGCCAGTAAAACAACCTGATAACCGTTATCTTTTTTGCTTTTGTCTAAGTGATTTTCGCAGATATTAAATTCACAGCCTACAATTGGTTTTATTTCCGTCTCCGTTGGCTCCTCTCCTGCTTCAACCAAAGCTTTGTTTTTTCCGGAAGCGGCTTTATTATGATTCATCACGGCGCTCACAAAATGGAAAGCCCCCATCATGTTTCCGGTATCGGTCATGGCAACGGCCGGCATTCCGTTTTTGGCTGTGGCCGAAACAATATTCCCAATCCCGATAGTCGATTGAAGTACCGAAAACTGTGTATGATTGTGTAAATGTGCAAATTTTGCTGCTTTAAAATCAGCTTTGACAGATTCTGAAACTACAGACGGCGTTTCATCAACTTGTAAAGCTTTAAGCTGTTCTCTGATTTTATCAGAAGCTGCTTTTAAATTGATGTGTTTTAAACCAATTAAAGGAAATTCCTGTGGATTTCTTTCCTGAAATTCTTTAAAATACTCTTTCGGAACGTCTAATTCTTCTTTGGTAAAAACCTCTCTTCTAACCAGTTCCAGAAAACAACGTGTAGTGGCCTCAACGTCGGCAGTTGCGTTGTGCGCTTCCGCAAAAGGTTTATCGAATAAATAACTATGTAATTCGGTCAGCGTTGGAAGCTTGAATTTTCCTCCACGCCCTCCGGGAAGCTTTAATAAGGAAGCCGTCACTTCGGTACAGGTATCTAAAACAGGCATTGAACTCATTTGAGATTCTACTCCCATTCTATGAAATTCGGCACCCATAATATTAACGTCGAAACCTAAATTCTGACCAACGATAAATTTGGTTTTGCTTAAAGCGATATTGAATTTCTCCAAAACTTCGGCCAGCGTAATTCCATCTGCTTCTGCCAATTCAGTTGAGATTCCGTGAATACGCTCGGCGTCGTACGGAATATTAAATCCTTCGGGTTTTACCAAATAATCCTGATGTTCAACAAGCTGTCCCATTTCGTCATGAAGCTGCCATGCAATCTGTATACAGCGAGGCCAGTTATCAGAATCGGTAATTGGTGCATCCCAGCGTTTTGGTAACCCGGTTGTTTCGGTATCGAATATTAAATACATAGAGTTTAAATAGCAAAAATTAAATTCCAAATTCCAATTTTTTCAATACAAACACCTGATTATATGGAGTATAAAAAATTGCTTTGTAGAAAATGAAAGAAGTTCAAATTTACGCTTTTTTTGGAGAAAGAAAATGGATATTTTCCTAAAAAGGTATTCTTATTAAGTAATCAGTTTTTATCATAAAATCCATAAAATTTCATAAAATTTCACTTCTTGGATGTCGTAGTATTTATGCGCTTTATTGAATCTAAATAATGACTAAAAAACAACTCAAAAAACACCCATAAATTTAAAAAACAGGCTTTCTAAAAAGAAATCAAAACTAACAATTATTACTATTTTTATTTGATTTGTTACATTTTTTCAAATTAAACACGCTATTTTGTAGTGTTTTTGAAATAAATTTGCAAACTATTAAAATCAAAACCAATTAAGTAAAATTTAAGCAGAAAAAGGAATTCAAAATCAGTTTTCTTTTCATCATCCGATCAAAATTAAACGCATAAAAGCCTGTCGGCAATTTGTATTTTAGTTTGGGTATCGTATATAATGAAATATTGAAATTGACGTTTTTGTATCTTTTTTTACTTTTGTTTTGCTAATATAATGAACAGGATAACTGTGCTTATAGAAATTACAATTAAAAAAAAATAAAAATGAGTAAGACATTATTTGACAAAGTATGGGATTCACACGTTGTGCGTAAAATTGAAGATGGACCAGATGTGTTTTTTATTGACCGTCATTTCATTCATGAAGTTACAAGTCCTGTTGCTTTTTTAGGATTAAAATCAAGAGGCGTTAACGTTTTATACCCGGAACGTACTTTTGCAACTGCAGACCACAATACCCCAACTATAAACCAACATCTACCGGTAGCGGATGCTTTATCAGCAAACCAGCTGAAAGCACTTGAAGACAATGCGAACGAATACGGAATTTCGCACTGGGGATTAGGTCACCAAAAAAATGGAATTGTACACGTAGTTGGTCCTGAAAACGGAATTACTTTGCCAGGCGCTACTATTGTATGCGGGGATTCGCATACGTCTACTCACGGAGCCTTCGGAGCTATCGCTTTTGGTATCGGAACTTCTGAGGTTGAAATGGTGCTTTCTACTCAATGTATTATGCAGCCTAAACCAAAGAAAATGCGTATCAACGTAAACGGTCAATTAAGTAAAGGTGTTGGCCCAAAAGACGTTGCGCTTTATATTATTGCTCAATTGACTACTTCCGGAGGAACAGGATACTTTGCTGAATATGCAGGAAATGTATTCGAAGAAATGACTATGGAAGGCCGTATGACTGTGTGTAACCTTTCTATCGAAATGGGTGCTCGTGGAGGTATGATTGCTCCTGACCAGACTACTTTTGATTTTCTTGAAGGAAGACTTTATGCTCCAAAAGGAGACGTTTGGACTAAAGCAGTCGAATACTGGAAAACTTTAAAAACGGATGCAGATGCTGTTTTTGATGCTGAATTAAACATCAAAGCAGAAGATATCGAACCAATGATTACTTATGGTACTAACCCTGGTATGGGAATTGGTATCTCTAAACATATTCCAAGCGCCGATCAGGTTGAAGGCGGAGAAGAAACCTATAAAAAATCATTAGCCTATATGGGCTTTGAAGAAGACGACGTTATGATTGGAAAACCAATTGACTACGTTTTCTTAGGAAGCTGTACAAACGGCCGTATCGAAGATTTTAGAGCTTTCGCAGAAATTGTAAAAGGCCGTAAAAAAGCAGACAATGTTACTGCCTGGTTAGTTCCGGGTTCTCACGTTGTTGAAGCTCAGATTAAAGAAGAAGGAATTTTAGATATTTTGACTGAAGCTGGTTTTGTATTACGTCAGCCTGGATGTTCTGCTTGTTTAGCAATGAACGATGATAAAGTTCCTGCAGGAAAATATGCTGTAAGTACTTCAAACAGAAACTTTGAAGGACGTCAGGGTCCTGGTTCAAGAACTTTATTGGCAAGTCCAATTATGGCGGCGGCAGCTGCTGTTACAGGGAAACTGACAGATCCGAGAGAATTGTTTTAATAGCTGTGGGCTTTCGGTTATGAGCTTTCAGCCTACTGCCAAAAGCCCATGGCTGACAGCCGATAGTCGCAAAAATGAGAGATTTTAGAAAATATAATGTTTGGCAAGAAAGTCATTTGTTTACACTCGAAGTTTATCAGGTAACAAAAGAATTTCCAAAAGAAGAATTATTTGGATTAACAAGTCAATTGAGAAGAGCAGTTTCTTCTATTCCAACAAATTTCGCCGAAGGTTGTGGATCTAATTCTGAAAAAGAATTTGCAAGATATTTGAATATTACAATTGCTTCCTGCTCAGAAGTGGAGTATTTATTATTACTTACTTCTGACTTGAAATATTTAAAACCTGAATTTCATCAGACTTTAGAAAGCAAAGTAATTCAAATTAGAAAACAGATTTATCAATTAAGACTAAAATTAAATCAACAAAATTAACGCAGTATTTGCCAAAGCCCAAAGCCCAAAGCCGACTGCCAAAAAAACAAATAAAAATGGCATACGATAAATTTAATATACTTACCAGCAGTGCAGTGCCGCTGCCAATCGAGAACGTAGATACAGATCAGATCATCCCGGCTCGTTTCTTAAAAGCTACAAAACGTGAAGGTTTTGGAGACAACCTTTTTAGAGACTGGAGATACAACGGAGACGATACTCCAAAAGCAGATTTCGTCCTGAATGATTCAACTTACAGTGGAAAAATTCTTGTTGGAGGAAAAAACTTCGGTTCAGGATCTTCAAGAGAGCATGCTGCATGGGCGGTTTACGATTACGGTTTTAGAGCTGTAGTTTCCAGTTTCTTTGCTGATATCTTCAAAGGAAACTGTTTAAATATTGGTGTTTTACCGGTACAAATCAGCCCTGAGTTTTCTGAAACTATTTTCAAAGCTATCGAAGCTGATCCTAAAACAGAATTAGAAATCAATTTACCAAATCAAACCATTACTTTATTATCAACTGGTCAGCAAGAATCTTTTGCAATCAACGGATACAAAAAGAACAATATGATTAACGGCTTTGATGATATTGATTATTTACAAAATATTAAGGAAGATATTAAAGCTTTTGCTGACAAACTTCCTTACTAAACACAACCAACTCAAACGCAGTTACGCAAGTTTCAACCCTACAGTTGGACTTCGTAACTGCTTTTTACAATTTTATGAATTTCGATAGTTCAACAATTCTATTCAGATGAAAGGCAATAAACACATTGAAAGAGACGGACAAAATGCCACAAAAATATTTGACAGTAGAAGTTTAGTAAAAGATTATCGAAATTTAATTCAGGTTTTAAAACCGGGAATTACGGTATTGGATATTGGGTGCGGAACCGGTTCTATTTCTAAAGATATTGCAAATTACATTGGCAAAGACGGAAAAGTTATTGGCATAGATAACACAGAAACTACTATCAAAAGCGGAAAAGAGTCTTATCAGTCTATTACAAACTTAGAATTAATCAGCGTTGATTTATTTGAGTATAATCCGGAAGTAAAATTTGATTTGATTATTTCAGCCAGAACATTGCAATGGTTAAGCAATCCGAAGGAAGCCTTGATAAAAATGAAATCATTATTGAAGCCAAATGGACAAATTTCGATTCTTGATTATGATCATACAAATCTCGTTTGGAATCCGTCACCTCCGGAAAGCATGAAGGAATTTTATAAAACTTTTCTAAAGTGGAGACAAGACGCCGGAATGAATAATAAAATTGCTGAAGACTTACCAGAATTATTAAGAGAAGCAGGTTTTCATTCTATTGAGAAAATAAATTCGGATGAAATTTATAACCGGGAAGATCTGGATTTTAAATCAAAAGCAGGAATTTGGTCAAAAGTAGCCGGCTCAACACAAATGGTTGAAGAAGGTTATTTAGATAATGCTTTGAGATTAAAAGCCATTGAAGAATACAATAATTGGATTGAAAATTCAGCATTTTCAATGACAATGAAGTTAAATGAAGTAAGAGGAAAACTATAACAACAACACAACTAAAAATTTCACTTTTAAAAAGAAATTTAGAAAAGGAACATGGAAAAAAGAAAAATTGAAATAATGGATACAACACTCCGTGACGGCGAACAAACCTCAGGAGTATCTTTTTCTGCCGCAGAAAAACTAACCATTGCACAATTGTTGTTGGAAGAATTAAATATTGACAGAATCGAAATTGCCTCAGCACGTGTAAGCGAAGGCGAATTTCAGGCCGTAAAAGGCATCACTTCATGGGCTGAAGAAAAAGGATATATTAACAGAATTGAAGTTCTTTCTTTTGTAGACGGTGGTATTTCAATTGAATGGATGAAAAAAGCAGGAGCCAAAGTGCAGAATTTATTGACCAAAGGCTCAATGAATCACTTAACGCATCAACTAAAAAAAACTCCGGAACAGCATTTTTCTGAAATTGCCCAAATTATCGCTTTAGCAAAAGAGAACAATATTGAAACCAATGTTTACCTGGAAGACTGGAGTAACGGAATGCGAAATTCTCCTGAATATGTTTTTGATTTCCTTGATTTTTTAGCAACCCAGCCAATTAAAAGAATATTACTTCCGGATACTTTAGGCGTATTAATCCCGTCTTTAGCTTTTGAATTTATTTCTAAAATAAAAGCCAAATATCCACAGATTCATTTCGATTTTCATGCACATAACGATTACGACTTGAGCGTTGCCAATGTAATGGAAGCTATAAAAGCCGGTATTAACGGGCTTCACGTAACCGTAAACGGAATGGGAGAACGTGCCGGAAACGCTCCGCTTGAAAGTACTGTTGCAGTAATAAACGATTATTTACCAGAAGTAAAAATCAACATCAAAGAAACCTCTTTATATACAGTTAGTAAATTAGTAGAAACTTTTACAGGCTACAGGATTCCGGCAAACAAACCTATTGTTGGAGATAATGTTTTTACACAAACCGCCGGAATTCACGCTGACGGAGACAACAAAAACAATTTATATTTTAATGATTTACTTCCGGAACGATTTGGAAGAAAACGAAAATATGCGCTGGGAAAAACTTCCGGAAAAGCCAATATCGAAAAAAATCTTCAGGAATTAGGTTTAAAATTAAATCAGGAAGATTTAAAATTGGTTACCCAAAGAATCATCGAACTGGGTGACAAAAAAGAAACTGTAACAAAAGAAGATCTTCCATACATTATTTCGGATGTTTTGGACAGTCATACCTACGAGGAAAAAATCACCATCGAATCCTACATATTAGTCCATTCTAAAGGAATGCGTCCTTCAACTACCTTATGCCTAAAAATTGACGGAGAAGTTATTGAAGAGCATGCTCAGGGAGACGGTCAGTTTGACGCTTTTATGAATGCGTTAACCAAAATTTACAAAAGCAAAAAACTAACACTTCCGAAATTAATTGACTATGCGGTAAGAATCCCACCAGGAAGTAGTTCTGATGCTTTATGCGAAACTATTATTACCTGGGTAAACAACGGAAAAGAATTCAAAACCCGCGGATTAGATTCGGATCAGACTGTTGCAGCCATTATTGCGACCCAAAAAATGCTGAATGTGATTACTTAAGTTGCTAAGATTCTAAGCTACTAAGTTTTTTTGCTTTGAACTTAGAATCTCATCAACTCAAACCTTTAAAAATAAAAAACTAAGCCACTAAGAATGAAAAAACTTAGAACCTTAGCAACTCAGAATCTTAAAACCTTAAAAAAATATAGAATGAAATTAAACATAGCCCTTTTAGCCGGAGACGGAATCGGACCAGAAGTAATTGATCAGGCAGTAAAAGTATCAGATGCTGTTGCACAAAAATTTGGACATGAAATCACATGGAAACCAGCTTTAACCGGTGCTGCTGCAATTGATGCAGTAGGTGAGCCTTATCCGGATTCTACACATGAAGTTTGTAAAAATGCTGATGCCGTTCTTTTTGGAGCGATTGGACACCCTAAATACGACAACGATCCTTCTGCACCTGTAAGACCAGAACAAGGTTTGTTAAAAATGCGTAAAGCATTAGGTTTGTTCGCAAACGTAAGACCAACTTTTACATTCCCTTCTTTATTAGATAAATCTCCATTAAAAAGAGAAAGAATTGAAGGAACTGACTTAGTTTTCTTAAGAGAATTAACAGGCGGTATTTACTTTGGCGAAAAAGGAAGAAAAGACAACGGAGATACTGCTTTTGATAACTGCGTTTACACCAGAGCTGAAGTACAGCGTTTAGCAAAAAAAGGTTTCGAATTGGCCATGACACGTTCTAAAAAACTATGTTGTGTTGACAAAGCAAACGTTTTAGAAACTTCACGTTTATGGAGAGAAACAGTTCAGGCAATGGAAAAAGATTATCCGGAAGTTGAAGTAAGCTACGAGTTTGTTGACGCAGTTGCAATGCGTTTGGTACAATGGCCAAACTCTTATGATGTATTGATTACTGAAAATTTATTTGGAGATATCTTAACAGATGAAGCTTCTGTAATTTCGGGCTCAATGGGATTAATGCCTTCTGCCTCTATGGGAGCTGAAGTATCTTTATTTGAACCTATTCACGGTTCTTACCCACAAGCTACAGGATTAAACATTGCCAATCCAATGGCTACTGTTTTATCTGCTGCTATGATGTTCGAAAACTTCGGATTGATGGAAGAAGGAAAAGCAATGAGAGATGCTGTAAACAAAGCTTTAGAAGCCGGAGTAGTTACTGAAGACTTGGCTGATGGAGGAAAAGCATACGGCACTAAAGAAGTAGGCGACTGGTTAGCCGCAAATATATAATTATTTTTATCGTAGAGGCGCACAGCAGTGCGTCTCCTCGGTATGTTAGACGCACTGCAGTGCGCCTCTACAGAAAAATTACCACACAAAAAAAGGGATCAACTTTCGTTGATCCCTTTTATATATTTAGAAAAAAATATTAATATCCTCCTCTGTTTCCACCACGGTCATTTCCACCACGGTTGTTACCGTAACCTCCGCGAGAATCTCCTCCGCGGTTGTTATTGAAGCTTCTTCTTTCACCTTCAGGTTTTGGCTCAGATTTATTAACTACAATTGCACGTCCCTGAACAGTCGCTCCGTTCAATTCGTCAATTGCTTTTTGAGCTTCAGCATCGTTTGGCATCTCTACGAAACCAAAACCTTTGCTTCTTCCTGTAAATTTATCAGTAATGATTTTAACTGAATCTACTGCTCCGTAAGCCTCGAAAGACTCTCTTAAATCTGCTTCCTCAATACTGAATGGAAGGCTTCCAACAAAAATGTTCATATATACTTATTTATAATAATGCAACAAATGTAGTCTTATTTTTCTCTAATCTACTATATATTAGTTTATTTATGTTTTTATTTTGATTTCGAAACATTGAATTCGAAAAAAAAACAAAAAATCGTATGAATTTTATCTCTTACAGATTTAATATGCTTTTAAATGTACAATTCAGAAAAAAATTATATCTTTGCGCCCTTAATTAACAGAGGTCGAGTACCTCACAATTTAATCATACGATTATGTCAGTAAAAATTAGATTACAAAGACACGGTAAAAAAGGAAAACCTTTTTACTGGGTTGTAGCTGCAGATGCACGCTCAAAAAGAGATGGTAAATACTTAGAGAAAATCGGTACTTACAATCCAAACACTAACCCTGCAACTATCGATTTAAACCTTGATAGCGCTGTAAAATGGTTACACAATGGTGCACAGCCAACTGATACTGCAAGAGCTATCCTTTCTTACAAAGGAGCTTTATTGAAACACCACCTTGATGGAGGTATTCGTAAAGGAGCTTTAACTCAAGAGCAGGCTGACGCAAAATTAGCTGCCTGGTTAGAAGCTAAAGCTGGAAAAGTTGATGCTAAAAAAGACGGTTTGACAAAAGCACAAGCTGATGTTAAAGCTAAAGCATTAAAAGCAGAACAAGAAGTTAACGCTAAACGTTTAGCTGCTGCAGCTCAGGCTGAAGCTGACGCTATCGCTGCTGCATCTGCTGCTGAGGCTACTGAAGAAGTTGCTGAAGTTGAAGCATCTACTGAAGAAGCTGCTGCTGAAGAGAATAACGAAACAACTGAAGCATAATTTTAGGTAGCGATAATGCGTAAAGAAGAATGTTTTTATTTAGGTAAAATCGCTAAAAAATTTAGTTTCAAAGGTGAAGTTCTGATCTATTTAGACACAGATGAACCTGAGTTATACGAAAATCTGGAATCAGTGTTTGTTGAACACAACAAACACCTGGTTCCTTTTTTTATTGAAACAAGTTCTTTACATAAAAACGACTTTCTTAGAGTTCGTTTTGAAGATGTAAACACAGAAGAAGATGCAGATGCCTTAGTTGGCAATGCTGTCTATCTTCCTTTAACTATGTTGCCAAAACTTTCAGGCAACAAATTTTATTTCCACGAAGTTATTGGTTTTGAAATCGAAGACCAACGTTTAGGCGTTTTCGGAAAAATAACTTCGATTAATGATTCTTCTGCGCAGCCTCTTTTTGAAGTTTTAAACGGCAATGTAGAGATCTTAATTCCAATGATTGATCATTTCCTTGTAAAAATTGATCGTGAAAATAAAAAAGTCATCATGAACCTTCCTGAAGGATTGGTAGAGATGTACCTTTAAAATTAAATTCCAATTTTTTTAAATTCCAAATTCCAAACCTGAAAAGGTTAAATTCCAATACAAAGAAATTCCAAATTCCAAAACTGGAGAGAGAAATTTCATTATAAAAATTCTTTCAAAACAAACATGAAAGAAAAAACTTATTTTTTTTGGTTGATTTCATTATTTCTAAACCCCAACAATTGGAATTTGGGATTTATACCATGAACAAACCATACGATTTAGAGGAACGAACATTTTTGTTTGCAAAAGAATGCAGGAATTACATTAAAAGCTTATCAAAAACAACATCAAATATTGAAGATGGTAAACAATTAATTAGATCGTCTGGTTCAGTTGGAGCTAACTATATTGAAGCAAATGAAAACTTGGAGACAAAGATTTGGTTTTTAGGCTCAAAATATCCAGAAAAGAAGCTAAGGAATTAAATACCGGCTAAAATTACTTCACGATTTAAATCCAGATCAAAGATCCGTTTCAGATTTACTATTATTCGAAATAGAAGAATTAAGAAAAATTCTATCAGCCATAATCACAAAAATAACTAAGTAATTAATTGATATTTTAATCATACTTTTGTAACTCAAAACTATATAATTTTAATCCTTTTTACAATTAGAATTTGGAATTTCATTTTTAAAATTTTCATTTTCAGAATTGGAATTTGGAATTTAAAAAATTGGAATTTAATCTTTATGTTTTCATTCAAACAATTCTCTGTTCAACAAGACAAAACCGCCATGAAAGTTGGCACAGATGGCGTTTTACTTGGCGCATGGACTCCCATAAATCACAGTCCGTTTAGTGTTTTGGATATTGGTGCAGGAACCGGAATTATTGCTTTGATGCTGGCACAGCGGACTCATGCTGAACAAATTGACGCACTTGAAATTGATGAAGACGCTTACGAACAAGCCGTTGAAAATTTTGAAAATTCACCATGGGGCGATCGATTATTCTGTTTTCATGCCGGTTTAGACGAATTTATTGAAGAACCCGAAGACGAATACGACTTAATCGTTTCTAATCCACCTTTTTATTCAGAAGATTATAAAACCGAAAACGATCAGCGCGATTTAGCCCGATTTCAGGATGCTATGCCTTTTGAAGAATTAGTTGAAGCTGCCGATTTATTACTTTCTGAAAACGGAATATTTGCTTTAATCCTTCCATTCAAAGAAGAAGAAAACTTTATAGCTTTAGCCAAAGAAGCTGAATTATATCCAACTAAAATTACTCGTGTAAAAGGAAATTTGACTTCTCCTGTTAAACGTAGTTTATTGGCTTTTAGCAGAAATCAAATTCAAGATATAGAAATCGATGAATTAATTATCGAAATAGACAGACACGTTTATACACCTGAATATATTGAGCTCACGAAAGATTTTTATTTGAAAATGTGAAATATCACTATTTTCTGCTCCTCTTAAAAACCCTTTTATTTAAATCTTTACTTTCTATTTCTCCATTGAACTATGTTATTTTTATTTTAAAATATAACAATTTAGTTTCGTTTTGTTATATTTTTATTATGTAAATTTGTTTTTAGTAAAAACTATAAAAATGAAACCAGACCTATTTCAAGCACCCGATTATTACAATTTAGATGATTTATTGACAGAAGAACACAAACTGGTTCGAGAATCGGCTCGTGCATGGGTAAAACGTGAAGTTTCTCCTATCATAGAAGAATATGCTCAAAAAGCCGAATTCCCTAAACAAATTATAAAAGGACTTGGAGAAATTGGAGGATTTGGCCCTTACATTCCGGTTGAATATGGAGGAGCAGGCTTAGACCAAATTTCATACGGACTGATTATGCAGGAAATTGAACGCGGAGATTCAGGCGTACGATCTACCTCATCTGTTCAGTCTTCTTTAGTTATGTACCCTATCTGGAAATACGGAAACGAAGAACAGCGCATGAAATATTTACCAAAACTGGCGACCGGAGAATTCATGGGCTGTTTTGGTTTAACAGAGCCTGACCACGGTTCTGATCCCGGAAGTATGATTACCAATTTCAAGGATATGGGAGATCATTATCTTTTAAATGGTGCCAAAATGTGGATTTCGAATGCACCTTTTGCAGATGTAGCAGTCGTTTGGGCAAAAAATGAAGAAGGACGCATTCACGGATTAATCGTAGAACGCGGCATGGAAGGTTTTACAACTCCTGAAACACACAATAAATGGTCACTTCGTGCATCATCTACAGGTGAATTGATTTTTGATAACGTGAAAGTGCCTAAAGAAAACTTATTACCCAACAAATCAGGATTAGGCGCTCCGCTTGGCTGTTTAGATTCGGCACGCTACGGAATTGCCTGGGGAGCAATCGGAGCGGCAATGGACTGTTACGACACCGCTTTGCGTTATGCTAAAGAAAGAATTCAGTTTGGAAAACCAATTGGCGGAACACAATTACAACAAAAAAAACTGGCTGAAATGATTACTGAAATCACAAAAGCACAATTATTAACCTGGCGTTTGGGCGTTTTAAGAAACGAAGGAAAAGCAACAACAGCCCAAATCTCAATGGCGAAACGCAATAATGTCGACATGGCGATTCACATTGCACGCGAAGCCAGACAAATGCTGGGCGGAATGGGAATTACCGGCGAATATTCAATCATGCGCCACATGATGAATCTCGAAAGTGTCATTACGTATGAAGGCACACATGATATTCATTTATTGATAACCGGAATGGATGTAACTGGCATTCCAGCTTTTAAATCATAAACATCTATTAAAATATATTTAAAATCAATACTAAAAGCTTCTTCTAACCAAGAAGCTTTTTTATATTTACCAAAAAATACCACCTATGAATATTAGTACCATCAACAACAACATTCAGCCTCAAAAAGATTTGCTGTTACAGCATTCTTTGTACAACAAAATCCAAAGCCTGGAGGACCTGCACAGTTTTGTAGAAAATCATGTTTTTGCTGTTTGGGATTTTATGTCATTACTAAAAGCTTTACAGGCCAAACTTACCTGTACAACCACACCATGGTTTGCTACCAAAAATCCTGAAACCAGATATTTAATCAACGAAATTGTCCTTGCCGAAGAAACAGATCTTAGTATCGATGGCAGAAGACAAAGTCACTACGAAATGTATCTTGAAGCCATGGAAGATTGTGGCGCCGACACAACACCAATCAACAAGTTTTTATCTGAAGTACATTCTCTTCACAATATTTTTGTTGCCATTAAACAAAGCTCATTACACCCAGATGTAAAATCGTTTTTAGACTTTACTTTCAGAGTTATCGAACAGGGAAAACCACATGAAATTGCCGCTGCATTTACTTTTGGAAGAGAAGATTTGATTCCGGCGATGTTTACCGAAATTTTAAAAAACTTCCAAAAAAATCTTCCGGAAGTTGATTTAACAAAACTGCTTTATTATTTCGAAAGACATATCGAACTGGATGCCGATGAACACGGACCAATGGCCATGCAGATGATTACCGATTTATGCGGAGATGATGCCCAAAAATGGAAAGAAGTTGAAGAAATATCAATTCTTGCCCTTGAAAAACGAATCGGCCTTTGGAACGCTATCGAAGAAGAAATTTCTATGAAAGCTGAAATGGTTTAAAACCATAATTACTTTTTTAACGTAACTATTTGTTTAAACGTAACGTAAATTAAACAAATTATGAAACCCCAATTTAAACAAATAGTTACTGTTATCATCTCCATATTCCTTTTGAGCTGCAGTACTGAAGAAACCCCTTCAGAAACGGCAGTGGCACCTGAACCCGTTACTCCTCCAACAACAGTCCCGAATCCGGAAATCCCAACCGGACCCAAGGCTAAATCCATAAATTATTTAGCCTTGGGAGACAGCTATACGATTGGTCAAAGCGTTTGCGAAACCTGTCGATTTCCGGAACAGCTCAAAACGAGCTTAAAAATGTTTTATACAAAAACCAATTTTTCACTAAAAGTAATTGCCACAACCGGATGGACAACCACCAATTTAATTTCGGCCATAAACCAGCAAAAAACCGAATCCAATTATGATTTGGTAACATTGTTAATTGGTGTCAACAACCAATATCAGGGAAAAGATTTCTCTGTTTATGAAAAAGAATTTCCGGAACTGGCAAACAAAGCCATTATATTGGCAAAAGGCGATAAAAAAAATGTAATTGTAGTTTCTATTCCCGACTATGCTTATACTCCTTTTGCAAAAAATTTAAGCGACAGTCAAAAAGCAAAAATCTCCACTGAAATAAATCAGCACAATACCTTTGCCGAAAATTATTGCAAAGCAAATAACATCGTTTTTGTAAACATTACTGACATTACCAGACAAAGACTAAGCAATCCAAATTTGGTTGCTTCAGATGGTTTGCATCCTTCAGAATCTGCTTATGCGGCGTTTGTTGAGCGACTTTTACCCAAAGCCAAAATAGCATTACAGGATTAGTTTATTAATTTTAGGAAGCAGAAAATCTGTTTTCAATAAGACATTTAGTCCCGCTATACATTTTATCTTTTGTGGCGAACCCCGCCACAAAAGGATATCATTTCTATCGGGGCTAGATTAGAGATTTATATTTTTTTAAGAACCTGAGAGCACAGAACTTGTTTACAAATAAATTATATCAGTTAATGTTCCTGCAAACCTGAGTTCGATTAATCCAATACAAAATTATTTACAAATTAATGATGTTGATTAATATTCCTGCAAGGTCTTTTTCGAGACTTCCTAGATATTCGATCATTAGTATTGATACCTACAAGGTTAAAAAAAAACCTTGCAGGATAAGCAATACAAGGTGTTTTTTTGAATAATCGAGCTCAGGTTACAAGGTCCTTTTAAGAATCTTGCAGCCATCTTATAATCAGTATGCATACCCACAAGGTTGAAAAAACCTTGCAGGATATCTAATAAATAACAAATTATTGAATAATCGAACACAGGTTAAGAACTTAAAACCTATACTTTCTTAGACTTCCAAATAAAACCATCGAGCAAATAATGTGTAAACTGAGGTACACTCAACAGCGGAACCAGCACAAACTGCCAGCCCGAGAAATCAAAATTACTGACGGAAATATTTTCATTCCACACAAAAAACTCCCAAAGAAATTCTTCTGAAAAAGCAATTATCAATAAAATCAGTCCATAAATAAATACGGCATTGTAATTTTTTAAGAAACCAAAAACTCCTGAACCGTTATCAACTTTGCTTTCAACTTCTCTAAAATAAACCAACGCCATATACGGAATTCCATGTGAGACTACATTCAGCAAAGTAAAAACAAGGTCATCATTAAAATAGACTATTCCGAAATACCACGACAATGCTGTTCCCAAAATAATACTGTTTTTCGGAACATTAAAAAAGTTGTTTTTAACTGAAATAATCGCAGTTCGAGCCATATACAACAACAAAATACCAATGTAAATCCAAAACAGGATTTCTAATAAAGTCTGATTCTCAAAATGAAAAAACTCATCTTCAACAAACCAGTTAAATTTTCTGTTGGGAGATAAAAACCAAAATAGCATTGGGTAAACGGTTGCCGCATAAATTGCCAGATTATCGATTGTAACAGAAACCTTTGTTTTTTCTTCGTTACGGGCATACAACCGCATAAAACCGTATTGCTGTCTGATGAAATGAAAGACGGCAACATAAGCCAGAAAAGACCAAAAAACCAGACTTCCAAAAGAAAACAAAATCATGCTTATCACAAAACAAACAATCGGCAGGAGAATTAGTAATTTCTTCTTTTTCTGAAATTCATCTGCAACAAAATACGTTTTAAACAAAGTCGCATAAACATGAGCTACATCGATAAAAACAATTAGAAAAAGCCAGGTATAAAAAGAATAATCATTTTCGATTTCAGTCATGTAATCCTGAAACATAAAAATGATTGCCAGCACAAAAAATGACGGCCCAATGATAAACAGTACATCTGTTTTGGCTCTATGAATCCAGGGCTGCATCATTTAAAATTTGGTTTACAGCATTAATTCCCTGATGAAAAGCTTCTTCAAAAATAGAGATTCCGGACAGGTCGGTGTGCGCAAAAAAGATTCGGTTTTCGATGTTTTTTGCGGCATTCTCTTTGGCTTTGCCAAAAATAAAATCAGGCACAGGTGAAATCATTCCATGACCTAAAATAAAAACTTCCATTTCTTCAGTATATTCTTCGATATCCGGATGTGCAATTTTCAGATCATCAAAAACAACCTGTTTCCAGTATTCTTTGTCTTTTTTATAGATTTCTTTTCGGGTTTTCTTCAAATCACCTGATGAAAAACTATAATAATAGGTAATTACCTTTTTCTCCTGAACCTGATTCAGCGTTTGGTGCTGTGCATACACATAACCCAAGCCTTTCGCATCATAAATCACATTATCCCACGAAAGCGGAAAACTGAAATTGTCCGGCAAATCATTTACGGTTAAAGTCGCCAAAAGCCAGGGCGTATAATGAAATGCTTTTGTAAATTCTTTACGGTTTTTTATCAAATACTGATTGACAAACTGCGGTGTTGCCATAATAACTTTCTCTGCGATTATTTCTATCGAAACTTTTTTAACATCATCAAATGCTTTGGCAACCACTTTATTGTTTTCGACTTTTACCTCATAAACCAAATGGTTTTTCAGGGTTTTCTTCTCAGTATATTTTTTAAGATGACTGGCTAATCTGGCATTACCTTCCGGCCATGTTAAAACGCTTTCATTTTTATCGGTAACCGAATCCTGTTTTCTTCCGGCGAAATAATGAATCCCGGCCCAGGCAGAAACGAATTCAATTCCTAATCCAAAATCATCTTTGCAGCAATAATCGATATAATTGAATAAAGGTTTTGATCTGAAATTATTGTTTTCAAACCATTTTTTCATCGTAATTTTATCTAAATCCCTTGTGCTTTTATCTGCCGAAGAGAGGCGAATCGGAAGATCAAATAAGTATTTCAGGTCTACTCCTTTCGCTGTTCTGAATGCATCCATTTCTTTAAAGAATCGTATAAATTCCTTATCATCTTCAACCGAATTTCCTTCTTTTGGAACCACGCCATCCTGCCAGTTATTTTTGTAAAATAGTCTTTCGTCAGGCGCAAAAGTCAATTGTAGTTCGTCGAAAACCGGAAGCCCTTTTTCGTTATAACCAAGAATTATTTTTTCTTCTTCCAGAAAATGCAGCAGTTCTTTATCTTCAAAGTTGGGAAGAGGCAAATAATGTGCTCCCAATGGATATTTTGAATATTTATTTTGACCGTTTGAGGAATTTCCTCCCAGATGATCTGCCATTTCAAGGAGCAAAAAATCTGAAATCCCTTTTTTATGAAACTGGCGGGCTGCACTCAAACCCGAAATACCTCCTCCAATAATCAAATATGGAATCTGAATTTGCGCTGTCGGCTTAGGGAAATCCTTAATCCATAGCCGATGCCCCAAAAGATGGTTGGTCCCTGATAACCGAATCATCAGAATAGCTATTTTATCGGAACAAAACTGCAAAAACGGAATTAAAAGCAATGAAGCTCCAATTCCTTTTACGAAATTTCGTCTTCCCTTATTGCAGTTTTCCCCATTCTTCATCAAAATAGCGCACTAAAATCTGGTTATCCAAACGATTGATTTCTATTTGGTTTGAAATCATATCGTTGGTAAAATAATTGAATCGGTCGAACTGATAATTGTAGAATTTCAGACCCTGAACTTGTCTTTTTACATCGTTAAAAGTGGTTCCGAAGCCGTTTATGGCAATCGTATACCCCCATTCTCCAAACGATGGCACATAGGCATGATACGCATCAACCTGCGGAAAAACCTGCATTACGGTTTTATTGATACACCAAAATGACTTTGGCGCAAAATATGGCGAAGTAGTCTGAATTACAACTGCAGCATCAGGCTGTAAAATGGTTTTTATAGTTTGATAAAAGTTCAAAGAATACAATTTCCCTAAACTGTAATTCGAAGGATCCGGAAAATCGATAATGACAACATCAAACTTTTCTTTACAGCTTTTTGCCCAAATATATGCATCTGTATTGATTACGGTAACCTTCGGATTATTCAATGCGTTTTTATTGAATCCTTTTAATACCGTATTGGTTTTAAAAAGTTTTGTCATTCCTTCATCCAAATCGACCAGAATCACTTTTTGAACCTCTTTGTATTTCAATATTTCACGAACGGCCAAACCATCTCCACCGCCTAAAACCAAAACGTTTTTTATATTTTTGGCAATCGACATGGCGGGATGCACCAAAGCTTCATGATAACGGTATTCATCAGCAGAACTAAACTGCAGATTGTTGTTTAAATATAATCTGTAATCGCTTTTGTTATGCGTTAAAACAATTCGCTGATACGGAGTTGTATTCGTATAAATAATATTTTCTCCATACAATTTGCCTTCAGAATAAGCCAGAATCGAATCTGAAAAAACAAAAACGGTCAATAAAACCAGAAATGAAAATAGGGCTTTTACCCTTAAGAAATAAGGCTTTTTTAGTTCGTTCTTCAAAAGAAAACATAAAACAATGGCGATACTGACATTGATCATTCCGAAGAAAAGCGACGTTCCCATGATGCCTAATTTTGGTACTAAAACCAACGGAAACAATATCGATGCCAGCAAGGCTCCAATATAATCAAACGTAAAAACATTCGAAACCAGATCTTTGAATTCGACCCGATCTTTTAAAATATTCATTAAAAGCGGAATCTCCAATCCGACCAGAAAACCGGTTACAAAAACAAATAAATACAAGATAAACTGAAAAGATGCGACGCTTTCGAACAGTAAAAACAAAACTACCGAACTCAATCCGCCGATCAGTCCCACCAATATTTCGATCTCAACAAAAGTGTTGAGCAGATTTTTATGGAAAAACTTTGAAAAAAAGGAACCAATACCCATCGAAAACAGGTAAACTCCAATAATAAATGAAAATTGTTTTACGGAATCGCCCAATAAATAACTCGCCAGTGTTCCGGCAACCAATTCGTAAATTAGTCCGCAGGTGGCGATTATAAATACGGCAAACAGTAAAAGAAATTCAAACCTAAGAAACTTTTTACCCATGAATTGCGGCACTAATAATCATTGAAAGTCCAATGATAAAAGCTGCCAGAACAATCGCTACAGCAACATTATTTTTTTCCACAACTTCTTTCCATGTGCTTTCCGGAGTCAGTTTTTCGATGATAAAATATCCTATTAATAAAATAACTATTCCTAAAAAAGAATAAATGATCGAATTAATTATGGGTTGTGCGTGAATATATTCCATATTGTTAAATTTTACTTGTGATAAAAACGGTTATAAGATGTACGGCTTCCTGTTGACTTGTAACTTTCAGTAGATTCGCAGTCGCAAATTCGGTTTCCGGCGACAGCAAAATAAATATAAACTCCAAAACAAAAAAATCCAATTGCCAATGGAGCCCAGTTATTGGTAAAGAAATCCGAAATTCTTTTCATATATTGATATTTATTGTTTTTTATCGGTCATATGTAATTCGCATATCATCATTGGTTTTTGCGACCAATTTTCGGTCATGCTCATTTCATATTAACTTATTCGTATGTGGAGTACGAGCTGTCTGCCCATCTCTCTTTTTCAAATTGATTTTTAAAAAAACGTATAATAAAGTAAATAACAATCATCCCGATAACCACTAACCATACATTTCGGCTCGATGGTTCGTTCCAGATCACATTTACGTGCATTTCATTATTATTAACATCTTCAGGAGCCTTCATTGGCGTTATCAAAAGATGGTATTTTCCAGCTTTTACCCCGCAAATATTAAACTCTTCAGAACTACTTCCTTCTGTCCAGGATTCCCCATCAGAATAGCCGTGATAATACTCTATGTCTTTATTGGCATAAATTTCATCATTGGTATCTTCATTCACTAATGCAACATTGAGATTGGCCCATGAATTATCAACGCTTGTTGAAACTTTGATTGTTAACGGAGCCGAACCGCCCTTTAAAACAAAAGCATCACTTGTAACCTCTTTGTTGTCGAATTCACTAAATTTTATTGTTTTCGAAAAAACATGCTGCTGAAACTGATCTTTATAAATATACCAGTTAGAAGTAATAATCAGTAAAGCAAAAAGGCAGAAAATAACAGCTGTATTTCTAAGATCAAAACGATATGGCTGAATCATATTTACGCCAGACTGATACGGCATTATGATATTCTTAAACGCTTTTTTTATCTCACTTTTTTTGATGTATTCTCCATAAAAAGCTGTTTCTACTTTGTTCATTCTTTCAACAGAAATCATAAAAGGCGGCTTTATGTATTCTACCAAATGAATCAGCTGATTCACCGGAAGCTCAAAATCAAAAAATCCCTGTGCATTTATAATTTCGGCATCTGAATATTCATAAATATCGTAATCTTCATTTTCATGTTCCAGCGCCAAAGGATGAGATTTTACGCCAAATGTTTCTTCCATTTCAGTCAGTAAAATCCAATGGCCGTTCGAAAGCGATAAATAAAGGAACTCTTTGGCTTCATTTTGCAGAATAAACTCTGTCCATCTATAATTTGGATGAACGTTTTTAACCAAAATACCGGTCACCTTATATGCACTGCCTTTCAAAAAACCAACATCTCCAATCGCCAATGGAAAGTCATTTTCTGAAACTTTATATTTAGATTTTCTCCGAAAACTGCCTTCATTATCACTAACGTATAAACTCTGACATTTCGGGCAGACAAAATTGAGCACTTCAAAACCAACTTCTAATTCGGTTTCTGTATTACAATCGTAACAAGGAATCTTCATATATTATCGGTTAATTTCAAAATCCTTACTAATTTTCGCTTCAAAATAAGTAATATAATCGGCCACTACGCTGCGAACCTTATGCGAATTATCCTGAAGATAATTACACAAATAAACGTCCAAAGTAAGCTGATTGTATTCTGGCCAGGTGTGGATACAAATATGCGATTCTTTCAGGCAGAACGAAATTGTAAAGCTGTTGTTTTCAAAATCATGCACCACTACTCCAACCTTCTCCAAACCGTACTTCTCTAAAATTAAATTGGTCACAGCAACAAACCCCTCACTATCAGTTAGCTTTGAAATTTTATCGACATGTAAAGTAACCAGTTTGTGAAGTCCCGGCGAATAAGGAGGTAAATCCATTCAATTATTTATATAACTCAGGCGCCAAATATATAATAATTTCTCTAATAAAATAATGTGAAAATGTATTTTCGAAATCATTTATCGATTCACAAATCGGGGCTAATAATTGAGTTTTTTTGAATTTTCAGGCAGCAGAAATTTAGTTTTCAAAACACCTTTAGTCCCGCTATCCATTTTATCTTTTGTGGTCTCGTTAAAAAAAACGAGACCACAAAAGGATATCATTCCTATCGGGGCTGATTTAGAAATTCTATTCATTAATTTTCAACTAATTGTTTATACTTTTAATGATATACCAAAAAAAACTCCCATCATCGACGGGAGTTTTTAGAATTAAAAATGAAATCGTTTGTAATTAGTTTCTTTCAAATACTAAATAGTCTGATGGGCCATCATCATCTATATCAGCAACTTCAACCTTTGTATCACTAATACTAATAATATCCCAATCTTCGTTAAGAATTCTAAAACTTTGTGGGTTAGCAAAATAAAGATTCAGATCCAGATCAGTATCCGGCGGCGTATCACGCTCATCATCTGATGTAACCGACCATGATCCTGAATAGCTTTGGTCATTTCCGTTTACAGCTAATACATTTCCATTGCTAAAAGTAAAGTTATAACCGGCAAAATCGGCAGTTTTGTTAACTCCGCGATCTTCAAATTTTGTAACTCTCCAGGTACCAACTGAAAGAACAGAAGTTGCAGGCGTAGGATCTGTATTAAGTGATTTGTCATCGTCATTGTCACAAGAAGTGGTTAAAACACTTACGGCTAAAAGGGCTAATGCAAAAATTTTTTTTGTCATGATAAAATAATTTAAATTTAATATTCTGTTTTTTTTTTAAATTCACAAAGGCTGTTTCATTGCCTTTGCATGCTTCTGTATCTATAACCCCTGGCTTATTCGCATCCCTACCAAAAAATATTATTTTTTTTTCATCGGTAATAAAAATCGTTACGAAAGCCTTTTAAATAGTGGAAATCTCTTTAGACTTATCAGGCAAATTAATTATTGAATTCGTTTTATTAAACAAAGCTATTCAGCGTTCCCTTATCTTTGCAGCTCAATTTAACACCCAATTTATACCAGCATCCCGACCCAGAAATATTTATTTTATTTTTCAGGTAGGGATTTTATCAGACCAGGGGTTACACCTATATCTAAGGTTACATTTATGTCTAAAAAAGAAATTTACAATACCTGCAGCGAAAATCATTTTTCCCTATTTTTTAAAAGCCACGAAAAAGCGCTCCGTAATTTTCTATACTATAAATTTGGCAACGAAGAACAGGCGTATGATACTGCGCAGGAAGCTTTCATCAAATTATGGCAAAACTGCAGCAGTGTTCCATGGGAAAAGGCAAAATCTTATCTCTACACGGTAGCATTTAACAAATCGCTAAAAGTAGTCGCCCATCAAAAAGTTGTTCTTAACTATGTGCAGCAATCACAGCCTGTTACAGCTACAAATGAAAGCCCTGAATTTGTACTGGAAGAAGAGCAATTCAGACAAAAACTGTTAAAAGCAATTGATGATCTTAACGAAACACAAAAAGTAGCGTTTTTAATGCACCGTATTGATAAGATTCCTCAAAAAGAAATTGCAGCCGCATTAGGAATTAGCGTAAAAGCAGTAGAAAAAAGGCTTCATCTGGCTATGCTTGCCTTAAAGAAAAACATAGAAAATTTCAGGTAACTGAAAACAAAAAATAGTACGTTATGAAAGAGGATCATTATTTATCACGTTTGCTCAGCAATGATTTGTCTGAAGAAGAAAAACAGGCTTTGGGCAAAGATATTGACTGGCAAATGTTTGAAAAAATAAAAGAACATTCTGCTCAGTTGAATGTATCGCAAAAAGAAGCCGGCAATATGCTGCAGACCGTTTTAGCGGCGCCTAAAAAGAAATCATTGTTCCAAACGCATTCTTTTCAATGGATGTCAGCAGCGGCAATGCTATTATTATTCACCGGAATTGGATTTTTATTCTTAAAAGATTCCAAAACATCCATTTATGCAGCCAGAGGAACAGAGAAAGCATTTTTATTGCCCGACGGATCTCAGGTCAGCCTGAATTCTGATTCGGAAATCAATTTTGACAAATCAGACTGGGAAGAAAACCGTACGCTTAGTCTAACGGGGGAAGCCTATTTTAAAGTTATAAAAGGGAGTAAATTCAGTGTCATAACACCAAACGGAATGGTTCAGGTTTTAGGGACACAATTTAATGTGCGGTCACGCAGCCAGAGAATGGATGTAGCCTGTTACGAAGGGAGAGTAAGGGTTAGCGAAGAAAATAAGGAAGAAATAGTAACCCCTGGCAAAATAGTTACCATAAATAAAGGCAGCTGGCTTGTAAACAAAGTAAATGTAAGCCAGCCTGAATGGACAGCCAATCAAATTGTTTTTCGTGCTGATTTGTTCAATGAAGTTACTGCTGAATTAGAACGCAAATATAATGTTACAATTAAAGCAAATAAAGTGCACACCAACAAAGAATATACTGGAACTGTACCCGCAGATAATTTAGATATAGCCCTCCAGATTATTGAAGAGACCTTTAACCTTAAGAGAACCCAACTCGCAGATGGCAGTTATGAATTAATGAATAAGTAAAAATTGTCTAAAAAAGCTTTATTATTATGTGTCTTATTTTTAACCTGTTGGATATCAAATGCCCAGCAGGACAGGACTCGCATATCTTTACGCGAAGCTTTACAATCTATTGAGTCCAGATACCATATAAAGTTTAATTATATTGAGCACGATATTGCAAATGCAACGGTTACTGCTATCCCTCAGGGCAGTACACAGGAAATCATTGCCAAACTTGCCTTAGAAACAGGCCTTGTTTTTAATCGCATTTCTGATCATTATATTGTTATCAAACCGGCAAAGGTCAAATCTTCACAATTGTGCGGCCTTTTATTAGATGCCGATACAAAAGAACCCATTCCCTTTGCTACGATAGCATTAGGGCCGAAACAATCCACACAATCAGATGCAGAGGGTCGTTTTTGTTTCTTTAGTTCCAATGACAAAAACCTGCACATCTCGCATGTAGGTTACAATGATAAAACCGTAGCGATAAGCAACTTTGCAAAAGAAGGAACAACTACAATTGAACTGTCTGTTCATATCGCCCAGCTCTCTGAAGTACAGATTATGCATTTATTAACACGCGGTATTAAAAAAGATGGAGATGGAAGCTACAAAATCGAATCTAAAAATACCGGGATACTTCCGGGCATGACAGAACCGGATGTGTTTCAGACCATTCAGCAATTACCCGGTGCCGTAAGCCTTGACGAAACCGTTTCCAACATCAGTTTCCGCGGAGGCACACACGACCAGAACCTGTTTCTTTGGAATGGTATACGATTGTACCAGACAGGACATTTTTTTGGTCTAATCTCTGCCTTAAATCCGAATCTTTCGCAGTCCTTTACTGTCTATAAAAATGCAAGTCCTGCTCAATACGGACAGGCAGTATCCGGCACCGTAATTATAGAAACACTGCCTGAATCAGGCGATTTCTACGAAAGTTCCTTAGGTATCAATATGCTGAATATCGATTTCAATACTTCATTTAAAACTTCCGAAAAGGCAGACTGGCAATTTAGCGCCCGAAGATCCATAACCGATTATTTTGCTTCGCCCACATATAAGAGTTATTTTAAACGTATTTTCCAGAATACTAAAATCACCAACTTGTTTATTGATGAGGATATCGATTATAAAAGTTCCGAGGATTTCTATTTCTATGACATTACCGGTCAGTACAGGCAAAAAATAGGCAAGCGTTCCGAACTTCGGATAAATTCCATCCTAATCTCCAACGAACTTAACGTTAACCAAAGTATTGCAGACAATAATGGGCCTATCAATGAAAAAAGCAAACTGGACCAGCAGACAATAGCCGGAAATGCCAGTTTTTCTACCAAATGGGAATCGGGCGATGCAACTGAATTAACATTGCATTACACCAATTACAGCATTGATTCACGTGATATGTTTATAGAAAGCAACCGAATTCTTAAACAGGAGAATAGAATACTGGATAAAGGTCTCGGAATACATCACAGCATTGCAGGAAGCAAAAATTTCTCACTTCAGCTGGGCTATCAGCTTAATCACACCAATATTGACAACACCAATAACGATAATACTTTTAAACTTCAAAACAGTAAGGAACATCTCCTCTCCCACGCTGTTTATGCTCAGGCTGATACCAACTATAAGCAATTTTTCCTGACTGCCGGGATCCGACAAAATTATTTTCAAACCCTTAATACCTTTCGCACAGAACCCCGTTTTTTAATACGTTACAATCTTACTGAAGATTTTGCATTGGAATTACAGGGCGAAATGAAAAGCCAGACGACACAACAGATTGTTGATTTTCAGGAAAACTTCTTTGGTCTGGAAAAAAGAAGATGGACACTTTCTAACGGCGATAATCTTCCGGTTACCAAAAGTTCACAGCTCTCCTTTGCAGCACACTTCCAAAAACGTAAATGGCTGTTTACTGCAGAACCGTTTATTAAAAAAGTAAGCGGAATCAATAGCATAAGCCAGGGATTTCAGGGAGAGTTTGAGTTTGCCAATACTTTGGGAAAATATACCGTTTATGGACTCGAAACGCTGGTACAAAAACAATGGCGCAATTTTACCGGATGGGTAACCTACCAGTACAACAATAATGAATATGAATTTGACCGCCTGCATGATCAGGATTTTACAAGCAATCAGGAAGTTCCACATGCGGTTAGAAGTGGATTTATTTACGACAACAAACGCTGGCAATTTGCCTTAGGAGGAAGCTGGATGTCAGGCAGATTCTACACTCAGCCTGCTTCCCGTGTTCCGGAATTTGATGAAAACCAAAATCCAATGATTGTATACCGAAACCCAAACAGCAGCCAGCTCAATGACTATTTACAGCTCAATGCCTCAATAAGTTTCACCAGTAAACTATCCGATAAAATGAAATACAAAGCTGGAATTTCTGTACAAAACCTTCTTGATTCATCAGAAACTATAAACCGAAGCTACCGAATCAATTCACAAAACTCAACCATTGAAGAGGTAAATATCAATGCTCTGGAAAATACATTTAATGCTTTTGTACGGGTTTACTTTTTGTAGTTTCGATGATTGACAAATTGTTTCATCTTTAAAAGCTGTTTGAAATTTTAAGTCATTACTGATTTATAATTTCGCTCAATCTCTTTTATTTCTTCTTCAGTCAAAACTGAAAATTCTTTTTCAATCGCTCTTTTAGAAAGTTTTCCATCATTTTGTTCTAAAAACCGAATCAGTAATGCAACTGTATTATCAGGCATTTGAAAAACATCATCCAGATAATTTTTCATTTCGTCATACTTTTGAAGATACGTTACTTCCTGTGGAATCACATTTTCAATCGTATCATTTACACAATCGTATAAAAACTCCGCTTGCTTTGTGGCATCAAAATAACGGTAGAAATCGATTGTTTCATTTAAAACTTCAACATTGTTCGATTTTGTCTTTTCCCACTCTATAAAATCAAGCAAAGGGTGAGAATAGGATTCTAACACTTTACGATAATCATCAATATGATTTAAGATAGAAGCCGAAACAGGAAAAATAATACCCTGATGTGTAAACTTCATTTTAGATAAAATATGATGAATTAAATAGCGATGAATTCTTCCGTTTCCATCGACATAAGGATGAATAAACACAAAACCAAAGGCGATTACTGAAGCAGACAAAACGGGATCAAAATTAGCCTCTTCCAGTTTTTTATACGCAGCAATCAGTCCGTCAATAAGTTTTTCTATATCTTCCTTTTTGGCTGAAATATGCTCCGGAATAGGTTCACCGGTTGTACGTTCGTGCTCGCCTACAAAACCGCCTTCTTTTCTAAAACCCATTTCTATAAAACGGCTGTTTTCGATTACGATTTGCTGTAACCGAATAAGTTCTTCCTTGTCTAAAGATTTTGAACCTGCCTGACCAATGGCTTTTCCCCAACGTACAGCACGATTTGTTGTTGGATTTTCGCCTTCGATTGTAAAAGAGGCTTTTGAATCTTTCAGCAATAAAAAAGCCGAAGCCCTTTGCAAAACATCTTTATGAAAAGCTTTTAAATAAGTATCTTTTTTTTGAGAAAGGTTCTCTTCGATGTAATTTTTGAGTTTGTCTGTTTTAAATACTAATGGACAAAAATCAACCGTTCCGGGTAAATTATTTTTAATTCGATGACGACTGGAATTAACAGAAATTGATACCCCAAACTGAATATCCTCATCTATTAATGGAATAAAGTTTTTTATCGTCAGGTCTGGAATATCCAGCTGTTCCTGCATAAGCCATTCATACAAAAACCAAATTTTTCGACTGTATTGTCCCGTTGGTTCGCTTTGGATGATACTTGTTATTTCTTCTTTTGAAATTTTTTCAAACAATTTTTTAAAGAACAACAGGTTTATCCCTTCATATTTCAAAGCAAAAACCAGATGATGAAATAATGTTTCTTTTGGATGGTGTCTTGGTGTAAAGATTAACCAGTTTTCTGTACTGTATCGTTTATGTTTTTTACTAATGATCGCCAATTTATCAGGTATTGGTATACTTAACTGCAATGCATTTATTATGGCACCGTATCCTGCTAATGTAGCGGGTTCCGGGGTTATTTTGCCATTAAACACCGTTATATCTTTAGAAAAAACTACCATATTTGTACAAACATTTTATAAATAATTTCTTCAAATATATGAAAAATAGGTTGTTTATTCGAAAAATAGGTTCTTTTTATCTTAAAACATGAAATATAGGTTTTTATTTTTTTAGAATTTCTGAATAATAGGTTAAAACTATGAATAACGGGTTTTATTACTGTCTTTAAGAGAAAAACAGGTTTTCGAGGTTTTATAAAAACAAGACGTATTTCATAAAAAATAAACGCAAAATACCATTTTACAATAAAACCACACGCTTTTTCGCGTTTAGAAATTTAATCAAACACTAAATTATCTTCCTGATTATTTTTAAGAAGCAGAAAATCCGTTTTCAAAATACGCTTAGTCCCGCTATCCATTTTATCTTTTGTAGCTTCCGATAGCTATCGGGACCGCCACAAAAGGATATCATTTCTATCGGGGCTGGGTTAGAGGTTTTTCAATTTACAAAATGTATTTTTTCTGGTTTTGGAGGTGGTGGCGGAGGTATAAGATATCCTAAATCTCCAAAATCCACAGCTTTCTTTGTTGGGAGAAATTTCAAATTAGCTTTTATTTTCCCTAATGAATCTATAAATGTTTTGAGTTCTTTTGGAATTACATTACCATATAAAAAAATCCTTTTATGCTTGTCTTCTCTAGAAATATTCAAAAGATAACCTGTACCATCACACAAATTTTCTTGTGCATACTCATTATCAAACTTTGTAAAAATTTATTCCATTAAATAATTTACTAAGCTTTTCTCTTTCTGTTGACTTAAGGATTGCATAAGAGTTTTCAATTGGTTCAGGATATCTTTTCTGAAAATAAATGGTATCACTTTTTGTAAATTTCAGAGAATTGATATGATGCAAACCAGCAGAAGAAATAACGAAATTATCAAAAGGAAATGACTTCACCTCTTCTTTTTTAGAGCAGGAAATTAATATTAACAGAAAACTTAAAAGTATAATTTGGTTTTTCATCATATTAAATTATAAAAATAATACGTATTCATTTTTTATAGGTTATAAAATTAAAACAAAAATCCCCCAATCTCAATAAATGAAATTGCGGGATTTTATTTTGCAGAGAGGAAGGGATTCGAACCCTCGATACAGTTACCCATATACTAGCTTTCCAGGCTAGCTCCTTCAACCACTCGGACACCTCTCTATTTTGGTTTGCAAATAACATGAAAAAAAATGAGTTAGAAAAGCATTTTTTATAAAATCCTCTCAATACTTGCAGTATTTTGGCTAATTAAATTGGCTAAAGCGAAATTTCGCCACGTAAAGCCGTTTCAAAAATATTTTTAAATTCATTTTGCGGAATCGTAACCGTGTGCCCCAATAAATACATCAATTTGGTGATGGCCGCTTCAGTCGTAATATCTTTACCGGAAATCACGCCCAAAGACTTCAAAGCCGTACTGGTTTCATATTGTCCCATATTCACGCTTCCGCCGGAACATTGCGTTACATTAACGATATGCAAGCCATTTTGAATCGCTTTTTCAATCAAATTTAAAAACCAGTCTTCGGTAGGTGCATTTCCGGAGCCATAGGTTTCCAGAACGATTCCTTTTAAATCTTTAGTTGCTAAAATTGAAGCCAGAACAGTCTCACTCATTCCGGGAAACATTTTGATGATGGCTACATGATTGTTCAGGTTTTTATGCACAATCAGTTTTGCATCTGTTTTTATAGGAAGAAATAAATGCCGGTTTAATTTAAGATGCACTCCTGATTCTACTAATTCCGGATAATTGGGTGCTGTAAAAGCCCTGAAATGTTCTGCATTTACTTTTGAAGTTCGGTTTCCTCGGTATAATTTGTATTCGAAATACAAACAAACTTCGTTGATTACCGGTTTTCCGTTTTCCTGAAGCGACGCAATCTGAATGGCCGTAATCAGGTTTTCTTTGGCATCAGTACGCAAATCCCCAATTGGCAATTGCGAGCCCGTAAACACAACAGGTTTGGCTAAATTTTCGAGCATGAAACTCAATGCCGACGCAGAATACGACATGGTATCTGAACCGTGAAGGACAACAAATCCGTCAAAAGCGTTATAATTTTCCTCGATAATAGTGGCAATTTTGGCCCACATTTGAGGATTCATATTCGAAGAATCAATTGGATGTTCAAACGAAACCGTTTCGATTTCGCAATCCAGCTGTTTTATTTCGGGGATATTTTTAAGCAGTTTTCCAAAATCAAAAGCTTTAAGCGCTCCTGTTTCAAAATCTTTGCTCATTCCGATGGTTCCACCGGTATAAATTAAAAGTATTTTAGCTTTAGATGACATTTTGGTATTTTAATTTACTCACCACAGGATTGGCATACATTGCTAAAAACCCTTGTCTGGCTACACCGTTGTCAGTTCCTATACGCATTTCTAAACGGCGCTCAAAAAGCTGTTTTTCACTTTCTTTGTACAAATGAGCATATTGACTGGTTTCATTTAAAATGTCGTAGGCAATAAAATTAGTTGGCCATAATTGGTAATTCTGCAAAATAGAATCATCAATCGTTTGTGCCAAAGCCTGAATCTGTTTGTTCGAATTATCGTTTTCCGCAACAATCTGATCAATTTCAGTATCTAAAACATCTCCTACCGAAATGTGTATTCTTTTTTTCGTTCCCATGATACCGCTTAAAATGGTCATGAAATCCTCATTTTTATCTTTTACGTAAACCTCGTTGTTAGCTTCAGCCATTAATTGTGGCATTTTTAAAACATCCGTCGGGTCGTATTCGTATGAAATGGATACCGGAACAATTTTTAATTTCTTAAAATAATCCATTAAATTGGCTTCATCAGAGCCCATTCCAATCATTTTTAAAACTCCCGGATTGGTTTCATCATTTCCGTCTTTGGTACGGCCTTCTCTTTGTGCAATCCAAACCGAACGGTTTTCGCGAAGCAGTAATTGCCCCATATATTCTGCCAGTAATTTAGAACTTTGCAGCATTTCTCTTGGCGTTAAGCCTCTCAAAACTAAAAAATTTCGATTCAGTTTTGCCAATGTATTCAAAAATGCTTTTTTAACCAGATTATCACCAATTGCGGATGCCGTCATAACCAAACCATGTTCGAAAAGACAAACATTCAGTAAAGTCGTATCCAGCAAAATATCACGGTGATTGGATATAAATAAATAAGGAGTATTTTTTTCTAACTTTTCAAAACCCGAAGTAGTAAGTCCTTCTGAACTTTTATCGAGTACTTTTTGAATAGTCTGATAAATAAAATTGCATTGAAAATCACGAATAGAGTGTGTTTTCTTTAATTGTTCTTTCCAAACTTCATCATTTAATTCCGGAAAAGTAAAATTCATCATGGTTTTCATCATGGGATGATTGGCAACTCCATGAAGAGCTTCATTTACTTCAGAATCATAAAATGGTCGAATAGCGTCAAATTTCTGCATTATAAATATCAATTTAGGTGGGCAAAAGAACAAAAAAAAAATTAAAGTATCGTAATCGGCATATTAAATCCCGAAAACGTCTTTGGAGTTTTGTGTTGTTACTTCTGCAATTTCTGCATTTGAAAGGTCGTAAATTTCGGCCAGTTTTGCAATTACATTCGTTAAATAACTGCTTTCGTTGCGTTTACCTCTATATGGAATTGGTGCCAGATAAGGTGAATCGGTTTCCAGAACAATGTGTTTTAAATCAATTTGGTGTAAGAATTGGTCGATTTTTCCGTTTTTAAAAGTCACTACTCCTCCGATTCCCAACTTCATATTATACGAAATCGCCTGAAGCGCCTGTTCGTACGTTCCGGTAAAACAATGAAAAATTCCGAACAAATCTGCTGATTTTTCTTCTTCCAGAATTTCAAAAATTTCATCAAAAGCTTCACGGCAATGGATTACGATAGGCAGTTTGTATTGCTTTGCCAGCTGAATTTGTCTCCTAAAAGCAATTTGCTGTTCCTTTAAATGTGTTTTATCCCAGTACAAATCGATTCCGATTTCTCCAACGGCATAAAATTTTCGTTTTGAAAGCTCATTTTCAACATGTTGCAACTCGTCCAGATAGTTATCTTTCACGTAAGTGGGATGAAGCCCCATCATCAGAAAAACATAATCCGGATAATTTTGTTCCAGATCGTACATAGATTGTGTGGCAGCAGCGTCAATAGCAGGAATAAAAAAACGTGTTACTCCGGCATTTATCGCTCTTTGCATCATTTCGTCACGATCCTGATCAAATTCTTCAGAATATAAATGGGTGTGTGTATCGGTGATAATGGGTGTTGAATTCAAGTGTATCATTTTAAAGGTGTCAAAATTACGACAATATTAAAAGAATAACAATTGTGTGGAATTGGAATGCAGATTTTACAGATCAAACGGATTTTTTTCATCATTCTTGTCATTTCGACCGAAGGGAGAAATCACACTAGAAACTCCATAAAGTATGGCTCCAATCTTTGTCGAATCCCGAGTGTGATTTCTCCCTTCGGTCGAAATGACAAACAGATACTACTTCCCCGTTTCAATAAAAGCTAAAGCTCTTTCTAAAACCTCATCTCTGCCTTCCTGAATTCCTTTACTGGTTGGTTTTACTTCAATATCAGGAACAATTCCGATTCTTTGGGTTTTGCGACGATCCGGATAATAAACCCCAATTCCTGAAAAACCGGTATGAAATCGTTTAAAATCAAATTCGAATACATTTCCATCTGCTCCCGCTGTCTGACTGCCAATAATGGTTGTATTTCCTGCCGTTTGAAAACACATAGCTGTCCATTCTGACTGACTTACAGAATCTTCGTTAAGCAATACAATCACTTTTCCTTTGTAATTATTTTTATTATGAAATCCCGCATTTGTTCCATTTGCCCAGAAATATTTTCCGGGATAATTCAAATAGGGATACGTATAAATGGCAAATTTCTTTTCTTCAGGATTTAAAAAATCTGAAATCTCTTTCCATGTATTTTGCGGATAATTTCTCATGTCAAAAACAATTGCCTTTGTTGATTTTAAAGCTTCAATCATATCCGGAATATTTTTTGGCTTGATAACTCCCATATTGACGTAGCCAATATTATTATCCAGAAGTTTGAATTTATCTTTCTTTTTCATAGCTCCCTTTTTATATTCATTTCGATGAGAATCATGATAGTTAAACCAAACCATTTCTTTTCTTTCTGATTTTCCATCTTTTAGAAACTCTACTTTTACATTTTCAAAATCAGAAGTAAGGATTGGATTTATAACTTTATTTAAAAGCGAAGCTTCATTTGAGGCACTTATTAAATCTCTATTTTCATCAATATATTCCTTAATCGTTTTGTTATTTATTTTAGTAATAACATCTCCTTTTTTAATGTTATAAGCTTCTGCAAGACTATCCCCTAAGATCTCGGTAACAACCAATTTATTATCAATTATTTTACCCGTAGCCGGAAAATAAACCGGATTTTTTACTGTGCCTTTTGCTGGATAGATATGAAACATAACATGGCCGTCATTTAGATTAGTTGACATTTTTTTCATTACTGATAAAAATTCAATATCATCTTTAGCCTCTAAAACAAGTGGCAAGGTTTGTTCTAAAATCCTATCCCATTTTTGATCCATTACATATTTATACGGAAAATAATATTCAATTACATTCCAATAAGCGAACAACATTAGGGTTCTCAAATCTCTATTATTGTAATCCAGATCGTAGTAATTTTTCAGATTTTTAAACCCATCAAAATTAGGATCAAATTCCTCATCACTTTGAAATCTGTTTTGCTCAATAAATTTCAGTTTCTTCGAAAGTTTTTTTGAAAACAGCTTATTATTAAACCAGTTTAAATCGAAATTCTTATCAAAAAATTCAATGTCTTTTGGTACAGCAATCGGAGCAACTTCTTTTACCGGTCCAAGTTCATCAATCCAGTTTTCTAAGATCAGGGAAAACTCTTCTTTGGTTTGTGCTCTTTCAATTTTAGGCAGTTTTTCCAAAAGCTGATTGTCCCAATTCAATTCTCCCCCGGCAACTTTCGGATGATAATATTTTAAAAATCCCCAGACTTTGCAGGTCGCAGACAGTTTTTCGGTTTCAGTAATTTTGGCATAGCTGAAGGTAATTTGTAAAAATATAACAAGAAGAATTAAAGTAGTTTTCTGCATTTAATGGAGGTTAAGGTTATAGATGGTTTCTGGTTAAATTTATAAAAATAAAAATCGAATATAGAACTAAAAATCCAAATTAGTTTTTATCTAACCTTTTTAGAAACAAAAAAAGATTCACAAAGTATTTTAAAAACTTTGCGAATCTCTGTGTAAAATTCTCCGTGTATCTCAGTGAAATATCTAATCTAAAGCATGCAAAAGCTCCTGAACCTCATCATAATCTTCATAATCCTGAGAAATAGTCTCCAGGATTTCTTTACAGCCATTATAATCTTTTTGTTTTAATTTTAGTAAAGCAAGATTCCAAAGTGCTTTTTCTTTGTAAACAGAACTTCCTGATTTCAACTCATTAAAAACCGCTTCTGATTCTTTATCTTGACCGGTTTGCAATAAAGAAACACCATAATAATATTGAATTTCCGAGGTTTTATTTTCTTTCAAAACTGCCTCCAAAAACGGAATCGCTTCTTTGAACTTTCTTTCATTAAACGTTTTTTCAGCCTGTATCAGGCTTTCATTTGTATTACTTCTTTCTGTAAAATGAGCTTGTCCGGGATGGTTATAATCATTAAAAGACGGATTTTGATTGTAGTCAAAAAAGAACAATCCGAATAAAATAGCCACTGATGCCGCCGCTGCATAATACCAAGGGCGCATCAATACCACTTTTGGCCTGTCTTTATTGAAATGTTTATCTGCAATATCGGATAGATTTTCTATAAACGCTTCTCTTTCCTGCTCATGCCCGAATTTATTCTCCAATTGTACCTGAACATTTTTGAATGTTATGAATTCAGCGGCAAATTCAGGATTTTCTGAAACCTCTTTTTCAAAGCTGTTTCTTTCCTCAACAGTCATTTCTCCCTGAAGATATTGATCAAATAATATGTAACGTTCTTCGTTCATGGCTAATTATTTTTAAGAGATTTAAAATTTTTTGCTTCCTGAATCCACTGAGTTAGCTGACCAACACATAACGATTTCTTTTTACGGACATATCCATAAGTCACGTTTAGTTTTTCTGCAACCTCCTCCATCGATTTAATGCTGAAACTCAGTTTTAAAACCTCCTGACATTTATCTCCTAATTTTTGGAACATCGTATCAAAAAGCTGCTGTTTTTCATCAAACTGTTCAGCTTCCTGAACCAATTCGAGAGCAGATTCATTTATAGATGCAAAATCTTCATTAATTGTTACCCCGTTATTCGAAGTTTTTTTCAATTCGTTAAGCCATTTCCTTTTACACAACAAAAAAAAGTAAGCATCAAACGGGCAAGTCAATAGCAATGTATTGGCTTTTGCCTGATTAAAAAGCAAAATCATGATTTCCTGGACCACATCCTGAGCCTGATCCTTGTCTCCGGAATTGTTCATGATATAAAATACCACTTTTGGAACAGAATTTTTATAAATAGACCGGATTATTGCCGAATCATTAGCAGCAATTCCTTCGATATATTTTTGGTCGGGATGAATTTTACTTTTTTCCATAATTTAAAATTATTAGCTAAAACCCGTTGTCCGTAATTAATTACATGTATTATTTCTATAAAACTTAATGTCATCCTGAGCGGAGTCGAAGGCTTATGAAACTTAAAGGGCTTCGACTCCGCTCAGGATGACACTTAAACTTTAATTACGCTCAACTGGTTAGCTAAAGTAAAAAAAAGAATCTGAAAAAAATTGCAGAAACAGGGGTAACAATCCTAAAAACAAAATGATATAGAGCAATAGAAGGTTATTTAGAATTAAAATCACATAAAAATGGGAAGCTATCAATTTACAACCGAGAAAGATTTTATCAAGTTCCAACAGATACTGTCGAACAAAATTCGCAACGGATTTGTCGTAGTTGAAAAAAACGATAAACTTCCCTATGTGGTTTTATACAAAGAAAAAAAACAAATCGATTCTTCTCTTCAGCTGATTTTGGTTTTTGTCACATTTGGGCTTTGGTCAATTGTCTGGTTGTATTTAATTATTCGTCTTTCAAAGAAAAAAGAAATACTGGTTGCTGTGGATGAAGACGGAAATGTTTTTGAAGAAAAATGCCTCTCTAAATAATTTTTCAAAAAAAATAAAAAACAGGGGTAACAATTTTTAAACCCCGTTGATATACTCATATAAAACGAATTAAAAAATAAATTTTGAAAACAAGGGTAACAATATCAAACCCGAATTGATATAAGAATATAAAAATTAAAATTAACAACCGAAATCTGAAAACCAACTGACAACGATCAGCTCAGATTTATAAAAATTAGAAATCATGAACACAAATTTTAAAAAAATCGGATTATTATTTTTAGCGTTAGCAACATTTGTAAGCTGTGATGACAGCAACAATGAAGATGAAAAAATTATACCGCCATCAGCAGCAGAATTTGCAGCGGTAAGAGATGAAGCCTTGGCAGGAAAAACACAACATTTTACCGCAACAGCAGGAGCAGGAGCAATTACGCTGACTTCTGCAAAAGGTGTAAAAATCACCATCAACGGAAACTGTCTTACTAAAGCAGGAAACGCAGTAACCGGAGCCATTAACATTGATTTTGTTGAGCTTTTTGACAAAGGAGACATGCTGGTAACCAACAAACCCACCATGGGCTTAATGGCTGACGGAAAGAAAAACTTATTAATTTCAGGAGGTGAATTTTTCATCAAAGCAACACAAGGCGGTGTAGATCTGGCAACTTCTTGTTCCATAAATCTGGTGGTACCCACTAATTTAACCGGAGGTTTAGACAACGTAATGACCCTTTGGATTGGAAATACCAATGATGAAGAAAATTTAGTGTGGAAAGAAGCGAGAGACGGTGCTGACGGAACTGGTGGAAAAGGCGGAGTTCAGGGTGAAGCAAACAACTATTATGTAACTTTTGGAAACTTCGGATGGACAAATGTTGATAAATTCTACAGCGACCCAAGACCTAAAACCACTATTTTGGTAGATGCTCCGGAAGGCTACGACAATGACAATTGTGCGATTTATTTATCTTATGATGGAGAAGGGCAAAATGCATTGGCTAAATTAGACACCTACACAGCTGCCGGATTATTCAGCGAACACTACGGACAAATTCCTGTTGGTTTAGCCTGTCACATCATTTTTGCAACGGAAGATAACGGTCAATGGCGTTATGCAATAAAAGGTGTAACAATTACTGCAAACCAAACTTACACTTTTACTTTAGCCGAAACAACAGTAGGCTCAGAAGCGCAACTGGTAGCAGCAATCAATGCTATTCAGTAACTTACAAAATACTTTTTTAAGAAAAAGTGATGATTTGCTCATCACTTTTTTTTACATTTAATGCTGTTTTAAACTAATTCTGATGATTTTCAGAAGCTAATCCTGCTGTCCGCTGTATTCCCGACAACAAAAACTACGGCTAAAAAGCCTTGTTTTTCTAAATCGGGAGATGCCGCTCCCATCAGGGCTAAAAACCTCCTCGACCATGAAAAAACTTTTATGCTGTTTCATTTTTCTGTCATCAGTAATGGTGTTGGCGCAAACCAAAGTAAAAGACACCATCACCCGAAGAGCCAATATTGTTTTTATACAAAACGGAAACGCTGTTACCTATAAACCCGAAACACCGCCTTTAATTCCGATTGCAGGTGCACCAAAACCTAGCTATTCCTATTTATGGGAAATGGGTGACGGTCATTACAGCAAACAGGCAGAACCCAAACACGTTTATAAAAATAAAGGTAATTATACTGCCCGATTAGCTGTTACCAACAATTACGATAATGGAAAACCTCCTGCTACACGTCCAAAAAAAGTTGCCGTAAATGAAATAGCAGATGATCCATATCAGGATATCGCCTCGATTGCTGACCAAAACGGATTCGCTATTCAAAAAAACTGTGATCCAATCCCTGACCAGGAAATGGTAGTCGTGGTCAGTTATCAAAATCTGGAGAATTATGTGGCCAATGGCAAGCTCTATCTTTTTTACAACGAAAAACAATTTAAAAACAATAATTTCGAACTGGTTGATTTCAGGACTTATGCAGGCGAGCATGAAGTAAAAGAAAACACAGTGGCTTCTGTTCATGATCTTGACGATACAAAATCATATCTGGCTTCTGCCGAAAAAATTGTGAAATTCAAAAAATATAAAAATACCACAACCGAAGAAGATTTGGATGCGAGTTTAAAAGAAGCAAACACACTCTATCATAATGTTTCGATTCTGGAATTTGACGATGCCAATCCAAGTGAAACCCGAAATGTTTTTTATACCTTCAAAACCACTCCCGAAATGATCAAAGATACCAGCGCAACGGTTACCATGCGAGGGATTTTTGTACCAAACCGCAGCTTTAAAAACCATAAAGTAAAAAACCTCGAAATGGAAATCGTAACCTCTCACGACCCGAATAAAATGGGTTCGAATGGAAGTTTTATGAATTACAGACTCGTCCGGTTTAAAAGAGTAAAATTCAAAACCCGTTTTCAAAACAACGGTGAAGGTCCGGCAAGAAAAATTCGCTTAGAAACCGATATTCCGGATATGTTCGACAAAAAAACATTCCAGATCGAAAGTATGTATCCTGAATGCCCGATTTGCCCAAAAGACGAAGAACCAACCGTGAGTTGTCTTGATACTATCATTACAAAAAAACAAATTATTTTTACTTTTAAAAACATTTATCTTCCGGGAACTGAGCAAAAAAACGTGAAGGAAAAAGACAGTACCAAAGGTTTTGTCCGTTATTCGATGAAATTCAGTGAAGACTTCCATAAAGTAAAAACAAGAAGCCGAACCTCTATTATTTTTGACAAAAACGAGCCAATTATAACCAACTACGCCGTAACCAGATTCCTGCCTGGAATTTCAATTGGAGCCAAAGCAGGGTACAACATTTACCCGGATCTTGAAAAATCGACCAGTTATTTTGTGGGAGCTACTATTTCGCCTTTCAAAGCTTATCGTTTTTACTGGCAGGCAGAATGGGTAAATGCCTTAAACCAATACAACAGCGCAGTAAATATTACAACCGCATTCGACACGAATGCAAACGGAACGAGGCGATTAATACGAACTACTACTACAACTGAAAATAAAAATGTCAACTGGGAAGTTCCAATTTTGATTCGGTATAACCTTAATAATTATATCGGAATCGGGGCCGGAATTCAGGCCAATATCAATGTTTTATCAGAACAGCATCAGGATATAAAAACAGAAATTTTTGAAAATGAGAAAGAAAATATCTTAATCGGTACAAAAACAGTAAACAACACGGTTAAAAACTCCTTTACTGATTTTAAAACGGGACTTTTATTTGATTTAACAGCAGGTTTCGCCAGAATCGGACCGAATTTAGGGGCACGTTATGTAATGAATTTTGAACAGGATTTTAATTATTTTCAGGTGTATGGGATTTGGAGGTTTTAAATATTTCCACCATATAAGTGATATAAGTAAATTTAAGTTTTAAAATTCAAGTGTCAGGCTGAGCGGAGTCGAAGCCTTTTCGGGTAAAAAGCCTTCGACTAAGTTTATCCTGAGCGAAGCCGAATGGACTCAGGGTGACATCATTTCTTGTAAAAAAAATACGCAACACATTATATGAACTTATACCGCTTATATAGTTTAATTTTCTTCTTCCTGAATCTAACTGTATTTGGGCAAACCCCCGAAGACAAAATTTACAATGCCATTGATATTTTTGTTGCCCAACCTTCTGCGAAAGCGCTTCAAAATTTAACCAATACTGAAACTGCTTTCTGGAAAAATCCAAAACCTAAAACCAAAGACGAATTATTGTCAATTGTAGTTTTAAACTGCAATAAAGCCTATTACCAGAATCAGTTTGGGCAGACACACCATGCAGTTTCAAGCTATGAAAAAGCGTGGCAAATCTATCAGAAACATAAACTCAACAATTACGATATCATCGAATATTGCCTGAAACCTTTGGGTAATTTATATACTGTTTTGGGCGATTATGACAGCGCCGAAAATATGATAAAGCAGTATTATTATTTAGCAGATACAGAAAAAAACGAATCGCAAAAGATAGCGGCAATTCTGAATTTATCGAATGTTTATCAAAACACCGGCAGAGTTACTGAAGCTATAGATTTAATTGAAAAAACCATTCAAACTGAAAAACCAACCACAACTCAAAAAGGTCTTTTATACAATAATTTAGGCGCAAATTATCTTTTTAGATCGATAAATGAAGATTCTTTTAATGCTGAAATGGCTTTTTTAAAAGCAATTCCCGCATTAAAAAAAGACAAATCCCAAACGGAATCTTTATACAATACCTATATCAATTTATACAAAATTTATACGGATTACAGAACAGAAAAGGCTTTGATCTATTTTGAAAAAGCCAAAAAAATATTTGAAAGTTCATCATCTACAGAACCCAGAAAGCGAGCCAAATTTTATTTGGAGTACATTCCTTTATTACTAAAAAAAGGAAGCTTAACAGAAGCCCAATCTATTTTGAAAAATATTTTTAAAATTTTAATCCCTAACTATAACAACCCAAAAAACATTTTACCAAAAGCAAATTCTCTTTATGCCGAAACAGCTTTACTAGATGCCTTAGACTTCCAGGCTGACATATTCACATTACAAAATCAGCCCCAAAAAGCACTTGAAAGTTACTCACTTTCTTTTTATATCGAAGAGTTGTTCCAATCCCTTATTTTGTATGAAAACTCTAAAATTATTACACAGATCAGAAATAGGAAACGCACTGAAAAATGCATTGACATTTATCAGTCACTTTTTAAAAAAGAAGGAAAATCCATTTACATCAAAAAAGCTTTTCTGCTTACCGAAAAATCTAAATCTGTTGTCTTAAAAGAACAATTAATTAAAAATAAATCAGGAAAGGAAAAAAGCATTCTGGAAGAACTACAAAAATGTAATACATTAATAATTAAAGAACAACAAAAAGAAGAACAGGCAGATATCATTAAAATAAATGAAGCTATAAAAAAGCAGAACGAATTAATGCTGCTCTTAAAAAAAATACAATCTGACACCAAAATACGATACAATTCAGCTATTAATTTTAATGAGTTATGCACAAAATTAGAAAAAGACAATGCAATTTTGACTGCTTATTTTTGGGGCACAAATACGGTCTACGTATTTACGATACAAAACAACCAAATCCTCATGAAATTCTTTTGTACAGGTCAAATGTGCGGAGAGCCAATACCTAGATTTGTTAGTCTTTTTCATAAAGCCAATACGATTACAAACGATATTGCTCACTATAAAAAAACAGCGTATCTAGCGTATAAAAATCTTCTGTTACCTGCTAAATCAAATTACAAAAATCTCATTATCATTCCCGATGGAATATTAAATTTATTGCCTTTTGAAGCTTTGATTACCAAAGAATCCAAAACTTCCAATTTTGCTAAAATGCATTATTTATTAAATGATTTTAAGATTGCGTACAACAATTCTGCTGCATTCTACCTAAAAGAAATACCTCATTCCAACAGCAAAAGAAATGTACTGGGAATTTTTCCAATATTCGAAAAAACCCCTTATGAATTGAAATTTTCTAAAGACGAAATGCAAGCGATAAAAAACAATTTTGACGGAAAGTTTTTCGAAAATAAAACTGCCTCTTACGATAATTTTAGAAAAAATGCCTCTAATTATTCCATTTTGCATTTGAGCACACATGCTTCTTCAGGAGATATCGAAACACCCGCGAGTATCAAATTTTATGATGAAGAAATATTGTATTCTCAATTGTATAATCTTCAATTAAATCCTGATTTAGTAGTCTTAAGTGCCTGTGAAACCGGAATCGGAAAATGGTATAAAGGCGAAGGTGCCATGAGTGTCGCAAGAGGTTTTCAATTTGCAGGAGCGCAAAATCTGTTATTTTCGTTATGGAAAGTAAATGACTATACGACTTCGGTTTTTATGTCTGACTTCTATGAAAACATCAAAAACAATCAAACTTATTTTGAAGCCAACACCAACGCTAAAATTGACTTTTTGAATAATTCTGAAATTTCAAACGATAAAAAATCACCTTACTATTGGAGCTCGTTTGTCTATTACGGTTCGATTTCTACAGAAACAAATTCAGCTAACTATATCTGGTACATCATTAGTTTATTGACTGTAATTGGTTTATTTTTGGTTTTCAATCATTATCGAAAATGGAAAATCTTCACGAGGTTCTCAAAAAAGAGAAATACAAAAAAATAAAATTCAAAGTTACCAAAACCCAGCATCTTGCCATTAAAGCAAAAATCAATGGCATTTCAGGGAATTTCATTTTAGACACCGGTGCATCCAATTCGTGTGTGGGTTTCGAAAGTATTGAAAAATTTGAATTAACTACAAAAAAATCCAAAACCAAAGCTGCAGGAGCCGGCGGAACCGGAATGAAAACGCAAATTTCGAAACACAATGCGCTTCAGTTGGGTTCCTGGAAAAATACTGATTTTAGTCTGGTAATTTTTGACCTATCGCACGTTAATGAAGCTTTACAGCAATACAAAGCAAAACCTGTTCATGGCATCATTGGTGCTGATGTTTTACTGGAAGGAAAAGGGATTATTGATTATTATAATCATTATTTGTATTTGAAATAAAAAGTAAGTTTTTTAGCTATATTTGCCATGCCTATTTTTAACAAATCTATACGTATGAAAAAAACGCTACTCAGTTTACTTTTTTTATTTACAAATTTCTTTTATGCTCAGGTTAGCGATATTGAGCAATGTTCAGGGAATACTTTTGACCTGACTTCAAAAAAAACACTTTTGATTGGCAATTTAAATCCTGCTGAAACAATTGTCACTTATCATTTAAGTCTTGAGGACGCAACAAATAATACGAATGCTATCTCAAACCCAACTAACTATTCAAGCAATTCAGATTCTAAAACTATCTATGCCCGAATTGATAATAAGGGAGCAATTACTACAAATTATTTTAATTTGATTTTAAAAAAAAGTTCACCTTTCATTTTAGTAGCTGATATCACACCTACGTCTTGTATGAATAATAAAGGTACTATTACTGTTCAAGGTAATGGCGGTAAAGCACCTTATATTTATTCAATTAATGGTGGAACATTTTCTACTAATAATGTCTTTAAAGATTTAGTTCCTGGAATTCACACAATATACGCCAAAGATGCTTCAGGATGTAGTATAAGTACAGTTTCTGTGAGTATAACAGCATATACTCCTATAAAAATTATTCCATTAACCGTATCTCCTAATTGTAATGGCGATTCTACTGGTCAAATACATCTACCAAACACAACTGGCGGAAATGCTCCTTACACTTACACCCTTAGAAATTATACTACCGGAGAACTTACCAAAAATCCATTTTATGGAAATATTTTTTATAACGTAGCTGCGGGTCGTTACATTGTAGAAGCTACTGATGCAACCGGATGTAAAGAAATTACCTTTGTAGAAATGACACAACCAGCTCCTTTATTTGCTGCTGTAGCTATAGAAAATACAAATTCAGTAAAAATAACAGCTACAGGTGGTAGTGGTTCTTACACTTATGCTATTTCTCCCAAATTGAATCAATTCTTTTCGTATGGCACATTTACAAATTTAGAACCAGGATATTACACATCCATTATTCAAGACCTTACCGGCTGTTTTTTATATTATGCATTTGTAATAAACCCACCATCACCACTAATAAACGGTAAAAACGCAATAAACTTTGATTTCACTCCAGGACAAACCTTAGAAGATATTGTTGTTGATGGTCAAAATATAAAATGGTACAGTTCTCAAAATTCAACAAGAAAAACAAGTAAAGCTGCTGAGACAACTTTGCCTTTAATAACAGTTTTGGTTGATGGTGTTACTTATTATGCCTCTCAAACCATTAACAATGTTGAAAGTACCCAGCGCCTTGCAGTTACTGCAAAATCAAACGGAGCACTTTCAAATGAGGATTTTGTTTTACCAAATTTTAAATTTTACCCAAATCCTGTAAAAAACAAATTAGCACTAAGCAACACTGCTAATATTGATGAAGTCGAACTATTAGCCGTTTCAGGAAAGTCTGTTTTAGTTAAAAAAATAAACGACATTCATTCTGAAATTGATTTATCAAATATCTCAACAGGTATATATTTCCTAAAAGTAAAATCTGAAGAAAAAACCAAAACCATCAAAATTGTAAAAGAATAAAGGGTTGAAATTCCAAATCTGAAATTCCAAATTCCAAAATTTAATTTTGGTAAAAATAAAAATCCCAAACTCCTTAACTGGAATTTGGGATTTTCAACATTTATAGATTATTATTCGAATGTTTTTTCAATGAAAGGTAAGAAACAATACCACTACTCATCATCAATATTCCTCCAAGTATAAAAGGCATTCCCGGAAACTCAAATGGTGCGTCCTGATGTGTGAAATAATAAAAAAGACCCGACATTACCGGCGGACCGATAATCGTTGCTGCACTCATTAAACTCGCAATGGTTCCCTGAATTTCTCCTTGTTCTGTTGGTAAAACACGCCCGGCAATTATAGCGCGCAATGAAGGCCCTGCTATTCCCGCAAGACAATACGGAATCAAAAAGAGAAACATCATCCAGCTTTCTGAAACAAAGGCAAACAAAAACATCGCAAGGGTATATAAAGACATTCCAATATAGATACTTTTTTTGTTTCCTAATTTTTTACTTGTCCATCGTATCAAACCACCCTGAACGAGACTTACTAAAACTCCGACAACGCCAAGCGAAATTCCGACCATCTTTTCGTTCCAGTTAAATTTATACATCGTAAAATAACTCCAGTTACTTTCCACGGCATGTGCCGCTATGTAAATCAAAAATAAGGCAATCAGCAATCCATAAAGCGAAGGATATTTCCTTAAGTTCAAAAAGGCACCAATTGGATTGGCTCTTTTTAAATTAACCTGTCTTCTGTTTTCTTTTGATAAGGATTCCGGCAGAATAAAATAACCGTACAGAAAATTCAGCATGCACAAAACTGCTGCTGCATAAAACGGAATTCTCGATCCGTAATGTCCTAAAATACCACCGAGCACAGGTCCAATTATAAATCCGAGTCCAAAAGCGACTCCGATCATTCCGAAATTTTTGGCTCTGTTTTCAGGTGTACTCACATCGGCAATATAAGCAGAAGCGGTTGAAATACTGGCCCCTGTTAATCCGGCAATTATTCTCCCAATAAAAAGCCATGTAATCGTTGGTGCAAATGCCAGTAAAATATAATCCAGCGCAAAAGCAAAAAGGGAAATTAAAATTATAGGTCTTCTCCCAAATTTATCACTCAGATTACCAATCAAAGGAGCAAACAAAAATTGCGTCATCGCATAAGCAAATGTCAGCCAGCCGCCATATTTAGCTGCTTCACTCACATCACCGTGTATTAATTCTTTAATCAGCTTTGGAATAACCGGAATAATGATTCCCCATCCGGTAATATCGATTAACATGGTGATGAAAATAAAACCTATTGCAGCTTGTTTTTTGTTGGAAGACATAAATAAGTGATTAGTTAGACAAATAAACAAAAAATCCGTTTAGAGCTTCTAAACGGATTTTTTTATTTCTCAGAATTTATTTGATTACAACTCCAATGCTCTTTTAGCATCTCCGTTCATCAATAATTCTAACGGGTTTTCCAAAGCTTCTTTAACGGCAACCAAGAAACCAACAGATTCACGTCCGTCGATGATTCTGTGATCGTAAGAAAGTGCTACGTACATCATTGGGTGAATTTCAACTTTACCGTTTACAGCGATTGGACGCTCGATAATGTTGTGCATTCCTAAGATTCCTGACTGAGGAGGGTTGATGATTGGCGTAGATAACATACTTCCGAAAACACCACCGTTAGTGATTGTGAAAGTTCCTCCAGTCATATCATCAACTGTAATTTGCCCGTCACGTGCTCTTAAAGCTAATCTTTTGATTTCAGCTTCGATTCCACGGAAAGTTAAAAGTTCAGCGTTACGAACTACAGGAACCATTAATCCTTTTGGTCCTGAAACTGCGATAGAGATATCAGCAAAATCATAAGCTATTTTATAATCACCATCCATCATTGAGTTCACATCCGGATATAATTGCAAAGCTCTTGTAACTGCTTTTGTAAAGAATGACATGAATCCTAAACCAAGACCACCATGTTTTGCTTTGAAAGCATCTTTGTATTCGTTACGAATTTGATTGATTGGCGTCATGTTTACTTCGTTAAAAGTAGTAAGCATAGCTGTTTCGTTCTTAGCCGAAACTAATCTTTCTGCTACTTTACGACGTAACATTGATAATTTTGTGCGCTCAGTTCCACGGCTTCCACCAGTTGGAGTTCCCATAGAAGGCACTGCATTTACAGCATCATCTTTAGTGATTCTTCCACCTTTACCAGTTCCTGAAACTGTTGCCGGAGCGATATTTTTCTCATCTAATATTTTTCTTGCTGCAGGAGATGGAGTTCCGGCTGCATAACTTGTTGCTGCAGGAGCCTGAACCGGAGCTGCTTTTGGAGCCTCAGCTTTTACTTCTGCTTTTGGAGCTTCAGCCTTAGGAGCCTCTGCCGCTGGTGCAGCTGCTGAACCTGCTGGTTTTGCTGCATCAGTATCAATTAAACAAACTACAGCACCTACTGCTACTGTATCACCTTCTTCAGCTTTTAGTGTAATTACACCGCTCATTTCAGCAGGCAATTCAAGAGTAGCTTTGTCTGAATCAACTTCAGCAATTGCCTGATCTTTTTCTACATAATCTCCGTCTTTTACTAACCAAGTTGCAATTTCAACTTCTTTTATTGATTCCCCTGGTGATGGGACTTTCATTTCTAAAATCATCTTTGTTTTTGTTTAAGGTTTTTATGGTTTCAAGTTTCAAGTTGTTAAACCTGAAACTTGAAACTTGAAACATTTTTTATCTAATTGTTGTATGACATTTCAGGAAGTACTTTTGCAAATTCTTCACTTTTTTCTTTTAATTTATTATATTTTTCTGTAGATTTTTTAATGATACTTGCATATTCTTCAGCACCTTCTTTTAAATCTGAATCAGTTGCAACATATTCTTTATTTTCTGAAATCGATTTCAAAATAGCTGCTTTCTTTTTTTCAAATTTCTTAGGCGTTTTATAGCTTTCCGGATTAGGATTAAAAGGAACTAATTCTACACCAGCTTTTATAGCACCCATTTGCGCTTCAGAATCAACTATATAAATTTTTCCAGCTTCAAGATCCGCCTCAATAAAATCGGTATTTTCTGATCGGGACCAAAAAACATGTTTACCTGGCTCACATTCATAAACTAAATATTTACCATAATTGAATTTACCTAAATACTTTTCTCCATCAAAATATTTAAAATTTATTAAAGCGCCCATTCCTGAAGATCTCACAAAATAAACTATAGCTTTTCCTTCACTTGGTTTTCTTAATTCCTGAGAATAACCTACAATTGATAATATTGCAAAAGCAAGAATAAGTATCTTTTTCATAAATTTTATCTGAATAAATTTTTATCAAATACCATTCTGATTGCATCGGCGTGACGACGTTTTGCACGTGTGTAGCTTCCTGCAGCCGGAGCAGAATATGCTTTTAATGAAGCCAGTCTCCATTTTACAAGATCAAAGTTCATTAACATAAAACTGTAAGCTCCCATGTTTTTAGGCTCTTCCTGTGCCCAAACATAATCATCAGCATTTGGATATTGTGCGATGATTTCTTTGATTTGCTCAACCGGCAAAGGGAATAATTGCTCAATACGAACAACTGCAACATCATTTCTTCCGTTGTTTTCTCTTTCCGCAACAATATCATAATAGAATTTACCAGTTACAAAGACCAAAGTTTTTACACCTTTTTTATCTACTGTAGTATCGTCGATAGTTTCCTGGAAAGTTCCTGTTGCTAATTCTTCAACTGAAGACACACATCTTGGATCACGCAATAAACTTTTTGGAGAGAAAACTACTAAAGGTTTACGGAAATCCGTTTTCATTTGTCTTCTTAACAAGTGAAAGAAGTTCGCCGGCGTTGTACAATCAGCTACATACATATTGTGTCTTGCGCAAAGCTGTAAGTAACGCTCCATTCTTGCTGAAGAGTGCTCAGCTCCCTGACCTTCATATCCGTGTGGCAATAATAAAACAATACCGTTTTGGTTGTTCCATTTATCTTCACCACAAGAAATATACTGGTCAATCATAATTTGTGCACCATTAGAGAAATCTCCAAATTGTGCTTCCCAGATCGTTAAAGCATTTGGATTTGCCAATGCATAACCATAATCAAATCCTAAAACTCCGTACTCTGATAAAAGCGAATTGAATACGCCAAAGTTTCCTTTTTTGTTTTCGATGTTGTTCAGTAAGATTACTTCCTCTTCAGAATCTTCCACTTTAACTACCGCATGACGGTGAGAGAAAGTTCCGCGCTCTACATCCTGACCAGAAATTCTAATATCAAATCCTTCTGTTAAAAGCGAACCGTAAGCTAAAGCCTCAGCAGTTCCCCAATCTAACGTATTATTGTTGTATCCGGTTTTTCTGTCTGATACAATTTTGGTGATTTTATTGATGAATTTCTTATCTGATGGTAAAGTTGAAATTGTATTGATAATAGAATCCAATCCTTCTTTTGAAAAAGTTGTATCTACTTTTTTCAGCATCACATCATCAGAAACCTGCTGGAATCCTTTCCACTCATTTTGCATGAATGGGGTGATGATTGTCAACGCTTTTTTACGGGATGCTTCTAAGTTTTCTTCTAAACCTGTTTTGTATTCCTTTTCAAGACCATTTACATAAGAGGCATCAATTACGCCTTCAGATAATAATTTCTCTGCATAAATATCTCTTGGATTTTTATGTTTTGCAATGATTTTATATAAAACCGGCTGTGTAAAACGAGGCTCATCACCTTCGTTGTGACCGTATTTTCTGTACCCTAATAAATCTATAAATACGTCACGTCCAAACTGCATTCTGTAGTCTAATGCAAAAGATACTGCGTGTACAACAGCTTCAGCATCATCAGCATTTACGTGTAATACCGGTGAAAGTGTCACCTTTGCAACGTCTGTACAATAAGTTGATGAACGGGCGTCTAAATAGTTTGTTGTAAATCCAACCTGGTTGTTGATTACGATATGAATGGTACCTCCGGTTTTGTAACCATCTAATTGTGCCATTTGAATGATTTCATAAAGCAACCCCTGCCCTGCAATTGCAGCATCTCCGTGAACGGCGATTGGTAATACTTTTGAGAAATCGTTAGGGAAATATTTATCTTGTTTTGCTCTTGTAATTCCTTCAATTACTGCTCCAACCGTTTCTAAGTGTGAAGGGTTTGGTGCCAAATTGATATTGATGCTTTTTCCTGATCTTGTTTTTTTATCGGCAGTAAGACCTAAGTGGTATTTTACGTCACCGTCAAAATATTCCTGATCGTAATCTTTACCGTCAAATTCGCTAAAGATATCCTGAGTTGATTTTCCGAAGATGTTTGCCAAAACGTTCAAACGGCCACGGTGTGCCATTCCCATTACGAATTGCTCAACACCTTTTTCTGCAGCCTGCTCGATCAAAGCATCAAGAGCCGGGATGATCGATTCTCCACCTTCTAATGAAAATCGTTTTTGACCTACATATTTAGTATGCAAAAAGTTTTCGAAAGAAACAGCTTCATTTAATTTAGTAAGGATCGTTTGTTTTTCTTCTTTAGAAAAATCAGGCTGATTGTTATTTACACCTAATTTGTCCTGAATCCATTTTACAACACCAGGGTTTCTGATGTACATATATTCAACCCCAATATGCTGACAGTAAATTGCTTTAAGACGGGTGATAATATCCTGCAAAGTAGAAGGAGGAACACCGATAACCTGAGCAGCATCAAAAACTGTAGAAAGATCTGCAGTTGTTAATCCGAAGTTTTCAATATCCAAAGTTGGCGATGACGTTCTGCGATCACGAACCGGATTTGTTTTAGTGAATAAATGACCACGTGTACGGTAGCCATCAATTAATTTTAAAACGTTAAATTCTTTTTGTAATTTTTCAGAAACTTTACTGTAATCTGTGTTGTCGCCAGTCGTTACATACTCAACGATAGTTTGCACAGGATTTTCATCATTATAAGTTGTTTGTCCAAAGTCAAAGCCCTGAAAAAAACTTCTCCAGCTTGGCTCAACGCTGTCTGGATTTACTAAATATTGATCGTATAATTGTGCAAAAAACTCGGTATGCGCTGCATTTAAAAATGAAAACCTATCCATAATATTTGAGTGAATATACTTTTTGTTATATAGAATGGCAAAAGTACAACAATCGATATTATTTAAATGATTTTTTTACGTACTTTTACGTAAAAATTTGTTAAAAATAGCCTAAACTATGAAGAAAATTCATCTTTCAATCGTTTTCAAATCATTTTTTGTGATTTTGACATGCCTGTTTTCAAATCTTATAATTGCACAGGATCAAAACAATGTAATCGATAACAATTCCCAATTTTGGGAAAAAGTTCAATTTGGAGGCGGATTAGGTCTCGGAATTGGTTCCGGTTATACTGATATTTCAGTAATGCCAAGTGCTATTTATAATGTAAACGAAATTGTAGCTGTTGGTCTTGGACTGCAATTTGGTTATTTATCTTCTAAAAACCTTTACCATTCTTACGTATATGGCGGAAGCCTTATTGGATTAGTAAATCCGATTCCGGAAATTCAGCTATCTGCCGAACTCGAACAGGTTCGTGTAAATACAGAATATGAACGTACAAATAACTTCCCCGGCTATACTGATAATTTCTGGAATACTGCTTTGTACCTTGGTGCCGGTTACAGAACCGGAAGCGTGACGATTGGTGCCCGCTACGATGTTTTGTTTGATGAGGACAAAAGTCGTTATGGATCTGCATTTATGCCTTTTGTGAGGGTTTATTTCTAAAAAGTTGCTAAGGTTCTGAGATGCTAAGATTCTAAGTTTATTTAAACCTGAAGATTTGAAAAAATATATCTTTATAATTACAGCTATAATCATTTCAAGTTGTAATAATTCTAAAAAGGAAAATGCTAATAATGAAAAGGTTGTAAAGAAAGAATTACGACCTTTTTTTGATTCTGATGAAATCAATCATTATTTTGGAAATTATACTCTTGAAAGTGTAATTGATTTTACAGGAAAAAGTAAAAGATCAAAAAAACAACAAGAGCTTGAAGGTTTGTTTGTTGGATATTTTCCTGATAGTATTCCTAAAAAAGATTTTGAGGAAATTTTGCTAAGTCATAATTATACGAAATCTGATCTTACAATTAAACAGGAAAAGGAAATTGAAAATATATTCAGTGAAAAAGACTCTTTACAAACGAGTGCATATGCGTGCGTTCCGGAGTATCGCGATATTTTCATTTTTAAAAAGAAAGAAAAGATTATTGGAATAGCAAAAATTTGTTTTAAATGTAATCGTTTCCAAATTATTGAAAGTAAAATTGACACACAGTATTTTGGGCTCGGGACTGAATTAGATAAATTGCACAATATCGTTCGTCCTAATGAAGAAAAACTTAGCAGCTTAGAACCTTAGTAACTTAGAACCTTTATTTGTAGAAATTCCTAAACCAAACCTTCTGCCATTCTCTTTTTAAAATCAAAAAAGAAACCTGTTCTGCGAGAATAACCAGATCTGATCCGTCGAGTTGTTTTATTTCGATTTCAGAAACATCAATTATATAGAGCAGATTGAGATATTCAGCAAATTTGTACTGAATCATTCTGTAGATTTTTTCGTGAAGCTGGATTTTTAATTCTTCCGGAGTGATGCTCAGCGGAAAATCAATTCCTTCATTTGCGAGATTAAAATCTTTGTTGAGCTGCTCAATCAAGTTCAGATATAAAGAATCTTTTTGAGCTTCTTCAAATAATAAATCGGTATTTAAGGGAGAAACGTACATAGGTTTTTCAATTTCAAAATTCAATTTCAATGGCAATGGCAAAAATCAAATTCAATTTCAATTTCAATGGCAATTTCAATGACAATAGTTACCTCAAAAATCAAATTCAATCACAATGGCAACTTCAAAAATCAATGCAAATCAAAACTCTTGCTTGTTCTTTTAAATTTCCAATAATCTACAATTTTAGACAAAAGCACATCTCCTCCTGCGTAGAAAAAAACTGCGCCCATTGGCGGATTGGCTGCCGGAATTAATCCGAAAGTTTTCGGCACCCATTTCCAGCATTGAAAATAAGTTCCGCCAAGCTCAATAAATATAACACAAAGGGCAATGAAATAATATAAATTCTGCCATTTTTTTCTCTTTAAAACCCAAAAGAACAGCAGTCCGAAAATCAGTGAAAAAATATCTTTCAGCAAAATTCCAACAGACAAAAACAACACTGCAAATCCAACTGCAAAATATTTCCTTAAGCCAGTGTCGTTTTTAGCAGCCCATTCAGTATGTGCAAAAACATAACCTGAAGCATACACAATCGCATGACCAAAAGGAACATACAGCGGAATAACGGATGTTCTATAATTATACATTCCGAGTAAAGTACAAAAAAGCACTTCTCCTATATAAGACAAAAAAACCATTACAAACATCAGTTTTCTCAAATAAGAGCCGGAAACCCAAAAGAAAAAAGAGAAATAAATTATGGCTAAAACATTCGTAATTTGTCGCCCGTCAAAATAATACTGATTAAACGCAACACTATCAATTCCTAAAGCAAAAAGGGTAAAAAAAGGGAAACATGCCGCAAAAAATAACTGCATTCTCGCATTACTATTTCTGTCAGCAAAAAAAAGACTATTTACTATGGTCTCCATAAATCTTATATTAAACCTTTCTACCCATTAGATTTTCGCCAAAAGTTCTCAGGATATTTTTCTTTTCTGCGTGGATATTCATTTTTTCAAGCGTTTCAAAAGCCTTAAAAGTGTACATTTCTATAGCTTTCTGAGTAGCTTCTGATGCACCGGATTCGTTAAAAATTCCCTTTGCTTTTTCTATTTTATCTGTGTTATCTTCTAATTGTTGGCTAAATAATTTTTGCAGTTCAGAAGATTTTTCAGGTGTAGAAAATTCCATTGCTTTTAAGTACAAATACGTTTTTTTATTTTCGATAATATCTCCTCCAACTTGTTTTCCAAAAGTCTCGGGATCTCCAAAAGCATCTAAATAATCATCCTGAAGCTGAAAAGCCAATCCCAAATTAAGTCCGAAATCGTAAATTAAATCAGCTTCTTTTTCAGAAGTTTTTGCTACAATTGCCCCCATTTTCATGGCTGCAGCAACTAAAACAGCTGTTTTGTATTCAATCATTTTCAGGTATTCAGGAATCGTAACATCTGTACGGGATTCAAAATCAACATCCCATTGTTGTCCTTCGCAGACTTCAAGAGCTGTTTTACTGAAAAGTTTTGCTAAATCCCTAAAAACTACCGGTTCGTATTGTTCAAAATACTGGTATGCCAAAATAAGCATTGCATCTCCCGAAAGAATCCCGGTATTTAAATCCCATTTTTCATGTACCGTAACTTGCCCTCTTCTTAAAGGCGCATCATCCATAATATCATCATGAACTAAAGAGAAATTATGAAAAACCTCTACCGCCATTGCAGCCGGAAGCGCAATTTTATAATCAGCATCAAAAACTTCTGCCGCCATTAAGGTTAGTACCGGACGCATCCTTTTTCCGCCAAGTCCTAAAATATACTCAATAGGTTCGTAAAGATTTTTAGGTTCTTTGCTTATGTTTTGGCTTTTTAAATAATCAATAAAAAAATCCTGGTACTGGCTAATATCGTGCATAAAATGAAAATCTGATTAACGAGGTCCAAAGATACAATTCAAATATGAATTAAAGTTTCTAAAATTTAAAAAGGAATCGAGTTTCCTCTAAAAAGATTTTAAAGCTGTTGCGCTATTAATTCTGCTAAATTATTTTTTAAAAAAACTTGGAAACTTTTTTGGTTCTTAAAGTTTCCTGTTTATATTTGCATCCTCAATCGGAAACTTTAGAAACTACAAAAGTTTCCAAAGCATTTAAAACAACAATTAACCTCGACAAAACCAAACATTTATGAAAACTACTTGGACTATAGATTCTAGCCAATCAGATGTTTTAATAAAAATGAGACATTCTATAATTGCCTATTTGGGAGGAACCGCAAACAAATTTGACGGTTATGTAAATATTGAGGATAATGAAATCGAAGATGCTTCGGTTGAGTTTTCATTAGACATGAATAATAAGGCTGATAATTTTCAGCAGATTGATACGCACTTACAATTAAATGATTTGTTTAATGTAAATGAATATCCGATTATTAGTTTCAAATCGACTTCATTTCAAAAAGTAAACAACAATATTAATTTTTTTAAAGGTGATTTAACAATAAAAGATATTACCAGAGTTGTTGAACTTGATGCGGAATTTATAGGAGTTAACACCTATAATGGAGAAAAAAAAGTAGCTTTTGAAATCAAAGGTGATATCAAACGTCAGGATTTTGGCCTGGATTATAATTCATTTAATCACAACGGAGGCTTAGCCCTTGGAAGAGATATTAAGCTTATTGCTAATTTAGAGTTCAGCATATAAACAGAACAAAATGAATAAGTTAATATAAAATTATTACAATAATAGGGAACTTTTTCGTTAACTTTAGTTACTCCCAATATATTCTGTAATAGAATTTAGAATTAAAATGAAAGAGAAAATCATACAAAAAGCAAGTGATTTATTTTTAAAACTCGGTTTTAAGAGTGTTACAATGGATGACATTGCAGGAGAAATGTGTATTTCTAAAAAAACGATTTATAAATATTTTTGCAATAAAGAAGTTTTAATTGAAGAAAGCACCTCGCTGGTTCACAAACAAGTTCATAATATTATCGACACCATTGTCGCTAAAAATCACAATGCAATTCATGAAAATTTTGAGATCCGTGAAATGTTTTGCGAAATGTTTACAAACAGTTTGGATTCGTCACCAATCTATCAGCTAAAAAAACATTATCCTGAAATCTACCATAAACTCATGACTACCGAAATAGATCAATGCAGCCAATGGTTTAGAGAAAATATTGAAAAAGGAATTCGTGAAAAATTGTATAGAGCGGATCTGAATATTGATGTTTATGTAAGGTTTTATTACACTTTAATTTTTCACATTAATGAAACAACAGTATCAGACAAAGAATCTCAAAAATTAGAATTAGAAGCCTTAGAATATCACACCAGAGCAATGTCGACTCCTTTAGGAATTGTAGAATTAGAAAAACAACTTAAAAAAATTACTATTTAATCATCAATCTATATGAAAAGAATCATTCTTATATTTTTGTGTTCAATTGGTTTGTCTGCCAACGCACAAGTCAAAAATTTAACCTTAAAAGATGCACTTACGTATGCGCTACAAAACAAAGCCGATGCAAAGAAATCGAAATTACAGGTTGAAAACAGTGAGTATCAAATTCAGGAAGTACGTTCAAGAGCGCTGCCTCAAATTTCTGCAAACGGAAACTTAACACACAACCCTATTATACAAACTACAGTTATTGACGGAGCAGGATTCAATGCTCCGGGAACTACAATTCAGGCGGCATTTGGACAAAAATGGACATCGACTGCCGGAGTTTCTTTAACTCAGGCTCTTTTTGACCAATCTGTTTTTACCGGATTGAGAGCGGCAAAATCTACACGCGAATTTTACCAAATAAACGACCAGTTAACCGAAGAACAAGTTATTGAAAGAGTTGCAAATAACTATTATTCCGTTTATGTGCAAAAAGAAAGACTGGTATTATTAGACAGCAATTACGTAAATACTACAAAAGTTCGTGATATCGTAAAAGGACAATTTGATAACGGTTTAGCAAAAAAAATAGACTTAGATCGTATAGTCGTAAAAATGTCAAACATTGATACAGAACGTCAACAAATAAAAAATCAAATTACTTTACAGGAAAATGCTTTGAAGTTTTATATGGGAATGCCTATTGAAACTCAAATTGATATGCCAAAAGAAGAATTTGAAGTTGTCCCTGCAGCACTAACAGAACAGCCAACTGTTGAAAACAGAACAGAATACCTGCTTTTGAAAAAACAAGAAGAACTTTTAGTCTATAACAAAAAAGCTGTTGAAGCAGGATACTATCCAACACTTTCATTAACAGCAGGTTACAACTATATTGGTCAGGGTCCTGAATTACCTTGGTTTGCAAAACCAAAAGACGGAGTTTACTGGTCTGATTTTTCTGCAATTGGATTAAACTTACACATACCAATCTTTACCGGTTTTGGAACCCGTGCAAAAGTAAGACAAGCTGATGTTCAAATCAGATCGCTTCAGGAAGATATAAAAGACACCAAACTTTCGCTCGATTTAGATTACAGAAATGCAATCGCTCAGATTGAGAACAATCTTGTAACTATAGAGAATCAAAAAGAAAACATGCGTCTGGCAACAGAAATTTTAAGCAATACCAAAAACAATTACCTTCAGGGATTAGCATCTTTAACGGATTTATTAGATGCTGAAAATGCATCTCTTGAGGCACAAAACAATTATACCAGAGCTATCTTAAATTACAAAATTGCAGAGGTAGCACTAATCAAATCAAAAGGCGAACTAAAATCACTTATTAAATAACTAACAAAATGAAGAGAATAATTACAACAATCGTAATCATAGCCGTAGCTTTTTTTGGGATTAGCTATATCTTAAATAAAAACAAATCAGAAAACGAAGCTAAAACAGCAATCGTGGCAGAAAAAAATGCTGCCGTTTCTGTAAAAGTGGCAACAGTAAAAACAGAAGATGTTAATCTTGGTTTTGCTGTTAACGGAAATTTTGTGCCAATTCAGGAATTAACTTTCTCTGCTGAAAAATCCGGGAAAGTAATTAGTGTTTTAGCTAAAGAAGGTGATTATGTAAGAGTAGGTCAAACCTTATTGACCGTAAGAGGTGATGTCATTAATGTTAGTGCACAGCAAGCTCAGGCTGCTTACCAAAACGCAAAATCGGATTACAGCAGATACGAAAATGCTTTTAAAACCGGCGGTGTTACAAAACAACAATTAGATCAGGCAAAATTAGCTTTAACAAATGCTGAATCTAACCTGAAACAAGCTAACATTAATGTTGGTGATACTAAAGTAAAAGCGCCAATTAACGGTTACATCAATAAAAAATATATTGAACCGGGATCTATTTTAACCGGTATGCCTGCAACTGCTTTGTTTGATATTGTAAATGTTTCTAAATTAAAATTAACAGTTACAGTAAACGAAAGTCAGGTAGCAAGTTTAAAATTAGGAAACACAGTAAACATTACAGCAAGTGTTTATCCTGACAAAACATTCTCCGGAAAAATTACTTTTATCGCTGCAAAAGCAGATGCTTCATTAAACTTTCCTGTAGAAATTGAAATTACAAACAATGCTAATAATGACTTAAAAGCAGGTATGTACGGAACAGCAAACTTTGGCTCAAACAACCAAAAACAAAACCTTAAAGTGGTTCCCAGAAATGCATTTGTTGGAAGTGTGAGCAGTAACGAAATCTTTGTAGTTGAAAACAATACAGCAAAATTGAAAAAAGTAGTTGCTGGAAGAATCTTAGGAGATAAAGTTGAAATCATCAATGGTTTAAATGACGGAGAAATAGTAATTATTACAGGCCAGATCAACTTACAAGACGGAAATACAGTAGAAATTATTAAATAATTATTTGGCTATAAGCATTAAGCTATAGGCTATAAGCTACTTCAAAAGCTTAAAGCCTACAGCATAAAGCATAAAGCATAAAGAAAAAATATATGAAATTAGCCGAAATATCCATAAAACGTCCCTCGTTAGTAATTGTATTGTTTACAATTCTGATCTTAGGTGGATTGTTCAGCTACAGCCAGTTAGGCTACGAGCTGATTCCAAAATTCGAAACCAATGTTATTACGGTTTCAACTGTTTATCCGGGAGCTTCTCCAAGTGAGATTGAAAATACCGTTACCAAGAAAATAGAGGATGCGATTGCGTCTCTTGAAAATATCAAGAAAATTGACTCTAAATCTTATGAGAGTTTATCCATAGTATCAATTACATTAACATCAAATGCGAATGTTGATATTTCGATGAATGATGCACAGCGAAAAATCAATGCAATCCTGAGTGATTTACCAGATGATGCTGATCCGCCATCGTTAACTAAATTCTCTTTGAGTGATTTACCAATTATGACATTGGGTGCGAATGGTAAAATGGACGAAGCCGCTTTTTATGATTTGATCGATAAAAAGATTGCGCCAGTTTTATCTCGTGTACAAGGGGTTGCTCAGGTAAATATTATTGGTGGTCAGGAACGTGAGATTCAGGTAAATCTTGACGCAGTAAAAATGCAGGGTTACGGCCTTTCTGTTCCTCAGGTACAACAGACTATTTTAACTTCGAATCTGGATTTCCCAACGGGTAACATCCAAACTCGTAATCAAAAAATATTAATTCGTTTAGCGGGTAAATATAAAAACGTTGAAGAATTAAGAAACTTAGTGGTTTCTTCTCAAAACGGAATTCAGGTTCGTTTAGGAGATATTGCTGATGTTCAGGATACACAAAAAATTGCAGAGAAAATTGCCCGTGTAGATCAAAAAAGTGCCATTGTACTTCAAATTGTAAAACAATCAGATGCTAATGCCGTTGCGGTAAGTGAGCAATTGGTTAAAACAATCAAAACATTAGAGGCTGATTATAAATCGGCTCAATTAAAATTGGATGTTGCAAAAGACAGTACAATATTTACACTTGAAGCAGCAGATTCTGTTGTACATGACTTGTTAATTGCGGTTATTCTGGTGGCCTTTGTAATGTTGTTCTTCTTACACAGTATCAGAAACTCATTAATTGTAATGGTATCTATTCCTGCGTCGTTGATTGCTACATTTATCGGAATTTATTTATTAGGTTATACACTTAACTTAATGTCTTTACTTGGTTTATCTCTTGTGGTTGGTATTCTTGTCGATGATGCGATTGTGGTATTAGAGAATATTTACCGACACATGGAAATGGGTAAAAGCCGAATTCGTGCTTCTTATGACGGAACTGCCGAAATTGGAGGTACTGTAACTTCGATTACATTAGTAATTGTAGTCGTGTTTTTACCAATTGCAATGAGTACCGGACTGGTATCTAATATTATTACACAATTTTGTGTTACGGTAATTATATCAACGATGTTCTCATTATTGGCTTCATTTACTATTATTCCGTGGTTGTCTTCACGTTTTGGAAAATTAGAGCATATTGAAGGTAAAAATCTTTTCGGAAAAGTTATCCTTGGATTTGAAAGCTACTTAACTCGTTTTACTGACTGGATTTCAAACTTGCTAAACTGGTGTTTAGATCATTACATCAAAACCATGGCAGTTATTGCAGTTATGTTCTTTGGATCTATCATCTGGTTGATGGGAGGCGGATATATTGGAGGTGAGTTCTTCGCATCATCTGATAGTGGTGAGTTCTTAGTTCAGATTGAGATGCCAAAAGATGCTTCATTGGAACAGACTAACTTTATGACGCAAAAAGCAGAAGCGTTCTTAAAAGGAGAGAAATATGTTTTCAGTCAAATTACAACTGTAGGACAAACCAGTGAAGGCTTAGGTGCTTCTCAGGCAACTGCTTACAAAGCCGAGATCGATGTTAAAATGATCGAGCAAAAAGACCGTACAGATGATGCCAATGTTTACGCAGCTAAAACAAAACGTAAATTAGAGAAAATATTAGTTGGTGCAAAAGTTAAAACGGTTCCTGTAGGTATCTTAGGAACGGCTGAAGATGCAACTTTAGGTTTGATCGTAACGGGTCCAAACGTAGAAAGTGCCATGAAGTTTGCTAAATTGGCCGAAGCCGAATTACGCACCATTCCCGGAACAACTGAGATTAAATTAACCGTTGAAGATGGGAATCCGGAAATCAACGTTCAGGTTGACCGTGATAAAATGGCTGCTTTAGGATTAACACTTCAAACAGTTGGTCTAACCATGCAGACAGCTTATAGCGGTAATACTGACGGTAAATTTAGAGCTGGTGAATACGAATACGACATCAACATCAAATACAACGAATTTGATAGAAAAAATATTACCGATGTTAGTAATTTAATTTTCATAAACAGTGCCGGTCAGCAAATTAAATTAAACCAATTTGCAACTATTACCGAAGGTTCCGGACCAAGTAAACTGGAGCGTAGAGACAAAACCGCTTCTGTAACTGTACAAGGTCAGAACGTGGGTGTACCAGCCGGAACAATTGTAACGCAGTGGCAGGAAAAACTAGATAAATTACAAAAACCAGTTGGAGTTAATTACATCTGGGGTGGTGACCAGGAAAACCAGTCAGAAGGTTTTGGTACTTTAGGGATCGCTTTATTAGCCGCTATTATTTTAGTTTACCTTGTAATGGTAGGTTTATATGACAGTTTTGTTCACCCGTTTGTGGTATTATTTGCCATTCCGCTTTCGTTCATTGGAGTTCTATTTGCACTGGCATTAACAAACAATACCTTAAACATCTTTACCATTTTAGGAATCATCATGTTGATTGGTCTGGTGTGTAAAAATGCGATCATGCTTGTCGATTATACAAACCAAAGGCGAGCAGCAGGAGAATCTATCAGAACTGCCTTAATTCAGGCAAACCACGCTCGTTTGCGTCCAATTTTGATGACAACAATTGCGATGGTATTTGGTATGTTCCCAATTGCATTGGCTTCTGGTGCAGGAGCTGAGTGGAAAAATGGTTTAGCCTGGGTAATTATTGGAGGTTTGATTTCATCATTATTCCTTACTTTGATTGTAGTACCGGTTATCTATGATATTATGGAGAAAATTATTCAAAAATTCTCTAAAGGAGATAAAATCGACTACGAAGCTGAAATGGTTGCCGATTATGAGCACACAGAATTAAGCGAAGATGGTTTTAATCCTAAACATACGCATTAATTAATTGTTGATTTGATTTAAATTGAAAAACCTGTTCATTAATTTGAGCAGGTTTTTTTGTTTGTAAAAAGATTAATATTTACTTAAAATTAGATTAAGATGTTAATTTTTTAAACAAATTTAAATTTCACCTCTCAATAAATGTTTTATTTAGAATAAATAAGAATAGCTTGTGTAGTTAATATTCAAAACTTAAATTTGCGCTATCAAAAACAATTCTAAATTAAGATGAAAATAAAATTTACAATACCACTATTAGGCTTATTCTTTATTTTGCTGATTAGTACTACAAATACTTTCGCTCAGGAAAAAGCAACCATAAAAGGCAAAATAACGCTAAACAATAATGAATCTCCTGAAAAAATTTCTGTTGTTTTAAAAGGAACACGTTTAGGTACAGTTACAGATGAAATTGGAAATTATAAAATAAAAAACGTAAAACCTGGATCTTATACCATAAAAGTATCTGGTGTTGGATATTCTGCTAAAGAAAAAAATATAGTTATCAATGAAGGTCAGGAACTTATTGAAAACTTCAATATAACCGCAAACTCTGAAGAATTAACAGAAGTTGTAGTTAATGGTGGCAAAACGAATCATTTTGCCCGTAAAGAAAATCAACAAGTATCAAGATTGCCTCTTAAAAACCTTGAAAACCCACAAGTATATACAACTATTACAGGTGAAGTTTTAAAAGAACAAGTTGTAACCAATTTTGATGACGCTTTAAAAAATGCTCCGGGTGTAACGCAGCTGTGGGCTTCAACAGGCCGTGGCGGCGATGGCGGAGGTTATTATGCTTTAAGAGGTTTTCCTGTTCAGCCTACAATGGTTAACGGATTACCTGGTCTAACAAACGGAAGTTTAGACCCTGCAAATGTTGACAAAATCGAAATCATCAGAGGACCATCCGGAACCTTATTTGGAAGCAGCTTAATCTCATACGGAGGATTAATCAATACTACTACAAAAAAACCATACAAAACATTTGGAGGGGAAATAAATTACACTGTTGGAAGTTATGGGTTAAACCGTGCTACTGTTGATCTAAACACACCTTTAAACGACAAAAAAACTTTAAATTTCAGAGTAAACTCAGCATACAATAAACAAAATAGTTTTCAGGATGCAGGTTTTAGAGAATCGTTTTTTATTGCTCCATCATTATCTTACGAAGTAAATGATAAATTATCATTCTTAGTACAAACTGAATTCATGAGTAATGAATCTACAAATCCCACCATGTTATTTTTAGATAGAGGAGCTCCCTTAAGAGTTCATAATATTGAGGAACTAAAATATGATAACAACCGCTCTTATACCAGTGATGAACTAACAATTAAAACACCTTCATTTAATATTCAGGCTCAGATGAATTACAAACTTTCTGACCAGTGGACATCACAAACCGTTTTCTCAAATAGTACAGCAAAATCAGATGGAAATTATGCCTATTTGTATGAAGTAACCAATTCAAAAAATCCTTCTTTAATTCCACTGGTATCTCAAATAAATGATGGAATTGTTCTGTATCGTCAATTTAGTTACCAGGACAATGAAAATAAAAGTACTGATGTACAGCAAAACTTTATTGGTGATTTCAAAATAGGAAGTTTGAGAAACAGACTTGTTGTTGGTTTAGATTATTATAAAAGAACAGCTGCGGACTATAGTTCGGGTTATTTTGGAAATGGATTCATTTATATAGGAGATGATTTGGCTTCTTTCAATGCTGTTTTTGGGCCTTCAAACGGAGATACAGGTGATTTGACTAAAGAAGGGTCTGATGCAATTGTAGGGAATAGCCAAAGAAATAATAGTAAAACTAAGCAAGAAGTTTACAGTGCCTATTTTTCAGATGTATTAAACATTCTTCCAAATTTATCAGCAATGGTTAGTTTACGTGCAGATCGTTTTATGAATGCTGATAATGACGCCTACAATCAAACCGCTTTTTCTCCAAAATTCGGAATTGTATTTCAGCCCATTTTAGATCAGGTATCACTTTTTGCTAATTACATGAACGGATTTTCTAACGTGAGCCCTTCTGCTGATGTCAATGGTTCTGTTACAACACTAAGAACATTTGGCCCTGAGCATGCAAATCAATTCGAAGTAGGAACAAAACTGAATCTCTTCAAAGACAAATTTTATGCTACTGTTAGTTACTACGACATTAAGGTAACAGACAAAGTTTATGGTGTTAGACCTAATGCTAATGATGTGACTTATTATCAGGATGGAGCTCAGGAAAACAAAGGTGTAGAAGTTGAAATTGTTGCCAATCCTGTTAATGGTCTAAACATTATTGCCGGATACAGCTATAATGAAGCCATTTTAACAAAAGGAGATCCTGACTTTGTGGGATTCAGATCTGAAGATGCAGGACCTAGAAATCTGGCAAACCTTTGGGCCAGCTACAAATTTACAAGCGGTATCCTAAGAGGTTTTGGTTTAGGTTTTGGAGGAAATTATGTTGGTAACAATATGATTATGCATAGAGCTACTGCAGGAACATTTACAATTCCGGAATACACTGTTCTAAATTCATCTTTGTTTTATAATGCAGAAAAATTTGGAGTAAATGTTAAACTAAACAACCTTGCAAACAAAGATATTTATGACGGATGGTCAACAGTTCATCCAAAAGACCCAAGAGCTATCTCGGCAAGTTTCACTTACAGATTCTAAAAAAATAACACAAAAACACCTTTCCAATCAAACAGAAAGGTGTTTTTAAATTTTTTAAAATTATGATATCAATAGCAAGCCTTATCGTTTTTTTAGCCTTTTACACGTTATACTACACGTCAAAAAGAGCTGTTTTATCGTATAATTTAGGTTTTGAAAAATGGATGCAGAAAAATCCAAAACAAACCAAAGTTACCGGATTGGTACTCCTTTCAACTGCCTATGGATTTTGGCTTTTTACACAATCACTGGGTTGCGGAACTTTACTGTTTTTTATTCAGTTAATGACAATAGGAAGTTTAATCGTAATATTGACCCCGCTAAAAAAAATAAGCCGTATAACACTATTGATTATTTTTATAATTATAGCTTTATTAGAATTTTATTACTCCTAAACATGCCTGCAAATCCTAAATATTTAACACAGTCCAAATGGCAACGGTTTGCCAAAATTACAGCTGCCATCCTGGGCGGCTATTTTGTTTCGGTTACCTTTCATTTAGCTTTGGCCTCCTGGTTCAATCGGGCAAATATCCTTATCACAATGGCTTTTAGTGGTTTTATCCTTTGGGTAGCACTTATGGTTATTGCTTTTTTAGCCAAAAACGGATGGAAGATCTGGATGATTTACATACTTCTTTCACTAATTTTCTCTCTTTTAATATACCTGGGACAAACCTATAATCCAACTGCACAATAACCCATGAGCAATCGAAATTATAACATCTATTTTCATACGCATACTGTTAGCGGAATTGTTATCAGTGTCGTTCTTTTTGTCATTTTCTTTGCCGGATCATTTTCTTTTTTCAGGGATGAAATCATTAATTGGGAAAAAAATGAGTCAGCTCCAATTTCACGAGAAATTGATCTAAACTACGACGCTGCCTTAAAAAAACTGGACAAAGAATATATTTTACACGGACGAAATATTACCATTTCTAAGCACAGCAACGAAAGAAGGGTCAACATTTATGCAGAAGGAACCAAAGATACTCTCGCTCCTGCCAAACAAAAAGAAGGAAGCTTTTTTTACTTAGATACCAAAAATTACAAAACAGCAACCTACGAAGAGTCATATTCTTTAGGAGAGTTTTTATACCGATTGCATTTTCTTGCTCAGGTTCCTTATCCTGTAGGGTATTATCTTTCGGGTTTTATTGCGTTATTCTTTTTATTTGCCATAGTAACAGGTGTTTTATTACACTGGAAAAAAATTGTGTCTAATTTTTATGTTTTCCGTCCAAAAGAAAAACTAAAAACGTTATGGACTGATGCTCATACTGCATTAGGAATGATTGGCTTGCCTTTTCAATTTGTATATGCTGTCACCGGTGCTTTTTTTATGATTAAACTTTTAATAGTTGCTCCAGCTGTAATGACACTCTACAAAGGTGATCAGGATAAATTATATAAAGAACTGGAATATACTGACCCTGAATTTAAGTTTGACAACAAAAAATTAGCAACACCTTTTAGCATCAATCAGTTAGTTTCTAAAGCGAAAAACAATTGGAAGGATTTTGAAATTACCCGTGTTATGATTCAAAATTACGGTGACACCAATATGCATGTTTTGGTCGAAGGTGAATTGTTAAGTACTAAAAAATTTACCGGAATCGGAAAAGTAGTTTATCGTATTGCTGACGGAAAAGAGGTTGCAAGAAAGAATCCTGAAACACAAAACTATTATTTAGATGTTGTCAAAAATGTTTTATATCGCATTCATTTTGGCGATTATGGAGGATATGCGCTGAAAATAGTAAGCTTTGTTTTAGGAATTATAACCTGCTTTGTAATTATTTCAGGAGTTATGATTTGGTTAGTAGCAAGAGATAAAAAGAACATGCCCGAAAAGAAACGCCGTTTCAACGAAGGCGTAGTTCGTATTTATTTGGCAATTTGTTTAAGCATGTATCCTATTACGGCATTGGCTTTTATTGCAGCCAAACTTTTCCACCCCTTAACTCAGTCTAATTTGTACAGCATTTATTTTATCGGATGGTTACTACTTACGATATTTTTTATCATCAAAAAGAATGATGCATTTACCAACAAATGGTGTTTAATCTCAGGAAGTATTTTAGGATTTTTAATTCCGGTTACTAATGGAATCGTTACCGGAAATTGGTTTTGGAGTTCTTTCCTGCAAAACAAAATTCAGATTTTCTTTATTGATGTTTTCTGGATAGTTCTGTCCTCAATTACCCTGTATATTACTCTTTCATTAAAACGAAACAACAAAATACAAGAGATATAAAAAACGAAAAAGGAGAAAAATTTCAGTGAAATTTTTCTCCTTTTTTAATTAAGTGAAATTATCTTAATTTGTATGTGCGATAACTTTTTCTTCTAAATTCTTAACCGAATTAATTTTGCTTTTTGAATAATCTACCTGACAAATATTTTTTTCGTTAAAGAAAATCCATTTCCCGGTTTTCAATCCGTCTGAATATTCTGCAATAGCTTTTTTATTTCCATTTTCGTCATAGGAAACCCAGACACCATCTAATTTACCTTCTTTAAAAAAACCTTCTTGTTGTACTTTGCCATTTTCATAATAGTAAGTTGCTCTTACTTTGTTTCCAACAGCTTCTAATTCAGGTTTTGTTTCTTGTGCAACTAAAATTCCAGAGAACAATATTGCAACTAAAATTACACACTTTTTCATATCTTTAGGTATTAATGTTATCAAATCTTTATCAAATATAATTAAATGTTTACATTAAAAAAACTTTTACTTAACAATTTGATAACATTGAATAAAAGCTTAACATTGGAAATTTTCATAAAACAAAAAAACCAACGCCGAAGCATTGGTTTTACTGGTATTTTAGAAAAAATTCAAAATTACGATAACGATATAATTTTGAAGGAATTATTTCAATAAAGTATCTAATTGTGTCTGTAATTCAGCTGATGAGGGTCTGTCAGCATCCGGATCTAAAATATTTCCATTTGGATCAATTAATATAAATCTCGGAATCCCCGTAACCCCATAACTTGTTACAAAATCGGATCCCCAATCCTTATCAGCAAATAATTGAACCCCTCCTAAATTTTTATCCGCTACAAATTTTTTCCATTTTTCGAAATCTTTTGCCTGATCGATAGAAATACTCACAAATTCAATATTTTTTCCATGATACTTCTCTTCGATTTTCTGAAGAAAAGGAATTTCAGCCCTGCAAGGCCCACACCAGGTTGCCCAAAGATCAATATAAACATATTTACCTTTTAATTCAGAAAGCTTCGTTTTTCCGCCTTTATAATTTTCATAATCAAAATCCGGCGAAGGTTTTCCTTTAAGTTTATTCGCTTTTGCATTACTTTCATAAGCCTGAGCTGCATATTGGCTAAATTGTACAAATGAATTTTTTAATGCAGCCTGAAATTCCGCATCATATTTCCCTTTTTCCAGCGTTTCATTATCCCACTTTTTCTTTGCTTCTAAAAGTACCGCAAACTCTTTTTCATCTTTAGAAAAAGCTTCATTTTGAAATTTCTCATTACTTAAAGAATATTGAGCTAAAAAATTGCTTTCTTCACCTCCCTTGCCTTTATAAACAATGGTTTCATCAAATTGTTTAGCATCCATAGTCAGATTTATTTCTGAATCTGGTTTTAAATACAAACTTGAAGCTTCTCTCCCGTCTGAAAATTGATAAAATCCCTTTGGCGCTTCAAAAGTCGCCGCAAAAACCTGTTTTTTATTAATTGGAATAACCTGCTTAAAATTATTTGCTCCACGAATAACTAAAGTATCACTGTTTCTATTCGTGATTTTAGCAGTAAATTTTATTAAATTCTTTGTTTGGGCATTAACGCTGAAAGCACCAAGCACAATCAAAGCTAAAAGAAAAACTTTTTTCATAATTGACATTATTTTGTTTTGAGTAGACCAAAACTAAAGAAATTCTGTGTGAGAAATTTAGCTATTAACAAAATATTTCATTTTAATGCTCATCAAGTTGCACACTTTTCTATATTAATTTGAATTTTGTGTTTACTTTTGCAGTCTAAAATTTTGATCAATGTATAGAAGTCATAATTGTGGCGAATTAAATGCCTCAAATATTAATACCGAAGTTACACTTGCCGGCTGGGTTCAAAAATCACGCGATAAAGGATTTATGAATTGGGTTGATTTACGTGACCGTTACGGAATTACACAACTTATTTTCGACGAAAGCCGTACCGATAAAACCGTTTTTGAATTAGCAAAAACATTGGGAAGAGAATTTGTAATTCAGGTAAAAGGAACTGTGATTGAGCGTGAAGCCAAAAACAAAAACATTCCAACAGGTGAAATCGAAATTTTAGTTTCTGAATTAACGATTTTAAACGCTGCCTTAACGCCTCCATTTACCATTGAAGATGAAACGGACGGTGGTGAAGACATCAGAATGAAATACCGCTATTTGGATATCAGAAGAAATCCTGTAAAAAACAGCTTATTATTCCGCCATAAAGTAGCAATGGAGGTTCGTAAATATCTTTCTGATTTAGATTTCTGCGAAGTTGAAACACCATACCTAATCAAATCAACTCCGGAAGGAGCCAGAGATTTCGTAGTACCAAGCCGTATGAACGAAGGACAATTTTATGCACTTCCACAATCTCCGCAGACTTTCAAACAACTTTTAATGGTGGGTGGAATGGATAAATATTTCCAGATTGTGAAATGTTTCCGTGATGAAGATTTACGTGCAGACCGTCAGCCAGAGTTTACACAAATTGACTGCGAAATGGCATTTGTGGAACAAGAAGACATTTTGAATGTTTTTGAAGGTTTGACAAGACACTTATTAAAAGAAATTAAAGGCATTGAAGTAGACAAATTCCCAAGAATTACCTACGATTATGCCATGAAAACATACGGAAATGACAAACCGGACATTCGTTTCGGAATGAAATTTGGCGAATTAAACGAATTTGCACAACACAAAGATTTCCCAGTATTTAATGCAGCAGAATTAGTTGTCGGAATCGCTGTTCCCGGAGCCGGAAATTATACCCGTAAAGAAATCGACGGATTAATTGACTGGGTGAAACGTCCTCAGGTTGGAGCATCAGGAATGGTTTACGTAAAATGCAACGAAGACGGAACCTATAAATCATCTGTAGATAAATTCTACGATCAGGATGATTTGACAAATTGGGCAAAAGCAACAGAAGCAAATCCCGGAGATATGATTTTTGTACTTTCTGGTCCAGCAAATAAAACACGTGCACAATTATCTGCACTTCGCATGGAATTAGCAACTCGTTTAGGATTACGTAATCCTGAAGAATTTGCTCCATTATGGGTGGTAGATTTCCCATTATTGGAATTAGACGAAGAAAGTGGTCGTTACCACGCCATGCACCACCCGTTTACCTCTCCAAAGCCTGAAGATATGGCTTTGTTAGAAACAGAACCTGGAAAAGTGCGTGCAAACGCTTACGATATGGTTTTAAACGGAAACGAAATTGGTGGCGGATCCATTCGTATTCACGACAAAGCGACACAACAATTAATGTTCAAATATTTAGGATTTACTGAAGAAGAAGCAAAAGCACAATTTGGATTCTTAATGGATGCTTTCCAGTTTGGAGCACCGCCACACGGAGGATTAGCTTTTGGCTTAGACAGATTAGTTGCTATTTTAGGAGGTCAGGAAACGATTAGAGACTTTATTGCGTTCCCTAAAAACAATTCAGGCCGCGATGTCATGATTGATGCGCCAGCTGCAATTGATGATTCACAACTGAAAGAATTATCAATTAAATTGGATTTAAAATAATTCTATACAATTTTCAATAAATACAAAAGGGTGACAAATTAAACAGTCACTCTTTTTTTTGATATTTATTGTAAGAATCATAAAAAATGAATTTTTAATAAGTAGTCCGTTTATTACAATAAAACAAGTGTCAAAAATGCTTAATCCTCAATAAATGATTCTTATTTTAAAGATATCCTTATCAAATTTAATATAATATAAGCACAGAAAACACTGTAAATCAATAATTTTTACAAAAAATTAACACCCTATTGTCTTTTGTATGAATTTATATATTACATTTGCTTCATTATAAATTATTATTACAATTACAATGCGTACAGGTACAGTAAAATTTTTCAATGAGTCTAAAGGTTATGGATTCATTACAGACGAAGAAACAGGAAAAGATATCTTCGTTCACGCTTCAGGAATTAACGCGGAAGAATTACGCGAAGGTGACCGTGTAAGCTATGAAGAAGAAGAAGGAAGAAAAGGGAAAGTTGCTGCTAAAGTAGCAGTAATCTAAGAAAAATATAGCAATTTATTTTTTTTGCCTCTGAATGGTTTTGAAACGTTTCGATTTATTTCGAAACGTTTTTTTTTGCATACTTGTTAAAAAAATGTGAAACTTTAATTTATTATTTATAATCAATAAAAATTACACTCAAACCCTGTTCAGCACTATACTTAAATCCTTTTTTAGCTTGTGATTTACAGAGTTGAAACCTATCTTTGTGGCTTATTTTTTAAGTAAAAACCCTAAGTTTATGCAATCTGATCAATACAGCTATCTTCCTATTTTAATGCAGCTTATCCTTGCTGTTGGTTTTGTAGTAGGAACTATCATTATTTCCGGAAAATTAGGTCCAAAAAGAACTTCTGAAACAAAAGATAAAAACTTCGAATGCGGTATCGAATCTGTTGGTAACGCCCGTATTCCCTTTTCAGTAAAATATTTCCTTGTAGCTATTTTGTTTGTTTTGTTTGATGTAGAGGTTATTTTTCTTTACCCATGGGCTGTAAACTTTAAAGAGCTGGGAATTGAAGGAATGTTGAAAATGATTGTTTTTATGTCTTTACTTCTTGTTGGTTTTTTCTATATCATCAAAAAGAAAGCATTAGACTGGGAATAAAAAAATTTAGATTTCAGATTTTAGATTTTAGATTGTTTGATTTAGAATTTTAGATTTGAAAGATAATTTTCAAAATACAATATTGATTTTTTTAAAATATTGATTTCGATTTCAGAATTAAATCTAAAATAAGAAATCTAAAATCTAAAATAAAAATGAGCGATTCAAATGTAAATATGGTTGCCCCTCCGGAAGGTGTTGTTGGTGAAGGTTTTTTTGCCACAAAACTAAATGACGTTGTAGGTTTGGCACGTGCGAATTCTCTTTGGCCACTACCTTTCGCAACTTCATGCTGCGGAATCGAATTTATGGCAACTATGGCTTCACATTACGATTTGGCACGATTTGGTTCTGAACGTGTGAGTTTTTCTCCTCGTCAGGCAGATATGTTAATGGTAATGGGAACTATTTCTAAAAAAATGGCACCAATTTTAAGACAGGTTTACGAACAAATGTCTGAACCTCGTTGGGTAATTGCTGTTGGAGCCTGCGCTTCATCAGGCGGGATTTTTGACACTTACTCTGTTTTACAAGGTATTGATAAAGTTATTCCGGTTGATGTTTACGTACCGGGATGCCCACCAAGACCGGAACAAATTGTTGACGGCGTAATGAAACTTCAAGAATTGGTAAAAAGCGAATCTGTGAGACGAAGAAGCTCTCCGGAATACCAAGAATTATTAGCTTCCTATAACATTTCATAAGATGGCTTTAGAAAACACCCTGATTCAGGACAAACTTATCGAAACATTTGATACTAATGTTTTTAACTTTCAACAAGAAAGAGATATTTTCTCATTTGAAACTTCTGCTGATAAAATTACAGCCCTGATTCTTTTCCTGAAAAATGACGCCGATTTACGTTTCCACTTTTTAACTGATTTATGCGGTATTCACTATCCCGATAACGAATCAGAACGTCAGTTTGCCATTGTATATCATCTGCACAACTGGTACGAAAACAAACGTATTCGAATAAAAGTATTCCTTAACGGCGAAAAACCTGAAATCAAAACGATATCAAATATTTTCCTGAGTTCAAACTGGATGGAAAGAGAAACATACGATTTCTTTGGGATAAACTTTATTGGTCACCCTCAATTGAAACGTATTTTGAATATGGATGAAATGGTTTCTTTCCCGATGCGAAAAGAATTCCCAATGGAAGACAGCGGAAGAACAGATAAAGACGACAGATTCTTTGGAAGAACAACAATCAATGCATAATTAACAATTTATAATTGATAATTATTACATAATATAAAAACAAAAATTAATAGTTAATTGGAAAAGAATCAATTATCAATTATCAATTTTTAATTAAAGATGTCAGAACTATTATTATCACCAGAGCATCGATATGCTAAAATAATAAAGGAGAAACTAAACGAAGACGGAAGCGAGCTTTCGGTACTGAATTTAGGACCTACTCACCCTGCTACGCACGGAATTTTTCAGAATATCCTGTTGATGGATGGAGAAAGAATTCTTGAGGCTGAACCAACTATTGGTTACATCCACAGAGCTTTCGAAAAAATTGCCGAAAATCGTCCTTTTTACCAAATTACTCCTCTTACAGACCGTATGAACTATTGCTCCTCTCCTATCAATAATATGGGATGGTGGATGACTTTAGAAAAATTGTTAGGTATTGAAGTTCCAAAAAGAGCACAATATTTAAGAGTTATCGTTATGGAGTTGGCGCGTATTACAGACCATTTAATCTGTAATTCGATTCTGGGTGTAGATACCGGTGCATATACCGGTTTCTTATACGTTTTTCAATTTAGAGAAAAAGTTTACGAGATTTATGAAGAAATTTGTGGAGCTCGTTTAACAACCAATATGGGAAGAATTGGTGGATTTGAAAGAGACTGGTCTCCGGAAGCTTTCAAAAAAATAGAAACTTTCCTTGAAGAATTTCCTATTGCATGGAAAGAATTCGAAAACTTATTCGAAAGAAACAGAATTTTTATTGACAGAACTGTAAACGTTGGAGCTATTTCTGCTGAACAAGCAATGGCATACGGATTTACTGGTCCAAACTTACGTGCTGCGGGAGTAGATTACGACGTTCGTGTTGCGCATCCTTACTCCTCTTACGAAGATTTCGATTTTATTGTTCCTGTTGGAAAATCAGGAGACACTTATGATCGTTTCTGTGTTCGTAATGCCGAGGTTTGGGAAAGTTTAAGCATTATTCGTCAGGCTTTGGATAAAATGCCGGCTGGAAACGAATACCATGCAGAAGTTCCGGATTATTACCTTCCTCCAAAAGAAGATGTATACACTTCAATGGAATCTCTAATTTATCACTTTAAGATTGTCATGGGAGAAGTTCCTGTACCGGTTGCAGAAATTTATCATCCGGTTGAAGGAGGAAACGGAGAAATCGGATTCTATTTAGTCACAGACGGAAGCAGAACGCCATACAGATTACATTTCAGAAGACCTTGCTTTATATATTATCAGGCTTATCCGGAAATGATTAAAGGTGCTTTATTATCTGATGCAATTGTTATTTTGTCAAGTTTAAATGTAATTGCCGGAGAATTAGACGCCTAAAAAGATTGTATATTTTAGATTGTATATTTTAGATTGCTGATTGAGAATGCAGATTTAGAATTTAGATTTAAAATTATAATTAGGAATTGAAAAATTCAGATTGAAGAATCTAAAACTTAAATAATGATTGAAGAATCATAGATTATAGACAACGATTAAAAAAATCTAAAATCTAAAATCTAAAATCTAAAATTAAAAATGGAACGTAAACAGTACAAACAAGAAATAAATATGACTGAAGCATTGATGAACCGCATCAATGAATTAATCAGTCATTATCCTGAAGACAAAAGAAAATCAGCTCTGTTGCCTGTTTTGCACGAAGTGCAGGATGCGCATGATAACTGGCTGAGCATTGAGTTGCAGGATAAAGTTGCCGAAATTTTACATATCAAACCAATTGAGGTTTACGAAGTGGTTACTTTTTATACCATGTACAACCAAAAGCCAATTGGAAAATACATGTTCGAATTCTGCCAGACTTCTTGTTGTTGTTTAAATGGTGCCGAAAATTTAATGGATTATACTTCTGAAAAATTAGGCATTAAAATGGGCGAAACTACTCCTGACGGAATGTTTACCATTGCCGGTGTAGAATGTTTAGGTGCCTGTGGATACGCTCCGATGATGCAGTTGGGTGATTTCTACAAAGAAAAATTGACAGAAGATAAAATCGATCAGCTAATCGCTGATTGCAGAGATGATAAAATAATATTACACGATAAATAAGATGTCAAAAAAAATATTATTAGACAAAATCAATATTCCGGGTATTAAGACCTACGAAGTGTATCGCCAAAACGGGGGTTATGCTTCTGTAGAAAAAGCCTTAAAAACACTTACGCCTGACGAAGTTGTTGAAGAAGTAAAAAAATCAGGAATCAGAGGTCGTGGTGGAGCAGGTTTCCCGGCGGGAATGAAATGGAGTTTTATTGATAAAAAATCAGGAAAACCAAGACATTTGGTTTGTAATGCCGATGAATCTGAACCGGGTACTTTTAAAGATCGTTATTTGATGGAATTTATTCCTCACTTGTTGATTGAAGGAATGATTACCTCAAGTTTTGCTTTGGGCGCAAACCTATCCTACATCTACATTCGTGGAGAATACATGTGGGTTTTCAAAATTTTAGAAAAAGCAATCAACGAAGCAAGAGCTGCAGGTTGGTTAGGAAAAAATATATTAGGTACAGGTTACGACTTAGATTTATATGTTCACTGCGGAGCAGGAGCTTATATTTGTGGAGAAGAAACTGCACTTATTGAATCACTGGAAGGTAAAAGAGGAAATCCTCGTATTAAACCACCTTTCCCGGCTGTATCAGGTCTTTGGGCAAATCCAACTGTGGTTAACAATGTGGAGACTATTGCCGCTGTGCCTTGGATTATCAACAATTCCGGTGATGAGTATGCTAAAATTGGAATTGGACGTTCTACAGGAACTAAATTAATCTCGGCTTCAGGGCACATCAAAAATCCTGGAGTTTACGAAATTGAATTAGGATTATCTGTTGATGAGTTTATGAATTCTGATGAATATTTAGGTGGAATGTCTTCAAGCAGACCCTTGAAAGCTTTAGTACCGGGAGGATCTTCTGTGCCAATTTTACCGGCTGAATTAATTTTTAAAACAGCAAACGGTGAAGACCGATTAATGTCTTACGAATCTTTGAGTGATGGTGGTTTTGCTACCGGATCAATGTTAGGTTCAGGAGGCTTTATCGTGTACAACGACACATCCTGTATAGTGAGAAATACATGGAATTTTGCCCGTTTTTACCATCACGAATCTTGTGGGCAATGTACACCATGCCGTGAAGGAACCGGATGGTTAGAAAAAATATTACATCGTATTGAAAACGGTCACGGCCGTGAAGAGGATATCGAATTGTTATGGAGTATTCAAAGTAAAATCGAAGGAAATACGATTTGTCCTCTTGGTGATGCGGCTTCATGGCCGGTGGCAGCAGCTATCCGTCATTTTAGAGATGAATTTGAGTATCACGTTCGTTTCCCTGAAAAAATAAAACACAGAGATCATTTTGTAGCTGAACCATTTTCGCAAGTAAAGCATTTGGTTGGCGGTAAAATAATCGTATAATAAAAATATAAAAGAATTACGAAGTCATATTATTAAAAGGACAGCAAATCTTTTGAATAGCTAAACTTTCGACATTCAAATCATTAAGAGAGATGAAAGTAACCATAGACGGTCAAAGTATTGACGTAGAACCAGGAACTACCATCCTGCAGGCGGCGCGTATGATTGGAGGGGATTTAGTTCCGCCAGCCATGTGTTATTACTCAAAATTAAAAGGGAGCGGCGGAAAATGCCGTTGTTGTTTAGTGGAAGTTTCAAAAGGAAGTGAAGCGGATCCAAGACCAATGCCAAAATTAATGGCATCTTGTGTAACCGGCTGTATGGACGGAATGGAAGTAAACAGCAAATCTTCTGACCGAGTAACAGAAGCCCGTAAATCTGTGACCGAATTTTTATTGATTAATCACCCACTGGACTGTCCTATTTGTGATCAGGCCGGAGAATGTGATTTACAGAATTTAAGTTTCGAACACGGAAATCCAAAATCACGTTATATCGAAGAGAAAAGAACATTCGAACCGGAAGATATCGGTCCGAATATTCAACTGCATATGAACCGTTGCATTTTATGTCAAAGATGCGTACAGGTTGCAGATCAATTGACAGACAACAGAGTTCACGGCGTATTAGACCGTGGAGACCACGCTAATATTTCAACAGGAATCTCAAAAGCTATCGACAATGAATTCTCCGGAAACATGATTGACGTTTGCCCGGTTGGTGCTTTAACAGATAAAACTTTCCGTTTTAAATCAAGAGTGTGGTTCAACAAACCTTATAACGCACACAGAGAATGTACAACTCCCGGATGTTGCGGTAAAACAACCGTTTGGATGTTTGGAGGCGAAATTCAGCGCGTAACGGGTCGTAAAGATGAGTACCATGAAGTGGAAGAATTCATCTGCAACAGCTGTCGTTTTGATCATAAAGATGTTAATGACTGGGTTATTGAAGGACCAAGAGAATTTGAAAAAGATTCTGTTATCAACCAAAACAACTACACTCAAAAATTAGAGAAAGTACAAATCGACACCGAAAAGAATATCCTTTTAGGAAGAGATGTAGACCGTAAAAAAATTAGTATGGCCGAAATTCCGTTGAACACTAACAACAAAAATTCTTAAACATGGTAGATAGTGCATTTATTATAGAGAAAAGTGTTGTTATTGTAGTGGTTTTTGCCGTAACGATGATTATGGCCATGTATTCTACCTGGGCAGAACGTAAAGTTGCTGCTTTCCTTCAGGATCGTGTAGGACCAAACCGCGCTGGATGGGGCGGATTATTACAGCCTCTTGCTGATGGTTTGAAATTATTTTCGAAAGAAGAATTTTTCCCAAATACACCAAATAGATTTTTATTCGTTGTCGGACCGGCAATTGCCATGAGTACCGCTTTGATGACCAGTGCGGTAATTCCGTGGGGAGACAGATTGCATCTTTTTGGAAGAGATATTTTATTACAGGCTACTGATATTAACATTGCGTTATTATACTTCTTTGGCGTTGTTTCAGTTGGAGTTTACGGAATCATGATTGGCGGATGGGCTTCAAATAATAAATTTTCATTGATGGGAGCGGTTCGTGCTGCTTCGCAAATGGTTTCTTATGAAGTCGCCATGGGATTATCAATGATTGCTTTGTTGATGATGACCGGAACTTTAAGTTTAAAAGAAATCTCTGAGCAACAGGCCGGAATGAACTGGAATGTTTTTTATCAGCCTTTATCTTTCCTTATTTTCCTTATTTGTGCTTTTGCAGAAACCAATAGAACTCCTTTTGATTTGGCAGAATGTGAATCGGAGTTGATTGGTGGTTACCATACTGAATATTCATCTATGAAAATGGGATTCTATTTATTTGCTGAATATGCCAATATGTTTATATCTGCGACTATTATCTCGGTATTGTTTTTTGGAGGGTACAATTATCCCGGAATGCAGTGGATGGTAGAAAATGTAGGTATCAACACAGCAAACGTATTAGGAATAGCAGTTTTATTTGCTAAAATATGTTTCTGGATCTTTTTCTATATGTGGGTTCGCTGGACGATTCCGAGATTTAGATATGACCAGTTGATGAATTTGGGATGGCGAATTTTGATTCCGCTTTCTATAATTAATATCATGATTACGGGTGCTGTTATTTTAAGACACGATATCGCAGCCGCTTTAGGATTCTAAGAACCGTAATGCCCTAGCCCTGATAGAAGCGGCATCCTTTTATGGTGGGGTTCACCATAAAAGATACAGCGGATAGCAGGATTAGCTACTAAATAAAAAACGAAATAGATTGGATTTGGTCTAATCATCAAATTGAATCACAAATTATACTTTAAATGTCAATAGAAACTATATCATTATCGGGTAGAAAAAAGTTAGTCTCTAACAAAGAGATGACTTTTTGGGAGCGATTGTATCTTGTGGCGATTGTAAAAGGTTTATTGATTACTATCAAACACTTTTTCAAGAAAAAAGCTACTATTCATTACCCGGAACAAGTTCGTGAAATGAGTCCGGTGTATCGCGGTCAACACCAGTTAAAACGTGATGAACAAGGTCGTGAAAACTGTACCGCCTGTGGATTATGTGCTTTGTCATGCCCTGCAGAAGCGATTACAATGAAAGCTGGAGAGCGTAAAGCTGATGAAAAGCATTTGTACAGAGAGGAAAAATATGCTGAGATTTATGAAATCAATATGCTGCGTTGTATTTTCTGCGGATTGTGTGAAGAAGCCTGTCCGAAAGATGCTATTTATTTGACGACTTCGAAAGTATTGGTTCCTTCCAGTTATGAAAGAGAAGATTTTATTTTTGGAAAAGACAGATTAGTGATGCCTCTTGATGTGGCTATCAAAAATGCTCAACTTAATAATGCTAACTAAATGATACATATTCCTGATTTTGCACACGCAACAACTATACAAGTTATATTTTGTTTCTTAGCGTTTATCACGGTAATTACTGCCTTTTTAACCATTTTTAGCCGAAATCCAATTCACTCTGCAATTTACTTAGTGATTTGTTTCTTCTCGATTGCAGGTCATTATTTGTTATTAAATGCTCAGTTTTTAGCTATTGTACATATTATAGTCTACTCGGGAGCCATTATGATTTTGTTCCTTTTTACGATCATGTTGATGAACCTGAATGAACAAAAAGAAGTTCATCGCCCAAGGATTACACGTTTGGGTGCAATTGTTTCGTTCTGTTTAATTGTAATCGTTTTAATTGCAATTTTCATCAATTCGAAACCAATTGTTGGTGAATACGATTCGACTGGAGAGGACTTCCAATCTATTAAAGTTTTAGGTAAAATATTACTGAACGAATACATGGTTCCGTTTGAATTTGCCTCTATATTGCTTTTAGTGGCGATGATTGGAACAGTATTATTGTCTAAAAAAGAAAAATTAAATAAATAATGGGTAATATATTAAATCAGATAGGTATTGAAAATTACATCTTTTTAAGTGTTGTACTTTTTTGTATTGGTATTTTTGGTGTATTGTACAGGCGAAATGCGATTATCGTTTTTATGTCTATAGAAATCATGCTGAATGCCGTAAACCTTTTATTTGTGGCTTTTTCGACTTATCATCAGGATGCGCAAGGGCAGGTTTTTGTGTTCTTTTCGATGGCAGTTGCAGCAGCAGAAGTTGCTGTAGGATTGGCTATTTTAGTTTCGATCTTTAGAAATTTAGGTTCGATTAGTATCGATAATTTAAAAAACTTAAAAGGATAAATGGAAATGGATACCAATTTAGCTTTACTTTTAGTACTAACTCCTTTTTTAGGATTTTTAATTAATGTTTTCTTCGGAAAGAGCTTAGGCAAAACAGCTTCAGGAGCCATCGGTACCTTAGCTGTAGCAATTTCTTTCATTGTTACTCTTGTACTTTTTAATCAAATAACTTCAACCGGAAAAGCGATTGAAGTTACTTTATTTGACTGGATTCAGATTAGTAACTTAAAGATCAATCTTGGCTTTTTATTAGATCAGTTATCTGTTCTTTGGTTATTGTTCGTAACCGGAATTGGATCTTTGATTCACTTATACTCTATCAGTTACATGCATGATGATGAAAATATGCACAAGTTTTTTGCCTATTTGAATCTGTTCGTGTTCTTTATGATTACACTTGTCATTGGAAGCAACTTATTAGTATTATTTATCGGTTGGGAAGGTGTTGGACTTTGTTCTTACCTGTTAATTGGATTCTGGCATAAAAACCAGGATTACAATGATGCTGCAAAAAAAGCTTTCATCATGAACAGAATTGGGGATTTAGGTCTTTTAATTGGTATGTTCATTATTGGTTCAATGTTCTCTACGTTAGACTATGCAACTTTAAAAACGGCAATTACGGGAGCTTCAAACTTAAATTTGCCATTACTTTCTTTAGCGGCCTTATGCTTGTTCATTGGAGCTTGTGGTAAATCTGCTCAAATTCCGCTGTACACCTGGTTGCCTGATGCGATGGCCGGACCAACTCCGGTTTCTGCTTTGATTCATGCAGCTACGATGGTTACTGCGGGTATTTTCATGGTTACAAGATTAAATTTTGTTTTTGATTTGGCTGTTGATGTACAAACTGTAATTGCAATTGTTGGAGCTATCACTTCATTAGTAGCCGCTACAATTGGTTTAGTACAGACTGACATTAAAAAAGTATTGGCTTATTCTACAGTTTCTCAATTAGGTTTAATGTTTTTAGCATTAGGATTTGGAGCTTATGAAGTAGCTGTTTTCCACGTAATCACACATGCTTTCTTTAAAGCTTGTTTATTCTTGGGTTCAGGTTCTGTAATTCACGGATTACACGGAGAGCAGGATATGCGTAAAATGGGAGGATTGCGTAAAGCAATGCCAATTACGTTCTGGACTATGCTGATTTCTTCATTAGCAATCTCAGGAGTTCCATTTTTCTCTGGATTCTTCTCAAAAGATGAAATCTTATTGACAGCTTTCCACCACAGTATTCCTTTATATGTTGTGGGATCGATTGCTTCAATCATGACAGCTTTCTATATGTTCCGATTGATGTTCCTGACTTTCTTCAAAGAATTTAGAGGAACCGAAGAACAAAAACATCATTTACACGAAAGTGGTGCCTTAATTACTATTCCATTAATCATTTTAGCAATTTTAGCAACTTTTGGCGGATTGATTAGTTTACCGGGACACAGCTGGTTAAATGAATATCTTGCTCCCCTTTTCACTAAAGTGGCTGGCGAAGAACATCATTTAGGACCAACTGAATATACCTTAATGGGAGTTGCTGTTTTAGGCGGATTATTAGGTATATTAATTGCGTACATCAAATATTTCAAACAAGATAATGTTCCTGAATCTGATGAAAACATTACTGGTGTAGCAAAAGTTTTATATAACAAATATTATGTAGATGAAGCTTATGATGTCCTATTTGTTCGTTCTGTAAACGGATTATCACGATTCTTTAGAGACTACATCGAAACTGGCTTATCTGCACTTGTTTTTGGATTAGGAAAAGCAGCTAACGAATTAGCTTTTCAAGGTAAAAAAATACAAACCGGAAGTATCGGATTATATCTTTTTGCTTTCGTATTAGGTCTTTGCGCCATTGTATCTTATATATTTTTAGCTCAATAATTTTATAACTATGAACGTTTCTCTTATATTAATTATTCTTTTAGTTGGTGCCTTTATCACCTATTTCTCTGGTGACAAACTCGCTTCAAAAGTAGCTTTGTTCTTTAGTTTGGCAGCTTTGGGCTATTCGGTTGTATTGCTAAACCATTTTAATGCCGGTGAAAATATCAGCCTTATCAATGCCTGGATTAATCAACCTAAAATTTCATTTGCGCTAAATGCTGACGGGCTGGCCATTGCTATGCTTCTTCTTACTGTAGCTTTAACCCCAATTATTATATTTTCTTCTTTTGGAAATGAATATAAAAATGCAAAAGGTTTTTATGCTCTAATTTTATTTATGGCATTTGCAATGACAGGAACTTTCCTTGCGGCTGATGGTCTTTTATATTATATTTTCTGGGAGTTGGCTCTTATTCCAATTTACTTTATTGCTCTTATCTGGGGTAACGGAGATGCTGACGAACGCAGAAAAGCAGTGGTAAAATTCTTTATTTATACGCTTGCAGGTTCTTTATTCATGCTAACTGCATTTATTTATTTATCTCAAAAAGCAAACGGAAGCTTCTTAATCGAAGATTTGTATAAAGTTGAATTATCTGCTTGCGAGCAATTCTGGATTTTCTTAGCTTTCTTTTTAGCTTATGCGATTAAAATTCCAATTATTCCTTTCCACACCTGGCAGGCAAATGTGTACCAAAAAGCGCCAACTGTTGGAACCATGCTTTTATCCGGTATCATGCTAAAAATGGGATTATACAGTGTGATTCGCTGGCAATTACCGATCGCACCTCTTGCTGCAAAAGAATACATGGATATTTTTATTGCTTTAGGAATTGCTGGAGTTATCTACGGATCCATTGTAGCTTTAAGACAAAAAGATTTGAAAAAATTATTGGCTTATTCATCTCTTGCACACGTTGGATTAATTGCGGCTGGTACATATACTTTGACCCTTGATGGTTTACGTGGTGCTGTTTTACAAATGATCGCTCACGGTTTTGTAGTGGTTGGTTTATTCTACGCTGCTGAAGTAATTTTTAGAAGATTTGAAACAAGAGAAATTGCTAAATTGGGCGGAATCCGTACGCAGTCTCCTAAATTTACCTCCATGTTTTTAATTTTGGTTTTAGCCTCTGTTGCTTTACCTGGTACATTTAACTTTGTTGGAGAATTTACAGTTTTATACAGTCTTTCTCAAATCAATATCTGGTTTGCTGTTCTTGGGGGAACAACTATTATTTTAGGAGCTTACTATATGTTAAGGATGTTCCAACATGTAATGTTAGGCGAAACCAATTCTAAGACTTTTGCTGATGTTACGCTTAACGAAGGAATTTCATTTGCTATAATCATTGCTGTTTTATTAGTCTTTGGTTTATATCCAAAACCAATTACAGATTTGATTACACCAAGTTTAGAAACGATTTTAAACGTTATCAATAAAAATTAAGATTTTAGAGTAAGGATTAACAATTTTTGATTTCAGATTTTTCTATTGATTAAAAAGTTAAACTTAAAAAAGTAAAAATATATTTTAAATAAAATAAATTAGGGCGTTTTAGATTTCCTAAATCAAAAAAACAAAAATGAATACATTAATAGCTATAACAGGATTAGGTGTTTTCTGCCTATTGTTTGAAATTCTAAATTTTAGAAAAGGCATCGTTCCGTTTACCATTTTAGGTTTATTGGGTGTATTGGCGCTAAATTTTTATGAATTCGGATCAACAGAAAGTTACTACGATAATATGATAACAGTGAGTAAATTCTCTACTGCATTTTCATCATTGTTTATCATCTTAACTATTTTTCTTGTAGCGTTAAGCCATAATTTTTATGAAAATCATCAGACAAAAATTTCTGATTTTATTGCCATAAAAGTATTCTTATTAGCAGGAGCAGTTGCCATGGTTTCTTTTGGAAACTTAGCGATGTTTTTCTTAGGAATTGAAATTTTATCAATTGCACTATATATTCTTGCTGCAAGCGAACGTTTGAACCTCAAAAGCAACGAAGCAGGTATGAAATACTTTTTGATGGGATCATTTGCATCAGGAATTATCTTATTCGGAATTTGTTTGATTTATGGAGCAATGGGAAGTTTTGATGTAGTTGAAATCAGCGAATATTCTTTATCTGCCGAATTGCCAATCTGGTTTCCTATAGGGATGATTTTAGTAACAATCGGAATGTTATTTAAGATAGCCGCAGTTCCTTTTCATTTTTGGGCTCCGGATGTTTATGAAGGGTCACCTGCCTTAACCACTGCGTTGATGAGTACTTTGGCAAAAGTCGTAGCCATTGCAACTCTATTCAAATTAATTTCAGGTTTAAATTTAATACCGTCATTAGAAAATCAGGATCATTTAAATACTTTCGAAAATATTATTGTAATCATTTCAATTGCTTCTATGACCGTTGGTAACATTATGGCATTGCGTCAGGTAAATGTAAAACGTATGCTGGCTTTCTCAGGGATTTCTCATGCAGGTTTTATGTTAATGACTTTCTTAACTGTTGCAACTTCTGCGGGAGTTTTATTATATTATACAGCAGCTTATGCTTTGGCCGGTATCGCAGCTTTTAGTGTAATTTTATACGTTTGCAAAAATCAGAATAACGAAGATATTACAAATTTTCACGGTTTAGGAAAAACGAATCCGTTGTTAGCCGCAATTTTAACAGGTTCTCTATTATCTATGGCAGGTATCCCGATTTTCTCCGGATTCTTTGCAAAATTATTCTTGTTCAATCAAACTATTCAGGCTGGTTATATTGCTTTAGTAATAGTAGCTGTTGTTAATTCTATTATTAGTGTTGGCTATTATTTCAAACTGATATTAGCAATGTATTCAAAAGAACCAAATCAGGAACGTACCGGAAAACCTTTTATTATTTATGCAGTTGCAATTATTTCTATTGCATTAAATATTATTCTAGGTTTATTTCCATCATTAGTTTTAGACTTATTGAATTAAAAAACCATTATTATAAATACAAATCCATCAAGAGTTACTTTTGATGGATTTTTTATTTGAACCCGTTTTTTTGAGAAGAAAAAATCATGTTAAAAATTTTACAGAAACAATTGCGCTTCAAAAAAACTCCATATATTTGAGTACAAATAAATGTATTAAAACTATGAACTTCAATTCAAAAAATCCGTTTTTAAGCGACAAACGTTTTTCATCAAACGCTGTTTCTAAGGCTGAAGAAGTACACCAAGCACAAATTATTGATTATGATCAGGAAATGAGCATCTCGGGTACAATCAATAAAACAGCAATTTTATTTTTATTATTATGCGGTTCAGCAATGGTAACATGGTGGATGGCTTTTAATCAAATGAATCCGTTGCCATTAGCAATTGGAGGTGCGATTATTGGTTTTATTTTGGTATTAATTTCAGCTTTCAAACCTCAGCTTTCTCCTTATTTGGCTCCAGGTTATGCTATATTTGAAGGTTTGTTTATCGGAGGTATTTCTGCCATTTTCGAAGCTAAATTTCCCGGAATTGTAATTAACGCTGTTGGAGCAACTTTAGTCACATTTTTAGTTTGTCTGGGATTATATAAATTTAAGATTGTAAAGGTTAACGAACAATTCAGATCAGTAGTAATTGCAGCCACATTAGCGATTGCAACATACTATTTAATTTCGTGGATTGTATCTATGTTCACAAGCTTCACTCCTGTTCATCACGGAAATTCAATGATGAGTATCGGAATCAGTGTTTTTGTAATCATTGTTGCCGCATTAAACCTGTTTTTAGACTTTGACCAGATTGAAAAAGGAGTTCAGGAAAGAATGCCAAAATTCATGGAATGGTATGGCGCTATGGGATTAATGATTACCTTAGTTTGGTTGTACATTGAATTCCTGAGATTGTTATCAAAATTTGCAAGTAAAGATTAATTTCTTTTCCATTTAAAATATGAAAGCCTTTTTGTAATTCAAAAAGGCTTTTTTTTATGTAACTTATAATCAAAATTATCATTATCAAAAAGCGAATTTTAACTGCACTACAACCGCTTTTTTTTGTTCTGTATTCAAATTACTTAAGGATATTCCCAACAGCCTCACAGAGTTTTTCATACGTTCCTGATACAATAATTCTTCTACTGTTTCTAGTATCAAACTTTTATCCGAAATAAAATAGAGTAACGTTTTACTTCTGGTTTGCTGTGAAAAATCGCTGTACTTAATTTTAAGTGTAACAGTCTTTCCTGAAACATTGTATCTTTTTAATCGTTTTTCCAACGAAGCTGCAATTTTCTCAAGTTGTTCCAGCATAAAAATTTCCGAAGTAAGATTCACATCAAAAGTATGTTCAGAGGCAACAGATTTAGTATTTCGGGAAGGTTTGACTTCACTGTTATGAATTCCTCTAACCACATGGAAATAAAATTTTCCTGATTTTCCAAAGTATTTTTCCAGAAATTCCAGTGATTTGCCTTTTAAATCCAATCCTGTAAAAATGCCGAACTGGTACATTTTTTCTGTAGTGACTTTTCCGACTCCGTAAAACTTTCGAATAGGCAATTCTTCTAAAAAAGGAATTACCTCATCAGGATTCACCGTTTTTTGTCCGTTGGGCTTATTGTAATCGCTCGCAATTTTGGCTACGAATTTATTCACAGAAATTCCTGCTGAAGCTGTAAGACCAACTTCGTTTAAAATTCGTAATCGAATTTCCTGAGCCAATAACGATGCACTTGGATTTCCTTTTTTATTCTGCGTTACATCTAGATAAGCTTCATCAAGCGAAAGCGGTTCCACCAAATCTGTGTATTCATGAAAGATTTTATGAATCTTAGACGAAATTTCTTTGTAACGATCAAAACGAGGCCGGACAAATATAATTTCAGGACAATATTTTTTGGCCAAAACACCGCTTATGGCACTTCTGACACCAAATTTTCGTGCTTCGTAACTTGCTGCAGAAACCACTCCACGATTTTCTGAACCACCCACAGCGATAGGCTTTCCTCGCAAAGCAGGATTATCCATTTGCTCTACCGAAGCATAAAAAGCATCCATATCGATATGGATTATTTTTCGATAAATTGGAGTTTCAGACATGACACAAATTTAAAGAAGAACTGGCAAACTGAGCCATCAAAATTTATCAAATGTTTTTTATAGTAAATTGAAATTTTTATTTAATTCCTGATAACGACGTTTCTCCATGATCAAAAAAAGAAATAGCTACATTTGAAATATCTTAATAAATTAAGTATTAATTTTAATTATTAAAAAAAATACGGATAAAAAAAATAAAATAAGTTTTTTTACATATCTATAATTGAGAAAAATATTTTTATATATTTGCCATACAGAAATGAATTACACCAGACATTTGGTAAAGTGAATTGAAAATCACAAGCAGAAAAAATTAAATATCATGAAAGAAAGGCATGAGTTCTTAAGAAAGAAATCATAATGGACTCGGCATCTCTATAAATACTATCAGAAAACAAAAAACTCGCATAGAATAGATGCAAGTATTTTGGGTTCATGATGAACTATCTAAACCAAAAAACCAATTGACCAATTAAATCACCTTCCCAAGGTGATTTTTTTACTTTTTGAAATTACTGTTACAGGTAATCAATGAAGCAAGCTTTAAAGTAAAAAACTTTTAAATTTCACAATTACACAAATTAATATTGTTTAAAAAGTAAACCCGAATGAAAATTTTCATTCGGGTTTACTTTTTATGTTTACTTTTCAAAAAGACGTTTGAGAAGGTCAATAAAATTACTAAACCTCTAACCTAGCCCCGATAAGACTGGAAATCCTTTTGTGCCGGTGTTCGGCGCAAAAGATTACTTCACTTAATTCTTATTTTTTATTTGAGTTCAGTGAACTACGTTTAGAAGGAATAGCGTGACTGTTGGTGTTTGAAACTCAGCTATTCTGCCTCTAAAATTTATTCTCCCAACATCTCCATCAACTCCAAAGCTCTTCGGGTAGATTTTACATTATCGAAAGTCAGCAATAATCGTAGACCGTTTGGCGTTTGCTTTTCTTTCATGGTGCAAATATTACTGTGCGTTTGCACGAATTTAATCACTTTATGAAAACGCTTCGACTGGTAATAGTCAGACTGTTGATCGGAGACAAAATAACCAATCATTTTTCCTTTTTTCATCACCAGTTTTTCGATTCCGATGTTGGTTGCAATCCACTTGATGCGAATGCTGTTCATCAACGCATTGGCACGTGGAGGTATTGGCCCAAAACGGTCAATTAGTTTGTTTTGAAAGAGAACCAGTTCTTCTTCGTTTTTTACTGAACCTAACTCGTTGTACAAGCTCAAACGCTCAGTAACGTTATTGATATATTCATCAGAAAATAACAATTCAAAGTCCGTATCGATTTGAAGATCTTTTACATATTCCTTCGTTTCTACATCGTTCTCTTCCGGATATAAATCTTTGAATTCGTTTTCCTTTAATTCTTCGATGGCTTCGTTCATAATCTTTTGATACGTATCAAAACCAATTTCGTTGATAAAACCACTTTGTTCACCACCCAATAAATCTCCTGCACCACGAATCTCCAAATCTTTCATGGCAATGTTGAAACCGCTTCCGAGTTCACTGAATTGTTCCAATGCCTGAATACGTTTTCTGGCATCTTCGGTCATAGAAGAATACGGTGGACAGATGAAATAACAGAATGCTTTTTTATTGCTTCGCCCTACCCGACCCCGCATTTGATGCAAATCTGATAATCCGAAATTATTAGCATTATTGATGAAAATCGTATTCGCATTTGGAACATCCAAACCACTTTCGATAATGGTTGTAGCTACCAAAACATCAAAATCTCCGTTCATGAAACCTAGCATCAATTCCTCCAGTTTAGCACCTTCCATTTGTCCGTGACCAATTCCGACTCTTGCATTTGGAACCAAACGCTGAATCATTCCCGCCACTTCCTTTATATTTTCGATTCGGTTATTTATAAAGAAAACCTGTCCGTTTCGCTGAATTTCATACGAAATTGCGTCACGAATTACTTCTTCGCTAAAACCAACCACATTTGTTTCTATTGGATAACGATTTGGCGGAGGCGTTGTAATTACCGATAAATCGCGAGCTGCCATTAATGAAAACTGCAACGTTCTCGGAATCGGCGTTGCGGTTAATGTTAACGTGTCAACATTTGCAGCAATCGTTTTGAGTTTATCTTTTACGTTTACTCCAAACTTTTGTTCCTCATCGACAATCAACAAACCAAGGTCTTTAAAAACGACATTTTTATTGACTAATTGATGTGTCCCGATTACGATATCGAGTTTTCCCTCGGCTAAATCTTTTAAGGTTTGTGTTTTTTGTTTGGCAGTTCTGAATCGGTTTAAATACCCAATTGTTACGGGCATATCTTTTAATCGTTCCGAAAAAGTTCTGTAATGCTGGTACGCCAAAATCGTGGTCGGAACCAAAACGGCTACTTGTTTACTATTGTCAACGGCTTTAAAAGCAGCACGAATTGCAACTTCTGTTTTACCAAAACCTACGTCACCACAGACTAAGCGATCCATAGGGCGATCGCTTTCCATGTCGGCTTTTACTTCTGCTGTCGATTTGGTCTGGTCCGGTGTATCTTCATAAATAAACGAACTTTCTAATTCGTTTTGCAAATAACTGTCAGGCGCAAACTGAAAACCTTTCTCCAGACGACGTTTTGCATACAACTGAATCAAATTGAACGCAATATGTTTTACACGCGCTTTGGTTTTTTGTTTTAAAACTTTCCAGGCGTTGGAACCTAATTTATAGATTTTTGGTGGTGTTCCGTCTTTTCCGTTATACTTTGAGATTTTATGAAGCGAATGGATGCTTACATATACAATATCATTATCGGCATAAACCAGTTTTATGGCTTCCTGCGTTTTGCCTTCGACCTGAATTTTCTGCAAGCCGCCAAACTTCCCGATTCCGTGATCGATATGCGTTACATAATCGCCTACGGAAAGTGCGGTTAGTTCTTTTAAAGTGATATTCTGCTTTTTTGAATAGCCGTTTTTGATGTTGAATTTATGATAACGCTCAAAAATCTGATGATCGGTATAAGCTGTTATTTGATTTTCTTCATCAATAAAACCCTGATATAAAGGCAATACAATAGTATGATATTGTTTTCGAATATTCTCAGAATTGGCTTCATCTAAGCTTTCAAAAATATCATGAAAACGTTTTGCCTGCGTCTCATTCGAACAGAACAAATAATTAATATATCCGTTAAAATGATTTTCGCTCAGATTATTCAGTAACAAATCAAATTGTTTGTTGAAAGAAGGCTGAGGCTGAATATGAAATTCGAATTTTTTAGCTGTTTTATAAACCGGTTTTGATAATTCTACAACCGAAAAATCTAATGATCTTTTTATAAATGACGCCTGATTCAGAAATAATTGCTCCGGCGTGGCGTGTTTTATTTCTTTCGATAGTTTCTCAAAGGCTTCTTCTGCCCTTGCAAATTGTTTGTCTAACTGGCTAAAAAGCCCGTCAGTATTTTGGATAAAAATAACGGTTTTCTCAGCAATGTAATCTAAAAAGCTTTCACGGTTTTCCTGAAATATCTTGTTTTCGACATTCGGAATAATCGTGATTTTTTTGTGTGTTTCGACAGACAACTGTGTCTCGACATCAAAACTTCTGATACTGTCAACTTCATTACCAAAAAACTCAATTCGGTACGGATGATCGTTCGAAAAAGAAAACACATCTACGATTCCTCCACGAACCGAAAATTCGCCGGGTTCTGTAATAAAATCGACTCTTTTAAATTCATATTCAAATAAAACTTCGTTGATAAAATCGATCGAAATTTTATCGTTCAGAGCGACTTTTAATGTGTTTTTGTCTAATTGTTGACGCGTAACTACTTTCTCAAAAAGTGCTTCGGGATACGTGACGATTATAGCCGGTTTTTTACGGGAATTGATTCGGTTTAAAACCTCGGCACGCAACAAAACATTGGCATTATCTGTTTCATCAACCTGATACGGACGTCGAAATGAAGCCGGATAAAACAACACATCCTGCTCTCCGATCATTTGTTCGAGATCGTTCAAATAATAAGCTGCTTCTTCTTTATTGTCTAAAACAATCAAAAAAGGCAGTTCGGTTTTCTTAAAAACAGAACGGATGATAAATGAAACCGCAGATCCTAACAATCCGCTAAGATTCATTTTTACTTGATTTCCTTCCAGTAAATTGGCTGCAATCTGCTGTGCTTTCGGCAGATTGTCGTAAGTAGTATATAAGGCGTTTTTACTCAACTTTAGGCAAATTTTGTTGTATTGGAGGTACAGATCCTGAATTTGGAATCGCTCGTGCTGTATCTAACATTCTTAAAAAATCGGATTCCCCTTCTTCTTGCGGGATTTTACTTTTTTGAACAATTTTGTCCATTTGTCTTTGCAAAGACACCAATTCTTTGTTAATTTCTCCAATTAAAAAAGTAACTTTTTCATCGGGAATTTTATGTAAATGAATAAATAAATCCATCATTTTTACTTTGGTAATCAAAATGGAAATTCGGCTTTTAATTTGAGGCTGATCAAATTGTGCCGGTATATTATTGTTTAATGCCATTGCTTTTTTTGCAATAGCCGAAGATTTTTTCTGAAAAGCTCCGATTGTTTTCTTTGGTTTTCCGTCTAATTCTTTTAAAAAATCACGCCATTCACTCCAGGAAACTTCATTTTGCTCTGAAACTTCATTGATGGGTTCATCAATAAAAGACCAGCCTTTATTTATATTATTAAAAATAATTTCTTTCTTTTTTGCTTCTTTTTTATTTTCTGCAATGCGTCTTTCATTTTGATCCTGACACGAATTCAGCATAAAAATTAAAAGTAGAAAAAGAGCTATTTTGTATTTCATATAGGTAAAAATTTATTTTTTAATGGCAATTTCATTTGAAAAACATTAAGCTACAAAGTTACAAAGTAAATTTACAATTACGAATTCTGTTTTGGTGATAGAATCCAAAGATTAACATAAATTTTTCAGCCACAGATTAAAAGGATTAACACAGATTATTTCTGCTCAAAATTTGAAAATCATTATAATTCTTTTAATCTGTGAAAAAAATAAAATGCTACACCAAGCTATCAATTCAGGAATAATATAAAAATCTATCTTTATTATTACTGATTTTGTAATTTTAACCTATAAAAAGGATATTTATTTACGAAAACGTTATATTTGCAAGACTAAATTTTATTAAAATGAATCCAAAAATATTAATCATTGGTGCCTGTGGTCAAATTGGGACTGAACTGACTCAGAAACTGCGTAAATTATATGGGACAGAGAATGTAATTGCTTCTGACATTCGAAAATTGAATACGGATGTGGTTAATTCCGGACCGTTTGAAGTGATTAATGCTTTGGATTTTAACCAGATCGAGCATCTTGTAGAAGTGCATCATATTACAGACATCTATTTAATGGCGGCACTTTTATCGGCTACGGCTGAAAAAAATCCTGCCTTTGCCTGGGATTTGAATATGAATTCACTTTTTCATGTTTTGAATCTGGCGAAAGCCAAAAAGATAAAAAAGATATTCTGGCCATCGAGTATAGCCGTTTTTGGTCCCACAACCCCAAAAGAAAACACGCCACAATACACCATTATGGAACCTTCGACCGTTTACGGAATCAGCAAACAGGCAGGAGAAAGATGGTGCGAATACTATCATAATATTTACGGAGTGGATGTGAGAAGCATTCGTTATCCGGGTCTAATTAGCTGGTCAACTCCTCCTGGTGGCGGAACTACAGATTATGCTGTTGATATTTTTTATAAAGCTATTGCCGATAAAAAATACGAATGCTTTTTATCATCAGAAACTAAAATGCCGATGATGTATATGGACGATGCCATTGATGCCACAATCAATATCATGAAAGCTCCGGCTGAAAAAATCAAAATACATTCTTCATACAATTTAGCTGCCATGAGTTTTACTCCAACCGAAATTGCTGCCGAAATTAAAAAACACATTCCTGAATTTGAAATCACTTATAATCCTGATTTCCGTCAGAAAATTGCGGACAGCTGGCCGGCAAGTATTGATGATTCTGATGCAAGAGCTGACTGGAACTGGAACCATAAATTTGATTTGGAATCGATGACCAAAGATATGCTGGAGCATTTGAGGTAAATCGGAAATAAATAAAAATTAAAAATCTCGTTTAAAATTCATTCCTGAAAATTAAACGAGATTTTTTATTATCCTTAAATGAAATTTACTTCACTTCAAAAACATTATTTGCCGCTTTCACATCAGCCATTAATCCGCTTGGATCGATGGTGATTTTTTTGATTGCCGTTTTGTTTTTATCAATTGTAAAACTATAATTGGATTGTGCCCACGCCCAATCCTCTAAAACAGTTCTCTTTTCGTTTGGATTTGGATTTGGTTTGATGAAATTCATCATTCGTAACGGAATGTAGAACGTTTCAGAAGTTCCGTCTGTATAATCCACTTTTAAATCAATTGGCATCGGCATTCTGCCTATTCTTTCTAAAGTAACAGTTGTTTTTCCTGCATTATCAGCAACATCTTTAATTCCGTAATCAATAGTATTGGTTGTTTGTGCCCAATCTGTCAAATACCAGTCTAATTCTGCACCTGAAACTCTTTCGGCTGTTCTTTTAATATCATTTGGAGTTGGATGTTTGAATTTAAAATCATTAAAATACCTTTTTAAAGCAGCATCAACATTCTCTTTTCCAATTACATATTCCAATTGAGACAAAAAGATACTTCCTTTAATATATGACGAAATACTGTAAGGTCTGTTTTCGTCATAACGGTCGCCATGCGTAGTTTGCGATTGCTCCTTACCGGAATTTACTAAGCTGTAATAAGCCGCATAATTTGCTTTAAACGGATTTGAAACTTTTTTATCTCCGGCTAATTCATTCAAAGCACTGTCTTCAATGTAAGTTGTAAAACCTTCGTCCATCCACGGGTGTTTTGATTCGTTCGAAGCCAGAATATGCTGAAACCAGGAATGTCCTAATTCGTGAGTAGCGGTTCCTGTAATTCCTTCAAGCGTACCGTTTCCTAACATTAAAGTACACATGGCATATTCCATTCCGCCATCGCCACCCTGAATAAATGAATATTGTTTGTATGGATACTGTCCTACTTTCTGATTGTAGTAATCCATCACCTTCACCATTAAAGGTTCTAGTTGTTTCCAGTTTTCAGTAGTTTTTGGATTGTTTTTGTAAAAGAAATGCAAATCAACATCGTTTGGTCCTTTTACAATATCGTGTGTATATTCTTTGTCAGCTGCCCATGTAAAATCGTGCACATTTGGTGCGATAAAATGCCAGGTCAACGTTTTTGTTTTCTTTGGATAAACCACTTTTACGCCTTCATCCTCGTAACCATGACCGATGGAGTTTTTATCCTGTAAATATCCGGAACCACCAATGGTGTAGTCTTTATCAATGGTAATTTTTACGTCAAAATTACCCCAAACGCCGTGAAATTCCCTTGCAATGTAAGGATCAGCGTGCCAGCCTTCAAAATCAAATTCGGCTAATTTTGGATACCATTGCGACATTGAAAGTTCAACTCCTTCAGAATTATTTCTTCCCGAACGACGTACCTGTACCGGAACCTGTCCGTCAAAATCTAAGGTAAAAGTCGATTTTGAATTTGGTAAAATTGGTTTAGCCAAAGTTACTTCTAAGATTGTTCCCGAAACTCTTGTCTGAGCAACGGCACCATCTTGTTTGAAGTTTGTGATTTTTAAAAATCCAATTTCGTTTGGCTTCAGAGTTTCTATTCGGCTTTGTTTCGTCTCTTTACCGTCAGCTCCTTTTACCTTAGTTACCATTCTTCCGTCAGGATCTTTTATAAAATGAAGACGGGCATCCATTTCACTTCCAGGCTGAAAAGCATTTGGAAATAAATGATAAAAAACTTTCTTTAAAGTATCTGCAGAATTGTTCGTATAAACCAATTCCTGTTTCCCTTTGTATTGATAGTTTTTTACATCCATCGAAACCTCCATTTTATAATCGGCGTGTTGCTGCCAATATGGAGCGCTTTGTGCAAAAGAATTATGAAAACCAAAACTCAAAAAAGAAAGAAGGATAATTTTTTTCATTACGGTATTATTTAAAAAACTACAAGTTTACAAAAGTGATCTTGTAAACTTGTAGTTAGATTATTAAAAACGATAAATTTTATTTTTTAGACATTTTTTCAGCCATCAATAAAGCATTATAGGCATTCACCATTTTAGCCGTTTTTGATGATTCTGTGGCAGAAACTGCTTCTGGTTTCTCTTCACCTAAAACCACTTTTTCAGGAAGAGCCACTCCGGAATCCATTAAAATCTTTTTAACCTGAGCTGCTTTTAGCTTTGGATAATAAGAACGGATTAAAGCCGCAACTCCTGCTGCGTTTGGCGATGCCATTGAAGTTCCCTGCAGATATTTATATTTATTGTTTGGAATTGTTGCATAAATTTCTTCTCCGGGAGCAAAAACATCTACATTTATTTTTCCGAAATTAGAAAACCCGGCAATTACATTTTGCCCATAAGCCTTATTAATAGCCCCAATTGTGATTAGATTATCTGCAAATTCTTTAATATTATCTTCAGAATCATTTGGGTAATTAATATTTTTTGTTTCATCGATATTATAACCGTCATTACCTGCCGCATGAACAATTAAAACGTCTTTTTTCTTGGCATATTTTATAGCATCATATACCCATTTTTTTTGTGGAGAAAAGCTTTTTCCAAAACTTCCGTTAATTACTTTTGCTCCGTTATCTACCGCATAACGAATTGCTAAAGCGATATCTTTATCATATTCGTCTCCGTCAGGAACTGCTCTGACAGTCAGGATTTCAACATTGTTTGCAACACCGTCTCCGCCTAAATTATTACCACGAACCTGAGCAATAATTCCGGCAACGTGAGTTCCGTGTAATGCTTCTTCTTTATCTGGACCAAAAACAATATTGTTTCCGTATTTAGTGCTTTTAATATCTTCGGCATTATCCCCTAAAGGCTTTCTTCCGTCAAAATCCTTGTTTAAATTATAATTTAACTGATTATAAACATGCTCCCTGTAGTCCTCCAATTCAACTTCAGGATCAAAAGTTGGCCCAGCATTTGTAAAAATTTGTGTCATTACAGCTTTACTTCTCGCTACTTTTGGATCAGTAGAAGTGATTGTATTCAAATCTTCAACTTTATAAGTCGTTTTATTTAAAGCTGTTTTGATAGTTTTGTGTACATCTAATAAAAAATCTACCTGTTCTTTATCTTTTATGGCCTTGTCGTATTTTTCAGTGTACTGTGCCAAAGCGTTTTTATATTGCTCAGAACCGTCATCTCCTTTTTTAACAATACGGGTCATTTCAAGATTTTCTTTTACAACATCACCCAGAAAATTCCATCCGTGAATATCATCAATGTAACCATTTTTGTCATCATCGATTCCGTTTCCGGGGATTTCCTTTGGATTTGTCCAAATCACTCCCTGTAAATCTTCGTGTTCGATATCAACTCCTGAATCTACAACCCCAACAATTACTTTTTTACCTGTTTTTCCTTGTAGTAATTCTGCATAGGCTCTATCTACACTCATTCCCGGAATAGAATCTTTAATTAAATCAAGATGACTCCACCTTTTTAGTTCATTTTCAGTAACCGGTGCTTTTTTAACAACGGCCAAAGGAGCCGTAATAAATTCTTTTTGAGTTGAAACTTGCGCCTGCATAGTTGCGCCACAACCTGCTAAAACAAGTAATGTAAAAGCAGATAAATTGAGAGATTTTATATTACTCATGTACCTATATATAATGTAAAGTTAAAGATGGGACTAAATTATGCTTTTTTGTTACAAAAAACTAACCGTTAACAATGTGTTATGAATTTTGTTTCTGAAATCAATATTTTAAAATTAGCCTAAACAATTATGAACTGGACCTGTAACATTTATTAAATCAAGGAAATCACTTATAATTTGTATCATTGCAAATTGAAACTCTTAATGAAATTTATGAAAACAAAACTACTTTTTATTCTCTTACTGGCCAATTTTTCTATTTATGCACAATCTTCAGATATTCCGGATTATATCCCTTCGGATGGTCTTCTTGCCTATTATCCATTTAATGGAAATGCCGATGATGTGAGTGGAAATGGTTCTCATGGAACTGTTGTAGATGCTACGATAACGCACGATAGATTCGGACTTCACAGGAATGCTTACTATTTTAATGGAGAAAGCAGTTATATTGAAGCAGATGTACTTAACTATCCTTTGAAAGGAGGATCACGGACGATTACCGGATGGTTTCAGGCTGATAGTCCAGTTATATCCGAAGAAATGGATTTTTGTCTTTTAAATTATGGAAATGTATCTGATCCAAATTATTGGTTTAAAATCAGTTTTTATCGTAAAGGATATTTAGATATACAGTTTGACTCAAAAACTTTTCAATCACAGGACAATTACTTTAATAATGAGTGGACATTTTTTGCTATGGTTTTTAATGATGAAACTAATACCTTTTCATTGTACATAAATAATCAATTAAAGTTAAGCGGATCTGCTGATTTATATACAAATGGGTTTGGAAATCTTTTTAGAATAGGTAAAAATAAATCAAACAACTTTTTTGAAGGTTCAATAGACGACATCGGAATTTGGAACCGCATTTTAACCCCGCAGGAAATTACTACATTATATAATGCTCCAAAACCAATGTTTTATACACTAATTCCTGATCTTAATTTTGAAAACAAATTAATTGAATTGGGACTTGATGAAGATGCTCCAGACGGAAAAGTGTTAACTGATAATTTGGTATGGCAATCATCGTTAGACATTTCATCAAGCAATATTTCTGATCTAACAGGAATTGAAGCTTTTGCAGATTTGGCGATTTTAGAATGTCAGAATAATAATTTAACCACAATCGATATTTCTAAAAATAAATTATTGAGTAAGTTAAATTGTGCTAATAACAAAATTTCATCAGTAAATGTAGAAAAACACGAATACCTTAAAGAACTTATTGTATCAGATAATAAGTTAACAAGTCTTGATATAACAAAAAATGATTCAATTGTATCTATATCTGCACACCGAAACCTTTTAACTGCCTTAGATATATCAAACAATAAAGACTTAATTGATTTATACATTTCATACAATAAACTTTCTAAGTTAGATATTTCTAAAAATATAGTACTGGAAAATCTGGATGTAAGTGCGAATAGTCTAACCAGTTTAAATCTTAAAAATGGTAATAATTTACTTTTAGGAAATTCGGTGAATTTTACAGAAAACCCAAATTTAACCTGCATTCAGGTTGACGATGCGGAATATTCAAATACTAATTGGGCAACTTTTAAAGATGCAACTGCCACCTATAATACCAATTGCACTGTAGCATACATAACATTAAAAGACACTCATTTTGAGCAAAAATTAATTGATTTAGGAATTGATACCGACGGTTTAAACGGTAAAATTTCCAGTTCAGATATAAGTGCTGTTACTTCTTTAGACCTTTCAAACAGCAACATCACAGATTTATCTGGTATTGAAAATTTCACATCTCTGACAAATTTAGATTGCAGTAACAATCAAATAACAAATCTGAATCTTTCTTATAATCTTCTTTTGGAGAGATTGATTGCGTTTTCCAATCAAATTACGTCGTTGGATTTATCTAAAAACAGCAAACTTACAATTGTGTATGTTGTATCAAATCCTCTGGTATTTTTGAATCTGCAAAACGGAAATAATACAAACATGATTATACTCAATGTAACCGGGAAAAACGCTGCAAGCTACGCTACTTCTTTTCTTGGACTCAACCAGCTTGCCTGTATTAAAGTAGACAATGCCGCTTTTTCAAACACCAACTGGTCTAAGATTAAAGAGACTTCAACTACTTACTCTACAAGTTGTTCTTTAGGAATTGAAGATGCTGTTTTTGATAAAGTAACACTCTATCCAAATCCAACAAAAAACGAAGTTACTATTGCAAATATTTCGTTAGAAAAAGCAACCGTTTACAATACATTAGGACAATTGGTAAAATCTTTTACTTTGAACTCAGGTAATACTAACAATACAATCAGCCTCTCCGATTTACCAAAAGGAGTTTATTTTGTATACCTAATAAATAAGGATGCTGCTTCTGTTAAAAAAGTTATAGTAGAATAATATCAAATCGATTAAAATCAAAAATGCCGTTTTCATTCCCTGAAAACGGCATTTTTGATGCTTTTAAATTTCTTTTAAAGAATTTTTCTTCACAAGTAAAAACTTTTTTTAACCTGACTCTTTTTTCAGTATACCCAACGGTTATAATTTGGTCATGAGCGTACTCGAATTTAAATAGCCGAACTAAACACCTTCAATAAATTCAAATAGTAAATTATATCTGTTTCCCATCTTTTTTTTCAAACGCTGTTTACTTTTCTTAACTGCTTCTACGGTAATCCCCAACAGAGAGGCTATTTCGGGATTGTTAAAGCGTAATTTTTGAAGCATGATAATTTTTAGATTGGATTCCTTTAGTTCGGGAAACTCCACAGCCAGCACTTGAGTGAAATCTACATATTCTTTTTGGAATTCTCTTTTGAAACTACTCCAGTTTTCTTCAGTCATTAAATGAGAGTCTAATAAGGCTTGCAGCTTTCCGTTCTTCTCTTCAAGAAAAGAAGATGGAGATTGGTGAATGGCTTCGAGTTCTAATTTTAATTTAGAAATCTGACTGTTTTTATTGTGAAGATATTGAATTTGTGTATTCAAATCCTGATTCGCTTCGCTAATGGTTTTTTCATATCTTAATTTCTCAATTTCATAGTACATGGTTTTTTTATCGTATTCAAGACTAATGTTTTTTAAGCGTTTTTTAGAAAAAATGACAATCAGGAAGATCAGCATAATAGCTAATAAAATTATGATGACGTATATTTTATTTATTTTAGATTCACGAACAAGTTTTACCTGGGTACTTTTTACTTCATTTTCATATTTTGTTTTTTGTACAATCCAGTTGGATTTCCGCAATGCAAAATCCCCATCGGTCATAAGTAGCCAGTTCTCTAAGACTTTTAATTGTCGGTGTAAAATAAGTTCTTTTTCCGGATCTTTGCCATTAGATATTTTTAATTTTAATTCAATTATTTCTTTTAAAGAATCACGATAATATAGTTTCGTAATAGCAATATCTTCGGCTTTTTGCAAATAAGTACTTGCAGCAGTAATCTTTTTTTGTTTTAAAAGTATTCTTGCCATTAAGATCGATGCATACATGTTGTTTTTTTCATTCCCGTATTCGATTGACAACGCAATATCTTTTTCTAAAAGAGTGATGGCTGCGTTTAAATCTCCGGTCTTTTCGGCAATCAATGCTTTGTCTCCAAGTGCTTTGGCATATCGAATTTGATCATTAATCCGTAAGGCTGCAGTTGCTGTTTTGTCAAAATAGCTGTTGGCTTTTTGAGTGTTTCCTTTATTTAAATAACAGTTACCAATCGCATTTAAAATAGCACCATAATCAGACGAATCTTTGGGAGTATAGTGCAATGCTTTTTTTAAAAATTCTAACGCCAATTCATGATCATCAACTCGCATCATGATCCACCCAAATATTTTGTAGGTTTCGCCAGGCAAAATCATTTGCTCAGGATTGATTTTATTAGCGTTGTCAATGGTTTCAAGCAGCACAGGAATTAGCTTGTCCATTTTTCTGTAGTAATACAGGTATTTGCAATAATTAAATTGCGACCAAACTACAAGCGCTTCGTCTTTACTTTTTTTTGCTTTTTGTATAGAAAGTAAATAGTTTTCATCACTTTTGGCATTCATTTCATCAAAAAAATCGGCATAACCATTTGCTAATAAGCCATAGTATAAAACCTGCACTTTTTCACTACGAGATTGCTGGAGTGGTTTAAGAAAATTTTTTACTGAAAGAGTATCTTGCGACGGGATTTCCTGATGTAGCGTACGTTCAAAATCTTGCCGTAAATCTTGTGCAGGCACAACGATTGTTTGGGAATAGGATTGTGAAAAAAAAAGAGCAAACAAAAACAGCAACAGTGTTACAGCTTTTTTCTGAGCGTACTCCATGTGTCAGGATTCTTTAAAATTTGTTTATAACAAAAATAAGAATCTTAATCAAAATTATTGTGCTAATCATGAGATAATGATTTAGCACAATAATTTTTAGCTTATAACAGACCATTTTATTTTGATGCTGCTATAACAAAAAAAATCAAAACACTCAATTTCAAACAATTAAAGATTCACTTGAAATTTGTCCCCTATTTGTCCCCCCTAAAATTTTTATAAATATTTTGTCATATCCTAATTTTATAGCTTCTTTTAAAAACTTAGATATGAAAAAAAAATTACCCTTAAAATTATGGTGTGTATTATTGATGTTAATGACAACATTAGTAAGTGCACAAACCTTTACCGTTAATAACTTATTTTATAAGGTATCTTCCGGATCGAACGTAACTGTAATTGGTTACGTTTCCCTGCCAACTGGAGATTTAACTATTCCTGGTACTGTTACTTATGCTGGTAATTCGTATTCTGTTACAAGTATTGGTGATAGCGCTTTTAATTCTTGTACAGGATTAACGGCTGTAACTATTCCAAATTCTGTCACAAATATTGGTAATAATGCTTTTTATAATTGTTCAGGGTTAACGTCTGTGACTATTCCAAATTCTGTTACCAGTATTGGTAATTATACTTTTTATAATTGTTTAGGGTTAACATCTTTGACTATTCCAAATTCTGTTACCAGTATTGGTGAAGGTACTTTTTATAATTGTTCCGGATTAACGTCTTTTGATATTCCGAATTCTATTACAAGTATTGGTGTGGCTGCTTTTTTTAATTGTTCCGGATTAACGTCTTTGGATATTCCAAATTCTGTTACCAGTATTAGTTATTCAGCTTTTTATAATTGTTCAGGGTTAATGTCTGTAACTATTCCAAATTCTGTTACCAGTATTGGTGATTCTGCTTTTTATAATTGTTCTGGGTTAATGTCTGTAACTATTCCAAATTCTGTTACAACTATTGGTAATTTTGCTTTTTATAATTGTACAGGATTAAAGTCTGTAAATGTTAGCTGGGCAACTCCTTTGGTTATAAATAGTAATATTTTTTCTGGGCTCAGTTTAAAAACTATTGGTCTAAATGTTTCATCTCCGGGTAATGCTACTGATTATAGAAAAAGTAATTTATGGAAAGATTTTTTTTCTATTAATTTAGACTTTATAGTTGATAACTTAATATATGCAAAATCTTCTGGGTCGGAAGTAAGTCTAACTGGATATGTTTCCCAGCCAACAGGAGTTTTAACTATTCCTAGTACTGTGACTAATGCTGGTAATTTGTATTCTGTTACAAGTATTGGTGAAGAGGCTTTTGCTTCTTGTTCAGGATTAACTTCTTTAAGTATTCCAAATTCTGTTACAAGTATTAGTAATTATACTTTTACTGGTTGTGTAGGATTAACGTCTTTAAGTATTCCAAATACTGTTACAAGTATTGGTAATTCTGCTTTTGCTTATTGTTCAGGATTAACCTCTTTAAGTATTCCAAATTCTGTTACAAGTATTAGTAATTATACTTTTGCTGGTTGTACAGGATTAACGTCTTTAAGTATTCCAAATTCTGTTACAAGTATTGATGAAAGAGCTTTTACCGGTTGTGCCGGACTAACGTCTTTAAGTATTCCAAATTCTGTTACAAGTATTGGTAATTATGCATTTTCTTCTTGTTCAGGATTAACGTCTTTAGATATTCCAAATTCTGTTACCAGTATTGGTAATTCTACTTTTGCTTTTTGTTCCGGACTAACGTCTTTAAGTATTCCAAATTCTGTCACCAATATTGATAATTCTGCTTTTGCTTATTGTTTCGGATTAACGGCTGTAAATGTTAGCATGGAAACTCCTTTAGCTATAAATAGTGATGTGTTTGCTGGTCTTAGTTTAAACACTATTGCCTTGAATGTTTATTCTCCGGGTAATGTTGATGTTTATAAAATAACTGATGTATGGAAAGATTTTTCATCTATTAATTCACGCCTTAAGGTTGATAATTTAATATACACTAAATCTTCAGCGACGGAAGTAAGTGTAATTGGATACGTTTCTCAGCCAACAGGAGTTTTAACTATTCCTTCTACTGTTGATAATGCTGGTATTGTGTATTCGGTTACTGGTATTAGTGATTCGGTTTTTGAGGAATGTACAGGATTAACGTCTGTAAGTATTCCAAATTCTGTTACAAGTATTGGTAATTCTGCTTTTTCTAATTGTTCAGGATTAACAGCTGTAAGTATTCCAAATTCTGTTACAAGTATTGGTAATTATGCTTTTATTAATTGTTCCGGATTAACGTCTTTGGATATTTCAACTTCTGTTACAAGTATTGGTGATTATACTTTTTTTAATTGTTCCGGATTAACGTCTTTAGATATTCCAGCCTCTGTTATTAGTATTGGTGAAGGTGCTTTTGGAGAATGTACAGGATTAACGGCTGTAACTATTCCAAATTCTGTTACCAGCATTGGTTATTATGCTTTTAAATTTTGTTCCGGATTAACGTCTTTGGATATTCCAACTTCTGTTACAAGTATTGGTGAAGGTGCTTTTTATTCTTGTTACGGATTAACGGCTGTAACTATTCCAAATTCTGTCACAAGTATTGGTGATTATGCTTTTGTTTCTTGTTCAGGATTAACATCTTTAGATATTCCAACTTCTGTTATAAGTATTGGTGATTATGCTTTCGGAGGATGTATAGGATTAACGTCTTTAACTATTCCAACTTCTGTTACAAGTATTAGTGGAAATGCTTTTTCTAATTGTTTAGGATTAACGGCTGTAAATGTTAGCTGGGCAAATCCTTTAGTTATAAATAGTAATGTGTTTTCTGGGCTTAGTTTAAAAACTATTGCTTTAAATGTTTCATCTCCGGGTAATGCTACTGATTATAAAACAAGCAATGTCTGGAAAGATTTTCTTTCTGCTAATTTAGACTTTATAGTTGATAACTTAATATATACTAAATCTTCTGGGTCTGAAGTAAGTGTAATTGGATATGTTTCTAAGCCAACAGGAGTTTTAACTATTCCAAATTCTGTTACCAATGCTGGTATAGTGTATTCTGTTACAAGTATTGGTGAAGGTGCTTTTGTATATTGTTATAGATTAACGTCTGTAACTATTCCAAATTCTGTTACAAGTATTGGTGATTATGCTTTTGTGGAATGTACAGGATTAACGTCTGTAACTATTCCAAATTCTGTTACAAATATTGGTGAAGGTACTTTTGGAGAATGTACAGGATTAACAGCTGTAACTATTCCAAATTCTGTTACTAGTATTGGAGATTATGCTTTTGCTTCTTGTTCAGGATTAACGTCTTTGGCTATACCAAATTCTGTTACCAGTATTGGGGATGAAGCTTTTGGATATTGTTCAGGATTAAGGTCTGTAAATGTTAGCTGGGCAACTCCTTTAGTTATAAATAGTGATGTTTTTTCTTCACTTAATTTAAGCACCATTACCTTAAATGTTTCTTTTCCGGGTATTGTTGATGATTATAAAAATGCTACTGTATGGGAAGATTTTTCTGTAAATACTTTAAATATACCATCTCATTTATCAGATAAAAATATACTAGTATATCCTACTTTAGCTAAAGATTTTATCACTGTTTCTGGTTTATCACAAACAGTACGCTATAGTATATTTAGTATTTTAGGAATAAAAGCAGGTAAGGGCAGTGTTTCTAATAATGAAAAAATAGAAGTTCAAAACCTAACCAATGGAGTGTACATTCTACAATTAGAAGGTGGCCATACCACTAAATTTATAAAACAATAATTTAGTTTATAAAATTTGACTAACCCTGGATAATCTGTATCGATTATTTAGGGGTTAGTCAATAAAATATCCTCACAAGTAAAAACTTCTTTTAACCGAACCCCTTTTTCGGTATGCTCAACGGTTATAATCTGGTTATGTGCATCGTGTTCTAAAAACAAATAATGATTATGATCTGCAGCAGCATCCAACAATTTTGATTTCTCAGGCATTGTCAATAAAGGGCGAGTGTCATATCCCATAACATACGGAAGCGGAATATGTCCGGCAGTAGCCAATAAATCAGCGCAAAAAACTATAGTTTTATCCTGATATTGAATATGTGGAATCATTTGTTTTTCGGTATGACCATCAACATAATAAATCTCAAAACCCAATTCTTTTGAGAAACCAAAATCACTTTTGGGTCTTTCAATAAAATTTAATTGTCCGCTTTCCTGCATCGGCAAAATATTCTCTGCTAAAAAAGAGGCTTTTTCACGAGCATTAGGGTTTGTTGCCCATTCCCAATGATTTTCATTGGTCCAGAATTTAGCATTTTTAAACGCCGGCTCATATCCGGTTTTGTCGGCATTCCATTGCACGCTTCCGCCACAATGATCAAAATGCAGATGCGTCATAAAAACATCGGTAATATCATCTCTGTGAAAACCATATTTTGCCAAAGAACCATCCAGGGAATGGCTTCCCCAAAGTGAATAATAACCAAAAAATTTCTCAGATTGTTTGTTTCCCATTCCGGTATCTATCAAAATCAGACGATTTCCATCTTCGATAAGCAGACAGCGAGCGGCAATGTCAATTAAATTATTAGCATCGGCAGGATTGGTTTTATTCCAAATTGTTTTGGGTACCACTCCAAACATGGCGCCTCCGTCTAATTTAAAATTTCCTGATTCTATTGGATAAAGTTTCATAAGTAAAATTTCTAAGATAAAACAAAACTAGGAAATCCTATTTTTTTATTGCTAAAATTTTTCGTTTAAATTCTATTCAACAAATCATTTTAATCACAAATTTTAAAATTTTAAGTTTTTGAAAACCTGTCGAATCTGCCAAATCTGCGAGAAAAAATAAGCTCGCAGATTCGACAGATTTTGCAGATAATTTTATCCGTTTTTTTTAAATCTGAAACCCGAGCGAATCGAACAGACGAAGTAAAATCCTAAAGTACTTTCTTCAAATTAATACAAATTCTTGTCAATATTTTGAGTTCTAATGTTTCTGTTTAAAACAATTTATATTCAAAAATAAGTATTATCTATTTTAACATTTGTTATAATAATGTGAACCGTTATGGAAAAAGGTTTTTAAGTCGTATCTTTGCAAATAATTTCATTTCAGCATTGAAATCCAGCATTTTAAAAAATTGATATTTTTTTGAATCTGAATTAAAAATGAAAGAAAAATACAAATACCATAAACAATGATAAAAGTTTCTGATACAGCCAAAAAGAAAATCATCGATTTGATGAATGATGATGGTTTTGATGCCGCACATGACTACGTACGTGTAGGAGTAAAAAGCGGTGGATGCTCTGGTTTGTCATATGATTTAAAATTTGACAAAACCAAAGGCGAAGACGATAAAATATTTGTAGACAACGACATAACAATTGCAGTTGAAAAAAAATCTTTCCTTTATTTAGCCGGAACAATTTTAGAATTCTCGGGCGGATTAAACGGTAAAGGATTTGTATTCAACAACCCAAATGCAAGCAGAACTTGTGGTTGTGGAGAATCATTTTCTCTTTAGTCAAAAGCCGAAAGTCATCAAGTCTTTAAGATTTCAGACTGACTTTCAAACTTTGGACTTTCAAACTTTAAGACAACATCAAAATAATGAGCAAATACACAGAAGACGATTTAAAAATCGAACTCGAAACTAAAGAATACGAATACGGATTTTATACCAATATAGAATCGGATACATTCCCTATTGGTTTAAATGAAGAAATTGTAAAAGCTATTTCACTTAAAAAAGAAGAGCCGGAATGGATGACTGAATGGCGCATCGAGGCTTTTCGTGCCTGGAAAGAAATGATTGAACCGGAATGGGCAAATGTTCATTATCAAAAACCGGACTTTCAGGCAATCTCTTATTATTCAGCACCTAAACAAGTAGATCCTAACAAAACTTTGGACGATGTAGATCCGGAGCTTTTAGAGATGTACAAAAAATTAGGAATTTCTGTTGACGAACAAAAAATGATGAACAATGTCGCTATGGATATTGTGGTCGATTCTGTTTCTGTAGCAACAACTTTCAAGAAAACATTGGCCGAAAAAGGCATTATTTTCTGTCCGATTTCTGAAGCTATTAAAGAACATCCTGAATTAGTAAAAAAATATTTAGGAACTGTTGTACCTCAAAAAGATAACTTTTATGCTGCCTTAAACTCAGCTGTTTTCTCTGACGGAAGTTTCTGTTATATACCAAAAGGCGTTCGCTGCCCAATGGAACTTTCAACATATTTCAGAATCAATCAGGCAGGAACCGGACAATTCGAAAGAACTTTGGTTATTGCTGATGCCGGAAGTTACGTTTCTTACCTTGAAGGTTGTACTGCTCCAAGTCGTGACGAAAACCAATTGCACGCTGCTGTGGTTGAACTAATCGCTTTGGATGATGCAGAAATTAAATATTCTACCGTTCAAAACTGGTTTCCGGGAAATAAAGAAGGAAAAGGTGGAGTTTACAACTTCGTAACCAAAAGAGGTTTATGCGAAACAAACGCTAAAATTTCATGGACACAAGTTGAAACTGGTTCTGCTGTAACCTGGAAATATCCTTCTTGTGTACTTAAAGGAGATAATTCGGTAGGAGAATTTTATTCTATTGCCGTTACCAATAATTACCAGCAAGCAGATACGGGAACTAAAATGATCCATTTAGGAAAAAACACTAAATCGACTATTATTTCTAAAGGTATTTCGGCTGGAAAATCTCAAAACAGCTACCGTGGATTAGTGCAGATTTCGCCAAGAGCTGAGAATGCAAGAAACTTTTCGCAATGTGATTCTCTTTTAATGGGGAACAATTGTGGAGCGCATACTTTCCCTTATATTGAAAGTAAAAATCCATCGGCTAAAATCGAGCACGAAGCAACTACAAGTAAAATTGGAGAAGATCAGGTTTTTTATTGCAACCAAAGAGGTATCCCAACTGAAAAAGCGATTGCCTTAATTGTAAACGGTTTCAGTAAAGATGTATTGAATAAACTTCCAATGGAATTTGCTGTTGAAGCTCAAAAATTATTAGAGATTTCTTTAGAAGGATCTGTGGGTTAAAAAGTTTCAAGTTTCAGGTTTTTGATCTGAAACTTTGTTCTTTACAACTATTAAAAAAGAATTTTTTATATCAATTAAAATAAAAAGATTTTTCAACGTTTCGCTTTTTCAGCATAACAGAAAACTTGAAACCTGAAACTTTAAACAAAAAAAAGATGTTATCAATAAAAAACCTTCACGCCTCAATTGGTGATAAAGAAATCCTTAAAGGAATTAATATAGAAGTAAAAGCTGGAGAAGTTCATGCTATCATGGGACCAAACGGTTCTGGAAAAAGTACACTTTCTGCTGTAATTGCAGGAAACGAAAACTATGAAGTTACAGACGGAGAAGTGATTCTTGACGGAGAAGATCTTGCTGATTTAGCTCCAGAAGAAAGAGCGCACAAAGGCGTTTTCCTTTCGTTTCAATATCCTGTAGAAATCCCTGGAGTAAGTGTAACTAACTTCATGAAAACAGCCATCAACGAAACTCGTAAAGCAAACGGTCAGGAAGAAATGCCGGCAAACGAAATGCTGAAAGTGATTCGTGAGAAATCTGAATTATTAGAAATCGATCGTAAATTTCTTTCTCGTTCTCTAAACGAAGGTTTTTCCGGAGGAGAGAAAAAAAGAAACGAGATTTTTCAAATGGCAATGTTAGAACCAAAATTGGCTATCCTTGACGAAACGGATTCTGGCCTTGATATCGATGCTTTAAGAATCGTTGCAAATGGTGTGAACAAATTGAAAAGCGAAAAAAATGCGATTATCGTAATCACACACTACCAACGTTTATTAGATTATATCGTTCCGGATTTCGTTCACGTTTTGTACAACGGAAGAATCGTAAAATCTGGCGGAAAAGAATTGGCTTACGAACTGGAAGAAAAAGGATACGACTGGATTAAGGCGGAGAATTAATTCTGAGTCGAAAGTTTTAAAGTCGAAAGTCATAAAGTCCAAAAACTAGATGAGTAAGTTCCGATCTTTTGAAGAAATAAATTCCTGGCAAAAATCTCGAATCTTCAACAAGAAAATATATTTGATTACTGAAAATTCTAATTTCAAAAAAGACTTTGATTTTGTTAGACAAATAAGACGTGCATCACTTTCTATATCATCAAATATAGCAGAAGGTTTTGAAAGAAATACGGATAAAGAGTTTGTTTACTTTTTATATGTAGCCAAAGCATCGGCAGGAGAAGTTAGATCTCAATTATATTTAGCTTTTGATTTAGAATATATTATAAAAGAAGAATTTGAAATGCTTTTAGAATCGATAACAGAAATATCGAAATTATTAAGCGGTTTCATTAAATATTTGAGTCAAAAGTCATAAAGTCAAAAGTTGTAAAGTCTGTTTAGACTCAACTTAGTTTATGATTTTTTCACAAAAATAGTCGACAATCTAAAGTCTTTCGACTTTCGACTTTCGACTTTAAGACTAAAAAGAACAATGGATTTAAAAGAAAAATTAGTATCGTCTTTTATGGCTTTTGAAGAGCGCGTCGATGTACATTCAGATTTACATGACATACGCACCAATGCCTTAAAAAACTTCGAAAATAAAGGTTTCCCAACCAAAAAAGAAGAAGCCTGGAAATATACATCGCTAAATGCCATCTTAAAAAATGACTTTACGGTTTTTCCAAAGCAGGAAAATGCAATCGAATTTAATCAGGTAAAAAAATACTTTTTACACGAAATAGATACTTACAAATTAGTATTTATTGATGGTGTTTTCAGTTCGCATTTGTCTTCCACAACACACGACGGAATCGATGTTTGCTTAATGTCATCGGCATTAACCAAACCAAAATATAAAATGGTTATTGACACCTATTTCAATCAAATTGCAAGCAAAGATGACAGCTTGACTTCATTGAATACTGCTTTTGCAATTGAAGGTGCTTTTATCAATATTCCGAAGAAAAAAGTAGCCGACAAACCAATTGAGATTATGTATTTCTCAACCGGAAATGAAGCAGCTTTAATGGTTCAGCCAAGAAATTTGGTGATTGTGGGTGAAAATTCACATGTTCAGATTATCGAACGTCACCAAAGTCTGAATGAAAATCCGGTTTTAACCAATTCGGTTACGGAGATTTTTGCTCAAAAACGTGCCATTGTTGATTATTATAAAATCCAAAACGATAACAGCGAAGCAAACTTAGTTGACAATACTTATGTTTCGCAGCAACAGGAAAGTCATGCTTATGTACACACTTTCTCTTTTGGTGGAAATTTAACTCGTAACAACTTAAACTTTTATCATTTTGGTGAAAGATTGACAAGTACGCTTAACGGAATTTCTATCTTAAATGACAAACAGCATGTTGACCATTACACTTTAGTAAACCACGCACAGCCAAACTGCGAGAGTTTTCAGGATTATAAAGGAATTTTCTCAGATCGTTCGACAGGCGTTTTCAACGGAAAAGTTTTAGTAGAAAAAGAAGCTCAGAAAACAAATGCTTTCCAAAAAAGCAACAACATTTTATTGAGTGATAAAGCTACTATCAACGCAAAACCACAATTGGAAATTTTTGCTGATGACGTAAAATGTTCTCACGGATGTACAGTTGGACAGCTTGATGAAACCGCAATGTTCTACATGCAATCACGCGGAATCCCGAAAAAAGAAGCTAAAGCTTTATTGATGTACGCATTCTCAAATGCCGTTATCGAAAGCATCAAAATACCGGAATTAAAGCAAAGAATTACTAAAATCATTGCCACAAAATTAGGCGTGAATTTAGGATTTGATTTGTAAATTTTCTTAACCGCAAAGTTCGCTAAGATTTACGCAAGGTTCGCAAAGTTTTTATTAAAGCTTTGCGAACTTTGCTTTTTTATACCTTGTGCTCTTTGCGGCAAAGCCCTTCTACAACTCAAAACTTTTCCCTTGTTCAGGAAAGATAAACTTCAATCCTAAATCATTCTGAAATTTCAACTGTTCCTTAATTTTTATAATATTCTTTACAGGCGGTTTCAAATGTGTAATCACTATTTTAAATCCGTTTAAAGAATTTTTTCCGGCTAATTCTTCTAATTTATAAAGTTCATCCATTAAATATTTCGGTGTCAGATGTCCGAATAAAAACTGATCGGGCTGTTCATTTGGGAATGAAACTTCTATAAAAATACCTTTTAATTGTTTACTCTGAATCAATGGCGCAACAGATGTCCATAACTCTTTTAAATTACTGCTTTTTTCTACCGCATCCGGGCCAGTATCTCCCAGATATAAAACATAATTATCATTATTTTTAATTAAAAAAGCAGTGCTTTCATAAGGATTGACATGACTCAACGGAAAGGATTTCACCGTCATATTTGTACTGGTAATTGGAGTTTCTTCTCCTATATTTAAAGTCTGAAAATGATAACGCTTAATATGAAAACCTGGCCCTTCATCACCAAAATTAGCCCATGTTTTATCATTAAAATAATGTTCTTCCATCATTTCCATACAGCTTTTTGTAGCATAAACCGTTTTTGAAGAATCTGCCGGCGAGTTGATTATCAAACCCGAAACATGGTCTAAATGGGCATGCGAAATCAAATATCCTTTAATATATTTTCGTAAAACCTCGCTTGCAGAAACTTTGAATACCTTATTCTCAATAGCTTTTTCGATTCCCGAATTGATGGTTCCGGCATCCAGACAAATATAATCTTTGGTATTAGAAGGTGCCACTAAATAGGCTGAAAGGTTTTTTTCATCAATTCCGCCCTTTACCCCCAAAGAAACAACCTGAAAAAATGACTTTTGAACTTTTTGGGAAAATGAATTAACTGATAGTAAAATCAAACAACCCAAAAGCATTTTTATAATTTTCATACCTATATTTTTATGATTACAAATTTCATCAATTAAGATGAATTTAGTTGCTTGTATTTTCGAAAATCCTGTAAAATAACGCTAAATTTACTTTGCCCTCCAATGATAAAATTCAATCTTAAAACAATATCTTTACGTAAAAATATAACATTTTAAACCAAAAAAGTTACAATGACAACGATAGCATCTCAATTTGGAATAAATGAAGCTCTGGAAAAATTGGGCATCAAATTTATAAATGAAGGAACATCAACGGGTTTAAATAATTTTTCATCCGGAGAAATTTTAGACAGCTATTCTCCTGTTGACGGAAAATTAATTGCGTCTGTAAAAATGTCCACAGCTGAAGATTATGAAAAAGTAATGCGATCGGCAACGGAAGCTTTTAAAACATTTCGTTTAATCCCTGCACCACAGCGTGGAGAAATTGTACGTCAGTTTGGAGAAAAATTACGCCAAAATAAAGAAGCACTTGGAAAATTAGTTTCGTATGAAATGGGTAAATCATTGCAGGAAGGCTACGGAGAAGTACAGGAAATGATTGACATTTGTGATTTTGCAGTTGGATTATCCCGCCAGTTACACGGACTAACCATGCATTCAGAAAGACCCGGACATCGTATGTACGAACAATATCATTCGTTAGGAGTGGTCGGAATCATTTCGGCTTTTAATTTTCCTGTTGCCGTTTGGTCCTGGAATACCGCTTTGGCATGGATCTCAGGTGATGTTTGCGTTTGGAAACCTTCTGAAAAAACACCTCTTTGCGGAATTGCCTGTCAAAATATAATTGCCCAGGTTATTAAAGAAAACAACTTGCCGGAAGGGATTTCATGTTTGATTAATGGTGATTATTCGATAGGAGAATTAATGACTGCCGATACCCGAATCCCTCTAATTTCTGCAACAGGTTCTACCCGAATGGGAAAAATAGTAGCTCAGACTGTTGCGGGGCGTTTAGGCAAATCATTATTAGAATTAGGCGGAAACAATGCTATTATTGTTACTCCTGATGCTGATATTAAAATGACCGTGATCGGTGCTGTTTTTGGTGCAGTTGGAACTGCCGGCCAACGCTGTACTTCAACACGCCGATTAATCATTCACGAAAGTATATATAATAAAGTAAAAGATGCTTTGGTTACAGCCTACAAACAATTAAGAATCGGAAATCCGCTTGATGAAAACAATCATGTTGGTCCGTTAATTGATATTCATGCAGTTGAGATGTATGCTAAAGCCCTGAACAGAGTTGTTGCTGAAGGCGGAACAATTTTAGTTGAAGGTGGCGTGCTTTCCGGCGAGGGCTATGAAAGCGGCTGTTATGTAAAACCCGCAATTGCCGAAGCAGAAAATACATTCGAAATAGTACAGCACGAAACCTTTGCACCAGTTTTATATCTGATAAAATATTCGGGAGAAGTCGATAATGCTATCGAAAAACAAAATGGTGTAGCACAAGGTTTATCGTCAGCCATTATGACAAACAACTTACGTGAAGCAGAAAGGTTTTTATCTGTTACAGGTTCTGATTGCGGAATTGCCAATGTAAACATTGGAACTTCCGGAGCCGAAATTGGTGGTGCTTTTGGCGGGGAAAAAGAAACCGGAGGCGGAAGAGAATCCGGTTCTGATGCCTGGAAAATTTATATGCGTCGCCAGACTAATACCATTAATTATACCACAAGCCTGCCATTGGCACAAGGAATTAAATTTGATTTGTAGATTATAAATACCGAATTAATCATAAAAGGCTTCCAAAATTTTGGAAGCCTTTTACTTTAAAAATAATGGTTAGTTAGTTGGGTATTATTTTTTAATGATAATTTTTGTAGTTACACTGTTTTCGGTATAAACTTTTACCAAATAACTTCCATTGGCAAGATTACCCATATCTATAGTATTACTATTTCCTGCTTGTGAATTTACCAATGCTCCCGTCAAATTATACACTTCAACTTTTTGAATCGTTTTATCTGAATCAATATTTAACTCGCCTGAAACCGGATTTGGATATAAAGTCAGCGCCTTAGACTCTACCGTTTCCTCTGTTAAACTATCAGATAAATTTGACGCTATACGTGAAGTTGTATTATACGCAGTACGTATATAAAACAAATTTGCAACAGAGCCTTTTGTTATGGTATTTGCTCCTGCTGGAAGTGATGCTGTAACGATTCCTGCTGTTGCCGTGTAAGACACATTATTAACTTTTATAGTTCCGGTAAAATTAGAGTCGAATACTAATGTTAATGTCGAAGCGGCAGTTGTGGTATATGTAATAGATGTGCTGGATTCTATTTTTAAACGAGCAGTCAATGTTAGACCAGCATACGTCACAGAACCTGCAGTCGAATTCATATTTCCGCTAATAGTGTAAAATGAACTTGTTTTTCCAGAAGTTGTAAAATTGTGAATCTGATTCCCTGTTGATGTCCCCGTAACAGTTATAGTCCCTGACCCTGTAGCAACCGTACCTGTACCGCTTGTAGTAATCGAATAGGAAACCGTTGCTGTTGGTGTTCCGGTAATAGTAATGGTTTTAGCAGTAGTATTTTTTACAAAAGTAATTCCTGATGCAGGTAATCCTGTTACTGTAGCATCTGTTGCGCTTCCACCCCAGGTAAAAACAATTGAACTAATTGCTGTACCACTTGTCACAGTTTGACTGTTATTAGTAGTTGACGTAAGGGTTTGAACACTTGCAGGTGTAACAGTGATTGTTCCTGATCCGGTCGCTGCTGTTCCTGTTCCTACAGTAGTGACTGAATAAGACAGAGTGGCTGTTGGTGTTCCGGTAATAGTGACGGTTTTAGCAGTAGTGTTTTTTACAAAAGTAATTCCTGATGCAGGCAATCCTGTTACCATAGCATCTGTTGCGCTTCCGCCCCAGGTAAAAACAATTGAACTAATTGCTGTACCACTTGTCACAGTTTGGTTATTATTCGTAGTTGAAGTAAGGGTTTGAGCACTTACAGGGGTAACGGTGATTGTTCCTGATCCGGTCGCTGCTGTTCCTGTTCCTACTGTACTGATTGAGTAAGAAAGCGTAGCAGTTGGTGTTCCGGTAATAGTGATGGTTTTAGCAGTAGTATTTTTTACAAAAGTAATTCCTGATGCAGGCAATCCTGTTACCGTAGCATCTGTTGCTGTTCCTCCCCAGGTAAAAACAATTGAACTAATTGCTGTACCACTTGTCACAGTTTGGTTATTATTCGTAGTTGAAGAAAGCGTTTGATTGCTTACTACACTTGTTTCACCTTGTACAGAAACCAATGTTCCCGTGTAGTTTGTAAGAGCCGATTTTAATGCTGTGATTACAGTAGACGAAGCATCATCTACAGCATTATCAAATGTCCATTTTAAATCTCCTCCTGAAACACGGCCTGAATACTGCACTACTTTCGTTTGTGCTACCGCAGGCTGGTCAACAACCAGATTTTTAACATATAAGGCAGCATTGGTATCAAAGTTGTTGTAACTATTCGCTCCCAGTTTTGATTTAATACTACTGCTAATAACTTCTCCCCTGGTTACAGCTTCAATAGCATCAAATTCTACAGGATAATTAGTGGCATTGTACGTAACGTAACGTGTTTGACCAGTCATGGTATTATTAAATGCCTTAATTGTACCTCCGGCTTCACCAGAAAAAGTACCTGTAGCATCATAAAAAATATCTGTTCCTTGTTTAGAAGTTAACATAGGATATTTACAATTACGAAAAACATTTCCTTCAATGAATAAAGAGGAACCCAATGTTGACCCTGCTCCATATTTTGAATTTCCATCATAATAATTGTTATAAATGTGCGCAGAATAATAACGAACCCTTGGATGACGAGAATCTGAATGATCAAACCAATTATGGTGATACGTAATATACAAACCTGTTGTAGTCCCTTCACTCAAACCTAAAAGACTTGCTTTTCCGCTATCCCAAAAGTGATTATACGACAATGTAACATACGTTGATGATTTATTATCTAATGCCCCATCTCCTTTTATCTGGTCAGCATCGCTACCGGCATCTCCATAAAACAAATCACAATTATGAACCCAAATATGATCATTATCCTGTTGCATTCCAACATTATCTCCTGCTGTACTGTTGCAGTTCATAAAACCAATATTACTTACTTCAATATTCGAAGCCGATTTAAGGCGCACACCCCAGCCATTGGCAACCGCATCATTACCAACACCTTCTAAAGTAACATAACTTGATACGTTATTAGCATTTTCGATAACAACATCTCCGCCTTCCATCACAGTCATATCTGTAATATTTCCTAACAGACGGATGATAAACGGACGGGTATCTTTTCCTTTTTTAATGGCGTACAAAATATTTTGCAGTCCTACACATGGATTTGCACTTGCTCCGGTAATATCCATTGAAATCGTATTTTTGGTATTTTGTGTGATATAAAGAATCACCGCTCCATCTTTTGGAGTACCATCTGCTTTATATCCTCCCGGAACACGGCCCCCATCAAAAGCAAAACCATTACGGTCCTGAGCTAAAACTGTCAAAGTACCTGTTGCAGTACCGGCACCTTCAACACCTGAAATAACAGGCTTAACTTTTACCGTGTAAGTTCCTGCCTTCAGTCCCGGAATATCTGCGCGGTAATAAGAACCATAACTACGGATTAATTGATTGTCAATTTTTTGGTCTGTAAAACCATTTCCGGTGTAATAAACATTGTAAGTCTGGGCATTACTGACAGGCTGCCATTTTATAAAAGCCGATTCAAGCCAGCCGGCTGCCTCATTAATTTGCTGCGACCATGTTTGCATAGAAACAAACAAAAAGATCAAAAAAAGTAACTTCTGTTTCATTTTGTGGTTTTGGTTAATTGATAGTTATTTAAAAGTGGTTTTTATTTTACGAATACAAACTTTAAAATGTAATCGATTACGCAAAAATATATAAAATTTTAATATTCATAATATTTTTAGAATAAAAAAACATATTCAATAAAAATAACGTTATTATAATAACTAAAATGTAATTAATTACATTTTATGCAATAAATTACACAACCCGAAAAAGCCCTTATTTTACAGAACTTCCGAAACTTTAATTGCTTATTATTTTATCTTATTCATTGAAAATGCTATTGACTTTAGATGTCTTTTTTAATTCAAAAATGAAATTAAAAACATAAGAAAATAACTTCAAAAAAGAATAATCATTTGAAAATCAAGCACAAAAATCACTTTTTCTTTATTTAAAAAACAGATCATTTCAATCAAAAACTACCACAAACAAAAAAAGGCTTCCAAAATTGGAAGCCTTTCAATTAGCTGTTTTTTTTAAATTACTTTTTGATAATCTTTTTAGTAACCGAACCTTGATCCGTAGTCACTTTTACTAAATAATTTCCTGTAGCAAGATTACTTACATCAATAGATTCAACTTCACTGGAAATATTTTTTACCACAGTTCCTGACAAACTGTAAATAAGAACGTTTTTCACTTTTTGATCTTCAGAAGAAATATACAATTGATCTGAAACAGGGTTAGGATATAGAGCCAATTTCGAAGCCTTAACATTATCTCCTACACCCAATGTGCTGTATGATAGTTTTACATAAAATATATTTCCTGTTCCACTTTTCATGATTTTATGATGTCCGGCAGGAAGAGTTATTACAAGTATTCCACTTGCATCACTACGATTTACTCCGTCAATATTTGCATTTGCTCCAGCAACAAACGTGGTAGCATTTGACGAAGCATTCATTACTAATGTCAAAGTGCTTGGTTGAGTTGTATCAAATTCAATTACACCAGCAGAACTTTCCAATTTTAAACAAAGACTTAGTGATAAACCTTCATAAGTCATAGTTCCTCTTGAATTTGATAGATTGCTTCCTGAAATTGCAAAGAATGAATTTGTTTTATCAGACAATGTGAAATTATGTATTTGATCACCAACAGAAACCGCATTAACTACAATTGTACCCGAAACAGCAACAGGCGTTCCTGCAATTCCTGAGGTAATTGCTGTAAAAGTTGTAGATCCTGTTGCAGTTGGAGTACCAGAAATAGTAATGGTTTTTGCAACCGCATCTTTTAGGGCATTAAGACCATCTGCCAATTCATTAGTAATTTCTACATCAGTTGCATCACCGCTCCATGTAAGCACTATAGGGGCTATAGCGGACCCTTTTACAATTGTTTGACTACTATTATTAGAGCTCACAGTAAGAACTTGACTACTAGCAGGCAATACGGTTATAGTCCCTGAATCAGAAGCGGAAGCCCCTGTTGTTCCGGTTGTCGTAACAGTATATTCCATCGTCTCAGTAGGCGTGCCAGAAAGTGTTATTGTTTTTGCAGATGCATTTACAACTGAAGTCACTCCATTTGGCAACCCTACAACACTTGCATTTGTCGCATCTCCTCCCCAAGTAAAAACAATATTGCTAATTGCAACTCCCGCAGAAACCGTTTGATCATTATTTTTACTGGTTGACGTCAAAGTTTGATTACCAACCACATCGGTTTCCCCCTGAACTGATACGAGTTTTGTCGTATAAGAAGTAAGCGCACTCATTAATGCCACGTTAACATCAGAAGAAGAATCGTCAATTGCATTATTAAAAGCATATTTTAAATCACCTCCTTCAACACGTCCTGAATACAACATCGTATTTGTTTTGGCATCTTCAGCACTATGTGGAGTATAAGCATACATAATTGCAGGATTGACATCAAAGTTATTATAAATATTAGCTCCCAGCTTAGATTTTATAGTACCACTGATAGGTAATGATTTGTCTGTAACTTCAATAGCATCAAATTCAATTGGATTAGTTATGGCATCATAAACCACATAGCGTGTTTGGCCACTCATAACATTATTAAATGCTTTTATCGTTCCTCCGGCTTCTCCAGAGAATGTTCCTTTTGCATCAAAAAATATATCTGTTCCTTGCTTAGAAGTTAGCATCGGATATTTACAATTACGGAAAAAATTTGCCTCCATAAATACAGATGACCCTAAAGTTGACCCTGCTCCATATTTAGAGTTTCCATCATAATAATTATTATAAACATGAACTGTGTGAGTTCTTACTCTCGGATGCCTGCTATCAGAATGATCATACCAATTATGATGGTAAGTAAGATAACCCTGAGGTTCTGAAGTGCCATTTCCTAAGAGATTTGATTTTCCGGTATCCCAGAAATGATTATATGAAAACGTAACAAAAGTAGATCGTTTACTATCAAGAGCACCATCACCTTTTGCCTGATCTGCGTCCCCGCCTGCTCCACCATAAAACAAATCACAATTATGCACCCATACATAACTGTTGTCAGTTTGAAGACCTATATTATCTCCTTCGCTGGCATCAGTCAACATTAATCCGATATTTCTAATTTCTATGTTTGATGCTTTTTTAAGACGAATACCCCAACCATTTGCAACTGCATCATTTCCGACGCCTTCAAGCGTTACATAACTTGAAGCATTATTATTATTTTCTATAACAATGTCTCCGCCTTCTAAAACAGATGGGTCAGTTATATTTCCAATCATTCGAATAATAAAAGGACGTGTTTCATATCCTTTTTTAATACCATACAGAATGTTTTGCAGTCCCACTGAGTTAGTTACACCGCCCTTATTATTGGTTACAACATTAAAAGAAATTGTGTTTTTAGTATTTTTAGTAATATAAAGAATGATTGCACCAGCTTTAGGTGTACCATCTGCATTATAACCTCCTGGAACACGTCCACCATCAAAGGCAAAACCAGAACGATCCTGAGCCAAAACGGTTAAGGGCAACGTTGTTGCTCCAGCCCCTTCAACACCTGACGTAACCGATTTCACTGTTACTGTGTAACTTCCTGCCGCAAGTCCAAGAACATCAGCACGAAAATAAGTCCCATAACTACGAATCAACTGTTCATCAATTTTTTTGTTTGTTTCTCCTCCGCCAGTATAATAAACATTATAACTGTCAGCTCCTGCCACAGGAGACCATTCAACAAAAGCCGACTCAAGCCATCCGGATGATTTTGTTATTGTTTGCGCCGCAACTTGTGCTGAAATAAACAGCAAAGCCATGTAAAGTAAAATTCTTTTCATAATTGTGGTTTAAGTAAATAGATAGTTTAGTTTAAGTCATCGAAAAAATGTAATCGATTACACGAAAATAAATATTTTTCCTTAATCTAAAAAAATTTTAGAATAAAATTACACATAGTTAAAAAAATAATCATTTTAAATATTCATAATACAACTAAAACGTTATAGTTAAAATAACTTCCGAAAGCCTATAAATATTGGCATTTGCATGAAATAGTTAATCTTAGATTTTAAAATTCAAATAAAAAAACAAACAAATTCAAACAACAGGAATATTCTTATTTTTACTAACAGCTACATCATGAAAATTCTCTTCTATGGCTGTTTCCATTTTATGAAACTTTACAATCCAAAATAAATTCCGGTTAGATTTTTAAACAAAAAAAGCGGCGGTTTGAAAAATTTCAAACCGCCGCTTTTTTGTTTTTTAAAACTCCTTACAAGTTAAACGATGCCCCAAGACTAAAAGTAACCTGATTATTCAAATCATCAAACAATTCATTATCATCACTGTATTTAGCAATTGGAAACCCAATCTCTGTAAAAACACCAAATCCTTCAGTAAAGAAATAACGACCTCCTAAATGTCCACCAAAATTTTTTAATCCTAAGCTTAAACCCGGATAAACATCTAACTTTTCATCAACCTTTAAAACATTTCCAATGTTCGCATTTATTCTGAATTTAGCATCGAAACGATCTTTAAAATCCGGCTTTTCATTAGTATATTGAGTTGTTCCTCCGTTATAAAACCCTGAAAATTCATTTACTCCCAACAAATAAGAAACTACAAAACCATAAGAGAAGTTCTCTGCCAGACCAAAATCAACAGAACTTTGTATTCCGGAGCCTCCGTCTTGCAGATTAGCGCCAATATTAACTTTTACATCTCCTTTTCCTTTAAAAGCTTGCTGGGCATGTGCTGTACCAAATAATACCAGAAATGATAATGTGATTATTTTTTTCATAAATTTTAAAATATTTTTTTATCTACAAAAATAGAATTTTACAGATTAATTTCTTCCTTTTTCATTAAAATACAATTCGTTTAAAGGCTCACTTTGCCAAAATTCTTTTGTATCTACATTCATTATTGTCAAAGGCCCTTTAAAGGCTGCACCGGTATCAATATTCCAGACGCAGGCTTTATTTACAGGAACCGTTTTGCCAATTCGGCTAACGGGAGTATGTCCAATAAAAATTTCTTTATACAAAGTAAATCTCTTGGGATAGTACAAATCCTCTTTTTTCATGTTTGGATCTAAAGAAAGTGCTGTTTCCCACAAAGTTCTGTCCCAGTAAAATAATTTTGGAAAGTATTCATAACCAACGCCATTTAAATTTGTAAAACCTGCATGAACAAATAAACGGTTTTGTTCGTCTAAATAATAATCTTCAAGTGATTCTAAAAATTTTATATGTACCTGCTTTTCTCCTTTATTTAATTTTTCATAAGCCAAAACCGTAGCCTCACCACCGTGTTGATACCAAAGCTCATTGTTTTTTGCATTTTTAAGCCATTCTAACAACAGCTCATCATGATTTCCTCTGATACAAATACAGTTTTGCTTACTTTGAAGATTAATCAAATAATCAATTACCTGAGGTGACTGACTCCAACCATCAACATAATCTCCAAGAAATATTAACCTGTCTTTTTCAGTAACTTCGGCTTTTTTCATCACTTGTTCAAGGGCAAGTAAACCTCCATGAACGTCGCCTATAACAAATGTTCTCATTTTTAATTATTTAATCCGGAATTTACAAAAATATGCAAAATGATTTGTGTACGGTAATTATTTTATATCAATAAAAAAGAAATCCCAACAACCTCAAAACACATTGTTCATAAGCGCTGTCGGGATTAGTCCTTTAAAAATAAAGAAAATTATACTCCTAATTTTTTGGCAATATCGGTTGGAATCCCTCCCTTGTTTACCATCAAAGCAGTTGTTTTATATTTTACGAAATTTTTAGTCACAAACAAGAAACCTTTATAGTCATTAGTTTCTCCCCAGGAATTTTTTACGATGTAGTATTCTTTTCCAGTCTGATCTTTTGCCAAACCGATAATATGCATTCCATGATCATCGGTAGTCTGGTAATTATCAAAAGCTGCCTGACGCATTTCAGCTGTAATTTCAGGCTCTGCTTTTGGCCCATTAAACATATCAGCCTTTTCTTCAGCTGTCATATCATCATATTTTTTTGATGCAACATAAGCAACTCCGTTTTTCCAGCTAAAACTTTTTTCACTCACATCAGTCGCCCAGGCTACAGTGTATCCTTTTTTCAAAGCATTATCAATAACATCGGTCATATCATTCACTTTCACATTATAAACCTGATCAAATGACCAGTTATCCGGAACAGCCAATAACGTTTTTTGATAATATGGAGCGCTTGTAAAAGAGGACATCTCTACATACTCATCAGGATTAATTCCAACAACTTCTTTTGCAAAACTTTGTGGAGTGTAATTCTTTCCTTTATAAGCAAAATTATCAGGAACTTTTCCTAAGTATGAATCAATAACAGAAGCATATGCTTTTTCCCAGCTTGGAGTCAATTCTCCGTTTGGATTTTTAACTACTGCTGTTAACACTCCTTCAATAAGAGCTGCCATCTCGGCAAATTTATTTTTATCAGTACCGTAATTCAATCCTGTATAAACTTCTCTAGGCACAGTTCCGTATTTTTTGTACATATTAATTACATCGTGTAATGATCCTCCGTCACCTAAAGTAACAGCACCATGCATACGCACATAATTTTTTCCTTTTTCAACATACACATTTCTGGCAGAAAAAATCTGAGACAGTTCAACCGGCTGTTTTCCTAAACGAATCATTTCTGATTCTAAAAAAGAGTTTGAAGCATAACTCCAACAAGTTCCTGAAGAACCCTGTAATTTTACTGAAGTCGTTCCTAAATTAATTACTTCAGTGAATTTAAAGTTTTCTTTGCTTTTGTCACTTGAATTTAATTTTAATGAATTCACCAAAATGTCTTGTGCAAAACAGCTTGTTGCTCCAACAAAAAAAACAGAAGCCAAAAACACTGATTTGATTGAAAATCTATTCATAATTTTTATTTAATGATTTAATAAATTAGTAGTTACAATTTATATTTTGTTACAAAACAATCAAATTATACACAATTTGTTAGTATCAGTTTCGTTAAATTTTTACCGAATTATCCTATACAACTTAAAATCAATAACTTAAATAAAAAACCAACAATTAAAACAAAAGTATTTTATACAGAAAAACCACCAAAAAATAAATTTTGGTGGTTTTATATTTTATTCTAAATAAACTATTCTATTTCAGAAACTCTCATGGTATTTACCATTCCTTTATCTTTAATTGGCATTGCGGCAAGATTGATTAAATAATCGCCTTTTGCAGCATAACCTTTTTCAATTGCAATTTTATTTACATCTGTAACCGTATCATCAGTACTTTCGTCTTTATCATAAAAGAATGATTTAACACCCCATAATAAATTTAATTGTGTCAAAATTCTTTTGTTTGAAGTAAACACTAAAATATGTGCCGATGATGGTCTCCATGCTGAAATCTGAAAAGCAGTATAACCGCTATTGGTAAGCGTACAGATTGCTTTAGCCTGAATTTCATTAGCCAATAAAGCCGCCTGATGACAAACCGTTTTAGTAACAAAACGTTTTGTTTTAATTTGCGGCGTATTTTGAGGAACCTGAATAAGTGGAGAATCTTCAACAGCCTCACAAATTTGAGTCATTTTTTGAATAACCTGCACCGGATAGTTTCCTGTAGCCGTTTCACCAGACAACATTACCGCATCAGCTCCGTCCATTACTGAATTTGCAACGTCATTTACTTCAGCTCTTGTTGGAGTTAAACTTGTAATCATTGTTTCCATCATTTGAGTCGCAACGATAACAGGAATTCTGGCAGTTTTTGCTCTGCGAATTAAATCTTTTTGAACTAATGGCACTTCGTGAGCAGGAAGTTCAACTCCTAAATCTCCACGAGCTACCATTAAACCGTCACAATAAGCAACAATTTTATCCATGTTCTCAAGTGCTTCCGGCATTTCAATTTTAGCAATAATTGGAATTTTAACCTCAGAATGCTTCGCAATTAATTCCTGTAAGTCTTGCAAATCACGAGGTGTTTTTACAAACGAAAGCGCAATCCAGTCTACTTTTTGCTCAATAGCAAAAATAGCATCAGCAATATCTTTTTCAGTTAAAGCCGGTAATGAGATTTTAGTGTTTGGAAGATTAACCCCTTTTTTAGATTTTAATTCTCCACCCTGAATTACCTTAGCAACAACTTCTGTTTTTTTATCTGTAGAAACGATTTCAAAAATAAGCTTACCATCGTCAAGCAAAATACGCTCTCCTACATTTACATCATTTGGAAAATTTTGATATTTCATGAATGCTTTTTTTGCATTTCCTACAATATCTTCTGCAGTTGTAAAAGTAATAATGTCTCCATCATTAACAACTGTCCCTTCTTCCATTACACCAACTCTAAGCTTTGGCCCCTGTAAATCTCCAAGAATTGCAGTAGTATATCCAAATTCTTCGTTTAGTCCTCTAATAATGTTTATTTTCTCTTTTACTCCTTCATAGTCAGCATGCGAAAAATTGATTCTGAACACATTAACCCCTGCTTCGATCATATCCTTGATAATCTCTCTCGTACTACATGCAGGCCCAAGTGTAGCTACAATTTTGGTTTTTTTGTTTGTAAGCATTTTTTTTAAAAAATTAAATTGTTTTTTGATTTTATTTTGTTTGTATCTACAGCATAAATAGCAGCGATACTCTCAATTGTATTTAGCTTTTGCTGTATTTCTGAAAAATTTATAGCCTCGCCGCTATTATCTATTTTCAGGAAAAAATCTACTTTTTTGAATTCAGGAAGTAAATGAATTGTTGTTGAAATCTCACTATTTTCATTGGAAAACAAATTCTGAAAATCATTTTTTCTCACTGAAATGATTTCATTTTTATTCTGAATCAAGTTCCATGAAAGGGCTTTTTCAGTATCATAGTAATAGAATCTGGAAAAATTTGTCTCACCTTCCTTAGTCTGAGCATGGATCTCGTTTTTGCTCTTACTTAAGTTTATCGGAAGTTTTTTATTTATAAAATAGGCTAATCTATAATCTTCTAAAGAAGTATGGATTGCCATTAAATAATAATCAATTTCGTCAAATTCGTCTAAATCCAATCTATGTATAGCCATATCATGAAATATCAAGCTGTAAATATACTATTTCTATCGTAGCTTAAAGAGTTAAGAACAGCATGTTTTTGTTAATTTATAAACGAAAACGTTATAGCATTAAGAATATTACACTACTTTTCGTGTTATTTCTTATCTATTTTTTCCTGAAATGCAAAATAAGCACGTTGAGATGCCTTCTCTTCAGCCTTCTTTTTTGAAGTTGCTCTTGCTCTTGCAATTACTTTATCATCTATACTTAATTTAACACCAAACAAACGCTGTCCATCAATTCCGTTATCCTCAAAAATATCATAATGAAAGATTTTCTTCTCTTTCTGACACCATTCAATAACCAAACTTTTATAGCTTATTACTTTTCCTTCTAGTCGGGCAATATCGACATAAGGTATGATAACTCTTTTTTGAATAAATTTTTCGCAAAAAGAATATCCGCGATCTAAATAAATTGCTCCAATAAGTGCTTCGAAAATGTTTCCATGAATATTTTCACCAAAATGCTGAACAGGCACTTTACTCTCTACAAACCTTATTAAATTTAAATCTTTACCCAATTCATTCAAATGTTCCCTACTCACAATTTTAGAGCGCATTTTTGTTAAATAACCCTCGTCTCCGTTGGGTGCTTTATTGTACAAATGTGCTGCAATGACAGAACTTAACATAGCATCTCCTAAAAATTCAAGGCGCTCATAATTAATTGGATTTCCTGATTCATCTAATTTATTAGAAGAACGATGTGTAAATGCTTTCCTGTAAAACCCGAGTGAAACTGGCTCAAAACCAAGAATTTTCTGAATATCATCAAAAAAAATCCCGCCTTCGTGAGGACGGGATTTTGAAAATATTTTTTTGATAATATTCATATACAGAAATTAGTCAACTAATTTTTTAAACAATACACAAGCATTATGTCCTCCAAAACCAAAAGTGTTACTCATTGCAACATTTACTTCTCTTTTTTGAGGCTTATTTAAAGTAAGATTTAATGATGGATCAATGTTTTCATCAACCACAGTATGATTAATTGTTGGAGGAACAATACCGTTTTGCATAGCCAAAATAGAAGCAATAGCTTCAATAGCTCCCGCAGCACCAAGTAAATGTCCTGTCATTGATTTTGTAGAGTTGATGTTGATTGTTTTGGCATGATCTCCAAAAACAGCACTGATAGCTTTTAACTCAGCAACGTCTCCAAGAGGAGTAGAAGTTCCGTGTGTGTTGATATGATCAACATCTTCAGGATTCATTCCGGCATCTCTTAGTGTATTTTTCATTACTGCAATAACTCCAATTCCTTCCGGGTGTGGTGCTGTTAAGTGGTAAGCATCAGATGACATTCCGCCTCCGCCAATTTCGCAATAAATTTTTGCTCCTCTGGCTTTTGCATGTTCGTAATCTTCCAGAACCAAAGCTCCTGCACCTTCACCTAAAACAAAACCATCTCGGGTTGCATCAAAAGGTCTTGAAGCTGTTTCCGGACTTTCGTTTCTTGTAGACAGCGCATGCATTGAACTAAAACCGCCCATACCTGCAATTGTAACTGCTGCTTCAGAACCACCGGATACAATAACATCACACATTCCTAAACGAATATAGTTAAAAGCATCAATTAAAGCATTTGCAGAAGAAGCACAAGCCGAAACTGTAGTATAATTAGGTCCCATATAACCGTTACGCATCGAAATATGCGCCGGTGCTATATCAGCAATCATTTTAGGAATAAAGAAAGGATTGAATTTTGGAGTTCCGTCACCTTTTGCATAGTACAGTACTTCGTCCTGAAAAGTTTCTAAACCTCCAATTCCTGCTCCCCAAATAACCCCTACTCTTTGTTTGTCGATATTTTCGTCTGTTAATCCCGCATCTTTAATAGCTTCATCACTAGCAGCAACAGCATACTGAGCAAATTTATCTAACCTACGAGATTCTTTACGATCCATATAATCCTCAATATTGAAGTTTTTTACTTCACAGGCAAACTTGGTTTTATGTTTCTCTGTATCGTAATACGTTATTGGGGCAGCACCGCTAACTCCATTAATAAGTGCATCCCAATACTCCTGGATATTATTTCCGATAGGAGTAAGAGCACCTAATCCTGTTACAACAACTCGCTTTAATGCCATAAATATGTATTTTGTATCTTTAAACAAATAAAACCCACGCTTTCTTAACTGTATTGTTACTTAAGAGCCATGGGCATTACAATATAAATATATCTTTTGGATTGAAAATCAATCGAAATTTAAATTTGAAAAAAAATAATAACACCCGATTTTTAGAAAATCCAATTTTTCAAAAAAACAAATCCCAATTTTGGAATTTGGACATTCAAATTTGGAATTTTTAAAATTCGGGTGCAGTATTATTATTTTTTAGCTTCCTCGATATAAGAAATAGCTTGACCAACAGTAGCAATGTTTTCTGCTTGATCGTCTGGAATTTGAATATCAAATTCTTTTTCGAATTCCATAATAAGCTCAACAGTGTCTAATGAGTCAGCTCCTAAATCATTAGTGAAGCTTGCTTCTGTTACAACTTCGTTTTCGTCAACACCTAATTTGTCTACGATAATCGCTTTTACTCTTGATGCAATGTCTGACATAATCTTTAATTTTAGAATTTAATTTGTTGGCAAAAATAAAAAACTTTATTTTAAAACAACTATTTAGTTAATAAATGTGTTACTAATTTATAAAATTAATTTCAAGAAAGGCCTTCTAATACTATTTATTTTGATTTTTTATTCCGTTTTTTGCATTCTCAAAATAAATTTGATTATGAAAAAAATTATCGTTTTTGCCTCAGGTTCAGGAAGTAACGCAGAAAACATTATTAAGTACTTTAAAAAAACTGAAATAGCAAATGTTGTTTCTGTCTTTACAAATAATGCTAATGCAAAAGTCATTGAAAGGGCAAAAAATCATCAAATCCCTGTTGAAATCTTCTCAAAAAGCGAACTTTTAGAAAGAAATTTATTGCAAAAAATACAAGAAATCAATCCGGATTTGATTGTCTTGGCAGGTTTTCTACTCAAATTTCCCGAAAACATAATTGAACAGTATCCGCACAAGATAATCAATATACATCCGGCGCTTTTACCCAACTATGGAGGTAAAGGAATGTACGGCATGCACATACACAGAGCCATTGTAAATAATAAGGAAAAAGAAACCGGTATCTCGATTCATTATGTAAACGAACATTATGATGAAGGCGCCATTATTTTTCAGGCAAACGTTGCTTTAACCGATGAAGACACTCCTGAAACTGTTGCTGAAAAAATCCATGAATTAGAGCAAAAGCATTTTCCTGAAATTATTCAGACACTATTAGAAGATTCAACAAAAGGAAATTCCAATTAAAAAACAAACCATATAAGTAAATATAACAGCAGCTGTAAATCTTACTTTTTATTTAAGGAATATAAGATACTTAAAATAATTTCACTTTTACTTACAACAAATAACACAAAGTTTAAATGAACTTATATCACTTATATGGTGAAAAAAAATTAAAATGAGCCAACACGAAGTACATATATATACAGACGGCGCTGCAAAAGGAAATCCCGGCAATGGCGGTTACGGAGTCGTGATGGAATTGGTAGGAACACCGCATAAAAAAGAATTTTACGAAGGTTTTCGCTTGACAACCAATAACCGCATGGAACTTTTAGCAGTTATAGTTGGCCTGGAGAAACTAAAAAATCCAAACATGAAAGTTTTGGTTATTTCAGATTCTAAATACGTAGTCGATTCTGTCGAAAAAAAATGGATTTTAGGCTGGGAAAAAAAGAAATTTGCAGGCAGAAAAAATCCCGATTTATGGAAACGATTTTTAATTGTTTACCGTAAACATCAGGTTAATTTTAAATGGATAAAAGGGCATAATAATCATCCGCAAAACGAACGCTGTGATCAACTCGCTGTTATGGCATCCATGCAGCCTAAACTTTCTGTTGATGAATATTATGAAACCATTGGTTCTAAAGAATAAAAAAACGCATCAAAAATTAATTTGATGCGTTCTTCATTTCTAACTTAAAATTCATTCTTCTTTATCTAAATCTTTTGCTGTTTTAAATCCAACCAAAAGCCCAATTCCTGCCATTATAAAAATAATAGAAGGATAAACCGCACCATCATTAAGAGAGGTGTAAGTTGTAATAAGCAAGGCAAGAAAAATCCCAACACCGCTTCCTATTAATAGAAATGCCAAATTGACAACAAAAATTTTCCATGATGAACTTCCATTCGTTCTTCCTTTTAAAAATATGCTGGCATCAACACCCTTCTCTATAAGAGCCAAACGCTCTCTGTTTCTTGTTGAATAAATTAGATAGACAATCCCAAAGATCATCGCAAAAAGACTAAATGGTACTAATACTTCTGGTCCCATAATTTTTATGTTTTTATAATTGATTGATACCCTATAGGACGACACCTTTTAAATTGAGGTTACAACATTTGGTGAAAATTTTTAAATTCCAAATTCCAAACTCCAAAAGTCACTGATTATCAATTAATTTTGAATATAAAAACTTTGTAGCTCTAATTTTAGTTTCGACATTTTTGTCAGAGATGACAATATTGCGGTTAAGCTTTGTGAAAGTTTGAAAATCCAACAATTAGAATTTGGAATTTATTTTAAAACCCTTGTAACCTAAAAGAACAAACTGTCGTCTTAATATAATATGAGTACAATTCCAGATCAACATTATATTGATAAAATTCTGCAGGGCGAAACCAGTTCTTTTGCCGTGCTGGTTGATCGTTACAAAGACATGATTTTTACTCTTGCCCTTAAAATGGTTAAAAACAGAGAAGAAGCTGAAGAGGTTGCTCAGGACACTTTTATTAAAATATTACTTGTTTAAGTAAATTTAAAGGCGATTCTAAATTTTCTACCTGGATTTACAAAATAGCTTACAACACTTGCTTAGACCGTTTGAAGAAAAACAAAAAAGAAGACAATACTATTTCGATAGATGAATTTTCCAGCCATCTGATTAAAACAATGGACAATGCTTTGAGTGCTTTAGAAGACAAAGAACGAAAACAAGCCATTCAAAATTGCTTAAATTTGTTACCGGGTGAAGAAAATTTCCTGCTGACTTTATTCTATTTTGAAGATCAGAATTTGGAAGAAATTGGCAAAATCATGAATATTAATGCTAATAATGTCAAAGTAAAATTATTTAGAAGCCGACAAAAATTAGCCGCAATTTTGAAAAAACAATTAGAACCGGAAACAATTGATTATTATGAAAGAAGAAGATAAAAACATAGAAAATCTTATTGAGAAAATGATGGCCGAAAACACTTTACAATCGCCATCTGCCGACTTTACTTCGAACTTAATGTCGCAAATTTTTGTTGTCGAAAAAGTAAAAATAAAACCTTACAAACCATTGATTTCTATTTCAACATGGATATTTATTGGAATTCTTTTAGCTCTTTTGGTTATTTATAATGTCTTTTTTGCAGGAGCAGAAAATAATCCGGAAATAGGGAAATCTTATTCTGATAAAATTTCCGGAATTGTTTCCGGAATTCATATTTCTAAAACTACATTGTATGCTATTTTAATCGTTCCTTTTATGGTTTTGATTCAGATTGGAGTTTTGAAAAATTATTTTGATAAGAAGTATCAGCTGTAAATTAATTCATCAAAGAAATGAAAACAAAAAAAATACACACCTATTCACTCTTAATATCGTTGTTTTTTATCACTAGTTATGCATCAGCACTTCCGCCAAACTTTACTACTAAGGAAATAAAATTTGTTAGTGAAGGAGTTTCACTCGCCGGAACTGTTTTTACACCCAACAAAGTACAGGCAGCCGTCGTGATTGTTCATGGATCTGGACAAGAAAAAAGAATGTTAAACTTTGCTAAAACTCTAGCCAACAATGGAATTGCAGTTTTAACATACGATAAACGTGGAGTCGGAGCATCGGCTGGTGTATATGCGGGCCCTGAAGTTGGAACTAACAATGTTGATTTCTCAAATTTGAATCTTTTGTCTTTAGATGCGAGTGCTGCTGTAAATACTTTATTTAAATCTTTATCCAATAATAAAATACCAATTGGCTTAATAGGCGGTAGTCAAGCTGGGTGGATCATTCCATTGGCTGCAGAAAAAAATAAGAAAGTTCAATTTATGACCATATTTAGCGGCGCTCTTATAACGGTTAAAGAACAATTGAGATTTCAATTTTATACAAATGGGAATAAAAATTTCTGGGATACGCACTCAGAAGAAGATGCCAGAAAACATGTATTCAATGACCCGGACAAATATGAGTTTATTGATACAAATCCTAATGATGTTCTTTCTAAATTATCAATTCCGGGAATCTGGATTTTTGGAGGTAAAGACATTCAGGTTCCTATAAAGCTATCCATCGAATATCTTAGCAAATTGAAATCTAAAGGAAAAAATTATGAATATAAATTATTTCCAAACTTGGGTCACAATACAGCATTTTCAGACGATGAAGAACCTATGAAAGATGCAATCGATTGGATTAAAAATGTAGGGGAATTAAAGAAAAACTAGAGACACTATCACATCTTTACTGCAACACATTTAAACATCTTGATTTAAAGAAAAGTTGACTTTGTATTTGGCAATTTTAAAGGAAAAAGAAAATCTTCTTCTTTTAAAAAACTTAAATAAAATCTTAAAGCTTTTTCCCAAAATAAATATTGCAATTTAATTCTAAAAATTATATTTTGAGCACTGAACAAAACCTCAGACAATCACCTCGTTTACAATAGTTTTAACCCCGAAATCGATATCATTTTTTTATGAAAATTTTGAGAACCTAAACCGTTGCAATATTGTAACTTATGAAGTATCTTTGCACCTTAATTCGAAATTCATAAAATGAATAAATTATTGATTGTTGGAACGGTTGCTTTCGACGCGATTGAAACTCCTTTCGGAAAAACAGATAAAATATTAGGTGGTGCAGCAACATACATTGGTTTATCAGCATCCTTTTTTAACTTGCAATCGGCCATTGTTTCTGTAGTTGGCGACGATTTTCCTCAAGAACATTTAGACCTTTTAACTTCAAAAAATATTGATATCTCGGGTATCGAAATTGTAAAAGGCGGAAAAACCTTTTTCTGGAGCGGTTTATACCACAACGATCTGAATTCAAGAGACACCTTGGTAACGGAGTTAAATGTTTTAGCTGACTTTCAGCCAAAAGTTCCTCAAAACTTTAAAGACTCAGATATCGTGATGTTAGGAAACCTGCATCCATTAGTACAAAGCAGTGTTTTAGATCAATTAGAGAAAAAACCAAAATTAGTAGTTTTAGACACTATGAATTTTTGGATGGACTGTGCTCTTCCTGAATTATTAGATGTAATTAAACGTGTTGACGTTATTACAATCAATGACGAAGAAGCAAGACAACTTTCGGGTGAATATTCATTAGTAAAAGCAGCAGCTAAAATCCAGGAATTGGGACCAAAATATGTGGTAATCAAAAAAGGAGAACACGGCGCACTTTTATTCCACAACAGAGAAGTATTCTTTGCACCAGCATTGCCATTAGAAGATGTTTTTGATCCGACCGGAGCTGGAGACACTTTTGCAGGCGGATTTTCAGGATTCATTGCACAAAGCGAAAACATTTCGTTTAACAATATGAAAAACGCCATTATTTACGGTTCAAATTTAGCTTCGTTCTGCGTAGAGAAATTTGGAACTGAGAGGATGGAAACCTTAAGCAAAGCCGAAGTAGCGATTCGATTACAGCAATTTAAGTCGTTAACTCAGTTTGACATAGAAATATAATGCTCACGAGCCTCGGTAAAACGGGGCTTTTTTATTACGTTAATACGCACACAACTTACAACAACACAAACACACAAAAAAATGAGCGACGCTTTAAAACACGAATGTGGTATAGCCTTAGTTAGACTTCTTAAACCGCTTGAATATTACAAGGAAAAATACGGAACTGCTTTTTACGGGATACAAAAAATGTATCTAATGATGGAAAAGCAACATAACCGTGGACAGGACGGTGCCGGTTTTGCAAGCATTAAATTAGACGTAGAACCCGGAGAACGATATATCAGCAGAGTTCGTTCTAATCATTCTCAGCCAATCCAGGATGTTTTCAAACAAATCAATGAACGTATCAGTGAGGAACTAAAAGCAAATCCGGAACTGAATGACAATATAAAAGAATTAAAAGCAAACATACCTTATATAGGAGAATTGTTTTTAGGACACGTTCGTTACGGAACTTTCGGAAAAAACAGTATCGAAAGCGTTCACCCTTTTTTACGCCAGAGTAACTGGATGCACCGTAATCTGATTTTGGCAGGAAACTTTAATATGACCAATGTTAAAGAGCTTTTCCAAAATTTAGTAGAACTTGGACAACATCCAAAAGAGATGGCCGATACCGTTACAGTAATGGAAAAAATTGGTCACTTTTTGGACAAAGAAGTAATGCAATTATATCAGGACTGTAAAGCAGAAGGTTATTCAAAAAGAGAAGCCTCTCCGGTAATTGCAGAACGTCTGGATCTTGCAAAAATACTAACACGCTCGGCAAAAAATTTAGATGGCGGGTATGCAATGGCCGGTTTATTAGGTCATGGAGACGCATTTGTTTTTAGAGACCCGGCAGGTATTCGTCCGGCGTATTTCTATCAGGATGACGAAGTTGTTGTTGTAGCTTCAGAAAGACCTGTTATTCAAACCGTATTTAATGTTCCTTTTGAAAGTGTTCAGGAGATTGAACCGGGAAATGCCTTAATTATAAAGAAAAACGGAAAAGTTACCATGAATCAAATTCTGGAACCAACCGTTAAAAAAGCCTGTTCTTTTGAAAGAATTTATTTCTCAAGAGGAAGTGATGCTGAAATTTATCAGGAACGTAAAAATTTAGGAAAATTAATTTTACCTGCTGTTCTTCAATCAATTGACAGCGATACAGATAACACAGTTTTCTCCTATATCCCAAACACAGCTGAAACTTCATTTTATGGTTTGGTTGAAGCTGCTCAGGATTTCTTAAATCAGAGAAAGAACAATTATATTTTAGAAAACAGAAATACACTTACAGCTGAAACTTTACAAGAGTTACTGGCAGTAAAAATCCGTACGGAGAAAGTTGCCATTAAAGATGCTAAACTTAGAACCTTTATTACAGAAGACAGCAGCCGTGACGATTTAGTGGCTCACGTTTACGATGTTACTTACGGAGTGATAAAACCAACTGATAATTTGGTTATTATTGATGACAGTATTGTTCGCGGTACTACATTAAAAATGAGCATCATAAAAATGATGGATCGTTTAAAACCAAAACGTATCGTAATTGTTTCTTCTGCTCCACAAATTCGTTATCCGGATTGCTACGGAATTGATATGGCAAAACTGGAAGGTCTTGTTGCTTTTAGAGCTGCTTTAGATTTATTAAAGGAAAGAAATTTATATCATATCGTTGACGAAGTGTATGCAAAATGCAAAGCTCAGGAAAATTATGCCGACACTGATGTTGTAAATTATGTAACCGCAATTTACGATCAATTTACCCCGGAAGAAATTTCAGACAGAATTGCTGAGATGTTAAGCTCTCCTGAAATCAATGCCGAAGTAAAAATTATCTTCCAAAAAGTAGAAGACTTACATATTGCCTGTCCGAAAAATCTTGGCGATTGGTATTTTACCGGAGACTACCCAACACCCGGTGGAAATCGTGTTGTAAACAGAGCATTTATCAACTTTTATGAAGGAAAAAACGCAAGAGCATACTAAATGAAAAGTTAAAAAATGCATTTCATCGGATTTTTATGCATTTCATCCTATATTTTTGGGAAAAATGCAATGCTAGTATATCTTTGAGGAACCATAACATTAGTAGGTTAAGTTTATGGTAGATTTGGGGCAAAAAAGGTGGAAGAAATTTCACCTTTTTTATTGGAATAAAGTTAAATTTTTAAAAATCAATCAGTTAATCGGATATTATTGCTGTTAATCCAAAATATTTGATATACATAACATAGTGCCATACATTTGATATACCATAAATTAAGTAGGTTAAGTATATGGTAAATTTGGGGCAAAAAAGGCGGAAGAAATTCCGCCTTTTTTATTGAAATAAATGGACTGAAAATATTTTTTATTACTAAATTTCTTTATTATTGTCTAAATTTTAAACTCAACCTATGAAACTCTTTAAACAAATTTTATTTTCAGTCTTTCTAAGCCTCTTTTTAGTTAATTGCTCAGGTACAAAATCCGTTACAGCAAAAGCAGACAATCAAATTAATAATGAAAAAACTGCCGGTACTACTGAAAACGAAAACTCCTCTGAGAAAAAAACCACTCCTGACGGAAGCTCGATCAAAAATGCCATAAAAGTAAACAGTGTGGCCGAAGAATATAAAATTGCAAAAAAACTTTGCCCAAATTGTACTATGAATGGTCAGGCTTTACTAAACGAAGGCAACAAACACTACGATTTATTAAAATTAACCAATGAAAAAGGAGAAGAGGTCAAGTATTATTTTGATATTAACAGCTTCTTTGGGAAATGGTAAAAAAATAAAACCCGATTAATTCAGAACGAACTAATCGGGTTTTTATTTATTTGAAAAAGATTATTTATCTAAAGCAAATCTTCTTGCAACTTCTGTCCAGTTAATCACACTGAAAAAAGCTTCAATATAATCCGGTCTTCTGTTTTGGTAGTTTAAATAATAAGCATGCTCCCAAACATCCATTCCTAAAATTGGAGTTCCTCCGTTACCAGCAACTTCCGGCATTAATGGATTGTCCTGATTTGGAGTACCTACAACTTCTAATTTTCCTCCTTTTTGAACCGTTAACCAAGCCCATCCTGAACCAAATTGTGTTGCTCCGGCTTTAGCAAATTTTGCTTTAAACTCTTCGAAAGTTCCAAAAGAAGCCTCAATAGCCGCCAATAAATCGCCTGTTGGCAATCCTCCTCCATTTGGAGACATTACTGTCCAAAACAAGTTATGGTTATAAAAACCTCCTCCATTGTTACGAACTGCAGCGTTTGATTTATCTAAGTTAATTAAGATATTTTCGATTGTTTTTCCTTCTAAATCTGTTCCTGCAATAGCAGCATTAAGATTTGTTGTATAGGCATTATGATGTTTAGAATGGTGGATTTCCATTGTACGCGCATCAATATGTGGTTCTAATGCGTCATAAGCATAAGGTAATTGTGGTAATTCAAAAGCCATGATATATGATTTTATGATTTATAATAATTTATCCAAATTTATACATTTAACTTTGGAATAGAAAATACTATTTCGTTATAATTGAATTAAGTTAACCTATAATTGTTGTTTTTACACTAACCCCCCTGTAAATCTCTACTTTCCGTTAAAAGTTGTCATTGTATTTTCTAATCCTGCCGTACCGAAAGATTTGATAATTTCTGATGCAACTTCGAGCCTTTCAGGTAATTTTGTTTTTTCCTCTTCATCCCAGTCTCCTAAAACATAGTCAACCTGTTGTCCTTTTTTGAATTGATCACTGATCCCAAATCTGAAACGGGTGTATTGCTGTGTATTTAAAACAAGATTAATGTTCTTCAATCCGTTATGTCCACCATCACTCCCTTTTGGTTTGATTCGGATGGTTCCGAATGACAGGTTTAAATCATCTGTAATTACCAGAATATTTTCTAACGGAATATTTTCTTTGTCAATCCAGTATTTTACTGCTTTTCCACTCAGGTTCATGTAGGTATTTGGTTTAAGCAGTAAAAAAGTTCTTCCTTTGAATTTATATTCAGCTAAGGCTCCCAATTTTACAGTTTCAAAGGAAAGGCTTTCTTTTCTGGCTAAAAAATCCAGGACTTTAAATCCGATGTTGTGTCTGGTGTTTACGTATTCAGCACCAATATTTCCTAATCCGACAATTAAATATTTTTTACTCACGCTTTTTATATTGTTTTTTTGGTGTTCGTGAACCTCCGGTTTCATACTGACTATGTTCTCTTCTTTTTGTGTTGATGAAAACAGTTTGTTTATCCATTTTATCATTTGGCAAAAGTAAGGTTAATTAAGGAATTAGAAAATGTGTCAATTAGATAATTTATGGTGGTTGTGTTTTAATCACAGCGTTAGCCTTAAAAGGTTTCTCGCAGATTTTGCAGATGAAACAGATTTTTCAATCCTAAAAATTTTATAAATCCTTTACTTTTCCTGATATCTCAACAACTTAGAGACTTATGAAAAAGATATTGTCTTGTTAGCCCTGACAGAAGCGGTATCCTTTTTCTGGTTTCTTTAACCAGGAAAAGATTTAGCGGATGGCAGGAATATCTGGTCTTGAAAAAAATCATATTTCTGCTTCTAAAAAAACTAACGACAAAGACTTCGACTCGGCTCAGTCTGACATCTTACACAATCCAACCTAAAAAACTTAGCATCTTAGAAACTTAGAAGCTAAAAAAAAAGCACCAACCTTTCGATTGATGCTTTTTGTATGATTTGAAAAAAAATTATTTTTTCTTTCCTTTTGCAGGAGCTTTTGCAGCTTTTGCAGCTTCCTGAGCAGCTTTCATAGCAGCACGAGAAATTCTTACCTGAGCCACAACTGTGTTGTCCGGGTGCATAATTTTGTATTCTGGAGCACCAACTTTAGTAACATATAATTTGTTACCCATTTCAAGTGGAGTAATGTCAGCTTCAACAAAATCAGGAAGATTTGCCGGTAAAGCTTTTACTTTTAATTTACGAGTATTTAAACGTAAAACACCACCTGCAAGAACACCTTTAGATGTACCAACGATTTTTACAGGAACTTCCATTGTGATTTCTTTATCATCAAATAATTGGAAGAAGTCGATGTGTAAAATTTTATCAGATACCGGGTGAACCTGAATGTCTTGTAAAATTGCATTGAATGATTTTCCTTTTCCAAGCTCAATCACAACTGTGTGTGCGTTTGGAGTGTAAACCAAGTTTTTGAACGCTGCAGCGTCTGCTGAGAAGTGTACTGCCTGATTTCCTCCGTATAACACGCAAGGAACCGCTCCAGCATTACGTAAGGCTTTAGTTGACACTTTGCCCACGCTTTCTCTTTCTGATCCTTTAATTGTAATCGATTTCATTGTAAAAAAATATAGTTATTAATAAATATTCTTGTTTGCTGTAAGCTTTAAGCAATAAGCTTTAGGCTTTTTTTCATTAAGTAACAAAGCTTATAGCCTACGGCTTAAAGCTTATTGCTTTTTACATAATGAATTTTCCACTGATGGAATTGTTGTGGTGCACCATGTGCATAACTTCTGCAAAAAGAGGCGCACAACTCACTACTCTGATTTTCTTTGATTCTTGTTTTAACGGAATAGAATCAGTTACGATTAATTCTGTTAATTTCGAATTTTCAATTTTTTCATACGCTCCACCTGATAAAATAGCGTGTGTACAAATTGCTCTTACACTTAGTGCTCCTTTTTCGATCATTAGATCGGCAGCTTTTGCTAAAGTTCCGCCTGTATCGATCATGTCGTCTACCAAGATTACGTTACGTCCTTTTACTTCACCAATCAGCTCCATAGTGTCGATAACGTTGGCTGCTTTTCTTTGTTTATAACAGATTACTACATCTGATTGTAAAAACTTAGAATAAGCATATGCTCTTTTTGAACCTCCCATATCCGGAGATGCAATAGTTAAATTTTCTAATTTTAAACTTTCTACGTATGGTAAAAAGATGGTAGATGCAAATAAATGATCTACTGGTTTTTCAAAGAATCCCTGAATTTGGTCTGCATGTAAGTCCATTGTCATGATTCTTGTTGCTCCGGCTGCAGTTAATAGGTTTGCTACTAATTTTGCTCCAATCGGAACTCTTGGCTTGTCTTTTCTATCCTGTCTTGCCCAGCCAAAATAAGGCATAACAGCTGTAATATGTCTTGCTGATGCACGTTTTGCAGCGTCAATCATTAACAATAATTCCATCAGATTATCAGCAGTTGGAAAAGTTGAGCACACGATAAAAACGCGTAGCCCTCTGATTGATTCTTCGTAAGATGGCTGAAATTCTCCATCGCTATACGTTGACATTGTTACTTTTCCTAACGGAATCCCGTATTGGTCTGCAATTTTCTCTGCAAGATAAACACTTTTTGAACAAGCAAAAATTTTAGCTTCTGGTTCTAGGTGCGACATTATAATTTGTTGTTTTATTCCTTAGTTTTCAATACAATTTGACTAAATTATTTTTTTTAGCCAAATCTCCTATCTGCCTCGGATGTAGTTAGTTGTGTGTGCTTCGTTTTAACGAGGTGCAAATTTATAAAATTTATCGGAGACTGAAAGGAAAATTTTGAGTATTTTTAGTAGAACTTTTAAATTTATTTTTTACATTTGCACCGTGTTAAAGGAATAAGCACATTATCGATTATTCTATTGCGTTAAAATAATCAAATTTTGATTGTTTTTTCGTCTGCTAAGCCCGGATGGCGGAATTGGTAGACGCGCTGGTCTCAAACACCTGTGGGAAACCGTGCCGGTTCGACTCCGGCTCCGGGTACTTTAACGGAAAAGCTGTCATTTTTGACAGCTTTTTCTTTTTTAAGCCTTTCCGAACCCTTGCTATTTCTAGTCAAAACCTCAACGACCTCATTCACTTCAGCGGTTCGACAATTTTATTTTAAAAAAACACACTCTACACACCAAATTAAGCACTTAAACGACTTTAACAGCACTTAAACGCTAATACAAAAGGCAAACAAAACACAATCAATACCTTTACTATATAATTTCAATACAGCTCTCAACTTTATTTTAATTATCATGAAAACTCATGCAATACACCTTATAGCACTTGCAGGTGTTTTTTCACTAAATTGTTTTAGTCAGCAGGTAAATCAGGTAATTACCAATGCCGATTTTCGAAAAGCACCATTAAAGTTTGATGACAAATCTGATGAAGATCTTGTCATAGAAGCTTACTGTGTCGAAGAAGTAATCAATCTTGCTGCCGGAAAAAAAAGAATCACAACATACGAAGTCACAAAGCTCGACATGGTCAACACCTACGACCTGGGACCAAACAACACCAGAACCGTAACTGCCATATACCGAAAAGCACACGTTAAAGCCACCGAACCCATAACAGCTTCAAAAACCACAATCACCAAAACCAATCAGACTATTCAACCCGTTACCATTAAAACTACAGTTCCGGAACACAGCAAAAAATCTGTAAGCATAGATGTTTTAAACACATACACCAATGTTGTAGACAAAGGATACAAATCTACAGACATGCTTAAAAAAGTCGCCGACAAATATTATTTTGAAAATGATTTCGAAGCCGCCGCTAAATACTATACAGAACTATTTAGTCTTGAAGAAAATTCAGAACCTGTTTATTATTTACGATGCGCCAAATCCCTGAAAGCAATTAGTCAACCGGAAAAAGCTGAAGAAATGATTAAATTGTTTGAAAGCAAAAGTACCGCTCTGACAATATCTAAAAAATAGAATCGATTCAAAAAAAAAAGACTATCATTTTCATGATAGTCTTTTAATAAGCTCCCCCTCTTGGGCTCGAACCAACCCCGAAAGCTTTCGGGGCTCTGATTAACAGTCTTTATATTTTTCAAGTAATTTATTTATGATTTCAGGATATCGCAATAGGTTTTCAATGTAGATTTTGCTTTTCATATTTTTGATATGCTTTTCAATCGCCAAAGCTTGTGACTTTGATTCACATTCTATTTTCAGAAAAACAATCCAGTCATCTACTTTATAAGTGAATTTTCGTGCTTGCTCTGAATTCAAGTGAAAATCTAATCTTGTATCAAAATCTGCTGTAAAGCCAGTATAAAATCGACTTAATTTAGCAGAATGAAGAATATAAACGTAATTCATATTTTATATTTAAAAAAAAAAGACTATCATTTTCATGATAGTCTTTTAATAAGCTCCCCCTCTTGGGCTCGAACCAAGGACCCTCTGATTAACAGTCAGATGCTCTAACCAACTGAGCTAAGGAGGAATCACCTTAAAGGTAAATATGTTTGCTAAAAAAAGTTTGCTCCCCCTCTTGGGCTCGAACCAAGGACCCTCTGATTAACAGTCAGATGCTCTAACCAACTGAGCTAAGGAGGAAGTTGTTGCTCTTTTTAGCGAGTGCAAATATAATTGAATTTTTAGTTTCTCAAAAATATTTTAACTCTTTTTATTCATTTTTTTTTCTACTTCATAATTGCCTTGTAAATATCGTTGCCATTAGCAAACAAAAGCAGCGATATAAGTATTACGAAGCCAACCATTTGGGCATTTTCAAGGAATTTATCGCTCGGTTTTTTGCCACTAACAATTTCATACAATAAAAACATCACATGTCCTCCGTCAAGTGCCGGGATTGGCAATAAATTCATAACACCAAGCATAATTGACAATAAAGCAGTGATTGACCAGAACGTTTCCCAGCTCCAGCTATTTGGAAAAATATTAAAAATCGCCGCAAAACCACCCACTTGTTTATAGGCTTTTGTTTCAGGATTAAAAATCATTTTTAATTGTTTCCCATAACCTACTAACTGATCTTTTCCTTTTTCTAATCCAACCGGAATAGATTCAAGGAATCCGTAATGTTTTGTACTTATTTTATAATATCCTAATTTTTCTAATGATTCTATTCCTAAACCTCCTGCAATTACACCTAATTTTCCGTCTTTAGAAACACTAACTGATATTGGAGTCTCTTTCAAATCACGTAATACAACAGCCGGAATCATTTTACCTTTATTACTGTTTAAAATTGCTTTTACCTGATCGTAATATTTAGCTTCCTGTCCGTTAAGAGTTACAATTAAATCTTTTGCTTTTAATGATTTGTTTGCAGACTCAGCAGAAACTTCTTTAATAGCGAAAGGTACACGCATATCTACAAGATGAGATTTTTCATGTTTTGACAACTGATCAACAAAATCATTTGGCATTTTAATGGTTTGCTGCTGTCCGTTTCTTTCAATCAAAACTTCTTTAGACATGATGATATTGATATTTAACTCATTGTCAAAATTCACCACTTTTTTCCCATCGATTGCTAAAATTTTATCTCCGGTTTTAAAACCTGTTTTAAGCATTACAGGATTTTCAATCAAAACACCATCTTTCAAATCGGCATTCGCTACAAACGTATCACCGTAAGCAAACGCCATACCTATATATATGATAAAGGCCAGAATAAAGTTTACTGTAACACCACCCAACATAATAATTAAACGCTGCCAGGCCGGTTTCGAACGAAATTCCCAAGGCTGCGGAGGCAAAGCCATTTGTTCTTTATCCATACTCTCGTCAATCATTCCTGAGATTTTCACATAACCACCAAGCGGAAGCCATCCAATTCCGTAAACTGTTTCTCCAATTTGTTTTTTAAACAACGAATATTTAACATCAAAAAATAAGTAGAATTTTTCGACTCTTGTTTTAAATAATTTTGCAGGAATAAAATGTCCTAATTCGTGAAGAATAATAAGTAATGATAAACTCAATAAAAATTGAGAGAGCTTGATAACTATATCCATTTTGTAATTTTAGTTCGTAATTTGACGCACAAAAGTAACGTTTTCTATTTTAATTTGAGAGCGCAATATAATACATAAGGCTTTAAATGTTTGTTAATAATTGCTCTTGCCTTAATATTTTAAATTAAGATTGTTTTTATTAGTAACGTATTGGCATATTATGTTACAAATGTGTAGTAAAGTTATTTGCAAAACTGAATTATAATTATTTTTGAAACTATAAACCCTAAGAGCATTGATTAAAATTTTACAGTATTTATTTATTATTCGTTTTAGAAAACTAGTTTCTAAAGATGACAATATTGCCATATTTTTAATCATACTGCTTTATTTGACAGCAGCTTTCTTCGTTTTTAAAAATTATGAATACTTCCGAAATTATATTTTATTATTTTTTTTTGATATTGTCGGTTATCATTTGCAAAGATCCGATATCGAAATTCTGAAATTGAAGAAAAATTACAAGGTCATATTGTTTTTAGAATACCTCATTTATTCCCTTCCATTTCATTTGATTTTATTGTTCAAAAAAGATTTTTTGTTCATTTTGGTGATTTTTATCTTCAATATTCTTTTAATAAATACACCAAAATCAACTCGCAAAACCATTCGTTATCCTTTTGATTTATTTAATGTTCATTGGCATATCTCTTTCAGACAATATAAATTAATCTATATATTTCCATTTTTAGTAATCTTAATTTATTTTGCATCCGAATATAAAAATGAAAATCTAATTTATTTTGTACTACTGATTTTAGCTTTAATAGGTTGTCTGCCCTCTTTTGAAAGAGAGAAAACAGAAGAAATAAAACGCAATCCTTTTAATGCTGAAAAGTTTTTGTGGTTTCAATTAAAAAACACCATAATCAATACATTTTATATTGCAATTCCAATTTTTATAGTCCTATGTTTTTTTCATAGATGGGAGCAATTACTGCTGTTTGGCATTGTTTTTATCCCTCCGGTTCTAAATGTAATTTTAAAATATATGTATTTCCATAATAATTTAATTCACCAAATTGTTTTTGTAATATTTGTTTCTTCAATCTTTTTCCTGTTTGGAGCCTCATTATTAGCAATCCCTTTGATGTATAAAAAAGCCATTAAAAACTTAAAAACCATTAAATATGCTAACCATTCAAATTGATCAAAAAAAATACGGTAATATATCGATATTAAAAGATATAAAAATCAACATTGAACAGCCTGGAATTTATGGAGTGATTGGTAAAAACGGTCACGGAAAAACGACACTTTTTAAATGCATTTTAGGTCTTGAACAATTTAAAGGGAATTGCCTTCTTAATGGCGAAAAAATTTTACTTCAAAACGCTGGCTGGGCGCCAACAGAACCTCCAATTTACAACGAACTTACCGCCAAAGAATTTTATGACTTTTATGCGCATCTATTGGATTTGAAAACGTTCATTCTTAACGAAATATTTAAAGTCCCGGAAAAACAGTTAATTCGTGAATTTTCGACCGGTATGAAAAAGAAAACCTATTTAAATGCCGTTTTCCAAAAACAATTTCCGATCTATATCTTAGACGAACCTTTTAATGGATTGGATTTAGAATCGAATTATTTATTAATGAATTACATTCGGAAACTTTCAAATACAAGCATTATCTTTATTTCTTCCCATATTTTGGAAATTCTTTATAAAGACTGTGATAAAATTTTTCTGCTGAAAGACAAGAAAATTACTGAATTTGAGAAGAATGACTTTTCCGAAATTGAAAATAAGCTTTTCATGTAGTTTTACAGAGCCGTATTTGCTTTAAATGTTTGTTAATTAATAAACATTTGAATTTCTACTTTTACGAAGATGCTGTAACTTTACTTTTTTATATGCTATCGTATCCAATTGGTAGCGCAAATTCATTAAAAGTTACATACTATGGCTTCATTATTATTCTCTCCCCTTACTATAAAAAACAGCACTTTAAAAAACCGAATCGTTATTTCGCCAATGTGCCAATATTCAGCAGTCGACGGATTTGCAAACGACTGGCACCTAGTTCATTTAGGAAGCCGTGCCAGCGGTGGAGCCGGATTGATTATTCAGGAAGCGACGGCGGTTTCTCCGGAAGCGAGAATTTCTCCTGCTGATCTTGGGATCTGGAAAGACGAACATATCGAAAAGCTAACACAAATCAACGAATTTATTGTTTCTCAGAATTCGATTCCGGGAATTCAATTGGCTCATGCCGGACGAAAAGCAAGTGTATCTGCTCCCTGGGAAGGAAATAAAAAGTTAGATTTCGCTCAGGGCGGATGGCAGACCGTGGCTCCAAGTGCAGTTCCGTATCATGAAAACGAGCCGTTTCTTCCGGAAGCCTTAGATAAAAACGGAATCCAAAAAGTAGTTTCTGATTTTAAAGCCGCCACTAAAAGAGTGGTCAAAGCCGGTTACAAAGTTCTTGAAATTCATGCGGCACACGGATATTTACTGCATCAGTTTTTATCTCCTCTAACAAATATAAGAACCGATGAATATGGTGGAAGTTTCGAAAACAGAATTCGTTTTACATTAGAAATTATTGAAGCTGTCCAGACAGAATGGCCTTCTGATTTACCTTTATTCGTTCGAATTTCAGCCACAGACTGGGCAGAAGGCGGATGGAATCCTGAAGAATCTGTACAACTTTCGCAACTATTAAAAGAAAAAGGAGTAGATTTAATCGATGTTTCGTCTGGTGGATTGGTTTCACATCAAAAAATTGAAATTGGACCGGGTTATCAGGTTCCTTTCGCAGAAAAAGTAAAAAAAGAAGCCAATATTTTAACCGGAGCCGTTGGTTTGATAACCGAAGCGAAACAAGCTGAAGAAATTTTAAATAACAGTCAGGCCGACTTGATTTTATTCGCAAGAGAATCCTTAAGAAACCCCAACCTGCCTTTGGATTTTGCCAATGAATTAAGCGATGATATTCAATGGCCAAAACAATACGAACGAGCTAAACTATAAATTTATTAACCACGATTCATAAATTAAAAATAAATTCGTGAATTCGTGGCGGAAAAAACATAAAACAATGCAAAAAATAAAAACAGCACTATTATCATACGGAATGTCGGGAAAAGTTTTTCACGCTCCTTTTTTGGATCTTCACCCAGGTTTTGAATTATTAGGTTCCTGGGAAAGAAGCAAAAAACTGATTCAGGAAGATTATCCAACCGTAAAAAGCTATCCTTCGCTTGAGGATTTGTTGGCAGACGATGTAGATCTGGTAATTGTAAATACGCCTGTCGGAACACATTATGAATACGCTAAAAAAGTACTTTTGGCAGGAAAACATGCCGTTGTCGAAAAAGCATTTACCACAACCGTTGCAGAAGCTGAAGAATTGGCTCAAATTGTCAAAGAAAAAGGGTTAAAACTGGCCGTTTTCCAGAACAGAAGATGGGACAGCGATTTTAAAACGATTCAGAAAGTAATTAACGAAGGTGTTTTGGGAGATTTGGTTGAAGCCGAATTCCATTTCGACAGATACAATCCGATATTAAGTCCGAAAGCACATAAAGAAACTGCCAATGACGGAGCAGGAATTCTGAAAGATTTAGGACCGCATTTAATAGATCAGGCTGTTTGTCTGTTTGGTTCCCCAAAATCGGTTTTTGCTGATATTCGTTATACCAGAGAAAACTCGGTAGTAGACGACTGGATTGATTTATTATTAATTTATGAAGATTTCAGGGTACGTTTAAAAGCAGGTTTTTTTGTGAGAGAAGCGCATCCGGCTTATACCATTCACGGAAAAAAAGGTACTTTCTTAAAACAGCGTGGTGATATTCAGGAAGACGAACTGAAAATTGGCAAAAAACCAAATCGTGAATCCTGGGGAACAGAATTAGAAGGTTTTGACGGGCTTTTGCATACCGAAATTGACGGAAAAACAATCCGTGAAAAAATACCAACACTTCAGGGCAATTATTTTGAATATTTTGATGGTGTTTATGATTCCATTACAAATAATAAACCGGAACCGGTTACAGCTCAGGACGGTGTAAAAGTTATGCAGGTTATTGAAGCTGCTATTGCGAGTAATCAGCAAAAAAAGATTATTGATCTGAAGTAAAATCTTAAGAAATCATTGTCAATCCTGAGCGGAGTCGAAGGCTTTCACCAAAAAAGGGCTTCTACTAAGTTTATCCTGAGCGAAGACGAACGGACTCAGCCTGACACTATAATTTTTGAATTAAATCTAACGTCTTAAGAATCTTTCTAATATGAAAAGCGAAAAAGAATTGTTACTGGAAGAAAGTGAACAGCTCCTTAAAGCCCTAAAAGTTCGTTTTGAGAAAAACAAAAACCGTCATCAAAATATAGATTGGAACAAAGTACAGTTAAAGCTGGAATTCAATCCTGAAAAACTATGGTCTCTCAATGAAATGGAAAAAACGGGAGGCGAACCGGATGTGATCCGTTTTGATGAAAAAACTAACGAATACATTTTTTATGACTGTTCTGCAGAAAGCCCAAAAGGACGCAGAAGCATTTGTTATGATTTAGAAGCTTTGGAAGCACGAAAAGAATTTAAGCCGGAAAATAATGCTGTGGGCATGGCTACGGAAATGGGTATCGAACTTCTGTCTGAATCACAATACAGAGAACTTCAGAAACTTGGAAAATTCGATCAAAAAACTTCCAGCTGGATAAAAACACCTGCTGAAATTAGAAAATTGGGCGGTGCTCTTTTTGCCGATTATCGCTATGAAACTGTTTTTGTGTATCACAATGGCGCTCAGTCTTACTATGCCGCGAGAGGTTTTAGAGGAGCATTAAGGGTTTAAATTCACAATTTATAAACAATAACGTTGTATATTTAACAATCAATCTATTGTTTTTATTCTTTAAAATAGGAATTCAGTACCTTTGTATATACAAATTTAAAATGCATTTCTGTGATAGATTTCAATCCATTAGCGCTGTTCCAAACCAAAGGAAAAATTAAAAAAGTTTATCGGGAGGCAAAAGCTTCCTATTTAAACAGAATTCGTTTTGCTGTTGGAATGTTTTATTTTGGAATGGGTTTGAGTTTTGCCACCTGGGCGAGCAGAATTCCGGATATTAAAACGGCTTTGCACCTAAGCGAAGGAGAATTAGGCTCTGTTCTTTTTGCGCTTCCGGTCGGGCAATTGATTATCATGCCTTTTTCGGGCAAAATGGTAACCAAATTTGGAAGCCACCGCATTTTGATTTTCTCTTTAATTATGTATGTTTTCAGTCTCACCAATTTAGGCTTGGCTGCAAGTGCGCTTCAGCTTCCTTTGGGATTATTTACTTTTGGACTATTTGGAAATTTAGCCAACATCGCCGTAAACACCCAGGGTGTATATACTGAAACACTCTTTAAGAAAAACATCATGTCCTCCTTTCACGGTATGTGGAGTTTTGCCGGGTTTACCGGTGCTTTGGTAGGCTTAGGAATGCTTTCACTTCATTTAAAACCGTATCATCATTTTCTGATTGTAGGTGCTGTTGTTTTATTAATGATTGTTTTTAATTTTAAGTTTTTAGTGAAAGCAAAAGAAAAAATAAAACCCAAAACAGAAGGCAAAAAATTGTTCCCTAAACCGGACAGTGCCCTAATATGGCTGGGTATAATTGGTTTTTGCAGCATGGCCAGCGAAGGTGTTATGTTTGACTGGAGCGGGATTTATTTTAAAGATATCGTAAAAGCTCCGGGTGCTTTGGTAATTTTAGGTTACACTTCATTTATGATTATGATGGCCAGCGGACGGTTTATTGGTGATGCCATGAATAATAAATTTGGACGAAAAAAGGTTATGCAAATTAGCGGCTGTATGATTTCTGCCGGTCTTTTTACCGCTGTTTTCTTCCCGTATATTATTCCTTGTACAATTGCCTTTATGGTTGTGGGTCTGGGCGTTTCTACTATAGTTCCAACCGTTTACAGCCTTGCGGGTAAAAACCCAACCGTTTCTGCTGGAGAAGCATTAACTATCGTCTCCAGTGTTAGCTTTCTTGGCTTTTTGATGGGGCCTCCTATCATTGGATATGTTGCACAAACTTTTGGACTTCAGTTTTCTTTTGCCTTTATCGGAATATTTGGCGTTTTAATTGCTTTTATGGTTTCTAAAATAAAAGTATCAGACTAATATTCTTGTCTTCATTATTTCAGTTTCATCAAAATTGATTTATCGGTTAATAAACTTCTGTTTTTTTAACAAGTAAAAAGAATCGAAATTATTTTTTTAAACTATCTTTGTAATCTAATTCATACTTATATCAATGTATTATTGTTTGAAAATTTTCAATACCACATTTTTTTCAAACATTATTTCCAAAACCTGATTTGATTTTTTGACTAAAATTTATTGTTTTTTAAGGATTTCAGTCAAAATTATTCTCACCCTTTTCTTGTAAAAAAGAAGAGGGTTTTTTTAATAAATTCGGTTTACATGCACAAAAAATCATTCGTTCTTATACTCCTTTTTATTTTTAAAATTGCTTCTGCCCAAAAAGAAACTATCTTTTCAGGGCTGGTTATCGATTCTAAAACTCAGAATCCTTTAGAAAATACTGTTGTCAGTATTCAAAATTCAGCTATAATGCAGCTCACCAAAAAAGACGGGACGTTCGAGTTACATTCGGCTATCTCCGGTGAACAATTACTTTTAATCCACAGTCAGGGCTACAAAGATTTGCTTCTGAAAGTGAATGCTAATTTTGGCCAAAAAGTAAATCTCGGAACCTTATTGCTAGAAGAAGACCAAATCGAAAATCTCCAAACTACTATTATTTCACTTTTAGAAAGCGACCTGAACGAAGACAACAGTTCATCAGAAACTACTTCGGGGCTTTTACAGTCTTCAAAAGATGCTTTTTTGCAGGCAGCAGCGTTCAATTGGGGACAAGCTCGATTTAGTGTCCGGGGACTTGACAGCGAAAATGCAGCAATGATGCTCAATGGCGTGAAAATGAATAAAATTTACGACGGAAGACCACAATGGAATAATTGGGGAGGATTAAATGATGTACTCAGAAATCAGGAATTTACCATTGGTCCTGCTCCTTCAGATTATACTTTCGGAGGGATTTTAGGCACACAGCAAATTTTCACTCAGGCATCCGCGTATAGAAAAGGAACCCGGATATCGTTTTCAGGAACCAATACCAATTACAATTGGAGGACAATGATTACCTATGCTTCGGGCATGAAATCTTCCGGTTGGACTTATGTTTTTTCGGTTGGAAAACGCTGGGCAGCCGAAGGTTATTTTGAAGGAACAAATTACAATGCCAATTCTTTTTTTATAAGTGTCGAGAAAAAATTAAACCCAAAACATTCTTTAAATTTTACCGGTTTTTTTACACCGAATGTACGTGGAAAAAATTCACCAAATACCAATGAAGTAACTGAATTAAAATCGGAGAAATACAATTCGTACTGGGGATATCAAAATGGAGAAAAACGAAATGCAAGGGTAAAAAATGTCGAAGAACCATTGCTCATGCTCAATCATTATTTTAAAATGAATGACCGGACCAATCTAACCTCAGCCATTATGTATCAGTTTGGAAAAGTCGGCAACAGCAATATTGATTTTCAAAATTCGGACAGCCCTGACCCCACTTATTACAGAAAACTGCCCAGTTATTTTAGTTCGCTTTATGCAAAAGACAACGGAGAATTCTCAGGTGAATTTACTCCCGATTATGAAAATGCAGCAAGAAGCAAAACATTGTTTTTAAAAAATTCTCAAATCAACTGGGATGCGATCTACAGAGCCAATCAGAAAGCTATTTCAAATTCTGAAGGAGTTATTACAGGATATGAACCTTCAAAAAGCCATTATGTGCTTTATGAAGACCGAACCGATGACAAAACTTTCGCTGTAAATTCAAACCTCAATACTCAGCTTTCAGACAATATTTTTTTTAGCGGAGGAATACTTTTTAAGAATCTAAAATCACATAATTTTCAGCATCTGCTGGATTTATTGGGCGGTGAATATTTTGAGGATATTGATTCCTTTTATAAAGGCGATCAATCCCAATCGGATCTAAAAAATCCTGATCGTCAGGTAAAAACCGATGACACTTATGGTTATAATTTTAATTTTTATGCTACAACTGCAGAAGCTTTTACGCAGTTTAGATTTGTGTACAGAAAAGTCGATTTTTACTTAGGAAATTCATTTTCTACTTCAAAATACCAGAGAGAAGGTTTATACCAAAACGGCATTTATCCGGAAAATTCATTGGGCAAAAGCCAAAAAGTAAATTTTGAAAATTTTGGGTTCAAAGGCGGACTTAACTATAAAATTTCAGGAAAACAATGGCTATTTTTTAGTGCAATGCATCAAACCAAAGCGCCTTCTCTCCGAAACACTTTTTCAAATTCGAGATTAAACAATTCAATTGTAAACGGAATCGAAAATGAAAACATAAGTGCTGCTGATCTCAATTATGTGTACCATTCTCCCAAACTTAAAATGCGTATTTCGGGTTATTATGCATTGATAAAAAATACCACAAAAACATCTTTTTTTTATGCTGAAGGTATTTTTGATGATGGAGCCGGTTATGACAATACCGATGCCTTTGTAAGTCAAACTTTGACCAACTTGGATAAGAAAAATATCGGTATCGAATTCAGTCTGGAATATCCCGTTACTTCTACACTTAAAAGCTTTTTTTCTGCAGCTTATGGAAATTACACTTATAGCAGTAATCCAAATGTTTTGATTACCAATGATGCCAATGCAGCGGTTGCAGATACGGAAAATACATTTGATTTTGGTAAGTCCTTACTCAAAAATTACAAACAATCCGGTATGCCGCAACAGGCTTTTTCGTGTGGAATAGAATATCGTGATCCTAAATTCTGGTGGATTTCTGCTAATATTAATTATATCACAGACCGTTATATCGATGTTACTCCAATTACCAGAACATCCCGATTTTACATCAATCCGGCGAGTGGTTTCAACTTCCCCGAAGCATCAGAAGAACGTACAAAAGTACTGTTAAGGCAAGAAAAACTAAACCCTGTTTTTTTATTAAACATGACTGGAGGAAAATCGTGGCGTATTCATAAAACAACAATCGGGCTATTTGCCAGTATCAATAATGTCCTTGATTATACGTATAAAACCGGCGGATTTGAGCAGGCAAGAAATTCAAACTTCAGAGAGTTAAATCAGGATGTTTCCAGTGGAACACCTTCTTTTAGCCCCAAATATTTTTATGGATACGGAAGAACCTACTTCGTAAATATGAATATCAATTTATAAACTATTTCAAATGAAAAACAACTATAAAAGTCTTACCTCGATATTATTTCTATTCCTTTTTTGCAATTGTAATGAAGATGTATCTATTCCAAAATTAGAATGTAAACAGCCTGATTTAATCGTAAACAGAACGGTTGAAGATGTTCTGAAAACGGCAACCATCACAGCTACCAAATATGTTTACGATGATGTAATTGAAGCTTACGTAGTTTCAAGTGATGAAAACGGAAACTTTTTTAAAATCCTCTATCTTCAGACTTTGGCGACAGAAACAAAACCGTCTGTTGGATTCAGTGTTGCTATAGATGCGACAAACACTTACATCGATTATCGTGTTGGAAATAAAGTGTACATCAAATTAAAAGATCTGTTTACCGATTTATTTTATGGCGGGATGCGAATTGGAAGTTTGTACGAAGGTAATTCTGGAGCGGCATCTGTGGGAAGAATTTCTCAAAATGATTACAAAAAAGTATTAAATGCTTCGTGCTCAATGCTCAATGAAGATCAATTAGTGAATACAATTTCAATTGAAGAAGCTTTAGATGACAATAAACTAAATACTCTTATAGAATTGTCTGACGTTCAGTTTTTAGAAGCCGCTATTGGCCGTCATTATTTTGAAGAGGCAAATAATGTGGGAGGCTCTACCAATTGGGGTTTAAGAGATAAATCCGGAAATCAGATCATTTTCAGGACCAGCAGTTTTGCAGATTTTTCAACCCATTTAGTTCCTAAGGGAAGCGGAAAAGTACGCGGAATTTTAACCAAATATGGTTCTGATTATCAGTTAATGGTCCGTTCAGAGAAAGATATTGTAATGGACGGAAAAAGCAATATTCCGTTTTTTACCGAAGATTTTCAAACGGTTACAAACAATGTCAATCTTGCATTAACGGGCTGGAGCAATATTGTAGAGAAAGCCTCAAAATTATGGAGAACTATGGTTTCTGCCGGAAACGGTTATGCAGAATTCAATACCACAAGTACAACAGCTGCCCAAAATATTGCATGGCTGGTTTCTCCTAAAATTAATTTAACCGGTTATAAAAATACCGTCTTTTCTTTTAGAAGCGCACAACACGATTTAAAAGTGGATTCGCCTTTGAATACTTTAGAAGTTTATGTCTCAGCCAATTTTGACGGATCAAATGTAACCAAAGCCACCTGGATAAAATTAGATGCCAAAGTAGCGTCACTTTCTACGCCAACACGCCAGTTTATTAGTTCAGGAGGAATCGATTTATCTGCTTATTCAGGAAATATCAATATTGCATTTAAATATACAGGATCAGGAAAAGACAAAACGCTTAACGGAGCATTCATGGTGGATGATGTAAAAATGTTCGGAGAAAAATAAATTTTCAAAACAAATACAACTAATTGTTTTACAGAGTAAAAATCGTTAAAAATCTAATTCGAGTGTTTTTCAAATCTTAAATTGCTAAAATTTGAGAGAATTTTGTATTTTGGTCTTCCCAAATCAATACAAATCTTATGAAAAAAATCTACTTGCTTGCCATTATTGCAATGGTCTTTACCGGTTTATTACACAGTCAGGATAATCCTGTTCGGTTAAAACAAATTAACATCGTAAAAACAAATTACCAAAATTCTAAAGACGGTGAAATTGTAAACAAAACGGTACTGTTTAAAGACGGAAAAATTGAAACCATCACCACTTCAGATGTTATACAGAAATTCTTTTATAACAAAAACGGATTATTGGATATGACCGTTAAAGATAAAATCGGAAGCGATTGGAAAGAAGTTACCAACTATTCTTATAATGCAGATAACAACATTACAAAATTTGTAAATAAGTATCATGAAGGGAATGATTACATCACCAAAACGGTAACTTTTAATTACGATGGTGCCCGAATTAAAGTAATAACAAAAAAAAGTACCAACCATCAGAATATACTTGAGGACATTGAATATATCGTAGAAAACGGCATCATTGTCAGACGTACCTCACGTGACAGAAACAAAGCCATTATAGGTAAAATTGAATATGTTTATGTAAATGATAATGTATCAAAACATAAAGGTCTGGTGGGAGATAAAATTTCTAAAACGTACACATTTGATGATAAAAAATCTGTAGATCAGTTAATCGTTCAGAATTTATTTGGTGATAATTATAAAGTAATCGTACCTATGATTTCGTATCATGAAAATGAATTTAGCTTTGAAACCATATCCTACAATAACGAAGTAAACTTTAGTCCTTCATCAACTGCTTTAGTAGCTGTAAGCAGAAAGTATAAATACAACAAACTGAATTTCCCAATCTCTTGTTCTCAAATTGAAGAAAACGGTATTGTGAAAACGGAGAAAACGTTTATTTACGAATAAAAACTGTATTTTCAGTTTCCTGTAAACCATTTAGAAAGTTAATTTCTGAATGGTTTTATTTTTTATACAAGAACATGGAGATTTCTTAAATAGAACTTAAAAACTAAATTCTATAAGTATTCTATTTACAAATCATTAAATTTGCAGCTTATTCAAAGCTATGTTAGAAAAAGAAGTAATAAATTTTGAAAGAACAGCCATCGTTGGTATTGTGACTCAAAATCAAAATGAAGAGAAACTACAAGAATATCTTGACGAATTGGAGTTTTTGACTTTTACCGCCGGCGGTGAAGTGATTAAACGTTTTTCGCAAAAAATGGAACGCCCAAATCCTAAAACTTTTGTGGGTACCGGAAAAATAGAAGAAATCAATCTTTTTGTAAAAGAAAACGCCATATCGACTGTTATTTTTGATGATGAACTAACACCTTCACAGCAAAAAAATATTTCACGAATTATCGATTGCAAAATCCTGGACAGGACTAACCTGATTCTGGATATTTTTGCGCAAAGAGCCGAAACTTCATATGCAAGAACTCAGGTAGAACTGGCGCAATGTCAATATTTACTGCCAAGACTTTCCGGTTTATGGACACACCTTGAGCGTCAAAAAGGAGGTATTGGTATGCGTGGTCCCGGTGAAACGGAGATTGAAACAGACAGACGTATTGTTCGCGATCGAATTTCGTTACTGAAAGACAAAATTAAAACCATCGATAAACAAATGAGTATCCAGCGCAGCAATCGCGGTGCTATGGTACGTGTTGCCTTGGTTGGTTATACGAATGTTGGAAAATCGACTTTAATGAATGCGATTGGAAAAAGTGATGTTTTTGTCGAAAATAAATTATTTGCAACATTAGATACTACGGTTCGAAAAGTGGTGATTAAAAACCTTCCTTTTTTGCTTTCCGATACTGTAGGTTTTATTCGAAAACTACCGACACAACTGGTAGACTCTTTCAAAAGTACCCTTGACGAAGTTCGAGAAGCCGATTTGTTATTGCATGTTGTAGATATTTCGCATCCGGATTTTGAAGATCACATCGAATCTGTGAATCAAACTTTACTGGAAATCAAAAGTAATGACAAGCCAACGATTATGGTTTTTAATAAAATTGATGCCTATAAACATCTGACAATTGACGAAGATGATTTGATTACCGAAAAAACCAGAAGACATTACACTCTTGACGAATGGAAACAAACCTGGATGAGTAATGTTGGTCAGGATAAAGCGTTGTTTATCTCAGCAACTCAAAAAGAAAATTTTGAAGAGTTTAGAGAAATCGTTTATGAAGCGGTTCGCCAGATTCATATTACGAGATTCCCTTATAATAAGTTTTTGTATCCGGATTATAAGGATGCCATTGAAAAGGAAGAAGAATAAAAAAAACGGCTTTTGAATTAAATCAAAAGCCGTTTTTGTTTTATGAATTTTTTAAAAATATTTAAAAGAAGCCTATTGTTTGTAATTAGCCCCGACAGAAGCGATATCCTTTGCTTGCCTTCTTTATGGCAAGTAAAGATATAGCGAATGGCGGGAAATCATGCTCATATAAAAAGCCGATTGTGGTCCTCCAGATTATTAAATTAGAATCCGAAATTAACCCCAAGTCCAAAAACTTGTCTGGTTTGGAATCCTTCAAAAGCGTTGTCATCATAAATAGCCTGGAATGAAAAGTTTGCCGACAGATATTTATTTACTTTCATGATGATATTCAGCGAGTAATCCATATCGACGTTTTGAGGATCTTCTAAATAATTGGAATAAAGATTCAACGTGTTTTCGGCAGTTACATTGGTCATGATGGCCAGTTTGTAATAAACCGAAGCATAAAAACCTAATTCGTATCGCATGCTTTTGCCCTGATCGACACCAAAATAAGAGCCATCAACATATCCAATTCCGGACGTGTAAGCATTGTCTACAAAAGTGAATTTTGAGGTCAACGGTGCAAAGTTGATTTTTAGATTGGCATCTTTTGTCCAATAGATACCGGGACCGGTTGTGAAATATCCCGGAGACATAAATTTAGTATTTTCTGTCCTGATTTCTTTTCCGTTTGCGTCCTGACCGTAAATATATCCTGTCGTAAATTGTGTCCTGAAATTCACAAAGTAAGAATAGTACCATTGCCCGAAAGCTCTTTTTCCTACTATAGAATTAAACTCAAAACGGTCGTCTGTCTTTTTTTCGAAATCGGCATTTTTAGTTTGCAGTAAACCATAAGAGGCTAAAAGTTTGTTGTCCCAGGTAAGGTCGTCTTTTTTATAATTAAAATCATAGTTGATTCCTAACGTTCCTGAAAAACTGTCTTCACCACCCGCTAACCAGTTATTGAAGCTTGACTGATTTAATAAAAGCGATACGGTTCCTTTGGTTTTCCAGCCTTCGCCTTCAATGGTATCGTTTATTTTTTTTACCGCTTTTTCGGTATTCTGAATTAATTCCTTTTCGGTATTTTGTGCCTGAACAAATGTAAAGTTCGCTAAAACGAAAAGTAATAAAGCTATCTTTCTCATGGTTGTTTAGTTTATTAAGTATATTAACAAATATAATACTAAAAACGCTAAAGCCTGAGAGTTTATTGAGTTAAAGAAAGTTATTTCTTAGATTCTTTGTATAAAGGTACCGCAGAACAAGCCTCGCCGTACATAATACTTCTGGCAAAAGGCTGCAAATAAGTTGTTGCCAAAATATAAGCACGCATAGGCACCGGTTTTCTGGAACAGCCTTTTACGATTACCGGTTTGTTTTTGTAAACCGAATAATCAATTGTTGGTAAAATTTCTTCGTACAAACTTCCGTCAAGATCCTCTATCGTTCCATTGACAACTTTTTTAGCAAATGGCGCTAATTGTACCGCTACTAAAATTAAAGCCCAAGCCGGAATAATAGCATCGGTACTGCAATGTACCGCTACATATTGATCCTGATATTGTGACCAGTCATGATTTTTAAGATGCTCTCGAAAGTCTTTTTCTTTCAATAAAAAACCTTCCAAAAGCCACTGCGAAATGTCAATCTGCACACGCATTCCTTTTGGATAATAATCCTCTAAATCAAAAACTTCTAAAGCACTACTGGCAACTTTATTGATAATTTCTTCCATTCTTAAAGTCTTAAAGTCGAAGGTCGAAAGTCATAAAGTCTCTAACTTTGGACTTTATGACTTTCAACATTATGACTATTTTTTAAAGCATTCCTAATTCTAATTTTGCTTCTTCGCTCATTAAATCTTTGCTCCAAGGCGGATCAAAAGTAATTTCAACCTCTACCTCTTTTATGTTTTCGATTGTTTTTACTTTTTCTTCTACTTCTCTTGGCAAACTTTCCGCAACCGGGCAGTTTGGAGAGGTTAACGTCATTAAGATTTTTACTTCGTAATCGGTATTTACCATTACATCATAAATTAATCCTAATTCGTAAATATCTACAGGAATCTCAGGGTCGTAAATACCTTTTAAAACTCTTACGATTGATTCTCCTAATTCATTAGTGTCTATTTCTTGTTCCATTTTTACTATTTGATTTTTTACCACCATATAAGTTATATAAGTTCATTTAATTTTTGAAACCTATATTTGTGTCGGATATTAAAAGCTCATTTAAGAGAGTGAACTTAAATTTCCTTATATAACTTATATGGTTTAATTTTTATTTTTTTTAATCTTCGAGCCAACGGTATAATTCGTTGACGTATGTTTTTTGGCCTTCGTGATAAATATTTGTAACATTAAAGTTTATCATTAGTCCTATGGGAGACTTCAAAAGTTTCATATAAGACATTAATTTGGCAATATGAACCGGAATAATTTGATCAACTGATTTTAATTCCAGAACTAAACAATTTTCTATAAATAAATCACATCTTAAATCTGATTCCAATACCAAACCCTTGTATTCAACCGGAATAATCAACTCAGATTGAAAATTAATTCCTCTTAAAGACAATTCTCTTATGAGACACTGATGATAAATGTTTTCTAAAAGTCCTGCACCAATATTTTTATGAACTTCAATCGCTGCTCCATTAACCTTATAAATTAAATCAGTCAAATATTTCTTTGTTATCATGTAATTTTTTCACAATAATAAGGAATAAAAAAGAAAGACAAAACTTACTTTTTATTTTTCACCATATAAGTAATATAAGTTCATTTAAATAATTCAAATTTGAATCTTTCCGTTCTTATATGATTTTTTTATCTACACTAAGTTCAGTAAACACAAAGCTTATATTTTCTAATATGAACTTATATGGTTTAAAAATATTTAGTTTTTATTTTTTGCATCAAAAGCCAAAGCGTACATTTTGATGTTTTTTATCATTGAGACCAAACCGTTTGCACGTGTGGCAGATAAATGTTCTTTTAAACCTATTTCGTCTATAAATTGCGTATCGGCATTTATAATGTCTGACGCTTTTTGATTCGAGAAAGCCCGAATTAAAATGGCGATTATTCCTTTGGTCAAAATCGCATCACTGTCAGCTGTGAACACAATTTTATCATCATTTTGTTCTCCCTGAAGCCACACTTTCGACTGGCAACCTTTGATTAAATTGTCGTCGGTTTTGTATTCTTCATTAATCAACGGAAGACTTTTTCCTAATTCGATGATGTATTCGTAACGCTGCATCCAGTCATCAAACATCGAGAATTCATCTATTATTTCGTCTTGTATTTCTTTAATTGTCATAATTATTCTTTAGCAAAATCAGTCAGCAAATGTACCAGTTTTTCAATTTCCTTCGGAGGGAAACCATTGTCAAAACCCTGTGTTTCGTAAATTTTCTGATTTTGGATTATTTTTAGATTCCCAATTGCGGCACCGTCATAAAAACGTTTTTCGGTAGGTGCTTTTAAAGTTGGAATACTTTCTATATTTATTTTTTCGAATTCGGCTACAATTTTATCCCAATTCGCTTTTTCAATTTTATTTTCTACGGGTTGTGCATCTCTTTTATTGGTAACTAAAACCGTTTGATTTTGTACCACTATCTTTTTATAGTAACCTCTCGACATAGCCGAATACTCAATCACAGTCGATACCATATCCGTTTTTTTTTGGCTTGAACAACCTGTTCCAATCAAAATTGTTAAGAGCAAAAAAGATAGAATTCTCATAGGATGAAATATTAGCTTAACATGGTTTTTGCCTTTTTAACAGCTTCAACCATTACATCAATTTCTTCTTTAGTGTTGTAAAAAGAAAACGAAGCACGAATGGTTCCCGGAATACAGAAGAAATTCATGATTGGCTGTGCGCAATGATGTCCGGTACGAACTGCAATTCCTAATTTATCAATTATTGAACCAATATCATAAGGATGAATCCCGTCAATATTAAATGAAACTACCGAAGCTTTATTTTTTCCGTTTCCGTAAATTCTCAGACCTTCAATTTCAAGCAAACGTTTTGTAGCGTGTTCCAGTAATTTTTTTTCCTGAAGCTGAATATTTCCAAAACCAACTTCGTTCAGATAATCAACAGCGGTTCCTAAAACGATTCCACCCGCGATATTTGGGGTTCCGGCTTCAAATTTATGCGGTAGGTCGGCGTAAGTTGTTTTTTCGAAAGTTACTTCTTTAATCATTTCGCCTCCGCCCTGATAAGGAGGAAGTTTGTTTAGCCATGCTTCTTTTCCGTATAAAATTCCGGTCCCGGTTGGCCCGCACATTTTATGCCCTGAAAAAGCATAAAAATCACAATCTAAATCCTGAACATCCGGTTTTAAATGCGGAACGGCCTGCGCTCCGTCAATCAAAACGGCGGCTCCAACCGCATGTGCCTTCGCAATCATCTCCTTAACCGGATTGATTACACCCAATGCATTTGAAATATGATTTACCGTAACGATTTTCGTTTTCTCAGATAATAATAATTCATATTCGCTTATAATCAGTTCGCCTTCTTGGTTTATCGGAATCACTTTAAGTACAGCTCCTGTTTTTTCGCATAACATCTGCCACGGCACAATATTACTGTGATGCTCCAGAGAAGAAACCAAAACTTCGTCACCCGGCTTTAAAATAGAAGCAAAACCGTTGGCTACCAAATTGATTCCGTGTGTTGTTCCTGAAGTAAATAAAACTTCATGAGAAAATTTGGCATTAATATGATGTTGCAACTTTACACGTGAAATCTCATACGCATCGGTCGCTAACTGGCTTAATGTATGAACTCCACGGTGAATATTGGCATTTATTTCCTGATAGTATTTCGCTTCGGCATCAATCACAACTTGTGGTTTTTGCGAGGTTGCCCCATTGTCGAAATATATTAATGGTTTTCCGTTTACTTTTTCAGAAAGTATCGGAAAATCAGCTCTTATTTTTTGAATATCCAGCATAATTTATTTAGAAAAATTCTATTTACAAAAGTACTAAATCTAAATTGTTTTATCTGCCAATTCTATCATTTCCTTTTATAGCACTATCAAATTCAAAATTGTAATGCAGATTCCTCAAAAATTAATTCTTTTTTTCAGAGTTTCTTTCCAATAATTTAAAAACCAGCCTGATAAAATCCTGTCTATAAATTATTTATATTGCATTCAAAACAACTGCAAAAAATTATGAAAAAAGTCTTTCGTTTACTTGGCATTCTTCTTCTTTTAATAATTCTTTATTTTGGTTTTACCACTTACCCAAAACTCGATCTGATTTCAGGCTTTTCAGCCAAAAGCATTGCTTCGGGACATTTTTTGGATAATCGTTCGAAAGAATTAATCGAAAAGACCGACAACGATATTAATCTGATCGATCTGGCTACCAACACCATTGATGATGCCGGAAAATTTGCTACTTCGTCTGTTTATGGACTAAAAGAACGAAAAGCAATTTACCGTGAAGGTTTAGGAGCTACTTTAATTAACGATGATTTTGATGTTTCGAAACCTTATTTAGTTCCAAAACGAAACAAATTAGTTAATAATTTACCTTTTCCTTACGGGAATAACGAACCGAAATACACCGTTTTTCCCAACATTGATTATTCCAAATTGAACAAGGCAATTGATAATGCTTTTGACAAATCCGGCGGAAAATTAAAACGAACACGTGCTGTTGTTGTTTTATACAAAAATAAATTAATCGCCGAAAAATACGATACCGGTTTTACGAAAGATAGCAGAATCCTGGGATGGTCGATGACAAAAAGTATTACCAGTTCGGCTTTTGGCGTGCTTGCTAAGCAAGGAAAAATAGATATTTACAAACCTGCTCCTGTCGCAGAATGGCAAAATGACGAACGCAAAAACATCACTATCAATGATCTGCTTCACATGAATTCTGGTTTGGAGTGGGAAGAAAATTACAACACGATTTGCGATGCTACCAAAATGCTTTTTCAGGCAGAAGATATGGGGAAAGTCCAACTGGACAAACCCGCTGAATTTAAACCTAACACACATTGGAACTACTCTTCGGGAACGACCAATTTATTATCACTGATTTTAAAAAGACAATTTAAAACCCAACAGGAATATCTTGATTTTTGGTACAGTGCCGTGATTGACAAAATCGGAATGAACTCGATGATTACAGAACAGGACATGAGTGGAACTTTTGTAGGTTCTTCATACGCATGGGCAACGCCTCGCGACTGGTCAAAATTTGGATTGTTGTATTTAAATAAAGGCAATTGGAACGGCGAACAAATTCTGGATGAAAGCTGGGTAAAATACACCGCAACACCAACCAATACTTCTGAAGGAAAATATGGCGCACAATTCTGGCTGAACGCAGGAGGAAAATTTCCGGATGCACCACGTGACATGTTTTACTGCAACGGTTATCAGGGTCAAATGATTGCTATTATTCCATCAAAAGATATGGTGATTGTGAGAATGGGACTTAAGGAAGATCCTGCTTTTGATTTTAATGGGTTTTTGAAAGGGATTATTGGGAGTGTGAAATAAAAAAATGTAATATATTTCATTCTTTTTAATATATTAGTCAAAAATTCATTTGTGAAAGTATTTGAAAACATATATTTTATCGGCGGGATTCATGGTGCGGGAAAAGGAACTATTTGTAAAGAAATAGCATCTAAGACTAGATTAATACATATAACTGCAAGTCAAGTTTTAAAATGGGAAGAAATTAGCGATAGCGATAATAAACTTGTAAAAGATATTAATTCATCACAAGACCGATTAATCAAAAACTTGAAAAATCTAATTAAAAAAGATGAAATATATCTTCTTGATGGTCACTTTTGCTTGTTAAATTCAGATGACATTCCATGTAGAATTGATGAAAATACTTTTGATCAAATTAATCCAAAAGCAATATCAATTGTAATTGATGATGTTAAAGAAATTGCCGAAAGATTAAAATCAAGAGATGGTAAAATTTATAATATTCAAATTCTGAATAAATTGCAAGAAATGGAAATAGAATATGCAAAATATCTTTCAGATAAGTATTCAATTCCTTACATCGAAATAAGAGACAAAAATTATAATCAACTAATGGAAAATATTTGATGAAAATTTTACTAGACACTAATATCATTATTCATAGAGAAGCAAACAAAATATATAAACCAGAAATTGGCCAGCTTTTCAAATGGATCGATAATCTTAAATACTCCAAATACATTCATCCTTTAACCGTTGAAGAATTAGAAAGATATAAAGATCCAAATGCTCTTGGTACAATGAGTATTAAGATTGAAAGCTATAATTTACTAAAACATCAGGCTCCTTTAGGTCAGCAAATATTAAAGGTCAGCAAAAATATTGATAGTCAAGACAATGATATAAATGACACTCAAATCTTAAACGAAGTTTATGAAGGTCGAGTTGATATTTTGATTTCAGAAGATAAAAAAATCCACACTAAAGCTAATTTATTAGGTATAGGAGATAAAGTTTTTAAAATTCAAAATTTCTTAGAAAAAGTAATATCTGAAAATCCAGAATTAGTTGATTATAAAGTTTTATCTGTACAAAAAGTTGATTTTGCTGAAGTAAATATAAAAGATGATTTTTTTAATAGTTTCAGAGAGGATTATGCTGAATTTGACAAATGGTTTAATAAAAAGTCAGATGACATTTGTTATGTCTGTTATAGTGAAAATCAATTAACCGCATTTTTATTTATAAAAAGAGAAGATGAAAATGAGAATTATTCTAATCTATCTCCAGTTTTTCAACCTAAAAAAAGATTAAAAATTGGTACATTTAAAGTAACTGCAAATGGTTATAAGATTGGAGAACGATTTTTAAAAATAATTTTTGATAACGCTTTACAATTTAGAGTTGATGAAATCTATGTTACAATTTTTGATAAAAGAGAAGAACAAGAAAGATTGATAGACTTATTAAAAATATGGGGATTTAATCATTTTGGGATAAAAACTACTCAAAATGGGGAAGAGCAAGTCTATGTTAGAAAATTTAATAAAAAACTTATCAATGTTGACAATCCTAAACTAACATTTCCATTCTTTTCTCGAGAACAAAATCTTTTTATAGTTCCAATTTATCCTGAATATCACACAGAATTATTTCCTGATTCGATATTAAACACTCAATCCCCAAAAGATTTTATTGAAAACTATCCTCATAGAAATGCTTTAAGTAAAGTATATATTTCTCGTTCTTATGAGAAAAAAATGAAATCAGGTGATGTTATTGTTTTCTATATGACTGGCGGAAAATATAAGGGCGTTGCAACAACATTAGGAATAGTTGAATCTTCAATTTTAGAAATTGAAAATGAAGAAGAATTCATTTCTTTATGTAGAAAAAGAAGTGTCTTTACAAATCAGGAATTATCAGAACACTGGAATTATAATTTAGCAAATAGACCTTTTATTGTGAACTTTCTTTATACATATTCATTTAGAAATAGACCTAATCTTGAATGGTTAGTCAATAATGGAATTATTTCAAGTTATGAAAATGTACCAAGAGGCTTTTCTAAAATAACAGTTGAACAATTTAATAAAGTTTTAAGGTATGCTTATGAATAAAAATCTTTAAAGGTTTTTTAAAAATGCGATATTTGCAATTAATAATTTATGTGTTATTGTATTTATATCTAAATCAATATTTAATTAATTTTAATTATGAAAGTAGTAATGTCGATTAAGCCCCAGTTTGCAAATAAAATATTTGATGGGACAAAAAAATTTGAATTCAGAAAAGCTATTTTCAAGAACCAAAATGTTACTTCGGTTTTAGTTTATGCTTCTTCTCCTGTTCAAAAAGTAATTGGTGAATTTGAAATTGGTGAAATATTCAATTTAGACCTTAAAGAACTTTGGGATAAAACCAAAGAGCATTCAGGTATAACGGAAGATTATTTTTATGAATATTTTGAAAATAGAGAGCAAGGTTTTGCAATTCAAATAAAAAATAAAAAAAGATTTACAAATCCTAAATGTTTAAAAACAGATTATAATTTAACTCCTCCTCAATCATTTGCATATTGGTCAAATGAATAAGTTTGTTTTAGCCCCGTAGAAGTAGAAATCCTTTTTTGAGATTCTTTATCGAAAAAAAGATTGCAACGGATAGCGGGAAATAGCTCCTAAAAAAAACCGATACACTTAAAAAGTCTATCGGTTTTTGTATTTATAAATTTGTCTAAATTATTTCTTAGCCACAAACCTCGGATCAGATTCCATAACGGTTCCGCAATTATCGCAGGTTCTTAAGTCTTCTGAATTGTAGAAATGTTCAAAATGCGGCAGGAAATCTTTTTCGATATTGTGCAATTCGAAAAACACCTCATATAATTTATGATTACAGTTGTCACAATGCCAAAGCAATCCGTCTGTGTAGCCCAATCCGGCACGTTTTCGCTCGATAACCAAACCAATGGAACCCTCAGAACGAACCGGAGAATGCGGCACTTTAGCAGGATGCAGATACATATCGCCTGCATTCAGAATCATTTCTTTACGTTCGCCTTCTTCCTGAATCACTACTTTTATATTGCCTTCCAACTGGTAAAAAAGCTCTTCGGTTTCGTTGTAATGATAATCTTTTCTGGCATTTGGTCCTGCCACGATCATCACAATATAATCGCCTGAATCAACGTATAAGTTTTTATTTCCAACAGGTGGTTTTAGTAAATGACGGTTCTCGTCTATCCATTTAGTCAGGTTGAAAGGTTTTGCTATGGCCATTTTTTTTAAGATTCTGAGTTGCTAAGTTTCTGAGAGGCTAAGGTAAGAAATTTGTAGAGACGCACAGCAGTCTTTCGTACCGCCCATTTTAGACGCTCTGCTGTGCGTCTCTACAAATTCACCTCTTTTATCAAATAAATATACACCGGAAAATGATCACTGAAACCCACTTCGATTGTGCTGTGCCGCAACGGATACCCTTTGTATTTTCCAGAATTTTGGATGAGATACGGTTTATTGAAAATTCCGGCTTTCCAGAATTTAAACGATGAAAAATCAGGTTTTATGAACGATTGTGTAATAATGATCTGGTCAAAAATATCCCAGGAATCCCGAAAAGCTGTTGTTCCCATACCGCGTTTCGCCATTTCTTCAAAAGGATTATAAGTGCCAAATTCCGGTACTTCAGACTTTTTGGCTTTTGCTCCCAAGGCAGTTTTTATACTTTTATTATACGGACCGTCGTTTAAATCGCCCATTGTAATGACTTTTGCGTTTGGATTAATTTGCTGCAGCGAATCGATTATTTTTCGGTTTAATTTTCCTGCTGCTTCACGATATTCGCTTGTTGCTTTCTCTCCTCCGGAACGAGAAGGCCAGTGATTGACAATGATATTAATTTCTTCTCCTTCTAAAAAACCGGTTATCAAAAGCTGGTCACGGGTAAAAACCCGATTGTTTTGAATTGCCGGCGTTATTTCTTCATCAGTTGATTCTTCTTTTTTCTCTTCTTCTACATTTTTATTTTTCAATATATATAAAGGTATATTTGAAAAAGTAGTCGGTTTAAAAAATTTCTTCTGATACAATAATGCCACATCAATTCCGCGTTTATCGGGCGAATCAAAATGGATGATTCCGTAATCGAAAGAAAGCAGCTTAGGTTGCTTAATCAAATCTTCAAGAACGCCTCTGTTCTCAATTTCGGAACCTCCAATAAAAACAGGTGCATTTGGATTTTCCGGTGTACCGATTTCAGACAGAACTTTGGAGAGGTTCTGGAGTTTCTGATTGTATTTTTCCTTTGTCCAGTTTTGTACGCCATTTGGTGTCCACTCATCATCATTGGTATAAATATCATCAATAGTGTCAAAAAGATTTTCAAAATTATAAAAGGCAACCGTATGAATACTGTATTTTTTTGCTTGTCCGAAAGCTGTAATCCAAAAAAAGAAAATAAAACAAATTCTAAGTGAAATTATTCGCATAAATAATATGGTTTTTAAAATATTGAATTTAATCAAAATTACTATTTGTAAGATATTTCTAATAATTTTATTTTTTTTAATCTCTATCTTTGTTTTTAGATAAATTCAAAGCAAAAAAGCAAAATGAAACCAAATCTATTCTTTTCACTACACAACCATTTTGCTTTTTGTAAATTCCTATTTCTTATTTTTACTTTACATTCTTTTACCTGTCAATCACAACAAAATATGATAACACCACCTTATTTACAAAAAGGAGATACCGTAGTTCTTTTGGCAACAGCCAGAAAAAACATCGATGACAATTTAAAACCTACCATAGATTTACTCAAAAGCTGGGGATTAGAAGCTGTAATTGGAAGTTCAATTGGTCTGGATTACCACCAATTGGCAGGAACAGACGAACAGCGTGCTGCCGATTTTCAAAAACAACTGGATAATCCGAATATAAAAGCGATTTGGTGTGTACGAGGCGGTTACGGAACTGTTAGAATGCTGGATTTACTGGATTTTACGAAATTTAAACAACATCCAAAATGGGTTGTTGGTTTTAGCGATGTAACGGTTTTGCACAACCATTTAAATACAATGGGCTACAAATCGATTCACGGTGTGATGCCGGTTACGATTCCGCGTGCGACACCGGCTGCCATCAGTTCGATGAAATCGGCTTTGTTTGGTGAGCCTTTGTCTTACTCAGTTGCGCCTCATGCTATGAACCGTTTTGGTCAGGGAACAGGTGAATTGGTGGGTGGAAATCTTTCTATCTTATACAGTTTATTAGGATCACCATCGGCAATTGACTGCAAGGACAAGATTCTTTTTATTGAAGATTTAGATGAATACCTGTATCATATTGACCGCATGATGATGAATCTTAGACGTAACGGCTGTATCGAAAACCTGAAAGGAATCATTATTGGCGGTATGACTAAAATGAAGGATAATGAGATTCCATGGGGAAAAAATGCGCTGGAAATTATTGATGATGTAACCAAAAAATACAACATTCCGGTGGTCTTTAATTTTCCGGCCGGACATATTCAGGACAACCGTGCACTGGTTATGGGAAGTACGATTTCTATTGAAGTGAATGCATCTGGAAGTACTGTTGTTTTTAAGTAAAAAATTATAAGTCATGAGTTATAGGTTATGAGTTACAAATAATTTCATAACCTATACTTTTTTACAACACTTTATTACCACTTATATCTCATAACTTTTAACTCATAACTCCAAAAAATGGCAGAACACAACGAACTCGGAAAAAAAGGAGAAGATCTTGCCGTAGAATTTCTACTTCAAAATGACTATAAAATTTTAGAACGCAACTGGACTTTTCAAAAAGCTGAGATTGATATTCTTGCTAAAAAAGATCATTTTTTGGCCGTGATAGAAGTAAAGACCAGATCGAATTTAGATTACGGTTCTCCACAGGATTTTGTGAAACCAAAAAAGATTCAACTGCTCATAAAAGCAGTAAATGCCTACATAAACGATAGGGAAAAGGATTTTGATGATGATTTAGAAATCCGATTTGACATCATTGCCATCCATAAAACCGAGGAAACATTTGCTATTGAGCATCTTACTGACGCTTTTTATCATTTTTAACATATTTTTTTATTGTTATATTTGTAACAAATTGTTTTTTAATTTATATTTGCAGAGATTTATAACACAACAAACAACCAAACTAACACAATTACGTTACCCAAAAACAATTAAAAGATTATGAAAACCGTTTCTTCGATTGTAGAAAATTACATCAAAACCAAGCCATTTTTGTTAAACGCACTATCCTTGGGAATTATCAATCTGACTTCTTTATCCCGTAATATCATGACCGAACTGGAAAGTGAATTTGGTAAAGAGGTAAAACAAGGAGCTGTAGTAATGTCCTTAAAAAGACTTACAGAGGAATTAGATTTTAAACTCAACCACAAGATTAACAAAGTCATTAAAAATATTGGTGAAATCACCGTTCGTTCTGAATTGACAGATTACACTTTTGCCGCTTCTGACACCGTTTTAAACAAACAGGCTGATTTAATTTCTGATATTAATGTTTTATCTGATATTTTTTATACCTCATCACGTGGTGTAAATGAAACGAATATCGTAGTAAGCAGCAGTATCAATCATTTGGTAGAAAAACACTTTTTACGTGAAAAACTGATTCAGAAACTGGATAATCTGGCTTCTATTACCGTAAAATTACCAAAAGAAAATATCGTGGTGCCGGGAATTTACTATTTCATTTTTCAGCGTTTAGCCTGGGAAGGAATTATTATCAATGAGGTAATTTCGACTTCAAACGAATTTACGATTCTGGTAGGAGAAGAACAAGTTGATGTTGCTTTTAAAGTAATCAAAGACTTAAAAAATTAATTTTCTTTCGAGAAAATCACAATCCAAAAAAAAAGAAAAAAAAGACAATATACATATACAAAGAGGCTGTTTTACGACAGTCTCTTTTTTTATAGCGTTTCTGAATTGTTCATAACAAGAAAATTACAGAAATTCTAAAATTCTTTTCCTTAACATTTTTTTGAAATTTCCATAAAAGGCTTTTCAATAAATCTATAACATACAAAACTAAGAATTACAACAACTGGTGTAACTAAAAAAACAACAACGCAAAATTCTGATGCAGAAAGAGTTTTTGCTTCCTCAAGTCCAAATCCAAAATAAAAGACAACAAAAAGAATAATTCCGTGAATTAAATAGATACTATAAGAAATTTCTCGCATAAATTTTAATGTCGAACTTTTCAAAATTCCGAATAATGTATTTCCAGATGATATTAAAATAAAAATAATAGTTATTAAAATTTTACAAGGCATATTAGTTGATTTTTCAAACTGAATAATTAAAGCCAGACAAACCAAAATTAAAATGCTAAAGAGCTTGTTGTCTTTATTTTGAAAAGGTTTATATTTTACCACTACTGCAGCTAAAATACCTCCGACAAAAGAAAGTAAATGTTGAACATGAACTGAATTTACATAAAAATAACCTCCAATAAAAACTAAGCTAATGAAAAGATAAAAGGCAGAAGGCTTTCTCTTTAAAATTAATATTGAAATTACAGGCAAGCTAAAATAAAACAACCATTCAAAAGGAAGTGACCACACAACTCCGGCATTAATTAAATAAGTAAGACCAAAACCATTAATACTTGTATCGCGTATAACGGCAAATGTGCCCCATAAAAACATTTCATGCAAAAACTCAAATACTCCTACTTTTAAACTCCAGTCACTAATAATTATGACTAAAAACACAATTATAGCAACTGAAAAATAATACATTGGAACTAATCTAAATAATCTTGAAATAAAAAAGGCCTTCCAGTTAAATTCTTTTTTCCCTGTATTTAAAAGTTTTGAAATAAACAAAAAACTTGAAATCATGAAAAAAAAAGCAACACTTGTAGAACCAAGCTGTGTATAAAAATATGATTTAGAAGCCCACTGCTCTTTTTGAATATATTGATACCATAAACTTGCATGTGAAATAAACACACTTATTGCTAAGAATCCTCTAAGACCGTCAACAGATTCATATCTTGTAGATAAATTATTTACTTTGTATTTTAAGTTAATCACATAAGCAGTACAATAAGCAATTAAAAATATAATAACAGCAAATAAAGGATTTAAATTATTCATTGAAGATGTTCCATTTTTTAATAATTCTACCAAAAATAAAGTTTATAGATAATAAGAGGTTTTTAATCTCTCTCTTTTTGCATTTCCAAATATCAAAAAACCGAACAAAGAAACAATAATTATTTTCTTTAAAGGATTTCTTAATCACAAAAACATTAAAAAATCTAGTTTAGAAAAACTTATAATTATACTTCACAAACGGCATTATGCAAAACCGGAAAATTACAGGAGTTGGCTATAAAACACAACTGATTGGCTTTTTTGTGGAGTTCTAAAGACAGTTCAATTTGGTCTGCATTTGCAATTTTAACTTTTGGATGCAAACGAACTTCTGTGAAACGGCCGCTTCCGTCAACAGAAACTTCAAGTGTTGCTTCGGCGTTATCTGAATATTCTAAAACATCGATTCCGTTTTGGGAACACACATATAAATACGACATCATGTGGCAGGAAACCAAACTGCTTAAAAGTAAATCTTCAGGATTGTATAATTCCGGATCGCCTTTGAAAGCTTTTGCAGCCGAAATATCTAAAATTGGTTTGCCTTCAATTTTTATTTGGTGTGTTTTGCTGTAGAATTTTCTTTCTGATTGTTCCTGATTTTGTTTGGAATTCCATTTTATTGCTGCTTTGAAGAGGTGTTCTGATTTCATTATTCCTTTATTTCATTAAAATGCATTTTACAACCTATTGGATTTGGTTTCATTTCGTAAAATTTTGCATTCTTATATATCTCTTTTTTCAAACTTTTTAACTTTAAAAATAATTCAGGATTTTTCATACTCAACTTGTGATCTACATAAATAGCCTTTATCACTTTTTGATCAAAAAACACTTTTCGATCAAAACTTTCTGACACAATTGAAACAAACCTAAATTCATTTTCATAATTCCATATGTCCTGTTTCCATGTATATTCAAATATCATTTTTAGCTTAAAAACAAATGCTCTTTTCTGTTCCTCATTTAAAAATGAATTTTCTCTTACTGCATTTATAACTTTGTCTAAATTTTCATTCCCTGCACTATAATCTTTTAAATATGAAACATGTGCTTTCCACGAAATGTTTTTATTGAACGGAATAAGTTTTAAGTCATACTCTACACAAAACCCCCTGTAATTATTAGTATAATTACCCCACAAAACAGGGTTATCATTATTTAGACTAAAGCAACATATTCCTAAATTTGCCCTATGCTTTTCAAGACTTTCTCTGTTTTTTACGTGTGGATTATTGACAATTATTTCATGACGATTCTGTAACAACTCGAAAGGATCATTCAATTTTTCTGGATGCGTAAAATAAAAATACCCTTCTTCTAAAGCATTTAAATGCCAATCTGAATCTGAATAATATTTAAAAATTGAATTTGGAAAATCTAATTTAATATTGTCTTTATAAATATTAATCACTGCTAAATTTGGTTGGTTTAGATTAAAAAGATGCTCATATAAATATTCTTCAAACTTCCATTCTACTTTTAATTGTAACTCCGCCATTTCTAATGCTTTTATTTTCTTTCAAATTTAATAATTCTACTTAATTCTACTCCATAAAAAAACCTCGAAATCAAAACTTTCGAGGTTTTAGAGAACTAAAACTAATAAACTTATTTAAACTTATTTTCTAACTGAAAACTTAAAAGTAGTTTTCGTTTTATAATTTTCTCCCGGGTTTAAAACAGTCGTTGGAAAGTCTTTTTGGTTTGGAGAATCTGGGTAATGTTCTGTTTCTAAGCAAAAACCTGTTCTGTGTGCATAGGTTCCGCCGTTACGCATTGGTAAAGTTCCGTCAAGGAAATTCCCGGAGTAGAACTGAATTCCAGGTTCGTCTGTAGTCATTTCTAAAACTCTTCCGCTTGCAGGATGGTAAGCGGTTGCAATGATTGTTTTGCTTTTTTCAGGATTGTTCAGCACCCAGCAATGATCGTATCCTTTTCCTCTTTCTAACTGCTCGTTTTTAGCATCGATTTCTTTACCAACTAATTTTGGTTTTCTGAAATCAAAAGGCGTATTGGCAACATCTTCCAATTTTCCGGTTGGAATTAAGGTTGCATCTACCGGAACAATTTTATCCGCATTCAAAGTAATTTCGTGATCTAAAATTGTTTTAGTAAAATCTCCCGATAAATTGAAGTACGAATGCTGCGTTAAATTCACAACCGTTTTCTTATCTGTTGTAGCTTCGTAAAGCACTTCCAGTTCGTTGTTTTTTGTTAATGTATAGGTAACAAAAACCTGTAAATTTCCAGGATATCCTTCTTCCATATCTTTACTTAAATAAGATAATTTTAAAGAAGCTGTTTCTCCTGATTTTACTTCTTCCGCTTTCCAGACTACTCTAAAAAACCCTTCCGGTCCTCCGTGTAATGCATTTGTTTCATTGTTGATTGCTAATTGATATTGTTTTCCGTCTAATGAAAATTTACCTTTTGCAATTCGGTTTCCGAAACGTCCGATCAAAGCTCCAAAAAACGGGTTTGGTTTCTCATATTGCTCCAAAGAATTGAATCCGATCACCACATTTTCAGAAACACCGTCTTTATTTGGCACTTTCAAATCTGTAATAATACCACCAAAAGTGATGATATCTACTTCCATTCCGTTTTGGTTTTTCAGCTTATAGCTTTCAACTTTTTCTCCTTTTGGAGTTGTTCCGTAATCTGATTTTACAATTGTAACAGAATCTTTTGCGTTTTGAGTTGTGGTAGCCTCCATTTTTTTATCGCTTTTACATTGAACAGAAAGTGTTGCCAGACCGATTATCGTAATTCCGAAGGCACAACGTTTTAATACATTCATATTTTTTGGTTTAAAAGTTAGAAAGTCATAAAGTCAAAAGTCATAAAGTTGAAGGTTGAAAGTCGAAATACAAAATTCACCAAATTTTCTGGCGTTTTAAGACTTTTCAACTTTTGACTTTCGACTTTTGACTAAGTTAAAGTCCGTGTTGAAACGTATGGTAATACGCTTCGTTGGCATTCAATTTATCTTTAAAGTCTCTAATAGTTGTTTTCTCATCAATAACCAGTAATTCAATTCCGGCGATATCAGCAAAGTCTTCCATAAACTCTGTAGTAACAGACTGGCTATAAACGGTATGATGCGCTCCTCCTGCCAAAATCCAGGCTGTTGCTGCAATATCCAGATTTGGTTTGCAATCCCATAACACACGTGCAACAGGAAGTTTTGGCAATTCTGCCAATGGTTTGATGGCTTCTACTTCGTTTACAATTAAACGGAAACGGTTCCCCATATCTACCAACGAAACATTGATGGCATCTCCGGCAGGTGAATTAAATACCAAACGGGCAGGATCTTCTTTTCCTCCAATTCCAAGAGGATGTACTTCGCATGAAGGTTTTCCGTCTGCAATAGACGGACAAATCTCTAGCATGTGTGATCCTAAAACGTATGATTTTTGAGGTGTAAAATGGTAGGTATAATCTTCCATGAAAGAAGTTCCACCTTCAAGACCAATGTTCATTACTTTTAATGCTCTTACCATGGCAGCGGTTTTCCAGTCACCTTCGCCACCAAAACCATAACCATCGGCCATTAATCTTTGTGTAGCGATTCCCGGTAATTGTTTCCATACACCAAGGTTTTCAAATGTATCTGTAAAAGCTCCAAAACCTCCCTCAACAAGGAAAGCTCTTAAACCTAATTCGATTTTTGCTGCTTCTACTAATGAGCTTCTTTGTGCTCCGCCTTCTTTTAACGAATCCGTTAAGTTATAAGAAGCTTCATAAACTGCTAATAAATCATTTAATTGTGCATCTGTAACTTTCTCAATGTGTTTGGTAACATCTGAAGAATCATATCCGTTTACAGACATTCCAAAACGAATTTGAGCTTCAACTTTATCACCTTCCGTAACGGCAACTTCACGCATATTGTCTCCAATACGGGCTACTTTTAAGTTCTGAAGTTCATCCCATCCTAAAGCTACTCTTGTCCAGATGCCTAATTTTTTCTGCACTCTTTCGTCTTCCCAGTGACCTACAACCACTTTACGTTTTTTACGCATTCTGGACATGATAAAACCAAATTCACGATCTCCGTGAGCGGATTGATTAAGGTTCATGAAATCCATGTCGATAGATCCCCACGGAATTTCAGCGTTGTATTGTGTGTGTAAATGGCATAATGGTTTTTTAAGAATGCTTAAACCGCCAATCCACATTTTTGCAGGTGAAAAAGTATGCATCCAGGTAATCAATCCAATACAGTTTTTAGTGGTGTTTGCTGCCAAACATACATCTAAAATCTGAGCCGGAGATTTTACTACATCTTTGTAAACTATTTTTACCGGAATTTGAGACGAAGCGTCTAATCCTTTTGCAATTATTTGTGAATGTTCCGCCACTTTTCTTAGTGTTTCTTCACCGTATAATTCCTGGCTTCCTACTACAAACCATACTTCTTTTTGAGAGATATCAATCATTTCTTCTTTGTTATTTTGTTTCAAGTTTTCTTTGTTTCAAGTTTAAAGTTTTGAAATGCGGAAAATCTTTGTTTTAAATTGTTTTTACTATTTTGTTTTGTCTATTTCAGGTTTCCTGTTCAGCGTTCCAACAACTTGAAACAAAAAAAACCTGAAACCTGAAACAAAAATTCTATTGTCCGTAATACGAATCTTTTCCGTGTTTACGATTGTAATGTTTCTTTATTAAGGAATCTTTAAGTCTTGGTGCATTTGGGTTTATCTGTAAAGTCAGGTACGCCATTTCGGCTACGACTTCTAAAACCTTACTGTTGTAAACCGCTTTTGCTGCATTTTTTCCCCAGGCAAACGGACCGTGGTTTCCAATTAAAACCATTTCAACTTCTTCGTAGGAAAGATTTTTTTCTTCGAAACAATCCAAAATCTGGATTCCGGTATTGTGTTCATAGTTTCCTTCAATTAAAGAATCTGCCATTGGCGGCGCGCACGGAATATCAGCAGTTAAGTGATCTGCGTGTGTTGTTCCAAAGATTGGAATATCCTGTTGAGATTGCGCCCAGGCTACAGAATACGTTGCGTGTGTATGCGCAACGCCACCAATATTTGGCCAGTTTTTGTACAAATACGCATGCGTTTTAGTGTCTGATGACGGACGCATCGTTCCTTCGATAATGTTGTTGTCAAAATCGACAATCACAATATCTTCAGGTTTTAAATCTTCGTAAGGCACGCCGCTTGGCTTAATGGCAAAAACACCATTTTTTCTGTCAACCGCACTTACATTCCCAAAAGTATAAACCACCAGATTCAATGCATTTAACTGCATGTTGGCTTCGTAACATTCTTGTTTTAAATCTTTATAAAGAGAACTCATTTTCTGTAATTTTAATAGATGGATCGGCATAACTGCTTAATTGGTCGTATGCTAAAAGTAATTTGTTGTAAGCAGCCACTTTGTCAAGTTCTGGTGTGTATTCGCTTTCAAAAGGACTTCCCATTTTTTGACTGGCTTCAATTACATTTGGATAAACTCCGGAAGCTACTGCGGCATAAATTGCAGCTCCCAAAGCCGGAGCCTGATCTGATAAGGCCACTTTAATTGGTTTGTTTAAAACGTTGGCCAAAGTCTGCATGATGAAAGGAGATTTACGCGCAACCCCACCGATACCGATAACACTGTCAATTTTTACGCCTTCTTCTTCAAAACGATCCACGATTTTTTTAGATCCAAAACAGATGGCGTTCACTAAAGCTTTAAAGATATGTGGCGCTTTTGTACCTAAGGATAAGTTTGAAATAGCGCTTTTTACTTCCTGATTTGCATCCGGAGTTCTGCGTCCGTTGATCCAGTCTAAAGCGGTTGGTACACTTTCAGACAACGGAATCTTTTCGGCTTCTTTCGTTAATTCTACAATTAATTTATCGCTGAATTCTTCTCTTAATTGTTCTTTTTGAGCTTCATTTAAAATTGATGAAGCCCCTAACAATTGTTCTGTTGGCCACATCAATAATTCTTTGTACCAGGCCAATAAATCGCCAAAAGCAGATTGACCTGCTTCTAAACCAATATAACCCGGAATCACAGATCCGTCCACCTGACCGCAGATGCCGCGAACGGTTTTGGTACCTACTTCTTCGTAAGAACCAACCAAAATATCACAGGTCGAAGTTCCCATCACGCGAACTAAAGTATTTTCGCCAATTTTAGCTCCAACAGCTCCTGAATGTGCGTCGAAAGTTCCAACAGCTACAACTGTATCTGTAGAAAGTCCTAAACGGTCTGCCCATTCTTTGCTTAATTTTCCGGCAACTAAATCTGAAGTATAGGTTTCATCGTATAAATTGCCACGTAACGCAGCTAAATATGGATGTAATTTTTCTAAGAATTCAACCGGTGGAAGTCCGTTCCAGTCTTCGTGCCACATGGCTTTGTGACCTGCTGCGCAACGGCTTCTTTTGAATGTCTTTAGATCTTTATCTTCAATTAATAAATAGGTCATTAAATCGCAGTGCTCCATCCAGGTGTGCGCTGCATTTCGAACGGCTTCATCTTCTCTTGCGATGTGCAGAATTTTTGCCCAGAACCATTCTGACGAATAAATTCCGCCTACATATTTTGTTACGTTTTCTCCGCCCCAGCTTACTGCCAGTTCGTTGATTTCGTTAGCTTCGTTTATCGCTGTATGATCTTTCCACAACACCATCATCGCATTTGGGTTTTCCTCAAAACCTTTTGTCAAAGCCAGTGGAGTTCCTTCTTTTGTAACCGGTACCGGAGAAGATCCTGTAGTATCAATACAGATTCCTATTATTGCAGCAGCATCAACACCGCTTTCTTTTACAACAGTCTGAATCGTAATTTCCAGTCCTTCAATATGATCCAAAGGATGCTGACGAAACTGATTTATAGATGCATCACAATATTGTTTATTCTTCCATCTTTTATAATGCGAAACATTTGATGCCAATTCCTGCCCATTTTCAGTATCTATTAGCACCGCACGAACAGAATCTGTTCCGTAGTCCAATCCTATTACATAATTTTTCATTCCAAGTTCATTTTAAGTAGGACAAATATAAAAATAATTATTTTATAAGTGTACAAAAAACACTTAATAAAAACAGGTTTCTCAATTTTTACCAATAATTCATTAAAAAAGAATATTTTAATTTAAAAAAAGCAAAAAATACTGATTTTAAACTCATTATATTATCATAAATTCACTTTATTTACAGCATTTATATCAAATCCTGCAACCGTTTGTTTTTATTTAATTCTCTATATAATCCAACCAAACCTTCATTTTTCCAACACCACGGTTTGACCATGAATAATAGGGAATTGCTTTAAATTTCGAATTCTCAATTACATTTACACCCTTCAATAAATTGGCTTCTTTTCTTACTTTAAAAGTATCCGAAGAAGTCACATCTATTTTATCAAAATTGGTTTTATTGTCAATTTCTTCAACCGCATAAACGATTGGTCCGTACTCTAAAGACACTTTGTTTTTATTGGTTTCTACTTTCGAATTCGTTTCTACTTCCTGAACTTCCATTGGGAAATTAAGTACAATTTTGTCTCCTTTTTTCCAGGTTCTTGTTATGGTGTAATAGCCATCCTGAGGCTGAATAGCTAAGGTTTCTCCATTCACATTAATACTCGTTTTTTGAGTTGAAACTTTTTTATAAGAATATAAATCACCCGGCAATACTTCGTTTCTTGCCCAGCCCGGAACACGGAATTTAATAGTGAATTGGCTTTCTTTTTTCGGGTTAACCGAAACAGCAACTTTTCCGTTCCAGGGATATCCGGTTTGCTGTGAAATCTGTAAATCGGTTTTTCCAACTTTGAAAGAGGCGTTGTTGGATGCATATAAATTCACATATAAAACATCATTCGATTTGGAGTAAATCAATCCCGGAATAGAAGGCACAAAACGAATTAAATTGGTCGGACAGCAGGAACAGTCAAACCACGCCTGACGTGTGCAGGAACCTCTGTTTGATTTGTAAACACCATCTGCTTCCAGTGCATTTGGGTAAAAAAACTGTTTTCCGTCAAGCGAAATTCCGGAGATTAATCCGTTGTACATGGTTCTTTCAATAACATCAAAATACGATGATTTACCGTACAAACTGTGTAACCTGTGGTTCCAGTAGACATCGCCAATGGCAGCACAGGTTTCGTTGTAAGCCGTTAAATTTGGCAATTCATAATTCGGTCCAAAAGCTTCTCCGTCATGTCTGGAACCAATTCCACCGGTGATATACATTTTTTTGTTAACCATATTATTCCACAAATTATTTATGGCATCGGTATAGCCTTTGTCTTTTGTCATAGCAGCTATATCAGTCATTCCCGCATACATATAAACCGCACGAACGGCATGTCCAACGGCTTCATCCTGTTGAATTACCGGTTTATGATCCTGAGCATATTCTCCATATAATTTATGATTTTGTGGATTTCCGCGATTGTCTAAATAGTATTTCGCCAGTTTTAAATAATTTTCATTATTCGTAACCTGATACAATTTGATCAGACCGGTTTCTACAATCTGATGTCCCGGAACTCCTTTTACCTGACCAGGCCCGTCGCCAAAAGTTCGTACTAACAAATCAGCATTTTTGATGGCAATGTCAAGGAAATTTTTCTTTCCTGTCGCTTCATAATGCACCACGGCAGCTTCAATTAGATGCCCTGCATTGTAACATTCGTGACTAATTTGTAAAGACTCCCAACGTTCTCCTTCAATAACCGGAACCCACGTACAGGGTGGTTTTGCCGGATTTATGGTTCTCCAGGTTGTCAAGTAGCCGTCTTTTTCCTGACCAATTTTTACAATGGCAATCAGCGAATCTAAAACACGTTCTAATTTCGGGTTTGGTGCACTGATTAAGGTATTCGAAGCCCCTTCGATAATTTTATAAACATCGGTATCGTCAAAAGGCATTTCGCCTCTTACTTTTCCGGTTTTCTGTTTTCCTGCGATTAAGAAATTCTCAAAACGGCCTTCTTCATTACACTTTTGAATGGCGTATTCGATGGTAATTTCCTGTACTCTTTTTATAATTGGAAGCCAGAAAGAATCGGAAAGTTTTACATTCTGAATGTTAACCGGTTCAATTGGATAACCTGCTTTTAATACCGAAGTTTTATCGTTTGACTGCAACACGCTGTTTTTTGTTTCTTTACAGGAAATCAAAATCAGAAGTGACATGAAAATCGTTAAGGCTGGAAAAATATATTTTTTCATCGATTAAATTTATTTTCCTTCCAGAACAACTACAGAGAAAGGCGGAACGGTTATTTCTAATTTTCCTTTTTTATTTTCGAAACCTTTAAAAATGGTTGGTACAATTTTATTTGGCGTATCGAACGAATTGTAATCCTGTAATTTAGCAGATGTAATTACAGTTCCTGTGAAATTTTTAATACCCAGATCTTTAACATCAATCTCAATCTTATTTTTATTTTTGGCATCTACATTTACTACTGAAATATGAATCGCTCCATTTTTATCTTTTGAAGCCGAAGCGGATACTGCCGGAAGAGTTTCTCCATTAAATGTGTACAATGGCGACTGAAAACTTACTGGCAATAATTTCGCATCTTGGTGAACAGCGTACATTTTCATAACATGATACGTTGGAGTCGTAATCATTTTTGCTTTATCAGTAAGAATAACAGCCTGTAAAACGTTAACACATTGTGCTAAATTTGCCATACGAACCCTGTCTGCATGATTATTGAAAATATTAAGGGTAGCTCCGGCCAGAACCGCATCTCTCATGGTATTCTGCTGATATAAAAATCCCGGATTTGTTCCTTTTTCTACATCATACCAGGCTCCCCATTCGTCAACCATCATGGCCACTTTTTTCTCAGGGTCGTACTTATCCATGATAGCCGAATGTTTGGTAACGAGTTCTTCCATTTTTAAAGCAGATTTCATTGTTTTGAAATAGCCTTCTTCAGAAAAATCTACACCGTCTCCTTTTTTGTTCCAGTCAATTACAGCGTAATGATGCACACCCAGACCACCTAACATATTCTTCGGAATGTTTTTCATTAAAACTTCTGTCCAGTTGTAATCGGCGCTGTTTGAACCGGATGCAATACGGGTAAACCCTCCGGTATTTTCCCAATCAGACATGAACGTAGCAAACTTGCGGTACTCACCTGCATAGTATTCTGCAGTCATATTTCCACCACACCCCCATGCCTCATTTCCAATACCCCAGAATTTAACTTTCCATGGTTCTTTTCTACCGTTTTTTTGACGCAAATCACTCATTGGGCTTTTCCCTCCAAAATTGGTGTACTGAACCCAGTCTGCTAATTCCTGAACGGTTCCGCTCCCGACATTTCCTGACAAATAAGGTTCTGCCCCAAGAAGCTCACACATATTCAGGAAATCATGGGTTCCAAAACTGTTATCTTCGGTTACACCGCCCCACCATTTATTTACAATAGTTGGCCTTTGTTCCTGAGGTCCAATTCCGTCTTTCCAGTTGTACGTATCGGCAAAACAACCGCCAGGCCATCTCAAATTTGGGATTTTCAACTCTTTTAGAGCTGTAATAATATCATTACGAACTCCTTTTGTATTTGGTATTTTTGAAGTATCACCCACAAAAAATCCTCCGTAAATACAGCGTCCCAGATGTTCTGCAAAATGTCCGTAGATGTTTTTGTTTATAATTGGTGCATCAGTATCATTTTTTATTGCAATTATTGTCGTTTGATTTTGTGCAGAAATGGTTTGTAAACAAAATGTAACGAATAAAAATAAAAGTTTTTTTTTCATAGTTTTTTTGATGGTTTAGCTGTTAGAAAAAATAGTTAGTTAAGGCATTTTCTAAACTTTTTGGTTGTAGTTTTTAAACAAACATTCGATAAGTGTTTATTTAACATTTGTAAATTTAAACAAAAAAAAATCTTAAAAACAAATTGATATATCAAAATAACAACCTAATAAAAACACATTTAATAATTTAAATGTAAAACAAACATTTAAATATTGTTTTTTATTCTAAAATGACAGCTTGCAGCTTAAAAAAATTATGAATTAAGAAATGTTTATTCAAAAATGTAACTTATTACACAAAAATTCAGCATTTTACAATTACTTCGTTTTTGGATAAAAAATTTATACACTTTTTAACCTTTTCTTCTTAAAACGTGCATTGCATTTGTATTCAGAACAATATCATAATCAAATAATTATTTTAATTTAACACAAAAGCAATTGTAATAATTAATTCAAGTTGCTAGTTAATTGATTTATTTAATTGTAGCCCAAATACAAATAAAGTTAGCTTTATTAGAAAACCTTGAATTGTAACTGCGTGTATTGTTCTTGGAAACATTTTCTTGATGTCACTTATTGTTGTTTCTACTCTTTTTCTCATTTTTAGCTTTTCATATTTTTGCTTTAATGTGTCTATTCTCTTAGCGTTTGATTTACGCTGGATCTTTAATAAAATGCATTTTCTCTCCAAAGCAATATCTTCCAGCCCATAATCAGTATAGGCACTGTCACCATATAATGAA
>NZ_JAFEVZ010000007.1 GCF_022802975.1 Flavobacterium pectinovorum
TTCATTTAAAAACGAAACTTATAATTTTAAAGTTCTAAAAATTACGCAAAATCAGCAATCTGCAACTTCATCAAACGAAACTTATAATCTCTTAATATGAGCCTATATGGTTTAAAATGATTTTTCCACCATATAAGTAATATAAGTTCATTTAAAACAGAGCTTATAATTTTAAAGTTCTAAAAATTACGCAAAATCAGCAATCTGCAACTTCATCAAACGAAACTTATAATCTCATAATATGAGCCTATATAGTTTAAAATGATTTTTCCCTACATATAAGTAATATAAGTTCATTTAAAAACGAAACTTATAATTTTAAAGTTCTAAAAATTACGCAAAATCAGCAATCTGCAACTTCATCAAACGAAACTTATAATCTCTTAATATGAGCCTATATGGTTTAAAATGATTTTTCCCTCCATACTAAGTAATATAAGTTCATTTAAAAACGAAACTTATAATTTTAAAGTTCTAAAAATTACGCAAAATCAGCAATCTGCAACTTCATCAAACGAAACTTATAATCTCTTATATGAGCTTATATGGTTTAAAATTTCACAATTTACTTTCTTTCTCCAACGCAACTTCTAAGCTTTCGAAATTAGAAACTACTTTTTTGATTAACCCTTCTTTATCCAAAATAAAATGTGTTGGAAAAGCATTCAAATCCAGTTTTTCATTCATATAACCTTTCATGTTTGGAACAACCGAATACGAAAGCGGTTTCCTTGCTAAAAATGTTTTCAATTGTTCCGGTGTATCTTCGGCAAGACTTATAAAAACGATGTCTTTTCGGTCTTTGTATTTGGAGACTAATGCGTTGACCTGGGGGAATTCTTTGATACAGGCTGCGCAATGAATGTACCAGCATTTGATTACGATGATTTTGCCTTTCATGGATTCATTTGTAACTGTATTTCCTTCTAAATCATTAAAAGTGAATTCGGGAAAAGGCTTTCCTTCCATCTCGTAATTTTTTAAGGCATCAAAAGCTTCCTGATTAATGGTTGCTTTGATACTGGTATCTGATTTTGGAAGGATTTTAAACAGCTTGTAATAATAAACCGAATCAGCTGATTTTAATCGGATTGGTATAAAATTTTCGTTTGTCAGGGCATTCAAAAATGCTTTTTTTGAGATTTCTTTTGATTGAGAATCCAGAGCGGTAAAATCTTCGGATAAGATTATCTTTTTGTTATAAGCCGACCAATCACTAAACGTTTTCTGAATTTGAACAGGATCGACTTCAGGAGTTCCAAATTTATTTTGGGAGAAACTTAGAGAAAAAATAAAAAGAAGTGGCAACAGACTGATGAATTTCTTCATGGATTTTATTAAATAATTTAGGAGTCAAAAGTACTTAAAAATTAGTTTTTTACGCAGATTTTGGAGATTTAGACAGATTTTTTATTGTGATTTTTGAATTAGAAGTTAATTTCAAAAAAACTCAAAAGTCGTAAAATTAAGTCCTTCTCATTTTTGTCATTTCGACGAAGGAGAAATCACGCTAGCAGCTCGACAAAAGTTGGTTGCTCTCCCTCAGTGATTTCTCCTTCGTCGAAATGACAAGATTATTTAAATCTTTGTAAATGATTGTTATGAAACCTAAAGCCCTAGCCCTGATCGAAGCGGTATCCTTTTATGGCGATCCCGATAGCTATCGGGAGCCATAAAAGATTAAGCGGAGAGCAGGACACGAGCGATAGCGAACTGACGAAGTAAACAGCTCCTAAAAACTTAAACAAAAAAAACCTGACAATTACTTGCCAGGTTTAGAATGCTCTCCTCTAAGCAAAAACCAAATAACAAATTACCTAAAATCGATACATTTTGGAAATGAAAATCAGATTAAAAAATAAATAACCAAACTCAATTTTAACCTACCCAATTTTTTATTTCCTTACTTTTAAAACATTCAACTTATTAACTGGTCTAAAAGTATCTCTACCGGATTTGTTGCCGGCAGAGATTTAGTACCAATTAACACAACTTCACTTAAACTACTTTACTAACTCAAACTTTATATTAATTTTTTAAGGCTTGCATAGACTGCCAGCTCAACATCGGCATGATCTTTTGTATTGCATTGCTCGATTAAACTTTTTAAATCTGCTGATTTTAAAGTTGATTTATTATCTAAAACCAATAACAATTCTTGTGACACATCGCTTAATTTTTTAGCCAAAGGCAGAATTGGCTGTACTAAAGGTGCGTTGGCACTTAAGTCATTTAATTCTTTATATACGGCAATCCATTTGTTTAAAAATGTGGTAACTTTTGCTTTGTTTTCAGGTGTTTTACTTGCCAAATATTGTTTTACGGCATCATCAAATGCCAATGCATCTTTTGCATCCGGCGTGCAGGCATCTGCAAAAAGTGTAAACGGTGAATACGTTTGATATTCGGTTCCGTCTTTGTTTCGTGTATATCCTTTTAGCGGTTCGCAAACATTTGAGAATTCGCTAAGAGATTTTACATTTTGGTTGTTTGCAATATTTCTTAAAATCACATCTTTGTTACGAATGTGCGTTAAACCCAATTCTTCTAATCGGAACGAAACGGTTTCAAGGCGTCTGCGCATATCGGCAACATCTGTAATATTTTCGGCTGACCAAAGCCTTTCTGCAATTGCTGCCGTTCTTGGCCAAATTCTGGAATCTATTGTTTCCGGTGTCGCCAACTCTGTCCACATCGGGGCTTCTCCTCCTAAAATCCTTGCTTTTTCTTCAGTTGTAAATTCAACTCCTTTCGGCATTGGGTCAGTTAAATAATGGCTTTCAATTGGATACATCAAATCGATATAATATCCGTTTGACAATACTGTTTTGTATCCTTTTTTTACTGCTTCTGCTAAAGACTGGCCCGGCAGAACACCTTCATTTGGTCCTCTCCACGAATGAACGATTGCTTCTTTCGAAAGGTTTTTGGTTAAAATTTCTTCCCAGCCCATTAATTGTTTTCCGTGTTTTTTAAGCATCGGAACCAATTGCATGGTAAAATAAGTCTGCAGTTCGTGGTTGGTGGCTAACTTATTTTTCTTTTTAAATTCCTGAATTTTAGGGTTTGCATCCCAGTCTTTCCCTTCATTTTCATCTCCTCCAATGTGAAAATAATCCCCGGGAAACAATGGGCAAACCTCATCAAAGATTTCGCTTAATAATTGATATGTCTTAGGATTTGTAGGATCTAATGTAGGTGTAAAAATACCCGCATTTCTTTCGACAGTATAGGTTACAATTGCTGTGCCCTGAATGTTTTTTTCTGCTCCGCCTTTTAATGCGATCACTTTACTTCCTATTTCAGGATAAGCTGTCAATATCGCGGTTCCGTGACCCGGAACATCAATTTCCGGAACGATCAAAATACCGCGTTCATCAGCATATTTTACGATATTTCTAATTTCTTCCTGCGTGTAATACATTCCATCCGAAGCCAGTTCAATTAGTTTTGGATGTTTCTTCATTTCGATTCTCCAGCCCTGATCATCTACTAAATGCCAGTGAAAAACATTCATTTTCATAGCCGCTAATCCGTCAAGATTTCTTTTGATTACGTCTACCGGCTGAAAATGTCTTGCAGCATCAATCATCAGACCTCTCCATGTAAATCTTGGAAAATCTGAAATTTGTGCTTTCGGAAAATAAAATGATTTACTATCATTCTGCAACAGCTGCAATAACGTTTCAAGACCATGTAAAGCTCCCAGATCGCTAGTTGCTTCTATTGTAATTTTGTTTTGTTTGATATCTAAATGGTAACTTTCGTCTTCATACAAACCAATTTTTCCGCTTTTAGTACAGTTTATCTGAAGTTCTGCTGTTGGAACTTCGTTTAGTTTTGTAACAAAATCCTGTCCGAAAAAAAGACCTGTTCTGCCATCTAAACGGCGTAAAAAACGAGTTACCCCTCCAAAAATTCTCGGATTTGGATTGCCGGTAATATTTACTTTAAAATTTTTACTCAAAGTAAAACTTCCATCATTTAAAACAATGTTTTGCGGCCAGGGCATAAGATTTAGCTGCTCTTTTTTAATCTGAGCACTAGAAGTTAAACCTGCTAATAGTAGGACTAGTATATATTTCATTTTATGGCGCTTGAAAAATGGTTATCCTGAGACAACATTAATAAATAGATAAAAAATCCAGAATGATCTCTCTATTGATCCTCACTATCAGTATGAAATCAATCTGAATTTGGTAATTTGATTCGCTATAAATCAAATCCTAAAAATAATCTTAGTAATCAAAACGTTTGAAAGCCTCAATAGCTTCGTATTCTGCCAAACCTAATTCATCGTACAGAATGGCAGTATTTTTATTTCGGTCTTCTGCCCTAACCCAAAATTCTCTGGAGTCATTTCCCTGGAACATCACCCTGTCTTTTTGAGACTGGTGATATAAAATCGCATGACGCTTCAATAATACTTCAGATGGAGAAAGCGGAACGGCCATGTCAATTTCGTGAATGTCCCATTCGTGCCAGGCACCTCTGTACAGCCATAACCAGCAGTCATCCATATAGGGTTCTGATTTTAATTGCTTTAAAGCTGCAAATATGGCATTCAGACAAACCTCATGTGTTCCGTGCGGATCTGCCAAATCTCCTGCAGCAAATACCTGATGCGGTTTTATTTTGGCAATAATATCCTTTACAATAGCAATATCTTCAGGACCCAGCGGGTTTTTCTTTACCTGTCCGGTTTCATAAAAGGGAAGATCTAAAAAGTGGGTGTTTTCATCTTTTAGTCCGATGTATCTTGTTGCAGCATACGATTCCCTTCTGCGAATCAGTCCTTTTAATTTTCGAACTTCCAGTGAATCTACCTGATCTTCAGATTTGTTGTTCAAAAATTTAATAACTGATTTGAAATTAATTTTAGCATCAATATCTCCAACAAAATCGTTACATACTTCAGCAAATTTTAGTGCTTCATCGTCTGTAACCGCTATATTTCCTGAGGTTTGATATACAACGTGTACATCATGCCCCTGTTTGATTAATTTTGAAAAAGTTCCTCCCATAGAAATCACATCATCATCAGGATGCGGACTAAAAAGAATCACTCGTTTTTTTGCAGGATTGGCTCTTTCCGGACGATGAGAATCATCTGTATTAGGTTTTCCTCCAGGCCATCCTGTAATAGTATGCTGCAATACGTTGAACATGTTAATATTCAAATCGTACGCAGAACCTTCCTGTGCGAGAAGATCAGACATTCCGTTGTTGTTGTAATCACGGTCTGTTAATTTTAAAATCGACTGTTTTGTTTTTTGGCACAACCAAACAATCGCTTTGCTTTTTAATTCCTGTGTCCAGATACATTCTCCAACTAACCAAGGCGTTTTGAAACGCGTCAATTCTACCGCTGCAGACTGATCTAAAACGAAAGTTGCATTAGGATGATTTTGTAAAAATGTGGCAGGAACTTCAGAACTGATATCACCCTGAATGGTTCTCTTGATGATATCTGCTTTGTTTTGTCCCCAGGCCATTAGTACAATTCTCTTCGATCTCATAATGGTCGAAACTCCCATGGTAATTGCTCTTTTTGGAACGTTGTCTATACCATTAAAGTCAGATGAAGCATCTACCCTTGTAATATGATCCAGTGTAATAATTCTGGTTCCGGAGTTAATGTGCGATCCCGGTTCATTGAAGCCCACGTGACCTGTACGTCCGATACCTAATAATTGAAAATCAAGGCCTCCGGCTTGTTTGATATTCATTTCATAGTCGATACAATATTGATTCAACTCATCAATTGCAACGGTACCATCAGGAATATTAACATTCTCCGGATCGATATCAATATGATTAAAAAGATGCTGATGCATGAAATAGTGATAGCTCTGATTATTCTCCTTTGACATTGGATAATATTCATCCAGATTAAAAGTGATTACATTTCTAAAACTTAATCCTTCTTCTCTGTGCATTCTCACTAATTCCTCATATACTTTTATAGGAGAAGAACCTGTTGCCAGACCTAAAACACAAGATTTATTTTTTTCTTGTTTAGATCTAATTAACTGAGCGATTTCCTGCGCTACAATTAATGAAGCTTCTGCTGAACTTTTGAAGATTTCATTGTGGATTTTCTCAAATCTGGTTTCTTCAAATTTTCCTGCACTTTTATAGCTGATATCAGGTTTTATTTCTAAAGCACTTTTCATTTTTTTTCTTTTTTGATAATATTATATATAAAAGCAAGACTTACATGTAATTAATTAATTTACAAAAACTTAAAAAATTACTAATCCCAACTTATATTCTTTTCTGCAAATTTATTTTTAAAGGACTCCTCAAAAAAATTATTTATACAAACTGCTCAAACTTTTAAACGAACAGCACTATTCAGTCAATAACACGTTTTTGTACAATAAAAGGAACTTCTAGCCCTTAAAAATTCACCTGTTTTACAATACTTTTAGTTACCACATAAATCAGAAGTGACAAACCCCAGTTTTGTATATTTTTTATGAATGACATCCAATAAGGAATACTGATCAAATGAATCCTGGGCAATTTCCCAAATCATTATTCCGCCAGTCGTTTCTGAAGCCAGTTGCACTTTTTGCTCAATAGTTGGTCTTCCGTTATAATAAATTTTACCCAATTCATCCAGCTCTGCAAATTGACTGCCTACTGCAATAATTTGTGCGTAAGTTGCACTGGTAGCAACAGGATCTGTAAAATTATAACCATAAAAAGGAACTCCAAGTGTCAGTTTTTCTTTTGGGACATTTTGCATTTCATTCCAAAATTCGATTCCTAGTTTAGCATCATTAAAAGAACTATGCTGACCCGGCTTATTAGGTGCCCATGGTCCTGTCATGTCATACGCCATGATATTGATAAAATCAAAAGCATTGAGAGCTTCATTGTTTATATTTACAAAACGGGTGTTATTTGGTAAAGCTGCCGTTATGAGTTTGTTTTTGCTTTTTATGGCATTTTTTAGTTCAATAACAAAACCACTGTAACCTATAGTTACCGCATCCCATTCCAGATCTACATCAACACCATCCAGTTTATGAACTTCAACAAAATCTATTATTTTTTTTATAAAAGCAGGTCTGTTTTCCGGCTTATCAATAAGCAACGACCAATTAGCAGCCTGTTCTGCCGAGATAACTCCACCGGCAATAGATACACATATTTTAATATTGGGATTTATAGCTCTTACATGTTTAATTACCGCATCAATATCACCATCAAAAATTAAATTACCCGTGTTATCCGGATTTGCAAATGACAGATTAAGATGCGTCAGCTTACAAAATTGTATGGAGCTGATTTTACCAAAATTATCTATTGACAAATATCCTACAACCCTGGCCGTTTTAGTTTTTGAATTATCAATTTCTGCATCGTTGCCCTTAGAGCAGCTGTAAGAGGAAAAAAGTGAACCAATAAAAAAAAGGATGCCTAATAAGGCTTTATTTTTTATCATTATTTTTAATTTAAAATTGTTTTTTAATTTAATTAGAATGAAAATAACACCTTATTAGGCATAACTTTGGAATTATTTTTTAGTTTGCATCCCACCAAACTTTATTCAGCCAGTCATTTGTTCCTCCCATTCTTGATAATGCCTCCAAATAATTTGCTTCATTTTTCTGCATCTCATCATTTGGATAATACAAACGTTTTGGCATAACACCACCTGTTTCAGAATCTGGATTTGTTATTGGAAGCAATTGAGGAAATCCTGATCTTCTCTGGTTTGAGTAAGCTTCTATACTGTTGAATATGTATGTAATCCAAAGCTGAGTCCCAATTTGCTCTTTTTCTGTTCCTGCAACCAATGGCTTAGCATTTAAATAAGCATCAATATCAGTCTGAGATGGTAGAGGTGCGTTATAAATTGCCAATTGTTTGATACCAGCTTCAACTCCTTTTTTGTAATATTCAGCAGCAGAAGTTCCTGTTACCCATCCTCTGTGAGCAGCTTCTGCCAATAATAATTGTGTTTCCGAATAACTTACATGCAGATAAGGTGTTGTTTTTTGCTTAAAATAAGACTGAATTCCTGAAGTTGCAGTTGCCCCTCCTGGAGCCTGATATTGAAAAAGTCCTGGTCTAACTCCTTCATATAATTTTTCTCCTGACTGAACAGGCTGTCCACCTTTTCCGGGTAATGCAGATGTTGCTTTAGGAGTTGCGAGCATCGTTAGTCTAGGATCTCCATTATCTCTCAAATAATCTATTACTAATGAACTGAAATGATCTCCGTGTTCATTACCTACCATTGCATAAGCTAAACCATTTCCTCTAAAATCAATAGAAGCAGGATTATCGTTAAAAGTAGCATCTAAGTGTTTCATCACACAATTGTCAAGGTTACTTTCAAAAACACCATTTTGTAAAGCTGCTTTTACCTGCTTTTCTGCTTCTGCAGGTTTTACTTCAGAAAGTCTCATTCCTAAACGTAGCCTTAGCGTATTAGCCAGTTTTTTCCATTTTGAAATATCACCATTGTAAAACAAATCTCCCTTAACAATACCACCACCGGCATTTAACTGGTTGTAAGCTTCATCTAACTGACTGAAAAAGGCCATGTAGACTTCTTCTTGTGTATCATATTTTGGTGTTACAATTCCTTGTGAAAATCCTAATCCCGCTTGAGAATAAGGAATATCTCCATAAAGATCTGTCAAACGATGAGCTACCATTACTTTCATGATTTTTGCTACAGCATTCATGTTTACCATAGCCGGATTACCACTGGTTTTATCCAAAATATCCACAACATTTTTCAACTCATTAGCATAACCGTTTCTCCAGATTGCTGTTGCATAGTCATCCTGTTTCTTGAATTTGTTACCATATTCTGTTTGATTCCACGCACCTGAATAATGCTGTACAAATCCGCCTGAATAAATTAAGTTAGTTCTCCATTGATAGTATCCGTCACCAGACATACACAATTGGGTAAAGGTAAGCTGACCTGCAGGATTTGCAGACAAGGCTACCGGGTCTTTCTCCAGTTCATCAAAATTTTCGGTACAGCCAACTGTGGTTAACAATATGGCTATGGCTAGTATTATTTGTTTAAATTTCATAATTTCTTTTTTTTTAGAATGCAACTTTAATATTAAAACCATACGATTGTCTGAATGGTAATGAACCATATTCAAATCCTTGACCATTTCCAGAAGTGTACATAGATTCCGGGTCAACGTTTGGTAAATCTTTATTAAAAGTCAATAAGTTTCTTGCGAATGCAGATACATAAATTGAGCTAATTTTTGCTCCGCTAAAAACGCTTTTTGGTATCGTATAGCCTAAACTTACTTCTCTTAATTTCACGTAAGAAGCATCATAAATAAATGGTGCTGGTGTATTATTGAAAACCGTAGTCCAATAATCCTGAGGATTTACAGGTTTAGTATTTTGCACGTATACAGGATTAGCTGCAGTTCCTGTATTTACAACACCTTGTGCTATATAACCAGCCGTAGGAATCCATGTTGCTTCATTAAAAGCAGGATCATTTGTTACAGCATCTGCTCTTGCTGCGTTATAAGCATCTCTACCCTCTGTAGTTACATCTAAAAGTCCTTTTTGTGCTGCTAATGAATTTGTCATAGAATACACATCCATTCCAAATTTCATATCAATTAAAAACTGAAGCGTTATACCTTTATAAGAAAATCTGTTGGTTAAACCGGCAGACCAGTCAGGAAGTCCTTTTCCTAAATTTACTTTAGAATCTGTAAACAAAGGCATACCGTTTGCGTCTACAATTTTCTCTCCTGAAGGAGTTCTTAGAAAATCTTTTCCGATGATAGTTCCATACTGACCTCCAACCTGAGCTACGATAGCGGCTCCTGCCCAACGAGCTTCAGAAATAGCATACGTATTAATATCCGGATGTAAAGATATAATTGAGTTTTTGTTTTTTGCGAAGTTCAAATCAATTCCCCATTCAAAATTATTTGTTTTAATTGGAGTACCTGATAAGAAAATCTCTATACCTTCATTTCTTAATTGTCCGGCATTTACTGATAGAAATTCGTATCCGGATGTAGCAGATGAAGCTAAGTCAAGTGTTTGGTCAGCAGTATCTTCACGATAAACTGTAATATCAGCTTTTAATCTGTTTTTAAAGAATGCAGTTTCAACACCAAACTCAACTCCTGTTTTAGACTGATAAGTCAAATTAGCATTTGGCGCTGCAGAGTTTTTAATATTAACAACACTCTGTCCGTCATAAGATGAAAAAGTAGTATAATTTAGTGCATTTTTATACGCTCCCGGAGCATTTGAAACCTGAGCCCATGAAGCTCTGAATTTACCATAGCTGAATGCATCGTTTTGAATACCAAAAGCATCAGAAAATATAAAACCTAACGAAGCTGCAGGATAAAAAGCATCTTTGTTAATAACACTAAACCAGTCATTTCTTCCTGTAAACTCAGCATATAAATATCCTTTGTAATCAAATTTTGCAGAACCGTAAACCGAGTTTGTTCTGGTTCTGGTTACGACAGGAGCATTTTCAGTCTGGTTCACAAAATTACTGATATATTCTGTACCCGGCTCAATAATTTTAGTACCAAATCTTGAATTTTGTTCTCTTTTAAAATCTCTTCTTCCAGTACCTAAAATTCCTGAAAAAGTAAGGTCAGTAGCTAATTTTATATCGCTGAAAGTAGCAATAATATCAGTGTTCATCTCTGAAACATTTATATTCTCCAATCCTAAATATCCTTCGTCTCTTCCCGGCCATGTACTTCCTGCTTCCATAAAATCTTTAGAACTGAAAGCATAGCTATCCAAACCAGTTCTAAAAGTCAATCCTACCCAGTTTTTTATTTTATAAGTTCCGGTAACATTTCCTATAAAACGGTTTTTTACAGATGAGTTATGATTTTCCTGTGTAGTAAAATATGGGTTTAATTGATAGACATTAGTATTCCATGGATAAATTTGACCTGTTTCATCATTTTTATAATTTTTTAACCATGCCTGATCGAAACTTGGCGCTAATGAACTCAATGAATAACCAACATTATTTGGTGAATCTCCCAATCCCGGTCTGTTCTGTGTATTTTCAACCATATAATTTACGTTTGCTGCCAAAGTAAATTTATCTGATTTTATAGTTCCATTTAAACTTGCATCGTTTCTTTCTAAACCGGATTCCGGAATAACATCATCATTGGTCAGGTTGTTATATCCAAAACGAACAAAAGCATTGTCGCTTCCTGCTGATAATGAGATTCCGTTTGTAAGCGTTACTCCTGTTTTGAAAAAATCCTGAATATTATTATCTACTCTGGCATAAGGCTTCATAGAACCATCAAATATTTTTATCTGCTGTCCCACACTTTCTGAGAACTTAGGTCCCCATGCACTAGTAGTATAATTATATATTTCATTAGGACCTTTTGTTGGATCCGGTAAAGTCCCATTTGTTCCGGAACCATATTCATTCTGATAGTCAGCATACTTAGCATCTACCCTATCAAAACTTACACCGCTTGTAAGTTCAACCTGCAATTTACCTTTGCTCCCTTTTTTAGTTGTAATCAAAATAACACCATTTAAAGCTCGAGATCCGTATAATGCAGCAGCAGCAGCTCCTTTAAGTACAGTTAAGCTTTCAATATTGTTTGGATTAATACTTGAAATCCCGTCACCGTTATCTCTTCCGTCAAACCATTTACTGTTAGCAGCCGTATCATTATTCAAACCAGAGTTATCAATAGGAACCCCATCTACAATGTACAGCGGCTGATTGCTTTCGCCAATACTCGAAATACCTCTAATAACGACTCTTGTTGATCCACCTACTCCTGTGGCCGGAATCGAAACATCAACACCGGCAACCTTTCCGGAAAGTGCAGTAGCTACGTTTGTAGTAATAACTTTGTTTAATTGATCCCCTTTAAGATCCTGAACTGCATACCCTAGTTCTTTCTTTTGTCTTTTAATACCTAATGCCGTAACAACTACTTCATTTAAGGCATTTGAAGCCGCTAATTTCATTTTCACATTAATTGCAGCAGCATCACCAACAACAATTTTTTGTGTTTCAAGACCTACATAGCTAAAAACTAATGTTTGTCCGTTTTGTGCTTCAATAGTGTACAAACCGTCAAAATCGGTAGTAGCACCTTTTTGTCCTCCCTGCACAGCAACAGATGCTCCTGGTAACGGCATCCCATCAGAATCTGTAATCAAACCCTTGACATTTTTTACCTGAGCAAGCGAAACCTGCGCTGTAAAAACAATCATAAAGATTAATAAAAATTTTTTCATGTTTACTTATTTTGTTAGTTATGGGGTAAATTTATTCTTAAGGTATTGTTAAAAAAAATAATTTATACCAACTGCTTCAAACTTTAAACCAACGACATAAAACAATCAATAATCCGTTTTACGAAAACGTTATTTTAATAAAATTATACATTGTTTACCTAATTATATAAAATTTTATTCAAAAAAATTGTGTTTCACCAAGTAATTGTTTAAAGTTGCATTATAATTTAAACAGTCACAATATCCCTAATACATTGTTAAATTGAGTGAAATTCAAAAATTAAACTTTGACATTAAACTTCGAAATCATATCTGGTTTTGGGGAAGTTATTTTACCCTGAATTTTTTAAGATGGGGAGCCTACTTTAATGATTATGATTATTCGTTTAAATCAAATCTGATTGAATTTTCGCTTCATATACCTTTAGTCTATTTCAATCTTTTTATTTTAGTTCGCCGCTATGTACTAAAACAGCAATACATTAAGTATACTATTGCCTTATTAATTAGTCTTTTTGCTGTCTATTTACTCAAAACAGCGCTGACCTATTATATTATTTCCGAAAATATCTGGCCGGAGGCAAATCGTGAATATCACCCTTTTGACGTCAATCACATCCTTGCAGTATGTATTGGCGAATTGTATGTTCTGGCAATGGCATCATCTGTTTACCTTACATTAACATGGCTGCGAGAAAGAGAAAGAAACAGATCATTGAGGGAAAATCAATTTAAAATAAAACTTAAATATCTCGAAAATCAGATACAGCCTCACTTTTTCTTTAATACATTAAATAATTTATATGCATTATCCCTGGAGTCTTCCGATAAAGTTCCGGATGTAATCATTAAATTATCAAACCTGATGGAATATGTTTTGTATGATGTAAAAGGAACCAAGCATGTACCTTTGATAAAAGAAATTGATTATATCCAGAATTATATCGAAATTGAAAAACTTCGTTTTCAAAACGTTGAAGTTGCCATTAACCTGGAATCCAATATTGAAGATATTAAAGTGCCGCCTTTAATTTTTATTTCGTTGGTTGAAAATGCCTTTAAACACGGAGGATTAAACAATCAAAATCTGAAGATAAAAATAAACTGCAAAATTATTGACCATAAAATGCTGCATTTTGAAATCCTTAATAATTTTGTAATTTCACAAAAAAATAATCCTAAAGGCGGTATCGGTTTAGTGAATACCAAGAAAAGATTAAAATTAATTTACAAAAATAATTTTAGCCTTGAATATAAAACAAAGCTAAATTACTATATAATAAGTTTGCAAATACCTATTCATAATGAAGATTAAATGCTTATTAATCGACGATGAACCTTTAGCTATTAAAGTTTTACAAAATTACTTTACCAATTTTCCCGACTTTGAGGTTATAGGCACGTTCAATAATTCTTTAGAAGCACTAGATTTTATAAACAGTACACCTGTCGATGCCGTTTTTTTAGACATCAACATGCCTATGATGACTGGTTTTGAATTAATCAGTTTAATCGAAAACAAAACAAAAGTCATCATTACAACCGCTTTTAGGGAATTTGCCGCCGAAAGCTATGATCTTGATGTTTTAGATTATCTGGTGAAACCAATTCCGCTGCCAAGATTCATTAAGTGTATTAATAAAATTACAACAGAATACAATTTAAAAAACAATATTAAAGCTGAAGTCTCCAAAGGAGATGCACATATTTTTATTAAAGTTGATAAAAAAATGATGAAAATTAATATTGAAGAAATTTTATTTGTTGAAGGAATGAAAGAGTACATCAAAGTCGTTACTCCAGATAAAACTTACATTACTCACAAATCACTTACTTCTTTATCTGAGGAGCTGCCCGGTGATAAATTTCTCCGCATTCATAAATCGTATGTAATTGCACTTAATAAGGTTAAATCACTTGAAGGAAACAGAATTCAAATCCTATCTTACACGATTCCAATAGGAAGAAACTACAGCAAAGATGTGAAAAATAAAATTTTGGAATAATCACTAAATCGATATAGTAATTCTTAAAATAATAACACATTGTTGAATAAATTGTGTTGTTTGTATAATTTCTGCTTTTTTTATGCTTTTTTATTTTTTTTTGATAATCGTAACAAATATATTTACGGCTTAAACTACTTTAAAAAAAACTAAAAAAACTTTATTACACTATGAATTCAGAAAATGTACAAACCAAGTGGGGGCAATTTATTTCGTTGATAATTGTCTTCTTCTTTTGGGGTTTTGTTGGCTCCGCCAATGACATCCTGATCCCGGTATTCAAAAAAGTATTCACTTTATCACAGGTTCAGTCACAATTAGTTGCCTGGGCATTTTATGCCGCTTATTTTGTGGGATCAATAATCTTCTTTTTGGTATCTCTCAAATTAGATGTTTTACAGAAATTTGGATACAAAAAAACACTTTCAGCCGGTTTAATTCTTTCAGCTGTTGGTTCATTTTTATTTGTTCCTGCAGCTACAATGCAAAGTTTTACTTTTTTTCTAACCGCTTTATTTACTGTTGGTTTAGGATTTTCTATTCAACAAATTGTTGCCAATCCGTTAGCAATTAAAATGGGAAGTCCGGCAACCGGAGCACACCGTCTAACATTGGCAGGAGGAATCAATTCTTTCGGAACCACTATTGGGGCAATCTTATTAGGAATAGCTTTATTTGGAATGGGAGATAACAAAAAAACATCCCTTTCATTAGAGGACATTAAATTGCCTTTTATCATCTTAGGACTTGCTTTTATTGTTGTGGCCATTTTTATGAACTTTTCTAAAATTGAAGATCCTGTAAAAGAGGAAGAAGCAGTAATTAAACACGCTCATGAAAAATTCAATATTTTAGACTATCCGCAGTTATACTTAGGAATGTTAGGTATCTTTATTTATGTTGGAACGGAGGTAACCATCATTAGTAATTTACCGGCTTTATTACATACCGCAGAATTTGGAAATGTTTTAGAAGATGCCATTGCTCCATTTATTGCGCTTTATTGGGGAAGTTTGATGATTGGACGCTGGAACGGAGGAGTAAACGTTTTCAACACATCAAATCTGGTAAACACGGCTCTTAAATTTATTGTTCCGGCTATAGCATTTGGAGTAATCATTGGAGCTAATATTTTTGCAGCCCATGATGTTTCTTCATTCTACATTTACCCAATCTGGATTTTATTATTTATAGCGGTATGTTTTGTGGGAGGTAAAAATGCAGGAAAAACATTAATGCTTTTCGGAATATCAGGTGTATTAATGATGTTGGCAGGATTGGTTTGGCCAGATCCGCAAATTGCTAAATTTTTCTTTATCTCCGGAGGTCTGTTTTTATCTATTATGTGGCCTTCTATTTTCGATTTGGCGATTGCAGGTTTAGGCAAAAACACTGGTAAAGCATCTTCATTCCTGATTATGATGATTCTTGGAGGAGGAGTTATCCCATTAATTCAGGGAAGTATCTGTGACTTTGATGTTACAAATCCAGGAGGAATATTCGGAATTTCATGGACACATTTCTCTTACATTGTACCGCTTTTAGGTTTTGCCTACTTAGGTTTTTACGGCTACTACTGCCCTAAAATATTAAAAAGACAAGGTATTAATCACGTAGAAGGCGGTGGCGGAGGTCACTAAACCATCACCCCATATAAAGAAAGTCCCGTATTACATTTGCAATACGGGACTTTTCTATTATAAAAGTTTAAACGGTCTATCGTTTATTTATTACCTTTCTCAAAATCAGCTACAAACTGAGCCAATCCGATATCTGTTAAAGGATGTTTCAACAAACCATAAATGGCAGAAAGAGGTCCTGTCATAACATCTGCACCAATTTTAGCACAGTTTACAATATGCATCGTATGACGAACAGAAGCCGCTAAAATTTGTGTCTCATACCCATAGTTATCATAGATTTCTCTAATTTCCTGAATCAAGTTCAGACCATCTGTAGAAACATCATCCAAACGTCCAATAAAAGGCGAAACATAAGTTGCTCCCGCTTTGGCAGCCAATAAAGCCTGACCTGCAGAAAAAACAAGTGTTACGTTAGTTTTAATTCCTTTATCAGAGAAATATTTTGCAGCCATAACTCCTTCTTTAGTCATTGGCAATTTCACTACAATTTGCTCATGTAAATCAGCTAATTCTTCACCTTCTTTCACCATTCCTTCAAAATCCAGCGCATTTACTTCAGCACTTACATCTCCATCAACAAGATTACAGATATCAACATAATGTTTCAAAATGTTGTTCTTTCCTGTAATACCCTCTTTTGCCATCAAAGACGGATTTGTTGTTACACCATCCAAAACACCTAATGCCTGTGCTTCTTTAATCTGAGCTAAATTAGCTGTATCAATAAAAAATTTCATAATTATATTTATTTAATTGTGTTCATAATTTGAGCGTGCCCCAAGGGTCGGGTGTTCCGCTGTATCTTTTTGTTTTTAAAGAAAAAACAAAAAGGATGCCGCTTCACCCCCTCACGCAAATTCGGCACAAAATTACAACTTAGAATCTAAATTTAGCACCAATAGCCAAATCAATTCTCCATAAATTTTCAAATTCTTCTTTATCAAGCTTAATCGTTTCGGTATTGCCATCGGCATATTTATACTTTAATTTTTTTAAAACACCTCCCGCAAAATTAACCTGTGGACCTACTAAAAAGCGAGGCGTTATTCTAAAATGATACCCCATTCCACCAATCATACCCAAATTGCCACCCGTTATTTTTAATGGACTCCCAATTATAGTAGATTTATTTTGATACGCCATATACCCAAGTGCTAGTTCAAGATTAGCCTCACCTGTTCTTGAATTCTGACCTTCTGTCAATATAAACGAAGCACCAATAAATGAAATTGTTATATCATCACTAAAATCTCCTTGATATATGGTTCCATCATCCAAAGTAACCTGCTGATTTCTAAGAATTCCAGAAGATTTATAAGCATTATATTTTAAACCAAAACCAGTCCTCTCATCCTTAAGATAATAAGCACTTATATCGTAACTCAATCCCGATTTCAATTTTTTCAAATACTCTTTTTGTTCTGAATTTAATCCATCAGGAGAGGAAGCAACCCGGAAACTTTGTGCCACATTTGCCAATAATAGAAATTTTGAAGTTTTAGAATTACCATAATAAACCGGACCATATACTACAGCATTATTTGAAACTACTTTCGAATTGTTAGTTGATTTAACAGAATCTTTTGCAATTTCAGGTTGAATATAATTTGTCGTATTTTCAATTCGCAACAAATCTGCAGTAATTCGATGACAAGAACTGCCAAAAACACTTGGATATAAATGTTCTGTAATTAATAATGCATTCGCACCACTTTTTTGAGCTTCAATTTTTGCCTTTTCAAGTACAGTTACTAAATCACAATTGACAGTAAAACCAGTGTCTCCAATTTTAGTACTCCCAATTTTACTATAGCTTGAGGGAAGTTCAGATTTGTCATTGAAAACAACAACTTTGTCAGTTTCATTTAATTTTTCATGTTTTTCAGAAACAGAAGTTCTTATTTTTGGAGAACAGGAACAAAAAGCAATAGTAGCAAGTAGTAAAAGGTATTTCATTTTGGGGTTTAATATTTTTTACAATTTGTAATGATTCATCAACATCTTTTCATAAACTTTATCCGGAAGTGCCCGTTTTAGAACAATAGAAAACTTCTGCATAAAAACGCCCACTTTATAATGCACTTTTGGGCTCTTTTCCTGCATAATTTTATAAACCGCTTCAGCCATTTCATTCGGATTGCTTCCGGCATCAACATGTTCATTCATTGTTGCAAGTGTATCGCCATAAACTTTTTCATAAGCCGAACCTTTTACAACCGGGGCATGATAACGTCCCGAAGCAATATTGGTAGCAAAATCACCCGGTGCAACATTGGTAATCTCAATTCCAAATTGTTTTACTTCCATTCGCAAGGCTTCTGTAATCAGCTCCAAAGCTCCTTTTGATGCTGAATAAACACTGCGATATGGCAATCCCATATAAGCTGCTATCGACGTAATATTGATAATTAAACCTGATTTTTGTTCACGCATTTGTGGTAAAACTGCTTTCATCACTTCAATTGGCCCAAAAAAATTAGTTTCAAAATTATTCTTGATTTCCTCCATCGGAATTTCTTCTAAAGGTCCTGTAATTCCAACACCAGCATTATTAATTACGACATCCAATCGTCCCGAAATTTCAATAATTTTGGCAACAGCAGCCTGGATAGATTCAGCATTTCGAACATCCAGAGCCACAAGCGGAAAAATAGAGTTTACAACTTTCTCAGGATTTCGGCTTGTTCCATAAACCACGAAACCTTTTTGATGTAAAAATTCTCCAATTGATTTTCCAATCCCTGAGGATCCTCCGGTAATTAAAATGACTTTGTTCATTTTGAGTTTTGAGTTATAAATTATGAGTTATGAGTTTGATGTAGTGAAATCTTTTTACTTCTAACATTTAACTTCTAACAATACGAAAGGTCCAAAAATAAAAAAATCCTCCCGAAGGAAGACTACTTTTGTATAAATTCTAAAAATAAAAAATGGCAAGCGACCTACATCGCACCGCTCAACCACGTACCCTTGCTATGTTCCCATCCTGGGGGAGTCTGCAGGAGCTGGTCGTGTAGGACTTGCCGGTGCAAATATACAATCTTTTTATATTTTTGCAAGAGCTTTGTTGCTATAAAAATATCGTTGTATATTGGACTATTCAAATTTTAAACTATGAAAAAACATAACTTCCTAACTGCCATTTTATTAGGAATCACATTAATTGGATGTGGAGATAAAAATAAAGGTGAAAATTCTTTATTTAATATTGATGATGCCGCTTTTCCGGCACATTTTCTGCCTCAGGAAGCCATTTCTATCGCTGTTTTAAATCCAAAATCAAAAGAAATCGACAGCATTGCCTACTTTGTAAACGACAAAAAAGTGGGAAGTACGAAAGGTTCTGAAAAATTCAAATTTGAATTAAAAGATCAAAAATTAGGGTATCAATACCTAAAAGCAACTGTTTACTTTGGAGGAGATTCATCTGATGCTACAAAAAGAGTTGAATTGGTTTCAAACATTAATCCTAAATTATTGAAGTATAAAATCGTAAATACTTTTCCTCATGACAAAAAAGATTTTACAGAAGGATTGGAGTTCTACAATGATACTTTATATGAAAGTACGGGCCAGGAAGGAGCTTCATTTATCAAAAAATACGATTATAAAACAGGTAAAGTTTTCAAAAAAATTGATTTGGATTCAAAATATTTTGGAGAAGGCATTACATTCATAAACGGTAAATTATTTCAGTTAACTTATAAAAACAAAAAAGGGTTTATTTATGATGCCAAAACATTAAAGCTTGAAAAAACTTTTGATTACGAGAAACAAATTGAAGGCTGGGGAATGACAAACGATGGAAAACACATCTATCAAACTGATGGTACTGAAAAAATCTGGAAAGTTGACCCATCAACTCAAAAAATGATAGATTATATAAATGTATATTCAGGAACTTCTAAAATTAAAGCTGTTAATGAACTGGAATGGATTAACGGAAAAATCTATACTAACGTTTGGTTTAAAGACGCTATTGCAGTTGTAAATCCAGAATCTGGCGCTGTAGAAGGAATTCTTGATCTGTCCGGTCTTAGAAAATTAACTACCGGAACAACAACAGACGACGTTCTTAATGGAATTGCTTACAATCCTAAAACTAAAACTATTTTTGTAACAGGCAAAAACTGGGATAAAATGTTCGAGATAACCGTTTCAGAATAAATCACTCCCAAAATAATCCAAAACACGAATTTCACAAATTATCACGAATTATTCCGTGATAATTTGTGACTCGACTGTAGGCAATAGGCGAAGCAAATTTGTTTTTATATAACACTCATAAAAATGATTACTCTTATCACCAATATAAAAGAACTGTTGCAAGTTCGCGAAACTCATGTATCAAAAGTTTCAGGAGCCGAAATGGCCATTCTACCTACTCTAAAAAATGCTTTTTTAATTCTAAAAGACAATCTTATTGAAGATTTTGGTTTGATGGAAAATCTTCCTGAAATTAAGGCCGACAAAATTATTGACGCAAATGGAAAAATTGTTTTACCTACCTGGTGTGACAGTCATACACATATCGTGTATGCAGGAAATCGCGAACAGGAATTTGTAGACCGAATTAACGGATTTACTTATGAAGAAATCGCAAATCGTGGCGGCGGAATCTTAAATTCTGCAAAAAAAATAAACGAAACCTCAGAAGAAGAAATCTACGAGCAATCTAAACTTCGTCTTGAAGAAATAATGCATTTAGGAACCGGAGCTGTCGAAATAAAATCCGGTTACGGATTAACAATTGATGGCGAACTGAAAATGCTTCGTGTTATTAAAAAACTGGCAGAAAATTATCCAATTTCGATAAAAGCAACTTTTTTAGGTGCTCATGCTTTTCCAACCCATTACAAAGAAAACAAAGCAGGCTACATTGACGAAATCATAACCAAAATGCTTCCTCAAATAGCCCAAAATAAACTAGCAGATTATATCGATGTTTTTTGCGAAACCGGTTATTTTTCTGTGGAAGAAACCGAAAAAATTATGGAAGCCGGAATTCAATACAGCTTAAAGCCAAAAATCCATGTGAATCAATTTAACTCTATTGGCGGAATTCAGGCCGGAATCAAATTTAAAGCACTTTCTGTCGATCATCTTGAAATTATGAATCCGGAAGACATTGAAGCTTTAAAAAATACCGAAACGATGCCGGTTGCTTTACCATCATGTTCTTATTTTTTAAGCATTCCTTACACACCGGCAAGAGAAATGATAAAAGCCGGACTTCCGTTAGCATTAGCAACAGATTTCAACCCTGGTTCTACTCCTTCCGGAAATATGAATTTTGTTGTAGCAACAGCTTGCATCAAAATGAAAATGACCCCCGAAGAAGCCATAAACGCAGCCACCATAAACGGTGCGTATGCAATGGGAGTTTCAGAAACCCACGGAAGCATTACAAAAGGAAAAAAAGCCAATCTGATTATTACCAAACCCGTTTCTTCTTATTACCAGATCCCGTACGCTTTTGGAAGCAACTTAATCGAAAGTGTAATTATTGAAGGTAAAATTTTAGCATAAAAAAAGAGGAGTTTTGAACTCCTCTTTTTATTATTCTCTTATTTTTTTATCTTAAAGAAAAACTAGTTTTAGAAACCAACTCATCATTATCAAAAACATTAATAAAGTAAGTTCCTTTTTCGAAATTTTTACCTGGTAAATCCTCAGAAACATTTACCGTTTTATTTTCGTACTGTACCGTCGTTTTAAAACTGTAAGTTAATGACTTATCACCAAAACTTTCTGTTTTTTTATCCCCTAGTACATTGTTTTTGCTATCGATAACCTGTACATAATAGGTTTTGTCTCCAGACTTTGCAATTTGATTTTCAGCAATAGTAAAACTTACTTTTAAAACATCAGCACGGCTTGCTTTATCTGTTTCAATTTGTTTACCTGAACTTCTCAATTTATAAGCTGCTGTTTTTGTATTTAAAACAGATAATTTAGACCCTTTTTCAACTGTTTTAGATAAAGCTTCGTTTTGACCAACTAAAACCTCATTGAATTTTTTAGACTCTCCTAATACAACAATTGTACTGTCTCTTTGAACGGTTAAAACACCATTTTGTTTTTTTAATTCATCATTTTCAGCTACCAAAGTTTTCATTTTAGTCTGTAATCCCTGAACTTGTGATCTGTATTTAGAAACATCTCCTTTTGATTTATTTAAGTCATCCATCAAAGCTACAACTTTGTCTCTCTCCTGGATTAATTCATCTGACATAGAAGTATTTTCAGCAATAGCAGCATCGTAAGTCGCTTTCAGTTCCTGAAGATCTTTCATTACAGATTCTTTTTCTGTTAATGTTGTGGTAAGTTCCGTTTTCACAACATCTGAATCAGACGAAAGTTTAAAAATGTATACTAAACTACCAATTAGTAGGACTGCTAAAACGGCGATTACCGCCTTTAGACTTGAATTGTTTTTGTTTGGGTTTTCCATATTTAATAATTTTCTTAAAAACAAATTTAAATAATTAATATAAGCTAATAACGTAAGTTACCACAATTATATTATTTTTGGATAATATTTTTTTTTATGGATAAATTAATCCCTTTTACTGTTACTGATTTAGCTAAAGTCACGAATCACCGAAGTGGTGAAATAAAATTTGGAGAAAAAATGATCATTATTCCGAAAGGAATCGACATACTTGATTTTTTAAAAGAAAGTGATGCTAAATACGTGCTTTTGGGCATTCCTGAAGACATTGGGGTACGCGCAAATTACGGACGTCCTGGTGCTGCATCGGCATGGGAAAGTGCTTTAAAAGCTATAGCAAACATCCAGCATAATCGTTTTTGTAAAGGGAGCCAGATTATTGTTTTAGGCAATATTAATGTATCCCAAGAAATGCGTGAAGTTGAAAACCTTGATTTCAACGATATTGATGACCGCTCAAAACTAAGCCAGCTGGTTGAAAAAATTGACAAGGAAGTTTCTCATATTATTTTTAATATCATTAAAGCCGGAAAAACGCCTATCATAATTGGCGGAGGACATAATAATGCGTACGGAAATATTAAAGGTTCGGCTTTAGCCAAAGGAAAACCTATAAATGCAATCAACTTTGATGCGCATTCAGATTTTAGAATTTTGGAAGGGCGCCATAGCGGAAACGGTTTTTCTTATGCCTATGAAGAAGGTTTTCTTAAAAAATATTTCATTTTTGGTTTACATGAAAATTACACTTCAAAAAGTGTTTTGGATATCATCAAAAAACTTGAAGACCGTGTGCGATATAACACGTATGATAGTATAAACATACGTGAAGAAAAGGATTTTAACAACGAAATGATTTCTGCCCTTGAATTCATAAAAACAGATTCTTTTGGTATCGAAATTGATCTGGATGCCATTCCAAATATCGCCAGCAGTGCCATGACAATCAGCGGTTTTTCAATTGAACAATTGCGACAGTTCATTTCCTATTTCGGCCAACATAAAAATGCGGCTTATCTGCATATTTGCGAAGGAGCACCGGATCTGGACAACTCTCCAAATAATCATTTGATTGGTAAACTTATTGGCTATCTGATAACTGATTTCATTAAAGCAAATAATGAAAAAAGTATAATTTCTTAGCTATTTTAAAACTTACCATTGCAGATTTATCAAATAAACCAAGATTCGATTAAACGATTAACCGAATAAAACTATCTTTGCACAGAATTTTAGTACTTAAAACTAAAATCTTAATACCTAAGATATGTTATTCGAAGATTTATCACTTTCAAAAAGTATACAAAAAGCCGTATTTGAAGAAGGCTATCTAAATCCTACCCCTATTCAGGAACAGGCTATTCCTATTGTTTTGGCTGGCAGGGATTTAATTGGCTGCGCACAAACCGGTACGGGAAAAACAGCTGCATTTGCGATTCCGATTATACATCAGTTACACCGAATTGTAGGCTCATCGAAAAAAGCAAAACAAATTCGTGCCCTTATAGTTACACCAACACGCGAATTGGCTGTTCAGATTGGACAAAGTTTTGATACTTACGCCAAATACACCAATTTGACTCAGCTGACTATTTTTGGAGGCGTTTCACAAAATCCGCAAGTAGATACCTTAAAAAAAGGCGTAGATATTTTGGTCGCCACACCGGGAAGGCTTTTAGATTTACAAAAACAAGGATTTCTTGATTTAGATCATTTGCACGTTTTAGTTCTTGACGAAGCAGATCAAATGCTGGATATGGGATTCGTTAACGATGTAAAAAAAATCGTGAAATTAACTCCTAAAAACAGACAAACATTATTCTTTTCGGCAACTATGCCAATTGCAATTCGTGAACTGGCGGAAATGTTTCTGACAGATCCTGAAACAGTAACAGTATCTCCGGTTTCTTCAACTGCTGAAAATGTAGAACAACGCATCTATTTTGTAGACAAAACCGAAAAAAGAAATTTACTATATCATTTAATAAAAACTGAAGGATTATCAAACGTATTGGTTTTTGCTAGAACCAAACACGGAGCAGACAATGTTGTTAAAGCACTGCGTAAAAAAGATATTCCGGCTGAAGCCATTCACGGAGACAAATCACAAAACGCAAGACAACGTGTTCTGGATGCTTTTAAAAATAAAGAAGTTGGTGTATTGGTTGCAACTGATATTGCTGCAAGAGGAATTGATATTGATCAGCTGCCGTTTGTAATTAATTTTGACTTGCCTAACATTCCAGAAACTTACGTACATAGAATTGGACGTACAGGTCGTGCAGGAAATGGCGGAATTGCAATATCTTTTTGCGGTAAGGACGAACATCCATATTGGAAAGACATTCAAAAATTAATCAAAGTAGATGTAAAAACAATCAGCGATCATCCCTATCAATGGCATGCCGGAAGCCCTGACGCAACTGCTGAAAAACCTAAAAATTCTAACAGAAGCGGTGGTGCTCATAAATCGAGAAAGTCTAATGCTTCTAAACAAAACAAAAAACGCTGGTACTAACCAGCGTTTTTTGTTTATTATCATTAACCTATTGGATGAAATTAAAAATGAGTGTCAGACTGAGTCCATTCGTTTTCGCTCAGGATAAACTTAGTCGAAGCCCTTTCGTGTTCAAAAGCCTTCGACTCCGCTCAGGATGACATCAATTCCTTAAGTTATAAATGATGTTTCACTCCCAATTTTTATACTTTTTATAATCAAATCAATCTTTTTAATCAATTTCAACCAACGGGTTTATCATTAATCATTTAGAATAAAACCTAAATATTAATTTCTGATACTGACTCTTTATCTGCTTCCCATTGTCCAACTACTGAAGTTGCCAAAGCATTTCCTAAAACATTTGTCGCACTTCTGAACATATCGCAAAAATGGTCAATTGGCAAAATTAAAGCAATTCCTTCAACCGGAATATCAAACATACCACAGGTTGCCGCAACTACCACTAAACTAGCTCTTGGTACACCTGCAATTCCTTTACTGGTCAACATTAAAACCAAAAGCATTACCATTTGGGTTCCAACATCAAGATGTACTCCATAAGCCTGTGCAATAAAAATACTGGCAAAAGTCATGTACATCATACTTCCGTCAAGGTTAAATGAATACCCTAAAGGCAGCATAAAAGAAACAATTCTGTCTTTTACCCCAAATTCTTCCAACTGTTCTGTTAATTTAGGAAAAACAGCTTCACTGCTTGTTGTTCCAAATGCAATCACTAATGGGCCTACAATTCGTTTTAGCAATTCGTTCATTCTCTTTTTAAGGAAAATATAACCTATTGCAATCAAAATAACCCACAATGAGCTGATTCCAATTAAAAATGATCCAAAAAATTTGAAATACGTAATCGCTAATTCCTGAAAATCCCTAACCGCAAACACACCTGCGATGGCTCCAAAAACTCCAATTGGAGCGAAGTTCATCACATAATTTACCATTTTTAAAACAATATGCGATGTTTTATCAAGAGCATTAATTACCGGCTTTACAGTATCTCCTAACGAAGCTGCTGCCAATCCAAAAAAGATTGAGAAAATTACGATTTGTAAAATTTCGTTGGTCGCCATTGCTTCAAATAAACTTTTAGGAACAATGTGTTCTACAAAGTTTTCAAAGGAAATAGATTGTGTTTTTGCCGTAACCTCTGAAGCAGTAGCCAAATCAACATGTCCTAACTTTAAACCTACTCCCGGCTCTAAAATATTTACATAAAACAATCCTATTAAAAGCGAAATAAAAGAAGCTGTAAAAAACCAGCCAAGTGCTTTTCCGCCAATTCTCCCAACGGCTTTAATATCACCCAATTTTGCTATTCCGACTACCAAAGTCGTAAAAACCAAAGGCGAAATAATCATTTGAACCAATCGAATAAAAATAGTTGCTAACATTTTTATTTTATTGCTAAATGATTGTGCTGCTTCAGGCGAAATCGAATTATGCAATATAATTCCTAAAATAGCGCCTAAAATCATCGCTATTAAAATTTGACCTGTCAGTCCTGAAAAAAAAGATTTTTTTTGGTTTTGGATTGTATCCATGTATTTAAATTTATAATTAAAAAAAGACCCTCACTGCCTGCTTTTAAATTAATAGGTTTTGTTGATTAAATAAAAATCAGCCAAAACAATAGCTGCCATAGCCTCAACAATAGGCACCGCTCTTGGTACTACACATGGATCATGACGCCCTTTTCCGGTCATTGGTGTAATATTTCCTTTATTATCTAATGAATCCTGAGTCTGCATGATAGTCGCAACAGGTTTAAAAGCTACTCTGAAATAAATATCCATTCCGTTGCTGATTCCTCCCTGAATTCCTCCTGAAAGATTTGTTTTTGTAGTTCCGTCAGGATTGTATAAATCGTTATGCTCGCTTCCTTTCATTTCAGAACCTGAGAAACCGCTTCCGTATTCAAAACCTTTTACGGCATTTATAGAAAGCATTGCTTTTCCAAGTTCTGCATGCAATTTATCAAAAACAGGCTCACCTAAACCAACAGGAACATTTTGAATCACGCACGAAACTACTCCTCCAACAGTATCTCCCTGTTTACGGATATCACGAATGTATTCTTCCATAATTGCTGCTGATTTTTCATCAGGACAACGTACAGGATTACTTTCTATTTTAGAGAAATCCAATTCCTGATAAGGTGTATCTAAATGAATTGGACCTACCGATGAAACATAGGCATTAATCTTAATTTCAGGCAGCATTTGTTTCGCAATTGCCCCTGCTACTACTCTGCTGGCTGTTTCACGTGCAGAACTTCTTCCGCCTCCGCGATAATCTCTGAAACCATATTTTTGATCGTACACATAATCTGCATGACTTGGTCTGTAGTTGTCTTTTATATGTGAATAATCATCCGATTTTTGATTGGTATTCGGAATAATAAATCCGATTGGTGTACCTGTAGTTTTTCCTTCAAAAATACCGGATAAAAACTGAACTGCATCCGGTTCTTTTCTTTGTGTAACAATTGCGGACTGTCCTGGTTTTCTTCGGGCCATATCCAATTCAATTGCTTCAAAATCAAGCTCAATTCCTGATGGACAACCATCTATGATTCCGCCTAAAGCTTCCCCATGAGACTCTCCAAATGTGGTAACTTTATATAGTGTGCCGTAGCTATTTCCTGCCATTATAATTAGTTTTGAGCAAATGTAAGTTTTATGAATTAAATTAAAAAATTTAAAATTAGTATTGCCTTTGATTACCACCTTCAAAAATCATAATTTATTAAAATTGAAGCCAAATTGATAACCTTTTGATAAAACAAAACCTATTTTGATTTACTTAATTTGTTAAACTTCAAATTACGAAAAATTGAAAAAAAGAAATGTCGAATTAGTCATCATTTCCGATGTGCATTTAGGAACTTACGGCAGTCACGCCAAAGAGCTAAACAACTACCTTTCAAGCATTAAACCAAAAACATTAGTTTTAAACGGTGATATTATTGATGCTTGGCAATTTAGAAAATCATACTTCCCAAAATCACATTTAAAAGTTATTCAGCGTATAATTGGAATGGCTTCAAAAGGCACAAAAGTGTATTATATTACTGGAAACCATGATGAAATCCTGAGAAAATTTAGTGATATGAATATGGGAAATTTTTCTTTGGTAGATAAATTAGTTTTAGAATTAGACGATAAAAAAGCATGGATTTTTCACGGCGACGTTTTTGATGCATCGGTACAGCACTCAAAATGGATAGCAAAACTGGGCGGTTTAGGCTATGACTATCTTATCCTGTGCAATCGATTTGCAAATTGGTGTTTAGCCAAATTAGGACGAGAACCTTATTCATTTTCTAAAAAAATAAAAGCCAGTGTAAAAAAAGCAGTAAAATTTATTTCTGATTTTGAAACAACAGCTACTGATCTGGCAATTGAAAAAAAATACGACTATGTTATCTGCGGACATATTCATGAACCTAAAATTATTGAAAAAGAAAACAAATATGGTTCAACTTTATATTTAAACTCAGGAGACTGGATTGAAAACTTAACCGCTTTGGAATATCATAAAAAAAGATGGAAATTATTCTCCTATTCTAACGCAAATTTTGCTGAATCCGAAGAAAACCTTTTTGAAATGGAAGACATTTTAACTTCACAATTAATTACTTCAATTATAAAACAGAAATAACATTTTAATTTATAGCGACTTATTGATTATTTAAAATACTTAAATCTTTTTTTTGAAAAACATGGGAATTACATAACAATTTTACAAAATTCTATACGTTTGTATAAAACAGTAATTATAATTTTGAACTAAAATTAATAACCATTTTTTATGAAAAAAATCATTTTATCTGCCATTACGCTATTAGGAATAGCGTTTTCTGCGCAATCACAAGAAATTTCTAAACACGCATTAGGATTACGTCTGGGAGACAATAACGGATTTGGAGGAGAAATATCATACCAATTAGGATTAAGCCAAAAAAACAGACTTGAATTTGATTTAGGATGGAGAGACGATAGACATGTTGATGCCATAAAAGGTGTAGCTCTTTATCAATGGGTATGGAATATTGAAGGAGGTTTCAACTGGTACGCTGGTGTTGGTGGTGGTATTGCAACTTGGGATTACGATTATGACGGACCTGGAGATTTTGACAAAAGCGGAACATATGTTTTTGCTGCCGGAGATATCGGTATCGAATACAGATTTAAAGAATTTCCTCTTACTTTATCATTAGATGCCAGACCTGAAATTGGATCAGGCTATTATGATGATGACAACTTTGGATTTGATGTAGGGTTAGGAGCAAGATTCAGATTCTAAATAAAAACATCTTACTTTATAAAAAAACCTGTCGTTTTTAAAGCGACAGGTTTTTTTTTATTTAATAATTATTTCTTTTTTAGAATGTATTTTCAAAACCGTATAAGGATAAGTAATTACCTGCATCACCATAGCATCTTGAGCAGGAGTATTTTCTTTTACAGTAATAATAATATTTTTATCGGTTTCTTCTACCTTTTCTACACCTATTGAATAGCCTCCGGTATTTTTCTCGCCCATATTAAGAATTACATAATTAGAATTATTAATATCATCCTGTTTCATTTTATCCTTTAAAAGCGGATCATTCTGAAGCATTAAAATTTCATTTGGCTCAGTCAAAATTTCAAAAAACCTGATATTTCCTCCACCGTCAGTTTGTTCCGTTAAAACTTCATACAAGGCTGTACTTGACTCTGATCCTTTTTTTGCTCCACAGGAAATCAAAACAAAAACTGTTAAAACCGAAATTACTTTTTTCATTTACCGCTTATTTATAGGTTAAAATCTAATCTTTATAATCATCTATAGCTCTTTGATATAACGCTTCATAGATAGGTAATATGTTTTTGATGTCGAATTTTTTTGCAACTTCCAAAGCATTATTTTTAAACTCATGTAAAACTTTGTCGTCTTTAAGGATTTTTATTGCATTTGAAGCCATTTCTTCAATATTTCCTACATCGCTTAAATATCCGGAAACGCCATCAAAATTCACTTCCGGCAAACCACCTGAATTACTTGAAATTACCGGAACTCCGCATGCCATCGCTTCTAAAGCTGCCAAACCAAAACTTTCTGTTTCTGACGGAAGTAAAAATAAATCAGTCAAAAGTAAAATTTTATCGATTTCATTACTGTTCCCAAAAAAAATCACCTTATCCAGAATCCCTAACTCCTGACATAAATTTTCTGCTTTTTCTTTTTCAGGACCGTCACCTACCATCATTAATTTGGCTGGCATTTCTTTCTGAATATTATAGAAAATCTTAATAATATCCGGAATACGTTTTACCTTTCTAAAATTACTGATATGTGTAATAATACGTTCGTCTTCTTTCGCCATCACAGAACGGTGACAAGGTGCCAACGGATCTTTTTTGACTTTATCCAACTCGATAAAGTTTGGAATCACCTTAATTTTATTTTTAATCTTAAATAATTTCAGTGTATCATCCTTCAAACTTTGTGAAACCGAAGTCACATAATCTGATTTATTAATACTGAAAGTTACAGCCGGTTTATAAAAAGGATGATTTCCAACCAATGTAATGTCTGTTCCGTGAAGCGTCGTAATCATCGGAAGATTAATTCCTTCATTCTTCAACATTTGCTTAGCCATATAACCCGCATAGGCATGAGGAATAGCATAATGCACATGCAACAGCTCAATTTTATAAAGTTTCACCATATCAACCAATTTGCTTGACAAAGCCAGTTCGTAAGGCTGATAATGAAACAAAGGATATTCAGGAACGTTTACTTCGTGATAATGAACATTTGGATTTAAAAGTGCCAATCGTACAGGCTGGCTGTAGGTAATAAAATGTATTTCGTGTCCGCGGCGAGCTAGTTCTAATCCTAATTCTGTAGCAACGACGCCACTTCCGCCAAACGTAGGATAACAAACTATTGCTATTCTCATATGCTGATAACTATTGTTTTTAGTGAGACGAAATTAAGAAAATTTAAGGCGTCTTTTATTAATATTTTGCCAAAAAAAATGGTTTCTAAACAGACGTAGAAACCGTTTTCACAAATATCAATATAAATTTTAATCGCTGTCTAATCTTTATTCTGTCGGACTGAATTTGTTTTTTAATAATTTAAAAGAAAAGGCTGCGCCAGCTCTCGACAGCAGAACCATTCTGGATTATATATGCTCCTAAAAACGACTATAACCATTATCTAATTGAATGAAATGTTTTATCATTTTACATATACTGAAGTAGCCACTGCATCGGCTGTACCATCTGTCAATGCAGTTCCTACACCGTTTTTCCAGACCATAGCAACAGTAATTCCTTTTTCATTCTTTTCAGAACCAACGATATAAATATCGTTATTAATCCCTTTTATAGATTTGAAAGTTACTTCACTTCCTGGTGCTACAAAATTTAATTCTACACCATTTTTCCAGTATCTGTGTCTATGAAAATTATTAGTTTTAGGAATTTGCTCACCGATAACATGAATAACATCGTTATTATCTACAAAAACTTTTTTAGCATAACCATAACCTTCCTTAAGGCTTCCATTTGTTAATGCAATAGGAATTCCATTTTTCCATATCATCGCTTTATCTCTCCAATTTTCACCTTCTCCATCTTCATGACCTGCTATATACACATCATTATTTTTAACAAAAACATCAAAACCTATTGACAATTGTTGACCTCCTGCTACTAACTTTAAAGTTCCATTTTCCCAAAGATAAAGATCTGTTTTATGACCAGCTATATATTTAGAAGTGCCTATACCATTAACTAATGCGTAAGTCTTATTATTATTTTCATAAATGGAAGTACAGTAGCCTGATAACAAAATTTCATCATCTAAAAGTGCCTGTTCCGTATAATTCTTAAATAATGTTGAATAACTTCTGTGGTTATCTTCATAAATATAATAAGCATCTCCATTTTTGACAAAAAAAGGAGAATAAGCATAATTCCCCACTGTTGTAGTATGATTGTAAACGAAAAAATTAAGTCCATTTTTCCATATTCTGCCTACAAAATTGTTATTGGCAGTAAATTCATAACCGGAAACATACACATCATCATTTTCAACATAAATGTCATTTACAACTGTTTTATTGAAAACCGGTGACGAGTTTGAAACAATTGTTTTTTTGTTATTTATCCATACAACCCCTGAATTACCATCAATTCCTCCAATATAAACATTAACAGGCTTTGCTGGATTATTAACAACATCGTCTTCTGCCTTTTCTGAATCACTGCATGAGTATAAAAAAGTAATTAAAATAAACTTGACAATAAAAAACTTCAATCCTTTGAATCTCATGTTATTTTTTTTTGAAATATAAAAAAGAAACTCTAAAAAAATTTAAAAGAAACGGCTATGCCAGCTATCTGCAGCAGGAACTTCCCATGAATCATTAAATTCTTCGATGTTGTTTACCAAATTATTAAACACAATCGTATTTTCAGAAACCGATTTATCTTTAACCATCTTTTTAAAATCAATCAATGGTTTGTGCGCTATGTGTTCTCCAAGTTTAAAAGTAACATTCATTTTATCTAATAAATCAACATTGTACTTTTTCTCCAAGCTTTGGATAAATTCAACCGAACTATCAATTGAACAACCTGTAGCAGCCTGAACATCCTGGTTGACTGCTAAGATGATAAAACGATTATATTTCAGCAAAAATGAAGCTTCAAGACTTGTGCCGTGTGCAGCCCATTCTTCTACAAAAGCTTTTAAATCAGTTTCGATTTCAGAAAATTCTTCCTCAGAAAATTTTCTGTTCGATTGATAAATCCAAACTCTGGACTCACCAGGTAAATTTTCAAAAGGTATATACATTTTATTTTTTCTTTTAATTTAACTTGTTTCAAGTTTAAAGTTTCAAGTTAAAAACTTAGAATCTTAGCAACTTAATTTACAGATCCTGTGCATTCGCAATTAATTCCGCAATATCCATAACTTTTACCTGCCCTTCTTTTTCTTTGTTTTTGATACCATCTGTTAACATCGTATTACAAAACGGGCAACCGGCTGCGATAATATCCGGCTGGGTTTCAAGCGCATCTTCTGTTCTTTCGATATTCACTTCTTTATTTCCAGGCTCGGCATCTTTAAACATTTGCGCACCACCGGCACCACAACACAATCCGTTTGCCTTAGAACGTTTCATTTCGACTAATTCAACATCCAGTTTTTGAATCAAATCTCTTGGTGCTTCGTACACTTTATTGGCTCTACCTAAATAGCAAGGATCGTGAAAAGTGATTTTCTTTCCTTTAAACTGCCCGCCTTCAACAGCAAGTCTTCCATCATCAATTAATAATTTTAGAAATTCTGTATGATGAATAACTTCATAATTCCCCCCTAATTCAGGGTATTCATTTTTTAAAGTATTAAAACAATGCGGACAAGCCGTGACTATCTTTTTAGCTTCATAGGCATTTAAAACCTCGATATTCATCATAGCCTGCATCTGAAACAAAAACTCATTTCCGGCTCTTTTTGCAGGGTCACCGGTACAGCTTTCCTCTGCGCCAAGAACAGCAAAAGAAACGTTTGTACGATTTAAAATTCGAACAAAAGCTTTTGTTATTTTTTTTGCCCTATCATCAAAACTTCCTGCACAACCAACCCAAAACAACACTTCAGGCTGTTTCCCTTCGGCCAGCATTTCTGCCATTGTTGGTACTACTAAACTTTCTGACATCTTATTCTTTTGTTAAATCGGTTAATCGTTAATTTGTTTAATCGCCTTATCAGCGAAGAACAAAAACTAAAACCGAAATTATTTTATTTAATCGATTAAATTGTTAAGCAAATAACCAATTAAACTTATCTAATTTTCATTTTTCCAATTCAATCGGTCTTGCTGACTGTATTGCCAAGGCGCTCCATTGTTTTCGATATTCGTCATCATTGCATTTAGCGACATTGGTGCGGCACTTTGCTCCATTACTAAATAACGGCGCATATCCATAATAATAGACAACGGACTGATATTTACAGGACATTCTTCAACGCAGGCATTGCAAGACGTACAGGCCCATAATTCTTCAGGCGTTATGTAATCGTTCAATAACGTTTTATTGTCCGGAACAAAAACTCCTTTATTGGCATCGATGTTTTTCCCTACTTCCTGCAAACGGTCTCTTGTATCCATCATAATTTTACGGGGAGACAATTTTTTACCGGTTTGATTTGCCGGACAAGATGATGTACAGCGTCCACATTCTGTGCAGGTGTAAGCATTTAATAATTGTACCCAGTTTAAATCCTGAACATCGCTTGCTCCAAATTTTGCAGGAACAGCATTTTCATCTGCCGGAGCTGCTGCAAACGGATCTGCATTGGGATCCATCATCAATTTTACCTCTTTGGTAACTGAAGCTAAATTATCAAATTGCCCTTCAGGTTTTAAATTGGCAAAATACGTATTAGGAAAGGCTAAAAGAATATGCAAATGTTTTGAAAAATACAAATAGTTCATGAAAATCAAAATACCCACAATATGCAACCACCAGAACGCTTCAAACAACAACACAACCAATTCATTTGACATTCCGTTAAAAACAGGTGCTATAAACTGACTAATTGGAAAACTGCCTGCTTTATGAAAAACTCCTCCCGGAACATTTTGCAAATGCAGGTCAGAAGCATTCATCAATAAAAACAATATCATCAGAACGGTTTCAAAATACAGAATATAATTAGCATCACTTTTAGGAAAACCAGTTAAGTCTGAATGTATAAAACGATTCAGTCTAACAAGATTTCTTCTAATCCAGAAAACAGTTACTGCAAAAATTACCAGTATCGCTAATATTTCAAAAGAAGCTATTAAAACATCATAAACTCCTCCTAAATAAGGCGCAAAAATTCGATGAGTCCCAAATAAACCATCTATGATAATTTCAAGTAATTCGATATTGATAATGACAAAACCTACATACACAAAAATATGAAGTATTCCGGCCACCGGACGCTTAACCATTTTTGACTGTCCAAGTGCTATCATAGCCATGTTTGCCCAACGCGCTTTAGGATTATCTTTCCTGTCTACATCGACACCCAAATTGATATTCCGAATGATTTTTTTTACGCTTAAAGCAAAAAAACCAAAACCGGCTATCAGAACTATAGCGAATAAAATATTATCTAGATAGCTCATTCCTCTTATTTTTTAGTCGTCGGATTCTCCTCTTCTGTTGGAGCTACGTAAGGTTTATTTTTCTTTCCGAAAACAGAAACATTTACGTAACGTGTTGGATGAAGACGTACATCCTGCAATAATAATTCTAGTTCTTTAGAAGTTTTAGATAAATTATTATACAAGGCATCGTCATTTAGCAATTTCCCCGCGGTACCTTTTCCTGAGTTTAAATTACTCATCAAACCATCAACCTTAGCCAATGTCTGATTTAGGTTTCTAACTGTTTTTCCTAAATCGGCCTTGTTTAAAGAATCTGAGATTTTATTAAAGTTGCTTGACATTTTATTAAAATTGGTCACAACTCCGTTAATCTGACCTTTATTTGTATCCAGAATAGAATTAAGACTTCCTGAAGCTTTATGAAACTGCTCCATAGTCTTACTTAATTCTGATAAAGATTTCTTTAAATCTTCCTGACCTTTTTTATCTAAAACATTGTTTAATCCGGAAACCAGTGTATTAATGTTAGCAAGCATTAGATCTAATTTTTGCTGAATTGGCTCAATTTTACCGCCCAAGGATTCTGTCAATCCTAATTGAACAGCTGATTCCAGAGTTTGTCCATCCACAGCCAGATCTTTATCTGCCATATTTGGAATAATTTTAATTTGTTTTCCTCCAATTAAACTTGGCGAATACAAGGATGCTTTACTCGTTTTAGAAATTGGAAAGTCAGTTTTCAACTGAAGTTCTACTAATAATTTACCGGTTGTTTCGTTGATTGTAATTTTATTTACTTTACCAATACCAAGTCCGTTTAATGTTACAGGAGCTGAAGATGCTAAATCCTCAACATTGTCATATTCTACATATAATGTTTTGTAATTCGTAAAAAGGTCTTTTCCTTTTAAAAAACTATACCCCCAAATAAATAATAGAATTGACGCAATGACTAAAATAGCCGTTTTAATTTCTCTTGTTAGTTTCAAAATTGTAAGTGTTTGTACAAAATTAATATAAATATCCGAACTTACCAGTATTATTTGATAGCATCCTGAATACTGATTTTTTCACCGTTTTTAGTTGCTACTAAAAAAGAAGCGCCATATCCTTTACTTTTAGCTTCTTGCAAATATTTTTTAGCAATTTCGTAATCTGAAGTTTCCTGATAGAAATATTTATAAATATTATTTTCATAAACCATCGTTATGCTTTTTAAGCCTTTAAAATTTTTAGGCTCTAACGGCGTTTTTTTGATGCTTGCAATAAGCTGTACCTTAAAAAAAGTTCCTTTGGGAGCATCCTTAACTACTTTGGGAGCAGTTTCAATCGTTTTAGGTTTGGCAGGAATAGAAGTGTCTTTTGCAGGTTTCACTTCATTAATTTCAGGGGTACCTGTTCCAAAATACTCTCTTTTATAACTTAAAATAGCCTGTGCAATTGCTTCAGCTATATCATCCTGACCAGCTTCTGAATTTAAAATATCACCTTCTGCCGGGTTGGATACAAATCCTGTTTCTACTAACACCCTTGGCATATAAGCCTTATGAAGTACCATAAAAGGAGCTTGTTTTACACCTTCCCCTCTTATTTTTTTTCCAAGTTTTCCAAAATTATCTTCAATTTTACTTGCCAATGAAATGCTGTTATCTAAATATTCCTCCTGCATTAATGTCATCCCAATCATTGATTCAGGCGAATTAGGATCAAAACCTTCGTATTTACGCTTATAATCTTTTTCTAAAGTAATAACCGAGTTTTCCTTTTTTGCTGCCTCAAGATTAGAAGCCACCTTACTCAATCCCATCACATAAGTTTCTGTTCCGTCTGCAGCCGTATTTTTATTTGCATTACAATGTATTGAAACGAAGATATTAGAATTAGCTCTGTTTGCAATATTTGCCCTTTCTTTTAAATCAATAAATACATCTGTCTTTCTTGTATAAATAACCTGTACATTTGGATTAAGTTCCAATATTTTTCCAACTTTCAAAACAATCGCTAAAGCAATATTTTTTTCAATACGCCCACTATAAACGGCCCCAAAATCATGATCACCATGTCCTGCATCAAGAGTTACCTTGAACACATTAGACTGAGAGTAAGCACAAAAAGAGGTTATAGTTAGAAAAAAAATAAATATTAGTTTAGTTTTGTTAAAAATGTTCATAAATCTAAAAGTTAATTTTAATAAAATGCAAAGCTATAATTTTTACAATTGATTATTTTTGCCAAAAAATTATATGTAAGTTTGACATGTCAAAAAACAAGCCATACTTTTACAAAAATAGCATTTAAACCTTTGCACACAAACTTATTTAATATCGTTTTATTATCATTTTTCCTAACTATAGGATGTGGTAATTTATATTCACAAGAAACAAAACCTAAAAAAAATCCAATACCTGCTGCAAGACAAACTGATAAGGCCAAAAAGGTTTCTACAGACACTACAAAAACGGCAACAGATACAATCAAAACTGACAGTATCAAACCCAAGAAAGCTTTTCTTGACGGAATAGTAAAACGTACAGCAAAAGGTTATCAGAAAATTGACCAAAAAAACAAAACGCTTACGCTTTATGATGAAGCAGAATTGTATTATAAGGATATAGAACTAAAATCCGGAATCATTGTCCTTAATTACGATAAAGACGAAGTATATGCCGGAAGAATAAAAGATTCTTCCGGAGTTTTAATACAATATCCGAATTTTAAACAGGGATCTAATGAGGTACAGCCGGATTCAATTCGTTTTAATTTTAAAACCAAAAAAGCTTTAATTTACAACTCAAGAACTCAACAGGGAGAATTTAAAATAAAAGCAGAAGTTACCAAGAAAGAAAACGACTCTGTTTACTATTTAAAAGGAGCACGTTTTACTACCTCTACAGATGTTGACAACCCAGAGTATTACTTCAGAACCAGTAAAGTAAAATTTGTTCCCGGAAAAAAAGTAGTTGTGGGTTTAACTAACATGGTTATTGCCGACGTTCCTACACCTATTGCATTACCTTACGCCTATTTCCCAATGAGTCAGGAAAAAAGTATTTCGGGTATCATTATACCAAGTTATAATGACTCTAACACCCGAGGGTTTTCATTACAAAACGGAGGATATTATTTTGCTTTAAGCGATAATTACGACCTTACAGTTTTAGGAGATTATTATACTAACGGAAGTTATGCCATGCGTTTTGAATCTTCTTATGCAAAAAGGTATAAGTACAGAGGTAATGTTAATTTTCGATTTGAGAATTTAATATCCAGCGAAAGAGGTTATCCCGATTATTCAAAACAAAATATTTACAACATTCAGTGGTCACACTCAAAAGATTCTAAGTCTAATCCTAATTCGAGTTTTTCTGCCTCTGTTAATATGGGTAGTAGTAAATATTTTAAACAATCCATTAATCAGGCTAATATTGGCTCCAGTTTAAATAATACGCTTAGTTCTTCCATTTCCTGGAATAAAACTTTTAATACAATTCCGCAAGCCAGAATAGCATTAACTGCAACACATTCTCAAAACACGCAAACTGAACAAATTAGCATGACCCTTCCTTCTCTTCAGGGAAGTATTGATCGTATATATCCTTTTGTTGGAAAAGACGGTGTAAAAAAAGGATTAATCAAAAATATCAATTTACAATACAACCTGAGTGGTAAAAATAGTTTTACTACAACTGATTCTTTATTTTTTAAACCTCAAATGTTTGAGAATGCACAAATAGGAATGCAGCACAGTATCCCCATAAGTACCAACTTTAAAATATTCAAATATTTTAGTGCCAGTGCCTCTACAAACTATCAGGAAACCTGGGTTACCAAAACAATTAACAGATCTTATGACAACACTTCAAATTCTGTTGTAGACAAAACAGTTAATGGGTTTGATGCTTTTAGAACTTATAATTTTAGTTCAAGTTTAGGAACTACCATTTATGGAACTTTTAAATTTGGTGACACAAAAAAAATACAAGCTATACGTCATGTTATGCGACCTTCTGTATCTTACTCTTACACCCCAAGTTTTGAGCGATATTATGACACTTATGCAATAGATGCGATTGGCACAAGCTACAAAGACTATACCCGATTCGAAAATGGTGTTTACGGACAACCCGGTAAATCAAATTCAAACATCATCGGTTTTGATTTGAGCAATACATTTGAAGCAAAAGTAACCGACAAAGACAGTACTAAAACCGAACCTAAAAAAATGATGCTGCTAAATAATTTAAATTTCAGCACCAGTTATAATTTTAATGCCGACGGCAAAACAACATTCGCACTTGAACCTGTTCGTGTCAGTGGTGGAACTCAATTATTTGAGAATAAAATGAATGTAAATTTTGCCGCGACTTTAAATCCTTATGCAATTGATAACTCTGGGCAGCAAATTAATGTTTTCAATATTAATAACGGAGGAAGTCTATTTAGAATGACAAGCGCCAATATGACCCTTAATTATTCGTTTTCAAACAAAAACGACAAAAAGGGTGAAAACAAACAAAGCGAGCGAAACGGAGGCCGTAGTGACGATTTATTCGGCACCAACACCGACATGAATGATACACGAAAAAGCCAATTTGCAGAAGAAGAATCTGAGAATGTAATTACCGAATTCTTTAATTCAAAACTTCCCTGGGATATGACAATGGCTTATTCATTAACCTATTCAAATACAAATAGAGAAAATAAAATTACAGGAAATTCTATCATGGTTTCTGCCAATATGGATATCACTCCAAAATGGAAAGGCGGAATCTCCACTGGTTACGATTTTGTACAAAAGGGGGTTACCTTTACCCAACTTCGTTTTGAAAGAGACTTATTAAGCTGGAGAATGTCTTTTAACTGGACACCTCTTGGTACATATGCTAACTGGAATTTCTTTATCGGAATAAAATCAGGAATGCTTAGCGACATCAAATGGGATAAACGAAACAGCCCAAACAGATAGACACACTCCTTAATACAAATTTTAAATACTTTGAATATGAAAAAAGTAATCTTCACAGAAAAAGCACCAGCTCCTATCGGGCCATATAACCAAGCTATTTTATCAGGAAACACACTTTATGCTTCGGGACAAATAGCTATAAATCCATCAACAGGAGAACTTGTTACAGCAAACATCAATGATGAAACACATCAGGTAATGCAAAATATTGCTTCAATTTTAGAAGCTGCTGACATGACTTTTGAAAATGTTGTAAAAGCTTCTATTTTCATCATGGACATGAATAATTTCGCAGCAATAAATACTGTTTACGGATCTTATTTTAACGAAAAAACCGCTCCAGCACGTGAAACGGTTCAGGTGGCTTGTTTGCCAAAAAATGTAAATGTTGAGATTTCTATAATTGCTGTGCAATAGCATCTAATAGTAATTGTGCCGTTGCCTCATTAGTTGCCAGCGGCACATTATGAACATCACACACTCTAATTAACATATTAATATCTGCTTCGTGCGGATGACTCGACAAAGGGTCTTTAAAAAAGAAAACCATTTGAGTCAAACCCTCTGCTACTCTTCCTGCTATTTGAGCATCACCACCTAAAGGACCTGAGAGCATTCGTCTTGTTTTAAAACCTGCTGCCTCAGCTTTTCCACCGGTAGTACCAGTACCAATAAGACTAACACTTTCATTTTGCAGAACAGTTGTATTTTTAATTAAAAAATTAATTAAATCTGCTTTTTTTCCGTCATGCGCAATAATTGCAATTTCCATTCTAAATTTTTTATTTATTAGCAACATGATAAGCTATCAGACCATCAATTGGACGTCTTAAAACATTACCTAATTTTAGTTCATACTTATCAAATATTTCCTGTAACTCATCTTTTAAATAAAAAGCTATAGAACCTACAAAATGAACAGGAATCTCCTGACAGTTATCATATTGTTTAATATAGTTTTTAACGAAAGATTTCATCCCTTTAAAGATAATTTTTCTGCAAAAATCAGAATCTTTATGCTGGATTAAAAACTTCGCAAAAGTTGCCAGATAGGCATTTGGATTTGGTTCTTTATACAATTTATTTTTGATGTAGTCAGCATCCAGATTATATTCCTTTTCAAATTCAACAGCCAGTTCTTTAGGCATTTTATTGAAATAATATTTTCTGATTAATTCTTTTCCAAAAACATTTCCACTGCAATCATCCATTGCAATATAACCTAATGATTGCACTTTTTGATGCAAAACTTTTCCATCAAAATAACTACAATTAGAACCTGTTCCTAAAATACTAACAATTGCCTCTTCTCCTTTTGGAGTAGTGGCATATACTGCTGCATAAGTATCTTCATGAACCTCTACAATAGCATTCTCAAAATACTTTTGAAATTCCTGAGATAAAGATTGTTTCATTCTGTCTGTACCACAACCCGCCCCGTAAAAGAACAAATGTGTAGCTTCTTTTCTATTTTGCGAAATATCAAAACGATCATTTACTCTTTCGATAATCTCAGGACCTTCAAGAATTTCAGGATTTAACCCTAAAGTCTGTGTTGTGAACAATACTTTACCACTATCATCAATTGCAATCCAATCAGCTTTAGTAGATCCACTATCAACTATTAATTTCATTTTAGTTTAGTTTTTTTTAGTTAGTTTACCCCCTAATTAAAAGTGTGTTTTTTACATTAATTAAGGACGTAACAAAATAAGAAATCCCGTTATTTGGAAATAACGGGATTTTCTCACTTAATAAAAAATTATTTTAAACCTGCGATATGCACAGATAAATCAATTAATTTACTAGAGTATCCGTACTCATTATCATACCAGGATACTAATTTGAAGAAAGTTGAATTCAATCCAATTCCTGCCGTAGCATCAATGATTGAAGTTCTTTTGTCAGAGATAAAATCCTGAGAAACAACTGCATCCTCAGTATATCCTAAAATTCCTTTTAATGAAGTTTCAGAAGCATTTTTCAATACAGCCATAATTTCTTCATAAGAAGTTTCTTTAGCCACTTTTACAGTTAAATCTACTGTAGAAACGTCAGCAGTAGGAACACGGAAAGCCATACCAGTTAGTTTTCCATTCAATTCTGGAATAACTTTTCCAACCGCTTTAGCAGCTCCTGTAGAAGATGGGATAATGTTGATGCTTGCAGCACGTCCACCTCTCCAGTCTTTTCTAGAAGGGCCATCAGCAGTCATTTGAGTTGAAGTTGTAGCATGAACAGTAGTCATTAAAGCCTCAACAATTCCGAAATTATCGTGAATAACTTTAGCTAAAGGAGCTAAACAGTTTGTAGTACAAGAAGCGTTAGAAACAACTAAATCAGAAGCTTTTGCAGTTTCGTGGTTCACACCCATTACAAACATTGGAGCATCTGCAGACGGAGCAGAAATAATTACTTTTTTAGCACCACCTTTAATGTGTTCATTTGCAGTTTCGATAGTTGTGAAGATACCAGTACACTCAGCAACTACATCAACATCAACTTCGTTCCATTTTAAGTCGGCTGGATTTCTTTCTGCAGTAATACGGATGTTTCTTCCGTTTACATACAATTTTCCTTCTTTTACTTCTACAGTTCCATCGAAACGACCGTGAACTGAATCATATTTCAACAAATAAGCTAAGTGATCTACATCTAATAAATCGTTGATAGCTACTACTTCTACATTATCTCTATTGAATGACTCTCTAAAAACGATTCTTCCAATACGTCCAAATCCGTTTATTCCTAATTTTACTTTTGACATTTTACTCGATTTTGTTTTTGTTTTTATTTAACATATTTAAAATTTAGCATTCTAACTAAACTTCGTTTCTTTTTTATGTTGACATAATATCAGATACCCTCAATAATTCTCTATCAATTTCTGACTTGCCTTTAATTGCTTGTTCTAACGGAGTCAGGGTTACCTTATCCTGTTGCAAACCAACCATATAATTTGATTTACCATCTATCAATGACTCTACTGCTTTTACACCTAAACGGCTTGCTAAAACACGGTCAAAACATGAAGGAGAACCACCGCGCTGCATGTGTCCAAGAACTGAAACACGTACATCGTATTCTGGCAAATTAGCTTCAACATAATCTTTTAATTCGAATACGTTTTTACCAATTTTATCACCTTCCGCAATTACTACTATACTTGATGATTTTCCTGAAGCTTTACTTTTTTGAAGAGAATCTAAAAGTCTTTCAAGACCTAAATCTTCTTCAGGAATAAGAATTTCTTCGGCTCCTGCCCCAATACCGGCATTAAGAGCAATATGACCTGCATCTCTACCCATAACCTCTACAAAAAATAATCGGTTATGTGAACTTGCAGTATCTCTGATTTTATCGATACAATCTACAACTGTATTTAGAGCTGTGTCATATCCTAAGGTAAAACTAGTTCCAAAAATATCGTTATCAATTGTTCCCGGAATTCCCATTACAGGAAACCCAAATTCTGCGTTAAAAATTAAACCTCCGGTAAAACTACCATCACCACCAATAACAACAAGAGCATCTACTCCATGTTTGATAAGGTTTTCATGAGCTTTTTTTCTACCTTCGGGTGTTCTGAATTCAGCAGAACGTGCCGATTTTAAAATCGTCCCTCCTTTGTTTACAATATTATTTACACTTCGAGGTCCCATATCTTTGAAGTCTCCTTCAATCATTCCCTGATAACCTCTATAAATTCCCAAACATTCTATGTTATGATAAGCGCATGTTCGAACAACTGATCGTATTGCGGCATTCATTCCTGGTGAATCTCCTCCTGAAGTAAGAACACCTACTTTTTTTATTGTTTTTGGCATTATTTAAGTATTAAAGTGTAAAATTAGCAAACATTCACCACTTTTTAGTAGATGATTATTATAATTTAGTAGCAACTATTAAATTCAAACGTTTTCGGTTAATAAGTTTTTCTACACCAAAAAATTCATTTAAAATAATAAAAGTATCCTTTTTTAATTAAAAATGTAAAATTAACAATCCATAAATGAAGTGTTATAAAATTTTGAATTTTAAATATAAATTAAAATACTAAATGATTAACCTGTTTGATGTAATTAGTATTTAATGATATTTTTTTGTCAGTTCGGATTATTTTCGAGATAAAATTATACTTTTTAAAAATCATTATCATCAGGTATCACACCTTCATTGTTATTTTTTTGCTGAGGCTTTTTATCTTCTTCTTTTTTATCGGACTTCTTTTTTTCTTTTTCAGCTTCTTTTTTAGCGTTTGTAAAATTTATGTAATCCGGATTCAAATTAGAATCCTGCAAATCATTAGGATTTTTGATTGCTTTTTCTAATTTGTGATTCTTGAAAATTTTATTAACTAATTCACTAAAAGTATCAAAATCTACTTCATAACTAATACCTACGCCTTGCGTATAACCAATTCCCTGACCTACGTAACTGATATCATTTTCTTTATTAAACAAACGCAAATTTGCTGTTCCGTCTTCGTTAATACGATATTGTACTTCAATATCACCTACAATTGCCGATTCGTTTATACCTCCTACCGGTACCCCAACTTTTCCGTTAATAGTAATTCGTTCATTAATTTGCGATGATACTGTTGCCACAACCTGCCCATCAGCCTCTTGTCCTATACGTCTGTCTGCAGAAACATAATTAAAACCAACATTAATTTTATCATTATCCGATTTTATGATATCACCTAACAGACTTGAAGCCGTCTCAGCAAATGTTCCCGATAAATCTCCCTGACTAAAGCCATCTGTACTCATAAAAGAACCTGTAGACAATAAATACAAAGCCTGAGTTTGACGAATATCTTTATCATCCAGTTTGTATTGAATTTCAGACTTTAAAACACTGCTTACCGAAGGAAACTGAATATCGAAATTGGGTTCAGGACTTGTTAAATCTCCTCTTAAACCAATAACAACTTCAACCGGAACCTTTTTATTAAATGAAGAATTCTCTAACAAAACAGCAGGATTTGCTATCGTTCTGTACACAGCTTCGAGATTTAATTGTGCCTTCATTGGGTTTCCTTCCCAAATAATAGATCCTCCTTTTCGAACAGCAAATTTTTTATCTATTAATCCACCGTATTTAAAATTATAAGTTCCTTCATAGGCCTGAAAATCCCCCCACATATTAAACTTACCCAGTGTATTAATTTTAAACAATAACGATCCGTGCCCTTTTCCTTTCATACCATGACCTGAATCCCTGTCCAGAATCACTTCAACTTCCGCATCGGGTGTAATATCGAAATCAAACTCTAATTCGAGACCATTATAATTTTTTGTTCTTTCAACAATACCATTGGCTAAATTATATTTTTCTTTAGGTGTCACAAAATGAATAAAACTATTCTCCCCAACACTCTGCACATTACTAATTGGTATTTTTATCTCGGTTCCTTTCTCTGATTTTGCATCTACTTTAATAAAAAGTGCTTCGGTTGGACCTTTTATACTCGCGGTTCCATTTATAAAAGCTGTTCCAAAATAAGCTGCATCATCACTATCTTTTGTATCTAATGCCAGTAATCGTTTTGAAGTTATTGTTAAATCTAATTTCCAGTCTCCAAAATTTTTATGTTCGATACTACCGTTCAACAAACCTTTTGTTCCGAATTTAGTATCTGTCAACTGATTGTTTCTAAACAAGAATTTTTCGTTTGTTAAATCTACAACAGTCCGATTGTTTAATTCATAATCCGTATTAAGATACGTAACAGTCATTCCAGCTTTTTCAACATAAAGTCTTCCGTTAATATCAGGATTTTTAAGATTTCCGGCTATAGCAGCATTTCCGGAAACGCTTCCTCTAATGTTTGACAAAACACTCCCTCCTACCGTACCCAAAGTAGCCAGATTAAAACCTGCGAGTTTTAATTTTAAATCTAAAAGTGTTTCTTTATTCTGAATAGCGAAACTTCCTTCTGCTTTGAAAGATTCGGTAAAATTATTTTCAATAGATGAATTAATGGTAAACTTTTTAAACGTTTCATCACCGGAAATATCAAACTTTAAAGTTCCTAAATCAATTTTATTTAAATTTAAACGATCAATTTCGATCGACGCTGTTGGCTGATAGACATTTTTATTCTGTTTAAAATTTATGTTACCATTCAAATTACCATTAACAACAAATTTTTCATTTAAAGGTGTAATCTTATTGATATCAACATCTTCAAAATTCAGAACTATATCTTTATAATCCGTTCCTTTTATAACTCCATTCAAATCAATCTTTTGGTTTTCATGGGATAAGATGATGTTATCAATCGTAAAGTTTTTAAAATTCTTATCAAAAACTACCTGATTATCATCTTCTTCATCTTCATTTAAATACCATAAATAGTCTTTAAATTTCATTTCAGATTTATGAATTCCAACTATATTATTTTTATTCTTATCTATTGTATGATATAAATTCAGATTAAAATAATCTTCTCCTTTATTTCCACCTTTAAATTCAGAACGAACAAATAATGTGTCTTTTGATGTCACATTAACCAAATTAAAATCACGAATCTTGTAATATGGGGTTTTGATGCTATCCAATTCAATGAAAGCATTATACAGCGGATTTTTATTATCAATATTAATTCGGATATTATCGAATGTGTTTTTTGAAGCCGTTATTTTTTGCGAATTAAACCTAAACTTAAACTCCTGTTTATCAGAATCTATCTTACCACGCAGCACTGTACTCGAATCAATTTTAATATCCGGATACAACATTTCAACTACTTTATTGTAAACATGGAAATTGAAACGCAAAAACTGCCCTTTTTTAACTTTATGAGGTTTGTAATTCGTATAAAGACTTCCAACAGAATTCATTACCAATTTATCTAACTGGTCAAATTGAAATTTACCTACAATTTTACCGTTTACAACGTCTGTGGAATTAACGGTTATTGTACGTAATTTATCCGAATCAAAACTTGAATTTACAGTTACTTCATCAAAAACATAAGTGGATTGGGGATTTTGGTAAACAGCATCTTTTACATAAATATTCCCCTGTAAATTTTGAATAGAGTTTCCGGTAACCTGAACAACTGCATCACCTGTAAAACTGGAAATTGAATCCTTTACAAATTTCAATTTTCGTAAATCTGAATTTTCTACGTTAATATGAAAGTCATACTTATTTTCACGTTTGCTTAAATCAACCAAACCGTCAAAGGTCAAATTTAAATTAGGGTCATTAATAGCAACCTGTCCTTTGTAATAAGGCAGTTTAAAATTACCATTTACAACAATATTATTATAAGTGTATTTGTTATAATCCAGTTTTGCAATATCACCTTTTATAATGGTGTTTAGATATTTCTCAGAAAAACCAACTCCGTCTACATCTAAGTTTAAAGTTGTTTTTCCTATATCTTTTCTCTTTAATAAGGCACCGATATTAAAATTATCCAAAACAATATTTCCTGAATAGGAAGCCTTATCAATAAAATCGATGTTATTCATATTCAATTCGGCCTGACCATTCCCTAAATCGGTAGCTATTTTAAATTTGGATTCTAAGTCAGTAGTCGAAACTTTTGTCGTACCCACAATGTTGAATTTGCCAATTCTCTGGAGTTCTTTAGGAAGTTTTTTTCCTAAAACATTCGGCAATAAAACCACTAAATTATCATAACTCGAGATCAGTTTGTCAAATTTGCCACTCATAGAAAATTTTTGAGTTTTACTTCCTAAAAGATTTCTGAAATTAATGTTTCCAATAATTCTTGACCCATTTGTATCACTCAATCTCAGGCCTTTTACATTAAGATTATTTAGTGGGCCTTCTATTTTAGTTTTAATTTTAAAATGCTGATTTTTACCTAATCCGTCATAAAAATAACGTATATCGTTTGAAGCCAATGAAGCCGAATCTAATGCTACATCAAAACGTACTTTGTCTGTGAATTCTAAAAAATCTTTTACTTCATACTTTAAAATTGCTTTACCGTAAATATTAGATCTTTTGGTTGTTATCGCTAAATTTTCAAGTTTTATCTGTTTTTTGGTATAACTAAATTTACCACTCAAATTTGACACATATAACCCTCTGTGGTCTAAAAAAGAAAATCTATGGATATTAGTGTTTATTTCAGAACCATATATTTTAAATTCGCTGATGTAGGTATTCAGTTTTTTAAAATCTATAATCTTTGGAGTTTTTTTATTTTCGTCAATTGCAGAAAACGCACCCTGAGATATATAGGCATTTTTTGCCGTTAATAAGAAATGTTTTTTTGATTTGGTTGGTTTCCCTGATTCAAATAATCGTATAAAAACATTGATATTATTCTCATCTTCATTTTTATATGTTTTCAAATTAAAAATCAAACCTGTCAAACGAACATCTCCAAAAATCAAATCCCCATCAATCAATCTTGTTACACTTAAAATATCAGTTGTAATAATTTCTGAATAAATTAAAGTTTTCTTGTGATGGTCAAGAATCAGTACTTTTTTAAGTTTGACACCTCCAAAAATATTTATGGCAACCTTATCAATACTTATATTGGTTTTAAAATCGGTATTAAGTGTCTCAGCGATATAATGTGCTATTTTGGTTTGCACCACAGGTAAAGACAAAGTAATAGCAAATACCAGAACAAGTAAAATTAACCCCATTAGGGTTCTGGATACTATTTTCTTTACTTTTTTGATAGCTGCTTTTATTTTAGTTTACTTTTAAATTTATTTTGAACAGTCAAAGAACGACTGTTTTTGATAAAAATTCTTTAATTTTGGCTCCTCTTTTACAATCAAAGAAAGTTAAAAATTTGATTTGTCAAATATAATTCAAAATTTGTGCCTTTATATGCAAAATTCAGAGGTTTTTATTCTTGCCATCGAAAGTTCCTGCGATGATACTGCCGCCGCGGTTTTACATAACGACAAAGTACTCTCAAATGTTGTAGCAAATCAGTTAATTCACAACCAATATGGCGGTGTTGTTCCAGAATTGGCTTCAAGAGCACATCAACAAAATATTGTACCGGTTATTGATGCTGCATTGCGCAAAGCAAATGTGCAAAAGAAGCAATTAACAGCTATTGCATTTACCCAGGGTCCAGGGCTAATGGGTTCATTACTTGTTGGAAGTTCTTTTAGCAAATCATTGTCATTGGCTTTAAAAATTCCGCTTATTGCAGTAAATCACATGCATGCCCACATTTTGGCTCATTTTATAGATGAAGAAGGTTTTGATAAGCCTGAATTTCCGTTTTTAGCTTTAACCATAAGTGGCGGCCATACACAAATTGTAAAAGTAAACGGTTTTTTCAACATGGAAATCATTGGCGAAACCACTGACGATGCTGTTGGAGAAGCTTTTGACAAGAGTGCTAAAATCCTCGGACTTCCTTATCCGGGAGGGCCTTTAATTGATAAATATGCCAAAGAAGGAAACCCAAAAGCTTTTGCATTTACAAAACCAAAAGTACCGGGATTAGATTTTAGTTTCTCCGGATTAAAAACCGCTATTTTATATTTTATCCAAAAGGAAAAACTTAAAAACCCAAATTTCATCGAAGAAAATCTAAATGATATTTGTGCGTCTATACAATATACGATTATCGAAATTTTAATGGACAAATTAAAATTAGCCGTAAAAGAAACCGGAATTACACAAATTGCCATAGGCGGAGGAGTTTCGGCAAATTCAGGAATCAGGACCCGATTGAAAGAAAGCGAAGGCAGATACGGCTGGAAAACTTTTATCCCTAAATTTGAATACACAACAGACAATGCTGCAATGATAGGAATTGTAGGTTATCAAAAATATTTATCAAATCGTTTTGAAGATGCTTCTGTAGTTTCAAAAGCACGAATTCAATTTTAATTATGCAGTTATTTTACAATCCAAATATCGATGAAACCACAGAATCGTTTTCTTTTGACAAAGAAGAAAGCCGTCATATCATAAAGGTTTTACGAAAAAAAGATTCAGATATCCTACACGTTACAAATGGCTTGGGATTATTGTTTGAAACCAAAATTACGCTTGCTTCAGATAATAAATGCATTGTTGAAGTGCTTTCGATAAAAAAATCGCCGGAACCAAAATTTCATTTGCATTTAGCCGTTGCGCCAACTAAAATGAATGATCGTTTTGAATGGTTTTTAGAAAAAGCAACCGAAATTGGCATTCAGGAAATTACACCCGTCTTTTGCGATCGATCTGAAAGAAAAGTGGTTAATAAAGACCGTTTTGAAAAGATTATTTTATCTGCAATGAAACAATCTAATGAAACGTTTTTACCAAAATTAAACGATGCCATTTCATTTAAAGAATTCATCAAACAAAAAAATACCGGTTTACAATTAATCGCACATTGCGAAGAAACGGATAAAAAATCATTGAAAGAAGTTTTGAAACCAAACGAAAATGTAACCTTATTGATTGGTCCCGAAGGTGATTTTTCTGAAAAAGAAATTACATTGGCACTGGAAAATAATTTTCAGCCGGTTACTTTAGGAAATACCCGATTACGAACTGAAACTGCTGCAGTTGTTGCCTGTCATAGTGTTGTTTTTTTTAATGAAAGTATTCAATAATTAAGTTAGTTTTATCATTTCGACGAAGGAGAAATCACATCCAATATTCGACAAAGATTGAAGATTATAAATGCGGAGTTTCTAGTGTGATTTCTCCTTCGTCGAAATGACAAAAAATATAAATAGTATGAAAAAAATATTTTTCTTATTTCTATTCGTTTCCATCTCTTCCTTTTCACAGGAAATTGCTTTACTTAAATACAGCGGTGGCGGCGATTGGTATGCAAATCCTACTTCATTGCCCAATTTAATCCGGTTTTGTAATTCGAATATTCAGACCCAAATAAAAACAAAGCCATCAACCGTTGAACCTGGAAATCCTGATTTGCTTTCGTATCCTTTTGTGCACATGACCGGACATGGAAATGTTGTTTTTAGCGATGCTGATATAACAAATCTTAGAAACTATCTAAACGGAGGCGGATTCCTTCATATTGATGATAATTACGGAATGGATCAATACATTCGAAAAGAAATTAAAAAAATATTCCCAAATAACAATTTAGTCGAAATTCCGGCTAATCATCCTATTTTTCAAAAACCTTTTCCTTTTCCGAACGGATTGCCAAAAATTCACGAGCACGATGCTAAAAGACCACAGGCTTTTGGAATTTTTGTAGAAAATAAACTTGTCTTACTTTATACTTACGAATGTGATCTTGGTGATGGCTGGGAAGATCCCGAAGTAAATAATGACCCGGCAGAAGTACGCCAAAAAGCTTTAAAAATGGGAGCTAACATCATCAATTATATTTTTACCAACTAATTTCCAGACTGTGCAGCTTACTCACGAAGAAAATCAATTTGAAAGAAAAACATTTCCGATAACCCTGATTTGCGATCATATCTACTTTCAGCAAAATATTGGCTCTCTTTTCAGGATTAGTGAAGCTTTTGGCGTCGAAAAAATTATATTTTCAGGTAAAGACATTCCATTAACTCCCAGAAAAATAAACAAAACGTCAAGAAGCACTCATCTTCATGTACCATATACGGTTATTGAAGAAACGGCTGAATTAATTGATTATTTAATTGAAAATAACTTTGAAACTATTGCTTTAGAAATTACTGATAACAGCAAACCTCTAAGAGAAGTTATCATTCCGGACAATAAAAAAATTGCCCTGTTGATAGGAAGTGAAATTGACGGAATCTCCAATGAACTTTTAAAAATATCCAATCAAATTGTTCATATTAACATGTTTGGAAAAAACAGCAGCATGAACGTAGTACAGGCTGCAAGTATTGCTTTATACGAAATAACATCCTGAATTCTTTTTGTCTTTTTTTAAGTTTTAAAATAGCTTTAAAACATTAAACCCTTTTTGCTATATTTATAATCTAAAATCTAAATATGGTAACTTCTAAAACTATTTCAAACGGAATTTTAAGGGCTTTAACAACAATTTTAGTTATTGGTGCTATTTTATATTTTATCTATGAAATAAAAACTGTAATCGTTTATTTGGTCATTTCTTTAATTCTGTGTTTGATTGCTAATCCGTTAGTTCAGTTTTTAAAAAACAAATTAAAATTCAGTAATTCACTTGCCGCAACAACAGCACTTATTCTTTTTATACTGGCAATTATAGGTTTTATATTATTATTTGTTCCGTTAATAATCTCGCAGGCAAATAATTTATCATTACTCGACACTGATAATCTGCAAACTCAGTTTGTAGCATGGGAGCGCAGTATAGAATCTTATTTTAATATTCAGCATGTTGATTTGAATAAGGTACTCAAGGATTCGAAAATAACTTCTAAACTGGACTTTAGTTATTTTACCGGATTTCTAAACTCAATTATGAACTTTATGGCTGATTTAGGAATGGGATTTGTATCCGTTTTCTTTATTACATTCTTTTTTATGAAAGATCAGGAAGATTTTAAAACAACTGCCCAAAAGATTCTTCCTGATACAAATGAAGACAAAATTTTAAATTCGATCACAAAAATAAATCATTTGTTAACCCGGTATTTTATTGGATTATTACTGCAATTAACCGTTGTATTCATTTTATATTTAATCGTTTTAATGATTTTTGGAAATAAAAATGCTTTTGTGATTGCTTTTTTATGTGCTATTTTAAATATCATTCCGTATATCGGTCCAATTATCGGGACTATATTAGCAGGAATCTTAACAATGATAAGTCTGATTGGCAGTGATTTTCAATCGGAGATTTTACCCACAACAATATATGTCGTGATAGGATTTTTACTGGTACAGGCAATTGACAACAATATCAGTCAGCCAATAATTTCATCAAAAAGTGTAAATTCGCACCCGCTGGAAATATTCCTGATTACTTTAATTAGTGGAATTACTTTTGGAATTGTTGGAATGATTATCGCAATTCCGGCTTTTACGATGCTGAAAGTAATTTTGAAAGAATTTTTTCCTGACAACAAAATTGTCTCCGTATTAACCGAAAGAATTTAGCATTGAACACTACTATTTTAAACAAAAAAATTCAGGACTTTATATCTCAAAATAGCGGTGCTTCGATTACAAAATTGGCACTTCAGAAAAATCCATTTCCGGAGGTTGACTGGATTTTGATTCTAAATCAAATTGAAGCCAAAACAAAAGCCAAAGACAAATTACCAACCTGGTTTTCTACAGAAAACATTATTTATCCGAGTAAAATTTCTGTAGAACAAACCTCTTCTGAAAAAACAGCAGCTTATAAAGCTTCTTTAATTTCAGGAAATACTTTAATTGACCTAACGGGAGGTTTTGGCGTTGATGATTATTATTTTTCTAAAAATTTTAAAGTCGTTTCACATTGCGAAATCAACGAAGATTTATCAGCAATCGTAAAACATAATTTTGAACAATTAGAAGTGAAAAATTGTTTTTGTTATGCCAATGATTCTGCCAATATCTTAAACGAATCTGAACCTGGCTCTAAATGGGATTGGATTTACATCGATCCTTCCCGCAGGAATGATGCAAAAGGCAAAGTTTTCATGCTAAAAGACTGCTTGCCAAACGTTCCAGAATCATTAGATTTTTACTTTGAAAAAACCGATTCCATTTTAATTAAAACTGCTCCTTTATTAGATATTTCTGCAGGATTATCTGAATTGAAATTCGTGAAAAACATACACATTATTGCTTTGGAAAACGAGGTAAAAGAATTACTTTTTGAAATCCATAATCATTATTCTGGCAAAATAACAATAAAGACAGCCAATATTTTAAAAGACAAAACAGAAACTTTCGAATTTGTTTTGGGTGAATCTGAAAATCCATCGTATCATTTACCTCTAAAATTCCTCTACGAACCCAATTCGGCAATTATGAAATCAGGCGGTTTTGATGAAGTTAGTACTACTTTTAAAATAGACAAACTCCACCAAAATTCACATTTGTACACTTCGGACGAGCTGATTGATTTTCCGGGAAGAAGTTTTGAAATTGAAAAAGTAATTTCATATAGTAAAACTGACATGAAAACGGAGCTTTTAAATCAACAGGCAAATGTTACCACCCGAAATTTTCCGGAAACTGTGGAAAACATTCGAAAAAAGTGGAAAATAAAAAATGGAGGAAATTTATATTGTTTTTTTACAACAGATAAAAATGATAACAAAATAGTTTTAATTTGCAGAAAAATAACTTAAAAATGAAACAACTAATTACATTCACTTTTTTTCTATTAACCTTTACCTCTTTTGCTCAGAAGGATTGTCAATATACCACTAATATAACCGACTCGATTGGTACGTATAAAGTTACCAATGAATATTTAATCAGTGAAAAAAACTTTGGAAATACCTCTAATTATATCTTTTTTTCTTTGGCACAAACAGATGGTATGCCAACTTTAAATTTACAATTAATTCAAAAAAGCAAAGATTTTATAAAAGCAAACTGTTTTGACAAAAACTCAAAAGTGTTTTTACAATTACAAAATGGTAAAGTTGTTACTTTACTGCATATCAATCAGGAAAATTGCGGAACGCTTCTTCGTGAAAAAGAATTCAATAACCGAATCAATTCCGGAATTTTCATGTTTATGAAAGATAATTTTGAAGAACTAAAAAAATCTCCCGTAACCATTATGCGAATTAAATATTTAACTGATGTTGAAGACCATATAATACGAGGTGAAATTGTATCTGAAATGAACGGAAAAACATACCAGCCTGCTACTTATTTTATGGAGAACATCAGGTGTGTTGAATAATCATTCGCAATTCCATTTTTGATTGGAGACCTTATCTTTTAAACCGGTTTTTAAATTATAATGCCACCATTCTGAATCAAAAAAATTGAAACCATTTTTAACCATTACTTTTTTAAGAAATTTTCTATTCGAAATTACCTCTTTAGAAAGTTTGGTATAATTATGACTGGCCTGAATTCCGAAAAAATCAAAAGGAGTTCCCATATCAGCTTCTTTACCTTTGGCATCGACTATCGAAATATCAACGGCTCCTCCTCTGTTATGGATGGAGCCTTTTTTTGGGTCTGCCACATACTCCGGATTTGATACTATTTCCCACATTTTTTTCTGAATAGATAAAGGCCTGTAACAGTCGTACAATTTTATTCTATAACCTTTCTTCATAAAATCTTTATTGGCTTCTAACAAAGCTTTGACCGTTTTTAAACGCAAAAAGCATTCGGCACAATCATACACTTTTGCTTTTAAAAAATTATCTTCAGTAGCGTATTTCATATCATAAATAAAATCTTTACTATAATCTTTTAGATTTACAAAAGTAGTATCTGCAAGAATAGTATCTGATGTATATACCTCATTTTGAGCACTTGATAAAGTTATCCAAAAAAAAGAAATTAAAAATATTGAAGATGAAATTACCTGTGATTTTACTTTCATAATAAGATTGACTGTGTTTAGGTAAATATAAACAAAACCATTTTCTATACCTCACCGGTCATCATAATATTTTCTTTTACCCTTTATTCATAAGCATTCAAAAATGAGAGTGCATCGCATGATAAAACGGATAAGAAGTATAAGGCAGGTTATATTCTTCAGTGAAGCGTTTTATTATAGAAGTAATATCATAGCGCATATTTTTTAACTAAAAACTAAAACAGCATTTTATATAATCTTGACCACAACAAAATTATGCTTCAAAAATGCTATTAAACGCTTCAAAAGTGACAATCTTATTTCAGCTTTCAAACTATTTTTACTTTAGCTTTTTATTAAACCAATAAAAAGAAATGTTCATTTTCTGATAAAAATCGATCTTAAATAATTTTAAAATCAGTAAGATGACTAATGAAAGAAAAAACAACCAGTATATTTATGAGTAATGTATCACAAAAGCTTTCTGTACTAGAAAAAATAGGATATGGTTTAGGCGATTTTGCAGCAAATCTGATTTTTCAGACTTTGCTAACCTTTTTAGCTTTCTTTTACACAGATGTTTATAAAATTCCAGCAGGAACAGCAAGTATTATTATTTTTATTGGTGGTTTTATCGGTGCTTTTTTTAATATTCTTATGGGAGTTATTGCTGATCGTACTCAAACCCGATGGGGGAAATTCAGACCCTGGATATTATGGACCGCTTTACCTTTTGGATTTGCCACCGTTCTATCTTTCCTGACTCCTGATTTTGGATTAAGAGGCAAGATAACCTACACATTACTAACTTACATTTTTTTGGTACTGCTTTATGCCGCAAACAATTTGCCTTATGTAGCTTTAAGCGGTGTCTTAACAGGAGACATGAAAGAAAGAAACAGTCTTTCCTCCTATCGTTTTGTAGCTGTAATGATAGCACAGTTTATAGTTCAATCCCTTTTATTGCCATTAGTTTTAATTTTGGGACATGGTGACAAAGCTGTTGGTTTTAAAAATACAATGCTATCATTTGCTATTGTAGGAGTAATTTGTTTGCTGATTACTTTTTTTACTACCAAAGAAAGAATCATTCCTTCAAAAAATCAGGAATCTTCAGTCAGACAGGATTTCATAGATTTGTCTAAAAACGGTCCCTGGCTTGTTATGCTGCTGGTTACTATTTTGGTATTTATAACCTTATCCTTAAAAGGCGGCATGTATATTTTTTACTTCAAATATTATTTAGATCCGGCAGCGCAAACTGTTTTTTTGAACGATATTGGTTTTTCTTCATTTATCAGCTGGCTGAATACTACTTTAACGGCAATAGGATTAACAGATCTTCAGTGGCCAAAGGATATTCCTACTTCTGCATTTAGTCTTTTTAACGCAGGAGGAATTCTGTTTATGATTTTGGGAATTCTGTTTTCGAAATCGCTGGCAAATTCCTTTGGCAAAAGAAACATCTACATCGCTTTCATCTTTTTATCAGCTATAAGCTTATTGTTTTTTAATTTTTTTAGCAGAACAGCTATTACGATGGTTTTCCTGACCCAATTGATTCATGGTTTTATTTACGGAGTAACAATTCCTCTATTATGGGCCATGATTGCTGATGTAGCTGATTACAGCGAATGGAAAAACAATCGAAGAGCAACTGCTACTGTTTTTTCAGCAATGATTTTTGGAATAAAATTAGGAATCAGTATTGGCGGTGCATTAGGTGCTGCTTTTTTGTCTAAATATGGTTATGTCGCTGAAGAAGTTAATCAGGTATTCACAACGGCAGAAGGAATTAAACTATCAGTAAGTATTTACCCTGGCTTTATATTCATAATAAGTGCCGTTTTATTGTGTTTTTATATCATAGATAAAAATATGGAAATTGAGATTGAAAAAGATTTAAATGAAAGAAGAGAAAACTAAAAAAAATAGTTTTATAAACTTAAAACCTGTTTTAAATTTATTTGTTGGCTTTCTTATGATAATTTTCAGCTGCAACCTCGTTATTTTTTATACAATAACGCTGCTAATCTATAAAAATCTACCTCATTTCGCACAAAAATCCTTTAATAATAAATTTTAAACAGGCTCTTAATTGATAAAATTAAAAATCCGTAAACTCCTGTTATTTGTCAATTATGAAGTTTTGATTCTTTATATTAAAAAAAAGTAATTATTGTCGTGTTAATTTTTAAAAAATTAATTGATTTTCAATTAATTAATATATATTTAACCCATTGGGTGTAATTAATTTTTGATGATAATTTTTCGTCAGTTCGAGGTTTAATTTTTTTTTACAAAAAAAGCAATATAAAATGACGTTTGTTTTGTCAGGCTGAGCGGAGTCGAAGCCCTAGTTAAACAAAAACGTAATAGGTAGTGATCCCGATTTTTCATCGGGATTGTATCGAGAACAGAAAAATTAGTATTAAAAAAGTTCTTGATACTTTTTTTGTTCCGTTTCTATACAAAAAGCACTAGAACTGACGTTTTTAATATTTACACTCAACTGGTTATATTTAATTTTATTACATAAATCATTTTATAATGTCCCAAAAAAAATGTTTTAGATTTATTGTCATCCTACTCGTTGCAATAAACAATCTGTTTTCTCAAAATACGTTTGAAAACTATCAATTTAGGTTAGTAAGTAGTGAAACTTCAAAAAGTGGTATTTATACAATTGCACAGGATAATTTTGGCATTATGTGGATTGGAACAAACGGTGCCGGTTTATATAAATTCGATGGAGTCAATTATGTCGCTTATGAGCAAAACTCCAATGTAAATAATTCTATCAACAGCAATCTGATTTATATTACCTACGTAGACAAACACAACCGATTGTGGATAGGCACTGATGAAGGATTATGTCTTTATAATCGTAATTTAAATACTTTTGAAAACATTGATATTCAAAAGAAAATCAGAAAAGAAACTGTAATCTCTGTCAAAAGTATTATTGAAGACAATGATGGAAATCTTTTTTTAGGAACATTTAATAGCGGCCTGCTAAAACTTAATACGATCTCACGGAAAATCACTAAATTAAAACTTGATACTCCAAATACAACAAATTATCTTATTAATAATCTGGCAAAAGATAAAAATGGGACTATTTATTTAGGTACTAACCTTGGTTTAAAAGTAGTAGATCCTGTAAAAAATGAAGTTAAAAAAGTAAATATAGGCAAAGACAATCAGGTATTCTTAGGGAATATTGTCTCAATGTTTATTGACAGCAATCAAAATTTGTGGATTGGTGATGGATATAAAGGACTGGTCAAAATAGATTTAAATTCGAGTATTAAACAGACTGTTTCATACCCTATTACAAGAAAGAGAATCATGTCAATACTGGCAACAGATCCTAAAACAATTCTTTGTGCAACCGAAAATGACGGTTTAATCATTGTAAACGATCAGGGAGCTGTTCAAAAAAAATATGTAAACAGTACATTCGACATGCGCAGTTTAAGCTCAAACTCTGTCTGGTCTTTATTTTTAGATAAAGAGAAAAGAATTTGGCTGGGTTATTATAACAAGGGCTTAGGTGTTTTTGATAAAATAATCAGCAAGGTAAATATTATAGAAAGTCTGCCGGGAAATCCCCAATCATTACAAACCAAATGTGTAACCGGAGTTGCAAAAGATAGTGACGGTCAGTTATGGATTTCTATGGAAGGCGGAGGTGTTGATGTTTATAATCCAAAAACCAAAAATTTTAAACATATTACCAAATCTGACATTAGCTTTTATTCGGGGTTGACCAATGACAATATTACAAATGTATTTATTGATAAAAATGAGACTATTTGGCTATCGAGTTGGAATGAGGGTATTTTTGTTTTAAAAAAAGGGAGCAAAAAATTTATTAATTACAACACAAAAAACACCCCTAACTTAACCTCAGACAATATTATGAGTATTGCTGAAGACTCAAGGGGGGTAATCTGGATAGGGACCTTTTCAAAAGGTTTACATTATTATACACCTTCAGACAGTCAATTTCATCATTGCAATTCAAAAGTGTTCTATGAAAATGGCGTAGTGAATTTAGACATCAGAAAAGTGATGACAGATTCTGATAATGAAGTTTGGATTGGCTCAACAACAGGTTTGTACAAAGTTAGCACTAAAGATTTTGTCACTTTTTCGGTCACGTCTTTACGTAACAAAATGTCAGAAAAATTTAAAAATCATAAAAGTACACATACCATTAACACTTTGTATCAGGCCAGCACCAAAGAAATTTGGATTGGTACTGATGGCGCCGGATTATTTAGCTACAATAAAAAAACAGAATCCTTAAAATGGTATGTTAATTTCAAAGGACTGCATGAAAAATCAATTTCATCCATCGCAGAATCAAATGACAGGTGTATTTGGATAAGTGGAAAGAAAGGGATTACAAAACTGGATTTAAAAAATAAAAAATCAGTCAATTACTCTACATATGATGGTCTTTTAGGAAATGACTTTAACAACAATTCTGTTTTAAAAGATAAAAATGGATTATTATATTTTGGCAGCTACGAAGGCTTAAACTATTTTAACCCTTCGAATTTGGTTAAAAGTAAAAAACAACTGCCCATTTACTTAACTGACCTAAAACTTTTTAATAGATCAGTTAAACCACTTGAAAAAAATTCCCCCTTAATAAAGGCGATTTCTGAAACAAAAAAAATAATACTTAAACACGACCAGTCCGTATTTACCATTGATTTTATTGCGATTAATTATTCTTTTCCTGCGAGAAATGAATTTGCCTATTATTTAGAAGGTTTTGAAGATTCATGGAATTATGTCGGAAGCAAGCGCTCCGCAACTTATACAAACTTAGCGCCTGGCAGTTATGTTTTCAAAGTTAAAGCAGCCGAAAAAAACGGAGCCTGGAGCCAAAAACCATTAGAATTAAAAATTGAAATTTTACCTCCCTGGTGGAGAACATCTTTTGCTTATCTTTTTTATTCCTTATTATTATTTGCAACAGTTCATTTTGCTAATCAATACTATCAAAATCGTTTTAAACAAAAACAATTGATAGAATTTGAACAGAAAAAAGCAATTCAGATTGAGAAATTAAATAATAAGAAATTACAGTTCTTTACCAATATTTCACATGAGTTCAGGACTCCGCTTACTTTAATTTTGAATCCATTAGGAGATCTAATTAAGAATAGCAGTCTGGAATTACCCGAAAGTGTATTGAATAAATTGAAAACTATTCAAAAAAGTTCAGACAGGCTTTCAAGATTAATTAATGAGCTAATGGATTTTAATCAATTGCAGTTTAATCAAATGACTATTAAATTGCAAGTAATCGAAGTAATCAGTTTTACAAAAGAAATTGTCAGTTACTTTGACGAAGAAGCATTCAGTCGGGGTATTAATCTTCATTTTGAGTCTAACAAAACATCTTTAAAAGACTGGATTGATCCTAAAATGTTCGAAAAAATTATTTTTAATGTCATTTCAAATGCTTTTAAAGTTACTCCGGACAATGGAAATATAAAGGTAAAAATAGTAGTCAATGAGGAGTTTGTAAATTTTCCGCTGATAAGTTCAATTAATACCTATCCATCTTTTGAAATCATTGTTGAAGACACGGGTGCAGGACTGGATAAAAAAGATATTAAAAGAATATTTGACCGTTTTTATCAGGTAAACAATTTAAACAAAGCCTATTATGGAAGTACCGGAATAGGCTTAGAAGTTGTTCGTGGATTTGTAGAATTACACAAAGGAATAATCGAAGTAGAAAGTGAATTGGGTGTTGGTACCACTTTTAAATTATTATTCCCTGTTGGAAAAGAGTTCTTTAATGACAACGAAATACTGCTTGAAGAATTTAAAAAAGAGAAAAAAACAAGTTTCACACCAATAGTTGAAAAAGCAGAAGTTCAGGTACAGGATGATCAGGAAAAACCAGATCGGATTTATACCATTTTAATTATTGAGGATAATGTAGAACTGCGAAATTATCTAAAAAATGAACTCAAAAAAGAGTATAAAGTTTTAGTGGCTGAAAATGGCCAGGTTGGTTTAGAATTAGCTTTGCAAAAATTGCCTGATTTAATTTTAACAGATGTGATTATGCCTGTTATGAATGGTTTAGAACTCTGTAAAAATATTAAAGCAGATTTAAAAACCAGTCATATTCCGTTAATGATGCTGTCAGCAAAAGCATTAGTCCAGGACCGGTTAGAAGGTATTGATTCTGGTGCAGACATGTATTTGAGTAAACCTTTTGATATGGCTATTTTAAGATCGAGTCTGGTACAATTAATAAACAGCAGGCAAATTATATTTAACAAATTCTATAACGGAATTACGCCAAAAGCAAAAGAAAAAACAACCACTTTAGATAATGAATTTATAAAAAACATCCTCAACTACATCAATGAGAACATTAGTGAGACTGAGTTAAGCGTTGAAGTTTTGGCCTCGAAAGTGTTTTTGAGCAGAAGCCAATTGTATCGAAAAATTAAAACATTAACTGGTGTATCTGTCAATGAATTTATACGTAATGTTCGTTTAGAAAAAGCCAAAGAACTTATAGAGCTGGGCAATGATAATATAACCGAAATTAGTTTTAAAGTTGGTTTCAGTTCTCCTTCCTATTTTACAAAATGTTATAAAGAAAAATACCGATATCTCCCTACACATAATAACAAAAAATAACTTTTTAAAGTATTAATTAAGACGGTTTTATACCGTCTTTTTTTGTTTATAAATTTAATTATTGTCTTTTGATTTATTAAACAAACTCAAATCAGGAGTGCCCTTTTTGTTTTTTCTTCTTCTATTTCATTCTTAAGAGTGAAGTGATTTAGACTTTTTGCGTTTAAGCGAAAATTAAGGATTTTGTGCCCAATTTTAGTCTTTTTTAAGATGCATAGCAGGGCTACGGAACGAAAAAAAGACTAAAATTAGGTGCAAAAGACAAATTTTTTAGCAAATGGAAAAAGTCTAAATCACTTCAGTTATTAAATACGAATAAATAGTCTTATATTTTTTTTGATATCAAAAAAATAACGAATAAATATTGATAATATCTTATTTCAATTTTCTTTAAAAAACAAACACAAAACACTGAATATGGCATTTTTATAGGTATCATGCTACAAATTTGATAGTTTTTGCATCATTTGTAGTATGCCAAATTTATGTTAAGATTCTACTTTTGGTTATAACAATATCAAACAACTACAAAACTATTATTAACAACTTTAAAACAATTTATAAGTATGAAATGAAAACCAATTTTATTTATTGAATACCTCATTTTAGAATCAAAATCTAAACCTATAAGATTTGAAAATAAAAAGTGAGAAACAAATTAATAGTGATTTTCAAAAATTTAAAAGGATAGAAAATAATTTATTAGCTAATTATAATCAATACAATAAATAACACTTTACAAACAAATCATTATTTAACTAAACAAAAAAACCAATTAACTATGATGTTGAAATTAAAATTTGCAATAATCGCATTGCTAATAGTTAGCACACAAAATGTGATGGCACAATCAAAAACCATCAAGGGTATGGTTACGGATCCTTCAGGGGTTCCTTTGCCAGGTGCCAGTATTAACGTAGAAGGATCTAAAAATAGCGCATCAACAGATTTTGATGGTAACTACTCTTTACAAGGAGTTAATGCTACAGACAAAATAACCTATTCTTACGTTGGATTGACTTCACAAACGATTACAGTTGGTAATCAGACCGTGATTAATATTAAGTTAGCAGAATCCACACAAACCTTAAATGAAGTTGTAGTAGCGTATGGTACTCAAAAAAGAACTAAGGTAACAGGAGCAGTTTCAGTAGTAAACGCAAAAGACATTGTAGCCGTACCCATTACGAATGCAGAGTCAGCCTTACAAGGTAGAGCGGCCGGTGTTACTGTTGTAAATGGTGCACCAGGCTCCAATCCTACAGTTACTATTCGAGGTTTGGCTACAATGGGAAATAGTGCTCCATTGTACGTAATTGATGGAGTTCTAACCAGTAACTTATCAGGATTAAGTCCAAATGATATTGAGAGCATATCTGTTTTAAAGGATGCTTCAACAACGGCATTATATGGTTCAAAAGCTTTTAATGGAGTTATTATGGTAACTACTAAAAAAGGAAAAAAAGGCCCTGGCCAATTAACTTTTAGTTCTTACGTTGGAGCGCAAACAGTTACTAAAAGATATGATGTTTTAAATACACAACAATATCTCCAATACGCTAAAGATTTAGGAAGTGATCTAACGGCAAGAGCTGCAGAATTTGGCAATGTAAGTACTGATTGGCAAGACCAGATTTTTCAGACTGGTTTTATGCAGGATTACAATTTGAGTTTTTCAAATGGTACAGAAAATTCTACAAGCCGTTATTCAGCTGAATATTTAAAACAAGAAGGTACAATCATTAATACCGGTTTCGAACGTTATTCTTTTAGGGCTAATAATACACAAGATATTGGCAAGCTCAGACTAGGGAGCAATATTGGTGTATCATTTACTAAAACCAATCCGGAGCGCTCTGCAGGAGGAAGAACATTATTAGAACATGCGATTAAAATGGCACCTTATTTTCCTATTTACAATGCAGAAAACTTAGGGGGTTATCAGGGACCTAGTGCCGTTGATTCTAATGATGCCGAAAACCCTGTACGTGTTGCAAATTTAGGATATCAAAAAATTAATGGTTTATCTATAATTGGAAATATCTATGCTGAATTAGAAATTTTCAAAGGTTTAAAATTCAGATCACAAGTATCCCTAGATTATTACACTACTAAAAATCATACGTTTGTACCTAGCTTTTATGATGGTACTGCCCACAAACAGGCTTTTTCTACAACTAACGAAACAAATGCTCAGGGACAAACCATTGTTTTTGATAATAGTTTAACTTACAAAACTACTTTTGCTGACAAACATAATTTTGAAGTATTAGGAGTTATAACTAAAATTGATGGCAAATCACAAAATTTAGCAGCCGGAAGCCAATATGCTATTTCAGATGAAATTGATCAATTGAGATACAATAATGGAAGTTTAGGCTCTTCTAACTTTGTAGAAAAAAATATTGGATATGTCGCTCGTATTAATTACGATTATGATGATAAATACATTTTGGCTGTGTCTGGTCGTAGAGATGCTTCTTCTCGCTTTGGAGCGAATAACCGTTGGGGGAATTTCTATTCTGTTGCTGTAGGTTGGAATATAGCCAAAGAAAGTTTTATGGCCGATTCAATTTTTAGTACATTAAAACTCAGAGCAAGTACAGGAACAACAGGAAACGACAGAATAGACAATTATCAATATAGTGCTACATTAATTGCAGATTATAACTATCCAATTGGTGGAGGAAATGCACCTGGTGTATCTGCTGGAGTTGCTTCTAATCCTGATTTGAAATGGGAGTCTAAAAATGACCGAAATATAGGTGTGGATTTTGGTTTATTTGACGAAAAATTCACAGGTTCTTTTGAATACTTTAATAACAAAAGTAGTGACATTCTTTTTGCAGTTCCATTAGCTGCTTCTGTAGGATCTGCAGGCGGAGGAACTCAAATTCAAAATATTGCCGATGTTAAAGTAAATGGTTATGAACTATCATTAAGTTACAATGACAGAAAAGGTGATTTTACCTGGTCAGCAACCGCTAATTTTGGAACAAGTAAAAATGAAGTGACAGCTTTAGCACCAGGGGTAACTAGTGTATTAGGAGGTCCATCAGCAAGAGCTGGTTTAGAGAATTTCTCAAGGTTAGAAGTAGGGCAGCCATTATTCTATTTTTATGGGTATCAAACCAATGGAATTTATCAAAATCAGGCAGAAGTAGATGCTGTTTTTGGACCAGGTCAGACTATCATAAAACCGGGCGATATTAAAATTGTTGACCGAAATGGAGATAAAGCAATTACGTCTGAAGACAAAACAAATATTGGAAATCCATACCCGGATTTTACATACGGTTTAAATATTACTGCAGCCTATAAAAAATTCGATTTTAACTGTTTTATAACAGGAGTTCAGGGCAATGATATTTATAACGCAAATATTTTTGACTTGCAGGGTATGAACCGATTGTTTAACGTTGGTACAGAAGTTTTAGGCAGAGCAGTTGTTGGTACAAATGGAGCGGTTAGTAATCCATCAGCAACTATTCCAAGAGCAAAGGGTGCGGATATAAACTGGTCTTCGGCAAATCAACGTTATATTGAAGATGGCTCTTACACAAGATTAAAAAATGTAACTTTAGGATATACACTATCCGGAGACGCATTTAAGAGCTATTTTTCTAATATAAGATTCTATGTAAGCGGGCAAAATCTTATTACGCTAACAAAATATTCTGGTTTAGATCCTGAAATTGCCCGTGCAGATACGAATGCAAATTCTGCCGGTATTGATTTAGGAAGGTATCCACAACCAAAATCAGTAATTTTTGGTCTTGATGTTACATTTTAAAATATAAAAATGATGAAAAAAATAGTATATATAGTTACAATCGTGTTCGGAATTTTTACAATAAATTCATGTGACACTTCGGATTTAGAATTAAATAATCCAAACACATTACGCCCTGAAACCTTCTTTACAACTGAAGCACAGGTAAAATCTGCTGTAAACGCGGCTTATGCAAATTTACAGACAAGGGGATTATATGGACGAAATCTCTCCTTTGCGATGGATCTTATGAGTCAGGATACGTCACCAAATCCTCAATTAGAAGGTAACAAAAAACCCTTCCATGATTTTTCTTTTAATGCCGGTAACGATATCATTCAATATTATTGGGAATCTTGTTTTCTGGGAATATCCAGAGCAAATTTTGTATTAGATAATGAGGAAAAGATAAATGCTTTACCGGATAGAATTTTAACTCAGGAAAAAAAGAATAAATTTTTAGGTGAAGCACATTTTTTAAGAGCCTATTACTATTTTCTCTTAGTGAATCGTTTTGGTGATTTGCCAATTTATAAAAAACAAACTATTATCAGCGCAGCCAGAAGCCCTAAAGCTGATGTTTATACCTTAATTAAGGAGGATTTACAATTTGCTTCTCAAAATCTTTTGTCTAAGGATGTAGAAGAAAAAGGCAGAGCAACTAAAGAAGCCGCTTATGCTTATTTGGGTAAAGTACTATTATATGAAAAGAAATATGATGAAGCTTTAGTTGCACTTAATAAGGTAACAGGATTTAGCCTTGAAGATAAAGGAAACTTTTTCAACAACTTTACAGAAGAAAATGAGCATGGCAAAGAATCTATTTTTGAAATTGGATTTGATGAAAAAAATGGAGTTGGTGATAAGTGGGGCGATGCTGGTAATAGCGGCGGAACTGGTTTTGAAGAGTCAACCCTTAGAGGGCAGGAATACGGTAATTTAAGCTGGTACAATGTATATCCGGCGGATGAGTTATTAAATTCTTACGAAACTGGTGATTTGCGTTTTGGAGATACTTTTTATGTACCAGGATCTAAATATTTAAATGGAACTGAAACTATGAAAGCATCTGATTTTACTACATCTGAAGGTCTTAGAAATTCCGGGTGGAAAAAGTATCAAAATTATTACAGAAAGCTTGATGAAGCAGTACAATCAAGTATTAACTTCAAGGTTATGCGTTATGCAGATGTATTGCTAATGAAAGCAGAATGCGAAAACCAAAGAACAGGAGGTTCACAAACAGCTGCTATTGCATACATTAAAGAAGTTAGGGACAGAGCAGGTTTATTAACAGTAATTAATGCAACAAAAGATGATGTTTTTAAAGCAATCATTCATGAACGTAAGGTAGAATTTGCCGGTGAGCAAAGTCGTTTTGATGATATTATCAGATGGGGAATTGCCAGTACAGAGCTACAGGCAACTGGTTTTACAGTTGGTAAAAATGAGTTATGGCCAATACCTAATAGGGAAACATCTTCAAACCCCCTTATTAAACCAAGTGATAATAATCCTGGTTTTTAATAAAGATTTAAGTTAGTTAGGTTGAGTTAGTAGTTGAAAAGTAGCCGTCTCAATACAAATTGAGGCGGTTACTTTATTTATGTATTAATTCTATTTTTGACTTTCAGCAAATAAATATCTGTACTGCAATTTTCTTTATGAAATTTTGCAGTAAGGACATCTACTTTATAAAATTTTCTAAAAAAATTATCTGATCACTTTGTATTGTAATTGATAAGTACAAGTTGTCTACCCGTTTTTTATTCTAAACTTTATTAAGTAATGGTTTACTTATTGATTTCCGTGTCATAGTTTCGTTCAATTGTTCCGTCTTTTCTTTGGTCTTTGTTATATCAGATGCTATAAAATTTCACATTAATGATCGGGTGTGAACTATTTTAGCCAGAACCGGAAAATTAAAATCGATGTCATTCAATTCTGCTTCATTTATTATATAAAATGCTCGATTTGTACGAGTCCAATATGCTCCATTCCTCTATTTTTGAGAACTTTTAAATTGGGTTATTTCCCATTTATCATAAAAAAATCAAATTATTTAATTTAACCAATAAGGTTTTCTAAAACATATAAAATGAGATTACGATTTATGGCTATTGTTTTGTTTTCAGTATTTTTTCAAAGTTCTTTTTCACAAACAGATAATGCTGTCGAAAAAAGAATTCAAAAGTTAATTAAAAAAATGACTTTAAAAGAAAAAGTCGGTATGCTGCATGGAAATTCTAAATTTTACACCGAAGAGATAAAACATCTTGGAATTCCGGAATGGGCTTTATCTGATGGTCCACATGGCGTCAGGGCAGAAATGAATCGACATAACTGGAAATATACAGGACAAACTAATGATTCATCTACCTGCTTTCCTCCGGGAACAGCTATGGCTGCAAGCTGGAATCTGGAACTGGCTAAACAACGTGGTATTGTGTTGGGCGAAGAAGCACGTTTTCGCAAAAAAGATGTTTTACTTGGCCCGGGAATCAACATCATTCGTTCTCCGCTTTGTGGAAGAAACTTTGAGTACCTGAGTGAAGACCCTTTTCTTATTTCTCAACTTTCAATAAATTATATTCAGGCTTTGCAAACAAAAGATGTTGCTGCCTGTGTGAAACATTTTGTAGCCAACAATCAGGAAGAAAATCGTTTTGTAGTAGATGTCAATATGAGCGAAAGAGCTTTAAGAGAAATTTATTTACCGGGCTTCAAGTCCTCAATTGTTGATGCCGGAGCATTGGGAGTTATGGGGGCTTATAACAAATTCAGAGGGGAATATTGTACCGAAAATGATTATTTGGGACGAACCCTTTTGCGAAATGAATTTAATTTTAAAGGGGTTTACATGTCTGATTGGGATGCCGTACACAGTACTGAAAAAGCAACTCTGGCGGGTTTAGATTTAGAAATGGGAACCGAAAAAGAAAACTACAATGACTGGTATTTTGCTGATCCTTTGATTAAAGCGGTAAAAGAAGGACGTATAAAAGAAAGCGTAGTGAATGAAAAAGTGGCAAATATATTGAGAGTCATGATTAAAACAAAAGTTTTAGATCCTCAAACTCGCATAACTGGCTCTTTAAACACAAAAGAACATCAGCAGGCTGCCTATCGTTCTGCAGTAGAATCAGTTGTCTTATTAAAAAACGAAAAGAAAACGCTGCCTTTAAATATGAGTGCCTTAAAATCAGTAGCTATCATTGGTGATAATGCTACACGCACGCATTGTGGTGGTGGATTTAGTTCAGAAATCAAAGCTTTATATGAAATAACACCATTACAGGCTATAACCAATAAATACGGAAAGTCGATGCAAATCAATTTTGCACAAGGATATGAAAAGCAATCTCATGTAGTGGAAAGAAGCAGTGACGGACAATTAAATACAGATAAAGTAGACTGGAAATTAATCGATGAAGCCGTTGCTCAAGCCAAAAAATCGGATATAGCGATTGTCTTTGCAGGTTTAAACCATGATTTTGATTCGGAATCATTTGACAGACTGCACATGCGTTTACCTTACGGACAAGAAACTTTGATTCAGGAAGTAGCCAAAGCAAATCCAAAAACGATTGTGGTAATTATTGCTGGTTCTCCACTTGAACTGGCAGGTATTGAATCCCGTGTTCCGGCCTTAGTTTGGGGATGGTACGGCGGAATGGAAGCCGGTAATGCTGTTGTTGATGTTTTAAGCGGCAAAGAATTTCCTTCAGGAAAACTGCCTTTTACTATTCCGGTTACTTTAAGCCAGTCTCCTGCTCATGCCTTGGGTGCATATCCGGGACATGATTTAAAAGTGAATTACGATGAAGATATTCTGGTAGGGTACCGCTGGTTTGATACTAAAGAAATTGAACCTCAATATCCTTTTGGTTATGGTCTTTCATACACTTCTTTTGAAATTTCTAATGTTGTTACTGACAAAAAGGTCTATGGTGTTAATGATGAAATAACAGTAAAATTTAATATCAAAAATACAGGAAAAACGAACGGTGCTGAAGTCGTTCAATTGTATGCAGGTCAGACAAAAGCTTCTGTTTTAAGACCTAAAAAAGAATTAAAAGCATTTGATAAAATATTTCTGGCACCGGGAGAACAAAAAACAGTTGATTTAAAAGTGAAAGTAAAAGACCTTGCCTTTTACGATGAAAAAACTTCCGGCTGGAAAATTGAATCCGGCGAATTTATTCTTTATACCGCTACATCTGCTAAAAATATTATGAGTACTCTGGCTGTTACAGTACAATAAATTTCTTAAAAAACACTTAAGCTATCACTTAAAAACAAATATATGGAATAATATAATTCGTTTGGGGGCGAACTGTATTATTCTATTATTTGTTTTCAAATTTATTTAATTCAATAATTTAAAAATTTTATTTAGAAATTACTTCACTTTCAGGCGGTCCTAAATAAGAAGGCTTCAATCCTCCGGTATTTATCAAAATTTTCTGCAAAACTATTCCGGGATCCAATACACGAAAACGTAAAACATGTTTACCAGCTTTTGAAATTGAGTGTTTAGAAAGAGAATGTATCAGGTGCTCAGCCTGCCATTTTCCTAATTCACCCCGATAATGCCCATTAAAATTTACAACCTGTGGCTTTTCTCCATCAAAAGAAACCTCATAACGAAGACCTTTATTGCTGTTAAAGTTAAGGGTTGGAGCCAAAAGCAATTCTACATCAAAATCTCCGCTTGAAGCAAAATCTATTTCGTATTCAACAAAAATATTTTCGTTCTGATTCGGATATTTACTTTGTGGAAATGTTGTGATTCCGCTTTTTGTTTTTCCAAAATCAGGTATTATTTCCCAATGAATCTTGTCTGAATTGTTTAATGCAGAAAAATGTTCTGCTTCGATAGCAACATAGCCGTCTTTTTCTTTGAATACTTTTACTCCTGGTTTCTCTTTTCCGGAAATATAAGTCACATTTGGAAGGATATTTTTGGGTTCATCGTGCCAGCTTTTATATCCAATTCTCATCTGATCCATGATATGCGTCCATTTTCCTCCAGAAATTTCGTTATTGTATTTATTTTGAAGAACAGAATCTCTTTCAAAATTACTTTTTACCTGATCTGCAAAAGTGTTGGCTAAAATATTTTTTTCTGACGCCAGTTTTCTGTTATTGGCCTGGGCAAAATACATTTCGTAAAGGTTGCTGCAGGCATCTATCGGATATAATACCAATTGAAAATAGGCATCCTTGTATTCCTTTGGAATATCATTGTAAACTCGGTAAGCATCAAGTGCCAGGTTTTTATATTCATTTACTACGGCTTGAAACTCATTATAATTTTCAAGACTGTACGTATTGCTGTCCAGCATTTCAGGTGTAACCCTTCTATTGAATTTTGGATACGTATTTAATAGCCTTGCAATTTCTTTTGCGTGTTTTTTTCTAAACTGATCAACCGCCCATTTTTCGGTGAATTCAAAAAGATTCTGAGAGTTGAACTTCTCAGGATTCCATGCCATTTCTAAAAAGAAACTGATCGGGAATTCCATTGGTTTAAGATCTCCCACATTGACAATCCAGATTTTATCGACACCATGTTCATAGGTAAGATTCATTTGTTCCCAGACTCTTTGTATCGGACTTATATTTATCCATTTAGAATTTCTTGGCCCTCCTACATAATCAAAATGATAATACATTCCGTAACCGCCTTTATGCGAAGGCTTTGTCAGATCAGGAAGTTTACGGACATTTCCCCAATTATCATCGCAGAACAGTAGAATAACATCGTCAGGAACACGCATTCCAAGATCATAATAATCCTGTACTTCCTTGTACAATGCCCATACCTGAGGTGTTTTTTCGGCTTTTTTATGGGTAACCTCAGCAATAATTTTACGCTGTTCTTTTACAATATTCTCCAGCAGGCTTATATTAGTTCCTTCGCTCATTGCTTCATCCCCGTCTCCGCGCATTCCTACGGTTACCAGTTTTTCCCAATTTATGCTGCGCTCGATTCCTCCTTTCCAAAATTCGTCTAAAACTGCTTTATTTTTACCATAATCCCAAACATTCTGAAGATTCTTTTTTTTGATATACCGATGCCAGTCTGTCTGAGCCAAAGCCATAGGTTCGTGATGAGAAGTCCCGATGATAATACCCATTTCATTGGCTAAAGGTCCGCTGGCCGGATCATCATCATAAAAAGCATTTCCCCACATGGCCGGCCACATATAATTGGCTTTTAACCGAAGCAGTAATTCGAAAACTTTTTCATAGAATTTGCTATTAAAACCTCCAAATCTGGCTTTAGCCCAGCCGCTTAATGCCGGAGCTTCATCGTTGATAAAAATTCCCCTGTATTGTACGGCAGGTTCTCCATCACTGTATATTCCTTTTGCAAAATAAATATTTTCTTTATGTTCTACAGGCACATCAGCCCAATAGTGCCAGGGAGAAACACCAATTTGTCTGGACATTTCATAAATTCCGTAGATTGTTCCTCGTTTATCACTTCCTGCAATCACAATGGCTTCTTCTACTCCTTTAAATGGATTTTTTATGTTTTGAATAATAAACTTTTCATTTTTTCCCTTAAGTAACTTTCCGTCAATTTTTTTCTGTTTTATTAAATCTTCAATGATAGAATTGGTTCCGATTGTTCCAATGATAATCAACGGCGAAGACGAATTTGGACTCTGATTAAAAACAACCGGTTTATTACCCGTAACTTTTTCAAAATCAGACTGTAGATTACTTATTGCACGCAACACACCAGCATCCATTCCGATATTTACAAAAAAAGAAAGTTGTGTTGATTTCTCGCTCAGTACAACAACATCCCCGCTTTTTTGTGTGGTTATAAAAGGCTGAGATGCCTTTGACAAATTAAAACTAAAGGTTATAAGAAGTGTTATGATATATGCTGATACTCTATTCATTGTACTTTTTATTAAATCTTTAATTGATAAATTGATCAAAACAAGACAGCGCTTTTATTCTGTCTCTACACTTTTTAAGAATTTATATCCTGATAACGAAAGCATTTTTTCGGCATAACGTTTTCCCAGTTCTCTGTAACCTGCTGCATTAAAGTGTAAAAAATCCGGCTCGGCAGTGCATCCTTTGGATGAAATTACATAAGAGTTCGCTATCGTATGAGGCAGTGTGCCAATAATTTTATTCATGCTTCCACATTTACCATTCTGGTCCTCATTTACTGTTTCGCCCGAAAGCAAAGGTACTTTTTTCGGATCCAGATTCAGATCTCTCATTAAATTATCATACACAATTTTTACTTTTTGAGGCCAAAGGGTATCACCTGTATTAGATTCTCCCTGATGCAGCAAAATTCCCTTAATCACTCCTTTTTTCTGTGCAATTTTTGCCATTTCCACAAGTCTTTTATAAGGATTTCCGTCATATTGTTTTATTATTCCTTTCATCCAGTCGGGTGCTGTTGTAATATAATTTTCAGATTTATCTTTATCGAAAAGTTCAATTTTACATCCGCCAATAGCTACATTTATAACCCCTATTTTTATATTTTCAGGAAGATTGGCTATCATATTCCTTCCAAAATAATCAACTGGTGTCAAACCTGTATTACAGCGGCATAATGGCGGTACAGCTGTGTACCAATTACCTGTTTTACGCCCAATTTCAGGACAATTTACCGCCTCTAAAACCTGAAAACGATTATTGACGCTCACTGTATCTTTTGGTTCTATTTTAGCGTATCCTTCCATGTTGGATTGGCCTAAACTTAAATAAACATGAAAATCAGGATCCTGAGAATATCCTTTTTGTATTATCAAAAAAAAGACAGCAAATGCAAAAAATTTAATTGTTAATTTCATAATTATGAATGTTTTATTATCAAAAATTATTTAAAATTCGGATTAAAAAAAACAGTAGTCAAATCCAAAACAGCAGTATTTTATTTAAATAAATCCAAATTTACAGCATCTCCCATTCTGAGATAGCCAGATTCATTTGGATGTAGGAAGTCACCGTCATGCAGGTTAGATAAAATCGTTTTCGAACCAATTTCTGAAACCATTGCCTTATCAAAATCAATTACGGCATCAAAAGCGTTACTATTTCGAATCCATGTATTTACGACATCTCTTGCTTCCTGTCTGTAAGGCGCATCGTAGAAGGATTTCTCAAAAGGCAAAATAGTACAGCCATACACTTTGATTCCCTTGGCATGTGCTTTATCAATCATGACTTTATAAGCTTCAATTAGTTCCTGAGCTTTTGCCGGTGCATCTTCAGGGTTTTTAATTCCTCCAATATCGTTGATCCCTTCCAGGAGTATTAACCATTTTGTGCCTTTGTGAGATAATACATCCCTTTCAAAACGATCTAATGCTGTTGGCCCCAATCCTCCTTTAACGACACAGTTTCCTCCTATTCCTAAATTCAAAACTCCTATCAGATCCGTTTTTTTATTCGCCAGCAATCGGGCAGATAAGATATCTGTCCATCTGTTTTGCTTGTTTGTTCCGGATCCACGCCCATCTGTAATGGAATTTCCAAGACAGACAATATTAGCAGAGTTCTTTGCAGCATTAACATCTACTCCCATTATAGAATACCAGTGATCTGTTTTTATCGCTCCTGAAAAAGCAGCATTTGCAAGATTATCACCTTCTAAAAGATAAGAAGTCGTTCGGGAGCCGGGATGTCCGGATGTTTTTTCAGCAACTGATCCGTAATGAATGGTAATGGCTAAAAGCTGACCTGGTTTTAAATCAAAATCAAAGGCATCTGAAAACGCTTCTTGTTCAGGCATTATTGTTACCCCTGGATTTCCGTTGAAATGTAGTACTTTTTGACTTGCTACATCTATACCCGGAGCAGCAACTACATTGGCAACACTTACCGATTTAAGAGTAGTTGACTGATCACTGAATATATTAGAAAAACGCAGCCGCAGATGCTTTCCTCCTATTGAAACCCTTATAATCTGTCGAAGCGTATTTTCTGACAGACCCGGTGCAGGAGCCCTATTATTTGGTTCTACAAGCTGTTGTGCTGTTGCCCATGTACCAACCCATTTTTTTGTATTTGATCTGCCTGCTTCTTTTGCAGATGACTGAGTAGACTTACATCCCAAAACCAAAAGGAAGAAAGGTAAAAACAATAAAATTTTAAAATATCTTCTTTTCATGTGTAACTATTAATTCCTTTATAATCAAGGCAAAATTCAATACTTTTATTCTGCCTGCGCATCATTTGCAGCAGTAGCATATAATCCTACCAATGCTCCTGTAAAACCTCCTGCGATATTTGTAGAAAGTATATCTCCGGAAACACTTCCTCCTAAATTTTCGAAATCAACATCATTTAGGGAATAACTAAACTCATAACTGTCACCTTTTGCTTTTACCTGAAGACGAATTGGCTTTTTAATTTCGATTTTAGTGCTGGCAATAATTTTTGATTGTCCATTTTCTGTTCTTTCCAACAAAATATAGGTATCTTTACCTTTTTTTGTTATTCCAAAAACATAATTAAAACGCTCACTCTGTAAACATACAATTCCTGCAAGATCCTTTTGAGAAACCGGTTTATAATCTATTGTTGATGCAAAAGAAAAAGTATTGTGCATTTGTCTGTAAAAAAGTGTCGAAGTTGGTTTCAGTTCCTTAATATTTACTTCAAAAGGAGTAATCTGCAGTCCTTTTTTAGTTAGCGAAATAAAATTTTCGCGAGGTCCTCTAAGCCCTATCCATCTGTAATCTAATTTTTCAGATGTAAAATTTTCGACAAACGTAAAATTTCCGTTAGGAAAAAATCCATCCTTACCCGTTTTGTTTTCAGTAACTCCTTTAGGCATTTTTATTTTTGGCTCCAGAGGCAATAATCCGTTTTCAAAAACCGGAAAAACACCTGACCAGTCTACAGGCAGCATAAAAGTTTCACGTCCTGTATTTACCCTGTTCTTGTCATTAGGCCGAACACCTAAAAATACGCCATAATATTTATTATCAGGTCCCAGAATCAAATCTGCATGTCCAGTCCAGTCTACTTTATTAGCTCTGTCATTTGGAAAATATCTTTGTGTAAGGATCGGATTATTCGATGCTGGTTTAAAAGGTCCTTTTGGACTGTCACTAACAAAAATAACTTCGCTATGATCATCTCCCGTTCCTCCTTCGGCACACATTAAATAATAACGTCCGTCTTTTTTATACAAATGAGGCGCTTCGATCCATATTGGTTTTTTAGAAATATCAACGCCTCCATCTACTATAATTTTGTCTGTCCCTGCGATTACTTTATCGTTTTCAAGATCATATTCCCAAACTTTAATCACACGATGCCCTTCATATAATTCTTTTCCTTTATCCGGTGCATCGTTATGAACCACATACCCTTTTCCGTTATCATCAAAAAAGATGCAAGGATCAATTCCTCCAAAATCTAATTTTACAGGACTTCCCCATCCTTTTTTGGGATCTTTTGTCTTTGCTATGATATTGCCCATTTTTCCTGTAAAAGCAGTTACAATCATATAGAAAGTATCATTATGAGGATTGTAAGTTATTCCTGGTGCATATACTCCTCCTCTGATATCTGTGTCGTGAGGATTAAATTCTGAAACCTTATTTAATACGCCTCCCAAGTCAGTCCAATTTACTAAATCTTTAGAATGAAAAATAGGCACGCCCGGAAACATCGCAAATGAAGAGCAGGTCATGTAATAGTCATCTCCTTTCCTTGTAATGGCCGGATCCGGATAACATCCTTGCAAAACCGGTGAATAAAACTCATCCTGTTTTAATGGATTATTTTTATAAATATTATCATCTCCCTGATACATAACATTAGAAAAAACAGGGCTTCTTTCAGTTTTCTTTTTTGAGTGAGTATCCTGAGCTTTTATATCATTGAAGGAGAAAAAAAACAATAATGATAATGCTTGTAAGAAAAAAAAATGTTGCTGCTTCATGCGTATAAATTTGTATTAAAATCACTTTATAAATATCATGCTCTCTTTAAAAATATTCGATTTCATGCCAACTCGTTTACTATTTTTATTTAACAACCTCAGTTCGATTATTAGACCAATAAAAAAGTATATTAATTGCCTCCTGCTTTAGCTGGAGGTTTATTGAGTTTTAGAAAGACAATCTGGCTTTAGCCAAAAAATCAACACTCTTTTTATTTGGTTAAAGCCTTTTTAACTAAACTATAAGTTCTCCAGCTGAAGCTGGAGGCTATTTAATAATAATCGAACTCAGGTTAACAAGCATTTTTTCTACTAACCTGTTAGGTGTAATTAGTTTTTGATGATAATTTTTCGTCAGTTCGAGTGATTTTCGATAGAAAATTATATCGAGAACAGAAAAATTATAATCAAAAACGGTTCTCGATACATTTTTTGTTTCGTTTCTCTACACAAAAAACACTCGAACTGACGTTTTTATTAAAAAAATAGTTCTCGATGCAAATTTTCTGAAAAAACTATTGCATTTTCAGAAAATTCACTCGAACTGACGAGACGTTGTAACCTCATTTTATATTGCTTTTTTGTAAAAAAAATTAAACCTCGAACTGACGTTTTTAATAATTGCACTCCAACGAGCTTTCTACTACTTTTATTAACATTAAATCTATCCCCTCTTATTCTTTTGTTTCTTTTAACTTCAATACACTTTGATAAGCTTTTTTGGGTTTTAGCTCTTTATCAAATAACAGAGGGTAATTTGTCCTTCCTTTTATTGGCCAGTCATTTAACCAGGATTGTCCGTCATGAACTCCCCACAATGTTACCCTGCTAATTTTATCTTTATGTTTTAGGAACAATTTAAAAATTGAAGCATAACGCTCAGCAAGCTTAACCTGTACTGAGTCAGGAAGTTTTTCTGGATAAGGGTTCATTTTGGCACTTCCTTCAAAATTTTGATTAATATCTGCCCCTTTTAAATCCCAAGGATTTGGTAAAACGGTAATATCCAATTCGGTAAAAGCTACTTTTAAACCCAAAGCAGAATACGCCAAAATACTTTCTTCAATCATCTCTATAGAAGGACTATCTAATCGCCAGTGCGCCTGAATCCCTACTCCATCAACTTTTCCGCCTGCTGCTTTGATTTTTTTGATCAAATTAATATTGCCTTCTCTTTTGGCTGGTTCTTCATTATTGTAATCGTTATAATACAAATCTGCTTTTGGATCAGCTGCGGCAGCCAATTTAAAAGCATCAACAAGGTATTGCTCTCCAAGCGTATTCAAAAAAACTGATTTTCTTAATGTCCCGTCTTCATTCAACGCTTCATTGACTACATCCCATGAATCAATTCTTCCTTTGTATTTAGAAACGATTGTCGTGATATGATCTTTCATAAAAGCCTTCATTTCTGTACTATCTTTAATTTCAGTCATCCAGGGAGCCAATTGACTGTGCCATATTAAAGTATGTCCGTGAACAAACATTTTATTTTTCTCGCCATAAACAACAAATTTATCAGACAAGGCAAAATCATATTTGTCTTTTGCAGGATGCATATACATCGATTTCATGATATTTTCTGCAGTTATAGCGTTAAACTCTTTTTTTATTAGAGAATCCTCTTTTACATTTTTTTCTTTAATTTGATTGGTATCTAAAGCAGTTCCAATATAAAAGTCATTTTTATAGCTGTCTTTCAATGAAACAGCATTCTTTTCTTTTTTTGCATTACAGCTGCCCAAAATTATCAAAGACAAAAGCAGTAAATAGTGATTAGTTAATCTCATTTTTATAGGGTTCATGATTTATAAATGTAAAATTGCAGGATATTTGTTGAATATTAATTTCCCGGTGCAAAAGGAAATTTTAATGCTTGAAAATATTCTAAAGATTGTACGGGTTTCTCCACTCCGACCGGCAATTCTTTACCCGAATATTGTTGAAAATAAAGTAAACATGCATCCCGCCACCATTTTGCTTCTTTATATTGAATTTCCAGTAACATCTGAATCTCTTTAAAACGTTCCTCATCAATATATTTTTCGGTTTTATTCCAGACATTCTGCATGCTTTTTACCTGATCTACACCTTCCTGATACTTTAAAGCCAAACCATTCCAAAGAGTCTGACCATTTTTTAATTTATAATCCCAGGCAACATGATGAAACCATAATAAATCTTTTTCAGGACAGGTTTCTACATTATCAAACCGTTTCTCAACTTCGGGAGCATATTGTGCTGTGGCATTGGTTCCGGTTTTAGAGCGGTCAAAACCAATTCCGTTTTTATCTGCTTTGTGATAATATACCGGATTCCATTCCGGTCTTGACAAATTCGAAACCCACGGTCCCGGACCATAATGATGCCCCGTATCCATAATATGATGCAAACCAAGCGGTGTCATGTAACTGACAACAGCTTCACGCGATTCAATCATCATTTTTTTTACCGGTTTAATAAAGTTTTCATCATTCGAAAATGTACACCTCAGCCATTCATCAGCAATCACTTCCGAATCTAAACCCGGATTCCATGCCAATCTTCCAAAGCCGTACCAATTCGCCTGTGCAAAAGGATGTCCGGTCCAGTTTAAATCATTTCCAATATTAGAAACTCCGGCGATTCCCGTCAATTTGGTTTTTGTAAAAGAACCGTCAATCACTTTGGCAACCGTTGTTCCTTTTCCTTTTTGATACGTGTCGGCTTCTAAAACTTCCTGAAATAATTTAGGAAGAAAAACCAAATGCGTGCTAAAACCTAAATATTCCTGTGTAATTTGAAACTCCATCATCAAAGGCGTTTTCGGCATAGCACCAAACATAGGATGAAAAGGTTCTCTGGGCTGAAAATCAATCGCTCCGTTTTTTACCTGAACAATTACATTTTCTTTGAATTTTCCGTCGTAAGGAACAAATTCGGCGTAAGCCTGTTTTGCCCTGTCATTGGCATCATGTTCAGAATATACAAAAGCCCTCCACATAATTACACCTCCAAATGGTGCAACAGCATCTGCCAGCATGTTTGCCCCGTCAACATGATCTCTTCCGTAATTTTGTGGCCCTGGCTGACCTTCTGAATTTGCTTTTACCAAAAAACCTCCAAAATCCGGAATTCTTTTATAAATTTCCTTTGCTTTATTTTTCCACCAATTCGCAACATCAGTATCTTTTGGATCTGCTGTTTTTAAACCTCCAATTTCGATTGGTGCCGAAAAACGGGCTGTTAGATACACTTTTATTCCGTAAGGTCTGAATACATTAGCCAAAGCTTCAACTTTCTCTAAATATTGAGGGGTTAAGATTAAAGCATTTGCATTTACATTGGTCAAAACTGTTCCGTTAATTCCAATTGACGCATTTGCTCTCGCATAATCAATATAACGCTGGTCAATAAAATCAGGCAGTTTTTGCCAATTCCATAAAGAAAAACCGGCGTAACCGCGCTCTACCGTTCGGTCTAAATTATCCCAATGATTCAAGATTCGAATATTGGTTTTTGGTGAATCAACAATGTTTAAATTTTTGATGGATTTATCTGTTTGAATCAATTTCAGAAAATTATAAACACCGTATAAAACTCCTATGTCCTTTTTAGCTGTAATGACAATATGGTTTTTATTTTTTATGGAAATCGATTTAATAATAAAACCTTCGTCATTTATGAGTTCAAAATCTGAACCAACTAAATTTTGAATTTCAGCACTTAATACCGATTTTGAACCTACAATTATTTTATTATCACCTTCTACTTTTGTTGCTGCTTGAATTTTACTGCCTAACATTTCATCCAAAGCATCTTTTAATTCATTTACAGCTATTTTTGAAGTTTCTGTATTTTCTAATGAAATTATCCCTTTAATATTTGACCGATATTCTGAAATTATTCCTGAATCGGTTTTCTTTTCATACTGCAACCATAATTTATAATCTTTTTGAGCTGCTGCTGGCCAACAAGCCGCAAAAGCCAATACAATGAATATGAAAAAAGTCTTTTTTACAGGTGTCATTTTATTTTCTCTCTTTTACAAATTTCAATTTTTATACAAATAGCAAATTATATTTTAAAAACACACTATTTACTACAATAAATGCTAAAAAAAATATATTATTAAAAATATTTACCTCTTCGCAATCGGTTGTGCTAAAATACAAAAATAAGGCAATAAAAAAATTAAAAATGTTTTTTTAATCGCTAATTAAAAATAATAACGAAAAAATATGGCATTTATGAATCCCGGAGGAACCCATCTCAATAGAAAAACTGCCTGTACAAAAAAGCAGCTGATCTATTAGAAAAAACTATATAAATCAGATCCTTATGGAAGACTTGCGTATCCGTTAAGAGCATTTTTAAAATCAAATTTATCCAACGATTTTATTCAACAAAAATCAAGATAGCTTAAATGTTAATAATCAAAAACTGGTTTCATCGCAATTAATTTAGTAACTTGTAGAACCTAAGTTTTATTTTACACTGTAACTGTGTAATTTTTATTTGAATAAAATATAAATCACAAAACCTGTTTCATGAAAAAAAATCTTCTACTATTATTTATTCCATCGCTATTTATTTCATGCGAAAATAAAAAAGAACTCGAATTACAAAACAGAGAAAAAGCTTTAATGGTAAGGGAAGAACAACTAGCTGACAAAGAAACAGAATATCAGTCACTGGTTTTATTCCGCGACAGCATTATAGCCTTAAAAGACAATGTGAAAGTTGGCAACGAACATCTGAAAGAATGGCCAAAAAATATTCAGGGCATCTGGAACAGTAAAATGCTTTGCAGAGAATCTAATTGCAATCAATATGTAATTGGAGATCAACGCAATGAATCCTGGCAGTTTTTGACTGATTCTACAGGAATTTATACTAATGTTTTAAGCAACAAAAAACTCATCCGTGTACTTAAAGCAAAATATATTCAGGATAAAATACAGCTTGAATTTAATAGTGACAGTATTTCAAAAAATAAAACAAAGATCAATGTAGTACTTGATGACATACAGGAAAATGTCATTAAAGGCACTCAGACAATTACCGGACAGGATAATTGCACCGCAAGATTTTCAGTAGAACTTACCCTTCCTCAAAAGAAATAATTTATGTTATTAAATATACAACACATCAGTCTTCCTATTGAAGATCCATTACTGAAATACCTTATCGAACTTATCATAATTTTGTGTATTCCGCTTTTATTGAACAAAATAAAAGTACCTCACCTTTTAGGCCTTATCATAGCCGGTGCGGTAATAGGCCCAAACGGATTTAATATTCTGGCCCGGGACAGCAGTATTGTGGTAACAGGAACAACCGGGCTTCTTTATATTATGTTTCTGGCAGGGCTTGAAATTGATATGGGCGATTTTAAAAAGAATAAATGGAAGAGCATTACTTTTTCACTTTACACCTTTGCTGTCCCCTTTATTCTTGGGCTCATTGGCGGTTACTACATATTACATTTTTCGTTTCTGACATCTGTACTTTTTGCCAGTCTTTTTTCATCTCACACTCTTATCGTATATCCAATGGTTAGCAAACTGGGAATTGCTAAAAAACTGGCCGTTAATATTACGGTTGGCGGAACAATGATTACAGATGTGCTCTCACTTCTCGTATTGGCTGTGGTAGTAGGTATGTCCCAAGGAGAGGTTGGGACTTCTTTCTGGGTTACATTATCAGTATCTATGTTAGTTTTTGCTTTGATTGTTTTACTTGTGTTTCCAATTATTGCACGCTGGTTTTTTAAAAATGTAGAGGATAAAATTTCACAGTATATTTTTGTTATTGTAATGATATACCTTGCCTCATTATTAGCAGAATTAGCAGGAATTGAAGCGATTATCGGAGCCTTTTTTGCCGGTCTTGCACTAAACCGGCTTATACCGCATACGTCTTCACTTATGAATCGGGTAGAATTTGTTGGAAATGCTATTTTTATACCCTTTTTCCTAATCAGTGTAGGAATGCTGATTGACTTTAATGCTTTTATTCAGAGTTGGGAAACTTTGGGTGTGGCCTCGGTTATGCTTGCAGCTTCTATTGGAGGGAAATATTTGGCCGCTTATTTTACAAAAAAAACATTTAGTCTTACCAATGACGAGGGCACCCTTATTTTTGGAATGAGTTCTGCATCTGCGGCAGCGACATTAGCAGCTGTTATGGTGGGATACAACATTATTTTATCTGAAAATGAAGCCGGAGAACCTATTCGTCTGTTGAATGAGCATGTGCTTAACGGAAGTATTTTACTGATATTGGTTTCCTGTACGATTTCATCATTTGTTTCAATGGCTAGTGCGCAAAGGATAGCTGATTCTGACAAAGAAGAAACAGTTGCAGGTTCAGGTCATGAAAAAGAAAATATTCTGATTGCCTTAAATCATGAAAATACCGTAGAGAAATTAGTAAACCTAGGCCTTCTGATAAAAACACAAACTAACAAAGAAGGACTATTTGCATTAAATATTATCAATGAAGACAAAAGTGAATCATCCTCAAAAAATGCAGAAAAATTATTGGGAGTCTCTGTAAATATAGCTTCCGGAGCAGATGTAAAACTAAATCCAATTACGCGATATGATAATGATGTTGTATCCGGTATAAATAATGTTGTTAAGGAACAAAACATTACCGATTTGATTATTGGATTAGAAGAAAAAGGGTTTTCATCATCCTTTCTTTATAATCTTTACAACGGTTATCTGCGCAATAAACAAATTAACATCATCATTTATCACGCCATTCAGCCCGTAGCAACCATAAAAAAATATGCTGTTCTCATTCCTCCAAATGCGGAACGTGAGCCGGGCTTTTTTCATTCACTCCTGAGAGTTTGGAATATTGGTAAAAATTCAGGAGCAAAAATGAGTTTTTATGCCAATGAAAAAACAAATCATATTTTAAAAAGTATTATTAAAAAAGCCAATATCGAAGCCGTTTTTAATACCATAACAACATGGCAGGAAGGCCAGGAAGCAGCTTTTGGTTTAGATCAGGACGAAGGTTTGATTCTGTTAATGGCAGACAGAGGCATGGATTCTTATCTCTCAAAAATGCAGGATATCCCTGAAATCCTCAATAAAAATCTCAGTAACAATAATTATATTCTTATTTATCCTTTTTCAAAAATTGACAAAACCGTTACCGAAAAAAGAGCGGTAAGCAACCTCGATGATTTTGCCGATATTGGAAAGATTATTGGAAAAATTTTTAAATAAAACTTAAACAGGCTCTTAATAAAATCCCCTTTCTTTTATCTTAACTTTGCACTGTTTAAAATACCAGCAATAATCATCAAGCAAAAAAGTGGAAGCTAAAAAAGAGGAAAATGACCCCGTAAACTGGACGATCTGTCAGGAATGCCAAGGTCGTGGAAAAAAAAGTCGAAGGATCAGCAAAAAAGTAAAACTTCATTATCAAATTGCTTTAGATGAATTCGAAAAAACAAATGGCAAAGGTACAGCTCCTGTTCAGCCTAAAGGAAATTTGTACTCATGCCCGAAATGTCTCGGGTCCGGATTACTGCCTGCTCACACCCTTCCGACAGCAAATAAAGAAAACTATCCACATGTTGCAATCATTGGTGGCGGTATAGGCGGAATGGCTCTGGCTGTTGCCTGTTTACACCGTGGAATTCCTTTTACTCTTTACGAACGTGACAAAGATTTCAATGCCCGGTCTCAAGGGTATGGACTGACTTTACAGCAGGCCAGCAAAGCAATTCAGGGATTAGGCCTTTTCTCTTTAAAAGAAGGAGTAATTTCTACGAGGCATCTGGTTCATACTCCTGAAGGAAAAATAATTGGCGAATGGGGAACCCGAAAATGGCTTCAGTCAGAGACAAAAACTTCGTCTAAACGCACAAATGTACATATTGCACGCCAAGCTTTGCGGTTAGCATTATTGGAGCAGCTCGGCGGAAACGACATGGTACAGTGGGGCCACCAATTAGTAGATTTTAAACAAAATGATAATGAAGGTGTTAATCTCAATTTTCAGGTTGACGGGAAAATAAAGAGCACTAAGGCAGATCTTGTGGTTGGAGCCGATGGTATTCGCAGTGCTGTACGAAGATTGCTGATTGGAGAACACAATACGCCTTTACGTTATCTGGGCTGTATTGTGATATTAGGTATTTGTCCATTAAATACTCTTCAGGACCTTAAAAATCCTCTATTAGATTCAGCCACTGTTTTTCAAACGGCTAATGGCCATGAGCGAATCTACCTTATGCCTTATTCGTTAGATTCAGTGATGTGGCAACTTAGCTTCCCAATGTCTGAAGAAGACGCAAAGTCTTTAAGCGTAAAAGGTTCTCAGGCACTCAAGGAAGAAGCATGCAGAAGAATCCAGTGGCATGACCCTATCCCTCAAATTTTATCAGCAACTCAGGAAGCTCTTATTTCAGGTTATCCTGTGTATGATCGTGAATTACTCAAACCGGAATTGTTAGAGAAATCGGGAAAAGTGACTTTAATCGGAGATGCTGCACATCCTATGAGTCCGTTTAAAGGACAAGGTGCAAATCAGGCGCTGTTGGACGCACTATCACTGGCCCGCGAAATTACCAAAGGATGTAAATCTTTATCTCACTGGAAGAAAGTCGGATTGAGAGCAGCGGTATTAGCTGAATTTGAATCAGAAATGTTAAAACGCAGTGCCATAAAAGTACAAGATTCTGCAGAAGCCGCACAGTTCCTGCATTCTGAAGTTGTCCTTCATGAAAGTGATGCTCCCAGAAGATGGTTCAAGAAAAAAGACACTCAATAAGTTGTTCAAAAAACAAAAAAGGCTGTCCGGAAAGACAACCTTTAATGACTAATTAAAAAAAATGTATGCTAAAGTTCTTATTTCCCTGAAGTTTTTTCAGGGCTCATAATTACTTCGACGCTACTAGAACTATCCAAAACGTGCTTACTAAACTGCTGAATAGTTTTCTGATTAATTTTAGAAATTAAATTTTTATATTCTTCATCCTGTAAAAACGGAATCTGATTTAAGCTGTTGTTGTAAAGTGTCGAGTTCCAGAAAGAATTGGTTTTTAATGATTCTTCCCTGTTTTTCAGGAGTGCTTTTTTGATGTCTTCCAAATCATTGGCATTAACTGGATTGGTTTTCAAATCATTCAGTTCCTTCCAGACAATCTGCATTAATTTTTCCTGTTTATCAGGATTACAATCGAAAGTTAAAGCAAGACTGAAAACCGGTGCAGGAATCTGTTCGAGGTTACCGCCAACACTTACGCCGTAACTTCCGCCTTCTTCTTCGCGAATGGTCTGTAAAAATCGTTTGGATAATAACTCGCCAATAATGTACATGGTCATTGCATTTTCTTTGCTGTACTCGGTCTTACCCGTCAAATTCAGATAAACCGTAGTTTTAGCAACTTCCATCGGACGTTTGAAATGCACCACTGTTTTTCCTTTTTTAGGTTCAATATGATGATCGACATAATTCTCTTTTACAGCCGGATTCGATTTTAGGTTTCCAACGTATTTCTGAATTAATTCTAATCCCGATTCAGGGATATTTCCAACAAAAATAAACGTGAAATCAGACGCATTTTTGATTCGGTCACGGTAAATACTTTCTGCTTTTTTCAGATCAATTGTTTCCAGAAATTTATCGTTGAACAAAAAAGTTCTTGGATTATGATTTGAATTTGCTACATCAATAGAATCCTTAAAAGCGCTTCCGTTGTCTTTTTTAATGGTTTCCAGACGATTTTTGTACTGTTCTTTCAAAATGCTAAAAATGTTCGGGTCAAAACGGGGCGCTTCAAAAGAAAGATATAGCAATTGCAGCATCGTTTCAAAATCGGCTTTATTGGAACTTCCCTGAAATCCCTGTGTTTCATCACCAATAAACGGAGCAGACTGAGCCACTTTTCCTGTCAGTTTTTCTTTTAAACCAATGTTGTCAAAATTTCCTAAACCGGAAGATCTTGCCAGTGTGGTTGCAATTTCTGCAGAGGTTAAATCCTCTGTTTTTACTAAAGATTTACCTCCTTTTGAAAAGGCAGAAAACACAATCTGATCCTGGGAATAAGTTGTTGGAAGCACAATTATTTTAGCATCATTTTGTAAAATATAACCTTTCGCCTCTTTTATCCCGGCTACTTCAAATGTTTTTTTGACAGCAGCAGGCTTCAGTTCTTTTTCAATCAAAGGGGCATTATTTTCTTTTTTGGTATAAGGTTCTAAAGACATGCTTTCTACCTTTTTCATCACGCTAACAACAGCATCTTTAGTAGGAAAATTTGCTTTATCTTCTTCAGAACCTGTCACTAAAGCCACCTGATTTTCTGGTTTTTGAATGGTTTTTACATAAGAATTCAACTCTTCCAAAGTGATGCTTTTAATAATGCCGACAATTAGTTTGTAATCATCATCGGCAGAAAGAAAAGGTTTTGCTTTAAGGAAATAATTAGTCAGTTTATCTGCCCAGCTTTCGTTATCGACTTTATCTTTATTGCTCAGAAAATCATCATACGAACTAATAAAGAGTTTTTTGGTACGGTCTAATTCTAACTGGACAGCCCCAAAACGTTTGATACGTTCAGCTTCGGTGTAGGCTTCTTCAAAAGCCTCGATTGTTTTTCCTTTTTTGGCTAAAGCCACAATGTTAAACGAATTACTAAGTCTTGAAATTGACTCAAAATACGTTTTTAGGCTTAAAGCAGAGCCTTGATTCTTTAAGAGTAATTCTTTGAAACGATTGTTCAGAATACTGGTGTAAAAAGAGTTTAGAACATTTTTACGGGTTACAGTACTATCATTTACCAGTGGCTCATCAAAAACATATTTCAGTGTAATGGCTGTTGAAGAGGCTTCTTTATCGGAAGCGGTTCCAAAATACAATTCATCGTGCTTCGGAATTCCTTCATACGTTCTGGCAGCTGCTTTTTTTGCTAAAGGAATACCCGAAAATATCGTTTTTACCTTTTGTTCCATGGCTTTTACGTCGATATCTCCAACAATGATTACAGCCTGCAAATCGGGTCTGTACCATTTTTTGTAGTAATTACGCAATTCAGCATATTTGAAATTGTTGATGATGTCCAAATCACCAATTACATCCCTTTTGCTGTATTTCGAATTTTTGTATAAAACGGGATCCGTCTGCATTTTTAAGCGAAAACTACTTGTGCGTCTGGTTCTCCATTCTTCACGGATCACCCCCCTTTCAGCATCAATTTCAGCATCGGCTAAAGACAATGCGCCTGACCAGTCATGTAAAACCCAAAGTGTAGAATCAATTAGTTTTTCATTAGTTACCGGAACCGTGCTGATGTTGTAAACCGTTTCGTCCTGAGCGGTATAAGCATTAATATCTTTACCAAAAGTGACTCCGTTTTTTTCCAGCATTTTGATGATACCTTTTCCTTTAAAATGCTTTGTACCGTTAAACGCCATGTGCTCCAGGAAATGCGCCAGTCCGTTTTGGTTGTCGTCTTCTAATATGGCGCCAACATTTTGAACGAAATAAAAACTTGCCCTGTCTTTTGGCTCTTCGTTATGCAGGATATAATAGGTTAAACCGTTTTTTAATTTTCCGGTTGTCACGTTTTTGTCCAACGGAATTGTGGTTTTGAATTGAGAAAATGCTCCATGAAAAGACAGTAGCAGCATCCCAAAAATGATATTTTTTTTAGTCATTTTTTTGTTTTTTTGCCCAATATCTGCCGTTAAAAAGTCAAAACAAGTATTTTTGAGTAGGTTCAAAAAATATCGAAAATCATTTTTAACGGCAACAATAGGGAGGATTTTTATCTTCTGTTTCTTCTAATCAGTATAAAAGCACCAGAAAGTATAATCAATAATGGAAAAATTCCGATGAAGACAATTTTACTGATAAAAACCTGATTTGCACTTACTGTTATTTTGTTGTCATTACTTTCTGGACGAGTAGTATCAATTGGGAATTCGTAATTAGTGAACCAACTGAAAATATCGGTTACAAACTGAAATGTTCCTGATCCGCCACGGCTTAACTCTGCATTACCCATAAAATCAGCATCTCCTGCAACAATTATTTTTTGAGATCTGCCATTGATGTTTCTCGTTAAGGCAACTACTAATGGAATTTCCTTTACTGCTGGTTGCTTTTTTAGATCTTCAGGTATTGATGTAATCCCAGTTTGTGATTCCCAAGCAGGCTGATCGTTTGTTTTTAAAAGTGGTGTAATTTTAAATTCTGCCTCTTTAACAATATTGATACCACTAGTTCCTAAAAACGGAATTGGAAGATTTTGTTTATTAGGGGTTAATTTAATAACTTTTGAATCAATATTTTTTGCAAGCTCCGTTACTAAATAATCCGGAGAATTGGTCTCACTTTCCTGTACCAGAGTTCGCGAAGTGTAACTTAACCCTAATTTATCCAATACACCAGCCAAAGTCGAGTTGGTATCCGGTTCTGCCAAAAGGGCTAAATTTTTCCCCTGATTAATATATTTGCTGATGCGGTCAATAGCACCCTGACTTAACTGCGTTTTTGGATCAGCGATAATTAAAATGCTTGTTTCCTCAGGAATATCCTGTGCATTAATATCAACAGAAGCAACATCAAATCCCTGGTTGATAAGAGAATATCTAAAGGTGATTTCATTGAAACCTGTCTTGTAATTTTTATCTCCGTTTTTATCAATGCTACGTTCCATATTTCCAGTAGCAACAACTACTTTTGGAGCAGGTACAACTAAACGTTTTAAGGCAGCAGATATCTCTTTTTCAGAAGGCCCTTTGAATAAATCATCGTATATTCTTAAAAAAGTTTTTTTACCGTTGTATTCTATGGTTCTTACTACTCTGTTTTGCTCAGGGCTCAGATCAATAATTTTCTTAATTTCTGCAGGAGTATATAATTTATCCAGTTTCAAGCTCTGTGTTTCAATCATTTTCTCAGCAAGCTGTTTATCACTTAATCCTGGGTTTTGAGCATATAAAGCTTCATTTTTTGAAGTATCATAATAGTACACGTATTCCATTTGGGTTTGCGGCAGAAAACGAGTGTACTGCTCAAATCTGGCTTTGTCAAGATTTTGAAAATATGGCATAACCATAGAATAGTTAATATCTAATAAGTTGACATAAGCAGTAATTTTGATTGGCCCTTCTATTTTTTCAACAATTTCCAAACTGTTTTTGGTTAGTGTTCTGCTTTTGGTACTGGTCATATCTTTATAAGCAGTAAGAGGCGCTATAGAAGTAATGTAACCCAATGATAATACAACAGTGATAAGCAACACATATTTTAAGACTCTCTTGGAAGTCGTCTGTGCATCTCTTCCGGTTTGTAATTTATAGATACTAAGTACTATGAAAAGACTGCTCACCAAAACAAAGTAAAATATATCTTTACTTACAATAAGGCCTTGCAGCATTTCGTTGGCACGTCCTGCAATAGAAAGGAAATAAGTAATATCTTTTACAAAGGCGACATCCTGCCAAAGTTTTCCAATAAAATTCAACCCCCCTAAAACGACCAAGGTACTGATGGCAGCCACTACCTGATAAGAAGTCAGGCAGGACATAAAAAGACCGATAGCGGCATAGGTGCAAACCAGTAAATACAAGCCTATTAAACCTGAAAGAGCAAATTTTAAATCTAAGTTATCGATAGAGAAATAAGCAATAATCACCTGAAGTCCTAAGATGGCAACAAATAACGAACAGTAAGCCGCAATGGCCAGGTATTTTCCTAATACGATCTCTTTAATTTTAATAGGAGAAGAGAGTAAAAGTTTGATCGAACCGCTGTTAATTTCACGGCTAACAAGTCCCATGGTCAATAGTGGAACATACAAGTACAAATAACTCTGCATTTCGGTAAATACGCCCATAAACCCTGAAAAGACAACCTGCGTTAAATTACCCAATTCTTGTCCTAATTTCTGCGATTTTTCAAAACGTTCAATCAGGTCAAAAAATTTCCAGCTGGACTGGATTGAAAATATAACTAAAACTACCCATGCAACAGGCGAGTAAAACATCGTGTTGAGTTCTGTTTTAGCGATTCTATATATTGTTTTCATTTGTTTGTTTTTTTTAAGAAAGAATAGCGTTTTTAGAAGGCGCTTTTTTAGATAATTGTGCAAAAATCTCATCCAGAGATACTTTTTCGAACTGAATTTCACGTAATTTCCAATTACTGCTAACACTTTGAGCTACAATTTTTTCAGCAACTTCCTGTGTTCCTTTAAAAGTAATTTGTACTTTTTTAGGAGAAAGATAAACTGCTGCTGTAACTTCTTCGATAGCAGTTAGTGCCTCGATTGTTGGCGGATTTTCGAAACTTGCAGTTAATTTATCGGCTTCGATATAATTATTAAAAGCATCGAGTGTATCCGAGAAAACCATGTGTCCGTTTTCAATCATTCGGATGTCCTGGCAGGTTGCCTGAACTTCAGAAAGAATGTGAGAGGAGAAAATCACGGCTTTATCCTTAGCAATTTTTTTAATTAAATTTCTAACCTCTAAAATCTGGTTGGGATCTAATCCGTTTGTTGGTTCATCTAAAACTACGAGTTTTGGTTCGTGAATAATGGCCTGAGCAATTCCCACACGTTGTCTGTATCCGCCGGATAGGTTTTTAATCAATCGGTGGCTGAAATGAGAAATCCCGCATTTTTCTTTGGCTTTTTCAACTGCATTATGTAAATCTTCTTTTTTAACATGACGCAATTCTGCACAGTGAATTAAATATTCATCTACTGTTAAATCAAGGTGAAGCGGTGGTGTTTGTGGTAAAAAACCAATTAGTTTTTTGGCTTCCACCGGATTTTCTTTCAGGTTAATTCCGTCAATAAATATATTTCCGTGAGTCTGGTTTAAAACGCCACAAAGGATGTTCATGGTAGTCGATTTTCCGGCCCCATTAGAGCCCAGAAGTCCCAGAATCCTGTTTTCTTTGATTTCAAAATTTATATTTTGTATTGCCCAATCCTTACTGTATTGATGCGACAAATCCTCAACTCTTACAATTGTTGTTTCCATAGTGTTTTTAAAATCTCAGGAATGTTCCAAAAAAAACATTCCTGAGTAAATTATTTTAATGATTTAGTTGTATCCTAAGTTTTGGCCTAAAAAAGGATTTGATCGTCTGGCACCGTCAGGAATCGGGTAAAGTTTATCCGTTGAAGTCCATATTTTTCCTGTAATTGACCCCAGAACTTCGTCGGCTTTTCCAGTTCTTTTAAGATCGAACCATCTGTGACCAAACTCTCCAAAAAGTTCGCGTTCTCTTTCTAAGGCAATTAAATCCAATAATTGATTAGGATCAGTTAAGGTAGTGTTTCCTAATAAAGCTCTGTTTCGAATTACATTAATATCCTCCTGAGCTCCCGTAATATCATTTAATTTCACCCTTGCTTCAGCTCTTATCAGATAAAGTTCAGCCAATCGTAGTACTGTAGATCGTTCGACAGGAGTAGCTACATAAGCATTTTTATATTTTCTTGGTGCTAAAAATGTAGTTCCGGTAACAGGATCTGTCCAATTCGTTTTTCTGGCATCGCCTGTTTCAAACAGGGTTGCACCTTTTCGAAGTATATATTTACCTCCTGCACCAAACAAACCAGCACCTTCATAGGCATAAGCCAAATTGAAATAAGGGATTTGCAAGATTGCTTCAGTATTATCAGCGATAAAAGGACTGTTATTAGCTGTTAAGCCAGTAATCATTTTATAGGTAGCCGTTTGGTTAATTACTGAACTGGCATGAGTTGCAGCCTCTGTCCATTTTCCTAAATAAAGATTTACTCTTGCTAATAATGCTTCTGCTGCCCATTTTGTTGCTCTTATACGCTGAGTCGAAGTGTAATTACTATAATTAACCGGCAAATCATTAGTAGCTTCTGTTAAATCAAGCACAATTTGATTGTAAATTTCAGTTTGGGTGTTGCGTGGTGCCAAAGCTGTTTTTTCAATATCTGTAATCAAAATTAAAGGAACATCTCCCCAAAGATTAGTCATGTAAAAATAACAATAAGCCCTTACAAATTTTGCTTCAGCAATCCAGCGTTTTGTTTTGTCTGCACTTAAAGTTGTGCTCGTATTTAAGCCTTCGATTGCTTTATTTGCATTATAAATGGTTTTATAAAAGTCTGTCCACATACTGCTAACAGAACCATCAGTTTCTATAATTTCGTTTGTGTTATAAACATCAGTAAGCTGACTTCTTAAAATAAGTTCATCTGAAGTCTCTCCGGGCATATAATGTATGGTATTAACAAAAGTTAAACCAGTTACCATACTTTGATAAATTCCGTTTACAGTCGCTTCTGCAGTAGCATCAGATAAATAAATGGTTTCTGCTTCAAGTTGACTAATAGGAATTTCAACTTCAAGCATTTCGTCACAGCCCGTTAATCCCATTAAAAGAAAAAACGAAAATATATACGTGTATTTTATAGAATTATTTTTCATGTTTTTAAATTTAAAATGTTAACTGAGTTCCAAGCGTTATGGTACGTAAAGGAGGTAAATTTAAACCTTGTGTCTCAGGATCAAATCCTCTGTATTTAGTAAAGGTTACTAAGTTTTGCCCTTGTAACGAAACACGAACATTCTGTATAACTTTTTTGGTCTTTTCATTCAAAGGAATGGTATAAGAGGCACTTACATTTTTTAATTTGATATAAGATGCATCTACAATAGTAGCTGTAGAAGCCAAGTAATTAGAGAAACTAGATTGAAAATTTGAACTTAAAACATTTCCCTGAGCTAAATAATCTCTGTATTCATCTACCTGATAATTAGCAAGTCCGTATGGGTATCCTGGCTGTATTCCAATAGATGACATTAAGCTTCTTCCTTGTTGTTTTACAAACTGAAACAGAAAATCAAGTGCAAAACCTTTGTATGAAATAGAATTTGAGATTCCTCCATAATATTCAGGATAAGCAGGCCCCTGATATTTTCTGTCTCCAACTCCGGTATCTGCAAATCCGCTGGAAATTCTTCCGTCACCATTAGCATCTTCAAATTGCGCAATACCTGCTGCATTTACACCTGTAAAATTTAATAAATAGTTACCGGTTAATGGTCGTCCAACTACATATTGGTTATAAGAGCTTGTTGAAGCTATTCCTGGAAACGAAAGTAATTTATTTTCATTTTTAGAAATATTAAAAGAGGTAGACCAGTTCAGGTTTTTATTATGGATATTAGTTGTGGTCAAAGTAAACTCTAAACCTTTATTTTCAACTTCTGCCCCTAAATTTGCCTGAAAAAAAGTGAATCCTGCCTGTGGACTAAGAGTAGTCGATACTAATTGATTAGATGACATGTTTCTGTAATAGGCAGCTGTAAAAGAAATTCTGTCCTGTAGAAAACCTAATTCTAATGCTGCTTCAAATTTATAGGTAACTTCCCATTGATAATTTGGATTCGCAATTCTGGCTGATGCCATAGCAGAATTACCAACACCATAAGTAGAAGTTAAATATGTAGACGCATAACCATAATCTGTAATGTCATCACTTCCAATTTTACCATAACTGGAGCGAATTTTACCAAAACTCAACCATGAATTATCTTTTAAGAAATTTTCTTCTGTAAATACCCATGCGGCACCTATAGAACCAAAATCGCCATAACGTTTGTTTTCTCCAAAACGAGAAGAACCATCTCTTCTAAAAGTTAAGTTCAGGATGTACTTATTTAGAATGTTATAGGTTGCCCTGCTAAAAAGAGAAATATATTTATACTCTGAAGAACCATTTGCAGAGGTGACATTTCCTGCCGAAGTGGTAATACCAACCAGATTATCAGAACTATATACTGATGTACTTAAATAAGTAGGCATTTCAGACTTTCTATGTTGCCATGATGCCCCCACTAAGGCAGTAAGATTACCTTTCCACAAAGGAGTAACATAATTTAATTGCGGATCAATCGAAAAATTATTAGTATTGTTTACAGCCAAACTATAAGATCTTGAAGCATTAAGCGAAATATTATTTCTTGTATAGTAAACATGGTTCATACCTGATGTAGGTAAAAATTGTTCAGATTGCATTTGTGCCCTACCGTATCCTAAATCTGTTTTAAGGGACAATCCTTTAGCCAGATCCAATTGAGCACTTACACTTGTAATTAAATTAGTTCCCTGATCTTCTACTCTTCTGTCTAAAGCGGCAATTGGGTTTACATCACTGGAATAGGTAGGTGACCAGTAATAAGATCCATCCGGGTTGTAAATTGTATGATTTGGTGCAGTATTGACCGCATAATTTGTAATATCATAAAAAGGGAGCTTATTTTTATCTGAAGAAAATATAACAGAAGCTCCTATCTTTAATTTTTTGTTTAAAGTATAATGATTGATATTAAAATTGGTTGAAAATTTATTATAACCAAAATCCCCAGGTAAAACTGTAGTTTCATTATGATAAGCAGCACTTAATAAAAAGTTAGTCGTATCATTTCCTCCTTTTAAACTTCCTGAAAAGTTATTAAACGTTGCATTTCCTCCTATTAATTTATCCTGCCAGTCCGTATAAGCATTTGGATCAAAATCAGTCAGTGCTATTCCGGTACTGAAATTACTAGGATTTGCATTTGCATTCGTTAAGGCTGTGCGCAGCATATTTAAATAAGTAGGTGTATCTAAAGTTTTTATTTTATGCGCTACATCTGATATACCCGAATTGGTATTGATCGTAAATTCTGTTTTTCCGGCTTCTCCTTTTTTAGTTGTAATAAGTACAACACCATTGGCACCTCTTGAACCATAAATAGCAGTAGCATCTGCATCCTTAAGAATTTCGATACTTTGAATATCATTAGGATTAAGAATGTTTAATGGACTTGATTTTTTTTGTGCTCCTCGTATTAAACGAGTATCTTGTACCTGCTCTTTAATATCATCTCCGATATAGGGAACACCATCGATTATATAAAGTGGCAGATTATCTCCAAAAATAGAATTTCGACCACGGATACTGATGTTCATATTACTTCCTGCATAACCTGATGTTTGAGATACAAATACACCTGGAGTCCTTCCCTGTAAACTTTGTAAAATATTAGTTATAGGCTGTTTTTCTATATCTTCAGCCGTAATTTTCACTACAGATCCCGTAGAAGTTCTTTTGGTTGTTGTACCATAACCAATAATTACAACCTCGTCAAGTTTGGCTAAATCAGGTTGCATTTTTATGGTAACTGTGGTTTGGTTTTCAACCGTGATGTCTTGTGTTTTATACCCTAAATAAGATATTCTAAGCAGATGTTTTCCTGATGGTAATTCGATAGAGAATTGACCATCAAAATCAGACACACCATGTTTATTACTACCTACTAATAAAATACTTACACCTGGTAACGGAAAACCATTTTCATCTAAAATTTTTCCGCTTAAATAATAATTAGCTTCTTTTTTATTATTCAAAGGAGTACTTTCTTTTTTATAAACAATAACGTTTTTATCTACTTGTTTAAAAACTAAATTACTGCCTTGAAATACTGAATTTAATAAGTCACTTACCGATCTTCTTCCGCTTGGCGTACTGATTTTAGGAAAATTATTAATCAGTTGCGGCTGGTAAGCAAACAGTAATCCCGTTTTATTTTCAATAGTTTTAAACAGGGTTTTAATATCCTGATTATGAAGCTCAATATCAACAGATATAGTTTCTAAACTCTGACCACTCATTTCATTTGCAAATACCATAGGAGTACCGCAGGTGAGTAAAAAAATGTGGAATAAACTGATTCGCATGATCATTAGTGTTTTTTTTGACAGTTGGAAAAAAGAAGATTTCTTTTCCCTGTCAAACATGGTTGTTTTACAGCGTAATTTCATAAATTTGCTTGTTTTTTAATGGTTACTGGAATTAATTGTTAAAAATATTGGCCATCTGGTGTAGGAGCTAGATGGCTTTTTTTGTTTAATCTTATAGTTTTGGTTTTTAAATGGTTATTATTTATTTTAAAATCATAATTTAATTATCTATTCACAGCCTTTGCCGTCCAATACAATCACTCCCTTACTGTAACTGTAGCTCGTTTCGGTAACACTGCAGATTACTTGTAGAACGTGATCCAGATCTTCTTCGTTTAAGAAACTGGCCGTTATTCTGCAATTTTTAATCTTTTCATTCGATAACAAAATTGTTACTTTATATTTTTGAGAAACCATAGCTATGGCTTCCTGCATATTAAGATTATCCAAAATCAGATAATTGTTTTTCCATTCGGTCACCACTTCGGCTTTGATTGCATTTTGCTCAAAAACCAAGGTATTTTTATTAACCTTTATCTGTTGATTTGGCGTAATCACTCCATAAATCTTTTCTGCATCTCCAACCTGAACTTTTCCTCTGGCTACTGTAACTTCAATATTTTTAGAAGCGTTTCTGGCATTAATATTAAAAGCGGTTCCTAAAACTTTGGTTTGTACTTTACCGGTATGTACTATAAAAGGCTTTGTTTCGTTTCTTTTAATATCAAAAAAAGCTTCTCCGGTAAGGGTTACTTCACGGGTTTTATCACCAAAAGAATCTTGTTTGTACTTCAGGGTACTATTATCATTTAAAAGCACTGTACTACCGTCTGGTAAACGAATCAACTGTTTACCGCTAAAATCTACCGAAGTATTTTCTGCAATTACAGGCTGCTCAATTACAGGAGTTGTAATTGAAGTTTTTGATTTAAAAAACAAACCGTTGCCAATAGCGATTAAGGCTATAATACTCGCTGCAGCAAAGATGACACGAAGCACTTTTTTTCGGTTTCTTTTTTCCGGTTCTAATCTGATTACTTCTCTGTTATTATTAGGTTCAGACAAAATACATCTTAAAATATAGGCACTTTCCTCATTACCCATAACTTCTGATCCGGTCTCTTCTTTAAGCATAATATGAATCTTTCCTTTTATGAAATCATCATATTTACCATTTCGAATAAGCTCCATCAGTTTTTGCTCTTCAGCTTCTGACAGGTTCCTTTTCAAATAATTTTCAAATAGTTCTTCAAATATTTTTTCTTGCATTCGATTTGAAATTAAATAAATTAATAATAGTCCGTAAATAGTAAACCTAAGGCTGTTTTATTTTTTTTTTAGATCCTGTTCATTTTTGGGCAAAGCCAATTAAATAAGTGATCTTTATTATAAAGACGATTGAAAAAAAGGAAGGGAGTAGTCTTAAGTAAAAAAAATGTAAAAAAAACGTAAAAAAATAATCTGAAGGGATTTTTTTGAAAGAAAAGCTTTAAAACTAAGCTTTAAAAAATAAAAGCATTGTCATGAACATATTCATGTAAGGAGCAATTCTATGACGCACAAATTTTAAGGCTTGTGCCATGTGTTTTTTAACAGTATCTGTCGAAATCCCTAAGTCTTCGCCAATTTTTTGATGACTTAAACCTTCCAGCTTAGCCATTTTATAAACTTTTTGCTGTTGAGGCGGGAGCTGTTCTACTATTTGATTTAAAATAACATTGTACTGATCATCTTTTATAGCGCTATCTGTGTCGCTTGAGGAAGTATTTTTGTAACTTACGTCTGATAACAAATTTGCATCCCTTGCCATTTTTTTTAGGGTATCAAAAATATGGTTTCGGGAAATAATAAAAAGATAATTTTCAAAATTGGCTATATCGGCTAAATTTTCGTGATTTTGCCAAATTTTCAAAAACACATCCTGAACCACTTCTTCGGCTAAAATTTTTGATTTTGTAATTTTTAAAGCCGTTGCATAAACGCCATTTTTATATTGATTGTACAAGCTGGTAAATGCCGATTCACTTCCCTGAGATAACTCATGAAGAAGTTTACTTTCGTTAAAATCAGAATTAAAAGCCATGTTCCAAAAAATATTTTTTCAATTCAGCAATATTATTTATTTTTTTTCAAAGGTGAGCACTTTATTCAAAATAACCTTTAAAAATACCATTTTAGCAGTTTAAGTGCATAATTTTATTATATCTTAAAAATAAACCATCTGGTTTTGCATTAGATTTAATGAGCTAATATCAGTTATTTATATTATTGTAGGTTAAGTCTTGTTTTAACCAAGAATAATTACATCATTAAATAAAAAGTAAAAGTTTTTTTGAAGAATATGTATAAAAACCATAGATTTGAATTTCCTTACAAATTGTTTTTTTCAAATGCTCTAAAATTCTTTCAGGCATTTTTTTATTAATCATTACGTTTAATTTTTACTCATGAAGAACAAATTTATCTTATTGTTTATTATTTGTAGCGAAATCGTTTTTTCGCAAACATTTAAAAAGCCTTTGGTTACTGCTATAACTCAAAAAGATCTTAAAACAGATATGTACCAAATGGCAGGAGATCATTTTAATGGTCGTGAAGCAGGAACTTTAGACGAACTTAAAGTTTCTATGTGGCTGGCAAATAAAGCAAAAGAAGCCGGAATGATGCCGGCAGGAGATGACGGAACATTTTTTCAGTTTTTTGATTTATACAGGCATCAGGTTACGTCTAATACAAAATTTAGAATTGGACAAAAAGAATATAAATTATGGAAAGATGTTTTGATTGCAGAAACTACAAATGCAAAAGTAGAAGCACCTTTGTTGTACCTGGGTACTGGAACAAATCAAGATCTTAAAACTGCCGACATCAAAGGTAAAGTTGTTGTTTTACTGGCATCTAAAGAAGGAATTGCAGATGACATTTCTCTTTTTGACAGACGTTATCCGGGGTTTGTAAAGCAAAAACATTATGAAAATTTAGTACAAAAAGGAGCTGTTGCGCTAATTATTGTAGCTGATGAATTAGGTGAACAAAGCTGGTCACACGTGGAACCTCAAATGACAAGAGGCGTTTACGGAATTGAAGGTTATAGAGATAAAATACCGGTTCCGTCAAGGATGCCTGTTTTTTGGGTTCATAACGATCAATTAGAGTTTTTAAAAAACACCAAAGATTACTTAAATGCCGAGGTAATTTCTGAAACTTATAAGTACCCTTCTGTAAATGTGGTGGGAAAAATTGAAGGTACAGATGCTAAATTAAAAAACGAATATGTTTTATTTAGCGGACATCAGGATCACGACGGAGTGCGACAAAAATACGGTCAGGATTCTATTTACAATGGAGCAGATGATAATGCAAGTACCTGTGTAGCTATGCTTGCCATTGCTAGAGCCTACAAAAAACAACCTGGAAAAAGAACTGCCTTGTTTGTCTTTCACGGTTCTGAAGAAAGAGGTTTATTGGGGTCAAACTGGTATGCATCACACCCTACTGTTCCTGAAAAAGATATCATTGCAGTTTTAAATGGCGATATGATTGGAAGAAATGACGTTAATCAGGCGGCTCTTTTAGGCTCTACAGCACCGCATCAAAATTCGGTCGATTTAGTTAATATTGCGTTGAAAGCCAATAATGAAGGACCAAAATTTGAATTGGACAAACTATGGGACAGACCTGAACATCCTGAATATTTTTTCTTCCGTTCAGATCATATTCCCTATGTAAACAAAGGGATACCTGCCGTTTTTTTTACAAGTGTTTTGCATCATCAATATCATACCCCAATGGATGAATCTGAAAATATAGATTTTGTAAAGCTTCATAAAATGACTGAATGGATTTATCGTACGGGATGGATCCTGTCAAATGAGTTACATCGTCCTAAAATTTTACCTAAGGAAAAAAAAGAAAACTAAACCAGCGTTTTTAACCAAACTAACCGGTATTTGGCATAACGGAATATCTTCTGTTTTCAAATTAAATATAAACCCGTTGGGTGAAATTGATTAAAAAGATTGATTTCACCCAACGGGTTAATTTTAAAAACATTTTATGATATCAAAGCCGTATTACATAAAGGTTGTGGGCATTACTTTTGAAATAAAGTCCTGATTACATATTTTGCTTGCGATATTCCATCGGCGTTACACCGTACTTTTTTTTGAAAGATTTATTGAAATATTTTATATCTGAAAAGCCTGTCATATAAGCAATCTCTTTTATTAAAAGCTGATTGGTTGTAATTAACTGGGCTGCGCGTTTTATTCGAATATCCCTTATAAATTCAACAGGAGAATATCCCGTAAGGCTTTTGATTTTGTAATAAAAAGTCGTTCGGTTGAGCCCAACAAACGAACCCAGATCTTCAACCGAAAAATCATTGTTGTCAATATTTTCTTCGATGACCTGAATCACCTTTAACATGATCTCTTCATCGTGGTCTGAGATTAAATGAGGTTTTGGATTAAACTCTTTAAATTCATTTTCTTTAATGGAACCAAAAATATCCTGAAGTCGTTTTCTCTGAGCAAGAAGATTTTCTATTCGGGCTTTTAAATAGGATACGCTAAAAGGTTTTGTAATATAATCATCAGCACCATAACTTAATCCTTCGAGCTGACTTTCAATAGTTGTTTTTGCGGTAAGAAGAATAACAGGAACGTGACTGGTTTCAATAGTAGTCCTGATTTTTTTCAGCAGTTCGATACCGTTCATTTCAGGCATCATGATATCGCTTATTATAAAATCCGGATTTTCATTTAGTATAGTCTGATAACCCGTTTTTCCGTTTTCTGCTTCTAAAACCTGATAATCGTTTTCAAGGATATTTGTTATAAATGTCCTTAATTTAACATCATCTTCTACAACTAAAACCTTAATTTTCCCGTGATTGCTTTTCGAAGATAAATCAGACGTTATTTCAGTGGTATCTGCTATCTCCGCATTATTTTCTTCCAGATTAAAAATAACATCTTCAGCAAAATGCTCTTTTCCAAGTTTCAGATATACAGAAAAAGTACTCCCTTTATCAGGTTCACTTTCTAAATTTAAAGAACCATTGTGTTTTTCAATAAGTTCCTTAACCAACGCTAAACCAATACCGGTACTTGGATTATTTCGTTTATCGTTAAAAGATACGAATCGGGTAAAAAGTTTACCAATTTTGTCCTGAGCTATTCCAATGCCTGAATCAATAATGTCGATGGCAATTTGTTTTTCATCTTTTGCAATACTGACTCTGACAGATTTTCCGTTCGGAGTATATTTAAAAGCATTAGACAACAGGTTCATTATTATTTTTTCCAGACCATTTTTATCAGCCCATATTTTGGTGTTTCCAACTGCTTCATAAAAGGAGAAATCTATATCCTGTTCTTTGGCTATTTCAATAAAATCATTAAAAATGGCTTTAACAAATTCTGCTATGTTTATTTCTGAAACTTCAAGATTAACGTCCTGAAATTTTCGTAAATCCAAAATCTGGTTCACCAGTCTTAATAATCGATTTGAACTTTGCGAAACATATAATAGTTGTTGTTTAATTGTTTCGGGCGTTCTGTTATCATTTATCAGATATTCGATCGGACCAGAAATTAAAGTTAAAGGTGTACGAATTTCGTGAGATATATCGATGAAAAACTTTTGTTTCATCTCAGACATTCGTTTCTCTACTTTTACGTTTGTTTTTAACCTGTAAATGGTAATCAATGTATAATTTATAAGAAACAGGATTGCCAGAATTAGAACTCCATAGAGAATATAAAAAAAAGCGGTATTCCAGATAGAGGGCTTTACTGTGACAGGAAGCTGTCTTTCATTGTTAACCCAAATTCCCTGACTGTTGGTTGATTTTATCTTAAAAATGTAATCTCCTTTTGGGACATTCGTATAGATAATGCTGTTCTGATTTTGAACATAATTCCAGTTTTCATCAAATCCTTCTAATTTATAAGCATATTTAATGTTGGCGGAATTCATGTAATCCAGTGCGGCAAATTCAATTTTAAAGAAGTTTTGATTGTGTTTTAAAATTAATTCACGGCTGTTGTCTATTGCAGTATCAAAAAGAGGCTTGTTGTTTGCCGGTTCTTTCTGATTCATAATTTTAAAATCTGTCAATGCCAGATACGGCGAGAAATTGTTAGACTTAATCTGATCCGGAAAAAAATGTAAAATGCCATTTGCATAACCAAAAAGCAATTCGTTATTACTGAGGCGGAACTTGGTTGCTTCTGAAAAATTATGCCCTTTTGTAATCAGTTTTATTTGAGGAAACACTTCAAAAACCTCACGCTCCGGGTTAAAACGTGTCAGGTTATAATCTGCAGCAACCCAGATTTCTCCATTCGCATCTTCCTGTAGTGATACAATATTATCTGAAGGCAGACCATTAAGCTGTTTGAAACTTTTAAAACTTACAGGAAAACCTACATTGTTTTTCCTGATTACCTTATCGATTCCGCCATCTGAGGTAGCGATAAATATTTCGTTTTTTTGGGTTATACAAAGATCAATTATATCGTTACCGCTAAGGCTTTTATCCGAATTAGATTCTATTTCATAATGGCTTATCTTATTAGGATTTTTGGAATTAAAAACAAGTAAACCATCTGTTGTACCTGCATAAATCAGGTTATTGGACTGGTTTATGCAACGGACTTTTTTAAAGCTTGCTTTGGGATACGATTTCCAGTCATTTTTATAATTAATAAATTTTGCTTTTTCATTTTTATCACGAACAAGATTTAATCCGTCAAGTGTACCCACCCAGATTTGATTTGTTTTATCCTGATAAATCGAATAAATATCATCATTGGACAAACTGTACGGATTTGATTGTTCATTTTTATAATGCGTTACATGATAAGTAAAAGGCTTTGTTTGCGGAGTGAATTTGTAAAGCCCGTCGCCTCTTGTGCCAATCCAGATATTTGAATCAACATCTTCTGTTATGCTGTAAACAGTTTTATTCCATGTCGAATTGTCTGCCAACATACCAGAAGCAGAAAGATGACCAATTTTATTTAAATTTTTATCCAGAATTACAAGCTGATTTCCTTTGGTACTAACCCAAATATTGCCATCTTTTTTCTGATATATACATCTTACTTCAGAATTAAGAAAAGGAAGTGTTTTAAAATTCGTATTGCTGAAAGTAATTTTAGTAAGCCCTGATGCCTGTGAGCTGTACCATAAATTTCCCTGTCGGTCGAAATAAGCACAATGAAAGTTTTTTACAGGTTCAGAAGAAGATTCGGTATTTAATGGCGTTATTTTTTGGGTAATGGGGTCAAATTTAGAAAATACGCCACCATTGGGCTGAACCCAGATCTCACCTTTATTGTTTGAAAAAACAAAGGCGTGTTCTGAGGTTGAAAGCTTTTTAATTCCTTGTAAATCAGAAAGAAAGTAATTTAATTTTTGTGTATTAAAATCAAATAAATAAATTCCTTTTTCATTATCCCTGACAAACCAGAACAAATGATTTTGTACTATTGAAATCGGAACCAGATCTGAAGTATTTAATTGAGGGTATGATTTTGAATCATAAATCTGAGTAGCGTGGGTATGAATATCAATCGTACAAAAGCCTTTTTGATCTGTTATGGCCAGTATCGTCTGGTCATTTAATTTTTCTAAGCGTGTAATATTGGCATTTAATTCTAATATGGTAGTTCTGAAGGTACGATCAGCTTTGGAATATTTTACTATTCTGCCATTAGAAGCACCAAACCAGATTTCATCCTCTACTTCAATAGCGGAATAAAATGATTTTACAGCACCTTTTTTGTTTGAAAAATAATGAATGGGCTTATCCAGTTTATCTTTTTTGATGAGTGTTATTCCGTTGTCAGTCAGTAACCATGAATTTCCCTGACGATCTTCATATACATTACGAACATTAGCAGCAGGCAGGTTATGAGAATTTCTATTGTACACTTTCGTGTTAAATGCAGCATCTTTTACAAGGATGCATCCTGAAGTTTCTGAGATGAGCCATACATATCCTGATTTTTGGGAAATTATTTTGGTCAGCGGAAAATCCTGAACCGAAGGATTTTTGATAAGGGAAGTACTCCAGAAAGACTCTGTTTCCGGATTAAAACAATAAGCATTTGACTGTGCCGAGTTAGACCTGATCCAGATTCTTCCGTATTTGTCTTCAACAATTCGGTCGATCCGGTTCTTTTTCATAAAAACCTTCTCAGACGATTTTGATTTATAATTTTTAAAAGTGTATCCGTCATATTTACTTATGCCATTGTAAGTTGCCAGCCAAATAAAGCCTTTTTTGTCTTGTAATATCTGGTTTATTACGTTGTGAGGAAGACCTTCCTCAACCAAATAATTTTTGACAGCATAATTTTGCTGCCCTATAATACTTAATGAAAATAGAAGTGCTAAAAAAGAAAATAAATATTTACAGGTCTGTTTCATTAATTTATAAATTCAAACATGATCGATGTTAGCCATCTAAACTCAAAATTAAAAACGCCGATCCGGATCTTTTGCTTATTCGTAAAAGTATTCAATCGGCGTTCTCATACAAATCATTTTAACAGATTGAGCAAAAGCTGCTGCCCTACAATGTTAGCTTTGTTTTTTGCTGACACGTTAAATGTTTTCATAGAGGCATTTTCGCCATCGCCTTCTGCTTTTTTAAGGACTTCATTTTCTTTTATACAGCTAAAAATATCCAGCGCACAGAAAATGATTTTTCCGCGTCCGTGAGGCATAACAGTTAAGGCAGAATACACTTCCTGCTTATGATCGGAAACACAACCCACGATAGTTTCTCCGTTAAACATCCGGAGCCCGATTCTGTTTTTATTATAAGTTGCAAAACACTGGTATTCCCAGTTGAACACGCAGGACTGTGGCAAACCGTCGAACCATTTGGTTTCTTTTACAAAGTAATTTCCTCCGTACCATGATGTTCCCAATGTCTTGAATCCTCTGTAATCAGCTGCTTCTTTTTTGGCAAAATAGGCAGACCAGATGTCTATATCATTAACAATAACAATAGTGTTTCCGTTATTTACCCATTCTAATAGGTCTGTTACCAAAGGATTTCCAGTTTGTTGTGGCTTGAAACCACCAATCACCAGGCAATTCCCGGATGGGTTTCCGCTTTTATAATTTTTGAAACTAATTTTTTCTGAATCGAAATACTTTCCAACAATTCCTGTAGTATCGGCAACCATTATGTTAGAGGCAATTTTTTCTTTGTTCAGTTTTACGGCAAATAATTCATCGCTTCCAATGGCTATTACCGCATTGTCTTTTGAAACCAATTCGGCGGTAATCTTCGTATAACCTTCTGTTTCGGGTGCGAAAGTATTTTTAGCCGATAATAACTCGCCATAGGTAGTACCTCCCGTTACGGTTACCGGAATTGTTTTGGTCCAGACTGTTTCTTTTTTGTTATTTGTTGCTTTAACCTTCAGGTCAAATGATCCTTTGATGTCTTTTTCGTTTACAATAAAAAAGTCGACAACCGTAGTATCTTTTACAGATAAAACTTTGTTGGTTAGTTTTACCGCTACATACAAAGGTTTGTTGTAACGGGCGATTAAATCTGCATCTCCTTTTAAATTTCGGTAATTATCTACAATACCCGAATGGTTTTCCAGTTTCATGCTTTCCCATCCATTTACCGCATAACCGTCAATTGTATTATTGATTCGGACATTCTCAATTGTACGTCCCTGATAGTAAAACGATACATTCCCCATTTGTCTGGTCAGACTGTCTACATTTGGAAAAGACTTCTGGAAATCATTTTTCTTCAGGAAATTATCATAAGCATCGTACCATTTTAAATAATCGTCACTTTCCCAGCCAATATTTTTACCTCTTTTCAGGATTTCATCTCTAATCAGCTGTAATCGTGGCGGTGTACCAATGGCTCCTTCTTCTCCGTAATACACAATTTCCTCTTTATTATCTGTAAACTTTGCATACTTTTTAGGATTACTATATAAGTTATCATGATAAACTCCGGGACCTCCGGCGTGATGCTGGTCAAACCAGCCGAAATTGTAAAACTGATTGCTATAAGGTAACAAGTGCAATTTAAAACGCGGATCTATTCCTGTTTTTATCGGGCCATTACTGGAATTATATGTCATAATTCTGGTTGGATCCAGTTTGTGACCTGCCAGCATCTGTAAGCTGTCTTTTTTTTGAGGCTCTGCTCCTCTTTCGTTATGCATATTATAAATTACAAGCGAAGGATGGCTTCTGTCCCGCTTTATCATTCGGAAGAATTTTTCGTCGCGGCCAGCAAAATAAAAATCAGATTGTTTTTTTTCTAAGTCGTTTTTCGGATTGAACTGATTGGCCGGAAATTGATTTCCTCCCGGTTCCTGATAGTATAGCAGCCCCATTTCGTCGGCATAATCTAAAACGTTTGTCTGCCCGATAGTTCTGTGAAAATTAAGCATATTCAAACCTACAGCTTTAGCATCGATAATTTGTTTTTTTGCCAGTTCGTCGCTTGGCGCAATTCCGTTTATGGGCCAGAAACCCCATGAAATTGCCGTTCTTACAACAATACGCTTGTTATTTAGATAAAACTGTTTGTCTCCCTCAATTTCTTTGACTTCAAACCAGCGAAAACCGAATTTTTTCTCTGCAATGTCTTTTACTTCTTTGTCGTTTTTAAGCGTCGCTTTTAATACATATAAATTAGGATTATCAACATCCCAAAGGTTTGCGTTATCCAGCTTTATAGTATAAGATTGTGACGGATTATCTCCTTTTACAGCCTCAATCGGAAAGCTTTTTTCCCAAACTGATTTACCGGATTTTCTTTCGCTTACTTGTAATACAACATTTCCTTTAAAAATAGCAAAAGTATTATTAGTCAATGAAATTTCGGCATCGATTTCATTCAAAGCCGGCTTATTTTTTATAAAAATATCATTCACAAAAACATTATCTGTGGCTACAATACTCACTTTTCCTGTAATACCTCCAAATCCGTGAGTAGGATTGGTGCGATAGTCTCCCCACATATAATTAGAACTGTCTCTCCAGTCGAAATTTCCGTTTGGATCGGTAATTCTAACCGCTATAGAATTCGATTTTCCTATTGCTACATAATCCGTAATATCAACATCAAAAGGAGTTCCGTTGATTAAATCATAACCTGCCAGTTTTTCGTTTACAAAAACCTCAGCCCTGAAACGCACGCTTTCAAAATGCAAAACAATTCGCTTCCCTTTCATTGATGACGGCACTTTGACCTGAGTTGTAAACCATGAAATTCCAAGATAATTTCCTGAAACTCCAAAAGGATTGTTATTCCATCCCCAATGAAACTCTTCAACCGTTGCCGGAAGATGTACCGTTTTGCTTTCTCCTTTTTGAAGTGCCTGCCAGCCGCCGGTTGGAATATTAACTGGTAGTTTTTTGACATCAACCGGCGGAGTAAATAATACATCATTTTGCCATTGGGCAATTGGATCCAACCAAAGTTTCCAGTCATTATTGGATATATCCTGAACGATTCGCTGTTTCTGGGCGAATGAATTTGTGACACTTAAAGCGATAATAAAAATTGCCGCTTTAACTTTAAAACCTTTAGAATACTTTCTCATAAAAATTCAATCAATCTTTCGTTTTTTAATGAAAATTATTTCGCCTTAAAAATATACGTTTTCCCCTTTACTGTATTAAAATCATACAATTTGGTGTCCGGAGACTTATATCCTTTTAATGACACTTTTTCAGCAATTAAAGGCTCTTTTATCGTTTCAACCTGATAAAAAGGATTTGCATTTTCTCCTTTGGCATCAGCTAACGCAACTTCTCCATTCAACACAACATCAGATGCAATTCGAAGCCTGCAATTTCCGCCCAAGGCAGATTTTACAGTTAATTGCCTTACTTTTCCGTTTTCCCATTCCATACTCACTTCAAAACCTCCTCTTGCTTTCAAACCGCTAACTTTTCCGTTTTTAAAATCATCCGGCAAGGCAGGAAGAAGATAAATAGCGCCATCATAACTTTGCAGTAACATCTCAGTGATTCCGGCTGTACATCCAAAATTACCATCAATCTGAAACGGCGGATGCGCATCTAAAAGATTAGGGTAAGTTCCTCCCGACTGTCCTTTACTTTCTAACGGTGCGGGACTTAACTGATCTTTTATCAATTTGAAAGCCCTGTTTCCGTCTAATAATCGTGCCCACCAGTTTACTTTCCAGCCCATAGACCAGCCTGTTGAAACATCGCCTCTTGATATTAAGGTGTTTTTTGCCGCTTCAATAAGCTGAGGCGTTCTAAATGGTGAAATCTGACCAGATGGAAACAATCCGTACAAATGAGAGATATGCCTGTGATGATCGTCGGGTTTATCCAGGTCGTGAAGCCATTCCTGCAATTGGTTGTGCTGACCTATCTGCATTGGAGGCAGTCTTTTTAAAGCAACCGCAACCGAATCGGCAAGGGGTTTATCACTTTCTAAAATTTTGGAAGCATTTATTATATTATTAAAAGTATCAAAAACCAACTGGTTGTCCATCGTTGTTCCTGCAGAAACCCCTACACTACTCTCGTATGTGTTTTCAGGAGACATTGACGGTGCTACCACCAACCATTTATGCTCCGGTTCTTCCTGAAGTACATCCAGATAAAATTGTGCGGCACCTTTTAAGACCGGATAATATTCTTTTAAAAATTCACGGTCGCCAGTATAAAGATAATGCTGCCATAAATGCTGGGTAAGCCACGCTCCTCCCATTGGCCAAAGCCCGTAAAATCCGCCATCGACAACTCCGGTCATGCGCCATAAATCGGTATTATGATGCATGTTCCAGCCCCGCGCATGATACATCTCTGAAGCGCTTTCTTTTCCTGTTACAGCTAAATCCTTCAGCATGCTGAATAAAGGCTGGTGCATTTCGCTCAGATTGGTGATTTCGGCAGGCCAGTAATTCATTTCAGTATTGATGTTTACCGTGTATTTACTGTCCCATGCCGGATTTAATTTATGATTCCAGATTCCCTGAAGATTCGCTGGCTGATTACCGGGCTGTGAACTCGAAATCAGTAAATACCTTCCGAATTGGTAATAAAGTCCCACCAATTGCGGATCATACGAAGTCGCAAATTCTTTAACTCTAATATCTGTCGTTTTATTAGACTGAGGCGAATCCCCTAAATACAAAGAAACCCTGTTGAAATATTTTTGATAAGCTGTCACATGATTCTTAAAAGATTCTGCATAACTTTTTTTGGAAGCCTTTGCCAAAACAGCAGTACTTTTTTCAGATGGATCTGCCGACAGATCTTTATAATTTTTAAAATTGGTTGCTATTGCTATGCGAATGATAACCTCATCAGCATCTTTGATGGTGAGCTTATCAGCTGCAGCAGTTAATTTTCCTCCTTTTAAAATACAGGCAGCCTGTCCCACAAATTTTACTTTGCCTGTTTTGTTGTCAGCACTTCCGGTTGTTCCTTCAAAAAAAAGGTTGTTATCCTGAGTCCTGAAATTACTCAATAGCTGAGGACTAGTTGCTGACAGGGAAAAACTGATGCTTTTTTTCTTATCGGAAGTCAGTTTCACTATAATTACATCATCTGAAAAAGAGGTTAGAATTTCTCTTTTAAAGGTTGTTCCGTTTACTTTATAACTTACTGATGAAACTGCTTTTTCTATATCTAAATCCCTCCTGTAATCAGAATAGTTTTCATGTCCCGGAAATTCAATCCAAAGGCTCCCAACCGTTTGGTAAGGCATTCCGTAGTTTAAATCTTTTGGAGCCTGTCTCGGAAATGCTTTGTTTGCTAAATTTTGAGCTTCTTTATTTTTCCCTTCAAAAAGCAATTTTCTAATTTCTTGAATGTCCGGATAAACATTTTTAGGTACATTATTTCCCGGTTCACCTGCCCAGACTGTTTCTTCATTTAACTGAAGCTCTTCTTTTTGAGGATTTCCAAAAACCATAGCCCCCAAACGGCCATTTCCAAGCGGTAAAGCCTCGTTCCAGTTTGATGCCGGCTTGTCATACTGTAATTTTAATTTTTGCTGGGCATTGACATTATAAACACTTATACTTAATAATAAACAGCTTGTAATAATTCTGATTTGATTCATTTTTTATTTAATTATAAAGTCGGCTATCCTGTTAATATTTACAAAACAGGAGTCCAGTCTTTAAATATTACTTTAAGTGTATAATCTTTTTTGTATTCGTCCTCAGTTAATAAATGAGACCAGCTTACACGGGAAGTAGTATTTGCACCGATACCATTTGACAAATATTCACCGTAAAAAGTAGTTTTTTCAGCTTCAGGTTTACTCCAGTTATGCCATCCTTCGGCTTTTATGTGTGTTCCCATTTCGCATTTTATAAATACCGTTTTGGCAAAATTTCGCCATGGTCTTCCCAAATAATAGGAATTATTTGGTGCATTGGTTGTCAATTTACAGTTAAAAAACACAAAACCATACGGATTCGTTTCCAGAGTACTGGCTGCCGTCAGGTAAGAGCCTCCTCTTTTTGCAAAAATTTCACAATGATCAAAAATCGCTGTTGATGCCCCAAAAATAAAATCGGTAGTTCCTTCTATGTAACAGTTTTTATAATATTGCCTGCTTGTTGTATCCCGAGGATATAAGGTATCCTGAAAGCCTAAAAATTTACAATTATCAAAGATTATTTTATCTCCGTCAACTCTTACAGCTACAGCTTGCCCAACAGGATCGGATGAATTTTCGAAAGTAATATTTCTGGCTTTAAAATTATTTCCTGTAACAATAAAACTGGCAGATCCGGAAGTTCCTATATCCTTTCCTTCACTGTTTTTCTTTGATGCATAATCATCATAAGTAAGAATGACATTTTCTTTGCTTTCTCCTGTCAGAGTGATATGATTTTTATCTTTTGGTACTTCTAACTTTTCCTTGTAAGTACCGTTTTTGATAAAAATTTTAGTCTCTGTTTTTTTAAAAGAAGCAACGGAGTTTACTGCTTCCTGAACGGTTTTAAAATCGGCTTTTCCATCAGCAGAGACCACAATATCGTATAATTTGACTTCTTTTTTTGATGTTTCTTTCAGAACATTACCCGACGAAAAATTCATAAAAAAGACAGAGGCCATTACAAAACTTAAAATCATTCTTTTATTCTATTTATTATTAAATACTATTTTCCAGATGAATCTTTTTCAATAAAAATCAAGGGCTGAATTTATCTGCTATTAATTGATATTTCAACCCTTGATGTAAACAAAAACTACAATTAACTATAAACTATTCTATAAACCATGTTTCGTTTTCCAATTGGTGTACTCTGAACCTATTAACCCATTAGGCCAGTTACCATACCATGAATAGCCTACTCTTCTTTCGTTTTCTATTTCTGCTAATGTTTTCTTTGGGATTCCATCGCGTCCACAGAATAATGGAAGGTTATTTTCTAAATCGTAAAACCTTGCCCACAATATGCTTCCCGGCGAAGAATAAACCACAACATCCTCACCTGATGATTGCGAAGGATCACTGATTTTTTTTGTTGCAATATCTAAAAGTTTCGCTCCGTTAAACCAATCAACTGCATCTTTTACGGCTTGTTTAACTGCAGCTGATGGCTGTTCCACAAGCATTAAAACACGTACAATCCCTACTGATTCCGAACCGCTGAAAGTAGGCAATTCGTATGCTCTCGCTAATGCCGGTTTTAAAGTCACTTCATCGTGTTGTGCGCACCAAACAGTCTTTTTTCCTTTATAAGTAATCTGTGTTTGTAATATGATATCGATTCCTTTGTTAAATGAAGTTACCGCCTTGTCTTTGTATATTGGATTTACAACATCCAAATTATTTTTACCTTTAATGATATCCCACATTACATTCATTACATTAGCAATCGCACCATCATTATAGGTTATTTGATGTCTGTAGCCACTTTTATCGGGATAATATTGTGGCCAGCCTCCATTAGCGTATTGTGCCAAAAAAAGCCAGTCAATCGCTTTTTCTGCTGCCAATAAATAATTAGGATTTTGAGTCGTTTTGTAATCAGCCAATAACCATCGTAATTCGGTTACCACATGTCCGTTATCAATCGTAGTATCGGTATTATTTTTTGAAGCCAGAGCTGTAGCTTTTTGCTGCGTAGTCTGTTCAGTATTATACAAATTTAAGTCGGCAACCGCTTTTCCCCACCCGCCGTTATTTCTCTGCCATAATAATATGCTTTCTGATCTTACTTTTGTGGCATAAACTGTAGTTACCCCAGAAATAGTTATCTGAAGCTGTGCGCTTTTTCCGCTTCCATCAGTAGTTGCAGCTGTTACCGTTATTGTCCCATTAAGTTTAGGCGTTAGTAATCCTTCTGGGCTAATAGTGGCTGTAGCCTCGCTTGAAACAGACCAGCTTAATGTTTTATTAGTTGCATTTGCCGGTGCAATTTGAGTTGTTAATTGCAATGGCTGACCATTTGTAATTGTAGCTGCTGTTATAGCTATACTTTGTACAAACACCGCTGGTTCTGTTATCCCGGAAACAGTATAATTTTTTTCGGCAGTAGTTCCCGATCCATCTTTTGCTGTAGCCGTAACTGTTACATTCCCGTTTTTTATTCCGGTTAAAAGGCCTTTTTCAGTAATTACAGCAATGGCAGGATCTGAGACCTTCCATGTCAGCTCTTTATTCTGGGCCTCATTAGGAAGTACAGTTGCTACTAGCTGTTTAGGCATCGCCGTTAGTGAATTGTCTCCATTAATAACAATTGTTTTTACATGAACCTGTTTTTCAACATCACTTGAAGAACAAGAAAACAAAACAAACAAACCAATTAAAATTATCGCATTTTTCATAAATTATTATTTAATTATAAATCCTCTTTAAAATATTTAATCTTTTATATGACCATCCGTCATTCGTCTTATCACTATTTTATTACCACTAAAACCTAACTAAAACATTGTATAACCTAACTATTGTTTTCACTAATTAGTGGTTAATATAAGATTAAGTTTCTTAACGGACAGCCATAAAGATATTATTTTATATTATCTAAAACCAACGAGGATCACCAGATACTCCTGTTCCTGCAAAACCAATGCCCGGTTTGATATGGAAATCTCCATTTGCAGGATCAACAAAAAAGTCTGTTATAGGCAACGGAACATCTGTAATACCTGTTAAAAGCCTTGTTCCGTTAATTATATCCTTTGTTTTGTAGTTACTTGTATATGAGATACTAATATTACTGTATGTTCCGCTGGTACTGTTAAGTGCCATTCCGCCATTAGGTCCGGCAATGATGCAATTCTGAACAGAAACCTGTACAGGATTATTATTGTCAAAATTCCAAAGATGCCCCATTCCTTTAGTGATGTTTACACAAGTAATGTTCCTAAAGTTGATACTTGTCTTCACCCTCACATCAGCAAAACGGGTACTAATTTCCGTAAGGGTGCAATTTGAAACATTAATTGAATTTACAGTACCTCCTGCCCCTACATTCAATACTCCATAATCTCCGGTTTGCGAAATGAAACAATTATTTACATTTATATTATTCACAACACTCGCTCCACTAACTCTAACGATAGAATTTATCTGTGAAACATTACATCCTTCTATCTGTACATCATGCACGGTTTTGGTTCCGAGATCAATAAAGAAACTACCTGAAGAAGTGGTTCTCAAATTTTGTACTACAATATCGTTAACTTTAGTCTGAACCCTGATTCTGGCATTACTTAAACTTGACAATATACCGTTTTCATTTGCAGAACCAACAAAAGCAATATTATTTACCCCCGTTGGAATCGTAATATCCCCGCCAATTGTATAAGCAGTCCCTGCAGCAAATTCTACTGTGATATCTGTAGCTCCGCCAGCAACAAGACCTTGTAAAGCTGTCCCAATACTGCCTGCAGTGTCCGTAAGCAACACATTGTAAATGGTACTATTAGCCAGACCTGTTGTTTTGACATTTAGGATTCCGCGAACATTCGTACCGTTAAAAATTTTGGCTATATAATTTGTTCCATTTGTCAGATTGTCAAATGTTATCTTGCCTGAATTTTTCTGCAAGTCAGTCAAAACAATATCTTTAACTAACACTGAAGCCTCGTTATACAAACTTATATTAGTAACCTTAGGTACTACAGGCAGTATATTCCAATTTAAGTTTACACTCGCAGAAGTAGCAGTAAATCCTTTAAAAAGCTGTTCTGCAGGAGTTAAAAAATAGACTTGATTGTATTTAGATTCCTTACCTGTTGTTTCATCGATACTTTTCATTCTTACAGAATAACCTGTTGTACCCTCAAGTTCATCAAATAGCTGGCGGTATTCTATTTTAGCCTGATCAGAAGAGTTTGCAAAGGGTAACAAATTACTGGCGGAAAGTTCCACTGTTTTTACAATTTCCTTAAACTCCAAATTATCCTTACTAAACTCGAAAACATATTTTGTAGCCGAAATTGATTTTGTAAACTTTATTTCAACAGATGTTGATGCAATTGCTGAAGTTTCAAAAATAATAGACTTAAAAAGCCTGTCATGACTTGAATCTACATCCCAGTCATTGTAATCTTTTTCACAACTGAACAGGGTTACAATGAGGAGCAAAACCTTAAAAATTAATAATTTATTTTTCATTATAATTAAAATTAAATTAATGTCGTTACTTAAAAACCGTATGAGTTATTTATTTTGCCTTTAGACTCAAAAATATCCTCGTAATAAATACAGAAAAAGTGCCTGTAATTACAGCTGTTATTGCCTTTAGAAAACTGAGCCAGATTACTTTGAATTTCAGCACCATTAGTCATCGTACTTAAAAAACCTGAATAGTCATAGCTGCTGTTCAATCCTGTACCGGCCAATAAAACCTTCACCGGCCAGTCTATATAATTTTTATTGGTTCCGGTTGCAGGTTTCTCTGCATTTTTAGGAAACCAGCTTACACTTTTATATTCTGCTCCGGGACTCGAAGAAAGCTCTGTATAATAATTAAGTGAAGTCTTGTCTATGTATTCAGTATCCTTTAGTTTGTAATATACTGTTTTAGGAAAATCCGTTGGTGCGTATGTTTTATCAAAAATCTTTACTGTTTGTTTATTATCAAGCATCAAACACAATGTTTTTTTCATCGTCTCCATTCTGTCCGATAATAAGCCCCAACGCACCAAATCCTGTTTGCGGATCCCTTCGCAGCCAAATTCCCAGGCACGTTCGTTAACAATTGCTTCAAAGAAATCAGGATCATAAGCCTGAATTTTAGACGATCCGGTTCCAAAAGCTCTTTCACGAACTTTTTCTAATGCCTGTCTGGCAGACATTCCAGCGGTTGTATTTACAGCATCTGCACCATTTAATGCATTTTCTGCTTCGGCAAACATCAAATATATATCCGAATAGCGCATCAAAATCCAGTTAACACCAGTCGCAATACGTGAATTAGCCGTTTTGTGCAAGGATAAATAAGAGCTCGACATCCAGTAAATTCTCCATTTTGCAAAATTTACACTCAACGGATCATTTTTAACACCTTCAACATTATCTTTTGTATAATTCAGCCAGCTTAGCGTCACATCACGACGTTTATCTTCCGGCGTAAAAGAATAGAAATAGTATGCCTGAGAACCTACATAAGTACCTCCAAAACCTCTGCTGCCATATTTACTGTTACTCGCCACTTCGTATCCCATTAAAGAACCGATGTCTCCATTATTTCCGAGACCAAACGCTACTTCAAACAAATTTTCGTTGTTTACATTTTGCTGTAAACCACAAACCGATTTCCATATATTTTCATATTGAGGATCTAAACGGTGAGGATTTGCTGCATTTCCAAGCATTTCGGCAGTTTGTTGAGCAGCTATTTGATAATAGTCTCTCCAGTTTTTAACTCTTCCCACATAGTAATTGCCTGTTTCAGGAATTGAAGGATGATGCTCCAAATCTTTCCCCGGAAACGCATTCCCATCTCGCAAAGACCAGCCTCCTGCAAAAAGTGCCACTCTTGCCAAAAGCCCTTTTGCAAAACCTTTTGTGATACGTTCTACACTTGAATACTCCGCATCTGTTTTTAGCCACGGCAAATAACCTTGTGCTTCTTCCAAGTCTTTAATCAGACTTGCGTAAATAAGATCCCTGTCTACTTTTCCAATATAAACATTAGACAAATCAGACTTAGAAGTTCCTTCTTTATACGGAACATCTCCCCAGTTACGAACCAGCTCAAAATAAGCCAATGATCGCATCACTAATGCCTCACCTAATAAAGGTTTCATTTTAGCAGCCTGAGTTTCAAGAATAGGAGAATTTCTGATACCATCCACAGAAGATGAAGCTAATTCAGCCAATTGAAACAGCCCCTGCCATTTTGTGGTCTGGTTATAAGGATCATCATAAAAATTTCCTGCTCCCTGATCGCTGGTTGTAGAATTATAAGCTGTGGAAGTAAAACCCTGATTGGTTTCAATATCCGAAAAACCCTGCCAGTTAACTGATAATTTCTGACCGTAGATATAACTGTCCGTCATTTTTCCATATACACCCATCACAGCCGCTTTTGCCATAGAAGGGGTTTTAAAAACGGTCTCAGAACTCAGCTTCGAAGGTGAAGTTGTGTCTAAAAAATCCTTATCACAAGAAATACAAACCAATAAAAAAATAAGGCTAAAATAGTATAATCGTTTTTTCATGTCTTTGTTTATTAAAATGTTACATTAACCCCAAAAAGGAATGTTTTTGCTTTTGGATAAGCAGACCAGTCTACTCCTGGCGTTAATGGTGTATTGCGAATACCGTCAACCTCAGGATCCTGACCCGAATATTTGGTCCAGATCATTAAATTGTTTCCTGTAAAGTAACAACGTACATTTTTTACAAATCCTTCTTTTGTAATACTTTCAGGCAGTGTGTATCCTATTGTTAAACTTCCAAGTCGTAAGAATGAACCGTCTTCAATTGCCCAGTCTGTCAAAATGGTTGAATTAGAAAGAGGATGCCATAAACTTTTTCCCTGATTGATCTCCTGTAAAAGTGCAGGGTTTGCATATTCACCAAACATAATATTGTATCCTGTTGCCGGATCAATTGTTGTAAAGCGGTTTTGTATGCTCATCTCGGCACTCATGTTTTGGTATCTTTTTGAACCGCTAAAAGTAGTATTGTCAATCTTATTGGCATTATATATATCATTCCCGTAAGACCAGTTGAACATCGCAGACAAATCAAAACCTTTATAGGCTGTGCTTATAGAAAATCCTCCGGTATGTTTAGGCTGTGCCCTTCCGATTACTTTTCTGTCCTGATCCGGTGTAATTACCGTACCGTCGCCACTTAATTTTTTAAGTTTTATGTGCCCCGGTCCGAAATAATTTCCTGAAGTAGTAATAACTTTAGAAGCATCAGCCACACCCGGATTCAGAATCCATTTCTTTTGCACACCATCATAAGTAAAGTCGTCAAAAGTGTAATATCTGTCAGAAACATATCCGTAAATTAATCCCACAGGCTGTCCTACGATAGCTCTGTAATCATCTCTACCTACGGCTGGTGCCCAATTGGAAGCTGCAATCATTTCACTGGAGCCATCCAACTCTTTTACAATATTCTTGTTGAAGGCTATATTAAAATTAGCTGATAATATAAAGTCATCATTTTTGATAATATCACCTGATGCAGTAATCTCTAATCCTTTGTTTGAAGTCCTTCCGATGTTTTGATATTGGGTATCATAACCCGAATTTGAAGGTAATGCAACTCCCAGGATTAAGTCTTTCGTATCATTTTTGTAAACATCAATACTTAATTTTAAACGCTGATTGAAAAAACCTAAATCAAGTCCTAAGTTTGAAGATATTGTCGTTTCCCATGTCAAATTTTCGTTTTTCAATACATTTGAGGTCACCAGGGCACTTTGCGGCTGGTCATTGATGTAATATAAATTTCTGCTGGAAGACTGAAATCCATATTCCTGTCTCCAATATGATCCTACTCTTGCATTTCCTACTTCACCATAACTCAAACGCATTTTGGCATTTGACAGCCATTTATCGGTTGATTTCATGAATGATTCATCTGATAATCTCCATGCAAAGGCTGCTCCCGGAAAGAATCCCTGACGATTTTCCTCAGAAAATACATTTTTTGAATCTGATCTGGCTGTTAACGTGAAAATATAGCGCTCACGGAAGGTATAATTGGCACGTCCAAAAAACGAAGAGGTTCTGGAAGGCTCTTTTATAGTGGTGTAAGTAGGCTGTGGAGTACCGTAATTCCACATTGCCAGAACATCTTTTGCCGTAAAATCTACAGGGAAAAATTTTGAATCGTTGCGCATTTCTTCTTCCTGAGAATTATAGATTTCCTGCCCGGCCATTAAATCCAGTTTATGCGTATTATCTGCAAAAGGAACATTATAAGAAACCGTATTTTGTATCGTCCATATATAACCTTTAATATCTGTACGACGTGCTACCGGCTGTCCTCCATTAGAACTCGCCTCACCTGTTTTGTTCAGCCAGATATTATCTGTAAAGTCTCTATTGGCTGCATAACTTCCTTTAGAAGAAACCGTTAAACCTTTTATAGGCTGCCAGTTTATTCCCGCATTAATAGTCACATTCAGCCTGTTCTGATCTTTGTATTCATTAATAATATTGTAAACAGGATCATTAAGTGAACTTAGAGCTTCGGGGGAAGTAATATCGTCTGCTCCTCCTAATGCAATTCCCGGACCGCCATTTAAGCTATAAATCGGGGCATATTTAATTCCGTCTCTCAATTTACTTCCCGAAGAAACACTTGGACCGGTAATAACCGTATTTGAAATTCTGGTATTAAAATCAAATGTTAACTTAGGACTTATTTTTTTATTCAGGTTAAAACTCAGGTAATCTCTTTTGTAGGCTGAATTTAGCATAATATATTCTTCATCGTCATGAGCATAATTCACTTTATACTTCAGACTTGATTCGCCACCGGTCATGCCAATATCAAAATGTTTTTGAATTCCGGTATTACTATAAATTTTTTCCTGCCAGTCTGTTCCTTTTTGAGATTTATAAATATCTACATCATCCCATGCGCCGTACATACTGTAAAAAGAACCACTTGAATTTGCGCCCGGATCCAGCTCTTTTTGAAAATAGACATAATCATACGGAGATAATACTTCTGTTAAATTATAAGTATTCTTAATCCCTGTATAGGCATTCATATTAATTTCTGTCTTACCCGCTTTTCCTGATTTTGTAGTGATAAGAATAACCCCATTTGCTCCCTGAGCACCATAAATAGCAGTCGAAGCAGCATCTTTTAGCGTATCAATTGACTCAATGTCCCCGGGTGCAATATCGTTTATATTATTTACCTGAAAACCATCAACAATAAACAAAGGAGAGTTATCCTGTGTGATAGACCCACCACCTCTTACACGAACCTTAATGGGCATATCCGGAGAACCATCTGCAATAGTCACATTTACACCCGCCATTCTTCCTGCGATTGCCTGCAGAACAGAAGTCGCCGGAATATCCTTTAAATCCTCCATACTCACGGAGGCTACAGCTCCTGTTAAATCCTTTCGTTTAGTACTCCCATAACCAATTACAACAACCGCATCCAGATCAGTAGATTCGGCTTCCATTATAACGTTAAGAGTAGTTTTTCCGCCAACACCTACTTCTTTTGTCTTCATACCCACAAAAGTGAAGACTAAAGTGGCGTTTGAAGCTGCTGCAATTTTAAAATTTCCATCAAAATCAGTTACAGTCCCTATTTTCGATCCTTTTACAGCAATAGAAACCCCTGGAATGCCAAGACCTTTATCATCTGTAACCTTTCCGATAATATCTTTCTGCTGAACATACAGAAATTTTTCTGCTGCTTTTTTTGTATTTGATCTGTCATGAAGTATTATGACAGCTTTTCTAAGTTTTGACTTTTTTTCTTCTTTCGCATAAAGAGAAAGCGAAAGCATTAAGTAAATCAGGAGTATTACTTTGGTTTTCATTTTAATCCCTTCAAATGAGCCATAGTTCTCCCTTGATATTCTTTTTTTCATACTTTTTTGTTGGTTTGGTTAGTTAGTAAAATTTAAATTCATTGTTTACACAGATTATAGTATGCCCACACTAAAACCTGCATTTGATATCATAATTTTTCTTCCATATCAGTTATTTTCTTGTTATCCCTGCTTATTTTGTTTTTCTTATGAAGTAAAATTAATCAGCCGGAATTTTGACCTGTAAACAATAGTTTCTATGTCGTCTGATTGATAGCAAATATAGAATTCAGCTTACCTCAAAGAGGGGACGAAATACAATAATAGGGAGTTCAAATAACAGAAAACACCTTGTTTTTAATGGTTTAACAGTAAAAACAACAACACCTAAGACAAATCCATTTTTGTGAGACAGCCCTCTTTAAAAAAAACTATATGTTCCATTTTTTTGATTAAGAAACAGTATTTAGATGATTTTAGGGCAAGTCATTTTTTAAAATTGAAGCATAAAAAAATACCTCGGAATGAAGACTCCGAGGTATTGATATAAATGAATTTTATATCCAGAAAACGAGTTTGTTATTCTGCTAATTTGAAAACATATACATTGCCTTTCTTTGTATCAACATCATATTCAAAAACCTTTGGAACAAACCCGCCGTTAAATACAGCTCCTGAAGAAATTACAGGTTTTGCAACAGGCTGTGATTTAAACAAAATATTAGAATTTACACCTTCAGCAGAACGGGCTGAATTTCCCTCTAATTTGCTGTAACTTCTGAGCCTGAGATTTCCACCTAAATTTGATTTTATTACAACAGACTTTACCTTTCCATTTATCCATTCCATTTTTTCTATTTCAAAACCTCCCCTTGACCTTAAACCTGTTACAGAACCTTGTGCCCACGTATCAGGCAATGCCGGCAATAAAAAAACGGCACCGTCATGGCTTTGTAATAACATTTCGGCTATACCTGCTGTACATCCAAAATTACCATCAATCTGAAATGGCGGATGAGCATCAAACATATTTGTATAAGTTCCGCCGTCAGGGTCTTTTATCGTTGCGTTTGCCGGTTTTAAATTGAGCTGATTTTTAATTAATTGATAAGCATGATTACCGTCTAAATATCGTGCCCAAAGACAAACTTTCCAGCCCATTGACCAGCCACGGCTTGCATCTCCTTTTCCGGTAAGCGTATTTCTCGATGCTTCAAAAAGTTCGGGAGTTGCAAATGGTGAGATTTCTCTTCCGGGAAAAACACCCCATAAATGCGAAAGATGACGATGAGAATCATTCTTACGATCCCAATCTTCAAGCCATTCCTGCAATTGTGTATGTTTTCCAATGTGCATAGGCGGCAATTGAGAACGGATATTTTTTAATTGTTCCGAAAATTCAGCATCAATTTTCAGAATTTCAGCAGCGTCAATAGTGTTCGATAATAAATCAAAAATAATTTGATTGTCCATGGTTACACCCGCAAAAACATTACATCTTTCCTTGCCTGAAGTTCCATCCGGCTTTATGATATCATAAGAATGCAGACCCGGAGTATGTTCTGGCGAAATAGAAGGTGATGCAACAAGATAACCGGTCTTTTTATCCTTAATCAAAAAATCCTGATAAAATTCGGAGGCACTTTTCAGAATTGGGTACACTTCTTTTAGATAAACCTTATCTCCGGAAAAAAGAAACTTCTCCCACAAATGAGCACTAAACCATGCATTGCACGTTGGCCAAATTCCTGCGGTTTTATCTACAGCGCCTGTCGATCTCCACAAATCGGTATTATGGTGAAGTGTCCATCCCCTGCTTCCATACATTTCAGAAGCCGTTTGTTTACCGGTGATACTAACATCCTTTACCAACTGAATAAAAGGATCGTGGCATTCACTTAAATTAGTTACCTCAGCAGGCCAGTAATTCATTTCCACATTAATATTGGTGGTATATTTGCTGTCCCAGGCCGGATATTGACCTGAATTAGGATTCCAGATTCCCTGTAAATTGGCAGGCTGGGTTCCGGGCTGTGACGAAGAAATCAATAAATAACGTCCAAACTGAAAATAAGAAGCAACTAAATCCGGATCTTCAACTCCTGCAAATTCTGCAATTCGCTGATCGGTGGGTTTAGTCGTTTGTTCTGAATGTCCCAAATCCAGCTGTACCCTGTTAAATTGCTTTTGATAAGCCAAAATATGGTCTGCCTTTGCCTTTTCGTATGGTTTTGAAAATTTCGCTAAATATGCTTTGGCTTTTTTTTCGGCATCTTCTGAAATATCATTATAATTCTTAAAATTGGTAGCGACTGAAACATAAATGATTGCTTCGTTGGCATTGGTAACCACGATACTATTTTCGGTTCCTTTTTGAATTCCTCCTTTGATTTCTACCTTTATTTGAGCATTGAAATTTAAAAGATTAGGTATGTTCTCTTCTTTATCCCGCGTACATTTTCCATCAACCACAAGTAATTTATTTTGATTAACAGGCACCACCGAGGCAACTGTAACCATATTTTTCTTTAATGGTCCGACAAAAGATGTATTGAAGTTTATGGCTCTTTTTTTATCAGAAGTAAGACGAATGATAATCAACTGATCGGGAAATGACGTAAAAATTTCTCTCTTAAAAGCAACTCCGTCAACTTTATACCTTGTTGTTGCAACAGCGGTTTTCAAATCTAATTCCCTGTAAAAATCAGTAAACTTTTCATGTCCCGGAACTGTTAAGATCAGATTTCCGATCGATTGATATACCTGACCGTGGGAGGTAATTTTACGATCGGCTATGATATCTTCAAGTGCTAATTTCTGGGCATCAATATAATTTTCATCTTCAATATACTTTTGAATGGTCTTTAAACTCTTTTTCGCATTTGGATTCACATTCTGATAAGGACTTCCCGACCAGAAAGTATCTTCATTAATCTGGATTGTATCGCGCTGGGGAATGCCGTAAACCATAGCGCCCAGTCTGCCATTTCCCAGAGGTAAGGCATCCGTCCATGCTTTTGAAGGTTTATGGTACCACAGTTTTAATTTGCCCTGAGCAGATGCATTCGAATATATTATGACTGATATAAGTACTAAGAATAATTTCTTCATGAATGTTTTTTAGATTTATTATTATTTTAATGGCTGCCAGTTATCTTCTCCCTTAAGTACATTTTCTGCACTATAAAAAACTGCCTCTTCCGAAGTCAATTCACGAAGCCCCAGCCAATTAGCACGTTTAGACATATCTGCTCCTGAGCCGGTATTTTTGTATTCGTATAAATTTAAATCTTTACTGGTTGAAGCATATTCCATATTCCATACCGTTGGCCATCCAACAGGATGAATTTCTTTTCCCATATTGCACTTAATCCAGGCTACTTTTGGAAAATTATGCCATGGACGACCTAAACTTACCAACTGAGTATCGTCTTTTTCTCTTGGACTTTTTTCAGAAAACGTCAATTTACATTTATAAAAAACGAAACCGTAAGCCTGTTCTTTTGGTGTGCTGGGCGCTGTAATCCAGCCGCCTCCGAAACTTCGTATCTCGCACGAATCAAAATACCCAATACCGCCACCGTAGATATAATCTGTTCTTCCCTGAATAAGACAATTTTTAAAGTAGCTTCTTGTCTTGTCTTTCGCTAAAAAAACAGTATCCTGATAACCTAGAAAATTACAATTGACAAAAGTATTTTTGTCAGAAGTAACATAAATTGCCAATGCCTGTCCTACAGCCCCTGCTGTATTTTGAAAAGTAATATCTTCTGCATGGAACCCATCACCCTGAATAGTAACCGATGCTGATGTACGAATGGCCTGACCTGACCATTTTGCCGCATCTTCAGCGGGACATTTATTATTTAAGCCGCCTTTACAATCATAGATGTGATAACTTATTATGGTTTTATCCCGGCTTTCACCCTGAAACGTAATATTCGTTTTATTATCAGGAACCAGAATTTTTTCAGTATTGTATAAACCATTTTTGATGTAGATAATAGTGCGTTTCTTAAGTCCCGGAGAAACGGCATCAACAGCGTTCTGAATTTTTGTGTAATCTCCGCTGCCATCCAAGGCTACAACAATTTTATTCAAAAATTGAGCCTTGGCTGGCATAATTAAGGTAGTGCTTATTAGTAAGTATAAAATAATTTTATAAATGATTTTCATTTTTTGTTTTTTAATATGTTAATGAAACTAAGTATTAGTAATCTAGCGTTTTAGCCAAAATGCATTGCTCAATATTTATGATCGCTAATTTATAAACTACTCAAAACTACACTAGGGTGCTATTACATTAATAAGGGGGTGCTTTAACCAAAAATGAAGACCTGACTCTAATCTTAATAACCTGAACTCGATTATAATTATCTCCAACGGTTGAAACTGTTGGAGATAGTTTAAGATTGGATTATTATTTTTACAAATGATGCTAAAAAAGCAAAATGTTTCCATTTAGCACCTATTGCTACGCCAGTTCGCTTCGCTCGTGTAAAGTAAAAATCCTTATGGCCGGAGTTCGGGACATAAGATTGTAACGGAAAGCGGGACGATACTTGCTGTAAAATCCTAATCTTTCTGCTTCAAAAATTAATAATCGAGTTCAGGTTAATAGGTTTTTCAACAGTATATTCAAAAAAGAATGGTAATACTATAAAACCATAAAAGAGAATAAGAAAAATAAATTGCAAAGCAGATTTTACGGAGTTTCCACAAAATATTGAACCGATAGTCCATACTAATACAGCATCCTAAGCGGGTACAAGTTACCTTAGCCAGCAATCCTTTTGAAAGTTTTAGCATCTTCTTTGTTTCCTATTGCACCTCCGGTTTTCTGATCCCAGCGGTTTACATTCCATTTTCGTTTCGTGGAGGTTTCTTTAGGCACGCAATTAACAGTAATCCTGATATAAGTATATCTTTCACTTGTGCTTTTCGCGGAACTCCTCAAAAAGAAGGTAATTCCAAAACTGCTTTCTAACATAATTCAACAATTTAATAAGTTAATAAAGGTCGAATTATAATATCTCTAAATCAAGTCGTTAAACAGCTTTACATGTTGACTACAAATAAATTAAACAGGTTTTTGTGGCAGCTTTTTTTGAAAAGATAAAATGCCACAAATAATCCACAAAAATTAGGGCACTTTTGAGCGTTTTTGAAAACAAGATGAGGAATAAAAAAAACCGCATCGTAGTAATGACAAGGGGTTTCAACGTTTTAACCGATTTTAAAAATCAGTTTCAGTAACCTTAGAAGGAGTAAATTCAAACCTTTTACTCGAAGATTTGAAACTTTTTGCCGAATGTTTTAATAATATTTTGTGATGTAATGGCATAATCACTTTGTTTTTCAGAAACAGATATCCGATTACGTTTTGTCCTAGTCTTTACCTGAATACTCCTGATGTTGCAATATTATAGTAAATACCTTTACAGGTACTAATTTATAATCAGCACACCGAGCATTAAGATGAACAAAGAAAATGATTTAACACAAATAATTGAGACCGCCATACTTCAATCCTACTCCTACGGTGCGGCTCCTTACTCAATCTCTCTCGCCTCCTTAACAGAACAAATCTCTGCAATGATTCAGAACTGTTCCGAATCTTACTCTAACATAATTTTCATTTCTCTTTGGAAAGATTACAATAAAATAGACCTCGAAGAATATTTAAAATTATCCAAAGAATATTTATCCATAGACACGCAAGAGAATAAAAAGGGATTTATACAGTACAGAATGGACGAGTTATTACCAGAGAAAAACTTTAAAATATGGAAAGACAATAATACTTCTTATGCGCTTGGACTCATTCTTAACGGCATTCGTAATTTTGGAGGCAAGTTCCAGGTAGTGGATATCGATAAAATCCATCCAGAATTCAAAAATGAACTTGCTGTACTTCAAAATCCACTTTTACAACAGCAATATGCAATATTTATATAGCACTATATTTAAATATTTAAGAATAAATCTACATTCAAAATATGTAAAATCGCCTAAGATGTGTTTGTCTTAGTGCTGTATTCTTTTTTTCAAAATGACAAATGATTTTTTGATAATGCTATAAATTCCCCTGCATCTTTATAGATTTTGAATATAATATATACTCTACCAGTAAATCTAAATTTAAAAATAAAAAACTGAATGACATGAAAATCCTTGTATTTAATGGGTCCGCAGAAACAAAACCAGACTCAGCCTGGGCAGATTACTCTACAATACAGAAATAAGCTTGACATACTGCTTCAGCTTGCATTGGAAAAGAAGATTAAAACATTCAAAACTTCAAGTGGTTTTTAATTAAAAACATTAGATCAATCCCTGCTCATAAATAGATATAATTAATAAATTGCCTCCGAATTAAAAATACTTTTACGTTTCTTAATTCAGAGGCAAATCATTTTTATCTGTTAAACAAACTTCTTCTATCTATTTTATAAACCTCTCTGCAAAATCTATATATGCTACTAAAGCGTGAAGAAGAAAATCAGCCGTTTCTTCCTTTATAAGCCTGTTTTTATCATCAAACAAATACTGCACATCAGCAAGATAAACCTCAGGCTGCGGCAAAACTGGCATACCTAGAAAACTCAAAACCTGTCTCAAATGATGTGCCGCTCCAAAACCGCTGATGCTGCTTATCGAAGACGAAATGACCATAGCAGGTTTATTGCTCCAAACGCTGTGTCCGTAAGGTCGCGAACCAACATCCAATGCATTTTTTAAGGCAGCCGGAAAAGATCTGTTGTGTTCAGGAGTTACAAAAATAATACCATCAGATGATTTTACCTCTTCTCTAAAAGAACTATAACTCTCAGGTTGATCAGCATCATCATAGTCCTGATTGTATAAAACTAAATTCCCTATTTCAATAATTTTAAAAATATATCCTTCCGGAGTATTTTTGATTAAATAATCCGCAATTTTTTTATTGTATGAATCCTTTCTTATAGATCCTACAATAATGCCAACAGTTTTCTGTCCCATAAGTTAAAATTTTATTGTGTTTTAAATGAATTATGTCCCAAGTTCTGAATTTATAAAAATCCTTAAGTTTCTCGAAATGCAATCAATAAACACATAATTAAGATTGAAAAGACCGAATTGAGAAAATCTATTTTATAATGATTTGATTTTAGAAAATCAATGTATTGACAAATACTCCTATACTATTTTCATTGTGTTTGACAGGTCCGTACCAATCAAAATTAGATCCGGCACCAAAGCTAAATTCTTTATAACTTAATCCGGCCCTTAAGAGAATAGAGCTCCTGTTATGAGTTCCTGACTCTGGAACGAATCCATACATGCTCTGAATGCGGCTGTAAAAACGGAATTTTTCATTGATTTTAGGTTTATACTCTAAAAGCATCATAGTTTCAGTTGCCGCATCATCTGCAAGATCCACTTTAGGATTCACGACAATCATAAAGTCTGGTGAAGCATAGGTGTACATTAAACTTGCTACAGGTCTGAAGCTGTAGATAGGGGAATATTGAAAACCTGCAGTAACATCAAGGCCTTTGAAAAGGCTATAAGTCAAATGCGCCTGGCTCATAATATCGGGAGTAATTTCTTTTTCCCAAGCAGCATTAACACTTGTAAGTCCAAAGAAACCCAGCTTTGGAATACTTTGAAACTTTTTTGCAATTATCATTTGATAAAAAACACCTCGGGAACCAGCCATAGCCTCCATATTTACAGGTGGATTTTGGATAGTTTTATTATTTTCATCGCCTTCAGATTGAGCAAGAAGCGAGGAAACAGAAAGAAAAAAACTAAAAAAAACTCCAACAACTTTTTTATTTTTAAGCATATTCAAGAAAAAATTACAGATTAATAACTTCAAAATCACCCTTAGTTTCTGAGGCTAAAAAGTGAAATTTTATTTCTACAAAGTTACTTGGGCTGTAATTTCTTTAACATGACAGACTATACCTTATTCAGGACAAATCGTGCATTATTTTCCGTCTGTATTCCGTGGGAGATGTTCCTGTAAATCTTTTAAAGAGGCGGGTAAAATAAGAAGGGTCCTCAAAATTAAGCTCATAGCTTATTTCTGCTATAGATTTTGACAGAGTCCAAAGCATTACCTGGCTGTTGAGAATAGTAGTTTCTGTTATGATCTCTTTGGAACTTTTATAAAAGTATTTTTTAACGCATCTGTTCAGGTAATTTTCCGATACCGAAAAATAATCTGCATAAAAGGAGACATTTTTTTCGGTCATAAAATTGCGATGCACCAGAATCTTAAACTCAATTGCAATCTGCTGCATCCTTGAGACCGGCTTATTGATGCCTGAAAGATCAAGGACTTTATAAAGCAGCGCCTGCCCAATGCCATGCCCTATAAAAGCATTAGGCTGATCAGACTCATATTCTGACCAGAGCAGCTCCAAAAGACTGCCCATCCATGCGCTGTCGCTGCTGTTCATTTTAAAAACAGGATTAATCGTATAAAGACTTAAAAGTTTTTCTCTATTAAAAAAAGCAGACATCGCTTCATCTTTTATCAATACAAAATATCCTGCCATATCCTTTGATACCTTTTGTAGTGAATTAACAACACCTGCAGCTACAAATACAAATGAATCAGCCTGTACATGATAATTTTCCGTTCCTATCACCTGCACAAAATCTCCTTGTTTCAGATAAAACAAAAAATTATAATCATTTCTAATAAAAGGAATCGGCAGTGTAAATAAATCAGTAAGCCTACTGAGGGGGTAAATCTGCAGAGGAGTGTTCTGCCATTTAAAATTATCTGGGACATTTTGTAAATACTTGTCTATAAAAAACTCTGATGTGATTAGTTTTTCCAACTTAGTCATTGTGAAGGCAATTTGATAATTAACTGCAATATATTGAATATTTTAATTATTTAATATATTATGCGCTTATAAGCAAATGCTCAGATTAATAATTACAGCCTCTCAAAAAACATCAAAATTACCACGTTGTGACCTTTCAAAAAACTATCTTAAAAACTCCAAATAAAAAATGCTGTCCGCTAATTAAAACAGACAGCATAATAACAGTATTTTCTTCGGAAATTAACCAAGCCATGCTTTCCAGGGTATCCTTGAAAGAATTAATATCAAACCAATTGTATAAAAAATGGCTATATTTTTAAATTTAGAACTGTTATCAAATGCTTTTTTAGATCTGGAATAACCTACAGTAATTAAGATTATTCCAATAATCATAACCATAGGATGTTCTAAAGCATAAAGACGTGCCGTGGAATTTTTCATCATCTCTGCTGAAAAATTAGAAACTCCCATTGGAGATAAGAAATACAACACAACCCCTAAAACAAGCTGCAGGTGCACTCCTATTAATCCCAGCAGAGCAATCGCTTTTGATTTTTTTGTAAATGATGCGCCTTTATAGAGACTGAAATAAGCGTAGAAAATTGATATTAAAAGAAACAGAAGCGAGAAGTCTGCAGCCAGCGAGTGAATATTCTTAAAAACTATATACATATTTTAATTACTTTTATTGAACAATAAACAAACCTTTCATCATTGCATAATGACCTGGAAAGGAACACAAGTAGTCATACGTTCCTTTTGCAGGCGCCTGAAACTCTACCGTAACGCTTTCGCCTCCTCCAATCATTTTAGTATAAATAATTGTACTGGCAGAAATTTCAGCAGGAAGTTCATATTCCGGCCCCACTGCCTGAGCCGCTTTATTAGCAAAATCAGAAAGGCTTACACCCTTTTTTAACAGCACAAAATTATGTCCCATTGCCGTTTTAGGCATCTTACCCATATGCTTTAAAGTTATCTTTACCAGCTGTCCTTCTTTTACGGTTATTTCATTTTTATCAAATCTCATATCATCGTTCGACTGCAATAAAATATGTGTTATACCGCTGGAAGATTCTACTGTTTGATCTTGTTCTTCATAAACTGAAGATTTTTCTTCTTCAACTTTTTTCCTTTCTTTCCCACCACACGATGCCATTAAAACACCTAAAGAAAGCATTAAAAGGAGGATCTTTATTTTTATTTTTTTACTCTTAATTATCATCTTTATTTTTTAATAATCTATCAGACAAATTTACGTTCTACTTAATCACTTTACTATAACAATCAAGGACAATACAAGGACAAACAGTGCATGTCATATCTTGCTAAATATTTTTTTTTTTAAATATTTATTTGATGTTCAATTTAAATTTAGAAAGCTAAAAACCTTTCTTTATTAAAACTTCACTTTGCAATTACACAAAAAAGAGACTGATAATTTCAGCCTCTTTTTTGCATTAATTTTAGAAATGATATAATAACCAATAAAGCTTATGAAATTATCTAACCTTTTTATGTTCAATATTTAGGAAGGAATGCAGTAATAATTCCGATAAGCGGCAGGAATGCGCAAACCGTAAAAACGTATTCTATACTTGTCCTGTCAGCTAGCCATCCCAAGAGAGCAGAACCAACTCCAGCTATCCCAAAAGCAAAGCCGAAAAATAACCCTGCAATCACACCAACCTTCCCTGGCAGCAGATCTGTAGCATATACCAATATGTCCGAGAAAGCAGAAGAAATGATTATACCAATGATAACAGCCAATGTTATCGTCCAGAACAAATCAACATAAGGCAAAAGCAATGTAAAAGGTGCTGCCCCAAGGATTGAAATCCAGATGATGTATTATCAACTACTTTTATATAGCAGATCTCATTGATGTACTGTGCGACATCAAAAAAAGAAGCGCTATAGGCTTCTGAATTCTTACCGGTTTGTTTGAATAAAACCTGATTCTCCAATGCCCTGACTAAAGCGATATATAAAGAATTCAAATTCTGGCCTCCGTCCACTAAAAAAGATACTTTCCCACACCCCCTAATTTAAAAATCTGCTGTTCTTATACTGCCTGTTTGGGTATCTCCTCCGCTTTTAAAGCTCCATAAATGGTATCTTTTCTGCTGGTTGAACGGAGTAGTGCCCCAAAACATAGTATCCTCACTTACATCGGCATCTGAAAAAGCATCGCCCGTAGCTGTCCAGCCTGATAATTTACCGCTTTCAAAATCGTAATTAAGATAACTAGGGGCCTGGGTAACAGTAAGTGTACTTTGAGCAGTGAAACCACCCTGGACTGTTTGAACTTTCAATACTGCAGTACCAGTTGATTTAGCAGTTACTTTTCCCTGAGCATCAATTTCCGCTACAGCTGTATTCAAAGAAGACCATGTAACGTTTTTATTTGTGGCACTCTCAGGCGATATTAAAGCTGTTATGGTTCTTGATTCTCCAACTGCCAGTGAAAAACTTGAAGGATTCATCACCACTCCTGTTACAGCTAAACTTGGTGGTAAAGGCATAACGGCATTATCCGGGACTGGAACACTGATGACATCCAAATTTAAATGTCCCCATCCACCTGTGCTGTTGTCAACTGCTTTCAGGTAACAATTTAAACCCTTGTAAGCGCTTGCATCAAATGAACCTGCTTTATAGGTCTCGGAATTATCTCAGGTGGCTTTCATTAGTTCGGCCCCGGTAGAGGCATTAACAAGAGCCAAATATAAATTGTTCATATCATTTCCCCCAGCGATTAAAAAATTAATCTTTCCGTCTCCTTCAAGGGTAAATGTACCGGTTCTTATTTCTCCAACCTGAACATCCTCACCATCCCGAAATCCCCACATATGATAAGTTCCCTGCTGCATAAAGGTTCCTGCAAACCAGTCGGTTTTATTGGTAACATCAGCATTTGAAAAAGCATTTCCGCTCACCACTGACCAATTGGCCAAATCACCGCCTTCAAAATCATACAACAACTCTCCTTTAACAGCCTTAAATACAATACCCTGATTTACGCTGACTATAGTACCGCTTATTTCCGAATCGCCGTTTAGAAACTCTGACAAAGCAACCGTAACAGTAAAATTGGTAATATCCTTGTCGTAGTCCTGTGCAATTCCAGATAAGGTTATTTTTACCCTGGTTGAATCAATGCGGCTTATATTATATTGCAATCCAGTAGGAAGGTTCTACAAAGTCCAGGAGCCGGAATTAAAAAAAGTCGCTCATTTATTATTGACAACCTTGACCTCGATTTCCTTTTCCGCTTCGAAACCTTCCTTTAATTCGGCAGCAGATGACAGGTCCAATGTTGTCATAGCTTCCTGCACTGCTTTGAAAATAACAGCCGTACCAGTAACTATTGACGGCGCCTTATCTTCTGTAAATTCAGTAGCCGGTACGGAAAGTGTTACCGAACGATTCGTATCATAATCACTGGTGCTGTTGCCCTGAAGGGCAATTTTAGCTTTGGTATCCGAAACTCTTGCAATACTTGAAACCTGGATGCCTTGCGGTAAATTTTCTACCTGCCAAAGGGAAGGGTTCAGTGTACTTTTAAATGTATTATTGCTCACTGAAACAAAAAACTCTTTACCATTCTCAGCGTGTTCTGCAATAACACTCTCGCTTGATATATTAATTTTCGTCTGGGCTATACCAAAGGCTTTGTCCAGATTATAAACCTCAACATTAGTGAAAATCGAAGCTCCTCCCACAGAGTTCAGCTGAATGTCTTTGCTGTCCGCTTTTGTTGGATATATCCTGCTTGAAAATGCAGCAGCATCATTTATAAAGACATCAATAATGGAATGGTCAATGAAAACTTGGAATTTGACAGGTTTTCCAAATGCGGCCTCGTCATAATCCCCTTTTATAAGTGTGTTTTCTTCATTCTCGGAAGACAGGCTTGAATGGCTTTTATCCAATACTATCTGTTTGGTATTTACATCATAATACAATTTTGTATACTCGCCTCCGCTTGCTGAAACTGCAAAATTTATCCCATACTGCGTGGCTGCTGCCGCTGGATTCACACTAGCCACAATTTCAATGGCGCTGCCATCTGCATTTAACTGCTGGGTTCCATTAACCGATAAATTGGTAAAGGATCTTTTACTCCCTGCCAACCTTAAGCTTTGTAATTCAGGTGCAGGAGCCTGTCCTAAAGTCTTTGCATCAGACAGTAGAGAGTAGACCCTCGGCAAACTATAGGTATGGCACCAGCCGGCATTAAGCTGCGCCTGGGATGATCTTCTCTCATCCACCATACCTATTCCTACAAGTTGACCATTTGCTTTTCGTGTTACCGTTGGCGATAAATGTCCATGTATAATATCTAAATTTTTCGGCTGAATAAAATCCGGAGTAAATTTGTCTCCATTCCATGTACCGATCCAATAAACAGCCCTTGTATATTTTGAAGGCCCATATTTATTCACACTCCCGCCAATTGGATTGGTGATCAGCAAAAATTTGCCATTCCCAAGAGATTCAAAAACAGGCATCTCCCATATTACAGAACCAATGTCCATTTGCCCGTAGTTTACAGTGGAGAACTGGTCCTTGTGGTTCCAGGTTACCAAATCCGGCGAACTGTAAAAATCAAGACCTCCTCCGCTGCCCACTGCAGCTCCGATTATCATATTGTAATTGCCTGTTGCGGCATCTTTCCATAGGTAAGGATCCCTAAAATCATTAACAAATTGCCTGTTGATGACCGGTCCTTTCTTGGTCCAATTCTCTAGATTGGCATCACTGCTTGTGGCCAGTGATATGCCCGGATTGTACATACTGCCATGATTCACGCTTGTATAAAGGGCATGCGCTACATTATCCTTTACAATCACGTCGCCTGACCAAATTCCCTTCATATCGGTTCCTGTCGTTCCCCCGCCGTCCAGCGTTGGCCATAATGCATCTTTTTTATTCTCCCAGTGTACCAGATCGCTGCTGGTCATATGTCCCCAGTGCATTTGTGTTTTAAAAGGCCCATTTGGTGTTCTCTGATAAAACATATGATAGGCATTGTTGTATTTTACAAGACCATGAGGCTCATTGGTCCAGTTTGCAGGCGGCATGGCATGATAAACCGGTCTTAAAAGATCGTTTTCAAATCTGCTTTCCGGTACAGCGATTGCCTGCTCTCCTGTAGTGGCTGCAGAGGCAATTCCCGCCGTGTAATCAGATAGCAATTCCGAATTTGGTTTTGCACGCGCATAAATTTTTGTCTCGTCAATAGCGGCGCTCAGACAGTTGATCAAAAAAATACCCATGGTCTTCTTGACTTCACTCTTGCCAACCAGTAGAGGCGCATCAGCTTTAGTAAATACCGCAGTGGCTGGAATAGCAGTTGATGCTACTACATTGCCGTTGAGCACCAGTTTTAAAGTGCCTGCCCCTGCGTCTATGACACCTGCAACATGCACCCACTCATATAAAGGAAAATTAGCCGGCGCCTTGACTTTATAAATCTGGCCCGAAAGGTTTATCTCAAACCACCACTCGCCAAATGTATTTATGCCTAATGAAAATCCTTTTCCATCCTTTCTTTGTGAAACAATAGCAGAAGGCGTCAGGCCATTATAAGGCAGTTCTTCATCTGAAGGATAAGACTCCAATGAAATCCAGGTTTCAATAGTTGCCTGCCCTTGAAGAGGTGTCGCCAAATCCCCTGACACCCAGGTGGAAAATCCGTCTGTTCTCAGTGCGTTTCCATAAATTCCCGCAATCCTCTCGGGTTTGCCAAATGTGTTGCTTATCACAAATGGCTTATTGTCTATGGCATTCTTGATGGAACTTACACCCGACGCTTCATTATAATTGAGATAAAGTACCGGCTGTTGGGAATACATGCAATTTATAAAAATCATCAGTATTCCTATTAGTGTATTTTTTTTCATACTTTCTATTTGAATTCGTTTATCAAAAATCTGAATTGTATATTTTTTTGTGATGCCCGCAATTTTACCAGGTAAAAGAAGCTGCCACAGCACTAAAAGAAAATGTCAAAACATTCCATCGATAAATACCAATAGAATAAAAAAATAACCAAAAGTAAAAATACTATTTCTTTAGATGAAAGGGTTTATAAAACGTTCAATCTCCTCAATTTTAAGGTCTGGATTCGCGCCTTCGCTCTGAGCAACCAAAGCACCAACGGCACATGCAAAATTAATTGCTTCCTGCGGATTTACCTCACTTAGCAATTTGCTGATTAGTGAAGCTAAAAAAGAATCACCAGCTCCAACTGTATCCACTACTTTGATTTCATAGCCGCTGTTATAGAACAGTCTTCCCTGATGCAGCAAAACTGCCCCATGCCTTCCTTTTGTAACACAAATGCTTTTTGCTTTGGTATGGTTTGCTATGAATTCCAGATTTTGCTCCAATGAATTATATTTTGATCCCATATAACGGCTGATTTCAAACAGCTCATCATCGTTAAATTTAATAAAATCGGCCTTCTTTAATAATTCTATTAATAGTTCAGCAGTGTAATAGGGCTTTCTCAGGTTAACGTCAAAAACAGAATACTTTGCAATTTCAATAAGCTGCAATAGGGTCGTTTTGGACAATAAATCCCTGCCTACAAGGCTTCCAAATACAAATGCATCAGAATTTTTAACTGCTTCAAGTGCGTTGTTTTGAAGTTCAATTTTATCCCATGCTTTTGGAAACATAATATCATAAGAGGCGGAGCCTTTTTCATTAAGCATTACTTTTACTTCTCCGGTTTCAAATTCGGAGTTTACCTGGATGAGTTCTGTGCTGATTCCTGAGTCTTTTATAAAATTAATCAGGATATCTCCATTCTGGTCATTGCCAACGGCACTGATCATGGACACTTGATTGCCTAAGGACTGTAGTCTTATAGCAACATTTAAAGGGGCACCCCCAATTTTTTTGTGAGTAGGAAAAACATCCCACAAAACTTCTCCGAAGCAGGTTATTTTTGACATATTTTATGTTATTATATAATCCAAAAGATATTTAACAAATCAAATATCCTTTGGATTTAAAAATTTACTTATTTAATTTAATTATTTTGTTCTCAAGTAATCAATTGAGTTACGGTAGATGCCCTTTACATTATTAGCATACGGATTTATTCTGTTGTCATTCATAGACCACTCCATACCCCCGAATCCAATACCGATTATTGTTCCGGCAAATACCGGAGTTGGCATAAATTCAATAATTCCGGCAACCGCCTCATCGGAAACACCGCTCCAGGTTGCCAGTACTTTGCCTCCGTAAAGTCTTTGGAATTCTCCGAACTGACCCAGCTGGTGTCCCGGGGCAAGTAATGGGCCCAAGTCCCACATGCTGTTATGGTCCTCTTTAAAACCTCCATTTATAACAGGGAAGTAACCGTTTAAGTCTGTCGAGATTACAGATGTCATATTAAAAACTGGGCTGTTTCGCTGGTCATTCTGAAAATTCACACCTGCATCAATAGACCAGATATCATTATTTACTCCTCCGGCGCCATTGCCCCTAATGGTCAAAAGCCCGCTTTTATCCCTTCCTATCTCGGCTATATAGGAATTGGCCATTCCGCCTGTCAGCATCTTTCCTCCTTCAACAACAAACTGGGTAATTACATTTTTTTTGTTCAAAATCGAAGCCGGAAGCGCAGAGCTTCCCACCTGATCGTAGTAAAACAATAGTACATTAACCTCAGCAAGTGATCCTATTGTCAAATCATTAAAGGGAATATACACAAAATCTTCCTTATAGGTATCCTTTGCCCACTGAGCAAATGCCTTGGTGTCATCATCTGCAATATCGCCAATAGCAGCAGCTTCATTAATAAAGGCAATTCTGCTTGGAAGTATTTTGTAGTCAATCACGTAATTTCTTTTGCTATTGCTGAAACTTACCGATACTGCCCTATTGCTCTTCAAATTAATTGTTGTACCCGATGCAGGCGAACTAATTACCCCAGATGGGGTTGTGGTTTCCAGAAGTACTGATTCCAAATTAGTAGTGTTTGGAAGAACCACGCTAATTACCCCTGATAAGTTATCAATTGACCCAGGTACGCCATTGATGCTGACACTCTCTAAGATGCTTAACTTGGAATCTGCATCATCATTGTAATTATCCCTTGCGTCGCAAGAGATAATCAGCAATGATAAAAAACCAAATAAAACCACTTGATAGAAAAATGTTCGTTTATTATAATTTTTCATACTTTTTTATTTTAAATCAAAAGATCACTTTCTCCGATTGATATTTATTGCAATAAATAATCAATTACGTTTTTGGTGAATTTCTCAATATTAGATTGGAATTTATTAGTTCGTCCGTCATTTGTCTGCCACTCATAAGAGCTGCCGCCCATAGAAATGATTTTACCTTTCCATGCCCCTACAGGATGCCACTCAGCAGCCACGACAACGCACATATCCGGGATAAACTGCCAATCTCCTAAAATAGTACAACTAGTTAATTTTTCAAATTCTGCGCCTCTTGCAACACTGCAGTGCTGTTCTTTCAGACCAGAAATCCCTCCCAAGTCCCAAACTGCATTGTGATCTTCTTTGAAACCATTATCCAGGAATGGAACGAAATCCCAAGCAAAAGTATCTCCAAGAGCATTATTTATTTTTGTGCTTATAATCCCTGCAAAGGCTGGGTGGCCAGTAACATTTGTAGGCTTGCCTGCTGTATTGTTAAGGCCCCAGTACTCAATATTATCAGTACCGTTTCCTGTTCCAATTGTCGTTGGGTTAAAAGGTATCCTGCCCATATCATCTAAATATGTGTTGGCTAGACCTGCCAAAAACATATTTCTTCCGCTTTTTACAAAATCAGCCAGAATAGCAACCTGGTTTGAGCTCATTGCTCCGCCATCAGGTAAATCTGTCGTTCCTGTATTATCGTAATAGAAAAATAAAACTTTTACATCTGCCAGCGCTGCTGCATTCAGACTGCTTAAAGGAATATATTTAAAATCAGCTCCATAGGTAGTGGCTGCCCACTGTGCCGCCTTTTTTGTATCCAGCTCTGAAATAGTAGCAACAGAACTTGCATTTCCAATAAAAGCTACCTTGGTAGGCTGAATTGACTGCACGGATACTGCGTATGTTTTTTTCAAATTTTCAGTATTCGTCACTAAATAAGATACAGCTCCTTTTGAGAAATCCTGAGCCGAACCTGAAGAAGGACTAACAGATTGTCCAATTGGTGCAGTTACAGTTGGTTTTAATGCCGTAAGATCAGCTCCCGGAGGCAAGACAACTAAAATTGAATTGGCCCCGTTATCAATAATTCCCTGAACGCCATTTATTTCAAAAGCAGAAATTACAGGTGCAGCAGTCTGGGTAACCGTTACTTCATATTGTTTGGCAGTATATCCATTGTTTGAAAGTACCGTATAGGTCTGCGGTTTTGAAAAATCTCTTGCAACTCCAGAAGATACATCCACAGAATTTCCCTCAGAGAGAACAAAATTAGGCGCTAACTTGGTTATATCCCCGTCCTGGCTTCCCACCTGAACTGCAATTTTTCCTGTGGCCTGGTCAATTACACCGGCCTTATCCCCAAATGAAAACGACAATATTCTTGGATCTCCATAAACGCCCAATGATACTGTATATTTTCTATTGGCCCCGTCGCTTGATTTGATTTCAAAAACAATTGAGCCTTTCGAAAAATCAAATGTTCCATTGGCATCAGGAGTAATTGTTGCTCCCTCAGGAAGTCTTATCTCAGGGGTAACTTTTGTAAGATCAGAACCCGATGGCAGCGTCATTGTTATAGTTCCCAGTGTGTGATTAATCTCAGCATATTTTGTTCCTACCTTAAAAGATTGGATAATGGCATTGGTATAATCAGGAACCCTGTCCTGAAAATTGTCATCGCTTGCGCAGGAATTAAACATTAGAATGCTTAGCATTAAAACAGTAATTGCTTTAATGCCCATAAAAAATTTCTTTGGTTTCATGTTATAGTTAGTTTTAGTTAAGTAAGTTAATATCCAGATCTTTGTTTATAAATCCCTGAACTTGCATCAATTTCTATCTGCGGTATAGGCATAAACTCTTCTTTTGGTTGTAAAGAAGCGGACTGCAGATACGTTCTTTTGGTTTTTTCCACCTCAATATAAGAAGCGGTATACTGTTCGGCAATTCCCCATCGTACCAGATCATAAAAACGATGCCCTTCATTTGATAATTCCAGTCTTCGTTCCATTCTCAGCGCCTCACGGGCTTCAGCCTGCGAAAGTGTTGTAGAGTATAATCCGATTACATAATTGGCCGCATTTTTGGAATGGTCATTAAAATCTTTTACGTAAGGCGAGTTCTTAGCACGGGTTCTGATGGTATTTATAATGGTAATACCTGCAACACTCTGTCCCGATTCTATCAGCGCCTCGGCTTTCCATAATAGCAGGTCACTGTATTTAATGATTGGAAAGTCCAGATTACCCAAAGCCCATGGAAAACCATTTGGATTGGATGCCATACCTGAAGAGTTAGGAGAGATCATGTTTTTCTTGGCTACAAATGGCCCATAAGTTGATGCATCCCTGCTCCAGTTTTGCTGCTGTGGCATTGCTGCCCAGTCTTTCCATGTAATACCAGGTCTTCCCACAGAGTGGTCCAGCCTAGGATCAACATTATCTGCCGGAGTTACATCTGAATTATTGTAAGAATCAAATAAAGGCAGTCCATTGGCTCCTGTTTTATAAGCATTTACCAGGTTCTGTGATGGTTTGTGGAAATCATCCCCGTTCAAATATGGATGGTTAGGATCATCTCCAGGACTGTCAGGAGAATTCAGTAAATCCCCCATGTTCACATTCCCGTAAGTTGAACCATCATTAATCGAAAACTGAATCGCAAAAATATTTTCACGATTTCCATATCCAGGCTCAGAATTTAATTTTTCAAAATCCGCAACCAGTGCGTACTGTCCTGAATTGATTACCATATCGGCGCTGGTAATGGCATCTGCCCATTTTTTTTGATACAGCTGCGCCTTTGACAAAAAAGCGTAAGCTGTCATTTTATTTGCTCTGGCCAAATCTGCCTGATTTGCAGGAAGCAGAGCAATGGCTTCATTCAGGTCCCCTTCAATTTTGGACCATATAAAAGCAGTGTCAAAAGTATTTGGGATTTTATTGATCTGATCAATTGGAGTATTTTCGTCATACCATACAATTGAACCGAAATTTTTCATTGCCTCGAAATAAAAATGAGCCCTCAAAACTTTTAATTCTCCAATTCTGATATCCCTGTTTGGAAAATCTGCCGTCGTTTTGGCTGTTATAGCACGAAGGGCTGTATCTACTCTTTTCAAACCAAAATACAGTGCCCTCCATAGATTATATCCGTTTTCATTTGACGGGAATAAATCATGCGTTTCAATCTGGTGTGTTCCCCCTGCCGGATTATCCCCTGTACCGCCTCCTCCTTTATAGGAATCCCCGGAGCGGATATCTGAGAATATCCAATTCGAAGGAGCGTGGTCAAATGGCCTGTCATCACGCCCTTGTCCAGTATTAAATCTATAATCCAAGGCACCGTAAGCCGCTACAACTAACTGCTCAGCATCCATATTAGCCTCAGAAATTACGTTGTATTCCTTTACATCAAGGTCAGAATCATTTACACATGCATTAAATGATAATGATGCTGTTATTAATAAACCTGTTATAATTATCTTTTTCATTTTCTTCTAATTAAAAATTTGCATTTACACCAAATGTTACGGACTTAGAGTGCGGAATTCCGTAACCTGCAATTCCAATACCTGCTGCACTTAACCCTGCTACCTCATAGTCAAATCCGCTGAAATTAGTCAGGGTAAACAAGTTCTGACCTATCAAATTAAAACGTAAGGATGTCATTCCAAAACCTCTAACGATCTTTGGATCCAATGTATATCCGATAGTGATCGTTTTAAGCCTTAAATAAGATCCGTCTTCCACATAATAACTGGATGGCTGCGTTTCATTATTGGAATTCAAGGTCGATAATGCCGGGATATTTGAATTTGCATTCTCAGGTGTCCATGCATCCAGTGTATTGGTTCCGTGGTTATATCCGAAGTAGGCAAAATCACCTATGTTTCTCTGCGTATTGTAAATATCATTTCCTTGTTTCCCATCAAAATACATCGATATATCAAAAGCTTTATAAGAAGCATACAAATTGATTCCGTATATAAAATCCGGATGCGGATTCCCTATTATGGTTCTGTCTTTCTGATCGATCACACCATCACCATTCAAGTCCCTGTAACGGATACGTCCTAAGCCCTTACCAGGCTGATCTGCATGAACAGCCACCTCTTCGGGAGTCCTGAAAATCCCATCAGCTATCAGTCCGTAAAAAGAAGCGATAGGGCTTCCCTGCTTAGTAATGGAAATGCTGTTATTTAATAAAAAGTTTGATTCCGTATCCAGGCTCTCCACCTTGTTTTTGTACTGTGATAAATTAAGATCAATTCCGTATGTGAAATCATTTTTGATTTTGTCTTTATAGCTAAGTACGGCTTCAAATCCTTTGTTGCTTACACTTCCTGCATTGATTGTCGGCGGTCTTGATTCTCCACTTACCGCAAGAGCGATAGGATTAAGTATCAAGTCGTCCGTAGTCTTTATGAAGAAATCCGTCTGCAGCTGAAGTTTGTTGTTAAAAAAGCCTAAATCGAACCCAACATTATATTGTGTTGTTTTTTCCCATTTGATATCAGGATTTGCCTGTCTGGTCTGCAATATTCCGCCAAGGGTACCAAAACCGTCACCTTCAATATCATAATCCGAGTACTCAATTACACCGGCTACCGTATTGTTTATAAAACTTGACAAATACAGGTAATCTCCAATCTGGTCATTTCCGTTTACACCCCATGAAGCCCTGAATTTAGCATTTGAAAAATATTTGCTGGTTGGAAAAAAACTCTCTTTATTAATATTCCATGCCACTGCCGCTGAAGGAAATATTGCAAATTTGTTGTTAGGTCCAAATCGTGAAGAACCATCTCTTCTCACGCTTCCTGATAAGATATATCGATCGTCATAAATATACTTACCTGACATAAATTGCGATATCTTATAAAATTCTGTTTCATTTTTTATCGTTTGATATTCAGCATCAGGCCTGATAATATATCCTGAAGGATCCGTAATATCCACACCTCTTACAAGATCGCTGTGAACATTGTCCTGTCTGGCAGTATTCTCTACTCCTAGCAAAAAAGATATACGGTGCTTATTGAAATCTTTGTCGTACTTTAATGTATTAGTCCAAATGGTTGCCAGATAATCATTATTGGTATCCTCTGTGGTCAAATCCTGGAAAGTTGATGGAATTGCACCATTTACTGAGAATGCTTCTGAAGCAGTTTTGAATTTAAATGTACCGTAGTCAAAATTAAGGGTAGAACTGAAAACCAAATCAGGAATAATAGCATAACTTCCATATACATTTCCTAATATTCTCTGGCTCATTTGCTTATTCTTTCTATTGCCCCATAAATTGGCCAGCGGATTTGGCTTATCCTGAAATCCTCCTGAAAGCGGCGCAGCATAATCTCCTAAATTGGTATACACCGGAATAATTGGATTCTGCAAAATAGCATTCTCATATTCATTTGCCTTTACCTCATTAAATTTGGAATAAAGGAAATTTTCACCAAGTGTCAATTTTTTATCAAAAAAAGTATAAGAGGTATTTAATCTTAGATTAAGACGGTCAAAATACGTGTAACGCTGAACCCCGTTATCTTTGGCATAATTAACACTGGTGTATAAGTTCAGTCTTTCTGTTCCTTTTCGGTATGAAAGGTCATTATTGGTAGAAACTGAAGGACTTGTTATTGTTTTAACCCAATCGGTATCAGCTGAGCTTTGCACACCATTTGGGTCAAGGTACTGAGGTATTGTAAATCCGGATCCGTTGTTGATTAAAACTGGATGTGAAGGGGTTTGTATGCCCGCTCCAAGCTGTGCCTGATAATCGACATCTGCCCATTGCTGCGCATTTAAAGCCTTGATTTTATCTCTTAGCATATTTACAGTCACTTCTGATTTAAAAGTAAATTCAGAACTTCCTTTTTTACCCTTTTTAGTAGTTACCACAATAACCCCATTGGCTGCAGAAGTACCATAAATAGCAGTAGAGGCACCATCTTTTAGAACCTGCATCGACTCAATTTCATCAGTATTCAAAGCAGTTGGATTAGTGGTCTGCACCCCGTCGATTACCCATAATGGCGCAGATCCGCTATTCACGGTGGTCAGTCCCCTGATGGTGATTTGGGAATCATTCCCACCGGGAGTACCTCCTGAATTTACCTGGATACCGGCTACCCTTCCCTGAAGGGCAGTCAGAACATTAGGACTTGCTTCCTGGGCTAAGTCACCCACTTTTACAATAGAAATTGCGCCTGATATATCGGCTTTTTTCTCTTTTACATATCCTACAACAACAACATCTTCAAGATTATTTATATTTTCTTTTAGTATAATTGTGACAAACTTAGAGCTGTCAACGATAAGTTTAGTTTCAGAAAATCCAATAAAAGAAATAATCAGCTGGTCACCTGAATTTACTTTAATTGAAAATTTACCATCAAAATCTGAATTGGTTCCATTTTTTGTACCTTTTACAAGGATTGTGGCACCGGGCAGCGGATTTTTATTCACATCGGTTATAATTCCCTGAATTTCCTTTTGCTGAGCACTCGCAAAGAGAAAAAAGAAGAAAAAACAAAGGGATGCAAAGCTTTGATTTGCATGTAAGCGTTTCATTTTTGTCATTGTTATTATGTTAGTTAAGTTAGTTAAGTAATTTATTTTTTGAATTTTAAATTAAGTTCCATATCCTCCAGTGCCACACCTTTTGTCTCGGGCATCAAAAACAAAACAAAGAGCAATTGGAAAACCATCATTACCGCAAAGAATGCAAACATATATCCGGCTCCAAATTCAGAGAAAAAAATCGGAACCAAAGAGGGAATAATGGCCGCCAGCACCCAGTGTACAGAACTTCCAAAAGCCTGTCCCGATGCCCTTAGCTGATTTGGAAAAATTTCAGAGATGAAAACCCAGATCACAGCACCCTGGCCTATTGCATGAGATGCAATAAACAAAAAGAGGAAAATCGGAACCAGCATTCCTGTCCAGCCGTAAAAAAAGGCAGCAGATACAAGTCCTAAGGAGACTATATATCCAATTGATCCAATAAACATCAATTTTTTGCGCCCAAGCTTATCAATCAGAAAAACACCAATAAGGGTAAATATCAGATTGATTATTCCAATACCGATACTGCTCAGTAAAGCTGTACTCTGTCCCAGACCTGCTTCCTGGAAAATCCTCGGCGCATAGTATAAAAATGCATTTATTCCGGAAAGCTGATTAAATGCTGCCATCAAAAAAGCTAAAATCAAAGGAAATCTGTATTTGTCCGATAAAATAGTCTCTGTCACTTTCACATCCTTATCTGATTTTTTTATATCTGAAATTATCCTCTCAACATCACTATCAGGCTCAATTTGCTTTAATATTTGTGCAGCTTTCACATGATTATTATTAGAGAGCAGCCATCTAGGACTCTCCGGGATATAAAAAATCAATAAAGTATATATTAGTGCAGGAACAACCTGAATCCCCAGCATCCATCTCCACGCATGCTCTCCTGTATCACTCAGCACATAATTGGAAAGAAATGCGATCAAAATTCCAAAGACAATATTAAACTGATAAAGGGATACCAGTCTTCCCCTCTCTTTCGATGGCGCAATTTCAGAAATATAGGAAGGAGCCGCTATTGTCGAGGCGCCAATTCCTAGACCGCCGATAAATCTAAAAAAAGCAAATGTCCACGGATCATTGGACAAGGCCGAACCTAGTGCTGAAATGGTAAATAGAATACCTATTATAATCAATGTTTTCTTTCTTCCCAGTTTATTTGTTGGAATGGCTCCAAAAATAGCACCTATTACCGTACCCCATAATGCCATAGCCATAACTACAGAACCGTGAAAAAAATCACTTGAATGCCATAATTCCTGAAGCGTCTTATCGGCACCTGAAATTACTACTGTATCAAAGCCGAATAAGAATCCTGCTAAAGATGCTATCACGGACCATAAAATAATTTTTTTATTCATTTTTTGTTTAGTATTAATAAATTGTTATCCAAACATAAATATTGTTTTAAATAAACATAATTGATATTGTTACAAAATGTTTCAATTTTGATAAACCATCATAAAACACTGAAAAAGTGATTATTATGAATTTATTTCAATTTAAATTTATTTTGCTTATTGGAAAATGTTACAGGTAAATAAGACTTTGTTACATTTTTTTTCAGTCATGATATTTTAAAAGTTAAAAAAAGGACTAAAAAAAATACATAGTGAATTTTTTAGTCCTTATAATTTAAATATCAACAACCATTTCACTAAATAGTTATAAATATGTATCCAAACCTATTGATTTAAATACCAGTTTTTGATCTTGCTTTGAGGTCGCAAACGATACAGTGATATCTTTAGAAGGTGCAAAAAACAGATTTGTAAATACATATTTCCCATCGTGAGTAAAAACTTCCATTGAATACTTGTCTACGATAATTCTAACTTCAAATTCTTTATCAGATTTGTCCAATTTTACTCTCTGAATTGTTGGGTATTGCTTGCTGTCTACATTTTTACTTGATTTTGTACGCACCAGAACTAGCTCATTGGCCGCTTTATCATATGTGAAGTTAATAACAGACGATCCCTTTCCTTTAATATCAAATTTTAAAAAATCATGTATCTCCGATGGATTGATAACAAATGAAGTTGAAAACGATAAACTGTCAGACTTAGTAAAGCCACTAAACAATGCATTTGCATCGGGAATTCCAATTGCGTTTTTTTCAACAGATTTCTTCTTATAATTGTCAATTTCCTTAACAGGCTCCTGTTTTAAATAGAAATAGCCATCTTGTTTCTGCAGCCTCAAAGTTCGTGGAACAGACATGGATCCTCGCCATCCATAGTATGGTACCTTATCTGCGTACTCCCAGTTATTCATCCAGCCCAGCCATTTTCTTTCTTTTCTCTGGTCAGGAGTTCCCTCCCATACCACCGCGGCATAAAAATCTTTTCCGTATTCAATAAAATTTAAAGGTTCTTTGGTCAATGAAGCATTGACTTTAAATGCTTTTCCATCAAAATCACCCAAAAAGTATTGAAGTCCCGAGCCTCCGGCTATGCTGTGCGTGCCTAAATTAACACCCAGTACCCAAACAGATTCATTGTTATAGTCTAATTGAAACAAATCAGGACACTCCCAAATACCAGCCGTTACTCCAGCGGGACCAAACTCACTCATCAGGTCCCATTTTTTCAGGTCTTTGGAACTGTAAAACTGGACCTTTTTTTCCTGTGATAATGAAACTGTCATTATCCATTTTTTATCCGCCTGGTACCAAAAAACCTTTGGGTCCCTAAAATCTGCTTTTTTTAAATCGATTACTGGATTTTGGTTGTACTTTTTAAAAGTTCTTCCCTTATCATTACTATAAGCTATGCTTTGGCTCTGAAATCCTGATTTTGCATCATAAGCGGTATAAATGGCAACTATAGGCGGCTCATTACCGGTCCCAAAACCACTGGTGTTTTGATAGTCTACCACTGCAGACCCAGAGAAAATCATTACCTTATCTTCTTCCTCAAGCGCCACAGGCAGATGCTCCCAAGAGATCAGATCCCTGCTTACCGCATGTCCCCAGCTCATGTGCCCCCATTTTTCCCCATAAGGGTTGTACTGGTAAAACAAATGATACTCCCCTTCGTAAAAAAACATTCCATTCGGATCATTAATCCAGTTTTTTTCAGGGGTGAAATGCAGCACAGGCCTTGCAGGAGTACTGCTCTCTGAAATTAATTTACTGCTGCTTTGCTGGGCAGTGCAGCTTGTCAGGACAGTCAGCATAGCTGCTGCCCACATACTAATATGCTTTTTCATCTATTTTACAATTACTTTGGTTTGGAAAATTTCATTATTTATAATCCCTTTTATCAGGTAAACTCCACGCAGCGCCTTTTGTCCATTATCATAATAGCCATCCCACTGCACTGAATTATTATGGGCATCTGTATTAGAAGCTATTATACGAACCACAGCCCCTGTTATATCAACAACGGCCGCATATACGACAGTCTGCTGGATAAGGCCTGGAAATTGAATATTAAAAACAGAATCAGAAGGATTAGGAAATACACTAAAATTCGCCTCCTTCTGCTGCTTTGCCGCTTTTTGGGTGGAAACAGTGCCTTCTCCTTCAATATTATATATGACCAGATCTTTAGCCACGGCAGTACCGCCTTGCGCATAAAGTTCAATTGCATCTGAACCTTTCGAAGGAAAAACCCTGGTTGCAAAAGCCAATTGATCGTCGATAAAAACTTCAATTACCGAAGCATCAACGAAAATCCTCCACTTAATATCCTGCTTAGGCATGATATAAGATGTTGCCAGATTTCCTAAAGGAACATCTGTAAGTTTGGAAGAATTGCTTCTGTTGACCACAAAATTCTGTGTAGTGTAATCATAGTAAATTATGGTTTCTTCTCCATTTGAAACCCCTTTATTTAATATGAATCCAACTTTGGTGGCATCACCCGGATTTATGGTTGCCTCAATTTCATACTGGGTTCCTTTTGCCCCATTTAAAACATCACTCACACCGGTACTGAAGCTAACATTGGTGAATTTTTGTGATCCTTTTCTGAGCGCTGTCAGATTCGGATGCGGTTTTTGATAAATTTTATTATTTACCAGCGTCCAGACACGGGGAAGGCTGAAAATATTTGCCCATCCCTGCTCTTTGTGCTTATCGGATGTAACACCGTCAGGAATGATTCCGATAGCAGTCAGGTTTCCATCCTTATCCTGCTGGATGGTAGGTGAAAGCAGCTGATTTATCACATCCAGCCTCTCAGGAGTTCCATTGTCTTTTACAAATTTGCCATTGCTGAAATTCCCAGTCCAGTACAAGGCATTTGCATTAGGCAGCTTATTTATCAGTAAAATTGACTTGCTGCCAAAATTATAGTAAACAGGCATTTCCCAAAAATCACCGGTTCCGTCTGATGCAGGGTTTCCTTCCAGCATAGTTCCCTGGTAGGTCCATTGCTGGAAATCATCATTTAAGGCTTTATACAAAAATAGTCCTCCCCTTGCCGTACCACTGCGCAGTCCTGTTCCAATCATCATATACCAGCTTCCACTTTCATTGAAAACAAACGGATCGCGAAAATCAGCATGTGAAACCCCGGCAGGCGCACTGGTAATAATGGGCGATGCATTTTTAGTCCAGTCAATATAAGGAGAGACAGCTGTGGCCAGTCCTATCCCAGCTTTGTTTTTATCAACTCCAGTGTAAAACAAATAGGGTTTTCCCCCAGAAACTACCGCATGACCTGACCAAATACCAACCTCATCAAAACCAGGCTGCGGCCATAAGGCTTGTTTTAATTCTTCCCAGTTAACCAGATCCTCACTTACATAATGCCCCCAATTAATATGCTCCAGATACGGACCATTTATATTTCGCTGGCTGAATATATGGTATTTCCCATCAAGATAAATCATTCCATGAGACTCATTGGTCCATGCTGCACTGGGCATAAGATGATATTTCGGTTTGTTAGTATCATCGGCAAACCTCGCAGTTGGAATACGTAAATCCGGTACCTTTATTTGTTGCTTTTTATAATTGAGCTGGATTTCATCTGCAGTAAGCATTTTGTCCCATACAGAAACCAAATCAACAGCACCGGTAAGTGCATTGGTGTCAAATCCGGCAAGGGTTTTTACTTTTGATTCTTTTCCAACAAAAATTGTGGCGCTTTTATCCCAGGTAAGCGCTCCTGCTGCAAAAGACGACGACTCGATTTCTGCCCCGTTCAAATACAATTTTGCCGATCCTTTTTCAGCATCGATATTTACGACAATAAAACTCCACTCCCTTATTTTTACTTCTTCATCGGATATAATCTGACGAATATCATTTCCAATCTTAAACTGTGCAATTACTCTTCCATGCTGATTGATTCCAAAAGAAACTCCCGAACTGTTAGAGGTATTTAAATTTGAAAAAACTGCAGCAACTGTATGCTCGGTTATTGGGTCTTGATTTTTTCTCTGCACAGGAAAAACTGCCGGTGCGATCCAGCCTGAAACAGCAATATTTTTGGTCGGATAACTAACTGAAGCATTTCCCGATGCCCATCCATAGTATCCATTCACTCGCAATGCGTTTCCTTCCAGTCCAGCAATTCTTTCAGCAGAATCTGCAGGTCCTGCAATGACAAAATTTGAGTTCGATTTTGCCTCAGTAGTATTCTGCCCTGAAGTTTCATTAAAGTTAAATTCAATTATCTTCGAGGCAGTATTTGATCCCGGGTCGGGACCTGGATCTGGTTTAGGATCCTGTTTGGATTTACAGCCTATCAGCAGCAGTCCAATTAGTAAATATTTCTTTTTCATATCTTATAATTTTGATAAAAATAGAAAAGCAAAACAACTTAGACTTCTCAAAATGTTACCTTAAGAATAAAAAATAAATAAAACACAAAATACTGAAAATCAACTAAATAAAAACAAATTTTTAATTGATTATTTTAAATAAGATGAATATATTTAAAAATGATACATTCAAAGAAAACGATTAAGTTCTAAACTCCTTTGGAGACAAATTATATTTATTTTTAAATGATGTAGAGAAGTAATTCGGCGTCGAAAAACCACAGGAATAAGCAATTTCAGAAACAGTTAATGTAGTATTTTTCAGCAATTCCTTGGCTTTTTCCAGTCTAATATTGTTGATATAATCGCTAATGTTGATATTGAGCAGTGCTTTCATTTTTCGATATAGCTGAACTCTTGAAATATTTAAATGTTCAGCTAATTCTTCTACAGAAAATGATGAATTATCCAAATTTTTAGAGATTAGATCGTTGATTTTTTTAATAAAATCCCTGTCCTGTGCGCCAAATCCAAGCTCTTCAACTTTATTGAGATTGTTGGTATAGTAATACCTGATCTTTTCGCGATTAAAAAGCAGCCCTTTTATTGATTCTTTTAAAACTTTTAAATTAAAAGGCTTGGTCAAAAACAAATCAGCATTGGCCTGAAGTGCTTTCACAAATGAATTGTCATCATCCTGCGCAGTAAGAATAATTGTCGGAATATGAGATGTACGGGTGTCTTTTTTTAATATTTCGCAGATTTCAAAACCGCTGAGTTCAGGTAAATTTAAATCACAGATAATGATATCGGGTATAAGATCCAAAGCCGTTTCAATAGCTTTAGTTCCATTACATTTTATTACGTTGTAATTGGGCTCAAGTTTTAAAGCTATAAAATCAAGCAGATCAACATTATCCTCTATAATTAATATTGTATGCTTTTCTTCATCTGATTTTAGTTCTTCACTACTCTGCAGATCAATATCCAAATACTCATAATCATTGCCAGTGACAAAAGTGGACTCATTATTTACAATCGAATTTGGAATTAAATGGTCTTTCCCCAGCTTGAGGGTTATAGTAAACTCTGTTCCGTTTTTAGACGAAACTTCAATTTTTCCATGGTGAAGGTCTATAAAATTTTTGGAAAGGCTCAGACCAATACCCGAACTGTTCTTATAATTATTTGATCCCTGATAAAAAGTGCTGAATACTTCCTTGATTTCATTATCAGGAATTCCCATTCCTGAATCCTTAATGCTTATTTTAAAAGAATCATCTTCAAGGCTTTTATAGATCGATACATTAATGCTGCCGTTATCAGGAGTAAATTTAAATGCATTGGAAAGCAGGTTGAAGTAAACCTTGTCCATTAGGTTTTTGTCTATGAAAGCCTCAATTACTTCATGACTTGATTTAAAAGTGTAATTTATGTTCCTTCTGGTGGCTTCACGTGCAAATTCTTTGAAGATCTGTTTTGAAAAGCTTACCACATTGGTGAGTGCGGGGTTAAAATTGAATTTTTTCTCTTCAATTTTTCTATAATCCAGAAGCTGATTAATTAACCTTAAGAGTCTTCTTGAATTATTATGGATCAAATAGAAATCTTTCTTATTTGTTTCCGCAATTATAGATTTGTCAGAAGTTACCGAATCAATAGCGTTCATGATAAGCGTCAATGGAGTTTTGAATTCATGCGACAACCCGGTGAAAAAATTCAGTTTTTCATCATTGCTGATTTTTAGCTCATCGGCAAATCTTTCAATTTCGTTTCTTTGGCTTAGAATTTTTTCGTTAGTGTCTTCCAGCAGTTTCTTTTTCCTTAAAATAGTAACAGCTGAATAAACACTATAAATAGCCAGACTTAAAATTACAAGCAGAAAGAAAGTTAGCAGTCTTGTCAGATTATATTGGGTAGTAAAAGCTATTTCCTGCTTTTTAATGGTATTCTGCTGTAATTCAATATCGGTCTGCTGCTGGGTAATTTTATCAAATTGATTAATCATAATATCAGCGTTGAGCGAATCAATTACAATGGTTGTCAATTTATTATATTTAGGCACCTTTTCTCCTTTAAGAATCGCTAGTGCTGTTTTTAACGCTTCACTTCCGCCTGTAGGATATAATATGGATGCCGCCAGAACTCCGTCTTTTACCAAATGAATACCTCCATTAGACCCGTTCAAGCCATCTACCCCTATAAATTTTATTTTTTCCTCCAATCCTTTTCGGCGGGCTACTTTCCATGCCTGGTTGGCTATATCATCATTAAATGCAAATACATAATTGATGTCAGGGTTCTTCTCCAGAAGCATTTCAAACTCTTTTTCGGGCAGCCCTCTCTTGGTTCCATCCAAACGGCCTACAACTGAAACTCCTGGAAATCTCTTTATCACTTCATTAAAACCTTGTGTACGTTCTTTTCCCGGGGAAGTATCTAAATCAGCAAAGACTTCTACTACTCTTGCTTTTCGCTTCGAATTTGAAATTAGATATTTAGCCGCCAAACGTCCCACCTCCAAATTATCTGCTCCTAAATAAGTAGTAAACTGATCTGTATTAATTTTTCTGTCCACAAGAATTACAGGAATATTTTTCTGATATGCCTTTTCAATAATTGGAGTCAATGAATCGCTTTCCAAAGGCGAAATAATGATGGCATCCATTCCCTCATCAATCATTTTCTGAATCTGCTGAATTTGTTTTTCCGAATTCCTTTCTGCATTATAAATTGTCAAGTCTACATCTGGGTAAAGTGACGCTTCCAATTTCATAGAATAATCCATAGCTACCCTCCATTGATCCCCACTTATACATTGTGAAAAACCAATTTTTTTTCGATGATCTTGAGCATTATCCCGATGACAAGATAGGCAAGCGAAAAATAAAAGTAAAATAATAATACTTTTTATCCGATTCAGCATAACATAGATCTTTTTAGACAGCAAAAAAAGCTTTGTAACAATATTAAACATAAACAACCCTAATTTTAAACAATACAAAAAATTATAACTATAAAATTTTCAATCATTTATTTAAAATATTCTATTATTACATTATTGACATTTTAATGGGTTCGAAATTAGTTTTTTTTTAATAAATATAAATATAAAATTGATGCAATACCGTACAGTTAAGTTACATTGAATTATACGAATCCTTTTATTATAAGGAAATTGTTACAAATAGAATAATAACTGCTCCAACAAAAAAATATCTTTCTAGTTGCATAATTTGTATTAGGAGAGTGTAACTGCAATTCTATTTACTGCTTTTAAGATGATTTGCTTTATTGATTTAAAATTTAATACAAATTAGAATTTTCACACATCTTCTAATGGGTTTAAAATAGATTTCTAAACCTACAGGGAAACCTATACAAACGGACTTACTTCAAATATAAAAAACATATATTACTTTAGATTTAAAAAAATGACTAAGTATCAAAAATAGATTGGAGGCAGCAATTATTGATTTGACAGTTTTACATTATTATTTGCAGGCAGGTCAGAGAATTTATAAATGATGCGATAAATTTCTTCAACATCCTTGGTTATAAAATAGTCCAATCCTTTTTTTAGTAGCCAAAATGAGAATAAAAACTCAATTTTGTATGCTCTTGGTTAGAAAGTTACTTTACAGCTCGTGCACATAGAAATGCTTCAAAATTTCTATTACCGGAGGTTATTTTACCTATTTACATTTTCAATGACAATTGCCGATGCACCGCCGCCGCCATTACAAATCGCAGCCACACCATATTTTCCATCTTCTTGTTGAAGCACTGACAGAAGAGTACAGATTATTCTTGCCCCTGAAGCCCCCAGGGGATGCCCTAAAGCTACCGCCCCACCATATACGTTGATTTTGAGAGGGTCTAGTTCTAACTCTATCTGGTTAGCCAATGCAACGGCTGCATAAGCTTCATTGATTTCAATAAAATCAATATCTTCCAATGTAAGATTTGCCCTAGCCAAAGCTTTTGGAATGGCAACAGATGGAGTTGTCGTGAACCATTCCGGTGCCTGGGCCGCATCTGCATATCCGATGATTTTTGCCAGAGGTTTCAGGTTGTATTTTTCTACCGCTTCTTTGGATGCAAGCAATAATGCAGCTGCACCGTCATTCAGATTGCTTGCATTGGCAGCTGTAATAGTGCCCCTTTCGACAAAGGACGGTTTTAATTTAGAAACTTTTTCGGGAATTATTTTATAAATGTCCTCATCTTCGGAAATGATTATTTCTCCATCTCTTTGTTTCAGATGAAAAGGAATAATTTCATTATTGAATTTTCCGGTTTTGGTGGCACGAGCTGCCTTTTCATAAGATTGCAAGGCGTATTGGTCTTGCTGTTCTCTTGTTATTTTATATTTCTCAACACAAAGTTCAGCAGCGTTTCCCATATGAAAATCATTGTAAACATCAGTCAGGCCATCCTTCAGAAGGCCGTCGACAAGGGTTTCATGCCCCATTTTGTTTATTTTGCGTTTATGGGTGTAGTGCGGCACGTTGCTCATGCTCTCCATTCCTCCCGTAACTACCACATCTTCAAGCCCCAACTGAATTTGCTGCGCTCCAAGTATCGTTGCTTTCATACCTGCAGCGCATACTTTATTGATGGTGGTGCAATCTACTTCATCAGGAATTCCTGCAAGCTTAGAGGCTTGTCTGGCAGGCGATTGCCCCAGATTTGCAGATAAAACATTTCCCATATAAACACTGTCAATGTTCTTAGAATCTATATTGACAGAATTTAAAACACCTTTGATGGCGGCTGCGCCTAATTCAGTGGCGGAAACTTCAGCAAAATTACCCAAAAAACCACCGATTGGTGTTCGTTTGGCCGCTATTATAAACACTTCTTTCATTTTAATCAAATTAAAAATTAAATTTCACGAAATACAACCGTTGAGTTGTGTCCTCCAAATCCGAAAGCATTGCTCATTGCCGTTTTAATTGTTTTCTGCTTTGCTTGGTTTAGAACTATTTGAATACGATCAGGGATTTCAGCATCAGGATTTTGGACATTGATCGTTGGTGGAATGATATTTTCGTTTATTGATTTGATAGCCAGAATGGCTTCGATTGCTCCTGCTGCTCCGAGTAAATGTCCAGTCATTGATTTTGAAGAACTTACCCATAAATTACCTGATCCTTTAAAAGTTTTGTTTACTGCATTGAGTTCGGCTATATCTCCTACAGGTGTGGAAGTGGCATGAAGGTTTAGATAGTCCAACTCAGAAGGATCTAGTCTTGCTTCTTCTAAAGCGAGCTGCATGGCTTTGGCTGCTCCTAATCCTTGAGGATGTGGTGATGTCATATGATAGGCATCGGCAGTCATCGAAGCACCAACCAATTCCGCATAAATTTTTGCCCCTCTTTTCTTTGCGTGCTCATATTCTTCCAGAATGATAGCACCGGCACCTTCTCCCATTACAAAACCATCACGCTCTTTGTCAAAAGGACGGCTTGCTATGAGGGGATCAGCATTCCTAACCGACATGGCTTTCATTGAAGAAAATCCTCCTACCGAAGCAGGGGTGATAGGAGCTTCTGAACCACCTGTAACAAATATTTTTGCTTTTCCTAAACGGATGTAATTAAAGGAATCCATTATTGCCGTATTAGATGTAGCACAGGCTGATACTGTGGTATAATTAATTCCCTGCAGACCAAATTTCATAGAAATCATTCCTGAAGCCATATTAACAATAAGTTTTGGTACAAAAAACGGACTGAACCTTGGAATGTAATTTCCTGTTACATAATTTTCTACTTCGCTTTCAAAGGTTTCCATTCCGCCTTGTCCAACACCCCAGATAACCCCAATATCAAAAGGGTCTAATGCGGAAATATCCAAACCGGAATCTTCCAATGCTTGTGAAGCGCTGTACAGTGCATACTGTGTAAACAAATCGCTGCGTTTGATTTCATTGCGGTCCAGATATTTCTGAGGCTCAAAGTTTTTGATTTCACAGGCAATCTGTGTACGGAATTTTGAAGCGTCAAAGCATGTAATAATACCTGCGCTACTTCTGCCGTTAACAGCATTTTCCCAAAAGCTCTCGATATCATTTCCTAAAGGATTGATGGTTCCCAGACCTGTTACTACGACTCTTTTCATTCGGCTTTTTTTATTTCTGTTTTAAATAAATTGGAGCTACCTTTAGCTATCAGCCTGCTCCTGTCACTGTTCCAGATTTCACATTCCGCGTTGATGAACTGTTTTCCTTTTTTTATAATCCTTGTGGTCGCAATTATAATTTCGTCTGCTTTAGCTGAAGAAAAATAATCAATTGCATTGTTGATTGTTGTATAAAAATAAGGTTCGTTCAGGGAAAACATAGTAGCACCAATGACATCGTCAATGATAGCTGCTGTTATTCCTCCATGCAGACCGCCCGCAGGATTTAACCATTCCGAACGAATTTGGTATTCAAATGCCAGTTCGCCGGATTCAGCACTTAGAATTACAGGGCTCAGCCAGCGCATAAAAGGAGAAGGGGATTCCGTAAATACTTTTCCCGTAAAGGATTTCATTTTTTCAAGAGGTGTCATATGTTATTTTTAGATATTAGTAATTATACCAATCGGTATTTTTTTAAGCAAAAAATTTTATTTCACAATCTCATCATCAACTATTTTGACGATCCTTTCCAAGATAAGAAACAGATTATCAGGCTTGTCTGAAATCTTCGAGAGTACAATTCCTCCTTCAATCATCATAATGAATAAATCTGCATACTGAGCAGTATTTATTTCTGGATTAAATACATCTTTTTTAATGCCGTCCTCTAAGATTTTAGCAATCTTCTTTCCCCAATTATCAAAAGTCAGCTTCACCCTTGCTTTCAAAACGGGCATAAGATCGTCGGATTCGGTTGCGGCATTCAGTACGGGACAGCCTCCATTTGCGAAGATTGACTTCCAGTTTACACGATAAAAATCAAAAATACCCATCAGCTGATCATAAGCATTATGATGCTCTGCGATCCAATCTGCTGTTTTTTTTGATAATTGATCGGTATTGTGCTTAAAAACCAAAAGCGCTACTTCTTCTTTATCCTTAAAATTCCCATAGATACTGCCTTTAGTGAGTCCTGTAGCAGCTGTTATATCAGATAGAGATGTCCCTGCGTATCCTTTCTTATTGAAAATGGGAGCTGTCTTTTCAATAATGAACTGTCGGGTTTGTTGTGCTTTTGTCATTGTTAGGAAAATATTGAGCAAATATACAAATAATACCGAACGGTATATTCTATTTTGTGATATTTATAACTCTTTTAAAAATTCTAACCGGATCAGCACTTGGCTGCATCATTTAAAAAGCCGATTAAAACAATGGCCAATGGTGCATCAAGGGATTTGATTTTAACGCCATGGGAATAAAACCAGCGCAATTCTGTTCTCTGCGAAAAGCTTTGCAGCAGCTTTAAGCATCAGCACCTTCAAGGCTTCTTTCCCTCGTTTTTTCTCTCAGGTGTACTCCTATCTATTAATTTTCGCCTTAGTTCACTAAGTTAAAAACAGAAATATAAAACTAAATGAACATTGTTGATTATTTATTCCACTTCAACTAAGGTTGATTAAGATTGTAGTTTTTGGCTTATATTTTTTGGATTTATTAATTTATGTGCCACCTTTGGAAAAAAGCGATTCAGGAAATAAATGGCTTTTGTATCTCCAACACGAATCGTGTAGGTATCATTTTTCAATCCTTTAATTAAAACAGTTATTAGAACATCAGGTGTTATCGATTTTCCATCCATACCTTCTGACAAATTGGTTTTTACAAGAGGCGGCGATAGTTCGAATACTTTTACATTGCTTCTGATAAAACGCAAATGCTCTCTTAATGCTTCTGTGTAAAAACGAACCGCAGCTTTGGAAGCTGAATAGGTCGTCACAAGAATCGACGGCGTATAACTTAAAATTGATGAAGTATTGATAATGGCCGCTTCTTTTCTGGATTTCAGCATATCCATAAATAGATTATTCAAAAGTACAACCCCCAAATAATTGGTATTGATCTCTGCAGCCGCTTTTTCAAAATGCTTTATACTGCTTATACCCAAATTGTCCAGGCCGTTCATAATTCCTGCATTGTTGTACAAAATGTCAATGCCTCCCAATTGGTCAATTTCTTTATATAATGCTTCGGCCGCTTCCTTATTTGAAGCATCACTTTTGATTGCTGTAACTGACGGATACATTTTTTTTGCCAAATCAAGCTTTTTCTGGTCCCTTCCTGTTATAATTACTTTAGCGCCTTCTGCAATGAACTGTTTTGCAGCCTCTAATCCGATTCCGGCAGAACCTCCTGTAATCAAAATTGTCTTACCTTTTAATTCCATGATTTTACTATTTAATTTATTATTTCTATATTTGCTTGCGAAATGCAAGTGCAAATATAAATACATTTACTTGCGAAAAGCAAGTGATTTTAAATTTATTTTATGAAAACTCAAAAAAAGAGATCAGACTGCCCAGTAAGTTTTTCACTTGAAGCCTTTGGTGACAAGTGGTCGCTGTTGATTGTGAGGGATTTGATGCTTAAAAAAAAATGTACCTATGGCGAATTGGCAAAGTCTGATGAGAAAATAGCAACTAACATTTTGGCTGCCAGACTGCTTTCATTGGAAGAAAACGGAATTATTCAGAAACTGGAACATCCTGACAGTAAAGCCAAAGTATTATATCAATTGACACAGAAGGGAATCGATTTAATTCCGATAATTATCGAAATTAATCTTTGGGCAGAAAAATATACCGAAATTCCTGAAGAAAGAAAAGAATTCCTTGCACAGATCAATGCTGATAAGGAAGGATTTATTAGAAATGCTTTTAAAGAACTTGAATCAAACCTATAGTCGGTTTATTGAGATTATAAAACTTTACGAAGATCATACGCAGAATAATTAATATGTCGAATCATTATGTTCCGTACCTCTCAACATCCTTGACTATGCTGTTTAAATAGCGTCCGATATGCTTCTTAAGGTATTTTTCTGCAAAAAGTTTGAAAAAAAATACTCCTGTCCTGGAGCGCATCTTAAATTTATAGGTAGCAGCAATGCCGCTGCGGCCATTTCCAAGATCAAAAAACCTGTATTTATATTCTATTCTCCACAGCATTCCGAGTCTTTTAGAGGTAAAATTATCTAACCGAATCGAAAAAGATCTTTCTGGGAGATAAGACACAAACTTTTGGCGGGCTGAATTACAATCATCAAAAAAAAGATACGCTGGCAGCCTGGCTTCCGGCAGGCTTCATGTCACTGATCCGGGTCCGCAATCTGCAATAAGCGGCATATCATTAAAGACTTCTAAGAGATCTTTATCTGCTATTGTTCTAAAGAGTTTTAAAACAGAAGCATTAACTGCGGCCGCAGCGTTTATCTTTACAGTATTCACAATTGCAAATAATTTAAGCCGGCGGCTAATTCTGAAAGCAAAGCCAGATGACTCTCTTGATCTAGTGCAGCCATACATCCTGTACCAGCGGCATATATTGCGGCAGTATAACGCACCGAACGAGCCTCTACAATCAGGCATTTAATATTTTCTATTGTCTCTGGCATATTTATCATTCTTAATAACATAAAAAACTTTGTTATATTAAAAAAGCTGGTGGCAGCCAGCTCTTTCCTGTCTTTCATTAAATCAACAATACAAAACCTTTATGAGATAAGGAAATGAAAAACAGTTTATAAATTATCTACAGCAGACCTGCCACTCTGAAAAATAAGCCGCCAAAACATTAATAATTTATCTTCTAAAAATAGCTTCAAGACAGCTTATGGTTCTATGCTTATTATTTCAGACATTGCTTTTTTCTCTAATTGAGCAGTAAACTTCCTAGATCTCTCCCAAGGTTCGTCTGGTCACACCAACATAGGATGCCAGCAATGTCCTGGAAACCCTTTTATCAATTTTTGGATAATCTGCTATGAATAATTCATATCTTTCTTTAAAATTAGCATACGTAGACATTATTATTCTTTTCTGAAGAAGTATATTGCTTTCAATGCTGATTTTTCTAAAATAATATTCCATTTTTTTTGAAAAAGCACACAGTTTTTCTTTATTTTCATAAGTTATACAATAAATTTCTGCATCTTCCAGGCATTTAATATCCAGATTGGCAACCTTGCCCATATTATAGGAATGACTGTCCGTAATCCAGCTGTTTTCCATCGCAAACTGGATGACATGAATTTTGCCTTTATCATTTAAATGTGACGCAAATACTAAACCGCTTAAAACAAAGTATTCATATTTTGCGGTTTTACCAGCCTGTGCTAAATATTCATCTTTCTTAAATGACTTTTTAAGGAAAAATGACTCCATCTCAGCAAATTCCTCATTAGAAATCTGTACTATCTTATTGATATGTCCTTGTAATGTCTGCTGCATATGTTATAAACAAAATAATTAAACCTCAGCTGTATTCAATGAATTTAGAAAAAACTTGTCCAGATTGAACCATTCTTTTACATCCTGATCAATAACTTCTGCTATTACAATATTGTCAAACTCGTTGCTTGCAGGATTGTACTGATAAACTTTCCGCCATTCATCAATATTTAAGACAATAGCCTCAAGAGCCTTACAGATGAAAACAAGCTCTTCGTTTGTCATCGTTGGATGAAGTGAAATTCTTACCCAGCCCGGTTTTTGGGTTAGATTTTGTTCTAGAATTCCTTTTGTAATTGAATTTGATTTTTCCTCATCAATATCAAACAGAAAATGGGCATAAGTGCTTGCGCAGGACCATCCTCCACGAACCTGAATACCAAAACGGTCATTGAGTAATCGTACTATTAAATTGTAATGGATATCCTGTACTGTAAAAGACACACAGCCGATTCGTTCTGTCTTTAAATCCCCTAAAATCGTAACGCCTTTTATTTTATGAAGCTCTGAAAAACAAAGATCCAGTAATTCTTTTTCCCTGTTTTTCATTTTTTCAATTCCCATTTTATCTTTCAGTTCCAGACATAAAGCCGTACGGATCACCTGAAGAAATCCGGGAGTTCCACCATCTTCTTTTACTTCGATAGCATCACTGTAATGATAGCCTCCCCATGGATCGGTATATTTTACATTGCCGCCGCCTGGATTATCAGGAAAGCTGGATTTATACAATTCTTTTTTAAAAACCAAAATACCGCATGTCCCCGGACCTCCGAGAAATTTATGAGGAGAAAAGAAAACAGCATCCAATTCTTCTTCCGGGTCTTCAGGATGCATATCGATTTTGACATAAGGAGCCGACGCTGCAAAATCAACAAAACAATAACCTCCATTCTGATGCATGATTTTTGCCAGTTCATGATACGGTGTAATAATTCCCGTAACATTCGAACAAGCCGTAAATGACCCAATTTTAAGAGATCTGCTACCGTACTTTTTGATTTCTTCTGCTAATATTTTGGGGTCTACCAAATTATCATCGCCACAAGGCAAAACCACGACATCAGCAAAAGTTTCATACCACGGAACCTGATTGGAGTGGTGTTCCATATGTGTGATAAAAACAACCGGCCTCTCGTCGTTAAAATTTAATTTTACACTATGAATATTGTCCTGCGAACGCAGCCCCATGATGCGCTGCAGTTTATTTAAAGCTGCTGTCATTCCTGTCCCGGTCGCTACAAGACAATCTAAATCATTGGCATTTACATGCTTTTTAATTAATTCTCTGGCGTGCTGATATGCGTAAGTGGACGCTTTTCCGGTATGGCTTGAAAAGGAGTGTGTATTGGCAATCATCGGACCAACTTTTCCAAGCATAATATCTTCAATAGGAAAATACAATCTTCCACTGGCAATCCAGTCGGCATAAAGAATTTTCTGTCGTCCGTAGATTGATTCGAAACTATGATTCAAACCAACAGTATTTTCCCTGAATTCAGAAAAATATCTTTCCAGTTCACTTGGTTTTGTTTTTAGGATAGTATCCATTTTTTTGCTCGTTTATAAATATTTATTTTTTTAGTTTTTGATTTCGCTTTGCAGCAATTGTAATATTAAATAAAGAGCTGCTGGCAAAACAGCTCTTTGGGGTCTTTCACATAAAAACTTGCTTACTAATTCAGATTTTAAAATGATACGCTGAAAGACAACTATTAAATTTATTTTCATTATAATCTTTACCTGATCACGGACGGTACTAAATTGATTTAAATATCTGGGTCAGCTCTCTACTAAAGGGTTAGTTTATACAGCTACATCCATTTAAAAAAAAAATATGTTTTTGTATTCATCACAAAAATATGTTTTCTAAATTATTCAAACAGTGCCTTTTGTCACATTTCATGAAGGGTTTTTAAATACGAAGAATATCTATTTTATAAGCAGAAAAACTGAAATATGTATCCTAATAAAGTTAGAAACAAAATATCCCACCAGCATTGCACCTGATCATTTCCTTTACCACAATATGACTAAAAAAAATAGAAATAATTATCCTGAATTAAATAGACTTTTTAATTTCCAACCCCGACTCTTTGTCAAAAACAACCATAAACTCAAATCCCGTTTTGTTTTTTTTAATCGTCTCGTTTTCAGATTCTTGGTAAAAAGACTTCAGCCATCATGCATCTGGCACTTCCACCCCCGCACGCTTCTATAGTATCAAGACTTGAACTCAGAATTTTAGCATGACTTTCCAACTGCTCAAGCTGCATTAGAGTCAGACTTTGATGTGCTGAAGAGCTCATTACAACATACCGCTTATCATCCACGGCCCTGACCTCCAGCATATTTCCAGCGAAATTATTTACTTGATCCTCGGTAATTAAAACAATCTCTTTTTTGTTCTCTTTTAGATTAGCAAGCACCATTTCCTTTTCCTTCGGATCATCGATGGAATCTACGCAGACTACAGCAAAAGTTTCCCCTAAGCACATCATTACATTGGTATGATATATCAGTTTGCGTTCACCGCCGACTGTTTGAAAAGCCTTAAAAATGACTGGCGTATAGCCAAAATCTTCACAGAATTCTAAAACTATCAATTCATCTGCCCTGGGAGACAAAGCGCAATATGCTTTTCTGTTTGCTCTGTCAAGAAGCAGACTCCCGGTGCCTTCGAGATAAATACCATGGTCCTCGGCAGCTGTATAATCCACTACATTATTAATTTCAAATCCCTTCTCCTGCAACAGGCTTAAAATATCCTCACGTCGTTCTCTGCGACGATTTTCTGCAAACATTGGATAAAGCGCTATTTCTCCATTTTCATGAAATGAAACCCAGTTGTTTGGAAAAATACTGTCTGGAGTATCTGTCTGCAGATTATCATTAACCACTATAACATCAATGCCAGCGGCTCGGAGTTTCTCTGCAAAGGTGTCGAATTCCTGCTGCGCTTTGGCATTTACAGTGCCCGGTGAGAGTCCATCCAATACTTTTTGGTAATAATTATTTACAGCCGTCTGTTCATTCATTCTGAATGCTACGGGACGAATCATTAGTACAGAATTAGTTGTCTGTCTCATATTTATATTTTTTTTGTTTCAAGTTTTTTAAACTTAAATCAATTTTTATTCTCTGATTAGTGGAAGGGTCGAACACCTCAGCAAGCCCTCTTGTTTTGCAATTTCTGCATAGGGAATCTCTTCAACAATAAAACCTTTTTCACGAAGCCAATTGTTTAATCTAGTGAAATTCCTTTCAGACACAACAACATTTTCATCAATGGAAAATACATTTGAAAACATGTGGTACATCTCATTCCTTTCAATGTGGAATAGGTTTTCTTCACCGAAAAGATCAACTAAATAAAGATAATCAGCTTCTTCACGGAAACCTCTTTTATAGATAATTCCCTTATTCTTACCAACAGGCTGAAAACAGCAGTCCAGATGCAGGGCATTATCACGCGCTTCAAGTTTTGATTTTACCAGATCAAACTCTTTAACAATTTTATTGGGAAATAATGATTTGATATAATTTACACCAGCCATATTGGTTCTTGCTGTGATATAATCTTTGTAATCACGACCCTTGTAAGTTCCAATGAAAATATGATCATTCCAGAGCATCACGTCACCTCCTTCTATATGAACTTCCTCTGGTGGTCGTACTACTTTTAAAGGAGAAATTTGTTCAATTACATATTGAATAGCATCAAGTTCTCGTTCTCTGTCCGGCAGAATATTAGATTTTACAAAAACATCATCAATTACAAAGCCGATATCTCTGGCAAAAATCTGATTATAATTTTCAATCATTTCCGGACGATAAACCTCAACATCATATTTTTGCAAAACAGCTTGAAAAGCATGTATTTCAGCAGCCATATCCTTTTCTACTGGATATGTGCCAGCAGCAATATGCTCCAATGACTTAGGATCATAGGCTTCTTTTATTGTTGGAGTCGGCCCATTATTGACAGCAGTTCCCAAAACAACCGCACGAAGTCTTGATGTTTCGTTTTTTATGTTTAATTGCATCATGTCTGATTATATTATGCGCATATCCAAAAAAGTCTTCATAGTCAATTTCAAATATACTTTTTGTATTAATCTTAATATTTAAACTTCTAACTTTCTACGGCTATAACCTTCTTTGTTTTCCTTTTACCATCAAAAAAATACAGTTGCAACTGCCATTTTAAATCCTGAAAATATAATTACTAACTAAAAAATACAATACTTTTTTTGCCTGCAAGAGATAAGAGCTTCCTATTGTTGTCATTGAAATGTAAATTTATCCAGCAGAAAAACAATATTTAATTAAGTGCAGCATAAATAACAATCAAACGGATTACTCTTGCAGGCAAAATAATGTACTAACCTAAGAACGGATATCTGTAATTTTCTGGTGTAACAAAGGTTTCTTTAATTGTTCTTGGAGAAACCCAACGCAACAAGTTTAATACAGATCCGGCCTTGTCATTGGTTCCAGATGCTCTTGCTCCTCCAAAAGGCTGTTGCCCAACAACGGCTCCGGTAGGTTTGTCATTAATATAGAAATTACCCGCAGCATTTTCTAATGCTTTCATGGCATATTCTATAGCATAGCGATCCTGGCTTATAACGGCTCCTGTCAATGCATATTCAGATGTGGAATCAACTATGGCTAGTGTTTCTTCCCATTTAGAATCTTCATAAACATAAATAGTCAGCACTGGTCCGAATAATTCAATTTTCATTGTTGGATATTGAGGGTTCGTCGTTACAATAACAGTCGGCTCAATAAAATAACCAACAGATTTGTCGTAATTCCCACCGGCAATAATTTCGGTATCACGATCTTTTTTTGCCTGATCAATAAATCCTGCCAATTTATCAAACGAACTTTCGGAAATTACGGATGAAACAAAATTAGCTGTGTCTTCAGGTGAGCCCATTTTCATTGAAGCCAAATCAGCTTTTAACAAACGTTTTACTTCAGGCCAGATTGATTGAGGGATATAAGCTCTTGAAGCTGCTGAACACTTTTGCCCCTGATATTCGAACGCGCCTCTTGAAAGTGCCGTAGCAACCTGAGCCGGAACTGCTGAGCTATGTGCTACTACGAAATCTTTACCTCCAGTTTCACCGACAATTCTTGGATACGTTTTATACTTAGCGATATTTTGACCAATTTTCCCCCAGATATCATTAAATACGCGGGTTGAGCCTGTGAAGTGAACTCCGGCTAAATGAGGACTCGCAAGAACTGTTTCAGAAATCATTGCAGAATTACCATAAACCACATTGATTACACCATCTGGCAAACCGGCTTTTTTGAAAACTTCTACAATTACATTCGCCGAGTAAATTTGTGCCGCACTTGGTTTCCAGATTACAACATTACCCATTAATGCTGGAGCGGCTGGCAAATTTCCTGCAATTGCTGTAAAGTTAAATGGTGTAATGGCATATATAAAACCTTCAAGAGGCCTGTGCTCTAATCTGTTCCAAACTCCATCCGAAGAAACGGGCTGCTCTGCATAAATCTGGGTCATGAACTGTGCATTGAAACGCAGGAAATCTATAAATTCACAAGCAGCGTCTATTTCCGCCTGGTGCACGGTTTTTGCCTGAGCAATCATAGTTGCAGCATTTATCTTTGCACGGTAAGGTCCGGCAATCAATTCAGCCGCTCTTAAAAAGATTGAAGCTCTGTGCTCCCAAGATAAGTCAGACCATTTCTTTTTAGCTGATAAAGCCGTAGTAATAGCTGTTTCAATATGTTGCTTATCAGCTTCATAATAACGTCCCACTACATGTTTGTGATCAAAGGGAGGATTAATTGACTTGGTGCTTTCTGTACGGATTTCTTCTCCTCCAATATATAGAGGAATATCTACGGTTTCATTGTACATTTTTTTAAAAGCGGCTAAAACTTCTTCTCGCTCAGAACTTCCAGGCGCATAAGACTTAACCGGTTCATTAATCGCTTTTGGGATATTGTAAATTCCGTTTGGCATAATATTTAAATTTGATAGTTAGATGACTAATGAATAAAGTGTGCTTAAAGGCTAAATGAATAAAAATCTTTCTAATGATGATATTTAAAGCATTTTTATTCATCATCAAAATTTTAGATATTGGTTTAATTGTGCTGTAAAAAGAATACTATTCTCATAAAACAACATAAAAATCACTCTTTAGAAGCCAAATATCTCTCCGCGTCAAGAGCGGCCATACATCCTGTTCCCGCGGCAGTAATTGCCTGACGGTATACATGATCAGCAGCATCTCCGGCTACAAAAACACCATCTACATTTGTTTTAGACGTTCCAGGAGTATTAATAATGTAACCTGTTTCGTCAAGCGAAATGTAATCTGCAAAAATATCAGTATTTGGTTTGTGGCCAATAGCTACGAAAAATCCGGTTGCAGGAATTTCAATAACTTCACCATTAGATTTATTCAAAGCTTTGATGGAGTGGACAACGTTGTTATCACCCAAAACTTCAACTGTATCGTGACTCATCAAAATTTCAATATTTTCCGTTCTTCGTACCCGTTCTTCCATAATTTTCGAAGCTCTGAATTTTTCGCTTCTTACCAGCATGGTTACTTTTTTACAAAGTTTAGATAAGTAATGTGCTTCCTCACAAGCTGAATCTCCTGCTCCAACAATAACAACTTCCTGATTTCTGTAGAAAAATCCGTCACACACTGCGCAGGCAGAAACCCCGCCTCCCATGTTCAAATAGTGCTGTTCTGATGGCAATCCTAAATATTTAGCTGAAGCTCCTGTTGAAATGATAACAGTTTCACAGTGCAATTCAATTGAATCGTTAATCCAGACTTTATGAATAACTCCTGAAAAATCAACTTTAGTGGCCCAGCCATCGCGGATATCAGCACCAAAACGTTTAGCCTGATCTTGTAACTGAACCATCATTTCCGGACCTGTAACACCATCAACATAACCCGGGAAATTTTCTACTTCATTTGTTGTAGTCAGCTGGCCTCCAGGCTGCATCCCCTGATATAAAACCGGATTCATATTTGCTCTGGCGGCATAAATAGCCGCTGTGTAACCCGCAGGGCCAGATCCAATAATAAGGCATTTAATATTTTCGATTATATAGGACATATTTTACTGTTTATTATAATATTAAAATAAAAAGAACTGCTGGCAGACAGCTCTTTTCTTGGTTTTGGTCTTTGCATTTACATGGCTTGTACAAATTATTAATTCTAAGAAATAAAGTATGCAAAAGACAATTTTTAAAATCTGTAAGCAGATCTGCCACTCTGAAAAATGAATGGTCTAATAATTCAATTAATTTTGTAACAGCTTTAAAATCAATTATAAATTACAACTCAATATTATTTGATGTTCTTCTTTTACCCCGTAATCTTAAAAAAAGACTTCATGTTTATTCTCTGAGACTAAATTATAAACTATAAATTGTTCATTATGTGCTTTTGGTCACAGTAATTGAATTATTGTAACTATTTTTAATAATGCCAAAATCTTAGCATAATAACATTTGTTCCTTAATAAATTAGATAATCCAACAGTTGTCACTTTCATAGATAGAAAACACTGTCCGCTTATATCACATTAAAAATGATAGTTTTCAAAACAAATGGCTTTGCTGGCGTTTTGCCGGCTGGTAATGCTGCGATTGTTTTCTTCATTTATAGCCGCGTGAGCTGCAGCAAGCCTCGCTATCGGCACTCGATAAGGAGAACAGCTAACATAGTTTAGACCTTCATTGTGACAGAATTCCACGCTGCCGGGCTCTCCCCCATGTTCCCCGCAGATTCCTATTTTAAGATTCGCACGACCCGCCTTTCCTTTTTTTATAGCCATAGTAATCAGCTGTCCAACACCCTCCTGATCTAGAATCTGAAAGGGATCATGTTTTAAAATGCTTTTTTCCAGATACATTGGCAGAAATTTCCCAGAATCATCACGTGAATATCCATAGGTCATTTGTGTTAGATCGTTAGTTCCAAAAGAGAAAAATTCAGCATGCTCAGCAATTTTATCGGCAATAAGCGCCGCTCTGGGAACTTCGATCATTGTACCTAAAAGATATGGAATGCGATCATCATACTGTTCAAAAACTTTCTCCGCAGTTTGATTAATTATTTTTTTCTGCATCTTCATTTCTTCAACCGTACCGGTAAGGGGAATCATTATTTCGGGAAGACTTTCAATACCCTCATATTTTATGTGCAATGCGGCTTCCAAAATCGCGGCAGTCTGCATTTCTGAAATCTCTGGATAAGTGGTTCCCAGCCTGCATCCCCTGTGCCCCATCATAGGATTAAATTCGTAAAGAGATTCAATTTTTTTCTTAATGATCTCATGTGGAATCCCCAGTTCATCTGCCAGTTCCTTCTGAATTTTTTCATCATGGGGAACAAACTCATGCAGAGGCGGATCAAGAAGTCTTATATTTACCGGTAAGCCGTTCATTAACCGGAATATATCTTCGAAATCCTTTCTCTGCATAGGCAGCAGTTTTGCGAGGGCCTTCCTGCGTCCAGCTTCATTATCTGCAAGTATCATTTCGCGCATAGCCATAATTTTATCATCATCAAAAAACATATGCTCGGTCCTGCAGAGTCCAATCCCTTTGGCCCCAAATCTTAAGGCTGTCATAACATCCATTGGGGTGTCTGCATTTGATCTGATCTGCAGACGGGCATGTTGATCAGCAAGATCCATTAATTTTTCAAAATCTCCGCTGAGCTGCCCTTCCGATGTTTTAAGTTTTCCTTTGTATATTTTTCCCGTTGATCCATCCAGTGAAATCCAGTCTCCCTGTTTGAATGTTAAGTTTTCAGTCTGAATAGTCTGCTGTTTGTAGTCAATTTTGAGGCTTTCGGCACCGGCAATACAGCATTTCCCCATTCCTCTGGCTACAACTGCTGCGTGAGAGGTCATACCGCCTCTTGCAGTTAGTATACCCTGAGCGGCAACCATTCCTTTAAGGTCTTCGGGCGAGGTTTCCATACGAACCAAAATAACATTTTCGCCCTTTGATGACCAAACCTGGGCATCTTCTGTAAAAAATACAATTCGTCCCGAAGATGCGCCTGGTGATGCAGGGAGACCTTGTCCAATGCAGCAGGCTTTAATGATTTCATCCTGGTCAAAAATGGGATGCAGGAGCTCATCGAGTCTTTTTGGATCAACCCTTAAAAGTGCTGTCTTTTCGTCTAATAAATTTTCGTGCAGCAAATCAACAGCCATCTTTACCATGGCCGTCCCAGTTCTTTTGCCATTTCTGGTTTGGAGTATCCAGAGCTTGCCTTCCTGCACAGTAAACTCGATATCCTGCATATCCTTAAAATGTAATTCCAGCATTTGGGCACATTCAGCCAGTTCCTGATAAATTTCCGGCATCATTTCTTCCAAAGATGGAAAATCTCTGCATCGGATATCTTCGCCGATGCCCGATAAAGATGCCCATCTTCTTGAACCTTCAGCTGTAATCTGCCGGGGTGTCCTTGTGCCGGCAACCACATCTTCTCCCTGAGCATTGATCAAAAACTCACCATTAAAGATTTTCTCACCGGTACTGGCATCTCTTGTGAAGGCAACACCCGTTGCAGAATTTTGCCCCATATTACCAAAAACCATAGCTTGAACATTAACCGCAGTTCCCCATTCCTGCGGCAAATTGTTCAGTTCCCTGTAATATACAGCTCTTTCATTCATCCAGCTTTCAAATACCGCAGAAACTGCACCCCAAAGCTGCTCCCACGGATCATTTGGAAAATCTTTTCCTGTAGACTTTTTGACCAACTGCTTAAAGCTTTTAGATATATTTTTTAAGTCTTCAGCATTGAAATCGTTATCACTCTGATAGCACTTTTGTTTTTTTTCCTTCTCTAAAATTTCTTCAAATGGATCTGTAAAATCTCCGGCTTCAGCTCTGATGTTCATCACTACCCTGCCGTACATCTGTATAAATCTCCTGTACGAGTCCCATACGAAACGAGCATTGTTTGTTTTTTTTATCAGCCCTTCAACAATATTTTCATTAATTCCAAGATTTAAAATGGTATCCATCATCCCCGGCATAGATGCTCGCGATCCTGAGCGCACCGAAACAAGACATGGATTCTCGGCATCTGAAAACCTGGTTCCTGTGCGTTCTTCAATAAATTTAATTGAAGCCGTTACTTCATTCTTAATAATACTTATGAGTTTGTCTTGTCCCTCTTCAAGATAGATTTTGCACATTTCGGTTGTAATGGTGAATCCTGGAGGTACGGGAATTCTAAGCAAATTCATTTCGGCAAGATTGGCCCCCTTACCACCTAGAAGATTTTTCATTTCGGCATTTCCCTCTGCCTTTTTATCACCGAAAATAAAAACTGTTTTAGTTAAATTACCCATGTTTTTTTTCTTTTTTTTGATTTTAAATAATTTTACGAAATCGATATAGTGATTTAGGTAAAAAAAAATACATGAAAAAAATTGGCGGCTAAGACTCAGCAGCCAGCAAATCCAAAAATCAGCGGCATGATAAACTGCATCTGGCTTTATTCAAGTATAAATTAATGACACGGCAAAGTTATAATATGCGGATCGGGCATTCTGTACCTTTTGTCACATTCGATAAAGGAAATCAAAAAATGATCAATAACACACTTGATTTATATCAATTAAATGGCTCTTTTTTGATAAACTGCTTCCTAAAAAATAGATTAAAATTCTTAGGAAAGCAGTTTTTTTATGATGCTTTTCAGTAGCGCACATTTATTTCAATACCAATACTGGCAGTTAAATAAAATGGTAGAAATTATTCGAACAAAAATGGTAAATTTATTGATCCTCCTTGAAGGGCAGCCTTTGACTGCAGAACATTCACATATACTGATTCAGACAAAATCAGCAGAATAATTATTTGCAGATTATACATTTACAGTAACGGTTATAACAGTTACAAAATAATTCAAATGATATTGAATTCAAATTTTTCATAATTAAACATTCTGAAAATGAAGTCTAAACATAGAATCAAAAAATGCTAATACACCCAATATGGACTGCCTTTGAAAATCAAATCTAATCCGTCGGTAATCAAGTGCGCTATCTCTGGGCGCTTACTTTTTAAATGGTAGAGATGGAATAAAATTTGATCTAAAAGCTGCTTACTTTCCAAATCTATCAATAGTTCGATAATTTCTACAGCAAGCAGCCAGTCATTCGGATGCTTGTCTTTGAGTACATTAAATATTGCTTCAAGATCGGTTAAACAGCCCGAAACGTCAACTGCTTTACTGCTTCGAACGCTTTTAACTTTTGCATATAAATCTTCCAACTCATTTCCTTCCTCGGTCTTTTGGGTCTTTATGGTTTTAGTGGCAGGAACTGTGCATATCAAATCAAAACTGCTGTTATCAGCCGGTCCGGAAAACGCTGAAACAATTTTTTTACCTACCGCCATATCATAAATCCCCCAATCGGGCTGAAACAAAACATTTTTTTCATGCGTAACTGTGCAATTTCTAAAACTGATGAGAATAATTTTTCCGTGAACGTTCCTTGTTCCCGTTATTATTTCACCCTGGACAATGATATTGCCTTCAAATTCCAGTTTTACAATTTCATTCTCCACTATATTATACGCTTTAAGATCCTTTGGGCTCATATCCTCAATTGCCAAATTAATACCTTTTAATTTACCTATTGGACTGCCAAAACCATCAGAATGAATTAATTTTCCATGCCCTACCAACTCTTTTTCACGATAAGACAGCGCCGTTTCACCAGTGGTATTAAAATAAACTGGTTTGCCGCCCTTTGACAGAACGCTGGTAAAAGTGCCTGAAATCTGCAGTCCTGTAGTTAACTCAATTGTACCTACAGCACTGGAGCTTATAAGCTTATTAATTCCTGAAAGCCCGCCAGTTCTCAAAGCCATTTTGTCGGCAAATTCTTCTAATACATAACTTAAGTGGGAGAAGTCAGGAGTAACATAGAGCTGCGGCTGTAATGTTGTGATATCAAAACTTTGATAAGCAGCAGAAATATCGTAGGGAATTTTCTTTACATGCTCACTCATGCACAATGCGCTTTCCCCAATTGATGAAAGAAGTCCAGCTCCATAAATCTTAGGATTTTCAACAGAACCTATCAGGCCATACTCAACTGTCCACCAATGCAGGTTTCGGATTTGTGCCATTTCAGATAATTCACCCATATTATTTTGAAGCTCCGCTACTGCCCTCTCTGCATCATCAATCTTTTCCTGAGAGGTTCCTTCAGCTTCTTTCAAAATGGAAAGCAGGCGGATAGCCTCATACATCTGATAATCCTTATGTGATGAGATAGCTTTACACCCAATTTCCCCAAATCGTCTCAAATATTCAGCATACTCAGGGTTGGCAATTATTGGAGCATGACCAGCACCCTCATGAATTATGTCAGGCGCCGGCGTATATTCAATATGCTCCAACTGCCTGATGTCAGATGCAATAACCAATACCTTATACGCTTGAAATTCCATAAATGCATTGGGAGGAATAAAGCCGTCAACCGCTACTGCTGCCCAGCCTATCTCGGCAAGAATTCGGTTCATTCCATACATGCTGGGAATGGAATCTGTCTCGATGCCCGTTTTTTGCAAACCATCCAGATAAGAATAGTGAGCAACTTTTGACAGATAATCTACATTCTTCCGCATAACATAACGCCACACAGCCTGGTTAACTGCTGTGTAATCGCTGTAATTCTGTGGTTTTATAAATTGTCTTAAATGTTTTGGAAGTTTTTCAATTAATGGATTCTCCTCTATCAATGAATTCATATAATGTGCTTTATTAAATTATGAGATTTTATTAAAAAATCAACTGCCCTGAATTAACTATATCCAGCATTTTTCTGCTGAGCGGAAAACGGGCTTAAAAATAATATAATCCAATATTACTCAGTGTGTCTTTAGTCACAGTTGCATCTTATTAATTCTTTCTCAAATATTTATGCTAAATATTTTATTTGGTAAGTTTCAGATTTCTGGATTTTTTTATCTTATCAACTTAAGCGTTAAAAGAAAATATCTTTTTTAATTAACTCATAACAGTTACACTTTCATTGATCATTTTAAAAGAAAATTCTTAATGAAAAATATATTCTATTTGCAATAAACCTAAAAAGTCATTTTATTATTAACTTTTGGTTAAATTGCACCAATATTTGTCAATCAAAATGATTATTACTGACGCCGAAATACTTCAACGCCTGAAAAAAGGGGATAAAAAGGCATTAACAATACTTTATGATAGTTATTGGAAACCTTTGTTTGCCTCCTCATATCTTTTAATTAAAGACAGAGAATTGTGCGAGGAAATTATACAGGATATATTTATTGAAATTTGGAACAGGCGTTCGGATCTTCAAATTAAAGTTTCTTTCAAAAGTTATTTATATGCCAGTGTACGCTACAAAGTTTTTGCAGAATTTAGAAAAAACAAGCCTGAAAGGGTTGAGTTATACGACGATATCAATGCAAGGTTTCAGTATGCTACACCAGAAACCCGAATGATTCACGAAGAGCTGGAACAGCATGTAAGACTTGTTGTGGAAAACCTGCCTGAAAAATGCCAATTAGTATTTAAACTAAGTAGAAATGAGCAGCTGAGCCACAAACAAATTGCAGAGCAGTTAGGCATATCTACCAAAACGGTGGAAAATCACATTACCAATGCGTTAAAGATATTGCGAGATTCATTAGGAAATGCACTTGCAATAGAAATTATACTTCATTTTCTGCGCTAATCGTTACATTATACGTAAATAAAAAATTAGCAATAAATTCGGTAATTATCCATAAATAATTTACTACAATAAACCCTTTTAATATAAAATTATCCTCAAATTAAAAAAAAGTTTACTTTTCTTTAGGGGATACACCTTTTTATACACACTCTACTAATATACACTATAATGAAAAAACAAAAATCAATGGATACTAACTATAACAAACAGGATTTTCAAGAATTGATTGAAAAGTATCTGGATGGTAAAATATCTTTAGAAGAAGTCAAACTGCTTGTCAACTATTACCATAGTTTTAAGCTTGAAAATGACTGGGTGGATGAACTGGGCGCAGAGGAGCCGATTAAACACAGAATGCTAATAAATATTTTGGAGGCAATTCAGGATGAAGAACCTCAAGAATCAAAAATTATCAGCCTGCTTAAAAGCAATATTTTTAAATATGGTGCTGCTGCAGCTATTTTACTTTTTGTTTTTTTTAATGCAGTTTACAATTCAAATAGTTTACAAGTACAGAAACCAGCTCAAACAATTGTTGAAAATAATACAATTCAAATTGGTTCAAACAAGGCTACTTTAACCACAGAGGACGGAACAGAGATCATTCTTGAAAAAGGAAAATCATATTCATCAAAGAATCTGTCAAGCAATGGCGAAAAGTTGGTTTATAATAAAACAGATGAGTCTGCAAAAACAGTATTGTATAATTACCTGACCATTCCCAGAGGCGGTGAGTTTTTTGTGAAACTAGCCGATGGCACCCAAGTCTGGTTAAATTCAGAATCTAAACTTAAGTTTCCGGTTTCATTTATTGAGGGCGAAACCAGAAAAGTAGAGCTGGTGTATGGCGAAGCCTATTTTGAAGTCACCCCGAGCACAGCACATCGTGGCGCAAAATTTCAGGTGTTAACCGGGATTCAGGAAATAGAAGTAATAGGAACTCAGTTTAATGTACAAGCTTATAAAGATGATAAGGTTATCAAGACTTCCCTTGTAGAAGGCAAAGTTAATGTGAAAAATAATTCCATTGAAAAAAATCTAAAACCAGGCCAGGCATCTTATTTATCTCTTGATTCTGGAAAAATAACAGTCAGCGATGTTGATATTGAAAATACCATTGCGTGGAAAAAAGGGTATTTTATGTTTAATAATGAGTCATTGGAAAGTATGACAAACATACTCTCTCGCTGGTATAATGTCGTTTTTATTTTTGAGAATGAAAAAAAGAAACATATCCGTTTTACAGGAGTGCTAAAGAGATCGGATAATATTCAAAAATTATTAAATAAGCTGGAAAAAACGAACGAAGCTTTTTTTCAAATACAGAACAATCAAATAACAATTAAATAACAATTAAATAACAATTAAACAAAGAGCAAATGAGGATAAAATAAAAAGGGGAGTTAGCTAAAAACCGTCCAAAGCCAAAGCTAAATCTCCCCCCTGAAGTAGAATTAATTAAAACGAATAATTAACTAAACCATCTGTAAAACTATGAAATTTTTACAAAAAAAACTATTTGCATTTATTAGCAAGAACTTATTAAATGGACTTATGAAAATACTCATTTTAGTATCGTGTCTTACCTTATTTAGTTTTTCGCCCAATAGCGGCTTTACACAAAACATTAAAGTTGAAAAAACTAAGACAATCACAGTACAAGAACTCTTTAAATTAATTAAAGGAGAAACAGGTTATGAGTTTATTTTTAGAAATGATTTAATACAAAATGCCCCTACTGTTTATGTGACAAAAGGAACTTTCAAAATGAGCTATTTATTAGAAACTGCTTTAGCGCCAATTGACTGTACGTATGAGTTATCCGAGGGTACAATCATAGTGAAGAAAGAAGTAAAACAAAAAAAACTAGACGCTCCGATCAAAATCACAGGAAAAGTTACGGATAGAAACGGAATTCCATTATCTGGTGTAACCATCATGATAAAAGGCAGTTCGGTAGGTACTTTTTCAGATCAAAATGGTAATTATTCTATTTCTGTTCCAACTTTAAATGATACTTTGGAATTTTATTATTTAGGTTTTAAAACGTTTAGTATAGTTGTGGGAAGGCAAAGTACTATTGATGTACAATTGTTTGAAGATGCTTTAGAACTTGATGAAACAGTAATAATTGGTTATGGATCTTCAAGAAAAAGAGATCTTACAGGATCGATAAGCTCTATCAAAGCAGAAAATATTAGTAGTCAGCCGGCAGCTAATCCATTGCAGGCAATGGCTGGCAGAATGGCTGGTGTAAACGTAGAACAGGCTAATGGATTACCTGGCAGTTCTGTTAATATCCAGATTAGAGGCCGCAATTCATTGCAATCCGGATCTCAGCCTCTGTACATAATTGATGGGGTCCCTTTCAACAATGATGCAATTAATAAATTTAGTCTGATAGCTGCTAATGGAAATATTAGCCCTTTTAGCAATATTAATCCTGCTGATATAGATCGAATTGATGTATTGAAGGATGCTGATGCAACTGCAATTTATGGTGCTCGTGGGGCAAATGGTGTAGTACTTATTACAACGAAACGTGGCCAGACAGGAAAAGCAAAATTAGATATCAATGTATATTCAGGCTTTGGTAAAGTTAGTCGGTTTGTTCCAATGCTAAACACAGCGCAATATCTGGAACTTAGAAATGAAGCATTTGCAAATGACGGAGTGACTCCGGATGAGTATAATGCTCCGGATTTACTGCTTTATGATCAAAAAGCCTATACTGATTTTCAGAAATTAATGATGGGAGGGTCGGCACCAGTAAACAATATACAAGGAACTCTTTCAGGTGGAAATGACAATGTAAAATATTTGGCTAGTGTTGGTTATAGAAATGAAGGAACTGTTTTTCCGGAAGATTTTGCTTCTAAGCGTATTTCTACCAGAATGAATCTTGATTATACCTCTACTGATAAAAAGTTTTTGGCCACATTTTCAGCAGCATTCTCAAAGGACATTACAAATCTACCTACTATAGACGTAAGTAATTCTTACAGTTTACCGCCAAATTATCCACTTTATAATGAAGACGGTTCGTTTTTTTGGGATTACGCTCAAATGAATCCATTAGCGCAGTTAAAACAAAAGTACGAAGGAGTTACTAATACTCTGATTGGAAATGCGGTGCTTACTTATAATCCCATTAATGACCTCTCGTTTAAAGCACGAATTGGCTATAACGAAACCAATTTAGATCAAAAAGCAGCCTTTCCATTAAACTCTTTACCTCCTTATTACCTGGCAAGTTATGCACAATTTGGTGGTAGTAAAACTACTAATTATGTGTTAGAGCCAACTATCGACTATTCATTTAATAAAAATGACTGGTCTTTAAAAGCACTAGCAGGTGCTTCATGGCAGACAAATGATTCAAATGGACATTTTATACAAGCAGATAATTATAGCAGTGATGCATTACTGTTTTCTATGATGGCAGCAGGATTACTTACACCAATATATGAAGATGTTTCAAGTTATAATTTTACGTCTTTGTTTGGAAGACTAACCTATGATTATGGTCAAAAATATTTTCTTAACCTAAATTATCGCAGGGATGGTTCGTCTAAGTTTGGTGCAAATAATCGCTTCGGAAACTTCGGTTCTATAGGAGGAGCCTGGGTTTTTAGTCAAGAATCATTTTTAGCAGACAACGCTTCTTTCTTAAGTTTTGGAAAATTAAGAATTAGCTACGGGGTAACAGGAAATGACCAAATACAAAATTATCTTTATTTGCCGCTTTACAAACCGGGAAACAATTACGATGGCAGTGCTTCTTTGACTGTGACAAATTTTGAAAACCCAAATATACAATGGGAGACAACCAGAAAATTCGAACTTGGATTAGATTTCGGTTTTTTTAAGGATAAGTTAAATGCTACTTTTAATTATTATAATAACAGGTCTGATAATCAAATTGTATACACTCAGTTACCTACACAATCTGGATTTATGAGGTACCAGAATAATATAGATGCCTTAATCGAAAATACAGGTTTTGAGTGTGAACTATCATCAAAAAACATTACTACGGATAATTTTAGCTGGACTAGTAATTTCAATATTACCCTTCCTAAAAGTAAGCTTATATCCTATCCGGGATTACCTGAAAACAGCACACAATACAAAATTGGCAGACCAGTACCTTATATAGTGCTGTATGACTATGCAGGTATTGATCCGGAAACTGGCGCAGCAATTTATAATGGTGATGATCCGTATTCTCCTAATTTTAAAGAAGTAAATATTGGAACTCCTTTTTATGGAGGTATTAGTAATTCCTTCACTTACAAAAATTGGTCAATGGATTTTCTATTCAGGTTTTCACATTCACGAGGAGCTACAACTAAGTTGAGTCAGTATAAAGGTGATTCAGCATTAGGAAATATGATCAATGAGCCAACTTCTGTTTTAGACAGATGGAGACAGCCCGGTGACCAAAATACACGTTTCCCCGGAGCTACAACAACATATGGTACAGACATCTATAATGGTTATGACTACTACTCTTATTCTTCGGCTAACTATGGAGACATCTCTTACATTCAGCTGCAGTCAGCAAATTTATCTTATAGCCTTCCTAAAGCTGTTGTAGATAAGATAAAAATGAACTCTTTTTCTATTTACATGCAGGGACAAAACTTGTTTAGCTTAGAGAAATCAAAATACAGATTTGCAGGTACTATGCCTCCCTTACGAACTATTGTTTTCGGTATTAACTGTTCATTATAATCAAAAAAAATATTTATTATTATGAAAAATTATTTAAAAAATATAGCATTCAAGTCTGTTTTTTGCACTTTTTCCCTGGTAACTTTCTTCTTGGTTTTTACTTCTTGTGATGACTTTGTAGATGTTGGAGCACCAGAAACACAAGTTGGTATGGACTTCGTATTTTCAAACGATGCAACGGCTACCGGTTCTATTTTGGGACTCTATGACGCTGTTAAAAATAATTTAACACCAATGTACAGCGGTGTTTTGGGTACAAGTTCAGATGAGCTGGAAACCTCTTTTCCTTTTTCTTATGGAGAGTTTGCTTCTAACGAAATTTCTGTAAACAGTTATACATTGAGGTACAATATATGGATGCCTTCGTACGCTGTTATAATGCAAAGCAATTTAGCCATTAAAAGTTTGACAGAATCCACTACTTTAACTCCTTCCGTTAAAAATCAGCTTTTAGGTGAAGCTAAATTTATGCGTGCATTTGTTAACTTTTATCTGGTAAACACCTTTGGAGACATTCCCCTTCCGCTAGGTTCTAATGTAATTGAAAATGCCGAACTTCCCCGAGCATCCTCTGCTGAAGTTTGGATACAAATTACGAAAGATCTTATCGAAGCTCAAGAGTTGTTGGGAGAAAACTACCCGTCAACATCTTTTAGAACACGAATCAATAAATCGGTTGCGAATGCCTTTCTTGCCAGAGTATATTTATATCAAAAAGATTGGCTAAATGCTGAGATAGAAGCCACGAAACTGATCACTAACGCAAATTATGAATTAGTTGACTTAAATAACAAATTTTTAAATAGCAGCAATGAAACCATATTGCAGTTTCACAATGTAAGAGGTATTTCAAATCTGGGTTTTATTTATCAAAAAAAACCGGGATATATTCCTGATTTTTATTTAGCCAATACGATGGCTGATTCTTTTGAAGACAATGATTTGAGAAAAAGTGTCTGGACAAAAGAAATCACTATAGGTTCTATGTCATACAGCACCATTTATAAATATCAGGATATAGAGAATAATGGTGATGAGTACGATGTTGTACTGCGTTTAGCAGAACAATATTTGATAAGAGCTGAAGCTCGCGCACATCTTAATAATATTGATGGTGCCAGCGGTGCCCTAGCCGACTTAAATGTTATTAGGGAGAAAGCCGGTTTAGATGGTTTGTCTGGATTAAACCAAGCTCAAACTTTACTTGCTGTTGAAAATGAGCGAAAGTTTGAATTATTTGGCGAGTGGGGACATCGCTGGTTTGACTTGAAACGTACACCAAGTTTAAACAATTCTGCCTTAACAAGAGCAGATGATGTAATTTCTGTTATCAAAGACACATGGAAATCTACATCTGTACTCTATCCAATTCCAGCCGAGGAAAGAAGGCTCAACACGAATCTTACTCAAAATCCCGGATACGAATTTTAGTTTATATCGTTTCGCAGTAAAAATTTCATATAAATAAGAATGAAAAAATATATAGTAGTTGTAATGTTAACTTTATTTTGGTCCTGTAAAAATGAGACTGATACGAAAGTGTACACCATTCTGTCTGGAAAAATAAAAAACAGTACGGCAAAAGATTTTTCTGTAATGTCCAGCGGTGGTTTTTCTAAAAAAATTAAAATAAACAATAATGGCAGTTTTGCAGATACTCTTGATATTGATACGGGAGTTTATAATCTATATACCGATCAAAATTTCACTCCCATCTATTTTAAAAAAGGAGCAAATGTGGGTCTTGTAATTGATGAAAAAAATGCGGATTCTCCTTTTGTTTTTTCAGGAGACGAAGCCGATTTGAATAATTACTATGCCAGTAAGACAAAAAAAGAAACTTCTTTCTCTGCAAACGACAATAAACTTTTTGCTCTGCCGGAAGCTGCTTTTGCAGATCAAATAAACAGTCATCAGAAAGAATTAGAGAAAAATTTGGATAATTATAAAAATATTCCAGAGGAAATAAAAAAAAGTGAGCTGCGTTCGTTGAATTACAGCAGATTACTCAAAAAAATAATTTACAAAAATACAAACACTAATAACAATGTTGTAACTCAAACTTCTAAAGACTTTAACAAAGAAATAATTGATATTAACCTTAATAATGGTGATGATTATTTTTACTCTTCGGATTATAGAGGTATTGTAAATCAGATTGTTTATGAGAAAGCCCAAGAAATTAGTACAAAAGATGCAATATCCTATTTTGAGGCATTTGTAAAAGTAAGTAGAGAGATTAACAATGAGGAAATAAAAAATGAACTACTATACTCAAACATCTTATCTAGTCTTCCTACCAGTACTACTAAAAAATTTGATTTAAATATTTTTTTAAGTATGTCTACTAATAAAAAGTACAATCAAGAAGTAAAAGAACTCTACAACAAGGTTGCTAAATTAGATAAAGGAAAGCCATCACCTCTGTTCAAAAACTACGAAAACTTTGACGGCAGCACTACATCCCTAAATGATTTAAGAGGAAGATATGTCTATATTGATGTGTGGGCAACCTGGTGCGGACCATGCAAACGAGAAATACCATATTTGAAGAAATTTGAAAAACAATATGAAGGTAAAAACATTGTATTTGTCAGTATTTCCGTAGATGCTCAAAAGGATAAGCAGAAGTGGAAAGAAATGGTGAAAAAGAATGCACTCAAAGGCATTCAATTGATAACTGATAATGAATTCAATACCGAATTTATCAAAGGCTATCAAATTACGGGAATTCCCAGATTTATAATTTTAGATCCTAAAGGAAATATTATAGATGCAAATGCAATAAGACCTTCAGACGAGGTAAACTTAAAAGCATTTTTTGATAAATTAAATCTGGCAAGCTTGTAATAGGATTTTTTCTTTCAATGTTGTTAAATAAGATGATAGAATAGGATTTATTTAACCACAATACTTAAATAGAATTAAAAATAAAACTTCCCGATTCGGTTTTCGATAGGGAAGTTTCAAAAATCAAACAAAAAATGAAAAAAATAATTTTGTCAGGTCTTGCAGTAGCCGCAACAATAGTTTCGTGCTCAAATAAAGAAGAAGGTTATACTATAAACGGAAAATTTGCCGATGTAAAGGAAGGCACCGTTTATTTAGAATTTACCGATGGAGATAAGACAATTACAGATTCTACTCAAATTAAAGACGGAAGCTTTACATTCAAGGGAAAATTAGAGGAGCCTCTGCTTTATTCTATAAAATTAAACAAAGCACAAAATGGAGCTCAATTTTTATTAGACAATGAAGATATAACTTTCGAAGCCAAAAAAGATTCCCTGTTTTTTGCAAAAGTGTCGGGTGCTGCCCAGGATTCTATTTATAAATCTTTTTATGAAAATGAATATAAAAAGATCGCCGCATTAATGGAGCCTTATTACAAAACAGATGACTCTTTGACCCAGAGCGGAAAAGTAAAATTGACTCCCTCTCAAGAAATTATGTTGAACAAACGCTGGGAAAATATCCGAAAGTTTGTCGACGATGTAACAGGAAAATTTATTGTCTCGCACAAAGACAAACTAGCTGGAGCCTTGATTATTAATGAAAGAGTGGCTAGTTCTGGGACACCAGAGAAAGTAAAAGAATATTATGATATTCTGACTCCTGAAATTCAAAAATCGTTTTATGGTAAAAAAATAAAAAATACCATTGAAATTAATGAAAAAACGGCAGTTGGAGTAATGGCTCCCCTGTTTTCTCAAACTGACGTAAGTGGGAAAATAGTAAAATTATCTGATTATAAAGGAAAATATGTCTTAGTAGATTTTTGGGCCTCTTGGTGCGGTCCCTGCCGCGAAGAAAATCCTAATGTCGTTTTGGCTTACAATACCTATCATGATAAAGGGTTTGAAGTTTTGGGTATATCACTGGATGATAGAAAGAAAGATTGGGAAAAAGCTATTGAAAAAGATGGTCTCACATGGACTCATGTTTCTGACTTAAAAGGCTGGGAGAACCAAGTGGCTGGTTTATACGGTGTAAACGCAGTTCCAACAAATTATTTAATCGGACCTGATGGAAAAATAGTTGCTAAAAATCTTCGAAAATCAGAATTGCAGTCTAAACTGAAAGAAATTTTTAATAAATCGTAATTAATTCTTCTGTAAAATATGAAACGATTGTTGCAGTAATAATCGTTTCATAAAAATAACAACAAACTTCACAATCAAAAAAATGAAAAAAAACATCTTTCTGGGCTTCTGCTCACTGGCTTTCTGCACCCTTATTTCAGCACAGAGTAAAGCAGATAAATTCAAAAAAATCAAAGAATTAGGCGGAATAGAAGAATATTTGTACCTGCCAAACGGAATGAATATTCTGCTTCTTCAGGACAATGCTTCACCGGTTGCAACTGTACAAATTGTGTATCGCGTAGGATCCAAAAATGAAGTTTTGGGAAACACGGGCTCAACACACCTTTTAGAGCATTTAATGTTCAAGGGGACACCGACCTTCAATAAAAATAACGGAAATACAATTACAGATGTCCTTCAAAATACCGGTGCACAGCTAAACGCGACAACCTGGTATGACCGCACCAATTATTTCGAAACGCTGCCCAGCGATAAAATTGAATTAGCGCTGCAGATTGAAGCGGACAGAATGCGCAATTCTTTATTGACAAAAGAAGATAAAGAAGCTGAAATGACGGTTGTGCGCAATGAATTTGAACGCGGCGAAAACGACCCAAACAGTTTACTGAATCAGGAAATCTGGTCATCGGCTTATATTGCGCATCCCTACCATCATGCTACAATAGGCTGGAAATCGGATATTGAAAAAGCGCCGATTGAAGTTTTGCGTAATTTTTACAATACCTACTACTGGCCGGATAATGCAACGCTGACCATTATTGGCGATTTTAAAAAAGAGAATGTTTTTAATTTAGTGGATAAGTATTTTGGCGGCATTACAAAAGCCCCAAATGCAATGCCTCAGCCCTACACTGAAGAACCGATACAATACGGTCCCCGCAAAATTATTATAAAAAAAACAGGAGAATTAGGCGTTGTGAACAAAGCATATAAAATTCCGGGTGCTTTAAATGAAGATCTTCCTGCCTTGAAAATTTTAGGAGAAATTATTGGATCAGGACCTTCGGCAATTTTAAATACAACTTTCGTAGACAGCGGATTGGGAATTTATACCTATGCAAATGTATCCCAGTTTAAAGAGGTAGGCCTTTTTATGATTGGTGTAGGTTTTCCAACCACTTCAAATCATGAAGATATCGACTCTAAAATAGCTGAAGTGGTTGCCAAAATAAAAAAAGACGGCGTAACAGCCGATGAGATAAATCGCGTAACAGCGAAAATAAGTGCAGAGACCCTTTTAGCCCGAGACGGTTCAGGAGTTATTTCCTCTGAGCTAAACGAAGCCATTGCCGCTGGCGACTGGACCATTTATATCACAGGAGTAGACAAACTTAAAAAAGTAACACCTGCAGATGTTCTTCGTGTAGCGCAAAAATACCTGATAGAAGACCAAAGCACAACAGGTTATTTTATTCCAAAACAAAGCGGAACCCAAAGTCAGGGTGAGCCGCAGGCAAATAATTTCATTCCTTCTACTGGTCCTTTTTATTATAGACACCCGGAAGGCAGACATGCTCACGAAGAAACTTCATCAGGAGCGTCATTGCTGCAAAAAAACACTATGGCAGATACTGCTGTTAATGAAATAGCAATCGAAAAAAGTGCTTCGGCTTACAAAAGAGAAAAAGTAGTGGGTATTGATGTGGTTTCTGTAAAAACTTCGGCTAAGGATTTCGTAACTGTTGCTGCAAGCATTTCGTTGGGAAATTTTGTCAATGAAACTAAAAATCCTATGATTCCTTCTTTAACAGCTTCTATGCTGTCAAAAGGAACTACACTGAATGATAAATTTAAATTCTCTGAAAAACTAGAAAAATTAGGAGTGTATTTAAATGTTAATGCAAATACAACAAATATATATATCGATTTTAAATGCCTTAAAAAGGACTTAGATCAGGTGATTGCTTTGTTGGCAGAAGAGATCCGAAATCCATTATTTGACCAGAAGGAATTCGAAAACCTAAAACAGCAGTATACTGGAAATATTCAGCAAGGTTTAAACGATCCAGGCCAAAGGGGAAGTATTGCTTTAACGCAGGCAATTTATCCAAAAGCAAATCCAAATTACAATTTAAGTGTAGAAGAAGATCTGACCAATATTAAAAATGCCACATTGGATGAAGTAAAAGCATTCCATAAAAAATATTTTGGACCGGCTTCGATGCATTTAGTGATTGTAGGCGATACTGAAGGAGCAAACCTAAACAATTCTTTAAAAAAATCATTTAAAAATTGGAATGGCGGCGTTTCAGAAACTTTAAAATTTGAAGAAACTGCAAAAGTGCCTTCCAAAACAGAAGTTATTACCATCGCTGAAAAACCCAGTGCAGAATTATACATTGGACAATATACAGGTTTAAAAAGAGCAGATGCAGATTATATTCCGTTTTACATCGCCAATTATACATTAGGTGCAGGTTTTGCCGGCCGCTTAATGCAGACTGTTCGTGATACCGATGGCTTAACCTATAGTATTTCTTCTTCAATGGGCGGAAATATCATGACTGGAGGCTACTGGATGATAAATGCTTCATTCAATCCGTCGTTATTTCAAAAAGGACTGGATGCCACGATGGTTCAGTTAAATAAATGGGTGAAAGAAGGAATAACAGCTGAAGAATTAGAGAATAAGAAAACTAATTTAATCGGAAGTTTTAAAGTAGGACTTTCCACTACAAATGGGGTTGCAGGTACTATTTTGAGTTTCATTGAAAGAGGTTTGGAACCAAGCTACATCGAGCAGTATCCAAAAGATATTCAAAAAGTTACTTTGAAAGAAGTTAATGATGCCATAACTAAATATGTCCAGCTTGATAAAATGATAATTATTAAATCAGGTTCATTGGATAAAGATGGCAATCCGATTCAATAAAATATAAGCTGCCTTCCCAAATTATTATAAAATTATGAATTAGTTATTATTTCACGGAGGCATGAAAGAGCTGTTTTTTACAGCTCTTTCTTTAAAAAATGAAAAAAATGAAAAATACAATTATTGCTTTTATGATTTTGTTCAGCAGCTGCGTGTTTGGGCAAATGTATAACCCTGTAAAGTGGAGTACCTCTGTAGAGAAAATCTCAGAAACGGAATTTATTTTAAAAGCAGAAGCCACAATACAATCAGGATGGCATTTATACGGACAGTATATCGAAGAAGGAGGACCCTCACCTACCCTTTTTACGTTTGACAATTCAAAAAAGCCATTTGAACTTATTGATAAAACTACTGAGGAAAAAGGGCATGAAGTAATGGATAAGATCTTCAATATGAAAATAAAATATTTTGAAGATAAAGCACTTTTTTCCCAAAAAGTAAAATTTAATTCTAATGATGTTTTCGATATTACTGCAGAAGTTGAATTCATGGTTTGTGATGACAAAAATTGTCTGCCACCTGCCTCGGAAGAGTTAGTATTTAAATTGCCCAATGCAAAAAAGACTCCACTTGCTGAAACTCCGGTTGCCAAAGACGCACCAGAAAAACCCAAAAAAGATTCAAGAGGTCTTGTTAGTATTTTTATAATTGCTTTTTTATCAGGTTTTGCAGCCTTGCTGACTCCATGTGTTTTTCCAATGATTCCAATGACGGTAAGTTTTTTTACCAAGCAGAGCAAAACTAAGGCTGCCGGAATTCGCAATGCATTGATTTACGGACTTTCTATAATCATTATTTATGTCTTGCTAGGTTCAATTGTAACGGCTTTTTTTGGAGCAGATTCTTTGAATGCCCTTTCAACGAATGTTTGGTTCAATATCATTTTCTTTATCTTATTGGTTGTTTTTGCCTGTTCTTTTTTGGGCGCTTTCGAAATTATGCTGCCAAATTCATTAGCAAACAAAGTCGATTCTCAGGCAGACAAGGGAGGCCTAATTGGTATTTTCTTTATGGCCTTGGCCTTGGCCATTGTATCCTTTTCATGTACCGGTCCCATTGTAGGAACGTTATTGGTTGAAGCAGCCTCAAAAGGCGGTATAGCGCCGATTATAGGAATGTTAGGATTCTCAACGGCTATTGCATTGCCTTTTTCTTTGTTTGCTGCGTTTCCGGGCTGGCTCAATGCACTGCCGAAATCAGGCGGCTGGCTGAATACGGTAAAAGTGGTATTAGGCTTTTTAGAACTGGCTTTAGCTTTCAAATTTTTATCCAATGCTGACTTGGTTCTGCAGCTGCACTGGCTGGAAAGAGAAGTTTTCCTTGCCATTTGGATTGCTGTTTTTGGAGTTTTGGCTTTTTATTTATTCGGAAAAATTAAGCTGCCGCACGATTCTCCTTTAAATCATATTTCTGTCGGAAGATTAAGTTTTGGGCTGATTGTTCTGGCTTTTACAATTTATTTGATTCCCGGGCTTTGGGGCGCTCCACTTAAAATAATCAGTGGTTTTCCTCCTCCAATGCATTACAGTGAATCTCCGGACGGAGTTGGAGGTTCTAAAGTTCATACCGAGACTTCTAATAATTCGCTTCCGGAAGGAGCAGAATATGGTCCGCAGCACATCATAACCTTTCATGATTATGAAAAAGGAATGCAATACGCTAAAAAAATAGGGAAGCCAGTATTGCTGGATTTTACCGGATATGCTTGTGTAAACTGCAGAAAAATGGAAGAGCTGGTGTGGTCGAACCCGAAAGTTTTAGGAGTTTTAAATAAAGACCTGGTTCTGATTTCTTTATATGTTGATGATAAAAAAGAACTTCCTCAAACAGAACAGTATGTTTCTGAAACCACGGGAAAGAAAATTAAGACGATCGGAAATAAATGGAGCGACCTTCAAATTAAAACCTATAAGGCAAATGCACAGCCGTTCTATGTAATTGTAGATCACAATAGTGCATCTTTGACAGAAACTTCAGCTTATAATCCTGATATAGAAGAATATTACAATTGGCTGCAAAGCGGAATCAAAAACTTTAAAAATAATAGTTTAAAAAAAAGACAGCAATGAAAACTATTGCAGATAATACACCAGCTATTGAATTATAGCACTATTTTTCTCAGTTCAGGGGAAACACATGGTAAATCATCCACAAATGATTTTTTTAATCACCAAGGATTGGTTGTCGCTTTTTACCTCAGCGATGTCGGAAAAAATCATGTTGTACAATTTACTGGAGAAGGTCAATGGATATCTGATGTGCAGTCCTTCACTACAGGCTGCACATTTTAGAACCCAAATTATTAGAGAAGATTCTAACTGAAATTTTTTAGAAACTATATAAACGTATTCATCCCGTGCAGCACTTTAACTTGCTGCATGATAGAAAAAAGCATATTTCAGTAAAAGGTATCTGAGAGATATTAATTCCTATAATTACACAAATGCAAAACACCTTAAAACAAATTTTTCCAAATTTTTCCAACGAACTATTGTCGGCGATTGAAGAAAATGCAAGCGAACAAAATTTTGAAGCCGGCACTATTCTGATGCGTACAGGACAATACATCAAAAATACCGTTTTAATTTTAGAAGGAAAAATAAAAATCTATCGTGAAGGAGAAGATGGTGGCGAGTTTTTAATGTATTACCTGCATCCTGGACAGGCTTGTGCCATTTCAATGATCTGTACAGCCAGAAGTGAAAAAAGCCAGATCATGGCAAAAGTCGTCGAAGATGTTTCAGTGATGATGATTCCTCTTCCGCTGATGGAAAAATGGATGATGGAACACCGTTCCTGGTACGAATTTGTAATTGAAACCTACCGGAACCGGTTTGAAGAAATTTTAGAAGTTGTTGACAATATAGCATTTCGTTCGACAGACGAGCGATTGGAATTTTATCTAAAAAGACATTCAAAAGCATGCGGCTGCACTGAAGTTAAACTATCTCATCAGGAAATTGCAACTGAATTAAACACCTCCAGAGAAGTTGTATCCCGATTACTAAAAAAAATGGAGCAACGAGGATTAGTTAAACTAAACCGCAATCACATCGAGCTTTTAAAATAATTTTAAAATGCAGCTGGCGCTTAAAAAATTCATGATTTGTGTAGTCGGAAATTCTAAATGCACTGAGAATCGAGCTCAATAAAATCGGTAAAAAGTTGGTTTAATAATAAATCCTATCCTTAGCATTCCTTGTTCTGATTTAAAATCTATTAGACTTTCACTATATCCCTGCCACCATTGGAGCGTTATAAGCTGATTGGCTTTTTTTGTTAATTTGTAACTAATTGCTGCATTAAAACTGCCTTTAAAATCCCAGTCTGCTCCCTTTCTAATCGTGACATCAAAAAAAAGTCTGTCTCTCAAAGAAATCCATTGCAGCTGACCTTCAGCGTAGCCTATATATCTGGGAAGAGATGGATTATTATCTATCAAAAAAGGAATCCACGCCTTAATTGTGATAAACAATTTTTGCGAATAAATTCTTGTAAATCCTATTGAAACTGCATTAAAGCTGCGTGAATAAATACTATCCCGGCCATTGGATTCATGCTCAATCCCATAGGACAAAACACCATGAAAACTGTTATTTTTAAATATTGGTTTTAACAGCATCAGCCCAGGATTATAGTTACTTTCTTCAAATGGACTGGAGGCTTTATAAATCTTCCAGAAAGATTTCTGCGTATAAGTAAGATAAGGATACGCTCCCAGTATTTCAGGTTTATTGGATAAACGCTGTTTAAAGCTAAACTGAAACTTTGCATCCATATTATTTCTGGAAGGTGTTTCTCCAAGACGAACACCTGTTACAAAATAATTGTCTTTATAAATCGAAAAAGCCGGCAGACTTGTAATTATTTTCTGAATGGAATCTTTATCCATCGGAATCTGCGAATAACAGCAGGTGCATAAAAAAAATAAAACCAAAAAACCATGTAATTTCATCTCAGTATAAATTTATTCTTCTTCACTGTAAAGAGTTAATGAATGGTAGAGAGTCAGAAACTACCTTTTGTAAATCAGCTTATCGCTTCAGGTTTTAGATCTGCTCCAAGACAGCACCATATAGTAACTTTTTGCTTTGGCGCACTTCGCTTTGATGCCTTCTTTTTCGCATAGTACCCCACTTCAGGCATAATGCTCCCCAAGAAAAACCAGCCCCGAATGTTGTAATGAGTAAATATTGCCCTTTTTTGAAATCATCTTTGAAGTCCCATAAACACAAAGGAATGGTTGCTGATGTAGTATTGCCGTAACGCTCAATATTTACCTTAACTTTATTTATATCTATGTTCAAATTTTCGCTGACTGTTTTTATAATTCTCAAATTAGCCTGATGCGGTATAACCCAGTCGATATCCTCTATTTCTAATTCATTTTTAATCAATACTTCCTTTGAGACCTTGCTCATTAAGGAAACCGCTTTCTTAAATACATGTAGGCCTTCTTGTTTGATAAAATGGCTGCGATGAATAATACTCTGCATAGAGGCAGGCATTTTAGATCCCCCTGCAGGTACAAATAATGACGATGTACCCCCACCGTCTGTTCGTAGAATACTTTTCATCATACCATAATCTGACTGCGTTTTTTCCAGCAAAACTGCTCCGGCGCCATCTCCAAATAGAATGCAGGTATCACGGTTTTCATAATCAACAATAGAACTCATTTTATCTGCTCCTGCTACAATTATTTTTTCATAACGACCACTCTGAATCATACTAGAAGCTAATTCTAAAGCATACAAAAAACCGCTGCAAGCAGCGTTGATATCTAATCCAAAAGCATTTTTAAGACCGTTTTTTTCGCATACTTTACTGGCCGTTGGTGCCAGAATATAATCCGGAGTTGCGGTAGCTATTATCAAAGCTTCTATTTCATTACGATCTACATCATACTGTTCAAGGAGATTTTCGATAGCTGCAGAAGCTAAATCAGATGTTGCGGTATTTTCATCAGCTATCCTTCTCTCTTTTATACCTGTTCTTTTTTCAATCCACAACTCTGATGTTTCAACTTTTTCGCAGATTGTTTTATTATCTAAAATTGCAGCTGGAACATATCCTCCTACAGCTGTTATTACTGCATTCATTGTTTAATATTTTTTTATAATTTACATTTGATTGAGAAGTAGTGCACGAATAGAAAATTTAAAAGGCGCTAAAAAAAGATCAATTAATTTTTCATTCTGCAAATCGATACATTTACACTTAAAATTACAACAACAAGGGCCGCGTCCAGTAAGTATGAAGATTCAGCTTTGAACAAATCAAAAAAGCTTACCAAACACAACTACTGTGCGACCTCTTAACTTTAACCAGCAATTCCCGATTTTAATAATTCGGGATTGACAGCAATGGTATCTCCATACCTGCAGCCATTATTCTGGTTTTGCTTATATGAACCAGCGAGTCCCAAAAGCCATATTTTCTAGGCATCATTACTAAAATATCGGCGTTATACTTTTTGATTTCTTTTTTTATCTCTTCAATGACAGCGTTGGACCTCACGCTTTTATAAATGTATTTAACATCCTCAAGCTCCTCTTCTCCGGTTAACCTTATTGAGTGCTCTTCTTTAAGTTCCTTTATGCTGTTATTAACGTTAAAAATTTCAATTTCAGTGCCAAGGGGTTCAGCTATATTTCTAATCCAGCTGAATTTTTTAATCGATGACCAGCCTACAGAATCCGATGCATAAAGAATTTTTTTTAACTTATGAAAATGTGCATTTTTAGGCACTGCCAAGACCGGAAAATTTATGTTTTTAATTACCGATGTTGTGGAGTTTCCTAATAATTCCTGTGCAAAAGATCTTTCAGCCATTCCCATGACAATAAGATCGGCACCGGTAGTATCAATTATAGATATCAGTTCATCTTCTAAAAAAGAATAGCTGCAGAAAGTGCTTACTTCAATATGAAACAGTGCTGCTGTTGCCCTGCCTAAGACATCAAGTCTTGAAACTGCTTTATCTAGCTGTTTTTGCATTTCGCTGGCACTGATTAGTGAATTTGCGCTGTGTACAGATAACGAAAAAGAATTAAACAATACTAGTTTTGCGCCTACTGCTTTTGCAATTTCTGCTGCATAGTTAACAGCGTTTGCCGCTGTCTCAGAATAGTTCGTGGCAGCAATAATGGTCAATTGTGAAATCATCTTTTAAACTTTTATAGTTATAAAATCGGAGAAATTCAAGTTTACTTTTCAAAAAAAGGAGCCTAATATTCACCTATTGCTTTTCTGTACTTAGCTTCCATAATTTTATATGCTGCTTTAGCATCTATAACATCAGAGTATGCTTTCTGCCAGAGTACCTGTGCCTCTAATACATCTTCCCCCAGAATTGTTCCCGCATTAAAACGATCTTGGTTTAAACGAAGATTCTCTTCCGCCTGGCCCAATGATTTCCTGCTGAGTTCAATTTGTGTTAACGACTGGTTTAGCATCAGTCGGGAATTTTGAATCTCGATACTCAATAATTCCTTGGTTTCTTCCAATTCATACTTTCTGGCTTCAGTTTCAAAATTCTGCTCCTTTACTTTTTGCTTTCGCCCTCCCCAATCCAGTATCGGCACGGAGAGGGTCACCAATCCGACAAAAGCCTGCATATCATCACTCCCATTAGAAAAATTGATATTTTTCCCGTATGATGCCAGCCCGTTTGCGCTCACTGCCAGAGTAGGCATCTGGTTACCTTTTAACAATTTACCCTTATACTCATTGATTTCTATGGCTTTATTAAGTATTCCAATTTCAGAACGGCTATTTATGGCAGAATTAATATCAGTCTGGGCAATAAGCTGAACCTCTGCAGATGAATCTTCTTTGATATCAAATTCAACATCATATAAGCCTATTATTTGTTTAAGGTTCAGTTTAGCAATAGCAAGACCATCATTGGCTTTTGTTAGATTAAGTATTGCTTCATTTTCCTGAACTTCAACTTTTAGAAGATCATTTTTGTAAATCAGCCCTGCATCAAAAGAATTCTGAAGATCTTTTTTTAATGTGCTTAAAAGTTTTAAATATTGCTCAGCCAAAGCGATTTTTCCCTTTAGGTTAACAATCTGCCAGTAGGCTGTCTCTGCGCTCAGCAATACTTCATCTTCTGTTAAATCTTTCTGAGCCGTCTGCAAATCGACAGCTGAGCTTGTCATTTTCTTTGCTGTTTGAATTTTATTTCCTGCATACAAAACCTGCGTTACTGCTACAGATCCATTGGCACTATATTCGGGAAGCAGGGCTTTAAAAGGGTCCGAAAGATAAAGTCCGAAAACGCTTGCGTCTACTGTTGGTTTTGCCGCAGCTTTTGCCGCAGCATTAGCCGCTATTGAAGCATTAATTATACTTTGTGCCTTCTTCAGTTTTTTATTGTTTTCTAAGGCCTTGCTTTTTACCTCCTGTAATGATAATTGCTGTTGGGCCTGAACAAATCCTGACAAGAACATCAGGAAGACCAGTAAAAATATTTTATTGTGATTTCTTTTCATGTCTATTCATTTTTTAAAACTTTCCTGTCAAATCTTTATCATAGTTCGGATTCAACAGGAAGTTTAAATTTCTATATTAATCAATGCGTTGGCTTATACATTACATCCTCCTGACCGTCAGGCTGATTATCAGGCGCTTCATCGTGGATTATAGGATTTTTTAAAAATTTATAATACATCACGGGAACAACAAAAAGGGTAAGTATCATGGAGAAGATCAATCCAAAAGCAAGCACGCTTCCCAGAGGCGCCCACATAGGAGACTTGCCAGCAATCATAGGCAGAACCCCAACTGCAGCTGCAGCAGAAGTTAAAAATATGGGTCTCATTCTTCTTTTTGCGGCTGCAATAGCAGCTGCTTTATGTTTATAGCCGTGATCCCGTATTAGCTCATCTGCATAATCTACCAGTATGATACCATTTCGCACTACAATACCTATTAAACTTATTATTCCCATAAAGCCAGTCATTCCAAGTGGATTTCCCGTAACAAAAAGTCCTAAAAATGCTCCAAACAGACTCAACAAAAATGTACAAAGCACAATTAGTGATTTTCCAAGACTTTTAAATTGAAACAGCAGTGTTAAGAAAATAAGAACAAGACTTACTCCAAGGCATACTACCATACGGGGTGCGTTTTCTGCATTAGACTCTTCATCACCACCGTATTGAATAGTGGTACCACTTGGGAGTTTAAGAGCATCTATTTCGGGCTGGATTTCCTTAAGTATACGGGACGGTTTTTTCCCTAGCTGCGCTTCAGAGTACACACTCAACATTTTGAGTCCGTTTCTTCTGAGCAGCATTCCTGTATGCCATTCCGGATCAAGTGTCGCTACAGCTTTAAGCGGTACTTTTTTTCCGTATACAGTTGAAATATGCAGGTTTTCCAGTGCGGTAAGATCTTTTCGGCTCTTTTCATCAAAACGAAGAAAGATGTCTACCGTTTTATCTCCTTCCCATAAAGTTGAAATAGAATATCCTTTTAAACCTGCGCCTAAAGTCTGCGTAATTGCCTGATTACTTATACCCAAACGATTAGCCTTTGCATTATCTATATTAAGTTTCACGCCCATATAATCATATTCATTACTTAATCGAACATAATTTGCCCCTTCGGTTTTTTCTAAAATATCCTTTATTTTTGATGCTGTGCGCTTCTGGTCTGCTTCATTTTCACTTATTACACGTATATCAATGGGCGCCCCTTCCTGAAAGCTCAACTGTTTTATTTTTACCGCGCCATCCTGCATAAATCCTTTTAGCTTATCCAAATATTCATTTGCCATCTCATTGGAAGCATCACTATCGGTAGTAGTGATAAAGACCTGTGCAAAATGTTTTCTTGGAGTTTCAGGAGCGTATGAGGTATGAAAACGAGGAGAGCTCATACCTATAAAACTGGTTACATCTACAACACGTTTATCGTCTTTTAAGATTTTCTCTAATTCCTTTACTTTTTCTTCTGTTTTTTCCAATGAGGTTCCGTTTGGCATCCACACTTCCATATTAAACTGATTGCGCTCGCTTAAAGGAAAAAATTCCGAATCTACTTTAGTAGCAATAAAAATGGCAGCCACTACAGACAATACTCCCAAAGCAATAGTGATTTTTGGATTTCTAAATGCCGCTTCTATTCCCTTATCAAAAGTAGACTGCAGATGATCCAGTAAATTTTTCTTTATTGGTCTGTCGCTTATTTTGTGTTTTAAACCTTTCTTAATAAAAATGTAACAGGTGTACGGAGTAAACAGAAGAGCAACCAGCATTGAAACAATTAATGCAATTGCAACTGCTACAGGGAGATAAAACATAAAATCTTTAGCAACACCATCCATGAAGATAGCCAGTGGCAGAAAAGCAAATATGATAGCCAGAGTTGCTGTAAAGATAGGGATCATCAATTGCTTAGCAGCTTGCCAGGCACTTGTCCAGGGATCAATCCCTTCATCGAGTTTTTCGATATAGTTATCAACCACCACAATAGCATTATCAACCACCATTCCAAGCACTATGATCAGCGCGGCAAGTGTTACCTGATGCAATTCAACCCCCAGCATGCTCATAACAGCAAATGTAATAAGCATAGAAATTGGAGCTGCAGCAGATGCCACTGCGGCAATTCGAAAAGGAAGCAGTAACATAACAACTAAAAGCACCGAGGCAATAGCCAGACCAAATTCCTTCATAAAATGGCTGATACTATGCTCCACATCTTTAGGCTGGTTTACAATGGTCTTCATTTTGATATCAGGCGGAAATGTCTTTTGTATGGCTTTGATTTTTGCCTCTACTTCTTCTCCAAAAGCTACAATATTATTCCCAGGAAGCATATCAACAGACAAGACCATGGCATTGTCTTCACCTATTCGCACAAATGAAGATTTTTCTTCAAAACGACGTTCAATCTCAGCCACGTCTTTCAAGCGTACAATTGTTCCTGAAGGCGTTGTGTAAACAATCTGCCCCGCGATATCATTTTCATCCTTATAGCGGCTGTTGGTGTACACCGGGATAATATTATTGGAACCCATCGAAACCTCACCCGTGTAGCCAGTAACGTTCTGCTGCTGCAGGATTCCCATTAATGTCCCGGCATCTAAACCATACTGCTGCAGTTTATTGTCGTCTATCTTAATATAAATCTGCTGACGCTGTCCTCCCGAACGGTTTATTTTAGAGACCATGGGAATCACTTTGAGCCCATCTTCGAGTTTATCCAGGTATTTTTCTATCTCGGCATAAGAACGTTCTTTTGATGATACCGAAATAATCATCGCGGTTACATCTGCAAAATTACTGTTGATAAATGGACCGATAACTCCCTGAGGAAGTTTGGAACGCAAATTGGCATCCATATCAAGCTGCAGGGTATGCCAAAACTTTTTACGATCCTGTACTGTGGTATAAATTTCAGTTGTTATAAAAACTTGCCCTTCACGAACTTCCGACTTTACTTTTTTCTTCTTGATTTCTTCAAATGAAAATAAGTACTGTTCTATTTTTTTTGCTACTTCCTCTTCTACCTGATGTTCATCTGCTCCTGGATAGATGGCATAAACCAAAGCCGTAGGCATGTCTATTCGGGGATTTTCGCTGCGGGGCATATTCACTAAAGAATTAATCCCCATAATCATCAGAAGGACAACCAGCACAATGACAACCTGTTTGTGTTTCATTGCGGCTTCCAGAAAGTGTATGTTACGCTTTGTCATGTTTTAAATTAATTTTAGGAGATTAAAATTTGACAGGTGTCCCGTCTTTTAAATTGGTCTGCCCGTTTACGATAAGTTTATCTCCTTCCTGCAGCCCCTCTTTTACAACAACATCATTTGCAGCTGTCATTTTAGAGATATTGACCCTCTTTTTAAAAGCAGTGTTATTTGCTTTGGCAATAAATACATAATTTATATTGTCAGGATCACGAACCACTGAACTTGCTGGTATAATTACAGCATTTTGAATTCTCCCGGAGGTGATACTGATATCTGAGATCATTCCTGGAAGCAGCTGTCCTTTTGGATTGTCCAGACGTATTTTTACGATATATGTTTTTGAGAAATCATCTGCCTGCGGATTGATTATGGCAACCTTGCCGTTAATTTCTTTGTTTAATGACGCAATCGTAATTTTTGCATCGGCACCTATTTTTAATGCACTTATCTCATTTTCATTAATTGCCGCCACTGCATATACTTTATCCGTCTTAACAATTGTAAAAGCAGGAATTCCAGGTGCAGCCGTTGCACCTGCTTCAGTTAATTTATGGGTAATTATACCCGAAAAAGATGCATACAATTTAGTATCACGTACATTTTTAGATGCAGTTTCTTTACTGGCTTTTGCTTGTGCTAAACCTGTTTTTGCTGCAATGTAGTCACGTTCAGGAAGACTTGCTTTTTTGTAGAGCTGGTCTAAGCGACTAAAATTGTCCTGTGCTTGTTCCAGAGCGGCATTTGCCACGATAAGGTTATTTTGATAGGAGTTCTGCTCGATTGACGCTAAAAGCTGCCCTTTAACAACGTGCTCCCCTTCCTGCACCATTACAGCAGTTACTCTGCCAGAGACGCTAAATCCGATTGATACTGTATTATCTGCCTCAATAGTACCGCTGTATTGTAACACCTCAGGCTGAGATGAAAACGATATTTCTTTTATTTTAACCGGAACAGATTCGGCCGTATCGTTTTGATCTGTTTGCTTTTTACCACAGCTCACAACCAATAACATAACACTCAGAATAAAAAGGATATTCTTCTTTGACATTACCATATAATTTGCTTTTTAAATTTTAATTAAAAATCCCAATTCAGCCCGTACAACTGATGGGTACAAATCTCTATATAATGTTTAATGCACAAAAGGTCTGTTTTCAGCCAATTTTGGTCTAAAACAGTTATTTTTAAAAAATATATTTTGTGGTTTCAAATGTGCAAAGTAGACGAATGGTGCCGATTAACGGTTATTATTTATACTTATCACGAAATGCTTTTGGAGTTATTTTCATCTTCTTTTTGAAAAATTTACCAAAAAAAGATGGGTCGCTGAAGTTTAATTTTTCTGCAATTTCTGCAAGTGAAAGCGAACTGTCTACCAGCATATTTCGTGCTTCCATAACTACTGCTTCCTCAATAACCTCTCTTGAGGTATTGCCTGAAACTTCTTTGAGCAATTTTGAAAGATGTCCTGGCGTAATAAAAAGTTTATCAGCATAAAACTGGACATTTCTTTTATCTCTGACATGAATGGATAACAAAGAAAGAAAATCCTTAATTATCTCTTTTTTTCGATTGGTCCTCAAATCTACTTTATTGACTTGGTCTCTGTATATATCCATAATTTCTAGTGCTACTAAGTTGAAATAATGAAATATCTTTTCGTCTTTGTAATAAGTAAACCCATCTTCACCGACATTGAATTTGTGCATCTTTTTTAGCAAATCAAAAACAATTAAAAAATTTGATTCTGAAAGGGATAGCACAGGTGTATCTTGCAATTCTATAAAACGAAGCAACCTTACATCCTGATAATTGAGTATATTACGCAATGCAAACTCTTCAGTGAACACAATACCAATATTCTGCACAGGTTCAATAACCTCTAAAAAATTAATTATAGAATGCGGTGAGATGATCAAAATATCATTAGGGGATACAATAAAAGTTTCGAAATTAACCTGCACTTTCATCTTTCCGGAAATCATCAGCAATATTCCAGTATTTGTACTCTGAAATGGATATGGGAATGGACTCTCTACTATCGGTTCTTTATTGAAATGTATATGGAATTCTGCTCCCGTTGAGATTTCTTCACCAAGAATGTGAAGGATGTCCCATAAACTATAATTTTGAACTCGCGAAGATTTAGCCACTGATTATGTATTAGAAGTTGTAAAGATAATTTTTTACAATTGAATATGGTAATTTCAAGTTTTGCATCATTCTGGAGCTGCCTTCAATTTTTCCATAAAACGTTAAGGCGGTTTTTAAAGATATTTGACCATTCTAAGTTTTGTAGCAGAATCGTGGCGCATTGTATTTGGAGTTTCCTTCAATTTTCCACAAAAAACTACGGGAGATTAGTAGCAACTCGAGTTAATTAAGCTTTAGATTGGAATGTTTTTAGATTTTTAACAGCATTCCAATTTACATTAAAATAAAACACATGAAAAATAAAATTATAACCAACGCTGCTCTTCAAATTAATCCGGACTTTATTAATGAAGTGCTTCCGCTTGCGATTCAAACCAGAAACCATATTCTATTGGAGGAAGGATGTGAGAATTTTGTACTCATGCGAAAAAAGGAAGAACCCAGTACCATCGTGATTTTTGCTGTTTACACCTCAAAAGAAACGTATGACTGGCATCTCGAACAGGATTATGTGAAAACTTTTTTTGCTTTTTTAAGTGATAAACTAGCTGCCGTGCCCGAAGTAACTTATCTTGAAGAAATTTAAAGCGTTGCTCGTCATGAACTTTTTAAATGTAATTTTATAAGGTATAAAACTGTTTAATATGAAAAATTATAAAACGATAAGCGAGCTTTACACCTCAAACGGGTTTCCGCCTCCGGAAAATCCCCTGCTTGGTCTGGTAACTTTTGAAGATCTGAAAGGATGCAAATTTGAAGAAACTGAATTCACGATGGATTTTTATAAAATAGCTTTAAAAAAAGTAAAATCTGGCACCATTTTATACGGAAAGACAAAGTACGATCACGACAATGGCTCGATGGCTTTTGTAAAGCCCGGCCAGAAAATTACAATGAGCGATATTGAACTAACCGAAAAAGGATTTATGATTTATATCGATGAGGATTTTTTAATGAATACCAATCTTTATTCGGAAATAAAAAAATACGGCTTTTTTGATTATGAGGTAAATGAAGCTTTACATCTATCTCCAAAAGAGGAAGAAACCATCTGGGACTTATTCCATAAGATAAAAAGCGAATATTACAACAATCAGGATGACTTCAGTAAAGATATTATACTGACTCATATTGATTCTATTTTAAAATATTCACAGCGGTATTATAAAAGACAGTTTTTAAATCGAACTTCTTTATCAGGAACAGTAATCACAAAATTTACTGAGGCTTTGCAATTATATTTCGAAAGCGGGAAAATTCAAAAAGAAGGACTGCCAACCGTAAAACATATGGCATCAAAATTATCGTTGTCTGCAAGATACCTCAGTGATTTACTCAAACAGGAAACAGGCAAAACAGCTTTAGAACACATTCATATTTCTTTGGTTACAGAGGCTAAAAATCTATTGGCTGGCAATGATCTTACAGTAGCTGAAACAGCTTATCAATTAGGCTTCGAGAATCCGCCCTATTTTTCAAGATTATTCAAAAAAGAAGTGGGAATGACTCCAACGGAATATCGAGAACAATTTTTGAATTAAATAATTACAAAATTATTTATGCCTAAATTTTATCAATCCACAGGTTTTTGCATTGATCCCAATTTTTGAGCATTTTTGAAAACATGAAAGGGAATAAAAAAAACCGCATCGTAGTAATGATGCGGGTTTTCAACGTTTAGACCAATTTAAAAAATCAATCCTAGTGATCCCAGAAGGAGCGAATATGAACCTTTTACTTGAAGATTTGAAGATTTTGGCGGAATGTTTTGAATAGAAAAGGCAGTAAAATAACTATAACCTAATATTTAATGATAGCAATAAAATAAATCATCCAATCTGTCGGAATCCTATGTTGCAAAACCAATCATCATTTTCTAAACCTTTAAACATGGATGTTTCCCAAGAGTTTAAACTAATAGCTGCATTAGAATTACCTTCATTTTGTAAGTAAATTAAAATTCCATTCGCCCCTGCTCCGAGGATTTTTGACGATCGTTCCATCCTTGATCATGTAAGGATGTGTAAGTGATATTTCTGTAATTGTACTATGGCTAAAACTATTAATATCATACATACAGATCATAGAACAAGAATGTTTTAGAATGAGCAAATTGAGACTTAATTCATATTCCAATAGTTGATCGATTGCGGGCAGGTTCTTCAATTCCTATCATATAGTTTCTGGTCAGCCCCTTATAGGCCACAACAGAGACCAGTGTGCAAAATGCAAATTCCCATTCTCCTAATCCACTGCTTAGATATGCAGCGCCCCCACCTGCCACTATGATAGCGCCCATACGCGTCCGATTCTCCTTTTTGACCAATGAAAATATTCCTATGTATGTAAAGGCAATAATAACTGCGCCGATTACCTGCGGCATTCCAACTTCAGGGACAATGTGAGTTTCCATATTTTTTTTGCCAAAATTAAGACCAGGATTATATTCCGAGTTAGGATTTTTATTGGTTGTTATAGGACATATTAATCATTTTAATTCCCTGCCTTTTATATTACTCAAGTTTATTCAATGCAATACTATTTTGAAGTTCACAACCTTAAAACAATCCATCTGTTTCAGTATCCAATTATTTAGATTTGCAAATTAGTAAGATTATCTTTTACTTTGCAGAAAAATACTAATTAGTATCTTTATGAAAAAATCATTGACCACGCGTCTGTCCATTCTTCAGAAATCCTTCGAACTTATATATACCCATGGTTATCAGGCAACCAGTATTGATACGATTATAGCAATGACCAACGTTACAAAAGGTGCCTTTTTTTATCATTTCAAAAATAAAGATGAGATGGGCCTTGCAGTTATCAATGAAATCATGTATCCACTGATGCATAATGATCTTGTAAAGCCTCTTCTGGACTCTACAGATCCGGTGGATGACATATACAATATGATCCGTTACCTGCTTCTGGAAAATCCCTTCCTGACAATGAAGGACGGCTGCCCTGCCGGAAATCTGACCCAGGAAATGTCGCCTTTGAGTGATGACTTCAAACAGGCTCTTTCAAAACTTTCCCAAGAATTTAAAGACGCCATGAAAATTGCTATTGAAAGGGGGCAAAGAAATGGTATAGTTAAAGATGATATTCACAGTGAAGATATTGCAGTTTTTGTTTTATCAGGCTATTGGGGCATAAGGATTTTCGGTAAAATCGCAAATGACGACAAATCCTATAAAGCTTATTTACAGGGACTTAAATTCTATCTGGAAAGTTTACTGAAAAAATAATCAATAAAAACATACCAGTTAGTATGTTTTTGTATACTTTTGCATTATTAAATTTTTAATAATGTATCAAACACTCACATTCCTACATTCCACTATACGCTGGTTTGTCCTACTATCACTGCTGTATTCTATTTTTACGGCTTACAGGGGCTACTTTAATAAAGCATCGTTCACCCGAACAGATAATTTGATAAGGCACTGGACAGCTACAATTGCCCACCTTCAGCTTATGCTGGGCATCATTCTTTATACCCAGAGTCCACTAGTTAAATATTTCTGGAAAAATACAGGCGAGACTTTTAATGACCTTGAATTTTTATTTTTTGGCCTTATCCATATCGCTTTAATGCTTACGGCAATAATTGTTCTGACCATCGGCTCAGCAGTTGCCAAGCGCAGAACCGAGGACCACCAAAAGTTTAAAACCATGCTGTTGTACTTTTCCGCAGCTCTTCTGATTATTATAATTGCTATTCCGTGGCCATTCTCCCCCCTTGCTCACAGACCATTTTTTCGATAATTCAATTCTATTATATTATGACACATTTAATCAAAACGAACATTGGACGTTTAAGAATTTTGGGATTTCTTGAGGGAATTTCACTTCTAATACTGGTTTTCATAGCGGTACCGCTTAAATACATTCTTGCGCAGCCTGCAGGCACCAAAATAATGGGGCCGATCCATGGTGCTTTATTCCTACTGTTCATCTTCAATGCCCTCAGCGTAGGTGTTGAACAAAGGTGGAGTTTCAAGAATACGACATGGAAAGTTTTACTGGCCTGCATAATTCCTTTTGGAACTTTTTATGTGGACAGCAAAATTTTAAGTAAAATTTAATCCTTTACCCATGAAATTAAAAGCCTTACTTCTAATTGCGGGATTGTTCATTCTAGTCTACATCACATTTCGCACGTATCGAATTTTAAATATTGACCAAGGTCTTGATACGATGGTAAAAAATGGCGCAGTAATTCTGGATGTCAGAACAGCCGCAGAATACAAAATGGGACATATAAAAAATTCTGTAAATATTCCACTGAGCCAACTGCGAAGTGACAGTCTCCCATTTGAAAAAAACAGCAAAATAATAACGTGCTGCTCCCATGGATTACGAAGCGTTAAAGCTGTTACAATTCTCAGGGAAAAGGGATTTAAGCACTCTTACAACGGCGGGGCCTTATCCGATTTAGAGCAATATTTAACTACTAACACTGCGGGTAATGATTGAAGTATTTAAAACAACGGTACACTCCCGGGAACAATCAACCAAACTAGTGACTTTATTGCAAAGGACGTTTCCAGAGACCTCATTTATTTTTGATCTGGAGGACTGCGATAAGATACTCAGGGCCGAACCCGTAGAATCCTATCAAATTGACGCCATTAAAAACAAGTTAACTGATCTTGGTTTTGGTTGTGAAATACTCGAAGGATAAGACATTGCGCCCTGCCTTTCGAACATTATCGATCTTGAATGTTCAAATATAAAATAGTTACAATACTAAAGCTAAGATGATTTTTTCATTTTCATTTATTGCAAATATTTGAGAGTAGTACCCACACCGTAAATTAATTCCTTATAGTTTAAACCATCACCATGCGTTACGCAGTGCTGTATAAATAAAAAGCATTCCACTTTGAAACATTAAAGCATGTTTGATCCTCTCACCAATTCAAAATTCATAGTTAAAACAACACTATGTCCTTTACTGAAAAATATGAATTATCCAAGTATTAATTTCCATGGCAGAAGTAAATTTTATTTCGTTAAAGCTCTATGCTTCTTTCAATTAGTAGGGTTAACTGTATTATTGTTCTCGTGTTCTAACGCAACAACGGTAAATTTACCCCAGAACAATATGGATTTCCCTAAATCCCTGAATGAACTCAAATTATTTAAGGGTTTTATAGCAGACTTAACCCCTGCAGATAACGTTCAGGTGCTTGAACTCTCCTCTACTCTATTTACCGACTATAGCGAAAAACAGAGGCTGGTAAAACTACCTGACGGCACAAAAATGAAAGCTAAAAACGACAACCTGCCTGAGTTTCCTGAAAAGACCATACTGGCCAAAACTTTTTATTACACTGCTGCCCAGACAGGTGGCAAAAAAAAGATTATTGAAACCCGCGTTTTAATAAAAAATGAAAATAAATGGAATGTCGCTACCTATATCTGGAATGAGCAGCAGACCGACGCCTTACTCTCATTTGAAGGTGCATCAGTAGCTGTAGATATTGTGGATCCACAAGGCCAGGAAAGACAAATAAATTATAAGGTACCCACCGGCAAAGAGTGTGTTGACTGCCACGGTAATTTTAAGGAGCTGACCCCTATAGGCCCAAAATTAAGGAACCTTAATATTAATATTATGGTTAACGGAAATAAGATTTCGCAATTACAACATCTGAAAGACAAGGGATTACTCGAAATAAAAGAACATGCATCCATAAGTGTACTTCCATCCTATAAAGATTCTAATCAGCCTTTAGAAAAACGAGCCAGGGCCTATTTTGAAATGAATTGTGCCCATTGCCATAATCCATCGGGTTTTGCCAGAGCCTACAGTCTTAATCTCCGATATGAAACTGAATTTGAAGAAAGTGGAATTTATTTAAACAAATGGAACATAGAGCATAGAATGAAAATTCATGATATGCCAAAATTAGGTACCACGGTAGTTGATAAAGAAGGCCTGAAGTTACTCAATCAATATATAGCAACCCTAAAATAAGAAGTTAGATATGATCAGCATCATTATACTTAGAAAATTATTTGTGACTATTAGGACGATACTTTTCTTATTGCCGTTACTTAATTGCAAAAGGGGAATAAGGGAATATAAATATTTGGAATAGCGTTATCCGCCCTAAATAGGCAGATATTCTATGCCGGACTGAAATTTAAAACATAATAATCACCACCGAATCTCATGAACGGAGCCAGATTTCAGCAATCTGAAGTTTACCAATTTTAATTTAACTCAGTCCCCATTATTTTAGATCTTTAATTTTTACCGTATGGTTAAATTCACTTCCTGATAAGGTTTACCAATTTGTAAATGTCAATGGTTATCTGGACACAAAAGGAACTGAAACAAATTTAAAATTAGGCTATAAAGACTTTAAGTTATTTCTAGGTTATACCTATACAGATGCTTCCATAGATACTAACGGAATAAAATCTCAAAATCCTTTAACAGCTAAACACAGATTAAACAATGTTTTGATGTATGAAGTTGAAGAAAAATGGAAAGCTGGATTAGAAGCATATTATTACAGCCCACAAAAATTAAGCGATGGTACAACTGGAAGAGATTACTGGATTTTTGGTTTCATGGTGGAAAAACTTTGGGATAATTTTTCAGTCTACGCCAACTTTGAGAATTTTACGGATACCAGACAAACCAAATTTGTAAGCGTATACACAGGAACTATTTCAAATCCAGTTTTTAAAGATATTTATGCGCCGCTGGATGGATTTGTTGTAAATGCCGGGATTAAAATAAAAATTTAATTTTTTTTAAAAACTACATCTGTTCATCGTAAACTTTTTTTTCTTAAGCTATTCGAATTAAAAATAACTGTAAAATTAATAGATGAAACATGCTATAGAAAAACGGCACATATTTTTCGAACTGATTTGTCCTGAAAAAGATTGACCTGATTAGTAATATAAAATTAGTTCAATCGGAACAGAATTACTTTTGTTCCGATTTACTTTTTTCTACTTTTTTTTTTAGGTTTAGTTTGATTTTATAAATTTTCTTGATTTGGAGTTAAAATATTTATTTATAAATTCACTCTGATTTTGATTGCAAAATAATATGGATTGCTGGACATACTTTTTTAAATTCTCAAAATCATCAGGGATCTCAGTTAATCCAAACTCTTCTTTTAAAATACTTTTTACTCTTTCTGCTGTGAAATACTGAATTATCTTTACTCTCAAAAAATGGATTTAAATTGCGAGAGCAGATTCAAGCTAATCCAGAAATAAGTATAAAATGTGTCCCCTATATCTTTTCCACCTCAAAAAATCAACAAAATGATCGCCGTAAAGAATCTTTTTTTAAGTAAACTGAATATATAATTTTTCCAAAAAGAGCACTGTATATTATTACAATTAAATAATAAATTGGAGTAATAGTAGTATTACCCATTAAAAAGCTATCCCCAAAGCAAATACCCTGATTAACCATTAATTAAATTCTATATTTCTTCTAATAATTCATAATGCTCTTAGAAAGCATTATTTTGAAAGAGCACGAAATAAAACTAGTATTTTTTTTAAAATCTAATTATGTAATCTATAACCTATTTTTATTTAAAACAGTGGATTACTATTAGCGCGATTATCGGGCATCTGCATCATAGCATCCCAATGTTCCGCTAATTTTCCATTTTCAATACGATAGATATCTATAAATCTCCATTCTTTTCCAGACATCTCATAGCGAGAATGAAGAATTACAATATCGTCATCTACAACAATGTGTTTGAAATCTATTTTTTGTTTTGGCACTCCTTGAGATATAAGCATCTCAACAAGACTTTTAACTCCTTCTTGGCCATCAGATATAGTCGGATTGTGCTGCACGAAATTCTTACTCACATATTCATCTACTCCAGTAGTATCTAAATCACCGAAAATTTTTTGATAAGCTGTAATAGCAATCTGTTTGTTTTTTTCTTCTTGTGACATGTTCTTTTATTTTTAAATATTATTTGCACGAAGTTATTGAAAAAAACGTCAACCATACCTATACACACCTTTTAGTTAGGTACTTACCAAATGGTTAGAAATATTAAATATCAGTAAAAAAAAATCATAAATATTTTTCAATCACAGTAAAATTGTCTTATTCTGAGGTGATTATTACCTTTAAATAGGTCACAGAAATTGAAAATTATTTTTTGAATTATAAATATCATAATACTCAGTAGTAAAATAATTTAAACAGCTTCCATAATTTTTATTAGTAATGGAAGCCTTTGGAAAATCATTTAAACAGTTATATTTTCCAGTTAGACTCCCCTAAAATCTTTTTTGCAGAATTTATTTATCCATAAAAAAAATAGGTTCATCAAAAAATCCATCTGACTTTTTAATGACGTAAAAATCAGTAAAAATATGCTCTTCGTAGCTATCAAAATTTTCAGACTTCGAATTTATTTTTTGCTATTCTTTATACGTTGTAGATACATTCAAAATTATTCCTTCACTGCTTTTTAATTTGAAGTACGGATTGCGTAAAAGATCATTTTTGAGAGAAAAACATAATGATCCAATACTTTTTTTTCAGAATCAGGATACTCTTTTTCAGCCTCAGGATCTGAAACGCCTTTATGCGTTTTTTCTATCCGATCTTTAAACAGATCATTAAAAATATTATGGACATCGATCAGTTTAATATACTATTGTCCACTAATTTCCTATCGTGCTCTAAGGTATTTTTGTTGATCTTTATTAACAGGCTTTTTTGGAAATCCAAGATTAAAATGCAATGTTGACGATTTTTTTTGCCAATATTAATGTCGGATCTACCAATGGAATACGCTTGTTGCCTCTAATTATTTCTGTTTCATTTTTGAACATCAAGGGGAGTTCGGTACACCCCAGAATTACAATATCTACATTATTATCAATAAGATAATCAGCCGCTTTCATTATATTATCTTTACAAACCCCTTTTTGGAAGCCTGCTTTTACTCCATGATCTCCATAAATACTTTCCATTACAAATTGTTGATGCATTTCATCTGGTACAACTACTTTGAAATTAAACTCTTTAAATATTTCATGATAAACATGGCTTTGAATTGTTCCAGATGTTGCCAGCAGACCGACTTTTGCTTTACTACCAAATTTGTCTAAAATAAACTCAGCAGTTATTTTGAGCATATTTATAATTGGAATCTTTAAATGTTCTTGAATACTTTCAACAAATGCATGCGCTGTATTGCAAGGAATTGCAATAGCATCTGCTCCCTCAGCTTCTAGTCTTTTACATATTGAATACATTGCAATGGTTGGATCAGTCTCTTTACGAACCAAATTTGCAGTACGGTCTGGAATCTGCGGATTTTGCTCCACAATCATTTTTTATGTGATCCTGATCTTTTTCTGCTGGAGTACTTTCAATGATCTTATTCATGAAATCAACAGTTGCAGCAGGTCCTACACCTCCCATAATTCCTAATTTAAAAATCTTTTTAAGATTTCTTTTTGTAGTTCCAAGAGCATAATCTGCATAAATTTGATTTACATCAATAACAGGTATTCCTCTTTTCCAAAGTTATTCTGAAACAAGTGAAATTTCAGTAATCATCCGAAGAATAACTTCACATCCTTGATCTAAAAGATTCAAACAGACGGTAGTAATCTGCTCAAGCGAAACACCATCTAAATATCCATTTTTAATACCTATTTCTCCATAAATCGCTTCCATTATTAAATCTTGTTTATCTGGAAAGACCAAATGAAATCCAGATAAATATTTTTTATCTATAGGAAGATTTTTTACAAAATTAGAAGTAAGTACCCCAATTTTTGTATCTTTTTATAATTTTGTCGTAATATGATTCTCTAAAGCATTAAAAATATTGACAATTGGAATTTCAATTTCTTTTTGTAATTCTTCAATGAAAGAATGACTTGCAAAACATGGAAGAAGAATTTTTGTAACATCTGTTTTTTCAAAATTTTTACAGACATTATAAGTATAATATTTTCTAGATTTGATATCTGCCTCGTCATTCAGCGGCATATTAATTTGATTGTAAGGCTGCTGTTCAAATATAAAAAGTAATCTAACTGATTTCTGAGAACTTCTTTATTTTTAAGAAGTTTAAAAAACAAATCTCCTCCAGAAAGCGTTCCAAGTCCTCGAATTACAGCTATTTTTTTCCATTGCTAAATAATAATTCTAAAATGTAAAGTTAGTCATTTATAATTTTATTTATGCCCTCTTTCTGCAAGAGGTAGAAATTCTGCAATTCATTCTGTAGCATATCCGCTCTCTGTTAATTTTTTAGTTTTACTTAGCTTTTCACATCAGTAAAGATCAACATGCTAATATAGTAATCATATAAAAATCTTTAATAAAGTAGTTAGATATTTGAATGCTTGCCGTTATAAGTAAAGTTTCAGAGAAATCTGAAGCTTTTTTTTTATTATTATTCTATGATAATTAAGTTTAGATTGTGAGTGGTAAGTCAGGAAATATTAGCACAGCTTTCTATTATAACTTTCAATGAACTGCTTTTCTTTTTATTTTTTTAGCAATTCTAAATCCAAAATAGTCATTTCGTCTGTCTTTTGGAAATTGGTATTAAACTTCGTGCATAATTCTATATTTTAAAGGCTTTCCATTCTAACTGTGGGTTTCGTAGAATCAACTAACAGTTTGCGAAATTTTATATTTTCCTTCTTCTACTATTGATCCTAGAGGATTCTGTCTGCTTACTTGCTTTCTGTACAAAGTTTCCGACCGAAGGTGCAGAGTGTTTTTGCTTCCATCTTAAAGAAAACTAAATTGTAGAAAATAAAAAATCTACCTGAATGAATTAGGCATGCTTTAACCAAAACAAACCGCTTATATTAAAATTTTAAGTTTTCAGCTTGTATTATTGACTCTAGTTCAAATTATTTAACAGGTAATCAGATAGAGAATTAAAAAAATATTCTACAGAATATCGATTATAAAAGTGATTTTGTGAAATTGGCGAAGAAATGCTAAATTTGAAAATCGGCAAACTATCAATTTCATGAAAAAAAAATGCAGTAAGAAAAAAATTGTGTATCTACAAATGAATTTTTATGCAGAAAATAGCAAATTCTTAGTAGCTGAATTGAAAACTTAAAATAATGGATAATATCTTACCTAGATATAACATCAACTTAAAAAATGATTTTGTATTCCTTGAAAAAGAGGATCTGCATCAATTTATGCATTTTGATCTAAATGCGCACAGCCACAACTATTATATCCTGAGTTTTTTATACGAGGGCAAGGTTGCCCATCTTTCTGATTTCAAGCATGAACTAGTTTCATCTCCAGCAATTTTAATGCTGGACATAGACCAGGTTCACACGCATCCGGACATGAGTGGCTGCAAAATAGTTTCGATAGCATTCTCTACAAATTTCATTTCAGATCAACAGCCTAATTTTTTACAAAAAGTAAGTAAAATATTTTCAAGGCCCTTTATCAATATTTCTTCCGATGAACTTAATCAACTCGATGAAATCATCATGATTATGTCAAGAGAATGTTCAAGGGTAAACAAGGATTATGAATTAATTAAATCCTTATTGTATGTGATTATAGTCCAATGCAATAATCTTTCAGAAACATATCCCGTTTTTGAGCAGAATAAAAATGGATGTTATGACATTTTTAAATTGCTTTTAAAAGAAAATTTCATGAAACAGCATCAGGTAAAATTCTATGCCGATACACTCAATGTAAGTACACGTGTATTGACAAGATTAGTTAAATCCTCAACTTTTAAAACTCCCAAACAGCTTATAGATGACCATTTGTTACTGGAAGCAAAAAGACTTCTATACTGGTCTGAGGCCTCAGTCAAGGAAATTTCTTGGCAGCTGGGATTTGAGACTGACAGTTATTTCAACCGGTTTTTCAAGAAACATACCGGTAAAACTCCAAAGGAGTTTCATAGAAAACATTCTGATGATAAAATAGAATAACTACTGACAAATTGAATTCATCAGTAGTTAATTGAGTTTTATTTTTTTAATAAAAAGTCCATATCATTGTAGCGGTCGTATACCATACCTTGAGCAATTTCATCTGCAAAATCTTTACCGTGTATCAATTCTACAGCCTCAAGTGCCGTATCTATTCCAGAAGTAACTCCTGCCCCTGTCAAAAACTTACCATCTGCTACAAATCTTGCCTCTTGCTTTACTTTTATTTTTGGATGTGATCTCAGCTCATCTAAGGACCAATGGTGCGTAGTTGCCGCACGTCCATCCAGCAGACCCGTATTGGCTAGTATAAGACCTCCGGTACAAACTGACATTGTAATTTGGGTCTTTTCATTTTGCTTTACAATCCAGTCCATCATATTTTTGTCTTTGGATATAGTTCTGACAATCTCCGGAGATGTACCGGGAATGATAAGGATATCTGATTGAGGAGCATCATAAATCGTAAATTGAGATACCAGGTTTACTGTTCCGCCATCCATAATTATTTTCTTTTTTTCTGTAGCTGATACAGTGTATATTTTGTATTTCCCAGTCATATTATTGGCCTTTACAAAAACATCTATTGGACCTCCCGTATCTACTATCTCTACTCCATCATACACTAAAACTCCTATATTAATCTTACGATCATTTGGAATTTTGAAATTACCATTTTGTGCATTGCTATTTAGTGTACAAAAGAAAAGTGAAAGGGCTGCCAGCGCAGTTTGCATTATTTTCATGTGAAATTTTAAATTTATATAATAATTCATTGTAGGCGCAATATCTTATGCCGGCTAAGCTATTTGTGCGCCGCTGCAAAAGTATGTACGGCTCTGTCTTTAAAAATTACACTTTTGGCATCTTTAATTGTACTTTGATGCTGCACCGAAAATTGCATAGAATGGACTTCAAAAACATGCTATGTAAAGGCAGCGTATTGCTTGTACTAAAAAACTAAAGCCAAACATTAGAGCACAAAACAATTAGTGTAAATACCTATACAAAAAGCTCCTTTATCAAAGTTAACTGGAATGTTTCTCTATATTTTCTGCTTCTTTCTTTTTTGGCCATTCGCTGTAATTCCATCAACTTTGTTTTCATTAATTAAGGACTTTTAGCTTCTGCTTTTTAATAAAAAGATCCCTGTCTCAATTTAACATCAGAACATAATCTCATTTAAATAATAAAAATGAATAAATACCTGCTTACAACTATTTTGTCTCTTTTAAGTTTTTGTTTTTATTCCCAGGATTTCAAGTCGGACAATGTACGTTATCAGACTATTTCATGGAATGACTTCTTTAAAAAGCTGGATCACAACCCTAAACTTTTTTATTACGACATACGCTCTGAAGCCGAAAGAAACGACAGTATTAAAGCTGCTCCCTACAATCAAGGAAAAATAAAAGGAGCAATAGAAACTGATTTTGCTGATTTTGCAAAATACTACCCTGAATATTTAAAGCATAAAAATGACACGATTTACCTTTATTGCAGTCACAGCAAAAGATCAAGGTATTTAGCCAAACAACTCCGTGATAGTTCCTTTTTACATGTAGTAAATATCAACGGCGGATTATCATACTTCAATACCCTTTCTGAAAGAGAAATGCCTTATAAAAATAAGTATTATACCAACAGCCTAAAATACAAATTAGCATCCCCGTCTGATTTTACGAAAGCTCTAAAAGATAAAAACTGCCAGATCGTGGATGTAAGACCCGATAGTTTGTATTATGGAAAGGCGAATATTGAAAAAGCAAATTCATTTGGAAATATCAGATCTGCCCTTCATATACCTTATAACAAAATAAAAGATAATCTAAAGCTGCTGGACAAAAACAAAACTATTCTACTATTGGATAATGAATGTACGTTAAGTCCTATTGCCGGTAACTATCTCATTGAAAAAGGATATAAAACGAGTGTGCTGCTTTTTGGGATTGATAATTTAATCCGAACTATTCCAACCAACGATCGGCCTTTTTTGAAAACAAAGTATCAGATGATTCTGCCTGAAGAATTAATAAATCTTTCCAAAAAGAAAAATACCATCATAATAGATGTTAGAACACAAGCTGAATATAACAGCACTTCTAAAGAAGGGTGGAAAAATGTTGGAAAGTTAAAAAATGCTGTCAGCATACCATTACAGATACTTAGTAAAGAAAAAATGGCTGCCTACAACGGCAAAAAAATTGTCATTTACGATATGATGATGAAAGAAGATGTATATGAGTTTGCAAAGCATTTAAATGAATTTGGGATTAATGATTTCAAGATACTTGTTGGCGGCATTAATCAGCTAAAAGAAGGAATTTATGATTATCAAAAAACAGACTTAAAGAATTTATTGGATTAACAAAAGCTTTAAACTTATATCCTAAATTATAGAACAATAAAAACTGACCTGACTAAAAAAATCGGTAAAAACTAAACCAAATTTTCCAGTCCAAAAGCTGCTATCTGATCTATAATTGGTAAGGTTTTCAAACCTAGTTCTGTCAATTTATATTCGACTCTTGGCGGAATTTCCGGATATGCTTTTTTGCTGACCAAATTATGCTCAACTAAAGAATTCAATTCCTGAATGAGCATTTTTTCACTAATACCCACTACTGCCCTTTTAAGTTCTCCGTATCTTATGGTTCGGGTATTAATCTGATACAAAATCATCATGGTCCATTTACCGCTCAAAATGTTCAACGATTTTTTTACAGGACAGTTTGTATCGCAGGCATTAATTATTTTTATTTTTTTTTCCATTGATTTTCAATATTTCTAACCATTAAGTAAGTACCCAACTAAAACGTAAGTACTTGTGCAAAAGTAAGTTATTAATTAGTTTTACCAAAAAATAAAAACAATTAAATAAAAAATAAAATGAAAGTACTAGTATTTGGAGCCACAGGTTCACAGCAGTTTCATGTAATTGAAGAAGCAAAAAATAAGGGAGCAGAAGTTTACGCTGCAACCAGCTCAGAAAAAAGTTTTGCAAAATTAGCGGCCGCAGGTGCAATTCCTATATTGGGAGACATGTCTGATGCAGAAAAAATGAAAGAAATCACTAAAGGAATAGATTCGATTGCTTTATTAATACCTGCATCCCTTCAGAATCCTGCCGACGGATTTAATTTTGCTAAAAATGTCATAGATGCAGCCAAGAAAAATGGCGTAAAAATGGTAGTCTGGAATACGAGCGGTTATCTTGCGCCACAAAAAATTGGAATACCTATGGAAGATGCAAAAGTAGATGTAAAATTATACTTCGAGCACAGCGGTGTGCCGTATGTAATTATTGAACCTCCATTTTATGCCGAAAACTTACTGGCACCCTACACAACGGATTATGTTAAAAAAGAAAGAAAAGTGGCTTATCCTACTCCAGAAGATATGCCTATCGGCTGGATTGCATCAAGGGATGTAAGTGCATTTGTGGTTGAAGCTTTATATAAACCAGAGCTTTCAGGCCAGTCATTTATGATCAGCGGTCTGGATAATCTTAAAGGAAATGATCTTGCTGAAAAATTCTCAATTGGATTGGGTGAGAAAACGACATTCTATGCCATGCCTCCAAAAGAATTTGGAGATATACTGAGTAATTTTATGGAAGAAAATGCTGCCAGAGGAGTGCAGTCCTATTACGAAATGCTTGCCAGCTCAACTGTTTATCCTTCCAAGTTCAATCCTAATATGAAAGAGGTCCTGGAAAAACTGCCGGTAAAAATGACCCCAATGGAAGACTGGGTTAAATTACATAAGGAACTTTTTATTGGCTAATTTTTTTTTTGAAAAAGCAACAAGAATATCGAAATGTTTTTGTTGCTTTTTTTCTATTGCACATTCAAATTACTGTAAACCAATATCATAGTTTTCTATTTTCATCTATAAGCAAATATTATTATACGCTTGAATGTGTAAAAACTATTCCCCTTTAAAATTATTTTTATTGAGCTTATACATTATTTGTTCCAACTCAGCAAGAACATTTTCAAAATGATCTTTGTTTAATCCGGTTGCAGTCTTCATTAAGCTTTCAATATCATCTCTTAGTTTGACAAGATGCTGTTTTGCGTATAACCTTACGTCACTTCGCTGTGCATTATTTAAAGCTTTACCGGCATCCAAATCTTTAGGCAAAAGAAGCCTGCTTAATTTCTCGATATAGCTGCGCTGCAAAGCACGTCTGTAAAAATCCTGTTTTATGTCACCGCTAAAGTTTATCCATACGGTTTGCTGCAAATCGTTTAAAAATTCCGGCACCGTATATGCTCCTTCAAATTGCATCGATTTGAGGCTGATATTGTAAAGCATCCCTGAACTGAGCAGCATATTCAATACCTGATCCTGCTGATCTGAAATTTCCTCTGCTGTTTTTAAAGCAATTAGCTGATCTATTTCCTGCGGATACATCCAAAGTGGGGCCACAAAAACCTGTCTTCCTATGTAATCGATTACCGACTTTACTTTTGCCTTAGCAACAGGCTGATATACCACACCTTTTTCATCGACAGTTCTTTTTGTTATGTAATTACTGCCAAAATATTTCAGGACATGATACAAGTACAAACTATATTGTTTTACCATCGCCTTATGCATATCTGATAAATTATCATAGGCATCATTAGGCTGATACGTCCAGGCAATAAGATTAGGCACTACACGCTTTAAATTTTTGATTCCGTAATCGCTTGCAAGCACGGCGTCATCACCAAGATCTTCGGTCTGGCTGCGGGGATCTTCGTCCTTTCCCTCTCCTCCAAACCATAATTTAGGATTAGCCGTTAAACTATCAGTGGTTATCTTGGCTAAAATTTTCTCTTCTTCATACTCATCTTTAGCTTTAGCATAATAGCTGTATCCCCATTTAATTGCCCATTTGTCATACATACCTATACGGGGGTAAATTCCTTTTGGACTAATATTGTCCTGCGGCTGGGCGACATAGTTAAAACGTGCATAATCCATAATAGAAACGGTATGTCCGTTTGCTTCGACCCATTTTTTATCTCGTAGTTTTTCCACCGGAGTAGCACTGCTGGCGCCCATATTATGTCTTAAACCGATGGTATGCCCAATTTCATGAGAAGATACAAAGCGAATCAACTGCCCCATTAATTCATCGTCTAAATGCATTTTTCTGGCTCTTGGATCTAATGGTCCTGCCTGAATCATGTACCATCTCTGCACTAATTTCATTACATTATGATACCAGCCCACATGACTTTCGATAATTTCTCCGCTTCTTGGGTCACTCACTCTTGGTCCGTAAGCATTAGGTGTTTCTGAGGCGTAATATCTCACTACAGAATATCTGGCATCTTCCAGACTCATGGTTTTATCGCCCTCCGGCCATTCTTTGCCCACAATTGCATTTTTAAAACCGGCTGCTTCAAAAGCTTTCTGCCAATCGTTGATTCCCGCAATCAGATAAGGTCTCCATTTTTTTGGCGTTGCCGGATCAATATAATAGACAATCTGCTTTTTGGGTTCGACCAATTCGCCATTTAGATATTTCTTGATGTCTTTTTCTTTCGGTTCCAGGCGATAACGCTGAATAATGAATTTTGTCTCGGCACGCTGCTGCTCATCATCAAACAAAACATATTTATTAGCAAAATAACCCACCCTTTCGTCAGCAAAACGTTTTCGCATAGGTGTTTTAGGAAGCAGTACAATTGAGGTATTTAATCTCAGGGTTACACTTCCGCTGCTTGCTGCAGCCTGTGTGTATGTTTTTGTGGTTTTTATTTCAATGTTTATAGGATAGACATCTATATTCTCGATAAAGGATTTATCATCAGCAAGAGAGGTAAGTTTTCTATCTGTTTTCTCTTTGCTTTCCAAAGAAAACATCGCATTATCTTTTTTGAAAGCATCCGTTACATCAATCACTACATTTCCTGTATCAGGATTGATTGTTTTTATGGAAAAAGCGCTGACAATCGGATTTTCGTTACTCCCGGCTAATGCTTTTGCGAGCATCGATTCGGCGTTGCGAACATCTTGTTTGTACTGCAATGATCTTAAATAAACAGTGTTGTTCGATCCTTTTTCAAAGTAAATGGTCTGCTCGTTGGTTTTCTCTCCTCCAAAACGTCCAAAACCTTCAGGAGTAGAAAGATATCGGGTTACCACCAGCATATACCGATTAAACAAACTGTCCGGAATTTGAAAATAAAACTTAGTATCTACGTGACTAACCATAAAAAGACCTGATTTGTTTTTAGTACTGTCTCTAATGATTTTATTATAAGGCTGCAGCCCTTTTGGCTGGGTACTGGTACTATCGGATTTTTTTTCTGTCGGGGTTTGGGCAAAAGTATGCTGGTGTCCTGCAATCAGGATAGCTAATACTATAAATAATTTCTTCATTAGAATTAAAATGGGACTTTTTCGTCTGTGTTTAAAGTAAGCTTTGGATTTTTTGTCAGAGCAGACAAAGGAAACGGAACGATGTATAATCTGGAATTAGGCTGCAACGTATATGTTTTTTGAGGAACTGTTTTGTTTACAATTGGAAATACTCTTGTAATCGTTTTTGCATATTCGGTTTCATTGTTGAATCGTTTAAGGTCAAAAAAGCGATGAAAGCCTAAAAGCAATTCTTTCCTGCGTTCGTTTATAACCAATTCCATCGTTTCTTTTCTAGTTGCTGGAACCGCCAGATTAACAGTTCCGGATAAAATACGTTTTGCTCTTAAGGCATTTAAAACACCAACAGCCTGGCTCAAATTATCTTCTCTGGCATAACATTCAGCCAGCATCAGGTAAACCTCAGGCGTTTTCATACCAACTGTAGGATAAAAAAATCTTGTGTATTGCGTTGCCCAATAGGCAGTATTTGATCCCTGATCCAGATTGGTGGTGCTGGTAGAATTGAAAAACAAGTTAAAACGTGCATCATTGGTACCAAATAAAGTTCTCAGCTCCGGGCTGATTATATAGCTTTGTGCAAAGTTCATCTCGTTATACCCTGTCATGTACATATAGCTCAATACTTCTACATTATTTACTGCCGGTACAGCCACTGCAGCTGGTCCGCCTTGCGCGCTGTATGCTTTCATGTCAAAAATCTGATTGTTATAACTTAACGACTTTTCGGCAGCTTCTTTTGCCTTGGCAATTTCACGCTTAAACAAATGGACTTTAGCTTTAAAAGCGTATGCAAATGCTAGTGAAGGATGGTAAACATCCATTGGTTTTTCCTGAATAAATGGCAGTGCCTCTTCTATATCTTTCTGGATAAATTCATAAACCTGCGCGACGGTAGATTTTGCAGGCTGGGCTTCCAGATCAAATTTATCCATGATGCAAATGCCACCATCAGTAGCTGCAGTCCCCGGATCATATGCTTTTGCATAGGTGTTTATAAGTAAAAAGTGATCGTATGCTCTGTAAATTTTAGCTTCGGCTTTTGCTAATTGTTTTACGCTCGACTCTCCTTTACTGTCATCAACCAATGAAATAATAGTATTCCAGCGGTTAATATAGGTGTAGGCCTGATTGTAAAAACTGGAACCTGCCATTATAGCGACTCTATCTGTGCTTTCATCAAAAGTAAAATTGATAATATCGATGTTGGGAGTTTTTCCTATCACATTGGCTTCTCTCATCCACTGATCGTCTGACAAATATTGAAAGTTATTGATGGGATAGCCTCTATTGGGCAGCGATACTGTTTCAAGAAACTGATCAGCTGTTTCAATAACTAAAGACCCTTTAGGCGTCACATCAGTGTAATCTTCACATGACGTTGCCATTAAAAGCAGGAATGGGAGTATAATAATAAATAAATGTTTCATTTTTTTAGATTGTAAGATTAAAACCAAATAAGAACGTTTGAGGCAATGGCAGATTACGTGTGCCGGAATTAGCCGAGTACACTTCAGGATCAATATGATTCCCGGCAGCACTCCAATACCAAAGATTGTTCACCTGAAAAGTAAATTTAGCCGAGGCCACTCTGCTTTTAGATGTAAAAGATTTTGGCAGGCTGTAGCCTAGGGAAATATTTCTAAGTTTGATGTAATCTCCATCGATGACATTTACATCTGAATTTCGCCATTGGCTGCTTATCGTTCCGGCGTAGTTTCGAACACTTTCATCAAAATCAACATATAATCGGGTATTACCATTTGGGTTCGAATCGGTATAACGATCAGCAATACCGGCATTGTTTACTGCATCAGAGCTCATATCAAGAACATCCTTACGCATTACATTGCCGCCTGAAAAAACAAACAACAGGTTTAAATCAAATTGTCCATAAGAAAATCGCTGTGAGAGCGAACCGGTGTAAGTGGGTATTAAGGTTCCCATATTTACTAAAGCCTCCGTTTTTGTAACTGTTTTTATGCTGGTTGATACCGGATTTCCATCTGCATCAAAGGTGATAGATGGATTTCCATTTTCATCCAGAACATAAGGATATCCGTTTACTGTTCCTCCATATTTGTAGGCATATAAACTATTGTAAGTTTCATTTTCTAAAAAGTAATCGGATGGTGAACTTATGTATACCGAGGCATTGGATTGCGCCCTTGTAATTTTCTTAACGGTAGTTTGGTTAAAACCAATTACAAAATTGGAACTTATGCGGAAATTACCATTATTATACCAGTCAGAGCCTATACTAAATTCAGCTCCTTTATTTAGTAAAGCACCTGCATTAATTCTTCTGGTAAGCGCCCCAACCGTTGGATCTAAATCTGTTGTAGCCAATAAATCGGTGCTGTATTTGCGGTACAAATCAATGCTTCCCCTTAACTTATTTTTAAAAAAACTGTAATCCAGGCCTAGATTTGCCGTTTCTGTTTTTTCCCATCTCAGCATTGGATTTGGCTGTCCTGTGATATTGATATATTGTAGCGATTGGTACAAGTTATCATTTCTTCTTGTAGCCGTTACGTATGGGGTTGTGCTTTGATCCACATTTCCGTTAATACCATAAGTTGCCCTAAGTTTCAGCGCACTGACCCATTGTATCTCTTTCATAAACCCTTCATTGCTGACATTCCATCCTAAACCGGCTGACCATAAAGGGCGGTTTTTATATTTTGGATCTACTCCAAATAAATCTGCCCTGTCTACCCTGTAGCTTCCCGTTATGTTGTACTTGGAGAAAAAGGTATAACCAACGCTGCTAAAAACCGAAAAATAACGATGCAGGATTTCCTGCTGTGTTCTTGATCCTGCTGCCAGAGTCCGATTGTTTCCATAGATATAACTCGCTACCCCTGTCTGGCTAAGCGCCAGGCTGTTGATAACTGAAGAGCTGAGTGTAACAGGGTCATATCCATATCTTAATTGCTCAACGGTTCTGGGTACAAAAGTTTCGCGCATTTCGGTACCCACCAGGGCGTTAACGGCATGTCTGCCACCGCCAAAATCCTGACTGTAATCCAATTGGTTCCTGAAAGAGTAGTTATTGGCCCGGCTGCTTAGCTGCTTGTATCGGCCTCCTGCAGAGAAACCGTCAACGTAAGTGTAGGCATTGGTTGCGGGATTATAACCTGTTAAAGCATTAATTGCATAACGCATTTTATAAGAGGTAATATCATTGAACTGCTCGTTATCATTTTTTCTTGTTTCATATTGAAACCGCGTATTAAAACTCAACCCTTTCCACAGCCTGGCCTGCAGATTTGCAAATGCTCTTACACTGAGTGAGTTTTGATGAGCAATACCTTGCTGAAGCTCCTCTAAAACATTAAAAGTAACAGGTTTAAAACCACTAAGGCTATTTATTCGTGCAGCTGCTGCAGGATTAATAACACCCCCAGACGTAAATCCATCGGTAATACCCACAAATGGCGATATTACCAAATTTCCATTATCATCAACAATACGCTCGTATCTTTTTTGAATATCGTAATTTCCAAAACTGGAATCCGTAACATCTTCATTACTTAAAGTACCATTTAATCCAATTGTTGCATCTAACCATTTATTTAGCTGAAAACTGCTTTTTGCATAAAGGTTAAACGACCGTCTCTCGTTGTTTATAATACGCCCTGCTGCCTGGTCATAATTAAAGGACACGTAGGTGTTCTGCTTGCTGTTACTGCCTGAAAATGCAATATTGTAACGCTGCCTCAGCTCATTCTGCCATACATTATCACGATAATCTTTCATGTAGTCGTTCTTTCTCCACCTCGCAATGGTGCTATTGTAATCTGCATTACTGATTTTTCCTTCTTCCAGATCTCTGTTGAGCTGGTAAAGAGGGCTGTAATATTTCATACTGCTGCCGCCGATGTCTCCATAACTGCTGAACATTGTAGCAGTATTGGCAAATCTTGCCCGCTCCCTGTTGTACACAGCCTGCTCTAAATCCATTACATCACTTGTAGTGGCGTAATTCATATCCCTCAGATTGGGTTTTGAAGCAATAAATAAATCTGAATTGATGGTTACTTTTAAACTGCCACTTCCTTTTTTTGTAGTCAAAACAATAATGCCGTTTGCAGCCCTTGAACCATAAATGGAGGCTGCTGCTGCATCTTTAAGCACGTTAACGCTTTCAATATCATAAGGGTTGATGTCTTCGAGGGTCAATTCTGTTGGCAGTCCATCAATTACCAGCAGCGGACTGTATCCGACCTGCAGTGATGAAAAAGTGCCTATACCTCTTAAAATAGGCTTGTCTGCCCCCATTCCGGCAGGATTTTTTTGAAACATCAGACCTGCCACACGCCCTTCCAGCGCAGTCGCCAGATTTGCATTAATATTTTCATTTAAGGTTTTTTCATCTACTTTGGCAATGGCAGCAGTGGATGTGCTTCGGGCAAAGGTCTGATAACCTGTCACCAGTACTTCTTTCAACAATGAGACAGCTGGAGAGAGTGACACTACTATCACCGAAACTGCATCATTTTGGGTGTATTTTTCTTCCTTTTGATCAAAACCCATATAGGAGAATTGCAGACTAACTTCACGTCTGCTGCTTTCTATGATAAAATGGCCGTGATTATCGGTTTGGGAACTATTGGAAGTACCTTTTTCTGTTACCCTGACACCGGCTAGTCCTATGCCATCAGGATCTGTTACCATGCCATGAAGTTTCAGGCCGTTTTGTGCCAGAGAAGGTAATGCTGAAAAAAGAAAAATCAGAAAAAGGAATCGAAAAAAGTATTTATGAAATAAAATACTTTTTCTATTGAAATAAGATCTATACATTTTAATTTAAATTATTGATTGATCTTGGAGTTATTACACATAAAAGATAACAGCATTGCCATCTTAGCGGCTGCTGAACTCTTTTACATATCATCCAAAAAAAAGATTGCTGCAGCAATATGGCTGCGATAGTGACTCCAAATCTTTAAGTACTGTGCAAAAAACTGCGATAACATCAATTAATTACTAGAGCCTTATTTATAAGAAGACATTATAAATTTTAATAATTGGCCATAGTTATAGCTTTCACTTGCTGTGCTGCAATGAATAAAATACCAGTACGAATGGAAATAAAATTAAATAAAACAGGAAGGAGGACGGAATGTTGCCGAGCAAACTGACACCGGTTTTTCTTTCAGTTCCGTGAACGCAGCGTTCTTTGGCTCGGTAAAGGAAATCAAAAGCAGCTCAGCCGTAGGGCCGTTATCTATGTAAACCAGTTCACTCTTTTCCTTAAGAGTATCCTGCATTTCTTTTTCATTATCAGCATATTTTTTTATGCTTTTTTGAAGTTCACATCGACCATTACAGCTGTTAAAAACCAATTTTCGCTGTACGCAGATTGTTCTGGCGATTTTATCCTGATTTATTTTAAATGAAAAATATACAAACATACTTCCACAAGAAGGAAATAAGATTAAAAAAGAAAGTAATATAACTAGATATTTTCTCAAAATTGGTTTGTTGTTTGCGAGCCCAAAAGTACGATATTCTTGCTTTTATTTAAAGGAAAACCTTCCCTAATTTACACATAGGATTTAGTTTAATGATTATATAATTATATTTGTCATTCTATCTAAATTTAAAATTATGAATAGGATTTATTCAGAGAATGGAACATTATTACTTGGACTGCAATCCGAGAATATCCTCTCGGATAATCCTGTACAATTCAGTGAATATACTGTCTTGATTATAAGTGAAGGGGAAGGAACCTATTATGCCGACTTTGCCTCTTTTCCATTCAAGGCTCCCGTGGTACTTTTCTCTACGCCCCAGCAGTCCATTTACATAAGAGAAACTAAAAAATTAATTTCTACAGCACTGCAATTTCATGGTGATTTTTACTGCATTGAATTTCATAGAAATGAAGTCGCCTGTAATGGTTTGCTATTCAATAATATTTATCTTGAGCCCTCCGTTAACCTAACAGAAGAGCAGCATTTATTGTACAAGCAGATAGTGAAGAATCTTGCTGATGAACTCCAGCAGGAAGAACCATCCGAAATTGTACTCAGGGCATTCTTACAGCTTTTCCTGGCTAAATCCAGCAGTATCAAAATGAACAGCACTGAGCGGCTCGAACTGAAGAAAGATGAAAAAATGGATCAGTTTAAAACCCTTCTGGAAGACAATTTCCTGACACTTCACAAACCCAGTGATTACGCATCACTATTGGCCATTACTCCTAACAATTTAACAAAGCAATGCAATAACCGCTTCAATAAAACTCCTACACAAATGATCCAGGAACGTTTAATTCTGGAAGCAAAAAAACACCTTCACTTGACAAGGCTGAGTATTAAGGAAATTGCATTTGCCTTAAAATTTCAGGACGAATATTATTTCAGCCGTGTATTTAAGAAAATGACTAAAATCTCTCCCCAGACTTTTAGAAAAACCACGGGGATATCCATCGTAGCAGATTTGTCTAGGGAATAACATTTTTTGTCCATTTTCTCCCTTAGCCTGCTCAGTTAGCTTTGCATTGTAATTCTAAAAAAAAATAACAATGAAAAGTATTATTTTAAACACTGTGGCAAATCTGGATTCTTTAGGCAAAAAATTAATGCGAGCCGGCATTGTAATTGTTTTTCTATGGATAGGAGGACTTAAATTCTTTACTTACGAAGCTGACGGCATTGTTCCCTTTGTAGCAAACAGTCCTCTTATGTCATTTTTCTACAAAACTCCATCAGAATATAAAAATTATACAAACAAAGAAGGAGAATTAATACAGAAAAATCACCAATGGCATACTGATAATAACACCTACGCTTTTGCAAATGGGCTTGGGATTCTATTGATCGGTATTGCCTTTTTAGTAGCCATTCATTATTGGGCGCCGATGGCAAGCATGATTGGCAGCCTGCTTGTCTTTATACTCACCATTGGAACACTTTCCTTTTTAGTTACAACGCCGGAGAGCTGGGTTCCTCATCTGACCGATCATCAATATGGTTTCCCATATCTCTCAGGAAGAGGCAGATTAGTTCTTAAGGACATTGTTATTTTGGGTGGATCATTGATAACGATGAGCGAATCGGCAGCACTTTATCTAAAAAGAAATAGTGAGCAAAAATAATATACTTAATACAAAAGACCCTGTAATATCTTACAGGGTCTTTTCTAATAAATTATGGGCTCTACTTAAGAAACTTTATAGTATCTTCCAGATCTTCTTTTGTTATAAAGGCATTTATAAATTCCTGGACTTCATTTTTAAAATCCTTAGAGGTTTCAAAAAAGTTGATATGAAATTCTTCATCCTGATCGGCAATGTGAATGATCTGGGTATAGCCACGGGAAATTAAACTCCCTTTTAATTTAATTATATTCTGCTGCTGGTGATTATTCAAATCTTTACGTACCTGCAGTTTTACAGCCTTTTCCATTTTCTCCTCTTTTAAATACCGATGCTTTTCTCAAAATATAAAAATAGGAAATTACAAATTGAAAAAGTTATATTAATGATGCATTTCAGTACTATTTATTAACACTGAGTTAATACATTTTGATTCAAAAAATTCTTCCGCTTCTTACTATGATTTTATATTTTTTTACATCAAATTCTTAAGTCCTCTATTTATTACATATCTGAACCTGAAATAAAGCAGAACAGACGATGTTAACAAACCAAGAGTTAAACCGTACCAAATTCCCGCAATCCCTACATTGAAATGAATACCCATGATGTAGCAAGACGGCAGACCGATTATCCAATAAGCTACAAAGGTTATAAAAGTTGGAATATTGACATCTCCCATTCCTCTAAGGGCTCCTAATCCCACCACCTGCGTACCGTCAAAGAGCTGGAATATCCCTGCAATAATTAATAATTGTGCCGCCACTGCTATAACATCAGCATCACTTGTTATCAGGTAAGGCAGGTATTGATTAAAAAGTGTAAAAACAATAGCAAAGAAAAGCATAAAAGCAATAACCAGATGATAGGAAACCTTAGCAAACTTCTGAAGTCTTGCATAGTTCTTTTTTCCAAAACTATTTCCAATTTTAATGGTGGCAGCCGATGCAAGTCCTCCCGCCATCATATAAGTCATGGCAACAAGAGTAATGGCGGTCTGATGTGCAGCCTGTTCTGTTGCTCCAATATGGCCAGCCATTAAAGCCGCAACGGCAAAAGCTCCAATTTCAAATACATATTGCATGGCGACAGGTAATCCTATTTTTACCACTTTTAGAATTTTCGAAAAATCGATAAATTTTATTGAGAAATGGTGCAAATAAAGTTTAAAATGATCTGATCGAAGTACATACCAAACCATTACCATCATCATTAAGATTCTATCTATCAACGTTGCGATTCCTACTCCTTTAACTCCCATGGGTTCAATGCCAAAGAGTCCTTTTACCAAAATCACAGCAATAATAACGTTAAGCACATTTCCCCAAATCGTTATATTCATGGCCTGTCTTGTAAAACCAAGCCCTTCTGCAAACTGCTTGAATGTTTGGAAGATCATCAGAGGCAGAATCGATAAACTTAAAATCAACAGGTAAGGTTTTGCGGTTTCCACAACCTTTGGGTCTTGATCGGCATGCTGCATTGCAAACATAGATCCGAAATATACCACTAAAAAAAGAAACACTCCAGATACTATATTGAGCCATAAACTATTAGAAACAAGCCGGGCACACTCCGTATAGTTTGACTTTCCATTTTCCTGTGCAATTAGTGGTGTTAACCCATAGGCTATTCCCAATCCAATAACTAATACTACCATAAAAACAGAATGAACCAGCGAGACAGCTGCAAGGGATATAGTACCTGAATAATGACCTATAATAATAGTATCAAAAGTCTGCACCAAGGTATGACCCAGTTGTGAAATTACAACAGGTCCTGCCAATACTATTGTGCTTTGATAGTATAATTTATTGGGTTTGTATTTTTTAAACATATTAAACGGTGAGACTGCGTAAGGCAGATTAAAATCAAAAATACCAAGGAGTAGATTTCACTTACACCATGTCGCTTTTTGCATCTTTTTTATAATTTACTATTTGTTAAGGCTCATGAGAATATACCGTTTTTGTAATCTGAAAGGAACTGGGTGCTGGTAATTCCCGTCTGGCTCTTAAAAAATCGCATCATATGTCCGGGTTCGGAAAAATGAAGGTCATAGGCTATCTCAGCCACAGTTTTCCCGGAATGTATCAAGTCATTTTTAATTTCGAAAAGCAGTCTCTGCTTTAAGAGTTCTGTAGCGGTAACATTAAATTGTTTTTTTACACAAGTATTAATCGAAATTCTGCTCACATTCAATAACTCCGAATAATAGTCAATTCTCTGCTTTTCCCTGATATGCTTTTCCAATAACTGTTTGAACTGGTAAGCATAATTATTCTCAGCCCTTTCAATTGAGAGATTGTTTTTTTCGGCATACACCCTGTTGAATTTCAAAAGCAGGTAGTAGGTAAGAGATCTTATGATATGAATGCTGTCTTTCCTGCTGTCTGCCAGTTCTGATTTTATTTCGATAAGCAGATCTAGCGCTTTTTGCAATCCTTTTTTTTCAATAGAAATACTTAAAGGATAATTCAACTGATAAAAGTACAGCAGCCGGTAGGTGAAGAATTTGTCTGAGAAAAAATCGTTAAGAAAGTTTTCCTGGAATACCAAAACAGTAAAATCAAGCCCCTCTTTCTCCAAGACCCATTTTCTTTTTTGAAAAGGCGAAATAAAAACAGCTGTGTTGTCGGTAATATTGATTTTCTGCTGGTTTAGAATCAAAGTCCCCTTAGCTGTCTTAAAAAGTAAAATTTCAAAAAAATCGGTGTTATAAGTATCACGCTCCAGATATCTTTCACTCAGTGCGTCTCCATGCAGCACATTGAGAAGTACCTCAACGCCGCATTCGGATTTATGAAATTTTACGGTTTTCATTTGTTTGACTGGTATTTGCTGTTTGAAATGGTTTGCTTAATTTCTTTTAAATAAAATGCGTTCAATATCATAACACATGATCCTATAAATTCTTATCAGGGCGAAAAATTCCAAAACTCTTTCGTAACACCGCATTCTTGTAAAGGAATACAGTCCCCAAAATTATTATCGACATCAGCAGAACCTGAAAATAAAAATAGGCGTAAGAGGCATTCAATACCATTGGCAGGATCGCCATAGCATATGCCGGTGGAAGCCTGCATTTAAAGATACTTAAAATTAAGTATACTGCGGCAATATCTAACAAAACAGCCAGGATAAGATTATCCAGAAAATGTATAGATTGTATACCTGCAAAGGAGGCCAGGAACATACAGATAACCTGTTTTCTGAAGGTATCAACTTCATACGCCTCTTTGTGGACCGCTTCATAACCCGTTACAATTACAGGAGGAATAGCCGCCATGAACATCCATTTTTCCTGATTACAAATCAAGATCCATACTGCAACAAAGAGCATATAAATCAAACCTTCCCTGGAACTATGCTGTTTGATGCTGCAATCCACTTTTTGCTTACTTCCCACTAAAATCAAGTACAATGATAAGGCCGAAGTTAAAAGCAGAATCGAGATGATAAAGGAGTAAGATTCAGCATTGGTTATCACAGGAAGCAGACCTGTAGCTAGTGCAGGGGCAAGAAAACTTTTAAAAAGTTTCAAAACCAGCAGCATAAGAATTAATATCAAAATCAGCTTTTGAGCCAATTCAAGATCAAGCATGTTGACTAAAAAGCCCAATACGGCGGTGATGGAAGGCAGTAAAAATATATGTAGAGGCTTTGAAAGCCATATTGGGTTTTGATACATCAGGCAGCCTACAGCGAGCGCAGCCATTTCGGGAAGTATTATTTCCCTGCTGTCAAAAATTACAGAGGCTGCTATCATTACGATAATGATGCCGAAACCAATGATGCTTTTATTGTAAAATATCTTATTCATAAAAATTTATAACCTGCCTTGCGTAAATTTACAACTTCATTTACAAATGAGTTCCAACCACAAAAATGAGCCGTAATAAATTACAGCCCATTTTTATAAAATTAAATCCTAAACTTCTTTTTATTTAGGATAGCAGATATTGATCTGTTGTCTGGATTTTGGCGTAAAAGAATTCCAATGCCGCTAAAAATGCATTGTGTACATCGGCAGCCTTAATGTCCTGCCCGTTAATATGCAGGTCCATTGTAGCGCAGGCATCCCCAATTACAGTGCATTGAAATCCAAAATCGAAAGCAGCCCTTGTCCCTGCGTCTATGCACATATGGGTCATCATCCCTGCAATTACCAGATGTGTTATTTCCTTTGACTGCAGATATTCCAGCAGATCGGTATCCCTGAAACTGTTAGGATATTGTTTGGTTATCACTTTCTCTCCTGCCAGCGGTTTTACATTTTCGTGGATTTCCACTCCTTGTGTACCGGGAACAAAAAAGGGAACTCCTTCCCCGGATATGTGCTGTACATGGACAATTGTGCCATTTTCTTTTCTGAAATGTTCCAGTATTTTTTTTGCATTTTTACTTGCAGGAATTGGATTTACAAGTTCGAGTGCCCCTTTTTCAAAATATTCTTCCTGTATATCGATTAATATCAGAGCTTTATTCATTTTCATGTATTTTTTAATTTCTATTAGTCAAAATTAAAACTAAGACCATCAATACGGGATACCAAAACACGAACAATACATGCCATTTTGATAAGAAGACTATCTTAATTTTGAGTAAATGCAATAAACTAATTTTTATCATGCCTTATGACCTCTTCCTTTTCAAGCTATCATCGAATTCGCCTGCAGCCGTGATGAGCAGTGAGATTAGCAGCAGAAAAATGTAAAGGTCATTATAATCGGGCTTTACTGCCAGGATCTGTTTTAGTCCATCAAGTATAAGAAAGGTTAGCAGCACTATGCTTAATTGTCCAGCACTATTTTTAAAAGCCCTGACAAGGTTAAACTTTTTATCCGGCTTTCTGAATTTAGCCAGATTTGGAATCAAAGCCGGCACCTGTTCTGCCCATGCCGAATACTTGAATCCGAACTTCCGCTTGAAATGGCCTTCTTCGGCAATCATAATCCTTTCAAAAAACACACAGCAGAAAAGAATAAAAGAAACAATAAAAAAAAGATTTCCCGTTGCCATGGCCGGTCCCAGCCACATAATCAGCAGGCCGCTGCAAAGCGGATGCCTCACTACAGAATAGGCGCCCGTCTTATCAAAATCTGCCTCTGCCTCGCCGCTGCGATTCAGCGGTGTCGGATTTGCGTTATAGCCATTGGTATAAATTATAACAGTAAAACCAACCATGCTCAGGGCCAGACAAGTCACTTCATACAATACTTCATAAGCGGAATTCTGAAAAAAATAATTTTCCGGATATGATGATGATGCCAAAAATAAAATATACCCTAAAATCAATACAAATAAGGGAAGCCCCTTAGCTGAACTGCTCAGGTTGGCTCCCTGTTTTTCCAACTCTTCGTGAAGCGCCATTATTGAATCATAATTATTATAATTATTACTTTTAAAAAAAAGAAGCCCTGTGTGTGTCAGCAGCAACAGGGCTCCGAACTATCAAAATTTAAAAAAGAAACTTCTTTTGTGGAACACTTTTTAACTAATACAGTCCCTTTATAAATTGATAATCCTTTTCTAGGGGGTTTTCTTTGTTATTCACTTCTTTTGACTTTGCAAGCTGCAGTGTAATGGATTTTATTCTTATCAGAAAAACAATCGCAAGAAGTACAAAAATTAAAATCATGATGGAAAAAACTTGTATCATACTATTTTATTTTTAAGTTAAAATTTCGATTAAGGCTGCCGGTTCTGCGGCAGTATATTTTCTATTGCTATTCTCCGTCCGTACAGATCCAATGCGCACCGTTCCAGTTCTGCCCTTTGGAATTGTTTTAACTATTTTCTCAGTCTTATTTTCCCTGTACAAAATACCTGTAAAAGTGATAAAGACAATTATTGGAACCAGATAACAGAAACGAATCATAGAGAATTGTTTTTTATTTTATTTTATGTTCAAAATATATTGCGCCAGCTGATCGAGTTTCTGCTGGTCCAGCTGCGATTCAAAACCGGGCATCTGCGGGTAATCGGGACGTTTCTTACCCGGATTTTTTATCCATTTCTGCAAATCGGCTGCGTTGCCTTTATAGATCTTTGCCATTTCCAAAACCGGCGGGCCTACTAATTTTTCATCTATTTTATGGCAGGATGCGCAATACTGGCCGAATACCTTTTGTCCTTTCTCTGCCTCTGACATATCTGCCGACGCTGCGCCAGCCTCCGCTTCTTTTACTTTAGCCAGAGCCTGCTTTTTGAGCACTTGAAATTCGTCAGTCTTAATTCTCACCAGTTCCCTGTGTTTTTCCAGCGAGTTAGCCCTGTATATCTGCCTGCCTGATCCCATGCAGAGCACCGTAATTCCAAGAAGCATTGCTATTTTATAAAAGTCCTTTTCGATGTTTTCCTTTTCACCAGTCAGCCTCTTCCATATCAGCCACATGGCGGGAACGGCAAAAGCCACCCCTGAGAAAATCACTAAAATCAGATTCCAGCCCATCCCTTTAGAAGGCAGGGTCAGCAGTACCAGAGGACCAATCATGAACTGGCATATGGAAGCCGTCAGGGCCAGTGAATACCCTTTTTTCTGAATATCATATCGGGTGAACTTTTGATAAATCTCTTCAAAGTGATAGTTTTTACGGCTGTTGTACCAAAATATAAACAATCCCGTCACAGCCAGTGAAGACAAGATAAAGTGGAGATATCTTGGAAAAACATTCGGTAGAAACAATGCGTCTACAAAGCCTTTTACTAAAGCCCATTTTTCAGGGAAAAGCATTAGATTGATATTAGTTAGAAAGATAAATGGAATAAACAGAAAGATAACAGTTGCCAGGGCCAGAATCGAAATATGAACCGCCTTGTGATTCTCCAAGCTTTCCCATGTATATTTATGCAAGTAAGTGAGCAGAAACGCCACTGTAACGAGCGGTATTACCGCAATCCACATCAAACCGGTAAGCGCATTTGCCGAATAAAAATAAATGGTATACAATACATTGATGCTCAAAAGCGGCGCAATACCCAGAACAACGGCTATACTTTTGTTTACTGTAATGGTTTTGGCTATTTCATGTGCCAGTATATCGTATTCCTTATTCTTCAGCCCTTTGATCTGGGCAATCAAAGCCAGGATTGATCCTCCCAGCATCAGGTTGACAAAAAGTATGTGCAGGAGAAATGACAATACCAAAACAACTACAAAAAACCATTCAGGCATTGGCAGGGGCAGTGGAATATCTTTCGGAACCGGTACGTTGTGCTGCAACGCAATATATAAATTTATCATTTTAAAACTTTTGTTATTTTTTATTTGCTAAAAGTGCCTCTGTATCCTGCAGTCCGCTCACCTCTACCCCTTCAGCCTGTGCCCCTTCCAGAACATCGCCTGTATCCTGAATACTGCGGATGTAGGCAGCCAGGGCTTCACTTTCCTGCTGGGTGCCCGGAAAAGGAGGCATATAGGTTCGTCCATTATGCATATTGGGGATGTAGGATGCCATGGAGTTAATATCCAGAGGCTTTCCAACTCCATACATTCGCTCAAAAACATCCACAACACTATTGACTCCCTGAGTGGTATGGCAGCGGCTGCAGGCAATAGCAAAAACATTTCTGCCGGCTTCCACTTTATTCTCCGGTGTAATCTCGGTCACGGTGGTATAGGTTGCATTTTTGAGAAGACCGTACTGCTGGTAAACGGGGTAATCTTCCTCCAGCAGTAGGTTTGAATACATATAACCTCCTATTACATAAGGCTTTCGGACAAATTCACGTACCCTTTCAAAAAAGCCAAGGTATGCGAAGGCCATCACAACAGGGAACAGGACGACATAGCCCTTAAGCCATTTGGCTTTGTACAAGCCCAGTACCGCCATTATTACCGAAGATGCAATTCCAAATAGTATAAAGTATTTCATTAAATCATAGTACTTATTGAAATCCATGGTCCCTACAGCCGTACTCATATTGGCGGTCATGGCCTCGGGGATCGCACGATAGTAAATTACCGCTCCCAAAAGCGAAATCGGAGCCCAGAGAATGATCCATTTTGAAACATATTTCACGGCCTTCAGCCTTAATTGGGTTCCTTTTTTAAAGAAAAGCGTTACCAGCAGCATTCCAAAACTGCCCGCCACCAGCATTGCTGTGGGAGTCCTGAACAATAACTGCGGCAGGTAAATTGGATTGGTGAACCCATTAAACAGGCTTTTATGGGTATTCCAGTTGCCGGGATCCATCATAAATCCCAAAATAGAAACGATGATTGCCATAGTAATCCAGGAGAACAAACTCAGAAACCATCCAAAACGGATATGCAGTAATTTAGCCCTCAGAGAGTGGTTGCTGCTCTTCCAGGTCAGGAAATAAATCATAATCAAAATCACCTCGGTAACAAATACGAGCCACTCTATAAACCATGCCCAGTAAAAAACACGTATCAGACTCCCAATCGATGTGGGACTGACAAGGGCAACGGAGAACCAGATACCAACTCCGGTCATAGCGCCCAATGTTGTGGTGATGATAAAAGCAACTTTCATCATATTATAGATTCTGTTGTCCCAGTCTAAATCTGTAATCTGCTCCCTGCCGCTGTTTTTTACACCTTTCTGCTCCAGCCATGTTATAAGAGGCATAAACCCTACAGCTAAACCGTGATTAATCATCACGTGAATAATGGCAATAATGGCGATAAGCATCCTATTGTTGAGCCAGTCTAAATGAAAAATTGGAAAGTCCATAAATTATTTTCTGTTTTTATTGTGCAAATTTCGCACAGTAATCCAAAATGTGCTAAAAACAAAAAAGCGGGAAGTTTAAAAAAACGTTCCTGAAACATTCGATAAAACTGCTTTTTGTATTGCATTTTATCCCTCCAAATACAGCTTTTCAATTCATTATTTTTTTCAGTTAGACCATATTTCTGTATTAAAGGATCATACCTTATATTAAAGCGTCTTATTTTAAATACAAACGACTAAAAATCAATTACTTAAATACAAAATATTGCTTTTACAGCCACTACCTCTCCTATTTGCAAATTCTGCTATTTACTTCATATCAGCTGTTTAAATTTATTTTTTTTATTCTTAAACCGCTGACTACAGCAGTTACGGACAGGGCAAAACACCTACATGGAGCAAAGATGTACGGCAGCTCCTTATAAGGACAGCCTGCTATTCTTCTGCTGACTTTATGAGAAAATTATTATGGCTCTTTAAATTCTCCCTTCCAAACAAATCAATTATTTCAATGATTGGCAGTACTTTGAGTCCAAGGGGCGTCAGGGTGTATTCTACTCTGGGCGGTTTTTCAGGATATGATTTTTTACTGACCAGATTATTGGATACCAGAAAATTCAACTCCTGCAGGAGCATTTTTTCACTGATACCCGGAATTGCCCTTCTAAGCTCTCCGTAACGGATTTTGCTGTGATTGATTTGAAAAAGTATCAGCAGTGTCCATTTCCCCCCCAGCAGTGCCAATGCCTTTTTTACCGGACAGCATTCATCATTAAGATCAATTATTTTTGTCATTTTTACCGTTGATTTTCTGTATGGATTATTACTTATTTGAATTGCAAGAACTTGTAATCCCAAAATAAAAGAAGCTGAAAAGCTGAACTTTCCAGCTCCCTGATATCCTGTTTCGCCTTTTATCTACTGCTGGTTTTTTGCAAGGTATTCATCGGGTTTTTTCATAAAGCCGTCTTTGCAGACTGTCGAGCAGAAACCATATAATTTTCCTTTGTAGGTTACCGTATCACTGACACCGTATTTGCTGACATCCATATTGCAGGTAAAGTCCAGTTTACTGGCATAGGTTAATTTGTTGAGCGGGTTATTAGGATCTTTATACATGTTTTCGGATTCCATGGAATGCGGATGATCATGCGGGTGTCTTTTTTTTTCTTCCTTATTGCAACTCAATAGGGCTGCAAGGCTAAAAACTACAAGAATTTTTTTCATACAATTGAATTTTATGGTTTTACAAGAGCGGAATTGTAGCGGGCACTCACCTCATTCCAGTTGATTATATTCCATACTGCCGAGAGGTAATCGGCTCGTTTGTTCTGATATTTCAAATAATAGGCGTGCTCCCAAACATCGATGCACAATATGGGCACCCCTTTATTTTGTGCATCATCCATCAGGGGATTGTCCTGATTGGCAGTAGAACTTATCTCAAGTTTATTTTCTGCTGATACGCATAGCCATACCCAGCCCGAGCCAAAGCGCGAGAGTGCGGCCTGGTTTAATTTCTGTTTTAAATTCTCCATGCTTCCAAATTTTTCAGTTACTGCACTTAGAAGTGCTGCAGAAGGCTTTGTGTTTTTCGCTGGTGTCAATACCGACCAGAACATCTCATGATTGTAGTGTCCTCCAGCATTGTTTCTGACTGCGGCAGGCAATGCTGATACCCTGGAGAACAATTCAGGGAGCGTCTTTTTTTCCTCTGCTGTTCCCTTCAGGGCATCATTTAAATTCTTTACATACCCTGCATGGTGCCTGCTGTAATGGATTTCCATGGTCTGCGCATCAATATAAGGCTGCAGTGCATCATACGAATAAGGCAATGGCTTTTGTGTAAACTGGGCTGATGCTGAAAAGTACAGCATCAGCATTATTACTGATAAAATCTTATTTTTTAACATGTTTTCTATTTTTTTATTGATTTGATAATCTTCGGAACTGCTCGGGTGTCTTATTGGTCTGTCTTTTAAAAAAAGTAATAAAGTAGGATGCGTTTTCAAAGCCAAGCTGATCGGCAATTTCATTTATAGAATAATTGGTGAAATGGATCAGCCGCTGTGCCTCTATCACGATACGTTTCCGTATCAGGTCTCCTGCTGTATAATTGGTAACCTCCTTGCATATCTTGTTCAGGTAATTTGGCGTTACGTTGAGCAGGTCCGCATAAGCGGCCGGCATTTTTTTCAATCTAAAATCTTTGTCAATGAGCTTCTCAAATTCTTTTATCTTCTGCTGTTTAGGCGTGTTGTTTACAACAAGCCCCACGGGGTCATAAAGCCGCTGCAGGTCAAAGAGCAGGATATTGAGATAGGATCGAAGCACTTTTACCGATCCGCTGCTGTAGAGACTGAACTCACTGTAAAATATTTCAAGCAGGTACACCCACTTGTTTTTTTCCTCTTCACTCAGCCTTACAAATAATTTTGAGGTATCGTGAAGAAATGAAAATTGGTCTAAAATATTATTGTTATAGCGTAGGGAGAAAAAATCTTCCGTGAAACAGATAATTTTTCCTACCGCTTTCCTGTTAATATTTATACTGCTTATAAAGCGTGGCTTTATAAAGATGACCTTGGCACTATCGAGACGGATTTTCTGACTGTCAATACTAATTTCCCCTTCTGCATCATCGATAAAGAGAAGCATGAAGAAATCCTGCCTGTGAGGGTATTCCAGTAAGGGAAACCGCTGCAGCAGGTTAGCGGTGTCGTCCATCCAGAAATGACTTTCATCCCCTGTGAACAAACGCAGGCTGTGGTCTGGTATTTCTGATATTTGCATTTTTTTAATTATATGATATGATTAATACTAAAACGAGAGTATTAATCCCATCTGGGAGGATGGTAAATCGAAAAAACACAACTGGGCTTCTGAGGGCCGGCCTGCAGCACCGGATGCTTTTTTTTAAATAAAAAGCATACCGCCTTGAATACAAACTGGTCGGGATGCTGTAAAAACAGCTGCACTTCCTTATATGTTACCGTTGGGAATTTCTGCTGCTGCTTGTCCTCCTGTGCTTTTAGTTTTTCCTCCAGATAGCATTTTCCGTTACAAATCGGAATGGCGTCAAACCTGTTGATGCAGATGTTTTTAGCAATATAATCCTGATTGATGTAAAAATCACCAATAATCCAGATACTCCCGGCATTTTGAAACGCCAGCAGCATGAGAATAAATAAAGTGACACATTTTTTCATCAGTGGACTATTATTGGTTTGAACTTTCTTCTAAAAGGACTTTTACATCGGCAATCAGTCTTTGGGTTTCCTTTGGATTTGTCCCGTCATAAACCCCGCGTACGTGCCTGTTTTTATCAACAAGCAGAAATCCGCCGCTATGGACGAAACCTCCCGGCTCATTTTCATCTGGATATGCCGTTGCAAAATAGCTCTCTGTTGCAATTTTATAAATGCTGTCCCTGTTTCCGGTCACAAAATGCCAGTTCTTTTTTATATCGTGCTCAACCGTATAGGCCTTAAGACGCGGTATGGTATCATTCTCAGGATCTATGGTATGGGAGAGAAACAATACCTCATCATTGATTTTGTATGCATCATAAACTTTTTTGAGCTGCACATTCATTTTCGGACAGATCGACGGGCATGAAAGGAAAATAAAATCCGCTATGTAAATCTTGCCGTCAAAAGTATTGTTGCTGATTTTCAGGCTGTCCTGATTGGTAAAGGAAAAATCTTTTATACGCGGGTATTCCATATGATTTCCTCTCATTACGGGATTTCCCAATATTGGAAGTTTCTCCTGTGCTTTCTCGCATGATATCACTAAAAGACAGTGTATCATTATCAAAACTATTTTTTTCATTTTTTTTGTTTTTGTGTTTACTGCGGATAGATCATTTGATAAACCTATCGGTTATTTTTTTTATAATGTATAATTCAGATTGACACTCCATCTGTAATTAGCTTCCATTTTACCCGATGATAAATTTTGATTGATTGGAAGCATGGCATTCAGACCGATGGAAAACTTATCCTTTCCTGCTTCCAAACCGAATTTGCCAAAGAGGATATCTCCGGCCGTATTGGGCAGATCAAGTCCGTACTGTTTGTTGGTTTGGTAAACCTCGCCGGCCAGACCTGCCTGAGGCACTATCTGCACCGCATTGAAATCGAAGAGATAAAACAGTGTAGCGGCATAATTGAACTGGTCACCGTACTGATATTCTTTTTTATTCTCTGTTTTGAAGACGTAATTCAATGTCGTATTCATACCTAAATCTTTTCTGCTGATGACATATTCGGAAACCACTGAATAGTCCCAGCTTCCGGTTCCGAGCTGAAAACTCTGATTTATGCTTCCCAGATTATTGGCCTGGGCAAACTGACCCGTTGGAATCTTTACACCTGCCCCGACATTTACCTTATGGGTGAAAACCGCACTGTCTTTTTTTGTTTCGAAAACACTATAGAGTCCCATCAGGGTAATATCTCCCAAACCCGAAATACGCTCTGTCCCTGTTGTTAATTCCCTCTGGTGAAAGTGATAGGGCACCAGTGCCGAAATCTGGATTTTACCGGTCAGCGGAATTCTTGCCCATGCCTGAACCGTATTGAAATTTTCATCTATCCAAGGTGAATTGGCAAAGATTCCGTCGCGGCTTGTGTAGCTCTGCCTGAAATACCGCACACCCGCAAAATTGTTATTAAGCATAGAACTAAAACCCATACTGCCTCCGCTGGCCGAACAACCGCAGGCATCACAATCAAAATCTTCCATTGCCGCCAGGCGCTGAAAAGTAAAAGACGAGATGCTGTCTTTTGGAGGCAGACCGAACATCTTCGATGAAAGGAACATGGTGGCCAGTACTACTATTTTAATTATTATTTTTATCATTTATTTACCATTTTATAATTCTGAAAACCGGCTGCTGCTCAGGAATTCATAATCGGTGAGTGTCTTCAAAAAAGAAATCAATTGTGTTTTTTCCTCCTCGGAAAGTGCAATTCCCAATTTTCCATTTTTTTTCAAAAGAGGATCCAGCGTAGGGGAATCCAAAATACCGCTGTTGTAATGCTCCATTACCTGCTGCAGTGTTGTAAACCGCCCGTCGTGCATGTAAGGGCCTGTTTTTTCCACATTACGCAGCGTTGGTGTCCTAAACTTCCCTAAATCCCCTGAACTGCCGGTAATCCTCGCTCTTCCTCTTTTGAGCATCAGCTCGGTATCATCATCAAAATCATCATCGATTCCGTTGTTATGGTATAGATTATCGGTCATTAAAGGTCCTGCGTGGCAGGAAAAACAAAATTGCTCTGCCAGCTGCAGTCCTTTGAGTTCGTTTTGATCTAAGCTGCCTCCTGATTCTCCACGAACATACTTGTCATATCTGGAATTTCCGGAGATCAGTGTTCGCTCGAACTGTGCAATCGCTTTTACGATATCAGCCTGATTAATGGCTTTCCCAAATGCCTTTTCAAACATCTTGGGATAAGACGCATCTGCATTGAGCTCCTCAAGCAATTCTTCCAGATTCTGGTGCATTTCATCAGCGTGTGCCAGCGGAGCAAATGCCTGTGATTCCAAATTATTAGAACCGCCATCCCAAAACAGGCCATTATCTGCCCAGGCCAGATTGATCAGCGCGGGAGAATTTCGCTCCAGAGCATTTCCTGAAATCCCTTTCCTTGTAAGAGCAAACCCGTCCGAGAAAGCCAGACTCTGCTGATGGCAGGTCGCACATGCCACCTGATTATTACCCGAGAGCCTTTTGTCAAAGAACAGTTTTCTGCCAAGGGCAATCCCATCTGCCGACAAAGGATTTGTTTTAGAATCCACAAAATGCGGAAAATTATCAGGAACCCCTGCCAGAGGCAATGGTTCCTGATAGGAGTCATTGGTGTCACTGCAGGAAAAGGCAAACAAAGCCGCTGTTACAATACTCCCTATTTTTATTTTCCTGTACAGCATTACCTATTCTACACTTTTAACCGTAAAGACAGTATTTTTGTAATTGTCTGCTACTTTAGCCATCAGTTCAGGTGTTTTAGCCGATACTTTCGGACTTGCAACCAGATCAATATCTTTTACAATTTTTTCAACATCTACATTAAGATTTATTTTTGAAGATCTGCCGGCGCTTACCACCAAAGCCGTCGGCAGTGTAATTTCCACTGTCCTGTAATTGGTATTCAAACCTGTTTCCACAGCGATGGCGACGGGAGTCTGCGGCGTCATATTTTTTCCTGTCAAACTCGAGAAAATATAACTCGTATGCCACATCCAGGAGATATTGGTCATGCCGTTAAGCTGTGAGAGTTCACCATCCTGAATGCTCATATTATCATTATGAAGCGCATCAACCCCAACCGAGAAAATAAGTTTTGTATAGGATCCTGAAGGCACGTCTTTTAACTCAACAGCTTCCCTTTTTTGAGCAGGATAGGTATACTTGCCCTCCTGAACTTTAATTTCCGTAGTTTCCTCGATCAGGAAAAAAGAATTTGAAAGCGCATAGGTTTCATTTTTATCACTAACCAGTCTAACATCGCTGACCCAGTAGCGCAGATGGTCGAATTGATAGGACTGCCCTGAAATGGGAAAAGGAGTATTTAAGGCAAAATCTGCCGTCCCTACTTTTGAATCAAAATTGATCTGTGTAGTCCCTTCAGCAGCTGCCGAGGGAGCTTCATCGCTTGAACATGAATTAAGGAAAATCAGGGCAGTAAGGGCCAGTGTAAAATTTTTAAAGTTTTTCATTTTTTATAATCAATTAAATTTTTAAAATTCCGAAAATCGTTTATCGGTTAAATATTGTGTATCGGTGAGGGTTTTCAAAAAGGCAATAATCTGCTTTTTTTCGCTTTGGGACAGTGCTATGCCCAGTTTTCCGTCCTTTTTCAAAAGAGGATCCAATGTCCGGGAATCCACAATCCCCGATTCATAATGATTCAGGACAGCTTCAAGGGTGCCAAAACGCCCGTCATGCATATAGGGTGCGGTAACCTCGACATTGCGAAGGCTCTGTACCTTGAACTTGTAATAGTCAGAGGCTTTTTCAGTTACTTTATAACGTCCAACGTCATTCACTTTTGGGTTGACTGCCAGCCCGTTATTGCGAAAGGAGTTGTCGGTCATTAAATCCGTTGCATGGCAGGAAGCGCAGTTGGTCTTGAAAAGCTCGTATCCTGAGGATTCATCAGCGGTCAGGATGCCCCCGGCTTCACTTCGCCTGAACTTATCGAATTTTGAATTGGAGGATACCATCATGACCATGAACTGCGAGAGTGCCTTGAGCATGTTCTCAGTAGTAATGGCTTTATCTTCAAAAGCCTGCGAGAAAAGTTTCTGGTATTCCTTATCGCCTTTCATCATGGCCAGGATTGCATTAAGGTCCCCATTCATTTCAATTATACTGGTCAGGGGAATAATGGGCTGCAGATCCAGATTATCAGCTGTCCCGTCATACATGAAAATGGGCTGAAATGCCATATTTTGAATCGGCGGCGCATTACGCGTGCCTGTTGCGTTATCCACGCCGTGGCTTACCGTATGCCCGTGATGGGTAAAGGCATTGGCCTGCAGGTGGCAGAAACCGCACGATACCAATCCATCTGAAGCCAGTCTTCCATCGTAGAAAAGTTTTTTTCCTAATTCAAAACCTTTTTCAGTGGGTTTGTTTCCTTCGATGTTATAGGCAGCAGAAGGAAAGTTAGAGGGTATCGTAAAATCCAGCGGAACATTGACATACTGTTTTTCTTCACTATCAGAACAGCTAATCAAAAGGGGAACCACTAAACAAAGAAAATATCTTAATTTCAACATATCTTTAAGTTTAAAAGCAGGTATCAATTCAGCGTACATCAAAACAGCGGGAACTCCCTGGTCGGCATAAATGCAGCCAGAGGAGGTTTTCCGCGAAAAAATGGTGAATTAATTCCTGGTTACTGTTAAGTATTTAGTCGTTGTGCACGTGGTCTATCCTGAACATTTTTGAAATGTTAGTCGTGATTTTGGGCAAAGCTTCCCCGCCCATGATCATAGCACCCATTCCCACTTCATTGTAGTCTGACAGCTTTATGGTATTCTCCCCGTCAAGGATTTTATACAGGTCGGCAACGATATGCACAGCGGGCGTAATATTGCTTCTTACGAGCGCTTTTACAGGCAGGTCCAGCGTTACTTCGGTATAATTATACGCGCCTCCGATTTGTCCGGTATGAATCATAAAGGAAGAGGGAGAGTCCACTGTCGGGGAAGTAAAAGTGCCTTCGAAAGCGAGATATTTATAACCCGCCGACCAGCTCCAGAGTAAATCTTTGGCCTGAGCCCTGGCAAGAAAATCACCCTGGCCGGCAGCGCCTAACTGCCACTGTTCCTTATCGACTCCAATTCCAAATTTTACTTTGGTATAATCGCCGGCCGGAACATCAGTAAGGTCAAACTGATAGCCAGACGCAGGATCATCTTCATCGGCTATAAAATAGCTTTTCATCTTTGGATAGGTAAAAACAGTCCCGTCGGATTTGGTCAGTACAATATTGCTTACGATGTAGCGCACCACATTTACCTTGAGTTTTTCATTATGTGCCGTCGTATTGGTCTGTGTGTCCAGAATAAGGTCATTACCGTTAAAGGAATTATCAAACTTGAGTCCTATTTTTCCCGTTTCGCCTGTTGTATCGGTCTGGTCCTGATCACTTGAACATGAGGTAATAAAAGCGCATAAGGCTACTATTACCGCTTTGTATAGTATCTTTTTCATTGGTATTTTATAAAAGTTAAATTAGTTCAGAGCAGGAATGCTCCAATCACTGCGCAAAGCGCAATGAGAATCGTCCCAATAATAAATTGGGAAAAGATTTTAAATTTATAAAATACCGGCGGGCGGGCGGAAAGTAAGGGAGGAAACCCCTACAGGGGTGCTGCCTACAAAAGCAAAGGCCTTTTGGGGCTTATCGTTGACAGGAATGAAAGCAAAGTTTACTTCAGAGAAAATACAGATATAGACAAGCTCTAATTTTTCCTTCAGGCTGTCCTGCATCTGCTTTTCGTTATCGGAATATTTTTTAAGGCTTTTCTGGAGTTCACAACGGCCGTTACAGGAATTAAAAATCTGCTTGCGCTGTACGCAGATGGTTCTGGCAATTTCCTGCTGGTTTATTTTAAAAGAAAGATAAACAAACATGCTTCCCATGGAGGGAAGAAAAATAAGACCACACAGCAATATGATAATATATTTTTTCAAAAATGTTTGTTTGCTTAGAAATGCAAAAATACACTAATTTTGTTTTTATTCTGAAGAAACTTCTTGTTTTATTAAACAAAAAACACTCCGGGCCCTGCTGCATCGATTAAACGAAAAGCAAAATTACAAGGCCGTTAGAGGTTTTAGTTTTAAACTGCATAACACAAGACTGTTTTTTGCAGCGGTCAGATAAACGATTCAAATTAAATTTTATCTTTACAAAAAAGCATTGAAAGAAAACATTAAGAAAAACTCCATTAACGATATCCTTGAAGCATTAGGCGACACGCCTCAGGGGGACGAGCTCTATATCTACATCAGTAAGGAAAATATCCACGAAAACCCTTTTCCCTATCCTTTCCGCTCGGACAGCTACACCATTATGTTCATATTGTCAGGGAGTGCCAAAATCCAGTTCAATTTAATGCAGTACAATCTCCAGCCCAATGATATTGTGCTTATTTCACCCCATACGGTAACCCATATCATTGAAATCGAAAGCAGCATGTCCCTTATTGGAATTACTTTCACGCTGAATTTTGCATTAAGCCATAGCCTTAACCGCAATGATGTAAATGCTTTTGAGTTTTTTGCTTCAAAAAATGCCCTGAACCTAAAATTGAAAAAAGAGGAAATAGACGGTCTTGTCAAACTAACCCATCTGCTGCATGAAAAGAATACAGCTGTAAGTGCATTTTATGGCAAGGAACTTTTAATGCACAGTTTCAATTTGTTAATGTACCAGGTTGCCGCCATATACAGGGAAAGGTATGATGAGATCATCACTAAAATGACTCGTAAGGAAGAACTCACTTCCAAATTTATAAAACTGCTGGAGGAAAATTTTAAAAAGGAAAGAAAGGTGCAGTTCTATTCCGAAAACCTGAACATGACTGCAGGAAACCTCTCCAAGGTGCTCAAGGAGGTATCAGGGAGGACAACTGGGGAACTCATAGATGCAGCCATTATAACCGAAGCCTGCATTCTGCTGGCCAATCCGGCATTAAGCATTTCCCAAATATCGGACGAACTGAATTTCAGCGACCAGTCTTTCTTTGGCAAGTTTTTCAAAAAGCATATCCATTTATCTCCTTCAGAATACAGGAGAAAAACATAAAATGTTTTTACTGGGTACCGCCTTTAAAAATGACACTACTGCACAACCGGTTTTCCTCGTGCCCGAAAGTCTATCCAAGAAAAGAGGCACAGCAATCCACATATGCTTTACTGCCCATCTTTATTATTGTTCCCATGCTGATCCACACTTTCAAAAACAAATCCATCAGCATTAAATTCTATGGGGATTTCAGGCATAAAGTATGAAATTCCCATGTAACTTGCCACAACCCCCTCACCCTGTATCAATTTACCGTTTCTCTGCAGGAAAATGACCGGGCTTATGGCCTTGCTTCCGCCATAGCTGATGTACCGAAATTTTCCCCTGAGGGTGTCCCCAGATATCTGTCCTTCCACAGCTCCAGAATCTTTCATGGACCTGCTGCCGTAATAAACTTCATAGCTGCCGTAAAATCTCTTCTCATAAACTGTAATCTGCAGAAATGCAGTGTCCCTTCCTCTTACCGCCGTGTAAAAAGTTTTTTTCTGCTTTACATTATCGCAGCCGGTTATTAAAATCAAAAGAGCAAGCATGCAGATCCAATGAAAATGATGTTTGAATACTTGAAATTTTATCATGATATTTTAAAAATTATATGTTACTTATTAAGAACAATGCAGGATCAGTAGAAGCGATAAAATGTTGGCTTGATAATGAAGCCTACCCTGAGCATGCCCCTTTCTGACTTAAAATCAATAAGGCTCTCGCTGTACCCCTGCCACCACTGCAGGGTTATCAGCTGATTGGCTTTTCTGGAAATACGGTAGCTGACACCGGTATTTACGCTTCCTTTAAAATCCCAGTCGGCCCCCTTTCTCAGGGTCAGGTCAAAAAACAGCCTGTCTTTCCCCAGCACCCATTGGAGGTGTCCTTCTCCATAGCCGATATATCTGGGCAGAGAGGGATTGTTGTCAATCAGAAAAGGCATCCATGCCTTAAGGCTGAGAATCAGCCTGGGTGAAAATATCCTTGTAAAGCCCAAAGAGACCGTATTAAGGCTTCGGGAATAAATACTGTCCCTCCCATTGGATTCATGCTCAAGGCCCAGTATCAGCACTCCAAAAAAACGTTTATCCTTAAATACCGGTTTGAGCATCATCAGACCAGGATTATAATTGCTTTCTTCAAACGGGCTTGATGCCTTGTATACCTTCCAGAATGATTTCTGGGTATAAGTCAGGTACGGATAAAAACCGCCGGAAGGCCTATTGGATAAGCGCTGTTTAAAACTGAACTGGAATTTTGCATCCATGGTGTTTCTGGACGGTGTTTCTCCAAGATGAACCCCTGTTACAAAATAATTGTCTTTATATATGGAAAATGCAGGGAGTCCGGTAATTATTTTCTCGATAGAATCCTTGTCCATTGGAATTTGTGCATGAGCGCTTGCGCATAAAATTAACAGCAGAAAAAAACATTTTTGTCTCATCTCCAGACCAGATTAATTGCCAGGGAAAAGCACTGCTCCTGAGCAGGCAGATCATTATTTTGTTTTTTAAACATCATTAATATTCCCCGATTGCTTTTTTGTAGGCAGCTTCTGCAATTCTGCATCCCGTCTTTGAATCAATAAGATCCGAATATGCCTTCTGCCAGAGCACCTGTGCTTCTAAAACATCTTCCCCCAATACTGTTCCCGCATTAAAACGGTCCTGATTTAACCGCAGATTCTCCTGGGACTGCTGCAGTGATTTATTACTCAGTTCGATTTGTACGACAGACTGGTTGAGCATCAGCCAGGCATTCTGGATCTCGATAGCCAGCAATTCCTTTGTCTGCTCCAATTCAATTTTTCTTGCTTCAGTCTGAAATCCCTGTTCCTTGACTTTCTGCTTTCTTGCTCCCCAGTCAAGTATTGGAACTGAGAGTGTGACCAGACCGACAAAAGCAGTCATATCATCACTCCCATCAGAAAAATTGATTTTTTTTCCATAAGAAGCCAGACCGTTTGCACTTACTGCCAATGTTGGTTTTTGGTCACCTTGAAGCAATTCCCCTTTATACTGCTGGATTTCAACTGCCTTATTGAGCATGCCGATTTCCGGGCGCCTTTCCACTGCTGTTTTGATATCTGACTGTCTTACCAGCGCCGCCTCATCGCCCAAATCCCCTTTAATATCAAAATTCGTATCATACAGCCCTGTAATCTGTGTCAGATTCAATTTGGCCATCGCCAGTCCGTCATTTGCCTTTGTCAAATCCAGTATCGCCTGGTTCTGCTGCACCTCCACCTTGAGAAGGTCATTTTTGTAAATAAGCCCTGCATCAAAAGAATTCTGAAGATCTTTTTTCAGCGCATTTAAAAGTTTCAGGTATTGCTGCGCCAGAGCCGTTTTTTCTTTTAAACTGACCACCTGCCAAAAAGCCGTTTCAGCACTCAGCATCACCTCATCTTCAGTGAGCTCTTTCTGGGAGGTCTGCAGATCAACTGCAGAACCTGTCATTTTTTTTGCGGTCTGAATTTTGTTCCCTGCGTAAATAACCTGCGTCAATGCCAAAGATCCGTTTGCACTGTATTCGGGAAGCAGTGTTTTAAAAGGATCCGAAAGATAAAGACCAAAAACGCTGGCATCAACTGTCGGTTTTGAGGCCGCTTTTGCCGATGCATTGGCTGCTTTTGAGGCATTGATATCGCTTTGGGCTTTTTTGAGCCTCTTATTGTTCTCCAAAGCCCTGCTTTTTACTTCCTGCAGTGAAAGCTGCTGCTGGGCGTGAATATATCCTGATGCTAAGATCAGTAAGACTAATACAAATATTTTTTTTTGTTTTCTTTTCATCTCTATTGCTTTTTAATGCTTTCCTGCTGTATGCTGATTCTCAGTTCCGATCCAGCAGGAAGCTCAACTTTTATATTTATCAGTGCGCCGGCTTATACATTACCTCATCTTCACCGTCAGGCTGCTGCTCAGGCGCTTCATCGGGAATTATGGGATTATTCAAAAATTTGTAATACATCACCGGAACTACAAACAGGGTGAGTATCATTGAGAAGATCAGTCCAAAAGCCAGCACGCTTCCCAGCGGTGCCCACATAGGCGACTTTCCGGCAATCATCGGCACTACCCCCACTGCTGCTGCTGCTGAAGTAAGAAAAATAGGCCTCATTCTTCTTTTTGCCGCCGCTATTGCCGCTGCTTTATGTTTGTAGCCATGATCCCTGATCAGCTCATCGGCATAATCGACCAGTATAATCCCGTTGCGCACCACAATTCCGATCAGGCTTATGATCCCCATAAATCCGGTCATTCCCAGCGGATTTCCTGTTACAAGAAGCCCTAAAAAGGCCCCGAAGAGGCTCAGCAGGAATGTGCAGAGCACAATGAGCGATTTTCCAAGACTCTTAAACTGAAAGAGCAGTGTCAGAAAAATCAGAATAAGGCTTACTCCGAGAGATACTCCCATACGCGGTGCATTTTCACCGCTTGACTCTGCATCCCCCCCGTATTGTATGGTGGTTCCCGGCGGAAGCTTAAGGGCCTCTATTTCGGGCTGGATTTCCTGAAGAATCCGGGACGGCTTTCTGCCTAACTGTGCCTCGGAATACACACTGAGCATTTTCAGTCCGTTTCTTCTGAGCAGCATTCCGGTATGCCATTGCGGCTCGAGTGCCGCCACCGCCTTAAGGGGCACTTTTGTCCCATAATGGCTGGTGACATGCAGGTTTTCCAATGCAGAAAGGTCTTTTCTGCTCTTCTCATCAAAACGAAGAAATATATCCACTGTCTTATCCCCTTCCCATAATGTAGAAATGGAATACCCTTTTAAACCTGCCCCTAAAGTCTGGGTGATTGCCTGAGTACTTATCCCCAGGCGATTGGCTTTGGGATGGTCTACGTTGAGTTTCACCCCCATGTAGTCGTATTCACTGCTTAAACGGACATAATTGACTCCCTGAGTCTTTTCTAAAATATCCTTAATCTGCAGGGCTGTCCGCTTCTGGTCGGTTTCATTCTCACTGATCACCCTGATATCAATCGGAGCACCTTCCTGAAAGCTCAGCTGTTTGATTTTCACAGCGCCGTCCTGCATGAATCCTTTTAGTTTCTTTAGATACTCTGCTGCCATTTCGTTGGTGGCATCACTATCTTTTGTAGTGATAAAGACCTGCGCAAAATGTTTTCTTGGAGTTTCAGGAGCGTATGAGGTATGGAAACGGGGGGAACTCATCCCGATAAAACTCGTGACATCCACAACACGTTTATCCTGCTTTAATATTTTTTCAAGATCCTTTACTTTTTCTTCGGTTTTTTCCAATGAGGTGCCGTTGGGCATCCAGATTTCCATATTAAACTGGTTTCGCTCGCTTAAAGGAAAAAACTCTGAATCCACTTTGGTGGCTATGAAAAGCGCGGCCGCCACGGAGAGCACTCCAAGACCAATGGTTGTTTTTGGGTTTCGAAACGCCGCTTCGACCCCTTTATCAAAAACAGACTGCAGATGATCGAGCAGATTTTTCTTCAGGGGCCTGTCGCTTACTTTGTGCTTTAGTCCTTTTTTAATAAACACGTAACAGGTGTACGGGGTAAAGAGCAGGGCAACAAGCATTGACACGATCAGAGCAATGGCAACTGTAACAGGCAGATAGAACATAAAATCTTTGGCAATGCCATCCATGAAAATGGCCAGGGGCAGGAATGCAAATATGATGGCCAGTGTTGCGGTAAAAATAGGAACCATCAACTGCTTGGCTGCCTGCCAGGCGCCGGTCCAGGGCTGCACGCCTTCATCTAGTTTTTCAATATAATTATCCACCACCACTATTGCATTATCCACGACCATTCCCAGGACGATAATAAGCGCGGCGAGTGTCACCTGATGCAGTTCCACCCCCATCATATTCATAAAAGCAAATGTTATGAGCATTGAAATCGGAGCCGCTGCCGATGCGACCACCGCGATGCGGAATGGCAGCAGCAGCATGACCACCAAAAGCACTGAGGCAATAGCCAGACCAAATTCCTTCATGAAATGATTGATGCTGTGCTCCACATCCTTGGGCTGGTTGACAATGGTTTTCATCTTAATGTCGGGCGGGAATGTTTTTTGTATGGCACTGATTTTTGCTTCCACTTCCTGGCCAAATGCCACAATATTGTTTCCCGGCAGCATATCTACCGACAATACCATTGCTTTTTCTTCGCCGATCCGCACAAATGATGACTTTTCTTCAAAACGTCTTTCAATCCGGGCGACATCTTTCAAGCGAACTACGGTTCCTGAAGGGGTGGTGTACACGATCTGGGAGGCTATATCATTCTCATCCTTGTAGCGGCTGTTGGTGTAAACAGGCACAATATTATTTGATCCCATAGAAACCTCCCCTGTATATCCGGTGATATTCTGGCGCTGCAGGACTGCCATCAGTGCGCCTGCATCTAAACCATACTGCTGGAGTCTTCTGTCATCTATCTTAACATAAATCTGCTGGCGCTGGCCTCCTGAACGATTGATTTTAGAGACCATAGGAATCACTTTGAGCCCGTCTTCAAGTTTGTCCAGATATTTTTCAATCTCGGCATAAGAACGCTCCTTTGATGATACTGAAATAATCATGGCTGTTACATCTGCAAAATTGCTGTTGATAAACGGGCCTATTACACCCTGTGGAAGTTTGGAGCGAAGATTGGCATCCATATCAAGCTGCAGGGTATGCCAGAACTTTTTGCGGTCCTGCACTGTAGTATAAATTTCAGTTGTTATAAAAACCTGCCCTTCACGAACCTCGGACTTCACTTTTTTCTTCTTGATTTCCTCAAATGAAAACAAGTACTGTTCTATTTTTTTGGCGACCTCTTCTTCTACCTGATGTTCATCTGCACCCGGATAAACTGCATATACCAAAGCAGTGGGCATGTCTATTCTGGGATTTTCACTTCGGGGCATGTTCAGCAAGGAATTAACCCCCATAATCATCAGCAGCACAACAAGTACAATGACCACCTGTTTATGTTTCATTGCCGCTTCCAAAAAGTGTATGTTACGCTTTGTCATCTTTTAAATATTATTAGATTAAAATTTGACAGGTGTCCCGTCTTGTAAGTTGGTCTGTCCCTTTACGATAAGCTTCTCGCCTGCCTGCAGGCCCTCTGTGACAACAACTTCATTGGATCCTGTCATTTTGGATATAATTACCCTTTTTTTGAAAGCCGTATTGTCTGCTTTTGCAGTAAATACATAGTTAATATTGTCATGATCCCGAACCACTGCCTGTGCAGGTATAATTACGGCATTCTGGCTTTTTCCTGAATTGATGCTGATATCGGCAATCATTCCCGGCAGCAGTATTCCCCCGGGATTATCCAGACGTATCTTTACATTGTAGGTTTTGGAGAAATCATCTGCCTGAGGGTTGATTATAGCCACCCTTGCATCAATGTTTTTATTCAGCGAAGGAATTGTGATTTTTGCCTGCGCTCCAATTCTCAGTGCACTGATCTCGTTTTCATTAATAGAGGCAACGGCATATACCTTGTCTGTTTTCACAATGGTAAAGGCAGGGATTCCCGGTGCCGCCGTTGCCCCCGCTTCAGTTAATTTTCGGGTAATAATCCCCGAGAAGGAAGCATATAATCTGGTATCATTCAGATTTTTTAATGCAGTTTCCTTATTGGCCTGTGCCTGTGCCAATGCTGTTTTTGCTGCAATGTAGTCACGCTCGGGAAGACTTCCTTTTTTATAAAGCTGATCCAGACGGCTGAAGTTATCCTTTGCCTGTTCAAGACCGGCACCTGCGACAGTGAGATTGTTTTTGTAGGTGTTCTGCTCAATTGCGGCCAGGAGCTGTCCTTTTACAACATGCTGCCCTTCCTGCACCATTACGGCATCTACTCTTCCCGGTACGCTGAATCCGATAGATACGGTGTTATCTGCCTCAATGGTGCCGCTATACTCTAAAGACTGAGCCTGCTGCGAAACCGTTACTTCCTGCATGCTGATTTTCACCGACTGTACTGCCTGGTCCTGATCTGTTTCCTTTTTACCGCAGCCGGAGGCCAGCAGCGTAATACTCAGAATAAAAAAAATATTCCTGTTTAACATTACCATATAATTCTCGTTTTAATTTATCATTAATTATTCGCAGCCCTTAGAGCTGACAGGTGCAAATCTCTATAGAATGTTTAATCCGCAAAAGGTCTGTTTCATGCCGGTATTGGTCAAAAACCAACTTTTTTTTATCCTGCTGCGTTATTAAAATTATAAGTCCATGCATCAGCAGGATTCTGCAGTCCGGAGTTCTGTAAATGAAGAAAGCCCTCTCAACAATGTTTCGAAGGCTTTTCCATCAACAATAATTAACCAATGCAAAATACAGAGCCGCTTGCGGCTTTCCTTATTATTACTTTTCAGAATTGAGGCAGGGCTGTTTTTCTTTCCCCTCGGGCTCATTGTGCGGGTTTTCAATTTTTCCGGTATGTACTGCCCGGCAGAGACTATTAAAAGTTAGGAAGGGAGAGCAGCGGTATACTGAGCCCGGATGCCATAATCCTTGTTTTGCTTATATGCACAAGGGAGTCCCAGAAGCCATATTTTTGCGGCACCATGACTAGAATATCCGCATTATAATTTTCAATCTCTTTTTTAATTTCACTTACAACAGCATTTGAGCGGATTGTTTTGTAGCTGTATCGTGCCAGATGTGCCGCCTGCTGGTTTTCAGGAGCAGATTCATCGCGCTGCTCCATCATCTGCTCCACTCTCTGGTCAACACTGAAGAACTCCACTTCAGCTTTTAAGGCAGCAGCGGTCTGACCGAACCAGCCTAATTTCTGAATTGATGACAAGCTGCGGTTCTCAAAGGCAAAGAGAATTTTTTTTGCGTTTATAAAACGGGCATTACGGGGTACGGCCAGCACCGGTATATTGATGTTTTTGATAACCGAGGTTGTTGAATTCCCTAACAGGTCTTGACCGGCTGAGCGGTCTGCCATTCCCATGACCACAAGTTCCGCCTGATTTTTTTCAATCAGTGATGGAAGTGCGTCCTCCAGAGAAGAATAAAGGCAGAAACTCTGCGTCTCAATTTTGTATAACAGGGCAATATCATCAGCAAGATGCATGAGCCTTTCTGTTGCCTTATCGAGTTCCAATTGTGCATTATCTCCTGAAATTCTTGAATTTGAACTATGGATTGACAGGGTAAATGAATTGAAAAGAATAAGTCTTGACCCTTTAGCTTTTGCTAATGCTGCCGCATAGGTTACGGCATTTGATGCTGCGGGAGTGAAATTTACTGCAGCAATAATTGATGTGGATGGCGGCATGGATATGTGGTATAAAATTTAAAAATATTCTGAAATTACTAATTTGACTTTTTGGCTTTGATTACAATTTTCCAAAGGCACTTTTGATCCATAAAAGCACCGGCTTTTTTTCGCTGCACCATTCCATCTTCAGGTTCACTTAATGGGGATGCCTTATTGTTTTCAGGGCAGTTTAACACGGCCGGAGGTGGCAATCCATTATTTGCTGCTTCGCACTATTGTTAACTGCGCCCGGATGGCTTAAGGGAATATATGCTGATGGGAACAAATATATTTTAAAGCCATGTATCGCAAAAGGGCGGTTTTGTGCCAAAATTGGTCAATTTCCCGCTTTTTTTTAAAGTGCACCCATGCGCATGATTTTATCTTCCCGTTGCTTTTTTTACACCCCCGCTGAAGGCATCGAAAACAAATCCTCCACCAGCCGAATGCTGCAACGTACCTGAGCATAAAATACGCAGTCCCATTAACTGGCGCAGAGCCTATAAAGTGTATGCGGGGAAACATATAATCACCGCAAAGAGGAAAGAAGTATCGTTTTTTACTCCTGTTTCCAATAAACAATTTAAAATATTTTGGATTATTAATTTCTAGGTATATATTTACAAAACAGATCGTATGAAATCCAATCCAGTCAGCACCTGCGGGGTTTTGATTCATAAAGAAGCAGCAAGAGATGATCATTACATCACCGTAGAACAAAAACGCAGTTACGTTTACTTCAATAACAAACGCCATGATCCAATTCAAAGCCGCTGCTGCCGAAATCGTTTATGTTTATTGCCGTCAGGCTGTTTTTCAATGCAGATTTTCTAACTATATAATTATAAAAAATGTCAACAACCAAAAAATTAAAATTTGAAACACTGCAGGTTCATGCAGGACAGACCGCCGATCCAACCACAGGTTCAAGGGCAGTTCCTATATACCAGACAAGCTCGTATGTATTTGAAAATGCCGAGCATGGCGCCAACCTGTTTGCCTTAAAACAATTTGGCAATATCTATACCCGTCTTCAAAATCCAACTACCGATGTTTTTGAAAAACGTGTTGCAGCCTTGGAGGGAGGGGTTGCGGCACTGGCGACTGCTTCGGGCCAGGCGGCACAATTTATTGCCCTTAACAATATTCTGGAAGCCGGGGACAACTTTGTATCGAGCAGCAATATTTACGGGGGCACTTACAATCAATTCAAGGTAGCCTTCAAAAGAATCGGGGTTACGGTTCAGTTTACAGCAGAGACAACAGCCGAAGGGTTTGAATCACTGATCAATGAAAATACCAAAGCCTTATATCTGGAGACCATTGGCAATCCAAGTTATGATGTTCCGGACTTTGATAAAATTGCAGCTGTTGCCAAAAAACACGATCTGCCGCTAATTGTCGACAATACCTTTGGAGCAGGCGGCTATTTATTCAGGCCTTTGGAGCACGGTGCTGCAGTGGTGGTTGAATCTGCCACAAAATGGATAGGCGGCCATGGCACAAGCATAGGGGGTGTTATTGTTGACGGAGGCACCTACAACTGGGGAAATGGAAAATTCAAACAGTTTTCCGAGCCTTCGGAAGGCTATCATGGACTGGTTTTCGCTGATGCCTTTGGCGTGAACAGCCCCTTTGGTAATATACAGTTTGCTATCCGCGCCCGTGTTGAAGGGCTTCGTGATTTTGGTCCGGCAATCTCCCCGTTCAACTCCTTCCAGCTCATACAGGGTTTGGAAACCTTATCGCTCCGCGTTCAGCGCCATGTAGACAATACCCTTGAAATTGCCAAATGGCTGGAGGGACATCCGCAGGTCGAGAAGGTCAACTATCCTGGACTTGAAAGTTCGCCGAGTCATGCCAACGCCCAAAAATATTTTAAAAACGGGTACGGCGCTGTTCTTTCCTTCCAGATAAAAGGTGATCTGACCAAAGCTAATGATTTTATCGACAGTCTGGAATTAATCAGTCATCTGGCCAATGTAGGGGATACGAAATCACTGATTATCCATCCTGCAGCCACCACACATCAGCAATTAAGCGCAGAGGCGCAAAAGGCTGCAGGTGTATTTGCGGGGCTGCTGCGTTTATCTGTCGGCATTGAGCATATTGATGATATCAAAGCAGATCTGCAGCAGGCCTTTGATAAAATCAAATAATAGAATCTGGACTTACTGCTGTGAAGTCTACGGCAGAAACAGCATCAGCATACTAAGCTGATTACTAAAACCATGAAGCCTGCAAAATGCTGTTTGCAGGCTTTATTATATCTATTGTGTTTAGCTGTTTTGAAATTTACTCATAACAGGCTCTGGATACATCACCTGAAGAGCACTCCCCTTATTTAGAAAAGCAGAAAGCTTACAAAACCGCCAAAGCTGTTTTCATTGTGCTTTTCCGGGCCGTAAAAATCAATATTGGTGCCTGCACCAAAAGTTATTTCTTTATAACTTAGACCGGCACGGGCCATTAAGTAGCTTCTGGTCTGCATATCGATTACCGTGCTGTACTCGTACAAGGCCTGAAGCCGCGAATAAAAGCGCCAGTTATCATTGATTTCCGGCTTGTATTCCACTAAAAACATTCCTTCCACATTGGTATCCTTAGAATAATCTATTCTGGAATTAGCCACAAATAACCAGACGGGGCTGGCTTTTGTATAAATCAATCCGGCAATGGGCCTCATCCCTTTGACAGGGGTAACGTGAAAACCGCCGGCAAATTTCAGCCCTTTGACCAGCTCATAGGTCAGACTGGCCTGCGTCATATAATCGCCGATCTGATCCTCGCCCCATTCCCCTACAAGGGAGGTTACGCTAAAAAAACCGAGCCTTGGGATGCTGCTTATTTTTTTATCAATAATCATCTGAAAAGCCAGACCGCGGTTACTCCCTAAAACTTCTGTGTTTATGGGAGAACTCACTGCCTGAACTGGTGTTTTTTCCTGTCCTGCGGCGTTTCGGCTTATCAGGGATAAGAGTATTATAAATGCATATCTTATTGCCGGCATCTTGTTTTTCATTTTACGCTGTCTGCCGGTATGAATATCTAAAATCATGTCTTCCTTATTTAGCATCAACTGCAGTGATCGAGAAAGATATTTTCAGGTACTCCCATTCCATGCTTACTGTCCCCTCACGCTGCGATAGTTCTTTCACCCTGTAGGTCAGCCTTTGAACCGGCTGGGCCAGCTTTTCAGGGGTTACCTCAAGGCGAAGCGCATCATCTTTCTGGTCATAATCATCGGTGAGATGCTGCCTGGCTTTTGTATTGAAGATCAGTGTCCAGCTTTCTTTTCCCGGGATGGTAAAAAATGCGTACTCCCCTGCCTTTATCCTTTTGGAGTTGATGTTCACGTCTTTACTGAAACTGATCCTTGTGGCGCTGTGGGCACCTGTTACCCACAAATGATCCAGAGGCACCAGTCCGCCCCAGATTACCCTTCCCCTTGTTCCGGGAGAGCTGTATTCAATATGAATGTGGGAGCCGTCAACAAATCCCATAGCAGTACGCTCGGGGCTGCCTTTAAGGGTATCTTTTTTTATTGTTCCGTTGTTTACTTTCATGGCATACTGCTCTCCATTGACATCAGCGCTCTGGTGATGATGTCCTGAGGAGCTGTCCTCGGCTTTATTCTCTTTTTTTGCACAGGATGCCACGGCCAGCAGCACCAAAAAGGATGCTAATATTGTTTTTGTTTTTTTCATAATCTTGTTATTGTTCAGATAAATCTCTGCGTGTTATAAAATATTTGTCATCCAGGGTTTTCAGGAAAGCTTTCAGATCCGTCTTCTCACCGGCGGTAAGCGCAATACCGGGCTGCCCCTTTTTTTTCAGCACCGGATCAAGCGTATGGCTGTCCTGCACGCCCCGGGCATAATGATCCAGTACCTGATCTATTTTTGTAAATCTCCCGTCATGCATGTAGGGCACGGTATAGGTGAGGTTCCGCAGTGAGGGGACTTTAAATTTGAATCTGTCTTCCGGATCCAGGGTAATGGCCTGCCTGCCGGTATCAGGATTGAATTGGTTATCGAGCCCGTTATTCCTAAATGATCCATCAGTAAAAAGGGGCTCTTTATGGCAGCTGCTGCAATTGTTGGAGAATATATCATATCCCCTGCTTTCAGCCTCGGTAAAACGGGCTCCGGTTTTCCGCATCACGCTGTCGTATTTGGAATTGCTGCTGATACACATGATCATAAAACTGGAAAGGGCTTTAAAAACCTGATTTCCTGTAATGTCATCTGATCCATACACTGTTTTAAACTTTTCGCGATACTCCATTTTTGAGCGCAGTTTTTCTAAAACATTCTCCATTTTCTCATCCATTTCCACAGGGTTTGTAATGGGCGAGACTGAAAACAGATCCAGATGGAATACCCCGCCGTCCCAGAAAAACGATCTGTTCCAGGCGAGATTCATTATCGGGGGGGAATTCCGGCTTCCCAGACGGTCTTCAATACCGTGGCTCACATCGTGTCCATGCTGGGTAAAAGCAGAGGACTGCACATGGCAGGAACCGCATGAAATGGAATTGTCCCGCGAGAGAGCAGTTTCATAAAACAGCTTCCGGCCAAGCTCAAAGCTTTCCTTTGTCACGGGATTTTGAGCAACATCATATACAGGCTCGGGGAAGTTTTCGGGTTTTACGAAACCCTCGAATATTGATTGTTTGAATGACTGAAAAAGCACAAATAAAAACAGAATTATTATTAGATAACATTTCCTGGGCATACGGTCAATTTTTAGTTGAAATATGACTAAACATCTGGGTATAATTTTCTGAAATGAGCCTGCTGAAATCCCCGAACATTACCGTTGAATTCGCAGCTATGCTGACTTTCGTTTTTCCGTTAAACACCCTCGAGGCATCGGTCTGCAGCACCACCCTGCTTATGGCATTCTTTTTTGCTTTGACTGCTCCTTTTTTGGAAAGGTCTATGGTAACGGTCCGGATATTATTGACAGAAGGCTTGTTGTAGCCGCCAAATCCCCCGATATGATAACGGAACTTTCTCTGTCCGGTGCGGTCGAGTTCCGCCTGCGGGGAATCCCCTTCAAATTTCATAAAGAGATAGCCGCTGTTCCATGTCCAGTACATTCCATCGAGCATCCCTCCGGCAATATCAAGTGCGCCTGTACGGCGGCTGATGTCCATGGTGCTTCTCAGGCTGTCCACCCCAATGGTAAATGTCACTGCGGTGTATTGTCCTTCGGGAACCTTCAAATTGATTTTCCTGCTGGCAGGATCATTTTCTTTTATCAGAAAATAACTGCTGTCCTGGGGAATTACATATTCTTTCCCTTCCTTTTGATGCAGTTTTATATTACTGACAAAATAATTAAAAGTGGTAACACTGAACTTTTCCCCGGCTTCATTGCTGTAGGATCCATCCTGAAGTTTTAAGGGTTTATCCCCTACTACATTATTAAATTCCAATGCCAGCTCAGCCAAAGCGGCACTGCTGTTCTGCGCATAGGATGCAGAACAGCAGGTGAGCAAAGCAAACAAACAGAACATTATTGTTATTTGATTTTTCATTTTTCTAAAAATTGGGTTATTGAAATATATGGCGGTGCCTTACTTCCTCTCTGGGAGGATTTGAATCACTTTGGCACAATCCGGAAAGAGGAGCTGTGATGCCAAAAGGAACTGCCCGGTATCCGATAATCGGATATCATGATGCTGCTGTGCGGGGCGGGCGAAAAATACTGCCGGTGTAATGGCCGGCATATCTAAAACTGCGCCGCAGGGATGTTTTTAATGGTTCGGCATCCACCGCGGAAACAGCAAACGAAACATGGAGAGCCCGCTGTAATAAGCCGATTTCACTATTGCTGATTTCATTTTTTTCAGCCTGCTTTTTTTCGCTTTCATCGGCCTGTCTGAGCTTTTTTGCCAGATAACACTTCCCGTTGCAGTGCAATTGCGGGCGCGTCCTGTTTTCGCAAAGAGTATCGGCAATGTAGCGGCTGTTTGCCTGAAAACCGGCAAGCACGAAATAACGTGAAAAGTTTGAACCCATCAACGCAAGAAGCAGCAATATAGAAACAAGCTTATGTACCATTTCCGCAAAGCTACGCTGTGAGCATATGGTTTCAATTATACTTTTGCGACCTTTAATTACACTTTTGCGGACTCTTTAAAATCAGGGCACCGTTTTTTGAAATACTGAAGCCTGCCTGATTTTCCTGCCCCTTTAAATCCTGTTTAAAACATCGCAGTGTCTGCTCGAAAATTTCATTTTTCAATCCAGAAAAGTGCTAAAAAAAAGATAAAGGCGCTACAGGGCGCCTTCATCTGCAAAGGAGTAATAGGTTTCGGGCGTGATGATCAGGTGATCCAGCAGCGTGACATCGAGAATCTTCCCAGCTTCTTTCACTTTTCTGGTTATCTGTATGTCGGCCTCGGAAGGTCTGGTCTGTCCTGAAGGATGATTGTGGATCATAATGAGCGATACGGCATTGGCTTTGAGGGCTGCGGCAAAAATCAGCCTCAGGTCTACAACAGTTCCGGCTATGCCTCCTGAGGAAACCTCGTAAAGGCCGAGAACCTTGTTGGACTGGTTGAGAAGCAGGACTTTAAACTGCTCGAAAAATTCGATGGTACCGGGATTCCAGCACTGCAGTGCCAGCTGATAAACGGATCTGGAAGAGCTGATATAGGGTCTCTCCGATGCTTTTACTTTTGTTTTGTAAACCAATTGGATTTCTGCCACCTGATTCCAGTTCTGAAGTGTTTTGATCGTTTCCATGATTTCTAAGTTTTAAGATTAATTATGGAACCTGAGCCGGGAATGAGAAAGCGAGCCAAAAAAGCAACGCAATAAAGCAGGGGTTGTGCCCTGCATTTATGGGGGAATTTTTTTGGACGAACCGCCTCTTGTTCCCGAACTTTGTTTTGGAATTAAGCCTGAACCCCTCATACCCTAATCCCGCCTTGCAGTATCTGGGCGCGAAAATTTAACATTATGTTAAAAAAAAGCCGAAAATTAATTTTCGGCTCGGTCTGCTTTTTTGTTCTTTATGCGCTCTTTAATCTGATAGAGGTTCCTGCCCAACAGCTTTAGAATCTGGGCGTGATGCGGGGAAACTTTGTTTTTGGTTCCCCTGCACTGCACGATTTCAAGCGAGGGAAGCGCCACCTCAATGGTCTCCACGGGCTTGTTTTGGAATTTAGCCGACAGTATAAGGGAGTTTCTCTTTTTATAGTATTCATTGGTAAATACGCAGTGGCGCAGTATGTCTCCCTGTTCGAGAAAATCCTGCACGCTTTCCATCACGCTGATGCTGAGATTCTCTTTGGCGAACTCAAGCCCGAAAAATTGCTTTTTCTGCTGTTCATAGCTGAGCTGCGCATTCTGTATTTCTTGGCGAAGTTCTTTTATATGCTCACGTCTCTGGATTCTGCGTTTTTTGTCCACAAGCCTGTCATGCATCTCTTCCAAATTCTCAGGGCATACCATATCGGCATTATTCAAATCCTTTTTAAACCATCTGAGCAGGGAGATGTAATCTTCCCAAAGGCTGAAATCTTTTATCTTATAATTATTTTTAATGCAGGTTTTCACTGCCTGCCAATTCTCCCTGATGTGCTGTGAATGGGAAAGCAGATAATGCTTCAAAAAATCGGTCTGTGCTGTCTTGAGAAGCGTTTCGGCATGGGGATCCTTCAAGAGAGCCGTAAAAAGAATCTGCGGTGCAATGCCGTAAAAACTGCCTTTGAAGCCGTTCCTTTTCAGCACTGCAATGGTTTTTGCCACTGAATACACCTTATAGGGACTGATGCGGTATTTGGGAGAGCTTTCAAAACTTTTCGGGCGTATTTCAAGAGGGGAATAATATTTCCATGCATCATAGGCATTTGAAAAAACGTTGGTGCCAAGCGAAAGTGTCCGCACCTCCCCTTTCCCATTAATCCAATGCTGCATGACTTCCTTATGGAAATAAGTAGGAAGGAAGTTCTTTTTCATGTCTTTGTGCGAACAGATGATGCGCACGACCTGAAATCCCCCGCATACGTCCAAAACAGCCCAATACTCTATTTCCTTGAAATGCACCTGATTGTACTGATGCATTTTAAGTTTTCCCCTGCATGCGGTGCAGGTGATATACTTTTGGCAGGATGCTTTCTGCGCATCAGGCTTCCAGGAATGGGCGCAGTCAAGGCAGTGGAATTTCCCCCTTGACAGGACGCCCCATTTGATGAAAATATTCTTCTCTGCCCAAATCTGCATCTTCTGCGATACAGGGGAAAGGGTCACGCTCAGCGAGACAATCTGTTTTTCGATGATGGTTTTGGGTATCATAGGTCAAAGAGTGTCAGGGTTTTCGATTCGGGTTTGGGAGCAGTGACCGCCGTTTTAACAATGGCGGTATTCTGCGGAACTTCGGGTACAGCAGTAAACAAATCAGCCTTTTCAGGCTCACTTGCCACAACCCTGCAGTTTACGGGCTGAGGCTGTCCAATGCTGTCATCAGTATAATACTTGACTGCCATGTCAAAGATTTCCTGATTGTCAAAGGCACACAGTCCTGTTTTTTTTACCTCGCCAAAAATGTAATTGCAACAGCTTTCCATGTTTTTGGACTGCTTGGCGAAATGCTGTGCAAAGACAGCATCGCCAAGGGCATTCTGATTGAGGTAATTTTCTATAGCGGTCTTAAAGTTTTCTGAAGCTTTCATAAGGGAAGATTTAAGATTGTTCAAATAGTCTTATTCAAAAGAGGTTCTGTAGATGTCGTAACAGTACTCTTCAAAACAGAGCCAGCACATAAAGGTGTAATGAGGCAGACCGTATCGGTCTTTTACAGCTTCCCCAAGGGAATCTTCCATTTCTTTTCTGATTTCCTCCAACTCATCAAGATGCTGGATATAGAACTTTTTGCAGTCGGCATGATAAATAAACTGTGAAATCATACCGCTGATGCATCCTCCTTTCTGCATGTCTTCAAGGAATGCTTTAAGCTGCTGTTTTTTTGTTCCGTCATAAGACTGCATTTCTAAGAGGATTATCTTTTTGAATGCATCGTGAACGTCATACTGGGCATATATTGATTTTTCCAAGGCTTTCATAACTCATTTCTTTAGGCTTATACATTTATCATCCGATCATTAAAAAGGCAGGTCGTCAGGTTCTTCTTTTTTACTTTTCTTGGCAGAAAAATCTCCCGACTGAACAGGCTGAGCATTGGATGCGAAAAGCAGTATTTTGATATTACTTGTATGAAAAGTGAGGCTTCCAACGGCTTTCCCCTCCGCATTGAGGTAGGCATTCACTCCTATCCTACCGAAAAGTTCCACGAGTGTGCCTTTTTTGAGCCATTGGGCAACACCTGCACTGAGCCAGTACGAACAGTCGATATAGGTGACCATTTTTACTGCTTCGGTGTTTCCTTTGGCTTTGTAAGTGTCATTAACTGCAATGGAGAAGTTAACGACCTGTCTGTCTTTTGCTGTTTTGGCAACAACAGCATCTCTGGTTAAGCGTCCTGTGATTTCCATGATTTATAAGTTTTAGATTATTACTGCTTCTTCCCGCCTATCCCGCAAAATTGTTTTCAAAAGAAAAAACGGAAAAAAAGAAAGCAGGAATAAAGTGGGCGGTCAAGGATGCGGAGGGCTATAAGTCCCGAAGGGCGGCAGGGCCGTTATGCGCCTGCAGGATCCGGCGCACACTATCTTGGCTGCCTTTTTATCCGTTTCGAATGAAAACAGCCTACCAAAACTTATTGATTTTAGATGTAATCAAACTGTTATGCAGCAGGTTAAAAGGCATCAAAAAAGATAGAAATGCAGTTATCACTTTACAGTCATTTTAAAAGTCTACTGTACCGATGAAAAATAATTTGCAGGATTTAAAGAGAAGGAATGTGATTTTTTATTATTTTGACGGAAATAAATTTATCACCTTATTAGAGGAGAGGATTAAGGCTGTTACTGCATATTTTGAAAAAGAAAATTTAAAAAGAGATTATGAACAAAACATCTTTAGAGGCACAAAGACATTTTTTAATGATGAAAGCCGTTCATATACAATGTTTAGATGAAAATAAAAACCCACTAAAAAATGTTGTTGCAAGTGGTTTTATAGTCCAGGAAGGAGAGGACTTATTTTTATATACGTGCTGGCATGTTGTTACAAGCTATAACATGCACAATATTGAAGTCGGAAGACAACTCCCAAATAGAAAATTTTTAGAAATCAACCTTCAGAATAAGGAAAATCCAAATAAAGGTGTTGAACTTGTTTCGGGAAACCAAAATTCAGTAATCCCTCTTTATGATAAGCATAATACTCCTCTTTGGATTCAGGAAAAACAAGACTCAGCAAACTACAGCTTAAACTGTATCGGTATAAAAGTACCTTTCCTGCACGATGTTATTAAATTATTACTGCCAAAGAACATGCAGCTTTCCCAGTGGCAGGTTATTACTAAAGATTACACAGCAAAGAAAGATCCTTTTTTAGGAGAAAAAATCCATATTGTAGGCTATCCCTATGGCTACAGTGCTCTGGGGCTTGAACAGCCAATCCCTATAGTAGTAACCCGTTTTATTGCATCCTACCAGATTAAAGACAGGCATAGGGAAATGTTAATAGATGGTCCTGCATCGCCAGGGATGTCGGGCGGACCTGTTTTTGTGGAGAGAAATGATAATCTTCAATTAATTGGTATTTATACAGGGTTGCTATATCCCGATCATATCATTGAACAAAATGAAAAAACAACAGCTTTAGGAACGATATGTCCATTAACTGTCTGGTGGGCAAATTTAGAAATGGATGCAGTACAGCAAAAGTCTATTTGAAAATTATTTTATTATTTAAAACTCTAATATTATATTTACTTTTCTACACCGCTTAACAGCTAAAAATTAAATTTCTAACAATTCTTTTATTATATCGTGCTTAAACTTGCTGAATGGTCTTTTATGATACTCTTCCTCTTTAATTTCAATTCCAAAAATCATCCTGTATATCTCTTCTTTTGACATTAATCCTTGAAAAGTTTTATTAATCAAAAGGTCAATATAATTATCTGAATATTTGTATCTCAGTTCTAATAAATCTTTAAGTTCCTTGTTTATATGAGCATTATAAATCTCTTTTATTTTAAAACCTTTTAAAGTATTATCCATTTTTGAGTTTGCTTCAACTTTGCACTTTATATCATAATACTTATTAAGATCCACAAAATTAAAACTAAAAGTAAATTTTTGGTTTTCTTCGTTACAAGTATAGGGATGAGCAAAATCATTATTGATAACGGCATCTAACTTTAAATGATTACATGAAGAACAGCTGGGAATCAGGTTATAAAAAGACAGGGCCAGCAAGGGATAAGTTTCTTTACTGAACCAGTGATCCAATTGTGCTCTGGATCTGTTAGGAACTGTCTGTAAGGTGTAGTTTCGATTGCAATATGTACAAGTATCCTGATCTATATTGTTTAACAGCTTATTTCCAAAATTTGGCTGAAACCAATTTTCATAACCCGATTTCACAAATAGCTTTACTGTGATATCATTATCAACACCTAAATTTAAATAATCCTCATTAAGTTCAATTAAGTTTTTCGGTTTACCCAATACTAATGCATCAATTTTTTCAGAAGTAAAAAAATCAACTAAAACCTGAGGTAAAGCTGCTTTATGCATATCGATTTTACAAATTTCGCACTCATCATCTTCACATTTATACCCCAATCTATTCTTGCGGCTTTTATTTCCTTTTATCTTTTTTGAAAGCCAGCATTTTATCAATTTATGATGAACTGCTAATGCTGTGCTGTTAACGTTTAATGCAAGCATATTATTTCTTTTGAATTTTATAACCTAATTTATCAGCTATTAAACTTATTTTCTCGATCTCTTTTTCTTTATCAAAATCTTCAGGAAACTTTTCATAATACATCTCCTTGAGCTTATATTGTATCAAAGGCTCATCTATAATTTCTATAACTTGTTTCCAATACTGCGCTTCCTCTGAATTTCTAGTATCGTCATTCAGCCAGTTTATAACACTCGTAATTTTATCTTTGGCAAAATCTCCTATTAATCCATTATCAATGAAAAAAGAATCTCCCAATAAATCTGTTATATTGGCTCCAAATGATTTTTTCGGCTTAATTTGATCATCAAGGACAATTGTTTTACCATTAAGTTTTTTTAAATAAACAATATTATTATTTGGTACATCTGATAGTGTTAAAGGATCGTGCGTCGTAAAAATAACCTGCAATCTCATTCCAATAAAAATTTTAGGTAAAATCTTTGTCAGGGTATTGATAAACATCTTTTTCCACTTCGGATGAAGACCTAAATCAGCCTCATCCAAAAATAAAATTTTGGGTAAATTAACATTTGTATCTATCTCTTTATTATCATAAAGCAGGGAAACAAGATTTAGAACCATTTCCTCGCCTGAACTCAAAATTATATTGGGGCTAAAAGTTATAAAATGGCGGTTCTCTGATTTAAATACTTCTTCAAGTTTAAAGTAAAGACGTTCATAATAATCTAAGATACTTCTGGCAGAAGTAAAATCTACAATAATTTTATATCTGCCATCCAATACTACCTGCTCCTGATTTGAAATTATCATTTCAATATTTTTAGAAAAATCAAAAAAGAGATCAAAAGGAAATGCTTTATCTATTTTTTTGAAATTAATATCCAGGAATGAAAAGTTTTTTTGAAGAAGTTCAAATATTTCAGTACTGCTTTTCAGGCTTTCTAAATTACTGAAACTCTCTGCGTTTTCTATTTTAGGAAAAAGATTCTGTTTTTTTGGACTGTAAATTAGATCACTCGCATACTCCATTAATCTAAGAACCAAAAAATCGATTATCTGAATGTAATCGGGCTGGCTGTTTGAGAACAAAGATGTTTTTGAACTTAAAAAATCATTGATCTTTTTAATAACCGATAAAGCATTTTCTGTTTCGATTCTTAACTTTTCTTTATAATTGATAGACGCAATATCAAAATGAAAATTTCTTATGGAATTACTATTTACTGATCTGTTTCGATTAAATTCGATATTAATGTTTTTAAAAACTGGCAAAGAAAATTCTTCTAATACATCACTGACCAGCTTATCTGAAAGCATTTTCATCCATCTTTTTAACTGGGTATTTTTATATAAGGCAAATGAAAATTTAGAATTAGTAATATTAACCTCTTCAGAGCTAATATCATTTAATATCTGATTCATTAAAGATAGGTTTAATGATTTCGTTCTGTCTTTTTCAAGTCTGCTATCACTTAAATAATTCGAATAATATATTGGAAATCCATAAAAGGGAGATCTTTCTATTTCACTTTCAAAATTAGATTTAATTATAAACTCTTCTAAATCAAAAAAGGAGTAATATTTGATTTTATCTGCTTGTTCGATAATGAAAAATACAGTTTTTTCATTACCAATCTGAACAGGTATTAATTGATTGAAGAGTTTAGTTATTAAGCTTGTTTTACCCGTTCCGTTTTCTCCAACCACAGCAGTCACCAAGGAAATATCTTCTCCAAAAAAATTTTCGATATAAGATGGATTCGAGACACACTCTAATTCTACCGACTTTTCACTATAATCTTTTATTTTATAAATATTTCTGCCTCCGAAATTAATTATCTGCGGTTTTTCAAATAAATATTCATGACCTTGAATATAAACTGCCGCAATTTTAGAAGTATGTCTGGCCATATCAAATATGTCATTTTGCAAAAAATTCGCTATAAAAGACTCACTGTTTATTTTGTGATTACTATAGCCTAGAAGAATAATATATTTCAAATCTTCAAGAGGCCTAAAATCTCTGATAGGATTGTTACGCAAATCCAGCTCCTTCAGATTTTTAAAATCCCTTATGAATTCGATATTAGTGATTTTATTTTCAAATAAATTAAGCGATATAATTTCCCCTTTATCATCAATCTTATAGGTGTTTTTATTTTTTGCATCAAAGAAATCATTAACAGCCGACAAATTTATTTCGATCTGTAACTGCTCCTGTAATCGTAAAATCAGTATTGGTTTGCTCATTTGAATTTAAGAATTATCTTCAAGAATTATTTTAATAAGACTGGTCATTTGTTTAATCTTTCTATTGTTTTCCATGCTGGCGTATGTAGTAATATGATTTACTCTTAAATCCTCTTGTTTTACATTCCATAAGCTATTTATTTATCACGCACCATCACACTATTTATTGAAATTCTTCATTTCTCTTACGGATCATATCATAAACTTTTATTCCTTCTGCCGTTGCGATGTCTGACAACTGAGAATCTGATGTGATAATAAACTTACATTCTTTAGCTAACTTCAGTACCAATGAATCAGTAATGCCCACACTGATAAAATAATCACTCGAAACTGCGAGACTCGTAGAAAAATACTTTTCAGAACTTAGAGCTATAAGTTCTTTTATTTTTAGTAAATACTGCCATTTGTAATTTCCTGAAAAACTATTTAGAAGATTATCAACTTCGGTCCAAATATTTGGTAAAACGATCAGGTTCTCAAAGTTTTCAATTACCAAAAGTAAATCTTGAAAATCCTTTTTTGTATAAATCGAAGTCCGCTTATGCGTTTCTATTAAATCTTCATCGATCAGCCCAATTATTAGAACAACCAATGAATTTGTATCAATCAGAATCATGATTGCGGTTTATAAATGTAAAAGCCTAAAACCTTCTTTTCATCACTAATTTTCAATTTCTTGTAAACCCGTTCATAGGGAAGATTCTGTCCCAATTGTGCGAATCCAGAAGTACTTTTATTAATGTTTTCAGTCAGAAAGGAAACGACTATCTCCCAAAATTTGTCACTAGAATTGTATTCTGCCTGTTCTAATCTAAAATCGCAATTATCCTCTGGCAGAACATCCGATAACTCATCTTTTGCAATCTTATAAAGTTCTTTTAATGAAATCATATTTTTTATTTTTAATACTTATCGAAAGTCATATGCCTGCTGTTTAAAATCCTCTTTCCTGAAAAAGTGTAAGAAATATAAAAAACAAATATCTTCAGCTAAACGAAAATACAATTAAAAACGAGAAAGTCATTAAACTTTCTCAATGCGAGAATTGACCAGACTGTAAGGTTATTTATCCAGAACTTTCAGCGTGAAATCGATATCCAGTAATTTATCCAATAAAACTGCATTTAAAAAAAAATCTTTTTTCTTATCCATACTCGTTTTCAGATATAGCTCAAATTCCTCATTTGTAAATTGCCCAATTGGAAAACCAAAGACGTGGCCTAAAAATTCAATTTCTGTAAACTTTTCGTCTTCATGCTGTAAAACTCAGTGATATTGACCACTGTTTTCCAATTTAAAGTGACCACTTCGTTTCGGTTTAAAGTGACCATCTAATTTCGGTGCAAAGTGAGCACCTAAAAAACTACTTTTTTTCGTGTGTTAA
>NZ_JAFEVZ010000008.1 GCF_022802975.1 Flavobacterium pectinovorum
CTATTAAACAAAAAATTGATATAATTTTGTCTTTACAAAGCATTGGTGAGGTTTATTGGTTCGCAAAACAAATTTACTAAACCTCTGCTTTGTTTTTTTATGATATCCAAACTAGCAACTTGAATTAATTATGATTTTATCGCAATAATATAATACAAAAACGCAATAGGAATATTGCTTAACAGCAGCAAAATCTTAATCGCTATATCTTTTCGTTCATCATATAGTTTTATAAAACGGCCTGTTAGATGAAACAACATGATTCCGTTTAGAAGTAAAGTCGAAACAACAAACGGAAAAGCGAATACCAAAACATTAGCGTTTTTGTTTGTAAACATATAAAACGCAAATAAGACAGTGCTGATTATAAAAGTACCAATTACTAATTCAATAGACTGGGTTTCCTCTGAAAGTTTTTTATGGATCGTTTGCATAACTTTAAATATTAAAAATGTGTTGAATCGTTTTAACGGGTACAGAAAGCATATTTGAAAAATTCAGGTAATAAAAAGAATGTGCTTTTTTGCCTCTTTTGTATTGTGCAATAAAATACAGGATCTGTTTAGGGTAGAAGGGAGTACCAGAAAAAATCACCAAAAACAAATACAAACTTCTTTTTCCGTTTCCCAAAAGGTAATATTGCATCCCGATTTCATTTACCACAGAAACCCCAGTATTCGTTAAAACATGAATCACATCATGATCTTCTAATTTGGGCTGCATATCAAAATGATTTTTATCAAGAAAATTTCCTAAGCCCAACCCTAAGCTGCCTTCCGGATAGTTCAGGAGCGTTGCTTTGTCAACTTTCCAGGGTTTGTTTCTTTTAAGGAATTTTTGATAAGGTACTTTGGTGCATTCATAAAGTTTTTCGATTAGATAGTCTTTCATAGTTTTATACTTATAAAGTTCTTTGAATTTCAAAGTTTAAAAATAAATAAAAAAGATTCTGAATATAATTGTAACCAATAGGTGTTTTTACTCTTCATAATGTTTTTTATTTAAAAGTACTTTGAAATACAAAGTAATTAATAAAAAAAATAACTGCCAAATATATTGACAGCTATTTTTGGAAATATAATAAAAGTCGTTTTTAGGTTTAAAATTCTCCTGACAGTAATTATCTGAGAAAGAACAAAATTAATTCCCGGTTAATTCTTTCACCAATTCGTTTAATTTGGTACCATGAATATTTTTTGCCACTATAATTCCGTTTTTGTCCAATACTAAATTATGAGGTAAAGCCTGTACCATATAATCTGCAACAGTAGGGGAACTCCAGTATTTTAAATCACTTACCTGTGTCCATGGCAGTTTCAATTTTGCAATTGTTCCTGCCCAGACTTGTTTTTTGGTATCAAGAGAAACTCCATAGATCGAAAGTTTTTCTGAATAAGTATGGTGTAATTTTAATAATTCCGGCTGTTCTTTGATACAAGGACCGCACCAGGAAGCCCAAAAGTCAATCAATACGATTGTGCCTCTTAAAGAGGAAAGCGCAACTTTTTCTCCTTTGGTATCCGGAAGATCAATTTCAGGGGCAATATCACCAATTTCCAGACCTACAACTTGTGCTTTGATCGTATTGATGCAAAATGTCAACAAAGCAATAAATAATACTTTTTTCATATTCAGTAATTTGGGGATGAATCGTGCAAATATAAATAACACGATTTGAATTTTCTCAATAAAAATCAAGTGTTTCAGCATAATTTTGCGTCAAATATCAAATTTTATTGGTCTCAAAAATAGTTTAAAACTATGTACTTTAGTGCATTTCACTTTCACTTTCTAAAAAAGTTTTTATACCACAAACTGACAAAAATAATTCGTGAAAATTTGTGCAATTTGTGTTTAAAATTAAATTCTTCAACCTTGTATACTTTCATGCCATTGGGGTTTAGTTGTTTTGATTTTCTCTGATATATTTCGCTACATCAACCATTGTGGCAACCCAAATATCTTTTTTTCTTTTCTTTAAATATTCGAGTAATTTTTGGTGTTCTTCCAAATCAATATTCAAAGAATGTTCACCACCAACACCGTGAAACATAAAAACAATAAAAGAACCCATTTTTTCGGCTTCTTCAACTTGAGCAATCATTTGTTCAGCCGTGCTTCCATTTTGAAAAAAGGAATTTACATTAGAAAAATCTACTTCTTTCCTGTTTAAATAGCCGGGTGCAACGCCTCGGGCAGCAACAAAGTCATTCTTTAAAAAATTATAAAAAAGTGTATCCTTAATGGTTAAATCTCCGCAGGGATAGGCAAAAGTACGTTCGGATTTGCCGTCTATAGCTTTTAGTAAAGTATTCGTAATTCTGGTTTCATTGACGGCTCTGGCAATCGTATATTTAGATAAATCAGTTTCTGAGGTTACAAAATCTCTTCCGGGTAAACTGCCGTCACAAGGATGGTTTAAAGTATGATTTCCAAGCTCATGTCCTTGTTTTGCTGCGGTTCTCCATTCTTCAATTCTCTGTGAAACAACAGGCGAGGAGCCTATCAGATAAAATGTCCCTTTAAATTTATAGGAATTCAGCATTGGAATAACCTTGTCCAGATGAATATTTAAGGCATCGTCATAAGTGAGTACAATAGCACATTTTTTACCATTCCAGTCCCTGTTTTGCGTCTGGGCAAAAATGGCAGCAGAAAACAGATAAACAGTTATTAGGGCAATTATATTTTTGAGTTTTTTGTTTGATAGCTGATAAAGAGGACTGGTCATGTTTGTGTGGTTTTATTTGTTGGTTTTCAATTATTTTGATTGGAAATATATAAAAAAAACTTTAGGTAAAGGGGCAAATGGAATTGTTTTACTTCTTCGGTTTTTGAAAGATTGCATCAAACAGAAAATAGCTATATTTACATTTATTTATTATTTATTTCATGGAAGAAAATAAACATGTAACGATATATGATATTGCCGAAAAGTTAAATTTGGCTACTTCAACAATTTCAAGAGCTTTAAAAGATCATCACACCATTAGTGATAAAACAATAAAGAAAGTAAAAAAAACGGCCGAGGAAATGGGTTTTGTGCCTAATACTCTGGCAGCAGGTTTACGCGGTAATAAAACAAAAACCATAGGTGTTTTGATTCCGACAGTTACCCAGCCATTTTTATCTTCTCTGATTAGTGGTATCGAAATTGCTGCTCAAAAATCGGGTTATACGGTCATTATTATGCAGTCGCATGACTCTTCTGAAGAAGAAGCTAATATGGCTAAGTCATTATACAGCAATCGTGTTAGCGGTGTTATTTGCTCATTGGCAATGGAAACCAGGGATACTTCACATTTTAAACAATTTTCAAATAATAATATTCCGCTTGTTTTTGTCGACAGGGTTCCTAAGGATTTTAATACTTTCAGAGTAATTATTGATAATTATTCGGCTGGTTATAAGGCTACTAAGCATCTCATCGAGCAAGGCTGTACCCGAATTGCGCATTTAACTGCGGGATCTGAATTTGGTAATTTATATAATGAAAGAAAGAGAGGCTATACTGAAGCCCTAAGAGATCATAATCTGCCCGTTGATGAAGAACTGATTGTGAATTTGAAATCGGTTACTTATGAAGACGGCGTGAAGGCGAGCAATAAATTATTTGATTTGAACCCAATTCCGGATGGCATATTTGCATCTGGGGATATTATTGCCGTAAGTGCTGTTCAGACGGCTAAAAAGAGAGGAATCAAAGTTCCGGAGGATGTTGCTGTTATTGGTTTTAATAACGACCCTATTTCGCAAATTATTGATCCAAATTTATCAACCATAACACATCCTGCAGAAAAAATGGGTAAAGCCGCCGCCGAAATTATTATTAAAAACCTAAAATCGGCTAAAAGTGATGAGGTTAAAGAAATTACTTTTTTAAATACGGAGGTTTTGGCACGGGAGTCTTCGGCAAGGAAATAATCAAGGGCTATGCTTTCTTAAATACATAGAAACATAGTTTGTAAGAATGCTTAAAGGCGTTTCAATTAACATCAAGTCATATAGCTTTTTGTTTTTTAGATAAGTGAAACGCCTTTTGTAGGTTATAAATAGCTATTATCTATGTGTTTAATTTTTTAGTTCTCGCCTAACAAAATTCTATTTCAATTTAGAATCAATTTTACTGATTTTAAAGTTCTTAGATTTAATGATTTTACCATCATCTGTAATCATGATACAGCTGTAATCAGGGTATTTATTGATGTAATCCATTCCTAATTTTCTTCCCATCACCATTAATGAGGTACTAAAACCATTTGCAATTTCGGCTTTAGGACCAAAAACGGTTACGCTGCAAAGTCCTGTTGCGGGATATCCTGTCGCCGGATTGATGATGTGTGAATACCGTTTGCCATTAAATTCAACAAATTTTTCATAACTGCCTGATGTCGTAACAGCACCTCCTTTTAAAGGAACTTTTGCGAAAATTTTCTCAGGTTCAAAAGGATTTGTAATACCAATATTCCAGTCTTTTCCGTTAGGCTGTCTTCCCCAGGTTGTCATATCGCCGGATGCATTTACGATTCCGGATTTTATACCTTTGGCTAGCATTAGATCCCTGCATCTGTCGGTTGCGTATCCTTCTCCCAAAGCACCGAAACCAATTTTCATTCCTTTTAGTTTTAAGAAAACTGTTGATTCAATACTGTCTAAAAGAATGTTTTTATAGCCGACTTTCTCTACCGATTTTTTTATGGCTTCCGCCGAAGGCATCTGGTTCATGGAACCGTCAAATTTCCAGATTCTGTCCATTGCGGCAAAACTGATGTCAAAAGCGCCATTGGTCAGTTGGGATAATTTTAGGGCTCTTTGTGTTAATTTAAAAACTTCCGGATCAACTTTTACGGGTTTGATTCCGGCATTCTGATTCACTTCAGAAACCTGAGAAGTAGGTTTCCAGTCTGAAATAAGGTTTTCGATTCGGGTTATTTCTGCAATTACTTCGTCTATACTTTGTTCTGCTGTAAGAGAATCGCTGGCAACAATACTAATATCAAAACGGCCACCCATTAGCAAAGTGGTTCTTTTGCGCAGCAGTTGTGAATGTCCTGAAATACTCCAGAAAATTACAAAAAGGAACAAAATTTTAAAATGAGATAACTTCATGGATATAAAATGATTAGTAGCAATCTGTTAATAATTGTCCGTTTTTCTTATAATCATAAAGATTTTTGATGCTGTTTACCAGACATAATTCGTTTAAAATTGCTTCAACATCTTTTTGCATAGCAAGTGAACCACAAATCATAATAATTCCGCCTTCCTGTAATAAACTAATAAAAAATGATGCATCACGTTTTATTAAATCCATCACATAAATATGTTCAGCTTCACGCGAAAAAGCCAGATGAAAACTCGTAAGTTTTTGTTTCCGGATCATTTCATCTGAAAATTTTTTATAGCCTGAAACAGTTTCAGTTTCTATTCTAAAACCGCAGTACAAGTGAGTTTCTGTTTTTTTTCTGTTTTGTTCAATCATTCCAAGGAAAGGAGCAATTCCGGTTCCGTTTGAAATTAGTGCCACTTTTGAAGCTTTGGCAGGAAAATGAAAAGCCTTGTTGTTAATGATTCGGGCTTTAATTGTGTTTCCTGCTTCGAGTTTATTTAAAAATCCGGAGCCTAATCCGTTTGGATGCAGTTTTACAACCAATTGTATGTTTCCGGAATGATTTCCAATAGAGTAGAGGCGTTCGCGGGAATCGTTTACCGGATAAACAGCCAGTAAATCTCCGGAAGCAAATTTCGCCCTTGAATTGGCTCTTAAGGTTAGTATAAAAGTATGTTCAGTATCAGTAATAGCTGTTTTGTCTAAAACCATGAGTTTCTGAAGTCCTTTTGGAACATGGTTGTATAACGATGGAGTAGTGGCCAAAGCAATTCCGGTTTTATCACTCCATAATTTTACCCAGTTTACAAATTCAACAGCCGATTTGTCATTAACCGTTTGTAATTCCAGAACGCGTTCCGTCCAGTTTTTAGTTTCTAAAAGCTGATCGATTTCTATAGCAAATCCGCAAAAATCAGGATATGATTTTGAACCAAAACCTACTACCGAAAAACTGATTTTTTGATGTTGTTGCTGCTTTTGTAAAAGTGCTTTAAATTTATTGGCGTTTGAAGGAGCATCTCCCAAACCGTGTGTCGAAGAAAAGACAATAATATGCTCAGCCTTCGGATAAGCAGAGAAACGATTTAATTCAGTTATAAAAGCCTTGTGTCCCTGATCGTTTAATTGTTTCAGAATGGCATTGGCAAATCTAAAAGAACTTCCGTTTTCAGAACCTACTAAAAGAATTATACTGCTTTCATTGGCGTTAAATTTATTTTTTATACGGCTTGATCGTCGTTTTAAAGTAATGGCAAATCCCGAATAAATAAAGAAAAGGATGTTGATGCAGGCCAACCCCAGAATAATTGCCCAGACACCATTGATTCTTCCGGTATGAAGATCAAGGCTCAACGCCGATAACTGAACCGTTACAGGGGAAAGTTTTTCTGAAACAACAGCACCGGTAACCTGATTTACTTCAACTTCACGATCTTTTAATTCGATAATATAATATTCTTCGGGATCATCCGTAAAAGGGAATTCTATTTTTTTTACGTCTGATAAAAGTGTATTTTTAAAAATTGAAGTTTTTTTGGCTTCTGCCGAAAGTTCCGTTTTTACAGGTTTGGCTTTTTTTTCACCCATAAAAAAGTTAAACCTTTCCAGTGAAAGATAAGTTCCTGTAAGTGCAATAATAATAATCGGAATTAAAGCCAGTCGTCCCAAAACAACATGGTAATATTGGGCAAAATATTCCTTGATTACTTTCGAAAAGAAATTTCGGATGCCGCGTTGTCTTTTTAAAACAAGCACGAAACCCGAAATTGATATTAATACTAAACAAAAAGAGATTACACCAACAAAAAAACGCCCTGTTTCATGAAGAAATAAAGATCTGTGAAAACCCGTAATCCATTGAATAAATTCACTTTTTTTTAAAGGTGTACCTAATGTTTTACCGGTTTTTGGATCGATATAAGCATTGATGTCATTTCCTTCTTCATCAATTGCCTGAAGCGTTATAAACTGATTATAATCGATGCTCAGTTCTGTAATTTCCGGGTACGTTTTTTTTAATACAGGCAGTGTTTCAGCCAGTGTTATCTGATCAAAATTTATTGCTTTGTACGGCAATGTTTTTTCCTGTACCGCATCGACTGCCAGAATTATTCCGGTTACCGAAGCTAAAAGCAAAAAAATCGAAGAAAATAAGGCTAAAGCCAGATGTGCGTAACGCCAGAAAGAAAGAGTCATTGCGTATATTCTAAAAATGTAATCGTATTATATTTTGTTCATTCTTACGTATTTGATATACCCTTTGCCATCAGTTTTATTTGCAAGACCTTCTGTAGTAAGTGGAATTTCAAGATCGTTTACATAATACTTCTGATCTTCAACAGCCGATTCAAAACGTAATTTGTATCCTTTGTTTATTTTAGAGTTTTCAATTGTTATAACGGTAACACTTCTGTCTCCACCTGTAACCGAAGCTCCGGTTTTGGCACTAATATCGTCTGATTTTTGAGCTGCGTGAAAAGTATTCCATTCTTTTAATGATTTGTACCATTTTTTATCGCCTCCCATTACATAAAGTGTTTTTTCATACTCTCCTTTAGCATTAATTAACGACACCACAATATAGGCTCCCTCACCTATGTAATTGTCCATTTGAAGCATGCATTTGTATTTTGATGACTGTGCGTTTATATTAAAAGAAACAAGGCATATAAGGGCGCCCGTAAGAGCAGTTTTAATTATAGATTTCATTTGAAATAGATTTATTTTATTGGAATATGGAATTAAAAAAATTGAGATTTAATGATGGTTTACTTTAAAAATTCAACAGAAATATTACTTTTTACAAGCAAATTATTTTCTTTGGCTAAAGCATAAGCACTTTCATCAAATTCTGTTGTTATATCTTTTTTGGCACCTGCAGAGATAAGATATTTTAAAATTACATCGTCTTTGGCAACCATTGCAGCTTTGTGCAGAGCTGTTAATCCGTCTTTGTTTTTGGCGTTGATATCGATGTTTAAATCAGCTATTTTTTTAAGCAGGGTTAAATCATTTTTGATAATTGCCAAATGGTATAAAGTGTTTCCGTCTTTTTGAGGAGCAGAAAGGTTAAGTCCTTTGTCCTGTAATAATTTTATTTTGGCAGCAAAAGGATCTTGTTTTGTGTTAGTTCCTTCCTGACCGCGACCCATCATTTGAGGACGGTATGATTGTATTAGATAAACCCCCAGATTATTACCGTCTTTATCTTTTACGTTTGCATCGGCTCCTTTGGTTAAAAGTAAACTTACAGCTTCTGGAGTTCCAGATTTTACCGCATTTGTCAATGCAGATTCACCTTTTACATTTTGGGTATTTACATTTTTTGCAGTAGGAAGCAAAAATTCTAAAACAGAAGTTTCTCTTGCAGAGGCAGCAACCATTAAAGGGGTAGTTCCTTCTTTATCTGCTTTGTTAGGATCAACTCCTTTGCTGATAAAATATTTGATGATTTCTATCTGGTTTGGTTTTCCTGCCAAAATATGCAATACATTTTGCCCGGAATTGTTTTGCGCAGTAGGCTTAATTTTAACTTCTTCAATCAGATATTTATAGGTTTCGATTGTATTGCTTTCTCTGCGGCTTCCTTGTGCAGCAGTAAAAAGTGCATTATCATTTGGTTTAACTCCTTTTTCAATAAGTTTTTTCAAAAGCGGAATATTTCCGGATCTTGCAGTATAGGTAAAAGCAGTATTTCCTTCGCTATCAGTGTCTTTTAAAGACATCCCTTTTGTAGCAAAATAATCGGCAGCTTTTAATTCTTTGTCAGATGAAATTGATAATAACAATAAGTTAGCACCGTTTTGGTATTTTTTCTTTGGGTCTATTCCGGCTTTAAAAAAAGTTTCGTAAATCTCTGTATTGTTTTGACCGCTGCTGGCTGCTGCTGTTATAGGAAACGAGCCGTGGCTGTCTTCTAAGTTAATATCAGATCCTTTGGCTATCAAATATTTAATGATTTCCAGATTTCCTTTTCCCGCCGCCCAATGAAGGTAAATTCGGTTATCGTGAGTTGGTTTGTTTACTTCATTACCCGGTTGTTCTAATAAGAATTTGATTGTTTCTGTAGGAGCGTCATTATTAATTGCCATAACAACCACATCAAAAGCATTAGATGTTGCTGCAGATGGGCTGTTGCCTTTTGCTATTTCTGCTTTAACAGCGTTTACGTCTGGGGTAGTTTTCCAAAAGGATTGTTCTAACAGGGTGTTTTTTTGCTGTGCATTTACGAATAATGTAGTCACTAAAGCAAAAGAAAGAAGAAGATTATTTTTCATAAATTTTGTGAAGTAGTTATTAATAGAAATGATAATTTATTTTAGATTCAGATATTCTAAAAAGGTTTAAAGTTAAACTAAAATTTAAATTATTTAGAATAAATAAAAATAACGCAAATATAAAAATAAATACTAAATACCCAATGTTTATTTGCAGTTTAGGTGTTTTTATTTTGAAATTATATAATTTATACAATAAATTTTGTAATTTTTTCTGGTTTAAATTTTAGACTTTTGAGTTATTAGCTAAGAGTTATTATTTTTTTAATCCAAACGCAATGAAAAACACAAATTATATTTTAATTTTTTCGAGTCTCTTATTAACGCTATTTAGCTGTTCGAATGATAAAGATTCTAATAATGATCCGGGGACAGCAACTGATCCGGTTGAAACTAATCCGCCAAATACAAAGTATTCCTCTGCATTCGAAGGCCAGACCCGCATAAGTGGTGTGCAGACAAATACAGCTTATGAAGCAAAAGTTATTACTACAGCCTTAACAAGTCCTTGGGGTATAAAAATGCTTCCTGATGGCAGGCTTTTGGTTACACAAAAATCTGGAAACATGCGTATCGTTAAAATAACAGGAGAGGTAAGTGCTGCTATTACAGGTATTCCCGCTGTTAATGCATCTGGTCAGGGAGGATTGTTGGGTTTATGCCTTGATCCTGATTTTTTAACTAATCGAATGATTTACTGGGTTTTTGCTCAATCGGTAACAGGTGGAAATCTTACGGCGGTTGCGAAAGGAAAATTATCGAATGATGAAAAAACAATAGAAGGAGCAACTGTAATTTATCAGGCCAACCCCGCTAATCCTAGTGATAATCATTATGGCGGACGGATACTTTTTGATAAAACTAGTAATCTTGTGATTAGTACTGGGGAACGTTCTGTAATTCAAACCAGACCTTTGGCACAATCGGTGTCTGGAAGTTTAGGAAAAGTTATCAGAATTACCAAAGAGGGTCAGCCTGCAAATGGTAATCCTGTTTTTAGTCAAACAGGTGCATTACCGGAATTATATTCTTATGGACACAGAAATCCTCAAGGTCTGGCACTTCATCCTGTAACGGGCGAGATTTGGCTAAGTGAACACGGACCGCGAGGAGGAGATGAAATTAATCGATTAAAAGCCGGTAGTAATTACGGATGGCCTGTTATTACGTACGGAATTGAATATGATGGACAAAAGATAGGTGACGGAATCCAGCAAAAAGAAGGAATGGAACAGCCTGTCTATTATTGGGATCCTGTTGTAGCGCCTGGTGGTATGACTTTTTATACGGGTGATCGGGTTCCGGAATGGCAAAACAATCTTTTTATAGCCGCACTAAGTGGTAAGCATATTGTAAGACTTGTTATCGAAAATAACAGGGTTATTGGCGAAGAGAGGTTTTTAGCTAATGAAGATCAGCGATTTAGAGATATTACTCAGGGAAATGACGGAGCTTTATATGCTGTTACCGATGGAGGAAGGCTTTATAAAATTGATAAGAAGTAATAATCTATTTGGTACGAAATTATAATGTAGCAATACAATGCCATTATTCATTAAATAAATGATGTAGCTGAAAAATTAAAAACCCTATCAGAATTTTTAGTTTCTGATAGGGTTTAATGTTAAAAAGTACTTAGGCTAGAAACTTATTCTTTGATAATGGTTTTATTTATAACACCATTTTCGGTAATTATTTTAACTACATATATTCCTGCACTTCCATTAATATTCACTTTTACTGTAGGATCAGGAACTTCGTTTATTGCATAAATCTGTTGTCCAAGCATATTGAATACCAAAATCTGTTTGACTTTTCTAATAGTACCAAGATCTATGTAAAATTCATTTTTAAAGGGTACAGGATATATTTTCACTTCAGTCTTTTCAGCAACAGACTCGTCTATTGTATTATTAGAAAGAGCCATTTTAGATGTACTGCCACAACTAACAGCGATAGGATTAATTCCTTCAACTTCTATTTTATCGATGTTGGCCAAACCTGATGATGTTGTTGCTTCTAATCTGATAGTATGATTACCAGCGGAAAGTGCTACGGTAACTAAAGAACTTGAATTCTCAGCCCAGGTAGTCCAATTAGTTGTAGCGTTAAAGTCTGCAGTAGCCAATGTAAGACCATCAACGATTACTTTAGCAGTTCTTACAGTAGTACCTCCATTAGAATATTTCCAACGAAGTATGTAATTTCCGGAAGAAGTATTCACAGACCAATTGATCCCTGCACCAACTGCATTATTTGCGTTGGCAAAACCATTTCCTTCAAATCCTACATTATTACTGTCAATCGTGCCATCAACAGAGCAGAAGCCTGTTTGATTTTCATTAATAGTAATCTCGGAAATAACAGCATTAACAGTAATTGTACCTGATACAGATGCATTTATTGAGCCTCCGGTAGTAGTAATTGTGAAGTTGAATGTTCCTGCTTGTGTAGGTGTTCCGCTTATGGAAATAGTTTTTGCTGTAGCGTTAACTGTTGCAGTAACCCCGGCAGGTAATCCTGAAGCAGTTGCAGAGTTAGCGTTCGTCCATGAATAATTAAAACCAACTATTGGTGTATTTACATTTACAGTTTGATTTGATGAACCTGCACCATGTTTTACAAGAGTAGCAGTACCAGTCGATTCTGTGTAGTTAGGAGTTCCATTTTGATTTTGATTAGTTGTAATTGTTCCTACTAATCCATTAATGTAAACCTCTAAATTAGTATAGGTTGAGCTCAGTGTATATAATATTCCATCAGAGGCGTTATTACTATTTAAGCCATTAGCACTTTCCCAGCTATTAGGCATTCCGTCATTATCTGTATCTGTTGGTGCTGTAGTGGAATTATAGGCTGGCCATCCTCCAACATCAGATTGTGTGTCTATCAGACCTTTTGTGCTTCCGTTTGAACCTGTGTAAGTAAAGGTTCCATTAGTGGCTTCTGATACGATTCTGTTATCTACCGCATCACGCTTAAGACTGGCTCCAACATAGGCCAATACTCTATTATAGGCATTTGCTGCAGAATGAGTAGTCATTTCACCAAAGTTATATTCAGTATTAACACGAAGTTCCGTTTTGCTTTTTGATGATGGATTAGGGTCAACTCCATTCCAGTTATTACCTGTAGTAGTGGAGTTTGCTGTTGTATGATTTCCATTAACGTAAAAACTGCCCCAAACACCTGCAGACTGATTGTTAGATCCATCATCCTGACCAGGAGATATAATTCTGTCGTTTACGCCAGAACCTGTAGCTGGACCAGCTTTATAATAATTATTGGTAAAGTTGTAGGATCCTCCTTCAGCAGCATAAGCACTATTACCTCCCCAGTTATAAATAACATTGTTTCTAAAATCAACCTGTTCAAGATTGGCAAGTCCCGAGTATCTGCTGCCACAAAAACGGGCATTTCGGCTATCATGGTGTGCTAACATATTGTGATGAAAGGAAGCTTTTTTTCCTCCCCAAATTCCACCATAACCATGGGTTCCCTTACCATGAACAGACACACGTAAACTTTCAGACATCATGCACCATTGCATAGTAAAATTCTCATTATCATAAAATGAAGCACATTCGTCTGTACTCCAGCTCATAGAGCAGTGATCAATGATGATATTCTTATGGTTTCGTCCACCTATAGCATCGCCTTCATGCTGTGTCTGGTCACCCATGCGGAAGCGGATATATCTAATAATAACATTATCAGCATCTATATTTACTGAATAATTTTTAAGGCAGATTCCGTCGCCCGGAGCAGTCTGACCTGCAATGGTGATATTCCCATTGTTGATTCTCAAATCTGAATTAAGCGCAATGATTCCGGACACTTTAAACATGACCGTTCTGGTTCCCGTTGCCGTAACTGCTGCTCTTAAACTTCCTGTACCTGAGTCATTCAGATTGGTAACGTAGATTACTTGTCCGCCACGGCCACCACTGGTATAGCGTCCAAAACCTTCGGCACCCGGAAACGCTGGAGAAGTAACCGCCAGAGCAGCAGTAGTCTTTTGAGTAGAAGCAACTTTTTGGGTTGATGCGGTTACTGTTAAAGTGCCTGATTTTGTTGTATTTGTTGAGCCACCAACTGTTGTAATAGTATAGTTAAAAGTACCACTCACAGTTGGTGTTCCGCTGAAGGTTACAGTTTTTGCTGTATTGTTTATGGCAGCATTGATCCCTGATGGTAATCCTGATACACTTACTGTGGTAGCATTCTGCCAGGCATAATAAAATCCTGTAATAGCGGTATTTATTGCTACTGTTTGACTCGATCCTCCAGCTCCATGTTTTGTCAATGTAGCTGCTGTCTGGGGTACAGAAAAATTGATATAATTAAGATTGTATAAATAGCCGCTTCCACCCTGAAAAACAAGATAGACATCGTGAATTCCTGAAACCTGAGTTACCGGACATGTAAAATTTGTATAGGTTTGCCATCCGCCCGTTGGTGTAATGGTACAAGTTCCGATAAGTGTGCCGGATGTTCCTCCTAATCTGATTGAGATAGTTCCTCCGGTTCCGGCTGTTGCAGCTCTTGCCAGAAAACTACCTGCTCCCGAGCCAAAGTTTATGTCTTCAAACATAATCCAGTCACCGTTATTGATATATCCTACATTATCAGTGCCTTCGGAACTGGCTTCAGTCTGAACGCCTGATTGGCTGTTGTAATTTTCGGCCTGAATGGTCTGGAAAGCAGTTCCTCCACCTGTAACGGAATTAATGATTGTATCCGGATTCCAGTTATCAGTAACCTGAGGATTGGCATTATTAGCTTTTAAAACATTTAATTTTGTGTAAGAAGCGGCCTGAGAAGCGGTTAATTTTTTTGCCCATGAAACTCTGGACGCCGGAACATTTCCTGCTCCTGAGTTATTATATTCTGAGAAACGTGCTGTTCCCTGATTGGCAGCATTCCCCCAGTCATTCCATCCTGCTGGCTTAATTGCATTGGTCATACTGGTGTTCATATAAGTAACCGAGGCATATCCTCCCCAAGGGCGCCCCAAATCTGTAATATTGCTTCCTGAACCTGTAATCTGGCAATTATTGAATACAAATCCATAAGCCAGATGAGATGGAGTATTAGCTGCAGTTACAGAAGTTCCCCCTTTAGTATAAAGCTGGCAGTTTTGAAAATAGGCAATGGCTCCTCCAAAAATAAAGTCTGTAGTGCCTTCGAAATAGCAATTTTCATGATAAGATCTTCCACTGTGTGGGTAATAAGTATCCTGATCTCCTAAAAAACGGCAGTTCTTAAAAACAGCCTTATCTGCTGTAGAGCGAACTGCTACAGCTTGACCTACAGGTCCTGATGAGTTGGCAAATGTAAGATTCAGTGCGTAAAACCCTGCGCCATTTATGAAGATACTGGCTGAATTTGAGGTTCCATAAGCGGTTCCGGTAGCCGGATTGATTTTGGAGGCATAATTATTATAGGTTAAAATCGTTTCGGTCGAACTTTGACCTATGAATGTCAGATTGGTTTTATTTGAAGGAACCGTAATTACTTCATAATAAGTACCGTTTTTAATGTAAATTTCAGTTCTGGCCGAACTGTTAGAAGGAGCTGCATTCACAGCTGCCTGTACCGTGGAATAATTACCACTGCCATCCTTGGCAACTACGATATCGTAGGTTTGTGCTTTCAGCGGCATCGAAGAGAAAGCTAAAAATGTCCATAATAAAATTTTTTGTTTCATGCTTTTTGGTTTGGTTGAGGTTAGTAAATAATTCAACAAGTAAACTACTTTTCTTGTTAAAGTAAAACTATGGAAATCAATTTCTAACGCAGTAGACATATTGCTATTAAACAGGGGAAAAAACACTATTGGTAATTGTTTAAAAATCAACAAATTATTATAGTCTACCCGTTGGGTGAAATTGATAAAAAAAAATGACTTGATTGTAAAAAGTATAAAATTGGTAGTAAAACATGATTATTGCTTAAGGAATCGATGTTATCCTGAGCGAAAACGAATGGACTCAGCGTGACACTGATTCTTAATTTCATCCAACAGGTTGTAATTTATAAAAAAAACGTTTTAATAAAATATGTGGATGACAGTAGTTACTGCTAATTTGCCTATTTGTATCTCTAAGTCTAACAAATAGATTCAATGAAAAATTATTCCTAATTTGAAATAATCATAATCTGAAGATTTTCTTTCTGCTGATTTTGAGTTTCTGTTAAGAAAAAAATAACAGAACAGTCTCCAATTCTAATGTTATTTTAATGTTGACCATAAAATTTCGACCTAACTTGCGCCCTTTAAACAGAGGGAAAATGTTGAGCAGAATTAAAAATAGTATCTTATGTAAATGCCTTCAGGCGTTGCTAATCGGGTACTTTCTAATCAGCAGTATTAATGTGTCTAATAGCTTTGGGCGTATCATAGCCGATAATGCCGAGACAAATACAGTTAAAGGCATTACCTGTAATTTTCTGAAAAAGATATTAAAATGTGACGGTATTCCCGAAGAACTGGACGATTACGAAACAAAAGAATCGAAAACAGCCAAACTCGCAAAAGGTGTTCCTTCATTAGATTATCTCATACCTTTAAATACTTCATTAACTGTTTTGTACTTTAAAATTAGTGCAAAAAGAAAAAACTATGTTGATAATCAAATATTCTCATTTGTTTTTCATGGTAAAATTCATTTACCGCCTCCTGAATTTATAGCATAAATACTGTTTTTTTTTTGAGGGTTAGAAGAAATTCTAATATCCTTAATACGGTTTTTGCCGTATAATTAGTATCTATATATTAATTTTGTATTTATAATATAAATTCATGACACCATTAAAACGTTTTTACAACTTACTTCACCTTGACAAGCGCGATGTATATCAAATCATTTTTTATGCTGCTTTTGCCGGTTTGGTAAATCTTTCACTGCCTTTAGGAATTCAGGCAATTATTAATTTTATCCAGAGCGGACAGCTAAGTGTTTCCTGGATTGTATTGGTAATTTTGGTTACAATTGGAGTTGGTTTTGGCGGAATTCTGACCATTTTGCAGCTTCGAATAGTAGAAAATCTCCAGCAGCGAATTTTTGTTCGTTCTTCATTTGAATTTGCTTACAGAATGCCTTTAATTAAATTCAAGGAAATGTATTCAGAATATGCCCCTGAAAAAGCCAACCGTTTTTTTGATACTTTAACGGTACAGAAAGGAACGGCAAAACTTTTACTGGATTTTTGTACCGCTTTTTTACAAGTTGGTCTTGGTATTATATTATTGGTTTTGTACCATTCTTTCTTTACGGTAATAGGCCTTTTGTTTATCGTGATTTTGTATATCATTTTTAAATTTTCGTATAAAGACGGATTGGAAACCAGTCTTAACGAATCAAAATTTAAATATAAAGTAGCGGCGTGGCTTCAGGAAATAGCCCGTAATCGTGATAGTTTTCGCAAAAAAGGAGGTTTCGAATATGCATTGGAAAGAAATGACGGATATGTAAGTAAATACGTTAATTATCGTGAAAAGCATTTTCAGGTAATGAAAAAACAATACATTCAGCTCACTATTTTTAAAGTTATTGTTACGGCTGCCTTATTGTCTATTGGTGGTTTTCTGGTAATTCACCATCAAATGAACATCGGGCAGTTTGTAGCAGCTGAAATTGTGATCGTTTTGCTGATTAATTCGGTTGAAAAAATCATTTTCGGACTGGAATCTTTTTATGATGTACTAACTTCATTAGAAAAAATAGGTCAGGTGACAGACATGGAAATTGCATGTGTTCCTGAAACATCGGCTGTAACTGAAACAGGAATCAATATTGAAACAGAAAGTGTGGTTTACAATTATCCGGATCACAACAAAAAATCGCTCAAAAATATTAACCTGAAAATAAATCAGGGCGAAAAGATAATTTTAAGAGGAACAAACGGTGCCGGAAAAAGTACCTTATTGCGTTTGTTGTCAGGTTTGCTGGAACCCGAAAGCGGTGCTATGTATGTGACGGATAATTACATGAACCGTTTAACAGAAGATGCATACAGAGCACAGGCCGGAACTTTTTTACAGGGAGATACGCTTTTTGCCGGAACTATTAGAGAAAATATTCTTTTTGGAAACGAAGCATTGAATAATGATGATTTGAAATGGGCTTTAGACAATGTTGGCCTGACACCGGATATCAAAACATTCCCGAACGGTCTGGAACATCAGGTACATCCTGGAGGCTATGAACTTTCGGCTTCAGATATCCAGAAGATTCTTTTGGCTCGTAGTATAGTTCATAAACCTAATATATTATTTCTTGAAGATCCTGTTGATAAAATGGACGAACTGACTTCTGGTAAAATTGTAGACTTTTTACTTTCTGAAGAAAATGACTGGACGGTAATTGTAACTTCTAAAAACGATATCTGGAAGAACAAATGTGACCGTATGATAACGATCGATGACGGAAAAATTATTAACGACATAAAGCTTTAATCATGCTCAATATATCTAAAGATAATAATGTACTTATAACTCCGGGCAAATACAAATCTATTACCAGCGTTGCCCGCAGACCGCATTACAAGATTTTAAACAGAGTTATAATCGGTTTCTTGATTTTTTGTGTAGCCTGTCTTTTTCTGCCATGGACACAAAATATCTCCGGAAGTGGTTCAGTGACAACCTTAAAACCGGATCAGAGACCACAAACAGTGCATAACGCCATTGCCGGAAGAATCGAAAAATGGTACGTGCAGGAAGGTGATTATGTGAAAAAAGGAGATACCATTGTTTTTATTTCTGAGGTAAAGGAAGACTACCTGGATCCTAATCTTGTTGGAAATACAAAGCAACAGGTCGATGCAAAAAAAATGGCTGTAGAATCATACGGAGACAAAGTAAATTCGCTTGAAGTTCAGGCACAATCGCTTAATACGGAAAGAGAATTAAAATTGCAGCAGGCCCAGAATAAAATTAAACAAGCGCAGCTGAAAATTAAGAGTGACAGTATGGATCTTGAAGCGATAAAAACGCAATTAAGAATCTCCAAAACCCAATTTGACCGTTCTACAGCATTGAATAAGGAAGGGTTAAAACCGCTTACCGATGTGGAGCAAAAAAGACTGAAACTTCAGGAATCTGAAGCCTATATAGTGACGCAGCAAAACAAACTTTTGAGCAGTAAAAATGAACTGATAAATGCAAGAGTTGAAATTAACCGAATTACTGCTGAGTACTCGGAGAAAATTTCGAAATCAAGAAGTGATAAATACACCGCTTTGAGTACGCAATACGATACAGAAGCTCAGGTAAACAAATTGCAGAATCAATATGTAAATTACAGCCTTAGAAACGGTTTGTACTACATTACGGCTCCGCAGAGCGGTTATGTGAACCGTGCTTTACTGGCAGGTCTTGGAGAAACAATTAAAGAAGGAACTCCAATTGTAAGCATTATGCCATCGAGCTATGATATTGCGGTAGAAACCTATGTTGATCCTATTGATCTTCCATTGGTACACCGTGGTGCAAGAGTACGTGTCTGGTTTGACGGATGGCCAAGAATTGTATTTTCGGGCTGGCCGGGATTATCTTACGGAACGTATGGCGGAAAAATCGTAGCAATCGAAAACTTTATCAGTTCCAACGGAAAATACAGGGTGCTTGTTTCACCTGACGGTCCGGATAATAAATGGCCGAAAGAACTGAGTATCGGAGCAGGAGCACAGAGTATCGCCTTACTCGAAACCGTTTCTGTATGGTACGAAATATGGCGTAACCTGAATGGTTTTCCACCAAATTATTATATGTCAGATGAAAAAGAGGCTAAGGATGGTAAAGACAAAAAATAAATTAAAATATGCTGTAACGCTATTTTCTCTTTTATTTTTATTCGGCTTTTCTAATGTATACAGTCAGGATTTTAATAAAGAAGAATTGAGTTACAGCGAGTTTTTGGGATACGTAAAAAAGTATCATCCGCTGGTAAAACAGGCCAATCTTGAGATTAGTACTGCTCAGGCGGCTCTGATGCTTGCTCGTGGAGGTTTTGATCCTAAAATTGAAGTCGATTACAATAAAAAAGAATTTAAAGGAACAGAATATTATTCGCTTTTAAACAGCAGCTTTAAAATTCCCACCTGGTACGGAATCGAAATTAAAGCAGGTTTTGATCAGACAGACGGACAGTATTACAATCCGCAGAATCGTACTCCAGATGCGGGACTGACTTCTTTGGGAATCAATGTTGCCTTAGGTCAGGGAATGTTTATCAACCAGCGAATGGCAGATGTCAGAGAAGGAAAATTGCAGGTAAAATTGAGCGATGCACAGCGAAAACTAAAAGCGATAGAGGTTTTGTATAAAGCCAGCGAAGCGTATTTTGAATGGAGAAAAAGCTACAATGAAGCTGAGCTTTATAAAAAATATTTAGGCTTTGCCAGTACTCGTTTTCAGGGCGTAAAAAAACTGATTGAACTGGGCGATTCGCCTGCAATTGACAGTGTAGAAGCCGGAATCACAGTGCGAAACCGTGAATTAAACGTTGAAAACGGAAACCTGAAATTAGCGAAAGCAAAATTGTATCTTTCGAATTATTTATGGATCGAAAATGTTCCTGTTGAACTGGATGATATCGTTAAACCGGAAGAAAATTTAATTAAAACGCTCGAAGAAACACTGCGGACTGATGCCATGATGGTGAATGTTGAAACTTTGGATTCCCATCCGAAAATTCAGGCTCTGGAAACTAAAATGAATATGCTGGAAATCAGCAGGGAACTGAAAGCGAATTCATTGCTTCCAAAGTTAAATGTGGGGTACAATTATATTTCTGAGCCTTCTTATTTTAATTCTTTTAATGCCGACGATTATAAGTTCAATGTCGATTTCAGTATTCCTATTTTTTTGAGAAAAGAACGCGGAAGCTTAAAACTGGCAAAACTTAAAATTCAGGATTTAAAATATGATATTGATCAGCAGCGAGTGGAACTAAAAAATAAAATCAAAGCACAGCAAACCGAAATTGCTTCTTTAAAAAGGCAAAAAGGTGTTATAGATAATCTGGTAAAAGATTATCTAACAATGCTAAATTCTGAAGAGAAACTCTTTTCGTTTGGAGAAAGTTCTATTTTTCTCCTCAATTCAAGGGAAAATAATCTGGTGAGTGCCAAACTATCACAAATAACTATCGAAAACCAGTTTTACATTTCAAATGCCGAATTGTTCAAAATACTAGCAAATCCTGATTGATATTTTTTTTCTTTTTCAAGCCACTTATTTATTCAGGTAAAATAAGTGGTTTTTTATTTTAGTTCAGCCTTTCAGAAGTTGCTGTTCGAAGACAATGCTCGGTTCCCAGAAAGAGTGGGTTTCCATGTTTTTCAGACCAAAATCCTTCCAGTAAATCTTTGGTGATACATCGGTAAACAGCTACTCCTTTGTATGTTTTTTTGTCTTCTCCTTTATAACTAAAATTGATTACCAGAATATTGTCTTTAAAAAAGCCTGACCCTTTTTGTTCCTGACTATTATTGATAATCCATTTGGCTTTAATCCGGTTGTTTTCGTCAAGAGAAAGTGTCAGTGTGCCTTTATAAGTCATTTCATCTGAATCGTCCTGATTGCTTCCTGAGATGGAATAAGTGCCAATTAGATCCTGTATTATCATTGTTTAGGTGTGGTTTAAAAAAGAGAACAAATATATCAAATAATGAGAGAAGGTTAATAAACAAAAAAGCCGTAATTTTTTTTACGGCTTTTGTTTGGTTTGTAAAAGATTTAAAAGCTGGATGCAAATTGTTTTGCAAAATCTTCCAGTTTAATTTTTCCATCGACACTATAATTATTTGTGATGAAATCATTTGCAATTTTTCCGTTGCGCAAACCTGTACCCATTTCAGTATATAATTTTGCAATTTCTTCAGGTATTCCTGCCTGAGTCATCCCCTGAAGCGATTGTTCGTCAGTAAATTCAATCCACGGCAAGTCAGGTTTAGCAATTGCAATTCCTAAAGTAGTTGCAATCTCATTTGGAGTTCTGACATCGCTTATGATGTAACGAACATTTTTACCAGATGGAGTTTTTATTATTTCTTCTGCCGCAGCCTGAGCAATATCTTCAGGATGAACCAATGGTATTTTTACATCTGATGGGAAATTGCCTCCCATAATACCTGCTCCCTGAATCATTGGGACATCATTATAAAAGTTGGTATAAAAATAACCGGCTCTTAAAAAAGTAATAGATGTATTTAATTCATTATACAATTTTTCGATATGATAAAGTCCTGCGATCGGTCCGTTTCCGGTGGGCAAATCAGCCCCAGTACTGCTTAACATGACAACACGTTTAATCTTTGTTTCTGATATCGCTTTTGCGAACGCACGACCGGCTTCAGTTGTGTTTGCAATGATATTTTGACCTCCTAAATTAGGTGGTGTCATTGCAAAAAGAGCATCGGCACCTTTTAATGTTTCAGTCAAAAATACAGCGTCACTTACAGAGCCAATGGCAGCTTTTGCGCCCAAATTTTCGATTGTTGTTTTTTTGTCTGAATCACTGCTGATTACCGTTACGTCGTGTCCTGAAGCAATAAGACTCGTTGCCAGAGGTTTTCCAATGTTTCCTAAAGAACCTGAAATTATAATTTTCATACTATATTTTTTTATTTGTTGAGACAAAGGTATCTTTGTACTTACTTTTATACAAGTACTTACCCTAAAGTATGTATTATGACAGCGATTAAAGAATCATCGACTATTCAGGAAAATAAGCAGTATGCTTTAGAAAAATGCCCGGTTACATTTGTAATGGAAAAAATTGGCGGTTACTGGAAACCTATAATTTTGTATCAATTATCGACTGGGCATAAGCGTTACAGCGAATTGAAAAGAGCCATTCCGGCCGTGACAGAGAAAATGCTGATTCAGCATTTAAAGCAATTAGAGGCTGATGGTCTTGTGATAAGAGAAGCAAAACCGGTTGTACCGCCTTTTGTAACTTACAGGCTCAGTAAAGCCGGAGAAGGGCTGATACCTGTTATTGAGGCCGTGGCTTCCTGGGCTTTTAAGATGAAAGACGGGGTTTTTGATGTAGAATCTTTGGAATAAAGAGTAATACAAAATTTCTCTTTAAGGAGAGGCATTTTGTAGGATAATATCTGTTTTTGTGAGATTATAATTGGTATCGAATTAAATTTATAATCAATTTTGCTTATGTGATTTATTTTAGGATCAACATTCCTTTTTAAATAATATTTATATTTCCTTCTATTTTTGTTATTCAATTTCTATGTATTCAGATTTTCCTTTTTCGTTTCCATTTGTTAGCCATTCCCAATCTAAACTCAATTTCATTTTTCCATTATCTGTTAAAGAAATTTTGGCTATTGCTTTTCCAGCTTTCAATATATTATCTGTCGTTAAACATTGATATAGCATGTTTAATTCATCTCCATTTAAGTCAGCAATAATTTTTCCGTATTTTATTGTTCCGCCAAAGTAGTCAGCAGTTACAAGATTACGATCTTGTTTATATTCAAAAACAGTTTCCGAGTTTACTTGTCCACTTTCCGAGTTTTGAATTAGTGCAAATTTCTTGTTGTTAAAATTGTAATTATTCATTTTTGTCTTTTTTTATGCAGTTTTAATTTTCGAAATATATCGGATAATTAAATGATTATAAGATTTAATTTCGTTATTCCGGTTTTGTGAAAATAATCAAATTTATTTCTTTTTTGTGTCTTTGATTAAACTTTTAAAGAATAGATGTGAACCGTTATTTTATTAGTTTTTTGTTGTGATTTTTAAAAATATTGATAGTTTTATTGTGTAATTATATCTTTCATTTAAACCAAATAAAACCTGAATACTTTTTTTATAAAGTTAATTTAATTTGTAAGTTTTTATTTGTTTTTTTATTAGAAAAGATTCTGGTAGAATTTTTAGCTGCAGAAGCGTTTGTGGAAGAATTACAATATTTTAAAAAATAAGTTCCAGGTTTCAGGTTTTAAATGAACCTGAAACCTGAAACAAAAATCAACTAAAAAACATGTTTACAAAAAAGCTTTTATTACCTGTTTTACTCTTTTCGTCAGTCACAACTTTCAGCCAGATTTCGTTTGGAGATTCTAAAAAAATTAACGACAACTGGAAATTCAATCTTCAGGATGTTTCAGAGGCAAAAAATACAACTTTTGATGACAGTAAATGGCAAAAAATAAATGTGCCACATGACTGGAGTGTAAAAGGACAGTTGAGTCCAACACTGGCAAGCTGTACAGGATACTTGCCTGGAGGAATTGCCTGGTACCGAAAATCAATCAATATTCCGCAGAGCAAATCTGGCGAAAAAGTGTATTTATATTTTGAAGGCGTTTATAACCGAAGCGAAGTTTTTATCAATGGGCATTCTTTAGGCAAACGCCCAAATGGTTATATTTCTTTTGCTTATGATGCAACTCAGTTTGTAAAATATGGAGGAGAAAACACCATTTCAGTTCGTGTAGATCACAGTCAGAGTGCCGATTCAAGATGGTACACCGGTTCTGGGATTTATAGAAATGTCTGGGTTGTGTATGCAAATCCGGTTCATATTGCACAATGGGGGGTGTACGCTTATCCTGAAGTAAAAAAAGGAACAGGAACATTAAATGTTGAAGTAGATGTAGAAAATGGTTCGTCAACAAAAAGCGTTCTTACCGTAATAAACGAATTGTTTTCAAAAGACGGAAAATCAGTGGCAAAAGCTTCTTCTAAAGTTGATGTTGCGTCTAAACAAAACGGAAAGATTTCGACTAAATTAAATGTCAAAAAACCACAATTGTGGGACTTAGACAATCCGAATTTGTATCAGCTTAAAACAACAGTTTTAAAGGACGGAAAACAAATTGATGAAACAGTTACCAAAACAGGTTTCAGGGATTTTACTTTTGATCCCAATAATGGTTTTGCCCTTAACGGAAAATGGATGAAAATGAAAGGCGTTTGTCTTCACCACGATGCAGGAGTGTTAGGGTCTGCAGTGCCTCGTGAAGTTTGGCAAACCCGATTAAAAACATTGAAAGAAATTGGTGTAAATGCAATTCGTACGAGTCATAATCCTCAGGCACCTGATTTTTATGAACTTTGCGACGAATTAGGATTACTGGTTTTGAACGAAGCGTATGATGAATGGGAATTTCCAAAGCGTAAATGGATGACAGGATGGAATGTAGGTACTCCTGAATTTCAGGGGACATCTGATATTTTTGCAGATTATGCAGAAAAAGATCTTGAAGATTTTGTGCGACGTGACAGAAACCACCTTTCGGTTTTTGCATGGAGTATTGGTAATGAGGTAGATTATCCAAACGATCCGTATTCTCATCCGGTTCTGGATAAAGGTAAAGGAGGTTTTGGACAGGCCAATTATGGAGGTTTTAAAAAGGACGCACCAGATGCCATGCGTTTGGGAGCAATTGCAAAGCGTTTGGTAGCAGCCGTTAAAAAATACGATAAATCACGCCCAACAACAGCAGGATTGGCAGGTGTAGCGATGTCTAACGAAACCGAATATCCGGGAGCTTTGGATATAGCAGGCTATAATTATACCGAAAGTAAATACCAATCGGATCATGAAAAATATCCAAACAGAGTGATTTACGGCAGTGAAAATGGTCACGATAGAGAACCCTGGCTGGCGGTAAAAAATAACAAACATATTTTTGGACAGTTTTTATGGACAGGAATTGATTATTTAGGCGAATCAGGAAGATGGCCATCAAGAGGATTTTACTCTGGTTTGGTCGATTTTGCCGGAGTAATCAAGCCAAGAGGATATTTCCGTCAGGCATTATGGTCTGATAAACCAATGGCTTACATTGGAACTTATCCTTTAAAAAATGAAAAAGATATTTCGAAAGATGCCTGGGCAATCTGGAACTACGAATCAGGACAAAAAATCCGTGTGGTTTGTTATACCAATGCTGCAAAAGCTCGTTTGGAATTAAACGGAAAAGTTGTAGGCGAGACTAAGTTATACGACGAAAAAACCGGAATTATATATTGGGATATTCCTTTTGCTTCAGGAAAATTAGAAGTAATTGGTTTAAGTAATAATGATAAAGAAGTGAGTAGTTATGCAATTACGTCTACTCAACAACCTGTAGAATTAACTATTACTGAAAAAGATATCACAATTAGCAAAGACAAAGGTGTTGCCAAAATAATGATTCAGGTAAAAGATCAAAACGGATTGCCGGTAATGCTTTCAGATAATGAAGTAATCTGCACAATCAGCGGTCCGGGAGTTTTATTAGGTCTTGAAGCGGGAAACAATAGTGATATGACGGATTATACTGATAACGTTCAGAGAGTGTATCACGGTAATCTTGTGGCATATATTCAGGCAACCGGAGAAACACAGCCTATAAAAGTTACTTTTACAAGCCAATGGCTAAAACCGGTAGAGGTTACTGTGAATGTAAAATAGAGCAGTTCTTTTTTCTGAAATTATATAATTAACCTGTTTGTTTTTTTATTAAGCAAGCAGGTTAATTGTTGTTATGTCTAAAAGTTTATTATATTTGAAGTGTGATATTGACACTTGTTTTTAATGAATATGAAAATAATAGGCATAAATATTTTAGTATTAGGGATTTTTTTAACATCATTTTTTTTAAATGCTCAAAAATCAGTTTTTAAGAAAGATGAATTCAAGCAATGGGCACAAACTCCTCCTATGGGCTGGAACAGCTGGGATTGCTACGGTCCTACAGTAGAAGAACATGAAGTAAAAGCTAATGCCGATTATATGGCAAAAGAACTGAAAAAATATGGTTGGGAGTATGTAGTGGTTGATATCAGATGGTTTGTAGAAAATGATAAAGCAGGAGGTTACAACCAAAAAGACCCACGTTACGTAATCGATCAATACGGACGATATTTGCCGGCTGTAAACCGTTTTCCATCTGCAAAAGACGGTCAGGGATTCAAGCCTTTGGCAGATTATATTCATAAAATAGGATTGAAATTCGGAATTCACATTATGCGTGGAATCCCGAAAAAAGCAGTTGAAGATAAATTACCAATTAAAGGCGCAAACGGTGCTACAGCCAATCAGATTTATACTACAGCCTTGCAGTGCGAATGGTTAAAAGATAATTATACAATTCTGGCAGATAAACCGGGAGCTCAGGAATATTACGATTCTATTTTTGAATTGTACGCACAATGGGGTGTAGACTTCATTAAAATTGACGATTTGTCAAGACCGTATCATGAAGGCGAAATCAATTTAATCAGAAATGCAATCGACAAATGCGGACGTAAAATCGTATTGAGTACTTCGCCTGGAGAAACACCAATATCAGCAGCTCCGCACGTAACAACACATGCCAATATGTGGCGTATGGTCGATGATGTTTGGGACACCTGGCCGCACATTACACACCTTATGGATGTTGCTCAAAATTGGTATCCGCATATTACTCCGGGCACATGGCCGGATTGTGATATGATTCCGCTTGGCCGCATTTCAGTAAGGGGAGAAAGAGGAAAAGACCGAATGACACGTTTAACAAAAGACGAACAATATTCCTTAATCACTTTTTTCAATATTTTCAAATCGCCTTTATTCTTTGGTGGAGATTTGCCTAGTAATGATGCTTTTACTTTATCATTATTAACAAATAAAGAAGTGGTAAAAATGCACAATGAAAGCACAAATGTAAAACAGCTTTTTCATAAAGACGGAAAAATTGCCGTGACTTCAAAAAATCCAAAAGACGGAAGTGTATATCTGGCATTGTTTAATATTTCGGATACTGATTCTCAAAAAGTTTCCGTAAATCTTTCGGATCTTGGTATTGCCTGTTTTGCTGATGGTATAAATATGTGGACAGGCGAAAAAGGGAATGTTTCTTCCAAAGAAGTTTCCGTAACATTAAAACCTCACAGTTCAGTTCTTTATAAACTAAAAAGCAAAAAATAATGCAGCAATTTTTGAAATATCCTTTTTTTGCTTTGGTCTTGTTTTTTGTATTATCGGGTTTTATTTTGAAACCAACAATAGAAAAACCTGAGAAAGTATATCTTTTTGCTTATTCAACAGTAAAAAATAATGGTAAAAACGGACTCCATTTTGCATGGAGTTCCGACCACAAAAACTGGTTTGCCATTGGACCTGAACATTCTTTTTTAAAATCAGATTATGGAAGTTGGGGACCTACAGGAAAAACTATGTCCGAAGCTTTTTTGTTTAAGGATGATGCCAGTGTTTTTCATTGTTTTTGGAGTGTAAAAGACGATGTTTTGGCTCACGCTTCAAGTAAAGACCTAATCAACTGGAAAAGTCAGCGTTATGTTCAAGCCATGAAGAATCTGAGAAAAAAAACGGATGAAAAACCGGTGATTCAAAGTATAACAGTAAGTGAAAAAGGCAGTCAGTACAATATCCATTGGGTTGTAAATAATACAGGATATTACAATACGACCAAAGATTTTGAAAATTATACTGAGGCAAAAACAGATACAGGCACATCCTCTAAACTCATTGAAGTTACAATACAGGGCGACATTCAAAAAGGTACAATTACCGAAGTTAACTGGAGTTTAGTAGAAATACTGACCAAAACAATGGAATCTGTAAAGTTTAAAGACAAGCAAAACAATACATCTCCAAAAAGTGACAGTTTATTATTTACGGGTTTAAAACCTGTTACGGCTCAAATTAGTATTAATAGCCAGCAGTCCAAAAAAATTAGTAACATGCTTACCGGTGTTTTTTTTGAGGATATTAATTATGCAGCAGATGGCGGTTTGTATGGAGAATTAATTCAGAATCGTGATTTCGAATATGCCGTAAGCGATAAAAAAGGCAGGGACGAAAAATGGAATGCGACGATGGCATGGAGCGGTGATTTTAAAATTGCAAAAGAAAACCCAATTCATTCTAATAATCCTAATTATGCAGTAATTACAAAAGAGACCATCAGCAACACAGGATTTGATGGAATTGCCCTGAAAGCTAATGAAAAGTATGATTTTAGTGTATTTGCGAAAGGAGAAAAATGTATTGTAAAACTAAAAGGAGCTAACGGAGAAACTTTGGCGGAAGCCGTATTAAAACCAACCGCTTCGTGGAAAAAATTAAGTGCAGTTTTAAAACCTTCGAAAACCGTAACCGATGCACATTTAGAAATCAGTACAACTGGAGAAACAGCTGTTGATATGATTTCGCTTTTTCCTCAAAAAACGTTTAAAAACCGTAAAAATGGTCTTCGTGCTGATCTTGCAGAAGCCATTGCAGACATGCATCCTAAGTTTGTACGTTTTCCGGGTGGCTGCGTAGCACATGGTGACGGACTACACAATATTTACAAATGGAAAAATACCATTGGCCCATTAGAAAACCGAATTTCTTCACGAAATATCTGGAATTATCACCAGTCGATGGGATTGGGCTATTTTGAATATTTTCAGTTTTGCGAAGATCTGGGAGCAGAAGCTGTTCCGGTTTTAGCAGCCGGTGTTCCTTGCCAGAATTCCTCTGATGGAGGTGCCGGACAGCAATTCGGAATCCCGATGCAGGAAATGGACGAATATGTTCAGGATGTGTTGGATTTGATTGAATATGCAAACGGAAGTGCAACTAGTGCCTGGGGTAAAAAACGTGCCGAAGCAGGACATCCAAAACCTTTTAATTTAAAATATATCGGAATCGGAAATGAAGATCTTATTAGTGATGTTTTCGAAGAGCGTTACAGAATGATCGTAAAAGCCGTGCAGAAAAAATATCCTGAAATCATTGTAATTGGTACTGTTGGTCCGTTCAATGAAGGAACCGATTATAACGAAGGCTGGAGAATAGCCAATGATCTGAAACTGCCAATTGTAGACGAACATTATTACCAAAGTCCGGGCTGGTTCATCAATAACCAGCATTTTTATGACAGTTACGACCGTTCAAAATCAAAAGTATATTTAGGAGAATATGCTTCACGTGGGAATAAATTTTATAATGCTTTGTCCGAAGCGCTGTATCTTACAGGTGTAGAACGCAATGGAGATGTGGTTGCCATGGCATCTTACGCACCATTATTAGCCCGTGAAAAGCACACACAGTGGAATCCCGATTTGATTTATTTTACAGGAAGCGAAGTAAAACCAACAGTAAATTATTTTGTACAAAAACTATACGGACAAAATCCGGGAGATGTTTATTTGCAAAGCACAGTAAAACTTTCAGATGCTAATAATGAAGTCAGTAAACGAATTGGTGTGTCTGCAGTTCAGGATAATGCCTCTGAAGATTTGATTATAAAATTGGTGAATTTGCTTCCTGTTGCGGTAACTCCGTCAATAGATTTGGTGAATTTTTCAACTGCTGAAAATACCGCTTACATTTTAATGTCAGGCAATCCGGAAAAAACAACCGCCAGACCAGTGACTCAGAAATTATCTGCCAAAGAAGCATTTTCAAAAGAATTGCCTCCATATTCTTTCGCAGTTATACGTGTTAAGATGAGTTCGAAAACACTTTTAAATGAAACTTTTTAAAATTTTGATTTACCATTAGAATGTAAAAACAGCACAATAAAATCAATTGATGATGAAGAAAATATTTTCTAAAAATGTTACAAAAGCCATCTACAATACGAATTTGATTATCGGCAGATAGGGCATCTTCTTAACTAGAAAAATGCATTTGTTGATGGGAAACCCATGATATGTTGCATTCTTGAAAATACGAAAAATCCTGTTTTTAAAACAATACTTTTCTATATTTGTTAGAAACAAAACAGCAGTTTTTTTTACAGACTGGCGTTATGTGACATAGTGCCAAAATTAGGAAAGCAGAAAACAATTTATGATATCAAAATCAATATTATTAATCATTATTACACTTTCATTTAACAGTAATTCGCAAACGATAAAAACAATCAATAAAATAGAATCATCTTATCAAAACTGTTTAGACAAAGGAGATAATATGAAAGGTTGTTCAGTTGAGTATTACTTGCAATCTGACAGTTTACTTAATGTTGTATATAAGAAATTAAAACTGAAACTAAACTCTGAAGAAAAATCAAAATTAAAAAAGGAACAATTGGAATGGTTAAAAAAACGTGACAAATATTTCCAAAAAGTCTATTCAGAAACTAAAAAAAGTGATTTTATAGAAGGAAGTGATGATTTTGACATGATTGTACTAGACAAGAAGGCAGAATTTGTTTTTGAAAGAGTTAAAGAGTTTATTAATAGCTTATAAAATACGTCACATAACAGTTATAATTGGCTTAATAGAAATTTGGTTTTGTATTTGGAAAATTAGTGTGTAACCGAAAAATCCCGCATCTTTAATTCCCGGCCAAGCGCCAGAATTTTATGCCATAATTATACAAAATCGAGATATATAACATTTTGGAGGTCAAACTCAAATGTAAAAATTTCAATCTTGTTAAGCTATTTACTGTAGTATTATATCTTTAATTTAGCAATAGTATTCTTATTACCGTAGTAATCGTGAATAAAAGGAGGAAAAGAACTCAAAATACTTACTTTATTTCCAGGAACAATATATCTCTCTAACTGATTAGTAAAAATTTCTAATTGAGAAATTAAAGTTTTAGGCAACTCATATGAGTTATTGCATATATAATTCATTTTTCTTAAATGTACTATGATTAAATTATTCCAAATATTAAAATCATACTTCGTAAAATCAATTAATTCTTTAATTGCCTCTTCCGAAACAACTTTTTTATATTTAATATTTTGTTTACATTCTATAGTTGAATCTTTAAAACTATCACAATCTGAAATATGTTTTAGAGCTTCAACCATTGGATAACTTATGTAAAGCTTGCCTTTTTCGGTTTCCTCATTGAAAAAATCTAAAAGTTCTTTTAATTTTTCATCATCAGCAATTATTGAATGTCCATCATAATCAAAAAACAAATATATTTCAGCGAAATCGTTTCTAGTATATTCTGCTAATATAGCTTCGTTTTCAGAACTACGTTCTTTAAGTAAATTAAAGGTGTCTAAATCTTCATCGTCTTTAATCTGCTTGAAAATTTGATATATTTCGCCACCATAAATGCAGTGTACATTTAAATTTTCATTAATGAAAAATTTATTCAGATTTTCAATAATCTGAACCTCAGTACTAGATCCTTCAAAAACAAATAAAATATTATTCGACATAGAAAGATCCAGCTTTATACATTTTCTCAATATTGTGAGCTTCTCTTAATTCTTTTGCTGTACTTTTAGAAAGAGAACGGATATTATGTTTACTCATTAAAAAATAGCAATCAGGTCTCAATAAATCGTTTGTGATAACAGAAGTGTTATGAGTTGTTAATATAAATTGAACTCCAGTTTCTTTAAGTTTTTCAATAATTAAAGCAGATAATGAATGATGATAAAAAGCATCAAACTCATCAATAAACACAAATGATACTTTAGAAGACTCTTTAATGTTTTGATACCAAAAATAAAATAAAGCCAATGCAGTTGTTCCTGTAGATGCTACTTCTGGAAATGGAATTTTTTTACCATCGAAATCAAAAGCAATTGTTTTTTTATCTATTTCGTCTACAATTGAAAGATTACATTCAATTCCTGCATTATTTAAAAATAATTCAAAATCTTGTACATTATTTTTTTTAACAATATCTTCAAATATAGGTTTACTGCCAATATCTAATCCAATATATGTTCGATCTAATAATGATCTAAAATATAGCATTTGCTCAACAAATGTAAACAATGACAAAAAAGTATTGTTTATATCATTATGTTCTAAGTCTGAATTATTTTTAATGAATTTTAAAATTGATAATTGATCATTATCAATTTCTGTTTTTAAAGTTTCAGTACCTTTTAAGTTAATTTTGGCTGAATTTTCAGAAATTCTATCAAATAAAATTCTCTCAACGTCATCTATTATTAGTTTCTCATAAATAATTGTCTTGTAATCAGATTTTTTATATTCATAAATTACAATTTTAGAATTTATATAGAATTCATAATAAAAAGAGGCGTATTCGGATTTACAATAAGCATTTAAATAGTTTTTATACGATATTTCATTGCGTTGTTTATCCGTAAGATGTTCAATAATATCAAAAATAGCTAATGCAAGATTTGATTTACCAACACCATTATGTCCATAAACTAGAGCATTATTAATAATTCCATTTTTAACGGAATCTTTATTAAACTCATATCCCTTAACTGCCGTTAAATCAAGTTCAAAGTCTTTTTCAAAACTTTTGAAATTTGAAACTTTAAATTTTCTAAGCATTTTGAATTTATTTTTTTCAAAGGTAAAGAAAAAAGCGTCCGTAAAAAAAATACGGCAACGATTTAAACCTTTTTTGTTAGTTTTACAGCTAATCGTAAATAGTCATTTCATAACACACGCTTCAAACAATTTGGGCAATTGCCTTAATAGGAAAATTGATTTGTATTTGGCACGATTTGCTTCGCCTGTTCGCTAAAGGCTCGGGTGGCAAATCAGAAGAATGGCTTAATTTATTCACAAACTGCTTGTAGTGCGGGAACTTCAGGCTGTGAAGAACCTCTTAAAATTGAGAAAGTATTCGTGCTGCCAAAGAAAAATTTCAAATATGAGATTCTTAAGAGGCTGATTTTAGTTTTTTCACAGACTGACGTTGGTAACAAGCGCATACCAAATCAAAACTTTAAAATATGAAGACTTTTAAAACATTTCTGGTTGTGTTATATCTCATTTCGATGCTATATTTATCAAATAATTTGTAACCAATCCCAAATCCCAAATTACCACCACTATCAAAATCTCGGGTAAACACGCCTGAACGGTCCGCCACTGATTTTTTTTTATAAATCTAAAATAATATTAGAATTTATAATAAAAAAACTGTAGCATATTTTGATTTGCTACTGTTTTTTTATTGGTATAATTTTTTTAAACTAATTCTTTTTTCAAAAATTTAGCTGTATAGCTTTTTTTGTTTTGAGCTACTTCTTCAGGAGTTCCTTTAGCAATTAATTGTCCACCGCCTTTTCCGCCTTCCGGGCCAATGTCTATGATGTAATCGGCTAACTTAATAACATCCATGTTATGTTCGATAACCAGAATTGTATTTCCTTTATCAACGAGTTTATTAATCACATCCATTAAAACACGAATATCTTCAAAATGCAAACCGGTTGTAGGTTCATCCAGAATATAAAACGTATTTCCGGTGTCTTTTTTAGACAATTCTCCTGCCAATTTGATACGTTGTGCTTCACCACCGGAAAGTGTTGTACTTTGCTGACCGAGCGTAATGTATCCTAAACCAACATCCTGAATCGTTTTTACTTTTCTGTAAATCTTCGGGATATTTTCAAAAAACGGAACTGCTTCATCAACTGTCATGTTTAATACATCCGAAATAGATTTTCCTTTATAGCGAATTTCTAATGTTTCTCTGTTAAAACGTTTTCCCTGGCAGGTTTCGCATTCAACATAAACATCCGGAAGAAAATTCATTTCAATTGTTCTGACACCCGAACCTTCACAGGTTTCACAGCGGCCGCCTTTTACGTTAAAACTAAAACGTCCAGCTTTGTAACCACGAATCATACTTTCTGAAGTCATGGTAAACAGATTTCGAATTTCAGTAAAAACCTCCGTATAAGTTGCCGGATTCGAACGAGGCGTTCTTCCAATCGGACTTTGATCAATATCAATAACTTTATCAATATGTTCAAGACCTTCAATCTTTTTATAAGGTTGTGGTTTTTTTACGCCATTAAAATAATACGCATTTAGAATAGGGTAGAGCGTCTCGTTAATCAAAGTTGATTTTCCGCTTCCTGAAACTCCTGTTACACAAGTTAATTGGCCTAACGGAATTTCGATTGAAACATTTTTAAGGTTATTTCCTGTTGCTCCGGTTAGTTTTAAGAACTTTCCGTTTCCTTTTCGACGTTCTTTGGGTATCTCCAGTTTCATTTTACCATTCAGATATTGAGCGGTAATGGTGTTTGATTTTAAAGTTTCTGCCGGAGTTCCAATACTGATGATTTCTCCGCCGTATTTACCCGCTTTAGGTCCAATATCAATAACATAATCTGCTGTTTCAATCATGTCTTTGTCGTGTTCTACTACAATAACTGAGTTTCCAATGTCACGTAATTGTTCCAGCGATTTAATCAGTTTTTCGTTATCTCTTTGGTGTAAACCAATACTGGGCTCGTCCAGAATATACAAAACGCCAACCAATTGTGAACCAATTTGGGTTGCCAGACGAATACGTTGTGCTTCACCACCCGAAAGTGATTTTGAACTTCGGCTTAAAGCCAGATAATTCAACCCAACATTCATTAAAAAGTTCAAACGGTCTTTAATTTCTTTGACAACTTCTGATGCAATTAAAAGCTGTTTGTCTGTTAAATGATTATTTAAATCCTGAAACCAAGCAGTTAAATCAGAAATATCCATATCACACAATTCGGTGATATTTTTTTCATTTACCCTAAAAAACTGAGCTTCTTTTTTAAGACGGGAACCTTCACAGACCGGACAATTAATTTCGTCCATGAAATCTTTTGCCCAACGTTTTAAAGTTGTCGAAGAACTTTCGTCGTATTGATTTTTGATGAAATTTGAAATTCCCTCAAAATCAATTTTATAATCTCTTGTAACGCCAAGATCTTTTGAACTTACGGTAAATTTATCTTTTCCACCATGCAAAATCATTGTCATGGCTTCTTCCGGAATTTTCTCAATTGGATCAGTAAGCTTAAATCCGAATTTTTCTCCAATGGTTTCCAATTGTTTAAAAATCCAGGAAGATTTGTATTCGCCAAGCGGCGCAAAACCACCCGCTTTTATAGATAATTTCGGATTCGGAATGATCTTTTTTATATTGATTTCGTGAACTGTTCCCAAGCCGTTACAATGCGGACAAGCACCTTTTGGAGAGTTGAAAGAAAATAAATTCGGTTCCGGATTTTGATAAGAAATTCCGGTTGTAGGGCACATCAAATTTCTACTGAAATATCGTACTTCATTAGTATCCTGATCTAAAATCATTAATACATTTTCGCCATGATGCATAGCTGTATTAATACTTTCTGACAATCTTTTTTGAGTATCAGGATTACCTTCAATTAACATTCTGTCTACTACAATCTCGATATCATGAGTTTTATAACGATCCAGTTTCATTCCCGAAACCAAATCCTGAACTTCACCATTTACTCGAACTTTCAAAAATCCCTGTTTGGTAATTTGTTGAAAAAGTTCAGCATAATGTCCTTTTCTGGCTTTAATTACCGGAGCTAATATATTGATGCGCTTTTCATTATAATCCTGAATAATCAAATCCTTAATTTGCTCATCAGAGTAGGAAACCATTTTTTCGCCTGTGTTGTAACTGTATGCGTCAGCGCCTCGAGCGTATAAAAGTCTTAAGAAATCATATATTTCAGTAATGGTTCCAACAGTCGAGCGCGGACTTTTACTGGTTGTTTTTTGTTCAATTGCAATAACAGGTGAAAGTCCGTCAATTTTATCAACATCCGGACGCTCTAAACCACCCAAAAACTGTCTCGCATAAGCCGAAAAAGTTTCAACATAACGACGCTGCCCTTCGGCATAAATCGTATCAAAAGCCAAAGAAGATTTTCCCGAGCCTGAAAGTCCTGTAATCACTACAAGTTTTTCTCTCGGAATAGAAATATCGATATTTTTTAGATTATGAACTCTTGCACCAAGAACTTCAATAGTATTGTCTTTATCTAACATAATTTTGAGCAAAACGCAAAGTTACCACTTTGATTTGTTCTTTTAGTGCTACGGTGCAGAAGTTTATGTTAAAAATTGTAACAAAAAACGCTAATCGAAGTTAGCGTTTTTAAATACTTATTTTAGGTTTTACTCCATTCCCAATCCCAGAGTTTGTAAAACTCCAACTATCCATACTATAGGTTTCCAAAGTACAATAAAGCCTATTATTGATAAAACAGAAAAGACTGACCAATACCAAAAACCGCCATCATGTGCGAAAACAGGAAACCATTCGTTTAACAGCATATAAATTCCAAAAGGGATTGCTGCTAATACTAATACTATCCATACAATACATTTTATAATGAAAACAATAAAGTTTAATAATAATTGAAATAACATGATTGTGTAAGTGTTACGACTTTCGTCTGATTAATAATGATTTAGTTTAAATAATTGTGTAGATTAGTTTTTAGAATTAGGAATATAAACTTCATCTTCCAATGCAGTAATTAATCCGGTAACCAAGAGCGAAAGTCCAACGCCAATAAGCCCTCCCGTTTGAGGATTTTTACCAAGGTGATTTGCAATTGCCATTCCTGCGGCAGCAGATGTAGATATAATGGTACTTAAATTAGTAAAGTCCATTTCGGTGTTTTGCTTTTTAAAAAGATTTTTCATGATACTTGTTTTAAATTTAGGCTGTAAAAATATCATTCGTTACTGCCAATTTGTGTCAGTGTTAGATAAAGCCAAAGCGACAGTAATTGTCAGTTTGTTTTTCTATTTTTGAAGTATGAAAAATGAAAACAAAGAGCATAAACCTCTTAACTCAACACAGGTAGCACAAACCAGTATTTTGATTGATACCTTAACTAAAAGACCTTATCAAAAAATAGGACAATTAGTTATAAAGTTAGGTATTACAAAACCCAAGATTAGTGATCGCACTTTTTATAGACTTATTGATAAATTATTTATTATTTATGGAATAAAAATTACATTTGATTATAAAATTGGGGGGTATTTTATTGACGAAAAAGAAAGTAGTAATACGGAATCTTTTTTAAGTCATATTGAGATATTGGCATCAGCTGAGCTTTTTACTTCTAATTTTGAAGATAAAATAAATCCACTTTCTTTAATTGAATTTGAAACAAAGGCTATAACGGCATCTATTCACAATTTTAAAATTGTTTTAAAAGCTATTCAAAAAAGATTACCTATAAGTTTCATGCATGATAGTTTTTATCATCTTAAAAAAGAAGAGTATTTGCTTAAACCCTATTTCCTGAAACAATATCAGAACAGATGGTATGTAGTTGGCGAAACGGATAAAGGCTATCGAACTTTTGGAATTGACAGAATTGAAAATATCAAATTAGGGACTAAGAAGTTTAAAGCGAAAACTGACGAAGCAAAAGAGAAATTTAGAAATGTTATTGGGCTAAACTATGTTGATCATAAATTGCAAACTATAAAACTTTCATTTCATTTCTCGCAAAAACCTTACGTACTTTCACTTCCTATACATCATTCTCAAAAAGAAATCAATATGGATAACGTAGATACTTTTGATATTGAATTATACATTCATCCTAATTTTGAGTTCAGCCAGCAAGTTTTAAAATATGGAAGTTTGGTTAAGGTAATAGAACCAAAATGGCTGGCAGAAGAGATAAAAGAGGAGTTGAGGAAGGGGTTTGGGAATTATTGAAAAAATAAAAGGTTCAACTTGTAATATAGTTGAACCTTTAAAGTTTATCGTGTTATTTCATCTTGACTTTTAATTAAAATTTCTCTTACGAGTGCCTCTGATTCTTCAATTAGATCACAACCAAAGCTATCTGTCATTTTGTATCCTATTCCTGCTGCTGCAATTTGCCCAACAAATGGAATATATTTTAAGACTTCTTTAGACCCAATATTTACAGAAAGTCTTTTTAATAATATCATTATTCCTTCTCTAGCAATGAATTTGGTTGCATATTGCGCAACTTTTGCTTTAATGGCTGTAAAATTAGCAGTATTCCCCATTCTTTTCGATAGCTCATCAATACTCTTTTCATCTAATCCATATATATTTTGAATTTCCGTTGACATTTTTATTAAAATGGCAATGTCAAGCCCAATATCTAAACCTGGAATTGGGTTAATTCCATTTGCAGCAGCTGCATAAGCACCATAACTAACAGCTTTTTGCGCAACAATACTTTTTTCTTTTAAAACTTGTTCATTTAAAGGTGCAACATCAGCTATAAAGCGCTGTTTTTTTATTCCTGACAAGTTGTGTTGTATATCGATCAATAATTTTGACAAATCCATTTTTAAGGGTTCTCTGGAAGAAGTCAAATAAATACCTTTAATGTCAATATTTCCAATATTGCTTTTAATGTCATTTTTTACTTTTTCAAAGACTTCATATTCAGTCAAGTTATCGTCGTGCATTCCATCATTAATTGATGTGTCCATTTTTGTGCGAACTACATAAACAGGTCTTCCAATTCTAATCATTTCTTTAATTAGCCAAACATCATTTTCGTAAAAACGATTTGCGGTTACAACAATTACAGCGTCAAAGCTTTCTAAATTGCAATTTTCTAAATAAGTTTTAATCGGAAATTTTTCCGTACCGCAACCAGGTAAATCTGAAAAATGAATACCATTGCTGACATACTTTTTAATATTCAAAGTTGTCTCGGTAATTCCTACTTCTGCTACTTTTCGTCCAATAATAGCATTAATTAATGAAGATTTTCCGGCTCCACTTTGTCCGGATATTGCTATATTTACTGTTGCATTTTTTATTGAATCATATTCTTTTTTTAAATTTTCAATAATTTCAGAAATACTCAGGTTTTCAAATACTGTTTCCATTTTTTTGTTTTAAAGATTAATAATTAATTCGCAAATGTAATTTGTCAAACTGTCAATTCTTGTCAGTCCTAAATTATTTTAGATACAGGAATAGAGTTCCTCATTAAACGGGAGATACTCGAATTTCTGTACAACAGTATTTGCAATAAAAATTACAAGATTTTGTTTATGGGTTATTCTTCAAAAATAAATCATCACTAATTCCCTAATGGTTTTACCTTATAAACACCAATAAATTTAACATGAAACGATTCTTTTGGTTTATAAACAAAAAAGCACTCGTTAAATGTTAACAAGTGCTTTTCAATAAAGAGTATAATATATTAAACCAGTAACAAAATTGTTACAGTTGTACCCTGATTTTCTGTAAAGGCAATTTCGATTGAATCGGTTTTTAAATCCTGCAAAAGAGAAAGACGTTCTTTTGTTAACTGAATTCCTTTTGATTGGTGTAGTTTGCTTTTTTTAGCAGCATTTAAACTCATTCCGTTATCTATGATTTTGCATTCCAGAATATTTTCTGAAATCAATTGAAAGGAAATAATCAATTTTGGGGCAATACTAGATTCGTTGAAAGCGTGAACAAAAACATTCTCAACAAAAGGTTGCAAAAGCATTGTCGGGATTTTTGTAAAACAAGTATCGACTTCTTTAGAAATTTTAATTTCAAAATCTATCCGATTATCAAAACGCATATTTTCGATTGTAATATAGGCTTCGAGATATTCTATTTCTTCGTCAATCGTAATCAATTGTTTGGATGAGTTTTCTAGTGTTTTTCGAATTAATTTTGAAAATTCGCTTATGTACAGCAACGAGTTATCAATATCGTTGCTTATTATAAAATCCTGAATAGCATTCATAGCATTAAAAGTAAAATGCGGATTCATTTGACTCAATAATGCTTCAAGTTTGGTTTCTGCAATACGACGCTGAATAATCATTTTTTCATTCGATTTTCTTTTTATTCGAATAAAAATATAAATCAAAACTCCAGATAAAATAGTAATAGCTATCGTAATAAACCACCAGCTTAACCAAAAAGGAGGCTGGATTTTAATTTGCAGAATGCTGAAAAATCTTGATTTTCCGGCGTTCATATCAAAAACTTCAATGTCTAAATTATAGTTTCCGGAAGGAAGATAAGGCAAAAATAAATTCGTTTTTTCGCTGTAAGGGCTCCAGCGATTATTTTCGTTTAATCGATATCTGAATTTTAATTTGTTAGGAAATGAATGCCCTTTCGGAACAAAATCTATCGAAAAAGAATTGTGTTTATAATCTGAAATTAATTGTTTTGAATTGTATCTAAACCATTTATATGCTGAAGGTTTTAACTGAATATTATTGATTGCTATTTTGTTGATTTCGATTTCCGAGACAGTTAATTGTGCGGTAATCAAACGGTTTAAATCTATGTTGTAAAAACCTTTTTGCGTTCCTAGCCATAAGGTGTCGTCAAAAATTTGAGAAGTCGTAATCCTGCAATCTTTTAAACCTTGTTCTTTGTCAATTAGTCTTATAACGCCATCTTTATAAATATTGATCCCTTTTTCGGTACCTATCAAAATAAAATCTTTATAAGATTCCAGAAATAAAATAGTACTCCCGCTAATCTGCTTTTTTGAAATCGTTTTTAGGACTTTAAAAGATTTGGAATCGTCAACAACGAAAACATCACCAAATTCTGCCGCTAAAATGAGCTGTCCTTTGTTGTTTTTTGTAATGTGTTTAAACTTTTTTTCTTTCCAGATTCCGTCTGCTAAATACGATTGAAATTGCCCATTTTTATACACATACAAACCATTAAAAACAGATAAAAGATACGTTTTGTTTTTATTAGTTAGAATTTTTACGATGTATTGCGGTGTTTTTTTTTCGAACTTTGAATAATGAGTATTTTCCAGCGTTTTTAAATTTTCATAAACGCGGGTTCCTGCATAAGTAATAGTTTCGATTAGTTTGTTATCGTACGTAAACCCAATTTTTAAACTATGTTTGGGTAAATAATTAATTAGTTTGTAATTTTCATCAATTTCAAAAATTCCGATGTTGCTATTAATCCAGAAAGAATTTTGATTTTTTACAATTTCATAAAACTCAATTTCATTTGCCGGAATATCAAAATTCAATTCAAAATCTCTTGATTCTGCTGATTGTTTACTTAATATGTTTTTTCCTTTTTTGTAAAAACTCATTTCAGTTTTCTTAAAATCTTCGAGTGAAATTGATTTTACAATTTGCTGTTTTGAGTTTAGAACTTTGATTCCTCTTTTTTCTAAAATTAATTTATGATTATTGAAATTTTCAAAATCAATAATAGATGTATTTTCAAAAGAATTGTAGTTGATAATTTGATTTAATCTTACCTGATAAATTCCATTGTTGTTTGAACCCACATAAAGTATGTCATTAAAGTGATCGTAGACAACATTTAGTAATACTTTAGAATCAATTCCGTACGCAACAGAAACATCCGTCATCTTATTTTCTTCAATTGTATAAAGTCCTCCGTCAGGCGTATATACACCCCAAGCCGCAGCAAAAATGGTATGTCTTTTGTCTTTTGCAAATTGCCAGACAAAAGATTTTCCAAAATTTACAGATGATTTGTCTCCTTTTGAGATTTTATTGAAGTCAAATTTGTTAATATGACCTTCATTTCCGCTATAAAGGGTTGAATCAAAGAGACCTAACGAATACGAATTTTTATGCAAAATGACAGGTATAATACGAGGAATAACAGTTGATTCGTCAATTTTAAATAAACCTTGAAATGTAGAAGTAAAATATACTATACCATTATACGCAACAAAGGCTATAGAAATAAAATCTTCTTTATGTGCTGGTACTTTTGGAGTTATGAGTTTGTTTGTTTTAATGTCAATTATAGAAACGCCTTGTTCTGTACCAACATAAACTTTGCCTTTATAAGGAAAAACTTTTCTTGTTTTGTTAGCCAGAAGTCCGTTTTTGGTTGTAAAAACCGTAAACTTTTTACCATCAAATTTACTTACGCCGCCGCCATAACTGGCAAACCACATATTTCCGTCAGAATCTTCGTTAATATCCCAACAACTATTGTGGCCCAAACCGTTACTTTCGTCAATAGTGGTAAAAGTTCCGTTTTCCATTCTTGAAACGCCATTTTCAGTACCAATCCATAAAACATTTTTCGAATCTAAAAAAAGAGAACGAACCGCATTATTGGGCAAACCATCTGAGGTTGTGAAATTTGTAGATGGAAAATATTGACCAAAAGTAAATGATGTAATAAAAAGAAAAAAGAGCTGAAAAAAAATCTTATTTGGTGATCGCATCAATAAGCTCTTTTTTATTGAATGATTTGTCTGAAACAGGAATTTCATCGCCGGAAGTCATTTCTAAAATATAATCGTCAGATTTGAAATTCTTAACATATTCGGCATTGATCAAATAGCTTCGGTGTACTTTTAAAAATCGAATTTCAGATGCTAATAATTCACATACTTCTTTAAATGATTTTGAAGTATGATGCAGCGATTCTTTAGTGTGAATAATGGTATAAGATCCATCAGATTTACAAAAAATGATTTGATTTACATGAATTACTTCAAAACCTGTTTTGGTAGGAAATGCAATTCTTTGTTTTGCAGATGTTGGCTGATTTAAATTTTCAGCCAGTAACTGATATCGGTTTAAGTTGAGTTTGATTTCTAAAACAGATTCAAGTCTGTTAATTGCAGTTTTAAAGTCTTGTACATCAATTGGTTTCACCAGATAATCTAAGGCACTTTTGCGAATTGCTTCGATCGCAAATTCTTTATGAGCCGTTGTAAAAATGATTTCAAACGGAATATTTTCATATTTAGAAAGCAATTCAAAACCATTTTCATCGGGCATCTGAATATCCAGAAAAACAAGGTCTGGTGTGTTCTTTTTTATTGAAATTAAAGCTGAAGAAACAGAATTACACTCATCAACGATTTCGATTTTATCTGTGAAATATCTATTGCATAATTTTTTCAGAAAACTACGTGCATGAGATTCATCATCAACAATAATGGCTTTAATTTTCATGGTTAAAAATTTGAATTATAATCCTTTCAGGTTTTTAATTTGAAAGGATTAATTTTAGCGTTTTCTTTTTCGGGTTGCCATATATTCTTCAATAGCTTCTTTAGTAGTGTACCAGTTTCTGCCTTCTTTATAAGCATCAATTTTTCCGGTTCTGGCTAATAAGCTAACATATTCCTGACCGTACGGAGTTTGTGGTTCGCTAACAATATCAGAGATTTTTTGATAATCATAAACGCTTCCTGGCATTGCGCTTAAATAAATATTTAAAGTTCGCTCTAAAGCCTGGCACATCAAAAGTGTTAGTTTCTGATAATGACCATTATTTGCCTGATTGAGCGCTTCATAATATTTTTTCCTGTCATTTTTAAGAATAATAGCAGGCGGAAAACCACAACGCATTAATAACAGATTCATACTCAAACGAACTGTTCTGCCGTTACCATCAAAAAAAGGATGTATCCATACCAGTTTGTGATGATAAATTGTAGCGAGTTCTATATCATTTAAATGAAGTGGATTTGTATTAATAAAATCAATCAGTTCATCCAGATAATCTGAAACTTTGTTGGCATTTGGAGGCATAAAATTAGCTCCTGAAATTCTAACGCCTCCATTTCGTAATCGTCCTGCAAAATCATCTTCGATAGAACGCAAAACTAATCCGTGGATCGAAAGAATATCAATACTTCTAAGTTTGTAACTGTCATCTACTATCGAATACAAATAATCAATTGCTTTGTCATGATTATGGGTTTCAAAATGTTCTCGAAGCGATTTTCCTTTTATCGTTATTCCTTCCTGAATTACCATTTGGGTTTCTCTCAGACTCATCGTATTTCCTTCAATACTGTTTGAGTTGTATGTCCATTCTAAAGATAAACTTTCGCGAATTTTATGTAAAGCAATATTGGGCAATGGTCTGCTGTTTTGCAAATCCTGCCTTTTTTGATACAATCTGTCAAAAGTTGATTGAAATTCAGCTCTATATGTTAAGTCTATATCCCACATTACACTCCAAAGATACTTCTTAATATCGGATAAATCAAAAAAAACAACTATCCGATATTAAATTTATTCAATTGTCATTGAACGGAGTTTGGTTCTGTAGGCTTCAAGTGCTATAGATTTGGAAATGAAGCCATAATATTTATCATTTCGTATAACGGGAAGAAATGCCGATTTAGATTTTTCGAACTTACTCATTACAATTTCCATACTGTCAAAAGAATAAATGATAGCTGGAGGAGTCTTCATTACATCTTTGATTTGAGTGTATTTAACCCGATAAGTATTAAAGATAATTTCACGAATATGATTAAAATGCACAATACCAACGAGTTTTTTTTCATTGTTTACAACAGCAAAAACTACCTGATTAGAATGTGATATAAGATCAACCAGTTTGCTTAAATTATCATCAGGATAAACGGTTAAATAATCGCACTGAATTATTGTTTCAATGTCTAAAGTCGAAAGGATATTAGAGTCTTTATTGCTAGTGAAAGCGTGACCTTTTTTGGCAAGTCCTTTTACATCAAGCGAATATTTTTCAAAACGTTTTGAAATTGCAAAACTTATCGAAGACACAATCATCAAAGGGATCATTAAGCTGTAACCGCCTGTTATTTCTGCGATTAAGAATATTGCTGTCAGAGGAGCATGAAATAATCCACTCAATATTCCTGCCATACCAACCATAGTAAAATTAGTAATAGGTAATTTTGACAATCCAATGAGTGTAATAAATTTTGAAAAGAAATAACCTAAATAGGAGCCTAAAAACAAAGATGGGGCAAAATTTCCACCATTCCCGCCACTTCCTATTGTCAGTCCCGATGCAAATACTTTAATCATCATTGTAGTTCCAACAAAAAGAAGCAAAATCCATTGATTATTTCTGAAGTCTTCAAATAAAGTATTGTCTAATAATTTTCCAGGATCAGTTTCTGATAAAGTCCTGATGCTTTCATAGCCTTCTCCAAAAAGAGTAGGAAAAATAAAAATAAGTAAAGCCAGAATTGAGGAACCGAATAATGCTTTTTGATAAGCATTCATTTTTAATTTCGAAAAGTAATGCTCGACTCTTTGAAAGTTTCGGGCATAGTAAACAGCCATAAATCCGGTCAATATTCCCAAAAGAACATAAAAAGGAATGTTATGATAATCAAAAGCTTCTTGTTTTTTGAAAGATAGCAGAATGGTTTCATCTAATACAATGGCAGAAACCAAAGCACCGGTAGCTGCTGAAATCATAATAGGAGTGAAGGCAGAAATACTTACATCGACCAATAAAACTTCAATAGCAAAAAGAACTCCGGCGATAGGTGCGTTAAACGCAGCAGCAATTCCTGCTGCCACACCACAGCCAATAAGTAAAGTTCTGTCTTTATAAGGTAATTTATAGTTTTGTGCGAAATTTGATCCAAAGGCTGCTCCTGTAATTACAATTGGACTTTCAAGACCGGCTGAACCTCCTAAACCAACAGTTAATGAACTCGTAACGATTTGAGCATACATTTGTTTTTTAGGAATGATACTGGCTTTCTTGGCTACTGCATATAATATTTGAGAAGTTCCTTTTTCAATACTTCCGTTTAATATTCTATTGACAACAAAAACGGTAAGTACAATTCCGATAATTGGAAAAATACTGGGAATGAAACTTAGTTTTAAAATGTCATTGACATATGTAGCAAAAGAAAAAACACTATGGGCAAAAGTTTTTAAAACAATTACTGCAAATGAACAAGATATACCTATTAAAACACTTGATAAAAAAATAAACTGCTTTGGAGTCATTAAGGATTGAGCCAAAGAAATAATACTTTCTAATTTTCTAAAATATTTATTAAGCATTTTGTTTGTGAAAAATTATGGATATGATATAGCAAATTTAGGCTTTAACATTCAAATCCGGATGATTTAGTTATAAATCTTTGTAATAATTAAAATCCTGGATGGGAGGCTTAGAGGCTTCTTCTCTTGTAGAAAAAAGTAGTATATGATTTTTTTTTTTATTTTTTTCATAATGGGTAAATATTGGTTTTATAGAATCAATTTGATTTTATAAGGAAAGTAATTTTTGTTTGGATTGTTGTTGAATGTCTTCAAAAAAACTAGTGAACTCATCTTCAAAATCAGTATAAAATTCTTTTAATTCTTCGCTGGCAAATTGCATTTTGGATATGTTTTTCGATCTTCGGTCCATTTGAGTTAAAATCTGATGAATTCCTTCTACTGTACGGTAGCTCAGAAGCCAGTTTCTTTCGATCATGTAAGGCATTAAGTCCTGTGTTTTTTCAGTAAGTATAGCATAATTATCATGCAGTGAATTGTAAAAACGATTGATAAAATCTTCTAATTTTTCATCAGAATATTTTGTCCAGTTTTTAGCTAAAAAATGATCGTAAACAATGTCTACAATTACACCGGCATAATGATGGTATTTTTCGTGTAATCGTTTGGTACTTTGCCTGAAAATGTCATGAGAATCGGTATATGTATCGATAAATCGATGTAAAATAATTCCTTTTTGTACATCATAAGGAAAATGCTCAAATTGTTTTCCACGAATACCATCTGCCATGAAATTACCAATTTTAATTAAATCATTTTCACCGGAAAGGTATATATGGGCAAGAAAATTCATTGCTTTTGAGGTATTAAGATTCTAAGGAATTGAGTAGCTAAGATCGTCATTGTAAATGTATAAAAAACTTTTTAAATCATTTTTGTTAAAAAAATAGTAGTTTTTTGTCCTTAACATGTAATGATTATTTTAAAATCTTAATGCTATAACCTCTTAGTAACTCAGCAACTTTTTTATATTTGTAATAAATAACTATAACTCACAAAAATGACTTTAATAAAATCGATTTCAGGAATACGCGGAACTATCGGTGGAAAAGTAGGAGATAACCTGACTCCTGTTGATGCTGTGAAATTTGCATCGGCATACGGAACCTTTTTAAAAAATAATACTTCAAAAGAAAAATTAACCGTTGTAATTGGTCGCGATGCCAGAATTTCAGGGCCAATGATTCATAATCTGGTAGTAAATACGTTGATTGGCTTAGGAATTAATGTAATTGATCTTGGACTTTCGACAACGCCAACTGTAGAAATTGCTGTACCATTAGAAAAAGCTGATGGCGGAATTATTTTAACGGCTTCTCATAATCCAAAACAGTGGAATGCGTTGAAGTTATTGAATGAAAAAGGAGAATTTTTAAGCGGAGCTGAAGGTGCAAAAATTCTTGAAATTGCCGAAGCAGAAGCTTTCGATTTCTCAGATGTAGATAATTTAGGGGAAATTACAGTGAATGATGCGTATATGGATATTCATATCGACGAGGTTTTGAATTTGCCTTTGGTTGATGTTGAAGCTGTAAAAGCAGCAAAATTTAAAGTGGTTGTTGATGGAGTAAACTCTTCAGGCGGAATTATTATTCCAAAATTATTAGAACAAATGGGGGTTGAAGTCGTAAAATTGTATTGCGAGCCAAACGGACATTTTCCTCATAATCCGGAACCATTAAAAGAACATCTGACCGATATTTCAGAATTGGTAGTTAAAGAGAAAGCACATTTAGGAGTTGTAGTAGATCCGGATGTTGATCGTTTGGCATTTATCAGCGAAGATGGCGAAATGTTTGGAGAAGAATATACTTTGGTTGCTTGTGCAGATTATGTATTGAGCAAAACTCCAGGAAATACAGTTTCAAATATGTCTTCATCACGTGCGTTGCGAGATGTGACTAATTTTCATAACGGAAGCTATGAAGCCAGTGCGGTAGGCGAGGTGAATGTAGTGGAATTAATGAAGAAAAATAATGCTATTATTGGGGGAGAAGGTAATGGAGGAATTATTTATCCGGAATCACATTACGGAAGAGACAGTTTGGTTGGAGTAGCGTTGTTTTTGACGCATTTGGCTAATAAAAATATGTCAGTATCGGCATTACGCGCTTCGTATCCGGAATATTATATGAGTAAAAATAAAATTGAACTGACACCACAAATAGATGTTGATGCAATTTTAGTTGCCATGACTGAAAAATATAAAAATGAAGATATTACAACCATTGATGGTGTCAAAATTGATTTTGCTGCGGAATGGGTTCATTTAAGAAAATCAAATACAGAACCGATTATCCGTATCTACACAGAAGCTTCGTCTCAGGAAAAAGCAGATGTTTTGGCTCTTCGTATTATTGATGAAATAAAAGCAATTGCAGGAATTTAAGCTTTAGAATCCCTGGTACAAATAAAAAAGTTTGATGAAAATATTTTCATCAAACTTTTTTATTTTTTTAGATCGGATTTTTTTAATACTTTTTAACCTTAGTCAGAGCGGTTTTGTAATTTTCGTTTACTTTTTCCCAATTGATTAGTTTATAGAAAGCATCAATATAACTGCCTTTTCTGTTTTGATAATCCAGATAATAGGCGTGTTCCCATAGGTCAATTCCTAAAATAGGTGTACCTGGTATCAGGGCGTTTCTCATCAAAGGGTTATCCTGATTTTCGGTAGTTGTAATTTGCAATTTACCTGCTCTGTCTACAACCAGCCAAACCCATCCTGAACCGAATTGTTTAGTCGCCTCATTTTTAAATTGAGTTGTAAGATTACTAAAAGATCCAAATTCTTTATTGATTGAACCTGCTAAAGTATCTTTTGGAGTTTGTTCTTTTGGTGTTAAAATATCAAAATAAAGGGTGTGATTGTAGTATCCTCCTGCATTTTGACGAAGTTTTGCATTGTTCATATCCATTTTTTTTAGGATATCTTCAATGGGAGCATTTTCAAATTCAGTCGAAACAATTTCTTTATTTAAATTATTGGTGTACCCTAAATAATGTTTAGAATAATGGGTTTCTAAAGTCAATGATCTTATAGCAGGTGCTAAAGCATCATACGCAAAAGGGAGTTTTGTGAGAGCAAATGAACCCTCATCTGCTTTTACATCGGCAGGAATACCTATTGTGATTTTTTCTTCTTTTGTAGGTAAAGGAACTTCAACAACTTCGGTCAGTTTATTGTCATTACAGGAAAATAACATCAGTAATGAAGCTGTGAATGTAAAACGTATGATGTTTTTCTTCATGATTTAATTATTTTGATGTTAATGAATTAATTATTTCAATATAATTTTCTTTAGCTTCTTCAATAGATATATGACTAATTTGCATCCAGGCATTTGTTTTGAATGCATCGCGTAAATCAAAATTTTCAGATTGATTATATACTGCAGTTCCAAATGTAGCTTGTTTATAATATGCATAAAGTCTTAACTGCACATCTTGCGGCAGTGAAGCTTGTGTCATTTTCATAGCGGTTTCTACAGCTTCTGAAAAACGAATATCTAAGTCTTTTTTAGTCATTTAAGCTTTTGTAGCAATAATAGTTTTACCTCCAACTGCTTTTTGGTTTAACACCACATTAATTGGAGTACCTAAAGGTAAAAATAAATCTACTCTCGAACCAAATTTAATAAAACCGGCATCAGTACCCTGAATGACCTGCATTCCTTCCTGAGCATAATTTACAATTCTGCGTGCCAATGCACCGGCAATTTGTCTGTATAATATTTGTCCAAAAGAATCATTTTCAATTACAACAGTGGTTCTTTCGTTTTCTTCACTTGCTTTTGGATGCCAGGCTACTAAAAATTTTCCAGGATGATATTTGCTGAATTTTATAATACCATCCATCGCATAACGTGTTACGTGTACGTTAATAGGAGACATGAAAATAGAAACTTGCAAACGTTTGTCTTTAAAAAATTCACCTTCATAAACTTCTTCAATAACTACAACTTTTCCGTCTACCGGAGCAAGAATGTGATCACTATTTCTGATTGCAATTCTTTTAGGATTTCTAAAAAACTGTAAGATGATAATTAAAACTATAACACCAGCAATTTGCACAAGTATTCTTAGCCATGAAATATCAATGAATTTGTCAGCAATTAAAAGTACGGCAACAGCAAAAACAGTACCTAATAAAATGGATGGACCTCCTTCTTTATGAAACATAATATAAAATTTGATAAAATAAAAATATAACGGGTGCTACAAATATAACACTATCTAGTCGATCTAAAACACCTCCGTGTCCGGGCATTATGGCGCCACTATCTTTTACTCCGGCGATTCTTTTAAATTTAGATTCGATTAAATCTCCAATTGTTCCAAAAATGCTGGCAATTAAAGCAATAATCGTCCAAATTAAAATAGATCTGCTACTGAAATCAGGATTGGGCTGAATGTATAATTTTGAAATCAGGAAACCTGCAAAAGCAGCAAAAACTACTCCGCCTAGAAAACCTTCTATAGTTTTTTTTGGCGAAATGCGTTCGAATAATTTATGTTTTCCAATGGATTTTCCAACTAAATAGGCAAATGTGTCATTGGTCCAAATCAAAATAAACAAACCAATTATAATTTTTGGATTGTAATCATTGGTACCAAAGGAAATTTTAATGATAAATAAAAAAGGCAAAGTAACATATCCCAGTAAATACAAATATTTTGATGAAATACTTACTTTTTGCACGTTGTCATAAAATAAAAATAAAATACATTTTATTGAGATTACAAGAGTAACAGCAAGCAGGATTAAATCTAATTGTTGGATATTGGTGTTTAAATTTAATTTTGAATTAAATGTGTCTTCCAAAAATAATGTGGTCTGTTTGTTATAATGACTTATTAATATAATACCTGAGTATAATATAATACCAAAAAGAATTGAAAATGTTTTATTGAGGTTGACTAAATTGCAGAATTCATAAATAGCAATAATTAGAAAAATACCAAAAAGAATAATAAAGCTTTCGGTCGAAAACAGAATAGAAGTTAGTAATAAAGCGATATAAACAGCACCAGAAATGGTTCTCTTGAGTGTTTCATTCATCTTAAAGGTCCTCTAAGAGTAATAAGTATAAGTTTTTTGCAACACTTCCGTATTGAGTAAAATCTTCTTCTTTTGCTTTTTCGAAATATTTAATTGTGGTAATATTCGTAGGGTAATCTCTTTCGTATTTTCTTTTAATAGCGCTTAAGCCGTCACTTTTCATAGGTAATATTTGGCTTGTAGTTGCTATTATAACAATATTAGCTGGCAACTCGTTAGGTTTGTCTTGTCTAATTTGTTTTGATGAAAATAAAATGGATCCTTCATCAGCAATAAGATTTTCACAGGAGGCTAATAAAAACTTTGGGCTTTTTGGTGAAATATAGAGCAGTTTATTTTCTTCTAATAATTGAAAAAGCCCTGGTTCATAGCATAAAGCTTCACTTTCAAACCAGTCATTTTCTTCTAAAATATTTTCAAATTGTTCTTCAACTTCTTGTTTGTTTTCGCAATACAAAAATTTCCCTCCATTCTTTTTAAAATTAAAAATGAATTGTTCATCTATGGATAAATGACTGTTTGGAGCAGAATTGTTTCCATACTCGCTTTCATTCTCTTCATCAGATGAAGCATTGGCAGAACCAAATATTTTTTTGAAAAAACTCATTTTATATGAAATACTTTACATGTTAATTGAAAACGTTCAAAGATAAAAAAATCTTAATTCAAAAGAGGTTTTTGAATTAAGATTTTAAAAAATATTAAACTTTTCCTTGAAAATTTATGAAACTACTTCTCCTAAATTTTTGTCAAAAGTACGTTTTCCAAATATAGTTTCTAAGTCATCTTTAAAAATAACTTCTTTTTCAATCAATATATCGGCAAGTTGATTTAACTTGTCTTTGTTGTCTTCTAAAATTTGAATGGCTCTTTGGTATTGACCTTCAATTAATTCTGAAATTTCAGCATCAATAATTTTTGCAGTTTCATCAGAATATGGTTTAGAGAAATTATATTCGCTTTGTCCTGTCGAATCGTAATAAGTAACGTTACCAATTTTATCATTCAAGCCATAAATGGTTACCATTGCACGAGCCTGTCTTGTCACTTTTTCCAAATCGCTTAATGCACCGGTTGAAATTCTGTCAAAAGTTACTTTTTCAGCAGCTCTTCCACCCATTGTTGCGCACATTTCGTCTAGCATTTGGTCAGTTCTAACGATTTGTCTCTCTTCAGGTAAATACCATGCGGCTCCTAAGCTTTGTCCACGAGGAACAATAGTTACTTTAATAAGAGGAGCAGCGTGTTCAAGCATCCAGCTTACAGTTGCATGTCCTGCTTCGTGAATTGCAATTGCTCTTTTTTCTTCAGGAGTAATGATTTTGTTTTTCTTTTCAAGACCTCCAATGATTCTGTCAACAGCGTCTAAGAAATCTTGTCTGTCTACTGCAGCTTTGTTGTTACGGGCAGCAATTAAGGCGGCTTCGTTACAAACATTTGCAATATCTGCACCTGAAAATCCCGGAGTTTGTTTTGCTAAGAAATCTAAATCAAGACCTTCTACTTTTTTGATAGGAGCTAAGTGAACTGCAAATATTTCAGCTCTTTCACGAATATCCGGTAAGTCAACAAAAATTTGTCTGTCAAAACGACCAGCACGCATTAAGGCTTTGTCAAGTACATCAGCTCTGTTGGTTGCGGCTAAAACAATTACGTTAGAGTTTGTACCAAAACCATCCATTTCTGTTAGTAATTGGTTTAAAGTGTTTTCTCTTTCGTCATTTCCGCCAGACATATTACTTTTTCCTCTCGCTCTACCAACAGCATCAATCTCGTCGATGAAGATAATAGCAGGAGATTTTTCTTTTGCTTGTTTGAATAAATCACGTACACGTGAAGCACCCACACCAACGAACATTTCAACAAAATCAGAACCTGATAACGAGAAGAAAGGCACCTGAGCTTCTCCTGCAACAGCTTTTGCAAGTAATGTTTTACCAGTTCCCGGAGGTCCTACAAGTAAAGCGCCTTTTGGAATCTTACCTCCCAAATTGGTGTATTTTTCTGGGTTTTTAAGAAATTCTACAATTTCCTGGATTTCTTCTTTTGCACCTTCTAAACCTGCTACATCCTTAAATGTTGTTTTGATGTCTGTTTTTTCATCAAAAAGTTTAGCTTTAGATTTTCCAATGTTGAAAATTTGCCCGCCTCCGCCAGCACCTCCGCCGGACATTTTACGCATAATAAAAATCCATACACCAATGATGATGATGATAGGAAGTAAACTAACTAAAATATCGCTCCAGTTGCTTGCTTCTTTAAAGTCATAATCGACTAATTTTTTTTCTGCCTTAGCTTTGTCAAGTTTTTCCTGAAAAGATTTTAGATCACCAAATTTAGTAGTGTAATGAGGCCCTTTGTTGGGGTTGTCAAACATATCTTTGGCTACTTTTTTATTCGCAGGGTCTTTTAATGCTGCATCTGAAAGGTAAATTTCAGCATCTTTATTATTGAAAATAATAACATTTTTTATTTGCCCTTTGGCTAACATGTTGTCAATGTCAGACGATTTTAACTGAGCAGGTTCGCTTAAATTAGAACCTCCTGTTGCAAAACTTATAAATAAAAAAACCAGAAGTATTGCAGTGTATATTAACCAGGGACTTATTTTAAATTTACTCGGATTTGGATTATTATCTTTAGCCATTAGTAGAGAAAGTTTCTTTTAGTATTTGTTTTCGATCGTAGTTATTTTGGCATCACCCCAAAGGCTTTCGATATTGTAGTATTCACGAATGTGTTTTTGAAAAACATGTACCACGATATGTACATAATCAATAAGAACCCATTCGGCATTATCGGTTCCTTCTACATGCCAGGGCTTATCTTTTAAGTCTTTAGATACTGTTTTTTGAATTGAGTTTACAATGGCGTTAACCTGAGTATTTGAACTTCCGTTGCAAATGACAAAATAGTCACAAACTGCCGTGTCTATTTCTCTTAAGTCAAGAATATCGATATCATTTCCTTTTACTTCTTCAATCCCTTTGATTATGTTCGCCAATAGAACATCATTATTAATAGTCTTTTTCGCCATGAATTATTTTATATGAATTTGTAAAGTTACCAAAATTTGTGGTTATTTTTGAACCTTAACAAAATATTAAATTAAGTTATTTAAATTATTTAAATGAAACTAATCAAACTCGATGCCATAGATTCAACAAATGACTTTCTTAAGGCGTTATCAAGTCAGGATGAACTGGATAATTTTACAGTGATAACGGCTGAAAATCAGACAAAAGGGAAAGGTCAAATGGGGGCGAAGTGGGAGTCTGAATCAGGTAAGAACTTAATTATGAGTGTCTTGGTTAAGGATTTTTTGTATGATAATGAACAGGTTTTTAATATGAGTATTATAGTTTCATTAGCTGTAATTGAAACATTAAAAGCATTAAATATTCCTGATTTAAGTGTAAAATGGCCAAACGACATTATGTCATATAATAAGAAAATTGGTGGCATACTTATCGAGAATACCATTAAAAGTGATGGCAGAATCGTGTCAGTAGTTGGTTTGGGGCTAAATGTTAATCAGACTAATTTTCAATATTTGCCCCATGCTTCTTCACTTAAAGTAGTTTGTAATGTTGAATTTGATAAAAATTCTCTGCTTTTTTTAATCGTTGAAAAAATAAAAAGAAATATAGAATTGTGGGAAACCAATTCTACTGCCTTTTGGAAAGAATATTTCAATACCTTATTTCGAAAAGGAGTTCCAATGCCATTTAAAAACCTGGAAAATCAAAACTTCATGGGAATCATTCAGGGAGTTTCTTCTATTGGAAAATTACAGATTTTATTAGAAAATGACTCAGTATCGGAATTTGATATTAAGGAAATTCAGATGCTTTATTAAAAAGGTTCTAAGTTTCGGAAGTCTGAGTTTCTAAGATTTTTTAATCACGAATTTTATAGTTTCAAACCGTTTTATACGGATTTTTTTTAAACAGCAACCAATGTGAGGCTGAACGTCCCGAAGCTTCGGAAGATGTCCTTTTAAATTAAAAAAAAATATGTCTTTGTGAGAGATATTTAGCATTAATTTCTTAATACATTTTCTTGTTGATGTTTTTTCTTCGGACTTAATTTTTTACTCCAATAAAAAGTATAAATTCCGCCTAAGATACCAGGCGCAATCCAAACAATTAAATTCGAAATATTAAGACCGGCAACAATAAAAGCAGTTATAGAAGCAGTAAAAGCACCTGTCATCATTCCGGCATGTTTGACCAGCCATTTTTTATTGTTGACTGAAAAATTCTTATAAAAAATAAAATCTTTAATACTCAAATATGCTCCAATTGCTCCAAAAATTGTAAAAAGAATTCCGTTTACAATATTGTTTATTTGACTGTAAGCGCCAAGCAAAAGCATGATTAAAGAGAAAAATAACATACTTCCTGAAAGTAATTTGTCAATCCATTCGGCATTGGTTTGAAATCTGTAATTGAGAGCTCGATTTCCGGAAAGAACCAGATAAATGGTAAATATTCCAATAAGGAAAAGAAAAATGTTCTGATGTTTTGGCATCCAGCAAATCGGAAGAATAATCAAAGAGTTCACTATCATCGAAACAGAAAATATTTTACCTGCTTTTTGATGTAAAACGTTTCCTTTTTTTAGTAAAATGCTTGCCATTCCGGCAACAAGTCCAATTCCTCCAAAGAAGGCGTGGATATAAATAAAGATTCGGATAACTGTTTCCATTTAGGTTTGTTTTAGTTTAATGATTCAAACTTCTCACAAAAAATTGGTTTGATAAAAAAATCCTGACTCAATTGTGTTTTTCTGAGGATGAGTTGTTTTTTTGGAGGTTCATAGTTACAAAGAGAGATACAGATTTAAAGTTTTTTTGTGTATCGTTTTTCAGGCTGATCGTTGCAATGTTTCGTGAGAATGCTTTATTAAAATTCTAAATTTTGCGCTTTTGTGTTCTTTGTGAGAAATAAATCTGCAACAATCAAAAAAAAAGTCCGATTCGAAAATCAGACTTTTGATATAATTGGTAATTCTCAAATCAAAATGGATAATTACAGTTTGGTCATGTTGTTAGCCAAAGTTTCAATAAACTTACTTATTGGTCCTTTAATCATCATAGCCATCATGGCATTAAATTCTCCTTCAAAAAATAACTGAACAGCGCTTTCTGAATCAGAAACACTATCAATATTTGAAACTAAAGTAAAAGGAAGTTTATCACTTGCAGCTCCCAAAACAATTTTGTTTGGAGCTATCTTGTCTTTCATTTTAAGTTTTATCTCCGGCATCCCTTTTAGTCCAAAAATAAAAGCATCTTCGCCAATTACTTCAAATTTAGCAATATTATCAGGCATTAATTTTTCGAAATTCTTTACATCAGACAGTAAATCAAATAATTCCTGAGCTGATTTCTGAACAGTAACTTTTGGACTTTCTAAGTTCATATGTTTTATTGTTTTTTTATTGTTTTCCAGTAAAGTGACTAAGGTTGATTTAATTATAAACTATTCCTGTCTCCAAGTTGACGGACTAACGCTCCAATCTTGTAAAGCCGTTTGCTGGTCTTCGCTGATGTATTGTTTCTGAACAGCTAAATTAAGTAAATTCTCGTAGTTGCTTAAGGTAAATAAATCAATATTAGCATTCTTGAAGTTTTCTTCGGCAACACCAAAATCGTAGGTGAAAATAGCTGCCATTCCTTTTATATTGGCACCTTCATTGCGTAAAGCCTCTACAGCCATCAAGCTGCTGTTTCCTGTACTGATTAAATCTTCTACAACAACAACGTTTTGACCTTTTTGTAAAAAACCTTCAACTTGGTTTTGTCTTCCGTGTTTTTTAGCCTCAGGACGTACGTAAACAAAAGGCAATCCAAGGCTTTCGGCAACAAGAATTCCAATTCCAATGGCTCCTGTGGCAACTCCGGCAATAACATCTGGTTTTCCAAATTGTTTTTCTATGTTTTTCGCAAATTCATCACGAACGTAATTTCGGATGACAGGAAATGAAAGAATTAACCTATTGTCGCAATAAATAGGTGATTTCCATCCGGAAGCCCATGTAAAAGGATTTTCTGGATTCAATTTAATTGCATTTATTTGCAAAAGCAATTCTGCTGTTTTTTCGGCGGTATCTTTATTAAAAATCATAGTACAAATGTATAAAGTTTTTGTGAACGACAAACCACTTTTTTTGACAAATGAAATCTCAAGAGAGACTAATTTTCAATTATTCTTGTTAGAAAGTATTGATATAGAGCAGCTTATTGTGAAAATATTTCAAAATAAAATTCAAAAGGCATATTTGTACCATCCTGACGAAAAGGAAATCATGAAGACTCTAAAAGCCAAAATACCTGTAAATAAAGCAGGGGGAGGTTTTGTGTATAATAAAAAGGGAGAGGTTTTATTTATTTTTAGAAACGGAAAATGGGACTTGCCAAAAGGCGGAACAGAAAAGGGAGAAGAGATTGAAAATACTGCCATGCGGGAAGTTGAAGAAGAAACCGGTGTCAATCAACTCCGAATTACAAATAAACTCCAAAAAACGTATCATGTTTTTAAACGCAACGGAAAATACAAACTAAAAATCACGCATTGGTTTGAAATGCACACCGATTTTGAGGGAACTCCACAAGGCCAGCTTGAAGAAGGTATCGAAAAAGTAGCCTGGCTGAATCCTGAGCAAATCAAAGAGGCATTGAAAAACTCTTATGAAAACATTAAATTGTTATTTGAAGAAGAAAGTCAATTGAAATAACAATTACAAAAATCAATGGCAATGTCAAATTCCAAATTTTGAATATTTTAATTTTTTGAATATTTAATGAAATTGATTTTTTAATAAAGTCAGACAGAGATTTTATAAAAAATATTTGCACATTTTGCTCTTAAAAATCCTGAAAGCAAGAATAACCTTAAACTTGAAACCACTTTTTTTAACTATTTTTGCAAAATGAATAAAAATCACCATTCCAATAATATACTTTCGAATTTAGGAATTAACAGTCTAAACGAAATGCAGGATGCAGCACATGATGCTGTTTTAAACGAAAATAATGTTCTATTACTTTCGCCGACAGGATCAGGAAAAACACTGGCTTTTTTATTGCCGGTTTTAGAATTATTACAGCCTGAAATCCTTTCTGTTCAATGTTTAATTTTAGTGCCTTCGCGTGAATTAGGTTTGCAAATTGAACAAGTTTGGAAAAAAATGGGAACCAGTTATAAAGTAAATATTTGCTATGGCGGACATTCAATTGATACTGAAACTAGAAATTTAAGCAATCCGCCAGCCGTTCTGATAGGAACTCCGGGTAGAATTGCAGATCATATTGACAGAGAAACTTTTCGTACAGATAAAATTCAGACTTTAATTCTGGATGAATTTGATAAGTCACTCCAATTGGGGTTTCATGAGCAAATGTCATACATAATTGGGAAACTTACGAAATTGAATAAACGTGTTTTGGTTTCGGCAACTTCAGATATCGAAATTCCAAAATACACACGAGTAATCAATCCAACAGTTTTAGATTTTATTCCTGAAGAAGAGGAAAAAACGAATCTTTCGATGAAAATGGTGGTTTCGCCATCAAAAGATAAATTGGGAAGTTTGTTCAATTTGATTAGTTCTTTAAAATCTCAGTCGGCTATTATATTCTGTAATCATCGTGATGCCGCAGAGCGTATTAGTGATACGTTAAATGAAAAAGGGATTTACGCTACTTATTATCATGGCGGAATGGATCAGGAGGAGCGTGAACGTGCATTGATTCAGTTTAGAAACGGAAGTATAAGTTATTTAATTACTACAGATTTAGCTGCCCGTGGATTAGATATTCCAGAGATGAAACACGTAATTCATTATCATTTGCCTTTAAAAGAAGATGAATTTACACATCGTAACGGTCGTACAGCACGTATGCAGGCTTCTGGAACAGCTTATATTATTGTTCATGAAAGTGAAAAGCAATTAGATTATATTGATTACGGAATGGAAGTCCTGAATGTAGAAAACGCCACGACTTTACCAAAACCACCTGAATTTCAGACGATTTATATTAGTGGAGGAAAGAAAACAAAACTGAATAAAATTGATATTGTTGGATTCTTTTCACAAAAAGGAAAGTTAGAAAAAGGTGATTTAGGTTTGATTGAAGTAAAAGATTTTATTTCGTTTGCAGCAGTAAAATATAATAAAGTAAAAGACTTGCTTAAGAATATAAAGGACGAGAAGATGAAAGGTAAAAAATTTAAAATTGAAGTCGCCCGTAAGGTTGTTAAGAAAGAAGAAGAGCGTTAATGTTGATAATTTTTTTGATCTTTTGATAAAAAAAATAAAGCATTCTGTTTGGTTTTTAAATTGTAATTTATTGATTTTTAAAAAGTTGCATTTTTTTTGCTTTAAGATGAAATAAATTTGAATAAAAATCACAATTTAATGTTAATGAAAGAGTGATTTTAGAAGTAATTTTTCATAATTTCGGCGTTCATTAATAGTAGAAAAAATTAACCCCAAATTCATTATGAAAAAGATTATTACCCTTGCCGTTTTGCTTTTTAGTTTTGTTTCATTTGCACAAATTAAAGTACTTGAAACTGTTCCAGTTGAAAAATTAGGAAAAGTAAATAACAACTATATTCAAAAAATTGGAGATGAATATACTGTTTATTATACTAGTATTGTGAGCGATGATGAAGATTCTTCAAGTTTAAGAAAATTCTCTTTTAAAAACGTTAATAACGATTACGCAAGTCTTTACAGTATCATTATGAATGGTTTTAATGCAACTCCATTATATGATATTAAATTAGAATTGCCTAACAATTATATTTGGTTGCATTACACAGGAAGTACTTTACCTGAAAAATCTACTGTTCAGTTTATGGTTTCAAGCAAAGATGCTTCTTCTGGTTCAAGCAATGTTTCTGAACCTTTCGTAAAAGATCAGATTAATAAATTATTTCAAAAATAATTTACTTAAAAACATAGAGTTAAAAAAGGCTATTCAGTTTTATGAATAGCCTTTTTTGTATCACATGAAATTTTAGAAATATCATTTTCTAAAATTTTTATGATTATGTTTTCGCTTGTAATGAGTTTGTTTCAGATGTTTTTTATCTTCAGAAATAACGCTAATTGTGCCGTCAATTTCAAGCATGCACAGCTTTACATCTGTAAAATGCTCTAAACCATGTTCTCGCATAGCTTCTTTCAATTCGTCTTTAGAAATGTCTAATTTAGTTAAAGCTTTGAAATCTAACTTTCCATCATGAATTAAGACTTCTGGTTTGTCTAAAAGCAAATCGTTGAGGATTTTATATTTGTGCGTCAGTTTTTTGATTATAAAGTTAATCATGAACAAAACCAAAGCAGCTACCAAACCTCCCCAAAGACTGGTATCAGGACCAACCATTGCATTTTGAACGGAGTTACTAATCAGTAAAATCAGGATAATATCAGCAGTGTTTAACTGAGAAAGTTCTTTTTTGCCAAAAATTCGTAAAGCAATTGTCATGAAAAAATAGACGGCAGCACTTCTTAAAATAATGTCTAAATAAGGAAAGATCATGTTTTTGTTTTAAAGTTAAAAAAAAGCTTCATCAAAATATGTTTTTTGATGAAGCTTTTAAAAATGTAATGTTGAAATTTTGATCTTTAAGTGATTAAATTGATTCTATAATTTGAAATTCTTTTCAATTGCCTTTATCATTTCTCCGGCAACATCTTTATTGGTAGCACCTTCAATTCCTTCAAGACCAGGTGAAGAGTTTACTTCTAGTAATAATGGTCCTTTTGAAGAACGAATAATGTCAACACCGGCTACTTTCAAATCCATCGCTTTTGCAGCTTTAATCGCTATCTTTTTTTCTTCTGGAGTTACTTTGATTACTGATGCTGTTCCGCCAAGGTGAATATTTGCTCTGAATTCACCCGGCATTGCTTCACGCTGAATAGCAGCAACCACTTTACCATCAATCACAAAACAGCGAATATCTTTTCCGTTTGCTTCTTTAATGAATTCCTGAACTAAAATGTTTGCATTTAAGCTTTTAAAAGCATTGATCACACTTTCAGCGGCTTTTTTGGTTTCTGCCAAAACAACTCCTTTTCCTTGTGTTCCTTCTAATAATTTTACAATTAAAGGCGAACCTCCAACCATTTTAATTAAATTATCTGTATCCAGCGGAGAATTGGCAAAACCTGTTGTCGGAATATCAATCCCGCTATTTAAAAGCAATTGTAATGAGTATAATTTGTCACGTGATTGTGTTATGGCTGTAGCCGAATTTAAACAAAAAACTTTTAAAGCTTCAAACTGGCGTGTTAAAGCACAGCCATAAAAAGTAATACTTGGTCTAATTCGTGGAATAATAGCGTCAAACTGATTTAATATTTTTCCGCCTCTGTAATGAATTTCAGGTGTTTTGGCATCGAGTTTCATGTAACATTCCTTAATGTTAAGGAAGTGCATTTCGTGGCCTCGCATTTCGCCTGCTTCCATGATTCTTTTATTGCTGTATAATTCGGGATTACTTGCTAAAAGTCCAATTCGCAAACCGGAACTTGCTTTTTCTGAATTTTGATATAATTCTTTTAATGCCTCGGTAGTGGGTTGTCCTAATAGGTATTTTTGTTCTGGATCGACTAATACACGTCCGCTCATGGCTTCACGACCTAAAAGCATTCGGAAACCCATTGAGTCACGATTAGTCAAGGTCATTTCGATTGGCCATTTTGCATCACCAATTTTCAGACTGGTCTGAATGACATAACGATGTTCTCTAAAACCACTTGAGCTTTTTACAATTCTTTTATCAACTAACGGAGCTTCGCAATGAATGATGGTTTTGATATTATTCTGAATTGGATTAATATCGAATTTTACCCAATTTGCATCATTTTTTATAAAAGGAGCTATGTTTATAGCGTGCATTGCCGAAGTTTTGGCACCAGAATCTACACGAGCCTTAATTGTAGGGATTCCAAGTTCTGGAAATGAGCACCATTCTTCACTGCCTAAAATGACTTTGTTTTGAAGCATACGTTGTTTTTATTATAGAATTTAATAGCCAAAAATAGCTATTTGCTTTTACTAAAGATAGTAAATTGTCTAAAAAAAATTCCCGTTATGTTATGAAAACGTAACGAGAATATTATTTTGTTATAAATTTAAAACAATTTATTGATTAGTTGGCTCTTCTGCTTTGTGTATTTCTACTGAAAGTTCCTGAGAGTCATCTTTTAAATCCATTAAGATTTCATCACCTGAATGTATTTTAGAAGTGATGATTTCTTCAGCTAATAAATCTTCAACATATTTTTGGATGGCTCTTTTTAGAGGTCTTGCTCCAAATTGTCTGTCAAAGCCTTTTTCTGCAATAAATGCTTTTGCTTTATCAGTAAGGCTTAAATTGTATCCAAGTTCAGAAATACGTGCATAAAGTTTTTTAAGTTCGATTTCGATAATCAAATCGATATCAGCTTTTTCTAATGCATTAAATACAATTACGTCATCAATTCTGTTTAAGAATTCAGGAGCAAAGGTTTTCTTCAATGCATTTTCAATAATGCTTTTTGAATTTTCATCGGCCTGAGCTACTTTCGCAGCAGTTCCAAAACCAACTCCTTGTCCGAAATCTTTCAACTGACGTGCACCAACGTTAGATGTCATGATAATAATAGTGTTTTTAAAGTCGATTTTTCGTCCTAAACTATCTGTTAAATATCCATCATCTAAAACCTGAAGCATCATATTGAATACATCCGGATGCGCTTTTTCGATCTCGTCTAAAAGCACAACACAGTAAGGTTTTCTACGAACTTTTTCAGTTAACTGACCACCTTCTTCATAACCAACGTATCCCGGAGGTGCACCAACTAAACGAGAGATCGCAAATTTCTCCATGTATTCACTCATGTCAATACGAACTAAAGCATCTTCAGAATCGAATAATTCTTTTGCTAAAACTTTTGCTAATTGCGTTTTACCAACTCCAGTCTGACCTAAGAAAATGAACGATCCAATTGGTTTGTTAGGATCTTTAAGTCCGGCTCTGTTACGTTGTATAGAACGTGCAATTTTTAAAACAGCTTCGTTTTGTCCAATTACTTTATTTTGAATTAGTTCCGGTAATTTAGCTAGTTTGTTGCTTTCTGTTTGTGCGATTCTGTTTACAGGAATTCCGGTCATCATGGAAACAACATCAGCTACATTATCTTCAGTAACTTCAATTCTGTTGCTTTTAGAGTCCTCTTCCCATTGTTCCTGAGCAAGAGCTAAATCTTTTTCGATACGTTTTTCATCATCGCGAAGTTTGGCAGCTTCTTCATATTTTTGCTTTTTAACTACCATGTTTTTATTTTCACGCACTTCTTCTAACTGACGCTCTAAATCCAAAATTTGTTTTGGAACATCAATATTGGTGATGTGTACACGAGATCCGGCTTCATCCAGAGCGTCAATAGCTTTGTCTGGTAAAAAACGCTCAGACATATATCTGTTTGTTAATTTTACACAGGCTTCAATGGCTTCCGGCGTATATATTACATTGTGGTGATCTTCGTATTTGTCTTTTACGTTGTTCAAAATAGCAATTGTTTCTTCAACAGAAGTTGGTTCTACAATAACTTTTTGAAAACGTCTTTCAAGAGCACCGTCTTTTTCAATATATTGTCTGTACTCGTCAAGAGTAGTAGCACCAATACATTGAATTTCACCTCTCGCCAAAGCGGGTTTGAACATGTTTGAAGCATCAAGAGAACCAGTTGCTCCACCAGCTCCTACGATAGTGTGAATTTCGTCAATGAAAAGAATGATATCGTCATTTTTTTCAAGCTCGTTCATTACCGCTTTCATTCTTTCTTCAAACTGACCGCGGTATTTCGTTCCGGCTACTAAACTTGCCAAATCAAGGGTTACCACACGCTTGTGAAAAAGAATACGGGAAACTTTCTTTTGGATAATACGTAAAGCGAGTCCTTCTGCAATGGCAGATTTACCAACTCCGGGCTCTCCAATAAGAAGCGGGTTGTTCTTTTTTCTACGGCTTAGAATTTGAGAAACACGCTCAATTTCTTTTTCGCGTCCTACTACAGGATCCAGTTTTCCTTCTTCGGCCATTTCTGTTAAATCTCTCCCAAAATTATCTAATACAGGAGTTTTAGATTTTTTATTTGACTTATTGGCTGGATTATTAAAACTGCTTTCTTTTAAACTGTCATCTTGTCCTGAATCATCATTGTATGATTCGTTTTTTGGCAAGTTTTCTAAGAATTCTTCTTCGTTTGGAGTCATATTTAAGTATTGTTCTTTAGCTATATCATAATCTATTTTTAGTTTATTCAATAGCTTGGTTGTTGGATCGTTTTCGTTTCGTAAGATACATAAAAGCAGGTGTGCCGTACTAATCGACGAGCTTTGAAATACTTTGGCCTCAAGAAAAGTGGTCTTCAGGGCTCTTTCTGCCTGTCGGGTAAGATGAAGGTTTTTCTTTTCGGTATTTACTTCAATGCTGTGGTTGGCCGGACTCAGTATTTCTACTTTCCTGCGTAAATGATCTAAATCGACTGCCAGGTTATTAAGTATATGAATAGCTTTTCCGTTACCATCTCTTAAAATGCCCAGCATTAGATGTTCAGTGCCAATAAAGTCGTGACCCAAACGCAAGGCTTCCTCTTTACTGTAGGTAATAACATCTTTTACTCTTGGTGAAAAATTATCATCCATAATATATAATTGGTATTGTAAATTTAATGAATTAGAGTTTGAAAAACAAAAATCGTACCCTTTGAGAACTCCTGTCAGCTAATAGACAAAAAAAATAACAATAACAGCGTTAAAAAACGCTTAATTTATTAACTAAATGGCAAAAAAAAGTTGTTAATAAATCATTGAAATATCTGTAAGGAAATAGCTGAAAAAATTTCAAAAAAACGTATCTTGGCACGCTTTGAAAACTAATATAATTATTTAATATAACAATTTATGTCTGAAGGAGAAAAGTTAATTCCTATTAACATTGAAGATGAAATGAAATCAGCTTACATCGACTATTCGATGTCAGTAATCGTATCAAGAGCACTTCCAGATGTTAGAGATGGCTTGAAACCAGTGCATCGAAGAGTTCTTTACGGAATGTATGATTTAGGAGTAACATCAAGATCAGCCCACAAAAAATCGGCGAGAATTGTAGGGGAGGTTCTGGGTAAGTATCACCCGCACGGAGATACTTCTGTTTATGATGCAATGGTTCGTATGGCTCAGGAATGGAGCATGCGTTACCTTTTAGTCGATGGTCAGGGTAACTTTGGTTCTGTCGATGGAGATAGTCCGGCAGCAATGCGTTATACCGAGGCCAGAATGAAAAAGATTTCGGAAGAGATTATGGCGGATATTGAAAAAGAAACGGTTGATTTTCAATTGAACTTTGACGATACGTTATATGAACCTAAAGTAATGCCTACCAGAGTTCCTACCTTATTAGTGAACGGAGCAACAGGTATTGCGGTTGGTATGGCAACCAATATGCCACCACATAATTTAACTGAAGTTATCAATGGTACTTTAGCATACCTTGATAATAATGATATTGAAGTAGATGAATTAATGACACATATTAAAGCTCCGGATTTTCCAACAGGAGGTATAATATATGGTTATGAAGGTGTTCGTGAAGCATTTAAAACAGGTAGAGGCCGTATTGTGATGCGTGCTAAAGTTGGTTTTGAAGAAGTTGACGGAAGAGAATCGATTATTGTTACTGAAATTCCGTATCAGGTTAATAAAGCTGATATGATTAAACGTACTGCTGATCTCGTTAATGAAAAGAAAATCGAAGGTATTGCTAATATTCGTGACGAATCAGACAGAAACGGTATGCGTATCGTTTATATCTTAAAGCGTGATGCTACGCCAAACGTAGTTTTAAATACCTTATATAAGTTTACACAACTGCAGTCTTCTTTCAGTGTAAACAACATTGCACTAGTAAAAGGACGTCCTCAAATGCTGAATCTGAAAGACATGATTCACTATTTTATTGAGCACCGTCATGATGTTGTAGTTAGAAGAACTCAGTTTGAATTGCGTAAAGCAGAAGAGAGAGCACATATTTTAGAGGGATTAATTATTGCTTCTGATAATATTGATGAAGTAATTGCAATAATAAGAGGTTCTAAGAACACAGAAGAAGCACGTGAAAAATTGATTGAGAGATTTAATTTATCTGATATTCAGGCCCGTGCTATTGTTGAGATGCGTTTGCGTCAGTTAACAGGTCTGGAACAAGATAAGTTAAGAGCTGAATTTGAAGAATTAATGAAGTTAATTGAGCATTTAAAAGCTTTATTAGCTGATGTAAATTTGAGAACTAACTTAATTAAGGAAGAGCTTGAAGAAATTCGTGAGAAATATGGAGATGACCGTCGTTCTCAAATTGAATATTCCGGTGGAGATGTAAGTATCGAGGATTTAATTGCTGATGAAAATGTAGTAATTACCATTTCACATGCAGGTTATATCAAACGTACAAACTTAACCGAATACAAAACTCAAAACAGAGGAGGAGTTGGGCAAAAAAGTGCAGGTACAAGAGATCAGGATTTCCTTGAACACATGTTTGTTGCTACCAATCACCAATATATGATGTTCTTTACGCAAAAAGGAAAATGTTTCTGGATGCGTGTTTATGAAATTCCGGAAGGAAGTAAAACAGCAAAAGGAAGAGCAATCCAGAACTTAGTGAACATTGAAAGCGATGATAAAGTAAAAGCTTTCATTTGCACGCAAGATCTAAAAGACAAAGATTATATCAACAGCCACAATCTTGTAATGGTTACTAAACAAGGACAGGTAAAGAAAACATCTTTAGAGAAATATTCTAAACCTAGGGTAAATGGTGTTGCAGCTATTACAATCAAAGAAGGTGATGAGTTGATGGGCGCACAGTTAACCAATGGTGAAAGCCAAATTATTTTAGCAGTAAAATCAGGTAAACTGGTTCGTTTTGAAGAAACAAAAACCCGTCCAATGGGAAGAACAGCATCAGGAGTTCGCGGGATTACTTTAAAAGATGATACCGATGAAGTTATTGGTATGGTTACTGTTGATAAAAATGATATCAATGATTCGCAAATTTTAGTTGTTACTGAAAACGGTTACGGAAAACGTACCAAATTGGTTGATGATGATGGTGAAGATGTTTACAGAATCACGAATCGTGGAGGTAAAGGTGTTAAGACACTTAATATTACTGAAAAAACTGGAAAATTAATTTCAATTAACGCCGTAACTGATTCTGATGATTTGATGATTATAAACAAATCTGGATTGACAATCAGAATGGCTATTGAGGATTTACGTGTAATGGGACGTGCAACTCAAGGTGTTAGATTGATAAATTTAAAAGGAAAAGATTCTATTGCAGCAGTTACAAAAGTAATGAAGGACGATGTAGGGGAAGTTGTAGTTGATGAAGAAGGCAATGTTATTGAATCAGTTATTGAAAGAGTTAAACCGGATTTAGAAGTTCTTGAAGACGATGGTGTTGTGGAAGATGATGAGGACGATGATGCTGAGGAAGAAGTTGAAGACGAAGAAGGAGACGATTCTGAAGAAGAAGAATCTGAAGAATAGATAAGTTAACCACGCAAATTAAAATTAAATATACAAATTGAATATTATGAAAAGTAAATATGTAATACTTGCATCAGCATTATTGATTTCAGTAGCTACTTTTGCTCAAAAAGATCAGATAAAAAATGCTGAAAAAGCGTTAAAAGGAGGTGATGCTCAGGGAGCAATCGCACAATTAAAGGATGCAGAAAATCTTATTGTAAATGCAAAAGATACTGAACAGGCACAATATTACTTTGTAAAAGGAAATGCTTACTTAGATTTGGCAAATAAAAAAGTAGAGGAGGGAACAAATTTATCTCTTGCTGCTGAAAGTTATCAAAAATTAATTGAAATTGAAAAAGCATCCGGAAAGTTAAAGTTTTCAACACAGGCTGCAGCTTCAATTACTCAAATAAAAGGATTGTTGATTAATTCAGCTATTGCTGATACTCAGTCAAATAAAGCTGCAGTGGGTGCGAAAAAATTGTATGATGCCTATTTATTAGATAAAAAAGACACTATCAATTTATATTATGCAGCTTCAACGTATGTAAATGCACAGGATTATGATGCAGCGTTATCATTGTATGAGGAATTAAAAAAACTAAATTATTCAGGAAAAGGAACCAGTTACATAGCTGTCAATAAAGCTTCTGGTAGCGAAGATGGTTTTAATAATGCAAAAGACAGAGATTTGGCTGTGAAATTAGGAACCCATGAGAATCCTAAAACAGAAGCGATTCCTTCTAAAAGAGGTGAAGTTTATAAAAATTATGCTTTGATCTTGCTTCAAAAAGGAAGAACTGAAGATGCTAAAAAAGCTATAGCTGATGCAAGAAAAGCTAATCCCGAAGATTCATCATTAATTCTTTCAGAAGCTAATTTATATTTAGAAACTAAAGATTATGATACCTATAAAAAGTTAGTTGGGGAAGCTTTGCAAAAAGACCCAAATAATAAAGAATTAATTTTTAACCTTGGTGTACTTAGTGCAAATGCTAATAATGCTGCAGATGCAGAGAAATATTATTTAAAAGTTATCGAAATAGATCCTAATTATGCAAATGCTTATCTGAATCTTGCTGCATTAAAATTAGAGGCAGAAAAACCAATTATTGATGAAATGAATAAATTGGGTACATCTGATAAAGATATGAAGCGTTATGATGTTTTAAAGAAACAAAGAGAAAATGTTTTTAAAAGCGTAATTCCTTATCTTAAAAAAGCAAATGAATTAGATCCTAAAAACCAAGATGTTGCTAAAACATTATTAGGGGTTTATAAAGCACTTGAAATGACTGCAGAAGCAAAAGCATTAAAAGCTACAATGTAATCTGAAAAATAGTTTATAAAAACCGTCTAAAAATTATTTTAGACGGTTTTTTTTATGGTTAACTAAATTGTACTGTGATTAAAAGTTATTAAAAGGATCTTGAAGACTATGTTTTTTTACAATAGTTAAAAGAAAACATATAGCTAACCCGTAGTGTAATTCGTTTTGATGATAATTTTTCGCCAGTTCAAGTGAACCCGATTTTTCATCGGGATTATATAGAGAACAGAAAAATTAGTATTAAAACGGTTCTCGATACATTTTTTGTTTCCGTTTCTCTATACAAAAAACACTACCTATGACGTTTTTGTTTAACTAGGGTTTCGACTCCGCTCAGCCTGACAAAACAAACGTCATCTTATATTGTTTTTTTTGTAAAAAAAATTAAAGCTCGAAATGACGTTTTTAATAATTACACCCAGTTTATATGCTATATAAATTGTTATTGGTTTGGAACAACATAGAGGAGTTCAAAAAAAGAGAGGCTTGTTATTATAAACAGCCTCTCTTTTTATTTTGGAATTGCAATGTAAACGCTAAATTATTTCAATTTATTTTCAGTATCTGTGTAAGTGCCTGTAATGGTTACACCACTATTTTTAGTTACTTTTCCGTAAATTGTTATTGAAGAATTATTTCCAATAAAATTAATTTTTGCTCCACTGTTAAGTCTTAAATCTCCCCAGATTACAACAGACCCTTCAACTTGTAATACAGCATTGCTGTTAATAATAAGTTCTGTAGGGTTTGACTGTTGGTATTTGCCTTGAGCCAGGCTTCCTCTCATGTTAAAAGTACCTCCACTGTTAAGGATTAAACCATTTTGAATGGATATTGAACCACAATGTGTTAATACACCTCCTGAGTTTACTATAACAGAATTAATAGCAGTAGATCCGGCATATGATTTTTTCTCATTTGAATTTAAAATCAAATCTTTGCCCTGATTGTAGGTTCCGTATTCAGAACAGCTTGCAAACGTGGTGTTTGGTTTTTCCATTTTGATGATTTTTAAACCACCTGTTCCACTTGCTACATAAATATAATTACCACTGGATTTAACATAGTTTGATGATCCTGAAATTCCCAAGGTACCTAATAAACTAAGTTGACTTCCGGTTTGATAAACATTAAGTCCTGCTGCACCATTTGCAACGAAAGCATACCCCTCATTTACAGAAACGGCATTTGTAACATTGTCTTCTCCTGCTGTAGTTATGTTTATGGTTTGCAATTTTGAGCCACTATTGATATCGTAAACGCCCAGACCATTATATCCTTCTGAGACTAAAAGTTTTGTTCCGTCAACTTCCATTGTTCTTTTAGCACCGCTTACATCTGTAGTTGTACTAAAGTTTTTTTGCAGAGCCAGATTTGACTGATTGTAAACATTTACTCCTTTGGTTCCGCTTAAGGTTATAACTTTATCACTGCTTAATGCTACAGAGCGTAAATCAGCTACAGCTACTTTTGCTGTAATTACTCTAGTTGAGCTATTTAATTTAAATAAGCTTCCGGTGTCACCTGTTACAGCGAAATAGGATGAAGCATTTGCGGCAACATCTGTCGTTACTCTGCTTTCTAAATAGTTAATTTTAATTTTATCAGTAAGTAAACCAGAACTCAGTTCCATGTTGATTACTATAGAAGGATTTACTAACAATGGATCAGTATCTATATCTTTTGCTGCTCCAATGATTAAATTTCCATTAGAATAGGTAAGTGATGTAATATCAGTATTGGCAATTAAAGCCGAGGTTACTAATTTTGGTTTATATGGATCCGAAACATCTATAACATCAATTGCACCTGAATAAACATCTCCTCTCATAACATAAGAAACATAAGCGTAATTTCCGTTTACAGTAACGTGACTTGCTTGTAATGTTCTTCCGTTTTTATCTACCGGTGGATTTATTTCTGCAATCTGTACCAAAGGAAGTGTTGCAGCAGTATTTGTGCTTGATATTTTTCCAGTAGTAGTATTGTTTTCAATTGAAATTACTCCGGAATTGGTATAATCAAGTCTTGTGTTCAAAGAGGTTTGATCTGAATTAATTGAGATACTGTTGATTGATTGATTGTTATTATCATCGTTATTGTCACATCCTATTAAAAGTGACATAGCCAAAAATGAAAATAAATAAACATTCTTTCTCATAAATTTATTGTTAGTTTTTAAAATTTGGTGCAAAAATAAGTTATATTATAATATTAAAATGGGTAATAATGTTAAATTTTGCCTGTTAAACTAATTGTTTTACAGGAGTTTATGTTTGTTTGTAGTTTAACGGTTTTTTCTAACATTTTATCGTAAAAAAAAGAGAGTACCAAATTTTGATACTCTCTTTTAGTCGAAATTTATAATACTATTTTATTATCTTCTATGATCATGGTCATCGTATCTGTCATGTCTATTATGCTTATTATGTTTGTCATGTTTATCATAATGTTTGTAATTTTTATGATTATCATGTCGTCTGTCATTATAGCTATAAGATGGTCTCGGTTTGTATGGTCTCTGAGGTGCACCATGATATCCTTTATAGTATTTTGTTCTGTGTCTGTCATAATACACGTATGGAGTTCTTCCGTGATAATCATTCAATACTACTTTGTAACCTGAATATAAATCATAGTTTCTGTATTGTCTTGGTAAGCGGCTTGATCTTACCCAGGTTCCTCCACCGAAATAAATAAATTGAGAGGTTCTTACATCATAATAAGATTGAATATCGGGTAAATAATAATATTCCATGTTAGTATATCCTACAGGTCCCCATACTGGAGGTGTTCCTATATTTACATTTACTGATACCTGTGCTTGCGTGGCATTTGCAACAATTAGAAATAATCCAACGATTGCTATTTTGATTGTTTTCATCTTTAATATTTTTTAAATGTTAATCTGTATGAGGATATCCATATATTGTGCCAAAATAATTTCTTTAAAAGTATTTGGTCTATAAAAAAGGATTTTATAAAAGGAATTTTTTTTATAGATTTCTGATTATTAGCTTTTTATTAGAATATTTGTATAAAATAAATTTGTTGTTAAAATAGAAAAAAGAAAGATTATTTGTATTCTACAATTTTAGGTTTTCCTAATTCAAAAGACTGAATGCCGATATCCTGAGTTTCAAAAGTATTTGTTTTAAAGATATTTTCACCTTGAAACGGGATAGTTGGATAATATGAAATTGAAAGCTGAAATGTACTAAATACCAGATAATCATTACTTATCAAAAGTCCCAGACTGATTTTTGAATAATATTTATTTTGAAGTAAACCAGAAGTGCTGTTTCCTAATACAGCTATTGAATAATTAAAATAAGGATTTAGCCTGAAGCCTAAAACCTCTTCGGGTGCATAGGTTTGAGTTTGTAATGTTAGTACCATTTTACTTTTACCATAGTGTGCTGCATTAAATCCAGGAAGTCCGTAATTTTCGTTTATTGTAAGCTGGTCGCCTATAGAATTTTCTCTATTGATTCCTATAATCATTTCAGGTTTAATGAATTGTCTTAGTTTCCAATTTCCTAATGTCAATAAATTTGTAAAATAGTTAGCTTTCAATGCAATAGAAGTCTGATAAGTTTTAGCGTCATGAAAAAAACTGCCAATCTCAAAATTAGTACTCAAAAAGCCCCATTTATAATAGTCCCCAAAAGATGCCTGAGCGCCTAAATAGGGTCGCCATGTTTTATTTTTATATTGATACCCGACAGTTATTCCATAGATTCTCCCAATAGGAACGTCTTCAGTAAATCCATTTCTAAAAATATAATTGTCTTTTACGAATTCTCGTGTATTCATTCCAAAGCCCATCAAAATTTGTTTTTCATCGGAAAAAAAATTAACAGGATCAAATGCAATTTCAGGTTTTTCAGTATAATCGATGTTTAAAAAACGTCCTGATACAATAAAATTGGTTGTTCTCTCTTCTTTTGGATTTTCTCCTGTTATATCAAAGGCTTTAGCTGCCCAGAGGTCATGAGAATTATATTTAAATGGCTGGAATTCATATTTTAAAGTTGCATCCTGTAAAGTGTCCCGTCTAAATTGCTGTCCTAAAAGAATACCGCCTGCCCATTTTGTTAACGGTGAATAAAAGGGCCGTTCGATAGAAATGCTTTTAATATAGTTGTCGTCTAAATCATTGTAATATTTGAATTTAGTGCTAATAAAAGTATTTTTGATGTTCGGGATAGTGTACAAAGCATCATGAGCATTGTGCCCGTCATCAAATCTGTTGGTAAATTTATATTCAAGCTGCTGTCCGGTACCAACAATGTTACGATCATTAAATCCAACACCAACCCGGGAACTCGATATTGAAAATTTTGGAAGTATGCTCCAGGAATCGAGAACACGAACGACAACATCAATAGAGTCATTGCTTGTGCTAACCAACTCTTCAGATATATTTACTCTGCTTACAAATTTTTGTGATCTGATAATACGTTCCGTCTCTTTTATTTTATAACTGTCATAAACAGAATTTCTTCTAAAAAGTAATAAATTCTGAATAGCAAATTTTTTAGTTTTGATGTGTAATTTATTTCCGGTTCTTTCTCCCCAATTTTTAGGAACCATTGTAGAATCGGTATCTGATTGTCCAAAAGGATCCAGGGTTATGATTTTGATATTGCGAATAATTTTTCCATCAACATCAGGCAGGTGTTCTTTTTCAACTAAAGTTTCATTTTTCTTTTTAATTTTTGAAGGCTTAAAAATTATTTTCTTTAAAAAAGTTGTGAATTTACTTTTTTCTGAAAGCTTTTTAATTTTGTGATATTTCTCGATACTATCTTTTTTAGTCTGTTTTTCTTGTGAAAAAGCGCTTTGGGAAAAATTCCAAAGGAAAAGAAAAACTAGAAAGATTTTTATAAAGTTTCGAAACATGCTAATAAAGTTAGCGTAAATTATTGATGATTCTATAATGAAGTGATTTAAAATAATAATATACTGAAGAAAAAAAAGTATTTTAATTTTCAGTTTTCAATTTTTTAATTCGCCATGTAAATCTTTTAGGCATATGATTTCCCATAACATAGCCCCAGGGTTCTAAAGATTCGATTCTGTCAAAAATAATTTTTAAAATCGCTAACAGCGGAATTGCTAAAAACATTCCTGAAATCCCTGCAATACCACCGCCAATAATAATTCCAATTATTGAAACAAGGGCGTTAATTTCAACTTTCGAATTGATAATTAAAGGTACAAGTATATTATTGTCGATTAGCTGTACAACAATATTTACAATTAGAATACTTATAATTATAGATATATCCGGAGTTCCGGTAAGTGAGGACAAAATGGTTACAATACCTGCAATCATGATTCCTATATATGGAATCAAATTTAAAATCCCGGTTATTAGTCCAAGCAGAATAAAATACTTAGCTCCAATGATCCATAATCCTAAGCCTGTTAAAATAGAAACCACAAACATTTCAAAAATAAGTCCCAGAATATAGTTATTGATAGAAATTTTTATCTGTGTAACAATGTCTTTTAATTTAGCATGGTCTTCATTATTAAATAATTTGGCAAGAAATAGAATAAAGTGAGTTTTGTATAATAGAAATAAAAATGTAAAAACAACCACGAGCATACTGTTAAATAATATATCGCTCAAAGAACCTATAGCAGTTCCTAATGTCCCGGGGCCATTTTGAACAGAATCGTTAGTTACTTTTTCTATATATTTTTTTTGTTCCCATATACTTATTTGAAATTTTTCATGAATATAGGACTGAATGTTATTGAAAAAAGAGATAGAGTTTTTCTTTATAACGTCAAAATCATCTGCAATGTCAGTTATTTGGTAAGAAAGGAATGCTAAAATTGCAGCAATACAAAGCACAAAAAAAACAACAGATACAAAAGAAGCCAGGTACGTGGGAAAACGCAATTTTGTGAGAAGAAAAGTATGCACAGGAAGTAATAAAACGGTAAATAAAAAAGCAAGCATTACCAGTGTAATTATCTCACTTCCAATATAGGTTATAGCACCAATACAAAGTAAAATTAATAATACACAAGTCAATTTTGCGTAAAAAGGTAATTTTATTGATTCATTCATTTCTTTTGAATTTTGGTAAACTTAATGTCACACAAAATTGAAACATAAATCAATTTAATATGTTCTAACTTCTTTCCTTTAGTTTATAAAATTCCCATAACAGTTATTTTGTAAAAACTTGCTTTGTTTCGCTCCAAAATACTTAAAAGAACCCTTAGTCAAAAAACTCTCTTTCTTCATATTGAGATGGCATAATTGAAATTCCTTTTTGTAATAAAAGATTATTTGGAAAAATAATTTTTTCGCCTTCTTTTGTTCTCAAATTAACATGAAAAGCACTGATATCCTCTATTTCAGCTTCAATAGGAAAATCTTTGTCGTGAATTTTTATGGTATCACCAATTCGGAAAGGAAATGAAAAGAATAAAATCATTCCGGATGTAATGTTGCTTAAAATTGACCATTGAGCAAACATAGCAACGCCAATTACGGTAGCTATTGAGGAAACAGTTATAAAAATATCTTTAGTATCAACACCCCAAATAACGATTAAACTTATAACAACCAGCGTATTCATCAATAAATGAATGTATTTGATGATTAAGTTTGTTCTGTGTTCAAGTCTTTCACTGGTTTTTGCAAATTTCCGAATTAGTTTTGCTACAATAATTCTAAGCAACATTAATACTATAAAAAGGATTATTGTTGCTATTATTTCTTTTGAATATTCTTTGAAAGAAAACATAAATTAATTTTTATTCTAAGATACTCAAATATTCATAAACTTTGGCGGTTGGCAGTCCCATAACATTGGTGTATGAACCTTCGACTTTGGCAACAGCCATAAAACCAAACCATTCCTGTATGCCATAAGCTCCGGCTTTGTCGTAAGGTTTGTAATTTTCGATATAGTATAAAATAGCTTCGTCTGATAAATTATTGAATGTCACTTTTGTAACATCGCTCAAGAGAGTAGAAGCAGAAATGGTCTTAAAACACACTGAGGTAATAACTTCATGCGTTGTTCCCGACATTGATTTTATCATCTCAAAAGCTTCTTCAGCATTTTTGGGTTTGCCTAATGCTTTATTTTGGTGCCAGACAATGGTGTCGCTGGTTACTAAAATTTCATTTTCTTTTAATTCACCTTCAAATGCATTTGCTTTTAACAATGCTAAAAAGTCTGTAATTTCAACCGCTTTTAATTCAGGAGGATATATTTCTTCAACATCTTTCAGTTGAATTTCGAAGTCTAAATCCAGATCTTTAAAAAGTTGCTGTCTTCTGGGTGAACCTGTAGCTAGTATTAAGCTGTATTTTTTTAGTTTTTCTTTAAGCATTGTATTGGATGTTTAAGGTAATAACCACAATAGATAAAATTCCGAAAAGTAAAATTAACTTCAGGACACTGCTTAAATGATGAAAATCTTTTTTTGATTTGGCAGAAAAAGCTTTAACCATAAAATAAAGTAGCGGTGCCAGAACTAAAGCAAATGAATATAAAGTGGCTATATAAAGTCCGTTTTCCAGAAAATAATTTTTAATGTAAAGTATTGATAAAATAAAGGGAATAATAGAAAGTACAGAAACAATCTTCGCTGTTCTGCTAATTCCAATTGCAATAGGCAGAGTATTCATTCCCTGGTTATAATCTCCGTTAACATCTTCAGTATCTTTGACTATTTCTCTGATAAAATTAATGATAAAAGCAAATATGGCATAATCGGTTAAAATAGAAAACAAACTCGCCATTTGTGCTTTGTTTTCAGCTATTATTGCAGGAAAAACATCAAAAACACCAATAATCAGAACGCTCATTGCCAGTAATAAAGCTACAGCAAAGTTTCCTAAAAGCATAATTTGCTTTAAGGTAGTAGAATAAAAATAAAGTAATGAAGCTAAAAAAATGAATATAGTTGCAAATCCGGGTCTTTGGATAACATTTGACAAATAAAAGCCAATTGCAACACCAATGATATTTAATGCAATATAGATGTTATAACCCATTGTTTCTGTAATCCCTCTGCCTATTACAACCTCTTTGGGTTTGTTTATTGAATCCGTTTCTGTGTCAAAAATGTTATTAATTACATATCCTGCTGCTGCAATTAAAACCGTGCTTAAAACCAATAATCCATATTGCCAGTCTGACAAGGCTAAAGGTATATTTTGTTCTTTAAAAAAAGCATAGCGGAATAAAACCTGCATAAAAGCAAGCATTAATAGGTTTTGATAACGAATGAGTTTGAGGTATTTCATTTTTAAGTTACTAAGGTTCTGAGGGGCTAAGATTCTAAGTTTTTAGGTTCAAAGAGGCAGAGGAGCAAAGGGACAAAAGGTTTTTTTAGGTTCTAAGCTTTTTTTGAAATCTTTGTCAAAGTTTAAAACTTTGACAAGATGACGTTAAGCTCATTCACCATTAACAATTCACAATTAATTAATCGTGTTGTCCGTTAAAATATTCCATCCATTTTCCCTGTACTTTCATAACCTGTTCGATTACGTCACGTACAGCACCTCTTCCGCCTTTAACGTGCGAAACATAACTACAAATATTTTTAATTTCAGGACTTGCGTCTTGTGGACAGGTTGGTAAACCTACCAGTTTCATAACGTGAAAATCAGGAATATCATCTCCCATGTACAAGACATTTTCAGGTTTAATATGGTAAATGTCTGTGTATTCTTTAAAAGTTTCAACTTTGTTTGGAGTTCCTAAATGAATATCAGTAATTCCTAAATTTTGCAACCTTATGCGAACGCCTTCATTGCTTCCGCCAGAAATAATACATACGTTAAAACCACTTTCTACAGCTGCTTTCATGGCATAACCATCGCGAATGTTCATTGTACGAAGCATTTCGCCTTCGTTGGTTACAAAAACTGAGCCGTCTGTAAGCACGCCATCAACATCAAAAACAAAGGTTGTGATGTCATTCATTATTTCTTTAAAGTGTTTTGCCATTGTGCTGTATAGATTGTGTTAGGATTTTATAAATATCTTTTTGAGTCTGATTCGTTAAATAATTCAAATGCGCTTCTATGGTAGTAGAATCATGGCGTTTTGCCGGGCCTGTTTGGGCATCAATGGGTTTTAATGTCTTTATTTTATCTGCTGTTTCCTCAATCAGGGGTTTTAAAATTTCAAAAGGAACCTGATGTTCTTCACAAATTTCCTGTCCGATTTGATACAAATGATTCGTAAAATTATTGACAAAAACTGCCGAAACGTGCAAAGCTTTTCTTTGTTCTGAACTGATTGAAAAAACGGCATTCGAAATACTTTTGGCAACCGTTTCTAAAATGGTGTAATCTGCTTCACTTTCAGCTTCCAGACAAATCGGAATAATTGAAAAATCAACTGGTTTGGCTTTAGAAAAAGTCTGTAAAGGATAAAAAACACCTCTGCGGTTTTTTGAATTTAAAACAGCAATAGAAGAGGTTCCTGATGTATGAACCACTAATCTATTTTGAAAAGGTAATTGTGCTGAAACCTCAGAAATTGCATCGTCTGTAATAGCAATAACATATAAATCGGCGTCTATTAAATCTGAAACATCAGTTACAATTTTATCAGAATCAACTAAGTGCAATAATGATTCTTTTTTTCTTGAAAACACTTGTCCAATTTCTATTCCTTCACTTTTAGCGAAAGTTTTTATTAAATGCTGCGCAACATTCCCGGAACCAATTAGCGTTATTCGAATCATATCGCAAAATTAGCATTATTTTTTTAGTGATTGGCACGCATTTCAGAGATTAAAATCAATTTGTCTGAGAAATCTGTTCTGAAAAGTTGTAATAAAAAGTTATGGTTCAACTTTTTTCTAAATTTTGACAAACGATATTGAGGATATCATTAAAATAGATTTCTTTTTTAGTTTTAATTAACAAAAGACAAATAATACAACTCAACATTTTTAAGTACTTTTGTGCCACTTTTATACACAGTAATTCCTTCAAAAATGGATAAAAAAATATTCTCTTTTTTGTTTTCTACACGATTAATGGCCGTTCTTTTTTTAACATTTGCACTTGCAATGGGTATTGGAACTTTTATCGAAAGTAAATACAATACCGATACAGCCCGAATTTTAATTTATAACACCTGGTGGTTTGAGGCTATAATGGTATTTTTTATGATTAATTTTTTCGGAAACATTAAACGTTATCAATTATTGAAAAAAGAAAATTGGGCAACTTTATTGCTGCACGTTGCATTTATTTTTATTCTTTTAGGAGCATTTATTACACGTTATATCAGTTACGAAGGAGTTATGCCAATTCGTGAAGGTAATACAGAAAATCAGATTCTTTCTGAAAAAACATATTTAACCATTTTTGCAGATGGTGAATATAAAGGAGAAATGAAGCGCAGGGTTTTTGAAGAAAGTCTTTTGCTGTCTCCTGTAACCAATAATGATTTTACCATTTCAGGTAAGTTTGATGACACTCCTTTTAAAGTAGAATATTCAAATTATATCATGGGTGCCAAAGAAATGGTAAAGCCAGATCCAAAAGGCATTTTATATCTAAAATTAGTTGAAGCCGGAGCAGCAGGCCGTGAAGAACATTTCCTGAAAGAGGGAGAAGTTCAAAATATTCACAATGTATTATTTGCTTTGAATAAACCAACAGCCGGTGCGATCAACATTAATACAACTGGCGAAAAATATACCATTCAGACTCCTTTTGAAGGGGAATTTATGCGAATGGCAGATCAGTTCAAAGGTAAAGTGACCAAAGATAATGTTCAGCCTTTAATGATGCGTTCTTTATATAGTATCGGTGATATCCGAATTGTTTTTCCGGATCCTGCAATGAAAGGAAGCATCACTTATGAATCGAACAATGATTTTAAAGCCAAGACTCATAATGATGCATTGATTGTAAAATTGAAGGCAGAAGGACAGGAAAAAGAAGTCACACTTTTAGGATCTAAAGGAAAACAAGGCGAGCCTAAATCTGTTAAAATTGGCAATATTGATTACACTTTCTTCTACGGAAGTAAAGCTTATACAACCCCTTTCAAAATTAAACTGAATGATTTTATTGCTACAAAATATCCGGGAACAGAAAAAAGTTACTCGGCTTTTGAAAGTAAAGTAACTGTTCAGGATTCATCAGAAACTTTTGATGCAAGAATTTATATGAACAATGTTTTGGATTATAAAGGATATCGTTTTTTTCAAGCAGGATTTGATCCGGATGAAAAAGGTACGATTTTGTCTGTTAACCATGATTTCTGGGGAACTTCAATTACCTATTTTGGTTATTTTATGTTGTACATCGGATTAATGGCCATCATGTTTACAAAAGGTTCCCGTTTTGCTGATTTAAAACGCAAACTCGAAAAAGTAAAAGAGAAAAAAGCAAAATTGATTACTGTTTTACTTTTAATGCTAAGTTTTAACGGCTTTGCACAAGAACCACATGTGCATACACCGGGACACGCTCATAATCATACTCATAACGAAGATCCTAATGATCATGCCAATCATGTAACACGTCCGCCAAGCCAAAAACAGATAGATTCATTACTGAATATTTACAAAGCTCCGGAAGCTCATGCTGCCAAATTTGGTCGTTTGATTATTCAGGATGCGGGAGGAAGAATGAAACCTATTAATACTTTCTCGTCAGAATTATTGAGGAAAGTAAGCCAAAGCGATACATATAACGGAATGAATTCTGACCAGGTATTTTTGTCGATGACACAATACGGTCAGGTTTGGATTCAGGTTCCAATTATCCACCTGCGATCAGGAAATGATAGTATCAGAAAAATTATTGGAGTAGAAAAAGATGCAAAAAGAGCACCATTTGTAAAGTTTTTTGATGAAAATGGAAATTATAAATTATCTCCATATTTAGATGCCGCCTACAAAGCAGCAAATCCAAATCAGTTTGAAAAAGATTTTATCGAAACGGATAAAAAAGTAAATCTGATGGAGTCTGCCTTAATGGGAAGTATTTTAAAAATATTTCCGGTACCGAATCATCCGGGTGATAAATGGGTATCGTATTTAGAATTAGAGCATGCAGGATTAAAAGGAATGGATTCAACTTATACCAGGCAAATTCTTCCATTGTATTTTAGCGCATTAAACAATGGCTCTATTTCTAAAGATTTTAAAAGTGCTGATGATTTGGTTGAAAGCATCAACGGTTTTCAAAAGAAATATGGAAGTAAAGTGCGCCCGAGCGAAGAAAAAATTGATGCTGAGATTGCATATAATAAATACGATGTATTTAAAAAATTGTCTTACTGGTACATTACAGCTTCTATTTTCATGCTGTTTTTTACGATTTTAAACATCTTTTTCGAAAAGAAATGGATTCGAATTACGATTAATGGGTTTCATGTTATCATCGGATTTTTATTCGGATTACATACACTTGGCTTGATTGCCCGTTGGTATATTTCAGGTCATGCGCCTTGGAGTAATGCTTACGAATCGATTATTTACGTAGCCTGGTCAACTATGTTCTTTGGATTGGCTTTTGACAGAAAATCTAAATTAACCGTTGCATCATCAGCATTTGTCACCGCTATGATTTTAATGGCTGCTTATTTGAACTGGATCGATCCGGAAATTGCTAATCTGCAGCCGGTTTTAAATTCTTATTGGTTAATGATTCACGTAGCAGTAATTGTGGGTAGTTACGGACCAACTGCATTAGGATTTATTTTAGGTTTCGTTTCATTGTTATTAATTTTCTTTACCAATGAAAAAAACAAAGCCAAGATGGATTTAAACATCAAAGAAATCACTTATATTAATGAAATGGCCTTGACAATTGGTTTAGTTATGCTAACAATCGGAAATTTCCTTGGAGGACAGTGGGCCAATGAAAGCTGGGGACGTTATTGGGGCTGGGACCCAAAAGAAACCTGGGCTCTAATTTCTATTATGATTTATGCTTTTGTAATTCACGCTCGTTTTGTACCAGCTTTGCGCGGAAAATGGTTTTTTAATTTAATGAGTATGTATGCCTTTGTGTCGATTTTGTTTACTTACTATGGAGTAAATTTTCACCTGGTAGGTTTACACTCCTATGCAAGCGGAGAAGCGAAATCCCTAAGCTGGATCTGGTATTCACTGGCAGCTATTTCAGTAATAGGAGCTATAACATATCCTAAGAATAGAAAGTATTATAAAAAACAAGTAAAAAAGTAATAAAGGAGGTTCAGCTGAAAAGTTGAACCTTTTTTGTTTGATTAATTTTTAATAAAGAAGTTTGCTTGGAGGAGAACGAGGAGCTTGTTCCTGCTGTCCACTATATCTTTTGTGGCAAACCCTGCCACAAAAGGATGTCGTTTCCATCAGGGCTAGGGCTTCAGTTTTCATAATAATCCTTATGAAGTCAGAACAAATGTCAGGCTGAGTCCGTTCGGCTTTGCTCAGGATAAACTTAGTCGAAGCCCTTTTTTACTCAACGAGATAATTACTCCATATTAGGTATAAAAAAAAAGGACAGCATTTTTTGCTATCCTTCTCAAAACTATATAAAGTCATTATTTTTTTATAATCTCTTCTAAAACGGCTTTGTTTTCGTAGTTTGTCACTTTAAGAACAATTTCCTGATTTTTCACCGTTTTTCCTTCAATAACATACAATTTTCCTTTTTTATGAGGAACATTGCTTTGGTCAAAATCTACATCACCAAATTGTAATGTGTTTTTAATATCAGCAGTATCAATCCATTTTTCGTTCAGCGTTTGGATTGCTTTTTCAGAATATTGAAACGGTTTGGTTCTTAAACTATTCAAAACCCTGGCATTCGGAAAATAATTGCAGCGAGTATCTTTTCCACTAAAAACGAGTGCTACAAAAAAGCATCCCATAACTAAACCAACCAAATAATAAGCAAAACGATGTACGAATTTCATGAATTAATTTTTTTGCAAAGGTACGTTAAAGTTGCATTAGAAAACAAGTAAATTAATGTCGTTATCAGGTAAATCAAACCATTCGCCAATAGCTTTGTTGGTCAGGATTCCGTGGTATAAATAGATTCCGTTTTTTAAGCCTTTATTACATCTGATGGCACTTTCTAATCCACCATCTTCAGCTATTTGAAGCAGGTAAGGGGTTAAAATATTACTTATCGAAAGTGAAGCTGTTTTTGAGTATCGCGAAGGAATGTTTGGTACGCAGTAATGCAAAACATTACTTTTTATAAAAGTTGGTTTTTCGTGCGTTGTAACTTCTGAAGTTTCGAAGCAGCCACCGGTATCAATACTAACATCTACAATTACAGCACCTTTTTTCATGTGTTCAACCATAGTTTCAGTGACAACAATCGGACAGCGTTCTTTGCCTCGCATAGCACCAATAGCTACATCGCAACGTCTCAGGGCTTTAAGTAAGGCTTTCTGTTGAATTGTAGAGGTAAAAACACGTTGATTAAGATTGTTTTGTAAGCGACGTAATTTAGTAATAGAATTGTCAAAAACTTTTACGCTGGCACCTAAGCCAATAGCGGTTTTTGCAGCAAATTCGCCTACGGTTCCTGCTCCTAAAATAACAACATCAGTAGGAGGGACTCCGGTAATATTTCCAAATAAAAGCCCTTTTCCAAATTCGTCGGTAATCATCAGTTCAGATGCAATTAGTATAGAAGCTGTTCCCGCAATTTCACTTAATGATTTTACGGCAGGATAGGAACCGTCTTCATCTTTAATATATTCAAAAGCAAGTGCGGTGATTTTTTTTTGCGCCAAAGCTTCAAAATAAGCTTTCTTTTTTGTTTTTAACTGAATAGCAGATATGATTGTCGTTTCAGGATTAATCATTTTGATTTCTGCCAATGTAGGCGGTTCTACTTTTAGCAATAACGGGCAGCTAAAAACTTTTTTGGTGTCTTTGGTAACTTCTGCACCAGCATCACTGTATTCCTTGTCAGAATAACTTGAGCTTTCTCCGGCTCCTGATTCAATCATGATGCGATGTCCTTCGTAGGTCAAAGAATTCACTGCGTCCGGAGTCAGGCAAATACGACGTTCCTGATAACTTGTTTCCTTGGGGATACCTATAAAAAGTTCTTTTTTATGGCGGCCAATTTCAAGTTTCTCTTCTTGTGGCAACAATTGTTGTTTCGTAAATGGAGTTAGGGTTATTGACATGGGGTGTGCAAAATAATTAAGAGTACAAATTACGTAAAAAGTTTTAAAATGAATGTAAAAATTCTGCTAATACTAAAAGTCAATATTAAGAGATTGTTTTTTCCATTTTTATGTCGGCTCTTTCGTAGCTTACATTTCCCAAAGAAACTTCTGTAAAACCAAATTTTCTATATAAATGCAATGCTGGGAGCAAAATTCTGTTGGAGTATAAAAACAGTTTTTTAATATTATTTTCTTCTGCTACAGTCAAACAATGAGCTAATAATTTATTGCCAATTCCTAGTCCCTGCGCTTTATCTGAAACTGCCATTTTGCTTAATTCGAAAGTTGCATTATCAATTTTTATTAAGGAAACGGTTCCTAAAATTTCATTGTTATATTTTGCATAAAAAATTAGTCCGCCTTTATCTATAATTTCTTCTTGTGGATTTGAAAGTATCAATTCATCTTTTTCTTCAACTCTGAAATATTTTGTAAGCCATTCTATATTTAAAGTTTTGACAGGTTCTTTTAAATCTGATGAAAAGGAAATTATTTCTACGGTATTTTGGGTGTTCATTGTTGCTATTTTGTTTTACAGAGATTCACAGAGATTTCGCAAAGTTTCATAAAGTTTTTTTTAAAATATTTTTTGCGGTTCTCTGTGGAATTAAACCAGTTTTAATTCTCGTTGTCCATTCTCCAATAACTCAATTGTAGCTACAGAATGTTCGTCAGGAATCAAACTTGCAATTTTTTCAGACCATTCGATAAAACACCAGTTTCCAGAGTACAAATAATCGTCAACACCCATGTCTAATGCTTCAGTTTCTTTATTTAATCTGTAAAAATCAAAATGATAAACAATTTGATTATTCGAAGTGTAATATTCATTCACTAAAGAAAAAGTAGGACTGCTTGTGGCATCTTCAACTCCTAAAGTTTTACACAATTGCTTAATTAAAGTAGTTTTTCCAACGCCCATTTCTCCATTAAAAAGAATAATTTTTTTTGGATTTTGTGCAATAATTTGTTCGGCTACTTCCTGAATCTGATCTAATGAAAAAACGATATTCATTGTTTTGTACTTCTTTAATTTTAAAAAATCAGCCCCGAAATTCTGTAATTAAAGAATCCGGGACTGAAATTATTTTTATTTTGGGTTAAATACCAAAAACGGAATAATCATTTCTTCGAGTGAAATTCCGCCATGCTGGTAGGTGTTTTTGTAATAACTTACATAATGATTGTAGTTGTTTACGTAGGCTAAAAAGAGATCGTTTTTTGCAAAAATAAACGAACTGCTCATGTTTATAGCTGGTAAACCAATAGTTTTTGGCTCCTTTACAACATACACATCTTTTTGTTCGTAGGTTAAACTGCGACCTGTTTTGTATCGCAAATTCAGACTTGTATTTTTATCTCCAACAACTTTCGACGGATTTTTTACATTTATAGTTCCGTGGTCAGTTGTCAGGATTAATTTGAAACCTAAAACCTGTGCCTGCTGGATGATTTCCAGCAAAGGTGAATTTTTAAACCAGCTTAAAGTTAGGGAACGATAAGCTTTATCGTCTGAGGCAAGTTCTTTTACGACTTCCATCTCGGTTTTGGCATGCGATAACATGTCGACAAAATTATAAACGACTGTTACGAGATCATTTCCTTTTAAAGCTTTGAAATTTTCCGCCAGTTTTTTTCCGCCAGTATAATTGGTAATTTTAAAATAATCCTCCTTTATATTTAAACCCAAACGCTTTAATTGTGCAGTAAGAAATTCGGCTTCATAAAGGTTTTTTCCGCCTTCTTCCACATCATTTTTCCAATATTCAGGAAACTGTTTTTCCATTTCAACGGGCAGTAAACCTGAGAAAATAGCATTTCTTGCATATTGTGTAGCGGTTGGGAGTATCGAAAAATAAGGAACTTCTTTTTCTAATTTATAATAATTGGATACAACGGTTTCAAAAGCTTTCCACTGATCGTAGCGTAGATTATCTACTACGACAAATAAAACAGGTTTGTCTTTCTTTTTAAGTTCAGGAACAACTAATTCTTTAAATAAATTGTGAGATTGAATTGGTTTGTCAGCTTTTGGAGCAAACCAGTCTTCGTAATTTCGCTCAATATATTTACCAAATTGCGAATTTGCTTCTACTTTTTGTGATTCCAGAATTTCGATCATCCCCTGATCGTTAATGTTTTCTAATTCTAATTCCCAGAAAATTAATTTTTTGTATAATTCAATCCAGTCTTCAAATGAATTAACCATAGCTAATTCCATTGAGATTTTTCTGAATTCCTTCTGATAATCTAAAGTAGTTTTTTCAGAAATTAATCTCGAATGATCCAGATTTTTCTTTAAACTTAGAAGAATTTGATTCGGATTGACAGGTTTTATCAGGTAGTCGGCAATTTTAGAACCAATTGCTTCTTCCATGATGTATTCTTCCTCGCTTTTGGTAATCATAATCATTGGAGTAGCGGATTTTTTTTCTTTCATTTCAGAAAGTGTTTCCAGACCGCTCATTCCGGGCATATTTTCGTCTAAAAAAACGATGTCGAAATTTTCCTCTTCAAAAAGACCAATAGCATCCAATCCGTTGTTACAGGTAGTAACTGCGTAATTTTTTTTCTCCAGAAATAGTATATGAGGCTTTAAAAGATCGATTTCATCGTCGACCCAAAGTATTTTTATCTTATCCATAATCATAATTGACTTTAATTTTACTGCAATTTAAAAGTCTATAACTTAAAAAGTATTAAAAATAGTATAAAGTTAAATAGCCAGTTGTAATTATTTAGTTTAAGAAATAGAAAAGCTATCCGTGAATGGTTTCACCTTTGCCGTAATTTGTAATAATAGATTCTTCAAAAGCCAGCCATTCTCTCCAGCGTTTTTCAACATCAATTCCGGTTCCGTATTTGCGTGCGTATGTAATGAAAGTAGTGTAATGCCCGGCTTCGCTTTCCATTAATTCTCTGTAAAAAACAGCCAGTTCTTCGTCCTGAATATTTTCAGAAAGTACTTTAAAACGTTCGCAGCTTCTGGCTTCGATCATGGCCGAAAATAATAACCTTTCAACAAGACCTGAAACACGGCTTCCGTCTCCGCTTTTTTTCATGTACTGGTATAATTCATTTACATAATCATCTTTACGCTCACGCCCTAATTTCAAACCTCTTTTGATGATAATGTTATGAACCTGTTCGAAATGGTCGATTTCTTCTTTGGCTAAAGCCAATAAATCCTGTACCAAATCCTGATGTTCAGAGTTATTGGTGATAATTGTAATTGCGTTTGTAGCAGCTTTTTGTTCACACCATGCGTGATCGGTCAGGATTTCCTCTATGTTTTTCTCAACAATATTTACCCATCTTGGGTCGGTTGGTAATTGTAATCTAAGTACACCCATGTTTTTAAGTCTTAAAGTTGTAAAGTCGAAAGTTGTAAAGTCAAAAAAGTCGAAGATCAAAACTAAAATAGAATTTTACATTCCATTTAAAGACTTTCGACCTTCGACTTTAAGACTTTATGACTAATTTTTAGTAAACGAAAATTGGTCTTTCGCTCATCATTTCGTCCACTTCATTAGCAACTTCTTCGATAACTGCTTCATTTGTATGATCAGTTAATACTTTATCGATTAAAGCTACAATAGTTTCCATGTCTTTTTCAACTAAACCACGAGTAGTGATTGCAGCTGTTCCAACACGGATTCCAGAAGTTACAAATGGTGATTTATCATCAAATGGAACCATGTTTTTATTTACTGTGATTTCTGCTTTTACCAATGCATTTTCAGCATCTTTACCAGAAATGTTTTTGTTTCTTAAGTCGATTAACATCATGTGGTTGTCAGTTCCACCAGAGATAATGTTGTATCCTCTTTTTACGAAAGCATCTGCCATAGCATTAGCATTTTTTTGCAGTTGCATCGCATAAGTAAAGAATTCATCTTTTAAAGCTTCACCAAAAGCTACGGCTTTAGCAGCGATAATATGCATTAAAGGCCCACCTTGATTTCCAGGGAAAACAGCTAAATCTAATAGAGATGACATCATTCTGATTTCACCTTTTGGAGTTTTTAATCCCCAAGGGTTTTCAAAATCTTTCCCCATTAAAATCAAACCTCCACGTGGTCCGCGTAATGTTTTGTGAGTTGTTGTAGAAACGATATGACAATGTGGAATAGGGTCATTCAATAAGCCTTTTGCAATTAAACCTGCAGGGTGAGAAATATCAGCAAACAAGATTGCTCCAACGCTATCAGCGATTTCTCTGAAACGTGCAAAATCCATATCTCGGGAATAAGCCGATGCTCCTGCGATGATTAATTTTGGCTGTTCTTTAGTTGCAATTTCCAGAATTTTATCATAATCTAATCTTCCGGTTTCTTTGTCTACTCCGTAAAATACCGGATTGTAAACACGTCCTGAAAAGTTTACAGGAGAACCGTGAGTAAGGTGACCACCGTGTGATAAGTCGAATCCTAAAATTTTATCTCCAGGCTGTAAACAAGCATGAAAAACAGAAGCGTTAGCCTGAGAGCCAGAGTGAGGCTGTACGTTTGCATATTCAGCACCAAATAATTCCTTTGCTCTGTCAATTGCAATTTGCTCAATAACGTCAACTACTTCGCAACCGCCATAGTATCTTTTGCCAGGATATCCTTCAGCATATTTGTTTGTTAAAACTGAACCAGCAGCTTCTATTACTTCATCACTCACGAAGTTTTCCGAAGCAATAAGTTCTAATCCGTGAATTTGTCTGTCTTGTTCCTCTAAAATAAGGTCAAAAATTTGTTCGTCGCGTTGCATTTTTTCGTTTTTCGTTAATTTCCTGCAAAAATACAAAAAAACGTTTGTGAAACTGTTAGATTATGATATATTTGACATAGAATTTTTCAACAAATAATTAACATTCACATGCCAATAACCGCCAACGATACTAAAAGAAAATCATGGTTGGAAGTACCAGAGAATAGTGATTTTCCTATTCAGAATATTCCTTTCGGTGTATTTCTAACTAAAGAAAATGTCGTTACTGTAGGAACCAGAATTGGCGATTACGCTATAGATTTAGGAGCTTTACAACAATTAAACTATTTTGAAGGAATAGATTTAACAGATGATATGTTTATGCAGGATACGCTAAATGATTTTATTTCTGACGGGAAAAAAACATGGCGTTTAGTTCGAAACCGCATCGCTGATATTTTTGATGCAACTAACCCTCAACTTAGAGATTCCACAAAAGACAGAGAAATTGTTATTTTTGAAATTGATGACGTCGAAATGCAATTACCGGTTTTAATTGGTGATTATACCGATTTTTATTCGAGTAAAGAACATGCTACAAACGTAGGTAAAATGTTTCGTGATCCTGAGAATGCATTACTGCCAAACTGGCTTCACATTCCGGTAGGATATCATGGTAGAAGTTCTACGATCGTTCCCTCAGGGATTCCGGTGCACAGACCAATGGGGCAAACTCTGCCGGTTGGTGAGAAATATCCGGTTTTTGGTCCTTCACGATTAGTGGATTTTGAATTAGAAACCGCTTTTATTACAACAGATGTAAATGTAATGGGCGAAAATATTTCGACTTACGAAGCCGAAGATTATATTTTTGGAATGGTTTTACTGAACGACTGGAGCGCTCGTGATATTCAAAAATGGGAATACGTGCCGCTTGGACCATTCTTGGCCAAAAACTTTGCTACATCAATTTCTCCGTGGATTGTAACTATGGATGCCTTAGAACCTTTTAGAACTAAAGGACCTAAGCAGGATCCAACTCCGCTTCCGTATTTACAGACAAAAGGAAAAAAAGCGTTTGATATTCATCTGGAAGTTGCTCTTAAGCCTGAAGATCAGGAAGAAACTATTGTTTCGAGATCTAATTTTAAATATTTATACTGGTCAATGACACAGCAATTGGCACATCACACTTCAAACGGGTGTCGTGTGAATTCTGGAGACATGATGGGTTCAGGAACTATTTCAGGACCAACTCCGGACAGTTTTGGTTCGATGTTAGAATTGACCTGGGGAGGAAAAAATCCTTTAAAATTAAAAGACGGAAGCGAACGAAAATTCATTGAAGATAATGATACGGTAATCATTAGAGGTTTCTGCGAAAATGCAGAAGTTAGAATTGGTTTTGGAGAAGTAGCGAGTCAGCTTTTACCTCCGTTTATCAGACAATGAAGAGCAGATAAATTATCTGAAGAGATATAGAAAAATAAAAACCTTGGTTATCGCCAAGGTTTTTTTATGCCGTTAAGTTTTTAATTTGGCTTATTCTGAATGTTTTGAATCTAACAAAGTTGCGAACCGCAAAGTTTTTTGAGTTGCCTCCAGTTTTAACTGGAGGTTTGTATTTTGCAAGAAAAAAGGCTTTAGCCAAAAATCGATTTTGGCTAAAGCCCTTATGATTGTTGGCTTTATTTTTTTTATCCAGTTAAAACTGGAGGCTATTCAATAAATATAAACTTTAAAAACTTTTCGGGCTTTAACTCCGTTCAGCCTGACAAAACAATTCAAAAAGCAACTTGGTGACAATCAGATTTAAGCAGGAATCTGTTGGCTTAAGCAATGTAAAGTTCCGAATCCCCAGATAAAATCAATACAGCTTATTCCGATTATTTCTCTATCCGGAAAACATTCTGATAAAATGTTTAATGCTATGCGGTCATTACTGTCATTAAAGGTAGGAACTAAAACACAGTTATTTAAAATTAGGAAATTGGCATAACTGGCCGGTAATCTTAAATCTTCAAAATCAACACGTTTTGGCATTGGCAGTGCTACAATTGTTGGCGATTTCCCATCTTCTAATTTTGCGTTTTGCAAACGTTTCAAATTATCCTGTAAAGGTTTGTAGTTTGAATCGTTTTTATCTGTTTCAACTATTGTTACTATAGTGTCTTCATTCACAAATCGGCATAAATCGTCAATATGACCGTGAGTGTCATCACCTTCAATTCCGTCTCCTAGCCAAATTACGTTGGTAACGCCAAGATATTCTTTAAAAACAGCTTCGTAATCTTCTTTTGTAAAGCCCTCATTTCGAACCTGAATTGTAGGATGCATCAGGCATTCTTCAGATGTCAGTAAAGTTCCTTTTCCGTTTACATCAATTGCTCCGCCTTCAATAATTACCGGTTTTCCTTTATAAGTTACCTGAGTTAATGGTACATCAATAAAATCAGCTATTTTACCCGGAACAAATTTATCTAACTGATAGTTTTTATATTTTGCCCAACCGTTGAAATTAAAATTTAAGGCTTCTCTTTTTGAACCGTTTTTTACAATGATTGGTCCTGAATCACGCATCCAGCTTCTGTTTGTTTTATGAATGATAAAAGAAACATTGGCGATATTTACACGTGCCCTTTCTAACATTTCGGCTACTTTTTCTTTTAATTTTTCATCGGCTACGACCAAAAAAACAGTTTCAAAAGTGGCTACTTTTTTAATAAATTCAATAAAAGCCCATTGAACTGCTTCGTATTTTCCCGGCCAATCATTTCCATTATGAGGAAAACATAATATAACTCCCTGTTGTTTCTCCCATTCTGCCGGAAATCTTCTGCTATTTGCTGTCATAAAAAGTTTCTGAATTAAAGGTTGCAAAGATAATCATTCATTAGGATTATGAAACAGTATGAGAAACTTTGAAGTCTTTTTAGAGTTTAATTTTTAATAACAGAGAAAATAATTAAAAAAAGGCGTCTTAAAATTGTAAAATTTATAAATAATTATTTATTTTGTCTTTTTTGTTAGGATTTTATTAATATTTAGAGAGAATTTTTAATTAATAAACAGGTTAATTTTAAAAAAAATACATTAATTTTAGCTTTTAATAAAATAACTAATTTTTAATAGAATCTCAAGATTTTTATGTTAAATTTTGTGATAAATAAATCTTTTTTTTAAGATTAAATAAGTTAGTTAATAATTAAAAATATCGCCCCAAGTTGTTTTAAAAAAGGCTGAAAATTCATTAATTCTCATTAAAACCTAATGAATGGGAATTATATAAAAATTCAGAAAATGAATGGAATGCTTTTTTTACGTCCTTAATATAAGTTTGTTGTGAGTTTTAAAAAAAATAGATTCACAATATTACTACTTATTATTAAAGCTTAAAATGTAAAATTTAAAACACTTAGATATCATGAAAAAAAAATTAGCTTCCTTAACACTTTTAGTATTGTCGTTTTTTGCAAATGCGCAGAATGGGACAGTACCTTCAACTGAACCTTACAATGATAAATCAGCATATGACAAATGGTCTGTCGAATTAAATGGTGGTTTAAATAATCCAATGAGAACAATGACTCCTGGTTATTACACAACTGGTCTTAATCCTTTTCACGCTGATTTAGGTGTGAGATATATGTTCAGTCCTAAATTTGGTTTTAAATTGGATTTTGGATACGATCAATTTAAAGATGGGGGAAATTCTCCTGAATTTGACAGCAAATACCTGAGAACAAGTTTGCAGGGAGTTATAAATCTTGGCAGGGCTCTAAACTTTGAAACTTGGACAAATACCTTTGGATTATTACTTCATGGTGGATTTGGTGCTGCGCAAATAAGCAGTAAAGATGGCTTAGATGGTGAAGATTACTTGGCACATGGAATTCTTGGTTTAACAGGACAAATAAAATTAAGCAACAGTGTTGCGTTGACAGGAGATCTTACCGGTATTGTTAATACTCTGCAAGATTTTAATTTTGATGGAATGGCTAAAACCAGAACTGCTACTCTTGACGGTGTTTTGCTTAATGCTTCTGTAGGATTGACATTTTATTTAGGTAAAAATAAAGTACACGCTGACTGGGTTGGTGAAGATGACAAATATGATAGTTTAGAAAAAAGGGTAGCACTTATTGAATCAGGCGCTTTGGATAGTGATAAAGACGGAGTGGCTGATATATATGATTTAGAGCCAAATTCTATTGCAGGTGTTACGGTAAATACAAAAGGACAATCAATCGATAATAACCAAAATGGAGTTCCGGATGAATTAGAAAGTTATTTAGAGAAAACTTATGGACAAAAAAGCGAAGGTATTGCAACAAATACTACTGTAGAACAATTAATTAATGATGGATACGTAAATGTTTACTTTGATTTTAATTCTACTAAACCAACAAATGCTTCTTTATCAGGGATTGATTTCTTAGTGAAATATTTGAAAAACAACCCAAATAAAACAGCAGATGTAGTAGGATATGCAGATGAAATTGGAAGTTCAAGTTATAATATTGAGTTGTCAAGAAAAAGAGCTGAAGCGGTGAAACAAGTAGCGATAAATGCAGGAATTGATGCTTCAAGACTAAATGTAGTTGCTAACGGAGAAGACACTTCTGTAAATAAAAAATCAAAAGAAGCTCGTCAAATTGTGAGAAGAGTTTCTTTCAAGGTAAAATAAAACTTAAAAATAAGTGCTAAAAAGGGCTGTTTCTATAATAGAAACAGCCCTTTATTTTATAAAAAAATCAATTCGATCTAATTCTAATCGATAGCTCTTTTTGTAATATCGCTAAAAGCATCAATTCTTCTGTCTCTGAAAAATGGCCAGTTCTGACGTACATTTTCCTGTAAATCCAGATCAACTTCGGCAATTAAAATTTCTTCCTGATCGTGTGAAGCCTGTGCTAGGATTTCACCCTGAGGACCTGCAATAAACGATGCTCCCCAAAACTGGATTCCTTCAGTTCCTTCAATATATTTTTCTAAACCAATTCGGTTTGCGGCTGCGACAAAAACACCATTTGCAACAGCGTGTCCTTTCATAACATTCATCCAGGCACCATATTGATTTTCGCCATATTGTTCTTTTTCTTTAGGATGCCATCCAATTGCTGTAGGGTAGAATAATACTTCTGCACCTTTTAAAGCGGTGATACGGGCTGCTTCAGGATACCATTGATCCCAGCAGATAAGTGTTCCGATTTTTCCTTTTTTTGTTTCAATGGCCTGAAAACCTAAATCTCCGGGAGTAAAATAGAATTTTTCATAAAAATGCGGATCATCCGGAATATGCATTTTACGGTACAAACCTGCTTCTGAACCATCAGTATCAATAATGTAGGTACTATTGTGATAAATTCCTGCCATTCTTTTTTCGAAGAAAGGAACAATAATCACGACTCCTAATTCTTTTGCCAGTTCGCTAAAAGCAATAAATGAAGTACTGTAAAGTGGTTCTGCTAATGCAAAATTATCTACATCCTCGCTCTGGCAAAAATAATGACTGCTATATAATTCAGGTAAAAGGATAACTTCAGCACCTTTACCGGCAGCATCTTTTACCCAGCTGATGCATTTTTTAAGATTATTTTCGGCAACGTCATTAAGGTTTAACTGAATAACGGCTATTTTATATTTTCTTTTTGGCATGACATAAAATTTAGAGTGCAAAAATAGTAATTTTTAAAGGAATGACAAAAGCGGTACGGTTCCTGAAAAAACTAAAATGTCTTTATGAGTTTATATGAATAAAAAAAAACACCAATACTAATACCGGTGTTTTAATGATTGAGAAACTGTTCTAAAATATTATTGTTTTTTGATTAAGCTGACATTTCCGTAATTCGAATTTACAGTAACTTTATTTTGGCCTTTTTTCTTGTAATAGCCACTTATTTTTTTTGAAGTAGATTTGTTTTCGGTTGATGAAACATCTAAAGAATTGTCTTTTTTTATATTTCCGTATTTGGTATTTATATTAAAATCAAATGTATAATTGGTATCATAACCAAGATAAACATCAGAATAACCGGAATTGATATTGACATTATTGGCTTTTTCTGTAATCATTCCAACATTTATTTTGCTGTAATTGGCATCAATATTTATATTATTTGAAATTTCGGCAACATTGATTGTAAGGTAATTACCGGATCCTGAAAGGGAATTAATTTTTTGAAATTTAAAATTTCCGTAATTACAGTCATATTTAACCGTTTGACCATCAGAAATAACTAAATCGGTGTAGTTTGTATCTAGAATTAAATTTCCGGAATCATTTATTTTTAAACCAGAATAATGCGCCTGAATAATTCCGTTTTTAATGTAATCAATAGCAGAGTTTTGGCAATATTCAATCTGAATACGATTGTTTGGCCCATTTAATTTTCCAAGAATAATTTTTCCGTATTTGCAGGAAATATCAGTAGTTGATTCTAAAGCGAGAGCAGTGATATTACCGTATTTATTATTTAGTTTTACAGTTCCGTTTTTAGGGATTTTAATTACATAATTAATTTCAAAGCTGTTACTGCTTCCTTTTCCTTTTAAAGTAGAGCTTCCAATTTTAGTGATCGCTGTAACCATCGATTTAAGGGCAGTAATATCAACATCTATGCTGTTAAGTTTTTCATTTACCCAATTTTCGTTTCCGCCTGTAACTCTTATGGTAATGTCCAGATCGATTTTATCTTCATCCCATGTCGATACGGTTATGTTTCCGTATTTGTTGTCAATATCGATTCCTGCATTCGAATTAACGATATAGGTTTTTTTGATGCTTTTTTGTTTTGAAATAAAAGTATCATCATTTGAAAAACCTAAAAAAGGAATTAAAGTAAATAATATCAGTATGTTATAGTATTTCTTCATGTGTGGTATTTTTTAATTTTTCATTTTCTTCAATGCGCTGTAAAACCGTTTGTAAAAAAGATATTCGGGTTTGCAGGTTGCTGATCATGGCGTAAATAATTTGTTTGTTTTCGCCGTTTTTTTGAACTTCTTTTATGATTTTTTCATAATCTGCATCAAAAACTTTCATTTGTTTTAAGGCATCGTTTATGATTTGCTCATTTTCCGGAGAACTTTTTTCTTTCAGTTTAACCAGTTCATTTTCAATTAAAATGCTGAAAATAGAATCGGTTTGTTTGGTTTCTTTTGATGTAAATTTGAATTCCTTAGGCTTTTCATTATTGTTGTAAAAAACCGATACACCTAATAATATCACTATTGAAGCAGCAATGGACCAAACAGCATATTTTTTTTTCTTTGGCTGTTTTTGGTTCAGTTTATTTAAGAAATCTAATTGATGGTTTGTATTCATTTCCTGAACATCCCATTGATTTTCAAATTTTTTAAATAACTCGTCTAAGTTGTCATTTTTCTTTTTCATATATCTTCTTCTAATTTTTTTCGCAAACTTTCTTTAGCTCTGCTTAATGTGGTTCTGCAGTTCGCATAACTGATGTTTAAGATTTCGCTAATTTCTTCCTGATCATAGCCTTCAATATAAAAGAGCGTCAACACCATTCGGTAATTATCTTTTAAAGCCGAAATGGAATCCAAAACCTGTTTTACTTTAAGCGAATTCAAATCGATATTTTCAGAAAAAAAAGTATCATTTTCTTCCATTTTGTAAAGTGTTTTGTTCAGGTCTTCCATCTGAAAAGCATTGTTTTTTTTATAAAAATCAATACTGTAATTCACAATGATTTTTTTAAGCCAGGCTCCAAATGCAACTTCCTGTTTATAATCGTTAATTTTGGTAAAAGCTCTCAAAAAGCCTTCCTGCATGACGTCTTGTGCAAAATGTTCGTCTTTTACAATTCTGTAAGCCACATTATACATTGCCTTACAGTAACGATTGTAAATTTCGAATTGTGCTTTTTGATTATTCTCTTTACAAAGTTTGATTAACTCTTCGATATTTTGATTGATTGTGTTCAATTAATGATTGCTGGTTTCTTATAAGGACTCTGCTTATTTAGGTTTGTTACAGTTTTGATAAAATTAATTGTAATTTTTTTAGAATGCCCGTAAATCTTGTGTAAAGTAGTTTTTAAAATAAAATTTCAACTGTAATGTCTTTGTTTTTGGCATAATGATTGTCTATTTTTATGACCTGATTTTCAAAGGCAATTTTCAGCATGTTTTTATTCAAAAATGATGTTTTTTAGCTTGTGTTTGAGATCAGGACTAAACTTTTAATGACAAAACGACTTATATATTATTATGTCAAATCATAAAATACTTACTATTGACAATCTGTCACTTCAGGAATTTGATTCAGAAGCAGAATTAATTCCATTATTAACTCCGGAAGATGAGGAGGAAATGAACAATGAAGAACTTCCTGTTTCACTTCCAATTTTACCTTTAAGAAATACGGTTTTATTTCCTGGGGTTGTAATTCCAATTTCTGCAGGACGAGATAAATCAATCAAATTAATTAACGATGCCAATGCCGGTGGGAAAATTATTGGTGTAGTTTCTCAGATTAATGAAGAAGACGAAGATCCGTCAAAAGATGATATTCACAAAATTGGTACTGTTGCGAGAATCCTGCGCGTTTTAAAAATGCCAGACGGAAATGTAACTGTTATTCTACAAGGAAAAAAACGCTTTGAAATTGATGAAGTTGTTACAGAAGAACCATATCTGACTGCAACAATTAAAGAAGTTTCGGAAGAACGTCCAACAGAAGATGATACTGAGTTTACAGCTATTTTAGAATCTGTAAAAGAATTGGCTATTCAGATTATCAAGGAAAGTCCAAACATTCCATCTGAAGCTACTTTTGCGATTAAAAACATTGAAAGCCAATCGTTTTTAATCAATTTTGTTTCTTCAAATATGAATTTATCTGTAAAAGAAAAACAAGGACTTCTATCGATAAACGGATTGAAAGAACGTGCGTTGGAGACGCTTCGTTATATGAATATCGAGCTTCAGAAATTAGAACTGAAGAATGATATCCAGTCAAAAGTGCGTTTTGATTTAGATCAGCAACAGCGTGAATATTTCCTTCACCAGCAAATGAAAACCATTCAGGAAGAACTGGGAGGCGTTTCGCAGGAAGAAGAAATGGACGAAATGGGGCAGAAAGCGAAAACCAAAAAATGGGACGAAAAAACGCAGAAACATTTCGAAAAAGAATTGTCAAAAATGCGCCGTATGAATCCGCAGTCGCCTGATTTTGGAATTCAGCGTAACTATTTAGAGTTGTTTTTGGAATTGCCCTGGGGCGAATATTCTAAAGATAAATTTGATTTAAAATTTGCTCAGAAAGTATTAGATAAAGATCATTTTGGACTTGAAGAAGTTAAGAAAAGAATGATTGAGCATTTGGCAGTTTTAAAATTGCGAAATGATATGAAATCACCAATTATCTGTTTAACAGGGCCTCCTGGAGTTGGTAAAACTTCTATTGGACGTTCTGTTGCAGAAGCTTTAGGCCGTGAATACGTTCGTATTTCGTTAGGAGGTTTACGTGATGAGGCTGAAATTCGAGGACACAGAAAAACCTATATCGGTGCAATGCCTGGGCGAATCATTCAGAGTTTAAAAAAAGCCGGAACTTCAAATCCTGTTTTTATTCTGGATGAAATCGATAAATTGTCAAACGGAAACAGCGGTGATCCGTCTTCTGCCTTATTAGAAGTTTTAGATCCGGAGCAAAACAGCGCTTTTTATGATAATTTCCTTGAAATGGGTTATGACTTGTCGAAGGTAATGTTTATTGCAACTTCAAATAATATGGCTGCTATTCAGCCAGCTTTGCGTGACAGGATGGAAGTAATCAAAATGTCAGGTTATACAATTGAAGAAAAGGTAGAAATTGCAAAACGACACCTTTTTCCAAAACAATTAGAAGCGCACGGATTAACGGCTAAAGATTTGACAATTGGAAAAAAACAATTGGAGAAAATTGTTGAGGGTTATACACGTGAGTCTGGTGTTCGTAACTTAGAAACAAAAATTGCTCAGGTAATTCGTAACGCTGCAAAAGCAGTTGCGATGGAAGAAGAGTACAATAAAAAAGTTACTGACGAAGATATTGTAACTGTTTTAGGTGTGCCAAGATTAGAACGTGATAAATATGAAAACAATGATATAGCCGGAGTGGTTACAGGTCTTGCCTGGACAAGTGTTGGTGGTGATATTTTGTTTATAGAATCTTTGATTTCTGAAGGAAAAGGAGCCTTGAGCATTACAGGTAATCTTGGTACAGTAATGAAAGAATCGGCTACAATTGCTTTAGAATATATTAAAGCGAATGTTAAAAAGCTTGGGCTCGATTCAGCCTTATTTCAAAAATACAACATTCACCTGCATGTTCCGGAAGGAGCAACACCAAAAGACGGACCAAGTGCGGGTATTGCAATGTTAACTTCTTTGGTTTCTTTGTTGACCCAAAAGAAAGTGAAGAAAAGTTTAGCCATGACGGGAGAAATTACCCTTCGTGGAAAAGTTTTACCGGTTGGCGGAATTAAAGAAAAAATCTTAGCAGCAAAAAGAGCAGGCATTAAAGAAATTATCTTGTGTCACGAAAATAAATCTGATATTGATGAAATTAAAGCAGAATATTTAGATGGCCTGACTTTTCATTATGTGAAAGAAATGAGTGAAGTTCTGGCTCTGGCTTTGACAGATCAGAATGTAAAGAATGCTAAAACTTTAAAATAAATTTCAAATTTTAAATTCTAAAAATATAAATTCCAAATTCCAATCTGATCATTCAGTTTGGAATTTGGAATTTTTTTATTGTTTATTTTAATTTTTATTGATTGTTTTTCTCCAGGACAGCAAGGCCAAATCTAATTTTTTCGTAACCCATTTTTTCTTCAAAATGTTCAAAATAAGGTTTTAAGGCGTTTGGATTTTCAAGTTCAATTTTGGCTTTTTGTAATTGCTCAACTTCTTTGTCAGAAATAAATTGGCTTGTGTCAATATCAATTCCATCCAGATATAATTTTGCCAAATGTGAAATTATAGTTGAAATCCCTAAGTTTCTTGTCTCGGCAATTTCTTCAACACTAGCTCCGTTTTGAAATAATTCTAAAGTTGCTTTATAGGTATTGCTTTCTTTTTTAGGCTTTGTATTTGTTTTTTTATTCTTTTGAAATTCTATAATGGTATTTATAAATTCAGAACCGTATTTTTCTAGTTTTGCTTTTCCAACTCCGTCAATGGCAAGAAATTCTTCGTCACTAATGGGGCGTAAAGTTTCCATTTGTCTCAATGCGGCATCACTAAAAATGACATAAGCCGGAATCTCGTCTTTCTGGGCAATTTCGTAACGTAATTTTCGTAGCGTTTCAAAAAGAGAGTTTTTTACTGTTTTTGTTTTGGTCTCTTTAATTTCGTTTTTGTCAATTACTTTTTTAACCACGGTTGTCAATTTTACTTTTTCACCTTCAAACAGCACTTTTTTTGCAAAAGGCGTCAGTAAAATTTTATTATGCTGATGAAAGGCAATTTCACAATATCCCAGATTAATTAACTGAATGAGGTATTGATTCCAGTCGTACCAGGATATGTCTGCTCCAATTCCGTAGGTTTTTAATTCCTGATATTTTTTTTCGTAGATGTAAGCATTTTTTGAACCTCTTAAAAAATCAACAATTACAGCTAAAGGCTCAGATTCCTGTAGTCTTGTTATAGCTGACAATGCTTTTTGTGCCAAAATTGTTCCGTCAAAAAATGTTGGCGGATTTTTGCAAATATCACAGTTACCACAATTTTCGGTTACCAATTCGCCAAAATAAGAGAGTAAAATTTTTCTTCTGCAGCTCAATGCATCGGCGTATTGTTTCATCCGGTCTAATTTTGCCAGCTGTACATCAGAGTTCAAACCTTCGGAGGCAAATTTCTGAAGCTGAATTACATCGGCATAACTTTCGAACAAAACAGTTTCTGCTGGTAATCCATCCCGGCCGGCACGACCAATTTCCTGATAATAACCTTCTATGTTTTTTGGTAAATTATAATGAATCACCCAACGAACATTCGATTTGTCAATCCCCATTCCAAAAGCAATAGTGGCACAAACTACCTGACAATCATCATTTATAAATTCATCCTGTGTTTTTGCACGAATTTTATTGTCTAAACCGGCGTGATATGCTTTTGCTGTGATGCCGCTTTTTTTAAGTTTCTCAGCTAATTCTTCCGTTGTTTTTCTACTCAGGCAATAAATAATACCGGATTCATTTGGTTTGTTTTCTACAAAATCAATTATTTGTTTCACCCGGTCAAGTGCCGGACGAACTTCAAGGCTTAAATTTTTCCTATCGAAAGAAGCAATAAAAGTTTTGGAGTTTTTTAAATTTAATTGTTTTGTAATATCGGTGCGGGTTGCTTTATCTGCGGTAGCGGTCAAAGCGAGAATTGGAGTAGAAGGGAAGCGGTTTTTTAAATACCCTAAATTGGTATAAGCCGGACGAAAATCATGTCCCCATGATGAAATACAATGCGCCTCATCAATGGCAATCAGACTGATTGTTAATTCGTTAAATACTATATCCAGATAAGACAAACTCTCCGGAGCTATATAGACCAGTTTAAAAGTATTCGATTTTAAATTATCAATATAAAATTGCTGTTCCTCACTGGATTGGCTGCTATTAATGTAACAGGCTGAAATTCCGTTGGTTTTTAAACTGTCGACCTGATCTTTCATCAGGGCAATTAAAGGAGAAATAACAATTGTAATTCCGGGTAAAACCAAAGCGGGTAATTGAAAGCATATTGATTTTCCTCCTCCGGTTGGCATAATGGCAAGCGTATCCTGACCAGAAAGTATCGTATTTATTATATTTTCCTGATTAGGTCTGAATTTTTCAAAACCAAAATTTTCTTTTAGTCTGGCATGTAATATTTCTGAATTCATTTGGCATATATTTTTTTCAAAGATATAATAAAAATAATATTTTTCTTATAAATGAAAAAAAGGAACCCGAATTGAGTTCCTTTAATTTATTTTGAAAGAGATGAATTAATCTTCATCGTCTTCATCATCATCTTCGTCTGCAATATCATCCGGATCTCTGTCATCATCCTCTTCATCTCCGCCGTCTGTATCAGGTTTGTCTTGATTATCATCCTCGTCATCATCATCATCACTATCGTCATCAAGATCAATTCCTTTTACAGGTTCGATTGTGTCAACATCAAGATCGATATCGTCATCTTCATCATAATTTTCGATTCTGTCTGCAAGTTTAGTACTAATTTTTACTAAATAAATAGTGTCTTCAGTACGAACTTCAACAGCTTCGACTAATTCGTTTTTAGCATTTCTGAAACGAATAACATCCGAATCATCATAACCGTCAGGAAATTTTTCTACCAAAAGGTTTAAAATTTCGTTCGTTAGTTTGGCGTAGTCTACTATAACTCTTTTCATAAATATACTATAAATCTAATAAATAAGCAAAAATTAGCGGAGCAACAATTGTAGCATCCGACTCAATAATAAATTTAGGGGTGTTAATGTCTAATTTACCCCAAGTAATTTTTTCATTTGGAACTGCTCCTGAATAGGATCCATAACTGGTTGTCGAGTCAGAAATCTGGCAGAAATAACTCCAAAACGGAACGTCATGCATTTCCATATCCTGGTACAACATTGGTACCACACAAATAGGGAAATCTCCAGCAATACCACCACCAATTTGAAAGAACCCAATTCCGTTTTGACTGTTTTTGGTGTACCAGTCAGCAAGGAATGTCATGTATTCAATACCGGATTTCATGGTAGAAGCTTTTAATTCTCCTTTGATTACGTATGATGCGAAAATATTACCCATTGTACTGTCTTCCCATCCCGGAACAATAATTGGTAAGTTTTTCTCAGCAGCTGCATACATCCAGCTGTCTTTTAAATCAATTTCGTAATACTCTTCCAAAACGCCTGACAACAACATTTTGTACATGAATTCATGTGGAAAATAACGTTCTCCCTTGTCATCTGCATCTTTCCAGATTTTGTAAATGTGTTTTTGCAAACGTCGGAAAGCTTCATGTTCAGGAATACAGGTGTCAGTAACACGATTTAGTCCTCTTTCAAGTAAAGCCCATTCGTCTTCCGGTGTTAAATCACGATAGTTTGGCACTCTTTCATAATGAGAGTGTGCTACTAAGTTCATGATGTCTTCTTCTAAGTTAGCTCCGGTACATGAAATAATCTGAACTTTGTCCTGTCTGATTATTTCGGCAAAAATTTTACCAATTTCTGCTGTACTCATTGCGCCAGCCATACTTACCAACATTTTAGATCCATTTGCTAATTGTTGTTCGTATGCTTTTGCAGCATCAACCAGAGCAGCAGAGTTAAAGTGCAAATAATGTTTTTCAATAAACTGACTGATTGGTCCTTTCATTTTTTTTGTTTTTTTGTTTTTTTTTTTGAATTAAAAGTTTAACCTTTTGGGTATACTGCAAATTAATAATTTTATAATTACCAATTTTTAATTTGCCGATTTTTTTTATGCTTTTTTAGTGTAACCTAAAATCTTTAAAACATCGTCAGAAGTTTGTTGTTCTGAGAAAACTTCGGTTGCTAAAATTCCGTTTTCGTCACGATCTATCAAAATGTGTTTTGGCTGTGGAATCAAACAGTGATGCAAACCTCCGTAACCTCCAATCGTTTCCTGATACGCTCCCGTGTTAAAGAAACCAATGTATAATGGTTTTTCTTTATTGTATTTAGGTAAATAAATTGCATTCATGTTTTGTTCTGAGTTGTAATAATCATCACTATCACAAGTTAGTCCTCCTAATAAAACCCGCTCATAAGTATCATTCCAGCGGTTTACCGCCAGCATAATAAAACGCTTGTTTATGGCCCAGGTATCAGGTAAAGTGGTAATGAAAGACGAGTCAATCATGTTCCATTTTTCTCTGTCATTTTGTTGCTTTTGATATAAAATCTGATAGATAGCACCACCGCTTTCGCCTACTGTGAAAGAACCGAATTCTGTAAAAATGTTTGGTACATCAACTTCAGCTTCGTCACAGGCAATTTTAATCTGATTGATAATTTCATCAATCATATATTGGTAATCGTATTCGAAAGCCAATGAGTTTTTAATAGGGAATCCGCCTCCGATGTTAAGTCCATCCAGAGTAGGGCATTCTTTTTTAAGTGCAATATATACTTTGATACATTTTACAAGTTCATTCCAGTAATATGCCGTATCGTTAATTCCGGTATTAATGAAAAAGTGAAGCATTTTAAGCTCTAATTTATCATTTTCCTGAATTTGTTTTTTGTAAAAAGATACAATGTTTTTATAACCAATACCTAACCTTGAAGTATAAAACTCAAATTTAGGTTCTTCCTCCGCAGCAATACGGATTCCTATTTTGAATTTTCCTTTAATTTCTGCCTGAAGCAAATCCAATTCTTCGTAATTATCAATAATAGGAATCGTGTTTTTATGTCCATTATTAATTAATCTTGCAATATTGGTAATGTATTCGTCTCTTTTGAAGCCATTACAAATGACATAAGTACTTTTGTTGATTTTACCGTTTTCAAGTAAATTCTCCACAATATTAATGTCAAAAGCAGATGAAGTTTCAACATGGATATTATTTTTGAAAGCCTCATTCATGATGTATTCAAAATGAGAGCTTTTTGTGCAATAACAATAATAATATTTTGCTTCGTATTTATTTTTTTCCATTGATTTTCTGAACCAGGCTTTTGCCTTATTGATGTTTTCAGAAATCTGTGGTAAATAGGTGAATTTTAATGGTGTGCCGTATTGTTCAACCAATTTCATCAAATCTATATTGTGAAATAATAAGTTGTCTTTGTTCAGTTTGAACTCCTCCTGAGGGAAATAATAGGTTTGATTGATTAGGTCAGAATATTTTGTATTCATTTAGCTTTCAATATTTAGAATGTATTTTTAAATTTAGTAAACGTCTCTAAATCTTAAATTCAAACCCTGATATTGGCAAAGATAATTTCCAGTTTTTCATGCTCTGCCTTTGAACATAAAAAAACGTCAAAACAAAACGGACTTCTGCTATTGTAAAAACGGTTCAGCATCCTTAATAAAGAACTATTGAGGCGGTTTCTGTAAGAGCTGAAATGTCTTTGTTTGCTGTTTGTTTTCATTGTGGCAAATGTAAAAAATAATATATACCTAATGCAACGCTTTTCCTTAAAAAAAGTTTAAGACTTATAATCCTGAAACGCATTCAGAATTAATTTATTTTCAACAGATTGATTGATTTTGATCTTTCCGATACCTTCAATAAGGGCAAATTGAATTAAACCATACTCGTTTTTTTTGTCGTGAACAAGCAATTCTAATATCGGGTCGATGTCATTTTCTTCAAATTCCACATCATCATAAATGCCTTTAATTGCTGATTTGATTTCTGTAAATTCTTCTGCTGAAATAAGGTTTTTGTGTAAAGAAATATAACTTTCAAGAATCATACCCACAGCAATTGCTTCTCCATGCAGCAAGGTCGTTTTGTGTTCGCTTTCTAAAAAGTAACTTTCGATGGCATGTCCTAAGGTATGTCCAAAGTTTAATGCTTTACGAATGTTTTTTTCTGTTGGATCCTGTATTACAATTTCATTTTTGATTTCCACAGAACGATAAATCAATTCATCAAAATCGGCATAATCAATTGATTGTAAGTCTAAAAACTGTTTCCAATAAGAAGCATCATAAATTAAACCGTGTTTTAACATTTCTGCAAGTCCGGAACGCATTTCGCTTTGTGGCAAAGTTTCAAGGTATTGTGTGTCAATTAAAACCATTTGTGGTACATTAATTACGCCAATCTGGTTTTTGAGATTTCCTAAATCAACACCTGTTTTTCCTCCTACAGATGCATCGACCATTGATAATAAGGTGGTTGGGATGTTAATAAAATCTACACCACGTTTGAATGTAGAAGCAACGAAACCTCCTAAATCGGTAACGACACCACCTCCAAGATTTATGACTAATGATTTTCTGTCGGCACCTAATTCAGTAAGAACATTCCAGATTTGAATACAGGTCTCAATATTTTTATTGGCTTCGCCTGATTCAAATTCTATAATTTCAAGAGTTAAATCGGTTTCCAGTAAAGGCAAAAATTTAGGCAAACAATATTCATTGGTTTTATCATCGACAATGATAAAAACATTAGAGTATTTGGTTTCTTTTAAATGATTGTTTAAAGCTTCGTATGCATTTTGGTTAAAATGTACTAGATAATTATTTGCTTGAATAGACTGCATAATTCTTCGGTTAATTGAATCGGCAAAATAAGGCATTTTTAACTAAATAATATTCAAATAACGGTTCTAATTTGTTTTAAAAATGAGTTTTTATAATGATTAAAAATAAATTCTTAGGTTTGATTTTTTAACAATTTTCATTTTTTTTTAAGTTGAGAATTTCTTCTTTTAATAATTTTCAGACTGAGAATTCCTTTGACTGATTTTGTATTGCTGTAATAATGTTATGAATTTTTAAAAATATCCTTCTTTTGTTAAATAATATTCAAAACACTCTTTATCTTTGTCCAAAAACTAAATTTAATGGAAAAAATATTCGACAATACTCAGGTTGCCTTTTCGTTAAAAAGCGATACAGAACTTGACAGAGCTTATTTTCTTTTTAAAATGATTGACAGTGAACCCTTGGTGAGGATAGGGACTGCTGTTACCAATTTTGCTATTAAAGCACATCTTCCTGTAGAAGGACTTATACGTGCTACTGTTTTCGACCATTTTTGTGGTGGTGTAAATGAAGATGATTGTCTTACTGTTGTAGATAAAATGTTTACAAAAGGCGTTTCGTCTGTTTTGGATTATTCTGTTGAAGGTAAAGAAGAGGAAGAGCAGTTTGATGCCGCTTTAGAAATGACTTTAAGAACAATTGAATTTGCCAAAGAACGTTTGGCGATTCCGTTTGCAGTTTTCAAGCCAACTGGTTTAGGACGATTTGAGTTGTATGAGAAATTAGGTGAAAACCAAGTTTTAACTACTGCAGAGCAAGCAGAGTGGGACAGGGTTGTAACTCGTTTCGATAAGGTTTGCAGTGAAGCATACAAGAAAGATGTAGCCTTGCTTATTGATGGAGAGGAAAGCTGGATGCAGGATGCGGCTGATGATTTGGTAACCGAAATGATGCAAAAATATAATAAAGAAAAAGCAATTGTTTTTAATACTTTGCAAATGTATCGTTGGGATCGTTTGGATTATTTGAAAAAGCTGCATGAAAAAGCTAAAAAAGAAGGCTTTTTTATCGGAATGAAACTGGTACGTGGCGCCTACATGGAAAAAGAAAACAAACGGGCAGAAGAGAAAAACTATGTTTCTCCGATTTGTGTTTCTAAAGAAGCAACAGATGTAAATTATGATGCAGCAGTACTATATATGTTAGAGCATCTTGAAACCATGTCAATTTTTGCGGGAACTCATAACGAATTGAGTTCATATAGACTGATGGAATTGATGGAGCTAAATGGAATTGCCAAAAATGATAACAGAATCTGGTTTGGACAATTATACGGCATGAGCGACAATATCAGTTACAACTTAGCCGAAAACGGTTATAATGTTGCTAAATATTTGCCTTTTGGTCCTGTGAAAGATGTGATGCCGTACCTGATTCGCCGTGCTGAAGAAAATACTTCTGTTGCCGGTCAAACTAGTCGCGAACTCTCTATGATTAAGGCAGAGCGTAAAAGAAGGAAGGGAAAATAATTTTATGAATAATAAGTAAAAAAGGCAGTTTGTTTGAACTGCCTTTAATTTTTTTAGAATCGAATTTAAGAAAAAACAACTGTTTTATTACTGTAAACCATTGTTTTGCGTTCGGCATGCAATTTTATGGCTCTTGCCAAAACAATTCGTTCCAGATCGCGGCCTTTCATGATAAAGTCCTCAACAGAATGAATATGAGAAACACGTGCAATATCCTGTTCAATAATTGGTCCTTCGTCTAATTCTTCCGTAACATAATGACTGGTTGCGCCAATAATTTTCACTCCTCTTTTAAAAGCCGAATGATAAGGTTTTGCACCCGGAAAAGCAGGTAAAAAAGAATGATGAATATTGATAATTTTATTTTCGTAAAGCGAAATCAGACCTGGAGTTATAATTTGCATATAGCGAGCCAGGACGATAAAATTGATTTCATATTTATTTAAAAGCTCAATCTGTTTGGCTTCACCTTCTTCTTTATTGTCTTTGGTAAAAGGAACGCAATGAAACGGAATATCGAAACGTTCTGCAATAGAACGTAAGTCATTGTGATTACTGATAATTACCGGAATTTCAACATTCAATTCACCAGCACTGTATCTTCCTAAAATATCAAACAAACAATGATCGTATTTAGATACAAACAAAGCCATTTTAGGTTTCTGCTCCTGATTGTATAAATCCCAGGACATATCAAAATCAGTAGCAATGGTTTGGTTAAAATCGTCTTTTAGGTTTTCAATTGTAATGTGATGATTGGTTAATTCACATTCCAGTCGCATAAAAAATACATTTTGTTCTGTATCAACATGCTGATCGATATAAGTAATGTTTCCTTCAACTTTAGCGATAAAAGCAGTCACTGCGGCAATAATTCCTTTTTGGTCTTTGCAGTGAATCAGAATGGTGATTTTTTGCATTATAATTTATGGTTAATCGGTTATTTTTATAGATTAATTGTTTTAATCGAAATATTTGTAAAATTCAAGTTTAGCAGTTAGATGATTGAACAAATAAACTGTTAAACATAAAAATTATTTTGAATCCTGCATTGCAAAAACACTTTTTAATAGCGGAGTTGTTCTTGCACTAATATCGTTGCGGATTTCTTTTTCTTCTACGGCAATCATTTTAAAAACACCTGCCAAAGCCTGATTTGTTGTGTAATCTGTCAAATCCGGATTTACTTTTTTTACTAACGGAATCGTATTGTATTTTGTAATAATCTTAGTCCATACAACATCTGCACCAACTTTTTCAAACGAACTTTTAATTACCGGATTAAATTTTCCGTACAAAGCCGTAGATGTACTTCCTTGTAAGTAACTTGTTGCTGCGCTGTCATTGCCTAATAAAATATTTTTGGCATCCGTAAAAGACATGTTTTTAACAGCCGAAACAAATATTGGAGTAGCTTCTTTAACTGCGTCTTCTGCAGCACGGTTTAGTACTTTTATTCCTTCATCAGCAAGCGAACTAAGACCAATTTTACGTAACGTAGCGTCTACTTTTTGCAATTCGGCCGGCATTAGAATTTTTACAGCTTCGTTTTTATAGAAACCATCAACAGCAGTAAGCTTGCTAACTTGTTCTGTAATTCCTTTATTTAAAGCTTCTTTTAAACCCGAAGCAATATCTACACCACCAAGACCTGGAATTTGCGAAGATAATTGTGGTAACTGATTTAAAGTTTGTTGTACCTGTGCACAGGAGTTAAGAGAAAATGCTACGGCAAGAAGTAAAATCTTTTTCATTAAATGGGGTTTTATTAAGTTTCAAAAATACTACTTATTCAAAAACAAAGCCACAATTTTATTTCAGGAGCACAAACATTTTGTTTCATAATTAACTTTTGTCCCGCTGTCCACTAAATTCCGCGCAGAAAAAGCGCGGGATATCGTTTCCATCGGGGCTATTTCAGGAATTTTAGTTTTCAGAAGACTAATTTCCAAATTGAACAGAAACAAAAAAAAGCTACCCAAATTTGGATAGCTTTTCTCTAACAATTTTTATTATACTTAGAAAGAACCGCAAATATTACCAGAGAATGTAGCTCCGGCATTGGCAGAAATGTCAGCTTTAACAGCAGAAGCATTCAGGGTTACAATAGAGTAAGGCGGAGTAAATGCAGTGTTTTTTCCTGCTTTATTACCGCTTGTATTAGTGAAAACATTTCCTGAAGTAACCGTTACGGCAGTAAGACCTGTCATTAAATCAATAGGGTTTTTTACATTTTCGAAAACATTATTTTCAACTTTTATATTTGCTTCAAAACCGGCAGCAATACATTTATTACTAACAGAACTGTTGAAATAACTGTTTATGATATGTACTTTTCCAAATCGAACTCTAGGCATTCTTTCTTTACATCCGCTTGCCCACCAGCAACGCGCAAATGTGATTCTTAATTTTCCGCGATCAGCGGTAGCACCATCGCTTGAACCAATCAGGTTTGAGTATCTGTGGTCATCTGAACCTCCTGAACCTCCTGCTTTAGGTGGTTTTAAGTAAGTGAATTTTGTATACGAAACAGTTACAAAATCAGACTTGTTTTTAATGTCAAAATTTCCGTCAACACCGTCTCTGAATTCACAGTGGTCAACCCATACATTCTGGCAGTCATCAATAATAGCGTTATCCCATCCGTCAGTGTCGTATGCTCCTGGTCCTTCAAAAATAAGGTTTCTGATAATTAGGTTTTTACATCTTTTGATATTGATTATACCAGAACCATCTTTAGTCTGGTTTGTTGAAACCAGTTTTGCGCCGCTGGTACCATAAATAGTTTTTCCAGTCTGATCTTGTAATGATAATCGGGTAGTAATGTTAATAGTCCCGGAAATCTTGATTACTTTAACAGAACTGTTTTCAATAGCAGCTTTTAAATCGGCATAATTGGTTACTGGTTTTTCAGTAGCACTTCCTCCACCTGTTGTTCCTCCGTTTTGAGAAGCCCATCCCGGAACTTCTGAGCAAACTCCTACTTTTGAAGTCGAAGGAGAAACTTCCTGATTGGTACTTAAAGCAGCTTCATCTGCATTTTGTTCAGTTGTATCATCTGTGTTACAACTTGTAAAAGCCATAGCAATCGTAAATAATGAAATGGCAAATTTGGTTTTAAAATTCATGATAGTTTTTGTTTGGTTATTACTAAATTTTATAGCGTTGCAAATATGTTTATTAATTCTTACAGAAAAATTGAACTTGTTCAATAATTTTGTAATTAATTTAAGTTTTTGATTTTTTTTGATTAATTAATTTAAATATAATATAATTTTTATATTTTTGCGTAATCGATTACATTGCTTGAATTCACTCCCAAATTTTAAGAAATTGAGAAGTTTTAATTAAGAAATAATTAAAAATATGTACGAAGAACTAAGGTTAAATATCGAAAGGAAAATCACCCTTACAGATGAAGAGTGGGGATTTATACTTGAAAAAACAGAGTTCATTAAATTAAAAAAGAATGAATTTTTGCAAATTCAGGATTCTAATAATGCTTATGAAGGTTTTATTCTGAAAGGCGCTTTTAAGACTTATATTTTAAATGAAAACGGAACAGAAAGCGTTATTTTCTTTTCATTTGAAAATGAATGGATGTGCGATTTAGAAAGTTTTTATTATCAAAAGCTAACTAAATACAATATAAAAGCCATAGAAGACAGTGAGATATTAGTAATTAATAAGTCAAATAAAACACTCTTGTTCAAACAAGTACCTAAATTGATTCAGTTTCATATCTTGATGGTAGAAAAGGCAAATATCGCAATACAGGAAAGGCTTTTAGATGTTTTAAACAAGACTTCAAAACAACGATATATCGAATTTGTTAAAAAATATCCTCAAAAAACTCAAAAAATAAATAACAAAAATTTGTCTTCTTATTTAGGAGTAACCCATGAATTTTTGTCCAAAATTAAAAAGAGTTTTTAATCTCAAACTCAAAGAACTAAATCTTTTTTTAGTTTACTAATAAAATTAATTGTCTTAAAATCAATGTTGTCTGAAAATATATTTTGGATGATAGGGATTTGTATATCTGTAAAGTAAATATTTTTTGTTAACATAAAACTATCGTTTCATTGAATTATTAAAATATTTTGTAAATTGCATTATAAAATTATCATATTCGTAAAATGGAACAACAAAAAACATATATTCCTAAAAATAAAGTAAGAATTGTAACCGCTGCTTCGCTTTTTGACGGACACGATGCAGCCATTAATATTATGCGCCGTATTATTCAGTCCACCGGAGTCGAAGTAATTCATCTTGGTCATGATAGAAGTGTTGAGGAAGTAGTAAATACCGCCATCCAGGAAGATGCCAATGCTATTGCAATGACTTCTTATCAGGGAGGACACAACGAATACTTTAAATATATGTATGATTTGCTTCATGAAAAAGGAGCGGGACACATTAAAATTTTCGGAGGCGGAGGAGGCGTAATTCTTCCCGGCGAAATTTCAGAATTACATGAATATGGGATTACCAGAATTTATTCTCCGGATGATGGACGTTCGTTAGGATTGCAGGGAATGATTAATGATTTGGTACAGCGTGCGGATTTCCCTATTGGAGATAAACTGAACGGAGAAATCGATCATATCGAAAATAAAGTTCCAACGGCAATTGCGCGTTTGATTTCTTCTGCAGAAAATTTCCCTGAAATTGCGAAATCAGCTTTTGATAAAATTCACGAAATAAATTCCGATTCTAAAATTCCGGTTTTAGGAATCACAGGAACGGGCGGTGCCGGAAAATCTTCTTTAGTAGACGAGTTGGTTCGCCGTTTTTTAATTGATTTTCCGGAAAAGACAATCGGATTAATTTCTGTCGATCCTTCGAAAAGAAAAACCGGAGGAGCACTTTTAGGAGACAGAATCCGTATGAATGCCATTAATAATCCTCGGGTTTTTATGCGTTCGCTGGCGACTCGTCAGTCAAATTTGGCTTTGTCTAAATATGTAGCCGAAGCAATTCAGGTTTTAAAAGCCGCAAAATACGATTTGATTATTTTAGAAACTTCAGGAATTGGGCAGTCGGATACCGAAATTATGGATCATTCTGATGTTTCTTTATATGTCATGACACCTGAGTTTGGAGCGGCAACACAATTGGAAAAAATCGACATGCTTGATTTTGCCGATTTAGTAGCTTTAAACAAATTTGATAAACGTGGCGCTTTAGACGCTTTGCGCGATGTAAAAAAGCAATACCAAAGAAACCATAATCTTTGGGATAAAAATCCGGATGAAATGCCGGTTTTCGGAACGATTGCTTCGCAGTTTAACGATCCGGGAATGAATACGCTGTACAAAGCGATTATGGATAAAGTGGTAGAAAAAACGACTTCAGATTTGAAATCGACTTTTGAAATCACTAAAGAAATGAGCGAGAAAATCTTTGTGATTCCGCCACACAGAACACGTTATTTATCTGAAATTGCAGAGAATAATAGAAGTTATGATGAGACAGCCATTTCGCAGCAAAAAGTAGCGCAGAAATTATACGGAATTTTCAAAACCATTGAATCGGTTTCCGGAAAAGTTCCTCAGATTACTAAAGCAGGAATCGACGATTCTACAGTTTTGCCAAGCGGAATTGCAGAACACGACGAAAACAGAATCTTTTTAAATCTTTTACTAAATCAATTTGATAAAGTGAAAATGGATTTAGATCCGTACAACTGGGAAATTATCCTGAATTGGGATGAAAAAGTGGCTAAATACAAAAATCCAGTTTACAGCTTCAAGGTTCGTGATAAAGAAATCAAAATCGCAACACATTCTGAAAGTTTATCGCATTTACAGATTCCGAAAATTGCTTTGCCTAAATACGAAGGTTGGGGCGATATTCTGCGTTGGAATTTACAGGAAAATGTTCCAGGTGAATTTCCTTTTGCTTCGGGATTATATCCGTTTAAGCGTGAAGGCGAAGATCCGTCAAGGATGTTTGCGGGCGAGGGCGGACCGGAAAGAACCAATAAACGTTTTCATTATGTAAGTGCCGGAATGCCAGCAAAACGTCTTTCAACCGCTTTTGACAGTGTTACTTTATATGGAAATGATCCAGATTTACGACCAGATATTTACGGTAAAATTGGAAATGCAGGCGTTTCAATCTGCTGTTTGGACGATGCTAAAAAACTGTATTCAGGTTTCGATTTGGTTCATGCTTTGACTTCGGTAAGTATGACTATTAACGGGCCAGCACCAATGCTGTTAGGTTTTTTTATGAATGCGGCAATCGATCAGCAATGCGAATTGTACATTAAGGACAATTATCTGGAAAAAGAAGTTGAAGCCAAAATCAATAAAATATATAAGGAAAAAGGAGTAGAGCGGCCGCATTATCAGGGCGATTTACCAGAGGGAAATAATGGTTTGGGATTAATGCTTTTGGGTGTTACGGGAGATCAGGTTTTGTCTTTGGATATTTATAACGAAATAAAAAGCAGAACCTTATCACAAGTTCGTGGAACGGTTCAGGCTGATATTTTAAAAGAAGATCAAGCACAAAACACTTGTATTTTCTCAACTGAATTTGCTTTGCGATTAATGGGAGACGTTCAGGAATATTTTATTACTAAAAACGTTCGTAATTTTTATTCGGTTTCGATTTCCGGATATCATATTGCAGAGGCTGGAGCAAACCCAATTACGCAATTGGCATTTACGCTTTCGAATGGTTTCACTTACGTGGAATATTATTTGAGCCGCGGAATGAACATCAACGATTTTGGACCAAATTTATCGTTCTTCTTCTCAAATGGAGTTGATCCAGAATATTCAGTAATTGGTCGTGTGGCGCGTAAAATCTGGGCAAAAGCCATGAAAAACAAATACGGAGCCAACGAAAGAGCCCAAATGCTGAAATACCATATTCAGACTTCAGGACGTTCGTTGCACGCACAGGAAATTGATTTCAACGATATCAGAACGACTTTACAAGCTTTGTATGCGATTTATGACAACTGTAATTCATTGCATACCAACGCTTACGATGAAGCAATTACAACACCAACAGAAGAATCGGTACGTCGTGCCATGGCGATTCAGCTGATTATCAATAAAGAATTAGGTTTGGCGAAAAACGAAAACCCAATTCAGGGTTCATTTATCATCGAAGAATTAACCGATTTAGTAGAAGCTGCAGTTTTACAAGAATTCGACAGAATTACTGAAAGAGGAGGAGTTCTAGGTGCAATGGAAACGATGTACCAACGTTCTAAAATTCAGGAAGAAAGTTTGTATTACGAAACCTTAAAACACAACGGAGATTTCCCAATTGTGGGTGTAAATACATTCCTGAGTTCAAAAGGTTCGCCAACGGTAATTCCTGCAGAAGTTATCCGCGCCACCGAAGAAGAAAAACAATACCAGATTACGATGCTGGATAATTTGCATCAATTTCACGAAGAAAAAGTAAACGAGCATTTAAATACCTTACAGCAAGCCGCTATTAAAAACGAAAACTTATTCGATCATTTAATGGAAGCTACAAAGGTTTGTTCTTTAGGTCAGATTACTTCGGCGTTGTTTGAAGTGGGTGGGCAGTATAGAAGGAATATGTAATTTTTTTATTTTTTAATGATATGGAAAAAACTCTCAAGATTTGGGAGTTTTTTTGTTTAAAAAAATAGATTTTTTTTGACTTTACGGATTGCTGTAACTTTGGAGGAATTTGTTTTGATATCTTAGCTGAGATATTTAAAAGAAATAAAATGGAGGAACTAAACTTATCACAATATCGTTTTTATAAGCATCTAAAAAATGACACTCTGCCTAATTTTGATTTAATTGTTGATTTTGATGTCATTATAGATGCTTCAGTAATAAACTGGCATTTTAGAATATTAAAAAACATAACTTTTAAAAAGAAAGTAATTATAAGAGATGTTGAAATTAATTCGGGTTTAAGTTTTTTTAATTGCAAATTTGAAAAAATAATAGTTTTTCATAATGTGAAATCAACAAATTACAATGTTGATGAAAATAAAGATAATTGTAGTATTTCATTTGATAAATGTAATTCAAATTTAATTGCATTTGAAGAAGATTGTTACTTTGATAGAAGTGTTAATGTAATAAATGATTGTGTCATAGAAAAAATTTCAACACATAAAACATTCATTAATAATGGAGGATTTAAAATTGGAAAATCCATTGTTTCATATTTAGATATTAGCAATTCACATTTTGGTTTAAATTTATCTCATTCAGTTTTTAATAAAGCTGTAAGGGTTGAATCTTTAATTGGAGATATTTCTTTACTGAATAATGAATTTAATGACTGGATTACTTTTTGGAATGTTGAATGTAGATTCAGTTTGTCTTCCAATGAAAATGTTTTTAAAGATAAACTTAATATAGAAAGTAGTAGAATAAAAAATTTGACAATTTACCGTGATCACTTTCATAAAAAAGGGGAATTGGAGAATAGAGATTTATCAGGTAATGCGTTAACAACATACCTTAAAGAAATTTATATATCTGAGACAAATTTTGCAGAAGGTTTTGAATTTAGAGGACTTGGGGAACAATTAGATAAATTGGATGTTATAGCTAGTCCTGAATTGAAAGGGGTTTTAAATTTTCAAGGATGGAAAGTAGACAAAACATATATTACAGGCGTTAATCAAAACCTTAAATTATTATTTAAAAGTATGTCGTTTAGATTTTTTCTTATTAATGATTTTACTAATTATAGCGATATGAGTTTTGATAAATGCAAAGGTGATAAAGAGAGTACATTTAATCTATCAGATTCTGACTTAGGAGCAACAAAATTTAATGAATTTATGTTTGATTCATTTGGTGCAATTAGGATTGATAATGCAACATTAGACAAAATTAAACCAACAGCTAATACTTGGTTTGAAGATAAAGTTTTGCAAGTAGGAAATGGTACTCAAACAAAACAAGAAGAATTTAAAAGTAAAAGAGAAATCTATCGCCAAATTAAACAAGCTTTGAAAAATAATGGAAATCAAATAGATAGTTTAGTTTTTCAAGCAAAAGAATTATCCGCTTTTAGAAATGAGCAGAAAAATTCAGCAAATTATGATTGGGCTGATAGACTTATAATGTCTGTAAGTCAGGCAAATGATTACGGTCTTAACTGGAAAAAGCCAGCAAAAATTGTATTTGGTGTTACTTTTTTTCTTTATATAATTTTGCTTCCTTATTTATCTGATAAAATTTCTTATGAATTTGCATTTTGTCCAGATGATCTTAAAAACACATGGCAAGCTTTCTTGTCAAAATCAAACGTTCTCTGGCAACTTTTTAATCCAATTAGACAAATGAAGGTTACTTATGGAGATAATGTTAGTAATGGCTGGATTTATTTTATTGATTTGATTCACCGTATATTTTTGGGTATAATGATTTTTCAAATAGTAAAAGCGTTTAGAAAATTTGTTTCCAGTTAAATTGACTTAGATAAAACTTCTGCTAACGCAAGCGAGCCAATCATGAACACAAGTTTATCCTCTGCTAATTGTCATTTTCGACGTAAGGAGAAATCACACTAGTATTTCTACAAAGATTGGCGATATGCATTGTCGAATCCCGAGTGAGATTTCTCCCTTCGGTCGAAAAGACAAGATTGTAAAAAACTTTGCGACATGAATGGTGTATTTTGTCAATTTGGTTGTTAATTTAAATTACCAACGTTTTATTTCACAAATCTAAAAGACTAACGCGAGCGTTTCGCTCTTGAACGAAAATTTTAATTTGAAAGCTAATAAAACGATAAAACCTCTCGTTGCCGAGAGGTTTTTCTATATTTTAGAAATTCATAAAAAGAAAAAATCAAACCTTATTCTTAACCAGTTTCAGCTTTTCAAGAATAGCATCTGCTTTTTCATTTTCACAAATGAATCGTAGCGATTCTGCATAACGATAGTAATATATTGGTTCTAAATCAGCTGTTATGGCAAATAATTTATCATACCATTCGGCAGCTTTTTCCAGTTTAAAATGCGAATAAGACGAATCTCCTAATTTTTGAAATAAATCTACAGACTTGTAGCCTTTTGCAGCAATTCTTTCGTACGTTTTCATTACATCAACATAAGCATATTTATCGCTTACTTTGTCAGTAGTAAAGACTTTTTCACTCTGGGCAGAGGCGTTAAATGAAAAAATAGTCCCTAATACTAAAATAACAAGTCTTTTTTGCATAGATATCGGTTTAAAAGAATGGCTTGGTAATATTTTTTGTGTTTTTGTTTTCGCAAATATATCCAAATCAGTGAAATAAGGTATTTTTTAGTGCTTTTTTTGTGAATTTTAACGATTTTAAGCTAGTTATTTAAAAGTTTTCAGACATTTTTAATGGAGAAAAATAGTTAATGAAAATTAATAGCATAATTTTATATCTATATCAATCGGCATCGTTATGACTATCCAGGAGTATTCGAATAAAATAAACAATTTGAGATCAGGGGAGAAGATTTCTGATTTTTTTGACGCTATTGATTTGGAAAACATTGTTTTAAAAATTTCACAAGATACTGCCGAAACTTATTTTACACTTAAAGATTTTTTTGATCAGTCTGCTCCTGAATCGGATTTTTTAAACAGTGAAACTATAAAATTAGTTGCAGATTATTTAGGTTTGCTGTTTTCGAGTGAAAAAGAAGCTGGAAATGTTTGTTTTGCTAACAGTAGTGAATTACGTCCTGAATTCAGACAAATTTTCACAGCGATAGACTTGTTAGATTATATTTATGCTTTTATGCATGCTTCTTTTTATAAAGAATTTCAAAAAATAGCGATTACATCAGAAACAGGTATTTTTTGGCAACTGGTAAAAATTGGAGCCGGTATAAGGAAAGAAAGTGAATAAAAAAAACAGCTCTTGTCGTAGAGCTGCTTTTATATTTGGAGGCAAAAACAATTATTAACGACGAAAAGCAGGGCTTTCGTTTACTGACTGGTCTAATGTAATTGTTTTTGATTTTTTTGCAGAAACAGTAATTTTGTGATTTACTATTTTGTTGTTTTCCAAAACTTTTAAGTAATAAGTTCCGGCAGGATAGGTTTCAAGACTTAAGGTTTTTGAAACTTCTAATTCATTGGTAGAAAATTCTCCTGTGTAAAGTAAATTTTGTTTTTCGTCAAGGATTGAAAAATTTGATTTTTCATTAGTGTTTAATGTAAAGCTGACTACTTTTCCATTTCCGGTTTTTATATACAAGATATAATCTCCTTTTTCATTATTTGCATACGTACTTAGTGTTGTTAAAAATACAGCTACAACAAAGCTCAATCTTAAAATTTGTTTCATCTCTTTTTTTAATTTTTAATTTTCTTATTCGTGGTATCGGCAAAACTACAAATAGTTACCTTATTTCAAAATTTTTATTGTCTTTTTTTTAAACAATAACTTATTGATTTAAAAGTATTTCTGTGTTTTATTGTGATACTTACGGATTTATTGTGTCTTTGGATTTGCTTTTTTAAATATTTTTTAATCTTTTAACATTTAAGGAGTTACGGTTTTTAGGGTTTGTTTTGTTAAAATTTATTTAACTTATTGCTTTTGTAAAGCAAAACCTTAAAACAAAAAAAAACAGCTCAAGAACCACCAAGAGCTGTTTCAAAAACCGTTAAGTTTTAAACTTTACTAACTATCTAACCTCATTTTTATACTTTATGAAAAGCATAAACTTTTTTAGCGTACTGCTACGCTTGTATTTTGAGCAGAGAAACCTGTTTTGTAAACAGATGAAAGTGCTTTTGATGATAAAACTGTTTTGGTATCGGTAACATTAATTTCATGCTTAGTTGTTTTTATATTGTCTTCAATTTCTAAGATGTAAGTACCTACCGGAAAATTATCAAATCTGATTTTTTTTAAGATTCCATCTTTACCTGAAGCATTTTCAGAATAAATAACAGTATCATCTTGATCATAGATTACTAATTTTGCTTTTGTTACATTGTTTAATCCAAAAACAACTTCGTTACCATTTTCTTTAATTACATGAAGGATATAATCTCCATTTCCGTCAATTGCATAAGTACTGATTCCTGTAAAAAGCAACACTGCTACTAAACTTAATTTTAATATCTTTTTCATGGCTTTATTTTTTAAAATTATTGTTCTAATTCTGTACTGCTAAATTACTTCAACAGGGGAGTAAAATCCACAACTGTATTTTCCTATATATGTGCTGTATTCTCATTTACGAAACCGTTATAGGTTAAAATTCGAATTATTATCAGTATTAGTGTTAATTTGATTGCTATTTTTTAATTTTTCGCACATATTGAGAATATCAAAATCATAATTGTATTTTTATTTAGATCTCGTAATTTTCATTGTAAAAAAAAGGATTACTAATAATTTTACTGAAAAGGCCAAATAAAAAAACAGCTCAGGAACCACCAGGAGCTGTTTCAAAAACCGTTAAGTTTTAAACTTTACTATATCTAACTTGATTATACTTTTAACAGCATAGATTTTTTTAACGTACTGCTACGTTTGAATTTTTACCAGAAAAACCTGCTTTGTAAACAGATGAAACTGCTTTAGAAGATAAAACTGTTACGCCTCCTTTAATAGTGATTTCATGTTTGGTTGTTTTTACACTATCCTCTACTTTTAAGAAATAAGTTCCTTCCGGAAACTCTTCAAAGCTGAAAGTTTTTAGGATTCCGTTTTTACCAGAAGCTTTTTCAGAATAAATTAAAGTACCGTCTTGATCATAGATTGATATATTTGCTTTTGTTACATTGTTTATAGCAAATGTAACTTCCTTGCCATTTCCTTTAATTACATGAAGCATATAATCTTCGTTTCCGTCAATTGCATAAGTACTGATTCCTGTAAAAAGCAACACTGCTACTAAACTTAATTTTAACATCTTTTTCATAGCTTTATTTTTTTAAATTATTGTTCTAATTCTATACTGCTAAATTACTTCAACAGGGCGGTAAAACTCACAACTGTGTTTTCTGATATATGTGTTATATTCTCATTTACGAAACCGATATAGGTTAAAATTTAAATTATTGCTATTGTTAATGTTAATTTGATTGTTATTTAATAAAGTATTGAATTGAATTACAGGTGGGAATTAAGAGCTATTTTTGTCTTTTGTGAAAAAAATAATTAAAAAAAGACCATAAAAAAAAACAGCTCAAGAACCACCAAGAGCTGTTTCAAAAACCGTTAAGTTTTAAACTTTACTAACTATCTAACCTCATTTTTATACTTATGAAAAGCATAAACTTTTTTAGCGTACTGCTACGCTTGTATTTTGAGCAGAGAATCCTGCTTTATAAACTGATGAAACTGCTTTTGCTGATAACACACTAGTGTTATTAGTAATTGTAATTTCATGTTTTGTTGTTTTTACATTATCTTCAATCTTTAAGAAATAAGTTCCTTCCGGAAATTCTTCGAAGCTGAAAGTTTTTAAGATTCCATTTTTACCTGAAGCTTTTTCAGAATAAATTAGAGTACCGTCTTTATCATAAATCGATAAGTTTGCTTTTGTTGTATTGTTTAATCCAAAAGTTACTTCTTTACCGTTTTCTTTAATTACATGAAGAACATAATCTTTACCGTCAATTGCATAAGTACTGATTCCTGCAAAAAGTAATGCTGCTACGAAACTTAATTTTAACATCTTTTTCATGATTATATTTTTTTAAATTATTGTTCTAATTCTATGGTGCTAAATTACTTCAGGAGGGTAGAATAATTCACAACTGTATTTTCTTATATATATGCTATATTCTCATTTACGAAACCGTTATATGTTAAAATTTAAATTATTCTTTGTGTTTTGGTTTGTTTAGTTATTATTTTTCAAGCTTTTGGCGTCAATTGCGAATATAAAAATCAACAAATCCTTTTTATTGGTATATCGTAATTTTTGGAATAAAAAAATGCAGTTATATTAAATCTTATCTGTTCTTTAATTTGTGAAAATTTAATTTTGCTGGTGTAATGGGAGGTTTTATTGAAGAAAATATTGAAAATATAAATAATTAAGGGTAATTTGAGAACAAATACGTTTTGATCATTGCAACAGTATTTAGGTTCGAATTGATAAAAAAGCGTTACTGAGTGCGGATTTTACTTTTGATAAATACACAAGACTTATTTTCTGAAGATTTGCTTTCTAAAAAATGTAAAAGCAAAAAAAAACAGCTCAATAAACTCAAGGAGCTGTTTTCAAAAACAATTATGTTTTATTTTTTTTACCGATTTAACCATTTTTATGCAATTATTAAAATGGCAAATTTTTAACGTGCCGCTACGTTAGCATTTTTAGCAAAATCTGTTTTGTAAACTGATGAAACTGCTTTTAAAGATAAGACTGTTTTGTTATCTGTAATCGTAATTTCATGCCTTACTTTTTTGATACTGTCTTCTGCTTCAAGAAAGTAAGTGCCTTCAGGAAATTCTTCTAAACTAAAGGTTCTTAAAATCCCATCTTTACCTGACGCACTCTCAGAATAAATCAGAGTACCATCCTGATCGTAGATTGCTAATTTTGCTTTTGTAACTTTGTTTAAGGCAAAAGTGATTAGTTTTCCGTTTCCTTTTAATACATGAAGATTAAAGTCTTCATTACCGTCGATTGCATAAGTACTTGTTCCGAAAAGTACTGCTAATACTAAACTTAATTTTGAAATCTTTTTCATGATAATAGTTTTTAAATTATTAGTTCTAATTCTCTGATGCTAAATTACTTCGGGAATGTATTGTTTTACGCAGCTCTATTTTCTAATTTCAATGCTGTATTCTCATTTACGAAAGCGTTGTATGTTAAAATTTGAATTATTTTAGGTATTTTTGTTAATTTTGCATTTATTATTTAATCTTTATGAAATGAAGCCAATTGCCCCAGCTCTTGAGATAATATCAAACTCATACGGAAGTTCCTTTACCTATACTAAACACGCTCATAAGACTAATAGTAAGTCACATTTATTGCACTACCACCCCGAAATTGAAATTGTCTTTGTTAATGGTGGAGCAGGGAAGAGACAGATAGGGAGCCACATTTCGTATTATACCAACGGTTCTCTTATACTTATAGGTTCTAATCTGCCGCATTGCGGGTTTACAAATGAAAAAACAGGTAATAAAGACGAAACTGTAATTCATTTTAAGCCTGATTTCCTGGGGAATGACTTTTTTGGTATTCCTGAAATGAAAAAAATTCAAAAGCTTCTTGAGCAGGCGAAAGCAGGCATTGCGTTTGGTGGTGAAACTAAAAAGCTAATTGGAACCAGAATGGAATTAATGGAAAACAAATCTCCGTTTGAGCGTTTTCTTACTCTTTTAAGTATTTTGAAAGATCTGGCAACTTCTGAAGAATATACCATTTTAAATGCTGACGGATTCTTAATGGAAATGCAGGTACCGGACAATGATAGGATGAATGTGGTGTTTAGTTATGTGAAAGATCATTTTCAGGAACCGATTTCGGTAGACGAAGTTTCAAGTCTGGTAAGTATGACAACATCATCTTTCTGTCGTTATTTTAAGAAAATATCCAATAAAACCTTTACCGAGTTTGTAAATGAATACCGTTTGGTTCATGCCTCAAAACTTTTGGCAGAGAAACCTATTAGTATAAATGAAGTTTGTTATGAAAGCGGATTTAATAACTTCAGTCATTTTAGCAAGTCGTTTAAGCAATATACAGGTAAAAGCGCTTCAGAATACAGACAGGAGCACAGGGCTACTATTATGTAAAGATTCATTTTATAGCGCATAAAACTTAACCATCAATTTTGTTGATGGTTTTTTTGTGTCTTTTTCGAACATAAACATTTATATTTATGATTCTTAAAAAACTTTAAACGATAAAAAACTATGAAACATTTTAAAATGCTGCTTTTTGCCTGCATGATTTCTACCGGAATAGCGTATGCTGCCAAAGTAGATACGCTGGAGGTTGCCAGTACAGCAATGAATAAAACGTATAAAGCGGCTGTAGTACTGCCTAATTCATATGCTAAAAGCAAAACAACATTCCCTGTAATGTATTTATTGCATGGTGCTTACGGGCATTTTGGTGACTGGCTGAAAAATACACCAAATAAAGAATTGGTTAAAAACTTAGCAGATCAATATAATCTGATTATTGTAATGCCCGAAGGTGAAACGTTTAGTTTTTACATCGACAGTCCGGTAAATACAGGAAGCCAGTTTGAAAGCTTTGTCACTAAGGAAGTGATTCAGAAAGTGGATAAAACATACAGGACGATCGCGAATAAAAACGGGCGTGTCATTACCGGACTTTCTATGGGAGGTCACGGGGCATTGTACTTGTCCGCCAGAAATCCTGATTTATTTTGTGCTGCCGGAAGCATGAGTGGGGCGGTCGATATGAGCGTAATGCTGAATCGGGATTCTGCTGCTCAGGTTCTTAAGTTTATTGAACCTGTTTTTGGTGATAAAAGCAATGATATAAAAATGTATGAACAGCATGCCGTTTTAAATATGATCGATAAAATAAAAGTCAATAAACTGCCACTGATTATTGACTGTGGCATAGATGATTTTTTAATTGAACCAAATAAAGAACTGCATAGAAGGCTGGTATACAGTAAAGTAGAACACGATTATACGGAAAGACCAGGCGCACACACCTGGGAATATTGGGAAAATGCTTTGCCGTATCATGTATTATTTTTTAATAAAATACTGCTTAAGAATCAGTAGATTACAAAAAAATAAGTAAAAATATTCCCAAAGAATGCGTTAAAAGTTTTTTTTGGTTTGATTTTTGGAATACCTTTAAGTATAAACTTTAAAATTTAAAAAATATGAAAAAGATATTGACACTTTTCGCAGTTGTTGGATTAATAGCATTTTCAAGCTGTGAAGGACCAGAAGGGCCTCCGGGAGAACCAGGACAGGATGGATTAATCGGTCAGGTTATTCAGAGAGAGGTAGATTTTAACTCTCCTAATTACTCCGTATTAATCCCTTTCGGTGTACAGATATATCCAGAAGATGTTGTCTTAGTTTATCATAGATATGAAGTAGATAATGGCAATGCAGTTTGGAGATTGATTCCTCAAACATATTACATGAGTGATGGTGGTGCATTAGATTTTAATTATGATTTTACAAGAAATGATGTGAATATTTGGCTTGCAGCTGATTTTCCATTAAGTATGTTGTCATCTGATTGGACTCAAAATCAAGTTTTTAGAATTGTAATTGTTCCAGGAGAGAAACTTGGAGGAACGGGAAAATCAGTTAATAAACCAGATTATTCAGATTATGAAGCTGTTATCAAAAAATATAATATTGACGACAGTAATGTCAAAGATTTAAACTAAATTAATTCAAATGGTAAAAAAGGAAATCGAAAGATTTCCTTTTTTTTTATGATTAAATATTTTGAAACTTATCTCTAGTTCAAGTTGTTAATTCTTTTTCTTTCTCTTTCTCAAGTTTAGACAAACGATAACTCTGCCTTTAAGCATATTTTTTCTGTCACAATTAAAATTAATAAGATTTTTATATATTTATCGCTTTCGATGTTGTTAATATAAAATCACATTCTAAATGTTTAAATCTTTTTATCAGAATAAAAATTGCCGCATATTTTGTTTATTATGTATTTTCTTAACATTTAGTTTCCTGCACGCACAGGAAACTACAGTGATTCCTAATATCGAAAAAGTATATCTTCATACAGACAACTCAAAGTATTTTATTGGAGATGATTTGTATTATAAAGCTTATAACGTTCGGGCTTATAACAACCTGCTTTTTGATAACAGCAATATTTTGTATGTAGAATTAATTTCGTCCGATTCTAAAATAATTGCCCGTAACAAAACAAATCTGGAAATGGGGTTGGGCAACGGCGATTTTCATTTATCAGATTCTCTCGGCGTAAAACCCGGAGTTTACCAGCTGCGTGCTTACACTAATTGGAATAGGAATTTTGGAGAAGATTTTGTGTTTAAAAAAAATATTGAAATCATTGATGTTTTTGAATCACAATCCAAAAATAGTAAAACGCAAAACAGTGTTGCAGATATTAAAGTTGTTGAAATTAGCAAGCAAAATAATTTTAAGATTGATTTCTTTCCGGAGGGTGGCTCTCTTTTACAAAGTGTAGCTTGTATTGTAGGTTTTAAGGCCGTTGATCCAAAAGGAAACCCAATAGATATTTCGGGAGAAATTTTTGATTCTGACAATGAATTGATCACTTCTTTTGCAAGTGCACATGATGGAATGGGAAAGTTTCAAATAGTACCCATTGAAGGAAAAAACTATTACGCAAAAACGAAGTTTGCGGATGGACGGGAACAGAGAACAGAGCTCCCAAAAGTGACAAAACAAGGCTATTTGTTAAGTTACAGACTGCTAAGAGGTAAAAATATTGTTTCTATAATTACAAACGACGAAACCTTGCAGCAAAATCCAAATGCGGTACTTACAGTGGTTTGCAAGGCCAAAGGAGTTTCTTATTTTGAAAGCCCGCAAACGATAACACAAACAGCATTTTCTTTTGAATTGGATAAAGATATAGTTCCTGAAGGTATAAGTCAGATCACCTTATATGACAGTAATTTAAAACCACAAAGCGAACGTTTAATTTATATTGAAAAAGAGCAGGACTTAGATGTACAATTAGTAACAGATAAAGCGAGTTATCAGCCAAATGAAAAGGCTACGGTAAATATTAGTTCAAAATCTAAAACGGGTATCGCAAAATCAGCTAGTTTTTCATTAAGCGTAACCGACATGAATGGCGTTGTAGAAGAGAAGGATTTTGGTACAACGATCAGTTCTTATTTTTGGATGGAATCAGATATTCGGGGCAAGGTTTATAATCCCGGATATTATTTTGATTCTGCCAATTTAAAACGACTTGACCATTTAGAAAATTTGCTCTTAACACAAGGCTGGAGGGATTTTGTATGGAAAACAACTCCAAAATCGAATGATAATATTAAGTATATAGCCGAAAAAGGTTTTACAATAACCGGCAGAGTGAAGCAGCTTTTAGGCGATAAAGCAAAAGTGAATAACAGGGTAGGGATGGTCTTAATGAATAAAAAGCACATGAATAATTTTAAGACGTTTACTGATTCTACAGGAAGTTTTAAATTTGAAAATATAATGTTTTCAGGTAAAACCAAAATGTCTTTATATTCCAGAAATGAAAAAGGAAAATATAGCGGTGAAATAATCGTAAATCCTATTGAACAGCCTTCAATGCTAATTTCTTTAAAAGAAGAACCGATTAACTGGACTGAAACAACAAATGTAATTGTTGAAAATGTCTTTAAAAAATATACAGCTTTTGGCGTAAAGCCGGAAAATATTCTGAAAGAAGTTACTATTGTAAGCCAAAATAAATTTTCCAGACCAGTTAGCTATGGATCTCCTGATTTTGTTTATGTGCCGGATAAAGATGATTTAGAGCTGACTAATATTTTGGATCTTATTGACAGGGCATTGCCAAATAATAGAATTCTTTTATCTCATCGTGAAGAAGAAGTAGGTGTACCACTTATCTTAATTGATGGTAGTCCAATTTTGGAAAGCGGAGAATTATATATGGTTTCACCTGATGATGTCATAAGGATCGAATTAATAAAAGGTGGTTTAGCAACGATGGTTTACGGGCATGAAGCGAGTAGTGGTATTATTTCCATTTTTACTAAAGCAAACAGAAGTAATCAATCCAAAAAAGAACGTTTTTATACTATTAAAAAAGAGGTAGACGGGTTTTATACGGCACGTGTTTTTTACTCTCCAGATCCAGAAAAGCCTAATTTAGAATTGGATGAAAAGGCAGCAGTAAGAAATACGCTTTATTGGAATCCGTTTGTGCATCCGGACAAAACGGGTAATGTTAATGTGAATTATTTCAATACTAAGGTTGAAACTAAAGTAAAAGTAGCTTTAGAAGGGATTACAGCATCGGGCATTCCTGTAGTTAAAAACATCTATTATACTATTAAAAAGTAAAGAAATTAATCCGTTGGTTGAAATTGATTAAAAAGATTGATTTGATTATAAAAAGTATAAAAATTGGGAGTGAAACATCATTTATAACTTAAGGAATTGATGTCATCCTGAGCGGAGTCGAAGGCTTTTGAACACGAAAGGGCTTCGACTAAGTTTATCCTGAGCGAAGACGAATGGACTCAGCCTGACACTCATTTTTAATTTCACCCAACGGGTTAAATTAATAATATGTATTGACGTGTAGTTAAATCATAAAAAAAGGAAATCGTAAGATTTCCTTTTTTTATGATTTACTATTTTGCAAATATTTATTCTTAATCCAAATCGGTTAGTTCTTTTTCTTTTCCAAATTTCAGGGAAACTAAAATTCCAACTAATAAAGAAAATGCAATAAATCCTAAAGAAGCCCATTCAGGAAGGTGAATATAATCGTGCAATAGCATTTTTAAACCTACGAATGCTAAAATAGCAACTAAACTGTATTCGAGATAACTGAATTTTGCCAGCATATTGGCTAAAAAGAAGTACATAGAACGCAATCCTAAAATGGCAAAAATATTAGAGCTGAATACTAAAAAGGGGTCAGATGTAATAGCCAGAATTGCCGGAACACTGTCAACGGCAAATAAAACATCCATTACTTCAATTACAATTAAAGCAACAAATAATGGGGTAGCTGCTTTTTTTGCAGTTTTTGTAGTGATAAAAAATTTCTCGCCATCAGTTTCTGAGGTAATCGGAATAATTTTCCCTAAAGCTTTGTATACAAAAGAATCTTTTGGCTGAAAATCTTCATCTTCTCCCGAAAACAACATTTTTATAGCGGTAAACAATAAAAAAGCACCAAATACATAAGTTGTCCAGGTAAATTTGTTGATTAGCATTACGCCAAAGAAAATCATCAATCCGCGAAAAACAATTGCGCCCAGAATTCCCCAGAATAAAACACGATGCTGGTATTTTTGAGGTATTTTGAAAGAAGCAAAAATAATGGCTATTACAAAAATATTATCGACACTCAAGGAAAGTTCTATCAAATATCCTGTAATAAACTTCATTGAAGCAACAGTAGGTTTTAGATTGTCCGGATTTGCAATATAATCTGTAGTGTAAAGCCAATAAATTACTCCTGAAAAAAGAAAAGATAATGTTACCCAAATCAATGTCCATTTGCTGGCTTCTTTTGTACTGATAATATGTGGTGTTTTGTTGAATACACCCAGATCTAATGCAAGAATAAAAACTACGGCCAGTAAAAAGAGAGTCCAGACTATCATGATGATTTTTTTAAATGATTTGCAAAGATAAGTTTTGAATTTTAACTTTAAAATTAAATGTATAAGAAACTTACTTTAAAAGTTAGGAAATTTTGTTGGAAGTAAAATGTAAAAAGCAAGCGGTCAAAAGGTTTCCGACTGCGCCCAAACTGACAAAGAAGTCTTTTGAATTACAAGTTGTCAGTTTGAGTAGAGTCGAAATGCTTTTATAAATAAAAAAAAAGTGCCATCAATTACGATGGCACTTTTAGAGTATAAATTAAGATTTGAATTATAGTGCTGAGTTAACAGTTTTGATAATTCTTGCAGCAATTTTGTATGGATCTCCGTTTGAAGCTGGTCTTCTGTCTTCCAACCATCCTTTCCATCCTTTTTGAACAGTCATCAAAGGAATTCTGATAGAACATCCTCTGTCTGAAACTCCATAAGAGAAATCGTGGATAGAAGCAGTTTCGTGCTTACCAGTTAAACGTTGGTCGTTGTAAGCTCCGTAAACAGCAATATGCTCAGCAGTTACAGGACGGAAAGCCTCACAGATTCTTTCGTAAGTTGCCTGGTCTCCACATGTTCTTAACACCTCGTTAGAGAAGTTAGCATGCATTCCTGAACCATTCCAGTCTGTATCTCCTAGTGGTTTTGGGTGGTATTCAATATAGTAACCATATTTTTCAGTCAAACGATCTAATAAGTAACGAGCTACCCAGATTTCGTCACCTGCTTTTTTAGCACCTTTAGCGAATAATTGGAATTCCCATTGTCCGCAAGCAACCTCCTGGTTAATACCTTCAAAGTTGATTCCGGCAGCGATACATAAATCAGCATGCTCTTCTACTAATTTTCTTCCGTGAGTGTTTTTTCCACCTACAGAACAGTAGTACATACCTTGTGGCGCTGGATAACCTCCAACAGGGAAACCTAATGGCAATAAAGTTTTAGTATCCATGATGAAGTATTCTTGTTCGAAACCAAACCAGAAATCATCATTATCATCATCAATAGTAGCTCTTCCGTTAGAAGGGTGTGGTGTTCCGTCAGCATACATAACTTCTGACATTACTAAATATCCATTAATACGAGTTGGATCCGGATAAATTGCAACAGGAACTAAAAGGCAATCAGAAGATCCTCCTTCAGCTTGTTTTGTTGACGAACCATCAAATGACCAGTTTCCAAGTTCTTCTAATGTTCCTTTGAAATTTTCGTGCTCTTCAACTTTAGTTTTACTTCTAAGATTTTGAGTTGGTTCATATCCATCTAACCAAATGTACTCTAACTTAATTTTAGCCATAATAATATAAATTAATTTTTTTTGTTTTTTCGCTGGGTCAAATATAGATTTATTTTTTTAGCCGTAAAAATTAGGGGGTGTATTTTGTTTAGCTAGTTATAATTTTTTACATAAGCGCAATTTTGTATGGGGTATATTTAAAAAATAGCAATTTTTTAATGTTTAAAAAATAAATTCGTAATAAACACATGGGTTTTTTAAAATTATTTCTATTTCAATTATGAAAAATTGTTTGTTTCCTTAGTAATATTCGTATGTTTTGTTATATTTTTTTAAAAGCATTTCATAATTCTTTGTAAATCGGGCTTTTTATTGAAATATTGCTTTTCAAAAATCTAAAAGTTATATTTAGAAAAGGCTATTTATTCTTTATATTTGTTTCTCTTTATTTTAATCAAAATTATTACGAATTTTTAAAATTATATACATGTCAACATTACGTTTTCAAGCCTTAAAGGAAGCTTCGTCAAGAAAGCCGATACATTTTGAAGAAATTGACAGAAAGTCTACTCTTTTTGGGGCAAATGTTTTTAATGAGAAAGCAATGAAGCAGTATTTGACTTCAGATGCTTTAAAAGGAGTGAGGGATGCTATTCAGCACGGAACAAAAATAGACCGAAAACTGGCAGATTATATTGCCATGGGAATGAAGGAATGGGCTTTGGCAAAAGGCGTTACGCATTACACACATTGGTTTCAGCCACTTACCGGAACTACTGCAGAAAAACACGATGCCTTTTTTGATATATCGTACGACGGAAGTGATCCTGTAGAGAAATTTGGCGGAGCACAATTGGTTCAGCAGGAACCGGATGCATCAAGTTTTCCGAACGGCGGAATCAGAAATACTTTCGAAGCCAGAGGATACACGGCATGGGATCCAACTTCACCGGCTTTTATCTACGGCACAACTTTATGTATTCCGACAGTTTTTATCGCTTATACAGGTGAAGCTTTAGACAACAAGATTCCGTTGCTTAGAGCTTTATCAGCTATGGATGAAGCGGCGACGGAGGTTTGTAAATATTTTGACAAAAACGTAAAAAAGGTAACGGCAACGTTAGGCTGGGAGCAGGAATACTTTTTAATTGATAAAGCTTTGGCTAATTCGCGTCCTGATTTAATGATGACCGGAAGAACTTTATTAGGGCATACTTCCGCAAAAGGACAACAGTTAGACGACCATTATTTTGGATCTATTCCAACACGTGCTCTTACTTATATGAGGGATTTAGAACAGGAATGTATGTTATTGGGAATTCCGGTAAAAACACGTCATAACGAAGTAGCACCAAATCAGTTTGAGCTGGCTCCAATTTTTGAAGAAACGAATCTTGCCGTTGATCACAATTCTTTATTAATGGATGTGATGCAAAAAGTAGCTGAGCGTCATGATTTTAAAGTGTTGTTTCATGAGAAGCCTTTTAAAGGTGTAAACGGTTCAGGAAAACACAATAACTGGTCACTGGCGACTGATACCGGGGTTAACTTATTGAGTCCAAGTAAAACACCAATGAGCAATTTACAATTTTTGACATTCTTTATTAATACTATAAAAGCAGTTAACGATTACGAAACTTTACTAAGGGCATCTATCGCAACAGCCAGTAATGATCACAGGTTAGGAGCAAATGAAGCGCCACCGGCTATTATTTCGGTTTTTATTGGAGAGCAGTTGACTAAGGTTTTATCCGAACTTGAAAGTGTAACTACGGGTAAATTATCTCCTGAAGAAAAAACAGACTTAAAACTGAATGTTGTTGGTAAAATTCCGGATGTTCTTTTGGATAATACTGATAGAAACAGAACGTCACCGTTTGCTTTTACAGGAAATAAATTCGAATTCAGGGCAGTTGGTTCAAATTCAAACTGTTCGAATGCAATGACTAACTTAAATGCTATTGTAGCGAAACAATTAAAAGATTTTAAAATTGAAGTAGATACTTTGATTGATACCAAAGGATTGAAAAAAGACGAAGCTATTTTTAATGTTTTGAGGGAATATATAAAGGAGTCTAAAAAGATTCTTTTTGAAGGAGACGGCTACAGTGATGCCTGGGAAAAGGAAGCGGCGAAAAGAGGTTTGAGTAACTTTAAAACGACTCCGGAAGCGATTAAGGCTAAAGTTTCTAAACAAGCACTAGATTTATTCGCTGAATTAGGAATTTTAAATCATGTTGAAGCAGAAGCGCGTTATGAAATTGAACTGGAAGAATACACTAAAAAGATTCAGATTGAAGGCAGGGTTTTAGGTGATATTTCCAGAAACCATGTTATTCCAACGGCAATTCGATACCAAAATACCTTAATTGAAAATGTAAAAGGCTTAAAAGAAATTTTTGGAAAAGAATTTGAAACCATTGCAAAGGAACAAATTGTTTTGATTAAAGAAATTTCCGGACATATAGAAGGTATTAATTCTAAAGTGGAAGCAATGACCAACGAAAGAAGATCAGCTAATCAATTAACTGATGCCCAAAAAATGGCAGAAGCGTATTGTAACAAAGTAATTCCTTATTTTGAAGATATTCGTAATCACTGTGATAAACTTGAATTATTGGTTGATGATGAAACCTGGACTTTGACCAAATATAGAGAGCTACTGCTTACGAAATAAGACAATTTATTTAAATGCCTTTTCATTTTTGAAGAGGCATTTTTTTTTACTCTCAAAGTTTATAGGGTAACAATTGTAAGAGCCTGTTTGTGATTTATTTTTGAGATTTATTATTAAAGGATTTTTGAGCGAAATGAGGCAAATTTTTATAGAATAGCAGCGCTATTGTATAAAAATTTAACGAAGTTGTAGCCGAAAATCATCATTTATAGTGATTCCTTTCGTTTTGGTAAAAATTAAATTTGTTAAAGATATGAATTACCCAATGAAAAATATTTTACTCATTTTAGTTCTGTTTTTTAGTATTTCTAATTACGGTCAATACAACTCCGTTGATACCACTTCTAAAAAAGAAACAAGGGCATATTATTTAAAAAATATTTTGCCGGTAAAAGACGATTCCTTTTTTGATCAGACGTTAATTCGTTCAAATCCAATAAAAAAATGCGTAAACATTAAAAATGCTGTTTTAGATAAAATGACTATTTATGATACTCTTGGACGATTACAAAAATCATTGGTATTTTTAAATAATACCGAATATCATACCATTGATTTATCTGAACTGTCTAAAGGAGTTTATTTTGTCGTTTTAGAAAATAAAAAGAAAACAGCCAAACGAAAAATCATCATCAATTAGAACTGGTAAAAAAATAGTCTCATCCTTTTCGAATTGAATCATTCCATGAAAAAATACAAGCTGTATAAAAAGGTAAAACCGGTTTATTGTAATTTAGAACAATTGCTGGCTAATATTGTTTTGCCGTTGGTAATAGCATCTTATATTTCTTATCCAATATTGTATTTTTTTAGTACTAAAAGTGCAATAATTTTTAATTTTTTTCTGGCTTTCATTGCAATTTTATTTCACAAAAGCTTAAAAAAATATCTTTTTGTTTTAAATAATAATGATTTAGGATTTAGAACTATTTTTTATTCTTTTGCTTCTTTTCTAATCGTATTTATTGTTTTATCAATTACTGATTTTGGATTTTATTTATTGGTAGTGTACCAAAAAGAGAATCAATTCAATGTTTCTCATTTTTATTTATGGATTATAATTTTATTTGGATTGCCGCTACTGTATTATATTTTAAAATTGGGGCAATATTATTTTGTAAAAAAGTATCAGGATTATGATTTTATAAACATAGTTTTGGCAGTCAATCATGATTTGGATCTTTTTTTTTTCGATAAACAATATTCAGTTTGTAAATACTGGAAACAGAAAATCTTCTGACATAAAAATCACGAATAACATTCGTTCGTATTCTCAAAAAGATTTTATGACAATGAAAACAAAATCAAGGCATTATTATGTAAATAAAGAAGGTTTTAGAGAGGTAGTTCAAATTCCTTTTAATGCAAATACTGTTTTGCTATCTTGGTTTTCATATTTTGAGAATAAACATTATGCAATAGAAATTCCTTTTCCATTTGAGAAATTTATAGAGGTACAGAAAAAATATTCGACAAATAAAATTAAAGTATTTAGAGGAAGGAAAACAAAACCGTTGTATCTGCATCTTTATTTAAACGGAGGCGTTAAATTTTTTTATCAAGATATGATATTAATAGATTACTCTGAAAACAAAGAAAGTGCTGTTGTAATTAGATTGTCTTTATAGGTGAATTTCAGGGTAATTATAAAATTGAAACTTTAAAATCATTATTTATAATGATTGCGTCTAAAAAACTCAAGATTAGATTTGTATTATAAAATTTGCTAGTAACTAATAAAAGAAAAACGTACAATTATTCATTTGACTAATACAGAAAATAATGATGAAGTTATAATGGAGTTGAGAAACCATACTTTATATTTGAAAAACCAGCTTGTTTAGGTGTCTTTTAACTCACATACAGATTTGTAAATGAAACGTTAAGTGTACTTGAGGCTAATGTAATTTTGCTATTTGAATTACTTTTTACATTTAGATAAAAAAATGTATTTAAAAGGTAGGGTATTGTTTTTTAAAACTGTTAAAGTATTAGCGAATTTTTATTTATATGTTAATTTAAGTGTTATATAATTGCATTTATAAGTTAAAAAGAATAAAACTAACAGGGCTTTTGTAAAATCACCATTTGGTATAATTATGATTGCTAAAGAAAAACCAAAACAATATGAAAAAAATTAAACACATTTTATTTACACTAGCCATTATTTTTAGTAGCTGCTCTAGTGATGAAGGACAAACCAGCGAAAATGAAGTTATTGCAAAAGATGTTTATATCAGCGGATATGGAAGTAATAACGACAATTATGTTCCCAAATACTGGAAAAATGGCGTAGCAAAAGCTCTCACTGATGGTACAGCAACAGCTATAACAGTAGCAGGAAATGATGTGTATGTGGCAGGATATCAAAATGGGAACAAAGGTAATTTCGTTGCAAAATACTGGAAAAACGGCATAGATGTAGTACTAACAAATGGTGAAAATACTGCTCAGGCTAATGCTATAACTGTAGAAGGCAATGATGTGTATGTAGCAGGATATGAAAAAAATGGCGGAGTTAATGTGGCCAAATACTGGAAAAATGGTAAAGCTGTATCTCTTACTGATGGAACAAAAATTGCTGATACCAAGGCTATTGATGTAGTAGGGAATGATGTGTATGTTGCAGGATATGAGGGTAATGAGATTTATACAAGAATCGCCAAATACTGGAAAAATGGAAAGTCTGTACTACTTACTGATGCCACAAAAGACGCTGAGGCTAACTCCATTGCTGTAGTTGGGAATGATATTTATGTTGCAGGATACGAACATACTTTTGCTAAATACTGGAAAAATGGAGTAGCCATAAATCTTACCGACGGAAAAAGGATTGCTAAAGCCAATACAGTAACTGTAGTTGGATCTAATATATATGTAGCAGGATATGAAGAAAATGACCAGGGTATAACTGTTGCTAAATATTGGAAAAACGGAGTAGCTATACCACTTACTGATGGTACAAGGCATGCAATGGCAAGTGCAATGGCAGTGATGGGTAATGATGTATATGTTGCAGGATATGAAAGAAATAATCAAGATGTTACTATTTCCAAATACTGGAAAAATGGTGTTTCTACAGTTATTGAAAATGAAAAAAAATATTCTGAAGCAACAGGGATATTTATCACGACAGAATAATGCAGTATATATAAATTGAATTTAGGTCTTTTCGAGCCGATGATATTATCATCAAATATTTTCGACACAGACAAAATCTCAAGTTTAAATGATTAATCCTGATTATGGTAATAATTTTCAGGATTTTAATCAACCAATCCATTTTCTACAGCATATTTTACCAGTCCGGCTGTATTTTTAGCATTTAGTTTTGATAATAAATTACGACGATGTGTGTTAACTGTATTAAAACTGATAAATGTTTTTTCAGCTATTTCAGCTGTGTTGTATTCCTGAGCGATTAATACCAGGATTTCTTTTTCACGGGAGCTTAATTCGGTTATGTTAGAGATTTGCTTTTCTATTTTCTGGCTGTTATTCAGATGTTGTTCTTCAACTTCTTTAGAAAAATAGTTTTTACCACCGGCGACGCTATAAATTGCTTCTAATAATTCTGCTTTTTCAGCGTTTTTCAGTAAATAACCATTAACACCTATTCTGATTAATCTCGAAATTATTTTAGCATTACTATGCGTACTAACAATTATAATTTTTATAAAAGGATATTCTTTTTTTAATAACTTGCTTAGTTCAATTCCATCCATTTCAGGCATACTGATATCCAGAAGTACTATATCTGCTTTTTGAATTTTCAAGATATTCAAAACTTCAATACCGTTTACAGCCTTTCCAATTATTTTTATTCCGGATTCATGTTCAATCAATGAAACAATTCCTTGTAGAAACATCGTATGGTCATCGGCTATAATTAGTTTTAATTTTTCCATTAATCAATAATTTTGGGTTAGAATTTGGTCAGATTATCAAGTTGTTTTTTACGTTAATTTCGTTTGTTATTTTATTTTCAGTATTAGAAAATGGTAAAACAGGAATTTCAATATTGGCAATTGTGCCTCTTTTAAGTTTAGAATCCATTATAAAAGAGCCATTTAATTTAGCTATTCGGTTTTCTAAGTTGATAAAACCAATTCCGGGTTTGTAATTTTCGGGATTAAATCCAATGCCATTATCTTCAAATAAAATATTCAGAACATCATCGATAAGGTTAAGCTGTAAGTCAATTTTTGAAGCTTTGGCATGTTTAATTGTATTGGTCAAAAGTTCCTGTATTATTTTAAAAATCTCAATCTGGATTTCTTCATGTAAAGCATCAATTTCTTTTTTCGGATATACACTAAAGTCAGTTTTAATAGTACTGGCTTCTCCGATATTATTGAAGTAGGATCCTAAAACTTCACAAAATTTATGGTGTGTAAATTTCTTCGGAATCAATGTATGGGATAAGTTTCTAACCTGATCATAAGTTTCATCCAGGAGGGTAGTAAGGTTTTTAATTTTTGGAGAATTTGAAATTATTAAATGATTCAATTGAAGTTTTATGGCGGCCAAATTTCCGCCAATACTGTCGTGTAATTCCTGAGAAATTCGCTGTCTTTCTTTATCCTGACCGCTAATAGATGCTTTTATTAATTTTAACTCCTGGTCTTTTAAAAGATTATTTATGTTTTGGGTGCTTATTTCGGCCTGTTGGATATTTAGTAAACGCTGTGTTTTAAGTCGTTTGTAATATTGAAGCAATAATCCGATAATTGGAATCAAAACAATCAGAAAACCAAAAATGGTCAATAATTTGGTTTCTTTTTCCTGCTTTATTTGTAGAGATTTCAGTTGTTGATCCTTTTTTAGCAAAGATATTTCGCTTAATTTTTTTTGGGAGGAGTTTTGAAAAAACAGTATAGTGTTTTCGGTTATCTTTTGAGAAATCTCTTCCTGAAGATGCATATTCTCAATAGCTTCTTCCTGTTTTTCAAGCTTTAATTTTTTTGTAGTATTGTCAAATTGTAAAAACCTGATTTCTTTTTCTCTCTGAGCTGTTTTGTATTTGATTTCCAGTTCGTTGATTTCTCTTGTTTTCTGGATTTTATTTACAGAATCTTTCACTCTGGTAGATTTGGTCAGGTAATTAAAAGCGTTTTTATAATCTTCTTGTAAAACTGCAATTTTCTTGAGTTCATCATAAAAGTAAACCTGATTGTCTAAATAACCATAATCTATCGCTTTTTGAAGCGCATCAGAAAAAATTTGTTTTGCTTCGTTATATTTTTTTAAATCGTTATAAGCATCACCAATATTGCCTTGAGCTACTAAAGCTATTTGGTTTAATTCATTTTTATCAGCAATAAAAACAACTTCATTATACATATTTATAGCGTCGGTTATTTTTTGCTGCAATTGGTAATTCATACCAATGCTCAGTGCAATTACAGCTCTTGCCTGCTGATTATTTGTTTTTTCGCTTAGTTGTTTTCCCTGATTATAATAATAATTACTTTTTTCATAATCTTTTGAATCTGAATAAATATCACCCAGATTAATATAACTTCCTAAGCGTATCTCATCATCTTTTTTATATTCTAAGCATTCTTTATATGATTTTAATGCATTAGTGTTATCTCCTAAAGCCTTATACACACTTGCTAATCCATGCAAGTGTGTATAATATAAATTGATTTCTTTGTGTTTTTGAGAAATTTCAAGACCTTTTAAGTGCCATTTTTTGCTTGCCTCAAACAGTCCTTTCTTTTTGTAATTTAAACCCATCAGGTTATATCCTAAACAAAAAAGCCTGTTCTTTAGAGAGTCATTAGCTATTTTTGAATTGTATTTTAAGGCTTGATTTGTATAATAGATTGATGAATCTAATAAGGCTCTTTTATTGTAGTAATAGGCTTGTAATAGAGTCAGACTGGCTATATTGGAAGGATATTTTGCTTTTTTTAAATAATTTTTCGTATTCTTTAGCGCTTTTTTTTCTTCACCACTATTATATAAGTTATAGAAAGAGGTAACTGTTTTTTTTTCTTCAGCTTCTGCAGATTTTTTAACAACAGATAATGTTTTTTTATTATTTCCGTCAATTTGTGCAAACAAAGAGATTGATAGCATTAAAAATATAGAAAGAAATTTAAAATTAGTTACCATGTGGTTAAATTACATAAAAGAGGATTATGGTGTTGTAAATCTGTGAATTATGAATTGTTTCGTGTCTTTTTTAGAGAAGTTAAATTTAACATAAATTGATTTAATTTGTTCTTTTTATCTAAAAAAAAGCAACAAATTAGTTAAATAATTTAGACGTTTTATTTGATCAAAAAAAGTTAAAATTATACTAATTTCGCATTAAATTGTATAAGAGAAAGAAAACAGAAATTATCTAATTTTACAACAATCAAAAACATAAAATCATGAAAAAAAATATATTTATATCCACTTTTGCTGTACTTATAATTTATTCTTGTGCTACAAACCCTATTACGGGGAAAAAAAATCTGAATTTTGTTTCTAACAGCGAATTATTTCCATCGTCTTTTCAGCAATATAACACTTTTCTAAAAGAAAATAAAGTAATATCAGGGACTGCTGATGCTAAAAAAGTTGAAGTTGTAGGGGCCAGAATTAAAGCTGCAGCCGAAAAGTATTTAACCTATTTAGGGCAAACACAATATCTTAATGATTACCGTTGGGAGTATAAATTGGTAGATAATAAAGAAGTAAATGCCTGGTGTTTACCTGGAGGAAAAATCGTTGTTTATTCAGGTATTTTGCCTATTACACAAAATGAATCAGGGTTGGCTACCGTTATGGGACATGAAGTTTCGCATGCTTTGGCAAATCACGGCGCTCAGAGAATGAGTGCGGCACAATTACAGCAAATTGGAGCAGTTGGAGTGGCTGTAGCTACAGGAAATCAAAGTGCAGAAAATCAGGCGATGTGGCAGAAATATTATGGGCTAGGCTCTGAAGTAGGAGTGATGCTCCCTTTTAGCAGAAGCAACGAAAGTGAAGCTGATAAAATAGGACTAACTCTTATGGCAATAGCCGGTTATAACCCCGATGACTCTATTGCATTTTGGACCAGAATGTCTGCAAAATCAGGAGGTTCCGGAACTCCGGAGTTTTTAAGTACACACCCGTCTGATGCGACGAGAATCGCTAATTTAAAATCGTTAATTCCTCAGGCAAAAGAAACGGCTGCAAAAGTTGGAATAATTAGGATTTAAACAGGCTCTAAAAGATGAATTCTTCATTCGTTAAATTAAAAACTGGAAATTTGAAACTTTCAATTAATGTTTTATTTTGGATGTAGTTTTCGAAAGTTAGGTTTTTGTCAAATGAAAAGACAAACTTATTAGGTTTGTCACTTGGTAATTTGTGTAAATATTTCAGTAATTCAGATTGATCTACTGAAATTCCATTCACAAGAATTAGATTGTTTTTTGTGAAATGTATTTTTACGCCAAATTTTGGTTTTTCTAACTTATAAAACACTTTAGTGAAAGGTAAAAAGGCTAAGTTCTTCTTAACAGAATCTGCATAAGAATAATAATTTTCAGCTTTTTCGTTTTTGTGTGCACTGTCTCCACGTTTCTTTTCCTGCAGTTTTATAACTTCTGGAATGACTAATTTTAAAGACAAACGTTTATCAATGTTGAAAATCCAATTGGTAGAAATAATACTGTTTTTTCGGTTTACTTCTGCTAAAGTATCTTTTCCTTCAATTTTAAAGAAAATATAAATTGGTGAATGGTCCTGTACCTCTTTTACGATTGAAACATTAGATTTTGGTAATAAAACGTCTTTTTTTTCCTGACATGAAAAAAGAAGAAAAGTAAAAAATATAATAACGTATTTCATAAAGATTAATTCATTTTATTAAACAAAGTCACACACTCCACAGCTTCTTTTACATCGTGAACACGAAGGATTTTTGCGCTTTTTGTTAAAGCAATTGTATTCAGAAAAGTTGTTCCGTTTAAAGCTTTCTGCGGTGTAATATCAAGCGTTTTATAAATCATTGATTTTCTCGAAACTCCGGCTAAAACAGGTAATTCCAGCAAATTAAAAAGTTCCATTTTTTGAAGAACTTCATAATTCTGATCCGTTGTTTTGGCAAAACCAAACCCTGGATCCAAAATCAAATCATTAATGCCTAAACTTCTGGCTTTTTTTACTTTTTCAGAAAAATACAAAAGTATTTCTTTTGCAATATCATCATATTGCGTCAGGCTTTGCATTGTCTGTGGATTTCCACGCATGTGCATCATAATATACGGAACGTTGTAATGCGCAATAACATCAAACATTTTTTCATCTAATTCTCCCGCTGCAATATCATTTATAATTGCAGCGCCGCTTTCGATACTTGCTTTGGCGACTTCAGCTCTAAAAGTATCAATTGATAATAAGGTATCAGGAAAATGCTTTAAAATCAATTCAATTGCAGGTATTATTCGTTCAATTTCTTCTTTTTCAGATACAAATTCAGCGCTTGGCTTACTGGAATAAGCACCAATATCAATAAATGTGGCACCATCAGCCAGCATTTTAGAAACTTGCAAAATGATTTCATCTTCATTTTTATATTTTCCTCCATCAAAAAAAGAATTGGGCGTAATATTTAAAATCCCCATCACTTTAGGAATCGATAAATCTATAAGTTGGCCTTTGCAATTGATTGTCATTGTTTGTTTTGTTACAGGTTTCAAGTTTTAGGTTTCAGGTTTCAAGTTTCAGGTTTCAGGTTGATGATATTGCGCAAGTTCTAGAACTTGAAATCTGAAACCAGAAACTTTTTATTTTTCCAAATTATCAGTATTAACATTTTGTTTAGAAAAAACCTGAACAAAGAAAACCCGAAACTTGAAACTCTTTAATATTATCCTTATTTTTGAAGAAATTTTAGCAAATATACAGCAATAAATGAAGAATACTTCCCTTGAATTTGATAATGTAATTACGGTTAGCCGAACTTTATTTATCAATAAAATGAAAGACTACGGCAGTGCATGGCGTATTTTAAGGCTCCCATCACTGACGGATCAGATATTCATAAAAGCACAAAGAATCAGAAGTTTACAGGAAAATGAAATCCGGAAAATTGATGAAGATGAAAAAGGAGAATTTATCGGAATTATCAATTATTCGATTATGGCATTAATTCAGCTAGAATTAGGCGTTGTTGACCAGCCTGATTTAGATGTAGAAAAAGCAACTGAACTATATGATGCTAAAGTTAAATTAACCAAAGATTTAATGGAAGCTAAAAATCATGATTATGGTGAGGCTTGGCGCGATATGCGTGTAAGCTCACTGACTGATTTGATCCTTCAAAAATTGCTTCGCGTAAAACAGATTGAAGACAATAAAGGAGCAACTTTAGTTTCTGAAGGTATTGATGCCAATTATCAGGATATGATTAATTATGCCGTTTTTGCTTTAATTTTAAATCCAATAAAATAATCAAATTCCAGTTTTAAAAAATTCCAAATTTCAATGCTAAACTTTGAATTTGGGATCTGAATATTTAAATATTTTTTATGAAAAACATCATTACCCAATTCTCTCGTCTTTTTGTTGGCGTACTATTTATTATTTCCGGCTTAATAAAACTAAATGACCCTGTTGGTTTCTCTTATAAATTAGCCGAATATTTTAGCGAACCGGTTTTTAATATGCCTTTTTTAGAGCCGTTTGCTTTGGGATTGGCAATCTTTTTAGTGATTTTAGAAGTAGTTTTGGGCGTTATGTTATTGGTTGGATACAAAACAAAAACAACCATTTTAAGCCTTTTACTTTTAATAGTTTTCTTTACTTTTCTAACGTTTTATTCAGCTTACTTTGATGTAGTTAAAGATTGTGGCTGTTTTGGAGATGCATTACATTTAACTCCTTGGCAATCCTTTACCAAAGATGTTGTGTTGCTTTTCTTTATTCTGATTTTGTTTTTTAATCAAAAATTAATAAAGCCTTTATTTTTAGCACAAAAAACTAATTTTGCAGTTTATGTAAGTGTTGTTTTGTGTGCTTTTATGGCAGTTTGGGTATTAAATCATAATCCAATAAAAGATTTCCGCCCTTATAAAGTAGGGACTAATATTGAAAAAGCAATGGAAATTCCTGAAGGCGCACCAAAATCAGTTGTAGAAATGGTTTTTATTTACAAAGTGAACGGAGTTGATAAAGAATTTACAGAAAAAGACTTAATGAATATTCCTGAAGGAGCAACATTTGTTGACAGAAAAGACAAAGTAATTACAGAAGGTTACGTACCGCCAATTCATGATTTTACCATGACAAAAGATGATTCTGATTATAAAGAAGAATTATTGAAAGAACCAAAATTACTGGTATTTGTAACTTATGATTTGACTCTTTCTAATCCGGACGGAATGAAAAAGTTGGAAAAATTAAATCAGGAAGCTAAATCAAAAGGGTATAAAGTAATTGCGATGACAGCTTCAGGCGCAGAAATAATTGCAAATACAAAAAAACAGTATGGTTTAAATGTTGATTTTTATTTTTGTGACGCTACAGCTTTAAAAACAGTTGAAAGAGCCAATCCAAGTATAGTTGTTATTCAAAATGGGACTATCATTCAAAAAGTTCATTACAATGATATTCTGGATTTAAGTCTTTGATTAATAGATTTGTAAAGTGTGTTTGGATTTCAAATGTTTCTTGATTTCTTTGCAATTGTATTTTGTTTTTTTGTAATTTCGTACCTGTAATACAAAAAAATATGAATTAAAGATTATATTTTAAAATTTAAATGTTTCAGAATTATAATTTTATGTTCGTATTTACGTTCTAATACAGATAAAGCTCCTATAATATACATGTTGAAAAAAAATATTCTGTTTTTTTTGTTTTGTACTTCCGTTTCTTTTGGTCAAATAGGAGGGCGGTATGCATATCAATTTTTAAATTTAACAACTTCGCCAAGACAGGCGGCTTTGGGAGGAAAATCAATTACCATTTATGATGAAGATGTTAATCAGGTCATGTTTAATCCGGCAACGTTAAATGCAGATATGGACAATCAGCTGGCTATGAATTACGGTAATTATTATGGTGAAGCTTCTTACGGAACAGCTTCTTATGCTTATACTTACGACAGGCATTTGCAGACATTTTATGCCGGAATAAGCTATATAAATTACGGAATTTTTGAAGGGTATGATGAAAATGATCAGCCAACATCAAATTTTACAGGAAACGAAGGAGCACTTTCAGTAGGGTATGCATACAATATTCCATATACGGATATCCATTTTGGAGCAAATGTAAAGTTAATTACATCTACTTTAGAAAGTTATAATTCTGTAGGTGGTGCGTTAGATTTAGGATTTTTATTCATTGATGAAAGAAATGATGTAAACTGGGCATTGTCAATACGTAATATTGGAACTCAATTTACTACTTACTCAGGGTTAAAGGAAAAACTGCCGCTTGAGATTATTGCAGGTGTTTCTCAAGAATTAGATCACGTACCTATTAGATGGCATCTTTCTTTAGAAAATTTGCAACAATGGAATATTGCATTTTCTAATCCTGTTCGTGGAGAAGGTAATACTGATGGATCAACTAAGGAAGATAAAGTTTCATTTGTAAATAACGCTTTGAGACATGTAGTTTTTGGCGTAGAACTTTTTCCTAAAAAAGCATTTAATATCCGATTAGGATATAATTTCAGAAGAGCCGAAGAATTAAGAATTGAAGAACAACGAAATTTTTCAGGAGTTTCATTAGGTTTTGGATTAAAAATGAATCGATTAAAATTTAATTATTCGTATTCCAGATATACATTAGCAGCAAATACAAGTCTTTTTGGTTTAAATATTAATCTTCAATAGTGATTTTATATGAAAATATTTAATTTGATTTTGGTTGTAATAGTATCTGGTTTTTTTATCTGTGCAAAGCCTTATTTTAAAGATGAAGCTAATAGTCTTGAAATTGAAAGGATTAATTTTAGAATTGATGAAATGAAATCAATGCTGAATGTTAATTCTAAGTACAACACTAAAATTGCTTTTTTTATTGATATGAGAATTCCATCCGGAAAAAATCGTTTTTTCGTTTACGATCTACAGAATAATAAAATTTTAGATCAGGGTCTGGTAGCTCATGGCTGTGGCTCTGATACCGGAATTAAAGGCGAATTGAAATTTAGTAACATACCTAATTCCAACTGTACTTCGTTAGGAAGATATTCTATTGGAAATGATTATAATGGAATTTTCGGAAAAGCATATCGATTGTCTGGCTTAGACGAAACCAATAGTAATGCATTTAAAAGAGCGATTGTTTTGCATCATTATTCTGCAGTTCCATACGAAGAGCAAGATCATTATATTAGTCGCAGTCATGGCTGCCCAATGGTTAATGAACAATTTTTTAAAAGAATTGAAAAAATTATTGATGCTTCAAAATCAAACATCCTTTTAGATATTTATTATTAAAAATAAATAATAAAAACTCCTTAATTTAAAATTACCACTTTGAAAAATATTACCATTGCTATTGACGGCTTTTCATCAACCGGAAAAAGCACTTTAGCAAAACAGCTGGCCAAAGAACTTGCTTATGTTTATGTAGATACAGGTGCAATGTACAGGGCAGTTGCTCTTTTTGCAATGAATAACAGCTTGATTAAAGCTGATTTTTTTGACAAAAAAGCTTTGATTGATTCACTTCCAAAAATTCAATTAGAGTTTAAATTTAATTCAGATTTAGGTTTTGCAGAAATGTATCTGAATGGAGAAAATGTTGAAAAACAAATTCGTACGATAGAAGTTTCCAGTTTTGTGAGTAAAGTTGCCGAAGTCTCTGAAGTTCGCTCAAAATTAGTAGAACAACAACAGGAAATGGGGAAAAATAAAGCCATTGTTATGGATGGAAGAGATATTGGTACTGTGGTTTTTCCTGATGCAGAGCTTAAAATTTTCATGACTGCCAGTGCAGAAACCCGTGCACAAAGACGTTTTGATGAATTACAGCAAAAAGGTGATAATGTCTCTTATGAAGAGGTTTTAAAAAACGTGGTTGAAAGAGATTATATAGATACACACCGTGAAGATTCTCCATTGGTAATAGCAGACGATGCTATAGAAATTGATAATTCCTATTTAAATAGAGAAGAACAATTTGCTGCTGTTTTAGAATTGGTAAATGAGGTTGTTAAAACTGTTTAATTCTTTGTAGATTTCATTTTTAATGGTAGTTTTACCGCTTCATTTTATTTAAAGACAATTCATCGTATGGGAATTAAAAACAGATTAATTGTAATGAGTTTTCTTCAGTTTTTTGTTTGGGGAGCATGGCTTATTACTATTGGGAATTATTGGTTTGGAACTAAAAATTGGGAAGGAACTCAGTTCGGTTTGGTTTTCGGAACAATGGGGATTGCTTCTTTATTTATGCCAACTCTGACAGGTATTATTGCTGACAGATGGGTAAATGCCGAAAAATTATACGGAGGTCTGCATATTTTGTATGCTTTAGTTTTGTTTGGTATTGCTCAGATTACGACTCCTGAAAATTTTATTTATGTAATGCTGGCTGCAATGTGCTGTTACATGCCAACAATTGCCTTAAGTAATTCAATTTCATATACTTCTTTGAAATTAAACAATAAAAATGTTGTAAAAGATTTTCCTCCTATTCGTGTTTGGGGAACTGTAGGTTTTATTGCCGCCATGTGGATTACAAACTTAACAGGCAGTAAAGCAACAGAATATCAGTTTTATATTGCCGGAATTGGCGCTTTGATTTTAGGTTTTTATTCGTTTACATTACCAAAATGTGAACCGCAGCGTTTAACAAAAGAGGATGCTTCCTGGGTTGAGACTTTGGGTCTGGAATCTTTCAAATTGTTCGGAAATTATAAAATGGCATTGTTTTTTATCTTCTCCATGTTTTTGGGAGGAGCTTTACAATTAACGAATGCTTATGGAGATGTTTTTTTGGATGAATTTAAACACTTTCCTAAATATGCAGATTCGTTTGTAATAAAATATTCAACTATTATTATGTCAATTTCTCAGGTTTCTGAAACCTTGTTTATCTTGGCAATTCCATTTTTTTTAAGACGTTTCGGAATCAAACAGGTTATGTTGATAAGCATGCTGGCATGGGTTTTACGTTTTGGATTATTTGCTTTTGGAGATCCTGTTACAGGTTTATGGATGATAATTTTATCCTGTATTGTTTACGGAATGGCATTTGACTTTTTTAATATTTCAGGTTCGTTATTTGTAGAAAGCAATACTGACTCTAAAATTCGTTCTTCTGCTCAGGGATTATTTATGATGATGACTAATGGCGTTGGAGCCGTTTTGGGAAGTTTAACCTCTGGTTGGGCAATTGACAAATATTTTACAAAATCATTTTTGACGGTTAATGAACTTTCTACATTTTTACAGACAGATCCTTCTAATTCTAAAATGTTAGATTTTGTGAAATCTCAAGGGAATTCAATTTCTAATGATGGAATTTTTACTAATCCGGTTTTTATGAAAGACTGGCACTCTATATGGTTGTCTTTTGCAGCTTATGCTTTAATTATAGCAATTGCTTTTGCAATTTTGTTTAAACACAAACACGATCCTAAAGAATTAGAAAATATAGGGCATTAAATTATGCTATAATTATTAAAAAATAAATCCCACAAATTAAATGTAAAGTTTAATTTGTGGGATTTATTTTTTGATTCAAAACTTTATATTGACTTTTCGTATTTTTTAAGAGATAATAAAGCCTGCTCTTTTATTTTATTTTGAAAAAATCCTGTCCACCCTAATAAATATCCGGTAATTCCGAAAGCTTGTTTTGCCCATTTCCATACATCAAAATTATCAGTGTGTTTGATAATTAGTCCGTCCTGAAAGAGAAACTCAGCAGAAATTCGATTAACAACTTTCCGATTTGTTTTGCTAAAATTATAAGTAGCAACCCAACGGGCCGATCCTGAAAATTCATCGGCTTTTATATTTGAGAATTCAATTTTAATATTCCCCTTACTTTTTAAAAGCAGCATTTCCCACATTTTGGAAACCTGATTGCCTTTTAAAAGACCAAAAGCAGGATCTACAAAATGAACTTTAGGATGATAGCATTCGCTCATTGTTTTAGCATCTGCATTTGCAAATGCAGTATAAAATTTAATAATTAAATTTTCGTTAGGATTCATTTTTAACAAAATTAGGCTATAAAAGTAAGATTATTTTTGGTTTAATTAACGTTATAGAAGACTAATTGCTGCAGCTGTATCAAAAGATTTTTTAGATTTATCAAAAGCAGTCGAAAAATAATTTTTTCTGCTTATTGCTGTAAAATAACCGGTTTGGTTTCCAAAAGCATTAGAATTGCCAGTGACAATAAATCTAATTGCATGAATGTCGGTTTTTTTTAATTTTAAAAACTCAGCAGGAGTAAAATAATAATAAGAAGTAGTTTTTCCTTCTTCATTTTCCTTAATGTTTTTATCAACACAGGCAATCACATCAGCATTGACTAAATCAACATAAACACCTCCTGAAATTCGGGCTTTGTCATAGGCAGTAGCAATGGTCAGTTTTAAAATTCCTCCTTTATCCGTTTTTGCAATCTGTACATCAATTTCTCCTGTAAGAATATATTTTTCACAGATAAAAGTATAATTTTCAGTGGCAGGAAATGGTTTTGAGCCTTTTACACTTATGGTTTGTTGGGCATTCGCAAAAAATGAAATCAAAAGAAACGAAAAGAAGGATAATTTTAAAGTCATATGTGGTTAATTATTTAATTATTTTAGCATCAAATTTCTCATCCCAATCCATTGATTTTATGGCAGAAATTAAATTTTCCTGGTTTACAAAAACCCGAAGTTCTTTATTGGCAACCTTTTTTGTGTACAAAGCATGATAGCGGTAAATGGTTTCCTGTTTGGTTTTATAAACCCCGTCTAATTTCAAATCAATAAAGCTTCCATAATATTGTCGAAACCTTAAACAGGTTTTGGTTAAACGTTCTTCAGTCGTGTTTTCCATAACAGATTTCGTTACTTCAGTTTCATTAAAAGGTTTAAACTTTGATGTATTGCACGTTTCAAGAACTCTTTTTCCTAGTGAATAGGCTTTGTTTTGCTGGTTCGAATTTATTTCGGCTTCCAAAACTTTTTTAATTTTTAAATCTTCAGTATTTCTGCTGACCGTTTTGGACTTACAGCTTATTAATAACAACAAACATATAATCAATCCTGCTTTCTTCATAACTATTTATGTTATTTTTAATAATAAATTGGGATCGGGGCAGTTTTCTATATAAAAATTTAAATCCTTTGTGTTACAGACACCGGGATAATCACCCCAATAGTCTTCTATATTTTTAATAATTTGAAAATGTAAATGCGGTGCATAATCTCCGTTTACTTCTGAATTTCCTATTTTGGCCAGATGCTCTCCTTTTTTAAAAAAATTACCAACGCTAATCCCTTCTATACTTTCTAACGATAAATGCCCGTATAAAGTATAAAATTTTTGATTTTCAATTTCGTGCTCTAGAATTATCGTTGGACCATAATCACCTAAACCGGTATTGTTTTTAAAACTATGTATTTTTCCGTCAAGCGCCGTCAAAACAGAAGTGCCGGCTTTTATCCATAAATCGAGGCCAATATGAATATTGCGTTCAGGAATTAAATCGTTTTTAAAAATTGAACTTCGTTGATATAAAGTCCGTCCTTCAATATAACCTCCGTAAGCAACTTCGGCATTATTCTTTTTTAAATAATCAGTAATATATTTTTCAAAATCAGCTGAATTTCCAGATTTACTTCCGGTTAGATTCTGGTTGTTTACAGATAAATCTAAAGAGATGTATTTAGAGTAATCAATACTTGAATCGATAATTTTTGTTGGTGGTATATTTTTTAATATAGAAGCAAGAGGTTTCATAAATTAGAATTAGGCAACTTTTTCAATAATAATTAACTCGTTATGTTGCTCTACACGTGGCAGCATTTTAGTTAAATATAATTCAGTATTAATTTCTGAAATGTATTTACGATTCCTAATATTATGCTTTTCGTCAAGAATCATAGTGTTAAAAAGCACAAAACCCTGATTGTTTAAGATAGAAAAAACTCTTTCACTAAAAAAACGTTCAAATAAAAAGTTAGGCATATTGGTGTCTTCAAAAACATCAATAATAATAAGGTCGTATTGTTTTTTAGTTTTTAAAACAAATTCAAATGCATCATCGATAATGATTTCTAATTGCTTAATTTGAGAAAGGTTAAAATATTCATTTGCAATCTGAATCATATCAGCATCAATTTCGACTCCTGTTATTTTTCCTTTAAATTCAATTTCATCAACCAGGGTTTTTATAACGCTTCCTCCTGCAACTCCTAAAACCAATACATGATCCATTTCCTGAATAGTTTTAAAACCAATATTTTTTAAACCATACCTTAATATGCGCTGTAAACTTCCGTAAGAATAATTTGTGTTTTCTGAATCTAAAACTAATTCGCCGTTAGCCCACGTTACTTCAATAGTTTTACTGCGTATTGATTTTTTTTTAAATATTTTGATCGGAATTAAATAACTAAATATTTTTTGAATCATTTTTTGCACTTTTACCCAAATTTAGCATTAATTTTTTTTATTTTGTGCGAAATATGGAATTTTAATGAAGAAACAATTGTATAAATTTCTATTTTTTAAGCTAATGGGTTGGAAAATAGTAGGAATTGAAAATGCTGAAGTAAAAAAATGTGTGATGATGGTAATGCCACATACGAGTAATCATGATTTTTATTTGGGAATTTTTACAAGAGGAATATCTGGTTTAGAAATGAACTGGGTAGGAAAGAAAGAATTATTTAAATTTCCGTTTGGATATTATTTTAAAAGTGTTGGGGGTGAGCCATTAGACAGATCCGGAGGTTTGAATAAGGTTGATTCAATTGCGTCTATTTTTGAAAGAAGGGAAACTTTTCGACTAGCCGTTGCCCCGGAAGGTACCCGTAAAGAAGTAAAAGAAATTAGAAGCGGTTTTTATTATATTGCTCTTAAAGCGAATGTGCCTATCATTCCTGTTGCATTTGATTGGGCTAAAAAAGAAGTTAATTTAGGACAAGTATTTTGTCCAACGGGAGATTATGAAGCTGATTTATTTGTATTGAAAAGACATTATGAGGGTGTGATTGGTAAAATCCCTCAAAATGGATATATACTTTAATGGCATAGTTTTTCATCAGAATAGTTCTTGTGGTAAATTACTGCTCCATGCTTCCAATTAAATAAATTTGAAATTTCTTAAAACCATAATCCTGAAATTTTCGTAGATGTAATTAACCTTAAAATTATATATATGAAAAATCTATTTATTACGTCTGCTTTTTTAGTTTTGCTTTTCACTTCTTGTGATAACAATGATTCTGATGATAATAGTATCAAAGCAGAATCAACTTTGGTAACTTCAAGTAATACCTCCGGAAAAATTACTTACACAGATTTGCTTTCGACAACTTCAACAGTAAAATCTTTTACGATAGCCTCGTTAGATGCTGAAGGGATTTCATACAATAGTGATTCTGATGCTGTTGTTGTAGCTTCAAGAAGTAATAACAAGTTAGAGACCTATTCGGGAATTAAAAGTGCAATTAAAGCAGGAACAGACAATTTGACTTTATCGTTAAGTAGTCTAACCGGAGACTTTACAAATGCGAGAGAAACTGCAGTTTCAGGAGATATTATTGTAGTGGCTCAGGATCAATTGGCTTCAAACGGTATGGTAAACAAACTTTTTGTTTATAAAAAATCGTCAACAGGTTTTGCCCTGCAAAAAACTTTTACAACTGATTTTAAGCTTTGGGGAATTCATATTAACGGAAATGATTTATATGCTGTTGTCGATTTGACTGGTGATATTGTATTATTTAAAAATTTTATGAGTAATGCTTCTGGTACAATTGTGGCTACCAAACGTGTTACAATAGCAGGATTGGTTCGTACCCATGGAATTACTTATTCAGCTTCAGATGATGTAATGATCTTGACAGATGTTGCGAGTGCAGCTTCAGGAACTGATGGTGGATTGGTTATAATTAAAAATTTCTCAAGTGTTTTCAATTCAACTGCCGCAGCAGGCACAATTGCTTTAACAAATCAAATAAGAGTTTATGGGTCTAATTCTCTTTTAGGAAATCCGGTAGATGTTGCGTACGATAATGTAACAAAAAAGATTTATGTTGCCGAAAGGTTTAATGCAGGAGGAGAAGTTTTAACTTATAATTTTCCAACAGCATCTGGTGATTTTGCTCCGGTAAATGTAAGAGCAGAGGCAGGTGTAACTTCTGTTTTTGTTTTAAGAAAATAATTATTGATTTTTAATATTTTGGTTAGTAATGGTGACCTTATTTCAATATTTGAAGTAAGGTCATTTTTTTGTGTATGAGAAACGTTTAAATAAAAATATTTTTTATTTTTTCAAATACGCAAAATTTACAGATTTATGGAATGTAGGTTTTGAATGTTCCGTTTTTGTAAAAAAATACAATTTTTTCAATTTCGTTGTTTTCTGATTTTAGAATCATATTTTTTGTATCAGGAAAATTTTTAGACGTTATTTTTTCTTCAGACAAAATAGGTGGAGCAATTTCCGTTGTGTTTTCTTTTTTTGAAATTATGTCTTGATCATTGTTATTGTTTTTAGGAAAATTTCCTTTGCCACTTAAAATCCAATACAAGTCAACATCCGGAAAAACTTCCAAAATTTTCATTACAAAATCCAGGCTCGGTTTGTTTCTGCCAGATAGGAGATGAGACATGCTTGAACGCTGAACACCAATTTTATCTGCAAAAGAAGAAGCGTTCAGGGTGTAATAATCAAGTATAATTTCCAGTCTTTTTACAAAGTCGTCAATGTTTACCATTGTAAATTGTTGTTTTTTTAGTTTTGTATTTACAAATGTAAAAATTAAGAGGTTCTGATGTGATTTACAGTTGTAAAATTTAGTAATTGGTTAATTTTTTGTTAATTTAAAACTATATGTGATTGTTTTTAAAAATATGATTATCAATGTTTTTAATGTTGTTTTTAATCTTAATTTGTTTTTTATCAACAGGTTTCTTGTTTTTCTTTTTAAAAGAATTTAATCTGTTTACATTCTTAACTCTTAAATAGTGTTATTAGTTTACATTTGTAAAAATAAAGATTTTTACTTTTGTGAACTAATCAAAAAGCAAATGAATTTAGAAGCAATTTTCAATCAATACAAAGAGCAGTCAATAGCCGGGAGGTATTTAACTTTAGAACATATTCAGTCTTTATTAGATAAAATCAATACTAATAACCAGATTAAGATTATTGGGAAATCGGTTTTGGATAAACCTATATATAGTTATGAAATTGGTTCTGGAGAAACGCGGATTTATCTGTGGTCTCAAATGCATGGAAACGAAAGCACTACAACAAAAGCATTATTTGATTTTATTAATGTTTTGAATGGCGGTTCTGAGTTTGCTCAAAACATGCTCAAAACATTTACTTTTTATTGTATACCAATTCTGAATCCGGATGGAGCCGCATTATACACACGTGCTAATGCAAATAAAATTGACCTGAATCGTGATTCGCAGGATCTGACCCAGCCTGAAAGCAGGATTTTGCGTGAGGTTTTCGAAAAATTTAAACCTCATTATTGTTTTAATCTTCACGATCAGCGTACTATTTTTGGAGCTGGTGAGACAGGGAAGCCGGCAACTGTTTCGTTTTTGGCGCCTTCTTATAATGAAGAAAGAGAGATTAATGAAAATAGATTAAAAGCTATTAATTTGATTGCAGTAATTAATGATGAGCTTCAAAAGTATATACCAGGGCAAGTAGGGCGTTTTGATGATTCCTTTAATATTAATTGTATAGGAGATACTTTTCAGTATTTGGGAGTGCCGACAATTTTGTTTGAAGCAGGGCATTTTCAAGATGATTATTCGAGAGAAGTAACCAGAAAGTTTATATTCTTTTCGCTTGTTACAAGTTTCAAAGCGCTTTTCGAAAACGATATAGTTGATAATAGGATTAATGATTATTTGAATATTTCACAAAATAAAGTGGTTTTTTATGATTTTATGTATAAAAATGTCAAGATAAATTATGATGGTATCGAAATTATTACGAATTTTGTCGCTCAATACAAAGAGGAATTGATTGACAGCAAGATTCAATTTAATGCTTATATAGTTGAAGTAGGGGAATTAGAAAATTATTTTGGACATTATGTCTACGATGCAAAAGGCGCTGCATACTCAGATGATTTTACCAATTTTCCGAAAACGGATCAAAAAGCAGACTTTTATTTAAATAAAAACGTTAAATTTGTTAACGGATTGATAAAAAGTTAAATTTTATGTGAATTTCTTGTTTTTTATATATATTTTTATACTTTGTAATACAAATTAGTAATATTAATTAAAGAATTATGAGTAAATTTCGTTTAGATGAAGTAGATCACCAGATTTTAGATATGTTAATAGACAACACGAGAGTTCCGTTTACTGACATTGCAAAAAAATTGTTGATTTCTGCCGGAACTGTACATGTTAGAGTAAAAAAAATGGAGGATGCCGGAATCATCATGGGATCTTCATTAGCCTTGGATTACGATAAATTAGGGTATTCATTTATTGCTTATGTAGGAGTGTTTCTTAATAATACATCTCAGACAAAATTTGTATTAGAGCGAATTAATCAAATTCCTTTCGTAACAGTTGCGTCTGTAACTACAGGGAAATTTAATATTTTTTGCAAAATTAGAGCTAAAGACACTAAGCATGCCAAAGAAGTTATTTTTATGATTGATGATATCGAAGGAGTTTACAGAACTGAAACAATGATTTCATTAGAAGAAAGCATTAATGATAAGAAGCGTTTGATGCATACTATTTTCAAAAATATGTAATATTTTCTTGAATGCTATATTATAAAATATAACCTCAAGTTTTCTTGGGGTTTTTTTATGACTAATTAACCAAAACAACTATAAAAGGATTATGTACACGTTGCCAAAAATAGAACGTTTCAATCAGGATGTTCTCTCTAAATATCATATTTATAATAGTGTTTTTATAACATTACCCTTCGATTCTATTGATAATACAGGGGTTTTGCTTCCGTTGTTTACGGAAACATGTGAAACGGGGTTTAAAAAACAGGAAACTCCAAAAGAAATTTTTGACTTTTTCTCAAATAAATTTTTAAATAACGTTTCGGAAACAGAGAAAATAGATTTGATGTTTCGGTTTATTCAATATATAGAGCGTCAGATTGTATTATTTGATGCTATTGAAGATGCAGCTTTTCCTGTCGTAAATAATATGGAAGGGCGAGGTTCGCTTCGGGATATTAAAGAAAAATCAGATGCCAAAGAAAAAGATGAGGAATTAATTGATTTTCTTGAGAATTTTAATGTTAGAACTGTTTTAACTGCACATCCTACGCAGTTTTATCCGGGTCCTGTTTTGGGGATAATAAATGATTTGACTGAGGCAATCAGACAGAATGATTTGTTGAAAATAAAGCAGTTATTGGCTCAATTAGGAAAAACTCCTTTTATACAAAATGAAAAGCCGAATCCGTACGATGAAGCGGTAAGTTTGATTTGGTATTTGGAAAATGTATTCTATGAAACGGCTGGAGAAATAGTTCATTATTTGCAAAAAAATATTCTTCATGGAGAAGCGATTCAGAATCAGTTAATAAAACTTGGTTTCTGGCCGGGAGGTGATCGAGATGGAAATCCGTTTGTGACTACAGATATTACATTAAAAGTTGCGGAGCGTTTGCGTACTTCGATTTTAAAATGTTATTATGTTGAAATGCGTAACTTAAAAAGAAAGTTAACTTTCTCAGGTGTAGATACTTTAGTTGCTGAACTTGAATATAAACTTTATAGATCTGTTTTTTATTCTAAAGGAGAAATTTATATCACTTTAGAGGAATTACTGACTCAGTTAAATAAAATCAGAGCCATAATTGTCGAAAAGCATCAGTCTTTGTACTTAGATGAATTAGAAGCTTTGCTGGTTAAGATTAATTTGTTTGGTTTTCATTTTGCTACTTTAGATATACGTCAGAACAGTAAAATTCACAATGCTGTTTTTCACGATGTGGTAAATTATTATTTAAATTCAGATTCAAAAATATTCCCTGAAAATTATTTCGATTTATCTGAAGATGAAAAATTAGTTGTTTTATCAAAGGTGAAAGGTAATCTGAATCCGGCTGATTTTGATAATGAAATAACCAAGCTAACGTTAGAGTCTGTTCAGGCTATTAAAACCATTCAGGAGAATAATGGTGAATTTGGTGCAAATCGTTATATTATTAGTAACAACGAAAGTGCATTGAATGTAATGGAAACTTTTGCAATGATTCGTTTGAATAATTGGGAAAATCCAACAGTTGATATTATTCCGCTTTTTGAATCAGTTGATGATTTACAAAATGCGCATTCAATAATGGAACAATTATATACAAATCCTGAATATGCAGCGCATTTAAAATCTCGTGACAACAAACAGACTATCATGCTTGGTTTCTCTGACGGAACAAAAGATGGAGGTTATTTAATGGCAAACTGGAGTATTTATCAGGCAAAAATTGAACTTACACAAATTTCAAGAAAATATGGTATAAAAGCTATTTTCTTTGATGGTCGTGGAGGCCCTCCTGCTCGTGGTGGTGGAAAAACGCACAAATTCTATGCGTCTCTAGGGCCTAAAATTGAGAACAACGAAATTCAGATTACTGTACAGGGACAAACTATTAGTTCTAATTTTGGAACTTTAGATTCATGTCGTTACAATATCGAAAATTTACTAAGTGCAGGAGTTACTAATCAGGTTTTTAGTAAAGAGAAAAATGAATTAAGTGCTGAAGAAACAGCTATTTTGACTCAATTGGCAGGTTTAGGATATGATAAATACTTAAGTTTTAAAAACCACCCTAAATTTATCCCGTATTTGGAAAAAATGAGTACGTTAAAATATTACTCTAAAACGAACATTGGAAGCCGCCCATCTAAAAGAAGTAAATCTGAACAGTTAGATTTTGCCGATTTAAGAGCAATTCCTTTTGTAGGTTCATGGAGTCAATTAAAGCAAAATGTACCAGGATTTTTTGGCGTAGGGTCGGCTTTAAAACATTTTGAAGATACCAATCAATGGGATAAAGTAAGTGATTTGTACCACAATTCATTATTCTTTAAAACACTTTTAGAGAATAGTATGATGTCGTTGGCGAAATCGTTTTTACCATTGACGGCTTATATGAGAAAAGATCCTGAATTTGGTGAATTCTGGCAAATTATCTATGATGAATTCTTAGAAACGGAACGTCTCTTGCTTAAAATTGCAGGTCATAAAACACTAATGGAAAATTACCCTGATGGTAAAGCTTCTATTCAAATAAGAGAGCGTATTGTGTTGCCTTTGTTAACAATACAGCAATATGCTTTGTTAAGAATTAATGAATTGAATAAGGAAAAGGTAGTTGATCAGGATCTGATTAAAGTATATGAGAAAATTGTAACCCGCTCATTGTTCGGTAATACAAATGCAAGTAGAAATTCAGCTTAAATTTTAAATTTATGATAGCTTCAGATTTACCAACAAATGAATATTCTGTTTTTAATGCGACTTATATTAAAGCTGCTGGTGATAAAACATTAGTACAAGGTTTAATAAATGGATTGCCTCAACTGGTTAATTTTATAAAAAATATTCCAATTGAAAAATTGGAATATCGTTATGCGGAAGGTAAATGGACAATTAAAGATATTGTGCTTCACATGATAGATACTGAGCGTATTTTTGCTTATCGTGCTTTAAGAATCAGTAGGGGAGATAAAACTCCTTTGCCTGGTTTTGAAGAAAATGATTATGTGCCGTTTGCATTTGCCAATACTCGTTCGATTGAAAGTTTATTAGCTGAATATGAAAACGCCAGAAAAGCAACTATTAGTTTTTTTGAAAGCCTGAATGAAGAACAGCTTTTGTTTGTAGGAACAGCTTCGAATACTGCTATTTCTGTAAGGGCAATTGGGTTTATTATTACAGGTCACCAAAATCATCATTTGAGAGTGATTTCAGAAAGATATTTGTAATTTTTAGTCTAAAGCACGTTTTGTTACATATGCCCGATAACCAATAATTGCCATTTGCCATTTTTTTGCTTTTGCAATATCTAAACCTTGTTTGGTAAAACTTGGTAAAATGATTTTATTAATTTTGGCTAAAATTTTAAACATAGAGATTAATTTTTCTCAAAGATATAAAAAAAGACTTTGCTGTTAAGTAAAGTCTTTTTTGTGTTTTTATATAAATCGTCTACGATTTTTGATTTTCTTTTTCTAATTTTTTCATTTCTTTTTCGTGAAGCTTCATATTCTTCTCGTATATTTTCATGTCTTTTTCATATTGTTTCATGTTCTTTTCGTACTCTTTTGAGTCTTTACCGTATTTTGTTTCAACTTCTTCAGTGAATTTCTCCATGTCTGCATTGAATTTTTCCATGGCTATTTCGTATTTCTCCATTTCTTTTTCAAAAATAGCTTCGCGTTTAGACATGATTTCTTCAACTTGTTTTTCGTAAGCAGACATATCCGGTTCAAAAGCTTCCATTTTTTTCTCAAACTCCACCATTTCTTTTTCAAATTTACTCATAGCGACTTTGTCCTTATGATTAGTTGGTGGAACTGGAGGTTTTGGCATTTTTGACATATCCGGTACCGGAGCCTGTGGCATTGGACCTGTTGGAAATGCAGGCGGAGTAGGAGGAACAGGAGTTGTTATGGTTGAAATGGTATTTATCTTGACAGGATTTTTTTCATTTATAATAAGATTATCTCCAACAACTATTGGCTTATCCATTCCGCCATCGGTAATAATATTTATTTTTTTGTTGTTATTATCATCAACTGAAATAACGATTCCACAGCTTTTAATTGCATTATCACCCTCAATTTGGATAGTTTGATCTCTCCCGGTACCTTTCTCAACATCAACTTTGATTGCTGTTAATTGATTATTTGAGTTTCTTTTTACTTCAGAAATTTCAATATCTACATTATGAATCTTTTTTAGTTTTACAGTCATTTCTTTTAATTCTTCGTCTGTTGTTGTGTTTTTAATTTTGTAAACATCAACAGACTGAATTTTTTTATTGATTTCCTGAGCTTCTTTTTTCTCTTGGGCAATGGTTTTTATCTGAAATAAAAGTACAAATGCTACAAGTGCCGGAAGTATGGCATAATACTTCCAGTAATTTCTCTTTCTTGATTGATTTTTGTTTAACATGACAATTCGTTTTTTGATTAATGATTGATAAAAATGATTGGTAATGGCTACACAACTCTCGTGTGTAGTTATTTTTAAAAGCGTGTATTGGTAGGCTTTTTTGTCTGATATTTTTTTAGCGGCCTCGTTGTCGGCAATAAATTCAAGATTTTGTAAAATAGCTTTTTTGTACAGCCAAATAATTGGGTTAAACCAAAACAACACACAAAACACTCTGGAAATTAATACATCGACAGTATGATTTTGATCGCTGTGTACTTTTTCGTGTTCAATAATGTTTTCTAATTCTGCTGCTGTGTACATTGATGAGTTGTACACGATGTAATCAAAATAAGAAAATGGCGCAATGTTTTCAGATACATCAATAAATTTGAAATCTGCTTGCTGTTGTATTTTTTTGCCTTTTAAAACTGAATTTAAACTATAAAAATCAACAGCAAATTTCATTATAAGCGTAAAAAATCCAATACAGTAAATAGAAAGCACTACATAATTCCAATTGATTTCAAATGATTCTTGATGAATCGTTTGAGCTATAAAACTTTGCGGATAATTAACAGTTGAAACCGGAATAGGGTCAATCCAGACAACTTTTGTATAAACCAGAAATGGAAGAATTAGTGACGTGGCTAAACCTGTCAGTAAAAACCATCTGTTGCTGTTAAAAAAAGTTTCTTTGCGTAATAAAAAATAATAAGCACAATAAAATAATAGGATTAACCCGGATGATTTTGCGATATAAATGAAAAGCGCTTCCATAAATAATTATTTTTCTTCTTTTGGTGTTTCAATCATAGCTAAGATTTCGCGTAATTCGGCTGCAGAGATTTTTTCTTCCTTGGCAAAAAATGAAACCATATTTTTGTAAGAACTGTTGAAATAATTATCAATTGCAGTTTTCATATATTTTTTGCTATACGCTTCCAGACTTATTATTGGGTAATATTGATGTGTATTTCCAAAAGCATTATGTCCTACAAATCCTTTTTCTTCCAGATTTCGAACAATTGTAGAAAGTGTATTGTAATGCGGTTGATCTTCAGTTATTTCTGCCTGAACTTCTTTTACGAAAGCTTTTTTCAGCTTCCATAAAACATGCATGATTTCTTCTTCTTTGTTTGTTAATTTTTGCATGATTTGAGTATTGTGGTTTATTCGAATTTATTTTTTGGTAGTGATTTCAAGTACGCCATTTTTTCCTTTATCACCATATTTTATAGTAGAAGCAGGGGTTTTTAACACGTTTATTTGTTCAATTTTTTGAGGGTCTAAATCATCAGGATTTTTATTTGTGATTTTTCCATCTATTACAACTAATGGTTTTTCAGAGCTTTTGATATTTATTTTATCAGATGAAATGACCACTGAATTATCTTTTCTTGTTTGTATTTTTACACTTGAAGACTGCTCATTATTTTCGGTCAAATGTTTTGTAGTAATTTCGATAACACCATTTTTTCCGATTGTACCATATTTGTCTTCAGCAGATTTTCCTTTTATTACATTAACACTTGTAATTTCGTTAGTTGGAATATCATTAATATCTACGTTTGAATTTGTTTGAATTCCATTAATTATAATAATAGGTTTTGCTTCTGTTTTTGTTGAAATTCTTACTGTGTTTCCATTTGTGTTTACAGAAGTATTTGTATTAACATTTGTAGCAATGCTTGTGTTAGCATCAGAATTAGCTTTACTATTATTGTTTGTATTAGAAGTTTGAGTATTCTTAATTTTTATTAAAATGTCTTTAGCTTCTGTTTTATTGCTAATTACAGTAGGCTGTGTATCAGTAAAATTAAATGAAATGATTCCGTTTTTGTCTTTAATGATAATAATTCCAATTTTTTCGATTCCATTAGATGTTAGCGATTTCTTTGATTTAGTAACTTTTTTTTCATCTTTTAAATCGACATTGATAGAAGTAATTTCATTTTTAGAGTTTCTCTCCAGTTCTGAAATAGTGGTAGAAATACTAAATTTTTCTTTTAAAGTTTTTACTCTTTGGTCTATATCAGCATCTGTACTGTTTTTATCTATTGTAAATACATCTACCGATTCAACTTTGTCAGGATTTATTTTTTCAATTATGCCCGGACCTTTTTCTTGGGCGACAGTTTCAATTTGAAATAAAATTACAAATGCTGTAAGTGCCGGAATTACAACATAGTATTTCCAGGAATTTCTTTTGTTTGATTGATTTTTGTTTAACATGACGATTCGTTTTTTGATTAATGATTGATAAAAATGATTGGTAATGGCAACACAATTTTCATGAGTTGTTATTTTTAAAAGGGTGTATTGATAAGCCTTTTTGTCTGAAATTTTTTTAGCAGCTTCTTTGTCGGCAATAAATTCAAGGTTTTGAATAATTGCTTTTTTGTAAAGCCAAAGTATTGGATTGAACCAAAATATCAGACAAAAAAATCTGGAAAGCAGCACATCAATAGTGTGATTTTGGTCGCTGTGTACTTTTTCATGTTCAAGAATATTTTCTAATTCGGATTCCGTGTACATTGAAGAGTTGTATACGATATTTTGAAAATAAGAAAAGGGAGAAATATTTTCAGTTACATCGATAAATTTATAGTCTGCCTGCTGTTGTATTTTTTTTCCTTTTAAAATTGTATGCAAACTGTAAAAATCTATTACAAATTTTATAAGAGAAACAATAAAGCCAATACTGTAAATGATTAGGATGATATAATTCCAGTTTATTTCAAGAGATTCTTCTTTATTTATTTGAGGAATAGTTAATTCAGACAAGTTTAAATTATCTAACGTGGCAGGTTCTATCCAGATAGTTTTTGTGTAAACAAAAAAAGGCAGCGCTATCGAAGTTATCAATCCGGTCAATAAAAACCAGCGGTTGCTGTTGAAAAAAGTTTCTTTGCGCAGTAAAAAATAGTAAGCACAATAAAACAATATAACTAACCCGGATGATTTTGCGATATAAATAAAAAGTGCTTCCATAAATAATTATTTTTTTTCTGTTGGAGATTCGATCATAGCTAAGATTTCACGTAATTCGGCTGCGGATATTTTTTCTTCTTTAGCAAAAAATGAAACCATATTTTTATAAGAACTGTTGAAATAATTATCAATTGCAGTTTTCATGTATTTTTTGCTATATGCTTCGAGGCTTATTGTAGGATAATATTGGTGGGTATTTCCAAAAGCATTATGTGCCACAAAACCTTTTTCTTCCAGATTTCGAATAATAGTTGAAAGAGTATTGTAATGAGGCTGGTCTTCAATAATTTCTGCCTGGACTTCTTTTACGAATGCTTTTTTGAGCTTCCATAAAATATGCATAATTTCTTCTTCTTTATTAGTTAATTTTTGCATGTGGTTTAATTTTAAATCAAACCTACAACTATTTTTTTAGTTATACAACTATAAAAATAGTTATTTAACTAAAAAAGAAGTTTTGCTTTTGATTTTGAAGAAGAAATGTTATTCTGTTTTTACTTTAATAGTCTTAATTACAGTTTTTTGGTGATTTTTTCATGAAGCTTTTTCCAGAATCAGAGCATTCTTAATCCATAAGCAACAAAATGTAGCTATTACACCAATGCAGGCCATAAAAAACCAATTAACCTGATATCCAAATCGTGTAATAATTTCAAAACCTACTTTTGAACTTATGATGTGGGCCAGACTAAAGCTCATAGTATAAAGCGCCATATATTGTCCTTCCTGACCTCGCGGAGCACGGCTTAAGGCAAAAGCATTAGAAAAAGGAAAGGCGAGGATTTCTCCCAGAGATATGCAAATCATACTAATAATTAGAATTCCTGCCCAAACATTAATTAGTAGTAGAAAAAAACTTAGCGACATAATAAAGGAGCCCCAAATAATGATTTTTATTTTCGGAATACCTTTTCTTTCCATAAACCCAACAGTAGGCATTTCTAAGGCGAAAATCAGCAATCCATTTAAGGTCATTAATAGACCGGTTTGAAATTCTGTTAAACCAAATTTCTCATTGTGATATAATGGTAAAGTAGTAAAAAGCTGGAAAAAGATCATAGCAGTCACAAAACTCACAAATAAGAAAACCCAAAATATTCTGTCTTTAAATACTGATTTTTTCTCTGCTGCACTTTCAATTTTATCTTCATATATAATTTTTTTCTTTTCTTTTACCAGTAAAGCAAAAATTGAAATAGAAATGATGCAGGAAAGGCCATCAACCCAAAAGAGTCCCTGGTATCCTATTCCCATAATAATCAGACCTCCCAAAGCAGGACCGGCAGCAAAACCTAAATTTACAGCTAAACGAACTAATGTTAAGGCTCGTGTTCTGTTTTCGGGCTTTGCATACGCACCAAGTGAAACAAACATTGCAGGTCTAAACATATCTGCAATTGCCATTAAACAAAACATTCCTATACAAAGTCCGAAAAAAGTAGTGATATATTGAATTAAAAACATGGAAATTCCAGTAGTAAACAAACTAAAAATCATGATTTTATAAAAACCTATTCTATCGGATAATTTTCCTCCCAGCCAGGATCCCAGCATTGAGCCTAATCCAAATGCAACCATAATCCAGCCAACCTGATTATAGGTAAAATGAAGGTCTTCTTTTAAATATTTTGATAAAAAAGGCAATACCATTGTGCCTGCACGATTAATAAAAGTAATAATGGCAAGTATCCATATTTCTCGTCTAAATCCTCTAAAATTGTTGATGTAATGGTGAAAAGCGTTTTTTAACATTATATGGAAGTTGTTTTTCAACAAAGTTAGAAAACTTTGTAACGTGGAGCGGTTGCTGCTTTGTTTGTTTTAAACTATTTTTGTGCAAAATTTCTATGATGAAAAATAGTGTACTTATTTTATTATTGGTTTTTAATTGTACTTATAGTCAGGGTAAATTCAGTAAAAATGATGCTGAAAAATTTCAGAAAACTATCAATACAGAATACGCAGATGCTAAGACAAGTCCTTTGAAAGAAGAGGATTTGAAGCTATTTAAATCATTGGAGTTTTATCCGATAAACAGCAGGTATTTTGTAAATGCGAAGTTTGTTCCGGCAAAAAACGAAAAGGCATTTGATATGAAAACGTCTACAAGCAGGAGACCAAAATACATTAAATATGGAACCGTTTTCTTTACGATCGATGGAGTTGCATTACAATTGAGTCTTTACCAGGATGTTCAACTTTCTAAATCAGATAAATACAAAGACCATCTATTTCTTCCTTTTTCAGATTTAACCTGTGGTAAAGGAAGTTACGCTGGAGGTAGATATATAGATTTAAAAATTCCAAAAGGTGATAGGATTTCAATTGATTTTAACCAGGCTTATAACCCGTATTGTGCTTATAATTACAAATATTCATGTCCAATTGTTCCGTCAGAAAATGATTTGAATGTAGAAATTAAAGCAGGAGTAAAAACGTTTCACTAATGGAGTTTTTTAATCTTCATACGCATCAGTTTACAAATAATCCTGATATTTTAGAATTGGTAAATCAATATCCGGTGGAATTTGATGAGTCAATTCCGTTTTATTCAATTGGAATACATCCCTGGCATATTAAGGAGAACCAGATAGATTCTGAATTACTGATTATTGAAGAAAAACTGAAAACTAAAAATTGTTTGGCAGTAGGAGAATGTGGTTTAGATAAACGAATCGAAATTTCATTAGAACAGCAGGTTACTGTTTTTGAAAAACAATTGTTTTTAGCAAAAAAGTATAACAAACCAGTAATTATTCATTGTGTTGCTGCCTATCAGGAAGTGATTTCAATAAAAAAGAAATTAAAGATTTCGGTACCGATGATTATTCATGGCTTTTCTAAAAACAGACAGGTTGCCGATCAGCTTGTTAAGGAGGGATTTTATATTTCGTTTGGGAAGTATTTATTGCAAAATCCGGATTTAAAAACAGTTTTTCAGAATATACCAAATGATCGTTTCTTTTTGGAAACCGATACAATTGAAGAGAATTTAAAACAGGTTTACAATTTAGCTTCAGAGTATAAAAATATTACAATCAAAGAATTGCAAGGTGTTATCTCAAGTAATTTTAAAAGAGTGTTTGGTAAAAAAAGTGATTAGTAAAAAGCAAAAAGTGAAATGAGTTTGTCACCCTGAGCGAAGTCGAAGGGCACTCCAATTGGACGTGGGGCTTCGACTTCGCTCAGCCTGACAGCAGAGAATTTGAAACCTGAAACAACAAATAAAACAAACTAAAAAAAATAGAATATATGGCAGAGTGGACTGAAAGAGCCGAGCTTTTATTTACTAAAGAAGGATTAGATAACTTGCAAAACTCAAATGTTTTGGTTGTAGGTTTAGGAGGAGTGGGGTCATTTGCAGCTGAATTTTTGGCAAGAGCAGGAGTAGGAAATATGACTATTGTGGATGGCGATGTTGTTGATATTACCAATATAAACAGACAATTGCCTGCTTTGCATTCGACAGTAGGCGAACCAAAAATTAAAATTGTTGGGGATCGTTTAATGGATATTAATCCTGAATTAAAGCTAACCAAAGTACAGGAATTTTTATCTCCGGAGCGTGCTTTCGAGATCGTTTCTCCTGAGTTTGATTATGTTTTGGATTGTATTGATAGTATTACGCCAAAACTGAATTTAATTATAGCTGCAAAACGCAAAAGAGTAAAAATTATTAGCAGTATGGGCGCTGGCGGAAAAATGCTGGCCTCTAAAGTTAAAGTTTCGGATATTTCCAAAACAATTAATTGTTACTTTTCTAAAGCAATCCGAAAGAGATTAAAAGCAGCAAAAATCAATAAATTAAAAGTTGTTTTTTCTTCAGAAATACAAAATGAAAAAAGCCTGAAATTAACCGATGGTAAAAATTTCAAAAAATCTTTTTACGGAACAAACAGTTATATGCCGGGATTGTTTGGTCTTCACGCTGCTGAAACCGTAATTCGGCACTTGCTTAAAAAAGAATAATTATTAAGATACTAAGGTCTAAGTTGCTAAGACTTAACTTTAATTCTTAAATTCCTTTAAAAAAAGCGTTTGCGAGCAGTAAAAACTTAGAATCTAAATATTTCAGCAACTTAAAAAAAATGATTAAAACAGTAATTTTTGATATGGATGGCGTAATCGTAGATACAGAACCCGTTCATCGTTATGCTTATTACAAACAATTTTCAGAATTAAATATTGAAGTTTCCGAAGAAATGTACACTTCATTTACAGGATTTTCAACCCGAAATACATTTCAGACTTTAAAAGGATTTTTTCCCACAATAGAAGATGGTGTTGAAGATTTGATTCAAAGAAAGAGAAGCATTTTTAATGATGCTTTTGATACTAAAGAAGATTTATATTTGTTAGAAGGTGTAGAGGATTTAATTAAGGATTTATATGCTAACGGAATTCAGTTAATCTTAGCTTCATCAGCATCAAAAGTGACTATTGATCGTGTTTTTACCCGATTTAATCTGCACCAGTATTTTTCGGCAATTGTGAGCGGTGAAGATTTCCCGCAATCAAAACCAAATCCGGCAATTTTTGTTCATGCAGCTTCATTATCAATTGCCCCGAAAGAAAATTGTATTATTATTGAAGACAGTACAAACGGTGTAAAAGCGGCAGGAGGAGCAGGGATTTTTTGTGTGGGTTACAGAAGCGAAAACTCAGAAGGTCAGGATTTATCAGAAGCAAATTTGATTATTAATCATTTTAATGAGTTAAATGCTGTCATAATATCACAATTAAGTATTTGAATTAAGTAAAATTTAACTTTTGTCCTTTTTTGAATTCGTAATTTTGAAAAAAAAACAAACAGACTTATAAAAATGAAAAAACTACTTATTGCATTAGCCATTGTTTTGGCACCTCTTGTTGCAGAAGCACAAATAAAAACACCGCAGGCCAGTCCTAAAGGCTATATTAAGCAAACCGTTGGATTGACTGATGTTGAAGTTACCTATTCAAGACCTGGTGCCAGAGGCAGAGCGGTTTTTGGAAATCTGGTTCCGTTTGGGAAATTATGGAGAACAGGAGCCAATGAAAATACAATAATCAATTTTGGAGACGACGTTATTATTGATGGTAAAACATTAAAAAAAGGAAAATATGCAATTTATACGATTCCAAGAATAGAAAGTTGGGAGGTGATTTTTTACCTTTCTACGGATAATTGGGGATTGCCGGAAAATTGGAGCGATGCTTATGTAGCTTTAAAAACAACGGTAAAAGAAGATGCATTGCCAACTCCTGTTGAAACTTTTACTATTGGTATTAATACTCTTGATCAAAATTCAGGATATTTGGAAATGGCCTGGGAAAACTCTCATATAGCCTTAAAATTTGAAGTTCCTACTGCAAAATTAGCTACAGCAAGCATTCAAAAAACGTTAGCCGGTCCAACGTGGAATGATTATTATGCTGCATCTCAGTATTTATTTCAGTCAAACGGAAACATGATTAGTGCACGTGAATATGTTGATAAAGCATTAGAAATGAGTACTGAAAAACCTTATTATGTTACGAGGTTAAAATCATTGATTCAGGCTAAACAAGGAGATAAAGCCGGTGCTGTTGAAACGGCAAAAATTTCTTTGGCTGCTGCTGAAGCTGCTAATAATCAGGATTATGTAAAAATGAATAAAGATAGTATTTCAGAATGGAGTAGATAATCTGTATTCGTTATATAAAACAAAACCCATTTTGAAAATGTTTCGAAATGGGTTTTTTATTATTCTTTAATTAAAAGATTTCTATGCCAAAGGAAGTATTGAAAGTTTGATTTGCTTCCAGAATCAGAATTCCTTCTTTTTTAAACAAATCTCCTGATTTTTTAAGTGTGTCAGAGTAGCCAAACCAAGGTTCAATACAAATAAAAGGAGCATTTTCTTTGGTCCAGATTCCTAAATTTGGAAAATCTTTAAAATCAACTTTAATATATGGTTTTGAGCTTTCAAGAATAGTTAAAGAATTTGATTCAAGAGTTTTAAAAACCAAAGCATCATTTTTAAATAATTTGTAATTTAATGAAACTACATCATTTGAGGTTTCTAAAGTTTCGGTTGTATTGGAAATTAAGCCATCTTGAAGGAGTGAATATTCCAGTTTTTCTTCTTTTTCAAATTGAATATTGTATTTTGAAAATTCTTCGGGTAAAGCAAAGGCAGGATGTGCGCCTATAGAAAAAGGAATTTGTGTTTCTTCTTTATTAATTACCCTGTAGGCTATATTCAGGTTGTTTTCTTCAAGTTTGTAAATAATCTGCAACTCAAACTTAAACGGATATTTTTTAAGCGTTTCATTATTATAGGATAAAGAAAAAGTAGCAGATGATGCTGTTTTTTCTATCAATTGAAATTCCATATCACGCGCAAAACCATGTCTTGATAAATGATAGTCTTTTTTATTAAAAGTATAAGTTTCGTTTTTTAGACTTCCAACAATCGGAAAAAGAACAGGCGAGTGTTTGGGCCAGAATTTAGGATTACCGTTCCAGATATATTCTTTGTTTTGATTGTCGATCAGAGAAAATAATTCGGCTCCCAGATGTTTAATAGAAGCTTTTAGTGTTGAATTTGATATTGTTGTATTCAAAATGATGCTTTTAAGAGAATTAAGTTAATGTAATTGTAAATATAATTTTATAAATTTTATTTTGTGTAAAAAATATTTGAAATGCTTTTTTGATAATATTTTGCTAAAATCAAATAAGAGCTTTGGTTTTTCTCTGTAAATAGCTTTTTTTTTCATTAATTTGCTATATAAACAGGTATAAAATATGAAAAGACAATCCGCTAAAGCCTTATTGACAATGGCTTTGTTTGTAGGAATTTCTTCTGTTTGGGCGCAGCAAGTACCCGCAACAGAAGGAAAATCAGTTAATAATTACAATTATCAAGATGCTTTCGCACCGCATTTTTACTCAAAAAATGGTACTCCAACCCGTTCAGCAAGTGGTCAGCCGGGTGTTGAATACTGGCAAAACAGGGCAGATTATCAAATTAATGTTAAGTTAAATGCTGCTACAAATGAAATTATAGGTACAGATGAAATTATCTATACAAACAATAGTCCGGATAAGCTGTCTTTTTTGTGGTTGAATTTAGATCAGAATTTATTCAAAAATGATTCCAGAGGAAATGCGGTTGTGCCTTTGACAGGTAGTCGTAATGGGGCTCAGGGGCAGGTTTTTGATGGGGGAAATAAAATTAAATCGGTAAAAGTAATTTCAGGAGGAAAGAAAAGTACAGAAACCGATGTGAAATATGTAGTTACAGATACCAGAATGCAAATTTTTCTTCCGGAGGAATTAGCATCGAAAGGCGGGTCTGTAAAAATTAAAATAGAGTTTTCATTCATAGCACCTTTTGAAGGTTCTGACAGAATGGGGGTTTTAGAAACTAAAAACGGTAAAATATTTACAATGGCGCAGTGGTACCCGCGTATGTGTGTGTATGATGATGTAAGAGGATGGAATACAGCGCCATATTTAGGAGCTTCTGAGTTTTATTTGGAGTATGGTAATTTTGATGTAAAGCTTACAGTGCCGGCAAATCATTATGTGGTAGGTTCCGGAGAATTGATTAATGGATCTGATGTTTTATCTGCTGAACAGTTTAAACGTTATAAAGAAGCGTCTCAAAGTGATAAAACGGTTATGATTCGTTCTGCAGAAGAAGTTGCAGCGACTGCAAATGCTAATGCAACTGCAGAAAAAACTTGGCATTATCAAATTAAAAATGCGCGTGATTTTTCATGGGCATCATCTTCGGCTTTTATCTTAGACGGTGCAAAAATCAACCTGCCAAGCGGTAAAAAATCTTTGGCACTTTCTGCTTATCCAATTGAAAGTGCAGGAAAAGACGGTTACGGACGTTCTACAGAATATGTAAAAGCATCCATTGAACATTATTCTAAACAATGGTTTGAATATCCTTATCCCGCAGCTACAAACGTGGCTGGAAACGAGGGCGGAATGGAATATCCCGGAATTGTATTTTGTAGCTGGGAATCAAAAGGAAAAGACTTATGGGGTGTTACGGATCATGAATTTGGTCATATCTGGTTTCCTATGATTGTAGGTTCAAACGAAAGATTATTCGGTTGGATGGATGAGGGCTTTAATACTTTTATAAATTCACTAAGTACTGAAGCATTTAATAATGGAGAATACAAAGAACCGGCTACAGATTTGCATGAAATGGCAGAACCTTTTACCCGCCCTGATTTAGAAACCATTATGAGTTCTCCTGATAATATGAAAGAGGGAAATATTGGTATGTTGTGTTATTTTAAACCAAGTGCCGGACTGATAATTTTAAGAGAACAGATTTTAGGAAAAGAACGTTTCGATACTGCTTTTAAAACTTATATTCAACGCTGGGCATACAAACATCCTCAGCCGGATGACTTTTTCAGGTCTATGGAAAATGTTGCGGGAGAGGATTTAAGCTGGTTCTGGAGAAGCTGGTATGTAAACAACTGGCGTTTTGATCAGGGAATTAATTCGATTAAATATGTGAAAAATGATCCTGCAAAAGGAGTAGTCATAAATATTGAAAATTTTGATAAAATGCCAATGCCAATTGTTTTGGATGTAAAGGAAAAAAGCGGAAAAGTTACAAGGGTTAATTTGCCTGTAGAAGTTTGGCAGCGTAATCATGACTGGTCTTTTAAACACAATTCTACTGAAGAAATAGAGAGTGTTACTTTAGATCCGGATCACGTATTTCCTGATCATAATGAAAGTAATAATGTTTGGACTTCGGGAAAAGGAAAAATTGAAAAAGATATTATTCTTGATGGTTATTTAGGAATTTACGTTACTAAAAATGCCCCGCTAAAAATTGAATTTTCTGAAAAAAATAGCGTTTTAAATGTAGAAATTACAGATTTTCCTAAGTTTACAGTTGAGCCAGTAGCGGATGAAAAAGATACTTTTGTATCTAACAGAGCCGGTTTAAAATTCAAATTCAATGAAGCAAAAACAGCTTTTGATATGACTGTTTTAGGGAATGGACAAGTAATTTCATTTACTAAAAAATAAAATAATTTTATTAAGTAGTTCAGCCCGATAGATTTACGGAAGTCTATCGGGCTTTTTTTTGTTTTAAAATAACATTGCATTAAAAAAATGTTAGAATTTTAAAAATTTGTTTTCTATATTAAAAAATAATGTACTTTTGCACCAATGAATAAAATAAGTTTACATATAACTTCTTTGTCACGGACAATCTCTCCTGGTACTTCTCCCGAAGTACGGATGCTATCTATATAGTATTCAAAGAGTTTTTCACCGCGTATTTATTTATATTCATTTTCATTTTGAAATCATTTAAGTTGTCCATCGGGCAAACACATACCAAAAGTATTTATTTTTTTAAAAATTTACTTAATCAACTTTTTGAATTTAAAGGTGTTACTTCTGTTGTGTCTAATCTTATTAGCTTGTTTTTTGAATTTCAAACCAAACAATACGTTTTAATATTTAACGCTAAACTTCAATTATTGAAATGAAGATCTCTATTGTTGTTACTCAGGAAGAACACTTCAAATTCGCACAGGAAATCTGCGATACAATAGAATCATCTGCCTTGTTAAGAGGTACGGGGATTGCTAAAAGAACTCCTGAATATATTCAGAAAAAAATGTCGAATGGTGATGCGATGATTGCTTTGGCAGACGGAAAATTTGCAGGCTTTTGTTATATCGAAAGCTGGCAGCATGGTCAATTCGTGGCACATTCAGGTCTAATTGTACATCCTGACTACAGAAACTTAGGTTTGGCTAAAAAGATAAAATCGAAAGTTTTTGATTATTCATTGCAAAAATATCCAAATGCAAAAATTTTTGGTATCACGACAGGTTTGGCTGTAATGAAGATTAATTCTGATTTAGGTTACAAACCCGTGCCTTTCTCAGAGCTTACAACCGATCCGAGTTTTTGGGCCGGATGTAAAACTTGTACTAATTTTCCAATTCTGCAAAGCAAGGAAAATAAAATGTGCTTATGCACCGGAATGTTATATGATCCGGCAGACAAACCAAAAGATCCTCCAAGACACCCTTTTAATGAAGCTGTTTTGAAAAGATTAAAAAAAATAAAACAAGCTCTGTTTTTAAATAAAATACTGTCTTTCGGTTTTTTATCTTAAAAATTAAATATAAAAAAGAATCTCAAACTTGCTAAATACGAAAGTATTAGCCTAAATTATAAAAAATGAAAAAAGTTGTATTAGCTTATAGTGGAGGATTAGATACCTCGTATTGTTTGAAATATTTGAAAAACGAAAAAGGATATGAAGTTCACACCGTACTTGTAGATACAGGAGGATTTAGTGAAGAAGAATTATCTGCCATTGAAAAAAGAGCTTACGAATTAGGAAGTGCACAACACGCGAACCTTACAATCGTAGACAAATATTATGATAAAGCTATAAAATATTTGATTTTCGGAAATGTATTGAAAAATAATACTTATCCGTTATCAGTAAGTGCAGAGCGTGTTTTTCAGGCAATTGAAGCTATTAAATATGCTAAAAAAGTGGAAGCAAGCGCGATCGCACACGGAAGTACAGGTGCAGGAAATGACCAAATTCGTTTTGATTTGATTTTTCAGACGATCGCTCCGGAAATCGAAATCATCACTCCAATTAGAGATTTAAAACTTTCAAGACAGGAAGAGGTTGATTATTTAGCTCAAAATGGTGTTCACTATTCTTGGGAAAAAGCACAATATTCTATCAATAAAGGACTTTGGGGAACAAGTGTTGGAGGAAAAGAAACTTTAACTTCAAGCCAGCCATTGCCAAGTGAAGCTTATCCTTCACAATTACAAAAAGAAGGTGAAGAAAAAGTGACGCTTCATTTTGAACAAGGAGAATTAGTTGCTTTAAATGGTAAAAAAGATGCTCCTGAAAAAAACATCGTAAAACTTGAAAAACTCGCAAATGCTTATGCAATTGGTAGAGATATTCACGTTGGAGATACTATTATCGGAATTAAAGGAAGAGTTGGTTTTGAAGCTGCTGCTCCGTTAATTATAATTAAAGCACACCATTTATTAGAAAAACATACGCTTGGAAAATGGCAACAATACTGGAAAGAACAGTTAGGGAACTGGTATGGAATGTTATTTCACGAAGGTCAGTTTTTGGATCCAGTGATGAGAAATATTGAAACTTTCTTGCAAGACACACAAAAAACAGTAAACGGAACGGTAACAGTTTCATTGAAACCATATCATTTTTCGCTTGATGGTATTGAATCTAAAAACGATTTAATGAACACTGGTTTTGGTCAATATGGTGAAATGAATAATGCCTGGACATCTGATGATGCAAAAGGATTTATTAAAATTCTTGGAAATGCACAAAACATATTTTCATCTGTAAATCAATTAGATCATGATTAATATCGGCATTATTGGTGGTTCGGGCTACACGGCCGGAGAACTCATCAGAATTTTAATGTATCATCCAAATGTAAACATCGATTTTGTTTACAGTACAACGAATGCCGGAAAACCCCTTTCTGTAGCGCATCACGATCTAATGGGTGATATTGAAATGAATTTTACGGATAAAATCAATCCAGAGGTAAATGTTGTTTTCTTGTGTTTGGGTCACGGAAAATCGATTTCTTTTTTAAAGGAAAATCAGTTTGGAAACCACACCAAAATCATCGATTTAGGAAACGATTTCAGACTGAACAAAGATGCTCATTTCGAAGGAAAGGATTTCGTTTACGGTCTGCCTGAAATCAATAAAGCAGAAATTAAAAAAGCAAATTATATCGCAAATCCGGGTTGTTTTGCAACTGCTATTCAGCTGGCTTTATTGCCTTTAGCAAAACACAATTTGCTAAACAATGATGTACATATTAATGCTACAACAGGAAGTACAGGAGCAGGAGTAAGTCTTTCTGAAACTTCTCATTTTAGCTGGAGAAATAATAATATGTCGCATTATAAAGCTTTTGAACATCAGCATTTAGGAGAAATTGGAGAAAGTTTGGTTCAGTTGCAGGATGATTTCGACAGCGAATTGCTTTTTATTCCGAACAGAGGAGATTTTCCAAGAGGAATTTTTGCAACCTTATATACATTATGTGATGATAGTTTGGAAAATTTGGTTGCAAAATACGAAGAGTTCTATAAAAACGAACCTTTCGTAACGGTTACAACAACAAACATCAACATGAAACAAGTGGTTCAGACGAATAAATGTATCATTAGTTTATTGAAAAAAGGAAACCGGGTTCTCATAACATCAATTATAGATAACTTAACCAAAGGTGCTTCAGGACAAGCGATTCAAAATATGAATTTAATGTTCGGATTAGAAGAAACCACAGGTTTACATTTGAAACCAAGCGGATTTTAGGAAAAAATTGTTTCAGGTTTATAGTTTCAAGTTTTACGTTCTGTGCGTAACTTGAAATCCAAATACTGAAACTCAAATCAGTTTCAGGTTTAAAATTCCAAGTTTCACGTTCTGTAAGCAACTTGAAACTTTAAACCTGAAACAAAATAAACAAAATAAACAAAATAAAAATGAACTTATTCAACGTTTACCCATTATACGACATCACTCCGGTAAAAGCAATTGATTGTACCATTATCGACGACAAAGGAGTAGAATATTTAGACCTATATAGCGGACATGGTGTGATTTCTATCGGACACACGCAGCCGGATTATGTAGAAAAATTGAAGAATCAATTAGATCATTTAGGTTTTTATTCGAATGCGATTCAGAATCCTTTACAGGTTGAATTGGCACAGAAATTAGGAAAGCTTTCCGGATTAGAAGATTACGAATTGTTTTTATGCAGTTCTGGTGCTGAAGCCAATGAAAATGCTTTAAAATTAGCCTCTTTCCATAACGGAAAATCAAGAGTAGTAGCTTTTCATAATTCTTTCCACGGAAGAACTTCTGCAGCAGTTGCCGTTACCGATAACAAAAAAATCGTAGCGCCAATTAATGCACAGCAAGTGGTTACTTTTTTACCCTTAAACCAAATCGAATTAGTTGAAGCGGAATTGGCTAAAGGAGATGTTACTGCGGTAATTATCGAAGGAATTCAGGGTGTTGGAGGTTTAGACCAGGGAACAACTGAATTTTTTCAGGCTTTAGAAAAATCATGTAAAAAACACGATGTTGTTTTAATTTTAGACGAAGTACAATCAGGATACGGAAGAAGCGGAAAATTTTTCGCATTCCAGCATCACGGAATCAACGCTGATATTATTTCAGTTGCAAAAGGAATGGGGAACGGTTTTCCGGTTGGAGCAATCTTGATTTCTCCAAAATTCGAAGCAAGTTTTGGATTATTAGGAACTACTTTCGGCGGAAGTCACTTGTCATGTGCAGCTGGAATCGCAGTTTTAGATGTAATTGAAAAACTGGATTTACAGAAAAATGTAAATGAAGTTTATGAATATTTCTTAGAAAAAATCAAAGAAGTTGAGGGAATCAAACAAGTAAAAGGAAAAGGTTTGATGCTGGGAGTAGAATTTGATTTTGATGTAGCGGCGCTAAGAAAGAAATTAATTATCGAAAAACACATTTTTACAGGAAGCGCAAACAACAAAAATCTGCTTAGAATCTTACCACCGCTTACAGTAAAAAAAGCGGATATTGACACGTTTGTAAAAGCTTTGAAAGAAAGTTTAGAAGAACTTAAAAATTAATTTACCAATATACTATATTAATTTGTTTAATTGTTTAACTGGTTAGACGATTAAACAATTAAATAAATTAACGATTAACCAATTAAACCAAAAAAATGAATCCATTATCAATTGAAAAACGAAATCTGGTTTTGCATTCCATGGCAAACTTGGTCGAGCAGGAGCGGAGTTCTATTATTTTAACCAATAAAGAAGATCTTGATGCTTACGATGGTTCTGATTTAGCAATGGAAGAGCGCCTGAAAGTAGATGATAAAAAAGTTGATGAGATGATTTTATCTTTAAATCAATTGGCTGCTCAGGAAGATCCTGTTGGGGTCGAACGTTTTAGTTTTGTTCATGATAATGGAATTCGGGTAACGAATAAAACAGCTGTATTTGGCACGGTTTTAATTATTTATGAATCCCGACCTGATGTAACAATTGAAGCAGGAGGGATTGCTTTTAAATCCGGGAATAAAATTTTATTAAAAGGCGGAAAAGAATCTTTAAAATCAAATTTAAAGATTGTAAGTCTTTGGCATAAAGCTCTGGAAGAAAATGGTGTTTCTAAAGACTGGGTTGAGTATTTGAATTATAATCGCACAGAAACTCAGGCTTTCTTAGAAAATCCGACTCAAAAAGTGGATTTGATTGTACCTCGTGGTGGAGAAAAACTGATTGAGTTTGTTAAAAAACATGCAACTTGTCCGGTTATTGTAAGCGGTCGAGGAAATAATTTTGTTTATGTGCAACAGGAAGCCGATTTGGAAATTGCTTTAAAAGTAATTCTGAATGCCAAAACTGCTAAAATTTCTGCCTGTAATGCTGTTGATAAAGTTTTAATTGATAACAGAATAGAAAATTTTGAAGGTTTTACAGCCATGTTAATTGAAGCCTTAACTGAGTCTAAAGTTGAAATTTTGGTTGACAAATCGCTGGAAACATTTAAAAATACAAAACCGCTTTCAGATGAAAATATCTGGTACGAAGAATTTTTAGATTATAAAATTGTTATCGGAACAGTTAATTCAGATTCTGAGGCTATTTCAAAAATTAATAAATATTGTGGCGGGCATTCGGCTTCAATCATTACAAAAAATGATAAAATAGCACAGGATTTTATGGAAAGTATTGATGCTGCAGCGGTTTATCAAAATGTTTCAACCCGATTTACAGATGGTTTTCAGTTAGGTTTGGGTGGTGAATTGGCGATTAGTACAGACAAATTACATCAAAGAGGACCAATTGGATTACAGCATCTTGTTACCAATAAATGGTATATTTACGGAGAAGGACAAATTAGGTAATTGAGGTAATGTGAAAATTGAGGTAATTAGATAATTTTGAAAACTCTAAAAAAAAATAGGATTTCAGCGTCTTAAAACCTTAGCATCTTTTAGAAAAAATGGCTAAAAAACGGATTTTATTAAAAATAGGAAGTAATACTTTAACCAAAGAAACCAATCATATTTCGCGGGGAAAGATTGAAGACCTCGGAATACAGATTGCAGCTTTAAATGACGAATATGAATTTATCATAGTAAGCTCCGGAGCAATTGCGGCGGCAAAGCAATTTGTAAAGCTGGATAATCAGGATAAAGATGTTTTTGTAAAGCAGGCTTTGGCCTCCATCGGACAGCCTCATTTAATGCGAATTTACAATGAAAACTTTAAGGATTTAGGATTGAATACTTCACAATGTCTACTTTCTTATTCTGATTTCGAAAAAGAGCAGACCAAAAAGAACATTGTAAATACAATAAATGTATTAGTTAAAAACAATTACATCCCGATTATCAATGAAAATGATACCGTTGCGACAGATGAAATTCGGTTTGGGGATAACGATAAATTAGCGGCTTTAACTGCAGTATTGCTAAATGTTGATATTCTGATAATTGCAACCAATACAAACGGAATATATACAAAAGCATCCATCCATGATGAAACTCCGGAAACGATAAAATTGGTTAATGATTTAAAAACGCTTGAAAAAGAAATCGGAGATTCAAAATCATCACACGGAACAGGAGGGATGCAGTCGAAAATTGAAGCTGCCGGAATCGCAAAAGCAGCCAACATAGAAACCTGGATCGTCAATGGATTAAATGATAATTTTATTCTGCGGGCATTAAAAGACGAAATTCCTTTTACTAAAATAATCTAATGAGTCAATTAGAAAATTAGTTAATTAGATAATGCACAATTATCCAATTTTCTAATTATCACATTATCCAAATTAATTAAAAAAACATGAACTACATTTCAATAAAAGATATCGACTCATTATCAAAATGGGTAAAAAGTGCGATAAAAATCAAAAAAGATCCGCTTAAGAATAAGAAACTCGGAAAGAACAAAACTTTGATAATGTTGTTTTTTAATTCTAGTTTAAGAACTCGTTTAAGTACACAAAAGGCGGCCATGAATTTAGGAATGAATGTTATGGTGATGAATTTTGGCAGCGAAGGCTGGACTTTAGAATTTGAAGACGGCGCTGTAATGAATTCGGGTGCTTCAGAACACATTAAAGAAGCTGCTGAAGTAGTTTCTCAATATGGTGATATCATTGCAATACGTGCCTTTGCAGGTTTAGTTGACAAAGAAAAAGATTATGCAGAAACTGTTATTTCAGGGTTTTTAAAACATGCTACAGTACCAATCGTAAATATGGAAAGTGCTGTACGTCATCCATTACAGTCCTTAGCAGATGCGATTACGATGGAAGAATTCAAAACAAAACACAAGCCCAAAGTAGTGCTTTCCTGGGCACCACATCCAAGAGCTTTGCCACAGGCTGTAGCAAATTCATTTGTTGAAATGATGCAAATGCAAAAAGATATGGATTTTGTAATCACACATCCGGAAGGATATGAATTGAGTCCGGAAATTACAAAAGACTGCAAAATCGAATACGATCAAAACAAAGCTTTCGAAAATGCCGATTTTGTTTACGTAAAAAACTGGAGTAATTTTAACGATTACGGAAAAGTAACCAACAGCGATCCTAACTGGACCGTTACAGCCGAAAAAATGGCTTTAACCAACAACGGAAAATTCATGCATTGTCTTCCGGTTCGTCGTAACGTAATTGTAAGCGATGAAGTAATTGATAGTGAAAATTCAATCGTAATTGAACAAGCAAATAACAGAACGTATTCGGCACAATTAGTGTTGCAGAAGATTTTGAAGAAATTGAAATAAAGCTTCTAAGATTCTGAGTTGCTAAGCTGCTAAGTGTTTCAGAATCAAAAAAAAAACTTAGCAGCTTAGAATCTCAGCAACTTAGCACCTTATGCAAGTATCAGTAATAAAAATAGGTGGAAACATCATCGATAATCCAACAGAATTAGAACAATTCTTAACTGATTTTTCTAAAATAGAAGGACATAAAGTTTTAGTTCACGGAGGCGGAAAATCGGCTACGAAAATGGCACAGAGTATTGGCTTGGTTCCACAAATGATTGACGGACGCCGAATCACAGATGCTCCAATGCTGGACGTCGTGGTAATGGTTTATGCAGGACAAATCAATAAACATATTGTCGCGCAATTGCAGGCGAAAGATAACAATGCAATTGGTTTTTCGGGAGCTGACGGGAATTTAATCCAATCTGTAAAGCGAAATCATCCGACAATAGATTACGGATTTGTTGGCGACGTAAAACAAGTTAACACCAAATTACTGGCTACTTTATTAGAAGCCGGAGTTGTGCCGGTTTTTTGTGCTATTACGCATGATAAAAATGGACAATTATTAAATACAAATGCGGACACAATTGCAAGCGAATTGTCAATTGCATTGTCAGAAGTTTTTGATGTTACGCTGACTTATTGTTTTGAAAAACAAGGTGTTTTGCAGGATTCAGAAGACGATTCGTCGGTGATTACAGAGATCAACGAAGTATTATACAATAAACTGAAAGAGGAAAAAGTAATCCATTCCGGAATGATTCCAAAATTGGATAATTGCTTTAACAGCTTATCACGCGGTGTGAAGAAAATCAAAATTGGGCATCACAGAATGCTTCAAAATTCAGATATTTTGCATACAACAATTACATTATAAGATATAGCCACAGATTAAAAGGATTAAAAAATCAGTGAAAATCCTTTAATCTGTGGCAAAAAAATAGAATTGCGCAGTACTTTTAAATTTTAATTTAAGAAATTTGCGCAAATTAAAAATGTCACAGATTTCAAGAGATTATGTGACTTCGAGCCTTAGCGGCAAAGAAACCATACTATGAAAAATATTGCAACGCTTACCCAGGAAGCAATTGATTTATTAAGAAACCTGATTGAAACCCCTTCATTTTCAAGTGAAGAAGATCAAACGGCTCTTTTAATAGAAAATTGGTTCAATCAGAATGAGATTCCTTTTAAAAGAGAAAATAACAATGTGTGGGCTTTCAATAAATATTTCGATGAAAATAAACCTACACTTTTACTAAACTCACATCACGATACTGTAAGACCCAATCAGGCTTATACCAATGATCCTTTCAAAGCGATCGAAAAAGAAGGTAAATTATTTGGTTTAGGAAGTAATGATGCCGGAGGCTGTCTGGTTTCGTTGTTGGCGACGTTTGTACATTTTTACGAAAATCAAAATTTATCACATAATATCGTCATTGTTGCTTCCGCCGAGGAAGAAAGTAGCGGAAAAAACGGATTAAACAGTGTTTTAAAAAGCTTGCCAGAATTAGATTGTGCCATTGTTGGAGAACCAACATTAATGCAATTAGCAGTTGCCGAAAAAGGTTTATTAGTTCTTGATGTCAAAGTAAAAGGAACCGCAAGCCACGCCGCACATCAAAACGACGATAATGCTTTATACAAATCAATTCCGGTAATGGAATGGTTTAAAAACTATAAATTCGACAAAATCTCAGACGTTTTAGGTCCTGTAAAAATGACTGTAACCCAGATAAACGCCGGGAAACAGCATAATGTAGTTCCGTCAGAATGTGATTTGGTGGTTGATATTAGGGTAAACGACTGTTACACTAATTCTGAAATTTTAGAAGTAGTTACAGCCAATGTAAATGCCGAAGTGAAACCAAGATCCATGCATTTAAACGCATCATCTATTCCAATTGCTCATGGTCTGGTTCAGGCCGGAATAGCTTTAGGAAGAACCACTTATGGCTCTCCAACATTATCAGATCAATCGGTGTTGAGTTGCCAGTCCTTGAAATTAGGACCAGGAGAAACCCTACGGTCGCATTCAGCAGACGAATTTATTTTTGTAAATGAAATTGAAGAAGGAGTCGACTTGTATATCAAAATACTAACCGATTTCTTTAAATTATAAATCAATTATATTTTATAGTTTTTAACGAGAACAATTAAATATGCAAAGGCCTATTTTACTTTATCAAACATCAGACAGCAATATAAATGTTGAAGTAACATATATAGATGAAAGTTTTTGGTTAAGTCAAAAAGCTATTGCGCAATTGTTTGGTGTTGAATCAAATACTGTGACTTATCATCTAAAAGAAATTTTTAAAAGCGAGGAATTAGAGGAAATTTCAACTACTCGAAAAATTAGAGTACTTCAAAAAGAAGGAAATCGTGATGTAAATCGCGAAATTGATTTTTACAATCTGGATGCTATTATTGCAATTGGTTACAGGGTAAATTCAAAGCAAGCAACCCAATTTAGAATTTGGGCAACAAAAACCTTAAAAGAGTTTATTATAAAAGGCTTTGTATTAAATGATGAAATGCTAAAAAATGGGTCATCATTTGGTAAGGACTATTTTGAAGAATTATTAGATAAAATTAGAGAAATAAGATCTTCTGAAAGAAGATTTTATCAAAAAATAACTGATATTTATGCTCTGTCTGCAGATTATGATAATAATGCAATAGAGACAAAAAGTTTTTTTGCGTCTGTTCAAAATAAATTACATTGGGCAATTTCTGGTAAAACAGCAGCAGAAATTATTTATACAGAAGCAGATGCCACAAAGGTTCATATGGGTTTGTCAACTTGGAAAGATGCTCCTGATGGAAAAATACAAAGATCTGATGTTGTAATTGCTAAGAATTATTTGAGTAAAAATCATATCCAGGAATTAAATAGAATAGTTTCTGCCTATTTGGATTTAGCTGAAAATAATGCTAAAAGACAATTACTAATGAAAATGGAAGATTGGAGTAATTTTTTGAATAATTTTCTTCAACTTTCTAATTATCCAATTTTGCTCGATAAAGGTAAAATTTCGCAATTAGAGTCAAAGATAAAAGCTGAATCTGAGTTTGAAAAATTCAGAATTATTCAAGACAAAAATTATATATCTGATTTTGATAAAGAAATTTTAAAAATAAAAAAGTAAGATACTTAAAATAATAATTTCAGCAGGATTTTTAAATCAGTTGAATTTCTAAAAATATAATCTATGAAACTTTGGGAAAAAGGAATACCAACAGATAAACAAATCGAACAATTCACAGTTGGAAACGATCGTGAATTGGATTTAGTTTTAGCAAAATATGATGCTTTAGGTTCAATCGCACATGCCAAAATGTTAGGTCAGATTGGTTTACTTACTCAGGAAGAAACGACTTCTTTAGTTGATGCATTAAATGAAATCATCGCTGACATCGTTGTTGGAAATTTCGAAATCGAAGACAGTTTTGAAGATGTACATTCCAAAATCGAATATTTACTAACTGTAAAATTGGGCGATGCCGGAAAAAAAATCCATACCGCACGTTCCCGTAACGATCAGGTTTTAGTAGATGTTCATTTGTATTTAAAAGACGAATTAAAAGCGATAAAAGAACAGGTAAAAACGCTTTTTGATTTGCTAATGGAGTCTGCAGAAAAACATCAAAACGTATTATTGCCGGGTTATACGCATTTGCAAATTGCGATGCCATCGTCGTTCGGAATGTGGTTTTCTGCTTATGCGGAAAGTTTAATCGATGATATTACGATGCTGAACGCCGCTTCAAAAATTGTAGATCAGAATCCGTTAGGTTCTGCGGCAGGTTACGGAAGTTCTTTCCCAATCAACAGAACCTTTACAACTCAGGAATTAGGTTTTGAAACCTTAAAATACAATGCTGTTGCAGCACAAATGAGTCGTGGAAAAGCAGAAAAAACAGTCGCTTTTGCGATGACAAGTGTGGCAGGAACGTTATCAAAATTTGCCATGGATGTTTGTTTGTACATGAGCCAGAATTTTGATTTTATTGGTCTTCCGGCGCATCTTACAACAGGATCGAGTATTATGCCTCACAAGAAAAATCCGGATGTTTTCGAATTAATCAGAGGAAAATGCAATAAGATTCAGGCGCTTCCATACGAAATCACTTTAATTACCAATAATCTTCCAAGCGGTTATCACAGAGATTTACAGCTTTTGAAAGAAGGTTTATTTCCTGCGATTCAAAATTTAAAAGCTTGTTTGGATATAGCCATATTTTCAATTAAAGATATTACGGTGAAAGATCATATTTTAGAAGATAAAAAATACGATTATTTGTTTACTGTAGATACTTTAAACGAAATGGTGGTTGATGGAATGCCATTTAGAGATGCTTATAAAGCCGTTGCAGAACAGTTAGAAGCCGGAACGTATAAGTCTCCAAAAGAAACCAAACATACACACGAAGGAAGCATCAATAATTTGTGTTTAGACGCGATAAAAGATAAAATGAAAGTCGCTTTTTAAAAGTTCTTTCTAAAAAATACAGAAACCGATTTGTGAATTGTACAAATCGGTTTTTTTATTCTTTAAAACTTAAGAAATTTCGACCTAATTATATACATTTGAGAATTACTTTTAAATTATGACGAAATTTGACGAACAGGCAGTTCAAAATCTATTTGAGAAAAATCTAATTACTGAAAATCAGTTTCAGGAAATAAAAACGTATCGTGTTCTTAATATTTTTTCATTACATGCAGAATTAAAATTATTTCTTTATTTATCCGTATTGCTATTTACTACAGGAATCGGAATATTAATTTACGAGAATATTGATACAATCGGTCATATTGCTATTCTTTGCTTGCTTCTTATTGTTATTGCAGTTTGTTTTTATTACTGTTTTAAAAATTCGAAAGGATTTCAGAAAGCAGAAGCTACTTTTGAACATCCCGTTTTAGAATATTTGGTTTTAGCAGGGAATATTTTGACCTGTATATTTATCGGTTATCTGCAGTTTCAATACAAACCCTTTGGAGAACATTACGGATTAGCAACTTTGATTCCAACGGTCGTGAGTTTTTTCTGTGCTTACTATTTCGACAATAAAAGTGTTTTAACGATTGCGGTTACAGGATTGGCAGCTTATGTCGGACTTTCGGTAACACCACAAGACATTTTTAATGACAGTAATAATTTATACGCAAGCCAGAGTTTGAGCTATTCAGCTGTTATGTTGGGAGTTTTATTAATTTTATGGACTATTTACAGTAATCGAATTTTACTAAAAAAGCACTTTAGCTTAATTTTTCTAACTTTTGCATTACATATTATCAGCATTGCATCTATTAGTAATCTTACCAATTACGATACGCTGACCTGGTTAATATTTGCTGTTGTTTTGGCGTGTTCGACGTATTATTTTTATAAAGTCAGTTATGATAACAAAGCAATGTCTTTGTATGTGTTTATGATTCTTTACGGATATATTGGAGCAAATATATTTTTGTTCAGAATATTTGAAGGTGTTGATTTTTCTGCCATTTGGGAATTGTTCTTTTTTCTTTTACCGGCCTATTTCATTGGTTCGATAGTATTATTTATAAAACTGATTAAAAAATTCAATAAAGAAATAGCCGAATGATAGTATACGATAAAAAAATGTTGGATAATGAGATTCTGACAGATAAAGCAGATGTTTTGTGTAAAGGAGGTTTTATCAGTAAGGAACAGAAGAAGTTTATTGAAAAAGAATTACCTGTTTTAAAAGGTCAAAACAATATTCTGGTTAGAATAGGATTCTTTTTATTGGGCTGTTTATTATATCTTTCGATTTGTGGAGCTATTTCTATTTTTGGATTGAACACTGAAGATGCATATCTGCAAATCTGCTGTTATCTTTTTGCGGTAGTTGGATTTATTGGGACTGAATTACTGGCAGCACAAAATTATCATAATAATGGTTTGGATGATGCTTTTATTTTGGGAGCGCTTTTAAATCTTGGAGTTGCGATTGGTATTACCACAGAGGGATATGAAGCTGTAATTGCTTTTTTTGTTGCAATTGGAGCATTTTTTATGTTCATTCGATATGTTTATCTATTGTCGATGTTAGTCTTTTGTATGGCAGTTACAGCTTTTTTATTTTTTGTAATGTTTGAATTTGGTGATATTGGAAAATCAATCTTGCCTTTCACAGCAATGATTTTTGCAGGATTTTTTTATTTTTTGACTAAAAAAATGATAAGTCGACTAACCGAAAGCTATTATTACAACGGACTTTTACTGGCAAACAGCTTTTGTTTAGTTTTGTTTTATCTTTCTTGTAACTATTTGGTTGTAAGAGAGCTTTCTGCTGAACTTTTAGGAACCGAAGTGAAACCAGGTACAGATAATCCGTTTGCATTTTTCTTTTATGCCTTTACGTTTATTGTTCCGGCAGTTTATTTGGTTCAGTCCATAAAGACAAAAGACAGAATAATGCTTTGGATTAGTTTTTTAGCGATTGGATTTTCAATTTATACCATTCGGTTTTACTATTCAGTTTTGCCAATTGAGGTTGCACTTACACTTGGAGGTCTTGTATTATTTGCAATAGCTTATTTTTCAATTAAAGCATTAAAAGAAAAAGAAAGAGGATTAACATTCAGGCCTGACAGAATAAATCATTCCGATAATTTTCTAAATGCCGAAGCATTAGTAATTGCTTCAACATTTGCAATTAAACCAGAAGTTAAACCGTCTGAGTCTCCAATGGAATTTGGTGGTGGAGGTTTTAGCGGAGGCGGCTCAGGTGAGAGTTTTTAAAATCAAAGTTTAGAATTTGTCTAAAAAAAAACAGTAGCAGAATTGATGTCTGCTACTGTTTTAAAATTTATTGATGTTTAAAACTAATTTTTTATAACCTTAAAAGTTTTAACTCTGTTTTCAATTTGAACTTTACAGATATAAACACCTTTGGCAAGGTTTACAATATTTAATTCTACTTTTTCACTACCACTAACAGATTTAGAAGAAGTATAAACTTTAGTACCATTTACAGAAAATATTTCTATAGAAGCCAAACCGTTTTCGATACTTGAAAATTCGATATTTAATAGATTATCAATAACTGTAGGGTAAAATTTAAGTTCTAAGTTGGATACATTATCATTAACTCCTAAAGTATTAGGGCAATTTGTCGAAATCACACCAGTTGGTGTAACCTGTAATGTAGCTCCAGCACCGCAAAATTCATCTTTAACATAAGTAGCTACTTGTGATGTATTAAGTTTTGTATATGAGTATGATGGCTTGGAAACTGTTCCAATATTTGCGACTGAAACAGGCGTAGAACTTGCTCCCTGAACAGAACCACTGAATTCTAAACCAATTGTTCCTCCATCACTAGAATAAGATTGATAAACTCTAGCGATGTTTGCAAAATCTGAATTTTCAACATAGCAAGTGGTATTATTATCTCCTCCGCCTAGTCCAATTGCCAAAGATCCTGAAACAGTCGTATTATAATAACAGTTTAAAATATGTAATTCGGCATTTCTTGCTCTAGGCATTCTTTCTTTACAACCATCTGCCCAATAACAGTTTTTAAAAGTAATACTATAATGGCCATCTGTAGGGAAATCATCATGATCAGAACCTATCAAATTTGAAAAACGGTGGTCATTTGTGAAACTTTGTGCATTTCGGGGTATTGGCTGTTGTTTATAAGTAAATTTACACCAGGATATTGTAATGTTGTCAGCTTTTCCTTTGTTGTCGAAATTTCCATCCATTCCATCCTGAAATTCACAATGATCCACCCAAATGTTGGTACCTTCGTTAGTAAGTAAATCTCTACCATCTACATCAAAAGCTGCTGGCCCCTGAAATATAAGATTTCTGAAAATAACATTAGATGAATTTTCTTTTAGACCAAAAATCCCGGATACACTCTTTGAGGTTGTTACATTATTAATATCAATTTGAGTGTTTCTCAATATTGCACCAGGCAATCCAATAATGGTTTTATCATTTAATAGTACACTTAGATAAGTACAATCGATTGTTCCTGATACCAAAATTACAGAATTAGCAGTTGTTGTTGATTGTAGTGCAGCCTTTAAAGCAGCAAATGTTGAAACAGTCACAGTATTTGAAGGAGTAGGTATTCCTCCTCCATTTGCTGCAGCACCAAAACCTTCGGGCGCTGACATATAATAATTTTGAGCAAAAATGCCCGAAAAACTGAGTAGGAAAAAAATTAGGGGTAGTGCTTTTTTCATTTTAAAATTTAAATTTTAGATTGTTTAAAAAGTTTACAAGTGGTTAATGTAATCGATTGCACAAATTTAATTCAATAAAATTTATTATAATTATTTTTATAAAAATAATTATAATTGAATAGCACATTTTTGAGTTAATAGATGGTTAAATTTAATATTTGTATGAATAAGCTAATTATTAGAGGATTTTTTTAAAAATCTATAAAAATTGTTACAGTATTGTAAATCCGGAGAAAAATATTACGGTTCTGTATAGTTGTAAATAATTGATTTATTCTTTAAAATCACTTTTAGGAGATTGAGAATATAAAACCTGATTTTTTAAGGAGTTATATTGATAAAAAAATCCCCAAATTTTTTCAATTTGAGGATTATAAAGTTTTGCTCTTTCTGAAATTAGACTTTACCTAAAGTATACAGTTGTTCCATTGTAGGTGTAAGACTTCCTCCTTCGGGTTCTAATGTAATACCAAAAGCTTCAGCGTAAACAGTTTCATTAACAGTAAATATTTTTTGATTATTGCTGTCAAAATCACTTAATAAACCAATACTTGTTGGGGTAAGGGTAGGACTTAGTTTAAGTGCCCATACCTGATACACTTTTCCTTTTGGAGGTTTTGGTAAACCCGCAGCATCAATATAAGTGGTTTTAGTTTCCTTATTCCAATAGACCCTTGCAAAAGATGCTGGCGAAACTGCCTGGCCTCCTAATGTTACTCCGGTATTTTTAATATCCCGAACGATGGTTAGGCTTTTTTCTGTTTCTTTATTTTGTTTATCTAAATAAGCAAATTCTCTTTCGATTTTGTTTTTTTCGTTGCCAACAGTTGCAATAGCCCCTTTTGTTTTTGTCAGTTCTAAAGTCTGATACCCCAATCCCAGCAACAATAATACTGCTGCAGCCCAGCCAATATATTGTGTTCGGTTTGATGTTGGTTTCATTTCGATTACTTTGCCGTGTTTCAGTTCTAAACGGTTTTTTATCTTTTCGAAATTAGCTACCGAATGAAAAGGGGAAAAACTCGATGATAAAGCCACAATGGCTTTTTCTATTGAAAGAATTTCCTGTTCAACTTCGGGATTTTTTTTTGCCATTTCGGCTATTTCCAGATTTTCAGCTTCGGTCAATAAACCATAAACATAAAGTTCCAGAATTCCTGATTCAATATACTCTTTTGCTTCCATTATATTTTTAGATAATTGCGTAAATCATTAATACAGTTTCTGTTTTGTGTTTTAACAGTTCCTAAAGGCATTGCCAATTCTTCTGAGGCTTCTTGCTGTGTATATCCTTTAAAGAATAATAAATCAATAATCTCAATACATTTAGGTTTTAATTTTTTTACAAATTCCTGAATTCCAATTGTATCAATTTTATTAACCAGTTTGTTACTGTCGTCTAAAAGATTTACGAAATTATCAGAGGAAAGGTTTTTTTGACTGTTATTAAAATTTTTAGATCTTAATTTATCAATAGATGTATTTCGGGCAATATTAAGGATCCAGGTATAAAAACGACCTTTACTTTCATTATAAGTATCGATATTTTTCCAGATTTTTACGAAAACTTCCTGTAAAACATCTTCGGCTTCTTCACGATTTTTTATTAAAACATTGATGACCGAAAATAAACTTTTGGAATACATATCATACAAGTGGGTAAAAGCTCTTTCGTCTTTCTTGTAGATTAAAACTAATAATTCTTCCTGACTCATAAATTTAGATTTTAAAGTTTTAACAAAATTTAATTTACTTTTTTAGTACCTCGATATAAAGATAATTTATTTTTTTGATTGTTTTTTTTTTTTATTTTTTTCTCTGAGAAGCGTTATGAAATGGGGAATGGTAAAAAAAAAAATATTTTTTTCATTTTTTTTAAAACCATAAAGAATCTTTTTACGTAAATGCTATTATAACATAAAAAGTTAATATTTATAATTTAATAGCAAAAGTAAAAGAGATTGATGAAAATATTTTTTTAAGTAGATTTAAAAAAAACATGAGAATAAAATATTTATAGTTGATAGTTTCGGACTTTCAAATAGATGGTTAATAATTTGAAGTAGCAATACGTAACAATTGATTTGAAGGCTGGTTTCTAATTTAAATACCACATTTTTAGGAATCACTTTCTGTAAGTATTTTTAATTATACTGTTGAATACCGGAGACTCAACTTTTCGAGATAATCGAAGTTAATTGAAAACAATATTAAAGAAATTAAAGTATTGGGGACGGAAGCGAAGACAGTTCAGTTTATTTAGAACGACTGAACTGTTAGATCTTCCGGTTATTTAGGATTTTAAAAGAATGTTGTCTTAAACAAGTATGCCTCCTCGAACTGACGAAAAATTATCATCAAAAATTAATTATACCTAATGGGGTAGTATGTATAAATTTTGCACATGGTTTGATTTGTTTGTAGTAGAAGCCTAACGCCTGATTAACGTTGGGCTTTACTTTTTTTAATCTTTAGGTTTAAGAGCTTGTTTAGATTTTATATAATATAACGCTGCTATTCTAAAGAAATTTGCTTCATTTCGCTCAAAAATCCTTTAATAATAAATCTCAAAAATAAATTTTAAACAGGCTCTAAAAAAAAACTTTAGGATTCTTGATTTCAGTCAGAATTGATTAATTTTATAAAAAATTTAGTGATGAATAAAATAGCATTTTTAGTTTGTAGTGCAGTCTTTTTAATAGTAGCACAAGTTCAGGGGCAAACGAGTATCAATAAAAAACCTAACACAGAAAAAGTTATGGGAAAACAAACCATTTATCAATATAAGGTACAGGATTTATCAGGTGATACTTTTGATTTTTCTTCTCTAAAAGGGAAAAAAATCATGATTGTAAATACAGCTTCAAAATGTGGCTTAACACCACAATATAAAGAATTGGAAGCTTTGTATAAAGAATACGAATCGAAAGGTTTTGTAATTGTAGGTTTTCCTGCGAATAATTTTGCTTCTCAGGAGCCGGGTACAAATAAGGAAATTGCAGCTTTCTGTCAGCAAAATTATGGTGTAACTTTTCCAATGATGGACAAAGTTTCTGTAAAAGGTGATGATATGTGTGAAATTTATAAATTCCTGACACAAAAATCTAAAAACGGTTTGCAGGATTCTGAAGTAGAGTGGAATTTTCAGAAATATCTCATTGATGAAAAAGGTGAACTGGTAAAAGTAATCAAACCTAGAACATTACCTACTGATCCTGAAATTGTAAACTGGATTAAAGGATAATATTTAAAAACAATAATTTGAAATGAGGTTTTCGGGTAACTGAAAATCTCATTTTTCGTTTTTAAAAATAGAGGCAACGGCAGCTTCGTAATTTCGAATGCTTTTTGCCTTTTTTATCTGTTTTAATATTTTATGAGGATTTGAAAAAGTTTCAGCAAAATATTCCCATAAATGATACATTTTTAGTAAAATATGAGTTTGGCCCGATAAGGATTCACTGTAAATAGCATATAGAGTATCGTGAAACGCACTAAATAACTCCATTTTATTTTTAGGATATTCTGGTGTATTGTTTTTTATCATAGAGGGTAAAAAAGGATCAGAAATCAAGCCGCGTCCAATCATCCAGTGGTCTATGGTTGGAAAACGCTGCTGCATTTCATGAAATTTAGCTACCGAAGTAATATCTCCGTTATAGTACAATTTATGTTTCGTATTATCGATACACTGCTGAAACGCATCTAAGTGTACGCCGCCTTTGTATAATTGCTTGCCAATGCGGGCATGAATAGCAATATTCTTAATGGGATAAGTGTCTAAAATTGGTAAAACATCCAAAATTTCTTCGGTAGTATCATAGCCCAGACGCATTTTCATGGATACAATAATATCAGTTTCAGAATGTGCTCTGTCCAGAATATGATTGATCTGGTCGGTATTTTTAATCAGCCCCGAACCCATTCCGGATTTGGTAACCATTGGGTAGGGACAGCCTAAATTCCAGTTTAATTCTTTATAACCCAATTCCCGGACATATTTTGCCACAAATAAAAATTCATCAGCATCATTCGTTATCACTTGCGGAATCACCTCTAAACCTACATTGTTTTCAGGAAGTAAATCTCGTTCATAAGATGCTTTTATAACCAACTTTCCGTTTAAACGAATGTATGGAGAGTAAAAAGTGTCAATTCCGCCAAAAAGTTTGTTTTGGGCATTTCTGAAACGAAAATCGGTAAATCCTTGTAAAGGCGAAGAGAGTAATGTGAAGTTCATAGTATTTGTAAAGCTGTAAAGATACTATTTGTTTTACTGTTATTATTATCAAGGCCAGAGCAAACGCTTTTAAAAATCACCACAGATAAAAAAGATTTCCAAGGATTTAAAAAAAATAAAAATAAAAATTGATGGTTCTTCATCATAATTAATGGAAAATCAATTTTCGGCAGCTACGGAATTAGCAGATTTTTTTATGTTTCACTAAGAAATTGTCTTTTTTGAAATCTGCTGTTTTAGGCGAAGAGTCAAAATTGTCAATAATTTTAAAAAAAAATGTTATTAACATTTTTGAACTATTTTGTAGAAGCCAACGGTATAAGCCGAAGAGAAAATTTGAAATAATTATTCTAAAATCAACTGCATAAAAACCACGTCAAGCCAATGGTTAAATTTGTAACCTACTTCCCGAATGGTTCCGGCAGCAACAAATCCAAATTTTTTATGAAAGGCTATACTTCCTGCATTATCGGCATCAATGGCACCAATCATAACATGATAACCTTGTTCTTTTGCGATACGAATCAATTCAGGTAATAATTTTGACCCAACGCCTTTTCCAATTACATTATCAATAACATATACAGAATGCTCAACGGTATATTGATAGCCAATTTTTTCACGAAATTGCCCATAACTTCCAAACCCAACAACTTCACCATTTAAATCGGCTACAATTACGGGTAGATTTTTAGCAGTTTTATCTTCAAACCATTTGGTTTGAATTTCGAGAGTTTGAATTTCATAACTATAATTTGCTGTAGTATGCAAAATAGAATGATTGACAATCTCCAGAATCTTTTCTAAATCGTTTGTTGTTGCAGGTCTGAGTTTCATGTTCATTTTTTAGTGTAATTTATTTTGAATTTAATTCTGCCAGTAGCGTATCAGCATCTTTTGTATTCCAGCCCATTTGTTTGCCAATTGCTTTGGCGTTTTTGGCATATTTCAAAGCAGATTTTTTGTCTTTGATTTTATTGTAAAGCCTTGCTAACAGCAGATTTCCATCATAAGATTCGTTTAGTTCTAAAGAATGATTTACCCATAAAACAGCTTTTTTTAAACTTTCAGAATCGCTGATGTGTTTTAAATATGTTTGTCCAATTTCTTTTAAAAAAACAGCATCGTTCCAGACTAGACGTTGTGTATCTTCGAGAGTTACTTTTTTATAGAATTGCCATTTTTCAGTACGTTCAGCCAAAGTCAAATCGAATTTAAAGACCAATGAATCTGTTTTTTGTAATCGAATTGATTTTGCAATTTCTCTTTGCCTGTAATAATTTATTGTATCTAAATTATCTACGTACGGGCGCAATAATTCGGTTACAATACTTTCTGTTTTTTTATCTATACGATTTTGTGAAGCTACGGCGGCAAATTCTTTTTGATGTTTTAAAACATATTGAAATTCTCTCGAGTTAATATCGGTTACACCATTTGCAATGGCACGCCAGTTTGTTTCGCTTACTAATTGCGTATCAGATTGCGTTTTTAGGTAAACATGAGTAGGAATAGATAATTCGGTTCTGTCTTTTCCTTTTTTTAATACATTCAAATAATTGAAAAACTTATTAGAATTCCCGGAATCAGCTAAAAAAATGGATTCTAAGTAAGGTAATTGCATTTTTGGATTTAAGGCATAATTGGCTTCAGCTAAAAATTCGGTTTTTTTTATTTCTCCTTTTAATGCATATAAAAGGGTTTCATTAGTATCTAAAAACAAAAAAGTGGGTAATGATTTGGTATTGAATTTATTTTTGAGAGTTATACCTTCTTCTTTTTCAACATTTTTCCAAATACAGATGTAATTTTTATTCAAAAAAGCTATTACTTCAGGATCGCTGAAAACATCTTTTTTCATCTGATTGCAATGTGGGCACCAATCAGCATATAGCATTACAAAAAGTGGTTTTTGCTCAATTTTAGCATTTTCTAACGCTTTTTTGTATGATATATCTTTAGTTGTAAATTGATTTTGCGAATTTATAGTTAGTGTCGGGAACAAAAGTAAAAACAGGTATAGATAACGCATAAATAAAGTATATTTTTTTATGTTAAAAAGACTCTTACAAAGATATTTTCTTTTTCTGTAAACCGACTTAATATCTTCCCATTTATAAGTTAAATCAAGTGTGAACTTTGTAACTTTGTGTTTGTAAAAGGAAAATCTTAGAAATCAATTTTCTTTAAAAAGTAATACAACATAGAATGATTTACCCCAAAATACCGCTTGCGCAAAGCATTATCGAAATTTGTTCAGCAAAAGGAATTCTTAATATTATAATTTCTCCGGGATCCAGAAACGCCCCTTTAACTATTGGTTTCGCCCAAAATCCTAATTTTAATTGTTACAGTATTGCCGATGAGCGCTGTGCAGCCTTTTTTGCATTGGGAATTGCCCAACAAACAAAAGTTCCAACTGCAATTGTCTGTACATCAGGATCTGCATTATTAAATTATTATCCGGCTGTAGCCGAAGCGTTTTACAGCCAGATTCCGTTAATTGTAATTTCGGCAGACCGCCCGCAAAGCAAAATTGATATTGGCGACGGGCAGACCATTCGTCAGCAAAATGTTTTTCAAAATCATTCCGTTTTCAACGCTAATTTAACTGAAGAAGCTTCTGAAGAAAATGATTTAAAAATAAATATAGCCATAGAAACTGCCATTCTTCAAAAAGGTCCTGTTCATATCAATGCCCCTTTTGAAGAACCTTTGTATGAAACCGTTGAGACACTTTCGGTTCAGCCAATAATCACACATTCTGAAGGAAATATTGGAACGAATAAAATTGAAAACATAGAAGAATTTGTTTCAATCTGGAACACTGCAAAACGTAAACTTGTTTTAGTTGGTGTAAACGAATCCAATACTATCGATAAAGAAATAATAGAAAATCTGGCAAAAGATCCGTCTGTTGTGGTGCTTACAGAAACGACTTCTAATTTGCATCATGCTAGTTTTATTAATAGTATTGATACTTTAATTACACCTTTTGAGGATATTGATTTTAAGGAATTTGAACCTGAAATTTTAGTAACTTTCGGCGGAATGGTGGTTTCAAAAAGAATTAAAGGTTTTTTACGAAAATACAAACCGCTACATCATTGGCATATTGATACGTTACGTGCTTACGATACATTTAATGCTTTAACAAAACATGTTGTAATGCCGCCAAATGATTTTTTTAAAGATTTATTTTCTAAAACGGTTTTTACAGAAAGTAATTATTTCAAACAAATCAATGAAATTTACGAGCAGCGAAAAATTAAAAAGAAAAAGTATTTAGATAAAATTCCGTTTTCAGACTTTAAAGTATTCGAAAAAGTAATCGAATCTTTGCCTAAAAACAGTCAGTTGCAGATAAGCAACAGTTCTGCCATTCGATATGCACAATTAATAGATGTCTATTCGTCTATAGAAGTTTTTTGCAACAGAGGAACAAGCGGAATCGATGGGAGTACATCAACAGCAATAGGTGCAGCAACAGGGAGTTCAAAGCAAACGATTTTTATTACCGGCGATATTAGTTTTTTATACGATAGTAATGCTTTATGGAATGCTTATATTCCTAAAAATTTCAAAATTATCCTTATCAATAATGGAGGAGGAGGCATTTTCAGGATTTTACCTGGTCATGAAGAAAAACCTGTTTTTAATACTTATTTTGAAACTTCGCATCATTTGACAGCAGAACATCTGGCAAAAATGTATCAGATGAATTATTTTACAGCTGCAGATACAGATTCATTAGAACAAAACATAAAATCTTTATATGCTGCTAATGATGTTCCGGGTATATTAGAAATTTTTACGCCAACTGCTGAAAATGACGTTATTTTGAAACAGTTTTTTAAGGAATTGGTTTAATCAATGGTTAAATACAAAAACCGTCACGATACTACATTGTGACGGTTTTTTATATAAATATTTTTTTCGCTGTACCATTTTCAAACTTCGTACATTTGCACTTTAAAACTTAGTTAGTTTAGCTTAGAACTTCAAGAATATGATTGAAATAGGAAAATACAATACACTTACCATATTACGTGATACTAAAGTTGGTTTATTTTTAGGAAATCCTGAAAAAGACCCTGAAGGAATTCACGATATTTTATTACCCAATAAATACGTTCCCAATGAATTTGAAATAGGCGAAGAGCTTGTTGTTTTTGTTTATCTGGACCATGAGCAGCGTCCGGTTGCGACCACGCTTGAACCTTATATTTTATTGAATGAATTTGCTCTTTTACGAGTAAATTATATCAATCAGGTTGGGGCTTTTATGGATTGGGGAATGGAAAAGGATATTCTGGTACCGTTTAAAGAGCAGGCGCGCCCTATGGAAAAAGGAAAACGTTATCTGGTTTATCTTTATATGGATGATAAAACAAAGCGATTAGTAGCTTCCAGTAAATTGAACCAGTTTTTAAAGAACGATCAGCTTACGGTTGAAAAAGGCGAAGAGGTAGATTTGATCGTTTCACATATTACCGAATTAGGAATCAATGTGATTATTAACGAACAACACAAAGGTCTTTTATATAAAGACGAAGTGTACGATGATGCAATTAGAACCGGAGACAGAATGCGAGGTTATATCAAAAACATTCGACCTGATAATAAAATAGATGTGGCGCTGCAGGTACAGGGATATCAAAGTATTGAACCCAATGCAGAGAAAATTCTGGATGAATTAAGAGCAAATCGTGGGTTTTTACGCTTAAACGACAATTCACATCCTGAAGATATTAAGACGGTATTGAAAATGAGTAAAAAAACGTTTAAAAAAGCGGTAGGATCTTTGTATAAAGAAAAACTCATCGAAATTAAAGATGACGGAATTTATTTGGTAAAAGAATAATACGGTTCTTGGCTATAATTAATGGAAAATCAATTTGCGGCAGCTACAGATTTAGCAGATTTTTTTATGTTTCACTAAGAAATTGTCTTTTTTGAAATCCACTGTTTTAGGCGAAGAGCCAATTATGCTTGTAATAAAAAAAAATGCTCAAAAGTAGATAACTTTTGAGCATTTTTTTATTTTTTTTGGTGTTTCCATCTTTTATGGGTCCATAAATAATATTCCGGTGCTTCAAGAATTTGTTTTTCGACTTCTTTTAAATACATTTCTGTAATTTTAAAATCTTCAAAATCTTTAGGATTGTCGGCTAGAGAAACAAAAGTGGCTTCATAGTAACCTCTTTTGACTTTTTTGACTTTTACAAATACAACACTTAAAGCGTATTTTTTTGCCAGCATTTCAGCACCGGTATGTACGGGAACTTCAACTCCCATGAATTTACTCGAATGAAAAATACGGTCTAATTTGGGCGACTGATCGCTTGCTAATCCATATAAGCTTAATACTCCGTCACGCTGGTTTTGTGCCATCAGCGGAATTGCTTTTTTGGTTTCGATTAATTCGGTATTGTATTTTGAACGAATTTTTCGAATCAGTTTATCAAAATACGGATTGGCAAGTTTTTTATAAACAGCGACACCCTGGAACCCAATTTTTGGATTAATCGTTAAAAGCCATTCATAACTGGCATAATGTGAGGCTACCAGAATTACGCTTTTGCCTTTTTTTGCATAATCTAATATCAAATCTATATTAGTGACATGAAATCTTTTTTCCATTTCTTCAGCAGAAATACTCATTGTTTTGATCATTTCTAAAAACATATCACACATATGCTGATAAAACTTCTTTTCAGTTTTTTTTCGTTCAGTATCGCTTAAATGAGGTAAGGCAAGTGCCAGATTTGCACGTACCACTTTTTTACGGTAGCCAATAACATAATATACAAGTAGATAAACACAATCTGAAAACCAGTAAAATATTCTAAATGGAAGTATTGAAATAAGCCAAAGTAGTGGATAGGCTAAGATATAAACGAGAAATTGCATCTAACTTTTTTTTACAAAGATAAAATAAAAAAAACTTCAGCTTTAAAATTTAGTAATTCTCTAACCTTTCCTGAGAATGATTATATTTACAATTCAAATATAATAGCGTTTATGAATACCATTTTGATAGGAATTATCATTGCCAATGTTTTGATTAGTTATAAAGGTTTTAACGATCTTTATTTTTTTAGAAAGTACGAATTCCATGTAGGAAGCATTCGTTCAGGAGAACAAATCAGGATGCTCTCATCCGGTTTTTTGCATGTAGATATGATGCATTTGATGTTTAATATGCTGACACTTTGGTTTTTTGCACCGGTAGTTTTAAATTGGCTGGGTACTTTTTCTTTTGTTTTGGTTTATTTAGGGAGTTTAATTTTTGGAAGCCTCCTTACGATGTTTTTTCATAAAAACGATTATAGCTACAGGGCTGTAGGTGCATCCGGAGCTGTAACTGGGGTTTTGTATTCGGCTATTTTACTGCAGCCTGATATGATGTTGGGAATCTTTTTTGTCATTCCGATTCCGGCTTATCTTTTCGGAATTTTATATTTATTGTATTCGATTTATGGAATGAAAGCAAAAAATGACAATATTGGTCATACGGCACATTTTGGAGGTGCTGTAGGGGGGTATTTGATTACTTTGATAAAAGAACCGTCATTAATTTCAGATCATAGTTTGATGACGATTTTATTGGCAATTCCAATTTTAATACTTTTTGTAATGGCCAAATTAGGAAAATTATAATGATGGCATAACTTTTGAAATGCCCTTATCAACAATTTAAAATATAACAAAAATGAAAAAACTAGTATTATTTTTAACAATCATGTTTATGACTATGTCTTATGGCCAGGAAACCAAACAAATTCCTCTTATCAATGTAAACGGGGAAGGAAAAGTAAAAGTAGCGCCAGATCAGGTTTGTATTTCGGCTACGATTGAAACAAAAGGAAATAATGCTAAAGATGTCAAAAAGCAAAATGACGAGAAAATGGATGCTGTTTTAAAATTCATTAAAAAGATGAATATTCCAACAGCAGATTTTAAAACCAAACAAGTTGCGCTGAATCCGCAATATGATTACGAGAAAAAGAAAACAAGTTATAATGCAGTACAAACTGTAGAAATAGTGGTAAAAGATCTGTCTAAATATGACGAACTGATGGAAGGTTTGGTACAGCAGGGAATTAACCGTATTGACCGCGTATCTTTTGAATCGTCAAAAGAGTTACTATTGCAGTCTGAAGCCAGAAAATTAGCAATGAAAGATGCTAAAGTAAAAGCAGACGATTATGTTTCTGTATTAGGTCAAAAAGTTGGAAAAGCTTTCGTTATATCAGATAATTCACAGGTGTACCGTCCACAGCCAATGTATGCCTCTATGAGAATGAAAGAAAGTGCAGATGCATTGGGAGCTTCAAATGAAACTCTGGCTATTGGAGAAATTGAAATTACGGCAAATGTGAGCGTTAGTTTTATTCTGGACTAAAACATTTAAAATCCAATATCATAAATTCCAAATTCCAATTTAGTATTGGGATTTGGAATTTTTTTATTCTAAAACATTAACTTTTATTGCTAAAATTCATTTGGTTCACGATTTTGTAGTGAAATAAAAAGACCGTTTTAAATTACTTATGGATTGATTTCTTAGATTTGTATTAAGCATCATAAAAAACTTGTATCATGCCAATAATTGAACAATCAGAATATGATTCTCCTTCTGTAATTCATCGCAACAGACACATTTCTACTATTTATGCTGCTTTGTTTAAAAAGTTTGAAGCTCCTGACTACACAAGAAAAAAGCATGAATTAAGTGACGGAGATTTTATCAATATCGATTTTATTGTAAATGATCCTAAAAAGGCAGTTATTTTATGTCATGGTTTAGAAGGTGATTCGCGCAGGACATACAATAATAGCTGTTCGGCTTATTTTCAGCAAAAAGGTTTTTCAGTTTTTGCATGGAATAACCGCACCTGTGGAGGCGAAATGAACCGACTTCCGAGACTTTATCATCACGGCGCAGTTGATGACCTTGATGAAGTGGTTCAGTTTGTTTTAAAGAAAGGATTCGAAGAGGTTTATCTCATTGGTTATTCAATGGGAGGTGTTCAGCTTCTGAATTATTTGGGCTGGACAAAAATCGATAAGCGCATAAAAGCGGCTGTTTCGATTTCAGTACCCACTCATATAGCAACAAGTGCTGCTGTCCTCAAACAAGGTTTTAACAGAGTTTATTTAAAGAATTTTACAATAGATATTAAAAGAAAGCTGAAATACAAAGCGGCACAGTTTCCTGATTTTATAAACCGTGATCAGATTGATAAAATTTCTACTTTTGATGAAGTTGACCAGTATTTTACAGCTCCATTGCACGGCTTTGCAAGCAGGGACGATTATTACGAGCGTGTTTCGCCGGAGTTTTCCTTAAAAAATATCACTACTCCGGTTTTAATTATTAATTCACTTGATGATCCTTTTTTAGGAGAGAGATGCTACCCGAGAACTATTGCTCAGGACAGTACGTATGTTTATCTCGAAACCCCAAAATATGGTGGGCACTGTGCTTTTCCTATGCGAAATTCAACCTATTCTTATGCAGAGAAAAGAGCTTATGAGTTTTTTGAATCCTGCAGGTTAAATTAAGTTCAAAGATTTTAGAGATTTAGTTTTATATTATTTTAAATATTGATAAAGAGATATTTGTGTTTTTATAAAATGAATTTCGTAAAAGAGAAAAATCAGAATGTATAGATGTTTAAAATTAGAAGAATCCTAATTCGTTTATTCAGAAACCAGGATTTATTCTCTTTTGTTTAATCCTCAACTTTTTTGAATTGATCCTTAGAATCTAGGTGTTTTTAGGAACCGAATAATCGTTCTAGAGTTAGTGATGATGTAAATTGTCCAAAATTTAAAGTGAAAAGTTAATTAAAAACCGAGAGAGCAAAAACAATAAACATTGTCAGAAATATCATGAAACCAATTATTAGCAAGGAAAAAATTTATGCAGTTGATACACCTTGCACTTACATTAGATTCATTACTTCAATTTTATATGAAGTACATAAAAAATACTTTTATTAATTAACGGTAATATATATTCTACATCTAATAAATATATTTTTGATAGATAATTCTTAAAAAGACAGATATTTATTTGTAATAACAAGAAAATTTGTTTGAATTGTTAACTTTTGGTTAAATTGCGGTCATATTTCGATTATAAAAATGATCATTTCTGACCACGAATTAATAGAGCGGCTTAAAGCGAACGACAAAGGTGCATTGACTATACTTTATGATAGTTTTTGTAAACAACTTTTGGTGTTTTCTTATAATGTTTTAAAAGATAAAGAATTGTGTGAAGAAATGGTACAGGATGTTTTTATTGAAATATGGAACAGACGTTCTGAGCTTCAAATCAAAGTGTCATTGCAGAGTTATTTGTATGCCGCTGTGAGATACAAAATTTTCGCCGAGTTCAGAAAGGATAAAGCTATACGGGTTGAACTTTATGATGACATCAATAGCAGACTGCAGTATTGTACACCAGAAACTAGAATGATTCATGAAGAATTAGAAGAACAGGTAAAACAAATTATCGGAAGTCTTCCCGATAAATGTCAGCTGGTTTTTAATATGAGCAGAAATGAGGAATTAACTCATAAAGAAATTGCAGAACGTTTGGGGATTTCTGTAAGAACTGTCGAAACTCATATCACAAATGCTCTTAAAATGTTAAGAGATTCCTTAGGGTATGCCGTGACTCTTGAATTTATATTACACTTGTTAAAATAATTCAATAACACATGGTTATTGAATTGTTAATACAATGACTTTGTTTTTATAAATTCATTATTTAAGCTTCTTTTTATTTGTGTTGTTTTGCGAATTTGATAAAAAATATTTTTCTTTTACGTGTTGTTGCCTTTTATCTACACTATACATATATACATACAATGGGAAAACAAAATTTAATGGATAATAACTTTAACAAACAGCATTTTCTAAAGCTCATTGAGAAGTATCTCGATGGCAAAGCTTCTTTAGATGAGATAGAACTGCTAAATAACTATTGTTATAGTTTCCAGCAGGATAATGCTTGGGATGAATTTAAAACCGAGAGTGATTATAGAGACAGAATGCTTGAAAATATTCTGAAGGAAATTAAGGAGGATGAATCTCATGAGTCAAAAATAATAAGAATTTTTAGAAGCAATCTTTTTAAACTTAGTACTGCCGCAGCTGTCTTATTAATTATGTTTTCTACTGCAGTTTATAATAGTAACATTTTCAGTAAGATTCAAACACCTGTAAATAAAGTTGTTTTTAACGATATTAAAATAGGAACTGATAAAGCTACATTAACAACTGAAGACGGCTCTGTAATAGTTCTTGAAAAAGGAAAATCTTTCAAAGGACAGAATGCTGCAAGTAATGGTGAGAAATTAGTTTATAATAGTGGAGGAGTAAAGACAACAAAAGCCTATAATTATTTATCGATTCCTCGTGGAGGGAGATTTTATTTGAAATTATCGGACGGCACAGAAGTGTGGTTGAATTCAGAATCAAAAATTAAGTATCCAATTGCATTTACTGAGGGAGAAACAAGAAACGTTGAGTTAGTCTATGGTGAAGCTTATTTTGAAGTGTCACCAAGCACAGCGCACAAAGGATCCCACTTTAATGTAAAAGTAAAAGACCAGAATGTTGAAGTTTTGGGTACACAATTTAATGTTAAAGCGTATGAAGATGAGGGCAATATTTTTACCACTTTAGTAGAAGGTAAAGTAGAATTATCAAATAACAAACATGTTATAGAACTACATCCTAACCAACAAACCGTTCTAAATAAATCATCTAATATTATGAAAACTAAGTCGGTGGATGTCTATGACGATATCGCATGGAAAGACGGTGTATTTAGTTTTCAAAGAAAATCATTAAAAGAAATAACGTTGATATTATCAAGGTGGTATGATATTGATGTGGTGTTTAAAAATTCAACATTACAAAATAAAGGATTTAATGGTTTGTTTGAAAAAAATCAGGGTATAGTAGAAATTTTAGAAACATTTAAAAAGTTAGGTGCTATATCCAAATATACCATTCGTGAGAAAACAGTTGTCCTGGAATAAAAATAATTAAGCAGGATAAAATATTAAAAAGTAAATAACAAAAAAAAAAAGAGAACGAAGCTGAATCATTTGGCGGTGACAAACTTCGTATCTCTTTCTTAAATCAATAATTAATTAAACCAATGTCCAACTAATCAGAAACAAATTTATGAATTTTAATTTAAATTCAGCCAGTTCCCAATTTAGGAAAAGGCTAACCGTATTACTTATGCGAACATTCCTATTGCTAATGAGTTTTGTACTTTTATCATTTAGTCCGACTAATTCTGTAGGGCAAGTAAAAGTAATGATAGAGTCGAGTAAAACACGTACAATCGATGAAGTTTTCGATTTAATAAAAAAACAAACCAATTATCATTTTGTCTACGAGCAGGATTTAAATCAGAAATTACCTTTAGTTTTAATACCAAAAGGCAAACTAACTGTAGATGAACTTTTAAAAAAAGTACTTGATAATACTAATTATGAGCATTTACAATCAGGAAAAAACACGATTTTAATCAAAAAAAGAGAAATCCCGGCCCAGAAAATAACGGTTATGGGAAAGGTAACTGATAAATCAGGAATGCCGCTTCCGGGGGTAACGGTTCATATAAAAGGTAAGGCGACTGGGACTACAACAGATTTTGATGGTATATATAAATTAGAAGTATCATCTGGTCAGGATGTTATCGTATTTAGCTATGTAGGTTTTAAAACCATTGAAGTAAAAGTTAATTCTCAGAAAGTAATAAATCAAACTTTGTTAGAAGATGTCACAGAACTTGATGCTTTACAGATCGTATCTACGGGATATCAAAACATTTCTAAAGAAAGAGCAACAGGGTCATTTCAGAAAATTAATGAAGAGGTTCTGGATTTTAAGATATCCCAGGATATTATTTCAAAAATTGAAGGAGAGGTTTCAGGAGTATTATTTGATAATACTGATGGGGTAACCATACGAGGATTAAGTACTATTAATGCTAACGATGAGCCTTTAATTATTGTTGATGGTTTTCCGGTTTCTCAGGATTTAAATTCTATTAATCCCAATGATGTAAAAAGCATATCAATCCTTAAAGATGCCGCCGCCGCTTCTATATGGGGTATTCGGGCTGCTAATGGTGTAATCGTAATTGTTACTAAAAAAGGGAGTAATAAAGAAACACCAACAGTTAGTTTATCATCCATAACTAAAATTACGTCAAGATACGACCTGAATGATTTAAAATACGCACCTACGTCCAGTTATCTGCAATTCGAGAAACACAGAGCAGATAACAAATGGATTAATTACCCAACCAATTACAGCGCACCAAGGTTAAGCAAAGGTATTGATACTTATTTAAAGCTAAACAATAAAACTATTACGCAAAGCCAGGCAGATGGTATTATTAATGGATTATTAACTAAAGATAACAGAAATGAGTTTGAAGACTTATTTATGGCGAACACTATCTGGAGCCAGCATAATGCCAGCATATCAGGCGGAGGAACACACAATACCTATCGTGCTTCACTTACCTATAATAAAAACGAAAGTTTAAATTTTTTTAAAAATAATGATCGGGATGAAATTATTATTAACCTGAACAACAGCATTAATCTTTCAAAAAAATGGCAGCTGAATTTAAATTTTAACTTTAATACCTACGGTTATAAAAACAACGGATTATCGTTTTCTGATTACAGCAACTTAAGCCAATATCAGGATATACTAGGAAGTAATGGAGAATATTTGCCGCAACGTTACGGATTTTACAATGCTACAACAGCCAGTAACTATCCTTATTCATGGGATTACAACCTAAAGCAGGAATATGATAATAAAAACAATGATACAAAAACAACCTTAATTCGTTTACAGTCGGAATTAAAATATGATATCACCGATTATTTAAATATTCAGGGTAAATATCAATATGAATGGGGACAGAATACTATGAATAATTTATTTAATGAAAACACCTTTTACGTAAGAAACCTTGTTAATATTTATACTGCCTATAATACAGCACAAGCTAAGTATGTAAGTACGATACCTAAAGGAAGTGTTCTGGCGAACCAATTTGGACAAAACAAAACACATTCCGGGAGGTTTCAGCTTAATTTAGATAAATCGTTTAACGACAGAGAACATAATATTACTTCTGTTGCAGGTTATGAAATCAGACAGGAGACAAGTAATAGTTTTGGGACATCTAAATTTGGATATGATCCGGAATCCCTAACCTATGCCAATATTCCATTTGGTACCATAGTAAATATTTCTCCTTCCGGAACAGGAACGTTTAATGACCCCACAACAATAACTGAAATTGAAAATCGATTTATATCTTATTTTGGCAATGCAGCCTATTCATTTAAAAGAAAATATATTCTTTCCGGAAGTATAAGACTTGATGATGCGAACCTGTTTGGCGGAAACAGGGAGTACAGAAATATTCCACTATATTCAGTTGGACTTAAATGGAATTTACATGAAGAACCGTTTATGAAATCAATAAAGAATATTAATCTCTTAAGTCTTAGAGGAACGTATGGTAGTAACGGAAACGTAGATAATAGTACAAGTCCGTTTTTACAAGCCGGACTATCTAGAGATTCTCAAACAAATAATCAATATGCTTTTGTTTCTACTGTAAAAAATCCATCATTAAGACTAGAGAAGACCTTTGTGCAAAACCTGGGGTTAGACTTTGGATTTTTTGATAACAGATTAAGCGGGAACATTGAATACTATTACAAAAAGAGTATTGATTTATTATCGACAGTTTCTATTTCCTCTACTCTGGGATTTAATTCGGCTCTTATAAATGCCGGAGTAATGACCAATAAAGGGGTAGATATGCAGTTAACCGGCCGCATCATCAATAATAAAAAGTTTAAATATGAAACAACTTTAAACTTTAGTTATAATAAAAATGAAGTTACTAATGTTGATGTACCTACCCAAACCATAAATACCTACTTAGACGGAGAGCCATTAGAAGGCAAACCATTACGATATTTGTTTAGTTATGATTATATCGGTTTAGATTCAAACGGATACCCATTGACATTAAATCAAAATGGGGATGTAATTGATGTAAATGGCAGAAATGAACAAGGAGTCAGTGACCTGATTACAGATGTAAATGCTTTGGTGTACAATGGTTCTTTGACACCTAAATATTATGGAGGCTGGATTAATAATTTTAATTATAAAAATTTTAATCTTCGAATTCTGACTACTTATAAGTTTGATTATGTATTTAGAAATAGGAATGTTTTTGATTATTATGATGTTCGTTATACTCTCAATAGTGGTCATATACATCAGGATTACGATAAAAGATGGCAAAATCCAGGGGATGAAAATAATACTACTATACCGAGATTACCTGCGCTGGCAAATGATTTAGCTAAACCCGGATATAATTACTACGCAAACGCAAATCAGTTTATTGATGATGCAAGTCATATCCGATTAAAGCAAATAGCATTAGGATACAATCTTAACAGTACTGCATTAAAAGCAATAGGTATTCAGCAATTTGAACTTGGTTTTCAAGCTGATAATCTGGCCATTTTTACTTTTAATAAATGGAATGTTGATCCGGAAAGCATGTATTACAAAACACCAGCATCTTATACATTTAATATTAAAGCAAACTTTTAACGAAATGAAAAATATATATATAGTATTGATTTGCCTTATATCTTTAACGGCATGTAACAGAGAGGAGTGGCTGGATATAAAACCAAAAGGTATTATTATTCCTCAAAAAGTTTCAGATTACAGATTACTACTTGATCAGTCTACAATCACTGCAACTTCTAAATCACCAGGGTTTGTAGTTTCACCTGCCAATACAGATTTAATGGCAGATGAATACCAATATGATAATCCAAATGTAAGTTCATTACTGAGTGATTCTGAGGAGAATATGTACTTGTGGAATGATAATTTTTTCAACCCAGATCAGGAAGATCTGGATTGGCAAAAATTATATGGTCAAATATATGTTACCAATCTTGTCTCTGAAGAAATAATGAATGCGGAGGGCAGTACTGATGATAAGTTAACGCTGCTGGCAGAAGCAAAAATTCACAATGCCTATGCTTATTTTTCATTAGTCAATTTATATGCCACCCATTACAATCCGGCAACAGCCTCTAGTGTATTAGCAGTTCCATTTAGAAAAACTACCGATTTAGAAGATGTAAAGTTACCACGTGCGACGGTAAAGGAAATTTATGATCATGTTATAGAAAATATAACCTCTTCCATTCAATACTTGCCAGATTCGCAGGCTAATACAACTCTAAAACACAGACCGGCTAAAGTAACTGCTTATGCATTTTTAGCCAGGGTATATTTATATATGGGCGACTATGAAATGGCATTAAAATACGCAGATATGACACTGGTTCTTAACAACAAGTTACTTAATTATAATACTGTTTCAAATAATCCTTCTTTTAGTATATTAATTAATATGCCACAACCCCAAAATAACCCGGAAGTGATATGGTTAAAAAAATCTGCATTACCCTACAGAACATTAATTCTAACACAGGAACTATATAACTTATACGAGTCTAAAGACCAAAGAAAAAGACAATTTGGACCTTTAAGCAGTTTATTCGGTATTGCCGGAAATGATCAGGTATTTGCAACCTCCTATTTTACAACATTTAGATTTTGTGGGTTTTCTGTACCGGAAACTTTACTGGTAAGAGCGGAATGTAATGCCAGATTAAATCATTTAGATGCCGCTTTAGCCGATATTAACTATTTACGACAAAATCGTATCCCGGCAAGTGATTATGTCGCTTTGACAAGTACCAGCCAAAGCGAAGTTATTAATATAGTGTTAAAACAAAGACGATTAGAGTTAGTAGGGCAGAGTTTACGATTTTTTGACATTAAAAGAATAAATCAGTTTCACAATGCCAATATCAACTTAACTCACAAGTATAATGGACAAACGGCTGAGCTTAAGGCTAACAGTAAAAATTGGGCTGTGCCAATTGCTACAAAATACATTTTAGCAAACCCGGAAATTGGCGAAAATGATCGCGAATAAGAAATTTTAACTATCAATAATTTTAACATAAATGAAATTATCACATAAAATAAAAACATTGCTTGTTTTAACTTTAATGCTAAGCTATGTTTCAGGTATTGCCCAAAAGAAAAATGATTTTGTTGTTTTTTCGGGTGTGATCAGCAATAAGATTGAGGATCAAATCAAGATATATGATTTTCAGAACCAGATTGTTTCAGAAATAAAACTTTCACCCGAAGGTAAGTTTACTGAGACCTTAAAATTAAAAGAGGGTTTCTACACTATGGATCATGGAGATTTTTCTGCTAAATTATTTCTGGAGCCCGGATCAAATTTAAGTATTTCATTTGATGCCAAAGATTTTAAAAAAAGTTTAAAATTTTCAGGTCAGGGAGGGCTAATCAATTCTTATATTCAGAAAAAAGCAAGTAAGAATTGGGGAGTTACAGAGGACGTAAAAAATCGTTATGCACTTAATGAAACAGATTTTAAACGTATGATGACTAAAGCAAAAGTATCAAAAGATTCTCTGCTTCTTAGTCACGTAAATATTTCGGAAAATTTTAAAAATAAAGAAAAAAGGAATATCAATTATGAATATATTAATGAGATGATTAAATATGAAAGTGATCCTGCTCATTACACTCAAAATGCTGATTTTAAAGTGTCAGCAGATTTTTTACCTGAGTTAAAAACATTTGATTATGATAATTCAGAAGATTTTTCTTTCTCAAACTCTTATAAGAATATAGTATTGGGGCACTACAGAAAATTGGGTAAAGAAATTGCAGAAAGAGATAAACATGATAATTATTACCTTTCTTACATCACAGCGGTTTCAACCGCAAAAAATCAGGACATAAAGAATATATTTCTTTATGATCACGCTAAAAATGCAATGGCATATACCAGCGATGTTCAGGAATATTACAAAATATTTATCAATTCATCAACAAATGAGACTAACAATAAAGCGATAAGCGAGATTTATCAAAAATTGCTGCCTCTTTCTAAAGGAAATGCGTCTCCAAAATTTGTTGGTTATGATAATTATAGCGGAGGCAAGGTGTCTTTAGATGATTTAAAAGGGAAATATATTTATATAGACGTATGGGCAACCTGGTGTGGTCCTTGTAAAGTAGAAATTCCACATCTTGGTAAAATTGAAGAAGAATATAAGGGAAAGAATATTCAGTTTTTAAGTATTTCTATAGACAAACGTGCTGATATAGAGAAATGGAAAAAAATGATAAACGATCAAAAAATGGGAGGCATTCAGGTTTTAGCTGATAATGCCTGGGATTCTAAGTTTGTTCAGGATTATTTTATTAAAGGTATCCCACGTTTTATTTTAATTGATCCTCAGGGAAATATAGTCTCATCAAACGCACCAAGACCTTCGGAAGCAAAATTAAGAGATTTGCTTAACGGGCTGAATATTTAGTACAATTGGCAGACTTCGGTTATCGGCTTAATCAATACAAAGATTAAGCTGGTAAAATTGCTGTAACTGCTAAATTAAAATCTAAATGAGAAATTATTTTCTTGCTGTGCTGAGTTTTTAATTTGTCTGGAAAATTCAGTTAAGTCATGATTCGCCTTTAGAATATATCTCAGCAGAAAGGCTGAGCTTTGGAATATTTTTGCTTGCTTTTTCGAAGTGAAGCAAGCTTTAAAATTTTCATTATTTATTATTTTGAATTAGTAAGCAACTGTAAATGATGATAAAGGGTTGTTTATACAGCCCTTTAAAAAAATAAAAGTAATTTTAACAGGCTCTGATAACCAGAAGAAAAAGAAAGTAATCAATCAAATTGTATCCATAAAAAAATGAAACAAATTATAGTATCTCTGTTAGTCTTCGTGTCTTCTTTGATGGTTAAGGCTCAGGAAAATAGTTTAAATGAGGCGCTGCCTACTGATAAAAGTATTGTAAAAGGGGTTTTACCCAATGGTATGACCTATTATATAAAAAAAACCGATGTAGTTAAAGGAGCTGCGAGTTATTATATTATTCAGAATGTGGGTTCTATTCTTGAGAATGATGACCAACAGGGACTTGCCCATTTTTTAGAGCACATGGCTTTTAACGGTACAGAAAGTTTTCCGGGGAAAGGTATTTTGAATACACTTCAAAAAAATGGAGCTGTTTTTGGAAAAGATATCAATGCCTACACTTCTTTTGATGAAACGGTTTACAATATGAATAATATTCCAACCAAGGACGGTTTGGTTGACGTGTGTTTAACCGTTTTAAGAGATTGGTCGAATAAATTATTGTTAACCAATGAAGAAATTGATGCCGAAAGAGGGGTAATCAAAGAAGAATGGCGTACCAGACAAAACGGACAAATGAGACTTTTTGAAAAATCAGTACCCGTTAGTTACAACAATTCTAAGTATGCCCAGAGAATGCCAATAGGATTAATGTCAGTTGTTGAAAAATTTGATTACAAGGCACTTCGTGATTTTTATCATGACTGGTACAGGACAGATTTACAGGCTATCGCTATTATAGGCGATATTGATGTCAAAGAAGTTGAAAAAAAGATTCAGGAAAAATTTTCAGGTATTCAGGCGGTTAAAAATGCTAAACAGCGATTTGTTGTGGATATTCCAGGCAATGAAAAAATGCAATATGTCCTTGGAACCGACCCTGAGATTTCTTCAGCTTCAATAAGTTTAGGGATTCGTCATAATGTATTGAAAGAAGAAACAGCAGGAGATTTAAAACGAGGGCTTTTAGAATCTATAGCTTTGAGCATATTGTCAGAAAGAATATCCGAATTAGCACAGCAACCTACAGTTTCATTTCTTGGCGCACGTGTAGTAAATTCACCTTTGTCAAGAACAAAAAAAGTATTTAATATTGCCATTACTCCTAAACCAAATCAACAGCAAGAAGCTTTCAGTCAGGTTTTAACAGAAATAATCCGGGCAGTGAAATTTGGTTATACAGCATCTGAAATTGAAAGAGCCAAAGAAAACATTAAGACGGCTTATGAAAACCAAATTGCGGCAAAAAATCAAAAAAGCCATGCCAGTATTGAAAATCAGATACAGGAAAATTTCCTGACAAATGCTGTGATTACGGATATTGATAAAGAATATGGTATTGCAAAAGAATTATTAGCCGGAATTACTAATGAAGCGCTTCATGCTACTATAAAAGGATTCTACACTAAAGAAAACAGATTCTTAATTGTTACCGGAGTAGAAGGACAGCAAAATTTATCTGAAGACGAGGCCAATAAAATTATAACAGCATTAGAAAACAGCAGTTCAATTGAACCGTATAAAGAAGAACTTGCAGGAAAAACACTGCTGTCCGGTGTCGAAATTAAACCGGGTACGATTATTGCTGTAAAAGCAGATAAGAAAACAGGAGCTGCTACTTTTTATTTGAGCAACGGTGTTAAAGTACATTATAAGTTTGTTAATAAAGAGAAAAATCAGGTTAGTCTAAACGCAATTAGTAATGGTGGAGTATCACTGTTAAAAGATGCTGATTTGCCTTCTGCAGATTTTGTATCTAATTTAGCTCAGATGTCAGGTCTTGGAGCATTTAATGCTACTGAGCTTAAAAAAATAATGGCAGGTAAAACGGCAGGAGTATCCATAGGGCTAAGTGATATCAATGAATCTGTTTCTGGCCGTTCTAATACCAAAGATGTTGAGACCATGCTGCAGCTCATTCATCTTCATTTTGTAAGACCTCGTTTTGATGCAGAATCATTCAAAGTAATGCAGAGTAATATCAACAATTACATTGTAAGAAGAAGCAAAGATGTGGGCGAAAAAATGAGAGACAGCTTAACACTGGCGCTTTATGGAAAAAATAATCCAAGAGAAGCTCTTTTTAATCAGGACTATGCTGATGCTGTATCATTTGAAAAAATAAAACAGATTTATAAAGAAAGATTTGCGGACATTTCAGACTTTGAATTTTTTATAGTTGGAGATGTCGAAGAAGCTCAGTTGAAGCCTCTTCTTGAAAAATACATTGCAGGGATTAAAACTGAAAATAAAAAAGAGAAGTATCTTGACAATGAATCCGAATGGCTTTCAGCAAGAATTGATAAGGATATTTTTATAGAAATGAAAGATCCTAAGGCTGTTGTCAATATGGTGTATAGAAAAGAGATGCCTTACAGTATTAAAAATACAATTTACAGCAGTGTTTTAGGGAAAATACTTCAGCTGCGAATCACGGCAACAGTACGTGAAGCCGAAGGCGGGGCATACAGTCCAAGTGCTTCTGCAGGTTTTTCGAGAGAACCTAAATCCAGAGCTTTTGTTTCTTTTAGTTTTGACTGTAATCCTGATATGGCTGACAAATTAGTTGCTATTGTCAATGAAGAATTTAAAAAAATTACTGAAGGCAATATCAATGATGAAGATTTAAACAAAATTCGAACCAATCTTTTAAAAGAAAAAGAACAGTCTAAAGATAAAAACTCCTATGATATGCAGCTTATCACTAAATATTACAGATATGGAGAGGATATAAATGATCCTAAAAACTTTGAGGATATTGTAAATAAAATGACTAAAAAAGATATTCAGCTTATAGCAGCGGAAATTCTTAAAGGGGGCAAATCTTATGAAATAGTATTTAAACCTAAACCTAAACCTAAAGTATAAAAAAGACTTATTTTTTGAGTTCAATTTTTAGTGTTAACTTCCCATTAAAATTCATCAAGAATTTATTGGGAAGTTTTTTTTTGTTCTTTTTTATATTTTGTTCGGTTTTTAAAAAAATTGAAAAGCAGTAATGTTATAACTTGAGAAATTTTCAATTAAAAAAAAATCAATTCTTTTTAATTGAAAATTTTAAAAAAAGTAATTATTTATAGCAAAAGAAGTGTTCATTATAAACGGCAAGTAATAGTATTTAACTGCAAATTTTAGACTGTTGAGAAATTCTGAAAAGCTGCTTTAGCTTTTTGTGGCAAATCTAGTTGCAATTCCACTTTTCTTCCCGTCATTCAGCTGTCAATTCTTTTATGATCTGTTTTACAAATTTATCTTTATCATTTTTAGCTTCTTTAATTATCTCCTTTATTTCTTGCGGCATATTGAAATATTTATCAGACCAAATGTAAATTTCCATAATTATAGGCAATAAATCGATTCCTTTTTTACTCAGTCTGTATAAGTTTTTTGCCTTACTTTCAGGGTGTGCTGATTTCTCAATAATGCCATTTTCCTCCAATGCCTTTAGCCTTGATGCTAAAATATTGGTAGCAATGCCTTCTTCCGATTTTAAAAAGTCATTGTAGGTGCCTTTCTTGAAAAATAATAAATCTCTTATAATGAGTAAAGACCATTTGTCGCCAAAGACATCCAATGAGCAGCTTAATGGGCATTCAGACCTTTTTTTGTTTGTTTCCATGATATAAAATAAAAATATTTCAAAAATTAACTTGCATTTTGAAAGTTGTTTGTATATTTGCACTTGCAATTTGCAAGCAAAATTACAATATAAATTTTAAAACAAATAAAATGAGCAAGAATATTTTAATAACAGGAGCTTCTTCGGGTTTTGGTTTGCTTATCGCAAACGAGCTTCATAGAAAGGGTTTTAATGTAATCGGGACAAGCCGAAATCCAGAAAAAATGCAGCCGGCATTACCTTTCAAGCTAATTTCTTTAGATTTAGATTCAGAAGAGTCAATAAACAGTTTACCAAATAGAGTTTTTAAGGAAGTAAGCAGATTGGACATTCTCATCAATAATGCTGGATTTTTGGTCTCTGGAATTGCAGAGGAAACGCCGATTGAATTGGGAAGAAAACAATTGGAAACTAACTTTTGGGGCACAATCAAAGTTACCAACACAATGTTGCCTCATTTTAGAGAACAAAAATCTGGTAAAATAATAACTGTCGGGTCTATTATTGGTTTGGTAGCATTTCCAAATGCAGCTTATTATGCAGCTTCTAAACATGCACTTGAAGGATACTTTAAGGCTTTGCGATATGAATTAGATGGATTTAATATTAAAGTTGCTATGATTGAACCTGCAGCTTTCAAAACCAGTATTCTAGATAATTCTTCATCACCAACCAATAAAATTGAAGACTACAATTCATTGAGAAGCAAAATTGAAAAATTTACAAATGATTTGGTAGATAAAGCTGAAGATCCTGCAATGGTTGCCGAAAAAGTACTGAAAGTAGTTCAAACAGCGAAGCCAAAATTTAGGAATATTGTGGGTAAAGGTACTTCTGTACTGATTAACCTGCAGCATTTTGCTTATGGGATTTTAGAAAAAAATGTTCTTAAGCAATTAAACAAATAAATCAAAAGTTAAGATTTAAATAAAAAAATAAAAAAATGGAAAATAACGCATTAACAACAGAAACACAATATGCAAATATTGAAAACAAACAAATTGCTTACCGTAAAATTGGTGCTGGAACACCGCTGATTCTGGCAAATCGTTTTAGAGGGACTTTAGATACCTGGGATCCTCTCTTTCTTGATTTACTGGCAAAAAATAATACAGTAATTACTTTTGACTATTCAGGTATCGGGTATTCGGAAGGAGAATTACCAATTGATTTGCACGAAGTTGCATCAGAGGTAACAAAAATAGCAGACTACCTGAAATTCGATAAATATTTTGTCGGAGGATGGTCTTATGGTGGTTTGATAGCTCAATACGCTACTTTCCTCTATCCGGCAAGAGTATTAGGTACGATTGTAATAGGCAGTAATCCAATGGGTAAAAACGATGCTCCTCTTTCTCCATTATTTTTAGAAAAAGCATTACAGCCTACCTATACTCCGGAAGATATTATTACCTTATTTTTTGAGCCGGCATCAGAAAAAAGCAGTGCAGCCGGAATTGCATCTTTACAACGTATTGCTCAAAGATATGATGAATCAAAGGTACCTGTTAAGCCTGAAATACTCCAGCGCTATTTTGCAGCTACACCACAATTGACAGAAGACAAAGATAATTTTAGAGAAGGTTACAAAACATTGCAAACTCCTGTATTAGCAATTTCAGGGGATAATGATATTTCATTTGCGGTAGAAAATTGGTTTCCATTATTGAAAAAAGCTCCAACTTTACAACATATTATTTTTCATGCTGCAGGTCATGCACCTCATTATCAATATCCGGAATTGGCTACAACTTACATTACTACTTTCATTAATAATACTATTAATGAGTAAAATGAAAAAGTATTTAATTGCATTTATTCTGTTAATAGGTTATATTAGTAATCTATTTCCACAATCAAATATTTCAAAATCAAATAATTATGAAATTATGACTGCATCAGATTCACCAAGTGTAAATTACACTTATGCTACTGTTCCCACTCAGTTTGTTGAAGCCAACGGAATAAAATTTGCTTACCGCTCTTATGGAAAACAGGGAGACATACCGGTTATATATTTTAATCACCTGACCGCAAATCTTGATAATTGCGATCCAAGAATTATGGACTCTATTGCCCAGTACCGTCATATCATTTCTTTTGATTATCGCGGAGTTGGTGCCAGCACAGGCGAGCAGGGAACAAGTATTGCTGATATGGCAAAAGATGCTGTTGGCTTTATTAATGCTTTAGGATACAAGCAGGTAGATATTGTGGCATTTTCAATGGGTGGTTTTATTACTCAGGAATTACTATTGCAAGAGCCAGCTCTAGCCCGTAAAATTATTCTTGCAGGAACCGGGCCAAGAGGCGGAGAAGGAGTTAGTGATGTGGTTGGTTTAACCTATAAGGATATTTTTAAAGGTCTGTTCACATTCAGAGATCCTAAATTTTATCTGTTTTTTACGCAAAACAAAACAGGCAAACAAGCAGCTCGTGATTTTCTAAAACGTCTAAAAGAAAGAACAGAAAACCGTGATGAAAAAGTAAAATTAAGTGTTTTGAAAAATCAGCTTAAAGCTATTGAAAAATGGGGACATGACAAACCTGCTGATTTAAGTGTTTTCAAACATCCTGTATTAGTAGTTAATGGTGATAATGACAGAATGGTACCAACACCTAATTCCTATGATTTGGCAAAGCGTTTTCCTAATGCTGAAAAAGTAATAATTTATCCAAATTCAGGACATGGAGGTATTTTTCAATATTATGGAGAATTTCTTGAAAAAGCAATACCATTTTTAATTAAATAAAAATCAGATAATAATGAAAGCATTTATAGTAGAAAAATACAGTAAAAAAGAAAAATTACAATTTACCCAAGTAGCAGAACCAATTGCAAAAGAAAATGAAGTTCTGGTTCAAATACATGCAGCAGGTGTCAATCTCTTAGATTCGATGATAAAACAAGGTGAGTTTAAAATCTTTTTACCTTATAAAACCCCAATCATAAATGGACACGATATGGCTGGAACTGTCGTTAAGGTAGGCCCGGGAGTAACGAAATTTAAGATGGGTGATGAAGTTTATTCAAGAGTAGGCGATTACAGAATAGGTACTTTTGCGCAATACATTGCTGTCAATGTAAACGATTTAGCTTTGAAACCAAAAAATCTATCAATGGAAGAGGCTGGTTCTATTCCATTAGTTGGTTTAACAGCCTGGCAGGCATTAGTTGAAATTGCGAAGGTGAAAAAAGGGCAAAAGGTTTTCATACAAGCTGGTTCGGGCGGAGTGGGTACATTTGCAATTCAATTGGCGAAACATTTGGAGGCTTATGTGGCAACAACTACAAGTACAAAAAATATTGATTTGGTAAAAAGTCTTGGCGCAGACTTGGTGATTGATTATAAAACACAAGAGTTTTCTAATCTGCTCAAAGACTATGATGTGGTATTACACAGTAACCGAGAAAAGATAGTATTAGAACAATCGTTAGGAGTCTTAAAAAAAGGAGGTCAGTTAATTTCGTTAGTAGGACCGCCGACACCAGAATATGCACAAGAAATCGGTTTGCCTTGGTATTTAAAATTAGTAACAAAATTGTTAAGTTCCAGTGCCAGGAAAAAAGCAAAGCAATTAAACGTGTCTTTTAAATTCTTATTTATGAGGGCAGAAGGTAATCAATTAGGAGAAATCACAAAGCTCATAGAAGCAGGAATTATTAAGCCTGTTATTGATAAAGTATTTCCATTTGAGCAAATCAATGAAGCATTGTCTTACGTTGAAACCGGAAGGTCAAAAGGAAAAGTTGTTGTTAAGATCAAGTAGTTTGAAAAGGGGTAAACTGCAGTAAATTTTAATAGTTTAGTTTGCTGCATACCGCAGGAAAATATTGTTTTTTAAACTGGATTTTTTGGCAGAGTAAAATATATAAAAATGAAAGAGCGTGCACTATTTTGCATGCTCTTTTTCTTTGTGCATTCAAATTATTATCTCTGCGTTTTTATATACTTCTATATTCCTTATTAATTTTGTAATAACGACTTAAGTTTTTACAAATACCTTTTACTATAAGAGATTAATCTTATTGAGCTTAATTTTTAGAATGACCTGATTGTTTTGATGCAAAATACATTACTATAATAATGTAAAGTTCGGTTATGCATGCCGGTAATAAATCATTTGTGTAACCGTCAAATAGTACGCTGATAATTCTGCAAATCAATATTACACTTATTAGTAATAAAGACGCTTGATACCAGGTTTTATTTTTGGTAATTAAACCCATAAGCATTATTAAACTGCCTCCTATGAGCATGCCTCCGATTGCTCCTCTAAAGGTACTGTAAGTCATTATGCTTAATGGTTTAATGCCATACAATTCAAAAGTATTTAAAGGAGCAAATACATTTACTGCACCTAAAACCAATAAAGGGAGAATTGCCAGTACTACTAAAATATTGATTAGTTGTTTCATATGTTGATTTTTATTGTTTTTAATCGGTCATATGTAATTCGCACATCAACATTGGTGTTAGCGACCAAATTTTGAGTTATGCTCATTTCATTTTTTAATTTTAAAATTTCGCATATATCTGGATTTTGACTTCTATATATTTGTACTAAAAGCCATTGTAAAGATATATGCGAAAAGTGTTATAATTATTTATATTTATCTGTTTTTAAAGATTGACTACAATCTTACCAACAGTCCTGCCTGTTTCTAAATACAAATGTGCTTCTCCCATTTGGTCAAAAGAAAATGTTTTGGAAACGTGCGATTTAACGATGCCATTTTCCAGCAGTTGTGCAAGCTGCAGCATATTTTCACCAGATGACTGTACAAGCAAAAATGATAAATTGACCTCTTTTGATTTTGCTTTTTCAAGTATTTCGTCGGACAAACTGCTGGTTGTAATGGTAATAATTGTACCGCCTTCTTTTATTACCTCTAAAGATTTTAAAATCGTATCGCCTCCAACGGTATCAAGAACAAAATCGACATCTGAAACTATTTCCTGAAATTTTTCTGTTGTATAATCTATATGTTGATCTGCTCCATTTTGTAAAACAAATTCCCTGTTTTTCGCCGATGAAGTACCAATTACATAAGCGCCAAGATGTTTTGCAATTTGTGTAGCATAGTGGCCAACACCGCCCGATGCTGCGTGAATTAAGACTTTGTCTCCTTTCTTTACGTTTGCTTTTTCTACCAAAGCCTGCCAGGCTGTAAGGGCGGCAAGTGTAGCCGATGCCGCTTCCTGATGAGAAATATTTTCGGGTTTTAAAGTTAAATGTGCTGATGGAACTGCAACAAATTCAGCGTAAGCACTTCCTTTTCCAGGAAAATTAGCCATTCCGAAAACATCATCACCTATTTTGAAATCGGTTACCTCATCGCCAACTTCCACCACGGTTCCTGACAGATCCCAGCCAATAACAGCCGGTCTTTCTGAACCAAGAATCCAATTTAATGCTCCCTCATTTGATCTTACTTTATAATCAATTACGTTTACACTTAATGAAATTGTTTTTACCAAAACTTCATTGGCAGTAATACTTGGTTTTGCGCTTTCTGTATATAACAGATTATCAACACTGCCCGGTTCGTTTAAAATTATTGTTTTCATTTATATTTTTTATTGTTTAAGAATATTTTTTCTAAAATCTCATAAGTAAGGGGCTGAATTTCTAATTTATGTTGTATCGCTCTGCAGGCTGGCCAGTTTGTGAGCCCTGCAATAATTTTATACGAGCATCTTCATAAGCATCAATTAGATTCTGGTCGTTTACAGAAGGATGCGTCAGTAATTCGCCTTTATCTAGTCCGGCAAGAATGGCATCAACACATTCTTCGGTTTTCATAATTGTTGACTGCTCCAATGCAGATAAAGGAACACCACCAACCTCCCATATTTCGGTTGCAGTAGTAGCAGGATTTACCAATTGAATATGGATATTTGTTCCTTTTACTTCTTCCTGAAGCCCTTTGGTGTACTGAATAACAAAACCTTTTGTGCCGCTATATATGGCACTTATAGGTAAGGAATAAAAACCGAGCACTGAAGCTATATTAATTAAGGTTCCTTCGTTTTTCTCTAAAAACTGCGGTAAAATAGCATTCGATAATAGCATTAGAGCAGTGATATTTACATTCACCATCTCTTTTTGTTTCTCCACACTAGTCTTAGTAACTGATGTAAGTGTCGAAGTACCAGCGTTGTTAATAAGTAAAGTTACGCTCTTATCATTTCTTAACTCTTCTGCCACTTTTTCTAAATCTGTATCCAAACCTAAATCTGCAACTAAGTTGGTTACCTTAATTCCATATTGGCTTTCCAGTTTTTCAGCAAGTGCATCCAATCTATCCTTACGACGTGCTACTAATTTTAAATCATAACCACGTTTTGCCAGTCTTTCTGCAAATACCTCACCTAAACCTGATGATGCACCAGTTATTACCGCAGTCCCCATTTTATTGTTTTCTTTCATTTTGAAAATATTTAAATTATGTGTTTTTTTAAAGTAAACAGTTCTGTTTACATATTGCAAATGTAAACCGTTTAGTTTACATTTGCAATAAATTTTTTTTATTCATGGAAAAAAAAACAAATCAAGTTTCAAAAGCCCAAAAAAGGGAGGAAATGATTAAAAGTGCTTATGCCATTTTTTACAAAAACGGTTTTCATGCCACCGGTGTAGATACCATCGTTGATAGTACTGGAATATCCAAACGAACACTTTATAAACACTTCACATCAAAAGAGGGACTCATTCTTGCTGCAGTTAATTATTATCACCAAATCATGTATGGAGCAATAGCTGATTATATAGAAAAACCTGTATTAGATAATCCGGTTGATAAGGCTTTAATGATTTTTGACTTTCTTTCAGAACTGGTGGATGCCGGCAATCTTTATGGCTGCTTTGCAATGAATGCAAAAACAGAATATGCGCACAAGGCAGCAGAAATAGAATTAGCTTGTGATGTCCACACAAATGCCTTAAAGGGACTCATTGAAAAGTATCTAGTAGAAGCAGAAATTAAAGAAAGTGAATCGCTTGCTATCCAAATTATCATGTTGTTTGAAGGGGCAATACTGCGAAGCAAAGGGACTGAAAGTTCTTTGCCAATTCAATTAGCCAAGTCTGCCGCTAAAGTACTTTGTAATCAATATTAAGGCGGTTTTAAAAAATATGAAAAGCAGTATAAAACAAAAAAGCCTGCAAATCTTACGATTTGTAGGCTTTACCATGTTTTTTTGGTTTTTTTGAAAAGATTGAAAAACTTTCGTTTCGGCTTCTTTTACCCTTTTGGTGGGGAGAGCAGGATTCGAACCTGCGAAGTTCACACAGCAGATTTACAGTCTGCCCTCGTTGGCCGCTTGAGTATCTCCCCGATCTCAGTTTTGTTGTGCTTTGTTCTTCTAAGCAGTTGCAAATATAGGAACGTTTTCTGCATTTACAAACAAAAAATGAACTTAATTTTAAGTTATTTTTTAATTAGCTGGTATTGAATAAAATAATATTAAAAGATAAATCTTTTTTTTTCTTTAAGACCTGAAATTTCTTTTTTTATGAGATTTACCAGTCTAATTCATTAAGAAAAAACGTTTTTTTATGTATCAAGTTTTGGTTTATATAATTTAAACGATAATTTGAGCCCGTTGACGAGTATATTTCATAAAAATTAGTTTTTTACCTAATTTTAATAGTACTAGAATGATAAAATTGTTTTTAATCCTTAAAAATTAGCTATCATGAAAAAACTACTACTTATGTTAATCATCATTGTCACTTTTAATGTTGATGCTCAGGAACCAATTCAGGAATTTAATTTTAACGGAACACTTCATAACACTCAAAATACCATAACTTTTATGGGAGACGGGAATTATGTTATGGACAGGATGGGAATAACCAAAAGTGCCCAAAGACTCACAAATAAATCATTAGAAGCTATAATTGATAATCTTCCTCAGGGCTCGGGTTCAAGAACAATATCGATATGGGTCAAAATGAACGACATCACTGTTGCAAATTATATTTGGGGATATGGAACACCGTATAACGCTCAGTATTGTGGCTTATTGCATCAGGGAACAACAACCTCAAATGCAAATTTGAATTTTGCCGGATGGGGTGCCTCAAATGATATTATTATCAATGTTGATATAGCTAAAAATACCTGGTATCAATATAGTATTACTTTTGATGGAAAAGTTTCAAAAATATACAGAAATGGATCGCTATTGAAGACAGTTAGTGGAGTTTTCCGTGATACAAAAGGGATAATCTTTAAATTAGGAGAGGTAAATAGGGTAGTGGGAATCAATGCCGACATTGATGATTTAAAAATATACGACATCGCTTTATCAGATGAAGAAATAGTTTCATTATACAATAGTTCAAAACCAGTCGTTCAGGTAGTTTTGGCAACAGCAATAAAATCTTCAAAAACGGCAGTATCCACAAAAAGCACAAATACATCTAAAAGCACTGGTGCAAAAACAAATGATATAGCTGCGAAAAACATTGAAGTTTTTTCTCAGGGCCAAAAAGTTTTAAATGGCGATCAGCAAATGAACATAAGCGAATTACCAGAAGGTACTTATTTATTAAAAATTACTAATGATACTTCTAAAAAAATAACTGCAAAATAAATGCACTATAAAATTACATTTATCTACGAATAGTTTTGATTGGTCTGTAAAAGCTTTCTGTGATTAACGCGGAAAGCTTTTTATAAAAAATCTTTTGAATTGAGTTAAAAGTTAATTTATTGAATTAACCGTATTTATACGTAAGAATAGTGCTTTTTTATTTTGTAAAATTTAAATATTTGATAAAATTATAAGAAAAAAAATAAAAATAAGATAATTTAATTTATTCTTTTCCTGTATTTCAACGGTTTTTTGATGTTGTTTATCGAATAAATTTCTTTGTAAATCGGGTTAGTGATATTTTGGTAGTATTAAAATGATTAATATTTTAACACAGAATATCATGAAAAAAATATTACTTACATTGATGATAGCCTTTTCTGCTAATATTGAAGCTCAGATACCTATTCACGAATTTAATTTCAACGGAACATTACATAATACAGAAAATACCATATCTTTTATGGGAACAGAAAATTATGTAAGCGATAGAATGGGGAATGAAAAAAGCGCACAAAGATTAACAAATAAAGCATTAGAGGCTGTAATTGATAATCTTCCGCAGAATGATGCAGCAAGAACGGTAACAATTTGGATTAAAATGAACGATATTTCTTCTCCAAATTATATATGGGGATATGGAACAGCATATAATGCTCAATATTTCGGGTTGCTTCAACAAGGCACAACGTCTTCAAATTCTGATTTAAGTTTGGCAGGTTGGGGAGCTTCAAATGATCTTTTAGTTAATATTCCTTTAGTTAAAAATACATGGTATCAGTACAGTATTACTTTTGATGGTAATACTTCAAAAATATACAGAAATGGCGAATTGTTAAAATACATCAAAGGAATGTCCCGTGATACAAGAGGAACCGTTTTTAAATTAGGTGAAATCAATACAACAATAGGGATTAATGCTGATTTTGATGAGCTGAAAATTTATAATACTGCTCTGTCTGATAAAGAAATATATGATTTATATAACACTTCAAAACAACTTGAAAGTGTAGTAGTTATAGATTCAAAAAAAAATACTGCGACTAAAAAAGATAATGAAAAAAAACAGTCAGAATCAGCTATTTCGACAGCAAAGCCGGTTGTCTTAAATTCAAAAAAAGTAGAGATATTTTCTCAGGGACAAAAAGTACTAAGTAATAATACACAGGAAATAAATATAAATCAACTCCCTGAAGGTACTTACTTATTAAAAGTTACCAATCTGCCATCTAAAAAAAATATATCTAAATAAAGGTCTTAGATACTTATCAAAAGGTTTCTTTTACCAAAGAACAAGAAAGGCTATCCTTTACGAATAGCCTTTCTCTTTTTATTCTAGTTTTAAAAAATTGTAATTAAAAAAAAACAGAAATAAAATAATCCTTAAATTTTAATGTATTGTAAAAAGTAAAAATTTTACGAATTTTAAGATTTACTTTTTTTAAACGTATGTCTTTTAAATAATCTATACATTTTATTCAAAAACAATCAATTAATTTCACGGCTTACCCTTTGGTTTTGAAATATTTTTACAGAAAGTCTTCAATTTTAATTTTCATCTATCGTACTCTTTCTTTTGGTAAATTGAATAAACATTTCTAGTGTTTAACCCTCGGTGTTACTATCTTTTTCTTGAAGTTGAAACATATGAATAAATCATTTGCTCATTATTTTTTGTTTTATAATTAAAAACCATTAAAAAATGAGCGACAAATTTTTTAATTTTTCTCAAAAAAAGTCATTTTTTAGGTTAATAAATCAGTGAAAGAAAATCAATCTCTAAATCAATAAATAAAATGTATCTTATTGATTTCTAGGTTGTAAAATTACTTATTATTTTTAAATACAAGTGTTAAAAAATGTTATTTTTTATTTTTGAGACATAATTATCTTCAAAATTTGATTTAGAAAAAAGACTTGCTTAGAATTGAGTAGGTAAAAATGTAAAAATGGTTTATTTTTACACTGATAATTATTTAAAACAAAATAAATAGAAATGGATTGGATAACTGCCAGAGAATTCGAAGATATAACCTATAAAAAATGTAACGGAGTCGCGAGAATAGCTTTTAACAGACCAAATGTTAGAAATGCTTTTCGCCCAAAAACAACCTCCGAATTATACCAGGCCTTTTATGACGCACAAGAAGATACTTCAATAGGAGTGGTTTTGCTTTCGGCTGAAGGACCATCAACAAAGGATGGAGTATATTCTTTTTGCAGCGGAGGAGATCAAAATGCACGAGGGCATCAGGGTTATGTGGGAGATGATGGACAGCACCGTTTAAATATTCTTGAAGTACAGCGATTGATTCGTTTTATGCCAAAAGTAGTTATTGCGGTTGTTCCGGGTTGGGCAGTTGGCGGTGGTCATAGTTTGCACGTAGTTTGCGACATGACTTTGGCGAGTAAAGAACATGCTATTTTTAAACAAACAGATGCAGATGTAACCAGTTTTGATGGAGGATACGGTTCTGCTTACCTGGCTAAAATGGTAGGACAGAAAAAAGCACGTGAAATTTTCTTTTTGGGAAGAAATTATTCAGCTCAGGAAGCAATGGATATGGGAATGGTAAATGCAGTAATTCCACATGACGAATTAGAAGCTACTGCTTACGAATGGGCGCAGGAAATTCTTCAAAAATCACCAACTTCTATAAAAATGCTAAAATTTGCCATGAACTTGACAGATGACGGAATGGTTGGACAACAGGTTTTTGCAGGCGAAGCAACACGTCTCGCTTATATGACCGAAGAAGCAAAAGAAGGACGAAATGCCTTTTTAGAAAAAAGAAAGCCTAATTTTGGCGAGAATAAATGGTTGCCATAAATTAATATAATTGTTTCAGGTTTCAAGTTTCATGTTATCCGTTCTGTAAAAAACCTGAAACCTGAAACCTGAAACCTGAAACCTGAAACTTGAAACCTGAAACAAAATAAAACTAAAAAAACATAATGAAACATTGGATTGAAGCCGCCAGATTGCGCACATTACCTTTATCTGTTTCCGGAATTATAGTAGGAAGTATTTACGCCTTATCTAATCCAACAGAAGCCATCAATACACCAACAGAAGTATTTAGTTGGAAAGTTTTTGGTTTTGCACTTTTAACAACGCTTGGTTTACAAGTTTTATCCAACTTTGCAAATGATTATGGAGACGGGGTAAAGGGTACGGATAATGCTGATAGAGTAGGGCCTCAAAGAGCTATTCAGAGTGGTGTTATTACGCCTCAGGCCATGAAAAAAGCAATTATAATAACTTCTTTGCTAACATTATTATCTGCCATCATCTTAATCTATTTTGCTTTTGGTAAAACTAATTTTATTTATTCGCTCTTTTTCTTAGTGCTCGGAATTGCTGCAATTGCTTCTGCAATTCGTTATACGGTTGGTAATTCAGCTTATGGATACAAAGGATTTGGAGATGTGTTTGTTTTTGTGTTTTTTGGATTGGTAAGTACTTTGGGGGTTAATTTTTTATATTCTAAAGAAGTTGATCCGCTTTTAATTTTGCCGGCCATTTCTATAGGTTTGTTAAGCGTAGGCGTTTTAAACCTGAACAATATGCGTGATGAAGAATCCGACAGAAAATCCGGAAAAAATACCATTGTGGTTCAGATTGGCGGAGCAAAGGCTAAAATTTATCATTTTTCAATAATCATTACAGCAATGCTTTTGGTGATTGTTTTTGCGATTTTAAGCGATTATAATTTTGATCAGTATTTATTTTTATTAGCCTATATACCTTTAACAAAACATTTAATTACCGTTTATAAAAATCAAAATCCCAAGTTGTTAGATCCCGAATTAAAAAAACTGGCACTCAGTACTTTTTTGCTTTCTATATTATTAACAGTTTGTATGATATCTTTAATCTCAGATATCATTGTAAATCTTTTTTTAGGAGGAAGATAATTGTTTCACTTTAAATTTTTATCAAATGAAAATTACATTTTACGGTCATGCCTCTTTAGGAATTGAAGTAGGAGGAAAGCATATCATTGTAGATCCTTTTATAACGGGAAATCCGTTAGCTTCAGCGATTGATATAAACACATTAAAAGCCGATTATATTTTGCTTACCCACGCACATGGCGACCACGTTCTAGATGTTGAGGCAATTGCTAATCGCACAGAAGCCACCATAGTTTCAAATGCCGAAATTGCCAGTTATTATGCAAAATTAGGTTTAAAAGCACATCCAATGAATCATGGTGGAAGCTGGAATTTTGATTTCGGAAAGGTTAAATATGTAAACGCAGTTCATTCCAGTTCATTTCCCGACGGAAGTTATGGCGGAAACCCTGGAGGTTTTGTAATCGAAGGTGAGCATAAAAACATCTATATTGCCGGTGACACAGCCTTAACAATGGATATGAAACTGATTCCAATGCGCACCAAATTAGATTTAGCCATTTTTCCAATCGGAAATAATTTTACAATGGATGTCGAAGATGCTATTATCGCTTCTGATTTTGTAGAATGTGATAAAATACTCGGCTACCATTTTGACACTTTCGGATACATCGAAATCAATCATGAAGAGTCTATTCGTAAATTTTTCGATAAAGGAAAAGATCTAATGCTTCTCGAAATCGGAGAATCAATTGAATTGTAATAATGTCATCCTGAGCAGAGTCGAAGGAAGGAGCTGTTTCCTGCTGTACACTATATCTTTTATGCCGAACACCGGCATAAAAGGATGCCGTTTCCATCAGGGCTAGGGCTTCAGTTTTTATAAGAAGCTCTTTGAAATTGAGTTTTTTACTAATTAAATCTATCGACTTAATATGTCGTTCGATGAATATTTTTTTTACAAAAAAAGCAATATAAGATTACGTTTGTTTTGTCAGGCTGAGCGGAGTCGAAGCCCTAGTTAAACAAAAACGTCATTGGCAGTGAATTTTCTGAAAATGCAATAGCTTTTTCAGAAAATTTGTATCGAGAACCATTTTTAATTCTAATTTTTTTAATCTCGACAGAATCCGCTCCAAACTGGATCACTTGGATCAACGAAAAATCAGAATTAATAAACCAGAATTCTAAAATAAAAAAAAATAAAAAAAATGTCTAAACAATTCGCATCATTAGGAATTTCAGCACCAATTTTAAAAGCATTAAGCGAATTGAATATTGTTGAGCCAACAGAAATTCAACAAAAAACAATTCCGTTACTTTTATCTGAAACCCACGATCTGGTTGGTTTAGCCAAAACAGGAACTGGAAAAACCGCTGCTTTCGGATTACCATTACTGCAATTAATCGATACAAAATCAACTGATATTCAGGCAGTAATTTTAGTTCCAACAAGAGAATTGGGTCAGCAGATTTTTAGAAACCTGGAAGATTTTTCAAAACATATCCCAAATATTTCGATTGCAGCAACCTGTGGTGGAATCCCGATAAAACCTCAAATCGAAAGACTTACAAATTCAACACATATTGTGGTGGCAACTCCCGGTCGTTTAATCGATTTGATCCAAAGAAAAGCAGTCGATTTAAAACAAACCCAATATTTGGTTTTAGACGAAGCCGATGAAATGGTTTCTATCCTTAAAGAAAGCTTAGATGAAATCATTGCCGAACTTCCTAAAAAACACCGTACTTTATTATTTTCTGCCACTTTACCGGGAACGATAAAACAATTGATTCAGAATTACTTAAATAAAAATGTAGTTCAAATTAGTGCCAATATGGAAACAGTTGGTAACCAAGGTATTGATCACGAATATATTGTAGTAGATCCTATTGAAAAATTAGATGTATTAATGCATTTTTTAAACTCAAGAGACGGAGAACGCGGCATTATTTTTTGTAAAACCAAAGCAGCCGTAAACAAATTGGCAAAAAACTTAGCTATAAATCGTTTTTCTTCAGGAGCAATTCATGGAAGTTTATCACAGGGAATCCGTGACCGAATTATGGAGCAATTTCGTGAAGGGCATATCAATATTTTAGTAGCAACCGATTTGGCTGCTAGAGGAATTGATGTAAAAGAAATATCCTACGTTGTAAATTATCATTTGCCTGATGTGTATGAAACGTACGTGCACAGAAGCGGAAGAACCGCAAGGGCAGGAGCAAAGGGGCTTTCTCTTACTGTTTTACAACAGGAAGAAGTTGTTGAAATTGCAGATTTTGAAAGAGAGCTGGGTTTGAAATTTATCGAATTCAAAAAACCTTCTGTTGCAAGTTTAGAAGAAAACAATACGCTTTTATGGGCAAAACAAATCTTTAAAACAAAACCAAATCACGATATTTCAACCGATTTAAAAACGAAAGTCAAAACGGTTTTTCATCATCTTACAAAAGACGAATTAATAGAAAAACTACTGGCTAACTATGTGTTGCAGAATAAAGTTGAAACAGCAGAGAAGCCTGTTAAAAAGTTTAAAAAATAATAACCATCGAAAAACTGTATAAGAATATCGATGTAGTTAAAAAATCTGTTAAAAAAAATAAAAAGTAATGTTTTTGTTGCTTTGCATAACCAATTAATATTGTAATTTTAGAGGTAATTTTCATTAAACCTACATAATATATCATATATGAACATAGTCATTATTGGAGGTGGTTTCGCAGGATTAAATCTTGCAAAAGAGCTTCTAAATCATCCTGAAATACAGGTAACCCTTGTAGATAAAAACAATTACAATTTTTTCCCACCCCTTATTTATCAGGTTGCTACGGCTTTTTTAGAACCTTCAAGTATCAGTTATCCGTTTAGGAAATTTTTTGCCGGTAAAAAAAATCTTCAATTTAGGTTAGGTGAATTATTATCTGTTGTTCCGGCAGAAAATAAAGTGATTTTGAGTAACGGCGAATTATCATACGATCATTTGGTTTTTGCTACTGGTGCCGAAACCAGTTATTTTGGTATGGAAAACGTAATGAAAAACGCCATTCCGATGAAAACCTTAAATGATGCCATCGTAATGCGAAATACATTGCTTAAGAATTTAGAAAAAGCAGCTATTTGTAAAGAAATTCGTAAGCGCCGTAAATTATTGACCATTGTTGTAGCAGGCGGTGGGCCAACAGGAGTAGAGGTTTCAGGCATGTTTGCTGAAATGCGAAAAAATATTTTATTAAAAGAATATCCTGAATTAGATACCACCGCAAGCAATGTTTATTTAGTCGATGGAGGAGATGCATTGCTCGCACCAATGAGCGAAGCTTCTCAAAAAGACACTTTGGAAGCGCTTACAAAATTAGGTGTAGTAGTTAAATTAAACAGCAAGGTAACTGATTATGTAGACGACACAGTATTTTTTGAAAACGGAGAAACCATTAAAACCAAAAATTTAATATGGGCTGCGGGTGTTACTGCAAAAATATTTGAAGGAATGCCAGCTGAAAGCTACGGACGTGGAAGAAGAATGGCTACTGATGCTTTTAATAAAGTAAATGCTACGGAGAATATTTATGCCATTGGTGATACTGCTATTTTAACTGCAGATAAAAATTTTCCAGATGGTCATCCTCAGGTAGCCCAAGTTGCTATACAACAAGGAATAAATCTTGCTAAAAACTTTAAAGCTTCACTTCAAAATAAAGCACTTAAGCCTTTTGTTTACAACGACAAAGGGTCAATGGCTATTATTGGAAAAAATAAAGCAGTAGTTGATTTACCAAATCCTAAATGGCATTTTAAAGGATTCTTTGCTTGGTTTATTTGGCTATTTGTTCATTTGATTTCGCTAATCACTTACAGAAACAGATTAAAAACTTTCTATAATTGGATGATAGCCTATTTTGCCAGAGACCAATCTCTTAGAATGATAATCAGGCCTGATAAAAAACAGGTATAAAAAAATCCGGAATTTTGAATTCCGGATTTTTTTTATTATTTAATGACCAATTGTAATTTCGTCGTCAGAGGATATTTCTACTTTTTGTTTGATAAAACGTTTTCCAATATTCAGAATAATAAATGCTAAAATGGTGGTCGCTGTCATGATGGCTACCATTGGTGCTACTGAATCTTTAACAAAAATTCCGACAGCAAAAGAAGCCAACGCTCCCAATCCAAGCTGAATCGCTCCCATTAAAGCAGAAGCGCTCCCGGCATTTTTAGCAAAAGGAGCCATTGTAAGTCCCGCTGTATTAGGATTCGAGATTCCTAAGCAGCCTAAAAACAAAAACAGCATCCCAATCGTTTCGTACAATCCTAAAAGATTATTCAAAGAAAGAAGCAAAAAAACAATACTGATTACAGATTGTGCTATTAGGGCACTAAAGATCATTTGTTCACTGGAAAATCTCTTTAATAAAACCGAATTTAATTGACTGGATGCAATAAAACTAACAGACATAAAGGCAAAAATCCATCCATATGTTTTGGCATCAACATGATAAATATCCATAAAAATAATAGGTGAGGCTGCAACGTATGAAAATAATCCGGAAAAAGCTATGGAACCTGTAAAGGCATAAGTAAAAAATTGAGGTTCTTTCAGTACTTTTAAAAAGTTAGAAATGATAGGTCTTGGTTTTAATGAAATTGAAGTATCAGGTTTATAAGTATTTGGCAAGCCTAATTGTGAAGCTGTCAGAATAGCAATACCCATACACATTAATATTAAAAATACAACATGCCAGCCATAATCTTCAGTCACGTAACCGCCAATTGTTGGCGCCAGCATTGGCGAAAGTCCAAGAACAAGCATCAATAATGAAAAAACTTTAGGAATATCTTTTACAGGAAATAAATCTCTTACCATAGCTACTGAAGCAACTGTAGCAGAACAGCTTCCAACAGCCTGAATAAAGCGTAATAATATAAAATTATCAATATTTGTTACATACACACATCCTAAAGAGGCCAGAATATAAATCATCAAACCAATAAATAAAGGCTTTTTTCTCCCAAAGCGATCTAATAAAGGTCCATAAAGTAATTGTCCTGCCGAAATTCCGATAAAATAACTCGATAGACTCATAGAAACTTTTGCAACAGTTGTATTTAAATCTGTTGCAATTCCAGAAAACCCAGGTAAATACATATCGATTGAAAAAGGGCCTAATGCTGTTAAAGAACCCAAAATAAGAATAAGTTTAATGTATTTTTTTGTTGTCATTTTCTTAAAATATAGCATTTAATTTTGTTCAAAGATATATTTTTATTATCTTGTTGTAAATAATAATGCGTTTTATTTAAAAATGATTATTATGTAACTTTTCTGAAAAATTTTGAAACAATAACATTAAAATTTAAATTATGAAAAAAATTATCTTATTACTAGTCTTAGTTTTTACAACAATGTCTTTTAGTCAAACAATAACTTCAAAACAAGAAGATGCAAATGCTGAACAATACGCATTGTTGACAAAAGTAAATCAGTATTATCCGGACATTACTTTAAATAAAACACTTACTAATTTTTATGCAGATGGAAAAATTATAGATTCACAACAGGATTTTAAATTAAAAGGAACAAAATTCTCAAGCTACAAATTAGGAATTGAGCCAGACAATAAAAAATTATTGTTTGAATATGTAACTGTAGAGTCAGGTAAAGTTTATGGAGATGTTACCATTTTTAAAGACAATGCTTTGCGAACCACATTTTATGAAGAAAAGGGTGAGATTGAAGTTTCATTAAACGGCAAAGCAGTATATTCTAAAAAACTTTAAAGTCAATTTCAATAAAAAAGCATCAAATTAGATGCTTTTTTATTGATGTATTTTGAACCATAATTTATATTATGTAAAATAGAAATTTTAATTTATTTCAATCCTTTTCATTCATTAATGATAAAATGTTTAACTTAATTAAAAATTAAGCAAACAAATAAATATGCTTAATTAACTTTTTAAACAAAAACAGAATACTTAAATAAAAGATAATGAGTGAAATACTTAAATTAAATCAATATATTTAGTAATAATTTTAAGAAAAAATTAAGAATTTTATAAATCAATCGTTTTGCTGGTAACAATATGAAATAGTGATTTATTATTTTATTATTTTTACATTTGACTATATTAAATTTACTATGAATACAATCGCTGAGCATATTGCGGATTTTTTAAAAGAATATCCTCCATTTGATAATTTGACTTTTCAGGAGCTCTTTAATATTGCAACTAATATTCGTGTAATAAATTTAGAAAAACATGCTGTTTTGTTTCAAAACAATGATATTCTTCATGATAGTTTTTATGTGGTATCGTCGGGAATTATTAATCTTACAACGATTGCTGATGCTGAAGAAACTATTATAAACAAATGTCATGAAGGTGATATTTTTGGTTTGCGTCCGTTTTTTGCGAAAAATAATTATATGATGACTGCCAAAGCGCGTGAAGAAAGTATTGTTTATGCTATTCCTATTGCTGTTTTTAGGCCATTTGTGGCAAATAATTCAGATGTTCTAAATTTTTTATTGGAAAGTTTTGCAATTAATTCGCGTCATACAAAAGACAATGTAAATTCTGAAAACAAATTGATTTCTGATAACGGATTTTACTCGGATACACAATCAGAAATGCAGTACATTCAGTCTCTTAGCTATAATAACTCACCATTAACAACAACAGCTGATAAAATTGTAAAGGATGTTGCTATTTTAATGACTGAATCAATGGTTGATAATATTGTGGTTTGCGAAAATAATTATCCTATAGGTATTTTGACAGATGCCGATTTGTCTTCAAAAGTAGCAACAGGTCGTTTTTCAATTACTGAAACGATAGATAAAATCATGTCATCTCCTGTTGTTACTGTTATTGAAAATGTTTCTTTGGCAGAGGCACAGTTATTAATGTTAAAACACAATGTTACACACTTATGTGTTACTAAAGATGGTACAAATAAATCGGTAGTTAAAGGGATTATTTCTGAACATGATTTAATTGTAGCTCAGGCCAGTAATCCTGGTGTTTTGATTAAAGAAATTAAGAGGTCGCAATTACCAAAAGATTTAAAACAGATTCGTGATCGATTATCTGATTTAATTCAGAATTCAATTCAAAAAAACATTCCAATTTCACACGTGTGTAATATTGCCAACGAAATCAATCTGGCATTAATAAAACGCGCAGTCGAATTAACAATATTAGACTTAGGTTCCCCTCCTGCCCGCTTTGCATGGTTAAGTATTGGGAGTCAGGGAAGAAAAGAACAGCTTTTACTTACAGATCAGGACAGTATATTAATTTTTGAAGATGTTACTCCGGAAAAATACAGAGAAGTAAAAGATTATTTTTTAAGATTAGCCAAAAGAACTACATCTTTGTTAGAAAAAGTAGGTTATGAATTTTGTCCAAATGGACACATGGGAAGTAATATGTTATGGTGTAAATCATTGACTGACTGGATAAAACAATACAATAGCTGGATGAATACTCCAGGTGAAAACAGTAATGATTTAAGCAGTATTTTCTTTGATTATGAAATTGTTTTTGGTGAGTCAAAAATTGAAGAAGCAATCGAAAATGTTATCTTTAAAAATGCAATTAACAACCCATTATTTTTTGATTTTTTAGGTAATGATGCTTTAAAAAAGAATTCGCCTTTGAGTTTTTTCAAAAAATTCATTTTAGAAGAAGAAGGTCCTAATAAAATGAAATTTGATATTAAAACCAGAGCATTAATGCCACTTATTGATGCCGCGAGGTTATTAATATTAAGCTCAAACATTAAAGGAATTAAGAATACCTATTTAAGATTTAAACAACTCGCAATTTCAGATTCAAAAAATGCTGAGATATATTTAAGCTGTGCTGAAGCATTTTTAACTTTATTGAAATTTAGAACCGTTGAAGGATTAAAAAATGACGATTCCGGTCAATATATAAATATAAAAGAGCTATCTAAAACAGATAAAGAGAAATTAAAAAATGCATTGACTCCTATGCGTGATTTGGAGGAGTTAATTAAGAATAAATTTCAACTTACACAATTTTCATAATATGCTGGACTGGCTAAAAAATATTAACAAAGAATATCCTGATTTTTGGAAAAACTACCTTAGTAAATTTGAAACTAAACCCAATAGATTTGTAGTTATATCGACAGAAACGTCAGGACTAAACCCAGTAAAAGATGTAATTTTATCTATGGGGTCTTTTGCAATTGTTGGTGACAGTATCATAATACAGGACAACTTTGAAGCCGTTTTTTTACAATACAAATATCTGCATGATAACGGATTATCAAACGAATTTATAATTGAAAGTAAGATGAAAAAGCTTCAGGAAAATGAAGCTCTTCATGCTTTTATAGATTATCTTGGAAATGCTGTTTTAGTTGGTCATCATGTTAATTTTGATATCGAAATGATAAATGCTTCATTAGAGAGACTGGATTGTGGCAGGCTAAAAAATGAAGCTTTGGATATTGATGTTATGTATCGAAAATTAAAAGATATAAACGACAAACAATTTTCTTTGGATGAGTTATGTGAAATATATAAAATTCCAAAAAGTGACAGAAATTCATCTGCCGATGATGCCTATAAAATTGCTTTATTATTTTTAAAACTAAAATCCAGATTAGGTATTAATTAAGTAAATCTGCTTTGTATTTGATTGAAAATGTTATTTCATAAAATATTATGAGTGAAACTCTAAAAATTAATTCTGAATCTATTAGGTTTTACTTATGATAGGTTTTAGGAGTTTTTTAATTTAAAACGTTTTATATTTAATAAGTTATAGCAGTAAAAATGGGATGATTATTTATTTTACTTCTTCCATTTAGAAAAGAAAGTTCTATTAAAAAATTAAACTGAACTATTTCACCCCCAAGTTTGGTTACTAAATCAGCAAGTGCTTTAGCTGTTCCCCCAGTTGCCAGAACGTCATCATGAATTAAAACCTTATCCCCTTTTTTAATGGCGTCAATATGTATTTCTAATGAATCTGTACCATATTCTAAATTATAAGATGCCGAAATAGTTTTGAAGGGAAGTTTGTTTGCTTTTCTAACAGGCACAAAACCTGCATTCAGTCGGTCAGCCAATAACATTCCGAAGAAAAAACCTCTACTTTCGGCTCCTATTACCTTATCTATTCTTTGCCCGTTTAAGGAATTTAGCAAAATTTCGAGACATTTTTCTCTTGCATTGGGTTCATTTAGCAAAGGAGTAATATCTTTAAATAAAATTCCTTCTTTTGGAAAGTCTTGAATATCACGTATATAATTTTTAATCTGCATTTTTTTTTATTTTTATGTTATTTTTCTCTTGTATATCTCACATTTATGTCTATCTTTGCACCCGCAATAAGCAATCAACAAAGCTACAAAAAAACAGCTTAATTGATAACAAAAAGGCCTCGTGGCGCAACTGAATAGCGCATCTGATTACGGCTCAGAAGGTTACTGGTTTGAATCCAGTCGAGGTCACTTCTCGGGACAAAAGATAAAAATCATCTTTTGTCCCGTTTTTTTTTTCTTTTAACTGTTTGTTAATGAGATAAATAGACTCCACTATTTTGTTCACTCTAGCGGTTTGTACTTTATTTTCGTGAATTGTGAAATTTTCGGGGTAAACTAAACCAATTAGGCTTCTTGCATCTGATAAATCCCTTTTCAAATATGAATCACTAAGTTTGATGAGGTTGTCAACCCCCTTTATCAGTAGTTCTTCAATACTATGCTTATCTTTAGTGACTGTTGATAGCTCGCGTTCAAGGTTTGCAATTCGAGCACCATAGTCATCTTTCATAAGCTTATAATCATCAGCTTCAATTTTTGATGTAAGAAGAAGATCTCTTGCATTGCTTAATCTGAGTTCATAATCTTTTATCTGTTCGACAAGTCTTCTTTTCTGTTCGCCGGCATTATTTGCGAGATCACGATGTGTTTCATATAAAATCGAGCTGTATAATTTCTTAACTTCAGCTATTGGCTGATACTTATTGAGATCTTCAATAAAAAGTTCATTAGCGATTTCAGAGTTAATTCTAAACTTACATTGCGCTTCACAGTGGTAATAATGATAATATTTGTATCTTCCTTTACATTTACTTCCTTGCAGCTTCTTCTGGCACTTTGGACAGATAAAAAAGCCTCTTAAAGGGAAATCAACGACAGTTTTAATCTTAGGTCTGTAAAGGCGTGATTTTCCATCTAAGATATCCTGTACATTATAAAAAAGGCCTTCAGAAATAAGTGGCTCATGTTGCCCTGTAACAAATCTGCTTTCTTCATCTTTATATTTCGGTATAAATATTTTACCACAATAAACAGGATTTCTTATTAAACTGTAAAACTCAGTGATATTGACCACTGTTTTCCAATTTAAAGTGACCACTTCGTTTCGGTTTAAAGTGACCATCTAATTTCGGTGCAAAGTGAGCACCTAAAAAACTACTTTTTTTCGTGTGTTAA
>NZ_JAFEVZ010000009.1 GCF_022802975.1 Flavobacterium pectinovorum
ACTGTATCTATGTATTTGAAATTTTAAGTTCTGCCTTTATTTTTTAAACACATAGCAACATAGTTTTTCTTTGTCTGTAAAGGCGTTTCACTTGTTTAAAAAACACAGAGCTATGTGTGAAAATCCAAATTTTTTAAGAACATCTTTTTGAAATTCTAAAACTGTATCTATGTATTTGAAATTTTAAGTTCTGCCTTTATTTTTTAAACACATAGCAACATAGTTTTTCTTTGTCTGTAAAGGCGTTTCACTTGTTTAAAAACGCAGAGCTATGTGTGAAAATCCAGATTTTTTAATATATCTTTTTTGAAATTTAAATCTATGTAATCTATGTGTTTAAATTTTTAATCCGGAAACGAAATTTTACCCATTGTTACAGATGGAATTCCTTTGTTTGCTCCAAAATTATAATCTCCGCCGGCAACCGTTTCATTGGCTAAAACAGCAAATAAAACCGCTTCTTTGGCATCGCTTAAAATGCCTAAATCATCGCTTTTTTGAAATTCGCATCGCAATAACTCTTTTAACCACTTGACCAATAAAGGATTGTTAGTTCCGCCTCCTGACATATATACTTTAAAATCTGTAATTGGTATTCCCGTGTTTTTAACTACAAACTGAATCGCTTCGGCAATTGTTTCTGCGCTCAGACGTGTTAAAGTAGCCAGCAAATCTGGTGCCGAAATGTTTTCAAGATTGGTTTTTGAAAGTGCCGAATCAACAAAACCTTTATTGAATAATTCCTGACCAATGGTTTTTGGGAAACTTTTTGTAAAAAAAGCATCGTTTTTTAGTTCCGCCAAAAGGATTTGATTTACGGTTCCGCTTTGGGCAATTTCGGCGTCTTTATCGTAGCTTTTTTCAGGGAAAAACTGTTTGGTGAAAATGTCGATTAGGGTATTGGCCGTTCCGGTGTCGGTTACAAAAACTTCCTCGGCGTTTAGGGAAGCGGGCAGATAGGTAAAATTTGCGATTCCGCCCATGTTGAGCATGATTCGGTTTTCGCCTTTTTTGCTGAATAATAAATAATCGCCATAAACTGCCAAAGGCGCGCCTTCGCCACCCGCTGCAACATGTTTTTGCCTGAAATCGGATAAAGTTATAATTCCGGTTTTTACGGCAATATGATCGCCATCGCCAATTTGTAAAGTCGCATTTGGGAATTTTTCCTGCTGATGCAAAAACTTCGGAGCATGCAAAACCGTTTGTCCGTGTGAAGCAATCAAATCGACTTCGTCAGCTGGAATATTCCATTTTTGAAGACAATCATTGACCATTCCGGCATGCAAAAGACCGATCCATTCGTTGAGCAAAGCCAAATGCTGAAAATCGATAGTTTTTTTAGCAAAAACTTTCTTGATTTCAGTTTTAATATCTTCTGAGTAATTGATGGTTTCAAATTCGAGAATGGTAACCTTTGTATTTTCGCCCGCTCCCGAAATTTCACACAACGCAATATCAAGCCCATCAAGCGAAGTTCCGGACATTAAACCGAGTATTTTTCGGGTTTGTTTTTGGGCGATGTTGTGGAGAGCGGTTATGTTTTTGTTCATTTTGATGAAGGCTTTTTTGATAATGCTAAAATCGGAATGTTTTGGGGATAAATTTAGGGAAAGTTGGGGATTTTTTGGTTTTAGAAAACGGGTATATATACGTGTTGTTCAATTTTCATTTATCTCTATCCTTGTTTTAAAATAAGCTTATGGTTTTCCATAATAGTTATAATGATTAAAAATTTAAATTTGTTTTTTTTAATAATATATTAAATATGGTTATAGATTTTTTAAAAGGAAGTGCGTTAGTAGCATTCGTTGTAGGATTTTGGGATAAGATAAAGACCGTAATATGGATAATTATATCGACATTTATTCAAAAAATTGAGATTAAAAGTGAAGATACGCATGATGCTATAGTTGCATATTTGATAACAAATTATAAAAAAATATCAAGTTATGATAGGGTTTATGGCTCACAATATGAGTCATATAGAAATGGAAAATATGGACTTGTTCCATATGAAAAATACGGAGTAAAATCTATAATATTTTTAACTGAGAAAAAGTTTTTGAAGCTTTTTAGGCTTCCTTTTTATTTTACCCACACAAACCCTCATACAGAAATAGGAAATGACAACAATCCTCATTCGATAAGTGAAACTGACAAGACTTATTCTTATATTTTTTGTTTACGATTTACTGTTAACTTCGATGAAATTGTAACTAAATCAATAATTGGGAGAAATAACGTAAGTTGGAATATTGATGAAAAGGAAGAGAATTCAAATAGATTCAATATCTATTATTTTCCTGAGAGAGAATATGGTGGAAGTGAGCGTCATGGACATAATTCTGGTTATGCATGGTATAAACAGAATCAATATCGGATCTTGGGTGTAACACAAGATGAATTAGGTAGAGAAAGGAAAAGTAATGGAAAAGCACTAGAGAATCTTTTTTTTCCTAAAAAAATTAAGAATTTAATTGACATTATTGGACTCTGGGTAAAAAGCCAAAATTGGTACAAGGAAAAAGGAATCCCATGGAAAAGAGGTTGGCTTTTGTATGGTCCTCCAGGTACAGGAAAAACTGCATTGGCACGTGCTTTTGCAGAAGATTTGGATATGCCAATTTATTTTTTTTCGATAGGTCAATTATCAAATAATGAATTTGTAAAATCTTGGCAAAGTATGCAACTTAATGTTCCTTGTATTGCACTCATTGAAGATATTGACAATGTTTTTGATAAAAGGAAAAATATAGCCCAAAATTCAATGGTTTTGTCAGGTTTATTACAAAACAGTGATGATGGAGCTAACACGGAAAATCAGTCTATGAAGATGCCTTTGACATTTGATACATTACTAAATTGTATTGATGGGGTTGATAAATCAGAAGGTGTTTTTACTATAATAACTACTAATGATATTACAAAAATTGATTCAGCGATTGGGGTTCCTCAGACTCTTGATGATGGAACGCTAAATTTTGTTTCCACAAGACCAGGAAGAATTGATAAAGCAATTGAGCTTACATATATGGAAAGAGAAAATAAAATTGAGATGGCTAATAAGATACTTGGAGATTTTAATGATGAATTAGAAAAGGTATTAGAGTATATTAGGACAGAAACTCAGGAAACTCCGGCTCAATTTCAAGAATATTGTTCACAAATAGCTTTACAAGAATATTGGAAAATTAATCAATAGGTTTCTAGAGATGTTTAAAATAGAATATACTATTCAATTAACATCAATATTATGTTAGATTAATATAAACCTAACTAGCGCTCGTTTACCAACAAATCTGGTGCTTGATTGCATCGAGTACCTACTTATATTATGTAACCGAATCGTAGCGTTTGCAACGCGAATAATTAAAATAAAGCTTTCATAAAATTGAAATCATACAGTCTCAATTTCAGTAGATTTATATTAAGTACTAAAAATATCCGCGTTGCAAACGCTACGTTTTAGTATCCAAAAGAAATTAGGTACTCGATGCAATCGAGCACCAGAATTAGTGAGGAACTATCTCTTAATTTGATGATTTTATTTTGAACGTTTCATGTTTTATCACATCAACTAATTCAAATATAAATTTCCACCAAAACCTCTCATGAAACCCAACCGCCCTAACCCAGATGGAAGCGGCATCCTTTTGTGGCGGGGTTCGCCACAAAAGATATAGTGGACAGCTGGATTAGCTTCTGAAAATCCTTAAACTAAAATGGCTTTATTAATGCGAAAACCCAAACGAAATACTGAGGATAATGATTCCGATTACGATGGAGGTGATGGCAACATAGAGGTAGTCTTTTTCGAGGAGAAAAGAAAATAACGACAGCAACACCCGAAACACTGGCGTGAGAAACAAAAGTATGATTCCGGAGAAGATGATCGAGTCACCTTTGCCCTGAATCAGTCCCTGGTAAATGGAGGCGATTACTTCGAAAATGTTTTTGTCTTTTTCTATAAATACCGAGTAGTTTTCGATTTCCTGCCCGTGGTGCAACAGATAAACAATGCCTCCAATGGCGGCTACAGACAAGGCCGTCCAAACGCCGTAGCGTAGTAAATTACCTATAATGTTCTGAAAATCTTTTTCCTGAGATATATTGGGTGTCATGTTTTTAGATTTTTCCGTTAATGCCATTGTAAATCATGTTTATCGCCAGTACAAAAATGAGGCAGGCAAAGAAAATGCGTAATTTTTTCGGGTTGGTTCTAACCAGAATTTTGGCTCCCGCCATGGCTCCGAACAACACCCCAATTACGACCGGCATACAAATTCCGGGTTCGATATAGCCTTTCTGAATGTAAATTACCGAACTGGCCATTGCCGTAACGCCCATCATAAAATTACTTGTGGTGGTAGAAACCTTAAACGGAATGCGCATGATATTGTCCATTGCAATTACTTTGAAAGCTCCTGAACCGATTCCTAACAATCCCGACATCATTCCGGCGATGCCCATCATGCTGAATCCGCCAATGACATTTTTTGTTCCGTATGCAATTACTTCTCCGTCATGAGTAGGGTAGGTGCCGTTTAGATGTAGTTTATTGGCCAGCGGACTGGATTCTAAAACAATGTGTTCTTCTTTTTTTCGGAGTGAATTAACAGCCGAGAAAATAAGTGTGAGTCCGAATAAAACGGCTATAAACGAAGTCGGTGCGATGGTCGAAAGCAATGCTCCGCCAACTGCCCCGAGTGTGGTGGCGATTTCGAGAAATATTCCCAAACGCATATTGGTAATTCCTTCTTTGACATAAGCCGCTGCAGAACCGGATGATGTTGCGATTACCGATACCAAAGCCGCACCTATGGCATAATGAATATCGACTCCGAGCATAATTGTAAGTAGCGGTATGATGATGATTCCGCCGCCTAATCCGGATAAGGAGCCTACAAAACCGGCTAAAAAAGCTCCTAAAAGCATAATCAGGGTGAATGTTAATACTGTCATTGTGGTGTGTTTATCTTGCCGCTAATTTACGAATACATATTGGCTATTAAGACTTAAAAAGAACTTAAAAATTATCAGCCCCGCATAAGCTTCTTATGAAAAAGAACATCTTAGCCCAGATGGGAACGGTATCCTTTTGTGGCGGGGTTCGCCACAAAAGATATAGTGGACAGCTGGAAACAGCTCCTGAAAAAATCAATTGTAATTTCAATAACAAAATAGGATCATAAAACAACGTCTCAAATAACACTTTGAGACGTTTTTTTTATGATAAAACAGAATTGCTTTTTAGAATTTATAGGTTACACCTACTCTAAAGTTTCTTGGTGGTTCGGTTTGCCAGTAATAAACTCCATTACTAACCCATTGGTAGAAGGAACCGCTATACAAATATTCATCTAAAATATTAAAGACATTAGCCGTTACTTTGAATTTGTTTGTTTCATACGACAATCCGCCATCTAATTTAAAATAATCAGGTAATTTTTCTAATCCTTCACTCCAGGTATCGGTTTGACGTCCTGCAAGATATGTTCCGCCAATAGAGGCACCGAAACCTTTTAAAATTCCTGAAGGAACTACATAATTTAGCCATGCATTAGCTACGTGTTTAGAATATCCGGGAACTATATCGCCTTCTGTAAAAGTGCTGACATTTGCTTCGGTTACTTTTGATTCTGTAAAAGCATAATTAGCAATTAAGTTTAAACCATCAATAATTTTACCTCTTAAATCAACTTCAAAACCTTCAGCTGTTTTTTCTCCTAATGTTGTACTGTAAATAACTGTCGATCCAGGGGGTTGAACAGGGTCAGTAGTCAATTCATTCTGTTTAATGATACTATAAGCAGAAACGGTGGTACTCCAGGTACCGTTAAACCAATCTTTTTTAATACCTATCTCACGATTTGTGCCTGTAAGTGGTTTTATACTTTCGGTAGGTCTCACTCTTCCGGACTGTGGAGTGAATGCCTGATCGTATACACCATAAACAGCTAAAGAAGGTGTTACTGACCAGCTTAATCCTATACGAGGTGTAATGTGGTTATCTGCAGCCGGATCACTATAACTGCTGGTTTGTTTAATCCAGGTATAACGTGCTGCTAAAGTAAGTCTTAATTTATTTTCAAAGAAACCTAATTCATCCTGTATATATCCGGCTGCAAACTGCTGACCATATAATCCAGCTGCCCTCTGACTTAAAGGTGTACTTTCATCAAAATTTGGCAGCCCATTTGCAGGCGTTCCATAATCAGGATTTAAAATATTAAAAGGATCTTCTAAAGTGTCTAATGCATGATTTTGTCCCCAATCGGCCATATAATCTTTTCTTCCTAAATCAATACCTCCTAAAAGTTTATGACTTACTGGACCCGTATTGAATTTTCCATTCACGAAAATCTGACCTAAAAACATATCACTTTCTGCATCCCAAATACTAACACCTCTGATAATTTCTCCTTGAGACAAAACTTCAGTATCTAAAGAACCATTTGCATCAGTATCAATACTTACGGGACCAACTGCTCCTGGCCAGGAGCTGTAACCATCCATTAAATATTTAAAATAGGAAGTCTGTGCGGTTAATTTCCAATTACTGTCAAAATTGTGTTCAAACATTAAATAACCACTGTGGTCATTAATTTTTGTATCAGGCAAACCTGGCTGAGTCATAGTAAAATCAACAGGTGTAGTTGCATAGCCTTCATTTGCTGAACTAAAAACATAATACGAACCTACTTCGCTCATATTAGCAAACTGACCATTGTATTCTAATGTTACTTTTGTTTTATCGCTCAATTGATAAGAAAAAACCGGGGCTATTACGTAACGATCATTATGTTCAAAAGGTCTGTGAGATCCCTTTTTTTGAAAGGCACCATTAAAACGGTAAAGGAATTTTCCGTCTTTATCAAATTTTCCGTCTAAGTCAATACTGGCACGGTAAAAGTCGTAGCTTCCGGCCAAAACGCTAGCCTCCCCTTTAGTAATTCCGGTTGGTTTTTTTGTTACTACATTGTAAAGACCACTCGGATCACCACTTGAAAGCATGAATCCCGCAGGTCCTTTTACAAATTCAATGTGGTCAACAAAACTCATATCTTCGGTAAGTGGTCCCCAGAAAGAAGATACTACGTTGAAACCATTTCTAAATGCCTGAATTTGAGATCCGCGCATAGAGATATTAGTGTACATGTCTCCCCAGTGTTCTAAACGAACAGCACCACTCACATTACGAATAACTCCATCGCTCATACTTGTAATTTGTTGGTCTTTTAAAGTCTGAGCGCTTACAATCTGAATATTTTGGGGAATTTCAAGTATAGGAGTCTGAAGACGCAATGACATTGACGGCTTGTCTTGTTTATACTTGTTTTTTGTAATGATTACTTCATCAAGATCTTCCTGACTTTCAGAAAGAGAGAAGTTTTTTGTTGTAGTCTGATTTGCTGCTACTACAATTTTTTCTTCTACCGATTTAATTCCGACAGAATTAATACTAATGATATAGCTTCCCGGTTTAACAGACTTAATTTCATATTGTCCGTTTTCATTCGTAACAGCTGTGTACTTTGTTCCTTTTAGTTTTATAGAAATATTCTCAGCAGGAAAATTTCCACTTAGCGATACTTTACCGCTTACTTTTCCAAGTTCCTGACCTATTGCAGTTAACGAGCTAAAAAACAGTAAGCTAAAGAACAGTTTTTTAATGGTATTTATTTTCATCTTTGGTAAGAGTTAAAATTTTTATGAAGCAAAAGTAATGGCTAATGTTCTTTTATCCAAATTATTTTTAATTATTCTAAATAAACTTAATAATACCGAAAAGTAATTAAACATTTTTGTGTTAGCAATTTAAAATAAATGCAAAAAACACATTTCTAAAAAGGATTTAAAGTCAAAACACAGTACAAGTTCGCAGTAATATGGCATAAACATTGATAACTCAGTGCCTAATTTTCTTAATTTAGAATAAAAACAAAGGAAATAAGAGTATTTTTGTAGCCGAAAAAACACATCCGTTTTAGGTTATAAATTCAAATCAGAATGTCAATAATTAAGGAGTTAGAACAACTGTCTGCATCATTAGAAGGAACACTTTTATACGATGATCTTCATAAAACGCTTTATTCAACCGATGCTTCGGTGTACCGAATTAAACCGAATGCCGTAGCTATACCCAAAACAACTGCGGATATTGCCAAATTAATCAAGTTTGCAGGGGATCATAACATTTCGGTTACGCCAAGAACTGCGGGGACTTCGCTGGCAGGACAGGCGGTAGGAGACGGATTGGTCATTGATGTTTCGAAGCATTTTACCAAAATTATTTCGTTTGATGCCGCAAAGAAAACCGTTACGGTTCAGCCCGGTGTTATCCGCGACGAACTGAATTTATTCTTAAAACCACACGGGGTATTTTTTGCCCCAATTACATCAACCTCAAACCGTGCGATGATTGGCGGAATGGTGGGAAATAATTCTTCGGGAACAACTTCGATTCGATACGGTGTTACCCGCGATAAAATTGCAGAGGTAAAAGCAATTTTGAGCGACGGTTCTGAAGTAGTTTTTAAAGACCTGACTTCGGATGAATTTATAGAAAAAACTAAAGGGGATACTTTAGAAAATAAAATATACAAAACGATTTCCGATGAGCTTTCGATTAAGGAAGCACAGGAAGAAATTGTAAAAGAGTTTCCGAAGCCTGAAATTCATCGAAGAAATACCGGTTATGCCGTTGATATTTTGCTGAAATCGGAATTATTTGGCGGCACAGAACCAACAATCAACCTTGGGAAACTGCTTTGCGGAAGCGAAGGAACTTTAGCTTTTACAACTGAAGTGACACTGAAAGTAGATGATCTTCCGCCAGCACACAGTATTATGGTTGTGGGGCATTATCATACAATTCAGGAATCTTTAGAATCGGTTGTCGTAGCAATGAAACATCATTTGTACACCTGTGAAATGATTGACGATACGATTTTGGATTGTACCAAAACGAATCGGGAACACGTAAAAAACAGGTTCTTTTTGCAGGGTGAACCTAAAGCGATTATGCTGTTTGAAGTGGCTGCCCATACTTTGGAAGATGCCGAAAAACAAGCAGATGCTTTAATTGCTGATTTAGAAAAAAATAATTTTGGTTATGCAAGTGTAAAGATTTACGGAGCTGATATTGACAAAGCCAACGAACTGAGAAAAGCCGGTCTGGGACTTTTAGGAAGTATTGTAGGCGACAATAAAGCGGCGGATTCAATTGAGGATACTGCGGTTGAACTAAGCGATTTACCTGCCTACATTGCAGAGTTTTCGGCGATGATGTTAAGCCACGGACAGGAAGCGATTTATTATGCACATGCGGGAGCGGGAGAATTGCACCTTCGTCCGGTTTTGAATTTAAAGAAAACCGAGGATTTAAAATTATTCAGAACCATTGCGACCGAAGTGGCACATCTGGTTAAAAAATACAGAGGTTCATTAAGCGGTGAACATGGCGACGGAATTGTTCGAGGTGAATTTATTCCGTTTATGATTGGCGATAAAAACTACGAATTGCTGAAAAGAATCAAACTGGCATTCGATCCGAATTCGGTTTTGAATATTGGGAAGATTGTCAACGCTGGGAAAATGGACGAAAACCATCGTGTAATTTCCGGAAGGGTTGAACCGGATATTAAAACGTTCCAGGATTTCTCAGACAGTTTGGGGATTTTGCGTGCAGCTGAAAAATGCAACGGTTCCGGTGATTGCAGAAAATTACCATCAGCAGGAGGAGCGATGTGCCCGAGCTATCGTGCGACCAAAAATGAAAAAGAAACCACTCGTGCCAGAGCAAATGCGTTGCGAGAATATCTGACGTATTCTGAAAAAGAAAATAAATTTGACCAGAAAGAATTATACGAAGTTTTTGAATTGTGCGTAAGCTGTAAAGCCTGTGCCAGCGAATGTCCTAGTAATGTGGATGTAGCAACTTTAAAGGCCGAATTTTTATACCAATATCAAAAAGCAAACGGATTCTCGACCCGAAATAAGATATTTGCCAACAATGCGAAACTGAATAAAATGGGGAGTAAATTCCCAGCAATTACCAATTTTATTTCGAATCAGTCCTTCGTAAAAAAAACAATGGGAATTGCGCCGGAAAGGCAAGTTCCTCTATTGGCGAAAAAGACTTTTAGAAAATGGTTTGCAAACCATAAACCTTCAGGAACAGATTTTCCGAACGGAAGATTATACTTATTTGTAGACGAATTTACGAATTATTACGACGTAAATATCGGAATCGATGCTTTCGAATTATTGACTAAATTAGGTTATCAGGTTTTAGTCGTGGATCACGAGGAAAGCGGAAGAACCTATCTTTCGAAAGGATTTTTGGAAGAAGCGAAGAAAATTGCCAATCATAATGTGAACGTTTTTAAAGATCTGGTTTTAGGAAATGCGCCTTTGGTTGGAATAGAACCTTCGGCGATTTTGACTTTCAGGGATGAATATCTTCGTTTAGCGGATGATAAAGAAGCTGCAGAAAAATTAGCCAGAAATGCTTTTACGATTGAAGAATTCTTCAAAAAAGAAATCATCGATGGAAAAATAACGCCGGATTCTTTTTCGGAAGAAACAAAAGAAATTAAAATCCATGGACATTGCCACCAGAAATCATTGAGTTCTGTTGAAGCAACTTTTGCGATGCTGAATCTGCCTAAAAATAACACGGTCACCATTTACAATTCGGGCTGCTGTGGCATGGCGGGTTCTTTTGGTTATGAAAAAGAGCATTATAAGGTAAGCATGCAAATGGGAGAAGATACTTTATTTCCGAAAGTACGTAATACAGCTGAAAATGTAAAAATCGCTGCAGCAGGAACGAGCTGTCGTCACCAGATTTATGATGGAACGAGTCGTGAAGCTCAGCATCCGGTAAGTATTCTAAGGAATTGTCTTAAATGAAATGTAAATTGTGAAATGTGAAAAGTTTTGCCACAGATTATAAGGATTTCTTTCACGCAGATTCTGCAGATTTTGGCAGATTTAATTTAAATTTTAGAAATAAATAAAATCTGCAGATATCTGCTTAAATCTTTTTTAATCTGCGTGAAATAAATATTTTAAAAAATCTGTACTAATCTGTGTAATCAGTGGCAAAAAACTATCTCAAACTAACTTTCTTTCCTATTTCAGCAGCTTTATAAATGGCGTTGATGATTTTTATGTCTTTAAGTCCTTCTTCACCTGTGATATGATTTGGAAGTTTTTTGTTTTCTAAAATGACTTTACAAATTTCATCCATTTGAGTCTGCTGTTGGTTCATTACAGGGAATTTTAATTCTTTTTCGGATGCTTTACCTTTAAAAGGACCGTAACTCAAAGCGGGGCTCAACTCAAACGAACCTTCATCCGCAGAAGCGTAAAATCTGTCAATATTGTAACTCACCGTAGTGTTGCAATTTGCAGTAGCTCCGCTCGGAAATTCCATTTGCCAGGAAATACTTTCTTCGGTTTCAGTAAAAATCTGTTTGTTGTGCACGGTACCAAATTGTGCCGTAACTGCAATTGGTTCTTCACCTAAGACGTAACGGCTTACCTGAATACAATACACTCCTAAATCCATTAACGGACCACCACCGGATAATTTTTTGTTAAGCCTCCATTCGTAGCGGTCATTGAAATTGACAGTACTTTTGGTGTCAGCTGGATCATGTATTTTATAGCCTAGAGAAGCTTCAATATAACGTACCTGCCCAAAAACTTTTTCCTGACCCAGACGTTTTATTTCCAAATGTGTTGGTTCATAATGCAAACGATAACCAATTGCCAATTGCACATTATTTTCGTTGCAGGTTTTTATCATTTCTTCACAATCTTTGACCGAAATTGCCATTGGTTTTTCAGTAATAACGTGTTTTCCTGCTTTTGCGGCACGGATAGTGAATTCTTTATGCAATCCGTTTGGTGTAACGACATATACTAAATCAATGTCTTTATTTTTTATGATTTTATCGAAGTTTTCGTAGTTATAAATATTCTTTTCTGGAATATTATATTTCTTTTTCCATTGTTCAGCTTTCGCCGGTGTTCCGGTAACGATTCCGGCAAGATGACAGTATTCAGAAACCTGAATTCCTTCTGCAAGCATAGAAGCGTAGTTTCCTAAACCGCAAAGCGCAGTATTTAATTTTTTTCCGGTATAAGAGAATCGTTTACTTTGAGCTTCAGTCAAAAAAGAAGGAAGCGTAGTCATTACAACCGAAGCCCCCATACCTATCCCTAATTTATTTACAAAAGAACGTCTTGTGATTTTTTCCATAAAATGATTATTTAAAGTTAAAAGGCTTCTTGATTAGTAAGCTGATTTTAAGAAATGTTACATTTATATTTAAATCGTAATGAAAATTTAACCACAGAATTAGAAGGATTTTTTTTCGCAGATTCTGCAGATTTTGGCAGATTGCTTTTTTGTGATAAATAAAATCTGTGAATATCTGCTTAAATCTTTTTAAATCTGCGTGCACTGAATATTAAAGAAATCTGTGCAATCTGTGGCAAAAAAATAATTCGTTACAGAAAAAAAAATCACAAAAAAAACAAAAACGTTTTATAAATTTGAAATCAGGATAATTTTTGCATTATTTGCAAAATAAAACGATAAACATCTAAAAAATTTAATTTTTAATAGCTAAACCACGTATGGCATTTTCAAGTTTATTTCGAAAAAAGACAGTACAGGATATCCTGAAACAAGTTGCACAAAATGAAACTGATGGGCACAATGCATTAGGGAAACATTTAACTACAAGGGATTTGACTGCTTTTGGAATAGCTGCTATTGTGGGGGCTGGTATTTTCAGTACAATCGGAAAAGCCAGTGCCGATGGTGGGCCAGCCGTTATTTTTCTGTTTTTATTTACTGCATTAGCCTGTAGTTTTGCAGCTTTTGCTTACGCCGAATTTGCTTCAATGGTTCCGGTTTCAGGAAGTGCTTATACGTATTCTTATGTTGCTTTTGGAGAATTAATTGCCTGGATAATAGGCTGGGCGTTGATTATGGAATATGCCGTAGGAAATATAACGGTTGCCATATCGTGGAGTGATTATTTTACGGGATTGCTCCAAAGTGGTGGTATTCGTTTGCCACAATGGATTCAGATGGATTATTTAACCGCTTCCAATGGTTTTAAAGATGCGATGGCTTTAATGCAGGGAGGAAAAACTTTTGAAAATTTAGATTCTGGATTGCAGGCGGCTTATATGGCCTGGACTACAGCACCAACAATTGGTTCCTTTCATTTTGTTGCCGATCTGCCTGCTTTGTTTATTATCGTTTTAATTACGGCCTTAGTTTATCGTGGAATGAAAGAATCTCGTAACGCCAGCAATTTAATGGTAGTGGTGAAACTTTGTATTGTACTTTTAGTTATTGCAGTTGGCGCTTTTTATGTTGATACAGCCAATTGGGATCCGTTTGCACCAAATGGAGTTGGTGGAGTTTTAAAAGGTGTTTCAGCAGTTTTCTTTGCTTACATAGGTTTTGATGCAATTTCAACAACGGCAGAAGAATGTAAAAATCCACAGCGTGATTTACCACGCGGAATGATGTGGGCTATTATTATTTGTACGATTTTATACATTGCGATTGCCTTGGTTTTAACCGGAATGGTGCGTTATAATGAATTAAATGTTGGAGATCCTTTGGCATTTGTTTTTGAAAAGTTAGATTTAAAATGGATGTCGGGTATTATTGCCGTAAGTGCTGTTGTGGCAATGGCAAGTGTTTTATTGGTTTTCCAGATGGGACAGCCACGTATCTGGATGAGTATGAGTCGTGACGGTTTATTGCCAAAGAAGTTTTCTACAGTGCATCCAAAATTTAAAACGCCTTCATTCGCAACTATTGTTACCGGTTTTGTGGTTGCTGTTCCTGCCTTATTTTTGAATCTGACTATGGTAACTGATTTATGCAGTATCGGAACCTTATTTGCCTTTGTACTGGTTTGTGCAGGAGTTTTGGTCTTGCAGAATAAACCTGAAATCCCGAGAGGAAAATTCAAAACACCTTATGTCAATTCAAAATATATTCTACCTGTTTTAATCTTAGCCGGATTGTATTATGCTTTTGCTTTTAATAATAAAGCGACTATGGCTTTTGTTAATAATGAAGCGCAGACTTTTGACGCAACAACAATTATAACTTCGTTAAATAAAGAAGAGTCAGTCAAAGTTCTCAATTATTTAGAAACTATTGATGTTAAAAATAAAACTTCCGAAACATCAGATTTGGAATATTTATTAAGTCAATATCAAGATGACGATGTAAAATACGCTCAAATAGTAAAAGGATTACCAATTAACGATTCACTAAAATATGAATCAGGGTTCAGTTTATTCAAACACAAAATTCCTATGTGGATTTTCCTTTTTGTTTTGGTAGGATTAGTCGTTTGGGCTTTTAGAAAAAACTTGTCTTTAATTCCGCTTTTAGGATTAATATGTTGCTTATATATGATGGCTGAATTAAGTGTCTGGAATTGGATTTATTTTACAATTTGGCTATTAATAGGACTTGTGATTTATTTTACTTATAGTCGAAAAAACAGTAAATTAAATTTTAAACAGGTTTCTTAGTTTTAATTTGAAAGCAGCTTTAACATTAAGTTTTTAACCAATAAAGGGATGATTTTAGAACTCTAAAATCATCCCTTTATTGGTTAATTAAGTGGTTTTTACTTCTTGATTACATTTTTATAAATTGTTTTTTTATCTTCCGTAATCATTTTGATAATATAAATTCCTGCAGCTAAATTGCTTATGTCTATCTGTTGATTTTGAATGCTTTGGAAAGAAACTAAAGCTCCTTTGCTGTCGAAAATCCCGGCCTCTGTTACTTTATTATCCAAAGAGATGTTTACAGTACCGTAAGTTGGATTGGGGTATAGTATCAAATTTTTTGGAGAATTTATAGGGTCGTTTAATCCAAGTACTGCATTATATGAAGAATCATACCATTTATCAGAAGTGATTCCTGTTAAATCAGGACTTTGTGCTGTTCCGGCCTGATTCCTAAAAATAACGTTTACAGAAGTTGTTCCGGTAAAACTGTATTTGTACCAGCCATTTGATGTAGCTTCCATTGCAATTGATTGTGCCCATGTGATAGTTGGTACACTACCTGAAGGAAGTGCTGCCCAATAATAAATTTTTGGTATTCCCCATGCAGTTGCCGGTTTAAAATAAACGGTTATAGGTGCAATATTTTCTCCAACTGTATATGTTTTTGTCACAACATCAGATGTATTACCATCTGCATCCACGGCAAAAGTCTTAAAGGTTGTAGTTTTGGTAATGTTAATTGTTTTGGAAGACTCTGCAAAAGAGGAAGAAAGAGTAGGGGTAGAACCATCCGTTGTATAATATAATTTAGGTTTTGGATCAGTGCTGTCAGTTGCAGAAATAGTAACATCCAAAGCTGTTGAAGAGTAATTATTTTCTGGTGTGAAAGCAATTTTTGGTGCAACATCCAGATTTTTTCCTACCCAGACATGCTGAATTTTCGATTTGGTTACGTTTCCTTTTTTATCCGTTACTTCTACATAATAATCTAATAACTTTTCAGAGATACCTGCAATTTCAGCATAGTATTGATTTGCTATAACTTCTGGCAGCATGTATAAATCTGCTTGAGTATTACTGGTAATATTTCCTTTTGGAAAAATTCTTTCACTCATTGGTAAAGTAATCCAGTTTCCTACTTCTGAACCGCCTGCGTAAATTTCATTATCATTTGAGTTCAAACTGTTTTTTCCATCAACATCAATTCGATATTTTAATTCAGACTTTTGAATACCGCTTACATCATACGCAAAAGTATATACTGTAAAATCTGCTGAATTGAGAAAATCTTTATAAGCATAAGGGGCTCCATATCCCTTTTCTCCAGGGTTGTATGGCCAGCGTTGCGGAATAAATACTGACGGTTTTGTGGCATCTACACCCGGATGTGCATCGAGAGTTGGTTTTGCAAATTGTACACAGCGGTTAACAGCAAGTGTAGTTTTTATTTCTAAATCTTCTGCAAGGCCATAATACGCATTTCCACTGTCATAACCGGCCATTAAAAAATGCCAAGCTTTTTCGGCAGGGCTTACAGCTGCAGTGGGGTTTACAATTTCACTCATTCTAAGGTTGTTGCCTTCCAGTTGCTCTGCCATGATAGCGTGATTTTCTCCTGCAGTTGTAATTGCTTGGTTCATCATGTCTTCTGTCCAGGCGGTCGGATTAAATTTTTTTGTCACCGAATCATAAAATGGCCACAGCCAGTTTGTAAACTGTGGGTGTCCAAAATCGCCATCTGCATTTACCCATGCCCCATCTTCAACATGCACAACTTCTGATTCCGGTACAGGATTGTCGTGTAAATATTGAGGTATTGTAGTTGGGATGTTTCCATTGGCAGCAGCTGCATGAGAAAATCCTGTAACCGATTCATTGTAATATGAGGAGCCACCGCCCCAGGCATTATCTCCATCATGGGCAAATAAAACCAAAGGAGGTCTTGGAGAAGTAGAAGCTTTTGCAACAATTGGAGCAATCAGCGAAGTACCAATTGCGGAATACCCATCTTCATAACTCTCATAATCAGCCATAGGAACTACAGTAATTTTGTATTCCTGAGCGGTTTCCGGATCTACATATTTTGCTTTGTATGGAAGGTAAGAATAAGGTATGGCAAACTGACCTCCACGAGCATCTTTTTGGGCAGAAAACCAAGTGTTCCCTTTGGTTTCGACTTGGTCGGCTTTATTAGGAACATCACACATTGTTCCGCCGGAACCATATTTTAGAGGATAATCAGAGAGTGTTCGGGACAAATGGCTATTGGCGATTACTGACCATTCAATACCGCATTCTGTCAATGTTTTTATAATTCTTTCAGAAAAAGCACATTCTGCCGGCCAATATCCTTTAGAATCATGACTGCCAAATAATTGAGCAGTATAATATTGATGTGCTTTAATTTCTTTTTTTAAAGCTTCGTCGCTTAATAGCGGTGAAAGTGCATGATGCATCGTAAACGAAACCATTTCCATGCGGGAGAATCCGCCCGAAGTCTTCCATCCTTTAGCATCTTTAATATTTTGTATCCAGGAGTTAGAATATCCCCATTGATTGGCTTGTGCGAGTTCGTTAACGTTTTCCAGCAAAGAACCTCCGTAAGTAATTTGTGCTCCGGCTTTAGCTAAATCCCGAATAGAATTAATGGCATTTTTTGGGGCAAATTGATAAGCAGCAACCCGATCTCCGGTGCTGAAAATTTCTACCAGATTGTTTGTAGGGTGTGCTAGTCCGTTTTGATCATTATTGGCCCCTGAAACTTTTAAGTCCTGAGATTCTTTTACAATCTGGTATCGGTTTGGATTTTTTTTACTAATATCTCCCCAATATGTAGGTTGATGTAGGTGCCATAAATAAGATGTATTCACTTGTGCCTGTAAAAAAGCAAAGGGAATTAACAGGGTATAAAATAATAGTAGGCTTTTTTTCATAATTTAATTTCTGTTAGTTAAATTGTAAATTTTTTGTTAAAAATATAATTTATTGGTATTGAAATTATTGTATGAATTTTTATTTAAGAACTATTACGTTTTAGTGTTTGTAACTTTTTGTTAAAACCAAATAAAAAATACTTTATTCGTAAAAAATGTTGTTTTTTATTGATTTGTGTTTTTATTGTGTTTTTATTGTGTTGTTAGTTTGTTGGTAATGAGTATTTAATGTTTTTTTTTGGTAAAAAAAACCGCTTAGAGAAAAATCTCCAGCGGATTCAAACAAATTAATTAAAAAATAGTGCAAATTTATCTATTAAGAAATGTTTCTGTCTATAAAACTCCAATCTCCATCATGCAAGCCTTCATCATCTCGTAAGTACGCTTAATATCATTATCCAACCCGATAGAAAAACGAATCAGACCATCTGTCAATCCCATTTGGTGTTGTTCTTCTAGCGGAATTTCGCTAGAGGTCGAAGTTCCCGGAGCGCTGAATAACGTTTTATAAAACCCTAAACTTACCGCCAGATAGCCCAGATTTCTCGCTTGCATTAACTCCATCAATTCGTTGGCTTTAGCTAAAGTTCCAACATCAATAGTCAGCATTCCGCCAAAACCATATTCTGGATTAATCATCGTTTTGTATAATTCGTGACTCGGATGGCTTTTTAATCCCGGATAGACTGTTTTTAAACCATCAGCTTCAAATTGATCGGCCAGAAAATGCGCATTATGACTGTGCTGTTTAATTCGGATATGAAGTGTACGCAGGTTTTTCATCACGCTTGCAGAACGTAAACTATCCATTGTTGGTCCCAAAAGCATACTTGCTCCCGAGTTTACGTTTTTCAGCGAATTAATAAATTCCTTTGAAGCACAGGTCACACCGCCAACAGTATCGCTGCTTCCGTTAATGTATTTGGTTAAACTGTGAATCACAATATCAGCACCCAATCTTGCCGGAGAAACCGATAATGGTGAAAATGTATTATCAACAACCAGTTTCAGATTATATTTTTTAGCAATTTTTGCTAAACCTGCAATGTCTGCGACTTCCAATAGTGGATTACTTACAGTTTCACAATACAAAATTTTGGTTTTAGTAGTAATTGCAGCTTCTACAACATCCAGCTTTGTAATGTCAACAAAGCTCGTTTCAATACCAAAACGAGGTGTAAAATTCTTCAAAAAAGCGTAGGTTCCACCATAAATCGTTCGGCTCGAAACAATGTGATCGCCTGCTCCGCATAACTGTAAAATAGTAGGCGTAATAGCTCCCATACCCGAAGCCGAAACATTTGCTGTTTCGGTCCCTTCCATCGCCGCCAAAGCCTGATCCAGATACAAATTACTCGGCGATGAATGGCGGGAGTACAAATAACAACCTTCCATATTGCCTTCAAAAGTGTCGAACATAGTCTTGGCCGAAAGAAAAGTATATGTCGAAGAATCAGAAATCGAAGGATTCACGCCTCCAAATTCACCAAAGTATTGCAAATCCTGAATGTTGTCTGCCGGGTTAAAGTTTTTCATAATAGTTAGTTTTTGTTTTGTTTAAAGTTTCAGGTTTCAAGTTCCAACAACCTGAAACTTTAAACCTGAAACAATTTTTTTAGAAGCTGTTTCCTGCTATCCGCTATATCTTTTGTGGCGAACCCCGCCACAAAAGGATGTCGCTTCTATCAGGGCTAGGGCACTCGTTTTCAAAAGAAATTCAGTTCAAAATAAAGTCTATTTAGAAAATTAATCAACTATAAAACAAATAATTAGATTTTAAAACTACAAAAATGATTTTATAATGATTTTTGATCTAAATTTGATGCAAAAATTGTAGTCTGGTAGATTTTATTTCTCTTTATAAAACTATCAACCATCAACCAAAAACCATCAACTAAAATGACTCTAGACGCTACAGATAAAAAACTCCTTGTTTTACTCCAAACCGACAGTAAAAAGACAACCAAAGAATTATCCTTAAAACTCAATCTTTCAGTAACGGCAGTTTATGAAAGAATCAAAAAACTTGAGCGTGAAGGTATTATCAAAAACTACGTAGCCTTAGTTGATAAATCTAAAATTGAAAAAGGTTTTGTGGTTTTCTGTCATTTGAAACTAATTCAGCACACAAAAGAGTTTCTGACCAAATTTGAAAGCGAAGTAATAAAACTAAACGAGGTTTTAGAATGCCATCATGTAAGCGGTGACTATGATTATATTTTGAAAGTTTTGGTAAAAGATATGGAAGCTTACAGAGAGTTTTTAGTAACTAAACTAACTTCCTTACAGCATATTGGAAGTACACAAAGTACCTTTATGATTAGTGAAGTGAAGAATTCGACGGTGATTTCGTTCTAATGATTCTAAGATTTTGAGATGCTGAGATTCTAAGTTTATAATATCAAGATGGTTAGCGTATTTTTTGTCATTTCGACGAAGGAGAAATCTCCACAAGTAGCTCCGCATAGAATTTCCCAATCGTTGTAGAGTTTCTCGCGAAGATTTCTCCTTCGTCGAAATGACATAACTTACGAAAGTACTTTACAACTGTGAAGTAAAAATTAAGTAATCAACACATTTTTTAATTACTAAAAAGTATTAAATTTGATTTAAAATGCTACGACAATGGAAACGAAAGAATTAAGACGTAAACTCATAAAAGATTTTGGGAAATTCATTGAAGACGATTCAAAATTAGAAATTTTAAAAAGTGTTTTTGATGCCATTAATCATGATGAAAAAAAGTCAATAGTTTCCGATTCCCACTACGATTTAGTTGCTGAAGAAAGAGAAAAATATATCTCTGGAGAAAATAAGTCAAGTTCCTGGGGAGAAGTAGAAAAACGTCTGAATGCTAAGTATGGCTTTTAAAATTACTATTTTACCATTAGCAGAAAAAGAGATAGACGAATCTATTGAATTTTACGAAAGCAGAAGTAAAGGTTTAGGTAAGCAATTTCTAATTTATCTAAAATCATACTTAAAAGTCTTAAGTGTAAATCCCAAGCTATTCGAAATAAAAAGTAACCAATTGATCGCGAATTGACATTGGTTAAATTTCCATTTGTTATTATTTATGAGATTATTGAAAAAGAACTAATCATTTATTCAGTTTTTCATAATTCAAGAAATCCTCAAAAAACCTTGAGTCTTAACTTTTGAAAAATATTCTGGCTTTAAATTTATATATTTTTTTGATATCGAAATTTATAAGATTTTAAAAAGTTCAAATTCGTTAATCAAAAATCAAAAAAGAATCACTTTCTTTTTAAAAATTAAAGAAATCATAACAAAAAACCTTAAGCTTTAAACTTTAAACAAAACTTTATTCCTTAATTTTGTAACGCTAAAAATAAAAAATAGAAAAACTATGAGTTCATTTGACGTAGTCATTATAGGTTCAGGTCCTGGCGGATATGTATCAGCAATTCGTTGCGCACAATTAGGTTTCAAAACTGCTATTGTAGAAAAATATACTTCATTAGGCGGAACTTGCCTTAACGTAGGTTGTATTCCTTCAAAAGCATTATTATCATCTTCTCATCATTATGCAGAAATTGCTCATTTTGCAGATCACGGAATCGAAGTTTCCGGGGATGTAAAAATTAATTTAGAGAAAATGATCGCGCGCAAACAAGCCGTTGTAGATCAAACCGTAGGTGGAATCAACTACTTAATGGATAAAAATAAAATCACTGTTTTCAATGGTTTAGGTTCTTTCTTAGATGCAACTCACATTGCTGTTGCAAAAGCAGACGGAACGTCTGAAACTATCGAGGCAAAATATACTGTAATCGCTACAGGATCAAAACCGTCTTCTTTACCATTTATCAAAATTGATAAAGAAAGAATCATCACTTCTACAGAAGCTTTGGCTTTAAAAGAAGTTCCAAAACATTTAGTAATTATTGGAGGAGGAGTTATCGGAATCGAGCTTGGACAAGTTTATCTTCGTTTAGGAGCTCAGGTTTCTGTTGTGGAATTCATGGACAGAATCATTCCTGGAATGGACGGTTCTCTTTCTAAAGAATTAACTAAAGTATTGAAAAAACAAGGAATGAAATTCTACGTTTCCCACAAAGTAAAATCAGTTGAAAGAAACGGCGATGCTGTTACCGTTCAGGCTGAAAATGCAAAAGGAGAAACCATTACGCTGGAAGGAGATTATTCGTTAGTTTCTGTTGGGCGTCGTCCTTATACAGATGGATTAAACGCTGATAAAGCAGGAGTTAAAATCTCAGACAGAGGACAAGTTGAAGTAAACGATCATTTACAAACCAGTGTTCCAAATATCTACGCAATTGGTGACGTTGTTCGTGGAGCAATGTTAGCACACAAAGCGGAAGAAGAAGGAACAATGGTTGCTGAAATCTTAGCAGGTCAAAAACCACATATCGATTATAACTTAATTCCTGGTGTTGTTTACACTTGGCCAGAGGTTGCAGCAGTTGGACAAACTGAAGAGCAATTGAAAGCAGCCGGAGTTAAATACAAATCGGGAAGTTTTCCATTCAAAGCGCTAGGACGTGCCAGAGCAAGTGCTGACTTAGACGGATTCGTAAAAATCTTGGCTGATGAAAAAACAGATGAGGTTTTAGGTGTTCACATGATTGGTGCCCGTACTGCAGATTTAATTGCTGAAGCGGTTACGGCTATGGAATTCAAAGCTTCTGCTGAAGATATTTCAAGAATGAGCCATGCGCATCCAACTTTCGCAGAAGCGGTAAAAGAAGCAGCATTGGCAGCTACTGAAAACAGAGCGATACACGTATAATATTTTACGTAAAATCATATTTCAGAACCGTCAGAATTTATCTGGCGGTTTTTTTTTATCCTCATTTTAGCTTCGTAATAATATAATAATCAGGAGCAATTTTGTAAATCAAATGTATTTCAGTGGTAGTATCTTTAGAAAAATAAAAAGATAATGATATGAAAAACAGGTATATCGTTCCAATTTTAATCGGAGCAGGAATCGGACTCGCATTATGCTCATGTGGAGGAGGAATTCCGAAGAAAGCAACTGCTGTAACAAATTTTGACAGCACAAAATATCTTGGTAAATGGTATGAAATTGCCAGACTGGATTATAAATGGGAAAGAGATTTAGACAATGTTACTGCTGAGTATTCTTTGAATGAAGATAAAACGATTAAAGTCGATAATAAGGGATATAATTTCAAAAAAGGCAAAAGGGAACAGAGTATCGGGAAAGCTAAATTTGTCGAAAAAGAAAATATTGGAATGCTAAAAGTCTCTTTTTTCGGCCCTTTTTATTCCGGCTACAATGTGGTTTTAATTGACCCCGATTACAAGTACGCTCTTGTTGCCGGTGAAAGTTTAAAATATATGTGGATACTTTCAAGAGAAAAGACAATTCCGGAAAGTGTTAAAACTGATTTTCTTATGAAAGCCAGAGAAATTGGTTATACAACATCAGATTTGGTTTGGGTAAAACACGATAAAACAAATTAAAAATAAACCCGAGAGATTTTTATTTCTGTCGGGTTTTGTATTTTGAATTAAAATCAGGATCATGGAGTAAAAACGCTTTTATAATTATCCCAATATCTGTAAATCAAAAATAAATTAGCTAAGAATAATAAACCTGCAATGGGTAAACCTTCCGGGGCAAGAAAATAATTGATGAACAGAATATTTACCGTTATGGGTAAAATCAAAATATTGGCTAATGTTACAAAACGTCCCGTGACGAAAGCGATTCCACAAAGTAATTCAATAGATTTTGCCAAAGGGAGTAAATAAGTTGAGGCAACAAGGCCTACATTAAAAGCTTTAAAGTTTCCTGTTACTTCTGGCTCAGGAGCCAGCTTAAAGAAAAAGCTGATTGAAGCAAAAAGAAGTAAAAGACCAATTAAAACGCGGACAATAATCGTGGCAATTTTCATAATACTTAGGATTTTTTAAGGTTAAAAAATATATATAAGCTATTGGAAAAGATGCAAACCGAAAGTCTCAAATTAAAATCACAAATATATTTTTTGTAATCTTTTTTAAGAATTTTGTAATTAAACGCATCAAATTTTAGTGATTGGTTTAATTCTATATCAAATATAACGAATTTTTTCTTATGAAAATGCAAATTTATTACCGATTATTGTTTCTTCAGATACTTCTTGTAAAGGAAAAATCCGCCAATGCTTATTAAGATAAATGGCCACAGATTAACGAAGAAAACTAAGATTGACTGTAAAATATACCAGCCACTTTTCAGCGAGTCTATTATCTGGATTCCAAGGTTTGGTTTGTAAGCAGCAGGATCTTTTTCGCAGGCAATTATTTCTTGCTGTATTGTTTCGTTTTGATAAAGTTGTAAAGTAACCGTGCTGAAATTAATTTGATCCTGAAGCGATAAATTTTCTACTGTTCGATTATCATTTGCTTCTTTTTGGTTTGCCAAAGTATTTTCAGCCGCCATAATATCATTGATTTTTTTGCCCTTTTCGTCAATCGCTTTTTCGACTCTTTTTTCGGTATTGGTACTTCTTTTTTGAGAAAGCTGATTTGATAATAATTTCAGTGAAACATCATCGGCTTTGATTACCCTGAAATCAAGGAAATCAATTTGTTTGGCAATAGTTTTTATAACCGTATCGAGCTGAGTATTAGGAACGCGGATTATGATGTTGTTTTCTACCGTATATTTAGTAGTTTCAAGAGTGCTGTCCTGACTGATTTTGGTTTTAATCTGTTCCTGAATAGTGCTCTGTAAATTGGTATAGGTAACAAATCCACCGAATTTTTGGGTAGCATTTTCAATTGCATAAGTTGATCTGACGACGTTTTTAACCTTGAATTTGATATCAGCAGTTCGGATGAATTTCTGTTTGCTGTCTTTTTTTTCGACTGCTGCCGATGATGAAATGGCTGTGCTGGATAAAACAGCTGTACTGTCGGTTAGTGCGTAATCTGCTGTAGCTTCAGCTGTAGCGTCTGCTTTTTTGCAGGAAAATAATACTGCGGTAACGACTAAGGTGGTCAAGCCTAATTTTGCAATTGTTTTCATAAAGTTTTTAAATGTTGATTAATAAATAATTTTTGTAAAAGGGTAGGTAGTGTTTAATCAAATAGGCAGAAAAGTTTTAAGAATTACTGTTAATTCGATATACTAAAAAGTGTGCCAATATTTTTTTACGATTACTTTATCGAAGGAAATTTTTTGTCGTAATTTTGAAGTCTAAAATTGATTCATTTTTGAGAGTTTCCATTCACAAGCACATTCCGGATCCGGAGCATTTTAAACAACAGCTTTTAAGTTGGTCACAACAATTTCGAGAAGTTATTTTTTTGGATAGTAATACGTATCCGCAAGAATATTCCAATTTTGATTGTATGATGGCTGTTGATGCTTTTACGTCTTTAAAAACAGATTTTCATAATGCGTTTGAGGATTTAAAACAGTATCAGCAAACTACAAAAGACTGGCTTTTTGGTTATTTGTCTTATGATCTTAAAAATGATACAGAGTCTTTAAAATCATCCAATTTTGATGGACTGAATTTTCCTGATTTGTTTTTCTTTCAGCCCAAAAAAGTATTTTTGTTGAAAGGAAATCAGCTTGAAATCAGCTATTTGATGTTATGTGATGATGAGGTCGAAGATGATTTTGAAGAAATTATTCAAAGTAAAAAGGATTCTTTTGAAACTTTGGATAAAGTCGAAGTGCAACACCGAATTTCAAAAGAATTATATCTTCAAAAAGTAACAAAAATGCTGGAACATATTCATGTAGGTGATATGTATGAAGCTAATTTTTGTATGGAATTTTTTGCCGAAAATGTAGTTGTAAATCCGCTGGAAAAATTTCAAAAACTGAATGAGATTTCAAAAGCGCCTTTTTCGGTTTTCTTTAAAAATAACAAACAATTTTTGCTTTCTGCTTCACCGGAACGCTACCTGAAAAAAGTGGGAGACAAAATCATTTCTCAGCCGATAAAAGGAACTTCAAAGCGATTTTCAGATATAAATCTGGATGAAGAATCGAAAAAAAATCTTCAAAACGATGCAAAAGAACGTGCTGAAAATATCATGATAACCGATTTGGTTCGAAATGATTTATCACACACAGCACAAAAAGGTTCAGTAGAAGTTACAGAACTCTGTAAAATTTATTCTTTTTTACAGGTGCACCAAATGATTTCTACGGTAACTTCAAAATTAGATCCTCAATATGCTCCTGTAGATGTTTTAAAAACAACTTTTCCAATGGGAAGTATGACGGGGGCTCCAAAAATTTCGGTAATGAAAATTATTGAAAATCTGGAAGAAACCAAGCGTGGTTTGTATAGCGGAGCAGTAGGTTATTTTACTCCTGAAGGCGATTTTGATTTTAATGTTGTAATCAGAAGTATTTTGTATAATCAGGAAAATAAATACGTTTCGTTTTCCGTTGGAAGTGCTATCACAGCTCAATCGGTTCCTGAAAAAGAATATGAAGAATGTTTGTTAAAGGCCAAAGCAATGTCTGAGGTATTATCAGGTTCATTTTGAAAATAATAATTTAAAAGTGTTTGTATATGAAGTTAATCTTAAGAGCTTATAATTTAAAATTAAAACACACTTTTAGAATTTCAAGAAAAACAATCGATTTTCAGCCTTCATTAATAGTTGAATTACAGGATGATGGATTTTCAGGATATGGTGAAGCAACTTCAAATCCATATTATAATATTACAGTTGAAATTTTGCAAAATGATATTGAAAAAATCCGCGATATTATAGAAGTAACTTCAAATGAAACGCCTGAGGAATTTTGGTCAAAGATAAGTCTGTTTTTAAAAGATAATCCTTTTGCTTTATGTGCTTTGGATAATGCATATAATGATTTGTATGCGCGTAAAAAAAGGAAAAAACTATACGAATTATGGAATTACGATATCAGTCATAATCCGTTGACTAATTATACCATTGGAATTGACAGTATCGAAAATATGATTGCTAAGATGAATGAGCTTCCGTGGCCCATTTATAAAATTAAACTTGGAACGCCGGAAGATATTGCAATTGTTACCGAATTACGAAAACACACCAATGCCATTTTTAGGGTCGATGCCAATTGCGCCTGGACAGTTGGAGAAACTTTAGAAAATGCAAAAGCATTTAAAGATTTAAACGTAGAATTTATAGAACAGCCTTTGAAAGCTGATAATTGGAAAGGCCATCGGGAGGTCTATCAAAATGCTGTTTTACCTGTTATAGCCGATGAAAGTTGTATTGCAGAATCAGATGTTGCAAAATGTCACAATCATTTTCATGGTGTGAATATCAAATTAATGAAATGTGGCGGAATAACGCCAGGTCGAAGAATGGTTGCTGAAGCCAAAAAACTGGGTTTGAAAACAATGGTGGGTTGTATGACCGAATCGTCTGTTGGAATTTCAGCTATTGCACATTTACTGCCTGAATTAGATTATGTTGATATGGATGGTTCGCTATTGCTGGCAGAAGATATTGCTGGCGGTGTGATAATAAAAAACGGTAAAACTTATTATTCGGACAGAGCAGGAACAGGAGTGATTTTATTCTAATATTTCCTTTTAAAATAGTGTACCTTTGCAAAATAAATGATCCTGAGGAAGAACAAATAAAACTTGAAACCTCAAACCTGAAACAAAACAAAAAATGACAAATAACGATATCTTAAAAAAACTTCGCGTGGCTCTGATGCTCCGTGACGATCAAATAGTTGAAATTTTAGAATTAGTAGATTTTAGAATTTCAAAATCAGAATTAGGAGCTTTTTTCAGAGCTGAAGATCATCCTAACTATATGGAATGCGGCGATCAGCTTTTGCGTAATTTCCTAAACGGATTGGTTATTCATTTAAGAGGAACTAAAGAAAATCCTAAAAATCCAACTGATGTTTTAGCGAAGCATAAAGCTGAAATTCCGAAGAAAGAAAATGCTAAAGACAGACCTGAGTTTAAAGCTGTGCCAAAAGACAGCGAAAGAGGAAGAGGTGATCAAAGTCCTTCAAAGTCTGGTTCGGCTGCTAAAAAACCTAAAAAGAAAGAATTTCCAAAAGGCAATGGAAAAATAGCTGTTGTAGAGAAAGTAGTTTACAAAAACGGTAAGAATAAAAAGTAGTAAATATTACGCGATATAAGATTTCATGAAATCCTTTCGATTGTTCGAGGGGATTTTTTTTACAAAGCATTTTATGGTAGAGACGCACAGCAGTGCGTCTACGTCCCGTGAATCCATAATCAAAATACGTTGGTAGACGCACTGCTGTGCATCTTTACAATATACCTTGTCTTAAAATATTCTCGAAAGGAATATTTTTGATATAATTACAAACAAAAAATCCATTCGTTTTTACGAATGGATTTTTAATATATAACTAATTTTCTTATTTAATTAAGAAAGAGCAGCTTTAACCTGATCAGCAGCTTCCTGAAATTGAACTGCAGATAAGATTGGCATACCAGAGTTGTCAATTAATTCTTTTGCAATTTCAGCATTTGTTCCTTGCAAACGAACGATAATTGGCACATTGATAGCGTCACCCATGTTTTTGTAAGCATCAACAACACCCTGAGCAACACGGTCGCAACGAACGATTCCTCCGAAGATGTTAATCAAAATAGCTTTTACGTTTGGATCTTTTAAGATGATACGGAAAGCTGTTTCAACACGTTTAGCATCAGCAGTTCCTCCTACGTCAAGGAAGTTAGCAGGTTCAAAACCAGCGTATTTAATTAAGTCCATAGTTGCCATTGCAAGACCGGCTCCGTTTACCATACATCCTACAGTACCGTCAAGATCTACATAGTTCAAACCAACTTCTTTAGCTTCAACTTCGATTGGATTTTCTTCAAGAATATCGCGCATCTCTGCATAGGCTTTTTGTCTGTACAAAGCGTTATCGTCAATATTTACTTTAGCATCAACAGCTAATATTTTGTTATCAGATGTTTTTAATACAGGGTTGATTTCGAACATAGAAGCATCAGATCCAATGTAAGCATTGTATAGTGCGTCAATGAATTTAACCATTTCTTTAAAAGCATTTCCTGAAAGGCCTAAGTTAAAAGCAATTCTTCTTGCCTGAAAACCTTGTAAACCTACAGAAGGATCAACTTCTTCAGTAAAGATTAAGTGTGGTGTGTGTTCAGCAACTTCTTCGATATCCATTCCACCTTCAGTAGAATACATAATCATGTTGCGTCCTGTAGCTCTATTCAATAAAACAGAAACATAAAATTCAGAAGTTTCGCTTTCGCCTGGGTAATATACATCCTCAGCGATTAAAACTTTGTGTACTTTTTTACCTTCAGCAGAAGTCTGTGGTGTAATTAATTGCATTCCGATAATTTCGCTTGCAATTCCTTCTACTTTATCAATTCCTTTGGCAAGTTTTACTCCACCACCTTTTCCACGTCCACCTGCGTGAATTTGTGCTTTAACAACATACCAGCTTGTACCGGTTTCTGTTGTTAATTGTTTTGCAGCAGCTACAGCTTCAACCGCATTGTTAGCCACAATTCCGCGTTGAATGCGTACTCCGTAACTCGCTAAAATTTCTTTTCCTTGATATTCGTGTATGTTCATAATATAGAATTTGTCTGGTTCTGAATTTATTTCAGAATAAAAGTGCGACAAAAGTAGCAAAATTGAACCGAAAAGTAAAATCTTTTTTAATTAATAATAAAGCAATCTTAGTTTGTTAAATAAATCTGTATTAAAGCTAAAAAAAGGTTAAATAAATATTTCCTTATCATTAATTTTAAATCACTATATCGTTTTAGAATTAACAGAAAAGCAACCTGTTTTTGTTACATAATGTTGATTTTTCTTAATATAATTTAAATGCAATTGTCATTTTGGCAATTCACAATGCTTTCTGTAATATTATTATCATTTAAGAACCGTTTTTCTAATATTCCTATAAAAGTGTAAGGTAAAGCATAATTTTGGTATATTATATTTAATGAAATCTTTATTTTTGTAAAAAAAAAATATCAAGAATGAAACTAAAAGAACAAGGCCTTTATTTGCCAGAATTCGAGCATGAAAATTGCGGAGCTGGTTTTATCTGCAATCTTAAAGGAGAAAAGACAAACCAAATTATTCACGACGCTCTTGAGATTCTAGTTAAGCTGGAACACAGAGGAGGAGTGAGTGCCGATGGAAAAACAGGAGATGGAGCTGGACTTTTAATTGATATTCCTCATGATTATTTCAAGAGGATATGTGATTTTGAATTGCCTGCTGCACGTGAGTATGCTGTTGGAATGGTATTTTTACCAAAAATTAAGAATCAATATGATTTTTGTAAAGATATTTTTGAAAAAGAAGTCAATGCACAAGGGCTTTCTGTTTTAGGATGGAGAGAAGTGCCGGTTGATTCTTCTCAACTGGGGGAAATTGCATTGGCATCAGAACCAAGTATCGAACAGATCTTTATTGGAAAAAACGAAGCGATTGATGATGCTGTTTTTAAAGCAAAATTATATGCAGCACGTAAGATTACTGAGCATAGTATCAGGCATTCAAAGATATCACAAAGCGCGTATTTTTATCTTCCGAGTTTATCAACGACGACCATAATATATAAAGGTATTATTATGCCTGAAGATATTGGGCCGTATTATACTGATTTACAGCAAACGGATTTGGTGACTCGTCTTGCATTGGTACACCAGCGTTTTTCTACCAATACAATGCCTACGTGGGAATTGGCTCAGCCATTTAGATATATGTGTCAGAATGGAGAGATCAATACTTTGCGTGGTAACGTGAGTAGGATGCGTGTTCGTGAAGAAATTATGAAAAGTGAGGTTTTCGGACCACAAATCGATAAATTATTCCCAATCATTTTACCAGGAAAATCAGATTCTGCTTCTATGGATATGGTGGTAGAATTGTTGACACACACAGGAAGATCATTGCCTGAAGTAATGATGATGATGATTCCTGAAGCATGGGAAAAACACAAAACAATGTCTCCTGAAAGAAAAGCATTCTACGAATATAATGCTTGTATCATGGAGCCTTGGGATGGTCCTGCTTCGGTACCTTTCTCTGATGGAGATTATGTAGGGGCTTTATTAGATCGTAACGGACTAAGACCTTCAAGATATACGGTTACCAAAAGCGGTAAATTAATTATGGCCTCAGAAATTGGGGTTGTAGATGTTGATGCTGAGGATGTAGAAAGCCATGGTAGATTAGAACCGGGTAAAATGTTTCTTGTAGACATGAACGAAGGTAGAATTATAAATGATGAGGAAATTAAAAGTAAAATTGTTTCTGAAAGACCTTATCAGGAATGGTTAAACCAATATAGACTTCACTTGAGAGATGTTCCTGAAACATCAGATGTTTGTCCAGTTGAAACTATCGATCTTCCAACAAGAGAACGTCTTTTTAATTACACATTAGAGGATATTCAGGATATGATTACGCCAATGGCTCAAACTGGTAAAGAAGCCTTGGGGTCAATGGGTATTGATACACCTCTTGCGGTATTATCAGACAGACCACAATTAATTCCTAATTATTTCAAACAATTATTTGCACAGGTAACCAATCCGCCTTTGGACGGAATCCGAGAGGAAATTGTGACAGATATTGCTCTGAATTTAGGTCAGGATCGTAATATTTTTGACATTAGCAGTAAGCAATGCCGAAAATTAAGAATTCAGAATCCGGTTATTTCTAACGGAGATTTAGAAAAAATCAGAACAATTTCTATAGATAATTTTAAAGCAGAAACTTTTAAAATTTTATATCCGAAATCAGAGGGTATGAATGGTTTGGAAAATGCTTTAGATGCTATTATTGTTCAAATCACAAAAGCGGTAGAACAAGGTACAAATATTATTATCCTTTCTGACAGAGGGGTTAATAAAGAATTTGCTCCAATTCCGGCTTTATTGGCTTGTTCGTATGTGAATCATCAAATGAACCGTTTACGTAAGCGTTCATATTTTGATATTATCATGGAATCTGCTGAACCGCGTGAGCCACATCATTTTGCTACTTTGTTTGGATATGGTGCAAGTGCGATTAATCCTTATATGGTTAATGAAATTATTAGAGTTCAGGTTAAGGAAGGGTTTATTACCGGAATTCCAGAACAAAAAGCAGTTGATAATTTCAATAAAGCTATTGGATCAGGAATTTTGAAAATCATGAATAAAATTGGAATCTCAACTTTACACTCGTACAGAGGTTCTCAGATTTTTGAGATTGTTGGATTTAATTCTAAATTCGTTGAAAAATACTTCCCATATACAGCTTCAAGAATCGAAGGTATTGGGCTTTATGAAATTGAAAAAGAAATTACAGAAAGATATAAATATGCTTATCCTGATAAACTAATTGCAAACCGATTAGGATTAAACATTGGAGGAGAATACAGATGGAGACGTAATGGAGAAAGACACTTGTTTAATCCTACTACGATTGCCAAATTACAACAAGCTGTTCGATTGAGCGATCAGGACAGTTACGATGTGTATGCCAATACAATTAACGATCAGGCTAAGAGTTTAATGACGATTCGTGGATTATTCGAATTTGATAATTTAGATCCGATTCCATTAGACGAAGTAGAGCCATGGACAGAAATTGTAAAACGTTTCAAAACGGGAGCAATGTCTTACGGATCGATTTCAAGAGAGGCACATGAAAATTTAGCGATTGCCATGAACCGTATTGGAGGAAAATCCAATTCTGGTGAAGGTGGAGAGGACAGAAAACGTTTTCAACCGGATGTAAACGGTGACAGCCGTAACTCGGCTATCAAACAAGTTGCTTCGGGACGTTTTGGAGTTACTTCTCACTATTTGTCAAGTGCAAAAGAAATTCAGATTAAAATGGCTCAGGGAGCTAAGCCTGGAGAAGGTGGTCAGTTACCTGGAGAAAAAGTATTACCGTGGATTGCAGAAGCACGTAATTCAACTCCTTTCGTAGGATTGATTTCACCTCCGCCACACCATGATATTTACTCTATTGAGGATTTGGCACAATTAATTTTCGACTTGAAAAATGCAAATAGAGAAGCCCGTATCAATGTGAAATTGGTTTCTGAAGTTGGAGTTGGTACAATTGCTGCAGGTGTTGCGAAAGCAAAAGCAGATGTTGTTTTAATTGCAGGTTATGACGGTGGAACAGGAGCTTCTCCTTTGACTTCATTGAAACACGCAGGTCTTCCTTGGGAACTTGGATTGGCAGAAGCACAGCAGACTTTAGTGTTAAACAACTTAAGAAGCAGAATTGTTGTAGAGTGTGATGGCCAGTTAAAAACAGGACGTGACGTAGCTATCGCTGCTTTATTAGGGGCTGAGGAATTTGGTTTTGCAACTGCTCCTCTTGTAGCTTCAGGTTGTATCATGATGCGTAAATGTCACCTGAATACGTGTCCTGTTGGAATTGCAACTCAGGACAAAGAATTGCGTAAAAATTTCAAAGGAACTCCTGAGCATGTTATTAATTTCTTCTATTATGTTGCTGAAGAATTAAGAGGTATCATGGCGCAATTAGGATTTAGAACTTTAGGAGAAATGGTTGGGCAAACCCATAAAATCAATTCTAATAAAGCAATCGATCATTACAAAGCAAAAGGATTAGATTTATCTTCTATTTTACACAGACCGGCAGCGTATAAAACAATGCCAGTTTCAAATACAGAAAAACAGGATCATGGTTTAGAAGGTGTATTGGATTTCCAAATTCTGAAAGATTCTCACCGTGCTTTGTATAGAAAAGAAAAAATGACTTTAGAGTATCCAATCAACAATATAAACCGTTCTGTTGGAGCTATTGTAAGTAATGAGATTTCTAAAATATACGGTCACCTTGGATTACCTGAGGATACTTTAAATATTAATTTTACTGGTTCTGCAGGTCAGAGTTTAGGAGCTTTTAGTGCTCATGGACTAACATTTACTGTAGAAGGAAATACGAATGATTATTTAGGTAAAGGATTATCCGGAGCTAAATTGATCATTAAAAAACCTGCAAAAGCAACTTTTGTAGCTGAGAATAATATCATTGTTGGAAACGTTTGTTTATTTGGTGCAATCGAGGGAGAGGCTTATATCAATGGTATAGCCGGAGAACGATTTGCAGTACGTAATTCTGGAGCGATTGCTGTAGTGGAAGGTGTTGGAGATCACGGTTGTGAGTACATGACCGGAGGTAAAGTAGTAGTATTGGGTAGTACCGGTCGTAACTTTGCTGCAGGTATGAGCGGTGGTATCGCTTATATCTATGATCCTGAACACAAGTTTAAAAACGGATTGTGTAATACGGAAACAATCGAATTTGAAACAGTTGAAGGCGCAGATGCTGATGACTTGAAAAATTTAATCCAAAGACACGTTCTGTACACGAACAGTACAAGAGGGACAGAATTATTAAACGATTGGGAATCTAGCTTGGACAATTTCGTCAAAGTGATGCCTACAGAGTACAAAAAAGCATTGAAACGTCTGGAAACAGAAGAACAAATGGTAGAAGAATTAACAGCATAATACAATGGGAAAAGTAACAGGTTTTAAAGAATTCGAAAGACAAGACGAATCATATCTAGCGGTTAAAGAACGCGTAGGAAATTATAATGAATTTACGATTCCTTTGAGTGAAGCTGAAATTACTACTCAAGGTTCTCGTTGTATGGATTGTGGTATTCCTTTTTGTCACAGTGGCTGTCCTCTTGGGAATTTGATTCCCGATTTCAATCACATGGTTTACCAGGAAGAATGGCAAAAAGCCTCATGGATTTTACATTCAACCAACAACTTTCCTGAATTCACAGGACGTTTATGTCCGGCACCATGCGAAAAAGCATGTGTATTAGGGCTTATTGAAGAGCCAATCGCTATTGAAAATATAGAGAAAAATATCGTTGAACGTGCTTTTAAAGAAGGATGGATCAAACCACAGCCACCAAAAGTAAGAACTGGTAAAACAGTTGCAGTGGTAGGATCAGGTCCTGCTGGTTTAGCAGCAGCTCAGCAATTAAACAGAGCGGGTCACACTGTTACTGTTTTCGAAAGAGACAATGCAATAGGAGGTTTATTACGTTACGGAATTCCAAATTTCAAATTAGAAAAAGGAATTATCGACAGACGTGTAGCTATTTTAGAGGCAGAAGGAATTATCTTTAAAGTGAATACAAATGTAGGTGTAAACTATTCAATTGAAGAATTAAAAGCATTCGACTCTATTGTACTTTGTGGAGGTGCTACAGAAAGAAGAGGCTTGCCTACGCCGGGAGCTGATGCTGATGGTGTAGTTCAGGCAATGGATTTCTTGACACAGCAGACTAAAGTTGTTTTTGGGGAAAAAATTGAAAATCAGGTTTTAGCTACCGGAAAAGATGTAATCGTAATTGGTGGTGGAGATACAGGTTCTGACTGTGTGGGAACATCAAACCGTCATGGTGCGAAATCGGTAACGAATTTTGAGATTATGCCAAAACCGCCGGTTGGAAGAAGTGCATCTACTCCTTGGCCTTACTGGCCATTGCAGTTAAAAACATCTACTTCACACAAAGAAGGTTGTGAAAGAGACTGGTTAATCAATACGAAAGAATTTATCAAAGACGAAAAAGGTAAATTAATCGCTTTGAAAACCGTAAAAGTAGAGTGGAAAATGGTTCCTGGACAGCGTCCTGAATTGATTGAAATAGAAGGTTCTGAACAAGTTTGGCCTTGTGACTTGGCTTTATTGGCACTTGGCTTTACAGGTCCTGAAAAAACATTAAGCAGTCAGTTAGGGTTGGAAATTGATTTTAGAAGTAACTATAAGGCGGAGTATGGTAAATACCAAACAAATGTTCCTAATATATTTACAGCTGGAGATATGAGAAGAGGCCAGTCATTAATTGTTTGGGCTATTTCTGAAGGTAGAGAAGCAGCTCGTCAGGTTGATATTTACTTAATGGGTAAATCTGATTTGCCTACTAAAGAAGGTGGAGATTTACCTGGAGTGTAATAATTATGCAATAAAATTTTTAAACGGCTGTCAATATTGATAGCCGTTTTGCTTTTTTTGTATTTATTTTTCATGAATTTTCAAAATGTTTTAAATCTAAATAAAATTCATCGAAATATTAAAAAACAAACAATTTGTTATAATTTGTTATTTTTCTGTAATTTATTTGCTGGTAGATAAAAGAGTAATAAATTTGCTCAAAATAAGTTTAAAAATGCAAGCAAAAGATTTACTGCAGTTAGCAGACCAATTTGGAAGTCCATTGTATGTTTACGATGCTGAAAAAATCCAATCTCAGTACAACAGATTAACTAAAGCTTTCTCTAAGGTAGAAAACTTAAGAGTTAATTATGCCATGAAGGCATTGTCTAACATTGCGATTCTTCAGTTATTAAAGAACATGGGGTCTGGTTTAGATACTGTATCAATTCAGGAAGTTCAGTTAGGACTTCACGCTGGCTATGATCCTGACAAAATTTTCTTTACACCAAACGGAGTTTCTCTTGAAGAAATCGAAGAAGTTGCCGCAATGGGTGTACAAATTAATATTGATAATTTATCTATTCTGGAGCAATTCGGGACAAAATATCCTCAAATACCAGTTTGTATTCGTATTAATCCGCACGTAATGGCAGGTGGAAATGCTAATATTTCTGTTGGGCATATCGATAGTAAATTTGGAATTTCTGTTCACCAGTTACCGCATTTATTGCGAATTGTAGAGAATACAAAAATGAATATCGTGGGTATTCACATGCACACAGGATCTGATATTTTAGATATCGAAGTTTTCTTGTATGCTGCTGAAATTTTGTTTGATACTGCTAAACATTTCAAAAACCTTGAGTTTTTAGATTTCGGAAGCGGATTCAAAGTTCCTTACAAAAAAGACGATATTGAAACAGATATTGAAGAATTAGGTAAAAAATTATCAAAAAGATTCAACGCTTTCTGTACAGAATACGGTAAAGATCTAACGCTGATTTTCGAACCGGGGAAATTCCTTGTGAGCGAAGCAGGTTTCTTCTTAGCTAAAGTAAACGTAGTAAAACAAACAACATCCACAGTATTTGCCGGAGTTGACAGTGGTTTTAATCATTTGATTCGTCCAATGTTCTACGGATCTTCACACCATATCGAAAACATCTCAAACCCAAAAGGAAAAGAGCGTTTTTACTCAGTGGTAGGATACATTTGCGAGACGGATACTTTTGCCAACAACCGTAGAATTCCTGAAATTACCGAAGGTGATATTTTAGCGTTCAGAAACGCTGGAGCCTATTGTTTTTCAATGTCTTCAAACTATAACTCAAGATACAAACCTGCTGAAGTGCTTTGGATCAATGGGAAAGGAGTTTTGATTCGTGCACACGAAACATTCGAAGATTTACTTAAAAATCAAATTCCATTGCCACAAGAAATTGCAGCAGTAGTTTAAAAATAAAAAAAAAGAGAATGTCATTTCGAAAAACCTGTTTCCTATGAGGCAGGTTTTTTTTATTGGAATTATCTGACGAAATGAAGTTGTTTTACGAAATAAATATCTAATTTAATGAAGAAGATTTAAGTTGAAATTAGTTAATTTTATTGTAATTGCATTTAATGATTTAGTTGTAACTTGTAAGTGTTAAAATGTTTTTAGTCGAATATAAAAAAATACACATGTCTTTTTTTACGGGTTAAATTAATTTAGATTTGCGAATCTTATCTGGAAATATACTTTTTGAATATATTCTTTTAGTTATTCCATACTCAATACATAATTTATAATAAACAGCAAACCTAAATGAGAAAACTATTACTATTTCTTTTTATTACAATTACTACTTCTATCAATTGCTATTCACAAATTGTATTCGAAAAAGGATACTTTATTAATGAAAATAATCAAAAAATTGATTGTTTAATAAAAAATTCAGATTGGAAAAATAATCCGGAAAAGATAGAGGTTAAACTACCTCAAAATGAAATTTCTCAAATTGTTGATATTCATCAAGTAAAAGAGTTTTCGATAAACGGAAAATATAAGTTTGTTAGAGCTTTAGTAAAAATTGACAGATCCAGTGAGAATATAAATATAATGAGCTTAGATAAAAACCCAGTTTTTAATGTAGAATTATTATTTCTTAAGGTGTTGATTGAAGGAGATGCGTCTTTATATTATTACGTGAATGGATCCTTGGTTAGATTTTTTTACAAAACTAATACTACAGTTAACGATGAAATAACTCAATTGGTTTATAAATTTTATTTGATAAACGGAGATAGTTCTTATGCAAAGAATAATTATTATAAACAGCAAATTTATCTCGATTTAAAGTGTGAGAAGATTACGATTTCTGCAATTGAGAATACTGATTATAAAAAAAGTGACTTAATGAAGTTATTTATGCAATATAATGAATGTAAAAATTCAAAAAATGTTTATCAAAATTTGGAACAAAAGAAAACTTCATTTAAATTGAATATAAGGCCAGGGATAAATAGTAGTGATCTTGAATTGAATAGTGTTAATTTAGAGTCATTAGATATTACGTTTGGCAATCAATATAATTTCAGATTTGGTCTTGAAGCAGAATTTATTTTTCCATTCAATCAAAATAAATGGTCGGCTATAGTTGAGCCAACTTATCAATATTATAAATCTCAAATAATGAGACAATCGAGCGATGTTTCTGGAGGTGAAGCACATGCTGCTGTTGATTATAAATCTATAGAAGTACCGATAGGAATAAGGCATTATTTTTTTCTAAAAAATGGATTTAAGATTTTTGCAAACGTTTCTTATTTGTTAGATTTTAATAAGCAAGGGGCAATTGATATTACAAGATATGATGGTTCGTCATTTGCTTCTTTAAAATTGAATACAAAGCCTAATTTTGCTTTTGGTATTGGAGGTAAGTATAAGGACAGATATAGTTTGGAAATGAGAATTCTTTCAGGTAGATCAATGGTGTTGAGTGATGCTAATTGGGAATCAAGTTATAAAACGGCATCAATAATATTTGGTTATTCGTTTTTTTAGAAAAATAAGTTAATTCGTTCTTAAGAACTAGCTTTTGATAGTAATGTTTTTTCAGTTAGAATGTTATTTGATAAGAAGGTGTCGAAAATGGAGAAATTATTCATATTGAAATTAAAGACAGAGCTGGTTTTACTGAGAAGTAACCAACCAATAATAGAAATGATTTTTACACAAAAAAGAAGCTGTCCTTTTGAGACAGCCTCTTTTTTATCAACAGTTAGGGAGACACTGCCAACTTATTTTTACATCAGGTGTTTTTTTGTGTAAGTATAGGTGAATTTTGGAATTTAAACAATTACATTTTTCAAAACTATAGGATGTCTTTCATTATAGATTTAGATAAATGTAGCTGAACAATCCCTTCAAAGTTTCTTTTAAAGCACTAAACGAAGTATATTTACATGTATTAAACCGGGCTCTATCTTTAAATTGATTTTAATGAACATCAAAACATTAATACTGATCATAATTAATAGTTTAATTGCTTTGGTAATTGCTTTGTTGTCTTTTTCCTCATATCAGCAGTTTTCAAATGTTTTAAATGATCGTATTTTGCTGCAGTTAAATTCTATCAAAACACTTAAGCAAAACCAGATTGAGCATTTATTAAAATCAGAATGGGAGCGATTTGAATCTTCCGAATTGTACAGCCAGAACATTGATACTACGATATTAAAAATTCCGGATAGTATTAAAAAAAGTAATGGCATTTACGATTTTACAAGGTATCATGTTGCTAAAAAAACAACAATAGGCTTTATCTCAAACTCTAAAAAGGGCACAACTATTAAAGTTTTAGACTACAGCAAAATTAAAAAAATCCTCCTTGAACGAACCGGAATGGGGGATAGTGGAGAATCCTATCTGGTGGGGAACGATTTTCGAATGCGTTCTCAATCCCGTTTTTATCCCAATAAAACGCCTTACACCATATTGGTTAAAACAAAGGGCGTGAAGAATGCCTTTAAAGGGATAAATGGCAGAGGTGTTTTTGAGGATTACAGAGGGATTGATGTGTATAGTGTGTACAGTCCGATAGTAGTTCAAAATTTAAAAATGGTTATTCTGTCTGAAATAGATGTTGATGAGGTTACGCTTCCCTTAAAAGAATTAAGGCAAAGACTTGTAGGGCTGACTCTTGGTATCTTTTTGCTGGCTGTTATGCTTTCTCTTTTTCTGACAAAATTTATTACCAATCCAATTAAGAACATGCAAAAAAGCCTCCGGATTATGGCAGAGGGAGACTACAATCAAACCAATGAATTTATAAAAAATTCGAAGGAAATAAAGGAAATGTTCGATGCTTTGGCAAATTTAAAAGCCTCTCTGCAGGGGGCAGTGAAATTCTCCGATGATATTGGAAAAATGAATTTGCATACCGATTTTAAGCCTAAAAGTCCTAATGATCTGTTAGGGAAAAGCCTTCTGGCGATGCGGGATAAGCTGATAGAGTTCAGAAATAATGATGAAAATACCAGAATACAATCAAAACGGATGCTGGTAAACGGTCTGGAAGATGAAAGACGCAGGCTATCCCGTGAGCTCCATGATGGGGTAGGCCCTTATTTAACATCATTAAAGCATTATATTGAGAATAGGGTTAAAAACGAATTGAAGAAAGCAGAAATGAAAAAAATAGTAGATGATACCATTTCTGAAATTAGATTGATGTCTAATGCTTTAATGCCTGCTTCAATAGATGATTTTGGAGTTGGAGTTACCTTAACAAATTTTATCGAAAGCCTGAAAAAATCGACAAATGTGACTATTGAATATGAAGATTTAACCCAACAGGATAATTCTAATATTACCAACCATCAGGCAATTAATCTTTTTAGAATAACACAGGAGCTAATTAATAATGCATTAAAACATGCTGAGGCAAAAAATATCCGAATTACACTTTCGGAATTTGATGAATTTATTTCTCTTTTTTATTTTGATGATGGAATTGGGTTTGACCTAAATACCGTTAAATTAGGTTTAGGAATTATTAACATCAAAGAACGTGTAGAAATTTGCAACGGTACAATTGTAATCAATGCAGCTCCTGGAAATACAACTTTTGAAATCGAGTTACCTATAGAATTATGAACGAAATCAAATTAATAATAGCTGACGATCATGAGCTTTTCCGAAACGGACTTGCTGAGCTCCTTAGAAAGCATAATGATATAAAAATTGTTAAAAGCGTTGGTGATGGTATTCAATTTATGGAGCTTATGAATACCCGCTTTGAAGCTGATATTGTATTGTTAGACATCACTATGCCCAATATGGATGGTTTCCAGGTTTTAAAAGAACTAAATAGCACTGCGTCTGATATAAAGCCTATTGTAATTTCTATGCACAACGATGGTAATTATATCGCAAAATGTGCTAAAATGGGTGCTTATGGCTACCTGTTAAAAAACACAGATGAATCTGAATTAATTCTTGCAATAAGAAGCGTGAGTAGTGGGAAAAAATATTTTAGTGCTGAAATTTCTGAAAAAATGATCAACTTTATGTCCACACAAAGCATCAGTGAGGATATTTTATCTAATAAGGAAACCGAAGTTTTAGGATTAATTTCTAAGGGGCTGACAACTAAAGAAATTGCTGCTCAGCTATTTGTAAGTTCCCGGACAATAGAAACCCATCGTGCTAATATTTTAAAAAAGTTAGAAGTGAAAAATACCGCCGAACTTATTAAAAAAGCGGCAAAAATGAATTTAATATAACGAAATTAGAAGCTGTGCTATCCGTATAAATACGGATGCAAATTGGGTAGATTCACATAATACTAAAAGCCTGTTACCTATTGTAAATTTATAAAAAACAATAAATGGTAATAGTTATGAAAAATATAGCATTAATTTTAGGAGTTTTATTTATTTCTTTTGGTGCATTTGCACAGGAGAAACCGAATGTGAAACAAAGTGATTTAAAAGGTCCGGCTTTTAAAAATTATAAATTTTGGGAGCACGAAACAGTGCCGACAAAAATATATGCAGAAAACAATAAAAAATCACTTCAGGGACCAGCATTTAAAAATGAGCAGCCATTAAAAAATACTCCAAAAAAAGACCTGACTGAAGTAAAAATAGGTGGTTCAGAAAGACAAAAATTAACGGGACCAGCGTATAAAAACTATGGGCCATGGAGTAAAAATTGGTAATGAATCACAGACTGAATGAGATAATTCAGATGTTTACCACTGTCTAAAATCTGATTCAACTGATATTGTAAACTGAAAAGGCTGTCCGAAAAGTAATTTTCGGACAGCCTTTTTTTATTTTTTTGCCCGAGCAAGTTCTCTCTCGCACTTATCTCAATCCAGGGTTTTAACAATTGACAGGCATCAATTCAGGTATTGGTCTAAATTCAACTTGTCGCAAAATCATGTTTTTTTGTAAATATTTGATATTCTTTAATTTATAATTAAAAGAGTTTGTGTCCTATTAAAATTCTTATAAATTTTTTATTAAATTTGAAATTCAGGCTGTTTTGTGATTCAAAATACTGATTTTAGAATATTCCGTGTATTTTATTTTTAAATAGTACAGCCTTGATACAAGCCAATCGAATTTTAATTTAAAATTGTCATTATGAAATTTTTCAACATAATATTTTTTAGCCTATTATCTATTACTTGCCTTTCTCAGGAAGACACCTTAAAGATAAAAAAAGAGAATGACAGTATAAAAATAAAAAAAGACAATCGATTCAAAGTTGCAGGTTCCGTAATCGCAAACAGTATTCTTAGTGTTCCCGGAGATTTTTCGGCGATGGGTCATAACGTTTCAAGTAACTGGAAAAGAACAGCGCTTTATACTGCAGGAATAATTGGTTTGATAGCTGTTGACAAACAAACTACAGGTTTTTTACATGATCATATCGAACCTAATATTGATTATAGTTTGCCTGAAATTAAAAGTACAATACCCCATGTAATCGGTGCTGATTCCTATATTGTTTATCCAATCATTGGGCTATATGCAGGTTCATTAATTATTAATAACGAAAAAGGACAAGTTGTAGCTCTTAATGCGGCTAAATCTTTAGCCTATTCTTACGTTATAACGCAAATAGTTCTAAAAACACTATCATCAAGAAACAGGCCTCAAAGAAAAATAAATGATGATAAACCTGTAGTTGAACCTTGGACAAAAAATCCATGGGATTTTGGAAATTATGACAATGTTCATTTTGGGCATGGGGGTACCGGTACTTCATTTCCATCTTTTCATGCGACCTCTTATTTTGCTGTAGCCAAAGTATTCCAAATGGAATACAACAACTATTGGATACCTTATACATTTGTAACTGCAGTATTTCTTTCAGATATAAAAAGCCATGAACATTGGGTTTCAGATTTACTGGTAGGTGGATTAGTAGGTACCATAATTGGGCGTTCTATTGTAATTAGCAGCCGTAAGCAAATAGCAAAAAAAGAATCTAATGGTTTTAATGGCAGCCCTAAAAAAATTACAATGCACAAACAATTAATCCCTCAAATTTCAAACTCTATGGTTGGACTTCATTTTATTGGAACTTTTTAGACTTTAAATTATATCTTCGATGTTGAATGTGTTTATTGATGAAACATTATGATTGTTTAGTTTTGTGACCAAAACAAGTTTAATTAGCATCAAATTAAATGCTATTTTAGCTGGGTGCAAATTCAATTTTTGTTAAAAAAAATGGAAGGTTTGTATTTGTTGTAATCTAAAAGCTAAACCCAAATCTATGGAAAATACAATTCGGCTATCATTATTGTTTCTGTTTCTTACTGCTAATTCATTTTGTCAGACTATTGCTGATTTAAAATTAAAATCTAAAGAAATACCCAAAAACTATATTTTAAGCGATGGTAATAATTGTGTTTCTGTTCAGGCTTGTACTTTTTATAATGATATTGAAACGTACAGTAATATTGTTGGGACAGTAAAAAGCAAAGGAATTCAAAGTTTTAAAAGTAAAACTGATCGTGGCTCTATTATGTATTTTGAATTTGAAAACAGATTCAAAGGTGACAGATTTCTGCAAGGGATGCTTTGGGGAAAAGAAGGTCAGCCAACCGATGAACATCCTGAAGAATATCTTGTTAAAGGTAAGTTTTTGATTATCTGGAGTTTATATCCAAACAGCACCATAAGAGAAAAATCAGAAGCTAAGATTGAAACTATTTTGCAGTAAGTGTTTTTTTAAATTAGACATCTTCATCAAAAAACACAAAAAATGAAAGCACATATTAGAATCCTAATTTATTCAGTTCTATTTATTTTATATATCGTTTTAACGACATTTTTTCTTTCGGTTCAGTCGAAATTAAAAACGGATCTGTACATTACTTTAAGCTGTGGTTTTGCTGTTTTTAATATCATTTATGCTTTTCTGGTTTTAAAGTGGAAGCCGTTGTTTAATATACTTTTTTCTGTGGCTATAGCCTTTCTGGCTTTATTTCTGGCTTTAAAAACTTCAGATTTACATCTGTTTTCAAAGTATGATCCTTATGATATCAAAACAGCAATAATGACTAATGCTGTTGTTTCTATTATTGTTTGGGAGATTGTGTATCAGGTGCAAGTTAGAAAAGGGTAAAATAAAAAAGGAATAATTATGAATAAATTGTTATTATTGAATTTTGCAGGCTAAACTTATTCGAAGATGGAATTTTGGAAAGAAGAGACAAATCAAAAAAATGTAAATAAAATTTCAACATCAAAATGAATAAATTTTTTATTCTTATCTTATTATCAGCTACCACAACAGCTTTCAGTCAAAAAGGAAAATCAAAACCTGCTGAACCTGCTAAACCTTTTATTTTAGGTGTTATTGATGAAATTCAATCAAAAGAATTAAACGAAAAAAGAGTTTTAAATATTTATCTTCCTGAAGGTTATAAGGCAGAAGATGCAACAAAATACCCTGTCATCTATTTGCTGGACGGATCTGCAGATGAAGATTTTATTCATATTTCAGGTTTGGTACAGTTTAATAGCTTTGAATGGATCAGTCAGGTTCCAAGGTCAATTGTGGTAGGTATCGCTACAGTTGACAGAAGGCGCGATTTTACGTTTCCAACTACAATTGAAGAAGATAGAAAGCGTTTTCCAACGGCGGGACATTCTAATAAATTTATTGCTTTTATCGAAAAAGAATTACAGCCTTTTATTGATAAAAAATATAAAACCAACGATTCTAAAACAATTATTGGGCAATCTTTAGGAGGACTCTTAGAAACTGAAATATTATTGAAAAAGCCATCACTTTTTGATAAATATGTGATTGTAAGTCCAAGTTTATGGTGGAACAACGGCTCTGTTTTGAACCAAAATTCTGAAATTTTTCAGGAGAATTTTAAACAGCCAATACAAATTTATATAGCAGTTGGAAAAGAAGGGCTTACGCCAACTGCAATTCCGAGAGTTATGGAAGTTGATGCGAATGTATTAGCCGAAAAAATAAAAGCAGCTAAAAGCAAAAATGTTGAAGTCTTTTTTGATTATTTGCCTCAGGAAAATCATGGTTCAATTTTGCATCCGGCGGTCTCAAATTCTTTTAAATTCTTTTATCCTATTGAGAAAAAATAATTAGGTTTATACAATAGAATATGAAATTCTGCTTTATGAAAGCGGGATTTTTTTATGCATCATTATTTCCTGAAGAAACACAAAGAGCGTTTTTGAATCTTTTGAAAATAAAATTTCTAATTTAGCCCCGATCGATCCGGTATCCTTTTGCGGCGGGGTTCGCTGTAAAAGATTTAGGGTAGAGCGGGACTGGTTTTGCGGTTAAAGAAAATGAGTCAGCTCCTTAAAATAAATAGTAAAGGCATACTTGTTGAAAGTTAAAAAAAGATATATTTACATCTTCAAAACGATACCTATGCGAAAAATTACTTTACTGGTTTCAATATTATTTCTTGCGTTTTCCTGTGGAGTAAAAACAACACAATCACTTATTAGTGACGGTAATTATGACGCAGCTATAAACCGGGCTGTCGAAGCATTAAGAACAAATAAAGATTCAAAAGGAAAACAGGATTATGTGTATTTGCTGGAAGAAGCTTTCGCAAAAGCAAAAGAACGAGATTTGCACGATATCGAAATGATGGTTAAAGAATCAAACCCTGTAAATTTTGAACGCATTTACAACACCTACCTGAATTTAGAAGATCGTCAGGCAAAAATTCGTCCATTATTACCATTGCGATTGCTAAAACAAGGCAAAAATGCCACTTTTGTATTCGATAATTATACTGACAGGATTATAGAAAGCAAAATTGCTTTGTCAAAATATTTGTATAATAATGCGGCAGTGCTTTTAAAATCGAAGGTAAAGCAGGATTATAGAAAGGCTTATGATGATTTGGGATATCTCGAAAAAATAAATCCGGGTTATAAAAATGTCAAAAAACTCATGGAAGAAGCGCAGTTCAAAGGAACTGATTTTGTAAATGTTTATACCCAAAATCAAACAAATCTTGTAATTCCTAAACGCCTGCAGGATGATTTATTAGATTTTAGTACTTACGGATTAAATGATAAATGGACAGTTTATCATACCGTAAAGCAGAAAAATACCTCATACGATTATAGTCTGATTGTTAATTTCAGGGAAATAATCATCTCTCCCGAACAAATTAAAGAGAAAGAATTTATTAAGGAAAAACAAGTCAAAGATGGTGTGAAAACGCTTTTGGATTCAAGAGGCAATCCTGTAAAAGATAGTTTGGGACGCCCGATTAAAGTAGATAAATTTAAAAATATCCGAATTAATATATTTGAATATAAACAATTCAAATCCTGTCAGATTACAGCAAAAATAGACTATGTAAATGCAAAGGATAATCAGTTGATACAGTCTTTTCCTTTGGCAAGTGAATTCGTTTTTGAGTCACTTTATTCTACTTATAAAGGAGACAGAAATGCTTGTGACGAAAGTTATCTGCCTAATTTTAATAAAAGATTAGTTCCTTTTCCTAACAACGAACAAATGATTTATGATACGGGAGAAGATTTAAAAGTAAAATTAAAAAACATAATTGTTCAAAATAGATTTAAAAGTTAAAAATATAAATAAAGTCTGTTTTGGGATAGAATGTACATATTTTATATATTCATTTTTTTTAAAAGAGAATGATTTAAATAAGAATAATACGCTGTTTTTGAGGATATGTTCTAAAAACAAACAGAAATTCTTAACTCATTTTTAACAATTTTAAAGGGATAATGTCTTCCTGTAATTGTTAACTATGTAACTCAAAAATTCAGACGATGATTTCAAAAAAAATTGGCACGTTTATTATTTTTATTCTTACGATTTTAACTTCATATTCTCAGGAAAAATTTACTTTGAGCGGTGTCATAACCGATTTTAAAAATAACGAGACTTTAATAGGTGTGAATATTTATGTTCCATTACTGAAAATTGGAACAACGACCAATGAATATGGATTTTATTCGCTAACGCTTCCGGCGGGTGAACATCAGGTCGAAATAAGTTATTTGAGCTATCAAACTCTTGTACAAAACATTGTTTTAAATCAAAACGCCAAAAATAATTTTGCTTTAAATGAAAGCGGAGAAGAACTTCAGGAGGTTGTGATTATCGATAATAAAGGTAAAATTAATATCAAATCGCCTGAGATGAGTACCAATAAACTTTCTATCTCTGCTATTAAGAAAATGCCTGTAGTTTTTGGTGAAGTCGATGTTTTAAAATCCATTTTATTGCTTCCCGGGGTTACAAATGCAGGTGAGGGGGCTTCAGGGTTTAATGTTCGTGGAGGTGGTGCCGATCAGAATTTAATTTTACTGGATGAAGCGAACATTTTTAATTCATCTCATGTTTTTGGGTTTTTCTCTGTTTTTAATCCCGATGCTGTAAAAGATTTAAAATTATACAAAGGAGGGATTCCGGCTCGTTATGGCGGAAGAGCTTCATCTGTTTTGGAAATTTATCAAAAAGACGGAAACAGTAAAGAATTTCATGTAAATGGTGGAATCGGATTAATTTCCAGTAGAATTCTTGCAGAAGGTCCTTTGGTAAAAGATAAAGGTTCTTTTTTAATAGGAGGAAGGGCTTCGTATGTCCATTTGTTTTTAAAATTATCAGAAGATCAAAAAGACAATTCGGCTTATTTTTATGACTTAAACACTAAATTAAGTTATAAAATAAACGATAATAACAGTTTGTTTTTATCAGGCTATTTTGGTCGTGATGTTTTTAATCTGAATAATAGTTTCACGAATATTTATGGGAATTCCACTCTGAATTTGCGTTGGAATCATTTGTTTTCAGATAAATTATTCTCCAATTTATCACTGATTTACAGCGATTATTATTACGGTCTTGATTTGAATTTTATAGGTTTCAATTGGGATTCCGGAATTAGAAATTACAATCTAAAATATGATTTTAAGAACTATGTTTCGGATAAATTCAGATTGAACTATGGTATAAACGGAATTTATTACGAGTTTAACCCCGGAACAATAAAACCTTCAGGCAATGATTCGGGAATTAATCCGGATCAGTTAGATAAAAAATATGCCTTTGAACCGGCAGTTTACATCGATGCAGAAAATCAGTTATCGAAAAAAATTACTGTTTCTTATGGATTGCGATTCAGTTTGTTTTACCGATTAGGCGAATCGACTATCAATTTATATGAAAATAATAATCCGGTAGTTTTTAATTCGGATTTACAGATTTATGAAAAAGGAACTCCAATTGCAACAGAGCATTATGGTAAAAACAAGGTTATTGAGGATTATAATAATTTAGAACCAAGATTTTCAGTTTCCTATCAGGTAAATCAAGATCAGTCAATAAAAGCCAGTTACAACAGGATGGCGCAATATCTTCAGTTAATTTCAAATACATCATCTCCAACACCTCTGGATATTTGGATGCCAAGCGATACTTACATCAAGCCGCAAATTGCAGATCAGGTGGCTTTGGGATATTTTAGAAATATCAATAACGGAGCTTATTCACTTGAAGTGGAAACGTATTATAAAGAAATTCAAAATAGACTGAATTATATTGATGGCGCTGATCTGATTGCAAATGATGCTATCGAACAGGTGATTTTAAACGGGCAGATGCGTGCTTATGGTATGGAAATTATGTTTAAGAAAAACGAAGGAAAATTTAACGGATGGATAGCTTACACACTCTCAAAATCAGAAGAGCAAACTCCGGGAAGAACCCCAGAAGAACCTGGGATTAATAACGGCAAATGGTATAATTCAGCTTTTGATAAAACGCATAATTTAGCAATAACGTCTGCCTATACCCTTAACGAAAAATGGTCGTTTGGGGCTAATTTTTCCTTGCAATCCGGTCAGCCTGTTACGTATCCAAACGGTCAGTATGTGTATTTAGGAATTACGGTTCCAAGTTACGGACTGCGTAATGGATATCGTTTGCCGGCTTACCATCATTTGGATGTTTCGGCAACATTAACTTCCAGAAAAAACAAAGACAGAAACTGGAAGGGCGAATGGGTTTTCAGTATCTACAATCTGTATAATCGCCAGAATGCTGCTTCGATTAACTTTCGTCAGAATGTAGATACGGGATTTAATGAGGCAGTTAGAACCTCCATTTTCGGAATTGTACCGGCTGTGAGTTATAATTTTAAATTTTAAAATCATTTTCTGCAAAAGAAACAAAAGATATAGTATGAAAAAGATAATTTTAATAATCGTGTTTTTTACTTCGATTTTTATCACAGGTTGCGAAGAAGTGGTTGATGTTGATTTAGATAATGCTGCTCCAAAATTGGTAATACAGGCAGATATTAATTGGAAAAAAGGAACAACAGGAACACATCAATCTATAGAACTAACTACGACAACGGGTTATTTTGAGGAAAAAATTCCGGTAGTTTCCGGAGCAACTATTTTTGTTATGAATAGCGAAAATCAACAATTTAATTTTATTGAAATACAAAAAACGGGTCGGTATGTCTGCAATAATTTTAAACCTGAAATTGATGAACAATACACCCTGACCGTGATTAGCAACGGAAACACCTACACCGCTACTGAAACGATGAAATCTGTTGCGCCAATAACCCGAATTGAACAAAATAATGAAGGAGGTTTTACAGGAAAAGATATTGAAATCAGGGCTTATTATGATGATCCGGAAGGTATTGATAATTTTTATTTGTACAGATATCTTTATTCAAATAAGGTTACGTCCAATTATTATGTTGATGAAGATAAGTTTTTTCAGGGCAATGAATTTTTTAGCGTTTCGGACGATGATGAATTAAAGGCAGGTGATGAAATTGAACTGACTCATTACGGAATTTCTAAGCAGTATTACAATTATATGAGTATTTTGGTGAGCATTGCAGGAAGTAATGTTGGCGGGCCTTTTCAGTCTCCGCCGGCTACTGTAAAAGGAAATATTGTCAATGCAACCAACAAAGCCAATTATCCGTTGGGTTATTTTTCATTAAGTGAAATAGATTCAAAAAAATATACGATTCAATAAATGCATAATGGACACCAGAATTGAAATATTAGCTGAGAAAAAACTTATTGGAAAACATATTACGATGTCTTTTCTTGATAATAAAACATATCGTTTATGGAGCAGTTTTATGCCGGAACGAAAAGAAATCCAAAATTCAATTGATTCTAATTTGTATTCGCTTGAAGTTTTTTCAATTGGTTATTTTAATGATTTTGACGCTAAAAAGACTTTTGAAAAATGGGCTGCCATTGAAGTTTCTGATTTTAATGAAATTCCGTCAGGTATGGAAACTTTGATTATCCCTGATGGATTATATGCCGTTTTTATCCACAAAGGGCCAGCAGCTGAAGCAGAGGAATCCTATCGTTTTATTTTTACAGAATGGCTTCCAAACTCAGAATACAATGTCGACGACCGCCCTCATTTTGCTGTAATGACTGAGAATTATAAAAAAGAGGATCCCAATTCAGAAGAAGAAATCTGGATTCCGGTAAAAAATAAAATTTAAAAGTATGCTCATAGAAACTTTAAAATTACTTTTTAGTCGTGATCTCAATAAATTAAAAGACGAAATAGAATCCTATCAAATCGAAAGTCAGCTTTGGAGGACAGATAAAGATATTTCTAATGCTGCAGGAAATCTCTGCCTGCATTTAATTGGAAATCTCAATACTTATATTGGAGCCGAACTCGGAAAAACAGGTTATGTCAGAAACCGTCCTTTGGAATTTTCGGAAAAAGAGGTTCCCAAAGATCAATTAATCAGCAAAATTAACGAAACGATTTTGATGATAAATAATACTTTGGATTCTTTAGCTGAAGCCGATTTAGAAACCATTTATCCGCAAATAGTTTTTGAAAAAGAAATGACAACCGGTTTTTTTCTGGTTCATCTTTCGACGCATTTAGCCTATCATTTAGGGCAAATCAATTATCACAGACGATTATTAGATTTAAAATATTAAAATTAGATTCTCAAAGAATCAGAAATCTAAAATCGTTAATCAACATTCAAAAACTTCTTTCTTTCGTACATTTGCATCACATTCAAAAATAATAATTCAGCATGTCATCACACCATATAGTTCGCGACGATCAGGAACCTGCTTTAATCATTGCCAACGGAGCTGCCTGTAGTCCTGAATTATTAGGACAATTGCTCGAATGGTCGCCGCTTGTTGTTGTGCTTGATTCAGCCATTGAACGTGTTATTGATTTAGGAATCAAAGTTGATGTGCTTTTGGGGGATTTCGATCGTGGATTCGATCCCGAAATTTATAAAACATCCCAATATCCTATCGAAATTATCCATACTCCTGATCAGGACAAAACCGATTTAGAGAAAGCTTTTGATTACCTGATCGAACGAAAAATTCCTGCAGCAAATGTTGTTTGGGCAACCGGAAAACGTGCCGATCATACGATTACAAATCTTACCAATATCGTTCGTTACCGCAATTTACTTAAAATCGTAATTCTCGACGATCATTCAAAAATATTTTTACTGCCTGATAAATTCGAAAAATGGTACACGGCAAAAACGCCAATTTCCCTTATTCCTATTGGTGTTGTGAGCGGTATTTATTCAACTAATTTAGAGTATTCGCTGCAAAATGATACTCTGACAATGGGTTATAGAACAGGAAGCAGCAATGCAGTCGCAAAAGATGGGATTGTTATTATTACCCATAAAAGCGGTGATTTATTGCTGATGGAATGTATGGATTAGTCATTGAATTTTGAAATTGGCATTGTTATTTGAACTTGATGAAGCTATTTACTTTGTATCTTTGCCGCTTAGAACTATTGAAAAAATAAAATGCGAATTGACATTATAACGATTTTGCCGGAATTACTAAAAAGCCCTTTTGAAGCTTCGATTATGAAACGTGCCATTGATAAAGGTTTGGTCGAAGTTTATTTTCATAATTTACGTGATTACACAACCAACAGACAAAAAAGCGTTGATGATTACCCGTTTGGAGGAGGAGCCGGAATGGTGATGACCGTTCAGCCTATTGACGACTGTATTACATATTTGAAGAGTCAACGCGAGTATGATGAAATCATCTATATGTCGCCTGACGGAGAAACACTAAACCAGAAAATGGCGAATACAATGTCGATGTATGAAAATATTATCATTTTGTGCGGGCATTATAAAGGTGTAGACCAGCGTGTTAGGGATCATTTTATTACCAAAGAAATTTCAATAGGTGACTACGTTTTATCCGGTGGAGAATTGGGGGCTTTGGTTTTGTCTGATGCTTTAATCAGGTTAATTCCAGGCGTTTTAAGCGATGAAACTTCGGCATTGACAGATAGTTTTCAGGATAATTTGCTTTCAGGGCCTATATATACGAGGCCTGCAGATTATAAAGGATGGAAAGTTCCGGAAGTTTTAACCAGCGGGCATGCAGCTAAAATTGATAAATGGCGTGAGGATATGGCGTACGAACATACAAAAAACAGACGTCCGGATTTATTAGAAGAACAATAAAATTTGTTTCAGGTTTCAAGTTTCAGGTTGAGTTACAGAGTGCCAAAACTTTAAACAAGAAAAACTTTAAACTTTAAACTTTTTTTTTATCTTTGCACCCGAATTAGACTAACCTCTGGCGAGGTCCGTGAATGTTATTCTATAATAAAACAATAATAAAAAATTATCATGGCAGATTTATTAAAATTCGTTCAGGACGAATTCGTTGCTAGAAAAGATTTCCCTGTTTTTGGAGCTGGAGATACAATCACAGTTTTCTACGAAATTAAAGAGGGTGAAAAAACAAGAACTCAGTTTTTTAAAGGAGTTGTTATTCAAAGAAGAGGTTCTGGTAATACAGAAACTTTTACGATTCGTAAAATGTCTGGAGCAGTTGGGGTTGAGCGTATCTTCCCGGTAAACTTACCAGCTTTGCAAAAAATCGAAATCAACAAAAAAGGTGCAGTTCGTAGAGCTAGAATTTTCTACTTCAGAGAACTTACTGGTAAAAAAGCTAAGATTAAAGATAAAAGAAGATAATCATTTATCTGTTTGTTATAAAAAACTCGTTTCAAGTAATTTGAAACGAGTTTTTTTTTGAGGCAAATTTTTTAAATACCAAAACCATAATTTTTTACTGCAAAAATCATTGATTTAATAATTTAAAGTCTGCGAAATAGCAATCTGTTAATTTGAGGATTTCTCTTGAAAACTACACCGTTTTCGCACTGTTTTTACTATATTTGCTCCGCTCATTTTGAGCCGACTATACCTTTCACATTGTCATTCTATGGCGATACGATTATAAAAAAAAAAAAAATGACACAGAATTCAAAAATTTTTTACACCTTAACTGATGAGGCGCCATTATTAGCGACTTATTCTTTATTACCTATTGTTCAGGCTTTCACGGCTACAGCCGGTATTGCAATTGAAACCAGAGACATCTCTTTGGCGGGGAGAATTTTATCTAATTTCCCTGAATCATTAACAGATGCTCAAAAAACAGGCGATGCTTTGGCTGAATTAGGTCAGTTGGCGACACAACCTGAAGCTAATATTATCAAATTACCAAACGTTTCTGCATCTGTACCGCAATTAAAAGCAGCTATTGCTGAATTACAGTCTCACGGATACAATGTTCCTAATTTTCCGGAAGATCCTCAAACGGATGCTGAAAAAGAAATTAAAGCAAAATATGCAAAAGTTTTAGGTTCTGCAGTAAACCCGGTTTTACGTGAAGGAAATTCTGATCGTAGAGCGCCAAGAGCGGTTAAGAATTTTGCAAAAGCAAATCCACACTCAATGGGTGCATGGTCTGCTGACTCAAAAACTAAGGTTGCTTCTATGGCAAGTGGTGATTTCTACGGAAGTGAAAAATCACTTACTGTTGCAGAAGCTAATGATGTAAAAATAGAATTCGTTGCTAAAGACGGGACTACAACTGTCTTAAAAGCAAGTACGCCGCTTAAGGCAGGTGAAATTATTGACAGCTCTGTTTTAAGCGTAAAAAAATTAAAAGCTTTTGCTGCTGATGCAATCGCTGATGCTAAAGCTGCAGGAGTTTTACTTTCTGTGCATTTAAAAGCTACAATGATGAAAGTTTCAGACCCAATTATCTTTGGCGCTATCGTTGAAGTATATTTTGCTGATCTTTTCAAAAAATACGAAACTTTATTTGCAGAATTAAACGTTGATACTAAAAACGGTTTAGGTGATATTTATGCTAAAATTGCAGGAAGACCTGAGCAGGCCGAAGTTGAAGCTGACATTACTAAAGCAATCGAAAACGGTCCGGCTTTGGCAATGGTTAATTCTGATAAAGGAATCACAAACTTACACGTTCCTTCAGATGTAATTGTTGATGCTTCTATGCCGGCAATGATTCGTACTTCTGGACAAATGTGGAACAAAGAAGGTAAAGCACAAGATACATTTGCTGTTATTCCGGATCGTTGTTATGCAGGAGTTTATACTGCAACTATTGATTTCTGTAAAAAACACGGTGCTTTTGATCCTAAAACAATGGGAAGTGTTCCTAATGTTGGATTAATGGCTCAAAAAGCTGAAGAATACGGATCTCACGATAAAACTTTTCAAATAAAAGGTGACGGAGTTGTTCGTGTTGTTGATAAAAACGGAACTGTTTTAATGGAGCAAAACGTTGAAGCCAATGACATTTTCAGAATGTGTCAGGCAAAAGATGCTCCTATTCAGGACTGGGTTAAACTGGCTGTAAACAGAGCTCGTTTATCTGATACTCCTGCTGTTTTCTGGTTAGACGAAAACAGAGCACACGATAGAGAATTGATCGTAAAAGTTCAAAAATATCTTAAAGATTACGATACTACAAACTTAGATATCCGTATTTTAAACCCGATTGCTGCTACTGAATTTACTTTAGAAAGAATCATCAAAGGTTTAGATACTATTTCTGTGACAGGAAACGTATTGCGTGACTACTTAACAGATTTATTCCCAATCTTAGAATTAGGAACTTCTGCAAAAATGTTATCTATCGTTCCGTTAATGAACGGTGGTGGATTGTTCGAAACCGGTGCGGGAGGTTCTGCTCCTAAACACGTTGAGCAATTTACAGAGGAAGGATACTTACGTTGGGATTCACTTGGAGAATTTTTAGCTCTTGGTGCTTCATTAGAGCATTTAGGTCAGACTTTAGATAATTCTAAAGCCATCGTTTTATCTGAAACTTTAGATCAGGCAAATGATAAATTCTTAGCAAATGATAAATCTCCGGCTCGTAAAGTTGGTCAGATTGATAACCGTGGTTCACACTTTTACCTTGCTTTCTACTGGGCTCAGGCTTTAGCTGCTCAAACGAAAGATGCTGAATTAAAAGCAATCTTTACTCCAATTGCTGCTGAATTTGAAGCTAACGAAGCTAAAATTGATGCTGAATTAATTGGTGCTCAGGGTAAAGCTCAGGCTATTGGTGGTTACTACCAGCCAACTCCTGAATTAGTTAGCAAAGCAATGCGTCCTAGTGAAACTTTTAATGCTATTATCGCTAAAATTGCATAATTAAAAGCAATCTTATTTATATATTGAAAAAGACAATCAGAAATGGTTGTCTTTTTTTTATATATAATTGAAAAAACGGAAGGATCATTTTTCTTATCCCAGCCAGCCATCACGATCTAAACTACGATATTGAATTGCTTCAGCGATATGTGATGAAACTATTTGGGGAGCTGCATCTAAATCGGCAATAGTTCTGGCGACTTTTAAAATTCTGTCATAAGCTCTGGCAGAAAGGTTTAAACGTTCCATAGCGGTTTTTAGTAATTCTTTTGATTGTTGGTCCAGAGCACAATATTCACGAATTAATTTACTGCTCATTTGTGCGTTGTAATGAATATTTGTTAATTCTTCAAATCGAACAGATTGCAATTCCCGGGCGGCTGTAACCCTTTCTCTGATTGATACGCTGCTTTCCGCTTTATTGTCATCTGCTAATTTCTCAAAAGGTACAGGCGTTACTTCTATATGAATATCAATTCGGTCTAGTAAAGGACCCGAAATTTTACTCATATAGCGTTGCATTTCATGCGGAGAAGAAGTATTTGGCATCGAAGGATCGTTGAAAAATCCACTTGGACTGGGGTTCATACTTGCTACCAGCATAAAAGAAGAAGGGTAGGTTACGGTAAATTTCGCTCTTGAAATTGTAACTTCTCTATCTTCCAAAGGCTGACGCATTACCTCTAAAACATCTCTTTTAAATTCCGGTAATTCATCCAAAAATAAAACACCGTTATGCGCCATTGAGATTTCACCCGGCTGAGGATAACTTCCTCCGCCTACAAGTGCGACATTCGAAATAGTATGATGCGGACTGCGAAACGGCCTTTGATTCATTAATCCAACTTCTTTCAGTTTGCCAGCGACACTATGAATTTTTGTAGTTTCTAATGCCTCTCTTAAAGTCATTGGAGGTAAAATACTTGGTAAACGCTTCGCTAACATTGTTTTTCCTGCTCCGGGTGGGCCAATCAGAATGATATTATGCCCTCCGGCTGCTGCAATTTCCATACAGCGTTTGATGCTTTCCTGTCCGCGGACATCCGAAAAGTCAAACTCAGGAAAATCTAAGGTTTTATAAAATTCTGCTCGTGTATCAATAACAGTAGGTTCTAAAGTTCCTTTTCCTTCAAAGAAATCAATAACTTCCTGAACATTTTCAACTCCATAAACATCTAATCCGGCAACAATGGCCGCTTCTTTCACATTTTGCTTTGGAAGAAAAAATCCTTTATAGCCTTCTTCTTTTGCTTTAATTGCAATTGAGAGTGCACCATTTATTGATTGTAGACTACCATCTAATGAAAGCTCTCCCATTATAATGTAGCGGTCAATTTCAGCTGCTTTTATCTGATCTGAAGCTATCAGAATTCCAATTGCCAGTGTTAAATCATAGGCAGAACCTTCTTTTCGTAAATCAGCAGGTGCCATATTTATGGTTATTTTTTTGCCCGGTAAAGCGTAACCGTTATTTTTAAGGGCTGCAGCTATACGATAACTGCTTTCTTTTATGGCATTATCAGGCAAACCTACTAAGTGGTAACCAATTCCCTTATCAATATTCACTTCTACCGTTATGGTAGTGGCTTCAACTCCAAAAACAGCGCTTCCAAAAACTTTAATCAGCATGCTTTATTATTTTAATTTGTAAATATTTTTTTATTATTGGCAAAATAAGAAAATATTTTAATAAATAAAGTATTACAATTAATAAAAAGTTTTGTTTTTAAATTTAATCAAATTCTAAACCAATTTGATTTTTTACTTTTTCGACGATATGACTTAAATCTAAACTATTTTGATGTGACCAAAGTTTGCTCTCGATTTGCTCATTTCTAATACAGGTATGACATTCAACAGCTTCATGTGTGTAACCTTTTCCAATATTAGGAATTCGAAATTTTTCTTCCTGTTCATTTTCAATAATAGAATAGGCTTCCGTCATAAACCAGGGAGAATCAATATCAATTCTTCCTTTTGTGCCGCTAATGGTAGCTTTCATGTCAGAAGCCGAAACTAAACCGGCGTGTAAAACTGACTGAGCCAATTTGTACTGCAAAATCATAGTGGTCTGCAGGTCGACTCCGGTTGTATGATAAGTTGATTTTGTTATGATTTCTTCCGGAATTCCGAGCATGATATATGATAGGAACAACGGATATACGCCTATGTCATAGAGAGCTCCGCCTCCTAATTTTTTGTCTGTCAGTCTAATCCCTAATTCACTGTTGTAATAAGCAAAATCTGCTTTAAGATATTTTATTTCGCCAATTTCTCCATTCTTCACTTTTGATAATACTTCCCGAATTGAAGGAATAAATCGGGTCCAAAAGGCTTCCATGAAAAATTTATTATACTTTTTTGAAGCCTCAATCATTTTTACAGCATCATTATAAGATAAAGATAAAGGCTTTTCACACAATACATGTTTTCCGCTTTTCATAGCTTTAACAGATAATTCAGTATGAGAATTGTGAGGTGTTGCTATATAAATAATATCAACCCGATCGTCTAAAAAAAGCGCATCGTAAGAATCATAAAATGTATTACAATTATGTTTTTTTGCAAATTCAGTTGCTTTATCAATGTCTCTTGAAGCAACTGCGATTAATTCTGCATCTTCTATTAATTTTAAATCATCGGCAAACTGATTGGCGATATTTCCCAAACCAATAATTCCCCACCTTATTTTATTTCTGTTTTTCATAGTAATTCTTTTTAGTTCAATGCTTTAAAGAGTTCTTGATATTTTTTTAAACTAAAGATAAGATTCTAAACAAATCGAAAAAATTAAACTTGTAGGATTGTATATATTTCATATTTTTATAACAAATTATATACTTACATATGAAAAAAATAATATTAGTAATCTTCTTAAGTGTTTTTTTAACAAAAACGCATGCTCAGGAATACTTTCCGGTTAATGAAAGTGTACACAACAAAAACAATAATTATACGGTTTTTACAAATGCTGTAATTTACATTACTCCAACTCAAAAAATAGATAAGGGAACTTTAATTGTTCAAAATGGAAAAGTTGTCAATGTTGGAAATAATATTGCAATCCCTAAAAATGCAGTTGTAATTAGCCTCGAAGGAAAAACAATTTATCCCTCATTTATTGATATTTACACTTCTTTTGGAATTGAAAAACCAAAAAGCAACTTAACTCCAGGCAGAGAAGACAATATTTATGATACCAAAAAAACAGGACGTTATTGGAATGAAAGTATATTAACTGAATTAAACGGATATGAGACATTTAAATATGACCAGCCAAAAGCCGAAGAACTTTTAAAAGCAGGTTTTGGAGTTGTAGGAACCCATATTCATGACGGAGTTGCACAGGGAACGGGACTTTTGGTCGCTTTGAATAATACAGACGGCAAAAATCAAATCATCTCTAACAAAATAACCAATCACTTTTCGTTTAACAGAAGTGCTTTAACAAATCAGGCTTATCCAAGTTCTTTAATGGGGGCTATGGCATTGCTTCGCCAAATGTATCTGGATCTGGATTGGTATAAAAAAGGAAATTCGGCTATTAAAGATTTATCATTAGAAGCTTTATCCGAAAATGAAAAACTAATCCAGATTTTTGCTTCAGAGGACAAGCTGAACAGCTTGAGAGCTTCTAAAATTGCAAAAGAATTTGGTTTAAATTATATTTTGAAAGGAAGTGGGAATGAGTTTGAAAGAATTGACGAAATTAAAAACACCAATTCAAAATTCATTATTCCGATTAATTTTCCTGAGGCTTATGATGTTTCAAATCCGTATTTATCCAATCAGATAGAACTGGCTGATATGCGTTTCTGGAATCAGGCACCTACTAATCCCAAAGTACTGTCAGATAACGGAATCGTTTTTGCCCTGACAACTGACAAATTGAAAAAAACGGAAGATTTTAGGACTAATCTTTTAAAATCAATCAAATACGGTTTTGATAAAACAAAAGCTCTGGAAGCACTGACCACAGTTCCTGCTGCGATTTTAGGAAAAAGCAACGAAATTGGAAGTTTGAAAACAGGAAGTTTTGCCAATTTTGTAATCACTTCCGGAGAAATTTTTGATGAGAAAACAATTTTATACGAAAATTGGGTTCAGGGAAATAAATATGTTATAAACGACATCAATGCAAAAGATATTCGCGGCAATTATAATCTGATAATTGGAAATGAAACTTTAAAATGGAAAATTGAGGGCACTGCAGATGCCCCAAAATCTGAAATAACTACTGCTGATGATAAAAAAGTAAAAAACACTTTTTCTGTTTCAAAAAACTGGATTTCACTTTTGATTAAATCAAATGATACTATAAAATCAAATTTTACCCGTTTAACAGGATTTGTAGAGAACACAGATAATTTATCCGGAAAAGGTGAATTATACAATGGAACTCAGGTGAACTGGACAGCTGTAAAAACTTCTCCATTTGTTGTTGTAAAAGATACTGTAAAACCAGAAAAGCCAAACCCAATCATACCAACCACTTTTCCGAATATTGCTTTTGGAAATTCAAAAAAGTTAACAGCACAGACTTTACTGTTTAAAAATGCAACGGTTTGGACCAATGAAAAAGACGGAATTTTAACCGAAACTGATGTTTTGATAAAAAACGGCAAAATCATCTCCATCGGTAAAAATATTTCAGATGCTTCAGCAACAATTATTGATGCTAAAGGAAAGCACCTTACCAGTGGAATTATTGATGAACATTCGCATATCGCCATTTCAAAAGGGGTAAATGAAAGCGGGCATAATTCAACCGCCGAAGTAACGATCGAGGATGTCGTAAATTCTGAAGACATTAATATTTACAGGGATTTAGCGGGAGGCGTGACTATTTCGCAATTATTACACGGTTCAGCTAATCCGATCGGCGGACGTTCGGCTATTGTAAAATGGAAATGGGGATTAACTCCGGATGAAATGCTGTATAAAAACCAGCCTAAATTTATCAAATTTGCTTTAGGCGAAAATGTAAAGCAGTCCAATTGGGGAATTGTAAATCCTACTCGTTATCCTCAAACCAGAATGGGAGTTGAACAGGTTTTTACAGACTATTTCCAACGTGCCAAAGAATATGATGAAAGCTGGAAAAAATTCAATGCCAATTCTAAAAAAGAGAAAGCACCAAGAGTAGATCTTGAATTACAAACACTGGCCGAAATCCTAAACAAAAAACGTTTTATTACCTGTCACTCTTATGTAGAATCAGAAATATTGATGCTGATGAGGGTAGCGGATAAATTTAATTTTAATGTCAATACTTTTACGCATATTCTTGAAGGATATAAGGTTGCTGACAAAATGAAAGAACATGGTGTTGGTGCTTCAACTTTTTCAGACTGGTGGGCATATAAATTTGAAGTAAATGATGCTATTCCTTTCAACGGGCCTATTATGCATAATGAAGGATTAGTCGTTGCTTATAACTCGGATGATGCCGAAATGTCCAGAAGGCTAAATCAGGAAGCTGCAAAAGCGGTAAAATACGGTGACATTTCAGAAGAGGAAGCCTGGAAATTTGTAACGCTAAACCCAGCCAAACTATTACATATTGATGATAAAGTTGGAAGTATTAAAATAGGTAAAGATGCAGATGTAGTGCTTTGGAGTGATAATCCGTTATCTGTTTATGCCAAAGCAGAAAAAACGATTATTGAAGGTGTTGTTTATTATGACATTGAAAAAGACCTTGAGAAGCAAGAAGCCATAACCAAAGAAAGAAATCAACTGATTGGACTAATGTTACAGGAAAAAAACAAAGGAATGAGTACTCAGGAACCAACAAAAAAGGAGAAAAAAGAATATCACTGTGACACTTTGGAGCAATACTAAAGCGTTAAAAAGATTTTCAAAATAAAAAGATACCATTATGATAATTAAAAACATATATATAGTTCTGCTGGTTTTGTGCATGACAATACAGATCAAAGCACAGCAGACTCCTGAGCCAAAACAAACCAAATCGATATTGATACTAAATGCTACGGCACATTTAGGAAACGGAAAAGTAATTGAAAAGAGTGCTATCGGATTTAAGGATGGTAAAATCACATTAGTAGCTGATGCTTCAACAATAAAACTTGCAGATAATGCTTATGATAGTACTATTGACGCTACAGGAAAACATGTTTATCCCGGTTTTATCGCTCCAAATTCTACTTTAGGTTTAGTAGAGATTGATGCTGTAAAATCATCTGATGATCAGGAAGAAATTGGAAATTTTAATCCGAATGTAAGAAGTATTATCGCTTATAACTCTGCATCAAAAGTTACGGAGACTGTTCGTCCAAACGGAATTTTGATAGCTCAGATAGTTCCTCGTGGCGGGAGAATTTCGGGAACATCTTCAATCGTTCAGCTGGATGCCTGGACCTGGGAAGATGCTGTGATAAAAGAAAATGACGGAATACATTTAAATTTTCCGTCAGGTTTCAGAAGAACCGGCAACTGGTTTGAACCCGGAATAATTGAGCCTAACAAAGATTATGCGACACAGGTTAACGAAATAAATACCTTTCTAATTAATTCTAAAGCTTATTTAGGAGATGCTTCAAAAGAGAAAAATCTGATTTTTGAATCTACAAAAGGTCTTTTTGACGGCTCACAAATTTTATTCATCCATGCAGATGAAGAAAAACAAATTACGGATGCCATTCAGTTAGCACAGAGCAATGGAATAAAAAGAATCGTTATTGTAGGAGGTTTTGAAGCTTATAAAACGGCTGATTTATTGCAAAAAAACAATATTGGAGTGCTTTTAAGACGTGTGCATGATATGCCAACAAGTGACGATCAGGATGTTAGAACTCCTTTTAAAATGGCTAAAATCCTAACAGATAAAGGAATTATTGTGGGTCTTGAAAATAGCGGTGACAATGAGCGTATGAACACTCGTAATTTACCATTTTTAGCAGGAACTAGTGCTGCCTATGGACTTGATAAAGAAAAAGCATTACAATTAATAACCCTTAATACAGCTCAATTATTAGGTATTGATGCCTTCTGCGGCTCTTTAGAAACAGGAAAAGATGCTACGTTATTTATTTCTGAAGGAGATGCCTTAGATATGAGAACTAATAAACTTACGAGTGCCTTCATTCAGGGAAGGGCTATCAGTCTCGAAACACATCAGACTAAATTGAATAAAAAATACAAGGAAAAATACGGTCAGAAATAAGCCAAATATTTCACTAAAAGAAAGGCATCATTTGAATTATCATTTGATGCCTTTTTTATTTATTATTGAATGTTTTTCAGAAAAACGAAAAAATAATGTTGCAATAAGTCTTAAAACTAAAATTATTTTCATGTTTTTTCTTATAAAACGAAATTAAAATACATTTTTGGAATAATCGGGATTAACAAATTACAAATTTTAAGTCATTTTTAACGAATAGGTGTAAAACTAAGGGGGTGTAAAATGAAAAATTAACAAAAATTAAACATTGGGTACTATTTTTATTGGGGGTATCAAATGATTTTATACTTTTATCAAAATTTTTAAAACTAAATAACTATGCGAAAAATTATTTTAAGTGTGATTCTTATCACAATTTTGTTACTATCCATTTTTTCTATTTCATTTGTTACTGAATCCAAAACATTAGGAGCCCATGTTGTCGAATTAAAAATGGATACAGGGGATACGGCTTGGATGGTTGTTGCAACTGCTTTTGTATTATTAATGACACCGGGTTTAGGTTTCTTCTACGGAGGTATGGTTGGTAAGAAAAACGTAATTAGTACTATGCTTCAAAGTTTTATGGCAATGGTAATTGTTACTATTCTATGGGTAGTTATTGCTTTTGGATTGTGTTTTGGTCCATCAATAGGCGGATTTATAGGAGATCCTACTTCAAATATATTTTTCCAGGGAGTTAGCCCGAATACTGCTTGGGAGCTAGCACCAACAATTCCTTTTATTCTTTTTGCATTGTTTCAGGCAAAATTTGCAATCATTACACCGGCGTTAATAACAGGAGCTTTTGCTGAACGTGTACGTTTCTGGGCTTACTTATTATTCATGGTTTTATTCATATTATTAATTTACGCTCCATTATGTCACATGACTTGGCATCCTGATGGATTATTCTTCGGATGGGGAGTTTTAGATTTTGCTGGTGGAACAGTAGTACACATGAGTGCTGGATGGGCTGCATTAGCTGGAGCTATCTTCTTAGGTAAACGTAAAGTTCAAAAAGTAAACCCTGCAAGAATTACTTATGTATTATTAGGTACAGGTTTATTATGGTTTGGTTGGTTTGGTTTCAATGCGGGTTCTGCAGTTGGAGCAGGAAGTTTGGCAGCGCAAGCTTTAGGAACTACAACAGTTGCGGCGGCTTCTGCAGCAATGGCATGGGTTTTCCTTGATAAAATTTTAGGTCATAAATTATCTGCAATGGGAGCATGTATTGGTGCTGTTGTAGGTTTGGTAGCCATCACACCGGCAGCAGGTTTTGTATCTATTCCTCACGCATTGGCAATTGGTATCATCGCAGCAGTAATCAGTAATCTTGTAGTAAGTAAATTCCCTAAAGGAAAAATTGACGATGCTCTTGATGTTTTTGCTTGTCACGGTGTTGGTGGAATGGTAGGAATGCTGTTAACCGGAGTTTTCGCATCAAACACTGTAAATTCAGTTGTAGGTGATAACCAAGGTTTAATTTTTGGAGATGCTACTTTATTCTTAACACAATTAAAAGCATTAGTATTGGTTTCTGTATTTGCTTTTGTAGCTTCTTATGCATTATTCTTCATCGTTAATAAAATTACTCCATTAAGAGTTACTGAAGAAAAAGAAGAATTAGGATTAGATATTTCTCAACACGGAGAATTCTTATAAGAAGTTAATTCAACTTTGCCTTAATAGAAAATCCCTCTAAGCCAAAACTTAGAGGGATTTTTGTTTGAATTAATTTCAACCTTAAAAAATACGGATACATTTTACGATCTAAAACCACAAAATAAATTATTACTTTCCAAAATAGTTAACCTGTAAATATCTTCAATGATTCTTAAATCAGCTATTAATATAAAATCCATCATTTTTAGATCAATTTTGCATGGCAGATCAGATAGAAAACAACTCGATTATTATTTTTTGGAGTAGAAAGATTAGGCTTTTCAGTAAGTATCGTCCCGCTTTCCGTTACAATTTTATGTCCCGAACTCCGGGCTATAATGATTTTTACTTCACACGAGCGAAGCGAACTGGCGTAGCAATCGGGGCTAAATGGGAACATTTTGCTTTTTTAGCATCCGTTGTAAAAATAATAAATAAACTATAGTCAGCGGTTTCAACCGTTGAAGGTAATAATCGAATTCAGGTTGACAACATAACTGATTCATGTAAAAAACAAATAAATCAGAAAGTACAAATTCAAGTAAAAACATTCTATACTAAAACATCAATATTACATTCTATTTTAAAAAATAATATAGCATTTAATATCTTCTAAATGTACAGGAAGAATTTTCGAAGTAAAAATGTAGTTGGCAACCAAACAGTGTCGATTTTTTTTCTATTTTAAAAAATAAGCCACAGATTAAAAGCTTTCATAAATTTCAATAATAAGAAATCCATTTGTACCTTTTAATCTGTGGCAAAAATGATTTATTTAAAATTCGAAATCCCCTCTTTCAGCCATAGCAAATATTCTTCTGTTGGAACATAGCTGATTGTTGGTTTTGAACTGTTTAGATTGTTTCCTTCTAAATCTGTTATAACGTATAAAGGCTGTGTATTGGTTTTATATTTTGAAATCATAAAATCGGTCCATTTATCGCCAAAAGTTTCAATTTCATCACCTGCAGCTGTTTTGAATTTTTCGTTTTCAGGCAATTCTCTTTTATCATCAACATAAAGCGAAATAACCACAACTTCATTTTTTAAGATTGACAATACACTTTTGTCAGACCAGACATTATTCTCCATTTTTCTGCAATTCACACAAGCATATCCTGTAAAATCCAGCATGATAGGTTTGTTGATTGATTTTGCATAGGCCAGACCGTCTTCATAATCATGAAAAACTACAATTCCGTGTGGGCCAGATTCGGCACCTTTTGGCAGGCCATTTTCAGATGCGGCAGTATTGCTGTTTCCTGAGCCTCCTACTCCAAACGGACTTTCACTATATTGCGGAGGTGGCGGAAAAGCACTGATTAATTTTAATGGCGCTCCCCAAAGTCCCGGAATCAAATAAAATGTAAATACAAGTGTAATCAATCCTAAATACAATCGTCCTACTGAAATATGTTGTAGCGGACTATCGTGGGGTAATGTAATTTTTCCGAACAAATAAAGTGACAGAGCTGCAAAAATAGCGATCCAAATGGCGATAAAAACTTCTCTTTCCAGGAAATGCAATTGTAAAACCATATCCGCATTTGATAAAAATTTAAAAGCCAAAGCCAATTCTAAAAATCCTAAAACCACTTTTACCGTATTTAACCATCCTCCTGATTTTGGCAATGAGTTTAACCACCCGGGAAACATGGCAAATAACATAAATGGAAGTGCTAATGCAGATGAAAATCCTAACATTCCAACAACCGGAGCAATTCCTCCATTTGAAGCGGCCTCAACTAATAAGGTTCCAACAATTGGTCCTGTACATGAAAAAGATACAATTGCCAAAGCCAAAGCCATAAATAATATTCCGATAATTCCGCCCTTATCTGCTTGTTGGTCTGCTTTGTTTGCCCATGAATTTGGCAGCATAATTTCAAATGCCCCTAAAAATGACGTCGCAAAAATAATCAGTATCACAAAGAAAATCAGATTAAACCAAACATCTGTTGATAGCGCATTTAATGCATCCGCACCAAATATTTTGGTCACTATTAATCCTAAAATCACATAAATAGCAATAATGGAGAAGCCGTAAATAACAGCATTTCGAATTCCTTTAGCCCTGCTTTTACTTTGTTTAGTAAAAAAGCTTACGGTCATTGGAATCATTGGAAACACGCAAGGTGTCAACAATGCCGCAAAACCAGATAAAAAAGCAATAAAAAAGATGGACCATAAACTTCTTGGAGAATCTGAGACCGGTGCATCTGATTTAGATACAGGTTTTTCAATGTTTGATTTTGCAACTTCAACCTTTTTTGTTGTATCCGCAGCTTTTTCTACTGTATCAATAGCGAGACCTTCTTGTTTGGTTTCATCTAATTTTGACTCCGTTACTACCGGAATAGCTTCTGTTTTAAATGTTGCCGGAATAGCGATTGAGAATTTTTTATTTGAATTGATACAAACTTCTTTACAAGTCTGAAAATCAAACTCAACTTCAACCGTTTTTAAATTCGGATTAATGATTTTTATTTCCTGCTCAATATGCGCTTTGCCTTCAAAGAAAGTTTCGTTTACCTCAAAAATATCGTTATAAGCCGTTTTCGTTTTTCCTTCTTTGGCTTTTCCAACCAAATCATAATTTCCTTTTTGATTTTTAAAAGAAATTTCCAACGCCAAAGGACCTCCTTCGGGAGTAAATTGCGAATACATGTGCCAGTCTTTTTCAATTACAGCATCAAAAATTAGAAGGGCATTGTTTCCTGATTTTTTCTCAATTTTAGCCGTCCATTTAACGGGCTCTAAAACCTGAGCGTTACTTTTTGCAAAAGCAAAAAAGAAAAACAGTAAAAATAAAATGGATTTACTCCAGAAACTTCTTGGCGTTATAGCCTGACGGGATTGATTAAAGTTCATTATTGCAGTTCTATTTTAAGTATATTATTTGTGGTGTTTTCTATTTTAAATCGCTCGTCCTGTCTGATTCCAACGACCCATACAATTTGATCGTCTGAACATAATAACCAGCTGTTTTCTTTTTCAATCAGAGATAACTTCTCATCCTTAAAAAGTTTGCTGATTTTTTTCGACTTTCCATTCATTCCAAAAGGATGAAAAGAATCGCCTTCTTTCCATTTTCGCAAAATCAACGGGAAACGTATTTTTTCAGCATCCACAAATATAACTTTATTTGAATCTATAGTTATGTGACTAACGTTACACAGACGCAACTTTAAGGGAAAATTAACTTCCTGATCGTTTTTATTGATTTCAAATTCCTTTGTTTCAGTCGTTTCTGTAATCGGACTCAAAATCAACGTCTCTCTGTTTTTTAACAATCGAAATTCTGCCGAAAACACCTGTTTTCCTGATTGTCCGTCTACTAAATCATAAATATCATTCCATGCCAGAAAACCAAATTCATTCAGCCACTGATACAAATACGATTTATAATTGGGTAATTTTTTAAGCTGTTTTAAATCAAAATGTATTTCCTCTCCTTGTTCTTTCGCTACCTGTTGGTAAATCATAATCGAAGCATCTTCGGCCATTTCATTGGACTCCTGCAAATAGGATTGCGTTTTTTGGAAGGCTTTCAGAAAATTAGGATTGATTTCTTTTAAAACTGGAATCAAATCATGTCGGATTTTATTACGAAGGTATTTATTCGAAGCATTACTGCTGTCTTCACGCCATTCAATAGTATTGGCCTTGGCATATTCAAGGATTTCTTTTCTTGAAAAAGGCAAAAGCGGACGGATAATTTTATCATTTTGTTCCGGAATACCAACAAGCCCGTCCAATCCTGTACCACGGCTGAGGTTGATGATAAAAGTTTCCAGATTATCGTCTGCGTGATGAGCTGTCAGGATGTAATCGAATTTATGAGTTTCTAATAATTCATAAAACCAACTGTATCGAAGTTCCCGTGCTGCTATCTGGGTAGAAAGTTTGTAATCTTTTGCAAAAGCTTCGGTATCAAACTGCGTTGTGAAAAATGAAATATTATTTTCTTCACAGTAGTACCGAATAAAATCCTGATCACCAAAACTTTCTAATCCACGAAGCTGAAAATTACAATGCAAAACCGCAATTTCATATTCTAATTGCTGAAACAAATGCAGTAAAACCATACTGTCTAATCCGCTACTAACAGCAAGAAACAGTTTTTTGTTTTCCAAAAATGGAAATTTTGCCGAAATATGATTTTTAAAATTTGAAAGCATCTGAAAAATTAAAAAATGAATATTTTAAGAACTGCAAAATTACGTCTTTTGAAAGAAACGGGAAGTAATCTAAGAAAGTTGTTCCTGTAATTTTTTAATATCATCACGCAATTTGGCAGCCTGCAAAAAGTCAAGTTCTTTCGCAGCTTTTTCCATCGATTTTCGTTTTTCGCGAATCATTTTCTCTAATTCAGGTTTTGATAAATAGGCTGTTTCTGGTTCTGCAGCAGCCGATAAAGTATGTCCTAATTCGTATTCTACCAATGGATTTTTAGTAAAAGCGCTTTCAATTTTTTTGTTTAAGGCCTGTGGTGTTAAGCCGTTTGCTGTATTGAAATTAATTTGTTTGGTTCTTCGGTAATTGGTTTCATCAATGGTTTTTTGCATACTGGCTGTAATTTTATCAGCATACAAAATCGCCTTTCCATTTATATTTCTGGCTGCACGACCAATCGTCTGGGTTAAAGATCTGTGATTTCTAAGAAAACCTTCTTTATCGGCATCTAAAATAGCAACTAGCGAAACTTCCGGTAAGTCCAGACCTTCACGAAGCAAATTGACTCCAATCAATACATCAAAAATTCCTTTTCGTAAATCCTGCATAATTTCGATACGTTCCAAAGTGTCTACTTCTGAGTGAATATAACGGCAGCGAACATTTACTTTAGTCAAATATTTGGCTAATTCTTCTGCCATTCTTTTGGTTAAAGTTGTTACGAGAACTCTTTCATCCAATTCGCAGCGTACCTGAATTTCTTCAATTAAATCATCAATCTGATTCAGACTTGGACGCACTTCGATAGTTGGATCCAATAATCCGGTTGGACGAATAATCTGTTCTACATAGATACCATCTGATTTTTGCAATTCGTAATCGGCCGGAGTCGCAGAAACATAGACTACCTGATTTTGCATGGCTTCGAATTCTTCAAATTTCAATGGGCGGTTGTCCATTGCTGCGGGCAAACGGAAACCATATTCTACCAGATTTTCTTTTCGGCTTCGGTCGCCTCCGTACATGGCGTGAACCTGCGAAACTGTTACATGGCTTTCGTCAATTACCATTAAATAATCACTTGGAAAATAATCCAATAGACAGAAAGGTCTTGTTCCGGCTTCTCTTCCGTCAAGGTAGCGGGAATAATTCTCAATTCCGGAGCAATACCCTAATTCCCGAATCATTTCCAGATCAAAATTGGTTCTTTCTTCCAGACGTTTGGCTTCCAAATGTTTGCCTATTTCTTTAAAATAATCGACCTGTTTTACCAAATCCTGCTGAATCTCCCAAATAGCACCCTGCAGTACATCCGGAGAAGTCACAAACATATTGGCCGGATAAATCGTCAGTCTTTTGAATTTTTCTATTACCTGTGATGTCTTTACATCAAACGATTCAATTTCTTCAATTTCATCTCCAAAAAAGTGAATTCGATACGCATCATCGGCATAACTCGGGTACACTTCTACAATATCGCCTTTAATTCGGAAAGTTCCCGGGTTAAAATCGGCTTCCGTTCTGGCGTATAAACTTTGTACTAAACTGTGTAATAATTTAGTTCTCGAAATAACCTGATCTCTCGTAATTTCAATTACATTCTTTTGAAATTCCACAGGGTTTCCAATACCATATAAACATGAAACCGAAGCAACTACTAAAATATCCCTGCGTCCTGAAAGTAATGAAGAAGTGGTGCTTAAACGCATTTTCTCCAGTTCTTCATTGATAGATAAATCCTTTTCGATAAAAACTCCTGTTACCGGCATAAATGCTTCCGGCTGATAATAATCGTAATAAGAAACGAAATATTCTACAGCATTATTCGGAAAAAACTGTTTGAATTCTGAATATAACTGTGCTGCCAAAGTTTTGTTATGTGCCAAAACCAAGGTAGGTTTCTGCACTTCCTGAATCACATTGGCCATTGTAAATGTTTTACCTGACCCTGTTACACCTAATAAAGTTTGATATTTTTCGCCATCAACAATACCTTGTGAAAGTTTTTGGATTGCCTGAGGCTGATCTCCTTTTGGACTATATTCTGAGGATACCTGAAAATTCATTTTTGACTGATGAAATTAGTTTTGTAAAGATACAAAATGTTAAGTTCTGCTTATTCTAAAAAATCAACCATTGCATCATTAACTATTTTCGTCTGATCAATGCTTAAAAAATGCCCTGCGTCTTTTATGATTTTTGTTTTGCTGTTTGGCAGAAACTCTTTTACTTTTTCTAAACTCTCTTCTGAGTTGATTACATCTTTGTCACCTATAAGTACTAAAACCGGATTTTTTATGGATTTTAATTCCTCGTTAGAAAAAGGCATCATTTTCAACATACTCGAATTCGATTTGGCATATTTGTTAGCCAGATAGAATTGTCTTTTGTAAACAGGACTAATTTTTTCAGGATGGGTTGAGAAGGTTTTCAGCGTTTTTCCGAATCTCTTTTCGCTTGGAAAAAGTTTCAGCATCAAAGCTGAAGACGTTTTTCCTACTTTATCAATAAATTTAAACGTCTGTGCAGGGCTTAACAGCACTATTTTATCAATTGAATTTTCTTTCTGAACTGCCAGCAATGTTGTAATCCAGCCTCCACGGGAAGCTCCTATAATGTTAAACTTTTTTAATTTGTAATGGGCAAAAATCTCATTGTACCATGCCACAATATCTTCTTTGGAAAGAGATTTGGCTGTCAAACTAGATTTTCCGGGTTCTATCAGGAAATCGATGGCATATATTCGATGATTTTTTGCTAAAACCTTAATGTTAGGATACCACATTGTTGAACTGGCATCCATTCCGTGCAGCAATACCAAATCTTTTCCGTTTTTAGTGCCTGCAACTATAACATGTGCTGTTCCGAAACTGGTTTTAATATTTTCTTCAGCATACGGGATATCCCAAAGTTTTAAGGCTTTATCGTATGAATTCAGATAACTTTGTTTCTCTTTTTTGGTTTGAAAAACATAGTCCTCAAATTTTGCTTTTTTAGAAGAAGCGCATCCAAAAAGCAAAAATAAGAGCATCAGATTAAGAACTTTTCTTGCCATAATCGTTTATTATTTTACTTTAAAGTTACAACAATCCCTTCCGAAAGGAGTTCCAGAATTTTAGTTCAAAATATCATAATTTTAAGCTCATATTTTTTTTGTTGTAAGATGATAAATTTGCACAAAAGCTAAAATAGCATTCGGAATAATTACCGGCAAAAGCCATTGATTAACATCCCTGAAATCTTTTAAAAAGATGCCTTAAACCACGAAACAGATACAGCCAAAAAGATTAATAAACCGTATATTTCTGAGATCTTTGAGCAAAAAAACTCCTACTATAAAAACTGATGCGAGATAACCGATATGTTCTGCCATAGCTTTTTGATATTAAATAGTTTACACTAAATACAACAAAAGCAGATTGTAAAATCAAGGATTCAAGCTGAAAATCAATATCTTAGAAAAACATAAAACAATTACCTTTGTTCCTTTATTCCCAGTTCCTCCTGCCAATCATAAAGTCCTTCAATTTCAAATACATTTCCTCTTAAAAATCGTTGAAGGAATTCGATCAATGAGGATGTCATAGCTTTATCTGAAAAACTTCCATTAAATATTTCATATTGCCCGGTTGAAATCTGTCTAAGTCCCCATGTATCACAATAAATCATATACTCTGAAAAATAAAACCAATTTTGTCCGAAATCTTTTTTATATAATCTAATTTCTGAAAGAGGCACCATTCTGAATATGTCCTCGTTACATTCGAAACCATTGCAAGTCAAATAAAATTCTTTAAAATCTGCTGGTAATGAAAAACCAATTTGTTTCTCGAAATCAATGATTTCTGAAAGTTTAGCCGGAGGATTTATATCAATACCGTCTTCCTGATGTTTATGCTTTATCAACTCGACTAAACTTTTCATCATATTCCCACTCTCCGTCTGGTCATTGTCATTGACAGCTTCGATTGGAATATTTTTTCTTTTAGATTCTTTAAATAAATGAGAATATATTTTTTCAAGCCTATTCTGAGAAGCTTTTAACCAAGTAGTTTTCTTTGCCATTGTTCAATTTTATCCTTAACCTCATCATGAGAATAAAAATTACCATTATGAATGTCATCTTCAGCAACTTTTAAGTCGTTGTTATAGTCTTCCGAATACTCTTTCGGCGAAGTTTTTCGGCTGTCTAATATGGTTTTTAATGCTGATATAAATGCATTATCATCAATTTTCTCAATTTCAGAAATCAGGATATTTTTAAGCTGAAGCGTATTCATGATGTTATAATTTACCCGAAGTTAAAAACAAAATTAATATCAGGGCTGAATAAAATTATAATTTCCATGTATTTTGTTCAGATGGATTCAAAAAAGTCCATGCCACAATCCGGCTGTTTTTTTGACCCTGAGCCATCTCGATTGTTTTGACTTCGGCTGCATTTACTTTTTTTAAGGTTTTGTAAATAGATGAAAGATTTTCTTTTTTAGAAACCAAAGTGGTAAACCACAAACATTGCGAGGCATACTTTACGCTCTCGTAAATCATTTGGGTTATAAAACCTATTTCGCCGCCATTGCACCACAATTCGGCATTCTGTCCTCCAAAGTTTAAAACAGGATTGGTGTTTTTCTTTTCTTTTGGATTTAGGTTAGAGACTTTTCTGGAAGTACTTTTATTAGCCTCTGCTGCAGATGCGTGAAAAGGCGGATTACACATGGTAAATGTAAAACGATCTTCGGGTGTGATGATATTTTTGAAGATAAAACGGGATTCGGTTTGCTGTTGTAGACTGATCGCTTCGATTAATTTCGGGTTTTCTTCAATAATTTTAGCACAGTTTTCGATTGCTTTTTTATCAATATCTGTTGCTACAAAGCTCCAGTCGTAAATTGCATTTCCTAAAATTGGGTAGATACAATTGGCACCGGTCCCTATATCCAATCCCAAAACTGAGGAGCCTTTCGGAATGTTTCCGTTGTTGGTTTCTGCTAGTAAATCAGCCAGATAGTGGATGTAATCTGCTCTTCCGGGAATGGGAGGACAAAGGTAATTTTTAGGGATATTCCAATTTTGGATATCGTAATACGTTTGCAGTAAAGCTTTATTGAGTGTTTTTACAGCAACCGGGTTACTGAAATCAATCGTTTCGATTCCGTATTTGTTTATGGAAACAAAAGCTTTTAACTCAGGACAATTTGAAACAAGAAGTTCAAAATCATAACGGGAACGGTGAAGATTTCGTGGGTGTAAATTGTTTTTTTTAGAATTGTCAGCTGCTTTCATTTTGCGAATTTGAGTGCAAAGATAGGCATTCCTTTTTTAGAAAAGTTTCAATGTAATCCTTTAGGAATTTTGTAAAAGGCTGACTTTTAAATACTGATTTTTATTATAAGAAAAGTTGTTGTAAAATTATTACAATTTTAAGCTGTGATTATTTATTTTTGGCGTCATAAGCTTACTAATATGAAAAAAACAATCCTTCTGGCAATCCTGCTTTTTTGTACTACATGTGTTAAACATGCCGATAGTGTATACTTCGACCAAATCGAAAAAAATGATATTGAATTAGCAAAACCGGTTGAAGGGGATTGGTTATATTCTCATAAAGAGAAAGGACAGAGTTTTGAGCAGTTTATAAATTCAAAACATATTGTTCCAACCAGTGAATCCAATATTATTTATATCAGGCCTATTGGGGATTTTAATTCTTTGCAAAACAAGCAAATAGAACTGCTTAGGGAATATCTGGAAATTTATTTTCAGTTAAAAACTAAAATTTTGGAAATGGTTTCTAATGATATAATTCCAGAATCTGCACAAAGAATTGGGTACGAAAATAACCAGCAGTTTTTAGCAGGATATATTTTAGACAATGTTTTGAAAAAAGACAAGCCTTTAAACAGAATTGCCCTGATGGGATTGACGGAAGTTGATTTGTATCCTAAACCGGAATGGAATTTTGTTTTTGGCCTGGCCTCTTATCACGATAAGGTAGGGGTGAGTTCTATTTATAGATTACAGGACGGAATACTGACTTCTGATAATTTTAATTTGTGTTTATCAAGGCTTCTTAAAATAAGTTCCCATGAAATTGGACATATGTTTGGTTTGCATCATTGTATTGCTGCAGAATGTGTAATGAATGGAACCAACAGCATGAGTGAAACAGACAAGAGTTCTGTAAGATTGTGTTCTGTTTGCCAGAGAAAATTAAATTCGGGTATAAAATACAATAACGAAAAAAGGCTCACAGAACTGAAAATATATTTTCAAAAAAATCATTTAACTGAAGAACTTCAATTGATTAATAAGGATATTGCCCTCTTTCAATAAATATTTTTGAAGGAATGTTTAAAGATATATTTTTACAAGAGAAATTCTTATCATAGCTGCAAGCAGATTAAAAATGCCGAAATTTATTTATGTAAAAAACAAGCTGTGATTTTATTTCAACACAAATGATTTAAATTAACTCATCAGAATGCTTTATTTTTGTATAATAAATGAAATAATAATATGGAAAGTTCTGTTACAAGTAAAGAGTTTCTTTTTGGAGAAGAAATTCAATGGGAAGTGGTTGGAGAAGGTGTAAAACGTAAAATTTTGGCTTTTGACAATCGCGTTATGCTGGTTAATGTGTATTTTGAAACAGGGGCTGTTGGTGCTTTACACGAACATTATCATACGCAGGTTACTTATGTAGCAAAAGGTAAATTTGATGTTACGATAAACGGGATTACAAAAACACTAAAAGAAGGCGATAGTTTTTACATTCCGCCACATGCAATTCATGGAGTTTTATGTTTAGAAGAAGGAATGCTGACAGATGTTTTTAGTCCGATGCGCGAAGATTTTATGAAATAATAAAATTTTATAAACCGATATGATTTCTAAAATACCAGTCTGATTTGACTTAAACATTGAAAAATTTATACTTTTTTTAAAGTTTTGGTAAAAATTAGATTGGTATTTTTGCAAAATGAATTTATCCAAAACGAATGTCTTGTTCATGGCAGTCTGCACTGGACTTATAGTTGCAAATCTGTATTACTGCCAGCCTTTAATTGTTTTAATTGCCAACGAATTTAAAATTCCTGAAGCCAATGCCGGAACAATAACCTACTTAACACAGGCGGGTTATGCCATAGGATTATTTTTTATGGTTCCTTTAGGCGATAAAATCGAACGCAAAAAACAAATCTTAATGACCACTTTTGCTTCTGTAATTGCCTTGATAATTGCGGCTACGGCAAAAAGTTTCCTTATATTACAAATTGCTTCTTTGCTTATCGGAATCACTTCAATCGTGCCACAGCTAATTTTGCCTTTGGCAGCATCCTTAAGCAGTCAGGAACAAAGAGGAAAAGTTATCGGAACTATAATGAGCGGATTATTAGTTGGTATTTTACTATCAAGAACTTTAAGCGGATTTATCGGTCAGGTTTTTGGGTGGAGATCGATGTTTTATATCGCTGCCGGAATTTGTCTTTTGATTTTTTTTGTAATTCAGAATAAATTCCCAGTCAATAAACCTCAGTTTCAGGGTTCTTACGGGCAATTAATCCAATCACTTTTTACACTTATAAAAACACAGCCTGTCTTACGCGAAGCGACTCTAATTAATGTATTTAGTTTTGCTCAGTTTGGAGCTTTCTGGACCACTATGGTTTTATTGCTTTCGGGAGAGCCTTTTTATTTCAATAGTGCTACAATTGGCTTATTCGGAATTGTAGGCGCTTCAGGAGCTTTGGCAGCGCCTTTAGTTGGAAAAATGGGAGACAAAGGAGGTTCAAGGGTAGCAGTTGGTTATGGTTGTTTATTAATACTAATCAGCTTTTTGGTTTTTTATTTTTCAATAGAAAGTGTTATCGGAATTGCGATTGGAATTGTATTTATTGACATCGGTATCCAGGGCGTTCATATTTCAAATCAAACCCGTGTGTATTCGTTACTTCCGGAAGCCAGAAACAGATTAAATACGGTTTTTATGTCGTTTAGCTTTTTAGGAACAGCAGCCGGATCAGCTTACGGATTGTTATTATGGAAATTAGGAGGCTGGCACGCCGTAACTATCGGATGTGTGGGCTTGTCAATATTAGCCTTAACAGTTTACGGACTTACTTATAAATCAAAATCTAAAAAATAGAAACCACAAATTGATATAAAATTAATTTGTAAATTTGCGTTCAATTAAAAAATAACAACAATGGAAAACGGAATATACGCTAAATTCAATACCGGTAAAGGTTCGATTTTAGTAAAATTAACACACGATTTGACACCGGGAACTGTAGGGAATTTTGTAGCTCTTGCAGAAGGAAATATGGAGAACAAAGTAAAACCTCAGGGAAATAAATTTTATGACGGATTAACTTTTCACAGAGTAATTCCTGATTTTATGATTCAGGGAGGTTGTCCTAAAGGAACCGGAACAGGAGATCCCGGATATAAATTTGATGATGAATTTCACCCAAGTTTAAAGCACGATCGTCCCGGAGTTTTGGCAATGGCAAATTCAGGACCAGGAAGCAACGGTTCTCAGTTTTATATCACACACGTTCCAACTTCATGGTTAGATAACAAACACACTGTTTTTGGTCATGTTATCGAAGGTCAGGATGTTGTTGATGCTGTTGCTCAGGGTGATGCTCTTGAAACTTTAGAGATTATCAGAGTTGGAGAAGAAGCTCAAAAATGGAATGCTATTGAAGCTTTCATCGGTTTAAAAGGTGCACGTTTAAAAAGAGAAGCAGCTTTAAAAGCTGAATCTGAAGCAAAAATGGAACAATTAGCTGCCGGTTTTGATAAAACCGAAAGCGGTTTACGTTACAAAATGATCCAAAAAGGTGAAGGAAAAAGAGCTGAGGCAGGAAAAACAGTTTCGGTACATTACGAAGGATCTTTAGAAAACGGAAAAGTTTTTGATTCATCTTACCCAAGAAAAAAACCAATCGAATTTAAATTAGGAATTGGTCAGGTTATTGAAGGCTGGGACGAAGGTATTGCTTTATTGCAGGTAGGAGACAAAGCTCGTTTTGTAATTCCATCTGATTTAGGTTACGGACCAGCAGGTGCAGGAGGGGTTATTCCTCCTCATGCAACTTTGATTTTTGATGTTGAATTAATGGATGTAAAATAATTTAGATACAATTTAGTATTGTTTTAAATAATAATCCCATTCGGTTGCCGAATGGGATTTTTTTATATTTACTTCAAAAATAAAGAAACATGAAACTAAGAATCTTAACCGTGACCGCAGCAATTTTACTTTTAATTTCGTGTGGTACTAAAAAAACAGCTTCGACTGCTCCGCAAGCCTCAGCTGCTCCTACAGTAACTGAAACTGTAAAAGCAACAGAATTGACACCTGAATTGGCTGAAGGTAAAAGTTTATATGAAAACAGCTGTGCCAGATGTCATAAACTTTATGAACCGAAAAAATTTACTCAGGAAGAGTGGAAGCCAATTTTGGTTAGTATGCAGAAAAAAGCAAAGTTAGACGATATTAAAATGGCTTCTATAACAAATTATATCCATTCACAATTGTAAGAAGTTGTTGAGGTAATTGTAAACAAAACTATTCAATAATTTATTTATTGGATAGTTTTTGTTTTAAATAAAAAAACACCTTCGTAAATGAGGTGTTTTAGAAAATTAAGAATTGGGTACAACAGTATTATTTACTTCAATTATTTTTAATGTTTTTATTCCGGAAGGTAACTCCCACTCAACCTGATCTTTCTCTTTAAAACCAATAATAGCAACGCTTAACGGCGCTAAAATTGATATTTTTCTTTCTTTAACATCTGATAAAGAAGGCAGGACAATTTGAATCTTCATCTGTTTATTTGCTTTAACATCTTCAATTGTTACATACGAATTGATTCGGATAATTGAATTATCAAAAAGGCTTTCTTCGCTGATAATAGCACGGTCTAATTCTTGCGAAAGCAGTCCGATTTCTTTAGCGTTTGTGGTGTTTTTACTTTTTATTATCAATTCTCGTAAGAATTGATAATCTTTTTTACAGAAAATAGGTGTTGGTTTCATACTTGTGTATTATTAAATATTTATAAAGAGCTGTATTAAATTCCGGATTGCGCTGATGAGCAATTGAAATTTAAAATGATTTTTTTAAAATTTTGGTTGAGTAGAAACAGTTGTTCTATTTGAAAGATAAAATCGATTAAATAGAATGACAATTTAAAGTGGGTAAAAATCCTCCGTCTGAAAGAAGAAAAATGAAATTGACGGAGGCCTAATTAATAAAGGCCTTATTGTGTGAAATAATTATAGCCACAATTGGTTTTCTCCTGAAGGAAAACAATAATATAGAAGCTATAAATAATATAATATTCACCATTGAAAACGTAACAGAACAGTAAAGATAAGTAAACAGAATTAAATAATATCTATTTCCATTTAATGTTACAGCCGATACTTGGTTTTTGGGTTTCGTTTAAGCTTCTGTTGTAAATTAAAGCATCAATAGCACTCCGTAAATCGCTTCCACTTAACGGAATTTCGTTTCCGGGTCTTGAATCATCCAATTGACCTCTGTAAAACAAGCGGTTTTGGTTGTCAAATAAATAAAAGTCGGGTGTACAGGCTGCGTCATAAGCTTTTGCCACATCCTGAGTTTCATCAAATAAATACGGAAAATCTATTTTGTTTTCAAAAGCAAATTCAGTCATCATTTCAGGAGAGTCCTGTGGGTATTTCTCAATATCATTGCTGGAAATAGCGATAATACCAATTCCCTGAACGCGATAATCATTTGCAATCATAACAATTTCTTTGATTACGTGAAGTACAAAAGGACAGTGATTGCACATAAAAATAACAAGTGTACCTTTTGCTCCTTTTAAATCTTCAAAAGAAAACTCATTATTCGAATTAGTATCTTTTAGATTGAAGTTGGGAGCAATTGTTCCAAGTGGAATCATGTTTGAAGGAGTTCGTGCCATTTTTTCTAAAGAATTAGTTAGCCAAAAATAACTTTTAATTCTGTAAAAGAAAGTGCATAGCTATAAATATATCCAAAGATTATTACTGAAGTAAAGTTCTTTGGATATATAAATTGTTTTTTTTTAGGTATTTAAAAAATGGAGTAAATCCTGATTCAGTCGATCTTTTTCAGTGTAAAATAATCCGTGCGGCGCGCCTTCGTAAACAATGAAAGTATTATTTGCTATGGCTGCAGCAGTTTTTTCTGAACTCAATTCGATTGGAACATTTTTATCATCGTCACCATGAATAATTAAAGTTGGAACTTTAATGGTGTGGAGTTCATCTCTAAAATCTGTATTTGATAAAGATTCAGCACATTTTAGTGTTGCTCTTGGTGATGCTAAAGAGCATAAATTTCTGTAATATTCGAGTAAAGACGTACTTAAGGGTTTGTTGACTATATTAATGCCAAAAAAAGTTTTACCAAAATTTTCGAGAAATCCTATTCTGTCTTTTCTGATTGCAGCTTCAGTTGCTTCGCCCTTTTCTTTAGGCCGCCCTTCAGGATTATCTTCAGTTTTGGCTAAAAAAGGAATAATTGATGAAATTAAAGCAGCTTTTGTAACGCCTTTTCCACCATGACGGCTAAAATAACGTACTACTTCACCGCCTCCCATAGAAAAACCAACAAGTGTTGCATTTTCTAATTGAAGCTGTTCAATAATTTCACTTAAATCGTCTGTCAAAGTATCGTAATCATAACCATCCCAAGGCTGAGATGATTTACCAAAACCACGACGGTCATAAGCAATTACCCTAAAGTTATTCTGAACTAAAAATTCAATTTGATATTCCCACATTTCGTTAGAAAGCGGCCATCCATGAATCAGAATTACCGGTTTTCCTTTTCCGTAATCTCTCACATAAAGTTTTACATTCTGTGCTGTTTCAATGTATTTATCTGTGTTTTGCAATTGAATATCAAAATTTGAATCTCTAAGAGTTGTATTGGAGTTTATTAGACTATTTTCCATTTTTTATATTAGCTTAATAATTTGATTTGTAAAATTAAAAGCATAGCTTAAAAAAGGGTTATAGAATTAGTAATAACAATTACAAAATTAATAGGTTTGCAAACTAACATCAAATAATAAAATGGATTTAACCTGGAACGAATTTGAAAGAACCGACATGCGTGTTGGAACTATAATTGAAATAAATGATTTTCCTGAAGCAAGAAAACCGGCTTATCAGCTTACAATTGATTTTGGTTCCGAAATTGGTGTCCGAAAATCATCGGCACAAATTACAAAGCGTTATCAAAAAGAAGATTTGCTTCATCGCCAAATTGTAGCGGTTGTAAATTTTCCTAAAAAGCAAATAGGAAAATTTATGAGCGAATGTCTGGTACTGGGCGCCGTAGGTGAGGAGGGAGACGTGATTTTACTGGCTCCTGATTTTAAAATAGAAAACGGACTGAGAATAGGGTAAATTAGTGTTCAGTATTCAGTTCAAAAGTGATTAATCAGTGTTGATAAGAATGCTTAAAAACTGAATACTAAAGATCTGAGCACTAATTACTCTTTAAAATTGATTATTTTCTGATATTAGCAATCAACTGTTGCAAAATTAACTGTCCTTCTTCCCAATATTTTAAATCAGAATCAGAGTTGATGTGTCCTTGCTGTCCCACATTTACAAAATCACTGCCCCACATTTTTGCAAAATATTGTTTCCTTTCAAAAGAAGCATACGGGTCATTTTCGCTAGCCACAACAATTGATGGAAATGGTAATTTATAAAGTGGCATTGGCGAAAAATTTCTGATTACGTCCGGTGTGTGTTCTGGTGAATCGACATCTGCAGGAGCAACTAATAAAGCACCAATTATATTTTTATCAGAATTATTTTTTGCCCAATGCAAGACTAAAGAAACGGCTAAACTATGCGCAACTAAAATTGTCGGGTTTTCAAGTTTTGAAATTACTTCGTTTAAACGTATAATCCAATCTTCCCGAACCGGTTCATCCCAATTATCCTGAAAGAGACGAATTGAATTTTTAAATTTTTCATGCCAAAAGGTTTGCCAGTGTTTTTCGCCTGAATTGCCCAGTCCGGGTAATATTAATAGTTGTGTCTCCATTGCCGTGGATTTTTTTGTTTTTAATTTTACTGATTATTAACAATAATAGCAAAAATATTTTTGAAAAAGAAGTTATTTTGTTCTTAAAAGCAATTTTTACTCCACTTTAAAATCGCCTTCCAGACCATTTTCAGCATGTGATGCAATCCAGATTTTAAAATCTCCAGACTCTGTTTTCAGTTCCATTTTATCATTATAAAAAGCAAGGTCTGAAACAGGAATTGAAAAGTTTACCGTTCTGGATTCTTTAGGTTTTAATTCGATTTGTACGAAATCTTTAAGTTCTCTGACAGGTCTGACAATACTTCCTGTAATATCCCGAACGTATAATTGAACAGTTTCTGTCCCTGTATGGTTTCCTGTATTGGTAATAACAGCAGAAACGTTTAATTTTTCGTTGCTATTGTTTTTCAGTGATGTTTTCTCGATTTTTAAAGTATCATAGGAAAAAGTGGTGTAGCTCAATCCAAATCCAAAAGGAAATTGAGGCTCATAACCCGCATCCAGATAATGCGAATTATTTCCTAATGAACTTTGCCATGCTTCGACCGGAATATCCTGAATAGCTACAAAAGTTTTAGGGTCTGCCGGTCTTCCTGTATTGGGGTGATTGTAATAAATAGGAATCTGACCTACTTCTTTTGGCCAGGTTACCGGTAGTTTTCCTGAAGGGTTTGTTAATCCCAATAATACATCAGAAATTGCAGGACCAGCCATAGTTCCGGGATGCCAGGCCATAATTAATGCATCTGTTTTTGGTAAAACAGCTCCCAGGGTTATTGGTCTTCCCGCCATTATGATTATTACTATTGGTTTTCCTGTTTTTTGTAATTCTGCTATCAATTTCTCCTGTAAGCCCGGTAAATTAATATTGGCCCTTGAATGTGCTTCTCCTGAAAGAATGGCTTCTTCTCCTGCAAAAAATAAAATGACATCTGATTTTTTTGCTTGTGTGATTGCTTCTGCAAATCCTTCTTCAGATAATGAGCGGCTATGTGAAAGCCCGGAAGCATAAAACACATTATTTTGTCCGAAACTATTTTGTAATGCTTTAAGCGGAGTTTGTGAATCTCCTTTGTTACCGTCAAAAATCCATGTGCCTAATTGTTCTCTTCCAGCATCTGCCAGTGGACCAATTACCGCTATTTTTTGATTGGTTTTTAGAGGCAAAATTTGATTTTCATTTTTTAATAGCACGCAGCTTTTACTGGCAGCTGTTCTGGCAGTTTGTAAAGCATCTGCATTTAGCAATGAAAATTTTTCACGGTCTTTAAAATAAGGATTATCAAAAACCCCGGCTCTGAATTTTATTCTCAAAATATTGCGTACCATGTCATCTAATTGCTTTTCAGAAATTTTCTTTTCAGCAATCAGCGCTTTTAAATGATTTGCGTATGACAAACTGGTCATTTCCATGTCAAGCCCTGCTGATGCAGATTTTAATGCGGCATCTTTTTCATCGGAAGCATATCCATGCGGAATCATTTCAGTAACCGAATTCCAGTCGCTTACGACAAATCCGTCATATTTCCATTCTTCGCGTAATATTTTTTTAAGCAAAAAACTGTTGCCTGAAGCCGGAATTCCGTTTAGGTCATTAAACGAACTCATGAAAGTTGCGGCCCCTGATTTTGCTGCTGCTTCAAAAGGTTTTAAATACACATTTCGAAGTAACGATTCGGACATGCTAACCGTGTTATAATCTCTTCCTCCCTCAGCGGCGCCATAGGCTGCAAAATGTTTTGCACAGGCTAAAATTTGTCCAGGGACAGCAGGGTCGTTTCCCTGAAATCCCTTAACATAAGCTATTCCTAGTCTGGAAGCTAATAAAGGATCTTCACCGGGAGATTCTGCTATTCTTCCCCAGCGGGCATCTCTGGCAATATCAACCATTGGTGCGTAGGTCCAGTTTATGCATCTTGAATAGGATTCATTAGCAGCAATTTTTGATGTTTTCTCCACTAATTCCATATCCCAGGATGCAGCTAATCCTAATGGAATCGGGAAAATAGTTTTGTATCCGTGAATAACATCCCTGCCAAATAATAGCGGAATATGTGTGGGACTTTCCTCAACAGCGATTTTTTGTATTTGAAGGACAAGATCAGGGTCGGTTAAGTTTAAAATGGCTCCGGCCAATCCAAGTCTGACTTCTTTTTTAAGTTCTTCTGATAAACCTTTGCTTCTGCTTGAAGTTCCTTTCAGGCAAAGTTGTCCTATTTTTTGTTCCAAAGTCATTTTTTTAATGACCTGATCTATTTTTTTTTCAATATTTAAATCTGGTTTTTGACTGTACGATATTGAATTTATCAAGAGAGAAACTGATAAGAAATAAAAGAATCTTGTGGTTAATGTTTTCAAGGCTAGCAGTTTTAAAAATCTAAATATATAAAAAAAGTCCAAAATGCAGGACATATTGGACTCGTACTTTTTTAAAAGCTATATTAGACTAGATATCGTCGAAATCAATATCTGTAAAACTTGATCTTTGTTCTTCCGTTTTATCAGAGCTGTATTCTTTTTTAAAATCTTTTTGATGTCTTTCAGATATTACTTCTTCGCCTTTGTGGTTCAAGACATAAGAAGTCATTTCTTCTAAAATTTCAGCAAAAGAGCTAAAATCTTCTTTGTACAAATAGATTTTGTGTTTTTTAAAATGAAAAGACCCATCCTCTTCAGTAAATTTTTTACTTTCTGTAATCGTGATATAGTAATCGTCAGCTTTAGTAGCTCTCACATCAAAGAAATAAGTTCTTCTTCCTGCTCGTAATACTTTAGAAAAAATCTCTTCTTTTTCTAACATGTCATTTTCTCTCATAATACGTTCTATCATTTTTGGAATTAATAGTACTCAAAAATCATAAAAAAATATCTATTATACAACAATTAAAGTAATTCTTTTTCCGAAAGTTGTTTTAAATATAAAGACGAATAATAGCCTTCCTGATTTATTAATTGATTATGAGAACCTTGTTGTATGATTTTACCGTCTTCTAAAATGATTATTTTGTCAGCATTTTTTGCAGACGATACCCGATGACTCACTATAATAGTCGTTTTGTCTTTACAAATTTCAAACAAATTATTTAAAATTGTCTCTTCGGTTTCGGTGTCAACCGCCGAAAGACAATCATCAAAAAGCAAAATAGCCGGGTTTTTAATAATCGCCCTTGCAATAGAAACGCGCTGCTTTTGTCCGCCGGAAAGCGTGATGCCTCTTTCGCCCAGGATGGTATCATATTGTTTATTGAAAGCCGTAATATTATCATGAACCACAGCATTTTTAGCCGCTTTAATTACTTCGTCATCAGTAGCATTTTGATTGCCAAATTTGATATTGTTTTTAATGGTGTCCGAAAACAAAAAAGCATCCTGAGGTACAATTCCGATGTTGTTTCTCAAATCGTTCAAATTCAAAGTGCTGATTTCGTTTTCATCAATTTTAATTTTTCCTTCAGTAACATCGTACAGTCTTGAAATTAAAGATAAAATAGTTGATTTTCCCGAACCTGTTTTTCCTAAAATAGCAAGGGTTTCTCCTTTTTTAACTGAGAAGGTTACATTTTTAAGGGCTTCAATATTTGTATCCTGATAAGTAAAGCTTACATTTTCGAAAACAATTGAACCCTGAATTTCTGATGAATCAGGATTGTTGTTTTTGATTTCAGGTTCTATTTTTAAAAATTCATTTAAACGTTTTTGTGAGGCTTCTGCTTCCTGAACCATTGATGAGACCCATCCAAGAGAAGCTACAGGCCAGGTAAGCATATTAACGTATAAAATAAATTCGGCAATGGTTCCGATGTTCGGAATCGTTCCGTTGATGTACATCACGCCTCCAAAATAAATTACAACCAAATTACTGATTCCGATAAGGGCAATCATCAAAGGACCAAACAGCGATTGCACTTTGGCCAGGTCTAAGCTTTTCTTTTTGCTTTCATCGGAAAGATCAATCATGTTCTTTTGATGCTGATTTTCTAATGAATAGGCCTTAATAACACGAATTCCGGAGAATATTTCCTGAGTAAAACTGGAAACTTTTGATAAATATTGCTGAAAAGTGGTACTGCGTTTATTGATTTCAGAACTTAGTTTAAAAATACAATACGAAAGAATCGGTAAAGGCAAAATGGTATATAATGTCAATAATGGTGAAACATTATACATATATAGGATAACAATCGCAAAACGTATAAAAGTATTGATTGTGTACATCACGGCAGGACCAACGTACATTCGAACTTTTGAAACGTCTTCGCTGATGCGGTTCATCAAATCTCCGGTTCGGTTTTGTTTGTAAAAATTTTGAGAAAGGTTCTGATATTGGCTGAAAACCTCATTTTTTAAATCAAATTCAATATGACGGGACATTACAATTAAAGTCTGGCGCATTAAAAAGGTTAAAAATCCGGCGACCATTGCACTTCCTATGATTAATAGTACGTTATGAATTAAATCTTGTTTGTAATATCCAATAATAATTGAGGACTGTCGGTTAACTTCAGATAATTTTAAGAATTTTTCAATAGTATCAAAAGACTGACTAACCAGTTTTGGAGTAAACAAGAAAAATATTTGTGCGATTATAGTGATTAAAATTCCAAAAGAAAAACTGTATTTGTACTTAATGAAATATTTGTTTAAATAGCTTAATTCTTTCATTTTTTTAAGAAATGTGGTGTTGAATTGATTTAAAATTTTAAATTATTATGAATTAAAAGTATAATAAATTGCAATTTAATCAAAACAATTATATTGTGAAATTATTAATTTAAAGTTTAAAAATTAGCACATGTGTATTTTTTATGTATGTTTGATTTGTCTTTTTGACGAATTCATAATTTTAACTAAACAATACTAGCGCTATGGATGCAACTTTCGCAACTGGAAAGGAACTTCAAAAAATGGATCCCGTTTTTGGTCAGTTATCTTTTAACGATCACGAACAAATTGTATTTTGCAATGACAAAGATACAGGTTTAAAAGCAATTATTGGTATTCATAATTCTGTTATGGGCCCGGCTTTGGGAGGTACAAGAATGTGGAATTATGCTACCGAATGGGAAGCTCTAAACGATGTTTTGCGTCTTTCAAGAGGTATGACGTATAAATCTGCCATTACCGGACTTAATATTGGTGGAGGTAAAGCGGTTATTATTGGTGATGCTAAAACGCAGAAAACACCTGAACTGATGCGTAAATTTGGTGAATTCGTTCATTCTTTAAGCGGAAGATACATCACAGCGGAAGATGTTGGAATGGAAACAAAAGACATGGACACTGTAAGAGATGTAACACCTTATGTAACGGGAATCTCTGAAGAAAGAGGCGGTTCCGGAAATCCTTCGCCTGTTACGGCATACGGAGTTTATTTAGGGATGAAAGCCGCTGCTAAAAGTCAGTTTGGTTCTGATGTTTTAGAAGGTAAAAAAGTTTTGGTTCAGGGAATCGGACATGTAGGTGAAACTTTGGTTGAATATTTAACGAAAGAAGGAGCGCAGGTAACGATTACTGATATCAATGAAGAAAAATTGTATCAGGTTGCTTCAAAATACAATGCCTCAATTTATACAGGTGAGGATTTATATACAGCCGATGTTGATATCTACGCACCTTGTGCAATGGGAGCAACTATCAATGATAATACAGTAGATAAAATTAAAGCGAAAGTGATTGCCGGTGCTGCAAACAATCAGTTGGCAGATGAAAATGTTCATGGGGCAAGATTACAGGAAAGAGGAATTCTATATGCTCCGGATTTCTTAATTAACGCTGGTGGAATTATCAACGTTTATGCTGAATTAGCACATTATGGAAAAGCTGAAATAATGAGCAAAACCGAAAATATCTATAATACAACTTTAGAAATTATCGATTTTGCTGCCAAAAACGGTTTGACAACGCATAAAGCTGCGCTTACAATTGCTCAGAATCGTATCGATCAAAGAAAAATCGAGAACAGCAAAAAATAATTTTCAAACAATAGTTTAATTTTTAGTCTCAGTTTTTAGTTTCGGTTTAAGCCGTTACTGAAAACTGAGATTTTTTTAGACTGAAACTGAATTGGTTTTTTAGGTTTTTTTTATCCGATTAAATTTTAATATAATGTCTTTAATTCTTATTTTTGCAGACTAATTTTTAAAAGTTCTTACAAGGTGGTAAATAGAAGACACTTACGCGTTAAAGTCATGCAATCCATTTATGCAATGCATCAAAGCGGTTCTGATAATCTGGAGAAAGAAGAAAAATTTCTTTTTTACAGTATTGATAATATTCAGGATTTATATCTTATAATGCTTTCTTCGTTGATTGAAATTTGCAAAAAGGAATCAGTATTCTTGCACCTTTCAAGCAAAAAACATCTTGCAACCGCTGCAGAACGTAATCCGAACGAAAAATTCATCAAAAACAAAATTTTTCAGCTTCTTGCCGAAAGTAATTCTCTTAGCATTGCTTTAGAAACCCGTAAAATCAACAACTGGTCTTTAAACGACGATTATATCATTTTACTTTTAAATGATATTAAAGCGAGCGATTTGTATAAAAATTACATGAGTAATAAGGTGAATACGTTTGAAGAAGACAGACAATTTGTAATTGATTTGTTCGAAAATGTTATTGTTCCGAATGAAAAATTATATGAGTATCTGGAAGATGATAAATTAACGTGGGTTGATGATATTCCGGTTGTAAATACGCATATTGTGAAGCAGTTAAAGGCAATTAAAACAGAAGATCCGGATGCTTTTAGGGTTCCGAAATTGTATAAAGATGTTGAAGATAGGGACTTTGCAAAAGATTTGTTCAGACGTACCGTTTTAAACGAATCAGTTTTAGCAAAAGAATATGATGATAAAACGCCAAACTGGGACAGCGAAAGAATTGCAGAAATCGATACGATTATCCTGAAAATGGCGATTTGCGAGTTTTTGAAATTCCCTTCAATTCCGGTAAAAGTAACACTGAACGAATATTTAGAAATTGCAAAAGAATATTCTACACCAAAAAGCAGTATTTTTATCAACGGAATTTTAGATAACCTTGTAAAAGAACTTACCGCTAATAAAAAGATGGTTAAGGTTGGAAGAGGATTAATGTAATTTGAAATAAATTCCAAAAGACAAGTTTCAATGTCACTCTGAGCGGAGTCGAAGAGTAAACAAGAATATTTTAAATATAAATCAAAAACAGAATTTAATTATGGGACAATTAAGTCAATTTGCGCCATTTCTTTTAATGTTTGTGGTAATCTATTTCTTTATGATAAGACCACAGCAAAAAAGAGCCAAAAACGAAAAAGAATTTGAAAGCAATCTAAAAGTAGGGGATAAAATAGTTACAAAAAGTGGTTTTCACGGTAAAGTTGCTGAATTGGCTGAAACTACAGTTGTAATCGAAACGATGTCTGGAAAATTAAAATTAGAGCGTTCTGCTATTTCTTTAGAAATGAGTGCTGCTTTGAATAAAAAAGCTTAAGTTTTTTTTTAAAAATTCCAAAAAATATAAATCCCAAATTCCAATTTTATAATGGAGTTTGGGATTTTTTGTGTTCGATCTTGTCATTCCGAGGAACGAGGAATCTCCGTAAGTAGCTCCAGAATCTATATCGCCAATCTTTGTAGAGTTACTCGAGGAGATTCCTCGTTCCTCGGAATGACAAAAAGTAAAAACCTTTGTCAAAGTTTTAAACTTTTGACAAAGGTTTTATATAGTTTTGGAATTTAAAAATTGGAATTTCTAAACGTTATCTGTATTTATCATTCAGTCCAACATTCCCTAAAATCATCGGAATCACTTTTTCTATTCTGGATATTTTAGTTTTTTCCTGCTTAGCTGATTCAATATATTCTAAAAATTCATATTGCTTGTAAGGAGATAACTTCTGAAATGCTTCTTTTAAAACAGGATTCTGATCCATTTCTTTTTTTAAAAGTTCAGATATAATTGCTTCTTTTTTTGGAAGGTTTGATGACTTTTCCTTGTTTTTCGTTTTCAATCGCTTCATGAATGTATTCTAAAACTTCTTTTTCATTGACTTCATTTTTCGAAGTAAAACGCCACTGACGTAAAGACTTTGTTAGATTCTCCTGAGCGTTTATCAGTTTCTTTTTTTCGTCTTTCAGGAAAACTCCGTTGAAAAACCAAATGGCAAAATAATCTTTAAATCCGCCAAGGCCAATTACGTTTTTCTTTTCGTAAACATAAACCGGCCCGCCCCATTTTGTGGTTTCGGTCAGCTCAGTTTTATCGATAATAGATTTAAGAAGCAGCAGTTCTTCTTCCCATTGGTCTCCGTATTTCCAAATGCCTTAATTCTCGGATTTTGATTCCAATTATTTTCTTGTTTTAGATTTTTCTGGTGCGTCAAAAATTCCCGGTATTGCAGTTAATTCCGCAATTTTTACAATTACATCAGTTGCTTTCTGAATGCTTTCAGCGGGAACATATTCGTATTTTCCGTGAAAGTTATGACCACCTGCAAAAATATTTGGGCAAGGTAGTCCCATAAATGACAATTGAGATCCGTCTGTTCCGCCACGAATCGGTTTGATGATTGGTTTTATATTCAGTTCACGCATTGCTTTTTCGGCAATATCCACAATATGTTTTACCGGAAGTACTTTTTCTTTCATATTGTAATACTGATCTTTAACTTCAGTAATTACAATGTCTTCGTCATATTGCTTAGCGAATTTTTTATTGATTTTTTTGGCAATCTTTTCGATTAGCTCTTTTCGTTTTTCGAATTTTTTCCTGTTATGATCGCGGATGATCAATTCTAAAACCGTTTCTTCAATGTTTCCTTTTATGTGATGAACATGAAAAAAGCCTTCATAACCTTTGGTTTCCTGCGGCGTTTCTCCTTTTGGAAGCTCGTTGATGAAATCATTTGCAATCAGCATTGAATTGATCATTTTTCCTTTCGCATAGCCAGGGTGGACACTTTTTCCTTTAAAGGTGATTTTCGCTCCTGCAGCATTAAAGTTTTCGTATTCTAATTCACCAATCTGGCTTCCGTCCATTGTGTAAGCCCATTGTGCGCCAAATTTCTCTACATCAAAATGATGTGCCCCGCGTCCAATTTCTTCGTCAGGGGTGAATCCGATTCTGATTTTTCCGTGTTTGATTTCAGGATGCTGAATTAAATATTCCATTGCTGAAACAATTTCGGTAATTCCTGCTTTATCATCAGCTCCTAAAAGTGTAGTTCCATCAGTTGTGATAATGGTCTGTCCTTTATATTGTAATAAGTCTTTGAAGTAATTTGGAGATAAAATGATGTTTTTTTCGGCATTCAAAACAATGTCTTTTCCGTCATAATTCTCTACAATCTGAGGTTTTACATTCGCTCCGCTAAAATCCGGAGAAGTATCAAAATGCGAAACAAATCCAATAGTTGGAACTTCATGCTCAACATTACTAGGCAGGGTTGCCATAATGTAGGCCTTGTCGTCTATGGTTACGTCTGATAAACCAATCGTTTTTAGTTCTTCGACTAATTTGTTGGCAAGATTCCATTGCTTTTCGGTACTCGGCGTTGTTTGTGAATTTGGGTCTGATTCGGTATCAATTGTTACATAACTGATAAAGCGATCTATGATATGTTGCATTTTTTTGAATTTTTAGCAAAGATAGAAAAAAAATCTGCTGTAAAATTTAGCTTTCAATATCTGAATTAATAAAAAAGGGATTCTGTATAGAATCCCTTTTGGTGTTTTTAGATTTTATTTACTTTTTGCACATCTAAAACCAACATGGTTGGCGGCAGATCTGATTTCACCTTTTCCTCTGGTTCCTACCATGTATCGGGTGCAATATTGATCTGTACATAAAAATGAACCGCCTCGGTGTACTCGTTTTATTTCAGCGGTATCATTCGGATCGTAATATGCATCAGGTCCTTGTGGGTTTCTGGCAGTTTTGCCGTTTTCGGCTAATGACTTGTAATAATCAACGCTGTACCAATCGTGAACCCATTCCCATACATTTCCGGCTATATCGTATAAGCCGTATGCATTTGGGGTGTATTGTTTTGTTGGGGCTATTCCTTTAAAGCCGTCTTCACCAGTGTCGCCGTTTTTTATTGGGAAATTCCCTTGATAAATGTTGGCCTGAAATTTTCCGTTAGGTTTTAAATTATTTCCCCAGGCATACAGGTTACCTGATTTTCCTCCTCGTGCTGCAAACTCCCATTCGGCTTCTGTTGGGAGTCTTTTTCCTGCCCATTTTGCATAAGCTTCAGCATCTTCGTACACAACATGTACAACAGGATATTTTTCTTTTCCTTTAATTGTACTTTGCGGTCCTTCCGGATGTCTCCAGTCAGCACCAGGTTCATAACGCCACCATTGCAGAAAATCATTCAGATTAACAGCTGCTGATGTAGGAGTAAAGACAACAGAACCGGTAATCAAATCTTCTTCGCTTGCCGTTGGAAATTCCTCTTTCGTTGGTTTTTGTTCGGCTACCGTTATATAACCTGTCGCTTTTACAAATTTTTCAAATTCTTCATTAGTTACTTCAGTTTCATCCATATAATAACCATCTACATATACACGATGTATTGGAGCTGCATCTTTAGTAACCCCTTTTATACTGCATAAACTTTCGTCCTCTACATTTGATCCCATAGAAAATTCACCTCCCGGAATCCATACCATACCCTTTGGAGCTTTTCCTGTGGGTTTATTTTTGTTTTCAATGGTTGGTTTAAATGCATTTGTATCTGAAGTATTAGGGATTTCATGACATTCTTGTGTTACAGTTTCTTTTTTAGGTACAGGAACTAATTTAGTGTAACCAAATGCTATTGAAATAATGGAAATAGTAAGTAAACCGAAGATCCAAAAGGTTTTGTTTTTCATTGAAATAGTTTTTATCTAGAGATAATCTTTGTGACTTGTCAAAAATAAATAAAATATTCTACTTATTCTATAGGATTAGTTATTATTTTATTTTTGAAAAGATCAAACAAATAGAATTTATATGTGTTTATAAAAATACGCATTTTTAAAGTTTAATATTTAAATTTGCATCCAAAAAAATAACAACACACACTTATGTATAAATTGCTAATCCGCCCGATACTTTTTTGTTTTGATCCTGAAGAAGTACATTATTTGACTTTTTCATTTGTTAAATTCATTTCAAAGATTCCGGGAGTTTCATCAATTATCAAATCGATTTACGAAGTAAAAGACGCCCGATTAGAAAGAGAAGTTTTTGGAATTAAATTCAAAAACCCGGTTGGACTTGCTGCGGGTTTCGATAAAGATGCGAAACTGTACAAAGAACTTGGAGATTTTGGTTTTGGTTTTATCGAAATAGGAACCGTGACCCCGGTTGGTCAGGAGGGAAATCCAAAAAAACGTTTATTCAGATTAAAAGAAGATCAGGCGATTATTAACCGAATGGGGTTTAATAATGGTGGAGTTCTGGAAGCTGTTGAGCGATTGAAAAAGAATTCGGGAGTTTTGATTGGCGGAAACATCGGAAAAAATAAAGTAACCGATAATGAAGATGCTGTTAAGGATTATATCATTTGTTTTGATGCACTTTTTAATCACGTAGACTATTTTGTAGTGAATGTAAGTTCACCAAATACGCCAAATTTAAGAGCTTTACAAGATAAAGAACCTTTAACGGCATTGCTTCAGACACTACAAAACAGAAATATTGAAAAGCAAAAAACAAGTACTCAAAAAGTAAAACCAATTCTTTTAAAAATTGCTCCGGACTTAACAGATGAGCAGTTATTGGATATTATTGACATTATAAAAACAACCCAGATTGCAGGTGTAATTGCAACAAATACAACAATTTCAAGAGAAGGGTTACAATCTCAAAATCAATCAGAAATGGGGGGGGTGTCCGGGAAACCACTAACAAAACGTTCGACAGAGGTGATTCGTTTTCTTTCGGAAAAAAGCAACAAAGCATTCCCGATTATTGGAGTGGGCGGTATTCATTCTGCCGATGATGCCATCGAAAAACTGAATGCAGGTGCGAGTTTAGTGCAATTGTACACTGGTTTTATTTATGAAGGACCCGCATTGATAAAAGCAATCAATAAAAAAGTTTTACAACAGTTGTAAAAGAAGAGACTGTACAATTAAACCGATAATTATTGTATTCCACTTTTTTGTAATAGTTATATTTATTACGCTTTTTGGTAATTTTTAATAAACCTGTAAAAATAATTCAGGAAAGAGTTAATTTTTATTTCTTTAAAAAACAAACTAACTTAGCATTTACAAAAGAGAAAGCTTTGAATAAAGAAATCAAAATCATCGAATGTCCACGTGATGCCATGCAGGGTATCAAAACTTTTATTCCTACTAAAAATAAGGTTTCTTATCTACAGGCTTTGCTAAGAGTGGGCTTTGATACGATAGATTTTGGAAGTTTTGTGTCTCCCAAAGCGATTCCTCAAATGCAGGATACGGCAGAGGTTTTGGCACAGCTTGATTTATCTCAGACAACAAGTAAACTTTTGACAATTATAGCCAATACACAAGGGGCGCAAACTGCGGCAGAACATGAAGCCATTCAGTATCTGGGATTTCCTTTTTCGATTTCAGAGAATTTTCAGATGCGAAATACGCATAAAACAATTGCCCAGTCCTTAATTACACTACAGGAAATTTTTGAAATTGCTGATAAAAAAAATAAAGAAGTTGTAACCTATCTTTCAATGGGATTCGGAAATCCATACGGAGATCCGTGGAATGTTGAAATCGTGAGCGAATGGACAGAAAGATTATCTGAAATGGGGGTCAAAATCCTGTCGCTTTCTGATACTGTTGGTAGCTCAACGCCGGAAGTGATAACCTGGCTTTTTTCTAATTTAATTCCGAAATATCCTCAAATAGAATTTGGAGCGCATTTGCATACAACACCCAATAGCTGGTTCGAAAAAATTGACGCCGCACACAAAGCGGGCTGCACACGTTTTGACGGAGCAATTCAGGGGTTTGGAGGCTGTCCTATGGCAACAGATAAACTGACAGGTAATATGCCTACGGAAAAACTCATTTCTTATTTTACTGCCAATAAAAAAACTACAGGTTTAAATTCTCTAAGTTTTGAAAGTGCTTACAACGAAGCTTCAAAGCTGTTTGGTAAATTTCATTAAGATTATTCGTATATTTACTGTAATTATCACAATAAGTGATGGTTAAGTGACGTTGTTTTTAAATAACTTAATCTTTTTTAGTTATGAAGCCAGCAGACATAAGTAAATTTGCAACACTTTTAGTTTTGGTATTCCTGAGTTTTTCGTGTTCAAGCGATTTAGATTTTGATCAGATTGATGATTTGAAATTGGAACCCATTGTAGTAGCTAATTTAACCTACTTTAATATTCCGGCAAAAGATTTTATTGATAACGGAAATGAAAACAGCATTGTTTTTGACGCTCAGGATTTTAATCCGTTCAGAAACTCGCTGATGCGGGAAGATTTGATAAAGGCCGAATTTAATTTCGAAATAACAAACACAATCAACAGGGCCTACAAAATTGATTTGGTTCTTATCGATGCCCAAAATAATACTATTGAAACATTAAGTTTTAATATCCCGGCTTATTCCGGCACTACTAATATTCTAAATTTTACTGAAGTTTTTGAAAATCAGCGTTTGCTTAACCTTAAAAGACTGCGAAAAATAGGGTTTGTAATCACCATGGCGGCAGGTCCTGCGTTAACCGAAAACAGTCCCGGGGAGTTAAAACTCCGCTCGGCAGGAACACTAAATTTTGATATCGAAATAGAAGATTGATATGAGAAAAGCATATCTAATTATAGCGATCCTTGCTCACATCTTTTGTTTTTCTCAAAACAAACAAATCCTGTATAATTTTACTTCGATTCCGCAGTCGTTACTTGTAAATCCGGGTGCCGATGTGTCCTATAAATATTTTTTCGGGGTTCCGGCATTGTCCGGCATTTCGGCAAATTTTGGTTCGAGTAGTTTTTCAGCGTATGATTTATTCGCTGATAACGGAGTCGATTTTAATGATAAAGTAAGGAATGTTGTCAATAAATCATCTGACAAAGACAAAATATACACCAATCAGCAGCTCGAATTGTTTTCCGGAGGATTCAGGATTGGAGGTGAAGAAAGTAAATCGTATATTTCTTTTGGAGGTTATCAGGAACTTGATTTTTTAATGTATGTTCCAAAAGATATCGCAATTTTGGCTTTAGACGGAAATAGGGACCACATTGGAAAATCTTTTAATTTGGGAGATATAAATTTACGTGCCGAAGTACTTTCAGTCTTTCATGTCGGATTTCATAAAAAAATGAGCGATAAGCTGGTATTGGGTGGTCGAATCAAATTATATTCGAGCGGAGCCAATGCAAATTCTACTAAAAATTCCGGATTTATTTATACCACAAACGGAACAGCTGATCAAAATATTTATTATCAATATATTTCTTCTAATTTAGAATTGAAGACATCCGGAATTGGTGCTTTTACAAAAGATGAATATGACGGAAATATAACCAAAGATCTTATTCATAATACATTCTTTAATGGAAGTCTGGGATTAGGTTTTGATGCAGGAGTTACGTATTATTATAGAAAGAACCTTCAGTTTACGGCTAGTATTATTGATGTTGGTTTTATCAGGCATACAAAAGATATAGAAACGATCACTTACAAAGGAAGTTATGAATACAAGGGTGTAAACCCAAGTTTTGATTTTACGAATGAGCCCGAAAATGTTTTGGATGATTTTCAAAAAGCTATTCCACGAGATACACTTTATAATAAATACACCACCTGGCGGCCTGCAAAATTCAATACTTCTGTCGAATATTCGTTTGGAGAATCCAGATTTGATGATGGAGAGTGCAGCTGCAAAACTCCAAATGAGCGACTATATGTAAATGCAATTGGAGCGCAGTTTTTCGCCATGACCATGCCAAAAGATCCTTTCGTAGCTTTTACAGCTTTTTATAAACGAAGACTCTTTCGGAAATTAGAACTCAAAACAACTTATACAGTCGATTCGTTTTCTTATAAAAACATCGGTTTGGGAGTAGCAGGAACATGGGGAAAACTAAATATGTATTTCCTTGTCGACAATGTATTAGCGTATAGGGATATAGCCAAAGCCAATAGTGCTGCATTTCAGTTAGGTATCAATTTTGTTTTTCAGGATTCCGATTAGTTTTTGAAATTTAGAACTTAGACATTAATATTTGAAATTGAAATTGGCATTGATTTTTGATATTGGTTTTTGATATTGGTTTTTGATATTGGTTTTTGATATTGGTTTTTGACATTGATAGAGTCAAAAAAAAAAATCTGAATAAGTTAATGAACAAGTTTCCAATTTATTCACTATATTTGCACGCAATTCAACTACAAATTGCAACATGATAGCACACAACTCCAAGATCATCGGCGAAGGTTTAACTTACGATGATGTATTATTAGTACCTAACTACTCGAATGTGCTTCCACGCGAAGTGAGTATCAAATCAAAATTTTCAAGAAACATAACATTAAACGTTCCAATTGTATCTGCTGCTATGGATACAGTGACCGAAAGCGCAATGGCAATCGCTATGGCACAAGAAGGCGGAATAGGTGTTTTACATAAAAATATGACCATCGAGCAGCAAGCTGCGAAGGTTAGAAAAGTGAAGCGTGCAGAAGCAGGAATGATTATCGATCCGGTAACATTACCAATGACTTCAACAATTGCCGATGCAAAAGCTGCTATGAAAGAATTCGGAATTGGCGGTATTCCTATCGTTGACGAAAACAGAATCTTAAAAGGAATCGTGACCAATCGTGACTTGCGTTTCGAAAAAAACGGAGCAAGACCAATTGTTGAGGTTATGACAAGTAAAAATCTTGTAACCGTTGCAGAAGGAACCTCATTAGAGCAAGCTGAAGTAGTGTTACAAGGTCATAAAATCGAAAAATTACCGGTTGTAAACGCTCAAAATGAATTAGTTGGCTTGATTACCTTTAGAGATATTACAAAACTGACACAAAAACCAATTGCCAATAAAGATTCGTTTGGGCGTTTAAGAGTTGCTGCTGCCATTGGTGTTACAGGTGATGCTGTTCAAAGAGCTGAAGCTTTAGTTGCTGCGGGTGTAGATGCAATCATCATCGATACCGCTCACGGACATACTGAAGGTGTGGTAAATACATTGAAAGAAGTAAAAACAAAATTCCCTCAAATAGATGTAATTGTAGGAAATATTGCAACTCCGGAAGCTGCTAAATATTTAGTAGAAAACGGGGCAGATGGTGTAAAAGTAGGTATTGGACCAGGTTCTATCTGTACAACACGTATTGTTGCAGGTGTTGGTTTTCCTCAATTTTCAGCAGTTTTAGAAGTTGCTGCTGCTATCAAAGGAACCGGGGTTCCGGTTATTGCAGACGGTGGAATTCGTTATACAGGAGATATTCCTAAAGCGATCGCTGCAGGTGCTGACTGTGTAATGTTAGGTTCATTATTGGCAGGAACAAAAGAGTCTCCGGGTGAAACGATTATCTTCGAAGGAAGAAAATTCAAGTCATACCGCGGAATGGGTTCTGTTGAAGCGATGCAGACAGGTTCAAAAGATCGTTATTTTCAGGATGTTGAAGACGATGTTAAAAAATTAGTTCCGGAAGGAATTGTGGGGCGTGTTCCTTATAAAGGCGAATTAAACGAAAGTATGCTTCAGTTTATCGGAGGGCTTCGTGCCGGAATGGGATACTGTGGTTCAAAAGATATTCCGACTTTACAGGAAACCGGACGTTTTGTTCGTATTACTTCAAGCGGAATAAATGAAAGTCACCCGCATAACGTAACTATTACAAAAGAAGCTCCAAATTATTCAAGATAATTTTAGTTTTTTAATATAAAAAAAGGCGTAAGAAGTTAATTCTTTCGCCTTTTTCAGTCTTATTTATTTCTGATTAAACCAGCTTAAAAGGAAGTTGTCTTTTGCTCCGTTTCTCTTAAAATTTGATTTTCTAAAATTTCCTGAATAAAAGGTTTTGTCTGCTTTTCAATTTCGGCCTCAGAAATATCCAAAGTCTTTGGATTTGAAGCTAGTTGCAGCCAGGGCTTAGGTTTGTCAAAAGCATAACTTCCGAAAATAACTACCGGAGTTCCTTTTACTTTTACATTTTCTTTATCTTTCAAAATCCATTCATCAGCGAATTTATACAAATATTTGGCATCTTTTTCTAATAGACGTAAACAGGAATGTGAAGCAGGATAACCGGGTAATTCATATTGATGAAAACCAACTCCAAGTTTGTTTTCTATGTTGAAATTCCACTTTAAGTCCCATTCATCATTAAAGGTACTGGTAGTTTTTTCAGCCTTCCAATTGGTGAAAAATAATCCAGTTGGAGTTGGGTCTGCTTTTCTTCCCATATTAGTAGGGCCTGTATAAACTAATTCACCATTTTTATAAGCGGCAAAAGTTTGTGTAGGATAGGAAAAAATAATAATTTTTGAAACTTCTTCTAAAGCATTAACATGCAATGGAAATGGAAGGTAATAGACCAAATCACCGCTAAAATCCGCAGGAATTACAATTGAATCCAGTTTTTTAAGATTTGCTTTATCTGTTCTGTTTAAAGCATAAATAATATCTAATTTACTGCTGTCGGCTTCATTTGTTTTAAGCCACTCTTTGGTATTCTCAATCTGGTAAGAAACTGATTTTGGTTTTTTGTATTCTATTGTTTTTTGGGATTTAGTATTTTCGTTTAGTTTTATTGAATCGCTTTTTTTACATGAAACCATTAGAACTAAAATCAATAAAAGTAGTGTGTTTGCTACGTAGTATAACTTCTTCATAATTTGGTGTTTTTGATTATGGTAAAGTTCTATTTTTATTATCAGCTCATGTTATAGAATTTTTGAGATTATTTATTGTATTTTCATTATGGTGAAGATTTATATAAAAACATATAGTAATAACTCGCATGATTGTTAACAATTATGTTGATAACAATTCTAAAACATTAGAAAGCAAAAAAGTGCACGAAAACGAATGAAAACGAATACTATATTGCATTAGGGGTGTAATTAAAGTGCATTTTTTCGTAATTATTACATCGTTTATAGCATTATGCATGCATTAGATTTTTCTCTAATAATAGGGTATATTTGTAATGCAGACGAGTAAGTCATCTGAAGCCATAAAAAAAACCAAAAGCTTGCGACTTTTGGTTTTAAAGTTGGAATTATAAATCCCTTTTATTTTCGTTGTGATGAAAATACTATATGCAATGTGTGGGTCTTTGATATTATCTCAGGTCAGCCACCTTGTCAAGGAAATTAGAAAATTAGTCCTTGCATTTAAAAAGTAATTAAATTAACTTTTAAACCACTAGACCTGTTTGCAGGCTCTGGTGGTTTCTTTACAAAAGTAATTAAAAGTAGCAAAATATGCTACATAGTATACAATATATTACTTTGTAGTATATTTTATTACATCAATGTAATAATTACCACCTCGAATTCCTTCAATCATAACTGTTTAATTTAAAAGTTTTGTATTCCTGAGACGGAAATTTGGAGTTATGCGGCTTAGGATTGTTAACGCCAAAACATAATGTTTTTACTTTCTCAAACGAAGATAATTTCTCAGGACTTTTGGTTTTTTCAGATTGTTTTTCTGTAAAATGAGTAAACTTGTAAGCATGAAAAAAAGCAATCGTATTCATAATTATAAAAATGAATAGGATTGCTTTTATGTAATTTATCCAGTTTTTAAATGATTTCATTTAGTTTTTGAGTTTAGGTTTGGTGTAGTTATTCCAAATCTAAAATAATAAAAACAATCTTAAATCAATCCTTTTATTTTAGCATGCTGCAATAGCATAATCGTTTTTGCATCCGTAATCTCGCCTGATTCAATCATGGCATAAGCTTCATCAAAAGTAAATTCTAAAACTTCTATATTTTCCTGTTCGGCATCCAGTCCGCCGCCTTCGCTTACTTTCATGCTTTGGTCGTATTCGCCAACAAAAAGATATAAAATTTCGGTTACTGCACCGGGAGACATATAGGTTTCAAAAACTTTTTCTACTTTAGAAATTCGATAACCTGTTTCTTCTTCTGTCTCCCGAATGATTGCGGTTTCAGGATTGTCTTTGTCTAAAAGACCGGCGCAAACTTCAATCATCATTCCGCTTTTATTTCCATTAAGAAAACTTGGCAAACGAAACTGACGTGTTAAAATAACTGTTTTTTTGTTTGAATTGTATAATAGAATTCCGGCGCCATTACCACGATCATAAACTTCACGGGTGTGAGTTTGTGTCGCTTCATTTTCTTTTTGATAGGTAAAAGTAACTTTGTTTAAAATATACCAATTGTCTGACAGTAAAGAAGTTTCTGTAATTTTGATTTCTGGATTTTTCATAAGGCGAATAAATTTGTATAAAAAAACGCTCTGGTTATCAGAGCGTTTAGGTTTGTTATTTTGTTATTGTTTGCTTTCTGTCCGGTCCAACCGATACAATTTTGATTGGCACTTCGATTTCTTTCTCAATAAACTCGATATATTCTTTTAGCTCTACAGGTAATTGATCGTAAGTCGTTAATCCTGTTAAATCAGCTTTCCATCCTTTAAATTCTTTGTAAACCGGAGTAACATTTTCCGGCTCGATATTGTAAGGAAAGTGAGCAATGTTTTGTCCTTTGTAATTATATTCAGTACAGACTTTTAAAGTTTCAAAACCGGAAAGGACATCACCTTTCATCATCATTAACTGTGTAACTCCGTTAACCTGAACAGCATATTTTAAAGCTACAAGGTCTAACCATCCGCAACGTCTTTGTCTTCCTGTTACAGATCCAAATTCGTTACCTACTCTTGCCATAGTAGCACCAACTTCGTCAAAAAGTTCTGTTGGGAAAGGCCCGCTACCAACACGTGTAACGTAAGCTTTGAAAATTCCGTAAACTTCTTTGATTTTGTTAGGAGCAATTCCTAAACCTGTACAAGCTCCGGCAGCAGTAGTGTTTGATGAAGTTACGAAAGGATAAGTTCCAAAATCAACATCTAATAAAGATCCCTGAGCTCCTTCGCAAAGAATAGATTTACCTGCTTTTTGAGCCTGGTGCATGTATTCTTCACTGTCAATAAAATCTAATTTTTTAAGTTCTTCAATAGCTTCGAAGAATTCTTTTTCTAATTCAGCTAAATTATATTGAATAGCAACATCATAAAAAGCAATCATTGCCTCATGTTTGTCTGCTAAAGCTCTGTAGCGCTCTTTGAAATCTTCAAGTTCAATATCTCCAACTCTTAAACCGTTTCTTCCTGTTTTGTCCATGTAAGTTGGTCCAATTCCTTTAAGGGTAGAACCAATTTTTGCTTTTCCTTTTGATGCTTCAGAAGCAGCGTCAAGCAAACGGTGAGTCGGTAAAATTAAGTGTGCTTTTCTTGAAATGATTAATTTACTTTTGATGTCAAGGTTGAATTTTTCTAAACCTTCAATTTCTTTTTGAAAAACTACCGGGTCAATTACAACTCCGTTTCCGATGATGTTTACTGAATTTTTGTGGAAAATTCCGGAAGGAATGGTTCTTAATACGTGTTTTATTCCGTCAAATTCTAATGTATGTCCTGCATTTGGTCCTCCCTGAAAACGTGCAATAATATCATAATTTGAGGTAAGAACGTCAACAATTTTTCCTTTACCTTCGTCTCCCCATTGTAATCCTAGTAATAAATCTACGGTCATTCTGTTTTAATTTGCGTTGAGGCAATCTGTTTTGCCTTACTGATTAATGTAGTTAATTTTCTTTTTTTATTTTGAATAATTCCTTTTCGGATTATTGTTTTTGCTTTTTGTTTCCGTAGAAATAAAGTGAATGATTCGTAATTTCGATATCAAATATTTCTTCGATTGTTTTTTTGATGGTTTGAATTCTTGGGTCACAAAATTCAATTACTTCTCCTGAATCAGTCATGATAATATGATCGTGCTGTTTATCAAAATATGATTTTTCGTAGTAAGCCTGATTTTGCCCAAATTGATGTTTTCTAACCAATGCGCAGTCTAACAATAACTCGATCGTGTTGTATAAAGTTGCTCTACTCACACGATAGTTTTTGTTTTTCATTTTGATGTATAGGTTTTCTATGTCAAAATGTTCTTCGCTGTCGTAAATTTCCTGAAGTATAGCATAACGCTCAGGAGTTTTGCGATGCCCTTTTTGCTCAAGATACATTGTAAAAACATTTTTTACAATTTCTTGATTTCTAGTGTTGTCAGTTGAAATGAGTGTCATATCCTGCAAAGATAAATTTTTATTTTCAATCAATAAAAGTTTAAGGTTTAAAGTTTAGTTATAAAACCCGGATAGCGTGATTAAAAAGTTAGGTTCTGTATTCTCTCGTTACTTTATCAACGCCATCAATTTTTTTAATGGCACTGATCATTTTTTTCAAAATCGCATTGTTTTTTACAATTACGGCAACCTGACCATGAAAAATTCCGGCATCAGTACTAAGCGAAATACTCTGAATATTCACACTCATATTATTCGAAATTACTTTTGTAAGCTGATTGGTAAGTCCCAAAACATCCATTCCGGTAATATTGATAATGGCTTTAAATTCTTCCTGAGAAGAGTCAATCCATTTGGCGCTCATGATGCGGTATGCGTAGTTCGACTGCATTCCAATGGCGTTCGGACAGTCTTTTTTATGTACTTTGATTCCTTCGTTTATCGTTACAAAGCCAAAAACATCATCGCCCGGAATTGGGTTACAGCATTGTGAAAGTTTGTAATCCAGTTTGTCATGTTCAGTTCCAAAAACCAGCATGTCGTAATTACTGCTGATGACTGGTTTATGGATATCTTCAGAAGCTGTGTCTTTAGTTCTTTTGATTTTACTTTTGAAGAAATTGATAAAAGTATTGCTCTTTTGCGCCGCATAATCTTTTAACTGCTGATTTTCGATAGCGCCAATTCCAACACGATAAAATAAGTCTAAACTTGTTTTTAATTTAAAAAAATTGACTAATTCGTTTGTAACTTGTTCGTTAAGAGTAACTTTTAAGTGTTTTAGCTTTCTTGTAAGTAATTCTTTTCCTTCTTCTGCAATTTTTTTAGTGTTCTCGTTAAGAACATTTTTGATTTTATTTTTAGCTCTCGAAGTCGTTACATACTCAAGCCAGTTTACCGTTGGTTTTTGATTTGCAGAAGTAATAACTTCAACCTGATCACCACTTTTTAATTCATGGTTTAAGGGAACCAAACGTCCATTTACACGGGTTCCTCTGGTTTTTATTCCAATTTCAGAGTGAATACTGAAAGCAAAATCAAGTGATGTGGCGCCTTTTGGTAATGATTTGATTTCTCCTTTTGGTGTAAAAACAAAGATTTCTTTTGAATATAAATTCATTTTAAAATCTTCTACAAAATCTACTGCATTAGTTTCCTGGTTTTCTAAAGCTTCACGAAGCAGGTTCAGCCAGGTGTCAAGTCCGCTTTCTTCAGATGCACCGTTTTTGTACTTGTAATGTGCAGCATATCCTTTTTCGGCAATTTCATCCATTCTTTCACTTCGAACCTGTACTTCAACCCAACGGCCTTTTGGCCCCATAACGGTGATGTGCAATGCTTCGTAACCCGTTGATTTAGGAGATGAAATCCAGTCACGCAAACGACTCGGGCTGGGTCTGTAATGATCTGTTACGATGGAATAGATTTTCCATGCAATAAACTTTTCTTCATGAGAATCGCATTTGTAGACAATTCTTAGCGCAAATTTATCGTAAACTTCATCAAAGCTTACATTTTGGGCACGCATTTTTCGGCGAATCGAATAAATAGATTTTGGACGGCCTTTTATGATGTAGTCAACATTTTCAGCATCCAGAGATTTTTTCAAAACATCCGAAATGTCTTTGATGTAAGCGTCCTGCTCTTCTTTGGTTTCTCTTATTTTGCTTACAATATCTTCATAAACAGCCGGTTCGGTATATTTTAAGCCTAAATCTTCAAGCTTGGTTTTAATGTTGTAAAGTCCCAGACGATGGGCGAGAGGGGCATAAATGTATAAAGTTTCAGAAGCGATTTTGGTCTGTTTGTACTCAACCATTGACTCCATAGTCTGCATATTGTGCAAACGATCGGCCAGTTTGATCAGAATAACACGTACATCGTCGTTCAGGGTCAGGATCATTTTACGGAAATTCTCTGCCTGCATTGAGGCATTTAAATCCTTTTGAACCATCGAAATTTTTGTTAGTCCTTCGACCAATTGAGCCACTTTTGGGTTAAATAAACGCTCAATATCTTCAACTGTTATTGGCGTATCTTCGACAACATCGTGCAATAAGGCCGCAGCAATAGAGGTGGCTCCCAGACCAATTTCGGAAGCTACAATTTTTGCAACTGCAATAGGATGAAAGATATACGCTTCTCCGGATTTGCGTCTCTGCTCTTTATGGGCATCAACGGCGACATCAAAGGCTTTTCGAATTAGTTTTTTATCGGTAGGTGTTAAAGTCTGGTAACTGATTCGAAGTAATTCTTTGTACTCTTGTGCAATTGCTTTGTTTTCTTTTTCAATATCTATTTCTGTCATAACGGCATGGTTCAAGTCCTAAAAATAAGGATTTGTTTGAATATACGCAAGGGAATGGATGGCTGATTTTAGATTTTAAATTTTAAGTTAGAGGGAGCTAAATTAGATTTTTTTTGAACAAAAAAGGACTTCGACTCCGCTTAGTCTAATAAGTAAAGTGTTCAAAAATAAATGAAAATTCTTTAATCTTTTTGTTATAACAAAGTCGCAGACTTTTAATTTTCAAACTAAAAACTAAAAACTAAAAACTAAAAACTAAAAACTAAAAACTAAAAACTAAAAACTAAAAACTAAAAACTAAAAACTAAAAACTAAAAACCTCTTTGTCTTTTGGCTTCAAAAATTAAAATAGCGGCAGCCACGGAGACATTCATGCTGTCGATTTCTCCCTGCATTGGGATAATAATGTTTTGTGTTGCAGCCTCACGCCATTCCTGAGTTAAACCTGTAGCTTCCGTGCCTACAACCAAAGCAGTTGGAGTAGTAAAATTTTCAGTGTGATAAGAAGTTGAATTTTGTAAAGTAGCGCAATAAAAATCAATCTTTTTTTCTTTCAAAAAAGTAATAATTTCAGCGGTAGTTCCGGCTGCAATCTGATTGGTAAACAAACAGCCAACACTGGAACGAACAATATTCGGATTGTATAAATCACTTTTTGGATTTGCAATCAATACAGCATCCAGATTGGCAGCATCGGCAGTTCGTAAAAGAGCACCAATATTCCCGGGTTTTTCAGGAGCTTCGGCTACCAAAATCAATGGGTTTTCGGATAATTTTAAATTGGATAATTGCAGCGATTTTGTTTTGGCTACAGCCAAAATCCCTTCAGTCGTGTCACGATACGCCAGTTTTTGGTAAACCTCTTTGTTGATTTCGATTAACTGAACTGATGATGAAACTAGTTTGCCAATTTGATTTTCAGTAACCAATTCAGGTAAAAACAAAACGGTTTCGATTTCGTAACCGCCTTTTAAAGCTAATGAAATTTCACGTAATCCTTCAATCAAAAAGGTGCCGGTTTGTTTGCGGGCTTTTGCTTTTTCCTGCAATAAAACAAGCGATTTTATAAACGGATTTTGGACTGACGTGATTTGTTTCATTTTTTAAGCGACTAAGTTTCTGAGGCGCTAAGGTACTGAGATTTTTTGAAAAAGGGATAGTTAGGTTTAGAGCGATTTTTTGTTGGAATTTTAAATTTTTATTACTCTTGACTTCTTAATATTTATTGCAGTTTTAACTGCTACGAGAATTAGAGTAATCACTAAGAAGATTTGTATGCCTATGGCGACATGAAAAATATTTTTCATACTATTATCTTCATGTATTTGTATATTAGCCGAAAGAGGTGGGTAAATTGTCCAGCCTGCTTCTACGATAAACAGTCTTGTGATCTGAATTATATATGTCACGACAATAATCATTAATACATTTGAAAAGAGGAATATTCCGTTGATGATGTTATTTTTTAATCGGGTGACTATTATTCGAATTGAATAAACGATAAAAAATAAAACAGTTATAATCAAAAAGAGGATATTTATAGATTCTATCACAAAATAGGTGTCGTGAATATTTACATCTATTGTCGATTTAGTATTTGTATTGAAAGACAGATTAGGATTATAAATGAAGTAGCTGATGATTAATAAAGCTACTGGCCAAATAATTTCTTTTTTTAATAGTTTCATAGCAATTTACATTTCACATTTTACAATCTTCATTTCACAATTTCGCTACAAAATTCCCCTGGACTTAATCTCCAAATATTTATTAATAGCATCCAAAGTCAGATTCTCAGGCTGCGTAAGAACCGAATGAATTCCGTATTTCTTAAGTTCATTGGCAATCAAACGTTTTTCGAACATGAATTTTTCAGCAATTACTTTATCATAAACTTCCTGAATCGTGTCGGTTTTTTTGTTGATGATTTCGTTTAGTTCTGTATTGCTAAAGAAAACCACAACCAATAAATGATTTTTTGCAATTCCTTTTAAATAAGGCAACTGGCGGTTTAGACCGTCCATGGTTTCGAAATTGGTGTACAAAATAATCAGGCTTCGCTGGTTGATGTTTTTCTTGACATCAACATACAAACGGCTGTAATCGCTTTCAAAAAAATCGGTTTTGATGTTGTATAATGTCTCCAGAATTTTTTGCATCTGTGAACCTCTTTTTTCGGCAAAAACTCTGTTTTCTACTTTTTTGGAGAAAGCAAAAATTCCTGCTTTGTCCTGTTTTTTCAGAATTACATTGGCCAAAACCAAAGCCGAATTAATGGCGTAATCCAGTAAGCTCAAACCATTAAAAGGCATTTGCATCACACGTCCTTTATCAATGGCTAAATAAACCGACTGAGATTTTTCGTCCTGAAATTGGTTGACCATCAATGCATTTTTCTTGGCGGTTGCCTTCCAGTTTAAAGTTCGAAGATCATCACCCTGAACATATTCTTTAATTTGCTCAAACTCCATGGTGTGGCCAATTCGGCGGATTTTCTTTATTCCGTATTGATACAGATTATTCGAAAAAGCCAATAAATCGTATTTTCTAAGCTGAATATAAGACGGATAGGCAGGAACCATTTTGTCTTTATCGAAAGTAAACCTTCTGGAAATTAATTTCAAAGGAGAAGAAACGTAAATATTTAAATTGCCAAAGTAATATTCCCCGCGTTCCGTCGGACGCAAATCGTATGCAACTTTATCCTGAGCAGACGCTTTAACATCTCTCACAATTTTAAAATCACGTACTTGAAACTGAAACGGAATTTCGTCAATAATTTTAATTGAAATTGGGAAAGTGTAATGATTTTTGACCGAAATAGTAACCGGATTCAAATCACCATTAGAAAGTTTTTCCGGCATTTCCCTTGAAGCTTCAATTCCGGTTCGGGCTATATATAAAATCAAAAGATCAAGTGCCAGAAAAGTAATTAAAACCAAAACAAGGAACCAGACTCCGTTGTATATAACCGGAAAAATAAAAGCGCACACGAATAGCCCAATGATACCTAAAAGGACATAGAAAAAGAAGTTGTTGAGGTATAGACTTTTTATGAATTTCACTGTTTTAGTTTTTTGTGACTTAAGTGTTACCCTGAGCGAAGTAGTAGGGCTTTTAAACTTGAAAGGGCTTCGACTCCGCTCAGCCTGACAATTTTAATTTTTTATTTTTCAGTTGTCATTTGTAAACTGAAAACTACCTCGGAATTTCAACAGTTTCAATAATCTGTTTAATAATTTCTGCACTTGTAATTCCTTCCATTTCTCGCTCCGGAGCAACAATTACACGGTGCTGTAAAACCGGTACAGCGGCTTCTTTGATATCTTCAGGCGTTACAAAATCACGGCCACGAATGGCTGCAAAACCTTTGGACGCATTTAAAATAGCAATGGAGGCACGAGGTGAAGCTCCTAAATATAAAAAGGCATTTTCTCTCGTGTTTACCACAATTCTGGCAATGTACTCCAGTAAATTTTGTTCTACTCTGATTTGTTTAATCAAAGCCTGATATCCTTTTATTTCTTCTGCAGAAAGAATGGTTTTAATGGCTTCTAATTTTCCGTGATCCTGCAATAAATGCTCTCTCTGGATAATCAGGATTTCTTCGTCTAATTTTGGATAATCAATCGAAATTTTGAATAAAAAACGATCCAATTGTGCTTCGGGTAAACGATAAGTACCTTCCTGTTCTATTGGATTTTGTGTGGCGATAACCAAAAATGGAGTTTCTAATTGATAGGCTGAACCGTCAATAGTAATCTGACGTTCTTCCATAACTTCAAAAAGAGCGGCCTGAGTTTTGGCAGGAGCACGATTGATCTCGTCAATTAAAATCAGATTAGAAAAAATAGGGCCTTTTTTAAATTCAAATTCTGAATTTTTCAAATTAAAAATCGACGTTCCTAAAATATCCGATGGCATTAAATCCGGTGTAAACTGAATTCGGCTAAAACCAATATTAAGTGTTTTTGATAATAATTTGGCAGTAATAGTTTTGGCAACTCCCGGAACACCTTCCAATAAAACGTGCCCGTTGGATAAAATGGAAACCAATAATTGATCGATCATTTTGTGCTGACCCACAATTACGGTTTCAATTTCTTTTTTGATAGTATTGACATGATCTAAAAGCGGGGCTAAATTCAGCCTTGTTTCAAAATTCACATTTTCGTTAGTGATTTCAGTTTCTGTTGTATTGATATCGTCCATGTTTGGTATTTTTTTATAAGAATTTTGATTGAAACTATTTTTTTTCGCCACAGATTAGAATGATTTTCAAAGATTTAAAAAACTTTTTAATCTTTATTAATCTGTTGCTGATATTTTTATTTAATGTAAAACTTTTTCTATTGCATTATTGATTCTGATTAAATCTTCTTCAAGACTTCCGTGGTAGCTTTTTCGGTGTTCGTTGATTAAAAATACAAGATCCCTGATGTCATTTTCGTCTTTTCCGGATTTATGCTGCAATTTTTTGATAAAAGCATCATCAAGTTTTGAGGTATCGATCAAATATTCATTTCTGATTTTTTCCAGAAAATAAATGATTTTTTTATCAATAATATTATCATGGTCGCCTTCCTGATAATATAAGTTTCCAATGGTTTTGGTAAAATCTACAGTTAAATTAGGTAATGGCTTTAATATTGGGACAATCCTTTGTTTTCGCTTGGCATTAAAAAGAATAAAAATCAATATTCCGATTAAAGATAAATATAGTGCCCATTCTAATGGAGGCTGACTTAAAATATATCGTAAAGGATTACCTGAAATCGATTCACTGTTTTGCCCTTTTGTGTACCAAAAAACATTTCCTTTTGGTACATAAGAAAGAACACTTTGAGCATATTGGTAATGATCGTTTTTTAATAAATGAAAGTTAGAAAAAGCGGCAGGCTGCATATGCAAATAGAAATAGCCATTTACGTATGGAACTCGTATAAAATTAATACGTTTTTTATTTTTATAGTTTTCCTGATACCCTAAAACGGTAGTATTTGAGGTGTCAATTTTAGAGAAAAAATCTTCAAGGGATTCCTTAAAATAATATTTTTTAGAATTTAATTTTTTATTAGCCATAAAAACCGAAGTACTGTCAGAATGTTCAAAACCTGAATCTAATTCGATTTTTAAACTGTCTAAAAGCGGCTGTGGGAACGACTTCATACTTAAAAAAGCATTATTTCCATGTGATACAAAATAAAAGAGCTCATTCATGGACTGATCATCGATTGTAGAATATTCTGTGATATTAAAAAAAGTTCCTTTTATCTTATAAGTACCAACAACAGTATCGGGAACATATTTTGAATCCAGAAATTCATAAGGAGTTAAAGCAGAAACTCTTTCGATCTTTTGTTTTTTTAAAATCCCGTCAATTTCTTTGTCGAAAACATATAATCCAAGCGGAATTTTATCATTTACAGAATAAGTTGGAGTCCAGTCAATAGGTTTTGAAGAATTGCTGCCCGTTATTAAAATTAAGGAGAAAACCAAAACCAGAATAGCGATATAAATTTTCATCGATTTATTCATAGCTAAAGGTTTTTAGGGATTTTTTAAATTGGTTTTCGGCTTTTACAAAAGCGGTTTCATCAATTTCAAATTCGCCATACCAGATGTAATTATACAGGTAAGACAAATACATAAATTCTTCTTTGTGTGCAGGTTTTTTAAGTTCGTATAAATAGTCGGTATTGGTTTTTTCGGTATCCCATTCGATATAATGATTTTTTGCCATGATCTTCAATAGCCAAAGATAATAGTAGCGGATTGCAATTCTCTTTTCTCCGGATTCAATACTTTCTTTAATCAGTTTTTCAAAGTCCAGAAGATGGATATTCTTTTCAATATCGGTATAATGAACGATTTTTTGTTTGGCGTCTTTGCTAAAAATCCATTGACCTTCTTTTCCAATGAGAGCCTTTACTATTAAATAAATTACAAAAACGACAATTAGTATAGCGAGTACTTTCAATAAAAGTGCTACAAAATCAAGTGAAGCCTGAGGATCTTTAAAAGTAAATATTTCATCAAAGATACCAGCCAGCCATTCTTTAAAATGATCCCACCAATTTTTTTCGGCTTTTTTTTGTTCGTACACAAAATCACTCTCTGTGTATTTTTTTTTGAAATTTTTCTGAAAAGATTTGGCTTCAATAGTGTCTGAATCAACATAGATATCTGCCTCTGTATATTTTACTGAAGTGACTTTTGGCGGTTCGGTTTTAACCAAAGTATCCTGTGCATTCAGGATATTGCAGCACAGAATAAAAGATAAAAAAAGTAATAATCTATTCATTATTGGTTCTGGTTAATTTAATTTGGTTTAAAGTTGTTGTGTCTTTTTGTGTACAATAAAAGGATAAACCAAATAATAAAAAGAAATAAGACCCAGTGTAAAAAGGATGATAAAACTACTCAGCCAATTGGGCATATCAATAGAGTATCGTGTTATAAAACCTTCCAGAAATCCTGCACTGATTGTAAATGGGAAAGTGCTCAGGAAGATTTTGAAACTGTTTTTAAAGCCTATTTTAAATGAATTTACTCTCGAAAAAGTTTTAGGAAATAAAATCGAAGCCCCTAAAACAAATCCGGCAGCAGTTTCAATGACAATGGCAAAAATTTCCATAGAACCATGAATCCAGATGCCGCGTACACTTTTCCAGAATACATTTTGTTCGAAAAAAAAGTATTGAAATGCTCCTATCATGATTCCGTTTTGAGAGGAAATATAAAAGGTGCCCAGTCCCCCAAAAAGTCCCCAAATATAGCATCTTGCACCTACATAAAGGTTATTCATGGTTATACCTACAAAACTTCCCCAGTTGCTTCCGGTACCGTAAACAGCCATTGGATTTCCTTTTTTGATATTCTCCAAAGTCATATTGACATAACCATCGCCTAAAATTAACCGGACAAAATCGGGATCAAATCTGGCAGAAATTACTCCAATTGCAACGGTTATAAAAAATAAGGCAAAGGCGTACAGCAAATACCTTCTGTAGTCGTAAACCAATAGCGGAACTTCGGTTTTAAAAAATTCAAAAAATCTGTTTTTTTCTGCCCGCTTGGTTTTGTAAATCTTTTGATAAATCTGTGATGCAAGATGATTTAAATAAATCACGGTTTTACTTTTGGGGTAATACGTTTGTGCATACGACAGGTCATTCATCATTTGAATGTACAAATTAGCTAACTCATCAGGATTTTTTTTAGCTTTACCAAAAATAGCCAGTTCAAATTCCAGCCATTTTTCTTTATTTTGTTTTATGAATGCAACTTCTCTCATTGAGGGCTAAAATATAAAATATGTCAGAATTATCTATTAACACAACCCAAAATGTTAAAATAAATTTTATAGCCGCTTCTGCAGGTGAGCGAATAGGTTCTTATTTTATCGATTTGCTTATCAAAATAGCTTATGGAATAGTGGTTTACTTGATTTTTTTCTATTGGCTTAATCTGGATCTTTTATTTCAAAATTTAGATCAGTGGTCTGTAATGACAATTCTTTTAGGATTTTATTTTCCGGTTATGATTTATTCCATTACCCTTGAAAGCATTTTTGAAGGACAGACAATAGGAAAAAAACTGAATAAAATAAAAGTGGTAAAAATTGACGGTTATCAGGCCGGATTTGGAGATTATTTGATGCGATGGTTTTTTAGATTGATAGATATTTCAATTCTTAACGGAATTATAGCTTTGATTACTGTTGTTTCAAGTAAAAAAGGGCAGAGGCTGGGCGATATGGTGGCAGGAACTTCTGTCATCACTTTAAAAAATAAAATTAATATCAGTCATACGATTTTAGAAGAAATAGAAGTAACCTATGTACCAACTTATCATTTGGTGATAAAATTATCAGACAACGATATGCGTATCATAAAGGAAACATTTTTAAGGGCTGAAGCCAAAAATGATTACGAAATTATTTATAAACTGGTTCATAAAATTGAAAATGTAACCGGAATCAAAAATCAGTCAATAGGAGATCCTGCCGGTTTTATTCGCACTGTTTTAAAAGATTATAATTTCTATACGCAGAATATGTAATTAAATGTTTAAAGAAATGCTTTATTAGATATGTTTGCGATTTAATTTGTAAATTTAACAAGTAATATTCTGTTGTCAGAATAACTTAAAAGCCTAAATAAGAAAATTTAATAACTAAAATTATGAATCTGAAGAAAGTAATTACTGTAACATTATTATGTTTTGTTTGCATTTTTAGTTTTGCGCAAAGCGGGAAAAAATTAGATAAGATTATAAAAAGAGATTATCAGATTATTGAATGTACGATTTCAAAAATGTCAGATAAAACAGTTGAGTATTCCTTGCCGGGCGAAACACTGCAAATTTCATTAGATGTATCTCAAATAGCACGAATTGATTTTGCAAGCGGACGTTCTCAAACTTTTGATATTTCTGCAAATAACAATACTCAGGCAAGCACAAATCAAACCGTTGTAAGTGCCGAAATGAAACCCAATACAATTGCGGTATTGCCGGTTCCTTATGTAAATTCAGATAATTTACAAAGCTCAGAAGAGATGTCGAAATTTGCTCAGAATGATATGTATAATAAGTTATTGGATAAATCTGCTAATATTTTTCCACTAACAGTACAGGATTTAAGGACAACGAACAGTTTATTGCATAAGGCTGGAATTAATTATGCGAATATTGATGAAACGCCAATTGAAGACCTCGAAAAAATTTTAGGAGTCGATAACATTGTTGCAGCAAAAGTTTCCTTTACAACGTCTGAAAGCTCTATTGCTACTACTTATAACAGCGGAAATGCAAAAGTAAGCGACAATAACAAAAAACTTAAAACCAACGATATTTCTACTACAACAGCCAATAATCAGACCTATTATTACTATACGGTATATTTTGATATGTATAAAAATCAGACCAAAATTTACTCTCAAACCAGAAAGCCGTTACTTGCCGTAAAAGACAGCTGGATGGATTCGATTACTTATTTGTTAAAAAGAAGTCCAATTTATGTTAAAAGATAAATGGAAAAATTTAAATCAAAAATTGATCTTTGGCTCATACTCTTTCTGGCAATTATTTTAGGAGGTATGCTTATAAAACTGCTTTATGATGGTGTTTGGTTAGTGTCTTTATTGATTTTTAGCCAAATAGTGTTTATTGCACATATGTTTACTACGACTTTCTATGTCATTGAGAGCGAAAAACTCATAATAAAATGTGGTTTTCTTATTAATACTTCGATTTCAGTTGCAACTATAAAAAAGATTTCAGAAACTAATAATATAATGAGTTCTCCTGCACTTTCTCTAGACCGTCTTGAAATTTTGTATAATAAATTTGATACCGTCATGATTTCTCCAAAAGATAAAACTAGATTTATTGAGGCAATTCAAAGCATAAATCCTCAGGTAGAAATAAAATTAAAGCATAAAACCTTCGTGAATTAACGGCACAGCAACTTAGAATCTCAAAAAAATGTTTCATCTTTTAGATATTATCGGTACAATGGCATTTGCTATGTCAGGTGCTTTAACAGCTATGCATAAAAGGCTGGATCCGTTTGGTGTTTTTATAATAGCTTTTGTAACAGCAGTTGGAGGAGGAACACTGCGAGATGTTTTGATAGGAAGAACTCCTGTTGGATGGATGCTGGATTTGCAATATGTGTATGTGATTATTTTAGGATTTGGATTAGCGATTCTGTTTAGAAAAAAGTTTGATAAGCTTCGAACCTCCTTATTTTTGTTTGACACGATAGGATTAGGGGTTTTTACATTAATAGGTCTTGAAAAGGGGATTTCAATTGGTCTGCATCCTGTAATTTGTATTGCATTAGGAACAATGACTGCCTGTTTTGGCGGAGTAATTCGGGATATTTTATGTACTGAAATTCCAACGATATTCAGACGGGAAATATATGCCACAATTTGTATTTTTGGCGGAATTGTATTTTTTGCACTGCGAAGTTTAGATTTAGATAAAGATATTTTGTATTTATCTACTTCAATTGTTATAATTTCGGTGCGGTTAATGGCAGTAAAATTCAAATGGTATTTGCCTGCCTTTGAGCATAAATAGAAACAACATTGGATAAATATACCGTAAAAAAATATTCTGAAACCGATTTTAAAACCTGGAACAGCTTTATTGTTCAGGCTAAAAATGCTACTTTTTTATTTCATCGTGATTTTATGGAATATCACAAAGACCGTTTTGAAGATTATTCCTTAATGGTTTTTGAAGGAGAAAAACTGGTTGCCGTTTTGCCGGCTAATGTATCAGGAGAAACACTGTACTCGCATCAGGGACTTACTTATGGAGGTTTGGTTTATAATGAGAAGCTTAAACTGGCTTCGGTAGTTACAATTTTTCAGAAGGTTTTGTTTTTTTTGAATGAGAATAATATTCAAAGAATACAGTTAAAGTTAATACCTTCAATTTACCATCAAAAACCAGCTGAAGAGTTGAATTATGCTTTGTTTTTGTTGAATGCAAAATTAATTAGACGGGATTCTTTGGCGGTTATTGATTTGTCGATTCCTTATTCATTATCGAAAATTAGGAGAAGAGGAGTAAAAGCAGGAATGAGTAATGGTTTGGTTATTAAAGAAGTGGGGGGGTTTGCTGGTTTTTGGAACGAAGTACTAATTCCAAACCTAGCTCAAAAACATCAGGCTAAACCAGTACATAGTCTGGAAGAGATAACCAAATTGAAAACATTGTTCCCTGAACAAATCCGTCAATTTAATGTTTATGAAAATGATATTATTGTTGGAGGAACCACTATTTTTGAAAGTACAACAGTAGCTCATAGTCAATATATTTCTGGGAAAGAAAACAAAAACGAATTAGGAGGACTTGATTTATTATTTTATCACTTGATAACTGAAGTCTTTAAAAACAAACGTTTCTTTGATTTTGGAATTTCAAATGAAGATCAGGGTCGAAAACTAAATGATGGTTTGTCTTATTGGAAAGAAAGTTTTGGAGCGAGTAGCATTGTTCATGATTTTTATGAGGTTGAAACTGCTAATTATGGACTATTGGAAACCATTTTGATATGATACAATTCCTCGATTTAAAAAAAGTAAACGCACTTTACGAAACGGAATTTCATGAAAAACTGAAATCGGTTTTAGAAAAAGGCTGGTATATTTTGGGCAACGAAGTTGCAACTTTCGAAAATAATTTTGCCAATTATTGCGGAACAAAACATTGCATTGGAGTAGGTAATGGTTTTGATGCCTTGGTTTTAATTTTTAAGGGCTATATTCAATTAGGAAAGCTGCAAAAAGGTGATGAAATAATTGTTCCTGCTAATACTTATATCGCCAGTATTTTGGCAATTTTAGAGGCTGATTTGGTTCCTGTTTTAGTAGAACCCAAGATTGAGACTTACAACATCAATCCCGATTTAATTTCGGAGAAAATCACATTCAAAACTAAGGCAATTTTAGCTGTTCATTTGTACGGACAATTAGCAGAAATGGATAAAATAAATCAAATAGGCATTCAATATAATTTGATTGTTGTGGAAGACGCAGCTCAGACACATGGGGCTATTTTAGTCGAAAGTCGAAAGCCAAAAGTCGAAAGTCAAAAGGCCGGAAATTTGTCAAATGCTGCAGCTTTTAGCTTTTACCCTGGGAAGAATTTAGGAGCTTTGGGTGATGGGGGAGCGGTTACAACCAATGACAGTGAGTTAGCAAAAACGATTCAATCTCTTCGAAATTACGGGTCGGAAGCCAAATATCAAAATGAATATATTGGTGTCAATTCAAGATTAGATGAATTGCAAGCCGCTTTTTTGAATGTGAAATTGCCTAATTTAGACGCTGAAAATAATTCACGAAGAAGAATAGCAAAGCGTTATTTATCTGAAATTAAAAATGAAAAGATTATACTGCCTTTTTGGGATTTATCTGAAAATCATGTCTTTCACTTGTTTGTTATTAGAACAGAAAACAGAAACCATTTGCAACAGTATTTATTAGAAAACGGAATTCAAACGATGATTCATTATCCCATTCCACCACACAAACAAAAAGCTTTTTCTAATTGGAATCATTTGTTATTCCCCATCACCGAAAAAATACATAATGAAATTTTAAGTTTACCTATAAGTCCAGTGATGGCTGTGGATGAGGTGGGTCTTGTTGTTTCAGTTTTAAATCGATACTAACTTGGGCTTTATAAAAAAATGAGAAAATTAAAATTAATTGTTAAGCAATATTTACCTGCAGAAGTGTGGGGCTTACTTGTTAAAGCAAAAAGTAATGTGTATCATAGTTGTATCGATTTATACAACCTATATTTTATTAAAATAGCACCTAGAAGACACCGGAAAGCACTTGAAATAGTAAGAAAAAAAGAAGTGATAAAAGTAGCTTTCTTTTTGAATCATGAATCGGTGTGGAAATATGAGGTGTTGTATGATTTAATGTTGCAGCATTCTCGATTTGAACCTAAAATATTTGTTTGCCCAGTCGTAAATTTCGGTATGGAAAATATGCTGTTTGAAATGGATAAAGCCTTCGAGGCTTTTAAAAAAAAAGGTTATAACGTTGTTAAAACATATAATAATGACACAGGAGAATATTTAGATATTAAAAATACCTTTTCTCCGGATATAGTTTTTTTTACAAATCCACATGAGGGGTTACAAGATTACAGATATTATATTTATCAATTTGCAAAAACTTTAACCTGTTATGTTCCTTATAGTATTACAACAACTAATTATGAGTTTGCCTATAATTTAGGTTTTCATGGTCTTGTTTGGAAAATTTTTTCAGAAACTCCCTTTCATAAAGAAATAGCGTCACACAATAAATGGGGCAAAGGAAAAAATAGTGTTGTAACAGGCTATCCAGGATTCGACCCACTTTTAATTAATAAAACGCCAAAAGAGGTATGGAAAAATAAAAATCCACTTTTAAAAAGAATTATATGGACACCACATCATTTAATGAACGAGTTAAGCAAACTGTCTAATTTTTTAGAATATTATGATTTCTTTTTAGAAATAGCTGATATTTATAAAGATAAATTGCAAATTGCATTCAACCCACATCCTTTATTAAGAGTCAAGTTAGAAAATGATCCGAACTGGGGCAAAGAAAAAACTGATAATTACTTCAATAAATGGGAAAAATTAGAGAATGGTCAGTATGGAGATGGTTATTATATAGATCTTTTTTTAACCTCAGATGCACTGATTCATGATACTGGGTCGTTTATGGCTGAATATCTTATTACAGAAAAACCAGTTCTTTATATGATTAGAAATGAATCTATTATGGATTACTGGAGTGTTTTTGGAGAAAAAACATTAGCAGTCCATTATCTATCCAGAAACCAAAAACAAGTAATTGATTTTATTGAAAATGTGGTGCTGAAGGAAAACGATTCGTTGAAAGAAGAACGCAATGCTTTTGTGAAAAATACGTTGTTGCCAAAGAAGAACTTAACTGCATCTGAAAATATATTAAATTATTTAGAAGAAGAGATTTTTTAATAATTCACATAAAATAGACGTTCAGCTTTAGAATAAATAAATTTTAAATTTTTTTAAATGCACAATACCTCTCTAAAATCAGCTGCAACGAAAGGGATTTTATGGTCAGCAATTGATAAATTTGCTGTTCAAATAGGCCAATTTATTGTGAGTATAGTTCTTGCTAGAATTTTGGTGCCTGAAGATTTTGGATTAATAGGAATGTTGTCCATTTTTATTGCGCTTTCTCAAGCTTTTATCGAAAGCGGTTTGGGAGTAGGTTTAATTCAAAGGCAAAATAGGGAAGAAATTGATTTTTCGACCATGTTTGTGTTTAATTTAGCTGTAAGTTGTTTCTTTTATTTATTGTTGTTTTTTACAGCTCCTTATATTGCTTCTTTTTTTGGGCAACCACAGTTAACCATTTTGACAAGGATATTAGGATTGAGTTTGTTTATAAATGCTTTAGCAATAGTACAACGAACAAAATTAACAATTGAAATTGATTTCAAATCCATTGCCAAAAGTAATGTAATAGGGTTTGTGATTGGGGGATTATGCGGAGTAATTGCTGCAATAAGTGGATATGGGGTATGGTCCTTGGTTATTCAAACCCTAATCGGATCATTGGCTTCGTCACTGTCTTTATGGTTTTTTAGTAATTGGAATCCTTCTATTGCTTTTTCAAAAAAATCATTTAAATCATTATTCGGTTACGGTTCAAAATTATTGATATCAGGTATTTATGCTCATATATTAAACAATGTAAATAATATTTGCGTTGGTAAATTCTATCCTTTAGCTTCTTTGGGTTATTATACTAGAACAAAGAATTTTGCTGATATTTCTTCGGGAACAATTGTTAGTGTTATGCAACAGGCGACATTTCCAATACTAACAATGGTGCAAAACGATAAAGATAAATTGATTTCTATTTATAGAAGACTGATTCGTATGTCAGCTTTTTTTATTATTCCGATTATGACTCTTCTTGCCTTGCTGGCAAAGCCAATTGTTATACTGTTACTTACTGAGAAATGGATTGCTCTAATTCCACTTTTGCAATGGATGGTTTTTGCACGCATTTTTTCCCCAATGAGTACACTCAATATGAATTTATTAAATGCGGTGGGGCGTTCGGATTTATATCTAAAAGTTGATTTATCTAAATTACCATTAACTGTTTTAGGTATGATAATTACAATTCCTCTGGGAGTAAAAGCTATGATAATCGGGCATGTTGTTACATCTGCATTAGCTTTTTTAATAAACGCCTATCTTCCGGGGAAATTCTTTGGTTATGGTCCATTTCAGCAATTGAAAGATATGTTGCCTTTTTTTGTTGCTACAATCGGAATGGTTATTTCGGTAACATTTATGGTTTACTTAATAGATAATTTAGTCTTACAATTATTTATTGGAGGGATAATAGGGGTAATTACATATTTATTTATTTGTTGGTTATTAAAATTAGAAGAGTTAACAGAAGTTTGGAAACTATTTTTAAAGTTAAAAAATAGGACTTTGTAAAAGAGTTAATTGATTTTCTGTTAGTTATTGCCAAATTTCTAAATAGCGTTGAGCTATTTTTATATAATCATGTTCCTTTTCTACGAATAATCTAGCTCGTTTTCCAATCGCAATTATTTCATCTGGATTTTCTATTAAAAAAGACAACTCTTTTACTAAATAATCTACATCTGGTTTGGCATTAATACAAACAGCTTTGGTTATTTTATAATAATCTACAAACTCTGGTTCTGCACCAGTAAAAACTACTTTCCCTTTTGTCATTGCTTCGAGGGCATTATATCCTTGGTCATAACTGTATGCTTGATCTAAAAGAATATGAGCTTTGTTGTATAATTTAATATACTCTCGATAAGGAATGTTTTTAGTAATTGTAATTTCGACTTTTTCGGAATATTTTTGAGAAATAATTTCTAAAGCTTTTTCAAAATAATAAATGCCTTTTTGGTAGTAATTAAATTCGTTAATGCCTAAAAAAATATTTATTTTATTCTCTATTTTTAATTCTTCAAAATTATTTTTTTTTAAATTTATTGGATATGGAATTAACCCTAGGTACTTTTGATGTTTTTTTATAGCTTCTATATAATCTAAATCATTGGCAATAATTCCGTTGCAATTTGCTAATACAAATTCATGTACTTTTTTATGGTTTTCTTTTAATAAATCAAAATAAGAAGCGTATTCTTTGGTTAAGTTCGGATTTTTAAAAAAAGCTTGTAGTATTGACTTTTTGTTTTTGTTTTCAATATCATATTTCATATTCAAAAAATCTGCACCACAGGATAGAACAAAAACTTTTTTGTTTTGTTGGAAAATTTTTTTCAACAAAATAAATTCTATCTTTTTATTTGTTTTTATAGGATTTTCACTTATAAATTGAACGATTTCGAAATTTTTAAAATTATTAGATAATAAATAAAAGCGTAACCCTATTTCTAATGTTGCAATGTCAAAACCCAAGATTCTGAAGATAGATTGTCTAAAAATATTTATAAACTTTGTATTGCAAAATTTTGATTCAGTTGAAAAATCTACTGGAAATTTCCTGAAATCACTATTTGATACTATAGAAACATCATGCCCGAGTTCAAGGAGTCCTTCTTTTAATGAATTATGAAACCGGCTATATTCCCCGATAAGTAAAATGCGCATAAATGATTATATTTGAAGCTAAAATAGATAATAAATTAAATGAGTGACAGAAAAAGTACATTTAAAATTGCATTGATTGGAGATTGTTTAGCCGGTGGGGGTGCTGAAAAAGTACATGCTACATTGTCTACTTTTTTTTTTCAAAATAAAATAGAAGTTCATAATGTCATTTTTATCGATTGGGTCACCTATGATTTTTCTGGAGAATTGGTCAATTTAGGAAAAATGAAATCGGTTACGATTTTAGATAAATTAAAACGTCTTTATTTCTTGAAAAATTATTTACTTCAAAACAAGTTTGATTTTATTATCGATTTTAGATATAGAGTGAATGCTATAAATGAGATTTTGATTTCTTATTTAGTTTATAAATCACCAACAATTTACACAGTACATAGCGGAATTATTGAAAATTATATTCCCAAGAGCAGTTTTTTGGCTAATTTAATTTATGGTAAACAGACAATTGTAACTGTCAGTAAGTCAATTGAAAATATTTTGAAAAAGAACTTAAATTCTGTGTTAACAACAATTTATAATCCGTTTGATATCGATAAAATTCAAATTTTGGCTAATGAATTTATTCCTGAAGAAAAGAATTATATTTTGGCAGTTGGGCGAATGAACGAAAAAGTAAAACAATTTGATAAACTTATTGAAGCTTATAGTATTTCAACGCTGCCCAATAAAGAAATCAAATTACTCATAATTGGTGAAGGAAAATATTTGGAAGAGTTGAAAGAATTGGTTTTTGAAAAGAAACTACAAGACAAAGTAATTTTTAAAAATTATCAATCTAATCCACATCCTTATCAAAAAAAAGCACTTTTTACGGTTGTTTCAAGTAAAAATGAAGGCTTTCCAAGTGTGATTATCGAAAGTTTAATCGTAGAGACACCCGTAGTGTCTTTTGATTGTTTTTGTGGACCTGGTGAAATTATAGTAAATTATGAAAATGGTGTTTTGGTAGAAAATCAAAATATTATGGGATTAGCACAAGCGATGGATGAAATGGTTGAAAATAAATTATTATATTCCAATTGTAAAAAAAATGCTTTGCAGTCCGTTACAACTTTTTCAGTAGCGAACATTGGAAAACAATGGTTAAATTTGATGCAATTAAAATAAGTAAGCAAAAATGAAGGTTACTATTATTGAAATTCCTAAAATTGAGAATAGTCTTGGGAATATTGCCGTTATTGAAAATGATACCGTACCTTTTGAAATTAAAAGAGTATATTATCTTTTCGATATTCCAAGTAATGCTACTCGTGGAGGGCATGCTCACAAGAAATTACAGCAGGTTTTAATTGCAATTAGTGGTAGTTTCGACGTGGTCTTAAATAATGGGAAAACTCAAAATACGATAACACTGAATAAGCCAGATAAGGGATTGCTTATTGAAAACAATACTTGGAGAGAGTTAGAAAATTTTTCTTCGGGAGCAGTGTGTCTTGTTTTGGCTTCAAACGAATATGATGAGGATGATTACTTGAGGGATTATGAAGAATTTTTAACTTCTATAAAATGAAAATTCTTTTTATAACGCCAAAAATTAATAACCAAGGTGGTGTGGCAAGAGTTCTTTCGTTAAGGTCAAACTATTTTATACAAAATAAAAATTATCAAATACACATTCTAACCCAAAACAGCAGAAACTTCCCATTGTTTTTTGATTTTGATAAAAGAATTGTATTGCACGATATGTCTCTTTTAGGTAATCCAATAAAGTTTTTGCTTAGCTATAGGAAAGGGCTAAATGAATTGGTTGCAAAAATAAATCCTGATGTTATTTTTGTGTTAGACAATGGTTTAAAATCTTATTTACTTCCTTATTTTTTAAAAACAACTATTCCTCTAATTTTAGAAATTCACGGTTCTAAATATGTTCAAGAAAAGAAAGTGACAAATAAATTATTTGATTTTTTTTCTATCAAGATTAAAGAAATCGGAATAAAAAGATACACTAAAGTCATTTTTTTGTCAAATGAAAGTGCTTTAGAATGGAATTATAAAAAACCAATAATAATTTCCAATCCAATTTCATTTTTGACTAATGATTTTTCAAACTTATCATCAAAAAAAGCAATTGTAGTTGCCAGACATTCCTATGAAAAAGGATTGGATAGAATGTTGAATATCTGGAAACGAATCATTGAAAAATACCCTGATTGGAATCTCGAAATTTATGGAAAATCGAATGAAAATCAAGATTTACAAGAAATGGTAAATTCTTTGGGTATTGGTAGTAATGTTACTTTTTTTGAACCCGTAAAAAATATTTTAGAAAAATATTTAAATTCTTCTTTATTTCTTATGACTTCACGGTCAGAAGGATTCCCAATGGTTTTGTTAGAAGCCATGGCTTTGGGTTTGCCAGTTGTGGCTTATGACTGCCCTTGTGGACCAAGAGCGATTATTAAAAATGGCGAAAACGGATTTCTAGTAGAAGATAGTAATGCAGATTCATTTGTTGAAAAGCTTGAATTGCTAATGAACGATGAAAACTTGAGAATTCAAATGGGGTTGAGTGCTAGGGAAAGTGTGAAAAAATACAATTTAGAAAACATAATGGTGCAATGGAAAACTCTTTTCGAAGAAATGGATAGTGAAATTTAGGATTCAATACTGCAGTAATAGCCTAATTTATATAAGTCAAATAATCTCAATGATGGTTTTGAAGAAAGCAAGTTATTTGTGATTGGTCTCTCTGTTTTTTTGAATAAAAAGGATATAAGCGAAGTTAAATATAGCTTTTTCAATAAATTATAAATTTTCAAAATTTTACTTTCTGAATGGTCTAAATTAGTATTTTGGGTGATGAATTTTAAATTTTCTAAAGCAATTTTGGTCTTGTTTAAAAACTGTTCGGAAGTTTCTAATCCTAAATGATAGGTAGGATTTTCGATGTGCTTAACGATAACGCCTTTCTTTTTTAAATCGGATAAAAACACCAAATCTTCATAGCCGTATCTCGTAATAGATTCATCAAATTGATTCGAAAGAAATACATTTCTTTGAATCAATAAATTAGAAGTCAAAGCCGAATACGCAGGATTTCTATTTCGGTCGTTTACAGATAAAGCTTCTCTTTTTTGTCCATAAACCCAACGCAGTAAAGCCTCTTTTTCAGGTTTTTCGTTTTTGTAAACAATTCCTCCAAATATAATTGAGTTATTAGCAGTAGCTTTTAAATAGTTTTCAATAAATTTTTTTTGAGTAGGGAAAGTATCACAATCTAAAAAAAGTATCCATTCAAATTTTGCTTTAGCAACTAAAGAGTTTAAGTTTTTACCTCTTCCAAGATTTGACTCGTTGCTAAAAAAAGAGCAGTTTTTAAGTGACGTAATTTCTTCGTTTGCACTATTTAGTTTAGAATCAGAACAGTCATCCTGAACTAAAATTTCATAATCAATTCCTAAACAATCAGCTTGTTCCTTAAGTTCTGAAACAAGCGGAAAAGCATTGTAATTATAAGTAGGAATAAGTATGGAAAGCATTACACTGAACGCTGTACAACTTCAAAAATTCTCTCATCTTCACATTTTAGTGTTTTAGATGGGAATTTCATCAGCAAGGCATAATCGTGCGTTGCCATGATAATCGTTTTTCCGTTGGCGTTGATTTTTTTCAAAACCTCTAAAACTTCAGAACTTGTCTGCGGATCTAGATTTCCTGTTGGTTCGTCGGCAAGGATAAATTCAGGGTCGTTTAACAAAGCTCGTGCAATAGCAACACGCTGTTGTTCACCACCAGAAAGTTGATGTGGCATTTTGTTCATAAAATCCTTCATGCCAACTTTGTCCAAAACTTCATCGATTTTGTGCTGCATGGCTTCTTTTTCTACCCAGCCGGTTGCTTTAAGGACAAATAACATATTGTCTTTTACAGTTCTGTCCGGAAGCAATTTGAAATCCTGAAATACAATCCCGATTTTACGTCTCAAATACGGAATCTGGCTTTCTTTTAGTGTAGCCAAATCAAATTCTACAATATGTCCTTCACCTTCAGAAAGAGGTAAATCACCGTACAAAGTTTTCATGAAACTACTTTTTCCGGAACCGGTTTTTCCAATTATATAGATAAATTCTCCATGTTCAACTTCTAAATTGATGTGTGATAAAATTTTTCTTCCTTCCTGAAATATAGTGACATCTTTAAGAGATAGTACGGTTTCTGACATAATAAACTGATTTGAATGTAAAAGTAGTAAGTTAACGCTTGGATTCAAAATAAATTTTAATCATTTCTCAGAAAATATTGAAACGAAAATTTGAAGCATGTAAGTGATATAAGTTCATTTTAACAAATGGCATAAAGGAGTTTTTTATTTACTAAACTTATAGGAGTTTATCATATTAACTAAATGATAAAATGCCTCGTTTATAATTACTTATATGATTTACAGGGTTGAGAAAAATCCTTTCAGAAGCTGTTAAATCAAAGCTGTTAAAATTTTTGTTCATAATAAAAGCAAGAAACATTTCGTTATAAACCGTATAAAAATAATACATTTGAATACTAAATATAATTAAAATGCGTAAACTTTCCTGGGTCTTTTTAATACCATTTGCCCTTTTTTCGGCTATGGTTTCGGCACAAAAATCAGCTATATATACCTACGAATTAAAGGACTTTGACAAAGCACTGGCTTTATACAAGGACAAACAATATGCTTCGGCCCAACATATTTTCGAATATGTAAAAAATCAGCCCAATACTGAAGAGGTTAAATCAGATTGTGCTTATTACATTGCCAACTGCGCTATTAGAACCAATCAGGCAAATGCAGATGAACTGATGGAAAAATTTGTTAGCGATTATCCAACAAGTACCAAACAAAATCAGGCGTATATTGAGGTCGCCCATTATTTTTTCGAACAGGCAAATTACCCAAAAGCCTTGCAATGGTTTGACAGAGTTGACGAAAGTTATATGAGCAAATCTGATTTGGATAAGTTCAATTTTCAAAAAGGATACAGCTATTTCAATGCCAAAAAGAAAAAAGAAGCCACAGCCTATTTTAACAAGGTGGTAAATTCAGAAGAATTTGGTTCGCAAGCTAAATATTACTTAGGTTTTATGGCCTATGAAGGCGATGATTATAAAGAAGCGACCAAATATTTTGACGAGGTTTCGGGCGAAGAAAAATACAAAGAAAAGCTATCGTATTTTCAGGCTGATATGAATTTCAAATTAGGTAATTTTCAAAAAGCAATCGATTTGGGGTTAGCAGCCATGAGCCAATCAAATGAACTTGAAAAATCGGAGCTAAATAAAATTATTGGCGAGAGTTATTTCAATTTAAAACAATACGGTAAAGCGATTCCGTTTTTAGAGCAATACGCAGGACGCAAAGGAAAATGGAACAATACCGATTTCTACCAGTTAGGCTACGCATATTACGAGCAAAAAGAGTACGAAAAAGCCATTTCGCAATTCAATAAAATCATTGAAGGAAAAGATTTTGTAGCGCAAAACGCCTATTATCATTTAGGTTTAGCCTATTTAAATACGGGTAAAAAACAAGAAGCTTTAAATGCTTTTAAAAATGCTTCTGAAATGGATTTTAATGCCCAAATTCAGGAAGATGCAGCTTTGAATTATGCTAAATTAAGTTATGAAATTGGAAACGTTTATCAAACCGTTCCCGGAATTTTACTTGATTTCTTAAAAAAATATCCAAACAATTCAAGCAGGGCCGAAGTTGAAAAGCTATTGGTAGATTCTTATATTTCTTCTAAAAACTACAAAGAAGCTTTAGTTTTACTCGAGAAAAACAGAACTCCGGAAAATAAACCCGCCTATCAAAAAGTACTTTTTTACAGAGGTTTAGAATTATACAATGAATCTAATTATACCGAAGCATTAAAAATGTTTAACGGAGCTGTTAAAGAACAAAAAAATCCTGAGTTTACAGCCCGCGCCACTTTCTGGAAAGCAGAATCTGAATATGTAACTGATGATTTTCAGAATGCATTATTAAGCTATAAACAATTCGCCGGTTTAGCTGCTGCAAAAACAACAGACGAATATAAAAATATCAATTATAATATTGGATACACGTATTTTAAACTGAAAGAATACGATCAGGCAGGAAATTCTTTTCAGGCTCAAATTGATAATGCTCCGGCAGATAAAGTTCGTTTAAACGATTCGTATCTGCGTTTGGGTGATTGCCGATTTGTAACTTCAAAATATGCTCAGGCAATGGAAGCGTACGGAAAAGCAATCAATGCCAAAGGAGTTGATGCAGATTATGCACAATTTCAAAAAGCGATTTCTTATGGTTTCATGTCCAGAAATGATAAGAAAATTGACGAGTTGAATAATTTTCTTCAGATGTATAAAAAATCAGAATATCGTGACGATGTTTTGTTTGAATTGGCTAATACGTATGTAACTGACAAAAAGAACGATCAGGCTATTAAAACCTACGATCAGTTAATTTCAGAATATAAAAACGGTTCGTTTACTTCAAAATCAATTTTGAGACAAGGTTTGATTTATTACAATTCAGATCGTGATGAACAGGCTTTGACGAAATTTAAAAAAGTAGCTGCTGAGTTTCCAAAAACACCTGAAGCCCTTGAAGCAGTTTCGACAGCCCGATTGATTTATGTCGATTCAGGAAAAGTAGATGAATATGCAACATGGGTAAGAACATTGGATTTTGTATCAGTTACAGATGCAGAATTGGATAATGATACTTATGATGCTGCTTTTAAACAATACAGTCAAAACAACAGCAAACAGTCTATTACAGGTTTTGCGGGCTATGTAAGTAAATTTCCATCAGGATTACATTCATTGGAAGCAAATTTTTATCTGGCACAATTGTATTATGCAGAAGGTTCAGAAACCAAATCGGTTTCAAATTATCAATATGTAATCGATCAGCCTAGAAATGAATTTACGGAACAGGCTTTAAACAGATTAGCTCAGATTTATCTAAAAGCCAAAGATTGCGATAAGTCCATTCCGGTTTTAATACGTTTAGAAAATGGAGCAGATTATCCTCAAAATAAAAGTTTTGCTCAGGCTAATTTGATGAAATGTTACTACGACAAAAAAGATTACGATAATTCAGTTGTATATGCTGACAAGGTTTTACAAAATCCAAAAGCAGATGCCAATGTAAAGTCTGATGCTCAAATTATCGTAGCACGTGCCGCAATGCAAACCGGTGAGGAAGACAAAGCAAAAGCAGCTTACGCAAAATTATCAGCAACATCCAAAGGAGAACTGGCAGCAGAAGCCTTGTATTATGATGCGTATTTTAAAACGAAAGAAAACAAATTTGAAGCATCAAATGCAGCGGTTCAAAAACTGGCTAAAAATTATTCCGGTTATAAATATTACGGAGCAAAAAGTTTGGTGTTGATGGCGAAAAATTTCTACGGATTGAAAGACAGCTATCAGGCAACTTATATTTTAGATAATGTAATTAACAATTTTACAGATTATCCGGATGTAGTTGAAGAAGCTAAAAGAGAATTGAGCGCAATCAAATTGGAAGAGTCTAAGACCAATTCGTCGATTACAAAATAGTTTTATAAGTGAGAAGTAAGATGTTATCTGTAAAATGAAAAGAACACAAAACATATTTTACATCTCACAAAACACATTTTACAAATTATGAGTTTACCTTTTTATATAGTTGATGTTTTTACAGATAAAAAATACGCCGGAAATCAATTGGCTGTTTTTTTAGATGCCCAAAATTTAAGTTCAGATGAAATGCAAAAGATTGCCTGCGAAATTAATTTTGCAGAAAGCACTTTTGTAACCAAATTGGATAAAGAAAATAATAAAGCCGAAATTAAAATTTTTACTCCATCTCAGGAAATGCAGTTTGCGGGTCATCCGATAATTGGAACTTCATGGGTTTTGATGAATAAAATTTTTGAAAATTCGCCAGAAAACATAAAATTAAATGTTCCGATTGGGCCAATTTTGATTCAACAGTCTGAAGATTTGATTTGGTTAAAAGCTGCACAGCCGAAATTTTGGGATATTTTTTCGAAAGAAGATTTTACATTGTTCAGTAATTTGAAAAATAGTGATTTTGAAAATCAATTTCCAATTCAGGAAGTGACGACAGGAAGCGCTTTTGTAATGGTTGGATTAAGCAGTAAAAGAGCCTTGGAAAGTTTGGTTTTAGATAAAGACAAAACCGATAAATGGCTGAAAAATAACTGTAAAACAGCTCATCAAGGTTTGTATTTTTATTATTTGGAAGGTTCAAAACTGTTTAGCAGATTGATGTATATAGAGCACAATCAATTAAAAGAAGATGCGGCTACAGGAAGTGCCAGTACATGTTTGCAGGCTTATCTTTTAAAAAATCACAAACCTGAATTAGAATTAATCAATTATCAGGGGGATTATATAAATCGTCCTTCTCAAATTCATTTCAAAGGGAAATTAACCGGAAACGATTTTGATGTTAAAATAGGAGGAAAAGCTCAGTTTATTGCTAAAGGAGAATGGGAAGTCTAATTAGAAAATTAGTTAATTAGAGAATTAAAAAATTAAAAAATGTACAATGTAAAATGTGAAAAGTAAAATGTGAAAATCTTAATAAAAAGAACATTTTACGTTTTACAAAATGCATTTTACGCAAAAAATAAAATATGAAAATTAATTTCCAGAATAAAACAATCATTTTGATTTTACTGTTTGTATTTCAGTTTTCATTTTCACAAAAGAAAAATGAAAATATTGGAACCGAAACTGTAAATGTAGTAAAGCCGTATTCGCCAACAATATCCGATGCTTTTAAAGTAAAAGAAACTCCTTCGCTGGACGATAGCGGTAATCAGCCAAAAGAAACAATTAAATATAGTATTTTATCAGTTCCTGTGGCTTCGACTTTTACGCCTTCAAAAGGAAAAGCGGCCAGTGTAGAAAAATCTAAGCAAGAACGTTTGTTTAATAATTATGCAACTGTGGGCGTTGGAAATTACAGTACATTAAATGCTGAATTGTTTGTGAATCAGGATTTAGGGAATGATGATTTTGTATCTGCAATGTTGCGTCACCATTCATCGCAGGGTGGAATTAAAGAGGTGCTTTTGAATGATGAATTTTATGACACTGCATTAAATGTTGGTTATGGGCAAAACAATCGAGATATGTCCTGGAATGTAGAATTAGGATACCAAAACCAGATTTATAATTGGTATGGACTTCCTGAATATTTTGGTTCGAATTTAATTCCGCAGGATCGTATCGATTTAATAAATAAAATTAATCCGGGACATACTTATAATACAATTTCTTTGGGTGGAAACATGGAATTTAACGAAAGTATTTTTAGTAAAGTAGCAGCAAAATTTACTCATTTTTCAGATAGTTTTTCTTCTTCAGAAAATCGTTTTTACCTAAAACCGACTTTTAAAGTTGATGTAATGGATCAGTCAATCAATACGAATGTGATTGTTGACCACGTAAGTGGAAGTTTTGAAAATAATTATTTTAAAACTAATACTGATGCTGTAAAATATAGTTTGACAAATTTTGGAATTGAGCCAAGTTTTGTAGTGACTGAAAACGACTGGACTCTTGAATTAGGAGCAGGATTATATTACGCATTGGACTCTGAAAATAGTGGAAACAAGTTTTATATCTACCCAAAAGTGAATGCTTCCTATAAGTTGGTTGGAGATTTAATGATTTTCTACACAGGAGTAAATGGAAGTTTGATCCAAAACTCTTATGCTGATTTTGTGACCGAAAATCCGTTTTTATCGCCAACTTTAAATATGACACCATCAAGTACGCAATATAATGTTTTTGCAGGTTTGAAAGGTAAACTGGCTAATAATGTAAACTATAATCTGACAGGTTCTTATTTGAATGAAAAAAACAAAGCGCTGTTTAAAAGTAATGATTATACAGAAGATTTTTCAAACGAAAATTATGCTTACGGAAATTCTTTTGGAGTTGTTTATGAAGACATTAGAACATTTCGTTTTTACGGAGAATTAAAAGCTGATTTTTCTGAAAACGTTACTTTTGGAATTAACGGAACTTTTAATAGTTACAAAACTGATGCGCCAGCAGAAGCATGGAACTTACCAACAATTAGATTAAGTTCTAATCTTGATGTAAATATCACCAAACAATGGTATGCGGGTTTGAACGTTTTTTATGTAGGTGAGCGTAAAGATATGCAGGTTGATTTATTAAGTGCAACTATGAATGCCCCTGTTACTTTAAAGAGTTATTTTGATGCCAATGCACACTTAGGATACAAATTTAGCGAACGTTTGACTTTCTTCCTGAAATTGAATAACATTGGAAATCAGGCTTATGAAAAATGGCTGAATTATCCTGTTCAGGGATTCCAGGTTCTTGGCGGTGCAAATTACAAATTTGATTTTTAAGAGAATTGTTTAGATAAAAAAATAGCTTCCAAATTCAGGAAGCTATTTTTTTTGAATTCAAAAGCTGTTATTCCGTAAAAGGAACAGCAACTCTAACTTTATCCCAGCCTAAGTTTAAAACAATTCCTTTGTCTGCTTTTGTAAAAACCATTGAGAAAGCTTCCAAAGAATCAGTCCCTTCAGTTACAGGTACTTTTAATCGGGCAACGTCATTAGCTTCTTTATAAGTATAAGAACCCCAAACATTCAGATCTTTGTTGATGATAATTGTATAAGAATCTTTTTCAGGAATGGTAAACAAAGTATAGGTGCCAGCTTTAATTTTAGTGTCTCCTAATTTTACATCTTTGTAGAAAGTGATTTCTGCAGCTTCGTTTGCTCCGGTTCTCCATACTTTTCCATTTGGAGCTAATTCACTCACAGGACGCCCTTTTAATTGAGGACGACTGTAGGTAATTTTTACAGTTTTGGCCGCATCTTTATAATCGTTTGGGTAAGCTGCTGCATCCATAGGGCTTTTGTCTAAACCCGGGAATTTTTGAGCATTTGCGTTTGATGATAATAAAATAGTAACTCCAAATGCAAGTGCTGTAATAAATGTTGATGTTTTCATAATGATGTTTAAATTTTAAGTGTTAAAATTATTGATTGTTTATCAAAAAATAAAAAACATCGTGTTAATTTTTCGATGCTAAAGAAAATCAGTATAATTGACGGCATAAAAATCTTTTGTGGCAGCAAAAAAACGGTTGCATCTTTGTAACTTAGAACCTCAGAATCTTTAAAAAATGATTTTCAAACAAAAAATATACGCACATTATTTACAAATGGTTCAGGACAGAATCGATGTTTTCAGGGATATGATTTCGGCTTTGACCGAAGATTCTAAAAACGATGCAAAAGGTTCTGCCGGCGATAAACACGAAACAGCTTTGTCGATGATGCATATCGAACAGGAAAAACTAACCAATAAATTAAAAGAAGCAATAGCTCAAAAAGCAATTTTAGACAAGATTGATGCTTCTAAAAATACTGAAAATATTATTTCAGGAAGTCTGGTAAAGGCAAACGGAATTTATTTGTATCTGAGTGTGGCACTTCCTAAAATTGCTATTGACGGAATAAATATTATTGCGCTTTCTCCACAATCGCCTTTGGGCACACATTTAATGGGCAACAAGGTCGGATTTAAGTTCGAAATTAATAAAACACATTACACGATTGAAAGTGTGGAATAAAGCGACTTCTAAATGCTAATATTGAGTAAAGAATAATTTCTGAACAGTTTTTCTTCTGCGCTTTGAGTATTTTTCAATGTTTCTTCAAAATCTAAAAATTTTATTCAAAAATCTCTTTAGAACTTTCTGTTTTACGCTTCATTTAGATTCAAAATTAAAATTTTCAAGTTTAAAGCTTTTATTTATATTAAAATTTTACATTTAGTATGTAAATTGCTTTTTTTGATTGATATTTGTAATTGATATTGTTATTTGTGTTTTTCAATTGTAACTAATACTTCATCTTTGCCCTATCAAAATAAAATTAAAAAAAAATAAAAATATAGAATTATGTGTGGAATCGTATGTGCCTTTGATCTAAAACAAAAAGCAGAAACCTTAAGACCTCAAGTATTAGAAATGTCTAAAATCATTCGTCACCGCGGACCGGACTGGAGCGGTATTTACAGTAATGATAAAGCGATTCTTTCTCATGAGCGTTTGGCAATTGTTGATCCTGCTTCTGGAAAACAGCCATTGTTTACTGAAGATAAAAAATTGGTTTTGGCTGCAAATGGCGAAATCTACAACCACAGAGAATTACGTAAACAATTTGAAGGAAAATATAACTTTCAGACAGAAAGTGACTGCGAAGTTATTCTTGCTCTTTACAGAGAAAAAGGACCACATTTTGTAGATGAAATGAACGGAATCTTCGGTTTTGCGATTTATGATGTTGATAAAGATGAATATTTTGTGGCTCGTGACCACATGGGAATTATTCCATTGTACATTGGTTGGGATCAGCACGGAACTTTCTATGTAGCTTCTGAATTGAAAGCTTTAGAAGGATACTGTACAAAAATTGAATTATTCCCTCCAGGGCATTATATGACAAGTAAAGATGGTGAATTTGTACAATGGTACAAAAGAGACTGGACGGAATATGATGCTGTAAAAGACAACGAAACAAGTATTCCTGCTATTAAAGAAGCTTTAGAAGCAGCGGTTCACAGACAATTAATGAGTGATGTTCCTTACGGAGTTTTACTTTCAGGTGGTTTAGATTCTTCTATTACTTCGGCTGTAGCCAAAAAATTTGCTCAAAAACGTATTGAGTCTGATGACACTACAGATGCCTGGTATCCACAATTACACTCTTTCTCAGTTGGTTTGGAAGGTTCACCTGATTTAGCGGCAGCGAGAAAAGTAGCAGATCATATCGGAACGATTCACCATGAAATTAAATTTACTATTCAGGAAGGTTTAGATGCGGTTCGTGATGTAATTTACAACCTTGAAACTTATGATGTAACTACGGTTAGAGCGTCAACTCCAATGTGGTTAATGGCAAGAGTTATCAAATCTATGGGGATCAAAATGGTTCTTTCTGGTGAAGGTGCAGATGAGTTATTTGGAGGATATTTATACTTTCACAAAGCGCCAAACGCAAGAGAATTTCACGAAGAAAACGTTCGTAAATTAGGAAAACTTCACATGTATGACTGTTTACGTGCAAACAAAAGTTTAGCAGCTTGGGGAATCGAAGGACGTGTTCCTTTCTTAGATAAAGAATTTATGGATGTTGCCATGCGCATCAAACCTCAGGATAAAATGATCAACAAAGAACACCCAATGGAAAAATGGGTAGTTCGTAAAGCTTTTGAAGATATGTTGCCGGAAAGTGTAGCATGGAGACAAAAAGAACAATTCTCTGATGGAGTAGGATACAGCTGGATCGATACTTTGAAAGAAGTGGTAGCCAGAGAAGTTTCAGACGAGCAATTGGCAAATGCGAGATTCAAATTCCCGTTACAGACTCCAACTTCAAAAGAAGAATACTACTATCGTTCAATATTCACTGAGCATTTCCCAAGTGATGCAGCAGCATTATGTGTCCCTCAGGAGGCAAGTGTGGCTTGTAGTACAAAAATTGCTTTGGAGTGGGATGAGGCTTTCAAAAACATGAACGATCCTTCAGGAAGAGCGGTTGCAAGTGTACACGATGATGCTTATCAAAAATAATAAAGTTTAATTTAGGGCTTAATATTACAGAAAACGTTCTCTCTGAGAACGTTTTTCTTGGTTTATAAAACTACCTTAATAATTTTATTTTGTGAGTTTAATTATTTGGGAGTTAAATGTTTATTTGAATTTTTTATATTTGGCTTTTGCTGAAAGAAGAAATTTTTGAGAATTAAGGAAAAAGAATAGAATATACAATAAAAAAAGAATAGTATGGGTGGAATATTAGCTGTTATAGGCAAAGGAAAAGACCCGCAGCTCGTAAAAGAACTTTCGAACAGAATGTCGCATCGGGGTGTTGATGAAAGCGATTTACAGATTATGGAAAATGGCAGCATTTTAGCCAGTGAACGTATGTCTATTATGGATTTACATTCAGGGAAGCAGCCAATTCAGGGTTCAAAAAAAGCGTGGATGGTTCATAATGGAGAAATTTATAATCATCAGGAATTAAGGGATGGAATTTTAAAGTACCACACATTCAAAACAAAATCAGATTCGGAAGTAATAGTTCATTTATACGAAGAATTTGGTTATGATTTTTGTAATTTACTGGATGGGGATTTTGCATTTGTAGTTGTTGATGGCGATGATTATATTGCCGGAAGAGATCCTGTAGGTGTCAAGCCTTTGTATTATGGACTAGACGAAAGAGGAAGAATTTATTTTTCTTCCGAAATGAAATCAATTGCGGATCAGTGTAAGTCATTTTCGACTTTTCCTCCGGGCCATTATTATACGGCAAAAACAGGTTTTGTTAAATATTATGAGCCTGAATATGAGGAGTATGAAAATGCGAATCAGCCACTTGATTTAGATTTGATAAGAGAATCCTTGATTGAATCTACCCGTAAACGTTTAATGGGTAATGTGCCGGTTGGAGTATTGTTGTCCGGAGGTTTAGACTCATCTTTGACTTCAGCTATTGCATCGAGATTATTAGCTGGAAGCAAAGAAAAATTACATTCATTCTCTATAGGTTTAGATGCTGATGCTCCCGATAATATTGCGGCAAGAAAAGCAGCGGAATTCTTAGGTACCCAGCATCATGAAATTCATTTTACCGTTGAAGAGGGAGTTGAGATTTTAGAAAAACTAATTTACCACATCGAAACGTATGATATTATTTCTGTACGTTCAGGTGTGCCAATGTATTTGCTGGCAAAAGCGGTAAAGGAGAAAGGTATAAAAGTGATACTTTCGGGAGAAGGAGCTGATGAGGTTTTTGGAGGTCATTTGTATTTTAGAAATGCGCCGTCTTCAGAAGAATTTCAAAAAGAAACTATCGAAAGGGTTCAGAAATTGTTTACTGCTGATATCTTACGTGCTGATAAATCGACAATGGCGCATAGTTTAGAAGCCAGGGTTCCGTTTTTGGATAAGGATTTTCTGGATGTAGCAATTCGGATTAAAACAGAAGAAAAACAACCAAAAACGTACGAAGCAATTGAAAAATATATTTTAAGAAAAGCTTTTGATACGCCTGACGATCCGTATTTGCCTCATGATATTTTATGGAGACAAAAAGAACAGTTTTCAGACGGTGTAGGTTATGGCTGGGTTAATGGGTTGATTGAATATTGTGCCGCTCAGGTTTCTGATGAGCAATTAGCAGGAGCGACAGTCGAGTTTCCGTACAATTCACCAACAACAAAGGAGGCTTATTTATACAGGTCAATTTTTCACAAATACTATCCGCAAGTCAGCTCAGCTCAGACAGTAAGAAAATGGATTCCAAAATGGCAGGATAATCCGGATCCAAGCGGTAGAGCGAATGCAGCACATTTAAATGCTGATGTTGAGATTGCAAAATCAGGTGTTGTTGTTTAAAACTAAATTCCAAATTCCGATTTGGACTAAATATGTAAAAGCTGAAATACATTCAAGTGTAGTTTCAGTTTTTTTTTTGTAATGATTTTTTAGTTATTGAAGTTTAGGGAAATATGATTTTTTATGTTATTCCTATTTTTGGAATTTGGAATTTATGAGTTTGGAATTTAAAGATAGGTTTAGGATTGATTTTTTTATGATTTTTGATAATTGTGTTAATAACTTAGGTGCTTTAAATGGTATTTTAAGAGGTATATAAATTGCGTTTTTATATATTTGCGTGTTAAGACAATAATTACATTTTTTAGAATAAATTATATGAGCGAAGAAATCAAGAAGAACAATTATTCAGCAGATAGTATTCAGGCATTAGAAGGAATGGAGCACGTAAGAATGCGTCCGTCGATGTATATTGGAGATGTGGGTGTTCGAGGGCTGCATCATTTGGTTTATGAAGTTGTGGATAACTCTATTGATGAGGCGATGGGAGGGCATTGTGATACTATTGGTGTCGCAATAAACGAAGATGGTTCTGTAACTGTTGAAGATAACGGTCGTGGTATTCCGGTTGATTTACATAAAAAAGAAGGAGTTTCTGCACTTGAGGTTGTAATGACTAAAATTGGTGCCGGAGGTAAATTTGATAAAGATTCTTATAAAGTTTCGGGAGGTCTTCACGGAGTTGGGGTTTCTGTTGTAAATGCACTTTCTGTTCACATGAAATCTACTGTTTTTAGAGATGGAAAAATCTACGAGCAGGAATACGAAAGAGGAAAATCACTATATCCGGTAAAACAAATCGGGGAAACAGATAAAAGAGGTACACGTCAGACTTTCTTTCCGGATGATACAATCTTTACTCAGACTACAGAGTTCTCTTATGATACGTTGTCAGCTCGTATGCGTGAACTTTCTTTCTTAAATAAAGGTATTACAATTACGTTTACAGATAAAAGAGAGGTTGATGAAAAAGGGGAGTTTAAAAGTGAAGTTTTCCATTCTCAGGAAGGGCTTAAAGAATATATTCGTTATTTAGACGGTAACCGTGAGCCTATTATTTCTCATGTAATCAGTATGGATCACGAAAAAGGTGAAATTCCGGTCGAGGTTGCTTTGATTTATAATACAAGTTATACGGAGAACATTTTCTCTTATGTAAATAATATTAATACACACGAAGGAGGAACGCATTTACAAGGTTTTAGAAGTGGTTTGACAAGAACACTTAAAAAATATGCCGATGCTTCCGGAATGTTGGATAAATTGAAATTCGAAATCTCAGGAGATGACTTCCGTGAAGGATTAACTGCGATTATTTCGGTAAAAGTTGCTGAACCTCAATTCGAAGGACAAACCAAAACAAAACTTGGAAACAGAGAAGTAGTTTCTCCGGTTTCTCAGGCTGTTGGGGAGATGCTGGAGAATTATTTGGAAGAAAATCCAAATGATGCCCGAATCATTATTCAAAAGGTTATTTTGGCTGCTCAGGCACGTCACGCTGCTAAAAAAGCACGTGAAATGGTACAGCGTAAAACCGTTATGGGTGGTGGAGGATTACCGGGAAAACTGTCAGATTGTTCTGAACAGGATCCTGCAAGATGTGAGGTTTATCTTGTCGAGGGAGATTCGGCTGGTGGAACGGCAAAGCAAGGACGTGACCGTGCTTTTCAGGCAATTTTGCCATTACGAGGTAAGATTCTGAATGTTGAAAAAGCAATGCATCATAAAGTATTCGAAAATGAAGAGATTCGTAATATTTTTACGGCTTTAGGTGTTACTGTTGGAACTGAAGAAGATAGTAAAGCATTGAATCTTTCTAAGTTACGTTATCATAAAGTAATTATCATGTGTGATGCCGATGTCGATGGTAGTCACATTTCTACCTTAATATTAACGTTTTTCTTCCGTTTCATGAAAGAATTGATTGAAGAAGGTCACGTTTACATCGCAGCTCCACCTTTATATTTAGTTAAAAAAGGAAATAAAAAGGAATATGCATGGAATGACGTTCAACGTGATCAGGCGAATGAAAGAATGGGAGGCAGTGCGGCGATTCAGCGTTATAAAGGTCTTGGAGAGATGAATGCTGAGCAATTATGGGAAACCACAATGGATCCAAATTTTAGAACTTTGCGTCAGGTAAATATTGATAGTTTAGCTGAAGCTGATCAAGTTTTCTCCATGTTAATGGGTGATGAAGTACCACCTCGTAGAGAGTTTATCGAGAAAAATGCTGTTTACGCAAACATTGATGCATAAATGCCCGAATGATTTTTTTAAGACTTGTGAAGAGTCTCAATTAAAATTTCTAAAAAGAAAAACATTTGACCAGTTAAGTGTTTAGCAATTTTGTAAATTGAACCTAAAAATTAATTAATAACCAATAAAGTATAAAATATGAAAGTTACCATTGTAGGAGCAGGAAATGTTGGAGCCACTTGTGCGGATGTTATTTCTTATAGAGGAATAGCCAGCGAAGTAGTATTGTTGGATATTAAAGAAGGTTTTGCCGAAGGGAAAGCGTTGGATATTATGCAATGTGCTACAAACACGGGTTTTAATACTCATGTGTCAGGTGTTACAAATGATTATTCCAAAACCGCAGGAAGTGATGTTGTTGTGATTACTTCAGGTATCCCAAGAAAACCCGGAATGACTCGTGAAGAGTTAATAGGTATTAATGCAGGAATTGTAAAAAAGGTTGCTGAAAATGTGTTGAAATATTCGCCTAATACGATTATTGTTATGGTTTCTAATCCAATGGATACTATGACTTATCTGGCATTAAAGTCTACAGGTTTGCCAAAAAACAGAATTATTGGGATGGGGGGAGCGTTAGACAGTTCCCGATTCAGGACTTATCTTTCTTTGGCTTTAGATAAACCGGCAAATGATATTTCTGCAATGGTAATTGGTGGTCACGGTGATACAACCATGATTCCGTTAACCCGTTTGGCATCTTATAATGGAATACCGGTTACTGAATTTCTTTCAGAAGAAGTGTTGAAAAAAGTAGCTGCTGATACAATGGTTGGAGGTGCTACACTTACAGGACTGTTAGGAACATCAGCATGGTATGCTCCGGGAGCTTCAGTAGCATTTTTGGTTGACAGTATTTTGAATGATCAAAAGAAAATGATTGCCTGTTCAGTCTTTATTGAAGGAGAGTATGGGCAAAGCGATATATGTATTGGGGTGCCGTGTATAATTGGTAAAAACGGTGTTGAGCAAATTTTAGAAATTCATTTAAATGAAGAAGAGAAGGCTTTGTTTGCTAAAAGTGCAGATGCAGTTAGGAGTATGAATGACGCTCTAAAATCGATTTTAACATAAAGATTTTCGAAAAAAAAGAAAAAGGCTGCACTTTTGCAGTCTTTTTTTTGAGATTAATTAATAAATAAATTGTTTAATCTTTTCGAGAATTATATATTTGCTCGGTTTAAAAAAAATGTTGTAATTCGTGATCACGATTTTTTAGTTTTAAAAACTCATGTCAGGGCTTATTTTATGGGAATTTAAAGCAAAAACAAACAATAAAACATAATTAATTTTTAGTAATAATGCAGAATAAAGGACTTATTAAATTTTTCGCAATTCTATTTGCATTGGTAAGTATTTACCAACTTTCTTTCACCTTTGTGGCAAATAATGTCAAAGAAGGAGCTAAAGCTTTTGCAGGAGATAATCCTGATAAAGAGCTAAAATATTTAGATTCTATTGGTAAAGAAAAAGTATTGAATCTTGGTTTTACAGATTTTACTTATAATGAAGTAAAAAACAAACAATTAAATAAGGGTCTTGACTTAGAAGGAGGAATCAACGTTATTCTTCAAATTTCTATTAAAGATGTTTTGAAAGGTTTGGCTAACAATTCTAAAAACCCGGTATTTAATAAATCATTAGCTGATGCAAGTGCGAATTTAGAAGGAAATAAAACCTATTTAAATAAGTTTTTTGAAGCTTTTGAAGCAAATTCAAAAGGAAGTGTAAAATTGGCTTCACCTGATATTTTTGCAAACAGAAGTTTACAGGGAGATGGTGGTATTGATTTTCAAATGTCAGATGCTCAGGCTCAAAAAGTAATTAAAAGAAAAGTTGATGAGTCTGTAGAAAGTGCTTTTAAAGTATTAAGAGAGCGTATCGATAAATTTGGTGTTACTCAGCCAAATGTTCAAAAATTAGGAGAAACAGGAAGAATCTTAGTAGAACTTCCGGGTGCTAAAGATGTTGACAGAATTAAAAAATTATTAGGAGGAAAAGCTCAATTAGAGTTTTGGGAAACTTTTAAAATTGAAGAAATCGGAAACTTTTTAGTTGCTACTAATGAAGCTTTAAAAAAGACTGAAGTTAAAATAACAGAAACTAAAACTGTTGTTAAAGATTCATTGAATGCATTATTAACTGATACAGCTAAAGATTCAGCTGATACTAAGAAAGGAAATAATCCATTATTTGATAAAATGCTTGGTCAGGGTGGTGGACCTGTTTTGGGTTACTTTGCGCCAAAAGATACCGCAGTAGTTAACGAGTACTTTAAAAGACCTGAAATCAGAATTTTATTGGCTGCAGACCAGCACAATGCAAAATTTGTATGGAGCAAGCCAACTACTACAAAAGATGCTAAAGGAAAAGATATTGAAGCTGTAGAATTATACGCTTTAAAAGGAAACAGAGATAATGCTCCTGCTATGAGTGGTGGTGTTGTTACAGATGCAAAAGATACTTTCGACCAATTAGGAAAACCGGCTGTTTCTATGCAAATGAACAGTCAGGGAGCTAAAATCTGGGAAGAACTAACAGGAAGAGCTTTTTCTCAAAAAAGTTATATCGCTATTGTTTTGGATAATGTAGTTTATTCTGCACCAGGAGTTACAAGCGGACCAATTGCAGGAGGAAGATCTGAAATTACAGGTTCTTTTGATGTGGCTGAAACTAAAGATTTAGCTAACGTTTTAAATGCAGGTAAATTACCGGCTTCTGCAGACATTATTCAGTCAACTGTTGTAGGGCCATCTTTAGGTCAGGCAGCTATTGATGCTGGTACAGTTTCATCTGTATTAGGATTTTTATTAGTTTGTTTATGGATGGTGTTCTATTATGGTAAGGCAGGTTGGTATGCAAACCTTGCATTATTATTAAACTTACTTTTCCTTTTCGGAATTATGGCAAGTTTTGGTTTTGTATTGACATTACCAGGTATTGCAGGTATCGTATTGACATTGGGTACAGCGGTAGATGCGAACATTATTATATTTGAAAGAGCAAAAGAAGAATTGCGTGAAGGTAAATCATTATCTGAAGCAGTTGCTGCTTCTTACGGATGGCATGGTGCAATGCGTTCTATTATTGATGCAAACGTAACTCACGTTTTAACCGGAGCGATCTTATTTATCTTTGGAACAGGTCCAATCAAAGGTTTTGCTTTAACATTACTTATTGGTATTGTAACTTCATTGTTTACATCTATCTTTATTGCCAGAATTTTCATTGACAGAAACATTGCCGGAAAAGGAGATTTAACTTTCTCTACAAATATCACTAAAAACTGGTTTACTAATTTCCACTACGACTTTATTAAAGTGAAAAAATTCACTTATATTTTCTCTTCTATTGTAACAGTTGTGAGTTTGGTTTCTATATTCTTCGTTAACGGATTAGATGAAGGTGTTGATTTTGTTGGAGGTAGAACGTTTCAGGTTAAATTTGAAAAACCTGTAGATGCTACAGTTGTTGCTGATGAATTATCTGCGGCTTTCGCAACTCCTGTTGAGGCTAAAATTTTAGGTGATGATGATCAGTTGAAAATCACTACTAAATATAAAATTAAAGAAGATGGTATAGCTGTCGATGAAGAAGTAAATCAAAAGTTATATAAAGCATTAGCGAAATATTTCCCTAATGTTACTTATGAAAAATTTACAAACACTTATGATGGTAAAAGAATAGGAGTTTTACAGGCATCAAAAGTAGGAGCTTCGATCTCTGAGGATATCAAAACTAACTCATATTGGGCAGTTCTTGGAGCAATGGCAGTTATCTTCTTATATTTGATGGTATCTTTCCGTAAATGGCAGTATTCATTAGGTGCGATTGCAGCTGTTGCTCATGACGTAATCTTTGTATTAGGAATTTATTCTTTATGTTATAAATTCATGCCTTTCCACATGGAAATGGATCAGCACTTTATCGCTGCGATTCTTACGGTTATTGGTTACTCTATGAACGATACTGTAATTGTATTCGACAGAGTTAGAGAATTTATTATAGGAAACCGTAAAGGAAATTTTGAAGATATCGTAAATGCTTCTATTAATACTACTTTATCCAGAACCTTGAATACTTCATTAATGATGATTATTGTATTGTTAACAATGTTTATTTTTGGTGGAGAATCAATTAGAGGATTTATCTTTGCAATGTTAATTGGTATTGTTGTAGGTACTTATTCGTCATTATTTATCGCTACACCCGTTTTGGTTGATACGATTTCTTCTGATGAGAAACATATAATTGAAGACAAACATAATAACTAATTTTAGTTTGACATATTAAAAGATCCAGTGAAAGCTGGATCTTTTTTTTTGCGATAAATTGAAGTTTTTTTGTTTTGGTATTGACCTGAATCGGTTATTCAAAAAAACACCTTGTATTGATACCTACAAAGCTGAACTCGATTATTATTTTTTGGAGCAGAAAGATTAGGGTTTTTATGCTTTCTTCTGAAAAATAGATTTTTAATTTAGCCCTGATTGGAGCGGTATCCTTTTTCTGGTTCCTTTAACCAGAAAAAGATATAGCGGACAGCAGGACTGAAAGTTTCTTATGAAAAGAATACTTCTGCTTCTAAAAGGGACTGTAGACAGAATTAAAATGAAGTTTAAAATTAAAGTATAGAGTAAAAAAATACCCAATACTTTTGAGTATTGAGTATTTTATATATTGATTAAACCTGATTTATGAAGTAGCTAAAGGATTTCGTTGTGCTCTAATAATAAAGAAAAGTCCGATTATAATAAATGGAATACTTAGCCATTGTCCTGTTGAGAAGTAACCTAATTCATTTTCAAAACCACCCTGGCTTTCTTTGACGAATTCTACAATGAAACGTACAACAAATAAAAGCACTAAAAATAATCCGAATAAATAGCCTGATTTTAGTCTTGCATTTGTTTTCCAATATAAGAAAAACAAGATGGCAAATACAAAAATGTAACAAAATGCTTCGTATAACTGTGTAGGGTGTTTTGCTGGAACCTGAGCTAATAAATCAGCAAACTTAGGGTCTGTTGCAATGGCAGTGTAAGCTTCTTTTGGGTTACCGATTTTAGTTGCATTAACGGCTTCGTTTTTGCTGAACTGGTCATGTAAAAAACGAATACCAAATGCAGAAGTTGTTTCGTTACCGATGATTTCAGAATTCATAAAGTTTCCAATACGAACAAAAATTGCCCCACTTGCCACCGGAATAACGATTCGATCTAAAATCCATAAAACTGAACGATGTAATATTTTTTTATTATAAAGATACATGGCAATAATAATTGCAATTGCGGCACCATGACTGGCTAAGCCTTGAAAGCCTGTAAATTCCCAACCATTGATGAATCCGAAGAGTGTTGATCCTTCATTTTCTCTAATTGGTAAAAACATTTCTAAAGGATGGTTTCTGAAGTAATTGTCTTCATCGTAAAAAAGAACTTGTCCTAAACGCGCACCAAACAAAGTTGCTAAAACAGTCCATACAAATAAAGAATCTAGCTTGTCGATTGATTCGTTTTCACGTTCGAAAATTTTTTTCATTAAGAACCAGCCCAAACCAAAGGCTATTACGAACATTAAACTATAGTAGCGAATCATAAAAAATCCTAAATCGATTCCCTCAGAAGGATTCCAAACGATGTTTAAAGCTTGTGTCATGTAGTATTGTGTTTTTAGATAGTTGTAAAAATAAATATTTAAAACAGAGTATGTCTTTATTAAAAGTTAATGTTTGTGCGAACATTTTTTTTCCGGAACAGGATCGTAACCAGTTCTCCCCCAGGGATGACAGCTTAAAATACGTTTCATTCCTAAGTATCCTCCATAAAATAATCCGTGTTTTTGCAGGGCTTCAATCATGTAGCTCGAACATGTAGGTTCAAACCGGCATGATGCTGGTGTAAAAGGCGAAATGGCATTTTGATAAAAACGTACTAATAAAACAAACGGAGTTATAACTTTCATGATTTATTAGAAAATAAATTGATTATATCGAAAAGCTGGTACCTTCTTTTCCGTCTTTCAATTGAATGCCTAAAGCAATCAGCTGATCCCGAATCTGGTCAGAAAGAGCAAAGTTTTTATCAGCTCTGGCTTGATTTCTCATTCCGATAAGCATGTTGATTACACCTTCTAATTTATCATTATTAGTGTCTGCAGCTTTATCATCACTCAAGCCTAAAACATTAAAAACAAAAGCATTTACAGCGGTTGTGAATATTTTTAGATCTTCTGTACTGATCGTTTCTTTTCCTTCTTTTAATAAATTGATGTATCGAACGGCTTCAAATAATTGTGCGATTAGAATAGGTGTGTTAAAATCGTCGTTCATGGCATCATAGGACAACTGTTTCCATGATGCTACATCAATTGAGCTTGTTGTACTTGTTGAAATGCTTGCTAAGGCATCAACGGCTTCCATCAGTCTTTTGTATCCTTTTTCTGCGGCCACAATAGCATCGTCAGAAAAATCTAAAATACTGCGGTAATGCGCCTGCAACATGAAAAAACGAGTTACAGATGCAGAAAACGGTTTGCTTAAAACGGTATTGTCTCCACTTAAAATTTCTCCCGGTAAGATATTATTTCCGGTTGATTTTGCCATTTTTTTTCCATTAAGCGTAAGCATGTTAGCGTGCATCCAGTAATTTACCGGAGATTGTCCGGTGCAGGCTTCGTTTTGGGCAATTTCGCATTCGTGGTGTGGGAATTTTAAATCCATTCCGCCACCGTGAATGTCAAAGTGGTTTCCAAGATATTTAGTACTCATGGCAGTACATTCAAGGTGCCAACCCGGGAAACCATCGCTCCAGGGAGAAGGCCATCTCATGATATGTTCCGGTTCTGCTTTTTTCCACAGTGCAAAATCCTGAGGGTTTCTTTTGTCAGACTGCCCATCAAGATCACGGGTGTTAGCAAGCATATCTTCGATATTTCTGCCACTTAAAACTCCGTAATTGTTGGTTTCGTTATATTTGACAACATCAAAATAAACTGATCCGTTGGCAATATAACCAATTCCGGTATCGATGATTTTTTTGATGATTTCAATTTGTTCAATAATATGCCCGGTTGCAGTTGGTTCAATACTTGGCGGTAAAAAGTTGAAAGCTTTTAAGATGTCATGAAAATCAACAGTATAGCGCTGAACGACTTCCATTGGTTCTAATTGCTCTAAACGAGCTTTTTTGGCAATTTTGTCTTCGCCTTCATCAACATCATCTACAATATGGCCAACATCAGTAATATTACGAACATAGCGAACTTTGTAATCCAGATGTAAAAAGTACCTGAAAATGACGTCAAAAGACATAAATGTCCTTACGTTTCCTAAATGCACATTACTATAAACCGTTGGTCCGCAAACATACATTCCAACATTTCCTTCATGGATTGGTTTGAAATTTTCTTTTTCACCCGAAAGTGAGTTGTATATTTTTAAGGGTTGTGATGTATATAATGGCATAGTCTTAATGTTTAATCGTTTAATCGTTAATTTGTTTAATTGTGATTATCGGATTTGTTCTTGTGAAAGATAATATTTTTTTAGATTGTTTATTTGATTACAAATTTTTTCAAGTTTTTCGCGACATTGAATGTATTATTGTTCTGAAATGTAGTTTAAATCTTTTGAAAGAATTAAATGGTTTAATGTTTCCATTGCTGAAGAATATGAAATTGTTAAAAATGTGCCTTGTCTTTATTTGTGTTTCTTGATGTTCCCTCAGCAATATTCGTAGCAATCGAAGAAGAACTTCTCTTTATCTGAGAGGTTATTCCAAATAATTCGTGAGAAGGAAATGCAATTGTCAATCTATAAATTTCTAAAATAAAAACTCGAGAATTTTGCCAGACTTCTAATTTTTCAAAAGAAAAGAGATACATGTTTTTTGTTTAATTTTTGATTTGTTTGATTGTTTAATCGAAAAATTAGGCTTCTGATGAAGCGATTAAACAAATTAACGATTAAACGATTAAACTTAAAATTGCGTATCCAATTTAATGTAATCCAGAAATTCTCTTTTCGTTTGCGGATCTTTGAATTTTCCGCCAAATTCAGATGTTACAGTACTGCTTTCGATGTCTTTAATTCCTCTTGAGTTAACGCAAAGGTGTTTGGCATCAATAACACAGGCAACATCTTCAGTTCCTAAGGCTTTTTGTAATTCCTGAACAATCTGCATAGTTAAACGCTCCTGAACCTGAGGTCTTTTTGCATAATATTCTACGATACGGTTCATTTTTGATAAGCCAATAACTCTTCCGCTTGAAATATAAGCAACGTGAGCGCGGCCGATAATTGGCAGTAAATGGTGTTCGCAGGTTGAATAAACAGTAATGTTTTTTTCGACTAACATTTCACCATATTTGTAATTATTGTCAAAAGTAGAGGCTTTTGGCTGTTTTGCAGGATTCAAACCTCCAAAAATTTCTTTTACAAACATTTTTGCTACCCGGTTTGGAGTACCTTTTATGCTGTCATCCGTCAAATCCATTCCAAGTGTCTGAAGAATGTTTTCAACATCTTTTTTTATTTTTTCTATTTTTTCTTCGTCACTTAAGTCAAATGCATCTTTTCTTAAAGGGTTTTGTGCATTGGTGCTAAAATGATTGTCTCCTATTTCGTCTAAAAAATCCTCGTTATTTATCATTAAAAACTACTATTAGTATGGGTATATTCTTTTAAGGCGGTAAAGATAATTAATAAATAGGAAACCTTTTCTATCGTTTTTACTATTTAATTGCTCCTTTTTGGATATAATTTAAATTAAAACCAAATGTATGTTTGTTATAAAGACAAAAGACAATAACCCAATAAGTTATTGTCTTTTATAAGTCTGTAATAGCTATTACTATTTTTTATTATAAATGATAAGCGCTTCTTTTAATATGTTAACAGCAGTAATCAAATCTTCTTTGTTTAATACATAAGCGATTCGAACCTGATTTAATCCCATTCCCGGAGTTGAATAAAAACCGGCAGCAGGTGCAACCATTACAGTTTGCCCGTTTAAATCGTAACTTTCTAAAAGCCATTGGGCAAAATCTTCAGAATTTTCTATTGGCAATTGTGCAATGCAATAAAAAGCTCCTTTAGGTTTGGTTACGATTACGCCATCAATTTTGTTTAGTTCGTTGATTAAAGTGTCACGACGACTTTTATATTCTGAAATTACTTCATCAAAATAACTTTGAGGGGTATCGATAGCAGCTTCGCAGGCAATTTGTTCGATTGTTGGCGGACTTAAACGTGCCTGTGCAAATTTCATTACCGTTGCTAAAACCTGTTTGTTTTTTGTTACTAAACACCCAATTCTGGCACCACACATACTGTAACGTTTGGAAACCGAATCAACCATGATGACATTTTGCTGTACATCATCTAAATTCATTACTGAAAAATGTTCGTCGTCTCCGTCGTATAAAAACTCACGATATACTTCATCGGCAATTAGATACAAATCATGCTTTTTTATTAAGCCTGCCAATTGTTTAATTTCTGATTCAGAATATAAATAACCGGTTGGATTTCCGGGATTGCAAATCAGAATGGCTTTTGTTTTAGGTGTAATTAATTTTTCAACCTCGTCAATATTTGGTAAAGCAAATGCAGTTTCGATTGTAGAAACAAGCGGTACTACAGTTGCACTTGTTGATGATGCAAATGCGTGGTAATTAGCATAAAAAGGCTCCGGAATAATGATTTCATCTCCGGGATCTGTAATTGTGGCCAGTGCAAAAAGTAAGGCTTCAGAGCCACCAGTGGTTACAATGATGTCTTCTGAGTTAACGTTTACATTTTGGCGCTGGTAAAAATGAGCTAATTTTTTTCTATAGCTTTCATATCCGGCAGACGGACTGTATTCTATAAGTGTTAAATCAATATTTTTTACCGCCTCGATGGCCACCTCGGGTGTCTTGATATCCGGTTGACCAATGTTTAAGTGATACACCTTGTGTCCTTTTTTCTTTGCTAAATCTGCAAAAGGAGCCAGCTTGCGTATCGGAGATTCAGGCATGTTTTTGCCTTTGTGTGAAATTGTTGGCATGAGTATAAATTATTGAAGTGCAAATTTGCATTTTTTTTTCGAATTTAACGTAAACAATAGAAGGAGTTGTGAAAATGTAACAATAATCAATTTTTTTAGTAATTTTATAATAAAAAATTATCAATGAAAAAATATATCATATTGTTTTTTGGGCTTTTGATATCTTTTACACTCCATGCTCAGGATGATTTTTTAATTGAAAAGAATAAAAAGAAAGTTGTAATTCCCTTTAAGCTAATTAATAATTTAGTTTTTATCCCAATAAAAGTTAACGGGGTTGAGCTGAATTTTTTATTAGATTCAGGTGTTGATGAAACGATTTTATTCAGTATGGAGGATAAAAAAGAGGTTAGTTTTAAAAATGTTCAAAAAATTAAACTCCGTGGATTAGGAAGCGAAGAGGAAATAGAAGGTTTAAAATCAACCAACAATATTCTGGAAACACATGGTTTAAAATCGATAAATCATTTGGTTTATATTATTTTAGATCAGAGTTTCAATTTATCCTCGCATATCGGAATTCCGGTTAACGGAATAATTGGATACAAGTTTTTTAAAAATAATGTTGTAGAAATTAATTATCAAAAGAAAAGAATTTTTGTACATCAAAATAATGAATTAGTTAGAAAAAAAATAGATAAAAAATTTACAATACTGCCTATTACCATTGAAAGGTCTAAACCTTATGTTATGGCTACAGCCTTAGTTGAAGATGAAAATATTCCGGCAAAATTACTTGTGGATATTGGTAACAGTGATTCATTTTGGGTTTTTGAAAATGACAAAATAAAATTGCCCAAAAAGAATTTTCCTGATTTTTTAGGAAAAGGCTTTAGCGGAGATATCGAAGGGCACAGGGCTAAAGTTTCTAAATTTTCGCTTGCCGATTTTGAATTTAAAAATCCGATTGTTTCCTTTCCTGATTCAATTTCCATAAAAAATGTAAAAATGGTTGCTAACAGGGTTGGTTCAGTTGGAGGTGAAGTTTTAAAAAGATTTACAATCGTTATGGATTACGCTGATAAAAAAATGTATCTGAAAAAAAACAACAAATTCAATGAACCTTTTAGTTATAATAAAAGTGGAATTACAATTCAGCATAATGGTTTGCAATGGGTGCAGGAAACGGTTCACTTAGAAACTGTTCGGGTCATTACTTCAATTGATGATAGTAATGAAGGAAGAAGGGATGATTTTAGATATAAATTTCAATTAAAACCTATTTATGAAATTGTAAATGTCCGTAAAAAATCAGCAGCTGAAAAATGTGGACTGCAAAAAGGAGATGTAATTATTAGCATAAATAATAATAAACCTTACAAATATACTTTACAGCAAATTAATAATCTTTTAAAATCTGAAGAAGAACTTTGGATTAATTTAGAGGTTGAACGTAATAACGTATTGTTAAAATTCCGTTTTCGATTAGAGGATGAATTGTAGCTTTTTTTGTGGTTTATTTTTTTTTAAACTTTGATAATTAGGTAGTTAATCAGATGTTTTTTTAGCTAAAATATTTAAATAAGAATATTTTTTGTAGTTTTATTCAATAATTTGAGTATTTTTAACAAAAAATTAATGATAATTTATGGTTAAAAAATACTTCTCTTTAATTGCTTTTAGCTTCTATCTATTTATTTTTCTGTTACTTCCCAATAAAAATTTTGCACAATGTGCAGGTAATGACAATGTAAACGAATTTATTTGTGATATTGCTGATCCTGTAAATCAAGCGATATCGTTATTTGCTTTGTTAGGAGGAAGTCCCGTACCCGGAGGAACTTGGTCGGATGATTATGGCGGCCGTGGACTCGATAAAGTAAACGGAATTTTAAACGGTCATGCAATTCCAAAAGGAGGAACCTATTCTTATACTTATACCGCTCCGGCTTCGGCAGGCTGTACAGACAATACAGCTACCGTAACCATTACAATTGGTGCATATGCGGGTGTTCCTGGTCAATTTGCAATTACCTGCAACCGACAAGGAACCTATAATCTTTTCAGCATGTTTGATGCAAATGTAATGGCGCCACATAGAAACGGTGTATGGACAAACAATGAAGGAGCAGTTGTAGATTCAAATGCTCCTATTTCAACATTAGACGGAATATATGATTATACATATACCGTTCCTGCAGTAACAGATTGTTCTCCGATACCACCAGCGCCTACAAAAGTTACTTTAAGAGTGTACAAATCACCAAATGAAGGAATTCCTACTGATAAATTATTATGTAATACTGAACTTGCTGGCTACACCAATTTTGACCTGAATGATTTACTTGCCGGAGAAGATACTGATGGATCGTGGAATGATCCAAGACTAACATCGCCTACCGATCATTATATAAATCTTCAGAAATTATATGAGACTTATGGCGAATCGACACATAATTTTACTTATACGGTTTTATCTAAAAATACAGTCTGTACTGACAGGTCAGCAACAGTATCGATTACATTTGAGAATAAACTTGATTTTACAGGAGCAAAGCTTGATATAGTATCTGATATTTGTGAATCTGATATTTCCACAGCAACTTATACAGCAATACTAAAACAAGGCGCGCAGCCAATTACCAACGGTTCATACAAAGTTACCTATATAGTATCAGGTCCAAATGGAGGAACACAAACTGTGACGGCAAATTTTGTAAATGGTGAAATGAGTTTTTCTGTACCACGTACTTTTTTTAGACAGGTTGGGAGTTTTACCATAACCGTTACAGATATTGTGGCAACAAGCAGCAAAGGAGCGTGTGTTAATATTGTTAATAATTTATCAGATGTTTTGCATGTTTATAAAACACCAGTTTTAACCGGGTCCGTACTGACATTGGCAACAACCTGTCAGAATAAAAGTTCTCAGGCTTTAATTTCAAATGCTTCAGGATTAGAAAACGGAGCTTATACGATTTTGTATAATGTTTCAGGATCAAATACAGCAACAGCTCAAACAGCAACAGTAAATGTTGCAAATGGAAGTGGAAGTTTTACGATTCCTTCAAATTTAAATTCAAATAGTGGTAATTCAATTATTACGATTACTAACATTACCAATGCAGCGACTCCATATTGTACTAATACTGCTAATTTAAACGGAAATTTGATTATAAATAAATTACCGGATGCAACAAACTTAAAAATTGAAGTTTCAGACAACTGTTTTAATAAAACTTTTTCAGCTTCTGTTACCGGTTTAGGAACACTGACGAATGTTACCATTTCATATTTGTTATCTGGTAGTAATTCAGCAGTACAGTCAGAAATTTTGACCGTTACGGATGGAAAAGCTAATTTTACTATTCCGGCTATTTTACTTCCAAATACTGGTTCTACGACTATTTCTATTACCAATCTGGTAAACAATGATACAACTTGTGATGTCAATCTGACAACAGTTTCTGATACTTTTGCGGTAAACCCAATTCCAACAGCTCCTGTTGCAGTCAATCAGCCTTTTTGTAAAGCTGATGGAGCTACGATTGCAAATTTAGTCCCAAATGGAACTTCGTATAAATGGTACAATTCATCAGCCCTTACCACACCTTTAGCTAATAATTATATTTTAAAATCAGAAGATTATTGGGTAACCGAAACATCTGCTGCTGGGTGTACATCTGCAGCTACAAAGATTACAGTTACGGTAAGTAATTTGCCGGCACCTGTTTTAGATTCAGATGGTCAAAATTTTTGTGGACTGGATAATCCTACTATTTTAGATTTGTCTAATAATACCAATGCATCAGCAACAGTAGTTTGGTACGATGCTTTGACTAATGGAAACTTACTGTCATCCACAACGCCACTTAACGATAATGCAATTTATTATGGGTTCGATTTTTTAACAGCTGCAAACTGTATTTCTGAGGATCATCTGGAAGTAAAGGTTTCCTTAAGCCATTGTGATGATTCTGAGTACGAAACATTTTTTGTTCCTGATGGATTTTCACCAAACGGAGATAATGTAAATGATACTTTTACGATTCTTAAAATTGATTTCTTATATCCAAATTATACCCTCGAAATTTACAATCGATACGGAAATGTCTTGTTTAAAGGAAATAAAAACAAACCTGACTGGGACGGGAAAACTTCTGAAGGAGCAGGCTTTGGTGACGGAATAGCGCCAAATGGAGTCTATTTTTATGTTATCCATTTTAATAAAGATAATAAACCGCCTCAGCAAGGCCGTCTTTACCTAAATAGATAACCTTCATTTACATTTTTAATACATCTCAAATGAAAAAAATAATACTTTTTATAAGTTTCCTTTTTTATATTACATCAGCATCAGCACAACAAGATCCCGAATACACTCATTATATGTACAATATGAGCGTGGTAAATCCGGCTTATGCTACTGGTACAGCGGCAATGTTAAATTTAGGAGGTTTGTACAGAACACAATGGGTTGGGGCAGTAGGAGCACCAAAAACATTTACTTTTTTTGGACATACAGCTTTAAGTGAAAAGATAGAGGTTGGCGCTTCATTAATATCAGACGATATTGGTGATGGTGCTAAAAAGGAAAACAATTTCTATGCAGATTTTGCCTACGTATTGCAGTTAGGAGGAAAAAACAAACTTTCTTTAGGAGTAAAAGCAGGGTTTACTTCTTTACAAACCAATTTTAACGGATTCCGTTTTACCGATACTGCAACAGATTTGGCTTTCGCCGAAAACATTAACGTGACTAAACCCAATATTGGAGCAGGGGCCTATTATTTTACTGATAAATATTATGTTGGATTATCAGTCCCAAATTTATTAAGTTCAAAACACATCGAAGAAAGATCAGGAATTAACGCTTTTGGTTCTGAAAACATACATACTTTTTTAACCGCAGGGTATGTTTTTCAGATAAACGATGCATTTAAATTAAAACCGGCATTTATGTCCAGATTTGTACCCGGAGCACCGGTTTCTGTTGATATTACAGTCAATGTTTTATATAATGAAAAATTTGAATTGGGAGCTGCTTATAGAATTAATGACGCCGTAAGTGCCTTGATGAATATCAATGTTACGCCGTCTCTTAGAATAGGATATGCTTATGATTACACCACTTCAAATTTAGGACAGTTTAATTCCGGAACCCACGAAATTATGCTGCTTTTTGATTTAGATTTATTAGGAAAAGGATACGATAAATCACCAAGATTCTTTTAAAATGAAAAATATGAAAAAACTATTCGTTATTATATTCGTATTTTCTATACAGTTTATAAACGCCCAAGATCAGGATTTGGTAAGAGCCAAACGTTTTTTTGACAGAACATATTACGCTGAAGCCATTACTTTATATGAGAAATTAGTATACGAAAAACCATCTCAGGAGGTTATTAAAAACCTGGCAGATTCTTATTATTACACAAATGATTTAATAAAAGCCCAGCGTTATTACCGATCCCTGATTAAAAATTATGATAAAGATTTAGATCGAAATTATTATTTTAAATACGCTCAAACCTTAAAAGCTACTGGTAATCTTGAAGAAGCAAATGAAGTTTTAAAAACCTATTTCTCAAAATCTGAAAATAGTGAAGATTTAAGCAATTTTGAAAAAGACATTAAAACGTTAGGAAATGTTTCTGCAATTGGAAATCGTTTCGAAATTAAAAACTTAGCTATAAATACACCAAATTCCGAGTTTGGAGCAGTAAAACACAATGACAGTCTGGTTTTTGCAGGTGTAAAATTAAAACCGGGATTATTTGATAAAAAGTATAAATGGGATAATGCAACCTACCTGAACTTGGTAGCAATACCAATTAAGAATATTAATTCCCCAGATCAGATTACGCATTATTTTTCGAATGAATTAAAAACCGGAATGCATGAGTCGAATGCTGTTTTTACAAAAGATGGCAAAACGATTTATTTTACACGCAATAATTCTAAAAACGGAAGTAAAAGAAAAAACGAGGAGAAAATCTCAAATCTTCAGATTTTTAAAGCCGAATTGGTTAATGGAAAATGGACCAATATCGTTTCGCTTCCTTTTAACAGTGATAATTATTCGGTAGAGCATCCTGCATTAAGTGCTGATGAAAAAGTATTGTATTTTGCTTCTGATATGCCGGGAACATTAGGGTCTTTTGATATTTATTCAGTAAATATCAATCTGGGGGCTTTTGATATTCCTAAAAACTTAGGGTCAGTTATCAATACAGATAAAAGAGAACAGTTTCCGTTTGTTTCAAAAGACAATAAGCTTTATTTTTCATCTGATGGACATTTAGGATATGGGTCACTCGATATTTTTGTTTCCGAAATTAAAGGAAAAGAATACGAAAAACCCGTAAATGTTGGGATGCCTGTTAATTCAAATTTAGATGATTTTTCGTTTTATTTTGATTCGGATACTAAAGAAGGTTATTTTGCTTCAAACAGAAAAGGCGGGAAAGGCAGCGACGATATTTATCAGTTAAAAGAAATTAAGGATCTGGTTGTGGAAGACTGCAAACAATTTATTGCCGGAATCATAACAGACGCTGATACAAAATTAGCTTTAGAAAATGCCATTGTAGAACTTCAGGATTCAAATAAAACACAATTGAATGTAGTTACAACAACTGCCGACGGAAAATTTAGCTTTACTGTACCTTGTGAAACTTCTTTTACTGTATTGGCTTCTAAGGAAAATTATACAAGCAACTTAAAATCGTTAACTTCAGGGAAGACCAGAAATGCAAATAATGATGCTTCGATGACATTAAAATCTTTAGAAATTGTCAAACAGGAAGAAAAACAGATTGCAGAGAACAAAAGAAAACAGGAACTTATTATAGAAGAAGAAAATAAGAAAAAAGAAGCTCTGGCTGTAATCGTTTTAAAAGAAGCTGACAAAAAAGCCAAAGCTGATAAAATTGCAGCGGCCGAAGTAAAGAAAAAAGAAAAAGTTAATCAGATTTTAGCTCAGGAAAAAGATGTTGTAAGAGATAAAGACAGGCTTATCATTAAAACTGACCCTATTTATTTTGACTATAACATGTGGTACATCCGAAAAGAATCAAAAGTGGTTTTAGGAAGAGTGGTAGAGTTAATGAAGAAATACCCCGAAATGGCAATCGAAATTGGTTCACACACCGATTCGAGAGGAAATGCTAAATTCAATGAAGATTTATCGCAAAAAAGAGCAGCCTCTACCAGAGAATTTATCATACAATCCGGTATTGATGCTAAAAGAGTTACAGCCAAAGGCTATGGAGAATCTGTTCCAATTATAAAATGTAAAACAGATGAAGCCTGTTCAGAAGAAGAACACGAATTGAACCGAAGATCTGAATTTGTAATTAAAAATTTATAAGTTTTTAATTAATAATTTTAACTAAGAAACCTTTTCATTGGCTTCTTTTTTATTATTTTTATGCATATAACCATGAAATTAAAAATATTCAATTATGAAAAAGTTAGTTTTATCCTGCCTGATTTTGTCTTTAATCGGACTGCAAAGTTGTAAAAACAGTGAAAACCAGAAAGAAACTGAAGCTTCAAATGCCGAAGTTGAAAAAATTGTAAGTACTCAATGTTATAAAGCAATTTATGAGGATGATACTATTGATTTAAAACTGAATACTTTGAAAAGCGGAAAAATAAGCGGAAATATGGCGATGAAAGTTTCCGGTGCCGCAGAAAGAATCGGTGAAATAAAAGGAGAGTTTCATGGAGATACCTTATTTGCAGATTATACTTTTATAGAAGGAGCAAACAAAAAAACGTTTAAGAATCCAATGGCGTTTTTGAAAAAAGACAAACAGCTTATTTTAGGAAACGGAACAATGCAGACTACAATGGGCGTAACATACCTGGTAAAAGACAAACCAATAGATTTTGAACGTGTAAAATATAAATTTGACACTATTGATTGCGTTGACAAATAAATTAAAGTGACTAATTAAGAAACTTTACATAAAAAAACCGTTTCAAACTAATGAAACGGTTTTACTATTTTTCGTTGAAATTATTTTTATAAAACTTCACCTTTAATTTTAAGAGCTACTCTTCCGTCAGGGTAATTTACAGCATTGGTTTCAACGGTAATCGTTTTACGGATTGGTCCTGCAGTCATGTTGTATTTTACGTCAATTTTCCCTTTTTTGCCAGGTAAAATAGCTGCGCTTGGTTTTGTAACGACTATCGTGCTTAGTGTTGATTGGGCAGAAATTATCGTTAAGGGAGCATCACCTGTATTTGTAAATTCAAAAGATCTGACAGCATTGTCACTTTTTGAAATTTTTCCGTAATCAATAGTGTTGTCCTGAGCTGAAAATTCAATTTTAGGACCGTTTTGAGAATAACCCGCTACGCTAAACAGTACGATTACAATAAATTTAATAACATTTTTCATTTTGAAATTGTTTTTAAGATAGGAGTAAATATACTTTCTTTTAATTAATACACAAATTATTAATTCGTTTTTTATAGTGTACTTAATTATTTACTTTTGCTGTCAGTTATAAGTACAAAAATTAAACCAATTTTTTGTTTAACTGTTTAATCGACATTTCATCTATCATTTTAGATTGAATTCTAAATAATGTCATTAGTGCAGTTAAATATCTAAAAAGTAATTTTTGAATAAATAAACATTGATTAAAACAATTAACAAATTCAACGATTAAACCTATTTAAATGACAATTCCAGCACAATTTGACGCTAAGACGATTGAGAACAAATGGTATGAGTATTGGATGAAAAACAATTATTTTCATTCAGAGCCGGATCATAGAACACCGTACACTATTGTAATCCCGCCGCCAAATGTCACTGGAGTCCTTCACATGGGGCACATGTTGAATAATACGATTCAGGATGTTTTAATTCGCAGAGCACGTCTTAAAGGGTTCAACGCTTGCTGGGTTCCGGGAACGGATCACGCCTCTATTGCTACTGAAGCAAAAGTGGTAGCAAAATTAAAAGCAGAAGGAATCAATAAAAACGATTTAACCCGTGAAGAATTCCTAAAACATGCTTGGGAATGGACGGATAAATATGGCGGAACGATCTTAGAGCAGCTTAAGAAATTAGGCGCTTCATGCGATTGGGAACGTACTAAATTTACAATGGACCCTGATATGTCTGCTTCTGTAATTAAATCGTTTGTTGATTTATATAACAAAGGATTAATTTACAGAGGATACCGAATGGTAAACTGGGATCCGGAAGCGAAAACAACTCTTTCTGACGAAGAAGTTATTTATGAAGAACAACAAGGAAAATTATTTTTCTTAAAATATAAAATCGAAGGTTCAGAAGATTTTCTGACCATTGCTACAACACGTCCGGAAACTATTTTTGGAGATACTGCCATCTGTATCAATCCGAACGATGAGCGTTTTACACATTTAAAAGGTAAAAAAGCGATCGTTCCAATTTGCGGAAGAGTAATCCCGATTATCGAAGACGAATATGTAGATGTAGAATTCGGAACAGGATGTTTGAAAGTAACGCCTGCGCACGATATGAACGATAAAACTTTGGGTGAAAAACACAATCTTGAAATTGTTGATATTTTTAATGAAGATGCGACTTTAAACAGCTTCGGATTACATTATCAGGGGAAAGATCGTTTTGTAGTTCGTACTGAAATTGCAAAAGAACTGGAAGAAATTGGAGCTTTGGCGAAGACCGAAATCCATTTGAATAAAGTGGGAACTTCAGAAAGAACCAAAGCGGTAATCGAACCAAGATTATCGGATCAATGGTTTTTGAAAATGGAAGATTTGGTAAAACCGGCAATTCAATCAGTTTTGGTTGATGGTGATATTAAATTGCATCCAAAACGTTTTGAAAACACTTATGCACATTGGTTAAACAACATTCGCGATTGGAATATTTCACGTCAGTTATGGTGGGGACAACAAATTCCGGCCTATTATTACGGAGACGGAAAAGAAGATTTTGTTGTTGCTAATGATAAACATGAAGCTGCAGCAATATTGGAGGAAACCAAAGGAATTATTATTACTGATTTTGACGAATTACGTCAGGACTCTGACGCCTTAGATACCTGGTTCTCATCATGGTTATGGCCAATGTCAGTTTTTGGAGGTATAATGGATCCTGAAAGCACTGATTTTAAATATTATTACCCAACAAATGATTTAGTAACAGGTCCGGATATTTTATTTTTCTGGGTTGCGAGAATGATTATTGCAGGTTACGAATATGCAGGAGAAAAACCATTTACAAATGTTTATTTGACAGGTTTGGTTCGTGATAAACAACGTCGTAAAATGTCTAAATCATTAGGAAATTCTCCTGATCCTTTAGATTTAATTGATGCTTTTGGTGCCGATGGAGTTCGTGTAGGATTGCTTTTAAGTGCTTCTGCAGGAAACGATATTATGTTTGATGAAGAATTGTGTAATCAGGGAAAAGGGTTTTCAAACAAAATCTGGAATGCTTTTAAACTGATTAAAGGTTGGGAAGTTTCAGAAACTATTCCACAGCCGGAATCTTCAAAAGTTGCCATCGAATGGTATGAAGCGAAATTACAGCAGACTTTAGTTGATATTGAAGATAATTTTGAGAAATACAGAATTTCAGATGCATTAATGGCAATCTATAAACTAGTTTGGGATGATTTCTGTTCCTGGTTCTTAGAAATGATCAAACCGGCGTACCAACAGCCAATTGACAGCGTAACTTTTGCGAAAGCAATCGAAATGTTAGAAAGTAACTTGAAATTGTTACATCCTTTCATGCCTTTCTTAACGGAGGAAATCTGGCAGTTAATTGCAGAAAGAACACCGGAAGAAGCTTTAATCGTTTCAATCTGGCCGGAATTAAAACCATTTGATGCAAAATTAATTGCCGATTTTGAAAATTCTATTGAAGTAATTTCAGGAATCAGAACGATCAGAAAAGATAAAAACATTCCTTTTAAAGATGCAATCGAATTAAAAGGAATCAACAGCGAAAATGTTTCAACTTATTTTGATTCCATCATCACGAAATTAGGAAACGTTTCTGCTTTCGAATATGTTTCTGAAAAAGTAGATGGCGCATTGTCCTTCCGTGTAAAATCAAATGAATATTTCATTCCGATTACAGGAAATATCGATGTTGAAGCTGAAATTAAAAAGTTGACAGAAGAGTTGAATTATACCAAAGGATTCCTGAAATCTGTTGAAGCAAAACTTTCTAACGAGAAATTCGTTAACGGAGCTCCGGAAAAAGTTTTAAATATAGAAAAACAAAAACAAGCAGATGCTTTGGCAAAAATTGCTACAATAGAGCAGAGTCTCGCTGGTTTGAAGTAAAAATCAAATTTAGTTTTTAAATACTAAACCCGACAGATTTTAAAATCTGTCGGGTTTTATACTTATTAGTCCAGTTTGAAGTTTTTAATAAGCATTGTTTATTTACTTAAAAAATATGTAATTTAGAGAAATCTTTAAGAGAGAAATCAAAAATGAAAATAAAAAGCATACATATACAAAATTTTCGTAGTGCAAAGGATTTAAAAATTGACTTTGATGATAGCTTGAACGTTTTGGTTGGAGTTAATGGTGCAGGAAAGACTACAATACTAGAGACTTTAACATTATGTATGTCTTGGTTAATTAAAAGAATTCAGAGACAAAATTCTTCTGGGTTAATGATTTCTGATACGGATATTCGTTATGAATCTTCATTTGCAAGTGTTAGAATTGTCTGTACTGAAAATAATCACGATTCTTCTTGGGAATTAATAAAATTTGCAAATGGTAAAATCATTGATAAAAAATCAGATTTAGTAGAAGTTTCTAACCTTGCATTATATTTTCAAATGATGTTAGAAGTTGAAAATAGATTGCCAGTAATTTGTTATTATCCAGTTACAAGAGTTGTAGATAAAATTACTCCAGAAGTAAAATTTGATGATGCTTTTTCTACATTAGATGCTTATGATAAAGCCTTAGATGGAAAGCAAAACTTTAGTGCTTTCTTCGAATGGTTTAGGCAGCAAGATGATATTGTAAATGAAAAGGCCACAAGCAGAAGTAAATGGGTTTTACAAAATAAAATTTCAATAAAGAGAAGAGTTGATAAAATATTGAAACTATTAAAGCCTTCAATTTCAGATGAAAACTTTATTGTAGAAGAATTTGATTATTTGAAAAGAAGAGTTAGTAAAGATGATTTTATTTATGAAGAACCTCGTTTTCTTTTTCATGAAATATCTAGATTAATGGATTATAAATATCCTAAATCCAGATCAAGACGTATTTTTCATGATTTAGAATATATGTTCCATAAAATAGAGCTTCAAAATAGAGAAGAAAAATATGATTCAAGATATTATGAATTAGCTTATATAGATACATTTCATCGAATATTAGAGAATTTTTACTCAGATAATGAAAAGATAGGAATTAAAGAGGATTTTTTCTCTGCCTTTATTGAAGTATTTGTTTTTGCAAATGAATTTAGTCTATGGTGGCTAAGCGATATATCACGAAGAAAAATTGAAAGTTTATTACGTACGACCCTTATTGAAATTGATAATAGTAAATTTAAAAAAGAACAAGAATTTTATTCAGAAATAAAACAATTGGAAAATTCTATTTTTAGAATTATTGATGATGAAATTAAAAAGAAGAAAAATCTAAAAGGAAATGACGGAAGAGAGATGTTGTTTGTAAAAAAGGCAATCGAAAAATTTCTTCCCAATTACACTAATTTAAGAGTTCGAAGAAGTCCTAGGCCTCATATGCTTATTGATAAAGGAAACCTTGAATTTAATCTTAATCAGTTATCTGATGGAGAAAAGAATTTAATTACACTTATAGGAGATATTGCTCGTCGATTATCAATAGCAAATCCAGAAAGTGATAATCCGCTTGAAGGAAACGGTATTATTATGATTGATGAAGTTGACTTACATTTACATCCAAAATGGCAGCAACTAATGATTCCTCAATTGGAGAAAATATTTCCTAATTGTCAGTTTATAGTTTCAACACACTCACCTCAGGTTTTAAATAATGTTCAACCAGATAACATTATATTATTAGAGAATAATAATAATGTTTTGAAGCACTCTTTTGCTATCGAATCTTATGGAAAGAATTCAGATAGGATTTTAGAAGATTTATTAGGTGTGGATGCTCGCCCAACAAATATTAAAAATGAAATAGAAGAACTTTATAGATTTATTGAATTAGGAGAAATAGATAGCGCCAAGAATTTATATAAAGATTTATCTAATAAAATAATTGGAGGAGATCCAGAACTTACAAAGGCAAATGTTTTGATTAAGCGTAAAGAGGTAACTGGTAAATGAAATATATAATAAAGCAAGCAGAACCAGAGTCTTTTATTGTTTGGAAAAATAAAGAAAATGATGATTGGAAACCAACTTATGCAAATCTTGATAGACAAGAACGAATAGATTTATTTAAGTCTTTAAAAGAAGAGCAAGGTTACATTTGTTGTTATTGTGAAAGAGAATTAAATGAAGGAGATTGTCACATTGAACATTTTAGACCAAAAGATAAAACAAAATTTCCAAAACTAGAATTAGTATATAATAATTTACTTTGTTCATGTCAGGTTAATACCGAAAAAGGCGAGCCTTTACATTGTGGAAATAGTAAAGGGAATTGGTTTGATGAAAATCTATTAATATCTCCTTTAGATTCTACTTGTGAAGGTAAATTTAAATATACTTTTGATGGTCAAATACTTCCTTTTAATGAGGATGACGATGCGGCGAAAATAACAATTGAGAAGTTACAGTTAAATATAGATAAATTAAAAGATTTAAGAAAAAGTGTTATTGATGCTTTATTTGAAGACGAAGATATTGGTTGGTATTTAGAACTAAAAGATGGTAGATTTAATGAATTTCACACAACAATTAAATATCTTTTTTAGTAATTGCTATTAATAAGGACGTTACTGACGCTGTTTAAAATATAAAACCCCGACAGAGTTTTTTAAATCTGTCGGGGTTTTATATTTTTTTGAAATACTTATTTCTTATTAAGCTCTTCGGCCTTTTGTTCCCAATGTGTTTCAAGCTTACTATAGTCAATTGGATCTGAAGAGGGTTGATTAGCTAATCTGCCCGATTCAAATGCCCGGACGAGAATGGTTTCAATCAGATAATCCTCGTTGACTTCAAAAGGCTTATATTCTCTTTTTAAACTGATGTCAAACATATTGGCGGTTGCATTGGAGACAAAAGCCTTAAAGCCGCTTTTTAAGGTTTTAACCAATTCGTATGTTGTTATTCCGGTCTGTCGATGAATGAGTTTTACCAAAATCTGACCTTGTTTTCGTGAAAGCTTTTTTAGTCGGGCTTCGAACTCATTGTTAAGGTAATCTTCAACGATTTTAAAATATTTTTTCTTTTCCCGACTGGTTTTCAAACGAGCCATTCCCTTGTTTAAGGCTGTTAGCCGGTCAGCAGCCAGTTTTGCATAAGGATAAACTTTATAAACCCTGTTTTGAAGAATCAGAAATTGTTTTTTCGCTTCAGGATCCAGCTTTTCTTTTGAAATAAGAATTTCAGGCAGTTCAATAGTGTCTCCTAAAATCGAATCATTTTCTGTAAGTGTGTAACCCATTTCATTTTCTTTTGGCGTAATTTGTGCTTTTGCAGCAAAAGAAATTAAAAGAAAACATAAAATACAAGTTGTAAATCTCATCGAATATATATTTAAGTGTAAAATTATACATTATATACACAACTGTAATACCAAATTTATAAATTAGCAAAAAAATATTTTCATGAGTACAAAATCTATCTTAAATGATACCTCAATCGCTTTTTTAGAAAGCTACCTAAATAACGCTTCACCGACTGGTTACGAAAGCGAAGGACAAAAAATCTGGATGAATTATCTGGAACCTTATGTAGACACTTTTATTACTGATACTTACGGGACAGCTGTTGGTGTTATCAATCCGGATGCTCCATTCAAAGTGGTAATTGAAGGGCATGCTGATGAGATTTCGTGGTATGTAAACTATATTACAGAAGACGGTCTGATATATGTAATTAGAAATGGAGGATCCGATCACCAGATTGCGCCTTCAAAAAGAGTAAATATTCATACCAAAAAAGGAATTGTAAAAGGTGTTTTTGGATGGCCGGCGATTCACACGCGTTTGCGTGATAAGGAAGAAATTCCGAAGTTAAGCAATATCTTTATTGATTTAGGATGTGAAACCAAAGAACAGGTTGAAGCTCTTGGAGTTCATGTAGGCTGTGTGATTACCTATCCTGATGAATTTATGATTTTAAACGAAAATAAATTTGTCTGTCGTGCCATTGACAACAGAATGGGCGGTTTTATGATTGCTGAAGTAGCACGTTTGCTGAAAGAGAATAATAAAACGCTTCCTTTTGGTTTGTACATTGTGAATTCTGTTCAGGAAGAAATTGGTCTTCGTGGTGCCGAAATGATTTCGCAGCGCATCAAACCAAACGTTGCCATAGTTACCGATGTTTGCCATGATACTACAACACCAATGATTGATAAAAAAGTCGAAGGCGATCTTAAAATTGGCAAAGGTCCGGTGATAGCTTATGCTCCGGCAGTACAAAATAATTTACGAGATTTAATTGTAAACACAGCCGAAGAAAACAAAATTCCGTTTCAGCGTCATGCAACTTCCAGAGCTACAGGAACTGATACAGATGCTTTCGCTTACAGTAATGGAGGCGTAGCTTCTGCATTGATTTCACTGCCATTGCGTTATATGCACACAACCGTAGAAATGGTCCACAAAGAAGATGTTGAAAATGTGATTCAGCTGATTTATGAATCATTATTGAAAATTGAAAACAATGAAACTTTTTCTTATTTTAAATAAGAAATCATTTAAAACGTTAATTCGGTTGTTTTACGATAGCCGAATTAACTAATAAAAAACAAGCATGAAAATTTTACTGCTCGAAGACGATTTTACTTTATCCAAAGAAATAGCTGTGTTCTTTGCTTCAAAACATTTCGAGTGTGTTCCTTATTATGATGGTGCATTGCTGTTAAGGAAATATTTTCCGTATGATTATGATCTGATCATTCTCGACATCAATGTTCCGGGTATAAACGGAATTGAAGTTTGTAAAAAGATTCGGGAAGTCGATAAAAAAACGCCCATAATCATGCTGACTGCTTTTAGTGAAATCGAAGACAAACTGGCTTCTTTTGATAGTGGAGCCGATGATTATCTGGTAAAGCCTTTTCATTTTGAAGAATTATACGCCAGGATTTCTTCTCTTTTAAGACGAAAAGAAATTCCGCAGCAGGCAGAAGATAAAATTGTAATTCAGGATCTGGAAATTGCTGAATCCGAAATGAAAGTTTTTCGCGCAGACGAAGAAATCAAACTTACGCCTAAAGAATTCAAACTAATCCTGATTTTGGCTCAGGCCAAAGGAAAAGTGCTTTCAAAACAATTCATAGCCGAAAAACTGTGGGATTATCATATAGAAACCAATCAGAATACCATTGAAGTTTACATTAATTTTCTTCGAAAAAAAATCGACAAAGACCACGAAACAAAACTAATCCGGACTAAAATTGGCTACGGATATTATCTAAGCGATCAGGAATGACATTAAAAAACAGGATATCACTTTTAGTAAGTCTGCTCTTTACAATCCTTTTTGGGCTGGCTTCGACTGTGATTTTTGTTTTGTATTCTAATTTTAGAAAGGAAGAATTTCGGGATCGTTTAGAAATAAAAGCACTTTCGAATATTAAGCTTTTGGTAAATGTAAAAGAAATTGACGATCAGCTTTTAAAAATGATTGACCAGAATTCAATAAATAAATTATATGATGAAAAAACACTGGTTTTCGATTCCCATTTCAAACTCATCTACAGTAGTATTGACGATGCCAAAATTGACTGGTCTGTTAATGATTTGAAATACCTTAAAAAGCACAAAACGTTTTTTAAACAACAGGGAGATTACGAAGTTTACGGTGTTTTTTATGATACCAAAGACAAAGATTTTTATGCCTTAATATCAGCAACAGATGATTATGGCAAACGAAAATTACTTTTTTTACGATATACCTTAATTATATCTTATATCTTTTTTACCTGTATTTGTTGGGTTTTGACTTCTTTAATGGTGAAAAAAGCCATGAATCCGTTAAGTATTTTTCATCAAAAAATTAAAAATATAAATGAGAATAATCTCGATACCCGTGTTGAATCCAAAAGCAATAAAAACGAAATTGATCTGATTGCCAATGAGTTCAATTTTATGATGGACAGAATCGAGGTTTCGTATCAAAAACAAAAAGAATTTACGGCTCACGCTTCTCATGAACTCAGAACTCCTTTGTCGAGAATAACAGCGCAAATTGAAAATACAATTGCCGATTCGGGAACATCCGCTAAAGGAAAAACTTTTTTAAACACTATTTTATCAGATGTCAATCATTTGTCAGAACTGATTCATTCTTTACTGGTATTGTCAAAAATAGACACCAATGTGACCGGCAACGATGAAATTCACAGAATGGATGAAATTCTGTTTTCGTCGATAGAAAATTTAAATAAAACCTTTCCTGATTTTGTTATTCTTTTTGAAATAGAAGAAAGTGAGAATCTGGATACGGCTTTAGAAATCAAAGGAAATAAAAACCTTTTGGAAATTGCTATAAGTAATGTTCTAAAAAATGCCTGTGTTTATGCTGACAACAAACAGGCAAAAGTCAAAATTAGTACTCAGGAAAATCATTTGGTCATCTCGGTTTTAAATACCGGAAAAACGCTGAGTGAAAAGGAACAGAAAAATCTTTTCCAGCCTTTTATGCGTGGCGAAAATTCAAAAGGAACTTCCGGTTTCGGACTGGGGTTGCGTATTGTAAACCGGGTTTTAATACTTCATAATGCAAAAATCAGGTATAGCGTACCAGAAGAAAAGACCAATTTATTCGAATTGATTTTTCATTAGTAAACCTATTGTATTTAATTAAAAGAAGTGTCAGGCTGAGTCCATTCGGCTTCGCTCAGGATAAACTTAGTCGAAGCTCTTTCGGACTTAAAATTCATCAGTTTTCAATTTTTTTAAGCACTTTTTAAGGTCTTTCTTAAGGTGTCTTAAAGTCTTGCAATAGCATATTTGTATCAAATAAAAATGATACGATGAAAAAGTTATTTGCATTATTGCTGCTGATTGCCATGAATCAGATGGTTCTGGCTCAAAAAACAGTCACTTTAGAAGATTGTGAAAGTCAGTTTCTAAAAAACAACCTCTTTCTGCTGGCTTCACATTACAACGTCGATGCCTCAAAAGCGTTGACTATTCAGGCTCGCATTTGGGACAACCCAGTGATTTCCGCAGAACTGAACGCTTACAATCCGGATCGTGATAAATATTTTGATATCGGGAAACAAGGCCAGAAGGTATTTGGCATCGAACAGCTGATTTATCTGGGCGGAAAAAAACGTAATGAAGTAAAATTAGCGAAAACCAATGAACAGCTGGCAGAACTTCAATTCAATGATTTGCTCAGAACGCTGAAACTGCAATTACGTAAAAGTTTTTACACAGTTTATTACAATACAAAAAGTCTGGAAACCACAGACAAACAATTGGCTCATATTGAAGATTTAATCAATTCGTACTCCATTCAGGCGCAAAAAGGGAATATTCCTTTGAAAGATGTTGTGCGTCTGCAATCGCTTTATCTAAATTTTAAGAACGAGCGAATGGAAGTAGTAAATAACAATATAGAAGAACAGGCGAATTTGAAATTGCTTATGAATTCTACCGAAGAAATTGTTCCGAATGTTTCAAAAGACGAATTCAGCAAATACTTAAAAACGATTGATTTCGATTTAAAATCTTTTGAAAATGAAGCCATTGCTAATCGACCGGATTATCTGGCGAAACAAAAAGAAATCGATGCCAATGAACTGAACGTAAAATGGCAAAAATCGCTTTCGGTTCCGGATATCACTTTAGGAGCCAAATACGATCAGCGAAGCGGCGCTTTTAATAATGAAGCAAATGTTACCGTTGGAATTCCGTTGCCGCTTTGGAATCAAAATAAAGGAAATATCAAGTACGCCAAGACCATTCTGGAGCAATCAAAAATTGAAAAGCAGAATTTCGAATTACAGCTTCAGACCGAAATTACATCCGCCTGGAATAAATGGGAAGAATCCCGTAAAAACTATGTCGTGATAAAACCAACCGTGAATTCAGATTTTGAAGCCGTTTATAACGGAATCCTAACCAATTTTCAAAAGCGAAACATTAGCTTATTAGAATTTACAGATTTTATGGAAAGCTACAATCAGGCAAATATTCAGGTAAACGAGTTAAAGAAAAAACTGGCGCTGTCTGCAGAAGAATTAAACAGTACAATCAATAAAGACTTATTTTAAAACGAAATAAAATGAAACATAAATTAATTATAGGAATTGCAATTGTGAGTTTATCCATCGCAGGCTGTAAAAAAGAAGTAGAAAATCCGCAGATTAATACCTCTTTTGCTTTAAGCGATAACATGCTAAAAACGACAACAACGGCAGTTGCTCAAACACAGCCCGTAACAAACGAATTGAGTTTTTACGGTAAAATTACGGCCGACAACAATAAAATGATCGATGTTTATCCGCTTGTAGGGGGAAACGTAATCAAGGTAAATGTAGAGCTTGGAGATTATGTGAAAAAAGGGCAGGTGCTCGCAACTATAAAAAGTACTGACATTGCAGATTTTGAAAAACAATCGCTCGATGCCAAAAGTGATTTGCTGGTTGCCAAAAATAACCTGAAAGTGGCTCAGGAATTATTTGACGGAAAATTAAATTCTGAAAGCGATGTGCTTCAGGCCAAATCTGAGGTGAATAAAGCACAGTCTCAATTAAGCAAAGTTCAGGAAACGTATAAAATCTACAACATTAAAGCTGGTTCCATTTACGAAGTAACAGCACCAATCAGTGGTTTTGTGATTCAAAAAAGCATCAATCAGGATATGCTTTTGCGCTCTGACCGCTCAGAAAATATTTTTGACATTGCCGAAATAAGCGAAGTCTGGGCAATGGCAAACATTAACGAAATCGACATTAATAAAGTAAAATTAGGAATCGATGCAGATGTTACGACTTTAAGTTATCCTGATCAGGTTTTTAAAGGAAAAGTAGATAAAATTTTTAACGTGATTGATCCGGAAACCAAGGCAATGCAGGCGAGAGTTAAACTGCAAAACCCGGGATTTTTACTGAAACCGGATATGAATGCCAACATCAAATTGTCTTTTAAAGAAGATAAATCGATGATTGCAATTCCGAGTGATGCTATTGTTTTCGATAAAAGTAAAAACTTCGTCATGATTTTCAAAGACCGAAATAACATCGAAACGAGACAAGTTGAGGTTTACCGGGTGGTTGGAAAAACTACCTACATCTCAAGTGGTTTAAAAGAAAATGAAAAAGTCATCACGAATAATCAGCTATTTATTTACCGTGCTTTAAACGAATAAGACATGAACAAATTCATACGAAATATTATTGCTTTTTCGCTTAAGAATAAAGCATTTACCTTTTTTTGGGTAGGATTACTGGCCGTTGCAGGATTTATTTCCTTCAAAAATATGCCCATTGATGCTTTTCCTGATGTAACGAATACCCAGATTATCATCATTACACAATGGAACGGAAAAAGTGCTGAGGAAGTAGAACGTTTTGTAACTTCTCCTATCGAAATCTCCATGAACTCGGTTCAGAAAAAGACCAGTGTACGAAGTATTACCATGTTTGGATTATCGGTTATCAAAATCATTTTTGATGATGGGGTAGATGATACATTTGCGCGTTTTCAGGTCAATAATTTGCTAAAAAATGTTACGTTGCCTGATGATGTCGAACCTGATGTACAACCACCTTATGGACCAACTGGAGAAATTTTCAGATACATTGTAAAAAGTGACAGCCGTGACAGTCGTGAATTATTAACCTATCAAAACTGGGTAATCGACAAACAGCTTCGTTCTGTTCCTGGTGTGGCCGATTTGAATGTTTTTGGAGGTCAGACTAAAACGTACGAAGTGGGTGTTGATCCCGTTAAATTAGCAAAATACAATATTACGCCGCTTCAGGTTTACAATGCTGTGGATGCAGGAAACTTAAATGTTGGTGGTGATATCATTGAAAAAAATGGACAGGCATTTGTGGTTCGTGGAGTCGGACTTTTAAAATCCCGAAAAGATATTGAAAACATCATTGTGGATCAGGCGGGCGGAAATCCAATTTTGGTTAAAAACGTAGCTTCAGTTTACGAAAGTTCCATGCCAAGAGTAGGACAGACGGGTATTGGCAAAAATGATGATGCCGTAGAAGGGATTGTCGTGATGCGTAAAGGCGAAAATGCGCAGGAAACTTTGGCTTTAATCAAAGATAAAATCAAAGACTTAAATGAAAATGTACTGCCGAAAGATATTAAAATAGAAACTTTTTACGATCGTGATAATCTGATGAATTTCACGACAGAAACGGTAATGCACAATTTATTCGAAGGAATTATTCTGGTTACCTGTGTTGTGTTTCTTTTCATGGCCGACTGGAGGACTACTTTTACAGTTTCGATTGTGATTCCGCTTTCTTTATTGTTTGCTTTTTTATGTCTGAAAATGATGGGAATGAGCGCTAATCTGCTAAGTCTGGGAGCGGTCGATTTCGGAATTATTATTGACGGTGCGGTGGTGATGGTCGAAGGATTGTTTGTGGTTTTGGATCATCGTGCGCATCAATTAGGAATGACAGCTTACAATAAAATTGCAAAAGGAAGCCTGATCAAAAAAACCGGAACAGAAATGGGTAAAGCCATCTTCTTTTCTAAGTTAATCATCATTACGGCTTTACTACCGATATTTTCTTTCCAGAAAGTAGAAGGAAAAATGTTCTCGCCTTTGGCCTTTACGCTAGGTTTTGCTTTAATGGGAGCTTTACTTTTCACTTTGACACTCGTACCGGTTTTGTCACATATTCTTTTAAACAAAAATGTAAAAGAAAAAAACAATCCTTTTGTGAATTTTTGGGACCGAATTGTAGGCAAAGGTTTTGCCTGGACATTTAAACACAAAATAAAATCGTTAGTTATTTCAATTTCGATTATTGCGGTAACCTTCTTTTCCGCTTCGTTTTTAGGAACTGAATTTTTGCCTCAATTAAACGAAGGGGCTTTGTGGGTAACAGCAGAATTACCAATGAGTACGTCACTTCCGGAGAGTGTTAAGACAGCGGCACTCATCAGAAAAGATCTGGAAACTTTTCCGGAAGTAAAAAAAGTGCTTTCGCAAACCGGCCGAAGCAATGACGGAACAGACCCGAACGGTTTTGGATTTATACAGCTTCAGGTAGATTTAAAACCTAAATCAGAATGGACTCGTAAAATCAATATGGATGAACTGATTAACGAAATGGACCAGAAATTAAAAGTGCATCAGGGAATTACGTATAATTATTCACAGCCGGTTATTGACAACGTAGCCGAATCTGTAGCAGGTTTTAAAGCTTCAAATGCAGTGAAAATCTACGGAGATGATTTGGATAAACTGGATGAATTATCGAATCAGGTTCTGGAAAAAATTAAAAATATTCCAGGAATTAAAGACGTCGGAATTCTGAGAAACGTTGGTCAGCCAGAAATCAGTGTGATTCTGGACAGGGAGAAAATGGCGGCTTACGGCGTAACTTTGGGTGACGCTCAGGCTGTTTTAGAATTGGCTTTTGGAGGAAAAACCGCCACTCAAAAATATGAAGACGAAAAGAAATTCGATGTAAGGGTTCGTTTCTCCAAAGAATATAGAAAAGATGAAGAAGATTTGGCTGAATTAAAAGTGCCAACAATCAGCGGAGCCAAAATTCCCCTGAAAGAAATCTGTGATATTAAAACTGTTACAGGTCCGGCCTTTATTTACAGAGACAATACCAAACGATTTATTGGTGTGAAATTCTCAGTTCGTGATCGCGATTTAGGAAGTACAATTGCTGAAGCACAGGAAAAAGTAGCCGAAGTAAAAATGCCTGCGGGTTACACAACAGGCTGGACAGGTGAATTCGAAAATCAGGTTCGTGCAAGCGCCCGTCTGGCTCAGGTTGTACCCATCAGTTTAATAGGGATTTTTGTGTTGCTGTTTATCTTATTCGGAAATATAAAAGATTCGCTGCTTGTTTTATCGAATGTTCCGTTTGCCATAATCGGTGGAATAATAGCATTGCACTTGACGGGAATGAATTTTGGAATCTCAGCAGGAGTTGGTTTTATTGCCTTGCTCGGAATTTGTATTCAAAACGGAGTTATCCTGATATCCGAATTTCATCATAACCTCAAGGCTAAATTTTCTCTCGAAGAATCTATTTTCATGGGGGTAAAAGCCAGAACCAGAGCCGTAGTAATGACAGCTTTGATGGCTTCGATTGGTTTGCTGCCGGCAGCCATTTCAACCGGAATTGGTTCTGAGTCACAAAAACCATTAGCCATTGTAATTATTGGAGGATTAATCACTGCTACAGTTTTGACTTTGTTGGTTTTCCCAATTCTGTTCTGGATATTCAATCGTAAAAAACATGCTCCAATTGAATAAATAGTAATAGTTGGTTATTTTAATTTGAGAAGAAAAGCATCATTATTTTTTTAATGGTGCTTTTTGCATTATTAAAAAATAAAACGACCTTCTGCTCAGGAAGGTCGTTTCAATTACTAACTCAAACTTTTATAAATTTTCAGAGATTTTATTTCACATCTTTCAAAATGGCAACTGCTTCTGCTGCATTAGATAATTCTGCATATTTCAAAGCGGTAAAACCTTTTTCATTCTTAATATTAGGTTTTGCTCCCTGTGCCAATAAAATTTTAATAATTTCAGCTTTATTGTAACGTGCAGCGGTCATTAAAGGAGTCATATCTTCTGAAATTTGATTTACATCAGCGCCGTATTCAATAAATTTCAAAACGATTTGAAGATCACCTTTTAAAATTGCCACATTTAGCGGTGATGCATCATAAGGTGCAGTGATTACTTTTTTGTCTCCATTGAAAGACTTTAAATTTGAAGCTAAAGAAACATTTGTAAAAGCTACTAAAGCTACTCCCAAGTAAACGATTGATTTTTTCATAATGATTGTTGTTTGTTGATTGATTAATGATGATGATTTTTAATTCTGATGTAAAAGTAATCTAATTTTTGTATTGTGTATTACAAGGTACTATGTTTTAACTAATTCTTAACATTTATTTAATAATACCCAGTCTTCTTTTTAAAAATGTTAAATTACATGTTTCCTATATAGACGCCGAATAACTCAATATGTTACAGTTTAAATCAAAAAAATGTAAAAAATCTTATAAAAAAAGTAAAATACTGTAAATCTTAATTTTTCTTTTTTAACTTTAACTAATAAAAAACTTTACTAACTACTTAAATCACAGCTTATGTTATTTGTCAAAAGAACTTTAGTTATCCTGATTTTAATTATTTCAGTAGTATTAATTGCGGCTTATTTTATGCCGGGAGAATATGCCGTAACAAGAGAAATAACCATCAATAAACCGGCTGATTCGATTTTTAATTATGTTAAATATCTAAAAAATCAAAATGAATTTAGTGTCTGGGCCAATATTGATCCGAAAATGAAAACAACTTATAAAGGTACCGACGGAACTGTTGGTGCTATTTCTGCCTGGGAAAGCGATGTTAAGGATGTTGGAGTGGGGGAACAGGAAATAACCAAAATAACGCAAGGGAAACGAATTGATTTTGCCCTGCGTTTTAAAGAGCCAATGAATGATACAGCTGTTGGTTTTATGTCTACAGAAGCTGTGGCAGGAAATCAAACCAAAGTCAAATGGGGAATCAATGGTGTCATGCCATATCCGATGAATATTATGTTACCCATGATGAAAATGGATCAAATGATTGGAAACGATTTGCAAAAAGGGTTGCAAAATTTAAAGACAAAAATGGAGGAATAAAATTTGAATCTGAAATAGCATAATTCAAATGTTAAATGAATTGTGCTTTTATAATTTGTAGTTTAAATTAAAACCTTCGCCTTTTAAATTCTTAATATTTCTATTTTTTTACCACTTTTATTGATTTTGTCTTTCCTTTTACGCTGGTAATGTTTAGTATATATATACCGGAGTTTGTATTGCTAAAATTTATTTGGTTATTTATTTCGTCTATTTGTTTTTCAGCTATTTTTCTTCCAGAAAGATCATATATTGTAACAATTGCTTTTTCGTTTATATTAAAAAATAGATTTTCACTAATTGGATTTGGGTAGAATTTGAAATTATAATTATCAAAATCAAGCGTATTTAAGTTAGCAATGTTTACCGTTATAGGCACTCTGTTGCTTGTACTTTTTTCGGTAATGCGTTTGATTGCATTATTTGCATAGTCAGCTACAAGAATTTTACCATTTGGCTGAATTGCTATTGAATAAGGAAGATTAAATCCGTTACCCAGTAATTCTATATTTGTGCCATCTGAATCCATTCTTTTTACTGCATTATTGTATGTGTCAGCCACTATAATTTTATCATTTGACTGGACGGCTAATGCTCTTGGAAACTTAAAATCACTTCCGAGAATTTCAGGAATACCTTGTCCATTAGCTATCATTCTCTTAACTGTACTTTTACCTGTATCAACTACTAAAATTTTATCGTCTGATTGTATGGTTACATCGTAAGGAAAAGTAAAAGTGCTTATAAAAGTTTCTAGATTGCTTCCGTCAACATTCATTCTTTTAATCTGGCCATTTTGAGCATCTGCTACTAATAACTTACCATTAGGCTGTATAGTAATACCACGAGGATTGTTTAAACCACTTGCTATAGTAACTATTGAAGCTGGTTTACCATCAGCATCCATTTTTTTGATAACATTATTGCCTGAATCTGAAATCAGAATTTGTCCATTTGGTTGAATTGCAATGGCAGAAGGAAGATTAAAACCACTTCCAAGAATTTCAATATTGCTTCCATCAGCATCCATTCTTTTGACTAAATTATTATTATAATCCGCTATTAAAATTTTACCATTAGGCTCAATAGCTACGTCGCTTGGATGATTAAAACCACTTCCTAAGGTTTCTATACCGCCACTAAGCTGCTCTATGTAGTACACACCATTACTTAGTTCGTCAGTATCTTTAAGGGCAGTAGTTTCAGTATCACTCGTGTACCATTTTAGTGTGCTACCCGGGCTAGGAGTAGAAATTAAATTTGAAACAGTACTTCCAGTAGATAATGTTTGTGAATTTTCAGAAATATTTTTTACAGTTACAGCCAATCTTGAAGTACTTTCTATAGTATTAATAGTCTGACTGGCATAATAGGTAGTATTATCTGTTAAAAAAGTTGAAACGGCTAATAAACTGCCTCCTCTTGCTGCATTATACCATTTGATATCTGTTCCTGTAACTTTTAAAATTGAAAGAGTTTTATCGTTTCCTGAATATATTTGGGGCATTGTACTGGTTGTAGGAGCTGTAGTTTGAGAAATAGCAAGTGAGGAAAAAAGGCAAAAATGGGTTAATAAGATATAGGTAAAAAATATTTTTTGCTTCATTTTGGAAGTGGTTTAAAATGTAAAAACTTAACGCTAAAAAGATTGTTAATTTTTTAGCGTGGCGAAGGTATAAAATAACACAGAATTTATGATTAAAACCTGCATATTATTTGTAGATGTTTTTTAAATCATTCTCAAATAAAGTATAAGGATCTTCATAAAACTTTATAAAATCAGGAACACTAATCTGCCCCGGGAAAGGTGCATAATAGTGTGTTGGACTTGTAGGATCATTTCTCCAAACTAAAACATAAGCCAATTCTAATTTTTCTGACTGTAATGTTTTTAACAAGGTTTCTGTCCACCATGTAGGATTTGGAATTGACTCTAAACCTGTTTCTGTAAAAGCGGCTAATTTGTTCTTTTTGATTGCAATATCAGAGAATATTTTAAGTTTCTTTTTAGCAGCTTCCAGATCGTATTTGCCATCACGTCCAAAATCACCGTAATCATCCATTCCAACCAAATCTACAAAATCATCTCCCGGATAACGCTCCAAATATTCTTCTTCAGAGTTAAATCGGTTGTCGGGTGAGAAAGCATAAATAAAATTATGAACTCCCAAGGTATCTTTTAAATACGAAACCGTAAATTGCCATACAGCTATAAAATCTTCACGTGAAGTATATTTTTTACCCCACCAGAACCAATCGCCGTCAAATTCATGGTAAGGTCTGAAAATCATGGGTGACAATTTACCATCTTTTGCTTTTACAGAATGGGCAAAATCCGCAATTGTTTTTAAAATTTCTTTGTATTGTTCGTGATGGGAGCCGCCAGGTTTAATTAATGAAACTGAAGCTGTTGAAATTCCATCTTTCCAATAAAAACCACCATCCGATGCAGGATTATTAAAGTGCCAGGCAACAGTGGTAATTCCGCCTCTTTCATAAGTATCAACTACATTTTTTCGAAGTCTTTCTTTCTCTTTTTCAATCCTCTCTTTTGATTGTCCTGAAAAATCACTAAAATCAATTCCAATAACGGCTGGATGTGAACCTGTCACTGATTTTACATCCGACTTATTTGATTCGCCGGACCAGCCGTGTCCATATTCCAGCGCATGCTGATGTCCAAAAAGAATATGTTCTTTTGAAATGGCTTTAAGATTCTGATATAGGTTTTTGGTTTCTTTTGTCGCCTTTTTGTCAATTTGCGCAAAAAGAAAATGCCCTGCTGTCATCAATAAGAACAGTAGGGCATTTTTTTTATTTGTGATTATGTTCATCATGGTTTAAATTGTTAGTTTAAACCCGAAAATTACTCTTTAGAAGAAAGGTATTCTAATACGTTTTTATCAATACGTTGGTCAATATTGTCAATATCAGCCTTAACAAATTTTTCTCCTAAAATGTTCTCGTATAATTCTATATATCTTTCAGAAACAGATTCGATGTAAGCATCTGTCATTTCAGGAATCTGTTGTCCTTCCTGCCCCTGAAAACCGTTTTCAATCAACCAGCGACGAACAAACTCTTTTGATAATTGTTTTTGTTCTTCGCCTTTGTCTTGTCTTTCCTGATAACCATCAGCATAAAAATAGCGGGAAGAATCAGGCGTATGAATTTCATCAATTAAAACGATAACACCATCTTTTGTTTTACCAAATTCATATTTGGTATCTACTAAAATCAAACCGCGTTCTGCTGCAATTTCAGTTCCTCTTTGAAATAAATCACGTGTAAATTTCTCCAAAACAATATAGTCTTCTTCAGAAACGATTCCTTTTGCTAGAATGTCTTCACGTGAAATATCTTCATCATGAGAACCGTTATCTGCCTTTGTAGTTGGGGTAATAATTGGTTCAGGAAATTTATCATTTTCCTTTAATCCTTCAGCCATTGTTACGCCACAGATTTGTTTTCTTCCGGCAGCATATTCACGGGCAGCATGGCCTGAAAGATAGCCGCGAATTACCATTTCTACTTTAAAAGGCTCGCATAAATGTCCCACAGCAACGTTTGGATCCGGAGTTGCAATCAGCCAGTTTGGAACAATATCCTCTGTCAATTCCATAAATTTGGTTGCAATCTGATTCAGGATTTGTCCTTTGTACGGAATTCCTTTTGGCAAAACTACATCAAAAGCCGAAAGCCTGTCGGTTGCTACCATTACCAAAAGTTCGTCGTTGATATTGTAAACTTCTCTGACTTTTCCGCGGTACACTGATTTCTGATTCGGAAAATTAAAATTTGTGGTTGTGATTGTATTGCTCATTGTCCTTATAGTTGTGTTGTTTTTTATGAATGCAAATTTAAAACTATTTAAAAGAGCAAACAAATGTTTATTTGTTGATAGTCTATTGTTAATCGTTGATGGTTTTTAGTTAAAAGTTTTTGTTGTTAAAAACTAATTTCCATCAACTAAAAAATTATTGTTTTAAAAGTGTTGAATTGAATAAATTTAAGATTCGGCTGTATTCATCAATCCAGGAATAGGTTTCTTTGAACCCGTGGGCTTCAACAGGGAAAGAAGCCAGAGTCCAGTTTTTTTTCTGCAATTCTATAAAACGCTGAGACAAACGCACAATATCTTTGTATTCTACATTGTCATCAACCATTCCGTGCAGCATTACTAAATTACCTTTCAGGTTGTCTGCATAATAAATCGGAGAACTCTTTGTATATGCCTCAGGATCTGTTTCAGGGAAATTTAAAATGTTTCCGGTATAGCCATGATTGTAATGTGCCCAGTCTGTAACAGATCGCAGCGCAGCTCCAGAAGCAAATTCACCCGGAGTGGTCAGCATTGCCATCAAAGTGATAAAACCGCCATAAGATCCGCCGTAAATACCGACTCTGTTGGTATCAATACCATATTTTTCAACTAATACTTTTTTACTGTCTAAATGATCCGATAAATCTTTCCCGCCCATAAAACGGTAAATTCCGGTTCTAAAATCACGGCCGTAACCATCACTTCCTCTATAATCGATATCTAAAACAGTATAACCCAAATCGGTTAACAGGTTATGGAACATATATTCTCTGTAATATGTACTCCAAAAATTATGTACATTTTGAAGATATCCTGCACCATGAACAAAAATTACTGCGGCTTTGTTTGCAATTTCAGCTTTAGGAGTATATAATCTTGCATTTACCGGAGTTCCGTCTTGTGCTTTAAACGTAATAATTTCCGGCTCTCTCCATTGGTATTTTTTAAAATCTTCTGATACCGAAGATGAAACTTGCTGTAATATTGTATTCTTTTTGTTTTCAGCAACATAAAAATCCCAGGGAACATTTTTATAGGAGTAGCGAACCAAAAGTGATTTTTCGTCTGGTGAAAGGACTACTTCATGTGCTCCGTCTTTGGTTAAAATCGGGTGCAAAACTCCTTCTTTAACGGCTAATTTATAGAAATTTCTATTTCCCGGATGTGTCTTATTTGTACTCAGATAAAATATTTTTTTATCCTTAGACAAAGTTACATCACGAACTTCCCAGTTACCTTTGGTTAATTGTGTCTTCTTTTTCGTTTTTATATTATAGGTGTACAAATGCGAATACCCTGTAGCTTCCGACTGAAAATAAATCGTTTCATTATCGGATAAAAAACCTAAATTTCCTGAATCAAATGAATAGGAAGGAATTCCCGGGCCACCAATCCAGGCTTCGTCATGCTGGTATTCTATTTCTTCAAAAGTTCCTTTGTTAAGATTTAAATTTATCAGCCATCTGTCTTTATTGTCCTGACTTCTGATTTCGACAATTGCCAATGAGCCGTTTTCGTTATAAACGGGTGCCTGAGCTACAACCAGTTTGTCTTCTTTGGCTTTGTTTTTCAGATTATCGTATTGCTCGTAATATTTCGGAGTATCCTGAATATGGCTTAACGTTGAAAAATTCACGTAATAAACCGAATCTTTTGCAACAGAGTAAATTCCGAATTTCGTTTTTACAAAATTATTAACAGAAACTTTTTCCTTCGTATCCGGACTCTGATTATAACCATCGGCGGTAATTAAAACCTCCATTTTTTCTTTTTTAGCTTCGGTTTCTCCCACTAACAAAAAAGTAGCAAAATTTCCGTTTGGATTCACTTTTAAATTGTAGAAATCATCTTTTCCGTAAAAATATTCTTTTGCAAAATCAGATTTTACGGCTTTGGTTTTGGCGAGATTCCATTGTTTTTTGGCTTCTTTGTCTCTTATAAACTGAAATAACTCTTTTTGCTGTGTATTTAAATAAGTTTCTTTTTCCGGTTTTTTTTCCTTTTCAGATCCTTTAGTAAAATTGGTTATTTGTAAAACCATTCCTTCTTTTGTATTGTATTTAAAAACATTATTGTTTTGCTCAAAAAATAAAATCCCGGACTGGCTTCCTAATTGTAAATTACTCAATGGAACAGATTGCTGAATCAGTTTTTTTACTTTTTTTGACTGAATAGAATACGAATACAGACTTCCTTTATCTAAATAAAAAACAATATCTGATCCCGGTTTTGTTTTAAAATCAAGTTGTGAAAATGAAGCTTCTTTTGGTGTAACGACTTCGGGTTTAGCCATTCCTTTTTGCCAGAAATAAGTACTGGTTCCTAATTCATCTTTCGGATTCCATTCAAAATAAACCTTTTTTCCATCCAAAGACCAGCGTCCGTTTGTTGGTTGATTTCCAATAAAAGATTCGCCTTTCATTATTTCTTCTAACTTCAGTTTTTGGCAATTTCCAACAATTGAAAGAAAGGTAAAGGCAAGGATAAAAATGTTTCTTGTCATTATAATATTATTTGAGAAAACAAAAATACATTATGAAAGTATTAAAAAATGATTTTATACAAAATTCTTTGTAAAGTGCCTGTTTGATAAAAAAAAATCCCTGAATTAGTGTTTCAGGGATTCTCTATTTTGATTAAAAAACATATTTTAGGTTAGCCTTCTACAAGTTCTTTGTTTAAAATTTTAGAAGCGATATATCTTGCTACTCCATCTTCGGCATTGGTTTTTATAACTTCTAAATCTGGCAGGGTTTCTTTTAATAAAACAGGGGCATTTCCCATAATCAGACCTTTACCAGTAGCTGATAACATTTGGACATCGTTGAAACCATCTCCAAAAGAAACGGTTTCGGCTAAAGTAAAACCTTCTTTCTCCAATACTCTTTCAATTGCAACGGCTTTATCGACTGCTTTGTCCATAAATTCAAGACAAGTAGGTAAGCTAAATGCATGGTGTAAATGTTCTGAAGAATTTGCCAAAACAGCGTCTTTCAGTTTTACTAATTTTTCATGATTATCGCAGGAGAAGAAGATTTTAATGGCACCAAAATCTTCTAAACTTTTATAATCAACCAATTCGGGACGGTATTTTAATTCGGCCTGAAAAGCATTTAATCTTTCGTTTACCCTATTAGTCTGCCAAACATTTTCTTTGAATAAAACAACCGTAATTTCAGGGTCGATTTCAACGTTTAAAGCTGCTTTTACAACATCGCTGTCTAAATTGAAAGAAAACAATTCTTTTCTTTCAGGTGAATGGATTCTGGCTCCGTTTGAACTTACTAAGTAAACAGGCACATCAAGAGTGTCAATAATTGCCATCGCATCAAGATGATGGCGGCCTGTGGCAACGATGATAAGATAATTTTGATTGTGAAGTTCCTGAAAAATGGATTTGGTGTAATCTGAAATTCGGTGTTGAGGGTTGAGCAAAGTTCCATCAAGGTCGCTTACTACAACTTTTATATTTTTAAGCTTTGTCATGTTAATAATCAAATATTTATGATTTGCAAATTTACGGCTTTATGATCAGCTGGGCAAAGATTACAAGCCTTGAAGACCAAAAATGAGGCAAGTTTATTATTTATTTAACTATTTGTTTTTAAACCTTAACTTCATTGTTTTCGAATTTATCACAATAAGAATATGGTTTTACTTATTGTTTTTGCTTTAAATAATCAGAAGGAGATATTTTGTAATACTCCTTAAAACAGGTGCTAAAATAGCCTGCACCATTAAATCCGGCTTTGTAAGCAACATTCGCAATATCTGTTTCTCCTGCATCGAGATATTGTTTGGCTCTTTTGAGGCGCATCTCGCTGACAAATTCTACAGGAGTTATGCTGGTAAGGCTTTTAAATTTTCTGTTAAACGTTACTCTTGACATATTCAATGCATTTGCAATCACATCAATATTGAATTTTGGATTCGTCATGCTATCTTCCACTATAGTTATTATGTCTTTTAAAAACTGTTCGTCTTTAGTCGTAATAATTATTTCGCCGGGTTCTAATTCAATTGTTTTGATATTAGATTGTAATTGTTCGAAAATTTTCTTTCTGGATTTAATTAGATTTTCAATAGAAGCAATTAAAAAATCAGAATCAAAAGGTTTAGTGATATAATAATCTGCTCCGTAATGCAAGCCTTCTATTTTGCTTTCTACGGATGATTTTGCAGTTAATAAAATAACCGGAATATGACTGGTTTCTGTTGTGTTTTTAAGGGCATCGAGCAATTCAATACCGTCCATTTCTGGCATCATAACATCACTCAAAACTAAATCAGGAAGTTTATTTTTAGCAACTGCAAGACCTGCTTTTCCGTTTTCAGCTTCCAGTATTTGGTAAAAATGCTGTAATTGACTTTTTAAAAATGATCTTAATTCAGGATTGTCTTCTACAATAAGAACTACAGGTAAGTGCTCATTTGAATTATTCAGGAAAACCTGATTTTCGCTCTTTTGTTTACTTTCTGTGAAATGTTTCTTTAATGTATGTTCAGATAAGTTTTTCTTATAACTGTTGTTTTGGAAGATTTCCTGATTTAAATCAATTGCTATAGAAACCGTCAGGCCTCCGCTTTCATTGTTAAAAGCATAAATGATTCCCTGGTGCAATTGAACATATTCTTTGCAAAGTGCAAGGCCAATTCCGGTTCCTACGTTTTTATTTTTGCCTGAATCTGTTTCGTAGTAAAGTTTGAAAATATCTTTCAGATTGTTTTCATTAACACCAGAGCCCTGATCTGAAACATTTATTTTTAAAACAGTATCATTTTCTAATTTCAGTTCAACTGTAATAATACTGTCATTCGGAGAAAATTTGATCGCATTAGACAGCAAATTATAAATGACAATATCTATTTTTGCCCTATCCAGATTTACAAGAAGAACTTCAGTATTGCTTTCCGTTTTAATTTTTATGTTTTTTTCGTACGCCGCCTGAGAAAACAAAGTATTTATTTCATTCACAAAAGAAACCAGTTCAATGGGTTTAATATGAAGTTGTTCATTGCCACTCTGTACTTTTCTAAAATCCAATAGCTGATTCACAAATCTTACGAGCCTGTTCGTATTTTTTCTTATGGTCTCTATGTATTCACTTTCCAGGGGACTTAACTTTTCACTTTTGGCAATTTCATTTATTGGATTAACGATTAAGGTAAGGGGAGTTCTTAATTCATGGGAAATATTAGTAAAAAAACTTAATTTTAGTTCGGTCATTTTTTGTTCTACGACAATTTCGTTTCGCAGACGAATCATTGAAAAGGATATTCTTCGGGCGATTTCGAGCGCTGTCAGAATAAGGACAGCATATAAAAAATAAGCAAAATTGGTTTTCCAGAAAGGAGGAGCAATCGTAAAAGCTAAACTCTTCTGAGGAGTAACCGTATACAATTCTGTATTTATGCATTTTACTTCAAACTCATAATCTCCCGGTGGTAAATTGGTAAATGTTGCCTTTTTTTGGTTTTTTACCTCGTGCCATGTATCATCAAGACCTTTTAGCCGATAAGCGTATAATTGTTTGTTGTTTGATTTATAATCTAATACCGCATAATAGATACTAATAGTATTTTCAGTATAGTTTAACTGAATATTGTTGTTGTAATTGATATTACTTTCTAAAGGATATTCTGCCGATTTTACATTTGAGTTTTTATTGTTGATTTCAAAACCGGTAAAAACCATTTTTGTGCTGGTTTTTTGGTTTTCTGTTTTTTTTGGATCGAAAATTAAATAACCGTTCCTGCTTCCGAAAACCAGATTGCCATTTAATAATTTTATACCGGCTGATTCAGAAAAACCTGTTTTAACCAAACCATCGTAAGAATCATAATTTCGAAACACACGATGCTGCAAATTGAATTTTGAAATCCCATTTTCAGTTGCCAGCCATAGGTTTTTGTGGTCATCTTCTGCCATGCTCAGAATAAAATCACTTGGTAAGCCGTCTTCTTTTGTAAAGTTTTTAAATTTTAGACTATTCTCTTTTTCAATAACCTGACTGAGTCCACCGCCGGCTGTCGAAACCCACATTTTATCAGCTGAATCTTTGAAGATAAACAATACATCATTACTGCCAAGACTGAATTTGTCTTTAGACAACTTTTCATATCTGGAAAATTTTAGTTTTGCAGGATTATAATCCTCAGGATTAAATGTCACTAATCCGTTTGTTGTGGCAACCCAGATTTGATCTTTATGCCCCTGAGCTAAATATCTGACCTTGTTGGATTCAATAGCTGGGTAGTTTTTAAAATGATGTATAAAATTAAATTCACCATTTTTTTTCTCCAGTAAATTAATTCCGTTGTCATACGTACCGATCCAGATTCGCCCTTTTTTGTCTTCTAAAACAGAATAGATTTCATTGCTGCTAATACTTGCAGGGTTGTTTTTATCAGTTTTAAACTGCTTTAATACGTATTGTGAATTTTGTAAATTGACAGGAGTGGCTTTATACAAACCGTTTCCTTTTGTTCCTAGCCATACATTCCCTTTGGAGTCTCCTGTGATGGAATATACAAGACCAATTTCATCTGCCTTATAATTAGTAAACGGGTTTGTTAATTCCTGATTTCCTTTATATATTTTTAATTTTCCTGCTTTTGATGACAGCCATAATCGATTGTTTTTATCTGAAAAGACAGCCCTGATTTCATTTTCCGTTTTGATTTTGCTGTTGGGTATTAAAAGCTGCTGCTGAAAAGTGTTTTTCTGGAAAATGATTTTATTAATTCCTCTGTCGGTGGTACTCATCCAGAGAATTCCAACGGGATCAAAATACATAGTAGTAACTATATTTGAAAACTTCTGATTTTCATCTTCAGGATTATTAAAGAAGTAATCCAGACGATTCGTTTTTTCGTTATAATATCCAAAACCACCACCTTTTAATTTTACCCAGACCCTGTTGAAATTGTCTTCAAAAATTTCAAAACTGTGCTTTAGCTTCAAAAAAGAAGCATCTGTCTGTTGAGAAAAAAAAGCAACTTTACGTTCTTTTGGTTTTACCATAAAAACACCGTGTTTGTCGGGTTCAATCCATAATAAGCCTTTTTTATCCTGATAAATTCGATGTAGAGGCGATTCAGAAACTTTAAGCGTTGATTCTGTTTTTAAAGTTCCGGTATTAAATGTAATCAATTCTCCTTTGGCAGTGGTAATCAATAATAAATTCTCGTTTTTGGACTTTATTATAGCGTTGATGGCTTTTTTTGAAACAATTGTTTTTTTATACTTTTTTTGAATTTTACTGTAATAAATTAAAACTCCATCATCAGTTCCAAACCAGGTGTTATTACCTTGTACAAAACAGCATTTTATAGCATTGTTTTTTAAGATAGTATTGCTTTTGTATCCTTGTTTAGAGTTTGAGATATGATCTAATCCTTTTTCAGAACCAATCCACACAGCATTATCAGCATCTTTAAAAACAAAATTTAGGTCATTGGAAGATAGCGAAGAATTATTTTTTGAATTTTGCTCAAAATGAGTAAGCTTAATTTGATTGTTCGGTTTTTTTTGTGCTAAAAAAATACCACTCCCAATAGTAGTTAGCCAGACATTGCCATTATCAGCAGTAATAATAGTGTCAAATTCAATTTTGCTGGTTCCTAAGATAGCAGCAATAGAAAGAAATGATTCGGTTCTTTTGTCAAATCTGTAAATCTGATTATCATATACTCTGAGCCAGATGTAGCCAAAAGCATCTTCCTTAATTATATCGATTCGGTTACTGCTCAGGCTGTTATTGTCTCCGGCTATTGCTTTGTAAGTAACAAAATTTTTTCCGTCAAATCGGTTGATACCGTTCCATGTGGCAAACCACATAAAACCTTCCTTGTCTTTTATGATGTCTCTAATTACATCATGTGAAAGACCATCTTCTGTGGCGTAATTTTCTATTTTACATTTTACTTGTGCGACTGCTTTGCTTAAGAAAACGAGAGATAGAAATACAATTAAAAATTTAACCGGTAAAAGGTTCTTCATTCGTAATTCTGGGTTTAGTTTGGTGTAGTAAAGTTTAGTTTGCACTTAAAAGAAACTATTGTATTGATTAGTGTTTTTTAATTAATTACCGCATAAAAATAACTCTAAAAATAAAAATTGGCAACCAGGACCCTAGTAAACACAGCTAATGATAAAAAAGTGGAAGTAAATGACCAAAATTTGAAACTCATTATTCTTTTATTAAAATAGTTTTGATGCAAGATATTAATTAATTAAAAAATTGGCTTTAAAAATACAGTATTCATTTTAAACAACATGCATAAATAAATATTTGCTCTGTATTTGATGAAGATTATATTGATTAATATCTAACTATAGTTTGGAGAGGTAACTATTTAAACTATGAAAATAACTTTACAACAACCAATCACTAACTATCTAATTTTATGAAAAAACTCGACTTTTTTGTCCTCCTGTTTATAGGACTTTTATTTTTTAATACAGGTGCCGCGCAAAGTTTTAGCCCGGACATCGTAGTAGATATTAATGGATCAGGAAATTTTACCTCTATACAAGCCGCAATTGATGCAGCACCTGTAGGAACGCCAACTATTATTTATGTAAAAAGAGGTTTGTACGACAAGGAAAAATTATTAGTTCCTGCTAATAAAACCAATTTAACCTTAATTGGAGAGAGCAGGACAGAAACGATTATTTCTTATGATATTTACAATTGTAACGATGGCGGTGATGGTTTGTGCCCGGATGCTAAAGTGGCGCTTTGGGCTTCCAATACAAATTTAGTGGCAACAGCAGCCACACTTACGATCATGGCAAATGATTTCAGGGCAGAAAATATAACCATCCGAAATACAGCCGGACCAGTAGGACAGGCACAGGCACTGACGCTTCGTGCAGACCGAAATGTGTTTGTGAATTGTGATATAGCTGCTTATCAGGATACTATTTATTTCTGGACTGCCGAAACTTCACGCGCTTATTTCAAATCCTGTATGATTTTAGGTCGTACCGATTATATCTATGGTCGTGGAGTTGGTGTTTTTAACGAATGTGAAATCAGAAGCTACGGAGGGGCATGGATAACTGCACCTTCAAGTGAAGAAACGCAGACTTACGGTTTTGTATTTTATAAATGTAATTTAACGTATCAGCCGAACAGTCCGAGGTTAGGTGATGATGGTGTGAAAATTAAATTCGGCCGTCCATGGCATCAATATCCAAAAGTAGCCTGGTTGTATTGCACTATGCCTGCAGAAATAGATCCTTTAGGTTGGGGAGATAAATGGAATATGGCTTATGCTGATACAGACCCAAGACTTAAATTATATGAGTGGATGAACACTGGTCCAGGAGCTGATATGAGCGGAAGAGCAAACTGGGTAGGTATTAGACCATTGGCAGATCAGACAGAAGCCAATTTATATGAGCCAAAAATTGTATTGGCTGGTACAGATAACTGGGATCCGACAGCTATAGTTCCAACTGTAACTGTATACAATTGGGATGGAGGTGCTGCTAATACCGGTTGGTTGGAAGCAGACAATTGGAACCCGAATGCTGTTCCGATTGCTTCAGAAGCTGCAAATGTTGATGGAATTTTTACAATAAATGCGAATGGTGGAAATTTTGCCGCAGATTTGAATTTATTGAACGGAGCTGCTATTGATGTTTCTACCAATAGTTCAACAACTTTACTTACACTTAATCAGGCATCAATTTCTACAACTGCTATTGCATCTTTATCCGGAAACATCAAGACTAAAGGTGCTGTCACAGTCAACAGTTCTGCTAATCTGAATCTGACTGCTGTGATCAGTGGCGTGCACCAGATAACTAAAACAGGAACAGGAATAGTTCAGTTGAATAGCAATAATTCCGGTTACACGGGGAATTTGGTTATTGAAGCAGGTGAAGTTCAGGCTAAAATTGCCAGTTCATTAGGGAAATCACCAAAAATCACTATAAAGACAAATGGAAAACTAACTGTTGATTTGAGTACTGCAGTTGATGTAAAAACAGCACTTTATACAGAAGGAGCGGCCTCTGTTGTTATTAATCAGGATATCACAATTAATGAATGGTATATTGACGGAATTTTACAGCCAGTTGGTATTTATACTGCTGCTACAAATGCATCTACGATTAGCGGAACAGGTAAAATAATCATCGGAAGGCCAAGTGAATTTGGTTTCTTAGGAGGATTGTGGGATGATGTTACTAAATATTCCCCGGCCCTATTGCCAAGAGCAGGCGAAAAAGTAAGTATAAACAGTGGAATAACGATCGAAACAACATTTTCTCAATTTGAAGGTGATATGTATGTGAAAACCGGAGGAACAATTAGATTAAGACAAATAAAAGACTCCAGATGTTTAGGTCCGGTTAGAATGGCTCAGGGATCTACTATTACCTATGCAACAAGCGGTACAGGTTTTTATCTGAATGCTCCAATTGTTTTAGAAGGTGATGTTTCTCTAACGATGAGTAGTAATAACGTAGCAGGAAACACAATGGATTTACCGGGAACATTTTCGGGAAGTAATAAAGTAATTGTTCGAAATATTAGGGATTTTGCGAGTGCAGCGGCGGTAAAGTTAGGAGGAGACAATAGCAATTTTACAGGAATCTGGGATTTGACTTTTGCTGCAGCGAATGCCGGAGGTTCAGCTGTAATTAATGGAACGGTTGAAAATGCTTTTGGTAAAGGAACAATCAATCTGGCTTTTAATAACAAAGCTATTTTTAATCATATGAAATGTGCCGGAGACGAATTAACTATGAATATAACCGGTTCATCTGCTTCTGCGCTACTAAACGTGGCTGTTGCAGTGAAGAAATTTACTTTAAACGGAACCCAGCTCCCAAACGGAACATACAATGCCACAACACACCCGGGATTACTTACTGGTACGGGATCAATTACTGTGAATTCGGGTAGTTTGGGTTTAGATGAAAATGTTTTTCTAGAGTATGATATGTTAAAAGTAAACGGAATACTTGAAAGTCTGGATGTTTATAATCTTTTGGGTCAACGTGTTTATCATACAAAATCTGCTGCTACAGAAATAAATTTAAATAATCTGAAAACGGGAATCTACATTGTTCGTTACAAAATCAATGGCAAACAAGGAGCTGTCAAAGTATATAAAAAGTAGGATTATAAATTTCATTCACTTAACAAAATACCACGAAGTATATGTTTTTCATATACCCATAATTACATAAAATAAAATCCAAAAAATGAAATCAGTATTATCAAAATTATTTGTTGTTGCTTTAATCTTTTGCAGCATCATTTCAGCAAATGCACAAATCACGCTTCACACCATTGGCGATTCTACAATGGCAAATTACGACGAAAGCACTTCAGATATAAGAGGCTGGGGGATGATGTTTCAGCAATTTTTCAATTCAGGAGTTACAGTTAATAATCGTGCTAAAAATGGAGCCAGCAGTAAGAGTTTTTATATGGAAGCTCCATATTGGACAACTGTAAAGCAACAAATAAAAGCCGGTGATTATGTTATCATTCAGTTTGCTCATAATGATGAGAAAAACGGAGGGCTTGATGGAGGTACAGATCCCGCAAATCCAATTAACGGAACAGACTATAGAGGTACAAATCCGCAAACAACTTATAAAGATTATCTTAGAAAGTATATTGACGAAACACGTGCTTTGAATGCTACACCTATTTTGGCAACTTCTATGTGCAGAAAATATTTTAGTGCTGGTACAATTACGCGCAAAGGACTTCATGATCTAGGTCCGGATTTCAGTCTTCCGGCAACAGATCACACTTATGATTATACTTATGCTATGAAAGAGGTTGCAACAGAAAAAGGAGTACAGCTTATCGATTTGACTACCTTAACAAAAACGTTAGTTGAATCTTATGGTGATGCCGCAAGTACAGCTCAGCTTTACGTTTCAGCAGATTCTACGCATCCAACAGCATTATTGGGCACATTGACTGCCAGATTATGTGCGCAGGAAATGGTAAAACAAAATATTTTAGCATCCAATATCAATACATCAACAGATGTTTTAATCAATCCGACTAATTGTGATTTTGGAGATGCCTACACCGGTCAGACTCTTACCAAAGAAGTAACAATTACTGGTTTTGATCTTTTGCCGGCATCTGGAACATTTGCTCTATCTGTAGATAATGGGTTTTTAATTGCGGCAAACAAAACTGATACTTTTAATTCTTCTATTACGATGAATTACACTGGAGGCAATCTTGCTTTTACAAAGTTTTATATTTCGGCAACACAATCGGTTGGAGGAAATAAAACAGGAACCCTGATTGTAACCAACGGAAGTATCACAAAAACAGTTCCTTTAACGGCTAATTTTATTACATTGACAGGCGGGACAGAAGTTAATCTTATATGGGGATTGACTGCAAATGATACTTATATTTTACAAGGTCCGGCAATTGCTCTTGATCAGTCACATACAGGTATGTCCGTTCAATCGTATGCAGCACCTAGCGGAACTGCAACAATATGGCCGGCAGGAAGCGGTTATGATACGACAAGAAAAACTCAAAGAAACGACCCTACAGGGGGAAGCTGGCCTGCAGGAGAAATTGATGAGGTATCAACTCGTTATACACAGTTTGGAATTTCTCCTGCTGCAGGAACCGAATTAAATGTTGATTTAATAAGTTTATATGTTGGCGGAGCAGGAGGGAATGGTATGAGATGCCGTATTTCTTATTCTACAGATGATTTTATCACAACATCAGTGGTTGGTGAGCTGACAAGTATGACCTCAAACACAATGTATGCGGTATCAAAAATTCCGGTACTTAAAATTCCTTATGGAAAAATCTTAAAAGTTCGTGTTTACCCATGGTACAATACTGCTTCAGCCACAACGGGAAAAAGAATTTGCCTTTCGGATGTTAGAATCCATGGGGTAGCTCTTCCTGCTACCAATCTGGCTACGGATGATTTTTCGAAAAGCCAATTAAAATGGACAATAAAAGACGGTTTCATAAAGATAGAAAATGCACAGGAAAACAGTACAATCAGAATCTATGATTTAACCGGAAAACAAGTGCTTAAACCAACCAGTATAAGTAATGATTCAGGTATAGAATTGCCAAAAAATAAAGGAGTTTATATTGGTAAAGTTGAATCTGAAAAAGGGGTAAAAACAATTAAGTTTTTAGTTCTATAAATTTTAATCAAATGTAGAGTTCATAATACGATTGATGTTTAATTGAAGCCATTGAGATTTTATATTTTAATGGCTTTTGACTGTTGAAAGTTTCAATTGTAGTATAGAAACTTCTTAAAAAAAATATTCGTTTTCCACATTTCTATAAAAAAGACTATGTAGAAAACGAATATTAATAAATGTCAAAACACATTTTACGATTTACATTTGATATTTCACTAAAATTAAATTTAATCGTGATTTTCTATTTGTTTATAAGCGTCAATCACCTTTTTGACTAATCTGTGACGTACGATATCTTTATCATCCAGATAAATAATTCCGATGCCTTCAATATCTTTCAGAACCAAAATTGCCTCTTTCAGACCAGAAATAGTTCTGCGTGGTAAATCGACCTGTCCCGGATCTCCCGTAATCATAAATTTGGCATTTTTCCCCATTCGGGTCAAAAACATTTTCATTTGTGAATGGGTGGTATTCTGCGCTTCATCAAGAATTACAAAAGCATTATCAAGTGTTCGTCCTCGCATAAATGCAAGAGGCGCAATCTGAATAATTCCTTTTAAAATGTAGTCTTCAAGCTTCTCGTTTGGCAGCATATCGCGCAAAGCATCATAAAGAGGTTGCATGTAAGGATCTAGTTTTTCTTTCATGTCACCGGGTAAAAAACCAAGGTTTTCACCTGCTTCTACAGCCGGACGAGTTAATATGATCCTTTTTACTTCTTTGTCTTTTAGTGCTTTAACAGCCATCGCAACACCTGTGTAAGTCTTTCCTGTTCCAGCTGGTCCAATTGCAAATACCATATCATTTTTTTTAATGGTATCCACCAAAAGCTGCTGGTTAGGCGTCATGGCTTTTATAATTTTACCGCCAACCCCATGAACGAGTATTTTGTCATGATCTAATGATTTTCTTTCATCCTGACCATCACTCATAATGACACGTTCAATTACATTATCGTCAATGTTGTTGTATCGGGTAAAATGGAGCATCAGTCGTTGAAATCTCTTTTCGAATTCATCCAGAACTTCTTTTTCGCCAAATGCTTTCAAAGTCGTCCCTCTTGCTACTATTTTAAGCTTTGGGTAGTACTTTTTAATGATTTCAAGATGAGTGTCTTGAGCGCCCCAAAAGTCTTTTGGAGCGATGTCTATGAGCTCGATTATTCTTTCGTTCAAATGAGGTAGTTTTAAATTAAAAATAAATCTTTTTTATAAATCGGTGGCTGTCGGGTCTGTTTATATTTTTAAATGCAATTTGTTTTTTCTTTCTTTCAATTTGCATTTAGTATTATTAGCTTTGCATTTCTCAAATTTAATGAAAATTAGATTTAAATACTATCAATAGTTATAAACAAAATCATGTCAATAATTACCCTCACTACCGATTACGGCTTGAAAGACCACTTTGTTGGTTCACTGAAGGGTAAAATTATTTCTGAATACCCAGAGGTTCAGATAATTGATATTTCGCATGATATAGACCCATTTAATACTGCCGAAGCAAGTTACGTTATTGGAGCTTCTTATTTAAGTTTTCCAAAAGGAACTGTACATTTAATTGGGGTTGATATTGAACGCAATAAAGAGAATCAGCATATCGCCATGCAATGGAACGACCATTATTTTATTTGTGCCGATAACGGAATTTTAAGCATGCTTACGCAGAAGATCGTTCCGCAAAAAATTGTCGAAATTAATATTCACGATCGTTTTCCAATTGAATTTAGCGATTTGGATATTTTTATACAAGTGGCCTGTCATATCGCAAAAGGCGGTTTGTTGAATGTTATTGGGAAAGAAATTCAGGGAATTAAGCAAATTACAGAATTACAGCCGGTTGTTGCCAACGATGGTAATTCAATAAAAGGGTATGTGATTTATATTGACCATTTTGGAAACGTGGTAACCAATATTTCTAAAAAGCAATTTACAGAAGTTGCTAAAGGTCGGCCTTATGAAATTGTAATGAAACCTAAAAGCATCAAAACGATTCTGCCAAATTATTCAGCAATTGCAACTTCAGACAAATACCCAATTAAAACGTACGAAGGTGAAAAACTGGCTATTTTTAATGAAGCAGGTTTCCTCGAAATCGCTATTTTTAGAAGTAATCCTTCAAATGTGGGATCAGCAAACAGCTTATTAGGACTGAATTATCGGGATGTTATTACGATTCAATTTTTGAGTTAGTAATTTCGTCAAAATAAAATACATTTGCACCCAAACTGAATTAAAGAATTATATGTTTGTCAGAATAGTAAAAATGAGCTTTCATGAAGAAAAAATTCCTGATTTTCTGGGAAATTTTGAAATCATGAAAGATAAAATACGAAATGCAGAAGGAAACCGTTTTTTAGAATTGTATCAGGATAAAAATGATAAATGCATATTTTTTACATACAGTTATTGGGAAACCGAACAAGATTTAGAAAACTACAGACAATCTGAATTATTTAATACGGTATGGGATTTTACAAAAAAGTTATTTAATGCCAGGCCCGAAGCTTGGAGTGTTGATAAAGTGGTTTCTTTAGTTTAAAATTTCAGGTTTCAAGTTGGATGCTGAAACTGAAAAATTGGAACGAAATTAACCGCAAAGAACGCAAAGATTATATTAACAGGTTTTAGAAAAAACAAAGTTCGCAAAGTAAAGCAACGTGAAACCTGAAACAAGAAAAACTTGAAACAAAATAAGTTACATGAAATCAATTATTTTACGGGAAATAAACTCCTTTTTTGGCTCTCCGATAGGCTATTTGGTCATTGCGATTTTCTTAATCAGCAACGGACTGTTTTTATGGGTTTTTGAAGGGGATTACAATATTCTAAATACCGGTTATGCCGATTTAACCCCATTTTTTACATTAGCACCCTGGATTTTGATTTTCCTGATTCCGGCAGTAACCATGAGAAGTTTCTCTGATGAAAAAAAACAAGGAACATTAGAATTGCTTTTGACCAAACCATTGTCGATTTGGGAAATTGTAAACGGAAAATTTTTAGGGGCTGCATTTTTGATTATTCTAGCAATTATTCCAACATTTATTTATGTAAAAGTAATTTCTAATCTAGGTTTTCCTGAAGGGAATATCGATATGGGCAGTACAATTGGTTCTTATTTTGGGCTATTATTTCTGATTGCGTCTTATTCTGCTATCGGAATTTTTACTTCAACGCTATCAGAAAATCAAATTGTAGCATTTATCATTTCTGTTTTTTTATGTTTTTTCTTTTATTTTGGATTTGAAGGTTTAGCATCGCTGATTCCTGGTTTTTCAGGTTTTATACCAGCATTGGGTATGCAGGAACACTTTAAAAGTATAAGTAGGGGAGTAATTGATACTCGTGATGTGATTTACTTTTTAAGTGTTACATTTCTGTTTTTGTCTTTTACAGTTTATCAATTAAAATCTTTTAAAGCCTAATGAAAGCATCTACTCAATTAAATTTCAAAACGTTATGGATAACTATTTTTATTTTGGTTGTCCTGAATGTATTAGGTACTTTGTTTTTTTATCGATTTGATTTAACCAAAGACAAGCGTTACACTCTATCTGAAACTTCTTTGCAGATTGTAAAACAGGTTAAAAATCCGTTATCTGTAAAGATTTACATGGAAGGTGATTTGCCAGCTGATTTTAGACGTTTACAACAAGAAACAAAACAATTGCTGGAAGAATTTCATGCTTATAATTCAAATATAGTTTTCGAATTTGTAAATCCGCTGGAAAACAAAGATGAAAGTATGGATTTGGTAAAAGCATTGTACCAAAAAGGACTTACACCCATAAACCTTACAGTTGATGATAAAGGAAAGCAGTCTCAGGCCATGGTGTTTCCATGGGCAATTGCAGTTTACAACAATAAAGAAGTAAATATTCCTTTGTTGAAAAACAGAATGGGAGCTTCTACTACGCAAAAAGTAATTGGTTCTATTCAGCATTTAGAATATTCTATTGCTGATGCGATCAATAAAATTACGAAAGACAAGCAAAAGAAAGTCGCTATTATAAAAGGTAATGGTGAAATGAAAGAAATTCACATTGCCAAGATGTTGATGCAAATTCGTGAAAGTTATTATATAGGGCCATTTACATTAGACTCTGTTGCCAAAGATCCTAACGGAACTTTAAACGCATTAAAAAAATACGATTTAGCCATAATTGCAAAACCTACTGAAACTTTTTCTGATGAAGAAAAACAAGTTTTGGATCAATTTATCGTTAATGGAGGAAAAACGTTATGGCTGATAGATCAGGTTTCAGCAGATATGGATAGTTTGTACAATCAGGCAGGTGTAACTTTGGCATATCCAAGAGATTTAAATCTGAATGATATGTTCTTTAAATATGGATTCAGAATTAACCCTGATCTGATAAAAGATGAACAGGGAAGCCCCATAAAATTAGCTACCGGTGAGCAGGGAAGTGCAACACAATATCAGGATTTTATTTGGAAATTTGCTCCATTAGTGTCTCCGGAAAGCAAACATTCAATCGTGAAAAACTTAGGAGGAATCAAATTTGACTTTGCAAGCCCAATCGATACATTGAAAAACGGAATTAAGAAAACGGTTTTATTGCAATCGTCACCTTATTCTAAAAAAATAGGTACCCCATTTGAAGTTAATTTAGATATTGTTTCAGAACAGACCTCTCCAAAAGATTATCTTAATAAAGGAAATTTACCAATGTCGGTTTTATTAGAGGGAAGTTTTCATTCGGCTTTTGAAAATCGTGTTTTGGCTTTCAAAGAAAATTCATTTTTGGCGCACGGAAAACCAACCAAAATGATCGTTGTTTCTGATGGTGATGTAGCTAAAAATCAATTGGATAAAAATATGGAGCCAGTAGAATTAGGATACGATCAGCGTTCAGGAAACTTATATGATAACAAGGATTTTGTAATGAATTGTATCAATTATTTATTAGATGATACCGGACTTATTAACATTAGAAGCAAAGATTTAGATTTACCGTTATTGGATAAAGAGAAAGTTTACGAAAATTACACTCAGGCGCAATTCATAACTATCGGACTTCCAATCTTAATTTTGCTGGTTTTTGGACTTGTATTTACTTACATCCGAAAAAGAAAATACAGCAAATAGATGTTAATAAAAAAATTGCGAAACTAAGATTGTTTACGATATATTTGTAATCTGTAAATTTTAGGTTCAAATTACTAAAATAGACACAAAAATTAAAAACAGAGAGATGAAATTTATAGTATCGAGTTCGTACTTATTAAAACAATTACAAGTTTTAGGTAGTGTAATTAACAGTAACAATACATTACCTATTTTAGATAACTTTTTATTTGAACTAAATAATAATGAGTTGACAGTTTCAGCATCAGACCTTGAAACCACAATGTCAGCTACATTATCAATCGATTCTACAAGTAAAGGAAGTGTAGCTGTACCTGCAAAACTTTTACTCGAAATTTTAAAAACATTTCCGGAGCAGCCTTTGACTTTTACAGTTGAAGATAATAATACTGTTGAAATTAGTTCTAATTCAGGAAAATATGCATTGGCTTATGCTGCTGGAGAAGAATTTCCTAAATCGGTAAGTCTTGATGATCCATCTGTAACACTTGTTCCTGCAGATGTTTTGGCAACTGCGGTAAGTAAAACTATTTTTGCAGCCGGAAACGATGATTTACGTCCGGTAATGTCTGGGGTTTTCTTCCAGTTTTCGCCAGAAGGATTAACTTTCGTAGCGACTGATGCTCATAAATTAGTAAAATATGCGCGTACAGATGTTAAAGCGTCTCAGGTTGCAGATTTTATTATGCCTAAAAAGCCTTTGAATATTTTAAAAAGTATTCTTGGAAGTTCCGATGCTGAAGTAAAAATTGAGTACAATGATTCAAATGCAACGTTCTCATTTGATAATTATATTTTAATGTGTCGTTTAATTGATGGAAAATATCCAAATTACGAAGCAGTAATTCCTAAAGAAAATCCAAATAGACTAATGATTGATCGTTCTTTGTTTTTAAGTTCAGTTAAGCGTGTTGCGATTTTCTCAAACAAAACTACACATCAAATTCGTTTAAAAATTGCAGGGGCTGAATTAAATGTTTCGGCAGAAGATATTGATTATTCAAATAAAGCAGAAGAAAGATTGACTTGTGATTATCAGGGTGATGATCTTCAAATTGGTTTTAATTCACGTTTCTTGACTGAAATGCTAACTAATTTGCAATCAGATATGATTATGTTAGAGATGTCATTGCCAAACAGGGCTGGGATTTTAACACCGGTAGATGGTTTAGAAGAAGGAGAAACTGTTACAATGTTGGTAATGCCAGTGATGTTAAATAGTTAACATCAAAAGTTTTTTTTGTTACAGGGATCTTTTTTAGTTTCAGATTAAAGACATATCATTGTAAAAAAAAAATATCGCTATTAACCAACCATTTTTTATACCTAGAAACCGCAATTCTTTAAAAAAGAGTTGCGGTTTTTTATTTTTCTCACTCTTGATAAAGATGAAGTGAATCGGAATACTTTGCTCTTATTCTTTTCTTAAATGAAAAAATCTTCTAAATATATTTAATTATTTTTGTGATATGAAAATAGAAATTTGGTCGGATATTATGTGTCCGTTTTGTTACATAGGAAAAAGACAATTGGAAAAAGCCCTGGCTGAATTTCCAAATGATGAATTTGAAATTGAATGGAAAAGTTTTCAGCTCGACCCATCAATAACCCCTCAACATAATAAGGATGTTTATGCTTTTTTGGCAGAACGCAAAGGTATTTCGCTGGAACAATCAGTAGAAATGCATAAAGCAGTTGTTGAACGTGCAAAAAGCGTTGGTTTGGAATATCATTTTGAAAAAGCTATTATCTCAAATTCATTGATGGCTCATCGCATCATACATTTAGCTAAAACCAAAAAATTGGATGATGAAATGGAAGAAATTTTCTTTAAAGCATATTTTACGCAAGGAGAGGATTTAAATGATGCTTCGGTTTTAATGAAATTAGGGATACAGGCCGGGTTAGATGAAAATGAAGTTCGTGAAGTAATAGAAAATGAAAGTATGTTTTTGAATAATGTGCAAAAGGATATTGCCGAAGCGCAGGAAATAGGGGTGCAAGGTGTTCCATTTTTTGTTTTTGATAGAAAGTATGCTATTTCTGGCGCGCAGCCCCTTGAAACTTTTTTGCAAACAATTAATGAAGTGAAGAAATAACTTTGGATGTTTATGTAATCTCAACCCCGGCAGTTTTTTTAGAAAATCTGTCGGGTTTGTTTTTTCTACATATATAAGTAGAAAATTATACTAGATAATGTATAAGAGTAAAAGTTTGTCCTGCCGATCGAATTCGAATCTCTTTTTAATATTGGAATTTGATTATATTAATGAGAAGCTTACTCCCGCTATTCGCTGCAATCTTTAGTACCGAACCCCGGTACAAAAGGATTTTCACTACTATCGGGGCTATGGTTTGCGTTTTGAGAAGGAAATTTTGGTAAATAGAAGATTATTTCAGGAAGAAAACGATGAAAGAAGAGAGTTTTAGGATGTTTGCTGTGTTATAAATAGGTAAAAAGGGCAGAAAAAGGGTTTTTTATAATTTGATATAAGTTCATCAAAGCGTCCCAAAACAGAAAAACTTGACAAAATCAAGATGTGAAAAAGGCTAAAAACTATCAAAAAGGCATCTAAAACACGAAAAGTCTTACATTTTATTAAAAAAAGTTATTTTGTAAATAAGGAGTTATCAGTTAGTTAAGAAATAATTCAAAAAAAGGCTAAAAAAAGGGGTTAAAAATTATTGTTTAACTGAATAAGTGTGGTACTTTTGCACCCGCAACAGCGAAGGCGTTCATCGAAATACTGGCAAGTAATAAGAATCAAATGAAAAGAAATTTTCAAAAAAAAAGATTCCAAAAAGCTTGCGAGATTTGAAAATGCTTTTTACCTTTGCACCCCGCAAACAGTGAAAGTTCATTGATAGATTGGTAGATAAATTGGAGAGAAGGAAATGAAAAATTTTCTAAAAAAAAACTTCAAAAAACATTTGCCAGTTAGAAATAAGTTTTCTACTTTTGCATCCGCTTTGAGAAACAAATCAAAGTAAATAAAATAAGAAATACACGTTCGTAGACATATTGAATTGACAGCCGTTTTAACAGAGATGTTAGAACAAAAGAATAAGAGTAATAGAATTGTGAGATTCGA